>OZ245892.1:2315000-2727875 GCA_965229605.1 Alphaproteobacteria bacterium | reverse complement strand
CCAGCACCTTCGGTCTCATCAATAACTTCGGCGATGAATTGCGCGTCAGTGATCGCTTCTTCCTTGGTGGCGACAGTTTGCGCGGCTTCTCCAGCGGTGGCGTCGGACCTCGCGACACAACCACAACCGATGCCCTCGGCGGCGAACGCTATGCCACAGGCACAATCGAACTCTCCTTCCCTCTGGGATTGCCCGAAGAATATGGCATCAAAGGCAGCGTCTTTACCGATGTCGGCACCCTCAGCGAGCTTGAAGATTCAGGCAGCAATATCGTTGATGATGATTCACTGCGGGTGGGCTCAGGCGTCGGGATGAGCTGGCGCTCCCCCTTTGGCCCGATCCGGCTTGACTATGCAAAGGCCTTGAAAAAGACGGATGACGACAAGACTGAATCCTTCCGTATCAATTTTGGCACCCGCTTTTAGGCCTGCATGCGCGTGATCCAGCCCCCCAGAATAATGACTCCCAGAATAATGATTTTTCGGGACTATCCCCCTGTTTTATATGGTATCGCCCTCATTTTAAGTCTGGGACTCCTGCTTTTACTTCCCTTGCAGGATATAAAGGCCCAATCCGATGAGGCAAAAACGAAAGATCAACAGGAAGGCGCACTAGATTCTTCTTTTGAAAATATACGTATTGCGGTGATCAAGATGGTACCGGCTTTGCGGACAAGCGCGGTCTGGTCTGATTATGAGCGGCAGGCCAAAGCCCTGAACGCCGAACTTGTTCAGGCCTATAGTGCCGAAGAAAGTCAGCTTAGAGACGAAGCCGCCGAGATTGAACAGCAACGTGCTCTTCTGGATCCGCTGGTTTTGCAGGAAAAAACGTCAGCCCTTAGCGAGAAAATTGCCAAGATGCAGACATCCTATAATCAGCGCAAACAAACCCTTGATGAGCGATTGGCACTGGCCCGCAACAACATGCAGAATGCGCTGACCGAAGCCATCAGGACAGTCGCGCAGGATTTGCAGCTTGATCTATTGTTGAATGATTCCAATGCAGAGGAAGTGCTGGTTATTTACCGGAATGCGCTGGACATCACCAGTCGCGTGGTTGAACAGCTGGATCAGAGCATGCAGACCATCGATATTCCGCCAATGCAGCCTGAAAGTGCCGAGGCGAGAGAGTGAGCGATCCGGCCTTTTTCGACAGGGCAGGTCCTTTTTCCTTGAGCGAGCTAGCAGCGATTGCCGATGCAAATCTTGCCAACCCTGCAGCAGAAGATTTTCTTGTTACGGATATCGGCCCCTTGCATCAGGCAGGAAAAGACTGTCTGAGCTTTCTTTCTAACCCGAAATATGCCGAGGAATTGACCAAAACCCGTGCCGGAGCCGTCATCTGCCGCCCTGAAGATGCCGCAAAGGCCCCCACAGGAACCTATTGTCTTTTATCCGATAATCCTTATCGCGGCTTTGCCCTGATTGCCCAGAAATTCTATCCGGTCCGGCAAGCGGTCAGCGGCTGCCATTCGTCGGCGGTTATAGACCCCACAGCCACGGTTGATCCCGGGGCAGAAATCGGCCCGTTTTGCATCATTGGACCCGGGGCTGAAATCGGGCCGGATTGCATCCTTGGGGCGGGGGTTGTCATCGGGCGCGGGGTGAAAGTCGGAGCAAAAACCCGGATCGGCAGCGGCGCAAGCCTGGAATTTTGTCTGGTTGGGCAGGAATGTATCCTTCATGAAGGGGTGCGCATTGGCACCTGCGGCTTTGGGTTTGCCATGGGGGCAACGCATGTTGACTTGCCGCAGCTTGGGCGTGTCCGGATCGGTGATTCGGTTGAAATCGGGGCCAATAGCACCATCGACCGTGGTATGAGCGATGATACAGTGATCGGGGACGGCACGCGGCTTGATAACCTTGTGCATATTGCCCATAATGTCGTTATCGGAAAGGGCTGTGTGTTGGCGGCACAGGTCGGGATTGCCGGGTCCGCCAAGCTGGGTGATTATGTGGTTATGGGCGGCCAAAGTGCCTGTTCCGGGCATCTTGAAATTGGGGAGAGAGCGATGATCGCCGGGCGCGGCGGGGTTACCCGTCCGATTCCACCGGGCCAGATCAGCGGTGGATTCCCGGCCCGCCCGATTGCGGAATGGCGACGGCGGGAGGCCGTGGTGCAAAAGCTGGCCCGCAAGAAATCGCCCTAAAGATTATGAAGAGGAAGGCTATAGCGCACATAAAAAACCCCCTGGTGGAGGGAGGAGTAAACCACCAGGGGGCATGATCGAAGTATGCCTGTCTAGGAGGGGAGGAGGAACAGATCACCTTCGATATGAGATACAGCAGGAGCTTTTGCTGCACTGCATTATTGTATCTATATGAAGCGTATATATGCTGCAACGCAACACATGTCTATAGATAAATTTGCATATCTGGTATGCAATTAAAGAATGTCAATAGGGAAATAAGAGAATAACCGTGTCTACAGCTGTCTCTTTTGCACAAAATCCGCCAATCCGCATCATTCCCTGCCTTGATGTCAAGGAAGGCCGGGTGGTCAAGGGAGTGCGCTTTCTTGATCTGGTTGACGCAGGTGATCCGGTGGAACAGGCCCGATTATATGACCGGGCCGGGGCCGATGAGCTGGTTTTTCTTGATATTACAGCCTCTTATGAAAAGCGGTCGATCATGCTGGATGTTGTTGAACGAACCGCTTCGGAGGTTTTTTTGCCGCTAACCGTTGGTGGCGGCATTCGCACGGTCGAGGATTTTCGCACCCTGCTTCTGGCCGGGGCCGATAAAGTGAGCATCAATTCGGCAGCGGTGAAACAGCCTGAACTGGTCAAACAGGCAGCCACCCGCTTTGGAGGGCAATGCGTGACAGTAGCGATTGATGCCAGACGGACAAATAGTTTAAAGAAAATCCCCAGTGGCTTTGAGGTGCTTATCAATGGTGGGCGCACGGAAACCGGGCTTGATGCTGCGGACTGGGCTCATCATGTTCAGGAATTGGGTGCCGGGGAGATTTTGCTGACCTCCATGGATCAGGACGGGGTTCAATCCGGCTATGATCTTGAGCTTTTGCGCTGCATAGCCCGGCGCGTGAGCATTCCGGTGATTGCCAGTGGCGGGGCGGGCACCCTGGCGCATCTGATTGACGGGGTTAAAGAGGGCTACGCCTCGGCCGTGCTGGCGGCTTCCATCTTCCATTTTGGCAAATTTTCGATTGCCGAGGCCAAAAACGCCTTTCAGCAAGCCGGAATTGCGGTTCGCCCGCCAAACCCCCTATAAAAACCTCTGTTGCAATGCAACATAACCAAGGGCAGGTTAGTTCTCTTGTTCCGATTTGGCGGCTTCAAGCCCAAGCAGAATGGCGGCCAAACGAATTTTGGCATCATCGGCAATCACCACCAGAGCCCGTTCCTGCGCATCTTCTTTGGCAATCTGGGTGGCATAGAGTGAATCGGCAATCGAATAGCCCACCCGCGCCGATAAAGAAAACTTGAGCGGTTTGGCCAGAATTTCTGACTCCGATGTAACACTGGAAAAGGTGAAATTGGCCGTTGCAATCATCAGGGCCCGGCTGGTTTCCTCGGTGATACTGGTGCCAAGCCCGCTTTCAGAAAAGCTGATCGTGGCATCCAGTTTATAGACCGTTTGTGCAGAAGGCCCGCGCGGAGCCAGGCGGCTTTCAAGCAAATTGCGCAGAATCTGGCCTTCGCGCTCGGCAATGCGCTGGACAGAAATTGTACTTAACTGGGCCGTAATCCCGGGTTGATCAGCCGTTCCACGGTCATAGAGCGGGCGAAAACCGCAGCCTGCCACCATAACCAGACAAAGAACAATAGCTGACAAGCGTAAAAATCCAGGCATGATCAGACCACCAGATTAACAATTCGGTCCGGCACAACAATGATGCGACGCGGCGTGCGTCCATCAAGATAGCGGACAATATTCTCATGGGCCAGGGCCAGCCCCTCGGCCTCTTCTTTGTCGGCCCCGCGCGGAAGCGTTATCTGCGCGCGGACCTTGCCATTGACCTGAACTGCAATTTCAAGCGATTCATCAACCAGAAGTTCTGGGTCATAGGCTGGCCAGGGTTGCTCGGCAATCAAGGTTGAATGACCAAGATTCTGCCAGACTTCCTCGGCCAGATGCGGGCAAATCGGCGCAATCAGACTGGCCAGAGTTTCCAGCCCATAGCGTTCAACCCATTGATCCGCCGAATGAATGGCAGAAAAGTCAAACTGCGCATTGCTGGCTTCACGAATTCGGGCAATGGCGCGGTTAAAGTGAAAATGCTCAAAATCCTGTTCAACCCCGGCGATGGTTTTATGCCATAAACGTTCAAGCTGCTGGGCCGCCGGGCTTAAATCGGAAGGGCGCGGCTGATCCGCCACCGGTAAAGTCGCCGCCTTGCGGTCAACCAGCTGCCAGATCCGGTTCAAATAGCGCGAAGCCCCTTCAACCCCGGCATCAGTCCATTCCAGCCCCCGGTCCGGCGGGCTGTCAGAGATCATGAACAGACGGGCGGTATCGGCCCCATAGCGGGCGACAATGGTTTCAGGGTCAACCACGTTATTGCGGGACTTTGACATTTTTTCGGCCCGTCCAACCGTGACCGGCTTTCCGGTGGCCCGCGCGATGACATCACTGCCCTGTTTTTCAACGTCAGCCGCACTTAACCAGGCCCCTTCATCATCCTGATAGGTCTCATGATGGACCATGCCCTGCGTAAACAGGCCGGTAAACGGTTCGTCCAGCCGGGAGTCATCAATATATCCGCATTGGCGCAAGGCCCGCATGAAAAACCGGGAGTAAAGCAAATGCAAAATCGCATGTTCAATCCCGCCGATATATTGATCGACCGGCAACCAGTGATGGGCGAGATCGGGACGGCTGGGGGCATTTTCATTGGCCGGATCACAAAAGCGCAGGAAATACCAGGAGGATTCAATAAAGGTATCAAAAGTATCGGTTTCGCGCCGGGCAGTCCCCTGACAAGATGGGCAGGTGACCTGGCTCCAGGTCGGATGGCGATCAAGCGGATTGCCGGGCAGGTCAAAATCAATATCGTCTGGCAAAATCACCGGCAAATCGGCCTCAGGAACCGGGACAATGCCGCAGGTCTGACAATGAATGATCGGGATTGGGCAGCCCCAATAGCGCTGACGGGAAACCCCCCAATCGCGCAGCCGCCATTGTGTGCAGCCTTCGCCTGCCCCTTTATCTTCCAGACGGGTGATGGCGGCCGAGATGGCTTCTTTAACCGACAGATCATTCAAAAAATCAGAATTAAACAGGATGCCATCGCCAACCAGCGCGGTGTCTTCAATGGCAATCTGTTCGCTGGAATCGCCAGAGGGACGGACAACAGGAATGACATCCAGATCGTATTTTCTGGCAAAATCAAGGTCACGCTGATCATGGGCCGGGCAGCCAAAAATAGCCCCGGTGCCATAGTCAATCAGCACAAAATTCGCGATATAGACCGGAAAGCTTTTATCAAGGAAAGGATGTTTAACCCGCAAACCCGTGTCATAGCCTTTCTTTTCAGCCGCCGCGATAGCCTCTTCGCTGGTTCCGGCTTTTTCGCAATCGGCAATAAATTCAGCAGCCCCTTGATCGGTTTCTGCCAGACGGGTTGAAAGCGGGTGATTGGGTGATAAAGCCAGAAAACTCATGCCGAAAATCGTATCGGGCCGGGTGGTAAAGACCTCAATCGTTTCGTCAGGATCATCGCTTTTCTGATCAAGGGCAAAGCGAATATGCGCCCCTTGTGACTTGCCAATCCAGTTTTTTTGCATCAGCCGGACTTTTTCAGGCCAGGCCGGTAAATGCTCCAGTGCTTCGACCAGATCCTGATTAAATGCCGTGATTTTTAAAAACCATTGCGCCAGCTTGCGCCGCTCAACCGGAGCACCGGTCCGCCAGCCGCGCCCTTCAACAACCTGCTCGTTCGCCAGCACGGTTTGATCAACCGGGTCCCAGTTCACCCAGGATTCCTTACGATAAGCCAAACCGGCTTTCAGGAATTCCAGAAACATTTTCTGCTCGTGCTTGTAATAATCCGGCTGGCAGGTGGCCAGTTCTCGTGACCAGTCGATTGAAAAGCCAAGCATTTTAAGCTGCTGCTTCATCACCTCGATATTGCTGAGGGTCCATTGCGCCGGATGCACCTTGCGGCTAAGTGCTGCATTTTCAGCTGGCAAGCCAAAGGCATCCCATCCCATCGGGTGCAAGACGTCATATCCTTTTGCCCGACGGTAACGGGCAACCACATCGCCAAGTGTGTAATTGCGGACATGGCCCATATGAATGCGCCCGGATGGATAGGGAAACATTTCAAGGACATAATATTTTGGACGATCCGGGTCGCGCCCGGCTTTAAAACATTGGGCATCGTCCCAGCGTTTTTGCCAATGGGCTTCGGCCCGCGCAAAATCAAATTTCACCGCATCCGGCTTAGACATAGTAATACCTATTTTTGATAATACCTATTTTTGGGGTGCGTTCGATGCAATGCGGAGTTGTCTGGCGCGGGTCAAAATAGAATCTTCAAGCTGTGTGGCCAGCCCGGGTGTGACATCGGCCATGACCCATTCGTTCTTTTCAGGGTCAAGCACCCGGCGAAAGACAGCGACGCGCACCCCGTTGGCCCGCAAATCCTGGCTGAGGACATAGGCGTCAACTTTCAGCTGTTCGTTTGGTGCATCGGGCAAACTGTGCCATTCGGTGATAATCACGCCGCCAAAGGCATCGACCTGTGCCATGGGCATGAAGGACAGGGTATCGAGCGTGGCCCGCCATAAATAGGCATTGACCGGGACGCCGCCTTGTGATTCGGCGGGTCCTTCATCGGACTGGAAAGGGCGAATACCGGGCGTGCCAAGAAGCGAGCCGCCGGTTTTTGCATAGCGTTCAGCGGTTTCGTCCGGGATAACCGGGGTGCCTTTTGGAATCCCGTCACAGGCCGTGACCAGAACAGCCAGAGCAGCGACCAGAAAAAAGCGGGGAGAGGTGGGGATCGAACGCATGGCGTATCCTTTTATATATCGTCTAGTTTACGCTTCTTTTAGTTTACGCTTCTTTCATCCTGGCCCAGCGCATCGGTGAGGACTGACATCTGCATGAGCGAGGTCAGCATTTCCATACGCGGCAAGAGCTCGGGACATTCCAGGAGAGCCTGTTTTTCCATTGGGTCGAAGGGGCAGAGCATGGCCAAGGTATTGATCATGCGCTCGTCTTCGCGCTCGGAGAGGTTTTCCCAGTCAATATTGATATTATGGGCTTTGAAGTAGTCTTTCCAGTGGTCTTCAAGCTGTTCGCGGTCAAGCTGTCCTTCCCAGGGCATGAAATCGGCTTCAAAGGGTTTATAGTCGATGGTTCCCAGCCGGTAGCCGCCGCGTGCCAGCCTGTCCGATATGATAGAAAAGCGTGAAACGCCGCGCAGGATGACTTCATAGCGTCCATCCTGTTCTTCATCGAAGCGCACGATGCGCCCGGCGCAACCGACGGCTTGCAGGGGAGGCTGCTTCTTTCCGCGACCGGCCTGTGGGACCGAGGTCCCGATATTGCCGGGTTCCAGAGGTTGAATCATGCCGACCATACGATCATTGGCCAGCGCATCGTCGATCATATGCAGGTAGCGGGGTTCAAAGATATTGAGCGGCAGAAACCCGCGCGGCAGCAGAATCACGCCGGATAGTGGAAAAAGCGGAATTTTGGTCAAAAGGTCCGTTGCATCTTTGGGGTCACCGGCAAAAGCGGGGGACGACTGGTCATCGTCATCATCGATTGATTCAGAAGGACTCATGCGAATAAAAGCGACGATAATCGTCGCCTCCCTGTCAGGGTTGCGGGGTGAGTTGGACCAAGCGCTTCAAAATATTTCAAGAGTGTATGGCGGGCATGATCTTCTTGTTCGTCATCCGGAGACCAGTGGCGATCCTGTGCCAGAAGGGTGAGCAGTTCGCCAATCGCCTCTTCAAACTGTTCGTGGCCTGCCAGAAGTTCAGCCAGCCGGAAGCGTGCGGCATGATCTGCCGGATTTTTATCAAGCTGTGCGCGCAGATTTTGTTCTTCCTTGCCGGAGTCGCCTGCAGTTTGCGTGGCCGTTTCCTTGACTTCCAGCCGGGCGCGCACCGCCAGCAGGTCGGCATCCCGGTTTTGATGGTTTGGGGCCTCGTCAATCAAGCGGCGGGCTTCCGCCAGTTGCCCTTCGCCAACCAGCAGGCTGGCAAGGCCGGTTCTGGCCTGAATTTGATCAGCATCCTGTTCAAGCAAGGCTTCAAAAATGGCGGCTGCATGAGTGGTTTCGCCCGCATCAACCCGGGCTTGCGCTTCAGCCAAAGCGGCATCAATCCCGGCTTGTGCCGGATTGCCGCCCCCCATCTGCACCAGCTGGTCAACGAAAGCCTTGATCTGGCTTTCAGGCTGCGCCCCGGCAAACCCGTCAATCGGTTGGCCTTGAAAAAATGCATAAACAGTCGGAACAGATTGAATCTGTAACTGCCCGGCCAACAGACGGGACTTGTCGATATCAATTTTTACCAGCCGGACTGCGCCGCCTGCCGCTTGCACGGCCTTTTCCAGCATCGGCCCCAGCTGTTTGCACGGCCCGCACCAGGTCGCCCAAAAATCGACAATAACCGGCCTTGTCATGCTTTCCTGAATCACATCTTTCTCAAAGCCGCGTTCATCACTGTCAATAATATCTGGCCCGCTTTGCGCGCCCCCTGATCCCATGGACGCCCCTGTCGATTCCCTAAACTCACCAGAATCAAATGTTCCAGAATCCGCCGAAGGCGTATCTTTCCTTACAAAATCAAAAATATCTGTCATTTGATTGACCCGTGAAACGATTTGTCACTTGAAACGATTTGTTACCTGGAACCTTGGAATGGACGAACGCCCAGCATACTATAGCATGGTTTAACCCATTTTGCCTATATGCGCCAAATTATCGTTTCCTACAAGCTTATTAGGGTCAGGACCCATAAGATTCTTCGGGGTTCTGGATGGCCCGGGCAACGGTCATGGCCTGAACGGTTTCCCTGACATCATGGACACGGATATAATCGGCCCCGCGCAAGGCCGCAATAACGGCAACGGCCAGACTGCCAGCCAGCCGTTGATCAACGCTTTCATTGAGTATTTTCCCGATGAAGTTTTTACGGCTGGCCCCGATCAGAAGCGGGTAGCCAAGCCGCTCAGCAAGGTCTTTGCTTTGATTGATCAGGATTAAATTCTGCTGCACGGTTTTGCCAAAACCGATGCCGGGGTCCAGAATAATATTTGACGGTTTGACCCCCGCCAGACAGGCGCGCCTGGCAATCGCTCCCATTTCTGTGATGATATCTATGTAGAAATCGACCGTATAAAAATTTGGTGTTTTGGGGGCCCGAAAGGCCCCACCAAGATGCTGATCCGTCTGGATATCGCCCTGGCGGGCCCGGTTATGCATCAGGATAATCGGGCAATCGGCCTGTTTGGCCAGTGCCAGCATATCGGGGTCGGCTCCGCCAGAGACATCATTCAAGATCGTGCAGCCGTTTTCCAGAGCCAGCCGGGCCACCGCCGGTTTATAGGTATCAATGGACAGAGGCAGGTCGGGAAAAGTTTGATGGAGAATTTTTACAACCGGGCGAATCCGGGCCATTTCCTGTTCTTCATCAACCGGCTTGGCCAGAGGATTGGTGCTTTCGCCGCCGATATCTATAATCGCGGTTCCGGCTTCGACCATTTGCTGCGCATGGCGCAAAACAGCATCAAGAGAGCTGGAGGACCCCGCATTATCGGGCTTTATCAACCCGTCGCCTGAAAAGGAATTGTCGGTGGCATTGAGGATACCCACCACCTTTGGCCCTGCCTTGCCTTCTGGCTTTTCCATCATAACCGCGAAAGGTTAATCGCGCTTCATTAACGCGTGGCAAGCGGGCGGGAGTGATAATCAATCAAATTGGTGGCAAGCTGGATGACTTCATCAATCGCGGTATCGGGGTCATCGCGGCTTTCGATATCGGGTTCTATTCCATCGCCGACTGACGAGCCGGACGGGGTTAGATATTCGGCTGTGGTCAGTTTAATGCCGCCGCCTTCGCGCAAGGAATAGAGCGTTTGCACCACCCCTTTGCCATAGGTCTTGCGCCCGACAAGCTGGGCGCGTTGATGATCACGCAAGGCTCCGGCCACAATTTCCGAGGCCGAGGCCGAGCCTTCATTGATCAGGACAATGATATCGGCACTGTCTTTCAGGCGGTTTTTGTCGGAGGAAAAGCTGTCGCGAGAATCGCGGGTGCGGGTTGAGACAATCACGCCCTTGCCCAGTAAGCTGTCCGACACCGACAAGGCCTGATCAAAGACACCGCCTGGATTATTGCGTAAATCGAGGATGAGTCCGGCAAAATCCGGTCCGGCATCGTCAATCAGGTCCTCCAGGACATTGGCAAATTCTTCGCCGGTGCGGTCATTGAAATGCGAAATATGGATATAGAGGATCGGGTCTGCCTCCTCCTCCAGACGGGCGTCCTGACTGGAATCCTGGCTGCTATCCTGGCTTTTGCGATAGGCTTCATCAAGCAATTCACCATGCACCGATTCAACCTCGATAATTTCACGGCGCAAGGAAAAGCTCAATTTTTCAGACGTTTCCTCTATCTGCTTTAAAATTTCAGGATCAGTTTCGCCTCCAGTTTGCGACGTATTCCGGGTGCTACTTGATGGCTCATCCGACAAAACCGGACGCAGAACCTTAATATCGATCATGCTGGAAGGCGGACCTCGCAGATTCTGTATCATCTCGTTAAAAGAAAGCGCACGAAGCTCAACCGAATCCGCATGGGTGATAATATCCCGACTCCGCAACCCCGCATTCGCAGCCGGGGTATCGCGAATCGGCGCCACAACCTCAACCCCCAGATCATGACGGCGGACCTCAACCCCCAGCCCGCCAAACTCTCCGCTGGTTTCCTCGTTAAAACTGTGAAAGGCCTTCGGCGTGAAATAGGTCGAATAAGGATCAAGCGTTTCCAACATCACACGCACAGATTCCTCAACCAGCTCCTGATCGTTCACATCGCGCGGCGTTTCAATCGTCTCCCCAAGGCTGTCCAGAAACTGATCACGCAAAGCATCCTCATCAATCGGATAAAGATACTCCTTGCGCACATAATACATCGCCTCCGCATATAACTCTGCAGCCTGGTTGTTATGAACCGGCACCTGACCCTGCTCCTTACGATAAAGAGCCAAGGCTTCGCTCAGGTTGCTGACATCCTGACGATAGTTCTTTTGCTCGTCAATGAAACAGCCAGCAAGCAAAAGACAAAATCCCGCCACAACCGGAATTTTGATCATTCCTGACATGCTGATGACCCTGCTGGTGGAATAGTATAAAATATCCATGGATTCTTGGTCTGACCTTGTCGATTTTTGATTGGGGACTTTGTCGATTCTTGATGGGAAGGCCTTGCAGATTCAGCCAGATTACCTACATATAACTTATAACGGTTAAGAACGTCTGTCCAGAAATAAATATTGAAGTCACCATGGTGAAATAATACTTTAATTTATTTAATGATCTCTTGGTCAATCAGGACAAAACGTCTCTAATACATTAGATTTCAAGTAAATCTGCTGAAAGTTAAATATACTGGCTTTTTGTAAATAAGGTGAAAGGAAAATTTAATGGGTGTCGAACTTGGTATCTCTCAACATGACCGCGTTGCGCTGTTTATTGATGGCGCCAATCTCTATTTTACCACAAAATCACTCAATTTTGATATTGATTACCGCAAATTGCTTAAACTCTTTCAACGGCAGGGTCGGCTGGTCCGTGCCTTTTACTACACCGCGTTATTTGAAGATAATGAATATTCGCCAATCCGTCCGCTGGTCGACTGGCTGGATTATAATGGATATACCATCGTCACCAAACCGGCCAAGGAATATACCGATACCCAGGGACGCCGTAAAATAAAAGGCAATATGGATATGGAACTGGCCATTGATATGCTGGATATGGCTGACAAGCTAGACCATGCTGTTTTATTTTCAGGTGACGGAGATTTTAAATCCTTGCTCCATTCGGTGCAGCGTCATGGATTGCGGGTGACTGTGGTCAGCACCTTGAAAACGCAGCCGCCGATGATTGCTGATGAATTGCGCCGTCAGGCTGATGAATTTATTGATCTCACTGATATTGCAGATGAAATATGCCGTGATCATGGGTCGGATATGCCGCTGCAGCGTCCGACAAATGTGCCGCGCATAACGCCACGGGTGGTGCCTGAAATCGTTTCGCGTGATTCTGAAGAGGCCCCGCTGTCTGATGATGGCTATTTGCCTGAAAGCGAGTATGAATTCACAGAAGATACTGACGATGATGAGCAGCCCCGCCTTGACCCTTATGGAGAGGCAATGGTTGAGCGTGTTCCTCCCCGCCGGTGAGGCTCTGCTTCCTCCAGTAGAATTTCGTCCAATAGTCGCTGTCTTTATCTATGCCCGGGTTTTATGTCTTTGCGGTGTTTCTGCTGCTTGCCGGATGGAGCGCAACCACTGACAGGGCAAAGGCGCAATCATTAAATCCTCAAACACATGCGCCTGTTCAGTTCCTTTCTGCGCATGATCAGGACCTCTATCAGCAGATTTTCACGCTTCAGGATCAAGGAGACTGGGACAAAGCAGACCAGCTGATTGCAAGGCTCCAGAATCAAATGCTGATCGGCCATGTGAAATTTCAACGCTATATGCATCCAACCGCCTATCGCTCCAAATATTCAGAGCTTTATGACTGGCTGCTGCATTATGCCGATCATCCCGGTGCACAACGCATATGGAAACTGGCCAATCGCCGCCGGACTCCGGGGGCTCCGCCGCCGACACTGCCTGCCTCCCCGCAGGTGCCAGCGGACTGGCAGGCGATTGATCCTGAAAAAAAAGAAAAAACGCCACGCAAAGCAAGCTCTGGTCCTGCCTATAGCGGCTCTGTTCGCCGGGAAATGCGGACCCTGCGCCGCATGGTTCAGGGTGGCTATCCAACAAATGCCTTGAAACGTCTCAATAGCTCAACAAATATGCGGCGGTTTTCCGATGAAGCCCGGGCCGAAAGCCTGGGAACCATCGCGCGCGGCTATTATCGCTATGCCCGCGATCAAAAAGCCATGAAGCAAGCCGCTGATGCCACCGCCCTTGACCCTAAACGCGCGGTGGCCGCCAGATGGTGGGGTGGCCTCGCAGCCTGGCGGCAAAAACAATATGATCAGGCCGCACGCTGGTTTGACGGAATGGCCCGCACCGAAAGTGCCAAAAAAGACGGGCTACAGGCGGCGGCTGCCTTCTGGGCCTCGCGGGCCTGGCTGCGGGCTGGAAAACCGCAAAACGTCCGGCCCGTTCTTGCCACCATCGATCCAGATGACCGCAGCTTTTACGGATTCCTTGCGCAAGCAGCCCTTGGCACACGCCCGCAGTTCTCCTGGAACTTACCGCCTCCGCGCCAGATTGATGATTTTTTAACCCTGCCAGCCATCAAACGTGCCATTGCCTTGACTCAAATCGAAGAAGCTGCCCTTGCGCTTGGCGAAATAAAGCCGCTGTTGTCGCTCTTGCCGCCCGAAAAACTGCAGGATATGGCCTGGCTGGTCGATCAGGCCGGTATGGCCGGGGTCTCCATGCAACTGGCCGGGCGATTCCCGGACCTTCTGAAAAAACCCCGGCCCGATGCTCTATCCTATCCCGTCCCGCGCTGGCAGCCCAACTCGGGCTATCTGGTCGATCCAGCCCTCCTGTTCGCCATGGCCCGGCAGGAATCCCGCTTTCAGCCAAAAGCCCGTAGCCGCTCTGGCGCACGCGGAATCCTGCAACTCATGCCTGCAACCGCCCGCTATATCGCCCGGCTGAACCCGCAATCAGACCAAGTCCTGCCCCTTGAACGAACCCAACGCTCAACGACTGACCGGGCCATCGAAGACACCGGACACAACCTTGACCTCGGACAACGATATCTGACCTATCTGCTTGGAAAAGAAGATATTGCCGGAAACCTGTTTTTTACGCTGGTGGGCTATAATGCCGGGCCAGGAAATCTTGCCAGATGGCAAGATGCCTATGAGTATGACGATGACCCGCTCTTGTTTATCGAAACCATCCCTTCACGCGAAACACGCGAATATGTCGAACATGTGCTGGCCAATCTATGGATATATCGACTGCGCCTGGGACAAGGCACGCCAAGCCTTGAACGATTACTCAGCGGGGACTGGCCTATGTATGTCGGGGTGACGGCGACTAAAGACCCGGCTTCCGGGGGCTATGACCTGCCCTACGATGGAGTCGATGCCGAAGTGCTGCCCCAAATAAGAACACTAAACTAAATCAGGGGGCTAAACTGGCCACCTTGATCGGAATGATCTCGACCTCTTTCCAGACATCCGCCGTCATATAAATCTCGTGCTTCAGCCACGCATCAAGCGCATCCCTGTCCGGAAAATCACACAACATAATCGAACCTGCCATCTGCGCGCGCTCATCAAGCATAACAGCAGCCGTTAAAATATTTCCCTTGGCATGAAGGCTCTTTGCCTCCTCCAGATGCTGCGCGCGCACGGCAAGCCGACGCTCCAGAGCCTCGGCATCCTTGCCATCGCGGGCGATCAAAGCAAATTGCATGATGTCCTCTTTTCTAATGATCCAACGTGAGCAGATGATGTAACCCCTGAATAGAAGAAAAGTAATAGGTAGGCTGTGGATCGTCAAGTGCCGGTTGTTTAAAGGAAGGTTTTTCTGGCACAATCAAGACCGACGTCATGCCTGCGGCCTGTGCAAATTTGATATCAAGCGGCGTATCGCCAACATACCAGATTTGATCCGGGGAAAAGGTCCCAAACGATTTTTTGTGCAACTGGTCCAGCGCAAAGCGGGCAACATCAGGATGGGGCTTGTCATGGGCACAATCTCCGGCTCCGACCTCTACGCTGAAAAACCTCTGCCAGCCAAGACAGGTGATTTCCTTGCGCAGGAAATGCCCGGTCTTGTTGCTGATCACCCCCATCGGCAAACCAGACGAGGCCATATCGGCCAGAAATTCCTCAACGCCCGGAAGCGGAGCAAGATTTTGCAGATGAACAGCCTCAAAGGCTGAAAGATAGACCGTTCGGGCCTGTTCCCATTGATCGCCAAATAATTCGGGGAAACTGTCGCGCAATGAACGATGACTGCGCCGTTTTGTTTCTTCAAGCGTCCAGGGCGTGCGGCCAAATTCGCTAAAAACAATGCCGAGAGCCTGATGAATAGTGGGCCAGCTGTCAACCAGCGTATTGTCCCAGTCAAAAAACAGACACACCGGGCTGTCGGATTTTTTCCCGATCATGGCCTGTTCGCTTTTTGTCAGGAAACCCGAAAGGCAGAGATCAGTTTGGTCTCATCTCTTGTAGCGGGTGCGAGTAATGGAAGGTAAAAACCTCGGTCCCCGGGTTTTGCTCATCAAGTCCGGCATTGGACAGATGATAGAGCGATCCGCCAATGCGCCCGCCTGTGTTAAGCTGGTAATTGACCTCAAGTGCACTCCGAAACTCGACAGCATGACCAAGGTCCTTGCCGTCGCCGTCGCTATAGCCTCCGGCAGCAAAGGCGGGCACGATCTGCCATTGAGGAGCAAGGTCAAACTCGGCCCGCAGCCCGGCATAGCCATAGGTTGCGGAATCGGTTGTTGCCATTACACCGGTGAAAGGGCGCACGACATCAAGGATATGATAGCCTGGCAGTATCTCGATATGAAATTCGGTTGCATCATAGCTGTCAAACGCATCGTAATAGCCGACTCCATAGCGGATATAGGTTGTATCATCGGCTTTAACAGCCTCCGGGCGCAGGAAGAACCCGGCCAGAACCAGCAGAAAAACGGCCAGCAGAGAAATGGTTGGGAGAAGAGCCGCAGACAGTTGATCTTTGTCTGCTTTCGATGTGAACTGACGCATCAAAGAATCCTTTAATTACTCTCAGGTTTATGTCCATGACAGAACTGCATGATTGCGTCAACTGTCAAATTGTTGAAGCGATGCCTGTTTCATTTTTGCGGATTCAAAATCTGCGGAGTCCTCAATCAGCTTTTGAAGGGCCTGAGGTGTCTGGTCCTGAAGCCAGCTATCGCAGCTGTTAAACATCCATTTCAGCATCAGCAAGTGGCGGAGATATTGACGGGTTTCGGCGGTATCGGGATTATTTTTGCGCATATGGGCAGCGTGATTGCCAAAGCTCTGGCTGATATAGCGCAGAAAATCATCCTTATAGAGTGACCAGATATCATGGTCTTGCAAAAAACTCTTCAGGATTCCTGCCACCCGGATATGGTCCAGAAGATGTTTATCACTATGCCGGTTTGTCACAGATTCCGGGTGTTGCACATAATAATAGGGGCATTTCCCCAGCGTTGAAAACCGCTTTGCAAAATGCAAAATCCGGGGTGTGGTTGCTGAATCCTGGTAATAAAGATGCGGCGGGAAGAAAATCTGGTGATCAAGAAACAGCGACTTGCGCCATAATTTTCCATGAAAGAACGGAAAGGCCTCCGCCATAAAAGGAGTGAGGTCTTTGCCTTCAATGACCTTGTCCGTGACCGGGCTTGTCTCCAGAACCTGCCCGTTTATATCCACTTTTGTATAACCGCATTGCACGATATCTGATCCGGTCTCGCTCTTGCGCTGCCAGAGCAGGGAAAGGATATCAGGATCAACATAATCATCGCTGTCGATGCTGAACAGAAAGTCCGCCTTTGCTGCCCTGATTGCTGTATTGCGCGCACCGCCAAGGCCTTGATTTTGTTCATGCACCAGCAAGGAAAGGCGCGAATCCTCTTGCATCAGGCGGCGGATGATCCGGTGTTCCTGTTCAGCAGACGGTGAGGCATCGTCAACGCAAATAATTTCAATATCGTCAAATTCCTGCACCATAACCGATTGCAAGCATTTTTCCAGATAAGCTGCTGTATTATAAACAGGAATAATCACTGATATTTTAGGAATCATTGTGAAGGCCTTGTTTTTCATCCGTCATGCATCAAAAACGAATGGATATAAATTATACGTCCTGATCCCATAGTTTGCGGGTTGCAGGAAAAGTCTGATAGCAAAAGTCATAGACATCTGAAAATATCTTGCGTCCCTGAGCCTGTAGTTCTGCTGGCAAAGGAATAGATTTGGATTCATTCACTTTCTGTTCCACATCAACGTCTGCAAGTTTTGCTCCGATAAAATTACCAATTTTTTCAATAGACTGTGGCTGAAATAATTGTTCATAAAAATCAAAATAGACCTGTGAGGGGTCAAAACTGCCAAGCAGCCTTGGCACAATCTGATCATAGCAGGTGCGCTCGCGCTGCACTGGTGCTTGCGTATGGGCGATGAAACGTTCGATCAGGTCAGAATCTTTGATCAGGTTGCCTTCGCTGGCCTGATTGCGCTGGATCATCCGCAAAGAGGACCATATCCTTTGCACGGGATCGCGCATCAAATAGATAATCTTGAGGCTAAATCCTGCTGATTCCAGCAAGTCCCGGATTCTTTTATAGACCTCGGCATCCAGCGTTGAATAGCCTGGCGAGATATCCCCGGTCAGCCAGATTGTGTCGGAGAGCAGGCTTTTGAAATATTGGGTATAGATATGGTCGTCCTGCTGCATCAAGCGGCGCAGGGCATTGCTGGAGCGTTCACCTTTAAAAGCAGTCGCAACAAATTCGGTGGAGAGAGGGTTAAACTTGGCATCCCAGATATGGTATTCTTTGATGAATCCAAAGTCGGCATAGGTCTGGCGGTGGAGTTGTGCGTGCAGCCAGCTGGTTCCTGCTTTTGGCGCACCAACGCCGAGAACAAAAACGGGTTTCGTCATTTTTCGACCTCGAACAGAGCAGGATTTTACAAAAAGAAGTAGTCCGGCTATTTCCAGCCGGAATGAATAGCCGCAATGCCGCCGCTGAGATCGCGCCAGCTACAGCGTTTAAAGCCTGCTTCCTCGACCATGCGCTTTAAGGCTGGTTGCGCGGGAAAGCGGCGAATACTGTCAATCAGGTAATCATAGGAGTCCTTATCCCCAACCACCCATTGGCCAAGCTGCGGGATCAGGCGTGAATAAAGCTGATAGGCCTGATCAACCCCGGGAAGAGTGACCTTGCTGAACTCCAGGCAGAAGAACCGCCCGCCCGGCTTGAGCACCCGCCAGGCTTCCTGCAAGGCACGGGGTCGGTCTTCAATATTGCGCAGGCCAAAAGCGATGACATAAGTATCGACCTGTTCATCGCCAAGCGGCAGATCAACCGCATCGCCGACCAGCCGGGCAAGACAGCTACCATGAGTCGGGTCGATGCCGTGATTCCAGGCCCGGGTGATGCCTTGTTTGACCATGGCCGCATTGCGATCAACCAGTGTTGCCTTAACGCCGCCTGCGGCAAGATAGCCTTCTGCAATATCGCCGGTGCCGCCCGCAACATCCAGAAGATGACCGCGCCCGCCATCGGCCATCAGTGAATCAATCAATGTGGCTTTCCAGACCCGGTGCGTGCCAAGCGACATCAGGTCATTCATCACATCATAGCGGCTGGCAACGCTGCTAAAAACCTGGTCCACTTTTTCTGCCAGAGAATCTGCGGGCTCGGCCTGTATATTGTCGGGATCAGACATCGGTTTTCGTTTAAAGATAGCGTTCAATCAGCGAAAGATAGAGCGATTCAGCCCAGTCACTGTCATTCAAACAGGGAATATAGGTCAATTTCTCCCCGCCAGCTTCGACAAAACTTTCTTCAAGACCAAGGGCAATTTCTTCTAATGTTTCGATGCAATCGCATGAAAAGCCGGGGGCGACAACCGCAAGTTTTTTGACTCCTTCATGGGCCAGCCGCACCACTTCTTCGGACGCATAGGGCTTGAGCCATTGTTCGGGTCCAAAGCGCGATTGAAAAGCCAGATATTGTGGCAAATCGGGTCGGCGCAACCTTTCTTTGATCAGGTCAAAGCTGACAAGAGCCTGATCATGATAGGGATCGCCTTTGCGATAGGTGCGCACTGGCATCCCGTGAAAGGAATAGAGCAAGGCCTCGCTATCCTCCGGCAGGTCGGCGCGGATGGATTCAACAATGGATTGAACATAATCCGGATGGTCAAAATAGGGGGGGATTTGAATAATGGTTGGCGGCCACCGCCATTTCAGACAGCAGCGATAGATCACATCCATTGCCGTCGCCACCGTAGCGGCGCAAAATTGCGGATAGAGCGGCAGCACGATGATATGTTCGCAGCCCTGATCCACCAGGTGGTGCAATCTTTGTTTGATGGACGGGTTGCCATAGCGCATGGCATAATCAACCTGAATATCGGGCCCGAGTTTTTTATAAAGCCTGTCAGAAATCCCTTTGGTATAGGCCCTCAGGGGGGAGTCGTTTTTTTCCTTGTCCCAGATCGTCTGATAGAGAGCGGCTGATTTTCGCCCGCGTATGGGAAGGATAATACCGCGTAAAACCGGCTGCCAGGCAATACGGGGAATTTCGACGACTCGCAAATCGCTTAGAAATTCGGCGAGATAGCGTCTGACCGATGCAGGGGTTGGTTGATCGGGGGTTCCAAGATTTATCAGTAGAATCCCTGTCCCTGTTCGTGGCGGGATAGGGTTAGGGACGGGATTTTTAACCATAGACCAGACGTGGCAGCCATAGAATCACTTGGGGTGCCAGCATACAGACACTAAGCGCAACGATTTGCAAGAGCAGGAAGGGAATGGCGGCTTTGAAAATATCGCCCATGGGGATATAGGCGGGGGCGACTCCGCGCAGGTAAAAGAGCGCATAGCCGAAGGGCGGGGACAGGAAGCTCATTTGCATATTGACCAGATAGAGCACGCCGAACCAGAGCACGAGGTCGGCTTGTGTATCGAGTCCAAAGGCTGCGGCACCCAGGCCTTTGATAATCGGGATAAAGATCGGCACACAGAGCAACAGGATTCCGACCCAATCGAGGAACATGCCGAGGATAACCAGCAAGATTTGCATAAGGATCAGGATTCCCCAGGGTCCTAGTCCGGTTGCGGCGAGTGCATCGGTGACGAATTGCTGTCCGCCTTCCAGCACATAGAGGCCGACGAAGATGGTGGCGCCGAACATGATCCAGACGACCATTGTTGTGGCTTTGAGGGTGGTGAGGCAGGCCGAGCGCACCCGCGCCCAATCGAGGCGACGGTGCAAGGCGGCAACGATGAAAGAGCCAAAGGTGCCGATTCCGGCGGCTTCGACCGGGGTTGCGGCCCCTGAGAACAGCACGGTAAAGACCACCAGAATCAGGGTAATAGGCGCGGCCATCTGCTTTAAAAGATGGAGTTTTTCGATGAATCCGATGCGTTCTTCTTTGGCAATCGGCGGGCCAAGGGAAGGGTTGATCGTGCAGCGCAGCGTGACGTATAGAATATAAAGGCCGGAAAGCATCAAGCCGGGCAGCACCGCACCAATAAATAATTCGCCGACCGATTGTTCGGCGACAACCGCATAGATAATTGCCAGAATGGAGGGCGGGATCAGAATGCCAAGCGTCCCGCCCGCCATAATCGAGCCCATGGCAATTTTCGGGTCATAATTGCGGCGTAGCATGGCAGGCAGAGCGATGATTCCCATGGTCACCACGGCGGCCCCGATCACCCCGACCATGGCGGCCAGAATGGTGGAAGCAATGATGGTTGCGGCGGCCAGCCCGCCCCGGGTGCCGCCAAGCAGCTTATAGATCACGTCAAACATTTCACGGATCAGCCCGGCGCGTTCCAGCATCGCCGCCATAAAGATAAAAAGCGGGATGGCCGAAAGCTGATAATTGGTCATCAGCGGGAAAATCCGGCTTGGCACGATATTCAGAACCTGTTCATCACCCAGCAGGAAAAGGAAAACGCAGGCCAGCCCGCCGGTGACAAAAGCCAGCGGCAATCCGGCGGCCAGCACCACCAGCAGGCTGCCAAACATGATCAGCGTCAGCCAGCCAATTTCAATTTCAAGTCCCATTTAGTTTCCGCTTTATGTTGATCGCTTTATTCAGGCTGTTTTTGCTTCTTGCGGTTCCGGCCCAAAGACAAGGACAAAATCGCGGCAGAAACGCGCCCCGCCTTGCAAAAGCAGCAAGGCCCCGCCCAGCACCAGCGTGCATTTGACCGGCCAATATTGAATGCCCCATTCGGTAAAGGAGACTTCCCAGACCCCGATTGAATCGGCAGCGAAAATCCAGCCGGTGACAAAGAGCGTCCCGGCAAAGATAAAGAAAAACACCGAGGTCAGCAGATCGACCAGAGCTTTGCCGCGCCGTGAAAAGCGGGCGTAAAAGATATCGACCCGGACATGGCTTTCGCTGAGCATCGCATAGGCCCCGGCGACAAGATATTGCATTCCGAACATGATAAACATGGACTCATGGGCCCAGTTGGAAGGCGAATTGAACATATAGCGGGCGATCACTTCATAATAATAGACAAAGACGGCGATCACCGACCAGAAAGCAACGAATTCGCCGGTCCAGAGGGTGAGCTGGTCGATTTTGCCAAGGAGACCGGAGCCGGGTTTGAGTTCGCTTTCTTCCTGATCAGTTTCGGCGGAATCTTCGCCCGCTTCGGGGTGGCTTTCCGGCTTTTGCTCCAGCTTTTTTTGGGCATGTTGAGAAAGTTTCGGGATACGGAACAGGTCAAACAGCAAAAAGGCGACAAGGGCTAAAAAACTGTAAAGACTGGCATTTTGCCAGACTGTGCGCAGGTTTGCGTAACGTTCAGCCTGTTCGCTTGCGCTTTGCTGGGTGGTTGTAGATTCAGCAATCGCCTGTTCAGATTTTTCAATCTTCTGTTCTTCGCGTTCAATCGTTCGTGTGTGCCGCGATTTGGAGGCGTCAGGCAAATCAGGATTTTGCAGGGCCGACTGCGATTTTTCAATCTTTGCGCTGGAACGTTCGATTGATTTTTCGTGGCGCAGCCGGGTCTTTTCCTGGAGCTCGACCTGATTGGTGGCGTTGGAAAGTTCAACCCGCGCCACCCGGTCCTGCCCGGTGGCATAAAGGATAAATAAAAAAAGCGGCAGATAGAGAAAACCAAGCAGGCTTTTCAGATAAAAGCGGTGCAACCCCAGAAAACCGCCAACCAGCCAGATAAAATAGCTTAGTTGTAAAGGATAGGCGGGCTTTGATATGTTTGCCTGTGTTGCTTGTAATTGTGTTGCAAGGCGGGTTTTTCGGGCCAGAATCATCGCCACGACAGGAAACAGCAAAAGCCCCAGCCAATAGATCCAGTGCGGCAAAACAAACGATATTCCGGGCATCTAATATCCTTTTATACGCGCCGGGAGCAAGCCTGCGCTTCTTGGCACCCCAAAAACCCGGGACCACAAGAAGCGCAGGGGATCAAAAACTACATATTAAGCGTTTGATCAGCAATCATATCCTCGGTCACATAGCCAAGCGAACCGGACATCATATAATCCAGCTGAATCTTGAAGACTCGTGCTGCATCCTTGTCCTTGTTGGCCCAGGCAAACCAGCGAGGAACCGCAACTTCAGTCATCGCCGCGACATCATCTTCGCCAAGGCGGGTGACTTCGGTGCCATCCTCTTCAAACTTGCCCCAAGCCGCCTGATCGGCTTTCTGAATTTCAGCATGATGGTGAATGGAATAGGCTTTGACCTCCATTTCAACAAACTGCTTCATTTCAGGCGATAATTCGTTCCAGGGTTCCATGCCGACGGTCAGATCCATCAAGTCAACCGGCTGATAAAGCGACATCATCCCGGGCGGGCCCATGGAGATATATTTGGTCACCTGGCTAAAGCCCAGCGCGTAATTGACTGCCGGACCGACATAATCAGCCACGTCAATCGTGCCTTTTTCAAGGGCCGGGAAAATTTCTGATCCCGGCAGCAGGGTGGTTTTCGCGCCAAGAGCCTGGAAGACTTCAGCAACCATACCACCCGGCAAGCGCATTTTGCGTCCGGCAAAATCGTCAATCGTGCGAATCGGCACTTTGGAGTGAATGATATTCGGGCCATGATGAATCGGGCCGACATAATGCATTCCTTCACGGGCAAAAAGCTCGCGTGCGATTTCAAGCCCGCCAAGGCCATAATAGAAGACATCCCATTCATGCGGCACCCGCAAACCCAGCGGATAGGAGGTCAGGAAGACCGCAGCTGGCATCCGCCCGGCCCAATAGATGGTGAACGGGTTCATGGCCTGCAAGACACCGTTTTTAACCGCATCAAAAAGCTGGAAGTCGCCAACAACGTCCTGCGCCCCGAAAGGCACAAATTCAAGCTCGCCACCGGTTTTTTCAATGATGGTGGCGCACCAGTCTTTAAAAATCTGCAATCCCTGCCCGCCGGGCCAGGATGTCTGGACTTTCCAGCTGGTGGTATGTCCGGCGGCGGTGCCTATCGCTGGTGCCGCCAAAACACTGGCCCCGGCAACAACCCCGCCGGTCAAAAGCTGGCGGCGTGACGGGACTTTGAATGAAGTTTTTGTGGTCATTTTTCCCTCCGTTTAAGTGAAAAACCTTATTTAATCTTACAAACAAACTTTAACCTATTATGGACTTTTCTTTCTATGACGCAAGCTGCTTTTCCATATAAAGGCTGAGCGGGTCATCGGGATAATCGCCAAAGGGGTCGATGCGTTCATAGCCCATGCGCTGGTAAAGGGCGATAGACTCTGGCTGGTAAATCCCTGTTTCCAATCGTAAAATTATATAACCGAGGCTTCTTGCATGGTCTTCAAGTTCCTGCATCAGCCGCTTTGCAATGCCTTTGCCGCGCCAGTCGTCCAGCACAAAAAGACGCTTGATTTCGGCATAGGGCGGTCGGGTGTTATGAAATAACAACGCCGCGCAACCAACCGCCTGCTGTTGCGTGAAAGCCCCCAGAAAATAGCCGCTATCCCCCATCAATTCCTCCAGCCCGGTCAGATGGTTGCTTTCGGCGGGATATAGCCGCTCCATATAAGCGGTGGAGGCGGCAATCAAACCATCAGCTTCCTGGCCTTTCAGCGGGCGGATTTCTATATCCTGCTTACGTTCCTTCAAAACTGTCTTCCTTATAAAGCAAAGGTCGGGTCAAAGAAGAAAGTGCGACCTTTGGCTGGTTTTTTTCGTCAAAATTTTCGGGGGAGAGGAATTGCGTGAAGCAATTTTTGAGGGCGGGCCATTCCTGATCAATGATGGCGAACCAGGCGGTATCGCGGTTTCTTCCCTTGGAGACCAGGGCCTGTCTGAAAACGCCTTCATAGGAAAAACCAAGCCTTTGTGCGGCTTTGCGGGAGCGTTGATTCAAGGCGTTACATTTCCATTCATAGCGTCGATAGCCATTGTCAAAGGCCCATTGCATCATCAGGAACATGGCTTCGGTTGACGCATTGGTGGCTTGCAGGATGGGGGAGAAATGGAGATGTCCGACTTCGATTGACCCGGCTTCGGGGTTAATCCGCAGATAGCTGGCGATTCCGGCAGCTTTTTTGTGATTTTTGGGGATGACGGCAAAGAAGCAGGGATCGTCTCCGCCTTCGACCGAGCGCACCCAGTCCAGATAGGCTTCAAGGTTTGGGTAGGGTCCATAGACCAGATAGGTCCAGTTTATGCCTGCCGTATCCAGTGCATAGGCATCATAGAGGTCTTTGCCAAAAAGGTCGGCCCGCAAGGGCACAAGATCAACCTGTGCGCCGGACAAAGAGAGGTCTTTTGGCCGGGGTGGCGGGGTAAAATTTTTGACTTCAAATCCGATTTTCATATCATAGTCGCTTTGGTTAGAACCACCTGACAAGACCGATCAGGGCGGCGACTGCATAGAAGAATTGCAGCAGGAAGATGCCGCGATGTTTCCCGAGATAGGCCCAGAGTCCAATCGAAAAGGCCGAGATCATAAGCAGGGCGAAGCCGATAAATTCGGACCCGGTGTTGGAGGCCACCAGCAGCGAATAGAGGATGGCGGTGACCACCCCGAACCATTCCAAGCCCTTTCCCAGCCCCTTTTGTTTATTTATTTTCATTGAGGAGGTGGCGGGCAATAATCAAGCGCATAATTTCGTTGGTGCCTTCGAGAATCATATGGACGCGGTTATCGCGCAAATAGCGTTCAAGCGGGAAGTCCTGCAAATAGCCATAGCCGCCGTGCAGCTGCAAGGCCTGATTGCAGATATCGAATCCGGCATCGGTGGCAAAACGTTTGGCCATGGCGGCGAGCATGGTTTTATCTGTGTCTTGTTCCGCCTCATCTTTTGAAGCATCCCCCTCTACATCCGCTGCCCAGGCGGCGCGATAGGTCATCAGCCGTGCGGCCTCCAGCTGAGTCGCCATATCAGCCAGCCGGAATTGCAGGGCCTGAAAGTCCGCCAGCCGCCGTCCGAATTGCTTGCGCTCCACCATATAGGTGCGGGAGGCCTCCAGCGCGGCATCAGCCGTGCCAACCGAACAGGCCGCAATATTGACTCGCCCGCCATCCAGTCCGCGCATGGCAATTTTAAAACCCTCGCCTTCGTCTCCCAGCCGGTTTTCAGCCAACACCCGGCAATTTTCAAAAAGCACCATCGCAGTTGGCTGGGCATTCCAGCCGAGTTTGCGCTCCTGGGCGCCAAAACTTAATCCTTCCTGCCCGGCTTCAACCATAAAACAGGACACCCCGTCTGCACCCGGCCCGCCACTGCGGGCCATCACCAGATAAAGATCAGCCCGCCCGCCGCCAGAAATAAAGGCCTTGCCGCCGTTTAAAAGATAGCTGCCATCGCTTTGCTTTTCAGCCCGGGTTTGAAGATTGGCCGCATCCGACCCATGGCCCGGCTCGGTCAGACAATAGGCCGAAAATTTATCCATCGTATAAAGGTCCGGCAGAAACCGGCTTTTTTGTGCCTCTGAGCCAAAAGACTCAATCAGATAGCCAACCATATTATGAATCGACAGATAGGCCGAGGTCGTGGTGCAACCGCTCGCCAGGGCTTCAAAAACCAGCGCGCCTTCAAAGCGACCCAGCTCTGACCCGCCATAATCGGCACTGCCCAGCAACCCGGCAAACCCCAGTGATGCCGCTTTGCGCAAGGCCTCGACCGGGAAGATTTTCTCCGCATCCCAGGTCGCCGCATGCGGGGCCAATTCCTCTGCCGCAAACCGGCGCGCCATATCCTGAATCGCCCGTTGCTCCTCTGAAAGCGAAAATTCCATGTTCAACCCTTCTTATTCGTTATGGTCACTCGTTATGATGGGTTCTCTAAACTAGCCCGGAAATAAAGGCCCATCAACCATCCGCACATCATAAAATGTTCCGGCAATATTCACAGATATTCGCGCCTTGATATCAGGGGCTTTCAAAACCGCCAGCGCAACCGGCTTGCCAACCCGATAACCAAAGGCACAAGAACTCGTCTGCCCGATAATCTTGCCCGCTTGATAAACGGGCTCGTGACCAATCGGCACCGCGCTTTCATCTTCAAACACCAGACTTTGCACTTTCGTCATATTGGTTTCTTTTCGGCGCAGGTTCAGGGCTTCCGCGCCGATAAAACCGCCAGATGAACGGACCATCTTGTCAAGCCCGGCCTCCAGCGGGCTGATATCACCATCAAGCTCATGCCCCATCGCCCGAAAAGCCTTCTCTATCCGCATCGAGGTCTGGGCGTAAAGACCCGCAGGCTGCGCCCCTGCCGCCCGTAAATACCCGTAAAGCTCTAACGCTTGATCGCTAGCGCAGGTTAGTTCCCACCCCGCCTCGCCAACATAACTTAGCCGGGCCGCCCGCACCGAAATCCCCTTGATGGTGACCTCCGAATGTTTGAAATAACCTATGCCCGCAAGATCATCGGCCCCAAGCTCCCGCGCCAGCTTGCCAGTTTCCGGCCCCATCAGGCCAATCACTGCCAGTTCCTCGCTGACATCCTTTATCTCGACCTGATACCCCTCGGCATGACGGCGAAGCCAGGCCAGATCCCGGCGAATGGAAGCACTGCCGCTAAACATCCGGTAATGCGTTGTCTCCAACCGCTGGAGGATCACATCGGCCTCAAAGGTCCCGGTCTCGTTCAATATAGCCGAATAAATCACCGATCCCGGCGGACGGTTAACAAACCCGGCGCAGATATATAAAAGAAAAGCCTCGGCATCCGGGCCCGAAATTTCTATTTTCCCAAAGCTGGAGGAATCAAACAAAGCCGCCTTTTTATGGGCCGCCATCACCTCGCTTTTAACCGCATCAAACCAGTCCGGCTTCCCGAACCTCAGCTGCGGCTCCCGGGTTTTGCCAAAATAAAGCGGGCGTTCAAAGCCAAAAACCTGGCCAAAATGGGCCTGATCGGACCTATGGGCTGGCTCAAGCGGCAAAGCCCGTAAATGACGGGCAGAGGCAAACTGCCGTCCCGGATAAGCAATCTCGTAATGGGTGCCCAGGACCTCCGGCACCCGCGCCACCAGATGTTCCAGCGAATTAAAAACCGGCGCAAAACGCATGGGATCAAGCTCATGCAGATCACAGGTCATCCGCCCATGGATAATTTGATGCGCCAGATTCATCCCGGCTCCGCCTGCCGAAGCCACGCCGACCGAATTCATCCCGCAGCCCAGAAAAAGCCCCCGTGTTTCAGCGGTTTCTCCCAGCATAAAGGCCCCGTCCGGGGTAAAACTCTCTGGCCCGTTGAGCAGCATTTTAACCTCTGCGGTTTCCAGTGCCGGTAAGCGGTGCAAAGCCAACTCCATCATCGGGGCAAAATGGTTCCAGTCCTCTGGCAAAAGACCAAACGAAAAATCCTCGCCAAGCTGGTCAGGGTCAATCGGCTTGCCCAACGGCTCAAAACAGCCAACCAGCAGCCCGCCCGAATCATCCCTTATATAAAGATGGCTGTCATGGTCCGACAGGGTTGGCAGATTACCGGAAATGCCCTCAACCGGCCGGGTCAGCAGGTAAAAATGCTCGCACGGATAAAGCGGGGCCACCTCCCCCGACATTGCCGCCACTTTCCGCGACCAGAGCCCGGCACAAACCGCCACCGCATCACAAGACACCACCCCTTTTGAAGTCTCAACCCCGGTGATCCGGTTATCCTTGCTTAAAATCCCGGTCACTGCCGTGTTTTCATATAATTTGGCCCCGTTGGCTTTCGCCCCTTTGACCAAAGCCGCACAAAGGTCTGATGGCGAAACCCGTCCGTCATCCGGCGAAAAAACCGCGCCGATCACGTCATCGCTGCGCATCAAGGGCCAATGGGTCAAAGCCTCGTCCTTTGAAATTGAATGGGCCTCCACCCCGTAGGCCTGCGCCAGAGCCTCCTGCCGCTTGATATGGGTCAAGCGATCCGGTGTGGTCGCAATCGATAAAGACCCCTTCTGTATCCAGCCGGTTGCCTGCCCGGTTTCAGCCTCCAGGCCCTTATAAAGATCAATCGAATAGCGAATCATCCGGGTCAGATTTTGCGAATGCCGCAAAGCCCGCACCTGTGCGGCGGAATGCCAGGTCGTGCCAGAGGTCAGCTGATGAGCCTCCAGCAGAATCGCATCGCTGACCCCCATCCGCGCCAGATGATAGAGCGTCGAAGCCCCCATAACGCCGCCGCCAATAACAACCACCGATGCATGGCCTGGAAGATTTGTCATAAAAACTCGCTTATAAAACAGGGTGGGATTTGTGAAGCTGCCTCTCGCGGAACCAGATGATCAGGCCTGATACGACAATAATGACGGCTCCGGCGATGGTCCAGATATCTGGATATTCATTGAAGAGGATCGCACTCCAGAGGGTCAGGAAAATAATAAAGGAATAGCCAAAAGGCATCAAAAGGTTTGCGGGGGCAAAGCCGTGCGCATGGGTTAGCAGCTGATGACCGAACCAGGCGAAGAATCCGAGCGACAAGAGGACTCCCCAATCCAGGAGGGTTTCTGGATTCTGCCATTGCCAGAAGGCGAAGGGCAAGAGGATAAGACTTCCAATCAGTCCTGAATAGAATTGGAGCAGGTCGACGGGGACTTTTCCTGCGAGTTTTCGGGTTAATATGGAGTAGAGCGCAAAGCCGAGGGCTGCCATCAAAGACAGGCTCATCGCCCAGTGGAAGCTTTCTCCGAGTGGTCGAATAGCGACGATGACGCCGATGAATCCGAGCAGGATAGCGCTCATTCTCAGCCATCCGACTTTTTCTCCCAGCAGGGGCCATGAGAGGAAGCAGATCATGATTGGGGCTGAGAACAGGATGGTGGAGGTCAGGGTCAAGGGCAGGTATCGCACGGCAATGAAGTTCATCACGGTTGATCCCATCAGCAGCAGCCCGCGCAAGAGGGCTAGTCCGATATGGGGACTTTTGAAATCGGCGAGTCGTGGGGCGGTATAGTGTTGAGCTTTGTTCTGTTTTCCTTTGTTCTGGTCTGGTTTTTTGGGGAGCATCATGACTCCGGACGAGATGACGAAATGCACGAAATAGCGCATAAAGGCGAGCTGGATAGCTGCGAGGCCCAGCACGCCCAGCCATTTTGCCCCGGCATCGACGAAGGAGAAGAGGAAATAGGCACAAAGCATCAGCCCGATGCCGAATGGCCCGTTATCTGGAGAAGCTGTATTTAAAGAGGAGGCCGGGGAAGATTTTGCCATCAGGGCTGGAAATTCATGCTATTTTATGTTGAATGGAGATTGTTTTGATGGAATATTTTGTATTGCGCATGATAATTCTTGAAATTTTGTGTGCAAAAGGTCAAATGTTTTATTCTGCAAAGTTTTCGAGACTTGATATATCAGAGAATATGCGCCCCAAAATCACGTACCAGAAAATTATGTATCAAAGAATCACGTACTAAAAAATCATGCACCAGAATCTTTTTACGCCATCAAGGAATCTTTTGTTTTTACATCTGTTTGCAAGTTTTTTGCTCTTGCTTGGGGTGCTGTTTGCTTCACTGGAGTCCGCACATGGGCAAAGTTCGGGTCAAAGTGCAGAACAAGCCAAACGCGCGCTTTTGAGCGAACTCAACCGGGAGCGCGAAAGCGCCGGGCTTGGTCCCTTGAAAGTCAACCCGATCCTCAGCCAGATTGCCAGCTATTATTCAGAATTTGTCTTTGATAAAGATAAAAGTCATCTGTCGGACAAAGTCGATGAATGGTTTCACACCCTGCGTTATCCGCAACAGGCCTGGGCCGTACGCAGCATGGGCAGCAATCTTGATCCCACCCGCCAGGCCCGCAGCTTTCTAAGCAAGGATTCGTCAAAGAAGGTCTTTCTCAACCCCCGCTTTAATGAAATCGGACTGGTCTATAAAGGCGGGTTGCTGAAAAGTGATCGCGGAGATGGGAACCTGTGGATCGCCTTTCTTGCCGAGCCCGTGAAACCTGCAAAAGCCGGATGGCGAGACCGCACCATTTTGTATGTGAACCAGTTTCGGGAGCGTTATGGACTGCCGCCCTTGGTCGTCGATAGCCGCTTGAACCGGGTGGCGCAGGACTTTTCAAAGCGCATGGCCTATGAAGATTTCTTTGCCCATAAAGCCCCGGCTGGCGACCGGGTCGATACCCGCTCCCGCAATGGCGGGTATAATTTTGAACTGGTGCTGGAAAATCTCCATGCCGGATCAGACTCAGCCCGGGGGGCCGTTGATGCCTGGATTGCCTCCAAAGACGGGCACCGGGAAGCCATGCTTAATGAAAAAATCATCGATATCGGCGTTGGCTATTATTTCTTCCCCTTTGATGAAGGCACCGCCCGCTATGTCAATTACTGGACCCTGGTGATGGGAAAACCCCTTCGTTAGCTGCCTTTGGTTAAGTATCTTTGTTATCGCGGGTTAGCTTGTTCCAATCAGGATGAGTCTGGGCGGGATAGGCTCTGGGCAAGCCGGTTTTTTCATCATGGGCAATATGACTGATATAGGGCCAGGCTTCCGGGCTGGCGCGCAAAATTTCGCCTTCCTCATTGGCGACCATCCAGCCTTCGTCTAAATGCCAGCTTTGCCAAAGCATATTCCCGTCCGCATCATGTAAAGAAAAACGACAGTTTTTATGTCGCAATTTTTCTTTTTGATACGGCAAGTATTTCTCCCTTTCCCATAGTTCCATCATTTCCTGCCCTTCTTCGCGTGGCATCAATTCGATTTCCTTTCCGCTTGAACGGTCCCATAGACGCGCGGTTTCATCAAAACTCAACGTCAGGATCGTATCACCATCCGGGGAAAAGACCGCGCTTCTTACGCAACTTTTATGCCCGCGATAGACCATGATTTCTTTACCGCTTGAACGGTCCCAAAGCCGCGCAGTGTTATCGTCACTGGCCGTCAGGATATGCTCGCCATCCGGGGAAAAGACCGCACTATTTACCCACTCTTCATGCCCGCGATAGATCATGATTTCTTTACCGCTTGAACGGTCCCAAAGCCGCGCGGTTCTATCGTTACTGGCGGTCAGGATATATTCGCCATCCGGGGAAAAGACCGCGCTATTTACATCATCTTTATGCCCGCGATAAATGATGATGTTTTTGCCGCTTGTCCGCTCCCACAGCCGCGCGGTTTTATCGTCACTGGCCGTCAGGATATATTCGCCATCCGGGGAAAAGACCGCGCTACTTACCCACTCTTCATGCCCGCGATAGATCATGATTTCTTTACCGCTTGAACGGTCCCACAGCCGCGCGGTGTGATCGCGACTGGCGGTGAGGATATGTTTTCCATCCGGGGAAAAGACCGCGCTACTTACACATCTTTCATGACCACGATAGGTTATGATGTTCTTTCCGCTTGCCGTCTCCCACAGCCGCGCGGTTTTATCGTCACTGGCGGTGAGGATATGTTTTCCATCCGGGGAAAAGACCGCACTCGTCACCAAAAACTCATGCCCGCGATAGGTCATGATTTCCTTACCGCTTTCCCGCTCCCACAGCCGCGCGGTGTTATCGTCACTGGCGGTGAGGATATGGTTGCCATCCGGGGAAAAGACCGCGCTACTTACACATCTTTCATGACCACGATAGGTTATGATGTTCTTTCCGCTTGCCGTCTCCCACAGCCGCGCGGTGTTATCGTCACTGGCCGTCAGGATATGCTCGCCATCCGGGGAAAAGACCGCGCTTCTTACCCAACTTTTATGCCCGCGATAGGTCATGATTTCTTTACCGCTTGAACGGTCCCACAGCCGCGCGGTGTTATCGTCACTGGCGGTGAGGATATGGTTGCCATCCGGGGAAAAGACCGCGCTACTTACAGATCTTTCATGACCACGATAGGTTATGATGTTCTTTCCGCTTGCTTTCTCCCATAACTGCGCGGTGTGATCGTCACTGGCCGTCAGGATATATTGGCCATCCGGGGAAAAGACCGCGCTAGTTAAAGATTTTTCATGCCCGCGATAGTTCATGATTTCCTTGCCACTTGCCCGCTCCCATAGCCGCGCCGTTCCATCGTCACTGGCCGACAGGATGTAATTGCCATCCGGGGAAAAGACCGCGCTATTTACCCAGCTTTCATGGCCCGTGCTGCAATATAATTTACCTGGAGCGGAAGGGGAGGACAGGGTCAGTCCGGCGCAATCATAATGAAAGCGAATCTTGTTAAAGGAATTTACCGGATAGAATATACAGCTTTGAAAATGACTGCTTTCAATATGGGCTGGCTGTCCTGTGCAATTTCTAAAAATACAGTGGTGATAATCACCCGATCCCATCAAGGAACCTTCAAAATCGCAGGAATCAAATTTCACATGCTCAATCTTGAGACCAGTGAGGGTGGTGTTGGAAAAACTGCACTCCCTAATTTCTCTGTTATTTATGTGCAATTTTCGTAAATCAAGGCCGGAAAAGTCAAAATCAGTGAGGGCAATCGCCTCATCCCCCAAAATCAGATTCGCCCAGAATTGGCGATTATCACGGGGCATCGTCGGGCTTTTTAAAATAAGCCGTAAATTCTGTAAAACGGCCTGGCGGTCCTGCGCTTCATCGCAAAGAAGATATAATTCATGGAAGAATGCGATGGTTTCTTTACTGATCGGGGGAAGCGGCTTTTCATCAAAATGGTCTTGTAATAACCCTGTCCAGAGGGAGCGGGCCAGAAAATATTCATAAAAAGAACTATGGGCAAAGCGAAAATATTTTCCCCCTTGGCGCACCAACAGATTGGCATTATAAAGCTCGGTCAATAATTGCTCGCGCTCTTTCACCCATATATCGCCTTTATAAGCGGTAAACATTCGCCCTTTTTCGGTAAACCAGTCATCCAGACGATCTACGCTGAGCGATTTATCCTCCCGCCGCCAAAGATTTTCAGCCAGGCCGGAAAGCACATGCTGTTTTTCTTGCAAAGACATTTTTAACTTTTTAACCGGCTGATCCCGCTCAATCACCCGGCGAAAAACCAACTCGTAAATAGTGGCGGTATTGATCTTGCCCCCCTGCTGATGATGGGTGATCAGGCTGGGCAAAATATCGCTGATCAATCGTAACAGGATCGGGCGTTCGGCCATACCCGGTAAATCATGAATATCTTTCATTGTTTCAAAGGCCATTTCGCCTTCTTCTGCACCAATATTTTTTTCTAACCAGGATTTAATCTGGTTCAGCGTGAAGGGGGCGACATAAAGCCGACTCCATAAAGAAGCACGCGATTTATCGCTTAAAATATGCCGGTAATTTCCGGTCAAGGCAGCGGTTTCGGCTTCGGTATCGCGGAAGAAATGGGTACGACAGGATAACATCAAACGGGTGGGACAAGTGCTATAATCAGGTTTTGAATCACGCGAATCCTTTATCCATATATCATTCGGGATAATGTCCAGTAATTGCTGAAATAAAAGCCGCGCCTGAGGTTCGCCAATCTGATTGCCAATCTCATCCAGCCCGTCAAAAATAACGACGGAGGGTTTGGTTCTGATATAATTCATATAATCTTTGATATGGGATTGATCCTGTTCCGGCCTATCCAGCTTTAACCCGGCCGCAATCAAATCTTGTAAATGGGGGCGTGCACTTCCAGCCTCAGAAATCAGGCGGACCATTCGGCGCATATCCAGATAAATCGGCAGAGGCAGATTGGGGGTTTTTTGACGTTCCTCCAGCAAGCTGCGGGTGAAATATTGCAAATTGGTGGTTTTCCCCATACCAAAATCACCCAGCAGCACCAGCAATCTACCCCCCAGCGCAGGCAAATCTTTCTTTTTATTCTGCTTTCCGCCTTTCAGCCAATGCCAAAGCATCGCTTGTAGGGAATAGCGTTCGCCCTGATCCTGAGTGTAGGCATCAGCCCGCGTAACTTTGATATTTTTTTCTGAGAGTTCTTGTTGATAGACCCGATCAATAAGAGTGGGGTTGGAATCATCGCCCGGCGTAAATGTACTGTCTTTCTCTATGTGCTTCTGCTGCGTAACAGATTCAGGGGACCCACTGTCCGATGACGCAGCGGGCGATAACAATTCAGCCCTTATCGATTCAATAAGCTGGTTTTTATTACCTTGTGTCTCCTCTTCCCAAAAACTCAGAAGGTTTTGGTGTTCCTGTTTAAGTTTAAGGTTATGCTTGGGCCACCATTCTATCCAGTTTACAATTCCCCCCATTTCTTGCCATTCATTGCTAAATTCAAGAAAGAGGCTTATACGGCCCGGGCGACGGGCCTGACCATCCCAGAAATAGGCAAGTTCGTCCTGGCAAGGTCCCGGCCTGCGCCATTTATCGCTGGTCAAAAAGATGGCATATTTTGCTGTGCTGGCATGGGTTTGGATAAATTCAGGGAAAGTTTCTGTTCCTTTCACATCGTCCTTGTCATAAATGATCTCCCATTTATTTTCATGGTGAGGTTTGGGGCAATTTTCAAAGTAGAAGCGCAATTTTTTAACAAATTGATCTTTAATTTTTTCCGATTCTTCATCCTCATGGGCGTGGGAAATAAGAATTTTAAAGGGCTCAAGAGGAGCATCATATGAATCGGATTCTGTATAATTCTCTGTAATTATATCTAAATTTCCGTCTACCACTCTGGCTAAGGATTTTTGTGTATCCACATTCCATATCATCCGCAATCGACCAGATTTTGTGGTCGAGACCTTTACATTAAGTGGGAAGGTTTGGTTTTTGTCACCTTCCTCAAAAGCCTTGTTTAAAAGACTGATGCGTTGACGGAAATCATTGGCCTGAACAATCCGGCCTTCGCGTCTATCCAGCGCGGATTTCACTGCCCCCTTGTCTATATTATAGCTTTTTGCTTGCTCGGCCCTGGTTTCATCATCGACTGGCTTCACGTCATGCGCGTTAATGACGTCCCATATCGCCTGCCACAGCCGCATCACCGTCTGCCCGGCATGCTCTTTCAGTAATTTGGTCTGCTGCTCCCTATCCATAATATAACGTTTATAACACTTAACTAACAGTTTGTCAAGCAACAAAACACCATACCACGCACCATGTCACGCAGGGCGTGTTTTTATTTATATATTTCAGTGTTTTATTTTTTGATAAAGTCTGATCTAATCAATCACTGAAAAGACAGACATAGGAAAACGCACTAAAAGTGCCTCAAGCGGCGGGGCGGACTTCTACGATTTCTGGAATATAATGGCGCAGCATATTCTCGATGCCCATTTTCAGGGTCGCGGTCGAGCTTGGGCATCCGGCACAGGCCCCGCGCATCGTCAAATAGACAATGCCGCGATCATAGCCGTGAAAGACAATATCGCCACCATCCTGCGCAACCGCCGGACGCACGCGGGTATCCAGCAATTCCTTGATCATGGTGACGGTTTCTTCGTCCTCAGGCTGATAGCGCGGGGTCACCGCATCACTTTCTGACCCGGCTGCCGCAGTCGTCTCAAGCAGAACCGGACGATCCGCCACAAAATGCTCCATAATAATCCCCAGCAAGGCCGGTTTCAGCACATACCAATCAACATCCTCGGCCTTGGTGATCGACACAAAATCACTGCCAAGGAAAATGCCTTTCACCCCGTCAACCTGAAGCAAGGCTCCTGCTAATGGAGAGGCCGAACCCGCCGCCTCGGCATCCGAAAAATCAACCGGCGGACGCGCCCCCATCACCGGACGGCCAGGCAAGAATTTCAAGGTCTCCGGATTCGGGGTGGCTTCGGTCTGGATAAACATGGGAAACTCCGTTTAAGTAAAATTTTCTGAAATATACCGGACTAATCCTTACTCATCCTTTATTTAGGTAAGCGCATCAATTTCTTCAAGACTCAAATGTCCCGGAACAACCGTCACAGGAGTCCGCAAAACAGGCCCGTTCTTCCCGATCAAATAAGATAAAATAGGCCCAGGGCCTTCGGCATCCGTGCTGGCCCCAAGAACAACTATCGAAATAGACTGATCCTGCTTCAAAACCTCGACCAATGTCTGCGCCCGCCGCCCTTCGCGTATCAGCAGTTCAGGCTCACGACCCATAATCTGCCGGGCTTTGATCGCCACCTCCTGAAGCCGTGCATCGGCGGCTTCCTCCGATTCGGCGGCCATCAGGGCTTCAACCCCAAGCCAGTGCTGAAACTCAATCGGCTCCCTTATATATAAAAGCACAAGATCACCGTTCGTCCGACAGGCCCGTTTCGCCGCAAAATGAAGCGCTTGGATCATTTCATCGCTGTCATCAACCACAACCAGAAACCGTCTGGTTGCTTCCAATTCAGCGTTCTCCGCAGCATTATTCTCAGAGCCACTATTTTCAGGCGGTGAATTTGACATCCTGTCACCCTATCACAGGTCACGCGCAAAATCTATAGGCTCCGTGCCAAGCTAGATAAGGCCTAAAAACAGACAGCCTCCCCGGTTCGGGCCGATAACTCGGCCGCCTGTCCAATACGAACCGCCCAGGCCCCATCTTCCAGACTCACTTCCGGCACCGGACAGGCCTCCGGGTTGCGTCCATTCTCCACAAAAGCCCGCACCAGATCCGTGAATTTCTCAAGCTGATAATACGTCGCTCCATGATGATCCCCGACAGAAAGAATCGTTGAATCTATCGGAATAATCTCTTTATGCGCCACGCCTTCACGCGGGAATAACCTGAAATCAGCCTCGATATCCTGCTGGTCCTCCTTTCTAAAGCGCAAAGGCGGCGGGATACGGGCCTCGGCCGCGCCTCTGGAGCCAATCAGCCGCAGCGTTTCTTGAAACCCCATGCCCTCGCCAAACATGCAAAGGTCCAGCAAAGCCCGGCTGCCATTGGCAAAATCCACAATCGCATAGGCATTATCAATGATATCCGGCACTTTCCCGTTATAGGATTCATCCAGGTGGTTCACATCGGCCTGCCCGCTTGCATAAATCCGCAGCGGGTCGCTTTTAAGCAGCAATCGCATCAGGTCAAAGAAATGGCAGCATTTTTCAACCATTGTCCCGCCTGTTTGGGCAGAAAAGCGGTTCCAGTCTCCGACCTTGCGCAAGAAGGGATAGCGATGCTCGCGGATAGAGAACATTTTAAGGTCCCCAAGTTCGCCTGACTGCGCCAGCTGACAAAGCCGCGTAGTTGGCGGCATATAGCGATATTCCATGGCGACCCAGACCAAAGTCTGGTGCCTTTTGGCCTGTTTGATTAACGTCTGGCAGTCTTTATAGTCTGTTGCCAGCGGTTTTTCGGCCAGAATTGGCAGGCCTGTTGCAATGACATCACAAAGCACGGGAAAATGCGTATGATTGGGGCTGGCAACAATCAAAGCATCGCACAGTCCGGCTTCCAAAAGAGCCTGATGGCTGGAAAAGACCCTGATATCTAATTTCTGGCTTTGGGCCAGGTCTTCCGCCTGCTGGCGCATGGACGGGTCGGGATCGGCAAGTGCGACCAACTGCGCCCCTTCGATCAGGGACAGGTTGCGCATATGTTCCTGGCCCATCATACCAGCCCCGATCAGACCATAGGAAACAGGCGTATTCTCAGGCATTATGAAAAGAATTCGTCAATTCGTAAATGGGTAAATCAAAGGCCGCCGCGATACTTTTCAGCATATCGCGATGATCCCCATAGGCCAGTGCCATATGATGCTCAATCCCGCTATTGAATATCTGTTCAAGCAGCGATTCTGCCCCGCCTTCATAGCGGACGGTGCCGCAGGTCCCGGTAAAGGGGGCCGGGCGGTCCAGCATTTCGCCATAGGCCAATATCATCTGCAACTGCCCATAGGCCCGTGAAATACGCATAAAGGTCACCGGCCCCGGTTTCAGAGCAAATTGAAACAGCAAAGGCAGCTTTCTATTTGAGTGAACGGTTGTTTCAGGCCGTTGCGCCGGATTGGCCATAGAGAGTGGGGCCTGCCCGCAGTGCCAGACCACTGCCGTATCGTCTTTTGAATCGATATCAACAAGATCAGTCATAAACACGGCCTGTCCTGAAACCCGCTGCAAGATAATCTGGGTCAGGGCGCCGTTAACATCGGCCTCGCAAGCACAAGGCACGGCTTTTTCGTCCATCCCCTCCCCCATCATGGATAAGGGCCCGCAAACCGCCCCACCAAATTCGGTAAAACATTCAGGCCAGCAGCGCACAGCCATCGCCGCACAGTTTTGATCCTTTCTGATATCCTGCAAGCCGCCGAAAAGGCGCAGCGAGCGGTCAACCGCTTCGGCATCCAGATCAGCAAGACCGGTGGATTTTTCCATGACATTGGCCTGAATTTCTGTGACCTGAGCCGGTGAAACCTGTCCGGCGCGTGAGAACAGATGATCCAGCTCCAGCGTGTCAACCGATACGCCAAAAATATCCTTCAGCTGGTCACGATCATAATAACAGCTATCAAACCCGCCCGGCGGATCGCCAATCCGGGTGATTTTTGTCCCGGCAAGGGAGGCTGCCAGTTCTTTCCCGGCTTTTCTGGTTCTCTCCTTAACCGGGCTTCTGCGGGCGGTTGCTGGCTTGCAACCGTGTTTTCCAGCCAATAGCTGTACCAGCGACTCCCTCACCTGCGGTGCATCGGGGTCAGCATAAAGATAGCCAAAATCTCTAGCGCGCAAACCAAGCGCATGGCTGGCCAGATTAAGGCCGCAAAAAGCATTCAGCCGTAGCCGCCCGCCAAGCCGAGGCTCCGGGGCTGCCCAAAAATAGAGCGGTCCATCAAATATCTCGCCAGCCTGGCTGGCAATTTGGGCATCGGTAAAGGTCACCTGCAAAATCAAAAGCGCATCCAGCGAATTTTCTGCTAATTTTGTCAGAGCCAGTTGCGTTTCATCCGGGTCAAATAAAAGCTCTTTAGGCCCGATCAGGTCATGGCCTGTATGTGCAAGGGCCGCAGACATGGCGCGATAGATGGTTTGCGCATAATCGACATCAAAGGTCGCCCGCGCAACCGGAAGAACACCAAGGCGCATGGACATTCCTATCCTCTAGCTGGCTTTAACATGACCGATGGTCAGATTTCTGCATACTCAAGGCGAAAGCCGCCATCAGCTGGCACAATATCGGGCTTTTCGCCATAGGCCGGATGATCAAACCAGGGCCGGGCCTGTTTATCGGTGAGATCATTCAGCTTTTTCATGTAAGCGCGAGAGGTTCCTTCAAGCTCGCGGGTAATGCCTGCCCAGTCCGGGAACTGGTCAATGGCCTGGAGCCAGATAGCCCGCCCGGCCAGATAGCCCGATGCTCCGGCCTCATAGGCGTAGGACAGAACATTGAAAAACTGGTCTTTCCCGGCACCGGCAGACAACATGACCCAGGGCCGCCCGGCAAGCTGCCCCATTTCTTTAAAAAGCGATTGAGTCGTTGCGCTTTCGCCAAAGGGTGGCAAGGACGGGGCGGCAATCGGCGATTCCAGCTTGAAGATATCAACCCCGTAGTCCGGCTTGGCAAAATCCTCAATCGATTGCAGCACCAGATCAGAACGTTTGCTTTGCATTTCAACATAGTCCTGACTTTGCTCCTGGTCAGATTCCAGTGGATGCACCAGAAGCTCCAGCAAAAACGGAATATCATAATGCGCGCAGGCCTCTCCGGTGCGTTTGGCAAAATCCTGTTGATGGCGGACCGATTTCTCACCGGCATCCGGGCGATACCAGATCAATAATTTAACCGCATTCCCGCCCATGCGCTTGATCTTGGCAACCGACCAATGATCAATTTCTTCGGAATAGCGTCCATTTCCATCGTCCGTGAATTGCGAATCCTCCAGCGTGACAACCAGCCCACAGCGTGGGTCAAGGCTGGATAAACAGGCCGGGACCGCAAAATGCGGATCAAGCAGGAAGGCCGTGGCCTCCCCCATCAAAGAGGTCACCAGATGCCGCTTGAACTTTGCAACATCGGCAAAAGGGGCCTTTTCAACCGGCACCCCGTAATGCGCCGCAATCGGAGCCTTGATTGGTGGACGCTGATCAACCGCAATCATTTTAAAACGCCCGTCTTGGCCCGCAAGACGACGCATCCCCCATAATTTTCCAGCCTGCATATTATATCCATTCATTCATAAAGTTTAAAACCGTCTTATAATTTGGCGCGCCAGACCGCCCGCCGGGCCTTGTGCATTTCAACGCCGCCGCAACATTGGCAAAGCGCATGGCGTCAAAAAGCGCATTTTCAGCATTCTCTAACTCTTTTTTCTGTCCCAGCCTAAAGGCAAAAGCCCCGTGCCAGACATCTCCGGCCGCCAAAGTATCAACCACTGTCACCGATGGCGCCGGGATATGCGTGATCATTTTTTCATCACTCACATAAGCCCCCTGCGCGCCAGCTGTAACCAGACAACGCCCATCATAACGGTTTTGAACAATCGACAAGGCTTGTGGTATCCAGTCTGAACCCGCTCCGCCTGTTTCAGGCTCAATCCCGGCAACGCTTGCCAGCCCGGCTTCCGAAAAGGCAATATGGCTGGCTTTTTCCATCAGATGTTCTGGCACAGGAGGTTCGGCATCAAGGACCCCCGGAATTTTCTGCGCCTGCGCCAACCGCAAAGCCCAATCGGCGGCAGCTGACCAGCGCGTATCAACCAGACAGGCATCAAAATCATCCAGCCCATCCGCCGACAACAAATCCTCAAAATGCTCAATCGGTGCATCAGAAAACGGCCCACCACGATTATTGACAATCATACGCTCGCCGTCCTGATCAATCATAATCGCTGAATGAGACGTCGATGACTCCGGGACAGACGTAACCAGGCGACAATCAATCCCTTCGGCCTCAAGTTCCCTGATGCAATGGGTGCCAAGGATATCCGCGCCAACCCGTGAAGCCAGCATAATACTGCCCCCCAGACGGGCGGCGGCAACCGCGCCATTGGCTGCACAACCACCGCCAACCATCAAACCTGATTTTGCCTGATATTTCCTTGGTCTGTCCGGGATCGCATCCATATGGAACAGACTGTCCATCACGACCTGACCCGTGATCAATAAACGAACCATTTACCGCCTGAACCAGAATGAAAATAAAGGGGCTGGCTCTCACACACTACGCGGCCAGCCCGCTTTTACCTTATCAGCTTATAAAGGACTCCTATTTAAGGTCACTCCCGTAAGCCGCATCAAGATCAGCTTCTACTTGCTGAACAGATTGATTCAAAGCCTCAAAGACTTCGGGGCCACGGTCGATATTGTCCTGAAACCAGGCATAGACCGGGGCTGCAGAGTCCCGCAGGGCCGCTTTTTCAGCCGGAGTCGGCACATAGAGATCACCGCCACCTGCGACAAAATCATTATAGGCCTGAATGGACTTGCGCTTTGGAGAGGCAAAGGTTGCCTGTTGCAAGGCATAGAATCCATCCACCACGACACGGCGCATATCTTCTGGCAGTTTCATGAAGCTGTCATTCGACATCCACCATAAGGCTGCCATATAGGCATGGCCGTCCAGCGTCAGATATTGCAGCCCTGCTTCGGGAAATTTCATGCCCATGATATCAGTGATGCCGTTTTTGGTGCCATCGACCACCCCGGTCTGTAAGGAGGTAAAGAGTTCCGGCCACGGAATAGGCGTTGGCGAAGCCCCAAGCGCAGAGACCAGTTCCTGCGGCAGATCAGCCACAACGGTCCTGATTTTCAGTCCGTCAAAATCGGCAGGTCCCTGGATTCTTTTCTTGGTATTGGCGAAATTGCGCCAACCTCCGGTATTGCCGACGGTCATCAAGCGGATCATTCCGCCGGAGTCCTCCAGGGCCCAGTCGCGCAGCTGGCGGGTGAAATCGCCGGAAAGCACAGCTTCTGCGACCCGGTCGCTGGACATCAGATAGGGCAGGTCGAAAATCTGCACATAGGGGAAAATCCCGGCGGCTCCCCCGGATGTTGTGATATAGATATCGATGGAGCCATCGGCGATTCCTTGCATACATTCTGCCCCTTTGGAGCAAAGCTGGGTACCGATAAAGAGTTCGACTTCGATGGCCCCGTTGGAGGCACTTTCGACATAGTCTTTAAAGACGATGAGTCCGTCATAGTCTTCGTCATTTTCGTTGGAGTTAGCGGTTGCGCGCAGTTTATAGTCTGCGGCATCGGCTGGCAGGGGCAGAGCCGAGAGGCTTAGCATACTTCCGGCAAGCAGGGCACTGGCAGCAAGCCGCCCCCATTTTTTTTGTAGAGGGGTATTTTCCAAGATGGACAGGATTGTCATTTTTCTCCCTTTCTTTTGTCGAGTGATTGAGAACTACTGGATAAAGCCGAAGAACCGCGGCAGGAATAGGGTAATGGGTGGGACGAAGGTGATCAAGAAGATGACCACGATTTCTGCGGCGAGGAATGGCAGGATTGCTTTTGAGATGGTTTCGACTTTTTCCCCGGACACGGCGGAGGCGACGAACAGCACCAGTCCCATTGGCGGTGTAGCGAGTCCGACCGTGAGGTTGACACACATGATCATGGCGAAATGGACGGGATGAACGCCGAGGTCGACGAAGACGGGGGCGAGGATTGGGCTGAGGATGATAATAGCGGGTCCGGCATCGAGGAACATTCCGACGATGAACAGGAGGATATTGATCAGGAACAGCAGAATCAGGGGGTTTTCGGTGAGGGTAAGGATGAATTCGGCCATGATTTCTGGCGCGTGGGAGAGGCTGACCACGGTTTTGAAGGCCATAGCGGCGCCGACCAGCAGCAGCACGACGGCGGAGGCCAGGGCGGAGCGCACCAGCACATCGGGCAGTTCTTTTAGCGAGAACGAGCGCAAGACATAGACACCGACGAAGAAGGCATAGGCGGCGGCCACGGCGGAGGCTTCGGTTGGCGTGAAGACTCCGCCCAGGATTCCGCCAAGGATGATGACGGGGGTGAGGAGCGGCAGGAAGGCTTTTTTGGTGGCTTCCCAGCGTTGATCCCAGGGCATGCGGTCGGTTGCGGGTGGGAGGTCACCTTTTCGGGCGAGCCAATAGGTGATGGTCATCAGGCTGACGCCGACCAGCACGCCGGGCACCAGCCCGCCAAGGAACAGGGCGGCGACGCTTTCGCCCATGACATAGGCATAGATAATCATGATTCCCGATGGCGGGATGATGGGCCCGATGACGGAGGAGGCAGCGGTGACGGCGGCGGCAAATTTGCGTTTATAGCCATTTTTCTCCATGGCGGGGATCATCATTGACCCGATGGCCGAGGTATCAGCGACGGCCGATCCAGAAAGCCCGGCAAACAGCATGGAGCTTAGGATATTGACCTGCGCCAGCCCGCCGCGCCAATGCCCCATACAGGCCTGGGAGAATTCGACGATGCGGTGGGTAATGCCGCCACGATTCATCATTTCGCCAGCGAGCATAAAGAAGGGGATGGCCATCAGGGGGAAGGAATCGATCCCGTTATAGACATTGCGATAGAGCAGCCGGATATCCCCGGCATCGCCATTGAGCCAGAGCAGAATACCGGGAGCCGCCAACATCCCGAAAAAGACGGGCAGTCCGATCAGCAGGAACAGCAGGAAGAGAGGAAGGAAAAGGGCGAGCATGACTTATTTCTCCTCTTGATTTGTGCTGTTTTTCGCTGAAATATCTGGCAAAGTTTCGCCGGGTCGCAGCAGTTCCAGCAGATTGCGCCAGACCAGTTCGATATTGACCAGAATCAGCAGGAAGAAACCGACTTGCAAGGACATATACATCCAGGCCAGCTTGATCTTGACGGCTTTCATGCCGATCAGCTGCAAGGGGATTTTCAGCGAAGAAGAAGCGAATAGCCAGCCGGATTTCACATGCGACTGCGATTCATTAAAGGCGACCACCAGCACGACCAGCGACAGCAGCAGCAAGGCCAGAGTCAAGAGGCGAGCCAGCAGGCCGGGCAGCAGACTATTGACCATATCAATCGCGACAAAGCCGCCCTGACGATAGGCGGTTGGCGCGATCAAAGCGGTCATCCATAACATTAGAAAGCGGGCGGCTTCATCGGGCCAGGCCAGGGCGTTGTTGAAAATATAGCGAAAGACGACCTGGGTGAGGATAATCACCACCATCAACCCAATGGCAACGGCTGCGGCCCCGCGTCCATAATAGAGAATACGGCTATTCAGGCGATTAAGCCATAGATAGCCGGTTGTTGCGATTATCCCTGCCATTGCTACCCCCTCACTTTCGGATTAAACGTATAATCTTCGAAAGAACTTTAAAACGAATATCGCAGGATATAGCTTTGCTGTCAAGAAAGAAAATCTACCCCCTAAAATCTAATGGCCTAAAATCTGACTAAGGAATAATTTGCTGCGCTCGGATTGCGGATTGGTGAAAAATTCTTCAGGATTTGCCCGTTCGATAATTTCGCCCTGATCCATGAAAATCACGCAATCGGCGACTTTTCGGGCAAAGCCCATTTCGTGGGTGACACAAAGCATGGTCATGCCGGTGTCTGCCAGATCAACCATCACATCCAGCACTTCGGAGATCATTTCAGGATCAAGCGCCGAGGTCGGCTCATCAAACAGCATGATGCGCGGGCGCATACAAAGCGAACGGGCAATCGCCACCCGCTGCTGCTGCCCGCCAGAAAGCTGGCCCGGAAATTTGGAAGCCTGATCAGGAATCCGCACCCGCTCCAGATAATGCATGGCGGTGTCAATCGCTTCTTTGCGCGGCAGCTTGCGCACCCAGACTGGCCCAAGAATGCAATTTTCCAGCACGGTCAAATGCGGAAACAGGTTAAAATGTTGAAAGACCATGCCGACTTCCCGACGGATGCGCTCAATATTTTTAAGGTCATCGGTCAATTCAACCCCGTCAACAATAATGTTGCCCTGCTGATGGGCCTCCAAGCGGTTGATACAACGAATGACGGTCGATTTCCCGGACCCGGAGGGGCCACAAATAACCAGTTTTTCGCCACGCTGGACCGACATATTGATGCTTTTCAGCACATGGAACTGCCCATACCATTTATTGACATCTTTCATTTCAACGGCAAGGTTTTCGTCTGTATTTTGTTGCGCTTGCACAACCATATTTCCCCCTTTAGCCTCTACCGGCGGAGACCTGTGTGAAGTTTTTGTTCCAGATAAAGCGAATAGCGTGACATGGCGTAGCATGAGATGAAGAAGAACAGGGCGGCGAAGAGGTAGACTTCCAGGGCGAGCCCACTCCAGGTCATATCGGCCAGCGCGTTACGTCCGGTTCCGAGCAAGTCGAGCAATCCGATAATCAGCACCAGCGTTGTGTCTTTATAGAGTCCGATGAAGGTATTGACGATTCCGGGGATGGAGACTTTTAGAGCCTGTGGCAGGATGATGAGGCGCATGGACTGCCAATAGTGCAGTCCCAGGCCTTCGGCGGCTTCGAACTGTCCTTTGGGGAGGGCTTGTAGTCCGCCGCGCACGACCTCTGCCATATAGGCGGAGGCAAAGATGGTGACCATGATGATGACGCGCAGCAAGAGGTCAAATTCGGTGCCGGGCGGCAGGAAATAGTTGAGCATGGTTGAGGCGATGAAGAGCAGGGTAATCAGCGGCACGCCGCGACAGACCTCGATAAAAAAGACGCAGAGAATCTGGACGGTAGGCATGGTGGTATTATAGCGTCCAAGGGCCAGGACCACGCCGATAGGGAATGACAGGGCAATCCCGGTCACGCCCAAAACCAGGGTGAGCAGAATGCCGCCAAATTTATCGGTATCAACGGGCTCCAGTCCCAGCCCGCCCAGCAAGAGCCATCCGGCCAGCACGGGATAGATGGCGGTAAAGATAAACCATTTTTTATATTGGCGGGCCTGTTCAAACAGGACGGGGGCAATCGCGACAAATAGCAGCAGGAAAGCGATAATGGCGCGCCAACGTTCCTCGCGCGGGTAGAAACCATAGGTAAAGAAGTCAATCCGCGCCCTGATAAAGGCCCAGCAGGCCCCGCTTCCAAACTCGCGGCACTGGTTGCGACTTTCGGCAAATAGCACCGCATCAAAAATCAGAAAATCAAGCGCAGGTGGAATCAGTTTATACAAAAGATAAATGCACAAAAGAGTCATCAGACTGTTAAACCAGCCGTCAAACAGGTTTTTCCTGATCCAGACCAGCGGGCCAACGGTTCCGGCTGGTGGCGGCAAGTCGGGATGCTGACCCGGTTCGTATGTTTGTTGAGGTATATTCGGTGAAGTGTTCATTATCGCTCCACCAGCTTGATGCGTCGATTATACCAGTTCATCACCGCAGAAATCATCAAAGAAATACAAAGATAAATCAACAAAACCAGCGACATCGATTCAATCGCCCGCCCGGCTTGATTGGGCGTAATTTTCCCCAGCGTTGCGACCAAATCCATATAGCCAACCGCAATCGCCAGCGATGAGTTTTTGGTGAGATTCAGATACTGACTGGTCAGTGGCGGGATAATCACCCGCAAAGCCTGCGGGATAATAATCAGCTGCAAACTGCGGTTACGCGGCAGACCTAAAGCAGCAGCGGCTTCGCTTTGACCATGGCTGACCGCCAGAATACCGCCGCGCACATTTTCGGCGATAAAGGCCCCGGTATAAAGCGACAAAGCCCCCCAAAGCGACAGAAATTCAGGCTTTATGGCACTGCCGCCTTGAAAGTTGAACCCTTTCTTGACGGCAAAATCCCATTCAACCGGAAAGCCGCTTAAAGCAAAAACCACAAGCGGCAAGCCGACTATCAGGCCCAGCGACACCCATAAAACCGGCAAAATACGACCAGTTTCAATTTGCACCCGCCTTGCATGGCGGGCGTAAAACCAGGCTCCGACGGCCCCAAGGCACAGGACAATCAGACTATAGCCCGCCCCGTCCAGAAAATTGGCTTTCGGGAAATAAAAGCCGCGATTGGTAATAAAGAACATGTCATCGATATTTATCGCCTGGCGCGGGTGCGGCAAATTATTAACAATCACCCCGTGAAACAGCAGAATCCATAAAAGCAGTGGAACATTGCGGAATCCTTCAACATACCAATAGGTAATCTTGCTTACCAGAAAATTGGGACTAAGCCGCATAATCCCGATCAAAAACCCGATAATTGTTGCGGCCACAATCCCGCAAGCGGCAATAAATAAAGTATTCAGCAAGCCCACCACGGCGGCCCAGGCATGGCTCATGGTGGAATCATAATAAATTAACTGTTGATCTGCATTTATATCATACCCGGCGGTTTGCCACAAAAAGGTGTAATCAATATCCTGACCGAGATTTTCAAGATTATGCGACGCATTATTTACAAGAAAGGCGATGGTTGCCATCACCAGCGAGACAACCAGGATCTGAATGATAACAGCGCGTGATTCGCGCCGATTCCATAAAGATATCAGAGACATCAGATATCCAGGGACATCAGATAAAACGTGAACAAGTTAAAAAAAGGGGCCGGTTTTGAAGCCGACCCCTTTTCTTGCGCCTTGATTAGCGAATGGGCGATGCGTAAAGAATACCGCCGTCTGTATATTGGGCGTTGAGCCCACGTTCCAGACCAACCGGGGTATCAACCCCAATGTTGCGGGCGAAGATTTCACCATAGTTGCCCATGGCCTTGATCGTGCGGACCATCCATTGATTGTCCAGACCAAGCTGTTCGCCATAGTTGCCTTCTGTTCCCAGAACCCGGTTGATATCGGGGCTGTTGGTCCCTTTGGCGAGTTCATCGACATTGGCCGAGGTGATCCCGTATTCTTCAGCAAGAATAAGGCCGTTCAGCACCCATTTGACGATATCAAACCACTGGTCATCGCCGTGGCGGACGACGGGTCCAAGCGGCTCTTTGGAGACGATTTCAGGCAGGATCATATGGGCTGAAGGATCTTCCAGCTTGGAACGGACCGCAGCCAGCGCCGAAGCGTCTGTTGTATAGACATCACAGCGTCCGGATTCATAATTGACGCGGGATTCGTCTTCGCTTTCAACCGGGATTGGCTCATAGGACATGTTGTTTTTGCGGAAATAGTCGGCCAGGTTCAATTCGGTGGTTGTCCCGGTCTGAATGCAGACCGAAGATCCAGCGAGTTCCTCTGCCGAGGAGATACCCGCATCCTTGCGGATCATAAAGCCCTGCCCGTCATAGTAATTGACGCCAGCGAAATTCAGCCCCAGGTCGACATCGCGGGTATGTGTCCAGGTGGTGTTACGATAAAGAAGGTCCCCTTCGCCGGACGCCAGCTGGGTGAAACGGGTGGAGCCGGTGGTGGTGACAAAGCTGACTTTTTGCGGATCACCAAGCACGGCGGTGGCGGTGGCCCGGCAGAAATCAACATCAAAACCCTGCCATTCACCATTTTCATCGGTATAGGCCCAGGCAGGCACCCCGACATTGACCAGGCAGATCAATTCACCACGGGCCTTGATATCATCAAGGGTCCTGGCTTGTGTCACACTGGGCTCCTCTTTAGTTTCAACCTTGGCTGGCTCGCTTTCAACCTTGGCCGTTTCATTGGACATATCGTCTTTGCTGAAATAACCACTCATGCTAATTGCCACCCCGACAACGATACCAGCGACACCGGTCAGGACCATCTTTAATGTATTGTTCATATCCCACTCCAAATAAGATTAAGGGTTGATAAAAGGATTGTTTCCCCGAAAGGCTTTTCATTTCGTCCTAAAGATATCTTTTTATAAAATATCTCTTCATAAAGCCTCTGTTTTATTATAGCCTCCTCGTTATAGCGCACTATCATGTAACACCCGACCCGGCCTTGCAACCATTTTTTAACTTGTTCACTTAATTCATTGCTCACGACTGGTTTAGGGTCAGGACCCATAAAATTCATCCATTCTGTTGGCCAAGAAAGGTAAAGATACAATGAAAACAAGCGAAAGCATAGTCTTAGCTACGGTGAGCTTGTTTGAAGCCGTAGATTTGCCTTTATTGACCAACCTTGTAAAGGCGCGGCAAATTTTTGCATCTGAACTTTCAAACCGCTTGCGATTAGCGATGGCTAGTCGCTGCGCGCTTTTCAAGCCCATCTATCAAAAATTTGACACGCGCAGAACGGATGAATCTTATGGGTCCTGACCCTAATGGCTCCGAAACTGGCTCGCCTGTTAAAAGTGCAGGACAGGTTATTGTTGTGGATTATATGGCAAGCGACTATCATAATAGTTAGAGGCATAAGGGGCGTTGAAATGAAGATACATCTGTTTGACCGCAACAAGCATGTTCACCACAGCGAGGCGTTTGTTGAGCTGGTCAAGGATGCTGTGCGTTTTTTCAATGGCACGCCTGTTCACCCGTTACCCTTACAAGAGCGATTTTTAGGAACTGGCGTCTATGCGCTTTATTACACTGGCAACAATAAAATCTATCGACGCTATGCTGAATTGAATAGGCTGGAATATAAATACCCTGTTTATGTTGGGAAAGCCGTGCCGAGAGGCTGGCGACAATCCCGCATTTCAGACGATATCACCAAGCCATCGGCTGAGCTTTATTCCCGCATCCGTGAGCATACGCGGAATATTGATAGGGTTGCCGGGATTGACCAGAAAGACTTTTCGTGTCGCTTTATGATTTTTGAGTCCGAAGGCTCGGACATGATCGGGACGATTGAAGCTGCGCTTATCAAGCTGAACAGGCCACTCTGGAATTCTTCGCTGGATGGATTTGGCAACCGCACGCCGGGCAAGGGGCGTTTCAATCAGGCAAAGTCAGATTGGGATGTAATTCATCCGGGCCGCCCCTGGGCAGAAAAATGCACAGGTATCCCTAAAGAGGAGGCTGATATTCTCGCTAAAATCGAAACTCATCTTTCAACATTAGGGGCCAACCCGTGAAGTCTCTGGAATTATTTTCTGGTGCAGGCGGTCTTGCCAGAGGGTTGGAAATGGCAGGATTTGATAATCGTGCTTTTATTGAGTTCAACCGGGATGCCTGCGAAACATTACGCGCAAATTTTGAACCCTCAAAAGTCTTTGAAGGCGATATCCGGCATTATGATTTTTCAGCACTGAGTGAAATAGACCTTGTCGCAGGCGGTCCACCTTGTCAGCCATTTTCTTTAGGTGGCAAACATAAAGCGTCAGATGATTCAAGGGATATGTTTCCTTATGCAATCAAGGCGATTAATGAGCTACGCCCTCATGCTTTTATTTTTGAGAATGTTAAAGGACTGTTACGGTCAAGTTTTGCCGAATATTTTGACTATATCATTCTGCGCTTGAAGTATCCTGATTACACAGATTCAGGATATTCGGACTGGAAAGAGCATCTTGTCAACCTGCGTGATTTAGAGAATTGCCCGCAAGCACGACCAACGTATAATGTCGAGTATCAACTGATAAATGCAGCAGATTACGGTATCCCCCAAACCAGAGAGAGGGTCATTATCGTCGGCATTCGTGCCGATATTGGCAGTGTATTTGAGTTTCCAAAACCGGAACATAGTCTGGAACGTTTGCTATGGGATCAGTATGTATCTGGCACCTATTGGGAAAAACATGGTTTTACAACCCCGCCAGAATATTCGTATAGCCCTCATTTTATGCGCCGTATAGAAGGGGTCAAAGACCGATACGGCCTTATCCCGCCAGAAAGCAAACCCTGGACAACCATGCGCGATATATTGGGGCATTTACCTGATCCAGCCCATGATAATCATGATATCAGCGATCATCAATTCAGAGACGGGGCCAGAAGCTATCCCGGTCATACTGGCAGCATCTACGATCTGCCCTCAAAGACCATCAAAGCTGGCGCGCACGGGGTGCCGGGGGGCGAGAATATGATCCGCTTCAGTGATAACAGAATTCGCTATTTGACAGTTCATGAAGCTAAATTGATACAGGGATTTCCAGCAGATTTCAAAATTTATGGCGCATGGGGCGAAGCGATGCGCCAGATTGGAAATGCTGTTCCGCCTAAAATAGCAGAAACAATAGGAAAGCACTTAAATATAAATAAGAAAAATTTATCTGCAAAGGCTGCTTGAGATTGGTTTCATGATTACAAAGTAAAATGATTGGTTAAGGGATAGCGCCATTCCTTGCCAAAGGCCAAGGACGAAAGCCGGACTCCCGGGGCAGACTGGCGGCGTTTATATTCGCTGGTTCGCAACAGCCGCACCGCCTGATCAATCACCTCTGGCTTTGCGCCATCCTCCAAAATTTGCTGGCGGCTTTTGCCCTCTTCCAGCAGGGCTTTTAAAACCGGGTCCAGCACCGCATAATCCGGCAGACTGTCGCTGTCTTTCTGATTATCACGCAATTCCGCAGACGGCGGGCGGGTGATAATGCGCCGGGGAATTTCCGGCCCGTTCTTTCTACCCGCTTCGTTCCACCAGTTCGCCAGGGCAAAGACATCGGTCTTGTATAAATCCTTGATCACCGAATAGCCGCCGCACATATCACCATAAAGCGTTGAATAGCCCGCTGCGATTTCCGATTTATTGCCCGTTGTCAGCACCAGAAAACCGGTTTGATTGGACAGACTCATCAACAGCAACCCGCGCAGACGGGCCTGGGCATTTTCGCGGGCAAGACCGCTCAAACCACCAAGATGCTCAAGCATTTTCTCGGTCCCGGCAAGCCCGGCCTCTATCGGGGCCTGATCAAATTGCACCCCCAGATTTTCAGCCAGCCGCTCGGCATCCTGATAGCTGATATCGCTGGTATAGACCGATGGCATAAATACACAGCGCACCCGTTTTGCCCCCAAGGCATCAACCGCAACCACTGCCGTCAGGGCCGAATCAATGCCGCCTGATAAACCAATAAGCACGCCGGGAAAGCCGTTGCCTTCAACATAATCCTTTAACCCAAGACACATGGCCTGCCACAGGGATTCCATCCTTGGCAATTCCGGGGCCATCGTCCCTTGCTGGCAAACCCAGCCTTCATCACCTGCTTCCCAGTCGCAATGTTCTATTGCCGGAACAAAGGCAGGCAAACGCACTGCCGGGCGATAATCCCGGTTCAAGACAAAGGACCCGCCGTCAAAAACCAGATCATCCTGCCCGCCCACCCGGTTGACATAGACCAAAGGCAAACCGGTTTCGGCAATCCGGGCCAGCGCAACCTGCAAGCGCACATCGGGCTTGTTCTCGTCAAACGGCGAGCAATTCAGCGCAATCAGGATATCTGCCCCCGATTCAGCCAGACATTCCGGCACTTCCGGGTCCCAGATATCCTCACAGACCGCAATGCCTATTTTAACGCCAGCGACCTCGACCGGGCCCGCCAGAGGCCCGGCCTCATAGACCCGCTTTTCATCAAAAACCCCGTAATTTGGCAAAATCCGCTTGGCTCGCCAGCTGCTGATTTGCCCATCCTGAATCAAAAAGGCCGCATTAAAAGGCTTCCCGCGCTTTTCTGTATTACTATCTTTATGATCTAAAGAATAATCCACCGGCGCCAACCCGCCCAGCAAAAGCGCCGGGCCATCGGGCAATTCCCGCGCCATACGGCTGGCTAATTCTTGCACAGCAGAAATCGCCGCAGTCTGAAAATCAGGGTTAAGGGCCAGGTCCTCCAGCGGGTAGCCGGTTAAAAACTGTTCCGGGAAAACCACCAGACTCGATCCGGCTTCGTGCGCCGCTTTCGCCACATCCAGAGCCTGTTCTATATTGCGGGCAAAATCCCCCAGAACAGAAGCACTTTGGGCCAATGTTATTCGCATGATCGAGATATCACGGGGTTGTTGTTCACGCCAAATCTGCTTTAAGCCCCCTTGCGGGCCTATTGCGCCGTCCAGCCCCCGTCAACCGGCAAAGAAACACCCGTCATCTGGCGCGCCGCATCGCTGCATAAAAAGACCGCAAGACTCGCCAGCTCCTCCGGCTTGACAAAATCACCTGAAGGCTGCTTCTCCGCCAGAAGATCATGCACCGCTTCAGCTTCACTCACCCCGCCCAACAATTCCCGGCGGGCCGTAATCTGCGGCTCAATCAAAGGCGTGCGCGTCCAGCCCGGACAGATCGCATTACAGGTGATCTCCTCAGCCGCCGTTTCAAGCGCAACCACCTTGGTCAGGCCAACCAGCCCGTGCTTTGACGACACATAGGCCGCTTTGTCTATCGACCCGATCAGCCCCTGGACCGAGGCAATATTGATAATCCGTCCAAAACCTGCTTGACGCATCAAGGGCAGGGCCAATTTGATCGTATAAAAGGCCGCACTGAGGTTAACCCCGATAATCGACTCCCAGGTCTGATCAGGAAATTCCGTGATCGGCTGGACATTTTGCATCCCGGCATTATTTACCAGAATATTCAGCCCGCCAAGCTGGCGGTCGGTCTCTGCAACCAGGGTTTTAACAAAAGCCGGATCACCAATATCGCCTTCCAGAAAGCCGGTCTTGACCCCGCAATCGCGGGCAATATCTTCTGCCAGCTGACGGTGCTGGTCAATATCCCCCCCAAGGCCGGTGAACATAATTGCACAGCCGCGTGCCGCCAAAGCCCGGGCAATCGCCAGCCCGATACCGCTGGTTGAGCCGGTAACCAGGGCCCGCCGCCCTTCAAATATTTGCTGATCCTGCATGTCTATATCCTGATATAAAAGTTAAACCAGCATTTTTCCGGCATCAGAAACCGCTTCTTTTCCTTCTTCAACCGGGCCAAGCAGCATTTCATTATGGGCCGCGCCCGACGGGATCATCGGAAAGCAGTTTTCTTCCTGGGCCACACAGATATCGGCCACCACTGGCCGGTCTGTTGCTATCATTTCTTTAATGACATCATCCAGTTGATCAGGGTTTTCTGCCCGCAGTCCAACACATTGATAGGCTTCGGCCAGACGGACAAAATCAGGCAGGGCATCCGAATAGGATTCGGAATAACGCCCGCCGTGCAAAAGCTGCTGCCATTGGCGCACCATGCCGAGATAGCGGTTATTGAGGATAAAGACCTTGACCGGCAGGCGATACTGGGCGGCGGTGGAGAGTTCCTGAATATTCATCTGGATAGAGGCCTCGCCAGCGATATCAATGACCAGCGCATCCGGGTGGGCCATTTGCACGCCGATAGCGGAAGGCAGGCCATAGCCCATGGTCCCCAGCCCGCCGGAGGTCATCCAGCGCATGGGGTCTTCAAAGCGATAGAACTGGGCGGCCCACATCTGGTGCTGTCCGACTTCGGTGGTGATATAGGTCGGCTGTTTCAGCTTGCGGGTGGCATGATAGAGTTTTTCAATCGCTTGCTGCGGTTTGATTTCTTTTTTGTCGGTGTCGTAATGCAGGCAGTTTTTGCCGCGCCATTCTTCGATTTGCTGCCACCAGCGTCCAAGAGCAGCCCCGTCCGGCTTTGCCCCGCGTGCGCGCCATCCGGCCACCAGCGCAGAAAGTGCTTCGCCGCAGTCGGCCTGAATACCCAGATCAACCCGCACATTTTTATTGATTGAGGACGGATCGATATCAATATGAATTTTCTTTGAATGCGGCGAGAAAGCATTGAGTCGCCCGGTAATCCGGTCATCAAAACGCGCGCCGACACAAAGCATGACATCACAATCATGCATGGCCAGATTGGCTTCATAGGTCCCATGCATCCCCAGCATGCCCATATATTGCGGCATGGCGGCCGGGATTGCGCCAAGCCCCATCAGGGTCAAGGTGCAGGGATAGCCGGTTATCTCGACCAATTTTTTAAGATCGGCGCAGGCTGACAGGCCTGAATTGATCACGCCGCCTCCAGCATAGATTATTGGCTTTTTGGCTTGCGCCAGAAGATCAAGGGCTTTGTCAATCTGGGTTGAGTCGGGCTTGGTCTGCGGGCGATAGCTGCGGTGAACCACTTTTTCCGGGCTGATATAATCGCCAAGGGCAAATTGAATATCCTTTGGAATATCAATCACCACCGGACCGGGTCGCCCGCTGGTTGCGACATAAAAGGCTTCGTGCATCACCCGTGGCAGGTCTTCAATCCGTTTGACCAGATAATTATGTTTGGTGCAGGGCCGCGTAATACCGGTTGTGTCACATTCCTGAAAGGCATCATTGCCGATTAGATGCGTGGCGACCTGCCCGGTAATACAGACAATCGGCACCGAATCCATCAAGGCATCGGTGAGACCTGTGACCGCATTGGTGGCCCCGGGGCCAGAGGTTACCAGAACCACGCCTGGCCGCCCGGTTGAGCGGGCATAGCCTTCAGCCGCATGGACCGCGCCTTGTTCGTGGCGGACCAGCGTATGGCGTAGCCTGTTCTGCTGGAACAGACTGTCATAGATCGGCAGGACAGCGCCACCGGGATAGCCAAAGACGACCTCGGTCCCCTGATCAATCAGGGCCTTGATAATCATGTCTGCGCCGGTGATTTTTGTATCTGTTTTTGTGTCTGTCATGCTGCCTGCTCCAGTAATCGGCAAAATCTTTAAAGCTGCGTATATCACAGGCGGGCAAGATCAGACAACACGATATGGAAACAAGATAATGGACATACTTTGCCCTGTTGTGTAACAAACCTTCCATGCAGCGCGAAAACCATTCACAGATATCTGAAGAAGGACCGAGGCCCGAGCAACCTGTTCAGGCCGAGAGTCCTGTGCAGGAAAAGAATAGATTACGCGAAGCAGCCTTGGCGGGTTATTTGATCAAGGCACAGCAAGGAGACCAACAGGCGTTGCAAAAATTTCTGGAGATGCTGCTGCCTATTTTGCAAAAGTGGGTCACCCGCCGTCTGGGGGGAGAGGATTCTGCGCGTGACGATATTGTGCAAGAGGTTATGATCGCGGTTCATCAAAAGCACCATACCTGGCGTCAGGAACTGCCGATTACGCCGTGGCTTGCAGCGATTACGCGCTACAAGATTGTGGATCATTTCCGCAGGCAGGGGCGGCATCGGCTTTTTGTGCCGGAAGAACTGGCGGCGGCTGTCGGGGTTGAAGACCCTGATCCGACGGTTCGCCGTGATGCCCGCACCATGATCAATCGTCTGGATGGACGTTCAAAAGAGGCCTTGAGTGCGGTTGTGCTTGGCCATCTTGACCATGACCAGGCCGCCGAACAGATGGGGATCAGCCCGGGCAACCTGCGGGTTAGTCTGCATCGGGGCATACAGAAACTGACCCGGATGGTGGCTCAAGAAGAATCGAAGGAATCCGAAAAATGACTGATCAAAACATGGAAGACCTTTCTTATGATCACCAGCAGCTGATTCAAAGATTATCCGCAACCCCGCTGCCTGCCCCGCCAAACCCGCACGGATTACGCTATAATCTGGGCCGGGCAACGCTGGCGACTGTGGCTTGTCTGCTTCTGCTTGTGGCTATATTGGGCGTTCGTCCCGGCTTTCTGGACCAGCTGTCCGCCCCCTATGTCCCGTTTAAACTGGCCTTTATCTTTTCTGCCGGGCTTTATGCGCTGCTCCATATGCGCCAGACCATCAGCCTTTTTACCCCGCCCGTACTGATCCCGCGTGTCTATATGCAATGGATTCTCGCAGCCATCGCGGCCGCACTCCTGCTTATTCTCGGCCTCGAAATCTGGCGAGTCAGCCAGTCATCCTTCCTGACCTCCTTCTTGGCCGCCTGGATTGGTGAAGATGCGCTGGTTTGTATCACCGCTATCCCCCTGATGGCCGCGCCGATTGCCTTTCCGCTTTTTCTCCAGGCCCGTCAGGGCGCGCCAATGTATCCCGGACGCGCCGGTATGAGCCTTGGACTCATCGCAGCCGCCATCAGCGCAACAATCTATACCCTCCATTGCCCCAATGATTCCCCGCTTTATGTGATCAGCTGGTTTGGCCTTGCCATGGGAATTTCTGCGCTTCTGGGCTATATGGCCGGGCGAAAATGGCTTAGCTGGTAACTGTTGCTCCCTAACCGCCCTCCCTAACGACAAGGCTTGACGTAGCCCTGATAAAGCGTCAAAAATCGGTCCTGTTTCGTACATTTATGTCCAGCCATAAGGGAGAAGCCGATGCCGATGCGTGAATCCGAAATCATGACGCTGATCAAGGCAAGCATGCCTGATGCCGAAGTCACTATCGACGATTTGCGCGGCGACGGTGATCATTATGCCATTCATGTGCGCTCCAAAGAGTTCGTTGGTCTCAACCGGGTGGCCCAGCACCAGTTGGTCTATAAAGCCCTTAAAGGGCGGATGGGCAATGAACTCCATGCGCTGGCTGTCCAGACCGAACCGCTTGTTGACTAGATTGTCTCCTCTGAACAGGGCGGCTGGAACGAAATATGCTTTACCCTTTATATAGCCTTATTCCCTTCATTATTCAGGTGAAGCATAATGAGTAATCGGGTTTTTCTGTTTGATACCACGCTGCGCGATGGCGCGCAGACCGAAGGCGTTGATTTTTCCTTGGCCGACAAACGCGCCATTGCCCTGGCCCTGGATGAGCTGGGGATTGACTATATCGAAGGCGGCTGGCCCGGGGCCAATCCGGTTGATGACCAGTTCTTTCAGACGAAGCCGGGATTTGCCCGCGCCCGTTTTACGGCTTTTGGCATGACAAGACGTCCCGGGCGTTCGGCCCAGAATGACCCGGGGCTGGCGGCTCTGGTCAATTCGGTGGCCCCGGTGGTGACGCTGGTCGGCAAAGCCTCGGCATTTCAGGTGGAGACTGCGCTTGGCCTTGATCCGTCTGAAAATCTTGCCATGATCGGGGAGTCGATTGCGCATCTTGCCTCGGCACAAAAAGAGCCGATTTATGATGCCGAGCATTTTTTTGATGGCTATAAGCAAAATCCTGCCTATGCGCTGGACTGTTTGCAAAGTGCCTATAAGGCCGGGGCGCGCTGGATTGTCTTGTGCGACACCAACGGCGGCACTCTTCCGGGCGAGGTCCATAAAATCACGAAAGAAGTCTGCCAGCATATTCCGGGGAGTCATGTCGGGATTCACACCCATAATGACACGGATTGCGCGGTTGCCAATTCGCTGGCGGCGGTTGAGGCCGGGGCGCGGATGGTTCAAGGCACGATCAACGGGCTAGGCGAGCGTTGCGGCAATGCCAATATTATTTCGCTGATTGCGGATTTAAGTCTGAAGCTGGGGTTTGATTGCGGGGTGAAGCACGGCGCGCTTTCCCGGCTGACGCCGCTTTCCCGGTTGCTGGACGAGCGGTTGAACCGGGCGCCCAATCCCTATCAGCCGTGGGTTGGTCATTCGGCTTTTGCGCATAAGGGGGGGCTTCATGCGTCGGCCGTGATTAAAAAGCCTGAGACCTATGAGCATATTGACCCAGCGAGTGTTGGCAACAAGCGTCATATTGTTGTGTCGAACCAGTCGGGTCGGTCCAATCTGGTTTCCCGTTTGTCGGAGGCCGGGATCAAGATGGACAAGGCGCGGGTTGACCGTTTGCTTGGCGAGATCAAAGAGCTTGAGAGTCAGGGCTATGCTTATGACGGGGCGGATGCGAGTTTTGAGCTTTTGGCTCGGCGTGAGGCTGGGGAGGTTTTTGATTTTTTCAAGATTACGCGTTTTCGGGTGATTGACGAGCGTCGGATTAACGCGGCGAATAGAGAGATCAATGAGTCGGAGGCGACGGTATGGTTATCTGTGAACGGGCAGGATGTTCTTCATGTTGCGGTTGGGAATGGTCCTGTGAATGCGATGGACAAGGCGATTCGCCAGGCTTTGGTTCCGCATTATCCGGTTTTGGAGCAGATGCAGCTTGAGGATTACAAGGTTCGGATTTTGATGCCGGGTCCGGGTCATAGCGGGACGGAGGCGGTGACTCGTGTTATTATCGAGAGTGCGGATGATGGGTCGCATCGCTGGCAGACGTTGGGGGTTTCGAGTAATATTATCAGTGCCTCGGTTCAGGCTTTGAGTGATGCGATTACCTATTATCTGGCCCAGGATACGGGTCAGCAAAGTGGCAAGGCGCGGTCTGGTTCTGTGAAACTGGCGCAATAACAAGCGTTTGGAAAAATGGAAGATGGTCTTAAAAATCAGCTAATTCAAGCGGCTTTGCCGCATATTCCGTTTGATGGCTGGAGCGCGGAGGCATTGATGGCCGGGGCGCAGGATATCGGGGTGGACCCGGAGACGGCCTGTTTTTATTTCCCGAAACTGCCGGAGGATTTATTGCGTCATTACGCCCGCTGGCAAGATGCGAAAATGCGGGCCAACCTGCATGAAATTGCCAATAATTCAGAAAACAATAATTCGGAGCTACGGAGCAGCGAAAAACTCTTTCAAGCCCTGATGGCGCGTTATCAGGAAGAGGCCCCTTACCGGCCCGCCCTGCATCGGGCGGCTGCGCTTTTAAGCCTGCCGCCTTATAGCGCGCTTGGGCCCCAAATGGCCTGGCAGACGGCTGATCTTTTGTGGAAAGGGGTCGGCGATAATTCCCTTGACTGGAATTATTATTCCAAGCGGGGGATTCTGGCCTCAATCCTTCTGGCAGGTTTTCCGGTTTTTTTACAAGACGAGACTCCTGATCTTTCGCAAACCGGCAGCTTTTTGCGCCGCCGTTTTGCGGATACTGCCAAAATCCCGCGCTTCAAATCGGCTGTAAAAGGCTGGTTGCAGGAAAAGGGGACTCTGTCTATGTTTAAAGGACATCTGCCGCCTAAATTTGGTTTTTCTCGGCGGCCTGATCTTAAAATGCGAGGGTTTTAGGATGAGCATTCAAAAAAAGCTGAAACCGCTTGTGACTGCCCTTAACACGTCCGGTGGACAGAAGGGGACGAAGGACGCCAGCCAGAAAGCGGAGGAAAAGACGGCGATCATTGATGCGCTTCTTGCGCTTCTGGGTGACCCGGAGATTGAAGAGAAAGAACAGACAGCTGTTGTCACGCTTCTTTTCGAGATGGCTGAAAAGGAAGAAAGCGACAAGCCGCAAAGTGAAGAGGCCAAGCGGGTTTTTTGCTATCTGGCGAGCTATCCTGGCTTGCCGAAGGATTTTGCGGTCAAGCTTTTGATGATGCCGGACCCTGATATATTTGGTCCGATTGTACGGACTTATAGAGATTTTACGGACCGGGAGCTGATAGGCATTGGCATTCATGGCGGGCCTGAGCGTCGTTTTGCCTTGAGTGAACGGGTGAATCCGTCGCGGGAGCTTTTGCTTTATATGGTGACCGAGGCCGAGGTTGAAGCCGTGACCAGTCTGGTTGAGAATGAAACGGCGCGGCTGACCATTCGCCATATGGTGATTGCGGGGGCGCGTTTTCGTTTTGAGCGTGCTTTCAATGAGGCTATCCTTCGGCGCGAGGCCGAGGATGAGACTTTTGCCCATTCCATGGCCTATGCGCGTAAAGGCCCGGCCCCGCCGATGCCTGATCAGGTTGACCAGGATTTGTGGCGGGCCTTGCGTCGGGGCAAGCTGCCAGCCGAGCAGATTTTGCGGGCGGCGATTATCGGCGACAAAAATATGATGATACAGCTTTTTGCCATCTATAGTCTGTTGCCGCCTGACAATATTGAACAGTTATTGGCGAATGAGAAAAATGGTCTGAAAATGGTCTATCAAAAGGCTGGATTTCCGAAAGAATTTTTCCCCTGTTTTATGGATGCGCTTTCGGTTGGCAACAAGCGGTCTGGCCCGCTGGACCCTGAAACGCAGCGCACCTATATTTTTGAGTTCCTTGACCGGTTGCGGCAGAAACATTTTAAGAAAAGCAAGGTGATCAAGGGGTCGGTTGACTTGCTGAGTGCGTTTAATCAGGGCTGCAACAGTCCGGCTTGTTTCTATTGGCCCGAGAATATGCCCAATATGAAAGAGAAGCCCAATATGAAAGAGAAAAATGACAAAGCAGCAACGGGGCCAGAAGAAAGTTCTGATATGCTTGAAGACGCGCAAGTAGGTTAATTGATCGGTTAAAACACCAAAATGAACGATAATCTGCTGGATGATGCCTTACCCTCTCCTATAGAGCCAGATATAGGGTCCAGTGAAACAGGGCTTGCTGATCAGGACACTAAATTTGATGACAGCAAATCCGGCGATGAGGCCGAAGACAATCCCAAAACCCTCTTTCAGCGCAATATCGCCTTTTTTGAAGAGAAAAAATGGGTCTATGCCCATCAGTTCCGCGAAGGATATCAGCCAGCTTCCTATCCGGTGATGGAGGGTGAAAGCTGGCCAGACGGGCTTGAAGACCCCCGGCCAAAGCCGGAATCCTATAGCGAGCTTAAAATCGTCAATCTCGATATCGGCGACCGGCTGCTTTACAAGCAAGATGCCCCGGACGAGGTTGAAAAACAGATCAAGGCCTATCGCAACGATCCCATCCGCCTGCATGTCAAGGCGGGCGGCACCACGGCTGATCCTCTGCGCTCCAACCGGGGCTATGATTCCATCCTCGCCGAAGGCAAACGCCGCAAAAAAGCCACCGGACGGCGAGTCGGCGAATTTTATGATGAAATTCTTGTCTGCCACGGAATCGGCCTTGGCTATCACGTCCAGCCAATGATCGAGGCCTTTAAAATCCGCACCCTGGTCATCACCGAAACCATGCAGGATTTTCTCTATTACTCGCTGTTTATCGTCGATTGGGGCGCCATCAACCAGCAACTTGAAGACCAGGGCGGGCGGCTGGAAATCATCTGTAGCAACCTCGAAGCCGTCGAATCCCGACTCAATCAACGCCTGCGCGATATCGCTATCGGGCAACTCGACGGAATCCTGATTTATAAACATTATCCCTCGGCCTCGCTGGCGAAACTCCAGGCCCATATGATCAATAACTTCCCCTATATCGGCTCCAACATGGGATTCTTCGAAGACGAAATCGTCATGCTCGTCCATAGTTTCCAAAATTTCGCCGTCACCAATCCCGCCTACTACTGGAGCCGAAGACCCCGCTTTGAAAAAAATACCCCCGTCATCGTCGTCGGCTCCGGCCCCTCCGTCGATGAAAATCTCGACCTCCTGAAAGAAATCCAGAACCGCGCTATCATCATCGCCTGCGGAAGCGCGCTCAAAGTCCTGCTGCGCAACGATATCAAACCCGACTTCCAGGTCCTTATCGAAAATACCATGAACCAGGAACAGGATACCCAGGAAATCAACCGGGAATATGATGTCTCCGACATACCGGTGCTCGCCGCCGCCTCGGTCACCCACAAGGCCTTACGCTATTTCAAAAAACGAATCCTGTTCTTTCGCGATTTCCTCTCAACCGAAGTGCTGCTCAAATCAAAAGGCATGGGAACCGTCGATCACTCCGGCCCAATGGTCAGTAACCTCGGCCTGCGCTTTGCTATCGGCATGGGATTCCTCAATATCTACCTGCTTGGAATCGATATGGGAAGCCGCGCCGCAGGGTCCCATCACTCCCGCCACTCGCTCTATTACGATACCGAAAAACGCGCCGAAGATATCAAAAAAATCAGCCGAAAACTAACCAATAAAAACGCAAGACCCGGAAACCTCGGCGGGCTGGTCATCGGAAACCCCGTCTATGATATCGCCATCATGTTCAAGGCAACTCTCGCCGAACGATACCCCGACCGAACCTTTATCAACTGTAGCGATGGTGTCCGAATCGAACAATTTATCCCTAAACTCTTCAAAATCGCCGTCAGCGAATGGGACCATACGCCCAAACAAACCGACTTGAAAAAACTCTATCAAGAACTCGACTATATCGAAGACGGATGGGACTATTTCACCCATTCCTACCGCCAACTCCTGCGAAAAATTAAACGAAAAACCCAAAGCGACTGCCAAAAACTCGCCGAATGTGAACGATTCCCCGACCTCGTCAGCTACCTCTATAGCGAATATATGGAAGACCAGGGCGATGCAGACCTCGATTGCTTCCGAAGAGTCCTGCGCGGAACCCTCTTTATCGAAGTCTCCGCAGCCTACCACCACTTCCGAACCATGGCAGAAACAGACTTCAACGACTTCTTCCCATGGATAAAACAATTCTTTATCAACGAAATAAAAGATATGCACCAGATCACAACCGATGCCTTTACCTCTATCGAAAAACGGCAGGTCTGTGACTTGCGGGCCGATGTCTATGGAAAATTCCCCTTCCTGTCCCCCCATATCGATACCACCGCACGCCCGTTGCCGCCTTCCTCCATGAATCAAACATCCACAATAGAAATCTGATATGCATATTCAGGATGCCCGCTGCTTTATCATTGGAAACCCGCCCCCTCACTTCGGCGGACGCTATTTTATCTTTGTCAAACTGATCACAGCTTGCGGCATAACCGGGCTGGGGGAAGTCTATTCGCCACCCTTTCACCCCTCTGCCGTCAAACCAATGGTCGAAGATGTCCTCCAACGCCTGGTGATCGGACGTGACCCCTTCAAAATCGAAGATATCTGGCGGCTGGTCTATGCCAGAGGCTATAACTCCCGCCCGGACTCAAGCCTGGTCTCTATTCTAAGCGGGATCGAAACCGCCCTCTGGGATATCATTGGCAAAGCCTGCGGAAAACCCGTCCATGACCTGCTCGGCGGGTCCGTCCGCGAAAGACTGCGGGCCTATACCTATATCTACCCCGATAAAGAAGACGCAAAAACCGCCCGGGTTTACGCCGACCCCGATATGGCTGCTGAACGCGCTCTTTCCTATGTCAATGCAGGTTTTACCGCCGTGAAATTCGACCCCGCCGGACCCTATACCCGCTTTGATCCGCGCCAGCTGTCGCTTGAAGACTTTGAACGGTCGCATCTTTTTGTCTCCCGGCTGCGCGAAGCTGTCGGCATCCGCGCCGACCTTCTCTTCGGTACCCATGGCCAGATGACTCCAGCCGGGGCTATTCGACTCGCCAAAAAACTCGAAGCCGCAGACCCGCTCTGGTTTGAAGAACCCGTCCCCCCCGAAAAACCAGAAGAAATGGCTCTGGTCGCCCGCTCAACCTCAATCCCGGTCGCCACCGGCGAACGGCTGGTCACCAAATATGAATTTGCCCGGGTTCTTGAATGTCGGGCCGCCGCTATCCTGCAACCGGCTCTGGGCCGGGCTGGCGGCATGCTCGAAGTCAAAAAAATCGCTGGCATGGCAGAGGCCTTTTATGCCCAGATTGCCCCGCACCTCTATTGCGGACCCGTCGAATGGGCCGCCAATGTGCATGTCGCAGCCACCCTGCCCAATTTCCTTATTCTGGAAACCATCGATGACTGGAGCGGCTTTCACAAAAAACTGCTTAAAAAATCCATCAAACTGGAAGCAGGCTATGCGCTTGTGCCCACCGAGCCGGGCCTTGGTATTGAGCTTGATGAAGAAGTTGCGCTGGCCCATCCTTACAGCGATTCTCCCCTACACCTCGAACCGCATCCGCCTGTTTTATAAGACGCATTTAGCTGGCGTTGACATGATCCTGCAAGAGGCTGGCAAGGGCCATGGCGGAGCCTTGTCGCCAGGGGGCGGATTGTAAAATCTTCACGCGCTCATAAAGCCGGGTCCAGCGCGCCGCATCAACCGGCGGCAAATCAAAAAGGGCCGCCGGGCTTGAAACAATCCGGTCTTCCAGTTCCAGCAGATAGTAAAGCGGTTGTAAATGACCGTTGATCTTGGCAGCTTTTGAAGAAGAGCGCGGCAAAGCCACAAGGTCAGGAATAATCCCTTGTGTCAAAAGCGTGATGAAAAAATGCTCCAGCCCCGGAAGATCAACCAGCACCTGCCGCTTGTCTGATTCGGGAGAAGACGCAGCAGGCCACGAAAAATCGATTGTATCATCGCCGGGGATATCAAAGATTTGTTTCATATTGGCAAGCGGGGTGCTTTCACACAGGTTTTTTCCGTGAACACCAAGCATTCCTTCCGGGAAACCGTCAAACAGGGTAAGCAATCCGGCGCGTAAATGAGTCAGGCTGTCTGGAAGTTGAAATTGTGCCGGATCAACAGGCTCTGTTCTTGGTGTATCGGGAATAATGGCGATTTTCGGGATCGACAGAACCGCCAGAACCTCGTCAAGCGAGCGAAAAAGCACCTTTTCCGGCTGATAGCTATGCAAGCGGCGCACCGGCACCCCGGTTTTTTCAAGCACATGATCAAGGCAATTATCGCCCGGGGTAAGGTCAAGGATCAGGTCCGGGTTCTCGTTTCCGGCCATCACCGCCAAGGTTTCTTCGTCAATATCGCGGATACGATTCCAGTCTTCAAACAAAGAAGAATAAATGCGGGACAGTTCATCCTGTTTCGGGGAAAGATGATAGACGATAATCGCGGCATTCATCATCCGGTACTGGGCCAATGTATCAAGCAACGGCATCTCGCCCCGTTCGCGCAAGCCGACATTGCTGAGCACCAGCAGCCGCAGGGGTTTGGCCTTCCCGGTCCGGGTCTTTTTCTGCCAGTAATTTTTATGGGCTTCCGGCTTTCTTTTGCGCCCGGCAACCAGCTGGCGTTCCTGCGTTACAGACAAGTTAGAGGCTGGTGCGGAAACTCCGGCCTTGTGATATTTCTGTCCGGCTTCATCAATACGGGTCTGGAGTTCGCTAAAATACTGCGCATAAATCAGCAGATCATTGTAAAGCCCCGGCTCCAGTCGATCCAGCGTCCCTTCATCAAGCACATCCGGCGATGCCGCATTCAGCAAAGCCGATAAAGCCAGACGCTGGTCTTCAGTATTTCGGGCCAGTGCCCCCAGCGCCCGTCCGGCCTGAATGGCTCCCAATGGCTGACGGCCTCCCAGACTGCACTGCACCAGACCCCGCCATGCATCAATATCCTGCGGGTCAATCTGGACCGATTCTTCAAATAATTTTCTGGCCGGTGCAATCTGCCCAACCCGCAGCGCACGCAGGCCCTTGCGGGTTAAATTCCTTTCTTCAATCGTCTGGACGTTGGTTTGAAAATTTCCGATCAGCTTCGGCAGCGACGGCACAACCCCCACTTCCATCGCCGATGCCAGCTTGGCGTAATAGATGCTTTCCTCAAGCCGACCCAGACGCGCAGACATCGCGGCAGCAGCTTCCAGAATCATCTGCTCGGTGCAATCTCCATCTGCCGCCTGAACAATCTGGCGATAGCCGTTAGCAATCCGCCCGCCCGCCAAAAAAACCAGACCCAGCAAGAAAGACTTGACGCGAAGATCAAGCCCGCCGCCTTTCTGACCAATCAGATCAACAGCTTCTTCAACATTCTGAAGGTCTATCAGACTGTAAAATTGCTTAAAGGGAAAGGGCGCGCTCATGCGGGCCTGCCTGTGGATCGGCTAACCGTTACTCGGCCGCTTTTACTGGAGAAGCGTCACAATCGCTCGCTGCTGGTCACCCGACACCCGCAAGGCCTGCAAGCCAATCTCCTGACGAGTCTGCAAGGCAACCAAATTCGCCCCTTCCTCGTTCAAATCAGCCAGCGTCAGCTTGTCAGACCCCGACTCAAGGTCCTCAACATAGTCGTTGGTGAAATCAAGACGGGTCTGCAAAACCGCAACCGCAGCACCCAGCTCGGTCGCCGCAGCCCGCAAATTATTGATCGCCTTGTCCAGAATAATAATCGTTCTGTCTGCAATCGCAATCGCCGTGTTAAGGTCTCCCATCCGCGAAAAACCCAAAGGCTGACCATTAATAGAAACCAGACTATGAGACGCCGCCATCGTCCATTCAATGACAATCGAAAAAGCCCGAACATTCAAATTCTTGTTAAATGCAGCCGTCGTGAAAATCGCCCGGGCATTGCCAGCTCCCGTCGCGTTAAAATCAAATCCCTTAAAAATAAGCCGAGAAGTCGTGCGATCCGAAAACGAAACATCCAATTTGTTCGCCGTCCGATTCAACAAATTCAACCCTTGATACGATGTATCCTCGATCAACTCTGAAAGCTGATCCGCAACCATCAAAAACTGCTCGGTAGCTGTCGCGCGCTCTTCCTCCGACTGGACCTTCGTGTTCTCAGCCATCCCCTTCATCTGCTTCAACAGACTGTCAATGGCCTCAATCCCGTCAAGGGCCGTCTCCATCGCCGAAATACCCTGGTCAATCCCGTTCTTCTTGACCTCAAAGTCCTCAGCACGGTCCGCAAGACCCTTCGCCTGGAAATAGTAAACCGCATCGTCAATAACCGAGTTAATCCGTCGGCCAGACGTCAGTCTCTCTTGTGTGCGCTCGCTTAAACCCGCGATCTCTCGCAAGGTCAAAATCGAATTTCTTTGTGCCTTTGTAAGGGCAATATCTGTCGCCATCTTGCGTCTCCTTCTAGAGCAGGATGCGGTTTAGGGGCTTGGTTATTCTTCCAATCATCAAACTTCTGTTAACATGCCGAACAATCGTTTCTGATTACCCAGCGAACTTGGCATCTATACGCAAATTGCGTGCCAACTTGAATTTTTACTTATTTTTCAATGGATAAGAAAATAGCCGCGCGCTATAGAAAAAAGCTATTCGCTTGTTTTATATGATTTTAGGACGGGGCTGGTTACCAGAAAGTTTCCCGGTGGGTGGTATTTTTAATCTAAAGTGTATCGAGATAGTCCTCAAGGGCCTGCCGGGTCCGGGAGGCAAGTCCGGCCCAGTCGCCGTGTTGGGTTTGTCGGAACAGCCGGACGGAGGGATAGAATGGAGAATCGCTTCGGTGTCGGAAGTATCGCCAGTCTGGTATGGTTGTGAGCATCATCCAGGTTGGAATTCCGAAAGTCCCGGCGAGGTGCATGATTCCGGTTTCGACGCCGAGGATAAGGTCAAAGGAATGGTAGGCTGCGGCGGTATCGGCGAGGTCGGTAAATTCGGCCCCGAGGTGTCGCAGGCCTAGTTTTTGGGAGAGTTCAAGGTCATGGTCGCGCAGGTCGCGTTGGACCATCATGAATTCTGCGCGGTCTGACAGGAGGTCGGTGAGGTATTCCAATCGGGAGGAGCGATTGATATCGTTGGCCTGCGCCATATTTCCGGAGACGACGAGTCCGATGCGTGGTTTTTTCTTAGGCCCTAGTCGGTCTTTCCATTCTTGGACAAGGCCGTCCGGGAGCCTTGGCGGGTTGGGGGGCGGGATGGTTTCGATGGTTGTTTTGAAGATATGCGGCAGGCTCATCAAGGCGCAGTGGACATCGAAGGCTTCGCGTTCTATTCCGATTTCGATGAGTTCTTCGTAGCTTTCGTTCATGCCGGGGTAAGTGAGGAACAATCTTTTGAAGGCTTTCATGGTGCTGGACCCGCCGTAGAGGAATCGGATTCTTCCGGCTTGATCGTTGAGCATGGGCAGGTATCGGCTGAACTGGACGATATCACCGATTCCCTGTTCGGCATAGACGAGGACGGTTTTGCCTTTGGCCTGATCGAGGGTTGAAAGGTAGGGCTGCGGCAGGAGGAATTTGAATTTTCCGGCATTACTGACGAGTTCTTCTTCATCGAATCGTCTTTCGTAGGCGGAGAATCCGATTTCGAGTTTTCCGAATTGCATCATAAATCCGCCGTAGGCATCTTGGGCTTTTGGATCATCGGGGAAGGCCTGGCGCATTTTCTCCATGGTTTCGAGGGCGTTATTTTCCTGTTCCATTTGCAGGAGGCAGTCGGCCATTCTGATGTAATAGGCATATTTATCGGGATATTGTGCGTTGAGTGTTTGATAGATGGCGAGGGCTTGATCGAACTGGCTGTGTCTTGAGAAGAGTTCGGCTTGTCCGCTCATCACATCGAAGTGGTCGGGTTCGAGTTCTTTTGCTTTTTTGATATGGACGCCTGCTTCTTCGAGTTTCTGGAGTCGCATATAATAGGAGAAGAGCGAGATATGTCCTTCGTAGCGTGGGTTTGCGTATTCGAGGGCACGCAGCAGCAAGGGTTCAGCTTCGTCTTCTCTTCCGACGGTTCGATAGAATATAGCGAGGTTATTTAGCGAGGAATAGGAGGTTGGATTAAGTTCGATGGATCGCAGATAGGATTGTTCGGCCCGCGTATTGAGGCCGAGGTGTTGGCAGCAGAGTGCGTGGTTATAGTGGAGCAGTGAATTTTCGGGATCGAGTTCAAGCACTTCATTATAGACGTGCATGGCTTCTTCGACTCGTTTGACCTGGACGAGGGAGGAGGCGATATCGCCGAGTACGACTCTTCGGTCGACTTTTCCGTGGCGCAGGGCTTCTTGTTGCAGGGCGAGGGCTTCTTCCCATCGTTCCTGGTGCTGGAGGATGACGGCATAGTTTCGCAGGAGTTTATATTGGTCGGGAGCGGCGCGATAGGCGCGGCGGAACAGGAGTTCGGCTTCAAGGAAATGTTTGGCTCTTCCGCGTATGACTCCGATTCGGAACAGGGCTTCGGGCTGGAAGGGTTCCTGATTGAGTATATCGCGGAACATTTGTTCGGAGAGGGGGCGGTCACCGGAGACATATTCCTGGACGGCGCGATAGATATAGTCATCGATTCGGATCATCCCTTCAGAGGCCGCGACTCCGGCAAGTTTGAGCTGCGGGGGACCACCAGAAGAAACGCCAGAAACACCTGAAGAAGCAGGCGGGCGCCCTGCTGGCGGCACAACGGACATATTTTGAGGCAGATTTTGTATAGAGGCCCCTTTTAACAAGGGTCCGGACATTGAAGGGCTGGCTTTGCGACTTGCACCTGTTTTGCGCTTTTCTTCGGCCTTGCGGCTGGCGCGGGCCTTGCGGTTGGCCAGACGGCTAAGAGACTGTTTTGACTTGCGCTTGGGCATTTTTGAATTTTCCGGCGTTTCGGTTCTTATGTCAACTTTATGATAAGTCTGGCAACTTTACGATAAGCGAGTCTTTTATAGGCGTTTTTCTGTTATGTGCGCTTTTCTGCCAGCATACGTTTTTCTGCCAGCATACGTTTTTCTGATTGCATCCGCTTTTGCATCTGATGCTGGACCCGCTGCTGGGCGATTTCATCCAGCATATTCTGCTCCTTGCGGGCTTCTTCGGCTTTTAATTCGGCCAGCCGGTTGTCGTGGGCGGTCTCAATGCGCTTTTGCTCCTGAAAAGCCTCCCGCACCGCATCTTCGGCTTGCTGGATCAAGGGGACAAGAGCCAGCCGCTCGGCTTCCAGCTGCTCAATCATCTGCGCCGCCAGATCAGCAAAGCGATACATCGCCGCGCGTAAATCAGGCCGGTCTGCGCTTAACTGCCATTCATTCTCGACCCGAATCTGCCAGTCTTCAATCTGGCGGGCAAGGTTATTGTCATGTTCAATCAGACGCGCCAGTTCACGCCGTTTTTCATCCAGCTCAAATTTGGCTTTGCGAATAAGAATGGTGAAAATGCGAAGCGACATGGGTCGGGCAGTTTAGCGTCTGATCACAGTTTAACGTTTGATTATCCGGGTTTAACCGGGGTGGCGGGCAATTTTCCGGCAGCCGCTTTCGTGCGGCCAAGTGGTTTTGCTGGCGATTTTGCACCGGGTTTTGCGCCAGGGGCTTTTGCACCAGGTTTTGCCGCACCGGGTTTTGCACCAGCTTTTGTGCCTGGTTTTGCGCCAGGCTTGCGGGGCGGTCCTTTGCCCGGGCCTGCTTTGCCTGTTGCTGCCTGCGCGTCATTTTTTGCATTATTGGGGCTGGCCCCCTCTTGACTGGCGGTTGATTTGGCCCCCTCAGCAGAACCGCCATTCAGCAAATCATCATAACTCAGGTCGAGAACTTCTGCCAACTGACGGAAATCGGCATCCAGCGACCCTTTTTCATTTTTGTGCTGGCTCATAAACTGCTCCAGTGGCTCCTGATAGCGAATGGCTTCATCAACTGCCGGGTCACTACCACTGCGATAGGCCCCAAGCCGGATCAGTTCGGCCATATCCTCATAGGTTGACAGCAGCCGCCGGGCCTTGGTGATCACCGCAATTTCTGCCTCATTATTACAGGCTGGCATGGTCCGCGAGACCGAGCGCAAAACATTCACCGCCGGATAGCGGTTGCGTTCGGCAATCTTGCGTTCAAGCACAATATGCCCATCCAGAATCCCGCGCACGGCATCGGCGACTGGTTCATTATGATCATCGCCTTCAACCAGCACAGTGAATAAAGCGGTGATCCCGCCCTGATCCGCCCCCTTATCTATTCCGGGTCCGGCCCGTTCCAGCAAGCGCGGCAGTTCCGCAAAGACCGACGGCGTATAGCCCCGGGTTGCTGGCGGTTCGCCGACCGACAGGCCGATTTCGCGCTGGGCCATGGCAAAGCGGGTGACCGAATCCATCAATAACAGGACATCCTTGCCCTGATCGCGGAAATATTCAGCCACCGATAGCGTCACATAAGCGGCATCGCGGCGCATAAGCGCGCTTTCATCGCTGGTTGCAATCACCACGACCGAGCGTTTCAAGCCTTCTTCGCCAAGGTCTTCTTGCAGAAATTCCTGAACTTCGCGCCCGCGCTCCCCCACCAGACCAATGACAATCACTTCGGCATCGCTATAGCGCGACAGCATCCCCATCATCACCGATTTGCCAACCCCGGAACCGGCAAAAATACCCATGCGCTGGCCCCGGCAACAACTGGTAAAGGAATTAAGCACCCGCACCCCCAGGTCAATCTTGCTGCCAACCCGCCTGCGGGTATGGGCGGGCGGCGGCGTGTTGCGCACCGGAATAGCATGATCGCCTTGCGCCAACACGCCCTTGCCGTCAATCGGGCGGCCAAATCCATTGATCACCCGGCCCAGCCAACTGGCATGCGGATGAACCACCGGCTGCACCGGCTGCATTTCAACCCGGCTGCCCTGCCCAATGCCTTGCAACCCGGCATAGGGCATGGCCAGCGCACGGCCATCGCGAAAACCGATGACTTCGCAGGTGACCGAGTCTTTGCGGCCCATGATATTGCAGCGATCCCCGATAGACAGATAGCTTTGCATGCCGTTGAGTTCGACCAGCATCCCCTGAATAGAGGCCACCTGTCCATGCACAACATAATTCGGGATGCGCCGCAGTTCGTCCTGCAAATGATCCAGAAAAGCACTCATACTATTGGTCCTAAAAAACCGTTTGGGCGAAAAACCTTCTGGATAACTCGCTATACCTGTTCGCGGACGATGTATAAGAAAAAATGCTGCCAGACAGCGGACTTTTTATAAAGTGGAGGTCTTTTTATGAAAGACTTTCAAGAATGGTGCAGTAATTGGCAACCCCGGCCCCGCCCATATTGAATATGCCGCCAAGACGGGCGTTGTTGATTTGCATGTCCCCGGCGCGCCCGGTCAGTTGCATGGCGGTCAGGACATGCATGGAAACTCCGGTTGCGCCAATCGGATGGCCTTTGGACTTCAAACCGCCTGAACGATTGACTGGCAGCGGCCCGTCAGCCTCGACCTGTCCTTCAGCAAGCACCCGCCAGCCCTGGCCCCGGTCTGCCAGCCCCATGGCCTCATATTGCATCAATTCGGCAATCGTGAAGCAATCGTGGGTTTCAACCAGATCAAGATCATCAAGCGTCACCCCGCCATCTTCAAGGGCCTGATGCCAGGCTTTGGCGCAGCCATCAAGAAAGGTCATATCGCGTTTGGACATCGGCAGAAAATCGTTGCAATGGGCGCGTCCGCGCAAGGCAACCGCTTTGTCATGGCCAAGGGCCGTGGCTCCGTCACACAGAACAGCCGCCGCCGCCCCGTCCGACACCAGCGAACAATCGGTGCGTTTAAGCGGGGCCGCCACCATGGGGTTTTTCGGCGATTCAGTCCGGCAAAATTCATAGCCAAGGTCTTTATGAAGCTGGGCATAGGGATTGTCGCAGCCATTGCGGTGATTTTTGGCCGCAATCCGGGCCAGCGCATCGCTTTGATCGCCATATTTTTGGAAATAGCCCTGCGCGATTCTTGCAAAGACTCCCGCAAACCCGGCTTCAATTTCTGATTCCTCGCGCAAATAGCTGGCCTGACGCAAAATCCGCCCGACCTCTTCGCCCGGCGTATCGGTCATTTTTTCAACCCCCAACACCAGCCAATAGGGCGCGGATTTTGTCGCTGATTTGCTGTTATCTTCCCTATAGGCACGCGATTCACAAGCCAGCGCGGCCTGATGGATGGCTGCCGACCCGGTGGCACAGGCATTTTCAACCCGGAAAGACGGCGAAAAACGCAATTCCGGCAGGATATTCAGCACCAGCGAGGAGCCAAAATCCTGAGGATGCAAGCCGCCATTATACCAGCCAAGCACCACCCCGGCGACCTGATCCGGGCCAATCCCGGCATCGCTCAAGGCCTCGCGCGCCACCAGTTGCAGCAAATCTTCAACGTCTTTGCCTTCGTGTTTTCCAAACGGGCTATGCGCCCAGCCAACCATTGCTGCTTTCATATCGGGTTCTCTTTTCTATAGGCCCGTTAGAGGCGGGCTTCGGTTTTTGCATCAAATAAATAAACATGCGCCGGGTCAAAGGTCACGCCTATGGTGCTTCCTCTGGCAAGCGGCACCTTGGTCTTGCTTTCAATAATCAGCCGTTCACCGGTTTCTGCCAGCGCATAAACATAAGTGACTCCGCCAAGCTGTTCAACAATATCAACCGTCAGACCATGGCCTTTCGGGTCAAGCGCAAGATGTTCAGGCCGCAGACCGATCAAAATATTATCGGGCATATCCTTTACAGATGTTTTTTTAAGCGATGGATGATTTTTCAAGGCCGCGACTTCAATCTTGCCAGCAACCGCGCTTCCTTCAAGAAAATTCATGGATGGCGAGCCAATAAAGCCTGCAACAAATTTATTCTGCGGATTCTCATAAAGTTCAAGCGGCGGCCCGGCCTGTTCAATCCGTCCGGCCCGCAGCACGACAATCTTGTCAGCAAGCGTCATGGCCTCCACCTGATCATGGGTGACATAGATCATGGTGGCCCCGATTTCCTGATGCAGGCGGGCAATTTCAACCCGCATATCAACCCGCAGTTCGGCATCAAGGTTGGACAAAGGCTCATCAAATAAAAAGACTTCTGGCCCGCGCACCAGAGCGCGGCCTATGGCGACTCGCTGGCGCTGCCCGCCCGACAATTCCTTGGGCTTGCGCGCCATATAGGGCCCCAGCTTCAAAATATCGGAAACCTGCGCCACCTTGCTTTTAATCTCGCTTTTGGGAACCCCGGTCATTTTCAGGCCAAAGCCCATATTTTCCTCAACCGTCATATGCGGATAGAGGGCATAGGTTTGAAAAACCATGGCAATCCCGCGCTCGGACGCATCAACTTTGGTGACATCGCGCTCGCCAATATGAATGGTGCCACTGGTTGTCTGCTCCAGCCCGGCAATCATCCGCAAAAGCGTCGATTTCCCGCAGCCCGAAGGCCCGACAAAGACGCAAAACTCGCCGGGGTCGATATCAAGATCAACCCCGTGAATAACTTTTGTCTCGCCAAATTTTTTGACAGCTTGTCGTAATTGAACGCCAGACATCTTTCCCCCTTATATCTTGTCCTCTTTTTTTACCGCTTTTTTTCGCGTTTTTTACAAGATTCTGGTCACAGGTCTATTGACGTGTAACAGGTCAACAAGATAGTATCAATAACGTTAGGGCAACAACATAGGCTCAGGACTTATAAAGTTATAGGGACTCATAAAGTTATAAAGGGGGGTAGATCGTGACCACAACACCATTTTTGACCAGAATTTTATCGGCGGGCTTCATAGCTGGCCTGTTGAGCGCACCGATGCTTGTAAATACATCGCTGGCGGGGGAACTGGTAATCAATACCGATACATCCGATGCCGCCCCGAAAGCAGCCTTTGAAGCTCTGATCAAAGGCTTTGAAGCTGAAAACCCCGATGTCACGGTCACCTGGAACCTCTTTGACCATGAAGGCTATAAGACCTCGATCCGCAACTTCCTGACCGCCGATGCGCCAGATCTCGCCAACTGGTATGCCGGAAACCGGATGCTGCCCTATGTCAATGCCGGGTTGTTTGAACCCGTGGATGATGTCTGGGAAGAAAACGGGCTGAAAGAAAGCCTTGGCTCTTCGCTGGGGTCAATGACGCTGGATGGCAAAATCTGGGGTGTGCCCTATACCTATTATCAATGGGGGGTCTATTACAGAAAAGACCTGTTTGCCAAACATGGGGTCAGCGTCCCGACAAACTGGGATGAATTCATTGCCGCCGGAAAGACGCTGAAAGCTGCCGGGGTGACCCCGATCACGATTGGCACCCGCTATCTCTGGACGGCCGCAGGGGTTTTTGATTACCTCAACCTGCGCACCAACGGCTATGATTTCCATATGCAACTGACCAACGGCGAAATTGCCTGGACCGATGACCGGGTCAAGGCAACCTTTTCCAACTGGAAGACCATGCTTGATGCCGGGTTCTTCATTGACAACCATGCGGCCTATAGCTGGCAAGAAGCCCTGGCCCCGATGGTGCAAGGTGATGCCGCCATGTATGTGATGGGCAATTTTGCGGTGGCCCCCTTGCGCGAAGCCGGATTGTCCGATGATCAGCTGGGTTTCTTTCAGTTTCCGGTGATTGACCCGTCAATCCCGCTGGCAGAAGAGGCCCCGACCGATACCATCCATATCCCGGCCAATGCCAAAAACAAGGAAGATGCCAAGAAATTCCTGGCCTATCTGGCGCGGGCGGATGTCCAGACCGAAGTCAACGAAATTCTGGGCCAGCTGCCGATCAATAAAGACTCCACCGTTGCTGATGATCCGTTCCTGAATGCCGGTTTCTCCATGCTTTCTTCAACCACCGGCGGTATTGCCCAGTTCTTTGACCGCGATGCTCCGGCAGAAATGGCAAAAGCCGGAATGGAAGGCTTTCAGGAATTTATGGTCAAACCCGACCGGCTGGATGCCATCTTGAAGCGGCTGGAAAAAGTGCGCGGCCAAGTTTATAAATAAACAGGCTATTATTCACTATAAAGGCAGTCAATGATGGGGGCCTATTGGAAAGCCCATCAACAAACGCTGGCTCCGGTGCTGTTCCTGGCCCCGGGGCTGGTGTTCTTTCTGATCTATGTCTTTCTGCCCATCTTCCAGTCGATGGCGATCTCGTTCTATGCCTGGGACGGGCTTGGCGAAAAAGTCTGGATCGGAATCGAAAATTATATCGAACTCTGGGATGACGAGGCCTTTTATACCTCTTTAAAAAACAATATCATCTGGCTGGTCTTCTATATGCTCGCCGTGCCAGCCGGACTGTTTATTGCCCTCTTCCTCAATCAAAATGTCTGGGGTATCCGGCTCTATAAATCCCTGTTCTTCTTCCCCTTCGTCATTTCACAAGTCGTGGTCGGACTGGTCTTCGCCTGGTTCTATGACCCGACCAACGGACTGATGAATGTCGTCCTCGGGTGGTTCGGCCTCGGCCCCATTGCCGTGCTCGCCGATGAAAACTACGTCACCTACGGCATTATCGCCGCCGGACTATGGCCGCAAACCGCCTATTGCATGATCCTCTACCTCACCGGACTAAACGCCGTCGATCCCGAACAAATCGAAGCCGGACGCCTCGACCACGCCAAAGGATGGCGCATGTTATGGTATGTCGTCCTCCCCCAACTAAAACCCGCAACCTTCATCGCCATTGTCGTCACCGTCATCGGGGCCTTGCGCTCGTTCGACCTGATCTCGATCATGACTGATGGTGGGCCCTATGGCTCGTCACGCGTGCTCGCCTTCTACATGTACGAACAGGCTCTGTCCGAATACGGATTCCGTATGGGATACGGCTCCGCCATCGCCGTCGTCCTCTTCGTCATCATGATGGTCTATATCAGCTTCTTCCTCTACCGAATGTATAAAGAGGAAAAACGCTGATGTTCCCAACACCCATCGAACGCCGCCACCGCACGCACCAGCGATTCTATAAAGCCGCACTGCCCGTTGCCCTTGTGCTCTGGCTGCTGCCGCTGCTCGCCGTCGCCCTGACCTCTGTCCGGCCCGCAGCAGATATAACCGCCGGAAATTACTGGGGCATGCCTACAGACTTTCACCTGATCCAAAACTATACCGCGATCTTCGAAAACTCCCCCATCGGAAAATATATCCTCAACAGCTTCAAAGTCACCATCCCGACCGTCATCGGAGCCGTCGCCCTGTCCTGCATGACCGGCTTTGCGCTTGGAGTCTATAGATTCAAAGGAAACCTGCTCGTCTTCTTCCTGTTCGTCGCAGGAAACTTCGTGCCCTTCCAAATCCTCATGGTGCCCGTGCGGGACCTTACCCTTAGCCTGAACCTCTATAATACAACAAGCGGGTTGGTCCTCTTCCACGTCGCCTTCCAGGCCGGATTCTGTACCCTCTTTATGCGGAACTTCATCCGCGCCCTGCCCTATGAACTCATCGAAGCCGCAAGAGTCGAAGGAATCTCCGAAATACGAATCTTCTGGTATATCGTCCTCCCCCTTATGAAACCAGCTATCGCAGCCCTCTCCGTGCTGATCTTTACCTTCATCTGGAACGACTACTTCTGGGCAACCGTCCTCACTCAAGGCGCAGATACCCAACCCGTAACCGCCGGACTCTATTCCCTGAACGGACAATGGATCGCCTCCTGGCACCTGATCTCCGCAGGGTCAATCGTCGCTGCCCTGCCCCCCGTGCTCATGTTCTTCCTTATGCAACGACACTTTATCGCAGGCCTCACCTTGGGCGCAGTCAAATAAGAAAGAATTTTTTGTGACTCGCAGCTGGCGGCTGGATACATCCCCCAATATACCCTCCCCGCAAACGCTTATTCTGGTAGCCTGTGACAATCGCTTGCCAGCTATCACCTATTGGGGACCCGCCCTGCCCGAAGCCGAAGACAACGCGCAATGCACCCGCGCACAAACCCTTGAATCCATCGGGGCCATGCTCGATGAAGTCGCAGAATGCTCAATCTGCCCCGAAGAAAGCCGCAGCTTTCCAGGACAACCCGGCTTGCGGCTTTATACTGCTGATGGCAACCCGCTTTTCCCGTGTTTTGACTATCATAATCATAAGCATGACCCGCAGTCCTTAAAAATCACCTATCGTGACAGGTCACTGGCGATTGACTACTGGGCAAATTTTCAATTCTGCCCTGATACCGGGGTTTTAATCAGCCAGTCTGGCTTGATTGCTGAAAAACCGGTCCGTCTTTACTGGCTGAGCGCTCCGGCCTTTCCGGCCCCACACGATGCCCGCGATCTTGTCGATTTTTCAGGTCGCTGGTGCCGGGAATTTCAGCCTATAACCAGCCCCTGGCAGGCTGGAATCCGCTTGCGCGACAATCGCACCGGACGCAGCAGCCATGAACATTTTCCAGGCCTCTATCTGCCAGTTAACGGCGCAACCAATATGCTTGGCCATGTTTATGCCTTTCATTATGGCTGGTCTGGCGGGCATGGCATGATCGCCGAAGAGCTGCCTGATGGACGGCGGCAGATTCAATTTGGCCATGCCCCCGACACGCAGCGCAACCCGGCCCAGACCTTTGAAACAGCCCCGCTTTATGGATGTTTTTCGGCACAAGGCTGGAACGGCTGTGCGGTCTCCTTTCAACGCTATGCCAGAGACCATATTGTCTCTTTTCCAGCAGGCAGTCTTCCGCGTCCTGTCCATTATAATTGCTGGGAGGCGATTTATTTTGACCACAAGCTGGATGTTCTGATTGATATTGCCAGCAAAGCGGCTGATCTGGGGGCAGAGAGATTTGTGCTGGATGATGGCTGGTTTGCCGGGCGCAATGACGATACAACCAGCCTGTCGCACTGGCAGGTTGATCCGCAGAAATACCCGGACGGGTTGAATCCTTTGATCAGTCATATCCATCACTGCGGAATGCAGTTTGGTCTATGGGTTGAGCCGGAAATGGTCAGCCCCGGCACAGAGATTGACCGCACAAAACCCGACTGGATTTTGGGGCCAGCGCATCAAGTGCTGGGTCGTCATCAGAAAGTTTTAAATCTTGCCCTGCCAGAGGTGCAGGATTTTCTGTTTGAAAGTCTGGCGGGTCTTTTAAGCGAGTATCCGATTGATTATCTGAAATGGGACCATAACCGGGTTCTGCCGCAACCGGATGCGGCGCAGACGCACGGGGTTTATCGTGTGCTGGAGCGTATTCGCGAAAAATTCCCTGAAGTCGAGATTGAAAGCTGTGCCTCAGGCGGCGGGCGCATTGATTTTGGCATTTTACACCATACGCATCGCTTCTGGCTGTCTGACAGCAATGATGCGATTGAACGGGTTCGGATACAACATCACGCCGCTTTGTTTCTGCCAGCCGCTTTGACCGGAAGCCATGTCGGGCCTGAAATATGTAAAACATCAGGCCGCAGGCTTGATATCAATTTTCGCGGCTGGGTTGCGGCCCAGCGTCATATGGGGCTGGAGCTTGACCCGCGCGAATTGAATGCCGAGGATGAACGTGATCTTAAAAAGATTATTGGCTGGTGGAAGGCAAATCGGGACTGGATGATGGCGGCAGATATCTTGCGCCTTGATCACCCTGATCCGGCGGTGATCGGGGAAATGCAGCTTTCCGCAGACCGGACAAAATTTGTCGTGTTTTTGAACCGGATTGACAGTTCGGCGCAAATTCTGCCGCGTCCGGTTAAATTGACCGGGCTATTGTCGCAGAAATTTTATACTATTCGCCTGGTTGATCAGGAGGATAGAGCTGATCTATGCCTGAGCGGGGCCTATTTGATGGGGCAGGGGGTTTTACTGCCGGACAATAGTTACCCGGCAACCGTCCAGGTATTGGAAGGCAAAATCACCGGGGAATCCGTCGATGGCTAAACCAGACTGGATCGCTGTGGATTGGGGGACAAGCAATCTGCGTTTATGGGCCCTCCAGTCAGAAGACGGGATCACCCACCCTCTTTTTGAAAAAAACACGCCAGATGGCATGGCAACTCTTGCTCAAAACCAGTTTGAAAGCACGCTGCTTGCGCATTGTCAGGATTGGTTAAGCGATAAGCCGGCACCAATTCTTTGCTGCGGCATGGTCGGGGCGCGGCAAGGCTGGATTGAAGCCACTTATGCAACTCTGCCGTGGAATCCGGCGCAGGCTCATTATGTCAAAGCCCCTGTTGAGGATCAGCGGCTTCAAGTCTCTATTCTGGGCGGCCTATGCCAAATGAACCCGCCAGACGTCATGCGCGGGGAGGAAACACAGATTGCCGGTTTTCTGGCGCAAAATCCGGGATTCAGCGGGACCTTATGCCTGCCGGGGACTCACTGCAAATGGGTCAAAATTGAATCCGGTGTTGTTGTCTCTTTTCGCACTGTGATGACCGGCGAACTCTTTTCGCTTATCCGCGATCATTCTTTATTGCGCCATTCTCTATCAGGGCATGATACGGAAAACCATCAGGAAGCCGCCTTTTGCACCGCCGTCAAAACAGCCTATGAGCAACCGCAATCAGTTCTGCCCCGCCTGTTTGAAATCCGGGCAAAATCCTTGCTGACCAATGAAAGTGACGGGACCAGCCACCTCTCTGGCCTGTTGATCGGCATGGAAATTGCCGGAATCCGTGATCTCTTTATAAAAGACAATGTCCATATCATTGGCAATCCCGACCTGTCGCAAAACTATGCGACGGCCCTTTCAACCTGCGGGATCACTGCCCATACATATGATTCTTCTGCCCTGACCCTGGCCGGACTTGGGCGTTTTTATCAGCAGCTTATGTCTTGAAAATGACAGAAATATATTCACCCGGACTCCAGCCTAAAGCGCAAACCGCCCCGCAACTTGGCGTCTGTTATTATCCCGAACATTGGCCCGAAGACCAATGGGAAAGCGATGCAAGACGCATGGTTGAAAGCGGCCTGTCGGTTGTCCGGATTGGCGAATTTGCCTGGAGCCGTCTGGAACCGGAAGAAGGCCGCTTTGACTGGGATTGGCTGGTGCGCAGCATAGATTGCCTGAAATCTGCCGGGTTGCAGGTTATTCTGGGAACGCCAAGTGCCACCCCCCCAAGCTGGATGGTGAAAAAATGCCCGGATATGCTGGCGATGGATGCTACTGGACAGGCCCGGACCTTTGGATCACGGCGGCATTATTGTTTTTCGCATGGACTCTATCGGCAGCAGGCCGCCCGCATGGCTGGCGAGATGGCAAAGCGTTTTGGCTTGCAGGTCGATGGCTGGCAAATTGACAATGAATATGGATGCCATGACACGGTTTTATCTTACTCTGCTGCTGCGCTAAGCGAGTTTCGCCTGTGGCTTTCGCAGAAATATCAAAGCACTGATGCCTTAAATCGTGCCTGGGGCAATGTTTTCTGGTCGATGGGCTATAATTCTTTTGATGATATTGACCTGCCCAATCAGACAGTTACCGAGCCAAATCCGGCGCATGTCCTGGATTTCAGACGTTTTTCATCCGCGATGGTCTATCGCTTTCATCAAGCCCAGGTGGCGGCGATCCGGCCCTATAGCAAAGCCCCGATTATTCATAACTTTATGGGAAAATTCACCGATTTTGACCCTTTTACCTTTGAAGAGGACCTTGATATTGCCAGCTGGGACAGCTATCCGCTTGGCTTTTTAGAACGGGCCTTTGAAGACGAAAGCTGGAAAAATCGGTTCTATCGGCAAGGAGACCCGGACTTTCAGGCCTTTCACCATGATCTCTATCGGGCGGTCGGGAAAGGCCGCTGGTGGGTGATGGAACAGCAGCCGGGGCCGGTAAACTGGGCCCGCTATAATCCGGTGCCGCTTCCTGGCATGGTCCGCTTATGGACGTGGGAGGCGATTGCCCATGGAGCGCAAGCCGTGTGCTATTTTCGCTGGCGGCAGTATCCGCGTGCGCAAGAGCAGATGCACGCTGGTCTGCTGCTGCCAGATGCACAAGATGCGCCGGGGTTGCAGGAGGTCAAGCAAACGGCTGATGAAATTGCAAACTGCCCCTTTATGCTGACCAGCCAGCCAGCAGATGTTGCGATTGTTTTTGATTATCAGTCGCAATGGGCCTGGGAGGTGCAACCGCAAGGACAAAGTTTTGATTATTTCCGGCTGGTCTTTGATTTTTACCGCAGCTTGCGGCAACTTGGCTTGTCGATAGACTTTATTCCGGCAAATTGTTCTGACTTTGGCCCGCGCAAGCTGGTGCTTATTCCAGGCCTTATGGCCTGGAACACCGATATTTTACAGGCAATCGACCAGTTCGAGGGTTTTATTCTGGCCGGGCCAAGGACCGGGTCAAAAACCTCTGATATGGGAATCCCGACTCCGCTTCCGCCGAATATGCCCGGAGTTGATGCCTCCATCACCCGGGTAGCCAGTTTGCGCCCCGGCATCAGTATCCCGCTTGCAAAGGGCCCGCTTGAAAAAGGCGGCGCCGTTATAAACTGGCAGGAAGAAATGACCAGCAGCACAATTCTTGAGCGCGATATGACCGGCGCGCCGGTTCTGGTTGGGCATAAGAAACGCCGCTATCTTGGGGCCTGGCTGGATGATGAAGCCAGAAAGCGTTTGTTACGGGAAATGGCCGCAGAGGCCGGGATTCCCACCTGTGACATGCCGGAAGGAGTCCGGCAACGCCATATGAAAGACAGCACGTTGGTTGTAAATTACAACGCCACAGCCGCATATTTTAAGGATAAAATGCTTGATCCGGCAGATTGCCTGTTGATTCCGCGCCTATAAAACTGTTGCGGGTAAAACTGTTACTGGACATTATAAAAACCTTGAATTATAAAGATTACTAACTATAGCATGAGGCGAGTGAAGAATTCGACCGTTTTTCATTTATAAAACCCGTGATTATTTAGGGTCAGGACCCATAAAGACTAGATGCCATGGATTACAAGTCCCCTCCTTTTATTTTGCTCGGCGAGCCAGAGCGCAGTCTTCTCGGGACCTTGCGCGGCAGCCTGATTCAAGAGATGAATGCCCGGGTTGAGACAAACCAGACTGTTCAGGGTTTGCGCACAACGTTGAAGGTTCAAAGGCCGGACCTTTTGATTATTGATGGTCATATGAACAGTGATAGCGAGTTGCGTCAGCTTATCCGTGATGTGCGAGGTGGTTTGTTGGGGTTTAATCCTTTTATTCCGATTATTGCGCTGATCTGGAAGCCGACTGCGGAAGTATTGCATGCGATGATCAATTTGGGGGTTAATTCGATTGCGGCCAAGCCGGTTAGTATTCAAACGCTGAACACGCATATCAAGGGGATTATGTATAATATGAAGCCGTTTGTTGTTGTTTCGCGTTATATTGGTCCTGACCGTCGCAGTGACTTGAATAGGCCGAGCACGGTCCCGCTGATAGAGCCTCCGAATATGTTGCGTCAGAAGCTTGAGGGCAAGCCTCCGCCAGAAGTTATTGAGCAATTATTGGGAGAAGCGACGAAACAACTGAATGACATGCGTCTTCAGCGGAATAGTCAACATATGGTTTTTTCTCTTTTATATCTCAAGGCGAGCATTCAGGGTGGAGACCAGGCGCGGGTTGGTCAGGTTTTGAAGGATATTTTCAACGTGATTCGTGATTTTGCTGCCCGTCTGGAGCATCAGACGAATGATCGCGTTTTGGTTTGTTGCGAGCAGATTTTGTCTTATGGCAAGAAGCTGAAGGAGTCGCCGGACAATATTAATATGTCGGATATTGAGGCGATGGAGAAAGCGGCCTATGGGCTTGCGCTTGAGTTGAATCCGGGCAGTTCGCACGAGGTTATTGCGAAAGAGGCTCAGGAGTCTTTTTCGGCTTTCTTAAGTCGCACTCGGCCGGAGAATTTGTCGCCGCCGTCACCGCCTGCCTGATATAGTTTTTTAAGAGGCTGGAAGGCACCTGCGATTCCTTGCGGGGCGAGCAGGACGATTATCAGGATCGACAGGCCGAGGGTGAGCCGCCAGATATCGTAGCGGCCAAGCATATCTTCGATAAGGGTCAGGATACCACTGCCGAGGATGGGTCCGAACAGGCTGGCAATTCCGCCGAGATAGATCATGATCAGCCCTTCAAAGGAGCGTGCGGCTTCGAGGGTATCAGGAAAGACGCTTCCTTTTGCGATTGCGTGCAGTCCGCCTGCGAGTCCGGCTGCTGCGCCTGCGATAGCGAGGATTCGTGTTTGCAAGCGGCGCGGGTTGAGGCCCAGGGCTTGGGCGCGCAGGGGGGAGTCGCGCACGGCCCGCACGCCGAAGCCGAAGGGGGAGAAGACCACGGCATAGAGCGCGGCGAGGGCAAGGGCAACGGCGGCGAGTGTAAGGTAATAGGTTCCGTATTGTCCCATAAATGCGGGGGCCCACAGGCCGAGTATTCCGTTTTCGCCGCCTGTGAGGTCGATCCATTGCTGGGCCAGCGACCAGAGCACCTGTGCAAAGGCGAGGGTGAGCATGGCGAAATAGACTCCTTTCAGGCGCAAGAAGAGGACTCCGGCGAGCCCGGCGATCAGTCCGCCAGCGACGGGCGCGATAAGGATGGCATAGGGCATGGCGATATCGGCGCGTGTGACCAGCAAGGCGGTGGCATAGGCCCCGATGCCAAAGAAGGCGGCATGGCCGAAGGACATGAGTCCGCTAACGCCGACCACCAGAAACAGGCTGGCGGCAAACAGGCTCATGATCAGGATATCGGTTAACAGGGGCAGGTGCGCGGCTGAGAGCAGTATCGGCAGCAGCAGCGGCATCAGGCAAAGGAGGCCCAATGCGCCAGCCAGAGCCCGCTTTACGGGCGGTGAAAAAGCCAGAAGGGCGGGTTTTTCAGCCAGATCCGATGGCACAAAGGCCGCTTGCGTTTCGCCCTGGCCGAAAAGCCCGTGCGGGCGCAGCCAGAGGACAAGTGCCAGCACCAGAAACATCGTGAACAGCGCACTTTCGGGCAAGAAGCGAATGGCAAAGACCTCGGCCAGGCTGATCAGAAGGGCGGCAATATAGGCCCCGGAGATCGACCCCATGCCGCCGCAGACCACCACGACAAAGGCGGCGGCCAGAATTTCAAGGTCCATACCGCCATGCGCCCCGGCCTTGGGCAGTTGCAAGGCCCCGCCAAGCCCGGCAAGCAAAGCCCCCAGGAAAAAGACAGCCGTGAATAAAACGGATTGATTGACACCAAGGGCAGCCAGCATATCGCGGTCATCGGTGGCAGCCCGGGTCCAGAGGCCAAAGCGGGTATGTTTCATCAGGACATGCAACAGCAGCAAAACCAGCGGGGCCAGCATAATCAACAGGATATCATAATGCGGGATCGACTGGCCCAGCACCTCAAACCGGCCTGAAAAGCCCGGCGCACGCGGGCCAATCTGGTCTTCTGCGCCAAACAGCAGGATAATGCCGTCCTGAACAATCAGGGCAAATCCGAAACAGGCCACCAGCTGAACCATTTCCGGGGCGCGGTAAACCCGGCGCAACACCAGCAGTTCAAGCAAAAGCCCGCAGAGTCCGGCAACCAGAGCCGCCCCCAGCACGGCAGCCCAATACAGAAACCCGCTTGTTGCAAAAGACGCCAGCAGCAAACCGACATAGGCCCCGATCATAAAAAAGGACCCATGGGCAAAATTGACGATACGGGTGACGCCGAAAATCAGGCTCAGTCCGGCCGCAACCAGAAACAGGGTCGATGCACTGGCCAGGCTGGAAAATAACTGCGCGACAAGTAAACCCATTACATATAAAGCAGGTTATTTACGGGGCGGATATATTTATGAGATTTATATACTTAATTCCAAAGCTATCAAAATATTACAAATTACTCGAATAGGGCAATGACTTAATATAATCTTCCATGAATTGCCAATCTGGGATTCCTTCGGAATTGACGGGTAGTTTTATGAAAGATTCTTTCATCCTCTCAATGCCCCACTTACGACCATAACTGAAGCGATACGATTCTTTTTTTATTAAGGTGCAAAGGTACATTGCAGTGTAAGCATTCATCTTAAATTTTGGGATAAATATATGAACATCTTCTGTAGAACAAAAAGCTTCTGATTGATAAAATGCTAGTCCAACGCTACCGTTGCGGTTAACTCCAATCACATTACCTTGGTGTGATGGATTTTCAGAAATAAAATCAGTGACACCGTTATTTGAATCTGTTGACGTTACAAAGGGAACTTTGCCGAGTGAGATATCTTTCTTTCTTGGCCCTCTTCCTCTTTCAATGAAAAATAATTGATCGTATCTAAAAGATTCCCACTCTTGGTCTTGTAGCAGTGGAGCTTTTTCATGATGTGGCTTGTTGGATGGTCCCTTAGGCAGTGTGGTCCTTTCTAAGAGCTTTTCAACTTCATTGGGATGCGGAACTTTTATATCGCGAAGCGTTTTGTTAGCTTGTCTTCCATAGTTATATCTATATTTGTTTGCCTTTATATAAACTGCGTATGCCAGCATAGAAATTTTACTTAATTCGCTTATTGGCTTTAAGACGTACAAATCTCTACCACTGTAATAAGGTGCTTCTTGATAAAATGTTTCAAGAACAGAGCCGCCGCCTGATATAGACAAAGTATGCGCCTCATTAGGTAATATACCTTTGATTTCTTCCACGTAAGCACTTACACCGTTATTATTTGCAGTCCTACTAACGAAAGGCAGTCCAAGAAAACGACTGGTTTTATTCAGTTTATTTAGATCTAAATTTACACCATACTCAACATTAAATATTTCTGATAATGGGACCAATCTCATTTGTCATCCCCCTGCAAAAATTGAAAAGCAACATAGTCTTTTATTGTTTTGACAAAATCCTCTTCGGTTAAATTGGAGTAGTCAGTTTCCATATAAGCTTCAGCACACCACTCATCTTCAGCTGTTATTCTTTGCTTAACGCTCAATCCAGCGATGATTTTTTGATTTACGTAAGCATCAAGCCATTGTTTTTTTATTTCACCCCAACGGCTATTTGCATCTATCCTGCCTTTATTTTTTGCTTTTACAAAGCCATCATCTTTGAAATAACCAAAAAAAGTTTCTTTATTATCAGGGTGGGGATTATGAGCTTTAAAAATAATGATACAAGTGACAACGCCAATGGGATGAAAAATATCATCTGGCATACTTAAAACAGCTTCTAAGGTATGATTTTTAAGTAATTTTTTTCTTACAGCTTTTACTGCGTTATTACTAGCAACCACCGTTGACATCTGACAAATAGCGATACATAGGCCATTTTTTTGTATATCCTCTAATGCGTTTTCAACAAACTCTAATTGGCCATCTTCACCAACATCATAAGGTGGGTTTAAGAATGCTTTAGTCGGCTGTTCTTTTCTAACTGTATTTTTATTATGTGAATCAAAACAATCACCATAATAAATATGACTCTTACCATCACCCCGCATCATCATATTTGAGGACGCATGAGAAAACATATCAGCCCTACGCTCCACCCCTATCAAGCGATCTTTCTTGATTTTTTTATGTTCTTCTAAATCATGCCCTGCTTTAGTAATCATATAATCCATTGCAGATACCAGAAAACCACCCGTTCCACAGCAAGGATCGTAAACTATATCATCTTTTTGTAAATTCGCTAATTCGCAAAATAGTTCTGTAATATGAGATGGTGTTAAAACTAACCCTGTTTTACTATCACTTCCAGCATACCGTATGAATTGGGTATAAAACTTGCCCAATATATCATAAATGTTATTATTGACATACGGCATAACATGTTCATTAATTTTTGAGATTAAATCTCTCAAAATTCTATTTTTCTTTTTTATCCTTCTGATAGTTACATATTTATCTCTGAAAGAGATATTTTGTTTGATTTTGGAATATTCACCAAGTATTAATTCCTTTTTACTTTCAGAAATATTATTTTTAGTAAAAACACGCTTGCAAGCTTCAAAGAGGCTATTTATCAGCTCGGCGTTAGGGTTATAATCATCACTTTCATCATCCGTGTAATAGCTTTTATAACTATCAAAAAATGCTTTATCTTGCAGTGCTACTAAAATGGCACTGATTACATTGCAGCGTTCAACTTCAGGAATAGAATAGCTGTGTAATTCTTCATTTAAGGTTATTGCCTGCTTAATAAGTTCGGCATCAGTTAAAGGCCTTGTGTGCTTATCGATTAAATCAAATAATGATAATGGGGCCAGGAGATGCTTGTCACTAATATCTCTATATGTAGTTTTGCTTTTCAGCCATAGAAAATGGGATATAATCATTTCTTTATCTGTTTCACCACTTACAGCGATTGCAACAACATTGAATTGCTCAATTAAATAAGAAGCATATAATAAAACGCCATCAACAGCATAATCCTTATATTGCTTTCTATCATTACTTTCATGTTTGGCTATATCAGCTTTACATTCAATAATCACAATATCCTCAGGTTTATTGTCAAAAGAAATAATAAATTCTGGGTAACCTTTGCCCTTCCCTGATTTTGATGCAGATTTTAAAAGCTTATCTATTTTAGGGTTTTTAGATGATTGTTCTTCAATAGTAATGTTATTATTTGAAGAATATCCATTTTTTTGTAATAAATCTCTTACAAGGTTTTCTGTGTTGCGTTCATTGCCCATTGACCAACTCCTTATACCCTAGCCTTTTCCCTTGCGTTGAATTAGCCATCATTTTCATTTGTTCAATCGTATCTAACTTTCTTGAATTACGCCTACCTGCAAATTCATTAACATAACGATCAATATGTTTTTTACTAAACCAGTGATACGTTCCAATATAACCATGCTTTGAAGCGTGTTTATTCTTTTCCTCGCCGCCTATATAAGTCTCGTCCATTTCAATAATGCCATCAAGTTTATCAATATTATCCGTGTAAGCCTCACGAATCCGAATTGCCAAGTGCCACGCAGATTTTTGAGTGATATTCAAATCACTGCAAGTTTTGTGCTAGATACGCTTATCGCCGAGAGTCTTATTGGCGCGGCGATAAAATTATCGCCGCCGTTGGGCCTCTTCTTGCTGCTTTAAAAGCTCGCCGCGCGACAAAGCTTCGGTTAATTGCTGGGCCTTGCCCGGCTGCATCTCGGCCATAATCGGGGCCAGCTTGCGGGCCGATGTATTCTGAACCACCGAAATCAATATCTCCATAAAGCCCATCCCACAGCAGCAAGGCCGCCTGCTAAAGAAGCCAATATTGGCCAGTTATCGACTATCACATCAAGCATGGATTGTTCTGCTGGGTCCATTGGCGGGAATCTCTGATCAGGTTTTGAAATATTTAAAGGAACACTATTATTTGAACAAAACAGTATATTGAACAAGACAGAATACAGGCACAAAAATTCCCTTTTGGCAAGATTTCCCTAATTTGATTGATTTTCGCCTGAAATGGCAATAAGCTGTCGGTGTAATCAGGAAAATCTGATTATGGAGATTGGTAAGCTCCTTTGTGGATGCGGCTTTGAATCCAGCCGTTAAAAACGATTCGTTTTCTCGATCAGGGTCGAGGAGGCGGCGTTATACAATAGGCGTGCGCGCTAAAAGCGTTGCGGCTGGCTCATCTGCACAGTCTTACCACTCCTCGATCACCAAGGCCCTTGGTGATTTGTTGTGAACAACATCAAAGAGGATGCGAGAGATGCAAAAGCCGGATATCATGTTTTTATTGCCTGCTTTATTAACAATAAACTTCTGAACGGGGCGGCTATTGATTTGATTGTGCCATGTCCCTGTACCGCTCTTTATGGGGTCGCCCTTTATGGGCGTTGCTACTGATTACCCTTTTTGCCACACCAGTTCCCTTTGATTCCATCCAGGCTAAGGATAAGCACACCGAAGCCGATTACAATAAAATCTATTGTGACTTGATTGGCGGCAAGACCGAGGTCAGACATGCCTATACCACCGATGCGGGCGAGGTCGGCTATATCATTGTTGATTGCGAAACCGCTACCGAGGTGATTGAGGGCGGGCTTGATAAACGCTCCAGCCTTGATTCCATCCAGCAAGCCCTGTTCTTTGGCTATTTAACCGGAAAAAAGCCGGTTGTTGTCATCTATGACACCGATGGCATCGAAGACAAAATCGAATACCGCCTTAAAATCGTGACAAAACTTACCGGGATTGCCTTTACAATATTTCCCGATTAACAGAAGAAGAGGCTGTCCTGACCCTAATAAATTTTTTTATCATAAATAATCACAAATGTTTATTAAAATCCATAGATTGATGCAAAATACGGATTACATCAATACCACCTGTAATTTGTTTGAAGAAAATTACATGATAATTTGAACGACCTTTAAAATATCCCTTCTTTATTTCACTTATATCTACTGATAATTTTGTTCCTTCCGCCAATTCGTTCAAGTGTACCCAAAGTTGTCTTATATAATGTTCGGCTTGTTCTTTTCCCCAGCTTTTTTCAGAATAAGTCCATATGCCGTCCAAATCAGATTTTGCTTTAGGTGAGAAGATAATCTTCCTCATAAAGATAAGCTTTTTTTCTTTGATGCAATGAATTTGTCAATATCCAAGCCTGTTGATAGACCAGAATTTTCTCCCTCAATCAGGGCTTCGCGCAGCTTTTGAAGTTTCATATGATCTTGGCGAATAAGATCACGCACATAATCTGAAGCATTGGCATAACGCCCTGTTTGTACATTTTCTTCAACCCATTGTTTCATTTGATCTGGGAGTGATATATTCATACTCGCCATGATGACCTCCTAATATAATGACCTATATGACAAAGATTGCTATATGACAGATATTGCCATATGGCAATCTTTGTCAAGGACAAGTGCTGCGCTTTAAACGATCTATCTGATGTAACCAGCCCTTGATGTTGGCTTGGCGTGGCGATAAAAAATTATCGGCGGCGGCGTTGGGCTTCTTCTTGCTGCTTTAAAAGCTCGCCGCGCGACAAAGCCTCGGTTAATTGCTGGGCCTTGCCCGGTTGCATCTCGGCCATAATCGGGGCCAGCTTGCGGGCCGACATATTCTGAACCACCGAAATCAATATCTCCATATCAAGCCCGTCAAAAATAGCCGCCGCCGCACGCGGCTTCATCACATTATACGTCAGCATGATATTGGAAAGGGCCTCTTGCTGCTGCGTGTCAAAATTCCTGATCCGCTCGTTAATTTCATCGCGGACTTCCTCCAGAGCCTTCTGGCGAACCATCAGCTGCTTCTCAGCCGCCCCCAACAAGGCCTCTTTCTTGATAATCTCTTCTTCACGCAAATCCAGAAGCCGACGTCGCTCTGACAGCTCGTTGGTCAGAACTCTCTCGCGCTGGCGCGAACCTGACAGCTCTTGCAGCCGCTCGCGAGTCTCCCCCCCCTCTTGAGACGCAGCTTGATTATTAACACTCTGCTCAAACCCGCTGCCACCTGCTGCCGCGTCCGGGGAGGCCGGTTGCGAGACATCATCCTCCATCAGCATCCGCTGCATACTGCCCTGCATCGCTTGCGGATCGCTGTTGGAAAGCCCAAAATTGTCGCCAACCTGCCCGCCGTCAAGATTCTCACTCGGCGCAATCGGCGACAAGGACGGGGTCGTGCTTTGCGCAATCGTGCGTCCTGTATTTTGTCCAAACGGGTTTTGCCCAAAATTTTGACTCTGCCCAAAGTTTTGGTTTTGGCCAAGATTTTGCGCAATCGCTTGAGCAAGACTTTTTCCTGAACTTTGTACCGTCGCCTGGGCTGCATTCTCCTGAGTCAGCGCAGGATCAACAAAAAAGCTGGAAACCGACGGCACAACAACCTTGTAACCCCGCAAAAGGACTCCCAGGAAAGCAACAACAGCAATAACAGCAAATATGCGCATAAAGGCCTCTTTAACCCGAAAGATTATTCAGCTTTTCAAGAAAATTGTCGCGCGTCTGGCGTCCAGAATCCCTGTCTATAGAATCCCTGATTCCCGACTCCCTATTCGCCTGATTTCTGGGGGCCGGGTTTCTGGGCACCATATCCATTTCCGCCTCGTCCTCCATCAATGTCCCCGCATCCTGGGACCTCGCACGCGAAATCATATCAGAAACCGGCTGGCTTGTCCGCGCATTAACTCCCTCAAGCCCCCGCTTCTTTAAGGGCGGTGGCGTATATTTCATCTCCGACATCTTGATCTTCTCGGTCATCCGGTTAACCAGCCCATCGCCTTGACGCAATAAAGCCGCAAGCTGCTGCTTCATATGACGCGACTGAGCCGTAGCCTCCGACAACTCCTGCTGAGTCGTCTCCGCATTGCGCTGCATCTGGTTGATCGAAGCCTCAATCCGCTCGTTCTCCGAGGTCATCTTGTTGATCAAACGATTCAACTCATTGCGGTCATGGCGAAGCAAACCTAGCTGCGCATTCAAGCGCATGCTGATGAAAATAGCAACAATCAGCAAGGCAAGCAAAGCAACATCAAAAATCAGGACAATTGAATCAACCAGCACAAAGCTTCTCCATCCAGCAGGAAAATGATTCATAAGAAGAAATTCAGGAAATTACCTATAGATAGATTCGGAATCACCCGCCAAGAAATAAATTCAGCCAGACCGCGCTTGCAAAATAACGCCATACTGCATAACAAGAGGCGTCTAGCCCCTCCTCAAAAATAACAGCCGCCATGTATCAAACTGCACCTGCTCCCGTAAATATCGCCAAAATAAACGTGATTGGCATTGCTACTCTGGCCTTGCGCGAGGTGCGCCGCAGTATCCGCTTCTTCTGGTTCGGCCTTCTGGCGCCAGCCTTCACATCCCTCCTGTTCCTGTCCGTGTTCAAGCTGGCCTTAGCCAGTGCCGGGGCCGATGAAGAATTCTCAATCGCCGCAGGCCACCTAACCATAACCGTTTTTGCCTCAACCGGCTTTATCGCCCTTAGCGTCATGCAATCAGCCTTTTATGGCGCAACCTACCCCTTTCTCTTCGACAAAATCGAACTTATCTTGCAAGACATCCTCAAAGCCCCCATGCACGGCATCGAAATCGCCATCGGCTATGTTCTGGCCTCTTCCATCAATGCCGCATTCGTCGGGGGCTCCGTCTTTCTGGTGCTGGGTCCCTTTATCGGCTATCATGTGTTCTCCTTCGCCGCGCTGGTGTTCTTCCTCATCCTGGCTGCCGTCTCCCTGGCCGCGCTGGGACTGCTGGCCGCTATCTTCTCCGAAAAATGGGACGGGCTGGCCGCAAAAGAAACATTCTTCGCAATCCCCCTGCTCCAGCTATCCGGGGCCTTTTTCCCTATCGCAGCCGTTGACGGAGCCTTTTGGCAAACGCTGATCCGGGCCAACCCCTTCCACTATATTGTTGATGGAACCAGATGGGCCTTGACCGGAGTCTCTGAAAGCGGGCCGCTGGTCAGTGCCGCAGTGACGCTGTCCATGGCTATCGGACTGGTCCTGATCACCAGTATCGTCTTTACCAGAGGCTATAAGCTAAAGGACTAAGGTCGAGATTTGCTAAAATGTTATAGTCTGCTATAAAAAAGTCAGAAGGATATCATATTATGACAACAATGATTGCAGAAGTTAAATCTGAATTAAACCTGCATCGCTGGATGCTTGGGACCTCTATTGCTTTGAATATTGCGATTTTGCTTAAATTATTTGCCTGATATTAAAGTCAGGCCAAGGCCTAAAATCAGGGTTAAAGCCCCAAACCTTCAAGAAATAATTCCAGATCATCGGTGATATGGTGGATATAGGCCGCATTGCGGTCAATCGCCAGCGGATGGTCTGGCGGATAATCCAGCCCGGTATCAATCAGGATGGTTGCCATGCCAAAATTGGCCGGGGCCTTTAGGTTATGCGGGATATCATCCACCATGACCGCACGGTCGGGGTTAATCTGGTAACGCTCAATCAGCTTTTGACAGGGAACCGGGTCAGGTTTCGGGATATAATCGCCGTCTTTCACATCGAAAACGGCTTCAAAATCCACACCCAGCTGCAAGCGATCAAGGACACTTTTTGCATGGGCATGGCTGGCATTGGTATAGATCAGTTTTCGTCCGGGTAGCCGGTTGATTGCCGCCCCCAGTGCCGGATTTGCCGGGATCGCGCTATAATCAATATCATGGACAAAGCGCAGGAATTCATCGGGTTCAACGCCATGATGAATCATCATGCCACGCAGGGTTGTCCCGTGGTCATGGAAATATTTTTTCTGGATATGGCGGGCTTCATCGTCATCGAGATCAAGATGGTTGGCGACAAAAGCGGTTATCCGCTTGCCGACTTGCTGAAATAGCTGACAAGAGGCCGGGTAAAGTGTATTATCAAGATCAAAAATCCAGCAATCGCGCTGCTTTAACGGGTGTGGAGTATCTGGCATAAAAGTATCATTCTTTCTGTGTGAAAAACCTGCCACGTTTGGCAGTTCTGTTTTCCCTATTGATAGATAAAGGGCAAGAAAAATATGGCCTCACCTTTGGTTTATCGGCTGGCGGATCGCGGGATTATTTCGGTGTCCGGGCCTGATCGTGGGGTTTTCCTGCAAGGTTTGATCAGCAATGATATTGAAAAAATTACGAAAGAGGCCTCTGATGCCGCCCTTTATGCGGCTTTTTTGACTCCGCAAGGCAAGTTTCGCCATGCTTTTCTTATTTTCAACGACCCGGCACAGGAGAGATTTCTGATCGACTGTGCGGGAGGGGAGGACCTTTTTGACCTTGGTCGCGGGCTGCGGCGTCATCTTCTGCGCGAAGATGTGAAGCTGACCATTGCCAAAGAGCTTTCGGTCTATGCGGTTTTCGATAAGGACGGCACCCCGGTCAATCCGGCACAAGCACGCTCTTTTTTCCCTGATCCCTCAGCGATTATCGCCCCGGATCCAAGGTGTCCGGCCTTGGGGCTGCGGATATTGGCCACGCATGATGCTATGCAGCCAATCCCGCATTCTGACGATATTCAAAATAGCTACACAGCTTTGCGGATTGCGCAGGCGGTGCCGGAAGCCCCTTATGATCTTGTCCAGAATAAGTCATTATTGCTTGAAAGCGGCTTTGATGATTTGAATGGAATCAGCTGGGACAAGGGCTGTTATATGGGCCAGGAACTGACCGCCCGCACCCGTTATCGCGGCCTTGTGCGCCGCCGTCTGGTTCCTATGACCTTTGATCAACCCGACAAAGCCCCCGTTCTTCCCCCGCATAGTGCGGTCTATCAGGGCGATAAACAGGTGGGAGAAACCCGATCTACCGCAACAGGATCAACGCTTGCATTGATTGACGTAACCGCTTTTCAGCAGGATGCGCAAGAAAAAACCGATTTTTTCGCCCACCGTGAAGAGGGTGAGCCGCTTTTGCTTACCCCGGCCCCGCCGGACTGGCTAAAGGCGCATTTGACCGCGCCCGAAAAACCAAAAAAAGCCCGACCAGCAAAACCGGCAGTGACAGAATCTGACCATAGGTAAGGCCGAGCGGCAGGCTATTGACAGCAATTTCTTCGGTGCGGAATTGTTCCCCGATCATGCGCGCGATGCCGTTCATCACCAGAAAATAGCCCGCGACAAGCCCCGGACGGCGTAAAACGACCGGGTAAGAGCCTTGCCATGGTTTCAACAGGATCATCAGAATCAGCAAAGGCAAGGCCCCTTCTAGCGCGGCCTGATAAAGCTGGCTGGCATGGCGCGGCACCATATCGATGGTTGGGAAAATAACGGCGGGCAGAAAAGAATTTTCTAAAGAATGTTCAACGGGACGGCCGACATGTTCGGCATTGATGAAATTGGCAATGCGCCCCAGCATAATGCCGAAGGGGGCCACAAAGGCGATCAGATCGATCAGGGCCGGAAAGGATAGTCCTCGCTTCCGGCAATAAAGCGCGACCGCCAGCACAACCCCGGCCAGGCCCCCATGAAAGGACATGCCGCCTTTCCAGATTTTGAAAATCTCGGCAGGATGGCGCAGGTAAAATTCGGGATAATAGAATAACACCTCCCCCATGCGTCCGCCAATCAGAACCCCCAGCACAATCCAGACCATGATATCGTCAATGGCCTGGCGCGGAACCAGACTGCCGGGCCTCCGGGTCAGGGACAGACAGGCCTGCCAGCCAGCCAGAATAGAAACCATATAGGCCAGTCCATACCAATGGATGGCAACCGGCCCAATCTGCACGGCTATGGGGTCAAGATTATGAACCCAATACATCAGGATTGTTTTTCAAGGGCCTGGCTGGCCTGATTGATGATATCGCGGGCGCGTAGAGCCGCCCCGCCGGCTTGAGGCAAATGGTTAAGGGCGGCCTGCGCATGGCGTCTGGCTTCTTTGGCATTTCTTGACCGGATTTCGGATTCAGCCAGAGAAAGAGCCAGCATTCCCTTATCGCCGAGGCGCGCATAGGCTGTTGCGAATAATCGCCACATGCGTTTATTGTCTGGTTCATAGAGTTTGGCATTATTCAGGTGAGCCAGCGCAGTTTCGTCTTTTTCCGGTGTTTTCTGCGCCAGCAAGACCCGCGCCATATTGATTTGAACCAATGCCGCCCAGGGCAATTTATCCAGCACCGCCTTATAGGCCGCTTCGGCGTTTAAAAGGTCGCCCTTGTCCAGCAAAATATCGCCTTTAAATTCGACAAAGAAAGGATCATCAGGATAATTTTCTATCAAGCTGTTGATTTCCTCCAGAGCCTGATCGTGACGGGCCAGGCGCAATAAAGCCATAGGCCGACCATAGCGGTCTGCAAGCGAACCCTGATTTTTCGGATGATCACGCAGGTAATTCTCTGGCGGTTCGATATAGGCATCCAGCTTGGATTGCATTCTTTCGTGCAGATTATAAAAATAGGCGGGCAATCGTCGCCCGCGATGGGCCGACCGTGCCACCGAATCATTCAAAAACCGCACCCGGTCAGCCGTCAAGGGGTGGGTTTGCGCATAGGGATTGGGGCTGCTGCCTTGATATAGCCTGGCCGTCTGGTTTAACCGCCGCATAAAGGTCAGCATCCCTTGCGGATTGACCTCGGCCTTTTCAAGATAAGAGATCGCAGCCTGATCGGCGGCCTGTTCGTTTTCGCGGGAATATTTCAAATAATCCCGGGTGGCGACATGCGACCCCAGACTGGAAGCCGCCAGCCCGATATCTGCCCGTCCGCTTAAAATCGCCAAGGGCAGGCCCAGGGCCAAAGCCGCAAGATTGGTCAGCCGGGCCTGTTCAAGATTATTATGCATATGCGATAAATGACCGCCGGTGATATGCCCGGCCTCATGCGCGATCACGCCCATCACTTCTTCAGGTAATTTTGCCTTGCGCAAGGTCCCGGTATGCAAAAAGATATTCTGCCCGCCCGCCACAAAAGCATTCAGCGCATCATTCTTGACCACATAGACTTTGACAGCAGCACTATCCAGCCCGGCGGCTTCAAACACCGGACGCACATAAACCCGCACCGTGTTTTCTATTTCCGTATCCCGGATAAAGCTGATAGAATCAGCCTCGGCCTTGTTGATCCAGAAGGCCACACTCAAAAGAACAGCCGTAAACAGCTTGCGCAGACTAGGGTCAGGACCCATAAGATTCATCCGTTCTGCGCGTGTCAAATTTTTGATAGATGGGCTTGAAAAGCGCGCAGCGACTAGCCATCGCTAATCGCAAGCGGTTTGAAAGTTCAGATGCAAAAATTTGCCGCGCCTTTACAAGGTTGGTCAATAAAGGCAAATCTACGGCTTCAAACAAGCTCACCGTAGATATGACTATGCTTTCGCTTGTTTTCATTGTATCTTTACCTTTCTTGACCAACAGAATGGATGAATTTTATGGGTCCTGACCCTAGAATATGATATCATAAGGCTCTCGTTAGAGATATTTTTCTAATAACCAGATTATGTATGGCAAAAATGATCACCAAGCGCAAAACCGAAAATAGAAAAAACAGGAGTCTTGTCCATCATTCTCCATCAGGTGCCCTGCGCCTCTTTTTCGTGCTGGCCTTTTTATCGTTAAGTCTGGGAGCTTGCGAGTCACTTCAGCCCCGCACCGCCGAACAATATCCCCAGAATTTTAAAGGCGGCGTCATTGCCGATGAACCCAATGCCGCCTTGATCGGTCAATCCATCCTTGCTGCGGGCGGAAATGCCGCAGATGCTATCACCGCCATGGGCTTTGGCCTTGCGGTCACCCGTCCCTCCAGCGTCGGGCTTGGGGCTGCCGGAGTTTGTCTGGCCTCTGACCCGGAAACCGGAAATGTCGATATCCTGACCTTTATCCCCCCAGCCGCACCCGCAACCAACCGCAACCAGCAGCAGATTTACCTTTTGCCGCCAGCCCTGCCCGCCGGACTTGCCGCTTTGCACGGACGCTACGGGTCTGTTGACTGGCGACGCGTGCTTCTGCCCGCCGAACGGCTGGCCCGTGACGGCTATAAAGTCAGCCGGGCCTTTGCCTCTGAAATAACGCTGATGGAACCGGGGCACTCAGCCCGCCCCCTGATCACCACCAGCAACGGCACCCCGCTGGCCGAAGGCAATTTCTGGAAACAACCCGCTCTTGCCCGCACGCTGCAAAACCTTCGCCTGCGCGGCGGCATTGCCTTTCTCCATCCACGGGTGCGCGATCAGATGTTCGCCCTTGTCCCGCAAAGCGGCGTGCGGGTGCGGCGCAGTGACTGGGAAACCGCATGGAATGGCCTGCGCCCGCAATGGACGCCAAGCCTTGCCATCAATTTTGATTCTCTTGATTATCATACCGTGCGCCATCCCTCCCGCATGGGGATAATGCAACTCCAGGCCTGGCAGGATTTGCTGGCAGAGGACCGCTATGAAGATGCCGACCCTGAAAATCGGCCGGCCCTGATCAAACAGGCCTGGCAGCGGGTGCTGGCAGGAGTTGAGCAATGGCAGACGCAGCCGCTTGACAATCTTGTCGCAGAAAGCCGGTTGGTCGGGACCTCCTATTATCAAGAAAATCTGGCTCCGCTGGTTCTATCAGAAGAAGATCAAACAGCGGGTAATAACCCGGGAACTGTCCGGCTTGCCAGCAGCAGCCTGATGGCTCTTGATGAGCGTGGACAGGCGATTGCCTGCTCGCTCGGGCTATTGCAGCCTTTTGGCGGGGCCTATATTCCAACCGCCGGAATATCGCTGGCCTCCATCGCGCAACCGGATCATATTCAGGCCCTTGACGCTCCCGCAATTATTTTAACCCGGGCCAACCGCCGCCTGCGCATGATCAGCAGTGGCCTTGGCTCCACCCCGCAAGCTGGCCTGTCGGTTATTGCCGATGTTCTGCTGGGAGATACCGCATTGCCAACCGCGATAGACAATCTTGATCAGCATGATTTTCCAGTTCTTTTCCCGGGACCGGGTGGCAAACCGGCTTTTGCTGATTGTCCGGGAGGGATTGGCGGTTCCGAAGGCGGCAATTCATCGGCACTGGCGGCTTGCGCCCTTGAGCAGACCCCGCAAAGTCTGGGCCTTAGTTTGCGGGTAAACTAGCCCCTATTTGATAACCGGTTTTTATACGGGGAGGAAGGATCTGATAACAAGAAGGGCCACGCCAACGCCAACCCCGCTGACGATCCATTTTATCATCGCAAGCTCGGTTTCGATCCTGACAAACCGGCCTTCATAGTTGGCTAATGCAGAAGCTGCTGATCGTGCTTTCTCTTCCGGCGCACCAGCAGCAATCAAAGCATCATAGACTTCTGTAACCATCATATTCATGCGCCTTTCTGTGATCATCACCATTCACATTCCTACGGTAAGTCACCAGACCTTAATTGTCAACGGCAAGCATGGAACGCAAGGCTAGTGCAAATCCACATCATTTTACATAATAATTTTTGCTGGACAGGTCAAGCCAATTTGCTCTATAAGTAAAAAGCAGTATTTGGTGATATTTATTATGCAAGTTGTTTATTTTTACTTGTGAATACTTAATCGCCTGTGAAAAATGCACTGTGCAAGGCGCGTAGGCAAAGCTAAAGGGCAAAGCCAAAGGGCAAAGCACGGGGCTTTTTCATAAAACGACCAAATGGCAGGCAAATGCAGAAGCTGATGCGCATAAAAACGGTTCTTTTCGGGGCTCTTTTTGGAGTTCTGCTGAGCTTTTGGCTGGTGAGCACACCGGCCCAGGCGAAATATGCGGCCTATGTGGTTGATACTGAAACAGGCGATGTTCTTTATTCGATCAATCAGCACACGCGCAATTATCCAGCCTCGCTGACCAAGATCATGACTCTCTATATGACGTTTGAGGCCCTGGATCAGGGCAAGGTCAAGCTGGGGGACCGGATCAAGGTTTCAAAACGGGCCGCAGGCCAGCCACCAAGCAAGCTGGGGCTCAAGCGCGGATCAACCATCAAGCTTGAACATGCTATTTTGGCCCTTGTCACCAAATCGGCCAATGATGCGGCGACTGCGCTGGCCGAGCATCTGGGCGGGACCGAGATAAAATTTGCCCGCAAAATGACCAAAAGAGCCCATAAGCTGGGGATGACCCGCACCAATTTTGCCAATGCCAGCGGCCTTCCCAATCGCGCGCAACTTTCAACTGCCCATGATATGGCCATTTTGGGGCAGCGTATTTCTGAAGATTTTCCGCATTATTATCATTATTTTTCACGCAAGAATTTTTCTTATGGTGGCAAAAAATACAAAAACCACAATGGATTACTTGGGCAGTATAAAGGCACGGACGGCATCAAGACTGGTTATATCCGGGCCAGTGGCTTTAATCTGGTTGCCAGTGTCGAGCGTGAGGGCCGTCGCCTGATTGGCGTTGTTTTCGGCGGGAAAACCGGCAAAAGCAGAGACCGCCATATGCGCAAAATCCTTGATAAAAGTTTTGCCAAAGCCAAATCCGGCACCCGGACGAAATTTGCTGCGATTGCGCGTAAAGCACCAGTTCGCGAGAATGCGCTGCGTGGGGACTTTACGCAGGTGGCGACGACAGGCCAACAGCCGATCATTCAGCCAGAAATTGCACAAATGGTAAGTGCGCTGGCTTCATCTTCCAACCAGCAGGCCCTTCTGGCAGCCTTTAAGGCTGATCCCAATCTGGCGGCTCTGACTCCGGCGGTTCTTTCAGCGATTGCGCCCGCCGCAAACATGACACTTGGCGACAATCCGTTTCCGGCGACACGGCAATCCGATCTGGCCGTGTTGAATAAGCTTTTGACCAGCCTGTCTGCGAATGGTGACATTGACCCGAAGAGTGTAGCGCAGATCAATGCCTTGCGCTTTCATCAACAGGCCCCGCGTTCTCCTGAAGTTGCTGCAGAAGTAAAAGAGTCCCCTAACCAGGGGTGGAAAGTACAGGTCGGGGCTTTTCGCACCAAGGCCCAGGCCACCAAAGCCGCACAGTTGGCCAGCCGCCGCCTGAATGATGAGCAACAGCCCTATATCGTTGAAAAGAGTGGTCGGCTTTACAAGGCCCGGCTGGTTGGTTTTGGATCAAAAGAGGCCAAAAAAGGCTGCAATCAGCTTAAGCAGAAAAAACTGGCCTGTTTTGTGATTGCGCCTAAAAAAAGCTGATTTTGTCGGGTGAAAAAACCTGGAACAGCGGATAAAGAATCACCAAGGCCATAAGGCCAGCCAGTATATCATCCAGCATCACGCCAAGCCCGCCTTTGATCTGCCGATCAGCCCAGCCGACCGGGCCGGGCTTCCAGATATCAAACAGCCGAAAAAGCAGGAATGCCGACGCATAAGACAGAATATGGGTTGGCAAGAACAATAAGGCGATCCATTGTCCGGCGACTTCATCAATAATCACAGAGCTGGAATCATGTTGCCCAGTGGCTTTCTGGTGCTGGTTAGCGGCCCACCAGCCAAGCGGGATCACACAGCAAATAGCAATCGCCAATAATGGCAGCCCGCCTGATTTTTCTGAAAGAATATCAATAAGCCAGGCCATGGGCAAAGCTGCCAGACTGCCCAATGTTCCGGGCGCAACCGGACTATGTCCCAGCCCGCCCAAGGTTGCAATCGCATGACCGGCCCGCCGAAAGAGCATCAGGCGGGCTTTTTCAAAAGCTGGCGCACTTCATTGGCCATGCGGGCGACCACGGGGTCAGAGATTTCATAGGACTGTAGCGCGGCTTCGGTGCGGAACACATAGTCTGAACAGGGGCCGAGTGTGCCTTTGGCATTGACGATTTTTTCGGCCATTTCAGTATAGTCACGGCTTTTGTAGTAGCGTTCACCTTCGCGGCGAATGACAAAAGCGATCACCGGAACTCTGGTGCCGTTGTCTGTTTTGGCCTGCGCCCAACAGGGCCGATAGCTTCCGCCCATCATTTCGCGCGACCAGAGGATGGTCAGTTCCTCCATCAAGGAATCTTCGGGCACGCAAAGCCCGATGCCTTTGCAGCTGCCGCCGCGATCCAGCCCAAGCAACAGGCCAGGGTTTTCGGGCGTACCCCGACCAACGGGCGCGCTGAGGCAAAAGGACCGGTGATAGCCATGAACCGTCATCGGCTGGCGGTCGGTATAGTGAAAAGCCGGATTCCAGATCAGGGACCCATAGCCGAAGACCCAGACAGAACGGGCTTCATCTGGTCGTTTATCCATGAAAGCGGCCAGCGATTGTGCGCGTTCATCGGTGCTTAAAGGCGTCAAGGCCCCGGTTTTTTCGGCTTCGGCAGCCAGGTCCTGAAAGAGTCCTTTGCGGATTTCGTCGCGTCCATAAAGGCTGGAGCCTCTATCCTTTGTCATATCTTGACTTTAAAGCGAAAGCGAGGCTGGCGACAAATAGTCCGGCAGCCAGCAGCTGATGAGCAATCGCCAGCGGCAGAGATACCACGCTGACCAGCGTTGCGATGCCAAGCCCCATTTGCAGCAGGACCAGAAGAAGTAATAGCCCGCTGGCATAGTCACGGCGCACCAGCCAGACGATTAAAAAAAGCACTCCCAGCCCATAGGCCAGCATTCGATGGGTAAACTGGATAGACAGTTGGTCTGAAAACCAGTCGCCGCTTTGCCAGAGTCCTGAAAGGGTAGCGGGCAGGAAAGCCCCGTCGATAAGCGGCCAGTCGTTATAGAGAAATCCGGCCCGGCTGCCAGCGGTCAAGGCTCCGGCGAGAACGGTGATCAGGACAGCCAAAGGCAGCATCAGCATTATTTTATCCGGGGAGGTCTGCATATCTGGCTGTTCAGAATGCTGGAGTTTGATATATTCATGGACCAGCCCGCCCAGAATAACAAAAGCCAGTCCCAGATGCAGGACAAGGCGATAGGGGCTGACTTCGGTGCGTTCGGCAAGGCCACTGACCACCATCCACCAGCCGATCACCCCTTGCAGCCCGCCTAAAAAGAGCAGCCCGAACAGGGGGATAGCACGTCCGCGCGGAAGCTGACCCTGAATTGCCCAGAATAAAAGCGGTAAGCCATAGACCAGCCCGACCAGCCGCCCCAGCAGCCGATGCCCATATTCCCACCAGAAAATAAATTTAAATTCATCAAGGCTCATGCCCTGATTCATCATTTTATATTGAGAGGTCTCCCGATAAAGGTCGAACACGCGCTGCCATTCATGCAGGGTAAATGGCGGCAATGCCCCCATCAAGGGTCGCCATTCGGTCATAGACAGGCCGCTATCGGTCAGGCGGGTTGCGGCGCCAACCCCCATCATGCCGACAACCAGCAGGGCCGACAAAAAGAGCCAGAGGCGTTGTTGCTGATAAATGCTCATGCGCGTGGATAGTTGAACTGCTGCATCTGGGTTTTGGCAAATCGTTCGATGGTCTTGATTTGCCGCCGGTTCAGCAGCTTTTGCCAGTCGCCGCTGCTTCCGGCCCGGAAAAAAGTCGATATCTGGGCCGGTTTTTCAGTAAATCCGCCTTTTTCTTCAAGATTTTTCATGGTTTTAAACCCACTATGAGCCACGGCCCGTTCAATCAGAGCTTTATTTTGCGTGATTCCAAGTGTGCGGGCAATCTTGCCAAATTCTTCCACCGGATTGGCCTTTAAATCTTCATAGCGGACAATAATCTTGCGCCCCGGATAGAGTTGCGTCCAGGAGGACACATGATTGGCCCAGTCGCTGACAAATTCGGGAACCTGCCCTTCTGATTGCGCAAGGCGGCGGTGCTGATCCATCATATAGCCGATCTGGTCATCAAACCCGTGATCAAAATGATGCGCGCCGGAAACAACGACATCGCGGGGGTCACGGACAATATAAATCACTGCCAGTGCCAGTTCAGCTTCAATCAGGGGCTGCCCGTCAATCATGCCAAAGCTGGTATGGGTTTTCAGTGGAATATTCTTGTTATTCTTTGCGATGATGGAGCGATGGACAACCGGGCGCAGACGGATAATTTCTTCTTCCGGGACATCAAGGTGGGAGCGTCCTTGCAAGAAGGGGCGATACCATTCGACCTGCACCTCTGACGGGCAGAATTTGCTGATCATGTCCAGCGGCAGCGGGTCGGGCTGGTTGGCAATAAGGTTTGCCAGAAAAGCCCTCATCCATGTATTTCCTGACTTTGGGTAGGACGCAATCCACAGGATTCGAGACATGCTGGCCCGTTTTTCAGTCTTGTGCGCTTGTCAATCAGGTACGTTTATCAATCGGCACCAGCGGGCGATGGGCTGGGCCGAGATAAAGCTGGCGGGGTCGTCCAATTTTTTGCCCGGGATCAGTGATCATTTCGTTCCAGTGCGCCACCCATCCGACGGTTCGGGCCAGCGAGAAGAGGACGGTAAACATCGAGGTTGGAAATCCGATAGCTTTGAGGATAATGCCGGAATAGAAGTCGACATTCGGGAACAATTTGCGTTCGACGAAATAGGGATCATTGAGGGCAATTTTTTCGAGTTCCCGCGCCAGTTTGAGCAAGGGATCGCTGACCCCGAGTTCATCGAGCACTTCATCGCAGCTTTTTTTGAGGACGGCGGCGCGGGGGTCATAGTTGCGGTAGACCCGGTGTCCAAATCCCATAAGGCGGAAGGGGTCGTCCTTGTCTTTGGCGCGTTCGATAAAGGCGGGGATATTGGCGGTATCGCCGATTTCGCCGAGCATTTCGAGGACGGCTTCATTGGCGCCGCCATGCGCGGGTCCCCACAGGCTGGAGATACCTGCGGCGATACAGGCGAAGGGGTTTGCCCCGGAGGAACCGGCCAGCCGCACGGTCGAGGTCGAGGCATTTTGTTCATGATCGGCATGGAGGATAAAGATTCGCTCCATTGCCCGCGAGACGGCTGGCGAGATGACATAGTCCTCTGCCGGGACCGAGAAGGTCATGTTGAGGAAATTATCGACATAGGACAGATCGTTGCGCGGGTAGACAAAGGGTTGCCCGATTGAAAATTTATAGGCCCAGGCAGCGATGGTTGGCATTTTTGCGACCATTCGGTGGGAGGCGACCATTCGCTGGTGCGGGTCGTTTATATCGAGGGAGTCGTGATAAAAGGCGGACAGAGCCCCGGCGACTCCGACCATGATGGCCATGGGGTGAGCATCGCGCCGGAAGCCGCGAAAGAAGAAGGAGAGTTGCTCGTGCAGCATGGTATGGCGCGAGATTGTATATTCAAAGGTGTCTTTTTGCGTCCGGGTTGGCAGGTCGCCTTGCAGGAGCAAATAGGCCACTTCGAGATAGGAGCAATGTTCGGCCAGTTCTTCGATGGTATAGCCGCGATGCATGAGTTCGCCTTTTTCCCCGTCAATATAAGTCAGGGACGAATCGCACGAGGCCGTAGAGGTAAACCCCGGATCATAGGTGAAGTAGCCGCTTTGTGCGTAGAGTTTTCGGATATCGAGAACATCTGGTCCGACAGAGCCTTTAAGCACCGGCAGTTCCCATTGTTTGCCGGTTTCGGGGTCTGATAGAATCAGTTTTTTATCGGTTTCATGTGACATGATCGTCTCCTTTGCCTATATCAGGACGGTTTCTTCTCCCTGTAATTTTGATCCTCCTTATACGGGTCTCCGGCTAAAGGGTCAGTGGAATTGAGCGGTTTCGGTTGAATCCTTCATCGCGGTTGTCGAGGCTGCTGCGCCGCTGACCGCTGTGGTGACCGCATCAAAATAGCCCACCCCGACTTCGCGCTGGTGACGCACGGCCGAGAATCCTTCGCTTTCAGCCGCAAATTCGGCCTGCTGCAATTCGGAATAGCCCGCCATGCCGCTGTCTTTATAGCTTGAGGCCAGTTTGAAGGTCGCAAGATTGAGGCTATGGAAGCCCGCCAGCGTGATAAACTGGAATTTATAGCCCATGGCACCAAGCTCGCGCTGGAATTTCGCCAGATCGGCCTTGTCCATATATTTGGCCCAGTTGAACGAGGGCGAACAATTATAGGCCAGCATTTTGCCCGGATATTGTTTATGAATGGCTTCCGCAAATCCTTTGGCTTCGTCAAGGTTTGGCGTGGCGGTTTCCATCCATAAAAGATCGGCATAGGGTGCATAGGAAAGACCGCGTGCAATTCCGGCTTCCAGCCCGTTGCGAACATAATAAAAGCCTTCGGGGGAGCGTTCGCCGGTCAAGAAGGCCTGATCGCGTTCGTCTACATCAGAGGTGATCAGCTTGGCAGCCTCGGCATCGGTGCGGGCCAGCAACAGGGTTGGCACGCCCATCACATCAGCCGCCAGCCGGGCGGCACTTAGATTGCGGATGGCTTGCTGGGTTGGCAGCAGGACTTTACCGCCCAGATGACCGCATTTCTTTTCAGATGACAGCTGGTCTTCAAAATGAACCCCGGCGGCTCCGGCCTTGATCATGGAACGCATCAGTTCAAAACAGTTCAACGGCCCGCCAAATCCAGCCTCGGCATCGGCAACAATCGGTGCATACCAGTCAATATCCGTGGTCGGCGTGCCGTCCATATGTTCCAGAGTCTGGATCACATCCTGGCGGGCAAAAGCATTATTGATACGCTCCACCACCTGCGGCACCGATGACGCCGGATAAAGCGACTGGTCAGGATACATCTGCCCGGCATTATTGGCATCTGCTGCCACCTGCCAGCCTGAAAGATAGATCGCCTTTAACCCGGCGCGCACATGCTGCACGGCCTGACAGCCGGTAAAGGCCCCAAGCGTGTTGACATAATCTTCCTCGGTCAGCAGCCGCCAGAGTTTTTCGGCCCCCTGCTCCGCCAGGGTATGACGAATAGGCACAGACCCGCGCAAACGGGCCACATCCTGCGGGCTATAATCGCGTTTGACTCCTTGCCAGCGGTTGGGGGCATAGTCCGGGGCCTCGAACGGGGCCTGAAATCCGGTTTCGGAGTCAAGGGAAGCGGCTTGTTTTCCAGAGGGGGCAAATTGATCCATGGTTCATCCTTATACGTTTATATGCCTGAATAACTCGATATTTTGCAGCGCACCATATATATTTCGCCGGGTTTGAGGACGATTGATGGCGGCCTGTGCTGAAAATCTATAGAGAAGTCTGGACAGGCAAGTTGGTTTTCGCGCATTGTATAGCTTTCGCATCCGCAAAAAGCAAGGCGGATGAGTCTGTTCCCTGCTTTAGCCGATAATTTATATGTGCATGAATTTATATGCGCGAGTGGCTGGACGGGGTCGGTTAAATGTCCTAGATATGAAGAAGGTAGGGAGGCCTTATATTTGTGGCCTTATGTTTTGCGACAGGTGGGGCGGGAAAATGATCCCTGAATTTATGCAAGACCGTTTGATAGATCCTTTTGGCCGGACGATAGATTATTTACGAGTCTCGGTGACGGATCGCTGTGATTTCCGCTGTGTCTATTGCATGGCAGAGGATATGACTTTTCTGCCCAAGGCCGACCTGCTGACTCTTGAAGAGTTGGAGCGGCTTTGTGCGGTTTTCATCCGGCTGGGTGTGCGCAAATTGCGTTTGACGGGCGGGGAGCCTCTGGTCCGGCGCAATGTCATGTGGCTGATTGAACGTCTGTCGCAGCATCTTCCGGTTAATGGCGGCAGCGGGCTGGATGAACTGACCTTGACCACCAATGCCAGCCAGCTGGCATCAAAGGCTGAAAAACTGGCCGGGTTGGGTATCCGGCGCATTAATGTTTCGCTGGACAGTTTAAAGCCTGATTTATTTAAAGAAATCACCCGCTGGGGGAAGCTTGACCAGGTGCTTGAAGGCATTTTCGCTGCCAAAGAAGCCGGGATGCGGGTCAAGCTGAACACCGTTGCCCTTAAAGGCGTGAACGAGGATGAATTGTATGATCTGGTTGACTGGTGTGCAAAGCATGATTTTGACCTGACTTTTATTGAAGTGATGCCGATGGGCGATATTGGCAACGAGGACAGATTCAATCAATATTGGCCTTTAAGTCTGGTTCGTGCGCATCTTGCCAAGCGTTGGACGCTGGAGGAAGACCCCTATCGCAGTGGCGGTCCGGCGCGTTATGTTCGCTTGCCAGAGACCGGGCAGCGATTGGGATTTATTACGCCTTTGACGCATAATTTTTGTGAGAGTTGTAATCGCGTTCGCTTGACCTGCACGGGGACACTTTATATGTGTCTGGGGCAGGATGACAGTGCCAATCTGACGCAGACTTTGCGTAGCGGTGCCAGCGATGAGGATTTGGTCGAGGTCATTCGTGATGCCATTGCCCATAAGCCGAAAGGCCATGATTTTCAGATTGATCGCCGCCGAGGTGTGCGCGGGGCTGGCCGCTATATGAGTACAACAGGTGGCTGAGACATTATCAGCTGAAATAGTAGATAGTTTTAAGTAACTTTTTAACTTTATAACCGACAAACAAAAGGAGATTCCGTATGCTTTCCCTGCTCAAGCCTAAAAGCAGTCAAACGTCCAAGGTTCCGCAATATGCAGGCGATTTTTCGCCGAAAGACGCTTGGGACTTTTTGAAGAGAACCGAGACTGCGCAGCTGATTGATGTGCGGACCGAGGCTGAATGGCGTTTTGTTGGCACGCCTGTGCTGAGGAGTTTGAGCAAGACGGTTCAGTTTGTTGAGTGGGTTGATTTTACGGGGACTGAGAATACGGATTTTGTTCCGCGTGTGACGAAGTTATTTCCGGAGTTTGGGACTCCTCTTTTATTTTTGTGTCGTTCGGGGGGTCGGTCGCTTGCGGCGGCGAAGGCGATGACGGCGGCGGGTTATAGCCAGTGCTATAATGTGCAAGAGGGGTTTGAGGGCGACCTCAATCACGAGCATCACCGCAACAAGAAGGGTGGCTGGCGGTTCCATGAGCTACCCTGGGCTCAGAACTGATAAGCGAAAAACTAAGGGTGCAGCCGTAAGCGGGGGAGACAGCAGCACCCTGACTGCGATAAGCCTTTGAGTGACAAACCCGCCTTATCCTCCAATATAAACTGGCGACCGCAGACCCGGCGGATTCAAGACGGGGTGGAGCGCAGTCAGTTTCGTGAAACGTCAGAGCCAGTCTTTACGACTTCCGGCTATATCTACGACAGTGCTGCGCAGGCCGAGGCCTCGTTCAAGGGCGAGACCGATAATTATATCTATTCGCGCTATGCGAATCCGACGGTATCGGTCTTTGAAGCCCGGATGAAAGCGATTGAGCAAGCCCCGGCGGCGATTGCCACTTCAAGCGGCATGGCGGCCTGTTTTGCTGCGCTTTCCTGTTGCCTGAAAGCCGGAGACCGGGTGGTTGCCGCAAGGCAATTATTCTATTCCTGCCGCTATATTATTGAAACCATCCTGCCGCGCTTCGGGATTGACTATGAATTTGTTGATGGCACCAATCTTGATGAATGGCGCCAGGCTTTGCAGAAGAAAGCAGCGGTGGTTTTTCTGGAAAGCCCGACCAATCCGATGCTGGAGATTCTGGATATTCAGGCGATTTCCCATCTGGCCCATCAGGCCGGGGCGCGGGTTATTGTGGATAATGTGATGGCGACTCCGCTGTATCAACGCCCGCTGGAGCTTGGGGCTGATGTGGTGATGTATTCTGCCACCAAACATATTGACGGGCAGGGGCGGGCTTTGGCGGGCATGGTGCTTGGCGATGAGGACTATATCGAAGAGTTGCTGCGGCCTTTTATCCGCCATACCGGGCCGGGCCTGAGTGCCTTTAATGCCTGGATCATGGTGAAAGGGATTGAAACGCTGGAATTGCGGGTCAAGGCGCAAGCGACCAGCGCGACCATGATTGCCAATATGCTTGCGACTCATCCGGCGGTGGAGCAGGTGTTCTTTCCCTATTTAGAGCAAAGTGCAGGCTATAAGCTGGCAAAGGCCCAGATGTCCGGCCCCGGAACTGTTGTCAGTTTCCGCTTGAAAAAAGACGACAAACAAGCGGCTTTTGACGTTCTGGACAGTCTGCGGCTTGTGTCTATTTCCAATAATTTTGGCGATGCAAAAAGCCTGATCACTCATCCGGCAACCACCACCCATTGCAAGCTGACAGAGGACGAAAAAATCCGGCAAAAGATTACCCCCGGCATTCTGCGCTTGTCCGTCGGGCTGGAGGATTCAGCCGATCTGCTTGCCGATCTGGATCAGGCTCTTTCATCCCTCTCCTGAAAAGACTATAATAGGCCTGAAAACGCTATAATCCTGAAAGACGATGATAAAGATGCATGCTTCTTTGACCAAACTCACACAAAATATGCGCCTGCCCGTGATCGCGGCCCCGCTTTTTATTGTCTCGCACCCGGAACTGGTGCTGGCTCAATGCCAGGCCGGGGTGATCGGCTCTTTCCCCTCGCTCAATGCCCGACCGATTGAACAGCTTGATGACTGGCTCTATGAAATTAAAGAAAAACTGGCAGACTATGACAAAAAACACCCCGATCAGCCTGCGGCCCCGTTTGCCGTCAACCAGATTGTTCATAAAACCAATTCACGGCTCGATCAGGACCTGGAACTTTGCGTCAAACATAAAGTGCCAATGGTGATTTCATCGCTTGGCGCGGTGGAAGAGGTCAATCACGCCGTCCATTCCTATGGCGGGATTGTCCTGCATGACATCATCAATGACCGTTTTGCCCATAAAGCCATCGACAAGGGCGCAGACGGATTGATCGCCGTTGCTGCCGGGGCGGGCGGACATTGCGGGCCGTTGTCCCCTTTTGCCCTGGTGCAGGAAATTCGCCAATGGTTTGACGGACCGCTGGCTCTATCAGGATGTATCGCGACCGGCGGCTCCATTCTGGCGGCTTTGTCGATGGGGGCCGATTTTGCCTATATTGGCTCCCCCTTTATTGCCACCAACGAAGCCCGCGCCCCTGAAGGCTATAAAGAAATGATCGCCAGCAGCAAGGCCGATGATATTACCACCACCCGCTATTTCACCGGGATTACCGGCAGTTATCTCAAGCCCTCTATTCTTCAGGCCGGGCTTGACCCGGAAACTCTGCCTAACGAGAAACCGGAAACCGGCGACAAGAACAAAAGCGATAATGTCAATTTTGAAGGGGAAAAAGACGGCAAGAAGCCCTGGCGCGATATCTGGAGTGCCGGGCAAGGCATTGCCGCTATTCAGTCGGTTGGTCCCACCGCCCAACTGGTCAACCGCTGGCAGGATGAATATGCTGCTGCCAAAAGCAAACTTGCCGCCTGACCCTAACTATTAACAAGAATCTTCTATGAAAATCGTTATCTGTGGTGCCGGACAGGTCGGATTTCATCTGGCCAATTATCTGTCGCGGGACGGGCATGATATTTCTGTGGTTGATCAATCCACGGAACTGATCGAGCGAGTCAATCGGGAGCTTGATGTCCAGGCTCTGGTCGGCCATGCGACTTTTCCCGCCGTTCTGGCCCGCGCCGGAATGGATGATGCCGATATGCTGATTGCCGTCACGCTCAGCGATGAAGTCAATATGATTGCCTGTCAGGTCGCACATTCGCTTTTCAATGTGCCTAGCAAGATTGCCCGTATTCGCCAGCAAAATTACCTGGACCCGGCCTATTCCGATCTCTTTTCACCCAATCATATGCCGATTGACCATATTATCTCGCCAGAAGTGGAAGTCGCCGGGGCTATTTTCCGGCGGGTACGAGTCACCGGGGCCTTTAACGCGATTTTGCTGGATAAAGTACGGGTGATCGGGGTGCGGGCCGAAGGCTTTTGTCCGATTATCCATACGCCTTTGCGGCAACTGACCTCGCTTTTTCCCAATCTGTCGATCACGGTGATGGCCATCATGCGCGAAGGTCGTTTGATTATCCCGTCTTCGCGCGAACAGATGCTGCCGGATGATCTGGTCTATTTTGCCGTTGATGAGGCCCATGTTGGCCGGGCAATGGCGGCTTTTGGCTATGAATCGGGCGAAGCACGGCGGGTGATTATCATTGGCGGCGGCAATATCGGGGTTAATCTGACCCGCAAGCTGCTGGAGTCTGGCCAGGGCTACCGGATTAAAATCATAGAACGCTCTCACGAACGCGCCAACAAGGCCGCAGAGACGCTTCCTTCTTCGGTTGATGTGATTAAAGGCGACGGGCTTGAGCCCTCCTGGCTGGAGGAAGCGGGGATTGCCAAGACTGAACTGTCGATTGCGGTGACCGAGGATGACGAGACCAATGTCCTTTGTTCGCTTCTGGCCAAAAGCATGAGCGATGTGCGCACGGTTGCGCTGACCAACAAGGCGAGTTATGGGTCTTTGGTATCGAAGCTGGGGGTTGATGTGACGATTAACCCGCGCGAGATCACGGCTTCGAGCATTCTCCAGCATGTTCGCAAGGGCCGGGTGAAGGCGATCCATAGTCTGTTTGACGGTCAGGGCGAGGTGATGTTGTTTGAGGCCTTGCCATCATCGCCGATGGTGGGGATGGAGTTGCGCGAGTCGCCGTTACCGCACAATAGCATTATCGGGGCTTTGATCAGGGGGGATGAGGTCTTGATTCCGCGTCCTGACACGGTCATCATGAGTGGTGATCAGGTGGTTTTATTTTCTGCCAGCGAGGATGTGCATAAGGTTGAGCGTTTATTCAGTGTTGGGTTACGTTATTTTTAGGGGGATTATTTTTAGGGTCAGGACCCTAAGAAATGAAGAGGTTTTTTGATGCTTGAAATGACTCCAAGTCCTTTGGCCCCGCCAGAGCCGGGTGAATCGCTGACCATTCACCCTGCGATTGAGTGGATTCGGATGCCGCTTCCTATTCGGCTGAATCATGTCAATGTCTGGGCCCTACGTGATGGAGAAGGGCGTGATCAAGAAAAGCAAGCGGGCGACAGCTGGTGCCTGATTGATACCGGTTTTAACAATACGCAAACCCGTCAGGCCTGGGATCAGCTTTTGGAAAAATTCTTAAAAACCGGGCCGGTGCGTCAGGTGATTGCCACCCATTATCACCCCGATCATTGCGGCTTGAGTGGTCATCTGGTCGAGCGCACAGGCGCAAAATTCCATATGCCGGAAGCCGAATATCTGACCAGTTCTCTGCTGCGCAATATTCCATCCAATATTAATGCCATGCAGATTAACGCCTTTTGTCGGCGTTGCGGCTTTCCGCCGCTTGAAGCCGACCAGATGGAGGCCATTGGCCCGCATTATACCGCGACCGTTGGCCCGCTTCCGTCCAGCTTTTCCCCGCTTGAAGACAAGACGCATATATCAATCAACGGGGTCAAATGGCAGGTAATCACCGGCTATGGGCATGCGATTGCGCATGCCAGCCTCTATAGTCCCGATTTAAAAGTGCTGATCGCCGGAGATCACGTCCTGCCTGAAATTACCCCCAATATCAGCGTTCACTGGTTTAATAACTGGTCCGACCCGCTTGGCGGGTTCCTTGAAACCTGCCAGCGTTTGCGCCAGATTGTTGATGATGATGTGCTGGTTCTGCCCTCCCACCGCCAGCCTTTCACCGGGCTTTACAGCCGCCTTGCCGAAATGGTCGCCCACCATGACGAACGGCTGGACGTCACCCGCGCCGCCCTGCGCGGCATGAAAGGACAGACCGGCACGGCCTATGATGTCCTGCCGATCATGTTTAAAATGGACCTTGATTTGTTCGGACAAATGTTCGCGATTGGCGAAGCCGAAGCTCATCTGCGCCATCTGGTCACCCTTGGACAAGCCGAATATGTCAATAAAAGCTGGGAGACTTCAAAACTCTGGCAATATCGGCTTTGCGAATAAATCAGGCCGTATTGATGAAAATTGACGTTTTTTTCGACCCGATCTGCCCCTGGTGCTATATCGGGGCCAAGCGGCTTGAACAATCGCTCGCCCTCTATCAAAAACAACGGGCTGATGCGTCTAAAACCTCTAAAAAGAAAGCTTCTGAACAGATAGATATTTACTGGCGGATGTTTCAGCTTAACCCCTCCATGCCCAAAAGCGGGATGCTGCGCGCCGACTATCTGCGGGCCAAATTCGGCAGTCCGGCGGTCTATCATCAGGTCTATCACCCCATTCAACAGACCGCCGACAAAGAAAATATCCCCCTTAATCTTGACCGGATCAAGGTCACCCCTTCAACGCTGGAAGCGCACCGGCTGGTAAAGCATACCGCCAGAACCCATGATTCCAATGTCACCCACAAGCTGGTCAACCGCCTGTTTGAGGCCTATTTTATTGACGGGGCCGATATCGGGGATTCTGCTGTTTTGAGCGGTCTTGCGGCTGAATTGATGATCAAGAGCAGCGATGATTCCGCGCAAAGTGACCTTGAAGCCTTGAAGCAGGATCAGACCGATGCCACGAATTATCAGATCAGAGGGGTACCCTATATGGTCTTTAACGACAGCTATTCAGTATCGGGGGCGCAGCCGCCGCATGTCTTGATTCCGATGCTGGAGCTTGCGGCCCAAAAGACATCTTAATAATACGGATTAAACCGATTAAACGCCTGTTTAAAATTATTTTTCTGTGCATCAGCCTGATTGTTGCAACCGGGCTGATCGCCGGGATTGCCGGGGCGGTGTTCTTGTTAAGAGGCGACCCTGCCACAGGCGGCAACGCCACGATTGACGGGTTGAGCGGCCCGGTTTCTATTGTCCGTGATCGTAATGGTGTGCCGCATATCAGTGCCGAAAACCGCTATGATGTTCTGGCCGGGCTGGGATATGCCCATGCGCAGGACCGGGCCTGGCAGCTGGAACTTTCGCGCCGGGCCGGGCGCGGGCAATTATCAGAAATTTTTGGCGCACGCAGCCTGCAACAGGATATTTTCCTGCGCACCATCGGGCTGGACCGGGCGGCAAAGGCCGCGCTTACCCATTTATCGCCAGAAGCCCGCCGGGCCCTTGAGTCCTACACTGCCGGAGTCAATGCCTGGCTGTTTAAAGAACAAGACCGTTTCTTTGCCGCTCATCTGCCCATTGAATTTCTGATTTTCGGGGTTGAACCTGCGCCCTGGACCCCGGTTGATTCCATTGTAGTGGTGAAATTGATGGGCTTGAGCCTGTCCGGCAATATCAATCAGGAAATTCTTCGCCTCGGTATGGCGCGGCTTGGCCTCAATCCGGCTGAAATCATGGAGCTTTTGCCGCCAAATCCCGGCGATTCGCAGCCCCCGCTGCCTGATCTCAGGACGCTACTTTCTTTGCCGGACGGACCCTTGCCGCCAAAACCGGACGAGAAACAGGACATAGAAAAAACCGAAAAAGGGGCCTCCAACAACTGGGTGATTGACGGGGCGCGGACCGAAAGCGGTAAACCCTTGCTGGCCAATGACCCCCATCTTGGCCTGTCGGCCCCGTCGCTTTGGTATCTTGCCCATTTGCATGAAAAGGAAAAGGACCGGCATCTGATCGGTGCCACCCTGGTCGGTTTGCCGGTCATGGTTCTGGGCCATAATCGGGATGTGGCCTGGGGCTTTACCAATGTCGGGGCTGATATTCAGGATATCTATCTGGAACAGCGCGATCCGGCAAATCCGGCCCGCTATCTGGCACCCGGCGGTTGGCAGGATTTTAAACAAACACCCGAAGAAATCATTGTCAAAGGGTCTGATCCGGTCACGTTTATCCGCGAAGAAAGCCGCCATGGACCAATCTTGCCCGAATTTTATCGGCAGCTTGGTCGGCTGGTCGGGCCGGGCTTTGCCCCGGCGCTGGCCTGGCAGGTGCTGGATGATAGAGATCGCACGCTCAATCTGGCAAACAGCCTTTGGGATGTCAAAAATATCGCCGACTATAAACAGGCGATGCGTGATTTTTCCGGGCCTTCGCAAGCCATGGTCATTGCCGATCAAAACGGGTCGATTGGCATGATTGCCCCGGGCCAGACCCCGCAACGCGCCAGAGACAATCTGATCCAGGGCCGCGCCCCCAATCCGGGCTGGATGAACAGCTATGACTGGACAGGCGTGATTCCTTTTGAACAACTGCCCGTACTCTCTGATCCCGCAAGCAAGGCGATTGCCACAGCAAATGTGCGAATTACTCCCGATGAAGCCGCCTATCATTTGACTTACGACTGGGAAGAACCCTGGCGCATGCAGCGTTTGCAAGACCTGATTATAAAGCGTGCGGCAAAACATTCCTCGCGCTCCAGCGCAGCCGCGCAGATGGATTCACATTCTGCCGCCTATCTTTCTTTGCGCGATAAAATGCTGCCAATGGTCGCCGGGCGGATTGACCCTGCGCTTGAAACCCGCTTGCGGGACTGGGGCGGCACCATGGCAAAGACCGGGCCGGAACCCCTGATTATGACGGCCTGGCACCGCCATGTGCTGGAGCGTCTTTTACGCGATGATCTGGGCGATATCTTCCCGGACTATTGGCAACCACGCGCACTGACCGGCTTGCGGCTGCTGGAAGATAATCCCGCCCGCAACTGGTGCGATGACCGGCGCACCGCCGGGGAAGAAAATTGCAGCGATCAGCTGGTTGCCGCTCTTGAAGCTGCCCTTTTGGACCTTGAATCGCGCTACGGAAGCAACTGGCAGGACTGGCAATGGGGAGAAGCTCATGCGGCCCGTGGCCTCCATGTGCCGCTGTCCTTTATCCCGGTCATCGGCGATCTCTTCACTGTTGAACAGCCGGTTGCCGGGGGACCCTTTGCCCTTAACCGGGCCAGATCCCGCTTTTCAGACGAAAATGACCCCTATCAGACCTATAACGGCACCAGCTTTCGCGCTATCTATGATTTCGCCGACCTTGATTCATCCGGCTTTATTCACTCAACCGGGCAATCCGGCTGGTTCCTCTCCCCGCTCTATGACAATTTTGCCCATCTCTGGGCAACCGGGGGACTGATTTCTATCTCCAGCAAACCCGCAGACTATCAGCCCGGCGCACTCGGCAGCTGGCAGCTCTCCCCGTAAAAAAACCTACATAATCGCGCCAATCTGCCAGGGGATAAATTCATAATCCCCCAAACCGCCTTGCTCGCTCTTTGTCCGCTCGCCAGACGCAACCCGCAGGATTCTATCCATAATTTCGGTGCCTTTGGCCTCAATACTCACTCCCTCATCCAGAATATCGCCGCAGTTGATGTCCATATCCTCAATCATATGGTGATAGGTCCGCGAATTGGTGCAAAGTTTGATTGATGGCGCAGGCTTGCAGCCGTAAACCGACCCGCGCCCGGTGGTGAAACAGACAATATTGGCCCCCGAGGCCACTTCTCCGGTGATCGAAATCGGGTCATTGCCCGGCGAATCCATAAAGACAAAGCCTTTTTCTGTCACCGGTTCGCCATATTCATAAACCGCACAAAGATTGGTGCCACCGCCTTTGGCTACCGCGCCAAGCGATTTTTCCATGATGGTGGTGATCCCCCCGGCCTTGTTGCCGTGCGAGGGATTATTATTCATCGCCCCGCCATGATAGCTGGTATAGGATTCCCACCATTTGATGCGCTCCAGCAATTTATCTGCGACCTGTTTGGACACCGCCCGGCGCGTCAATAGATGCTCGGCCCCGTAAATTTCAGGGGTTTCTGCCAAAATTGCGCTGCCGCCAAAAGCCACCAGCTGATCAACCGCCTTGCCAAGTGCCGGGTTGGCGGTGATCCCTGAATAGCCATCTGACCCCCCGCATTGTAAGGCCAGGACCAGCTCGCTGGCTGAAATTTCTTCGCGTCTGGCCTGATTGGCTTCCTGCAAAAGGGCTTCACCCTGGGCGATTCCAGCCGCAATGGTTTTGCGCAAACCGCCGGTGCCCTGAATGGTCATGGTTTTAAGATAATCCCCGGTTTCCAGCCCTTGTTCCTTCATCAAGCGGGCAATCTGCAAGGTCTCGCACCCCAGCCCGACAATAATCGTAAAGCAGAAATTCGGATGCCGACAATAGCCGCCCAGAACCCGTTGCAGGTTTTCGGAGCCATAGCCACTGGCCCCCAGCGAACAGCCCTGCCCGTGCGTGATCGGCACAACCCCGTCAATATTGGGATAGTTTTTTTGCACAATCTCGTTAAGGCCTTTGGCAATATTCTGAACCGCCGTTGCCGAACAATTCACGGTTGAGAGAATGGCGACATAATTGCGGGTCCCGGCTTTTCCTGACGGACGGCGATAGCCCCTAAAGGTCGGGGTTTCCTTAATGAAATCGGTCGGCTTGACCTGACTGCCGACCGCATAATCAAGCTCATAGTCCTGGACTTCAACATTGTGGACATGAACATGCGATCCTTCGGCAATATCGCTTGCCGCAAAACCAATGATCTGCCCGTATTTTAAAATCGCGCTGCCTTTGGGGATCGGGGCGCAGGCCATTTTATGACCCGCCGGAATGCCTTTTAAAGCCTGTAGCAAAACAACAACATTGTCTGTTTCATGCAGTTTCAAGGTTGTTTCTCTGGATGTTGTCATGATGTTTTCCCTCCCGCACATATCGCCTGTTGCGGGTCATCCTTACGCAATTTAGCAAATGATATCAAGGCAGGTGAAGGGCCTTTAAAAGTCATAAGGTCTTTGCGACCTGATCAATGCAGGTTGACCAGTCTCCGGCAGTTTTCTGACGATAGATTGTGACGCCTTTTTGATACCAGGGCCCGCCGCCTTGTTCAGCCAGTCCCCACCGCCAGTCTGCCGCAAAGGGCACCAGCGCATCAACAGGCACGCCAAGGCTTGCCGCCAGATGGATAAAGACGGTATCCACCGTGATCACCCGGTCAAGATTTGATATAAGCGCGGCACTGTCAGCAAAATCGCGGTAGTTTGTGGGCGGGCGCAGAAGATTTTTAAAATGCCCTTGATCAATAAAGGCCTGGTCCTCTGGCAAGAGTTCGGGTTCCAGCGCAATAAACCAGCAGGGTTTAGCCGCAAGGGGTTCCAGCGCGATCAGCCCCATTTGCTTTTGAAAGCGTTTGTCGTTATGCCGCCAATGCCCGACCACGCCGATGCGGGGCCAGTCGGGCTGCGTTTGGCAATGGTTATCCAGCCAGTCTTTCCAGCGTATTTTATCGGGCTGCAGGGCCTGTAGACGCACTGGCGGCGGCAGGTCCCGGGCAGAGGCCTGATAAAACCCGGGCAGGCTGGCTTCGCATATCCAGTAATCAAAAGCCGGAAGCGGGGCCGGGGCAGACACTATATTCAGATTGTCCGGGGCTTCAATCCATAAGGTCTGCAAGGTCAGTTCCGGGCGGGTTTGATAGAAGGTGACGCTTTTGGCCTGCTGGCAGAGCCGGGGCAGGAAGCGGGCAAACATGATCATATCGCCATAGCCCTGTTCGGTGGTGACCAGAATACGGGATTTTTTCAGCAGGGTTTTCTTTTGTTTTTCAGGTGCATCTTTATGTTGCATCAGGTTAAGTTCCGGGCATTGCTGCAACAGCACATAGTCTTCGTTTGCTTTAAAGGGCAAAGCCCCGCCGGGGGGCGAGTTTGCGGGTTCGGCACTCATGCGGTTTTCATAGAATTTCAAGCCCTGCTCATAGTCTTCAAGGGTTAAATAGAGGAAAGCCAGCGACAGTCTTAAAGCGTCCGAATGTTCAAGGAGTGGTTTTGCCTGTTCGGCGATTTTTTGTGCGGCTTCAAAATTACGACCAAAGCGCAAGGCCCGCACGGCTTGTTCATGATATTCTGATATATCGGGGCAGAGCGCGCAGGCTTTTTGCAAATGAGTTCCGGCTTCAACATAGCGTTCGGCATAGACCAGCGTATTGGCGTAGTTATTATAAATCTGGGCCTGATCGGCAGGCGGGAGTTGTAAAAATTCTGGCTGGAGCCGTCCGGTTACGATACTGAAATCATCAAGGGCCTTGTCGATATCGCGCAGCATGACATAGGCGGCGGCCCGCGCGGCCCAAAGGCTGATCTGGTCGGGAAAACGTTCAAGTGCGGTTCCGGCTGCCGAGATTGCGGCCTGATAATCGCCGCACAGGAAATGGACTGAAATCAGATTGGCGGCAATGGTGGCATTGGTTGGCGAAAAGCGGGCGGCTTTGCGTAGAGCCTGCGCTGATTCTTGATAGCGTTTGAGTTTTTCCAGCACCAGTCCTTTTAAGGAAAAGGCCGCCGCAAGGGCCTGTGTATCCTGGGCAGGCAGACGCACACAGGCTTGTTCGACGGCGGTCAGGGCAGAGATAAAATCGCCTTTTCTTTTATAGTGCTTTGCGGCTTCCAGCCAGTTCTCGGGGGTGGAGAATCCGCTTTCTTTTTCGTTCATCAAAATCAAGCCACCCCGAAAATCCATCCTTCACAGAGTTGTGCAGCCCGGGTCATGGCGGGTGGATGGAAAAGATCAACAGGCACATGGAGCTTTTGCCCGCAGAGCATCCGCAGCCCGACGGCTGCACATAGAGCATCGGTTTTATCACTGATAGTCCGGTCCTGCGCAAAATCAAGCCCTGAAAGCAGTGGCGAGACCTGATTTGTATCCGGGCGCACCCCGAGCCGATAGAGCGCATCGGTAAAATCGGCGGCACTGTGAATTTTCTGTTGTCTGAACCCGGCACGGACCAGAAACTGGCGCGGGAAAATTTCTGTGATCACCGTCCGGGCTTGACCGCAGGTGTCTTTCTCGAAGGGCCAGATGCAAAGGTCTGATCCCAGTTGTTCTTTTAAAAAAAGCCCCATCCGCATTCCGGCAAGCCCGCCTTTGCCAACCTGTTTGGCCCCGATCAGTTTGAACGGGCTTTCAGGCCGTCCCAAGGATTGGGCGATACAATGTTTTTCGGTCTGACGCATCAGTTTTTCGGGGATAAACCAGTCCGGCTGCGGGCCTTTTGTCCAGAAAACCTGACCGAGAACAGGGTGGCGGGCATAGGCGCCCGCATAAAAATCTTGAGAGTAAAAATCTTGGGAGTCTGGGGGCTTTTCGGTTGCGGCTTTTTCAACCGCCTGCCAGAGGTCATAGCTGGTGTAGGAAGCCCCAAACTGGCGCACCCCGACTGTGTGACAATAGCCAAAATTACAGTCAATTCCGATTAGAACTCGTCGTTCGGCTGGTTCCCGGGATATAGCAACGATAAAATCGGCAATCGCCTGACGGGTCCAGGCTCCGCCGTTTTCCGGCAAAACCAGGCGCGGCGGTCTATCGCCGCTTTGACAATGGCCAACCGCCAAAGCCGGATTGCCTTTAGACGGCTTGATATTGGCTCCGGACCAGTCAATCCCGATAAAATCCGTGAAATTTTTGATTCTTATTGTCATCTATTTCGTATTTTTATGCGCCGACCCGGCTTAGTTCATGACTTTACTCGATAATGCACGTTTTCCACAGGAAAGAAACGTGCCATCTCCTTTTATCGTTGCCAATCGCCCCTGAATAACATTATATAGACTATCTTTTTGTAGAATCTACTACATATACTTATTCTTCTATATCTTGTATAGCCAGAGAGAGGGCAGCGGAGATGGAGTGGACACCTGATGCGGTCGCTTTGCTGACAGAAATGTGGAAAGGCGGCTATTCTGCACGCGAAATTGCCCATAAAATAGGGCCAAAAGTTTCACGCAATGCGGTGATTGGCAAGGCCAACCGGCTGGGATTGTCAAGCCAGCGGCCTCCGGCAGCCAGGCGTATTGCCCCGGTCGAGCCGGTTCACCTTGGCACAACCCGAAGCTGCCAATGGCCCCATGGCGACCCGCGCAAAGAGGACTTTTACTTCTGCGGTGCAAAGGTTATTCCGGGCAAGTCCTATTGTCTGGAACATTGGCAAATCGCCTATCGCCGACCCGATGCCGAAATCAATGCCGCCAAAAGCCCCAATGATTCCGATCATACAAGTAAGTCTGAAAACACCCCTCAACCAGAAAAAACAGCCTCTTCCGGCAATCCAGCCTGATACTCCTTCTGGCGCGTCTTCGGGCTTGATATTTCTTTTGGCCTAAAAGATTATGCCGCCACAACCTAAAACAACTATCATCCCCTCGCTAGTCTGGACAGGCGGAATCGGTATCGTCGCCCTCGTCCTCTATGCCCTGTGGGTCGGGCGGCCTATCTTTCAACCGCTCTTCCTCGCAATCCTGCTCGCAGTCGTCCTCGACGCAACCGCAAAATGCCTGACCCGGCTGCAACTCGGCCCCGCCAAAATACCCGGACCCCTCGCCATGGCCCTCGCCATCGCATCGGTGCTCGCCGCACTCTGGCTGATGACCGATATCATCGCCGGAAACGTCTCACGACTCACCCAGGAAGCCCCGCGCTACCAGGAAAATATGCAAAACCTCATCGCACGCGGAGTCCAATACCTCGGCCTCACCGAAACGCCAAGCCTGCGCGAACTGATCTCCCGCCTCTCACTAAGCCAGTGGATCGGAAGAATAACCCGCGGACTCACCGACCTCGTCGGTGATACCTTCTCCGTCCTCCTGTTCACAAGCTTTATCCTGCTCGAACAACGAAGCCTGCTCCTCAAACTCGACCAGATATCCGGCGGACGAGAATCCGCGAAAGCATGGAGGCAAAGACTAGCCCTCATCAGTGAACTCATGCAACGATACATCGGAACAAAAGCCCTCATGAGCGCAATCGTCTCAGCCCTCACCTATGTCATCCTCTGGATGGCAGGAGTCGACTTCCCGGGATTCTGGGCCCTCATCGCATTTATCCTCAACTTTATCCCCTATATCGGGTCAATGATCGCCGTCCTCTTCCCATTTGCCCTAAGCCTCATCCAGTTCCCGACCCTGATCACAGCCTTCATCGTGCTCGCAAGCCTCACCTTCGCACAAATCCTCGTCGGAAACGTCATCGAACCACGAATCGTCGGACGCTCCCTTAACCTCAGCCCGCTGTTTATCCTGCTCGGCCTCATCCTGTTCGGAAGCCTGTGGGGCGTGATCGGCGCAATCCTCTCCGTCCCGCTCATGGTTGTCGGACTCGTCGTCCTCGCGCAGGCCCCCGCAACCCGGCCACTCGCAATCCTCCTCTCCGCAAACGGAAATATCGAAGAACTTTATCGCGATTAAAAGCCAGCCGCGATTAAAACGTGGGCGCAACTAGAACCACCAAGCTTGACAAGAGGGCGCGATTCACCCTTTCACTGTGGCACGTAAATATTCTGGCAAGCCTTGTTCTTCCACCCCCTATTCTCTGCTGCAGAGAGAAAAAGCGCAAATATGAGCCAAACAGCCAAACTGGATGACCCGGATTACGGGGCGGATTCGATCAAGGTCTTGCGCGGGCTGGAGGCTGTGCGCAAGCGTCCGGGCATGTATATCGGCGATACCGATGACGGCACCGGCTTGCATCATATGGTTTATGAGGTGGTCGACAATGCGATTGACGAGGCTCTGGCCGGGCATTGCGACCGGGTAGAGGTTATTTTAAACGGCGATGGGTCGGTAACTGTCACCGATAACGGGCGCGGTATTCCCACCGATATTCATGCCGAGGAAGGCATTTCTGCCGCCGAGGTCATTATGACGCAGCTTCATGCGGGCGGGAAGTTTGACCAGAACAGCTATAAAGTGTCGGGCGGGCTGCACGGGGTCGGGGTATCGGTGGTGAATGCGCTGTCTTCGTGGCTGATTCTGACCATCCGCCGGGCCGGGGATATCCATCGTATGCGCTTTGCCAATGGTGTCGCGGAAAACCCGCTTGAGGTAACTGGCAAGGTTGATGGAGAAGAAACCGGGACAGAAATTACCTTTTTACCCTCCAGCGAGACCTTCAGCCGCACAGAATTTGACTATAATGTTCTGGAGCACCGTTTACGCGAGCTGGCCTTTTTAAATTCAGGCGTGCGGATTGTGCTGACCGATGCCCGCAAGGCTGAGCCGGTAACGGCTGATCTTTTTTATGATGGCGGGGTCGTGGCCTATGTTGAATGGCTGGACCGTTCGCGCACCCCGCTTCATGCGCCGCCCATTCATATTATGGCAGAGCGCGATGGACTGACGGTTGATTGTGCGCTGGAATGGACGGATTCCTATCATGAAACCATGCTTTGTTTTACCAATAATATCCCGCAGCGCGATGGCGGGACGCATCTGGCCGGATTTCGCGGGGCCCTGACTCGCCAGATCAATGGCTATGCAGCCAATCTGGTGACGGCGCGCAAGGAAAAAACGACTTTAAGCGGCGATGATGCGCGCGAAGGTTTATCGTGTGTGTTATCGATCAAGGTGCCGGACCCGAAGTTTTCAAGCCAGACCAAGGACAAGCTGGTTTCATCGGAGGTGCGTCCGGTTGTTGAGTCGCTGGTTAGCGAGAAGCTGGGTGAGTGGATGGAGGAACATCCGGCCGAGGCGAAGAAGATTGTCCAGAAAGCGATTGAGGCGGCTTCTGCCCGGGAGGCGGCGCGCAAGGCCCGGGAGTTGACGCGTCGTAAGGGTGCGCTTGATATTTCTTCTTTGCCGGGCAAGCTGGCGGATTGTCAGGAGCGCGATCCGGCGCGTTCGGAGCTTTTTATTGTCGAGGGGGATTCGGCAGGCGGATCGGCCAAACAGGGCCGGGACCGGAAGTTTCAAGCTATTCTGCCATTAAAGGGCAAGATTTTGAATGTCGAGCGTGCGCGTTTTGATAAAATGCTGTCTTCTGCCGAGGTGGGGACGATCATCACTGCGCTGGGGACCGGCATTGGCAAGGAGGAGTTTGACCCGGCGAAATTGCGCTATCACAAGATTGTGATTATGACGGACGCTGATGTGGATGGCAGCCATATCCGCGCCCTTTTGCTGACCTTCTTTTATCGCCAGATGCCGGACCTGCTGCGTCTGGGTCATGTTTATATTGCCCAGCCGCCGCTTTATCTGGTCAAGCGCGGGGAGAAAAACCTGCGCTATTTAAAGAATGACAGCGAGCTGGAGAAATTTTTGACGGACAATGTGCTGGCAGATGCGGTGTTGCAGGATGCAGACGGGCGGGAGCGTGCCGGGTCTGATCTGGAGCAGCTGGTCGATCAGGCCCGCCAGGCGAGCCGCTATCTGGATCATTTAGGCCGCAGTCCCAACCAGCTTGCCATTCTTGAGCAACTGGCGATTTTTGGGGCCTTGGGGGCTGATGTGATTGCTGATCCTGAAAAAGGCAAGGCTGCCGCTGATTTCATTGCCCGGGTGCTGGATGCCCAGGCGGGCGAGTTTGAAAAGGGCTGGCACGGCGATGTTGCGCCGGATGGCGGCTATATTTTCCGGCGCACCCTGCGCGGGGTGCTGGAGGAAGTGCCAATCAGTGCCGGTCTTTTGCGCGCGCAGGAAACCCGGCGGCTTGACCGGCTGGCGGAGCATTTGCAGCCTGCCTATCATCACGGACAGGCAAAGCTTCGCATCAAGGATGATGTCTATCCGGTGTCGGGCCCGCGTGAACTGATTGATCTTGTTTCGGTTCAGGGGCGCAAGGGCCTGTCGGTCCAACGCTATAAAGGCCTTGGCGAGATGAACCCCGACCAGCTGTGGGAGACAACGTTAAACCCGGATGACCGGGTGCTGTTACAGGTGCGGATTGACCATGAGGATGATGCTGATCAGATTTTTTCAACCTTGATGGGAGACCTGGTGGAGCCGCGCCGCAACTTTATCACTGAAAATGCCTTGAAGGTGGCAAATCTGGACACCTGATCTGTGATGTTCTTCACAGATTTTCCCGCTTGATTTAAGTAAGCACTTCTTTGACTTGGCACGTTTTTTGTATGGCTCTGTAAAACCTGCTTTTTATAAAGGTCTGTAAAATATGGATATGTGGAAATTTTGTATAGACAAAACAACGCGAATCAGCGAAACTATACAATGCATCCCGTTTACGCATGACTTTTAAGGGGTATTTTGATGAGTAATGACGCGTCAGACACACTTGAAATGGATACACTTTCTGTCGATCAGTCCGAGAATCTGTCAGAAAAGGGGAACAAAGTGGCAAAAACAGAAAATAACCCGAATCCGGGTGCGGCTCAGGTTGTAGCAGCACCTGCAAAAAATACGGCTAAAGCCCCTGCGAAGAAGGCTGCGGAAAGCGATGCTGCGAAGGATATGGTCTTTGAGCCCGATCTTGAGAATGTGCCCGATCTTGAGAATGTGACTGGCGATGTTTCTGGTCCTGACGGCATGACCAGAGAACAAGCCGCCAAGGAAATGGAAGAGAGAAGTGCGCAAATTGTCGAGCTGATGAACCTCAGCGATGAGGAAATCTATGTCAAGGGCAACGAGGCGTTGAATGCGGGCAATCTGGAAGAAGCGATCTCGACCCTGCGACTTTTGACCAAGAAAAACCCGGATCATGCGGCTGGCTGGGGAAATCTGGGCAGTGCCATGGTGCTGGCCCGCAATACCGAAGCCTCGGTCGGCTGTTTCAAGCGGGCCTTGCGTTTGCATCCTGAAGCCCCGGGGATTTGGTTTAATCTGGGCGGGGCCTTGCACCGTCTGGGACGGCTGGAAGAAGCCAAAGACGCCTTTGAGCGGGCGATTGAACAACAATCAAGCGAAGCCACCATGCATATGGGCCTTGCCGGAGTCCTGCGGGATATGGGCGATGTTGATGCCGCGATTGATGCCTATCGCCGGGCAGAGTTGCTGGGCATGAAGTCCCCGGATATCCAGTGGAATCGCAGCCTGCTGCATCTGATGAAAGGCGATTTCAAGACCGGGTTTGCCGGGCTGGAGCAACGCTGGACGCTGCCCAATGCCAAGCCGCGCTATGATCTTAAAACGCAATGGGACGGTTCATCCTTGAAAGATAAAGCCATCCTGGTCTGGTCTGATTCAGGATTCAATGACATGATCCATTTCGCCCGCTTTGTGCCGCATGTCGCCAAGGCCGGGGCAAAAGTCATTTTTGAAGTCCCCCCGGAAGCGGCGCGTCTGTTCGACGAATCCGAAGCCTTTAAAGATGTCAAGATTCGTCCCTCCAATGTCGAAAAACCGGGCGAACCCAACCTCCATTGCCCGCTGGTTTCCCTGCCCGGGCTGCTCGGCGTTGAATCGGTGACAAAATCGCTTGGTGAACCCTATCTGCAACCGCCAAAAGCCCCCCGGATATTAAGCGACAAGTTCAAAGTCGGGATTATCTGGAACGGTGCTTCCAGAAGACTGCCAGATACCGGGCGGATCCTGCCTCTACGCCATGCCGCACGGCTGGCCGATACCCCCAATACCAGCTTTTATTCGCTGCAACGTGGCGGGTCTGAACGCGAATTGTCAACCACCGGCCATGATATGCTGATCGCCAATATGGGCGGCATTTCACGCGATCTGGCTGATGTTGCCGCCTTGATGGAAAATCTTGATCTGGTGATTGCCGTGGACAGCTATCAGGCCCATATCGCCGCCGCGATGGGCAAACCGGTCTGGCTGCTGCTTGGCCCGTCGCCTGAATGGCGCTGGCATTTGAAGCCGCAGTCAAGCCCATGGTATCCGTCCGTTAAACTCTATAAACGCACCCATCCGATTCACTGGGATGACCTGATTGAAAAAGTCCGGGCCGACCTGATCAAGGAAAGCCGGACCGCTTCCAAAGGTGCAGCATAATTCAACACCCTTTCCGGGTTGGTGAAAGGCCTGTCAGAGCGGCAGGCCAAGTACCTGTTTGACTCTCCCTATGGCGGCGACCGACCTCACCATCACCCTTCCGGACGGCTCAACCCGGCAGCATCCAGGTGGCACAACCCCGCTTGAAATAGCCCGGGCGATTGGACCCGGCCTGGCCAAACAGGCCGTGCTTGCCCGCGTCAATGGCGAAGTCCGGGATTTAACCCGTCCGCTGGAAGCTGATGCCGAACTTTCAATCATCACCCGTGATCAGGAAGAAGCCCTGGAGCTTCTCCGTCACGATTGCGCGCATATATTGGCGCAAGCCGTGCAGGAACTTTTCCCCGGCACTCAAATCACTTTTGGCCCGGCGATTGAAAACGGGCTTTATTATGATTTCTATCGGGAGACTCCTTTTTCAACCGATGATTTTGCCGCCATTGAACAAAGAATGCGCGAAATTGTTGAACAGGATTTGCCGATCACCCGCGAAGTCTGGGACCGCGAACAGGCCCGCGATTTCTTTCAGCAGAATGGTGAATTGTTCAAAGCCGAATGGGTCATGGAGCTTCCTGATAATGAACCGATTACCATCTATCGCCAGGGCTGGTGGCTGGATTTATGCCGGGGACCGCATTTGCCCTCCACCGGGCAGCTGGGGACCGCCTTTAAACTGACCAAACTGGCCGGGGCCTATTGGCGCGGCGATGCCAGCCGCCCGCAGCTTCAACGGATTTATGCCACCTGCTGGCGCAGTGAAAAAGAACTGAACGCCTATCTCAAGCGGGTGGAGGAAGCCGAAGCCCGCGATCACCGCAAAATTGGCCGCCAGCTTGGTCTTTTCCATATGCAGGAAGAAGCCGCAGGTTCGGTCTTCTGGCATGAAAAAGGCTGGCGGGTCTATCGGGAGCTTGAACGCTATATGCGGATGCGCCTCGAAACCAATGGCTATAGTGAGGTCAAAACCCCGCAGCTGGTTGACCGTGCGCTTTGGGAACGCTCGGGACATTGGGACAAATTCCGCGAACATATGTTTATTGCTGAAATCGACGAAGCAAAAGATCATGGTGTTGTGCCGGAAACAACAGCGACCGAAGAACAGACCTCTGTTCAGCGCACCCTGGCCTTGAAACCCATGAATTGCCCCGGCCATGTCCAGATTTTCCGGCAGGGCATTCGCAGTTACCGTGACCTTCCCTTGCGGATGGCCGAATTTGGCTCTTGCCACCGCTATGAGCCTTCCGGGGCCCTGCACGGGCTAATGCGGGTACGTGCCTTTACCCAGGATGACGGTCATATCTTCTGCTCCGAAGACCAGATCGAATCCGAAACCAGCCGCTTTATCTCCCTGCTTAGTCTGATTTATCAGGACCTTGGCTTTGAATCCTATCGCATCAAATTTTCAGACCGGCCTCCGGTGCGGGCAGGCAGTGACGACGTCTGGGACCGGGCCGAAAAGGCCTTGATGGACGCAACCAAAGCCGCCGGGGTCGAGATGACCCTCAATCCCGGGGAAGGGGCCTTTTACGGACCCAAGCTGGAATTTGTCCTGCGCGATGCAATTGGTCGGGACTGGCAATGTGGCACCTTGCAAGTCGATTTTGTCCTGCCCGACCGGCTGGATGCACTCTATACCGGGGCCGATGGCAATCGCCACCGCCCGGTCATGCTCCATCGCGCCATCCTTGGCTCCTTTGAACGGTTTATCGGTATCCTGATCGAACAATATGCCGGACGCTTCCCGCTCTGGCTGGCCCCAATCCAGGCGGTGGTCGCCACCATCGTCTCCGGGGCTGATGACTATGCCAGAGAAGTCGCCAAAAGCTGCGAAGCCGCCGGGCTGCGCGTAGACCTCGACCTGCGCAATGAAAAAATCAATTATAAAGTTCGCGAACACTCAAATGCCCTCGTCCCCGCCCTCCTCGTTATCGGAATGCGCGAAGCTGAAAACCGCACCGTCAGCCTGCGCCAGCTCGGGAAAAAAGAGGCCGGAACCACCCTGCCTCTTGACGAAGTGCTTGCAATTCTGCAAACAAAAGCTAGAAACCCCGCCCAAATGTCAGGACAGGTCTCCTGATGCTCTTTTGCCAAAACAATATTTATAGAGGAGAATAAATATACGAAGACCAGTTGAACAGCCTGCTCCGCGCCGTGACGGACCACGCATAAACGAAGAAATCGCTGTTGAAAATATCCGCCTTATTGGCGCGCAAGGCGATAATCACGGGGTTGTCTCTATTGAAACAGGACGTCGTATGGCTGAAGAAGCCGACCTCGACCTTGTTGAAATTTCCCCGCACACCGACCCGCCTGTGTGTAAAATCCTTGATTTCGGGAAATATAAATACGAACAGCAGAAACGCCGCAACGAAGCGCGTAAAAAGCAAAAAACCATTGATGTCAAGGAAGTCAAGTTTCGGCCTAATATTGAGCAGCATGATTATGAGGTCAAAATGCGTCAGGTCCGCAAGTTCCTTGGTGAAGGCGACAAGGTGAAGGTGACGATGCGCTTTCGGGGCCGTGAAATGGCGCATCAGGAAATTGGCAGCGAGCTTTTGGCACGGATTAAAACTGATTTAACCGATATGGCCAAAGTTGAGCAGAATCCCAATATGGAAGGCCGTCAGATGATCATGGTGGTCGCCCCCAGCAAGTAAACCTTTTTGCAGGAGATGAGAGATGCTGGCACTTCGTTTGCCCCAGGAACTGGAAGACCGGTTGACGGCTCTGGCTGAAAAGACCGGGCAGAGCAAAAGCTATCACGCCCGCAAGGCGATCATGGAATATATCGGCGATCTGGAGGATTACGCTATCGCTGAACAGACCAGCCGCGCGATTCGGGAGGGGCGTGAGAAATTGCATACAATAGAAGCGGTGGAACGCGACCTTGGCTTATCAGACAAAAATCTCTGATCGGGCGAAGAAAGACCTTTCTAAAATAGATAAAAAGACGGCCTTTCGCATAACACGCTTTCTTGCCGAGCGGGTTACGCGTCTTGACCATCCCCGCCAGATCGGGGAGCCATTGGCAGGGTCTGAATTAGGGAATTACTGGAAATACCGGGTTGGTGATTATCGCATTATCTGTGAGATACAGGATCAGAAGATGCTTGTTATTGCTATCCGCATCGGGCACCGGCGCGCTGTTTATCGCTAGGCCCTTTTAGTCGCCGACATGAATATCGGTGCGGTTGATATGCTGAAAAAGGTGACAGGCCAGCAGGACGAAAAAGGCACTGCTTAGATAATTCAGCACGCCTTGCCAGAGTCCCATCAGCAGGTGGAAGCTCATTGAAGACAGCAGCGAGTCGGAGCCAAAAGTCTCCATAAAGCGGCTTAGCGGGACGACGGTCAGGGCCAGCATACAAACGGAAATAGCGAGCAGGAAGAGCATTCCGGTGAACAGGGTGCCGAGGTAGCCTTTGGCGGCACTTTGCCGCCAGGCTTGGCGCGGGCTCATCCACACGCCGAGTGCGGCGGAGGGCAACATCAGGAAGAGTCGGAAATAGATGATGACTCCGAACGGCAGGGCGGCGAGGATGATAAAGGCGGCCATGACGGGCAGTCCGATCATGGCGATTCCGAATCCGAGCAGGATAGGCAGCGCGGTAAGGACGAACTGCACCAGGGTTGCGCCCAGGAAGAAGAGCTGGTTGCGGTGCGGCATATAATAGCGATAAAGCGGGGTTGCGGCTGGATAGACATTGAAGTAGCGACCAACGACAGCGGTTTGAAAACAAATAAAAAGATAGAAGAGGAAGAGGCTGAACAGGATATTTTCCAGCTCAAAGAAGTTGTTGCTCCAGAAGGCTTCAATCTGAATGGGGCCAGAGAGGTCGCCTGTTGGGGCATCAAGCTGTTTGCCAAGCTGCTGGTCGTTGAACAGTTTCATATCGGCGCGCATTTGCGTAGCTTTTTCAACCGATTGTTTGAACAGATAGGGTCCGATCAGCCCTTCCAGCAGGGCCGAGAGAACAATCGCCGGACCCATCAGCTGGAGGATCATCACCCAGCGGTCTTTGATATAATTGATGACCCGTGTCAGGGTTGGGACGGCTTCAATCGGCTGCATCAAGCGGTTTCCCATTCCTGAAAAAAGTCATTTCCTTTATTATCAATGACGATAAAAGCGGGGAAATCCACGACCTCGATTTTATAGATAGCTTCCATGCCCAATTCGGGGAAGGCGATACATTCGACCTTTTTGATGCAATCGAGGGCCAGCCGTGCGGCGGGCCCGCCGATAGACCCCAGATAGAATCCGCCGTGTTTTTGGCAGGCCGTGCGCACCTGACGAGAACGGTTGCCTTTGGCCAGCATCACCATTGACCCGCCAACGGCTTGAAATTCATCAACAAAACTGTCCATCCGCCCGGCGGTTGTCGGGCCAAATGAGCCAGACGCATAGCCTTCGGGTGTTTTGGCCGGACCGGCATAATAGATCGGGTGTGCCTTGAAATAATCAGGCAGGTCTTCGCCTTTTTCCATCTTTTCACGCAGTTTTCGATGGGCGGAATCGCGGGCGACAATGATCGGCCCGGTTAAACTGAGCCGGGTGCGGATGGGATATTTATCCAGTGTCGCGCAGATATCCTTCATCGGCTGGTTCAGATCAACCGCGACAACCTGATCATTTTCAGAGTCCGATTTGGAAAGGTTTAAATCGGGGGTGGGCAGATATTGGGCCGGGTCCTGCTCCAGGGCTTCGAGAAATAATCCATCAGCTGTGATTTTAGCCACCGCCTGCCGGTCTGCCGAGCAGGAAACGCCAAGGCCAATCGGCAGGCTTGCCCCATGGCGCGGCAAGCGAATAACCCGGACATCATGACAAAAATATTTGCCGCCAAACTGCGCCCCGATGCCAAGCTGGCGGGTTATATCAAGGATTTTTTGCTCCATATCCAGATCACGAAAGGCCAGCCCCTGATCGCCGCCGTTGGTCGGCAGCCCGTCCAGATAATGGCAGGAAGCCAGCTTGACTGTTTTTAGCGTCAATTCAGCCGAAGTGCCGCCAATCACAATCGCCAGATGATAGGGCGGACAAGCCGATGTCCCCAAGGTTTTTATCTTTTCCTCCAGAAAAGCCAGCATCCGGGTTTCTTCCAGTAAAGACGGCATAGCCTGATAGAGGAAACTTTTATTGGCTGACCCGCCGCCTTTGGCAATAAACAGGAATTTATAGCTGTCCTCGCCTTCCGCCATAATATCAATCTGGGCGGGCAGGTTATTTCTTGTATTAACCTCGTCATACATGGTTAAGGGCGATACCTGACTATAGCGCAGATTATTACGGTCATAGGCATCCAGCACCCCTTGTCCCAAAGCCTCGGCATCGCTGGCAAAAGCAGCATCGCCGTCTTCGGTCCAGATGCAGCGGCCTTTCTTGGCAAAGATAATGGCGGTGCCAGTGTCCTGACACATCGGCAGCACGCCGCCAGCCGCAATATTGGCGTTTTTCAACAGGTCCAGCGCAACAAAACGATCATTGTCCGAAGCTTCCGGGTCCTCCAGAATTGTCACCAACTGCTGGAGATGAGCCGGACGCAACAGATGATTGATATCAAAAAAGGCCTCTTCAGACAGATAGCGTAGACCTTCACGCGAAACCGTCAATATAGACTGCCCGCGAAACGACTCCTTGCTGACAAAATCACCTTCCAGCTGGCGATAGACCGTCGTGTCAGCCCCCTGTTTAAAGACCAGAGCCTTGTCACGCATCGGAGTCTCTTTTCATCAAGATGATCATGGCGGTTATTTCTTTCGAAACTGATCCATTCTAAGCACGTTACCTGTCTTCTCTTTAGGCGGTTCCTTTTTTGCACCTGTTTTCTTGATCTGTTTTGTCTTGTCCTGTTTCATTGGGGCCTCTTTCGCATCCTTCGCCGGTTTTTGATCGCTGGCTGCCGGATGCGTCACTGCCGGATGCGTTAAGGGCTTATTGCTTTTACCACTGCCCGGCTTTTTCTTGACTTCATCCTTCTGCTTCTGGCTGGAAGCACGCGAAAGCGGCGTTGGCACCTTCCCCTGGCGCGGCGGCATATCATCCGAAAGAACAAATAAAGCCGGTTGCTCGGCCATTTTCTCATCGGCTCGTGTCTCAGGTTGCGAAGTCGCCTTCATCCGTGACGTATTTATATCGGGCGTATTTATCCCGGAACCGCTTTCTCCCTCATAAAGGGCCGGGGCCGGGACACTCAGGCCAAAATGAACCGACGGGTCCGCAAAAGAAACAATCGCCTGAAAAGGAATATAAAGAGTCTGCGGCTGGCCATCAAAGCTCAACCCAACGTGAAAACCAGCCTCCTCAACCCGCAAATCCCAATATTGATGCTGAATGACAATCGTCATCTGGTCCGGATGGCGATCACGCAATGAATCAGGAATCATCACGCCTTCGACCTGCGTGGCAAAGGTGATGTAAAAATGATGCTCGCCCGGCAATCCATGCAATTCAGCCTGCTTCAAAGCCTGGGCAACAATAGACAGGATGGCACTGCGCACAAAAATGCCATAGCCAAGGCTGTCAACGGGGGTTTGAGCGTCCATAAGGGGGCATCGTTCCTGTCAGAAAAAGAATTTTGACTATATAGCCTTTAACGAAGCCAAAATCAAACACCCCTGTTCAGGGTCAGGACCCTAATCGCTAATATATTTTCGCTCAAAAGAGCGCACATATAAATCCGCAGTCCTGTTCTTCTTCTTGATCCGGGTCAATATTGTCAGAGCTTTCATTATCAAGATTGGCATTTTCAATTTTTCCAGAAGCCTCGGTCTGGTCAAAATCAAGGTCATAGGGCCGAAGCTGGGCCCGTGCAGATAAATAGCCATCAACCGCGCGGGCATAGACGACCAAGCTGTCATCCGGCAGAATAGGGACATTTTCCACCCGCATGGGGTCTCCCCACGAATCCAGCAAGGTCAGGCGCAGCTGATCAATTCCTTTTGGCACAACCAGTCGGGCCACAAGATAGGACTGGGGCAAGGCGGTCCAGCCGGTTGTGCTGGGCATGGTGGCTTGCTGGGTGAGTTCATTGGTCAATGCGCCGAAAATCCCGCCGCCCGGACTTTCATCCCCGAGCCATAGCCCCACCTGTTGCCCGGCAACATAGCCGCCAATCGCGCTGACAAGCGCCCCGGCAATATCCAGTGGCAAACGGTCCTGATACTGGCGCATGATCATGGCTTCAATATCGCTGATCAGACCAAGCTCTTGCTTTTGATCGCCAATTTCAACCAGCAGCCCGCTTGCCGATGTATCGACCGGGTCCTGATAAGGGAGTTTCAAGGCCAGAAAGCTGGTGTCAAAAGGAATGCGGGCGATGGCGACTTTTCGTTCCGGGGCCAGGCCAAGGGCGGCGATCACATGGATAATCCGCTGATCATCGTGGGTTTGCGCCCGATATTCAGGCACTGCGGCAGCTTCCCGGATGGCAGGCAGATCGCCGGTGATTTCAGTCAATTCTGCGGATTGCGGGTCCATCCCTGAATTGACCAGAGCATCGGCCAGACCCTGACGGACAGATGGATTATCCCCGGCCAGTTCTGCCGTTTTCTTCCAGGCAATCACCGCATCCCCCCAGACATCAGACCGCGGATTTGGAGCGGTGGCTTCTATTTCAGATAAAGCTGCTGATAAATAATCAGCCAGCGGATTCACAAAAGGGGAGGATACCCGGGCAGCAATCTTTGCATTTTCCCGGAATCCCTGATCAGCCAGAATATCATCAACCGATGTGTCGCTTTCGGGGGCACTATTGGCGTTATCGGCGCGGGCTTTATCCAGTTCGTCCTGATAGATAATCCGCTGTTCGTCCTGATAGCGTCTTGCCCGCTGGGTGACCGGATAGGCCGCCGGATTGCCTTCAAGAATAGTCCCCAGCGCATATTGATTGAGCAAAAGCACACGTTCATAGCCTTCAACCGAATAATCGGTGGTTGCCCGCAAAAGGGCCTGCGCGTAGGAGCTATTTTCCTTGTCGTCGATCAAATCCTCGGCCGCGCGCAGAAAAACTGTGGCGCAAGCGATATCGCCGCGATCAAGGGCAATCGACCCGCGTGTGATCAGGCCAAGCGACCCCACCTGCCGGGCTGTTTTAAACCCGTCCGAATCTCCGCTGACATAATTGGCACTGCGCCGGGCCAGATAGGCGGCGGCGGCATCAAATTTTCCTTGCTCCAACAACCAGCTAATGCCGCGCACCTTTGCCGAATAGCCCGTATAGCCCGCTTGCAGAAAAAGCCCGGCATTTTCAATCCCGGGCTGGCCTTGAAGTCCGGCACTCAGGCCTCTTAGAAGATTGGTCTGGGTTGCGGCTTCAACCTCGATCTCTTCCAGCTTGTCAAAGTCAAGGTCGGTCTCTTCAATAAGCTCCTGATCAATAAGACATTTTTCAAGTGGAGAGCCTGCGCGCAATTCCATAATATCCGGCAAAGCCGTAATTTCTCCAAGCCCCTTATTGGTGGTCAGACAGCCCGATACAACAAGAAAAGCCCCCATAAGGGCAAAAACCGCACTTATTCTCATAAAAACACTCCCTATTCAACGCGCATAAAGGCCAACGCGCATAAAGGCCTCAGCCGGACGCTTACTGGCCTGCGTCTGTTTTTTGGGGCTGAGTTTGCAGGGCCTTGATCAGGGTATCGATTTGGCCTTGCATATCGTCAAGTTGACGCCGCACATCTTCGGCAGTTGCCTGTCCATTGGGGGCACTGCCATTGGAAGAACTGGCAGGAGATTGTTCGGCGGTTGAAGCTTCTTCAACCGGTCGCGTATCCGGCCCCGTATCCTGCGCAGAAGAAGCCTGTTTTGCCGCCGGATCCGCACTTTCCGAAGCAGCCAGCGGGTTAAACATCGTCATGGCTTTTCGCATAAATTCCATATTCTGCTTGCCCATTTCCTCCAGGTTGTGAAGCGGAAACAGAGGCGAAAAACTCTCCTGCGCAGCCTGGCGCAGCTTGTTCTGGTTTTCAGCAAAATTATGCATCGAGGCTTCCAGATAGCGCGGCAAGGTCATATGATTAAACTGGTCGCCATAAAGGCTGATCAGCTGGCGCAAAAAGCTGATCGGCAGAAGCGTTCCGCCTTCTTTCCCTTCTTCTTCCAGGATGATCTGGGTCAGGATAGAACGCGTAATATCTTCGCCCGTGCGGGCATCGCAGACTTTAAAATCAATGGAATCGCGCACCATATGATGAAGGTCATTCAGCGTCACATATTTGCTGGTTGCCGTATTATAAAGCCGCCGGTTGGCATATTTTTTGACTATAACCGGACTATTCGCAGATTCTGAATTGCCTGAACCTGTCGCCTCCATGGCTGGAGAGATTTTTTTGTCTGGATAATGGCGCATTGGCTCGACCCGATAGAACAATATAAAAAAGAGAGATTTACGCTCTATGTCGTTAAAGTCAACCGCAAAAGGACTTTTTACCGATTATGGCGCATGGTATAGCTGGATAGATAGAAAAGGACACAGACAGATTGATGATTAATTGATGACCAAATCGCTTCTGGATAACAATAAAAAATGGGCCGATCAAAAACGCGCCAGTGATCCGGCTTTCTTTGATCGCCTGGCAGAGGGCCAAAGCCCGGACTATTTATGGCTGGGTTGTGCCGATAGCCGGGTGCCTGCCAGCCAGATTGTCGGGCTGGAGCCCGGATCGCTCTTTACCCACCGCAATGTTGCCAATCTGGCGCAATCGGGCGACATGAACTTTCAATCCGTCCTGCAATATGCAGTTCTGGCCTTGAAGGTAAAACATATCATTGTCTGCGGGCATTATGGCTGCGGCGGGGTCCTGGCTGCCCTTGAAAATCAGCAAAATGGCGGCACACTCGATTCCTGGCTGGAACCGGTACGCGCCCTTTCCCGCACGCATAAAGAGTCCCTGGCGGCTATCCGTGATCCAAAAGAACGCTGGAATCGTCTGTGTGAACTAAATGTTCAAGCACAGGTTGATCAATTATCGCATTCCCCCATCGTCCATACCGCCTGGTCTAACCAGCAGCCACTCACCATCCACGGCTGGGTCTATGCGCTTGCTGACGGCACAATTCGTGATCTCTCAATCTCGCGCAACCGGGCCCCGTAAAGGCCTATACAGGATTAGCCACCATGTCTGCCGATACCTCAATCAGTGCCTCGGATATACCGGAATCCTCCATCCCCGCCCGCTATTGGGAAAAACTGGAAGATGGCCGTATTCTCTGCACACTCTGCCCGCGCGCCTGTAAACTTCAGGAAGGCCAGCGTGGCCTCTGCTTTGTCCGCGCCCGCCATGGTGACCAGATGCTTCTCACCACCTATGGACGCTCTTCAGGCTTCTGCATTGATCCTATTGAAAAAAAACCGCTTAACCATTTCTTGCCCGGCACCCCGGTTCTATCCTTTGGCACGGCAGGCTGTAACCTCACCTGCAAATTCTGCCAGAACTGGGATATTTCCAAAAGTCGGCAAATGGACCGCCTGATGTCGCACGCAACTCCGGCCATGATCGCCGAAGCTGCTCGCCAGAGCCAATGCCGGTCTGTCGCCTATACCTATAATGACCCCATCATTTTTATCGAATATGCCATTGATATCGCAAAGGAATGTCGCAAACGTAATATCAAGAATGTTGCCGTGACGGCAGGCTATATCACCTCTTCAGCCCGGGCGGACTTCTTTGATGCCATGGATGCCGTCAACCTTGATATCAAGGCCTTTACCCCCGAATTTTATAAAAAATTATGTGCTGCCGATTTGGAAAATGTCAAGGAAACCGCCGCTTATCTGGCCCATAAACCCGATGTCTGGCTGGAAATAACGACCCTGCTTATTCCCGATGAAAATGACGGCGTGGAAGAATTGCAGAAATTCTGCGCCTGGTATGGGGAGACACTCGGGCCAGATGTACCACTGCATTTTACAGCCTTTCACCCGGACTATAAAATGCGGGACAAACCGCGCACCCCGCTTTCAACCCTGCTACGCGCCCGCGAAATCGCCTTGAAAGCCGGATTGCGCTATGTCTATTGCGGAAATGTCCATGATCCCCAAAGTGCGGCAACCCGCTGCCCCTCTTGCCGCTCGGTCGTGATCGGGCGCGACTGGCATAAATTACTCAGCTGGGGACTGGGTCAGGGCGGTCATTGCACCAGCTGCGGACATCCTGTGCCCGGCGTCTTTGAACCGCGACCCGGAAACTGGGGGGCCAAACGGGTCCCCGTCCGCTTCCGTCCCAAACCCCCAAACGCCGCGATACCCCCCGCCCAGACCCCTTCATAACCCCCATTTTCCTTGACTATCCGCCTAATATGCGTTTATCTTTCAAAAGAAAGAGGTAAGCTATGGCAACCAAACATGATATAGAACTTCTTCGTCGTGACATGCTGGCTATGGAAGTCCGCTTGCGCCATGACCTTACGCTGCGCATGGGGGCAATGGTTGTGGCAACTGTTGGTATTCTGGCGGCAATACGCTTTTTCGGGTAAGTATAAACCCTAAATCAGCAACGAGGTGAATAATGGCAAACGGTATCACATTTGATAAACTGGGCTATGTTGAACGACTTCAAGCAAGCGGCTTTAGCGAGTCACAAGCCAAAGGCGCAGCTGAGGCCCTGGACGGGGCCTTAAAAGATACAGTCGCGACCAAGCATGATATTGAATTGTTGCGCTATGAGATGAAACAGATGGAATATCGTATAACCACACGACTTGGGGTTATGATTGTGGCTGGTATCAGCATTCTGGCGGCAATACGCTTTTTCGGGTGAGCATAAACCCTAAATCAGCAACGAGGTAATGAATGGCAAACAGCACCATATTGGAAAAGAGAGATATAGTCGCGACCAAACATGATATTAACGAAGTGAAGCATGAAATCCAGCTTACCCGCCGTGATCTTAAAATCTGGACAGGTGGGGTAGCCTTTGCGTTTTTTGCTGCAACCGCGACATTTATTACGCTTGCCTTTACATTATTCGGGCCAATATCCGGGCAGTGAAAGTGTAAACCGCTATTTTGGCAATAGCTATAAATCGTTGATTTTATTGGTGCCGGATGCAGGATTCGAACCCGCGACCTTCGGTTTACAAAACCGCTGCTCTACCGACTGAGCTAATCCGGCCTTTTGAAGAAGCAAACAGGCGGAACAGTGTTTTCAACAGAATGATTTAACCGCCCGTTTTTCTATGCGCTGGTTGCCATAATTTTTCTTCAAGAGCAACAGACATTCTCATAACCCGGCTCGTAACCTGTCAAGATACGCGGAAATCAAGATAATTAAGTAAATTCTGCTGTGTCTGCTCAATTTGCACCAAAGAAGGCGGTTGGAAGCGAGCGGTTTCCTTCAGGGCCTCAGCCAGCCGGTCATCATAGTGATCGGCTTCGATTTCGATGGCGCCAAATCGCTGCAAATGCGGAGTCATCATCTGGATATCAAGCAGTTTCAACCCTTGCGCCCAGAGTTCGGCCAATAAATGGACAAGGGCCAGCTTGCTGCCATTTGGTTTGAGGCTGACCATGCTTTCCCCAAAAAAGGCGCCAGCAAGTGACACGCCATAAAGCCCGCCTGAAAAGGCCCCGTCCTGCCAGATTTCAACCGAATGAACATACCCCGCTTTCCAGAGCGCGATATAAGCCTCAATCAGAGTCGGGCACAGCCAGGTAGTCTGACGGCTTGCGGCTTGCGGGGCTGAAGGGTCTGGCTTGGCGCAGGCATGAATCACCTGCGGAACGTCATAATTAAAACGGACCTCATATTGATTTTCTTTGATTTGTTGGCGGATCTGGCGGCGCAGGCGGCGGTTGATATGGGCTTTATCAATCGGCAGGATTGCCCGCTGCGGCGGGCGGCACCAGAAAATATCCTCGGGGCCATCCGGGCTTTCTTCTCCCATCGGGAAAATCCCGCAGGCATAGGCCCGCAGCAAAACCTGCGGCGAAAGCATATGCGCGGTGTGATTGACTTTATTTTGCATTATGGACCTGATGGCTTTATGGAGAAGAAAGTACTTCAAATAATTCTATAGCTTTTGCGAGACAATAATGGATATCAAAGGCTGGGGTCTGCTAATCAGTTTATCTCTTGTCTGGGGATGCTCTTTTTTCTTTGTCGAATTGATTATTGACGATATGCCCGCCCATGTTCTGGTAACCTGGCGCGTGATTATCGCAGCAATCGGGCTGTGGCTCTATGCCTTTATTCTCCACCGTTCAGACGTTGTGCAAGCCCTCCGGCAGATCACATGGCCGCTGCTTGGCGCCCTTCTAATCATGGGAATCATCAATAACGCCATTCCTTTCTTCCTGCTCAGCTGGGGCCAGGTCGGGATCACCAGTGGTGTTGCCTCTATCCTGAACGCCATGACTCCCTTCTTTACCCTGGTTTTTGCGCATATTTTCACCACAGACGAACGCATTACCTTCTGGAAATCAATCGGAATTGGCCTCGCTTTTCTAGGCACCATCGTCATCTTCTTTCCAGCAAGCGGACTTGACCCCAATACTGGGGCCCCCGATACTGGTACCAATACTAACATAATGCAAGAAAAAATCCCCCATATGGCGGCTTGCCTGGGCGCAGCGATCTCCTATGGCGTGGCCATGGTATGGGGGCGCAGAATCGCCCGCATGGGGCTTAACCCCTTGATGATGGCTACCGGACAACTCACCGCCTCCAGCCTGTTTATGGCCGCGCTCGTCTTCATCGCGCTACAGACTCCAGTTGACTTTACCAATGTCAGTTCAACAGCCCTCGTGTCGCTGGTCGGGCTGGCTTTGCTCTCGACCTCGCTGGCCTATCTGATCTTTTTCCGCCTGATCGTCCATGTCGGGGCTACCAATACCTCGCTGGTGACCATTCTGGTCTCGATTGCCGCCATGATCCTGGGGACTTTATTTCTTGATGAGGAATTGACTCGCTCCGCCCTTCTGGGCTTCTGTCTGGTCGCCGCAGGCCTGATGGCCGTTGATGGACGGGCCGTCGAATTTGCCAAAAAACGCCTTAAAAAAGCACCTTCTGCCTGACCTGCCGGATTGATGTTTCTTCCTCTGCTGAATCACCTGATCCCGGCACCGGTCACTGAACAAGCCTTTTCAACGCCTCGGCTGGTTGAAAAAATGATCCGGGTTGAGCAAGTCTATCTGGCACAAATGGGTGGGGAAGAAGCCTGGCTAGAAGGGTTTGTCCCCGATCTCCCGCATTTGATCGAAACCACCGGAAAAGACGGGGTGCCCGTGCCAGCCCTTGTGCGCTCCATGCAGGCATTCTTGCAGGAAAAGGGCCGACCGGCAAACCTGCTTCATCAGGGATTAACCAGCCAGGATGTGATGGACACGGCCTTTGCTCTGGTCTGGCAGGAACTCAATCAGCATTTTTCTGACAGGATAGATGAGCTAATCTCCCGTCTGGATGATATTCAAAAGAGGATGGGGGACCAAAAAATTATGGGGCGTACCCGGATGCGTCCGGCTCTTGAAATCTCTTTTCGCACAAGGATTGAGGCCTGGAGCAATCCACTTTTACAGTTAAAAGCTGATCTTTCGGCTTTGCGCCAGTCTGTTGAGGTTCTGTCGCTTGGCGGGCCGGTCGGGGATCGCCGATATTGGAAAAGTGATTTGGGTAAAGATGCGGACCAGATTGCCCGTGATCTTGCTGCCACCCTTGGGCTTTATCAGGCTGAGCAGAACTGGCACACAGACCGCGGGCGGGTGATGGATTATGGGAACTGGCTTGCAAAACTGACGGGTAATCTGGGCAAGATTGGTCAGGATATCGCGCTGATGTCGATGCCTGAAATCGCAGAGATTCACCTTGAAGGCGGCGGGAAATCCAGTGCCATGCCCCATAAATCAAACCCGGTGCCAGCCGAAATAATGATGGCACTGGCCCGCTATAATGCCGCGCAGCTTGGCGGGTTGGCTCAGGCCTTGCCGCACGAAGCCGAACGATCCGGCACCAGCTGGACGCTTGAATGGCTTGTTCTTCCCTCCATGATTGGAGCCGTCGAAGCCAGCCTGAACAACACGCAAAAGCTTCTAGACTCTATTCGCTGATCCGCTTTTCCTCGGCATCGGTGACAGAGCGAATGTCCTGACCCAGTTGTAGAAGAAGAGCGGGCTCGGGCCCTTCAACCATAATCCGCAAAAGAGGCTCGGTGCCTGAAGGACGGATCAATATCCGGCCGTGCTTGCCAAGCCTGGCTTCGCATTCCTTGACTTTTTCCAGCACCTTTTTGTTTTGTGAAAGTGCCTTGGCGTGCCGGGTATCCATATTAAAGTGCCGTTGCGGGGTTGGTCGGTAGGCCTGTGTCAGGTCACTGAGGCGGCATTTCCGGGCGACCAGAACGGCCAGGACTTGAAGGGCAGCCATCAGCCCATCGCCTGTGGTGGCTTTTTCGCCCAGAATAATATGGCCAGAGGGTTCTCCGCCTATATTGGCCCCGCGTTTGCGCATTTGTTCCACAACATGCCGGTCACCGACTTTTGTGGAAACAGTCTCGATGTCCAGACTGTCGAGATAGGTTTTAAAGCCCAGATTGGCCATCACGGTTGAGACAACCGGGCCTTTCAGCTTTCCTTTATTGTGCCAGTCAGAAGCGATGATGGACAGGATTTGATCACCGTCAATCAGTGCGCCTGCTTCATCGGCCATGATCAAGCGGTCTGCGTCTCCATCAAGCGCAATGCCAAGGTCTGCTTTTTTCGAAATAGTCAAAGCTGCCAGCCCTTCTGGGTGGGCTGCCCCGCATTCAAGATTGATGTTCACGCCGTTTGGCTCAACCCCCATTGGAATCAATTCGGCCCCCAGCTCGGACAGGATAATCGGGGCCACGCGATAGGCTGCTCCGTGCGCACAATCAATGGCGATTTTCAATCCGTCCAGACGCAACCCGGCTGGAAAGCTTTGTTTAATAAATTCAATATAGCGGCCTGGCGCATCATCAAGTCGCCTTGCCCGCCCCAAGTCCGGAGATTTTGGCAAGTCACCGACTCCATTGACCATAAGTTCTTCAATTTCTCTTTCGGATTGATCGGACAGTTTATAGCCATCGGGCGCAAAGAGTTTAATTCCGTTATCGGTATATTGGTTATGCGAGGCCGAGATCATGACTCCCAGATCAGCCCGCATGGAGCGCGTGAGCATAGAGATCGCGGGGGTTGGCATGGGGCCGAGCAGCAGCACATCCATGCCCATTGATACAAAGCCTGATGTCAGGGCGGGTTCCAGCATATAGCCGGAAAGCCGGGTATCTTTTCCGATGACAACCCGGTGTCGGTGATTGCCGCGATGAAAGACGCGTCCGGCTGCCATGGCGAGGGCAAGGACTTTTTGCGGTGTGATCGGGTCCTGATTTGCGATTCCGCGCATACCGTCGGTTCCGAAGATTTTTTGTGTCATATTTGTTTTACCTTTGGAGGTTAGCCGATGGTTCCATGTTGGTGGGAAAGCGCAAGAGTGATGCGCAGAATTTCATCCTTGAGGGCCAGGAGTGGTGCAAATAGCGTTTTATGTTCAAGGCTATAGTCGAAGTCATCTTCGTTGATATCGGCGGGTTCGGCGAAGTCGGCTTCGATGACGCGGTCTGTTGCTGGAAAGGCCCGTCTGAGGTCTGCGACTGCGGCTTCGACATCAAGGCGCAAGCAGGCCTGCATGACGTCATCGATTCGGATATCCGGGTGGTTAGAGAAAGCGGGCAGGTCGGGGGTTTGCAAGAACAGGCGCATCATCAGGGCGAGGCGTAGCTGGTGCAACGGGTATAGAGGGGTTTGATTGCCATCTTCCTGCTTGTCCTGTTTAGGGCTGTTCAGAAAGCCAGCCGGGAGTTCCATTGCAAATTCCTGTGCGTCCTGCATAAGGTGACAGGCAATCCGCATGGATTTAGAATAGAAATCGTCTTGTGACAAAAGTCGGGCCACCTGGCGCATTGCGCGTTGCGTAGATTTGGGCAGCGTATTTCCGCTATGGCGAGCCAGGTGCAGCCAGAAGGCTGGATTATATAATTCAAGATAGGCCAGCAGAATATCGGTATCCCATCGCTCCAGCGCAGATTTGCTCATGGCAATCAGGGTTTGCAGCCGGTCGGACTGGGCGAGCTGATCGCGAAACCAGTCCGGGTCACGGGCCACGGCCTGCCCCAGACCATAGGTCACGGTTGCCAGCCAGCCCAGCTGCATCAGGACAGCATTTTGCGGGATCGCTCGCATTCTGGCTGAAACGCTGCGGACAAGCGCACTGGCGGTTTCCTGTTGTCGTTGAGTCTGCCGTGAGCCTGTTGGATAGAGAAGGGCGGGCGCAAAACGGGTCAAGACCGCGCCAAAATCAGGATTATCCATCATATGCTGGTTGCAATATTGCAGGGTTAAAAAGAAATCGAGGCTTTGATCAGGGGTCTGGTAAAAGGAATCAGGTGCAGTCGCACCAGGGTCATCAAAGCCATCTTCAATGATGCGGGCCATTGTGGCAAAGGCCATATCCGGGTGTAGAAAGAAGACCATGCCATCGCCGCCTTGAAAGCTGGTTTCATGTTTGACCGGCACATTGATGTCGGCAAATTTCTTTCGGACATAGGGCGCATAAAGATAGCGCAACCGCGAGATCAGATTTTCTGGATGCGCCCCGCGCCCCAGACTTTCGCCGTGGGTATTGAACAGCACAAGCTCTGGCATTTTGCCCAATGTTTGATTTGACGTTTTAGGTGAACAGGCCGACAGGCAGCTGGCAAGCTTTGTCTGAAAACGCTCAACCGCCAAGGCGGCTGCAATCTGCCCGCAGTGTCGCCCGGCATCTGAAAAGCCGGTTTGAATACTGATCCGGCCCCGTTTTTGGACATAGGTCTGATAGGTGTCATCGCAAAGCAGGTCCGCCATAATCTGTGCACCGTTTTCCAAGGCTGACGGGGTTTCTAACAAAGGGGAAATATCGACTTTTTCTTCAATCCCGTAGCGTTTGGCCAGATAGAGTGCCCCAAGAATCGTGAACGTACTGTCACATTCAGCAATCAATATCCGCACCGGGGTTGTTGAATCAATATGGTGTAAAATCTGGCGCACCAGCATGAACATCCGCCGTGCGCTGCTTTGTTCGCGCATAAGCGAGCCAAAGTTCAGGCGCACTGGCTGCACATTGCTTAAGGCGGTCACCAGCTTGCGCAAGGCTTCCCGGCGAAAGGCTGAATCCATCGGGTCACCTTCCAGCGACAGATCATGGCGCAGGGCATTATGAATCTGTGTGGCATTCATCCGCACATGCAAATGGCTGGCAGAAAGCCCGGTTGCTGCAAATTCTGCCCGAACAACGGCCAGAGCAATAGCGATTTGCGTAGTTGCATCCACCTGCTTGAGCAACTGATCAAGCCGCTTGAGCCAGATTTCAGGGGTAATATCTGATGGGGGGTCTATCTCTGATTGATTGTCGGGCCGGTCCGTATGAACGGTCAGGAAATCTCTGGAAAACTGACTGATTGCAGGTAAATCATCAGGCTTTATCTGTGAAAGCTCGTTTGCCATCTGCCAGCGTCTTTGCGACAGAGCCGTCAGATCATCGCCCAGATTCTGAAGCTCGGACCGGATATCCGCGCTGCCCGGCAAGCCGATTAAAGAGGTGATCCGGGCTCCCAGCCAGTCAAATTGCCGGGCCTGTGCCTGAAGGCGAAGGCTGAAACTCTGGGACCAGCCAATATCTGTGCGCCCGTCAATATCGCCGCCAACCCAGGTTGCCACATCTGCCAGACAAGGGGTGAAGCGAGTCCATTCGTCTGGAAAATGAGTCTGTGCGACTTTAAACAATATTTCCAATATCTGACGCAGAGCCTGGCGCGCCCCGGCAATCGCCTGTTCAATCTGCTGGTTTTCTGTCTCCAGCTTCGGGGCCTCTTGCGGGCGATGATCCTGCGTTTCAAGCAAGGTTTGCTGCTGATCAGATAGCGGATGCCCTCCGGCCATTTTTGAAATAAGCCGCAGGATGCGCTCATCAACCGCAAAGGTCGGATGCGCCGTAAAGACAATCCCAACCCGGGAGCGGAAAAATTCTGCCTGAAAATAATCAAAAGCCGCTTGTGTTGAATCAGGATTTTGCTGCTTGGCCTTTAAGGCGAGGTCGGTGAAAATACTCGTCAGTGCTGCCTGATTTTCTGATTCACTGATAGGCGCACAATAGGCCTGCAGTTTCTCTGCCCGCATTTGCGCCGCCTGACTGGTGGCAGACTGGATCGCAGCTTGCGCTCTGGTGATCATATCGTCAATCGCTTCGCCTTGCGCAATGCTTTGTGTCAGCATTGACAGCGCACCGGACAACACCGGATTCACCAGCGGCAGAGAATCTTCAACAACAAAAGGCGCATTCATGGCAGATGGATATGATCAATCAATATTATCTATAGGTATTTATAACGACTAGATTATTTTTAGGAAAGCCGGTTTTAGGAGAGCCGGCTTTAGGGAAGCCGATTTTAGGACAAGTTGGCGACGATGCTTTCCATCAGCTGGACGGTTGCGGTGCGTTTGGCGGGGTCCAGGCAGTCGGGATGCGGGTCAGCGAATTGGTTGGAATCATTGTCAAAATATTTTCCATTCCCTCTTGCAAATTCATCAGACAAGGCGGCGCGAACCAGGATATCTGTCCCGACCGTGATATCTTTTGCGGCGTGGCCGAAGCCTTCCTGAACCATTTTGGTGTCAATCAGGGAGCCGGGATTTAAGGCAATAACAGCGGGCCCATCTCCACCCAGAGACTCGGCAAGATGAAAAGACCACATGGTCAAGGCCAGCTTGCTTTGCGAATAGGCCGCCATGGTTGAAAGATCGCCGCCTTTCCCTTGCATATCATGAGGATTAACCGGGGCTTGCGCAGCAGAGGAAAGATTGATCACCCGACCTTTATCGGCTTTTTTCAAAAGCGGCAGCAAAAGCTCTGTCAGCAAATAGGGCGCAAAACTATTGACCACAAAGCGGATATCAATGCCGTATTTTGTGTTGCTATTGGGGGATTTAAGAATACCGGCGTTATTCATCAGGACATCCAGCGTTTCGTGTTTATCAGAAACCTGCTTTGCCAGAGAGCGAACCGCATCCATATCGGTTAAATCGGCGATATAGCTTTCAATCTCCCCGATTGAGGATAATTCATCCACCACTTTTCGCAGTTTTTCCGGGTTGCGACCATGCAGCAAAACCCTATGGCCTTGCTCAGCCAGTTTCTTGGCGGCTTCAAGGCCAATGCCATCAGTTGACCCGGTAATCAGAATGGTTTTTGACATATCGCCTCTTTTCGGTTTGAAGGGGGCTTTACAAGCGGCGTGGTATCTTCTGCTAATCGGGGAATATTGTAAAGGCAATCCCGGTGAGTTTTGTGGTGATTTTGAGGCGGTATTCTATTTTGCCTTCGATGCCATCGGTGTCATAGATGACAACAACCGGCTTTTTCCCGGTTAAATAGCCAAAGAACAGGGCTTGCTGGATGGAATCAAGGCTGGAGCGTTTATCAAGTCCGCCCTCGATCACCTCGGTAGCGGTTTCGCAATCGACAATGATAAAGCCGGTTTCGCCTGCATCGGTGGTATAGGCATGTCTGACCTCGGTCTTGCCGCCGATCAAGTCACAATAGATTTTATTGTAATCGGCTTCGGTATGCTTATCCTTAGCCGGGGCTGGTGCGCCAAACAGAGTGATCAGTAGCAACGCCCATAAAGGGCGGCCCCGTAAAGGGCGACCCCATAAAGAGCGGAACAGGGGCATGGCACAATCAAATCAATCGCCGCCCCATTCAGAAGTTTATTGTTAATAAAGCAGGCAATAAAAACGTGATATCCGGCTTTTGCATTTTCCTAATCCCTTGGCTGTTTTTAGAATCAAGCCACCAGGAAACCTGATGACCGGGGAGTTAAGAAAACTGCACATAAGAACAGCCATGATGCTTTTAGCAAATAGCCTATTGTATGACATCATCTCCCCGACCGTGGATCGAGAAAATGATTCATTTTTAACGGTTGAATCCTAACCGCTTATGTGAAGGAGTTCTTAAGCCCCATAATCAGCTTTTTCCTGATTACACGCATAGTCTATGGTCATTCCAAGGGGAAATCAACCACAACATGGCTTGCTTTGGAGTCTGCTGCTAATCCCCCCGAAATTTAGAGTTGTTTTGCAGTAGAATTTTCTATCGTTAAGAAGAAGGAAATTTTACGATGAAACAGAAACGCTTTAACGAAATATAGATCACTGAGATATTGAAACAGGCCGAAGGTGGCGTGTCGGTTGCAGGTCTTTGTCGGCGCATGGTATGAGCCGCACCGTACGCCATGAATGGCTCGATATGAATGCGTTTAAAACAATCGAGGAAGCACAAATTATGGCAACTCAATGGTGTAATGGGGACTCTGGACTTATAACAATGAACGCCCTAATATGGCCATTGGCGGCATCACACCAGCCATGAAATTGGAACAGGCCACCAACTTAAAACTGTCTACTGCTAACCCCACCTAAATTTAGCGGCACGATCATAGCCACATGACCCAAAGCAGTAAAAGTAGTTTCTTACTGGACTTAATACATGTAAATAGTACATTATAATTTATGCCAGAGGATGCTTTTCAAGGTTTCAGAATGCAAAAATCAGATAAATCAAATCCTATTATATTCAAAAACCACGAAATTGGTTCGATGGATGCTGAGAACGATGAAGAGTTTCTATCTAATTGTTTTATTGAAAATGAATCATTAAATAATATTAGAGATATTAATAGTTCCAAAATGATATTATTAGGTCGAACTGGCAGCGGCAAGACAGCTATTTTGAGGCACCTTGAAAGCACTGAAGAAAATGTCGTTGTAGTTGATCTACTCCAAAGATCAATGGATTATGTTGCAAACTCGGATATACTCAGATTCTTTAAATCCCTTGAAGTTGACCTTGATGTAATTTTTCAAGTCCTTTGGAAGCACATACTTTGTATTGAATATATTCGCTTACGCTATAATGTTCACAATGAATCCCAATCAAGGAATTGTTTTGAGCGAATTTCTGAATTCTTTCAAAACAGGCGGGAAAAAAGTGCTGCTCTTGATTATTTGAAAAATTGGGAAAGGGAATTCTGGATTTCGATGGATGAAAATATAGTGACATTAACGGAACGTATTGAAAATCAAGCCAAGGCAGAGTTTGGAGGCGATGTTTTTAAAAAATTTCAAATGAATGCTGGGTATATTAATTCACTCGGTAAAGAGAGGAAGGCACAATATCAAAATAGAGCAAAAAACGTGGTAAATTTTGCACAGTTAAAGGATCTTAATAGGGTTCTCGAATTATTAGCTGAATATGATAATAATAGTAGGAAAAAATCATATATCCTTATAGACAAAATTGATGAGCGTTGGGTAGATGAATCAATAAGATTTGATTTAATTAGAGCTTTAATTGAAAGTCTAAAAGCTTTTAGGCGAGTAAAATGTATGAAGATTATCGTTGCATTAAGAACTGACGTTCTAGAAAGAGTAAGAGATGAAACAAAAGATGTTGGCTTCCAATCAGAAAAATATGAAGATTATTTTGAGCATGTAAAATGGGAAGAGGGCTTGCTTTATGACCTGATTAATAAGAGGATTAACCACCTCTTTCACAGAAAATATACTAAAGAAAACATACAATTTAATAATATTTTTCCAGACCGAATTGGAAAGGAGAATGCATTTAGTTATATAGCAAAGAGAACATTATTGCGACCTAGAGATTTGATTTCATTTGTTAATATAATATTAAAGCAAGCAGAAGGTGAAAAAAACATTTTATCAGCACGGCATATTCGCTTAGCTGAAACTATATACTCACAAAAGCGTTTTGATGCTCTTATAAGTGAATGGAAAAGTGCCCTGCCATCATTAAATATTGTTTTATCAGAATTTTCAGGAAAATCAAAATACATAAATTTGAACGAGTTAAGCTCCAAGGACGTTATTGACCACCTAGTGTTAAGGATAACAAATGAAAATGAAAATGAAAATGAAAATGTAATTGTAAAATATGAATCATTTTCATTATTAGCCAAAGATTATCTGGATGAAAAAATAAATGAATTTACCTTCGCAAAGGAAATTGTCTTTCAGCTTTATAGAATTGGTGCGCTTGGAATAAAATTAAACCCTAATCAACAGTATCTTTATTCCCATATTTCATCTAACACTCTCAATAAAGAGAGCATAATAGCGGATGTTAAAATCTGCATACACCCGATGTTACGAAGTGCTTTAAATATTAATCCAAAGGAAAATAGGGATTGATGCTAATCTATATAAGTGGCGGCTAAATATACGTAGGATAATTATGCGGGAAAAGGGGTATGTTCAATTTTTGGTGATGTGTTTTTTCAAGTCTCTGTAAAAATTTTGGTGTGAGCCAAGTGCATATAGCGTCACCGTTGAAGTGATTTCATTATGGGTATAGGCCAGCAGAACTTCTTGTTTATTTATTTTAAATTTGTGAACACGAAAATCAAACAGGTCTGCAATTTTCTTCACACCAATTTCGGGATTTTCTGCTATTTCCCTGATCGCCTGATTGACCTCTTTTTTCTGAACAGGATGAAGTTTTTTATAGGCGCGCTGAAACTGTGGCTTTTGTTCAAGGTTCAAGCTATTCCTCGTCAAATTCAAACTTTATTGATTTTTCCTGCTTTGCAATCAGGATATCCCTGATAAAAGCAACCGGCAGATCAGGGTTTTCCTCAGCGATTTTTCCAAGCTGATAGTAATATTCAATTTGCTTCGGAGTGGATCGAAACTGACGTTGCGCTGATTTCTTTGCATCATTCACAAGTTGATCGGGTAGTCTTACTGCTATTGCCATTGCTTTATCCTTTCAAAGGTTGATATGCGATATTTTGTCGCAAAAAGCAACAAAGCAAGACAGATTTAGCGGTTTTACCTTTATTGCCGCCTTTTGTTAAAATTGTTATTGCTTGGAAGTGATTGGTCTTTAGTCATCGTCTATATAAGTGGCAATGCGACCAAACAGGGCAATTATGCAGGGAAAAAAGGGGTGATGCCCAATCGTTATCAAGATGTCTATCCTGAGCAGCCGGTGATCAGCAGTGGCGGGATGCGACCATCGGCGGCGGACCTTTTGACGCTGGAGTTTTTTGAGGCGCAGCCGGGCGAGATGCCGCAGAAAGTCTTTGCCCAGCATCATATTCTGGTCAATTTGCGCGAGGGGCCGCATCGGGTTGAAAACTGGCGCGATGAGGTGCACCGGGATTTTATCTATCACAAGAACGAGATCATTGTGACTCCGGCGGGTGTCAAGTCGGGCTGGCGATGGCATGCACAGTCAAAAGTGATTGTGATTACGCTGGAGCCTGAACAGCTGGAGTCTTTTGCCCGGTCCGAACTGGGAATTCTGCTGACTCACAAACAGCTTAAAGATGTCCCGCAATTTATTGACGAAGATATCACACAAGCTGCGGTGATGCTGATGACGGCGCTTGACGGCGGGATTGGCAAAAGCGATATTGGTTCTGGAGTGATGTTTGAAAGTTTTGCCCGGATTTTCCTGACCAAACTGATTCAGAAATATGGTCTGGAGCATGAAAGCGGGCGGGAATTTTCCAGCCGTTTTAGCTCTCGGCATTACAAGCGGGTTTTGGATTATATCGCCCGGCACTATAGCGAGACCATCACGCTGGAAGCCATGGCGCATCAAGCCGGGATCAGTCCCTTTCATTTTGCCCGCCTGTTCAAGCAAACCATCGGTCAAAGCCCGCATCAGTTCGTTATGGCCTATCGGATTGAACAGGCCAAGAAAATGCTGGCTGATCTGACCCGGCCTATGATTGATATTGCGCATGAATGCGGCTTTGCCGATCAGGCTCATTTTTCGCGGGTTTTCAAACAGATTGAACGCATTCCGCCTAAAAACTGGCGGCAGTCCCGGCAAGAAAGAGCGTGACTCGCCACGCAGCCCCGCATAATTCAAAAAAGCAAGAATCTTCAAAAATAGCGCAAAATCATCCAAGCCTTTTATCCTGCCTTTATTTATATTGACCCCATCACTTGCCAGGGTCAGGACTCATAAAATTCATCCATTCTGTTGGTCAAGAAAGGTAAAGATACAATGAAAACAAGCGAAAGCATAGCCATAGCTACGGTGAGCTTGTTTGAAGCCGTAGATTTGCCTTTATTGACCAACCTTGTAAAGGCGCGGCAAATTTTTGTATCTGAACTTTCAAACCGCTTGCAATTAGCGATGGCTAGTTGCTGCGCGCTTTTCAAGCCCATCTATCAAAAATTTGACACGCGCAGAATGGATGAATCTTATGGGTCCTGACCCTAGAGAGAAAGGACCCCTCTGATGAAAAACCCGATAAAGAATGTGCTGACCACCTCGGCCGCTATCGCGGCATTGACCCTGACAACTCTATCCAATGCGGAGGCCGCTATGAAAAAACCCGTAACATTCAAAAGCCAAAACCAGACCCTGGTCGGTAACCTCTATTTGCCCGATAGCTATCAGGACGGCGATAAACTCCCGGGAGTCGTCGTCACCGGAGCCTGGACAACCGTCAAAGAACAAATGCCCGCAACCTATGCCAGCGAACTCGCCGATAAAGGCTTTGCGGCTCTGGTCTTTGACTTTCGCGGATGGGGCGAATCCTTCGACCTGATCAAATATCTCGAAGACCCTGCCCGCAAAACCCAGGACATCAACGCAGCCGCAAACTATCTCGTCACCCGCCCGGAAGTCCACCCCGACAAAGTTGCCGGGCTGGGAATTTGTGCCTCGGCCGGATATATGAGCGATGCCGCAGCCTCCAACCCCAACATCAAATCGCTCGCCCTTATCGCGCCATGGCTCCATAATGCCGAAATCGTCGATGCCGTCTATGGCGGGAAAGACGGCGTAAATGGACTGCTCTCAGCCGCCGAAAATGCAGCTAAAGCCGATAACCCCGTCTATCTGGAAGCCGCAAGCCTCACAAACGAAAGTGCCGTCATGTATCAGGCCCCCTATTATACCGAAACCAACCGCGGACTCATCCCCGAATATGACAATAAATTCAATGTCGCCTCATGGAACGGATGGCTGAAATATGATGCCTTGAAAACAGCCGAAGTGCAGGAAAAACCCGCCCTGCTTGTCCACTCCGATGCCGCCGCAATCCCCCAAGGCGCAAAAGCCTATGCCGAGCGCGCCGGTGATAACGTTGAACTCATCATGCTCGATAATGTAACACAATTCGACTTCTACGATCAGCCAGACGCCGTCAAGACATCCTCTGACGCCGTTGCTGCACATTTCGAAAAGACCCTTAACCAGGCCTACTAGGCCTCAAGACCGGACATCTGAATAAACACAGGTGTCCGGTAAAGACCCTTTCATACGAAAGTCACAGGCTATGAACCTTGCTAAACCTAAACCCCTCTTTCTTACAGGTGCCCTTATCATGAGCAGTGCAATGATTTCTCCTGATAATGCGCAGGCCAGCTCTGCTGATCATCAAATCGATAGCGCAACGATCAAAACTATCGTCGAAAGCGTTGGCCTGCTTGCCGATACCAGTAACTTCTCGGCATTGGAAAAACTCTATGCGCCGGAAGTCGAGATGGACTATACCTCTTTAACCGGCGGGGAGGTTGCACTCAAAAGCCCGCAGCTAATCATGACCGAATGGGCCAGCGTCCTCGCAGGCTTCGACCGTACCCGCCACGAAATCAGTAATATTGCTATCCAGCTCGATGGAGCACAGGCGACCGCGACCGCCGATGTTCAGGCCGGTCACTGGGTCAAGGACCTCTTCTGGCAGGTTACCGGCAATTATGTCTATAAATTGACCAAAGAAGACGAGCACTGGCTGATCACTGCCCATCAGTTCAACCTGCAGGCCGAAGAAGGAACCCGCGATGTCTTTGGCCCGGCAATCGAACAGGCCAAAGCAAACCCGCCCGCCTATATCCAGCATCAGCAGACCAGACAGGCCGTGCTCGATTTCCTCTCCGCGCTTGAAGAAAAAGATATGGAGAAATTTGCCTCGGTCTGGGCAGAAGATGCCGTGCAGGATATGCCCTATGCGCCAGACGGCTTTCCTGCCCGACTAAACGGCAAGGAAAATATTGTCACACATTACTCAGCCTGGCCAGAAAACAGCGGAAAGGCTGATTTTACCTCCAACCTGATTTTCTATCCCTTGCAAAACCCCGAAATGGTCTTTGTCGAGTTCACCGGCGATGTCGAAATCATTCCAACGGCGCGCCACTATAACCAGAAATATGGCGGCCTGTTCCATGTCGAAAACGGACAGATCAAACTCTTTCGCGAGTATTTTGACCCCGAACCGTTTAAATTCGCCTTTGGACTGGAGGACTAGGTGGCGGACTCATAAAATTGGCACCATAGTCTTATTATTGCGCGCTTTATAAACGCCATGAAATGCCGGTACGAAGCTTGAAAAATATGCCATTTAAAACGCGCCGATCATCAACACGCTTAACACCACGGCTCTTTTGAGGCAAAAGGGGAGAAATAAGTGACCACTCGAAATCACTCAGATCAAATCGTGACATGATTGCATCCTTAAAAAGTGAAGATGATAATATTGAATCAAATTTTAAAGATAGCCACAAATTTTATATGTACGCTACCTAGAATACTAAGGCACTTTGGAAAGAGGCTTAAATTATGATGCTACTTTTCTTGTGAATGCCATACCAATTACTGCCCCACGTTTATAGCGTTCTTAATTTGATGGGCTAAATAGTTCCCGACCAAAATACTGCCAGGGATATTAAGATGATTGGTATCACGATAAAGTACCGTATTATTCTTGAGCATACTACACCCAGACTCATCACATAAAGGCTCATGGATTCTTATTAGTGGTACCTTTGTTTCAACGGCTAATCTCTCAAGGATTGTTTCATATGCACCTCGTTGAATGTCCCATTCCGAACGCGAAATAGAAAAATCTTTTGTGTAGCGCTCAAGTGAAGCACCGTATTTTAATACCTCTGCAGAAACATTGTACGATGGAATATCAGCCAACAATATAACACGATGCCCATGATTTTTAAGAAATTTAATTGACGTTTTGAGACCCTCTTCCAAGCCCATTTTATCATCTAATCGTGCAACATACATTGTAGTCAGTAAGATTGTTTTTTTGCCACTAGTTGAAGCTAGAAAATCAAAGATTGGTTTGAAAGTGTTTTTACCGTAATACGGAGCTGCGCCTTGAATATAGTAAGCAATATTTTTTTCATGAACCGCATCAGCTAAACCCAAAAAAAGATGCTCTGCATGGGAATCTCCAATTAACAACCACTCAAATGCCCCACGCTTTGACTGTTTGCAGCGTAAAAAACCTTTATACATAAGAGCGGTAATCGCAATATCCTTTGGCTGACAGTCAAAGTATTTTTTTTCAATAAACCTAAAAAAATCTAAATTTCCCACCTCACCATCAATTACTTGATTGAATCGGTTTTTATAGCCGGCAGATGAATTCCCCAATATCCCAAAAATTAAAAAACCAGACAATAAGACAGCTGAAATAGAGAGTTTAAACGCTTTGCTAAAAAAAGACTTATTTCTAAATGGTTTTTCAATATAACGCCAACTAAAGTATCCAATAAAATGGAGATTAAACTAAGCAAAATCATCGATTCAGGAGAGGGTTTATCAAGCACCTTAATTCTTGCAAAAGCAAACAGTGGTTGATGCCACAAGTAGGCGGAATAACTGATCAAACCAATTCCTACAAAGGGTTTAATGCTGAGCAATCTTGCAGCTATAGTTTGTTTCTCTGCATACAAAACTAACAAAACCACACCAAAAACTGGCACAAATGCGAATATACTGGGAAAAGGCGTATCTTCATCATAGAAAAAAATTGAAAAGACAATTGCTGCTAAACCAAGCAGCGCTAGCGCATTGTTCTTTTGGACACCCTGCTTCTGAACAATAAATGCAGCTGCTGAACCAGAAAATAATTCCCACGCACGTGTCGGCGCTAGGTAAAAGTTCGCTGTTGCCTTGTTACGCCAACCCCATTCACTCAACAACAAACTGATTGCAGCCGTCACTACAATCATCCAAAACACTCTGTTCTTACCAAAGCGCCAAGCTATAATTAGGAAGATTGGAAATAGTAGGTAGTACTGCTCTTCAACAGCTAGACTCCATGTATGCAGCAGTGGCTTTTCTTCTGCGACAGCGGCAAAGTAACCACTCTCTTGCCAAAAATGAATGTTTGAAGCGAACAAACTGACTGCAACAAGACTTTGTGAAAAGTCTTTCATTTGACTTGGTAACATCCACATCCAAGCAAATGGAACGCATACAAGCATGACAAAGAAAAGTGCTGGGAGTATGCGTCTCGCACGTCGTTCATAGAAATTAACGATACTAAAACGCTCGTTCTCTATGTCTTCAATAAGGATTGTTGTTATCAAGTAACCACTGATTACAAAGAACACGTCAACGCCTACAAACCCACCACTAAAAAGCTCAAAGCCAGCATGGAAAAAAATTACGGGGATAACAGCGAGTGCTCGCAAGCCGTCAATTTCAGCGCGATATTTCAAGTTAACAATCCTTCAAGTGAAGTTTAGATGGTAAACTAAGAGTCTGTTTCAAAACTATTGGCAACGTGGCAGTCTTCTCGACATTAGTTTAATAATAGCCGTTTGGATAAATGTTTCGACGGTTTTTTGAAAGGCGTTCAAAGTCCTTTGACAATAGCTGGTTTATACCGAGCCATGCAAGTGTTCGCTCGACAATCCAACGTTTTAGAAAACGTTTTGGTAATACTTCAAGCTGTCTGATTGCACTTGATGATCTGGCGCAGGCTGTGTTTGCGGTGGCTTCCCGTCGGTTTGTCGGGGGAAAGGTATGGCAAAATCACTACCCACTACTTATCTGTCGTTGTGTTTGCATAATGGCGTCTATCACGTGCATACTCGCACCGAGTGTCGGGCTTCCAAACCATCTGAACCTCATTCGTAAAGTGTTGTGAACTTAATGATGAACCAGATAATGGACCCGATCTCAACTCATTTCCGATAGTTTTGAAAAAGGCTCTAAGTGGCTGAACCGGGGCAATTGTACAGTTGCACAAAACTGTTGAGCTGATGCTTAAAATACTTCCTGGCTGCTGAATTCAGGCTTTTCCAATCAATTTTCCAAGCCTTGTCGCTATTAGGTTAAATCTGTTATAGATGCACTTGCTACACATGCAGTTAATTAATGTTCTGGATGGATTGGTCAATGGTTGAAAATGCACCAAAGCTCGGATACAGGATAATGGAGCGGGAGGATATTGAGTTTGCCCGCTTGCTGCATAATGAAAGCAGTGTCCTGATGAAATTATCTGACCCTTCTCATGTCAGTGAGAGCCAACAGGAGCGATGGTTTGAAACAATTTCCCTTTCTGCTTCATCGGAGCGCTATATTATTTATGAAATGGAGAGTGGGAATTCAGTCGGTGTGTTTCGTGTGGATAATATAGACAGGCACAATAGAAGCGTTTGTGTCGGTTTAGATGTTGTTGAAAACAAACGTGGCCTTGGCTATGCGAAGCAGAGCTATAATTATTTTCTGGATCTTTTCTTCAATCAAAAGAACTTTCACCGAATTTATCTTGCGACACTTGAAACAAATGACATTGCGCTGAAACTGTATAAGCACCTTGGTTTTGTTGAAGAGGGCCATAGCCGGGAAGCTATATATCGAGATGGACGTTTCCAGAATTTAGTATGGTTGTCTATACTTGCTTGCGAATGGAGACATAATGCTCTGAATCGTTATGCGAAAGACGAGCAATGACTGAAATTGTTATTCATTCGTTTGTTAATTATCAATCAGTCGATTATTTTAAATATATGGTAAATAATTATAGTGCTTTGGCCAAGAGGCCAGACTTAATGATTTTTCGAGCCTATATTTTGTCATCTGGCGTTAAAGCGGAAGTTTCTTCTATTGTTGGATATGAAAATATTGTTGAGGTTTGGAAAATGCCCCGCTTTATTTCTCGAACAACATGGAAGGACTGGGTGCGAACTGCCGCTGCGGCATTGAAAATTGAAATGAAGATGGCGGGCTCCAACGGCCATGCGAGCGGGTTGAATGCGGCTTGTGCCAGTACGAAACCGGATGTAATTGATATTCTGGCTGATGCCGATACTGTGATGCTGAAATCTGGCTGGGACAACTGGTTACGCGGTCTCATGAAAGAAAAGGCATTTGCTGGTACGACTTATGAGGGTATTGATGGTTTCAGTTCCGGAGGTGGTAAAGTTCAGACTTATAAAGATTTACCCAATGTGACGTGGTTAGCCGTTGGTCCCGGGGTGGATTTTTCGTCTTTTCGCTGTGACGCTGCTAAAGAGAAGCGCGTTAAAATCGAAAACCGGGAAATGTCCGAACTATATAACTTGCCTGTAGGATCAGAGCTTATACGCGATGTTGGCTGGAAATTGCCGATGTTCATCCGGGATCATAAACTGGCCTATGCTGCATTTTTTCAAGCAAAGCCAACTCAAAAAGAAGCGATCGCTGTCAAAAGCGGCAATGACTATAATGAAGAATACCAGTGGGAGGGTAGGCCTGTAGTGGCACATCAACGCGGATCCCACCAACACGCCTTTCGCAACAGCGATATATCCTGTGCGTTTTATAATGCGGTTGAAGATTATTTGAACGATTTAAAAGATTAAGCAGCTATCAACTTGTGAAATGTTGAATCCTTAGAAATCATGATACGAAAACTAAGCAATCGGCTTTGCCATTACGCAGTTCGCCTCAATAAACATGTTGTTTTCAGCAACAGGCTCCGAATGGGCATATATCGTAAGCTGATCGGTATAGCGATTGGCAAGGACAGCATTATTTGGGCTGGAAACAAATTTAATGACCCTAAAAATGTTGAAATTGGCGATAACACCATTGTTGGCCCAGGCAATCTTTTTTTGGCGCGCGGGAAAATAAAAATTGGAAATAACGTAAATTTATCTGGTTATAGCTATTTCATTTCGCAACAGCACGATCTTGAGGGTGATGATTTTACCTCGACCACAACGGCACCGATCATCATTTGCGATCGCGCCTGGGTAGCGACAAATGTGACCATAATGCCAGGAGTTACTATGCACGAAGGCGCCGTAGCCGCCGCAGGAGCCGTTGTTATTAAAGACATACCTGCCTGGACAGTTGTTGGCGGCAACCCTGCTCAGGAAATCAAAAAACGCAAGGTCCAGAAAAACTATGTGCTTAGAGACCTCAAGGGTTCAAAATGGCTTTAACAGGTACTGCTGATCTCTTCGCGCGTGTTGGCTTTGTACTGGTAACATGTAGCCGTGACCACGAACGCGAGGTCCTGGCAATGCGAACTGTGCAGAATTTGGCAGAGCAGTTAGCTTCGGTTTCTCAAGAACATCAATTGATCACTTTTGACAATGACTCGGTTTTTAAAGGACATCTGAGTTTTCTGCCAATAGCCAGTCAGTTGTGCCAGTGTGATCGCAATATTGGATATTGGGCAGCCATAGACTGGCTGTTGAATAATACTGACAGCCCACTCAATAAAGGCTTGGACTATATCTATATCATTGAGTCAGATTTAATTCACTATGATATACATCGCCTGGCAGACTGTGTAGATTTTTTAGACCGCCACCCAGACCATGGCTGTGTACGAACACAGGAATATTCCGTTCGCTGGCGCTGGCGTTACCATAAAAAAAATCATCGTTTGCCTTTTTATAAGGCTCGTTCAGCGGTAGCCGCCTATAATGGAGCAACCAGAGAGCCTATACGTTTTGGCTCCTATGATCAGGAAACAGGCATTTATGAGTCGACTTTTCACGCCAAGCTCCCTGCTTTAAACCGCCTGAAAGCAATGCAGAAGATTTTCCAGAAGCTGAAAGCAACCGAAGAAGTCAATGAACATCAGTTTATGCTTTTGCACCACGAACTTTATCAGAAAACAGGTGTATTGGACGGTGGTATTTTCTATTCTATGGCCAACGATCCGAAACAGAACAAGACTGCCGGCAGTTATATTTCTGAAAAAGAAACCAAGAAAATTGGCTACTTTAGCACGCGTGAACGCGGACAGTTTCCAAAAGACTTTTCTGTTCATACAAACCAGATTGATTGCCATGAGTCTGTTTAAACGCAAGCCCCGCCTTCTTTTGCTGGCTGACAATGTTCGTTATCTCAAGCAGAATTGCTATCAAAGTCAGCTACTGATTACTCTGAAGCAGTACTATAGTGTCAAAATTATGTCAGCAACACAGATTGCCCGTTCCAGCGCCGTAAAGCCGGAAAAATATCACCGAATTCTAAGTGTTCTGAAGTTGCGAAGCCTGCATCATCTTGTACCAGCTCTTGTTCGGGTTATTGGTGATCTTCCGCTCTATCTTTACGAGCAGGACCCGTGGGAAAATTTTCGTGATGATGCGGCGTATAAAGGAACGTACGAAGCTATTTCCCGCGAATTGAATGTTGTTAGTTTTCTAAACACATCCTTGTGGTGGTCAAATTTTATTAATGATAAAGGTTTGAAATCGTCATTTGTACGCATGGGAATGCTTCCGGCATTTTGCTCTTTAGATAAAAGCTGGGAAGAACGGCCTATCGGGCTGGGCTTTCAGGGGAGCCTTCATCCGCACCGAAAGGAATTCTTCGACTATCTTGCATCCAAAAATCATCCGGTAACTTTCATGAGTTCAGTTCCCTATAAAAAATTTCTACAACATTTGAATGATATTCAGATTTATATCCATATTGAGAATGAGCCCTGGATTATTGATGGTGTGTCAGTTCCAAGAAATGCACTTTGGATCAAGGATATAGAAGCTGCATCACGTGGTTGCTTCGCTTTACGAGATCATGAAGACGAAAGCGCGGCCTATAATATTGATGAAATTCCGACTATTTTTACCTTTAAAGATAAAGGTGAAGCCCCGACGCTTCTGGATTTGATAAGCAGAATGTCATTGAAGGAAAAGAATGAACGCATGCGCGAATCTGTACATCGGATTCGTGAACGTGATGATTGGCAAACGATTATTCAGGTTATGGAAAATTCAGGGTTAAATGCGTGAAAAATAAATTAATAGAAAATTATTTGCTTTTCAGAGATTTTTATCATCTCGCTAATAGAAGAACGGTTTTTTTGGCAGTTTTTTCAGTTTTTGCCGGCTTTTTGCAATTTGGTGCAGAGTTGGCACTGGCGGCTAGTCTCCAGTCATTGTTTTTTGTAATGGGGCTGATGGGTGAAAAGCCACAATTTCTTGGCGACCTCATTCCTTATGACAATAGAAATTTGATCCTCTTTGGCTTTCTTGTAATTGGCAGCACGCGATTTTTGCTGGGATGGCTGCAAGCCTATGTTACGGGAATTGTTTCGGTTAATTGCGAGTCAGAAATTCGGGCCCGGATCATCTCCTACAGTCTTAAAAATCGTAAAACTGCATCAAGCGAGGTTGCTGACCTTTTCAATGATAAAGCAATAGGTGCATCAAATTATATATCATCAGTATTGAATGCATTCATTCGATTAACAATGTCCGGATTGGTGCTGGTTTCCTTGTTTGGTATTTCTGTGAAAATGACAATTGCTACATTGGCGACATTGGCGTTTCTATTCATTCCTGTACGATTGCTAAATAAACGCATACGCCGCCATTCGGATAGTCTGCACAAAGACATTGCAGTGACGCTGGGTCGTCTTCTGACTGGCATTCGCAACAGCCTTCTTTTACACATTTATGGAACTGAAGCTGAAGAAACAGCCAAAACAACTACATCTTTACGTCGGTATCAACGTGCCTATTCCAGCTATTATATCATGTCAGGCTTGAAAGGGATTATGCCTGCGTTATCTGGTATATGGCTTATTGCTCTGATTGCACATCTGGCCTTCACCCATATCACAATAGAATCAGGCATGCTGGTCAGCTATCTATATTTGTTCCTTCGTTTTGTTACCACACTTGGTGAGCTGGCCAATCTTGGGTCTTACCTTTCACTTACCAGACCCCGGGCTATGGTTATCCAAAAATGGTGGCAGCAAAATAAGATTAGAGAGCCAGAGGCACAAATAGAACAGGCCGAAAAAGAAAATGAATCTGCGCCCGGCTTTGCCAAAGACATTTTTGCAAGGCCGACAGGTTGGAAACTTTCTGATGTTTCTTTACAATATAACTCTTTGGACGCTCCAGTTTTGTCTAACTTCAACTTAAGGCTTGAGCCAGGGAAAGTTTTGGCTCTTATTGGTAAAAGCGGATCAGGAAAAAGCAGTGTTCTTAGTCTTTTACTGGGTCTCAATCAGCCAACATCAGGACGAGTCGAGATTCTGGATGATCGGGGAGCAGTTTATCCTTTGTCCCGCCTGCGGCACCAGATGCTGGAAAACGTGGGTTATGTTGGCCCTGAAAGCTTTTTGATATCCGGCACAATCAGAGAAAATCTGGTATATGGTATTGATCAGTATGGTGATGATGAATTGATCCTGGCATTAAGAATGGCGGAGTGTCATTTTGTCTTTGAAATGGCGTATGGCCTTGACCACCCTGTAACCGAACAAGGGGAGGGACTATCCGCCGGGCAAAAGCAAAGGTTGAGCTTGGCTCGTGCTTTGGTACGGCAACCAAAATTGCTCATTTTAGACGAAGCAACCGCAAATCTTGATGACTCAACCGAACAAAGGCTGATTAACACTTTTGCAGAATTAAAGGGTCGAATGACGATATGCATTGTGACTCACAAAAAGTCTATGCTTGGAATTGCGGATGAAGTTCTGCATTTGCAGAATTCTTGAACAATTGGTGGAACATAATGAATAATTTCAAAATTTTATGTTTTATAGCTTTAGACGTTTTAAAAAGACGTTTGCTGAATCAATCGACTCCTGTTCGGGAGACATGGGAGCAAACACCAGAAAAATTTGACGATTTGACAGAGTTTATGAATTGGTTCGACAAGACAAGTTCGTTGGAAGATACACGCGCGGCAGCACAACGAGATTGGAAATTTCGGTTTCAGAATACGACCGCTTTTGCCGATATAGGAAAAGGCCGCTCATTAGAAATTGGATTTGGCGGGGGGCGCTTGCTGGCGCAAGCGGCACGCGAATTCAATGAAGCTATAGGTGTTGACATCCATAAAGCATTTGCGAATACGCGACGCTATCTTGAATATGAAGAAGTCTCTAATTTCCATCTGCTGCATCGTGATAGTCTTAAAGATCTTGAAGACGGGTGTATAGATTTTGTTTATAGCTTTATTGTATTTCAGCACTTTGATTCTAAAAAAGAAATTGAATTTTACCTTGAACACATTAAAAGGCTGCTGAATAAAAATGGAGTTGCCCATATATATTATGGGAAAACCGAAACGGGGGATGTGATTGAAGCAAGTGACCGCGATTTTGCATTGCGTGACTGTAGTCTTTTTATCAATCCTTCCAATATGCGACATCTTATTGGCCAACATTTTGACATTCTTGACTATGAGGATAATTTACCAAAAAACCCTGAAACGGGAGAAGGTTCATCTGGACAGGCGCGCATTGTTTTTGGCAAGAAATCTGCAGCGTCCTAAGCAGGTAGCATTATGGGCTTTGGCGGTAATTTAATATGGACAAGTGTCTTTGCTGCTGCTGCCAATAACGGACAGCATGCAACGGCTTGCGATACACCAATGCTGACAGATTTGATTTTTGGCCGCTTGTGGCGTGGCGATAGAAGCTATGCCAATGATATTATTTTCAAAGACAATCCAACTATACAACAGATTGTCCCGGTTCAGAAGAACGCGATCACGCATGCTGTGGATTTCTTGTTTGAAAAGACCATATCTCCTGACCTCGTTCGTCGCCGATATGAAAATTGGGTTTTTCGCAGAAGCATAAAGGCTTTTCACGAAAAACAAGGTCCGCTTCTTGTCCATATTGATATGCGCATTCACTCATACGCAGCTAGCCAGAGTAAAACAAACACGGTTTGGAAAACAGGAGGACATGCAGCCCAGATTATCGGAAAACCTTTTGGGATCAAAGTGGATGTTCCAAAATGTCACTTGTATTTTGATGTAAGGGAACAGCAGAAAATTGATGAACTCATTTCAGAATATGGCTTGCATAAGTCGTTTATCATTCTGGAGCCAGAAACCAACCAGGACTGGTTTGGAAAGTTGCGTGCCTGGCCTGAAGAGCGCTGGCAAGAAATCGTTAATTGGCTTCAAGAGGCATATCCGGACCACCAGAGGATTCAAGTCGGAGTCGGCAATGCTGAGCCACTTGAAGGCGTTATTGATCTGAAAAACAAAACCAGTTTCCGGGAAGCTGCCCTGTTGATGAAACGATCTGCACTATTTATTGGGACCGAAGGGGGCCTTATGCATGCCGCTTCGGCAGTTGATGTTCCTGCGTTGATTCTATGGGGAGGCATCACATTGCCGGAATTTGCAGGTTATGCAGACCAGCAAAAAATCCTTTGTCACTATGTTGATTGCGCACCATGCGGCAATCTTGGCTGGTGTAACAATGGACATAAATGCATGAGGTCGCTGAAGACAAGCGAGGTTCAAAAAGCGATTACCTCTCTTTTGGGCAGAACGTAGAAGCAGCATCATGAAAATATGCATTGCTTATAACGTTCAACCAGGACCATGGGGGGGCGGCAACAGTTTTTTCTCTGGTCTTATCCACGCTTTAGAGAAAGCCGGGCATCGTGTTGTTCAAGGGTTGGAGGACTCTGATATTGATTTTATTCTTCTCTCCGACCCGCGGTTCGGGCGCCGCAACAAATCCATTCCTTTCAGTTATAATGCAGCTTGGCGCTATGTTCAGCGGCGTAATCCTGATTGTATAATCGTCCACCGGATTAACGAATGTGACGAGCGTAAAAACACCAAAAATATGAACCGGATGCTGAAGCTCTGTAATGAAGCGGCTGATCACACTGTTTTTGTTGGCAGCTGGTTGAAAGATCTGGACGTATGGCTTGGCACAGATCAAATGTCATCAAGCGTCATTCTGAACGGCGCAGATCTGGCTGTTTATAACAGCCATGGTTTCAACCCCTGGGATCATCAAGGCAAATTGAAACTGGTCACTCATCACTGGGCCGGCAACTGGATGAAAGGCTTTGATATCTATGATCATCTGGATAAAATGCTGTTTGAACCTTCCTGGGCGAATCGTATAGATTTTACATATATTGGCAATTTGCCTAAAGGGTATCAATTCAGGCATGCACACCATATTTCCCCCTTATCTGGTCAGTTTCTGGCAGATGCATTGCGCAAACAGCATGCTTATGTAACCGGTTCGATAAATGAACCAGGCGGCAATCATCAGAATGAAGGGGCGCAATGCGGCTTGCCTGTTCTGTATCTCGCCAGTGGCTGCATGCCCGAATATCTTGGCGGCTATGGGCTGGCATTTCATAATATTCCAAGTTTTGAGCAGCAGCTAGAAGAATTATTGGGCAATTATGATTTTTGGCAAACGAAAATATCCTCTTATCCACATAACCTGCGCAAGACCTGTACTGACTGGTTGGATTTGTTTACACAGCTGAATCAGAATCGACGTTCAGTCATTGCGGCGCGGCATCCACGCATGGATCGTTTGTGGTTTAGATTAAAGCATGGATTAATGCGCTAATGTCTGCGATCGATCCTTTACGAAAAAGAATTTTGCGCTGGGGGTGGCGTAATCTGCAAAGCTTGCTGGTGTTTTCGTCGGTGAGAAAGCAAGCAATAAAAGTCTGGTACGGTGGTGCCCGTTCAGGCGATTTAGGGGGGCCTCTTGTGAAGGTTAAGCGTCTTCAGCAGTTTTTTCCTGAATTTCGATTTGGGTTTTCTATTGTCTATTTGTTATCAAACACACCATACCTGACGTCATTTTCCATTAAATTCCTGAAATGGCGGGGGATTCCCATTATATTGAATCAAAATGGCGTTTTCTATAGCGGCTGGTTTGATGGTGACTGGCAGGCAAAAAACAAGGAAATGGCCAAGGCCTGGCATGTTGCAGATTATGCTTTTTGCCAGAGTCAATTCTGTTATGATTGTGCACGGCAGTTTCTGGGTGCGCGAAAAGGTCCTGTAGAAATTCTCTATAATGCTGTAGATGTTAATCATTTCCGGCCGATTGAGCGCAACATAACCAAACCCGTCTTTTTAGTAGCCGGAAAGATAGATGATCATATGTACTACCGATTAGAGGCAACATTGCGCGGCTTTGGAGCCGCGCTTGACAATGGGCTGGAGGCAACCTTGACAGTTGCTGGATGGATGTCTGAAACTGTTACTGATAAAGCCGTATCGCTTGCCCGAGAGCTGGATATTATTGATCTGGTTTCGTTTACAGGGGCCTATAGCCAGGAGGAAGCACCTTCAGTTTATCAGCAGGCTGATGTTTATGTGATGCTGAAACATAATGATCCTTGCCCGAACACCGTTTTGGAGGCTATGGCCAGCGGTCTGGCAATTTTATACAGTGATTCTGGAGGTGTGCCAGAACTTGCATCGGGGAATTGTGGGATTTCTCTTCCGGTACAGCAAGGCTTTGAGGCCAATTATGTGCCTGAACAGATGGAGATTGCGAAGGGCATGAAGCAAATCCTGAAGGATCTTCCAGCGCGCCAACTTGCAGCGCGTCAGCGCGCAGTGGCGCAATTTGACATAAAAAAATGGATTGAGCGCCATCAACAAATATTTTGTGAATTATCCGGGAATTGATCACGATGAGGAAATTTTTATTATCTCTTATTGCTTTTTTATCATTGTTTTACCGCCTGATACCAGCGAGGTTGCGGGAGAAATTGATATTTGGCTTGCTCATGCTGGAATCGCGAATTGGCACACCTGCTGATGCTTTGCGACGGTTATACCCAATGCGTGATAATATGGACCGCTTACTTTCAGAACGCGCTATGGCTTATGAGGGAGGTGAGCATCCAAAGCATCGCTTGATGAAATATCATGATTTTTTTGTTGACTATATCAAACCGGGCCAAAAAGTTATCGATATTGGATGTGGATATGGTGCCGTCGCTCGGTCGATTGCCAACAGAGTTAGCCATACAACTGTCGTGGGTGTTGAAATGGACGAAGGGCGGTACCATCAAGCTATAGCCTCTGATAATCCAGAAAATCTCTCTTTTCTTTTTGGGGACGCGTTTGAAGTCCTGCCTGAAGGTTCTGCTGATATTGTTATCCTTTCAAATGTCCTTGAGCATATTGAAGAGCGTCAGGCCTTTTTGCGTCGCCTGCAGAGCAAGCTAAATCCAAAAACCATAATGATTCGTGTTCCCGCTTTCGAGCGCGAATGGCATGTTCCTATGCGTAAGGAACTGGGGATAACTTATTTTAACGACCGCACGCACTTTATTGAACATACAATTAAAGAATTTGAAGATGAAATCACAAGCGCAGGCCTGAGCATTGAAAGCCTGCGTACTGTTTGGAGCGAAATATGGGCTGTTTGCTATATTAATAACAGGAAAAAAGTGATAAAATGATAGATATTCGCGTTTCCGTTATCATTCCTTGCTACAACGGACATAAATTTCTGGATCAGGCCTTGGAGTCTGTTCGCCAGCAAACCTGCAAACCGTGCGAAATACTGGTCATAGATGATGGCTCCACTGATTTTGACACCATTAGCTATTTAGAGAGTATGACTGACGATATTACGCTGATCAGGCAGGAAAACAAAGGCCTGCCTGGTGCAAGAAATACTGGCTTCCAAAAAGCACGCGGGGATTATGTCCTGCCTTTAGACTGTGATGACTGGCTCGAACCAAACTTCATAGAAAAAGGGTTGGAATTGATTAACAGCCGCCCAGACATTCATTTTGCTTTCGCATGGCTTAAGCTGGAAGCAGAATCTGATGGTATAATGCAAAAGAATTATAATTTCTTTGAGCAGCTTTTTTTGAATCAACTGCCATACTGTCTTTTGCAACCAAAGAGCTGCTGGGAAGAACTGGGCGGTTATGACGAAACAATGCGCAAAGGGTACGAAGACTGGGATTGGAATATTCGTCTGGGCAAAGCAGGATATCATGGAGCGGTCATTCCGGCTCCTCTCTTTCATTATCGCGTACAAAAAACAGGAATGCTGGCAAGCACCTCACGCAGCCGTCACGCCGAGCTTTGGTCTTTTATTCGTAATAAACACACGGACCTCTATCAAGCCAAACGGCTGGTCAACTTATGGAAGCAGTGGAGAAACAAAGCATCCACAAGGCCTTTATGGCTTTATGCCGGATGGGAATTGATTTATCAGATTCTTCCTGTTTCCGTTTTCAACAAGTTGGCAGCAAGTCTGTTTAGATTTTCAGCCTCTGCGAAATATTCAAAAACAAGACGTCAGTTCTTTCCGTGTTGAATAGGTTTGTTCCCTTGCTTTATAAATTGCCAAGCGTGGCGGATCATATCTTCTGGTTCCGGGTATTTGGCTTTCCACCCCAATAGTCTTTGCGCTTTAGCTGCGTCAGCGACCAGAGACGAGGGGTCACCGGCCCGGCGAGCAGTTTCCTCAATCTTAAAATCAACGCCTGTAATTTTACGGCATAAATCCAAGATATCACGAACCGAACAACCATTCCCGGTACCAATATTCATTACATCAAACGCCGGGGACCTCATTCCCAATAATCTGGTAACTGCCTTTACATGCGCATCAGCCAGATCATCAACATGAACATAGTCACGTATACAAGTTCCATCTAGGGTATCGTAATCAGTTCCATACAGCTTCATACCAGACCGCAGTCCTGCTGCAGCTTGAAGTGCAATTGGAATCAAATGACTCTCTGGATTATGGCGTTCTCCAGCCCGCCCGGCTGGATCTGCCCCGGTTGCGTTAAAATAGCGTAAGGCTGTTGCGCTGAAACCATAGATCCCCACAAAATCGCGAAGCATCATTTCAACAACAGCTTTTGACGTTCCATAGGGATTCACTGGTGCGACCGATAGTTCTTCGTGCAATAAAGGTGTTTCGTTATTGCCATAAAGAGCTGCCGTTGACGAAAAAACAAGATGCCTCCGGTCAAACTGCCGCATCGCCTCCAGCAAGCGGAAACTGCCAAGCGTGTTAACATCATAGAACGGCGCAGGATCATGTACAGAAACACCTGCTTCGATCAAACCAGCCATATGAATGACCGCAGCGATATTATATTTCTGGAACAAGCTGGAAAGCGCAGTTGAGTCACGTATATCTCCCTCGATGATATCAAAGCCCACCACTGCATCGCGATGACCATTGCTAAAATTATCAAACACCAAAGGACGATATCCACTCTCCTGGAGTTTCAGGCAAATATGAGAGCCAATAAAACCGGCTCCACCTGTCACCAAAATATAATCGTCATCGTTCATTATTCTTGGACCAGAATGAAAACTGTTTTATTTTTCAGGGTCAGGATCAAACCCGCTTTGAATTTTTTTCTAGCCTTTAATCGGGCCAGAACATTTTGCCATGATACAGGGAGCATTCTGACAACGGCCTTGCGCATTTTGAACCACATCGGTGATATGTCGAGAATTTTTGCATCATCCTCTAAACGTGTATCCAGAATATGGCGGGAAACAAGTTCTTCGCGGCCTTTCTTGATATAAAGAAGTGCATTGTATCGATACCAATAGGAAATATCCGTTTCCTTTATCAGTTTTGGCCGTATGCAATCATAGGCAGCATAGCCATTTTTAACAAAAAGATCCCGCCAAAACTCCATCGGCTTTTCATTAATGTGGCTTTCGCCCCCCTGCCCTGGCGGGGCAGCCGAAAACAAAACGATGTCCGAATGGCGCACCAGTGATTCTACAAAGACCGCTGATGCTTCCGGTTTTAAATGTTCTGCAACTTCAAGACTATAGGCAAAGTCAAAACGCCGCTTCAGGTCAATCGGCTTGTTTAAATCGGCACTGTGAAATTTATCAGGGCTAATCCACAATTTTTGCTGATCGACATAATTGCCATCAATCCCGATAATATCTTCAATGCCGACTTTCTTCCATTTACTGATCCACACACATTCTGCAGCCCCAAAATCAACCACGCTGGATATTTCGGGCAACAATCCGCTTAATATTGGAACAGCAATTTCAGATGACCGGTCAGAAATACGGCTTGTATAGCTGAAGAACCCTTCATCATATACGGATTGTCGCGATTTGTTGCCCATGCTTATATCCTTACCTCTTTGCACATATATGCTGTTTTACTTCTTTGGTCCTTACTCGACATAGAGTTGGGAAAGTAAGTGGTATTCATTAATTTTATGAGCACGCTGATTTAGAACTGTGACATCAAGCCTCTTTGATATGAAGTCTGTCATCATGTTCTTAAACTCAGATGCATAGGGGTCACGCATACAGCATTCATCTTTAGAATGATAAACAAGATGCAGCTTCCGCGTCGCATCGTTATTTTTATCCATCACCGACAGGAAATATAAATGGTAGTAATCATAATCCTGCCAAAATAAGCTATCATATTGCTCAAAGTCTCCTTTGTTAGATTTAATTACGCGGTAGACCATTGGTAAAGAGCCTGCGTAGGAATAGGTATTGTCAATTTCTGGCAGCAATGCAGCCAAGAATACACTATACCAGCCACCGCCAGAGACACCAACAATGTCAATATCGGTATAAGATTCAGAAATTTCTTTAACAAGATGGTAATTGCCGGAAATCATAATTGCGATATCGATAAGATCAGGTTGGGTCGAATCTCGGAATTCAGCATAAAACTGATGCTGAGCAGCGCGTTCTTTTGGCAATTTTCGTGTTATGTCTTTACCAAACAATGTTGATGAGAAACTGGCAGGACCCTGATTAAGACCTAATCCCGTCATCGACATTAATAACATACTGTCACCACGTTTTGTCACTTGCGACAGGATGTTTAGCGCGTAGTCATGTTCATAAGGACTGCCACCATGCCCTTGTAAATAGATAACCAGGCGTGTGGATTTTTTTCTGCGGTTATAATAGTAATGTGCATTATGAACCGTGTCATATGTCGTTACCGTGTGATGTTCCAAAGCGACGTTGTTCGCACAAATTGAACAATCATGGGCCATAGAAACATATTTTCGATCCGGAATGATGAGTTTCGCTGCGATTTCCGACCTTAAGCCTGGATGCGTTGCTTCCTCATAAATGCGTAGAATCTTTGAATGTTCGCCTTTCAAACCTGATTGATATCGATAATCATCAATGACCTGTTTAATGGCTTCCGGTTTTAAATAGAGCTCGCCGACCGGGTAGAAATTATATCGCATTGAAATGATACCAAAAGCATAGGCCACAAAAAGGCAAAAGATAAAAAGTCCTGCTTTCACTAATCTAAATATCATATGCTGGCCCCGCTAATAGAACGCGATAACTATACGAATTCAGGTATTTACTGCAGCGAATCACTGGTCTTTAAGATACGCTGAATGCATGTTCAACCGTATATTTATCCTCTATATATGATTATTATTGTGTGGTATGCTGAAAATTCGGCTTTTAAAATAATCAGACACTTAGTTTTTTTTCAGCATTTTGTCAGCGCAGGCCAGTATCAGAATCCCAATTGCTGCTGGAATAATGGATATGTAATAATGTTCCATTGTCCACCACGGACCCCATGTCAAAAGCCAGGAATCTTGTGCTGGTTCAGAAGGCCAGATTTCCACAAAAAACCGGCTGCTTAGTAACATCAGAACAATATAAGCTACCATAAACGCCCGGGATACATTACCCTTATCTAAAAGAAGAGGCACGACCATCAACCAGGGCAAGAATCCTACAAAATGACGACTTTCCGAATTAACCGAAAACACCAATACAGCCGCAATCGTCAGACTGAAACCGGGGCTGTAATTTTGGTCGAAATCGTCAACCGCTGTAATCCTGCTAGCAAAATAATAAATGATTGGCCCTAAATAGAAAAAATGAACAATCCAGCTTTTTAAGGGAGCCTCAACACCCAAATATAGCATGGAAGCTGTTAGATATGCAGCCCCAGCGGTCGAGCTGGCCAACGATTTGACTTCACCCTGCGCGACCCACTCGATGAATGCGCCCTTGATCAGAAAGAAGATCACCATCAAGGAAAAGCGCAGCCAGAATTCTTTTTGCTCCAGAAAGCCGCAATATCTGCAGGCCGCATGAAAAATCCGCATTCTGATAAGCAACCAAGTCAACAATCCAGACGCTGCCACAATGCTAAGGGGCCACAATATTTCAATCGTTGCCTCATATCCGTGATAAGGTCCTCGAAACAGGGCCAATCCATAAGCCACTAAAGAAAACAATACAACGAAAAGAACAAAGATCAATGCAGCTCCTCGTACATTCTTATTGGCAAAATATTTCAACAACCCTGCCAGATTCTTGACAATGAATGCCGATGCGGGTTTCGATTGTAATTTCCAAAACAAAATGACCGGCACGATATATAAGGCCAATTGGGTTTGAGAAAAAGAGGCCAAAAAAAAGACCGCCAATATCAACCAATAGCATTTCGCTACAATTCCCAAAATAAACATCATACCCAGAAATAATGCAATGGCATCCGGGCTTTCCTGGGCCAGTGGAATGTCCCACACAAATAGCTGGCTCACAAAAAAGGTAACGATTCCGAGCATAAAGGCACTATTACCAAAGGCCATGCGATGACAAATAGAAAACCAGGCTGCCGTAGTTGCCAGCATTGTCAGCAAAGAGACAATTTCCAGGGCCTGATTCACCGAAGCCGGGACCGGGTCAATGATACCTGTAGAGACGCCAACATAAACAAAAAGAGATCCCGCTGATTTACTAAAATAATATTTATCAAAACTTTTGTCTGCGAAATATGTTCCATAATGCAGTGCCATGTCGCAATATACACCACAAATATCTGGGTTTTTTGTCAAATAAACTGCTTTTTGGCTAGAATATAAGCCGGCGATACCGATACTGGCCGCTATAACCAAGCCAATCAATAAAGCCAGCCTGCTCGGCGTCTTTGACAAGCCGTCTGGACAAAAAATAGCATAATTCATCAATTTGTTCCAACGTAACTTTAATTGCATTTCCTTTGATTCCGAAGTATGAGTAGCCATAAAAACTATTTGTTTATTTCTTTCATGCGAGGACAAAATATGTTGATTTCTTTATCCGTTATTGTCCCATTTTACAATGAAGAGAGTAATATTAGCTCGCTGATCGTAGAAATCACAACAAGCATGCAAGATATTGGGCAGCCTTGGGAACTGATTTGCATCAATGATGGATCAACCGACTCAACATTATCCGTTTTGCATGAAGAGGCATCCAAAAATGATGCCATGACCGTCATTGACCTTCGTCGGAACTATGGGCAAACTGCCGCAATGATGGCCGGATTTGATGCAGCAAAGGGTGAAATCATTATCGCACTTGATGGTGACGGGCAAAACGACCCTGCAGAAATACCTAAATTGCTAGAAGAACTGGACAAGGGCTTTGATGTCGTTTCCGGTTGGCGTAAAGACCGGAAAGATAAAACATTATCCCGAAAAATTCCAAGTCGGGTTGCCAACGCAATTATCTCCAGGGTGTCGGGGGTGCATTTGCATGATTATGGTTGCTCGTTAAAGGCCTATCGCCGCGATTCACTCGAACATGTTAAGCTTTACGGAGAAATGCATCGCTTTGTGCCGATTTATACCAAATGGTACGGTGGAAAAATTTCTGAAGTACCCGTCAATCACCGCCCACGCATTCATGGAAAATCCAAATATGGTTTGAATCGCATCTTTAAAGTGCTGCTGGATTTGTTGATTTTGTCCTTTATGGACCGATACCTTACCAAGCCTATCTATGTGTTTGGGGGTGTTGGTATGACATTATTGGCTGGAGCTTTTGGTTGCGGGTTATGGGCCGTCTACTTAAAATTATTTAACGATATTCCCTTTAGTGCGACGCCATTACCAGTCATCACGGGCACCTTTCTGTCAACAGGCATAACCTGTCTGTTAATGGGGTTGCTGGCCGAGCTTCTGATCAGGACCTATTACGAAAGTCAAAATCAGGACATCTATAAAATTCGTTCTGTCTACAACAAGGTCAAGAGCTAGGCCACATGTGTGGAATCGCCGGTTTTGCAGGTCGTGGCGATCTGGAGGATGCGCGGAATATGGGACTATGTCTGGCGCATCGTGGTCCCGATGGACATGGTGTGCATAAGATCCCGAACCATCCGGTTTTCCTGGCACATCAACGACTGGCAGTCATTGATTTGGCGGATGGCTTACAACCAATGCAGGATGCCTCGCAGCTCATTACCGTTGTCTATAATGGCGAGATTTACAATCATCGTGAATTGCGGCGGGAGTTGGAAAGCCTTGGTCATGTCTTTCGTACAGACCATTCAGATACAGAAATTCTTGTCCATGGCTGGAAGGAATGGCAGCAGGATCTGCCAGGCAAACTGAATGGTATGTTTGCTTTCGCCCTCTTTGACCAACGAACAAGGCAGCTTTTTCTAGCACGAGACCGATTTGGTGAAAAACCTTTATTTTGGGGATTCCAGAAAGGCAATTTCTATTTTGCCTCTGAATTATCTGCCTTCCGTTACCATCAGCACTTTGACTCAAACCCCAATATGCTGTCCTTATATAAGCTATTCGCCCACGGCTATATTCCTGCCCCCAATAGCCTTTATGCTGATTGCTGGAAATTGAAGCCAGGCAGCAGCCTGACGTACCAAATTGATTGTCAGTCTATTGACATTGAAAGCTACTGGTCTTTTCGTATTGAGGCAGATCTGCAACCTCCATCCTTTGAGGAGGCAGCAGAAGAACTGAAGAGAATTTTGCATCAGTCACTCAAGCGCCGAATGATGAGTGATGTCCCCTTAGGCATCTTTTTATCGGGCGGGATTGACTCAAGCCTTGTAGCTTGTATCGCCAGCACCTGCCAATCAGACCCGATTCAAAGTTTTTCTATCGGTTTTCATGAAAAAAGCTACGATGAGAGCCCCTATGCCCAAACCGTTGCAGATGTAATCGGGTCACGCCACAAGAACCAGATTTTGAACTATGACAAAGCCAGACAGCTTATGAAAGAAGTCTTGCCCCGCATAGATGAGCCGATTTGTGACAGTTCAATCCTGCCAACGTATTTTCTTTGCGGTTTTGCCCGCAAATATGTCACCGTCTGTTTAAGCGGTGATGGTGGAGATGAAATTTTTGGCGGTTATGACCCATTTGCAGCCCTGCTTCCTGCACGTATTTATCAATCTGTGGTGCCAAAGCGCATGCACTGCGGCATTAAAAAGCTGGTTGACCTGCTCCCCTATTCCAGCAGAAACATGTCGCTGGATTTCAAATTACGCCGTACTATGAAGGGTTTGGATCATCCTCCTGAATTATGGCTGCCATCATGGATGGGGCCCGCCTCGATGGGTGATTTGCAGGACCTTTTCCAGCAAGATGTGCAGGTTGAAGAGGTCTTTAGTGAGGTTCTCGCTCTGTGGCGGGAAGATCCGGAAAAGTCCCCTGTCGACAAAACCCTGGAATATTTCACCAATTTCTATTTGCCTGATGATGTTTTGGTCAAAACGGATCGAGCATCCATGATGAATAGCCTGGAAGCGCGGTCGGTTTTTTTAGACAATGAATTGGTAGATTTTGCCAGAAAACTGCCAGCACCATATAAATTTGATGGTAAAAATCGCAAGAAAATCTTGAAAGTAGCTGCCAATGGCATTGTGCCGGATTCAATTTTGAAGCGCCCAAAAAAAGGCTTTGGGATTCCCCTGCTATATTGGCTGAAGCAACACGACTTGTCTGTTGAGGGTAGCGATCAATGGGGAATACACAAGGAGTCGCTTGAACAGATGATAACTGCCCATCAAAACGCAGAGCAAGACCATCGGCTTTTGATATGGGCCTGGTTATCGTTACAAGCCGGGGCCTGCCCCATGGGCGCGCACACCCCTCCATGGCAAGCATAACCATCTTCCAACGTACTTGCTTCCCAATAAGAAATCGCAATATCCATGCGCAAACAATTCTTGAAATTCTTGATCATCGGCGTATTTAACACACTGGCAGGATGGCTGGTTTACTGGTTTATGCTGCAGTTTGCTCACGCCCATTTAGCTTATTTTGTAGCTTTTGTTATTGTTACTTCATTTTCCTGGTATATGAATTCGATTTATACCTTTAACAAAGACAAGGCATCAAAGCGGGATTATCTTGGGTATTTTCTGTTCTATGCATGCTCCTACTGTGCCGGTGTCTTGATTATCGAAGTCAGTACAAATGTAATGCGTATCAATGATGCCTTTGCGATTATTCTGGTCAGTATCGCTTTAGCACCCATCAACTTTCTTGGTAGCCGATATATCCTTAAAACCCGGCATGGGTGACCAGTCTCCACGCTCAAAGTGCCAGATGCACCGGATCAGGACGAATGTATAACCGAATTGACGACGCTTTGAATAAGTTCAAACAGGTGTTCCCAAGGCTCATTTTGGGCTATATTTGAAGGAATGTGAATGACGTTTTAACAACCTTGACCCAAAAATAAATTATCACAGCTAAAGCAATAGGTTAGAAAGAATATGGGCTAGTTATCTAGGACAGTCCCATTTTAAATTTTTAGAACGGTTACTGCGGGGACAGGAGGAAGCGGACGATGATGTCGGTAGGCTGGTTGCTTGCAGCGGAGGTAGCTGAAGTGGAGGAGGATAACGTCGATAAGTCTGAATTGGATGCGTCGGATTTGGGCCAGACCTTGATTTCCAGCCGCTCGCCGGAGCGGGTGAAGCCGGTGCCATCGGTTTGCCAGCCAAGGCCGGGCAATATCTGATTATAAAAGTCTGACAGGGATTGCGGGGACAGAGATTGCCCGGCGCGGCTTTGCGCCAGACTTTCAACCACCCGTCCGGTCGGGGTGTCAAAGCGCATGGTGCCGTCTTCCAGAGGAACAAGGGCAGGCATCAGCGGAATATCCTCGGTCCCGGGAATAAAGGCCACGGAATCAGCCCGGACCTGCGCCGGGTTTGCCACAACAAGCACGACCAGTGCTGCGATTATCCAGCCTTTCCTTATCTTGGCTATAGAGAACAGGCGAAAAAGGCGGGATTTAACGGTTGTTTGCATGGCCTTATTTAGGCCGGGTTGATCGGGTTGGTCAAGCGGGTGTCGCTATGATGGTAAATCCGGCGGCGGTCAAGCCCTGATATAATTGTCTGGCCCGTTCAATCGCGGCGGGTGTATCGCTATGCAGGCATAAACTGTCCACTTTCAAGGTTATCTTTGAGCCTTCAAGCGTTGAAATCGGCTCTGCTTTGGCAAGGGAAATAGCTTGTTCTACGGCCTGATCATGGTCCTCAATCACCGAACCTGAAATGTTGCGGCTGACCAACCGCCCCTTTTCGTCATAGGCACGATCAGCAAATCCTTCGCGGATAACCGGGTGTCCGGCGGCGCGTGCATCATCCACCAGCACCCCGCCAGCCAGTCCCATGACCGCAATTTGTGCGCGGTCGGGAAAGACCTGTCCGATAGCTTCAAGAATGGAGCGGGCGACATCGGGGTCTATCGCGGCGCGGTTATAAAGCGCACCATGCGGCTTGATATGCGCAGGCTGTACCGCGCAAGCCTGTGCGCGGGCACGAAAATCGTCAAGCTGGCGGCAGAGGTCACTGATCAACTGCTCACGGGGCAGATCAAGATCGCGCCGTCCGAAATGGGCCGGGTCGGCATAGGAAGGATGCGCCCCGATTGCAATGCCACGCGCTTTTGCCTGCTCCATGATCTCGGTCATTGAATCGGCGTCTCCGGCATGGCCGCCACAGGCGATATTGACCGAGGACACATATTCCATGACCTGTTTATCGCGCATCAGAATATCATCCCGATTATTTGGATCAGGTGCGCTTGCGGCAATCAGCACTTCCCCGAGATCGCAATTCAGGTCAATTTTCATATCCACCCTTTTTGATTATCTTTGTTTGGCAGGTTTAGGCGTTTTGGGGTTTTCGATCAGGGACAGATCATCGCGGTGGACAACCGCGTTGCGCCCGGCATAGCCAAGAACAGACGCAATTTCATCGCTGTGACACGATAGAATACGGGCGGTTTCAGCACTTGAATAGGCGCATAGTCCAATGGCAATAATTTGGTGTTTTTGGGGGTCTTGTTCCAGAATTTCAACCGGATCGCCGCGTTCAAAATATCCTTCAACGGCGGTAATGCCTTTGGGCAGCAGGCTGGACCCGCGCCGCAGGGCCTGTGCCGCCCCCTGGTCAACGCGCAAGCGTCCTTTCGGGTCAAGCACCCCGCCAATCCAGCGTTTGCGGGCGGCTTGCGGCGTGGCCGAGGGCAAAAACCAGGTGCTGCGTGATGATTTTTCGTTTCCTGCTGTTGTTTCAAGCTGACCCGGTGTTTTTTCAAGCTGGCGTAATGGATGGTCAAGATCGCCTTTGGCGATGACCATATGACAGCCGCCACCAAGGGCGATGCGGGCGGCTTCGAGTTTGGTCACCATGCCGCCGGATGAATAGCCAATCGGGGCTCCGCCTGCCATAGCCATGATTTCGGGGGTCAAAGCCTCGATCACCGGAAAATGGCGGGCATCGGGATCATGGCGCGGATCAGCACTGTAAAGCCCGTCAATATCCGATAAAAGCACCAGCAAATCGGCACTGACCATGGTGGCGACCCGTGCGGCCAGGCGATCATTATCGCCATAGCGGATTTCAGCCGTGGCCACACTGTCATTTTCATTGATAATCGGGACTGTCCCCAGCCCCAGAAGCTGCAAGATGGCGGCCCGGGCGTTGAGATGGCGGCGGCGTTCTTCGGTATCTTCAAAGGTCAGCAGGATCTGCCCGACATCAAGATCATGCGGGGCAAGGGCTTGCTGCCAGGCCTCGATCAGGCGTGGCTGCCCAAGAGCGGCAGCGGCCTGTTTTTCTTCAAGTTTCAGGCTTTTTTTACGGCCAAACCGGGCTTTCGGGCTGCTGCGACCAAGAGCAATAGCCCCGGAGGTCACGATGATACATTGCTGTCCCTTTTTGTTAAATTCGGCGCAATCGCGGGCCAGAGCCGTCAGCCATTTCTGTCGCACCCGCCCGTCCTTGACCAGAAGGGCCGAGCCAACCTTGACAACAATGCGCTTAAATCGGGAAAGCGGCGGAATAGCCGAAGCTGGACTCATATCACGGGGCCGCTTTATGTTTGCTACGCTTATATTCTTATATTTTAGGGTCTTTTATTGTCCTGCCAGATAGATATCGCTCTTGTAAAGAACGATTTTTTCTATTCTGAACGTCCGTTCTGTCAGAACGGCCCCTGAATTAAAAGAATCATTAAAAGATTCACACCAAGAGATTTACACCAAAAGATTGACCCGGGCATTCAAGAGCCGCGATGAATAATTATCCGACAAAAGATCACGCGTACGCGTAGCGTTAAAATCAGTCTCGATCACCCGGACAGAAGAGCCGCTGACATCCAGATGGAAAGGAATCTTGTTCTGATACATCTCCATCGCCTTTTCTTCCCAGCTCTCCTTATAGAAATCATAGCTGCCGCCACCACGCAGATACTCCGGCACGATATAATATTCGTCCTCGACATCCTCCTGCAAATAACTCGGCAAAATCGAATTGGCCCCCGAAATCTTGTCATTATTTTCACGGACAACGATCTCGCCATCCTCGTCAACATCCAGAAAATAATCGTCGCCAGACAGCCTTTTCCCAAGGGCAAGGGTCTCCCAACTCTCGACCGCAGCGACATCACCCGCAATGATCGACTCCATGCGCATCCCGGCCAACTGCAGCTTCAAACGATCATCGTCATCCTCAACATACTCAAAATTCGTCTCAATCTGATCAAAAGTTTGTAACTCGCCATCCTTGTCCAAACCAACAATCATCGGACGACCAATCTCCCGGCGATTCAAAAACTCCTCCTCCCAGGGATCCTGCGCCGGCTTGAAAAGATTCAACTCGTCAATCCGAAAAACCGCATACTCCAACTTCGTATGCAAAAGATCCTTCGTCGTTTCCTCGTCAAACAAAGCTTTCAACTCCTCCAGACGGTCAAGGGCCTCGCGCATCTTCGGCTGCTGGTTGATCGGAAGCTCCGAAATCATGTCCTCCTGTGGCAAAACATTAATCTGACCCGACTGATTAACCTCGACATGAAACGGAAGACCCTTCGTCGCCATATAACCGCCCGTCATCTCCCAGTCCTCAGTCGGCGTGCGACGCTCCTGCGCAACGTCGTTGATAAACTGAATGGCACCCAGCATAATCCGCTGGCGACTCGCAACCGCATCTCGGTTGTTCAATGCATTCTGTAAATTAATCGTCCCAGACTGGTTCGGCGTATAGGTGTTACGACTCTCCCAATCGCGGGAACTCTTCAGCATCCCCGCAACCGACATCGGCTCGCCAGTCGATCCCGTCATACGCGACAAAACAGTCGGCAAATAGAAACTTCCTGATACGGTCATGTGATCCTCCCTTAGTTAGAGGCTACTTCCCAAAATATTAGATATAGAATATGCAATATTTGTGCCGTATCTTCCGGTCTGCTTGGAGCAATCCAGAAATAACGGTGATATACAGCTGTTTGACTTGTATTTGTCTGTCAATATTCGCTTTCAGAGCATTCTGCCATATCATGCGAATACTTTAATATATTTGATTTTTACATAAAAGACAAGCGGTTTGTGATAATTCGGCTAAATAGTTTGAAGAAGATCAGAGAGTTGATCCAGCACTGAATCCCACGCGCCGGGGGTTTTTTGGCGCAGCTCGTAAAGATGCGGATAAAGCCTGCAATAGCCCCGGTTTTCTTGTAAAAACGGCGGGCCCCACCGCCATTCACCGGGAGTCGGCAAAAGCAGGCAGCCCGGTTTTTGCAGAAGCCCGGCAAGATGGGCGATGGCGGTATCAATCGTAACGATAAAATCAAGTTCATGGATTAGTTGCGCGGTATCGGTGAAATCATCCATCATATCGCCCCAAAAGAAGATGGACGAGTGGTTTTGCAGAACCTTTTCTATTTCAGGGGTTTTGTCTTTTTGCAGCAGATGAATTGTGCAGTCATCAGGCAGAGCAGCGCAGAGCCGGGAAAGATCAAGCGACCGGCTTTGGCGATTTTTAGCCTTGGCATTGCCTTCAAAAGCAACCCCGATGGCCAGGTTCTTTTCACGACTCCTGCTAGAGCTTATCCTGTCCCGCCAGATTTTTTGATGTTCAGCACTGAATATTGGCTTTGAAATCAGGGGTATATCGGCCGGACTATTGATGGATAAAAGATGGAAAAGGCTTAAAATACCGCAATGTCCATCGCCTTTCGGAAGTTTCTCGACCGCCATGCCTTCGACAGCCTGGACAATTTTTGTGCTGCGTTCGAGATCAGGGATAGCGCGCATAAGCGGCACAAGCGGGTCATACGGGGTGACCAGAACCGGAGAGGCACCGGTTTTGTCCTTAACCAGAGGCAAAAGCCGCAAGGCCATCAGGTTATCGCCATAGCCCTGTTCACCATAGATAATCAGGCTTTTTCCGTGCAGGGACTGGTCAGATAGAAACTGGCGGGTGCAGACCGGGATATCGGGGAAGAACCGGGTATAATAGCCGCGCAGTCCCTTGCCGACATCGCGTTTCATATAAAAACTGTTCCAGCGCGCTTCATAATCAGCCCATCCTTTGGGCCAGTCACCAGCGCGCAAGCGAATTTGAGCCCGTGAATAAAGATAGTCCGGATTCTCCGGCTCATCGGCGATGAGTTGATAAAGAAGCTCTGAAGCCTCGTCATCCTTGCCCATACTATACAGAACAACCACCAGATTATGCTTATAGGTGGAAATATCGGGGGTCAGTTCAACCGCGCGAGTGAAAGCGTGAAAGGCGGCCGCATAGTCTTCGGTTTCCAGAGCCACCATCCCCAACCCGGCCTGATGGGCGGCTTCTTCCTGCGGGGCAAGGCCTTCTGCCTGCAAGCCCTGTTGATGAAAGGAAGCGGCGGCTTTGAAGTTACCTTGAAGGCGGCTGGAAATACCTTTGACGTTCAATCCGGCACTGTTGTTCGGGAAGGTGGTCAGGATTCGCGTGGCCCATAAATCCATCGTCCGGGGGTCCTGGCCTTCAATCACCTGGTCGGCTTTTTGGAGATAGACCCGATGGAGGGCCGACAAAATAGTTTCCCGCGCCGGGTCCAGCGCATGTAAACGCTCATAGAAAGAGGCGGCTTCGTCAAAATTGCGCTGATTGGCGGCAGCAGCAGCCATGATCTCGACCGCTTTTTGGTCCTCTGGTCTTTGTTCGATCCATTGCCGGGCCTTTTTTTCAGCCAGCGGCCAGTCGCTATTTTTGACGGCTTGCCAGGCCTGACCCATAATATCCTGAAGGGGAGCTTCTGCGTTTTCCGGTGAATTTTCCGGCTTGTCGGGTTTTTTCATCAATCGTCAGGATTCAACCGATTTGCCACGCAACAAGAACTCCCGGCCTGTTTTCACCCGGGCCTGTCCGTCATAGGCGATGATATCAGCGGTTGCATAGGTCTCTTGCCAGGATTGCGGCAGATAGCTTCCGGTTCCAATCACATCGACCGGGGCATCTGCCAGAGCCATCACCCGGCATTTTTCAAGTCCAAAGCCGGAGGAGCAGACGATTTTGACTTGGCGATAGCCAGCGGCATCCAGTCGTTCACGCAAATGCCAGACGGCTGCGGCTGAAACGCCGGGTCCGATCAAATGCTGCAATTCGCTTTCGCTGCGATAGCCCCGGGTTGAGCGCGGGGCATGGCGGTCAAGCACCTGATAGCTGCGGGTTGGGTCTAACCCTTCAATAAAGCGGCTTCCGGGAGTATCCAGCCGGATAGAGAGTTTTCCGGTCGTTGCAAGATCGGGAAAATGGCCAGAAACTTCAAGTGCATCGGTGATTTCCTGCCCGAAATAGTCAACCAGAGCGGTCAGGGGCATGGTCGGGTGGGTTTCGTGGAAAAGCGTGCAGGCCTTGAGTGTTGATCCGGCATAGCCGACCAGCGCATGAGGCATGGTTCCAAGGCCGGTTTCATTGCCGAAATAATGGGCGGTGGCATCGGTTGCATTGCCGATAAATCCGGTGGCCCGGGATTCTTTTTTGCCGCGTGCGGACCCGACCGAGGCCGCATAGGCCATCATTTCAGCCATTTCAGTCCCGGCGCAATGGCGGGCATCCATGGCAATAAAGGCGGTTTTTGGCAAGTCCTGGACCATAAGGGCGGCATTATAGGCGGCAACCGAGGCGGCCCCAAGTTTTTGCAGCATCAGGGTTTCAAGTTCAACCAGCTGACTGAAAGCCCCTGAAACATATAAAAGCGGGTCCCCGGCGCCGACCCAGCTGCCTTCGGGGTGTAAAACTTCGATATCAAAGGTGGTTTTTCGGTCCTTTGCGACAGAATGGAGCCAGTCCACTGCCAGGCGCGGGGCCAGCACCACGGGTCGGCGCATAAAGACGGCATAGGTCACCCGGACATCCCCGTGTGCTTCGATGATGCTGCGGGTGCGTTTGAAATAACTGTCAGTCCAGCTTTCGATATGGCGTTCAATATGGCGTTCGTCTGTTTTGGTCATTGGTTTTGTTATCTGCTGCTTTTGAGTCTGTTGCTTTTGCCATATTTTTTGTCAGCTTCAAATAAAAAAGCGGGAGACCCGGAAGGTCTCCCGCCAATTTGCCCCACGTTTGTTAAGTGAACAGTTATCGCCTGTTAAAGGTAACGACTGAACATCTTGTTGTTTTTTTATGTGGCTGAAGGCTCCTTAAGCCGCCGCTTTGACCTTTCGGGTGGAGGCCTTGTTTTGCGGCTCGATTTTCTGTTGAACCGGCTCAGACACCGCATTGGTGATTTCAACCCGGCGCGGTTTAGCGGCTTCGGGGACTTCCCGGACCAGATCGACGTGCAAGAGTCCGTCGTTCAGGCGTGCGCCACTGACCTTGATATGGTCGGCAAGCGAGAAACGCCGTTCAAAGGCGCGTTCAGCAATGCCGCGGTAAAGAAAGACTCGCTCATCGGGTTGATTTTCGTCTGTTTGCAGTCGCCCTGCGATGGTCAGCTGGTTTTCCTGAACCTGAATATCCAGGTCTTCTTCGCGGAAACCGGCGACAGCCATTGTGATGATATAGGCTTCATCGGAGAGTTTTTCGATATTATAGGGCGGGTATGAGGCTGTTGGTTCGCTGGCCATACTGTCGAGCAGTCGGGCCATCCGGTCATATCCGACCGAGGTTCGAAACAGCGGTGAGAGATCAAAGGTACGCATAGCTATCCTCCATAGGTTAGAGCAATAGGTGTTTTGAGGTCTCCATTATGGCCGACCTCTTGTGGTTTATATGTAGGGTTGTTTTGGCTGTTTTCAAGAGGCGCAAGAAATCGCGTTTTGAAATTGGGTCCTGTTTACTTTATAGGGTTTGGTTTATAGAAAGAGTTGGTTTTGCTGGCACAGAAATAAGGACGAAAGATGAGCGCAGACATCAGAGCCGAGGATAGTTTTGATAAAGAATCCGGTGCAGGAGAAGACTCGCCGAAGACCGATTCACAAAAAGTAAAGGCGACACAGATGCGTCCGCCGCCGTCTTTTATTGCGCGTTTACTGGCCGAGGTCGATGGCATCATCGCCCGTGATCCGGCGGCCCGCAGCCGTCTGGAGGTCATCTTGCTTTATCCCTCCTTTCATGCGGTGCTGCTTTATTGGCTGAGCCATCCGCTTTATCGGCGACGCTGGTTTGTGCTTGCGCGCTATATCTCGCAGCTTGCCCGCTGGCTGACCGGTATCGAGATTCATCCCGGCGCCAAAATCGGGTCCGGGCTTTTTATTGATCATGGCATGGGGGTGGTGATTGGCGAAACTGCCGAGATTGGCAAGAATGTGACGCTTTACCATGATGTGACGCTTGGCGGGGTGTCGCCGTCTGAAAATGCGGATGACCAGCGCGATCTCAAGCGCCATCCGACCTTGGAGGATGAAGTGATTGTCGGTTCCGGGGCACAGATTCTGGGGCCGATCACGGTTGGCAAAGGTGCGCGAATCGGGGCCAATGCGGTGGTTGTTAAAGATGTTGCGCCGGGTGATACGATGGTCGGGATTCCAGCGCGTCCTGTTAACGCACCGGCTGCTTCATCTGAACCTGATCAGGCGTCCAGCCCTCAATTCAGTCCTTATGGAATGCCGGTCGAGCGTGAAGATTGCGACCCCTTGCGCGACGAGATTGCCCTTTTACGTCAGGAAATTGCCGTGCTGAAAAAAGCGGTGGCAAAAACCAAAACTAAAAATGCGCCCTCTAAAAGAACTGCCCCTAAAAACACGACACATAAAAATACCTGACGATTGCAAAAATTTCTTGAACCGGCGGCAACAGATGGCCCGCAAGCGGGGGATATATCCGTGAGTCCGCCCCGCCTGGGTCCGGGGTCCCATTTATCCCGGAATTTATCGGACGCGATGCAGTCGCTTGTCGGCGTGATTCCCGGACAGACCGAAGCGGTGTTTTTTTCCCCATTTGACCCGCAAGAAGCCGCCCACCTGCCATTAGAAGAAGCCCGCAAGAAAGCGAAGGCGCAATCGCCCAACCTGCTTTTTTGCCATGGGCTATCGGTTGCGGCGCGGCTTGGGGTAAGCGGGCCGCTGGCAGGCTATGATCTTTTGGAATTATTTGCTTTTGTTCGTCCGGCCAGCTTTTGCCTGCCCACCCCGGCCGGGGTGGCTGAAGCAGTGGCTCCCTCTGGCAAAAAAGCAATCGCTGCTGGTTCTTCAAGCGATCTGGCGGCAGCAAGCCTGTTTCATTCGGCGCAGGCCCTGATCGATGATTTCAAGGCAGAAGTCGCCAGTGCCAATGACAGCAAACGTCATCAGCTTTTCGCGCTGATTGAAGCGATGCAGGCGGCGAATTGGCCCTGGGCCAAAGTTCTGCGCGAAGCTACAGGTTTTGCAGATGGTTCTGATGCGCAGGAATCAGACAATAGCACGCAAAATACACCATCGTTCTTCCGCTCGGGGCTGGAAGTCTGGCAGGGATTGCCTGAATGGGCGGAACGCGCCCCGCCGCTGTCGCCAAGCGATCAGCCGGTCACCGGGGGGGAGGCAAGATCGGCCCTTGATATGGTGCTTAACCAGGCCGGGTTTAGCAGCCGTCCCGGACAGGCCGATTATGCCGAAGCAGTCACCGAAGCCTTTCAGCCGCGAAAATCCGAAGACGGGGCCAATCTTGTGCTGGCAGAAGCCGGAACCGGGACGGGAAAGACGCTGGGTTATATCGCCCCGGCGCTGTCCTGGGCGGTCAAGAACAAGGGGCCGGTGTGGATTTCAACCTTTACCCGCAATTTGCAGCAACAGATTGAGGATGAACTCAATCGCATTTATCCCGACCCGCAGTTGCGGGCCGAGCGGGTGGTTGTGCGCAAGGGCCGCGAGAATTACCTATGCCTGCTGAATTATGAAGAACTGGTGGCAGGTATCGGGTTTTTGCCAGAAGGCACGGCGGGTCTTGGCCTGATTGCCCGTTTTTTATCGGCAACGACAAGCGGTGATCTGACCGGGGGGGATTTTCCGGGCTGGCTTGGTGAATTATTGGGGGCAAAGCGGCTTTACCAGCTTCATGACAAGCGCGGTGAGTGTATTTATTCGGCCTGCCCGCATTATCGGCGGTGTTTTATTGAGCGGACCAAACGGGCCTCCATACGGGCGGATCTGGTGATCGCCAATCATGCGCTGGTGATGCGCCAGACCCAGCCGGAGTTTTTTGATAGTGCCCGTTTTGTTTTTGACGAGGGGCATCATCTGTTTGAGGCGGCAGATTCGGCCTTTTCGATTCGTTTTTGCGGGCAAGAGACCGAATGGCTGCGCCGGTATATTCGCGGCAATGAACAGAGCCGGTCAGGCCGGGCAAAAGGCCTTGCCGAACGGCTGGAAGAAGGCATGGCGATTGCCGAGGTCTGGCAAGAGTCACCAGATAATAAGGAAGGGTCCGGGAAAAAACCATTGTCTTTGCGCGAGGATCTGGCGGGGCTGGCCCGGGCAGCCAGTCAGCTGCCGGATCAGGACTGGCGGCGGCGTATTTTTGATCTGGAAACAGACAAGAATATGGATGAAGATAAGTCGGGTGAAAACCCTTTACAAAATGCCTTGCAACCTTCGCTACAGCTTTCTTCAGCTTGCATAGGCCCGGTTGAAGAGCTTTTGCACCAGATTTTCCGGCTGGTGATGAAACGTGCCGCCCCGCGGGAGCGCGAAGGCGGGTTTGACCTGGAACTGACGATTGCCCCGGAACCAGCCCTTTTGCCTGCGCTTGATCAATCGATTCAGGTGTTGGTGGATATGGAAAGATATGCGGCGCGTCTGCTGGCGCAATTCAATCAGGTCCTGGTCGAGGCGATGGATATTCTTGAAACCGATCAGCGATTCCGGCTGGAACAGACTTGTCGTATCCTTGAACAACGGGTGGTGGGTCCGGTGCAGGCCTGGGCCGGGCTGCTGCACGCGATCAAGGAGGACTCTGAGTCTATTTCGGGGCCTGATTCTGACTTTATTGACTGGTATATGCTCAACCGGCAAGGCGGGCGGGCGCAGGATGTCGGGATTTCGCGGCACTGGCTGGACCCGTCCCGGCCTTTTGCCCGGGTTTTTTACGATGCGGCGCACGGGGCCCTGATTACGTCTGCAACATTAACCAGCGCGGCGGATATAAAGGAGTCGAATTCGCCTGACACACGGAACTGGGCGATGGCCGAAGCCCTGACCGGCACCCGCCATCAATCCGATCCGGCCTTGCGGGTGCAGGTGGTCTCGCCTTTTGCTTATGGAAAAATGACGCGGGTGCTTCTGGTCAATGATCTTGACCCGCAGGATATTGATGTGCTGGCCCGGGCCATGCTGAAACTGACGATAGCGGCTGGCGGCGGCGCATTGGGGCTTTTTACGGCGATTGGACGTTTACGCGCCGTCCATGGGCGGATTGCTGGCGCGCTTGAATCCGAAGGACTGCCGCTTTATGCCCAGCATATTGACAAGATGAGCACAACCAGCCTGATTGATATTTTCCGGGCCGAAACCGATGCCTGTTTATTTGGAACCGATGCCGTGCGGGACGGGATTGATGTGCCAGGGCGCAGCCTGCGGCTTTTGATGTTTGACAAGACCCCCTGGCCGCGTCCAACCATTCTTCACCGCGCCCGGCGTGATCACTTCAAGGATGTGTTTGGCAGCAGCAACGGGTTTGATGATGAAATGACAAAAGGAAAACTGCGCCAGGCCTTTGGTCGCCTGATCCGCACCGAACAGGACAGCGGCGTCTTTGTTATGCTCGACCGACGCTTTCCGTCGCGCCTGATGTCGGCGTTTCCCGAAGGCGTGTCACCGATGCGGGTCGGTATTGCTGAAGCCATTCGCTTAACAAGTGATTTTCTGGAAACTTCTGAAAATACCCGTGCGATTGATGATATGTTCTAAAAATCCCCCCAAAAGACATAAAAACACTAAAGACACATAATGATTCTGGTCCTTGAAACCCTGACGCCTATCCTGATGCTGGTCGCCATCGGCTATATCGCCGCCAAACGCTTTGGCCTCAGCGAATCCGCACAGGTCGGACTCACCCGCTTTGCCCTCGAAATCGCAATCCCGCTCACGCTGATGCGTAACCTCTCCATCGCCGATCTGTCGCTTGGCGAAAGCTGGCGGCTGCTCGTCTCCTACTATGTGCCAATGATCTCCATCTTTACCCTCGGCCTGCTCATCGGAAAACTCGCCTTCAACCGTGACCTCGCCGGAAGCGTCATAACCGGACTCGGATTCAGCTTCGGAAATACCGTCCTGATCGGTTTCGCCGTCGTCATTACCCTCTACGGCGATGAAGGCAGTGTGCCATACTTCATCATCGTCTCAATCCACGGACTCTGCTTTATTACGCTGTCGACCGTCCTCCTCGAAATCGCCAAGCAAGAACCCGGACTCAATGTGCTCGGGCGATTTAACGCAACCGCACGCTCGCTCCTCCACTCGCCGCCAATCATCGGAGTCGTCACCGGACTCACCCTCAATGTCTTTGACGTCACCCTCCCCGGCCCCGTCGATCACCTCTGCAAACTCATGCAGGACGCCGTCGCCCCCGTCGCTCTCTTCACCCTCGGCGCAACCCTCACCCGATACCGAATCGCCGGGCGAATCGCCCAAAACGCCGTCCTCATCGCCGTTAAACTCCTCGTCATGCCAGCTTGCGTCTTTATATTCGCCTATTACCTCTTTGAACTGCCCGACCTCTGGGTCAAAGGAGCTGTGCTGACCGCAAGTATGCCCTCCGGCATTATTGCCTCAATCATGGCAGAACGATATGATGCAGGACGAAACTTCGCAACAACCGCCATCTTCCTGTCAACCGTCCTCAGCCTCTTTTCTATCAGCCTTATCCTGTGGTTTATGGAGTATATTTTGTGATGGACATAAACTTCCCCTTGCTTGTCACCGGGGCCGGACGTGGCATCGGACAGGCGATTGCCGAACGGTTGCTTCAAGCGGGCTACCCGGTCATTATCGGCTATCTGAACAGCCAGGACGGGGCCCTTGCTTTGGCCAAACAATATCCCGAAACCAGCCTGGCCCTGCGCTTTGATGTCACCGACCGACAAGCTGTCAAACAAGCCCTGCACACCGCCAACAGACATTTCAAGACCCCGGCCCTGGGGCTGATCAATAATGCCGGAATTGCCCAGCCCGTTGATTTTCTTGAATTGACCGATCAGGACTGGGACCGGATGCTTGCGGTTAATCTCAAAAGCAATTTTATTCTGGCTCAGGAAATGATCCCGCCAATGCTGGAGGCAGGCTTTGGTCGGATTGTCCATATTTCATCGGTTGGCGCACAAACCGGCGGGGTCTATCAGCCTCACTATGCCGCCGCAAAAGCCGGGCAGATTAATCTCGCCCGCTCCCTATCGCGGCTTTATGCCGGAAAGGGAATCACCGCCAATGCGATTGCTATCGGGCTGGTTGAAACCGACTTGAGCCGCAACGAACTCTCCCGCCCGGAAGCCGCAAAGCGTGTGGCTGCGATCCCGGCCGGTCGGCTTGGCACCCCGCAAGATGTTGCCGCCATGGTTGAATTTCTGGTCTCGCGCCAGGCGGGCTATGTCACCGGGCAATGCATCAATCTTGACGGCGGTGGCGGCTGATGATGGGGGATAGAGATAGTCATCCCGCCGTGCTTTTTGTGGGCGGCAGCCTTGAAGCCGTGCCTGCCCTGCTTCATGCCCGCGCACTGGGCTATCGGCTGATTGTGCTTGATACACGGACCAATGCGCCCGGCATGTTGATGGCAGATGTCGCGCTTTTGGCTTCAATCTATGACGAAAAGCAATGTTTGAAACGCTGCCGTTCCTATTTGAAAGCAGGCGGACGCATTGACGGGGTAACATCAGTCGGCACCGATGCGCCGCGCACGCTTGCCCATCTGGCAAAAGGGCTGGGCCTGCCGGGCGTAAGCCCGCAAGCTGCAGCCTTGTCATCGGACAAGCTGGCGATGAAAGATCGGCTGGTCAAGGCCGGGCTGCCGGTGCCGGATTATGCGCCTTTGACCTCGGTCACAGAGATTGATGTCTGGTTGCGCCGCTATCCCGCCATTGTGGTCAAGCCGGTGGATAGCCGGGGGGCGCGCGGAGTCAGCCGTTTAACCGCTTCGGATTCCACGGATATGCGCCAGGCCGCGCTGGAACGTGCGCTTGGCAATTCTTCAAGCAGTCGGGCGATGATTGAACAATTTATCCCCGGCGTGCAGCTTTCCACCGAAGGGTTGTTGATTGATAAAAAGCCCTTTCCGATTGGTCTTGTCGAGCGCAATTATGAACGAATGCAACAGTTTCACCCTTTTATTATCGAAGATGGTGGTCAGTATCCGCCAGTGGTTTCTGAAGCGGTGCAGGAACAAGCAGAGCTTCTGGCCCTAAAGGCCGGGGCCGTTCTTGGGCAAGAGACCGGCCCGGTTAAAGGCGATATTGTTGTCGGGCCGGACGGGCCAGCGGTGATTGAAGTGGCCTTGCGGCTATCTGGCGGCTATCTGGCGACCGACCAGATTCCCTTTGCTTTCGGGGTTGATCTGATTGGCACGGTTTTAAGCCTGTGCTGCGGGCGTTTTGATAAAGAGAAAGCCGCATCCTTTGAGGCTTTGACCCCGCGCCGTTCCCCGCGCGGCCTGGCCATCCGCTATATTTTTGCCGAACCCGGCCGGATCGATTCAATTGAAGGCGAAGCCCGATTGCTGGGTCATCCAGATATTCTATTTTGCCGCTTGCACCGGGGGCCGGGCGATGTGATTGAACCGATGGAAAATCACACCGCGCGTATGGGGGCGGTGCTTGCTTGCGGCCCGGACCGGGAGGCGGCGATCAATCTGGCGCATACCGCAATCCGGGATTTGCAGGTCACACAATCAGTTTGAAAATACGAAAAGACTTGCCTTTAACGCCCATATCCCTTTAAATTGGGTAAATTGAACCCATCAAAAACAATGGTCTTTTTATGACAGAAAATCAAAGCGCACAGCTTATGAAAGGCAAAAAGGGCCTGGTCCTGGGTGTTGCCAATGACCGGTCTATCGCCTGGGGCGTGGCGCGGGCTTTGCGTCAGGCCGGGGCAGAACTGGCCTTCACCTATCAGGGAGAAGCCCTTGGCAAACGGGTGATCCCGCTGGCTAAAACGCTTGACGCCAGCCTTTTATTTGACTGCGATGTCACCGAAGAAGACCAGATCACCCGCATGATGACCGAGATCGAAAAGACCTGGGGGCAGCTTGATTTTCTGGTGCATGCGGTCGCTTTTTCCGACAAGGATGAGTTGAAAGGCAAATATATCGCAACCAGCAAAGCAAATTTCCTGCGCACAATGGATATTTCCTGCTATTCCTTTACCGAAATTATGCGCCTTGCCCGCCCGATGATGAAGCCGGGATCAGCCGCTTTGACTCTGACCTATTATGGGGCCGAGCGGGTGATGCCACACTATAACGTCATGGGGGTCGCAAAAGCCGCCCTTGAGGCCTCGGTCCGTTATCTGGCAAGCGATCTTGGCGCAGAAGGGGTGCGAGTCAATGCCCTCTCCGCCGGGCCAATCAAAACCCTCGCTGCCAGCGGAATCGGCGATTTTCGCGCTATCCTGCGCTGGAATGCCCTCAATTCGCCTCTACAACGCAACGTCACCATCGATGATGTCGGGGCTGCCGGTCTTTATCTCTTGTCAGACCTTGCCTCTGGCGTCACCGGCGAAAACCACCATGTCGATGCAGGATATCATACCGTCGGCATGATCAATCTTGATCACGTCGATGAAGTCCGCAACCTGATCGATACCGTCACCGGACGGGCCTAAAATATAATTTCCCGGGATATAATTTCTGGCCTGTTGACGACCCGGCCTGATCATGGCATGGGAATAGGCAGTTAAACAAACCGGACATAAAGTTAAAATCGCACTATATATAAAAGGGAGAAAGTGATGGAAAAAAAAGAAGAAAAAGTAACAGAAAAAAACGAGGGAAAAACCCTGGAACGCCGTAAATTTATACTGGGCGGGGCCGCCGCCGGGGTTGGGGCCCTGGCTCTTGCTGCCTGCGAGAAAAAAGAAGAAGAAGCTGCGGTTGAAGCTCCGGCTGTTGCCTCTGGCAAACGCGAGCTGAAACTGGTCACCACCTGGCCGAAAAACTTCCCCGGGTTGGGAACCGGCGCACAGCGTTTCGCCGATCTGGTCACCAGCGCAAGCGATGGACGTTTGACGATCAAACTTTATGCCGCCGGGGAACTGGTGCCGCCGTTTGAAAGTTTTGATGCGGTCTCCAAGGGGACAGCCGACCTCTATCATGCGGCCGAATATTACTGGCAAGGCAAGAACAAGGCCTTTAACTTCTATACCGCCGTGCCGTTCGGGCTTACAGCCAATGAAAATGATGCCTGGCTTCATCATGGCGGCGGACAGGAATTATGGGATGAACTCGCCGCAGGCTTCAACATCAAAGGTCTGCCGTGCGGCAATACCAGCGTTCAGATGGGCGGCTGGTTCAATAAAGAAATCAACTCGGTTGAAGACTTGAAAGGCCTCAAGATGCGTATGCCCGGCCTGGGCGGTGAAGTCCTGCGCCGACTTGGGGCCTCTGCCGTTGCGCTGCCCGGCGGGGAAATCTTCCCCTCCCTGCAATCGGGGGCAATCGACGCAACCGAGTGGGTCGGACCGTGGAATGACCTGGCTTTCGGCTTCTATAAAGTCACCAAATACTATTATTATCCGGGCTTCCATGAGCCAGGATCAACCTTGTCGGTCGGCTTTAACAAGGCGGTCTGGGATTCGTTCTCGGCCTCTGATCAGGCTTTGATCAAAGCCTGTGCAAATGACGAAAATAACCGGCTGCTTGCCGAATATAACGCCAAAAATGCTGATGCGCTGGATACATTGATCAATGAACATGGTGTTCAGTTGCGCCAGTTCAGCGATGATATCTTCCGTGCCTTTGGTGAAAAATCCAAAGAAGTTATGGAAGAAACTGCTGCCGAAGATGATATCGGCAAAAGAATCTTCGATAATTTCATCGAATTCCGCCGCAAGGTCATCGGCTGGACCGCGCTTTCTGACGGGGCCTATATGACCAAGCGAGCTCTGGTGAAATTCTAGGTGTTTTGCCTGTTCACATCGTGATCATGTGAATAGTGTCCATATAAAAATAAAAGGGATGGAGCAGGGTCAAGCCTGTTTCATCCCTTTTTTATATCGTTCAGGCACGTTACCCGGATTAAAGGCGTAAGCGCATGGATTTCTTCCATCTTGCCTTTCTTGCGCTCCTCCAAGGTCTGAGCGAATTTCTGCCGATCAGTTCGTCTGGCCATCTGGCTTTGGTGGCCCCGGTTTTTGGCTGGCCCGATCAGGGGCTGGCCTTTGATATTGCCGTGCATGGCGGCACATTGCTGGCGGTGCTGGTCTATTGCCGCCGTGAATGTGTAAGTATGATACGTGGAGTTTCCAGTTTTTGGAGGCGCATCTTTGGGCGGGATGCTCTATCCTCTATCCCCGATAACGGCGAAAAAATGGCTTTTTTGCTGATCCTTGCAACCCTGCCAGTGGTGATTGCAGGCTTTATCCTGCATAACTGGGTTGCCAGCATGGCCCGCAATCCGGTCTTGATCGGGACGACAACCCTTGGCTTTGGCCTGTTGCTCGGGATCGCAGACTTGTATGGCAATCGCCAATCAAAAACACAAAAATCGCTTGATGAATTAACCTGGCAACACGCCTTATGGATCGGCCTGTGGCAAATGCTTGCCATTATTCCAGGGGTCAGCCGCTCTGGCATTACCGTTACCGCCGCTCGCTTCCTGTCAATCGACCGGGCAGCAGCCATGCGCTTTTCCTTTCTCCTCGCCATTCCAACCATTGGTGGCGCCCTCACTCTGGGAATAAGCAAACAGTTTTCTGGCACAGGGGTGGGAGCCATAAATGCGCTCCCTCTTGCCATAACCGACTATCTTCTGGCAGCCCTGCTGGCAGCCCTCATCGCTTTTCTGGCAATGGGACTTTTAATCCGCTGGCTACAGCACTCTGGATTCTGGCCGTTCGTCCTTTATCGGCTCGTGCTAGGGATGGCTCTCATCATCTGGGGCAATGCGTTTTTGACCTAAAAAGCAAAAATTGTTTCAAAATCACGGCATTTCTGATATGTTACAAAAATAACACAGCCAGAACGGCGTGAACTAAAGCAACAAAATGCTAGGGAGATCCGATATAAACAGGGCTCTGATCGCAAAGAAAAAATTTCTTACAGGAGGGAATTTTGCTTAAAACAATCCTGCGCTGGACATTTATAGCTGTTTTCACCGGTATATTCACCCAGATCCCGGTCTTCACCCATTATTATCAGCAAAGTGTCGATGCGGGCCTGGTCACAATCCAGCAAGCGATTGAGGCACTTGATGAAAAAGCCGAAGAATCGAATATCTCGCGATTCGATTACGTCACAGAACTGCTTGAAAGTAACCGCCCCAATGATCAGGCTCTGGGGCAAGAACATCTGGCTCAGCTTTCCTACCACCAGTTTCTGCAAAACTCCCAGATTGCCTTTGACGAATCCAATTCATCCGATAGCATGCTTTTGCTGATGCTCCATCTTGACGGGCAGCTAATGGGTGACGCAATCAACCGCTATAAACTCGGCTTTATAATGTCAGTGACTGGTGCTGGCTATGTTATTGTCGGGATTGCTATTGGTTTTCTGCTCTTGCAGACCCCGAAGCTCTTTCGCTCCCGCGATGTGGCACTGCGCCCCGAAGAAGCACTGGACCACGATGAAGATAATACCGAAAGCGAACTGATCAAACTGGCCGAATCCTATCACGAAGAAACCAATGCAAATAAAAAAGCCTGACCTTGTGAAAGAATAAAAAGATGTATTGGCTGATGAAATCAGAGCCCGGCACCTGGTCCTGGCAGGACCAGCTGGATGTTGGAGAAGAAGGCACCCACTGGGACGGGGTGCGCAATTATCAGGCTTCCAATTTTATGAAGCAGATGCAGCTGGGAGACCAATGTTTCTTCTACCATTCGGTCAAGGAAAAGCAGATTGTCGGCATCGTTGAAGTGATCCGACTCTATGAACCGGACCCCACCGATGAAAGTGGTCGCTTTGGTCAGGTCTGGGTAAAAGCCATATCGTCTTTTCCACAACCGGTGCATTTATCAACGATCAAAGCCAACCCGGCCCTATCAGATATGGCCTTGATCCGCCAGTCGCGTCTATCTGTCCAGCCGGTTGAGCCGGATGCCTGGCGGGTTATTCTGGCTTTAGGCGGATTTTAAGACAGAGCAAACTAAGTCCTGCTTTTTATAGTTTTAGCAGAAAAATTCCTTCAAGGAGGAATTGATTTTCAGGTTATTAGCCAAGAACAATCTCTAAATTAGTCTTGCTCCGTTTTGATATCCCAGCCGGACTCCTCTACTACGTCTGTTTGATAAAACATGCGAACGGACTTGATATATTCCAGAAAGTCTTTGTTTTCTTCAGTTAATCTATTTGCTGTATCCCAATCAATGTCACTCCGCTCTTTGGCTGGAATCATGATCTGGCTTTCAGATGGATTTTCTACATCAAGACTAATAAAACCAATTCCATGCAGACTGGAAAGCATCTGAAGTTCTTTCAACGTATCAACACCTTCAATCCTAGCAGCAACCAGATAGCCAAAATTAGCCCATGAAGAATTGCTTACTGTTTGAAAAAAGCTTTCACGAACGTTTGATCTATTTATCAATCTCTTAACTTCAAATGACCAGAGCTTTGTTTTTTTATCAGCATATTGACTAACGCAATTTTTGATTTCATCGTTCCAATCCTCACTGAGGTTTTGCATACCAACAAGATCTGGATGAAGCCATTTATTGCCATCACGGCCCTGAGAGTTACGAGAACGCTTTTCATTAATACGCTTGCTATAAACTTTGAGTTCTGACCAGAGATATTGAGATAAAAATGGGTAAAGATCCTGTTCTTTACCCTTAGAGCCGTTGATACTTCCGCCCGGAGAGGAGCTGTCTCTCTCAGCATTTTCAATCTCTGCACTATCGGTTGATTCAGTAAAGTAATATTTCCGAGGACGACCTTCCGTGGTTTTAATTTTCGGGTGCTTTTTCTGCAAGCGCGGACGCCTGGTACCAATTTCAGCAACAAGTTGCTGAACCAGTGATGCGTCATCGTTGATTGGGTATACAGTAGCCTTGGAGCGCTCTTGTTTTTCACGACATTCATTTGGATAATTTTCAAATACCCATTCGGCGATCTCCCGGGCTGTAAATTTCTGTTCGGGGTTCTGCTCTAAATATTCAACGACACGCGCTGACAGGTTCAGTTTCATGTTCAATCTCCCTGATTTTATATCAGATACAATATCAATAATGATTCAATTCACAACAAAAACGGCGTGGGGCTTTTTATGATGGGCGCATTTGTTTGAGGCTAATGGTTGGATCGGCGATTTTATCGCGCGGAGGGGAAAAGCCGTCTGTTAGAAAGCGACGGGCGGAGAGAAAGCTTTTGGCATCGGCAACCGCTTCAACCGCACAGAGTTCCTGTCCCTGATAAAACCAGAAAGAGGCTGAAGGGTCTGCCGGATCATTGGGCTCTTTATCGGGGCGGATATTGGGCCGGGGGATCGTCTCACCCCCTTCAGTCCGAAGGCCGGCAATCTGGATCATGGTTTTATATTGTTCGGACCAGAAAGTTGGCACCGGGCGATAGGGTTTTTGCTGCCCAAGGATATTTTCGGCAACGGTTTCAGCCTGATCAATGGCGTTTTGAATACTTTCCAGCCGGATACGCGAGTCTTTATACGGGAAGGACGCGCAATCCCCAATCGCCCAGATAGAAGGAATGGATGTCTGTCCATAGATATCTGTTCTAATGCCATTCTCAAGCTCAATTCCTGCAGAATCAGCAAGCGCAACATTGGGCATGGCACCGACCCCGGCAAGAACAAGATCGCAGTTAATCTTTGTGCCATCACTTAAATGAGCCTTATTTTGTGATCCATCCCGGTCAATTTTCTCAACAAAAGCATCTTCTTTGATTTCAACCCCATGCGCCTGGTGCAGGTTTCGCACAATCACTGACAGGTTTTCTGATGCCACGCGTTGTAAAATGCGCGGGGCGCGCTCGATAACCGTCACTTTCAACCCAAGCAAAGTTGCGGTCGCAGCGACCTCAAGCCCGACATAACCGCCACCTATTATCAAAAGTTGGCGATCCGGCTGCAAGTGCGGTTGCAGGATATGGGCATCATTCTGATCACGCAGGATATAGACCGGCATTTCATCCGGCATCGGAAAGGGCGGCAACGGACGCGCGCTGGCCCCGGTTGCCAGGACAAGCTGGTCGTATGACCAGGCCTGCGTACCGGATGAAAGGGTTTTACGGGCCGGATCAATCCGGTCTATGCGGGTTGACAGGAAAAGAGAAATACCCTGATCATCATAGAATTTCTGCGGATAAATCAGCAGGTTTTCTGAGCCAGCCTGTTGCTTTAAATAGCTTTTTGACTTTAAATAGCTTTTTGACAGGGGCGGACGGTCATAGGGCAGGTGATTTTCAGCACAGAAAATAGACAGCTGCCCGTCAAACCCGCATGCCCGCAGTTTTCGCGCACAGGCCGCCGCCGCCCGCCCCCCGCCAATCAATGCAATATGCGCCATAATCTACCTGTTAAAAGCCTTTAATGTCTCCTCTTGCCCATATACTTTTTCAGGACTGATTTATAAAGAAAAATTTGCCTCCTTGCCTGACCAGCAATAATTTTACTTAGAATACGGCTTATATGTCTGATTCAATATGAACGAGTACAGAAGACATCTAGATGACACCCGTGTGTCAAGCATGCTAAACAAAACAAAAGTCCATACCAGATTTTGACCTTTGTCCACATTGCAGGACTTTTTTGAATGTCTTTAAAAAAATAATAGGGCAACCGGTAAAATTACGACTTTTTGGTACCTTTGAAGGCATGCCTGAGGCGGATACTGAAAAGGATTTTCATCAAGAAGGAGATTTTAGCAATACCAACCTGGAACAAGTCCAAATAGATGTAACTGGAGGCGAGAAAACTATTTTTCATAAAGGTTTTATCCCCGCAACATTTACTGGCCTGGAGGACAAGAAATTGATAGTGGCTCACGTGGATGTTGATATATACCAGTCTGTTGTTGATTGCTGTAAATTTATTTATGATCGGCTGCTTGATGGCGGGTTTATAGTTTTTGATGACTACGGATTTCCAAGTTGCCCTGGAGCGAGAGAAGCCGTTGACAATTTTTTTGTAGACAAACCAGAAATACCACTTGTGCTTTCTTCCGGTCAGGCCATTGCAATTAAACTTCCAAGCAGATAAAATAAAATTAACGCTTATATTATTGTGCTATAAAATGTGCATTTGATAGAAAAGGGGCTTTAAATTGCATATTTCAGGTGAGAAAATTTTAATTTTTGGCGGCACTGGTTCTCTAGGCCGCTCTTTGGTTCGCCGTTTGATAGACGATAATGATCTCCTTCTTTTTTCACGGGACGAGGCGAAGCATTGGACCATTAGGAATGAAGTCAACAATCCATCCGTAAAATACGCCATTGGCGATATTCGAGACTACACGCGTGTTGAAGAGGTGATTACAGCCTATCGACCGACTATTATTTTGATCGCCAGTGCTCTTAAACAAGTGGATACTTGTGAAAACTCGCCTTTTGAAAGTATCCAGACAAATATTCTTGGCATCAAGAATGTAGCTGATGCTGTGATACGCAGCATTGATCGCTTAACAGAGCTGAAGGTCGTCAACTTAATTTCTACTGATAAAGCCTGCGCGCCTGCAAATGTTTATGGCATGTGTAAAGCAATCGCGGAACGCATGATCACCAGCTTGTATCTTTCATGTGAAACACCTCGTTTTGTCGCAGTCCGCTACGGTAATGTCCTGGAATCTCGTGGCTCTATTATTCCGCTTTTCAAGTGGCAAGCAAATAACAGCGATGCATTGACCGTGACTCACAAGGATATGACGCGTTTTGTCATGACCTTGGATCAAAGTATTGACCTTATTATCAATGCCGTTAAAAATGCAAGATCTGGTGAAATTTTCTTGCCGCGATTAAAGGCGATGCGCATTATCGACCTTGCCCGTATTTTCAGCGAACGAAGCGGTAAGCCGATCAAGATTGTGGGTATTCGCCCCGGAGAAAAAATGCATGAAGGTCTGATCAATAATTCTGAATCTGTCCGTGTCACTTTGGATGGCGATATTTATCGTATGGCACCCGCGCATGCCCCAATTTCACTTGACGCCGAAATGTTCGATTATTACTCTAATCAGGATGTTATGAGTCAGGGTGAATTGGCTGATTATCTGGATTCTCTGGGTATCCTTGACAAGAACTTGAGTGAATTCGTTGGTCGAGAGATCGAGGAAATAAATACGCATAACCCTGAATAGAGCTGTTCTTCTATTTTGGTAACGGGTTCACACAAAGTATTAAGGGCTCACACATGTCTTATCCTCTTTTCAAAGTCCATATGCCGGTTGACGAGGCAACACATGCCGTGCGGGAAGTTCTGGCCTCTGGTTTTGTCAATGAAGGCCTGCAAGTCTCACAGTTCCAGAAAGAGATATCGGCATGGCTGGGCGTAGATAAACTTGTCCTGACCAATTCCTGCACCAGTGCGTTAACGATTGCCTATCATCTGTGCGGCGTTGAATCTGGCACGGACGTTGTGACAACGGCTATGACCTGTATTGCCAGCAATACACCGATCATCAATTTAGGGGGCAATATCATCTGGGCTGATATTGATCGATTATCCGGCGGAATTGATCCTGCTGATATCGAAGCTAAAATTACACCAGAGACCAAGTGTATAGTCAGTGTGGCTTGGGCAGGAACGCCCGACCATCTGGAAGCAATTGATGCCCTGGCAAAGAAGCATGGCATTTTTCATGTTCAGGATGCAGCGCATGCTTTAGGAGCCCAGTGGAACGGAGATTCAATTTCTGATTTTGCTGATTTTACCTGTTATTCTTTTCAAGCTATCAAGCATCTGTCTTGCGGTGATGGCGGAGCTCTTGTTTGCCGGGATGAAGAACAGTTCAAGCTGGCACGCAAGTTGAAATGGTTCGGATATGATCGAGATGAGCACAAGGATGAAAAAGGCGAATGGAAGGGGCAGCGATGGCAAGCAGACGTACTTCCCGGTGAAGTCGGTTTCAAGTTCAATATGAATAATATTTCCGCTGCTATTGGTTTATCCCAGATGGCACACATCGATGAAATTTTAGCATCACACCGCTATAACGCTTCAATTTACACTGAAGTCTTCAAGAAAATCGACGGTATTCTTCCCTGCCCCGTTCCAAAGGAAGCGACCTCAAGCCACTGGGTTTATACCGCAATTATCGAAGATGAGTCCGTTGATCGAGATGCGATACTGGAACAATTAAACCAGGAAGGGATTATGGCTGGTCAAGTGCATTTGCCAAATGATCTCTATACCGCCTTCAAGGGCAGTGCCTGCGATTTGCCAAACACACGTTATTTCAGCAATCGTCAGATCTCGATGCCTTGTGGATGGTGGATTACAGAGAAAGATGTGCGCATGATGACTAATCGCGTGCGCGAATTGCTGGGGTAACAAAGCTGGTTAAGGCAAATCTTCCCAAAATTTTTGTTGGCACATTACATGTCAATGAATCTGAATATGGTGCCTGTTGTGCAGCGATCCACAGACAGCAAGACGTAGAGATCAAGCATCATGTAATTTCTGGGCAAAGAGAGCTTGAAGCCCATAATTCTCTTTGGAATGCCTGGAATATAGTGAAGCAAGACTTTGATCTTTTTGTAAAGATTGATGCTGACACCGTTCTGATGAGGGATGATGCCCTGGCATCTGCATGGAGGCTATTCAACCAGAATCCTGACGTAACTGGGGCCCAGATCGGCCTTCTGGACTACTATTCTAATGATACGATTATGGGGATGAACTTTTTTCGCCCAATGGTTATATTCACGCCGGCCAGAAGTCGTCTGAATTGTGACCGGGTTGATAGTGGGCATAATATTGTTCTTCGTGGTGACGCGGTTGCGCATTTAGAGCCTATTGCCTGGCATGGAAAAGACCCTGAGGCCAGACAAGCGTTTCATTTCGGACTTCATCGTGCGCGTAAACGGCAAACGGAGGTATTGAAGAAATTGGCAAAGGCTTATTTATGTTATGGAGGAGACAGCAGGGCCTGGGCACTATGCGGTGTTTCTTCTTGTGGCCTGCTGTCTAAGTTGGGAACAGACTATGCTTCTTGGTCGTTTCGGTTCCTGTTTAATAAAATTAAGAGAACAAAGAACGTGCATTCACTGGCGGAGGGTGTCGCAAAAAGCATACTTTCTTTGTAATGTTCTCTGCCCTTTTATTACATAAATTAAGCGTTACTTTTTAAACCTTTATAACCATGCTCATTGCCCTGCGGGTCGGCATAACCCTGTAGCTTTAACTATAATATAAATTCTGCAACGGGTTGGCCAAGGCTATTGAAACCGGGGGTGGCGCCCAGGCCAGGGGTGTCGGTTGCGTAAAGTTTTCCGTTTTTGACGGTGGGGCCGCCGATCCCGGTGGAGCGGGTGTTATAATTCATCAGGTCTGTGGTATTTTGAAGGAATCTTGCGGGCGTTGAGGCTGCAAAATGCGCAACAGCTGCTGTGGTTATTTCGCCGCCCCAGCTGTCCTCGCTCACAACGGGAATCCTGTGTTCGATCAGAAAATCGCGCACCCGCCGGGCTTTTGACAGGCCGCCAAGGTTAGAGATTTTCAAACAGCAAACTTCAGCACTTCTTTCTGCAACGATTTTGCGCGCAACCTCCAGGCCTGTGATACATTCATCCAGCTTCATAGGCTGCTGCGCTATTCTGCGCACCTGCATACATTCGTCATATGTTTTGCAGGGCTGTTCAAGAATAAAATCAAGCTGTTGCGTCGCCCGTGCCACACGAATAGCATGATCAACGCGCCATCCCTGATTTGCGTCCGCCAGAGCCTGTTCTCCGGGATGCAGTAAAGGCACAACCGCCTTTATGCGCTCAATATCCTGTTGCCAGTCACCGCCTACCTTGATCTGAAACTGGCGGTAGCCTTGCGCACGATAGGCCTCGAGCTCCAGGATTGTTTCGGGAACGTCCTTTTGCGGGACAACCCGATACATCGGCGCGCCATCGGTGAGTTTGCCGCCCAAAAGCATCCATAGAGGCTGCCCGCAGGATTGAGCCAACAAGTCCCAGCAGGCGATATCAAAGGCTGACTTTGCATAGCCATGGCCTTGAATAGTCTCGTCCATAATCTGCTCTATTCGGGCGACTTGCCGGGGGTCTTCGCCAAGCAATGCGGGCGCAACAATCCGGGCGAGGCCGACAACCCCTTCGGAATGCGCCACCATGTAATTTTCCCCGCACGGCGTAAACTCACCGCATCCCTGAAGTCCTGCATCAGTATCAATGACAACGACATTGGCTTTGGCGATTTCAATGGCATTGCCGCTGCCCCAGACATATTTGCCCCCTACATAAGGAAGGTCGGTTTGAAAGCATCTGACGCGGGTGATTTTCATGGCTAATAATTATGCTATCCTGCAAGGTTGATGACAAGTCTTGATAAGTATATTATGCTGGCAAGAGAATGAAGGGCGATAGGCAATAAAGAAGTGATAGACTGCCTGGCCCGGATATTATTTCTAATCTTATAAGGAGACAACATATGAGCGCTGGTGTAAAACATGAACTTCCTGCTCTGCCTTTTTCCCATGCTGATCTGGCGCCGGTTATTTCTGCGCAGACGGTTGAGTTGCACCATGGCAAGCACCATGCGGCTTATTTCGGCAAGCTGAATGACCTGATTCCGGGCACAAAATATGAGGACATGGGGCTGGAAGACATCGTCAAGGCCAGCCGTGGTGTTGATCAAGGCATTTTCAATCAGGCCGGTCAGGCCTGGAATCATATCCAGTATTGGGATGCGTTAAAGCCTGGTGGGTCGAAGGCCCCGACCGGCAAGCTGGCTGAACATATGGAAAGCGATTTTGGAGGCTTCCAGTCCTTTAAAGACAAATTTGTCGCCGGAGGTGTTGGAGTCTTTGGCTCGGGCTGGATTTGGCTGACGGTCAAGGGGGGCAAGCTGGCGATTGAAGGCACCTCGAACGGAGACAGCCCGTTTGCCGCAGGCACCCAGACCCTGTTTGGCCTGGATGTATGGGAACATGCCTATTATCTGGATTACCAGAACCGCCGCCCGGATCATTTAAAGGCGGTGCTGGAGATCATCAACTGGTCACATGTTGGAGATCAGCTTTGATTTAAGCGCGTATGCGCTTAATTATTGGGGCGCTTAGTTATTGGGGCGACTGGCAGCGTTAATTATCTGGGGGGCCAACCCATGCAAATGGGTTATAGGCCACTTCCCACAAATGACCATCGGGGTCTTTGAAATAGCCTGAATAGCCGCCCCAAAAAACCTTTTGAGGCTTCTTTACCGATATTGCGCCAGCAGCCAAGGCCTCTTCAAAAAACTGGTCAACCTCTGTTTCGCTGGCCAAATTATGAGCAAGCGTGAAGCCGTTAAACCCGCTTCCCTTTGCATCCACGCCTGCGTCTTTGGCTAAAGCATCCCAGCCGTATAACCCCAGCCATGTGCCGTTCAGCGTAAAAAAAGCCACTTCCGGCGGCGAGTCCATACGCGGCAGGCCAAGACCCTTTTCATAAAATTCAATAGATTTTTGCAGGTCTCTTACCCCCAAGGTGATCATGCTTATTCTTGGCTTCATCGATTTTCCTTATTTTTGGCGGATGATATCTTCTGTTAATCGGGAAATATTGTAAAGGCAATCCCGGTAAGTTTTGTGGTGATTTTGAGGCGGTATTCTATTTTGCCTTCGATGCCATCGGTGTCATAGATGACAACAACCGGCTTTTTTCCGGTTAAATAGCCAAAGAACAGGGCTTGCTGGATGGAATCAAGGCTGGAGCGTTTGTCTAGCCCGCCCTCGATCACCTCTGTAGCGGTTTCGCAATCGACGATGATATAGCCGGTTTCACCCGCATCGGTGGTATAGGCATGTCTGACCTCTGTTTGACCGCCAATCAAGTCACAATAGATTTTATTGTAATCGGCTTCGGTATGCTTATCCTTAGCCGGGGCTGGCAGGGCAAACAGGATAATCAGTAGCAACGCCCATAAAAGACGGCTCCATACAGGGCGAAACAGGGACATGGCGCAATCACATCGATAGCCGCCCCGTTCAGAAGTTTATTGTTAATAAAGCAGGCAATAAAAACGTGATATCCGGCTTTTGCATCTCTCGCATCCTCTTGATGGTCTTCACAACAGATCACCAAGGGACCCTTGGTGATCGAGGAGTTGGTAGAGACTGAACATGAGGACAGCCGCAACGCTTTTAGCGCGCACGCCTATTGTATAACGTCGCCTCCTCGACCCTGATCGAGAAAACGAATCGTCTGTAACGGCTAGATTCAAAAGCCGCTCATGTTTCGGAGCTACCAAACTCCATAATCAGTTTTTCCTGATTACATCGGCAGCTTATTGCCCTTCCATTGAAAAATCAATCAAATTAGGGAAATCTTGTCAGAAGGGAATTTTTGTGTCTGTATTCTGCCTGTTCAATATACTGTTTTGTTCAAATAATAGTGTTCCCTTAAATATTTCAAAACCTGATAAGAGATTCCCTCCAATGGACCCAGCAGAACCAGCCATGCTTGATGTGATAGTCGATATCTGGCCAATATTGGCTTCTTTGGCAGCCGGCCTTGCTGCTGTGGGGTGGGCTTTATGGAACATCTATGTCCATCAGGAAGCTAAATTTTTAAAAGAATTAAAAGACGACAAAAGTCTTCAAAATCATCATCTTAAATTTAAACGTTTAAGCAGTCGAAAGCGCCGAATTCGCTATGCGGCACGATTAAGGTGGTCACTCGGGGCCCTAAGTCGTTTCTTTGGCTCCCGTGCATTTTCTATAAAAAGTTACGAATTATGTCTTACATGGGCTTTCTTCTATCCCATTATATTGGGTCTGCTTTTTTGGTTGGGAAGCAACCAGGATATCAGCGGTTTTGGCCTCTTCCCGCCGATTGAAGAAGGGCGTTTTTGGAAAGCCCCTCTCATTCCTATTTTGATCGTTGGAATGACTTATAGTTTCTATAAGTTTTATAAAGAAGATGGAGTCAAAGGCTTGATCTGGCTCGCTTTCACTGTCGCTGTCGCTGTCGCTGGCGCTGTCGCTGGCGCTGTCGCTGGCGCTGGCGCTGTCGCTGGCGCTGTCGCTGGCGCTGGCGCTGTCGCTGGCGCTGGCGCTGTCGCTGTCGCTGGCGCTGGCGCTGTCGCTGTCGCTGGTGCTGTCGCTTTCGCTGGCGCTGGCGCTGTCGCTCTCGCTCTCGCTTTCGCTTTCGCTTTCGCGATTCTAATAACGTATAGTTATTTTTTAAAAAAAGGCAATCGCTTATTATTTTACATTCTCTATTTTTCCTTTCTGGTCGTATGTATTGGCGTGTTCCTGGCGCAGCCTTGGCTTCCGGTCAATGAACTCAGTTTTGGTATTTTATTGTTTCTTGTTGTGCTGCCGATTATCAACAGTATTTTGGATTGGCTCTCGCTTGGTGTGACCCGGCTTCTGCTTAAAAAATCATTAAGGGCACCTACGCATATAAAAAAAGCAGGTTATTATTTGCTTGATTTTGTTGCCGCTCTTATAACCCTTCTTGTTTTAATTTTCAGTTTGTTCTTAGTAATAAAAGGCATGAGTTTGGCAGCGGGTTTAAGTGCTCTGGAGCAACCGGCCTATGATCTTGGTGCGCTTTGGCAGCGGATAGACTCACGGCCAGTTTGGCAAACACTCCTTAGTCCTGATGGCTGGGTTTTTATGATGATTTTTTCAACCTTTCTGCCGAGCCTGCTTCATGGGCTGGCCTTTGGCGGGTTTTTATTAACCATCACCCAGCCGGACCGATCAAAAATAAGCCGCTTTGTAAGCTACACTGCGACTGACTACCCGTTAGCAGTGAAAGAGAAAAATGAAATTGCGGGTTATTTGGCCCGACAATCAATCGCCAATGTTGCTTTTCCAGTTATTGGCGTTCTTCTGCTTGCGGGGATTATTCTTGCTCTGCTTCTATCGTTCTGGGATATTTTGGCTGGGCTCATTGGCGGTTGACGGCAAATGACTGAGCCAAGTAATCCACAAAGGTGCGGGCGGAGGATTTGGCTTTTTTGCCACCCGCCAGAATAGCATGACCCTCAATCGTGCCGATCTCCCAGTCGGGTAGAATTTGAACCAGCTCGCCGCTTTCAAGCTCTTTCCTGCAGCCAAATGTCGCCGTGGTGATAATGCCGAGCCCCGCCAGGGCCGCCACCGTAGAGGCTTCATTGACATCAACACTCACCTGACCATCCACTTGCACAGATAATTGCGTGTCGCCTTTTTGAAACTTCCAGCCCAGAGGGCCTTTGCCTGATGGCCCGCGCACAATATTATGCGCCGCAAGCTCGGCCGGGCTGCCTGGTGTCCCGGCTTTTTTCAAATAGGCCGGGGAAGCCACAAGCAGCCGTCTCCCGCTCACAATTTTACGCGCAACCATCGTCGAATCTTCAAGCTCCCCAAAGCGAATGGCGATATCAATGCCATGGTCAATCAGATTTTGCCTTGCATCGGACAAGACAAAATCGATATTCAACGCCGGGTTCTCTTCTAAAAACGGGGGCAAGCGGGGGATGACCTCCCGTATGGCAAAGCTGGCCGGACAGCTGATCCGCAGCTTCCCCTTTAAGGTGCCATCGCCGCGCACTCTGTCATTGGCCTCTTGAATGGCAGACAAAAGCGGCTCTATTCGCTCAAGGTAACCCTCTCCAGCCTCGGTCAGGCTCATCGCATGGGTGCTGCGCACAAACAGGGCTACGCCAAGCTCGGTCTCAAGCGCAGAAATAATCCTGGAAACCGAAGGTTGCGACTTCCCCATCTCCTTCCCGGCAGCCGTAAAACTGCCCGTCCGCGCAACCCGGCAAAAAAGCTGCAAGGTCGAAAGCCGATCCTTCATTCATTTTCCAAATAACTATTAGTCAAAAAAGCAGGCTACCGCTCATAAGATAAATAAGCAATAGTTAAAGAATAAAGCAAACCAACAAAACAATCCGCCAGAATAGCGGCCTGTTAAACCCTCAGCCTGTTAAAAAAGGACCAGAATAATGAAAAAAGCAATCTTGCCCTTGATCTTGACCAACCTGTTTGGCGGTATGGGCTCTGCTGTGATGATCTATATCTCGGGCGGTGATCCCGTCTGGATCGGGACATTGCTAACCACCTTGCCAGTCCCCTTCATCCTGCTGATAGCCACAAATCTCTTTGGCATCGTGCGGACCTCCGCAAAACTGCCCATCGCTCAACTGCTTAGCCTCGCCGGGGTTGCCCTGGTTCTCGGCACCCTCTATTCACGCGGCATCCATACCACAGCAGACTATATCGCACTCGGCCTTGCTCTATACGGCGCGCTGTTCGTCCAGTGGTTCATCCGCGTGTTCTCAAGCTATGGCCGAAAGAAAAGCCCCGCGATTGCAAAAGGTCAACGCTTGCCGGAGGTGCCACTCAAACAACTCGATGGAACAGAGATCACATCGGACTCATTCGCTGGCTCCAAAACCCTGATCGTGTTCTTCAGAGCCAACTGGTGCCCGTTCTGTATGAACCAGCTCAAAGAAGTGCTTGCCAAAGCTGATCGGCTGGCAAAATCAGCCGTGAAAGTGAAGTTTATCTCTAATCAGGGGATCGCCAATTCAACGCGCCTGGCCGAAAAACTCAACCTGCCTGCTGACTTCGAAATCCTTCAGGACCAAGACCTCCGCGCCGCAAAAGCTCTGGGGGTCGCAGATATCGGCGGTGCACCTGCCGGAATGCCCGGCTACCCGGCGGACACGGTGATGGCAACCGTCATCGCTCTGGACGAAAAAGGCACCGTCCTCTTCGGCGATGAAACCGATAACTACCGTGTGCGCCCCCATCCGGATACATTCCTGAATGTGTTTTTAACTTCCTGATTCCTTTAATCTTTCAATAAAATGTGCCAGCGATAGAATCTCTGTGTTGTGACGGGCGGGGAATTTGTCCTCGCCCGTGTAAATCACAAATTTCTGCTTGGCCTTGATATCCGCACAGGCCATGTGAAAGCCTTTTTCAAGGGCCGGTGTGTGGCTGGCCTTGATCTCAATCGCCCAATGTTCATCCAGCCCGAAGCTGATCACCAGATCAATCTCTGCCCCCGCTGCCGTCCGGTAGAAACTGGCATAAACACCCGCAGGCAAGGCATTAAGAATAGTCTCAATGACAAATCCCTCCCAGCTTTTGCCGCGTATGGGATGTCCCGATAACTCTTCATAATCGTTGATTCTCAATAGTGAATGGACAAGGCCGCTATCACGCACATAAACCCGGGGTGACTTCACCAGCCGCTTCTTGACATTCCCATGCCAGGGCTCCAGCCTGCGCACCAGCAAAAGATCAGACATAAGGTCTATATAGCGGCTGATTGTAACACTCTCTACACCAAGGGCACTCGCAAGTTTGGACGCATTCAGCAACTCTCCCTGCGTATGAGCAAGCATGGTCCAGAAACGCATAAGGGTTGTCGCAGGAATGCGTGGCCCCAGCTGCGGAATATCACGCTCCAGATAAGTTCTGATAAAATTTTGCCGCCAATCATAGCTGGCCCGATCATCTGCGGCAGCATAGCTGTCAGGAAAACCACCACGCATCCAGAGCCGTTGCAGGGGTTCTCCGCCCGGGCTTTCAATTTCAAAAGGGTTTAAACCTGCAAGTTCGGTGTAATGAATACGGCCCGCGAGGCTTTCAGAGCTTTGCTTAAGCAAGTCGTTTGTTGCTGATCCTAAAATCAGAAAGCGCCCATTTCCGCGCCCCTCCCGCCGTCGTTGATCGATAATCCCGCGCAAGGCGTTAAACAGATCAGGATAGCGTTGAACCTCGTCAAGAATGATCAGCTTGTCAGCATGTTGCGCCAGATAAGGGGCCGGGTCTTGCAGCTTTTGGAAATCTTCCGGGTTCTCAAGGTCCAGATAAATCGAGGGCTGCCCATTTCGCGACGTTATTTCAGCAACTTCATGGGCAAGCGTTGTCTTGCCAATCTGACGGGGCCCAAGGATCGCCACGGTCGGATTTTGACCAAGGCGGTTGATGATTCTTTCTGTGCATTCTCTTTTATACATCCTTGCAAATTTAACATGAAATGTTAAAAATGCAAGGAAAGAGTTTTGTCTACACGCCTATATTCAAGCATGTGACTGGTGCTGCCGGGGAGGATCGAACTCCCGGCCTCTCCCTTACCAAGGGAGTGCTCTACCCCTGAGCTACGGCAGCGTATTGGTAGCAGCCTTGAGCTATATAATATAACAGCCTTGAGCCACATAACTTAACAGTGCGCGCTTATGACATAAACCCCCGCGCTTGACAATAAGCCTGTTGGCTCTGCTTGCATGGCCTGGCCCTAAACACTGGCTCTGAGTGCTGGCCCTTAACCTGATTAGCTGGCTGGCAGGATCAGTCCTTTAACTTTTTCGCCATCGGGCCCGCTTTCAAGGCGGCTTTTACCGGTTTCAAGATCAACAAAGGCACAATTTCCGGTGACCAGATTTCCGGCCCGGGTAACCTTGACATCTCCGCACATGCGCACGGTCTGGGCGACCATATCATAGACGCCTTCATTGGCAATGACGATTTCTTCGGGCGTTGAAAGATGCACGCCGTCTTCGGCATCAATACGGGTGATCTGGGTTTCCGGGCGTTTTGGGTCAGCATTTTCCTCGTTTGCATTGGTCTGGGCAGGATCAATAAAAGCGGTGAGGGTTCCGGCTTGCAGGCGATTTTCGTTCTGAATAACCAGCGCCTGACCCCGGGCAATTGCAACGCCTTTTTGTTCCCAGTACTCCAGACTGTCATCGGCCATAATCACGCCGCTTAAATTGCTGATTTGCAGGTTCCTTCCAATCAGAAAAGCCCGCTTTTGATCAATATGATAGGTGCCGCGATCCCCTTCGGCGCGGGTTTCGCCCTGGGTGAGGATAACGCGTCCCACCGCCTCGATCCGGGTGATCAGGGTGCGTTCTCCGCTATCATCATAATAAGCGGTCAGACGGTCAGCCCGAATGCGCAGGTCACCGCGACTGGCAATGGCATTGACCCGGGCTTCGTATTTCTTTTCATCACGAAACCAGTCAATGCCGCCTTCGGCCTCAATCTGGATAGGATCACCCGTAGAATCGCCGCTATCCTGTGCAAAAAGCGGGTCAGCACCCAACCCAAATCCTGCAAAACCAACCAGCAGAAGACTATAAAGAAAAGAAAAGCGCATAACCCTCCAATCTCTAGGGAATATCAAGCGCGATCACATGCGTCACATTTTCAAGCTGCCGCAGTTGTTCAAGTATGGCCTCGTCGGGGTGTGAATCAAGCGACAGAACCGCCAGCGCATCCTGCCCTTTATCTTGGCGACCCAGAGAAAAATGCCCGATATTGATGTCGGCTTCGCCAAGAATTGTGCCGATCTGGCCAACCAGCCGCGGCTTGTCACGATTGGCAATATAGAGCATTGGCCCTTCCATTTCGAGTTCAATTTTAATGCCTTTGATCTCGGTCACGCGAGGATATTTGCCTTCGATCAGAGTCCCGGCGATGCTGCGGTCTCCGCCGGGGGTATTGACGGTCAGGCGGATTTGATTTTCGCGCTCCAGCAAGTTTTTACAGTCGCTGATTGTGAGTTTGATTTTCTGAGCCTCGGCCACCTGCAAGGCATTGACCATATTGATATCTTTAAGGAAGGGGCGGAGCAGACTGGCGACCAGCACATGATTGAGCGGGTCTTGTGTCAGTTCACAGGCTTTTCCGCAATATTCGATCCCGATCAGACGGATAGGATTCTGGGTGAGTTGCCCGGCAAAACTGCCCAGTTTTTCGCAGAGCACCATATAGGGTCTGAGGATTTTCATTTCCTCTGCGGCGATTGAGGGCATATTTGTGGCATTGACGATGGTGCCGCTGTCAAGATAGTCGGCCATCTGGTGAGCCAGTTGAACGCCGACTTTTTCCTGCGCTTCGATGGTCGAGGCTCCGAGGTGTGGCGTTAAAATGACATTGGAACATTCCCGCAAGGGAAAGTCGGCAGGCGGCGGTTCTTCGGGATAGACATCAAGCGCCGCCCCGGCCAGATGCCCGTTGTTCAAGGATGCGGCAAGGGCAGCCGGGTCAACGATTTCTCCACGTGCACAGTTGATCAGCAGCGCGCCTTCTTTGCAGCGTGCCAGGGTTTTTTCATTGATCATATTTCGGGTTTGTTCGGTTGAGGGCGCATGGATAGAAATAACATCGGACCTGGAGAGCAAATCGTCAAACGCGACCGAGGTAATGCGCAAGGCCTGGCTGCGTTCGTCATTGAGCATGGGATCATAGCCGATAACATCCATGCCCAGCCCGCGGGCGCGTTCGGCAACCAAGGCCCCAATTTTACCAACCCCGACCAGGCCAAGGGTTTTGCCGTAAAGCTCGTTGCCCATAAATTTTGATTTTTCCCATTTGCCGCTGCGCATCGAGGCATCAGCCGCCGGAATCTTGCGGGCCAGAGCCATCATCATGGCCAGCGCATGTTCGGCTGTCGTGATTGAATTGCCGCCCGGCGTATTCATGACAATCATGCCTGCTGCTGTTGCCGCCGAGGCATCAATATTATCCACCCCGGCCCCGGCCCGCCCGATCACCTTTAACCGGCCTTGCTTCCCCGCCTCGATAATAGAGGCAGTGACCTGGGTCATCGAGCGCACAACCAAGCCATCATAGCCTCCGATGCAAGCGATCAGCTCGTCCTCTTGCAGCCCGGTGCGCATTTCGGCTTCAATGCCGCGCTTGGCAAAAATATCCAAAACGCCATCGCTGAGTTTATCTGCAATCAGAATTTTATTCATGGTCATATCCGTTTATCGTCAAGTTATACTGGATAGATGATGATAGGCCCAGTCAATCCAGGGCAGCAAAAGCCGGGTGTCTTCAGGCTCCACCGTGGCCCCGCCCCACAAGCGAAAACCGGGCGGCGCAGTGCGATAGCTATTGATGTCAAACGCCACCCCTTCCTTGGCCAGCAAGGAAGAAATCGCTTTTGGATCAGCCTGATGGAGTTCAAGACAAATCGCGGTGCGCGAGCGGATTCTTTCATCTTTCGCCAGAAAATCAATCCAGTCGCGTTCAGCCACCCAGTCGCTGATGATATCAAGATTTTGCTGGCTGCGTTCCATGGTCGCCGGAAGTCCGCCAATCTGCTCAACCCAGGACAGCGCATAAAGCACATCCTCAACACAAAGCATGGAGGGAGTATTGATCGTTTCCCCTTTGAACAACCCGTCAATCAGCTTGCCATTTCTGGTCATGCGGAAGATTTTGGGAATCGGCCAGGACGGGGTATAGGACGTCAGCCGAGCCACCGCACGCGGCGACAGGGCCAGCATCCCGTGCGCGGCCTCGCCGCCCAGGATTTTTTGCCAGGACCAGGTGACGACATCCAGCCGCGACCAGGGCAGATCATAGGCAAAGACGGCCGATGTTGCATCACAAATCACCAGCGACCCCTGTTCATGATGCCCGGCTGGCAAGTCCTGTTCTGGAAAGACCACGCCGCTGGTGGTGCCATTCCAGGTGAGGACAAAATCGCGGGCCGGGTTAATGTCTTTTAAATCAGGCAATTCGCCATAATCGGCAGCGTGAATATGAAGATCAAGCGGTTTCAGCTGGTCTTGCAGATCAATCGCCCAGTCGTGGCTGAAACTGTCAAAGCTGAGGACATCGACTCCGCGCTCTCCAATCAGGGACCAGAGGGCCATTTCAACCGCCCCGGTGTCGGAGGCCGGGACAATCCCCACAACCCAGTCATCGGGAATAGACAAAAGATTTTTTGACTGGTCAATCACCTGACGCAACCGGTCTTTGGCTTCGGCCCCGCGATGCGACCGACCAAGGATGGCCTGTTTCAGATGATCGACCGTCCAGCCCGGCGGTTTGGCGCAGGGGCCAGATGAAAAATGCGGGCAGGCGGGTTTTTGACCCGGCTTTTCAGGCCGTTTATGTTCTTGCATGATGTCAGGGTCAGGATATAGTTCAGCCAATCAACGGACTTATAGGGAATCTGCAGAATCCCGTCAATCAGCCTGTTTGATTAAGTCGCTCTCCCCAATAACGCTTAATAATAAACCCTAATAAGGAAGCCCCACATAATTTTCTGCCAAGGCCGCTTGCGCTGCCGGGCTGGATTGCAAATAGGCCAGCTCGGCCTGTTGTATCTGGTCATCAAAGGCCGATTGATTCGGGAATCGATGTAAAAGATGAGTCATCCACCAGCTAAAACGCGCGGCTTTCCAGACCCGGCTCAGAGCCTTGTCCGAATAATCTATCAGAGCCTCTTCATCGCCTCGATAATAGTCCATCAAGGCGTGCCAGAGATAATAGACATCTGATCCGGCGGTATTCAGACCCTTGGCTCCGGTTGGCGGGACGATATGGGCCGCATCCCCGCACAGAAACAAACGACCATAAGACATTGGCGCACAGACAAAAGACCGCAAAGGCGCAATCGACTTTTCAATAGAAGGACCGGTGATCAGTTTGTCAGCGATCATCGGCGGCAGCCGTGTTTGTAATGCATCCCAAAAGGCGTGATCAGACCAGTTTTCAACCCGGTCTGACTGTTCGACCTGAATATAATAGCGCGACAGATTTTGATTGCGCATGGAACAAAGGGCAAATCCTTGCGGTGAGCAGGCATAGATCAGTTCTTCATGGACAGGCGGGGTCTCGCTGAGGATGCCAAGCCAGCCAAAAGGATAGGTCTTTTCAAAAATATTCTGGACAGCTTTTGGAATATGCTGGCGGGAAACCCCGTGAAACCCGTCACATCCGGCGATAAAGTCAGCCTGAATTTCATGCGATTTCTCGCCCTGCCTGAAGGTCACAGACGGCGATGCGTCAATCGCGTGAATTTCAACCTCCGTGACATTGAAATAGATTCCGGTTTCCCGCTCTTCGTGGGCCGCATAGAGATCACGCGTGACCTCGGTCTGGCCATAGACTATCACATGCGACCCGATCAGCTTTTCAAAATCAATCGAGAAGAAACGATCCGCATAAGAAATAGCGATGCCTTTATGGCGAAATCCTTCGCGCTGCATCCGGTCAGCAAGCCCGACTTCACGCAATAAGCCGACAAATCCCTGCTCCAGAATACCGGCGCGAATGCGCGACAGCACATAATCGCGCGTGCGCTGCTCCAGCACAATCGACTCAATGCCCGATTTTGCCAAAAGCGCACTTAACAGCAGACCCGACGGCCCGCCACCGATAATCAAAACCTGCGTCTTTTCTGCGTTCATCCGGTTAATCTGCCATGGAGTGCAGGCAGGTGCAAGCAACACAGCGCAAAACGGCTGTCTTGTCTCGACCGCCTGAATGGCCTAAAAGATCAAAAATAACAGTGGTCATTTAATGAATAAAATCATGAAACGCTTTCTCTTGCTTCTGACAACCCATGGCATCACTCTTGTCGCCGGATTTGCACTCGGGGTCTATATGCTGCCTATTTTGCAAGCCCCGTCCGCACCGGACTCCGCCATCATTGAAGAAAAAGCCAAAGAAGCTGAATTTAAAACCGAATTCGTCCGCGATTTAAAAGGCAGTGACTTTCTGCATTGGGGCGAAGGCACACTCAGCCTCACGCAAAGCCAGGTCGTCTATCAAGGAAAACTGTCTCCCGGCCCCGACTATAAACTCTATCTGGTCGATCAATTCGTCGACCATGAAGACGAATTCCTGCCGATCAAATCCACCGCCCGCTATATCGGAGATGTCAAAACCTTCGACGGATTTATCCTCGATATGCCCGCCGATGTCGACCTTTCAGACTATACAACCGCCCTTATCTGGTGTGAAGCCTTCTCAGAATTTATCACCGCCGGTGTGTATCGCTAGTTTCTCGGAAAAACGCTGGAGAAGCCCCTTAATCGGCGGTTAGGCGAATTTCAACCTTATGCCCAACTGCAGCGGCATAGCGACGCAGGCTTTTTAATGAAGGGCGGTGACCGCTTTCCAGCCGGGCGATAGCCGACTGGCTTGTGCCCATGCGTTTGGCAACGTCCTCCTGAGTTAGATTTGCGGCGGCTCTGGCGCGGATTAACGAAGAAGCCAAATTAAACTCAGAGGCTAAATTCTCATATTCCTTAACAAAATCAGGGCTATTCATCCATTGTTCTTTTAAGTCTGCAAGTTTTGTCATGGGTTTATATCCTGTTTTCTTTTTAGAGCCATTTTGATAGCAGAGCGTGGGGTCTTTTGGGTTTTCTTGATAAAAGCATGTAAAACAATGATTCTTTGTTTTTTTGCAGTAACGTAGATGACCCGCGCAATTCCGTCATTTCCTCGTAAACGCATTTCCCAGAGATAATCGCCAAGATATTTGACATAGGGTTCTTTGACGCGAGCAGGTCCAAATTCCTCCAGCATTTCTGAAATGCGCAAGAATCTTGCCTTCATGGAAGAACTGAGGCCCGCGATTTCTTTATCAACAGTCTTATTTAAAGTCTCTACTTTCCATTTCATGGTTAAAAATAACAAAATTGATATATTTTCTCAAGGCTTGGGCGTGTATGTAAGGTTTATTCATCACAATCGCCGCCACGCACTGTTGCATAATGATCACTAAAACAAGAAAGGTGCGGGTATGTGCATAAATCTTTTGAAAAATACGGGTTTATGAAAAATCAAGCCAGGAGACGGCGGGGGTTTGGGTCCAGACAAGCAGGGTTTTGACGGGTTTTTCGGGATAGGTGGTTTGCATCAGATCGTGGTAAAGCCGCATTTGTTCGATATAGTCTTTGGGAATCGCGGCTTCATCTTGTGGGGGATCGCGCAGGCTTTTAAAATCGGCAATCAGGATATCATCGCCTATTGCCAGCCGGTCGATCTGCCCGATGACCAGCCGGGGGCCGGCTTTGGTTTCGATGGTGCCACCAACCCGGACTTCGGGCCAGCTATTGGGTCCAAATAAGAACGCGAGGGCCGGATCATGGATCAGCCGCAGACATTCTGCGACAGTTGTTTGTGCGTCAATTTGAGGAAAATGCTTTTCCATAAAGCGCACGGCGCGGGATTTACGGACATCTTCCGGTAGATCAGGCAGATATTGTAAAAGCTGATGGATGGCCTGCCCGCGTTTAAACCGGTCAGACCGGGCGGTGCGCGGAATATGCTGGATGGGTGCGATGGACTCTTGCTGGTCTATTCTTCCGGCATAGCTTGGCGACAGCGGACGGGCAGGCGGCGGTTCAACGGGCGGGTCTTCATTCAGCCATCGGGTGGCAAGCGACCAGTTTACAGATTCATTTTGAGGGGTGGCCTCGCTGATCATCTCAAGGCTGCTTTCGGCGTGTTTTTGCGCCTCAAGCGGTGCGGGCGTGTGCGCGCCAAGACAATAGCGTTGATAATCCGACCCGTCCGGCAGTAAAGCCAAGGTGTCCCCATCTTCAAAAACAGAAGAAACAGCCCCCTCCAGCCCGGCGATCTTTTCATAAGCCAGACCCAGCCAGCCGCCAGTCTCACGGGTAAAAAACTGGTGCAAATTTTTCTTTTTCTTTTCATCTTCTCTTTTGAGCCGCGCATGTCCGCAGATGAGCAGGCAATCGGTGGCCCTTGTCATCGCGACATAGAGCAAGCGCATCTGCTCGGCTGCATTGCGTTTGGTGCGTTCGGCCTCCAGGCTTTCCCCAAGCGAGCTTGCCCTGTTCTTGCGCACCGTCCACAGCGGGATATTCAAGCGGGTCTGATCATCGCTGATCCAGTCCAGATTTGGCTCGTTCGGGGATTTTTCCGGCACTGTATCGGGCAGAATAACCAACGGCGCTTCCAGCCCTTTGGCGGCATGAACGGTTAGAATGCGCACCGCTTGACCCCGGGTGATTTCGCGTTTGATCTCGCTTTCGCCTTGCCGGAACCAGGACAGAAACCCTTGCAAGGAGGGCGCGTGGTTCTCTTCATAGGATAAAGCCTGAACCAATAGTTCATCCAGCGGATCAGCGATGGCGGGGCCAAGGCGGCGGATCAGGGCTTGCCGTCCGCTTAAACGCGCGCTTAAACCTTCCTCAAAACCAAGAACAGGAGCTGGAGAATCCAGAATCGACTGCATCAGATCATAGGGCAGCATATAGTCAGCCTTGCCAAGCCAATGTCCTAGCCAGTCAGTCACCGCGGAAAGCTTGCTTTTCCCCAATTCCGCCCATAAAGACCCTTTGCGCGGGTGAGCCAGATTAAACAATGTTTCTTCATCCAGCCCGATAAACGGGCTTTTCAGAATCGCCGCCAGCGTCAAATCATCCTCTGGCATGATCACCCAGTCAAGAATGGCCAGCACATCAGCTATCGCCAGTTCATCTTCCAGCCGGACCCGGTCTGCCCCGGCCACCGGAATGCCTCTGGCCTGCAAAGCCCGGGTCAGTGCCGGGACAAAATGGGACCGCCGCCTCAGCAGGATCATCACATCGCCCGGATGCGGACGGCGCGCCAACGCTTCCTTATGCTGGTTCACAATCCAGGCCTTGTCCAGCCAGTCTTCGATATAGACCGCCACCCGGTCGCATAAATCCGCCAGCCGGGAGGGAGTCTGCTGTCCGGCTTCTTCACTATCATCCCGGCTGGATGTCGGGGCCAGAAGCGGGGGCCATATTTCAACCAGTCCCGGCCCGTCAGCACGCACGGCCTCATGGCGAACAAGCGCAGATGCACTATTTTCAGGCAGGCTATGTTCAGGGGCAGATTTTTCTCCTGAAGGATAAAGGGCTTGCTGTTGGTCGGCGAAAAGATGATCAACCAGCTTCAAGATGGCGGGCAGACTGCGATAGGAGCGAATAAGCGGCTTGTCCTGAAAAGGTTGGTCGGCTTCGCTGGCCAGTTCGGCGGTTTTATCGCGGTTTTGCCCGAACAAAGCCGCATTCACCCCTTGAAAGCCGTAAATACTCTGTTTGGGGTCGCCAACCACAAAGAGTGTGCGCGGTCCCTCTGACCGGCCCCCTTCAGCAAAAAAGGGCGCACTCAAGGCATTGACCAGCCGCCATTGCGCCGGGTTGGTGTCCTGGGCCTCATCAACCAGAATATGATCAATGCCTTTATCGAGCTTGAAATGAACAAAGGCGGCGCGGTCTGCATCCATCAGCTGTGCTGCAAGCGCGATCAGATCATTATAATCCAGTGCAGCGCGGGCAAGTTTCTTCTGTCCATAGGCTTCAAAAATACCCGGCACCAGATCAATCAGGGCGGCTGTCATATGATAGGCCCAAAGCCGATGAAGATAGTGCTGAAAGGCAAGCAAACGCTCGGATTCTTCAAGGAAAATCGTATCTGCAGAAGGGCAATCCCCGCGAATATCTTTGTTAAGTGTCTTGCGCGGGGTGGCGTTTCCGGTCACAAAGACATTCTGATAGGCAGATAAAAGCTGCTGGCGTTCAGCAAGCGGGCTGCGCCAGAAGGCCTCAATCGTCGTCCCGAACTTTTGGGCACTGTCTGACCCATAGTCCTGCATGGCTTTGGCCAGGCTCATCAGGGCTTTTTGCGTGTTTTCTGGAAGAACCTGCTGGATAAAATCAGCCTCTGCTTCCTGCCAGGTCGGCACTGCTTGCAAGCTTGAGTCTAAATCAAGCGACTTCTTCAGACCCGATTTTAACCGTTCGGCCTCAACCTGCCCGGGGCCGCGATTAACCCCTTCGGATTCCATCGGATGACCCATGATCTTGCGGGTCAGGTCAATCAAGCCTTTTTCACTCAGATAGAGACTGACCTGATCCAGAGCTTTCTTAATTTTTTCCGGCTTAATTTTTTCCGGGTCGCCTGTACTCCCCAAATCCTGCTGAATAAAGGCCCTTTCGATCACATCCTTGCAGGCCTCTTTCAGCAATTTATCCGCATCGGCGGGCTCCAGAATGGTGAAATCAGGCGGGACATTCGCCTCAAGCGGAAAACGTTTAAGCAAAGACTCACAAAAAGCATGAAAGGTGCTGATCTGAACCCCGCCCGGCGCATCAAGCACCCGCGAAAACAAACGGCGAGCCTTGGCAAGCCGTTCTGCTCTTTTTTCCGGGCTGAAGGGGGGCTTACCAGACAGGTCTTGCCCGTCAATCTCGTCAAGCGTCTTTTCCAGGGCCTCATCCTCCAGCAGGCACCAGCGCGCCAGCTCATCCTGCAAGCGGATCTGCATCTCGCCAGCTGCCGCCCGGGTAAAAGTCAAGGCCAGCAAACGCGAAGGAGCAACCCCCTCCAGCAGCAAAGACAGCAAACGACGCGTCAGAATAGTCGTCTTGCCCGACCCGGCATTGGCTTCAACAAAAATATGACTTTGAGTCTCACGCGCCCAGTTTTTATGTGTATTGTTTTTAGGCGAAGAAGGATGGCTCATGTCTCTTCCCCCTCCCTGTCAAAACTGTCCTCTGAGATCTGACCCCACTCGGCATGGCGAATCAAATGCGTAAAATCCTCCTTATAAGACGTGCTTTGCGGCGGATTGGCCAGATAACCCGTCTCCGGCCGGTCATAATACCCAACCCATTCAATCAACCGCGCCTCAATGTCCTTTAAAACCGTTGAAAATTCAGCTTTATCCTCCTTGTCTTCCAGGGTCGGGATAGAAACCCGCTCTTCAGGTCGCCCCGACATCGGCAGAATTGAAACCGCAACCGGCTCTTGCGAGTCAACCATTTCAAAGCCTCCACGGGTAGCAATCAGAGCCTCCAGCATCAGCTGCGGGGCGCGCAGGGTTTTGATCTGTTTAATGCTTGGCGGCTGCCCGGTCTTATAGTCCAGAATACGCAATGTGCCATCACTATAGACATCAATCCGGTCAGCAATCGCCCGCAAGGTAAACTTCCCGCCCGGCAGATTAAAAGCGGTTTCGCCCTGAACTTCAACATGAATGGTTTCGGGCAGCGGGCGGGCTGTGAAATCCTCCATCACCGTTTTCAAGGCCTGAACAAACCGGGGCCACCAGAACTGATAGAGGGCGGGCTGATCCCGCTTGCAGGCTGCAAAATGATCGATACCGACATCCAGAATTTTCTGACGCAGCGTTGATAAATCTGCCGGAAGGTCCGATTTCATGGCTGATTCCATGATCGCATGAATCAAGGTGCCCCGCTGGGCGGCGGTTTGCGCGGTATCAAGCGGCCCCAATGGTGAAAGGCGTAGAATCCGCCGGGCATAAAGCGCATAGGGATTATTCATCCCTTCTTGAATCGCGGTGACTGAAAGGCGACGTGGTCGCACTGAAAGCGGAGGCACCGGGCAAGGCCGTGAAGAAGGTCCTGCCAGATTTTGGGCTAAACTCTGGGCAAGACTTTGTGCGGTTTCTGGTGGCGGCGCATCCAGTGCGTTCACCAAATCAATCAGCGATTGATCGGGGATCAGCGGATGACCAATCCGTTTGGCCGCCAGAGTCAATTTTTGCAGCCAGCGGGCCGGGACGGTCGGGGCTCCACGCTCCAGAATGGTGCGGGTTAACACGGTTTCGCGTGCAGCCGCGCCTTCAACAAAATCATGGGCCGACAAGCCAATCCGCCGCTCCAATGGCGGCAGGCCAAAATCAGCCCGCATCGGGCGCGACATCCAGGGATCGCCGCCAGGGTCCGGGGGAAAACTGCCCTCATTCAAGCCGCCCAACACAATCAGGTCACAAGACTGCAAGCGGGCTTCAAGCGGGCTTAAAATCCGCAAGCGCGGATGACCGCCATAGCGCGGGCGAATGGCAATCCGGCGCAACAACATGGTCAGAATATCCGGCCATTCCTGCCGCCGGATATTGGCCTGGGGACCAGAAAAACGCTGGGCCTGATCAAGCACGGCGGTCAGTTCACGGGCCAGCGCATGACCGTCTTCACCTGCCCAGAGGGAGGGAAGGGCGGATTCTTCTGCTAAATCATCCGGCTCTATATTCTCTGGCCCTTCTGTAGCCGCTTGTTCACAAGCCGCAATCTGCGCATCCAGCCACTGCCCGGTTGTCCTGTGCGCCGCTGCTTCCAATAAAGGGGACAAAGAATCAGCAAGCCGCTCCAGAAGATTCAGGAAAGTCTGTTTTTCAGACAATTCACTCTGCTTCAGACTTTCGCGCAACCGATCCAGCCCTGATACTTGGCCTGATTGGGACAGAACCGGCAGCAAAGAAAATTTATCAGACCGCAGGACAGAATCTTCAAATGCCCGTACCTGCTGCAAAAGCTGTGACCTCTTCATCCCCAGCCGACAGAAAGGATGTTTCAAAAAGGCCAGCAACGGGACCGGGGCAAAATCCTCGGCCACCAAAACCGCCGCCAGCCGCATGAAAACACCTGCAGGAATCAAGGAAGCAGGCTGTCCGGCTGAATCATCAATCGTGATCCCATAACGGGCCAGTGCCAGCCGGGTGCGCCGGGCCAGGGCGCGATCATGCGTGACCAGTGCGGCAGTTTTTCCTTTTTTTTCAAGACATTGGCGCAAAATAAAGGCTATCGCGGCGGCTTCCTGACGGGGCGAGGTGGCCTCAATCAAGCGCATATTTTCAATCCCGGCAACCGCACGCGGGTTTCGTCTAAGATCAGAACTGCCAGACCCAGACAGACTCTCTGCTGGCAAAAGGGCTTCGCTGAGAAATATCAGCCGTTCCTCGCTGGAGCCTGCCGGTTCATGTACAGTGCGCGGCCATTCCTTGACCTCCTGACGCGGAATGTCCAGCACAGACAACAAACGTGCCAGCCCATATTGCGGATGAGTCGGGTCGTCTTTGGCCTGATCAAAACAGGCCCGTGGCATATAGCGATCAAGGCCAGGCAGAACAATACGCCCGGCCGGAAGCTGCAAAATCTGCTTCATCAGCGCGGCACTGGCAGGCACACTGCCGGTTGAACCTGCCGCAATCACCATGCTCGTCGGGGGCTGATCACGCCAGGCCTGAATCTGGGCCAAAATAGACAGCCGGTTGCGCCGCGCAGAGCCGATCAGCCCTTCTTCCTGCAAATAGGCTGGCCAGGCCTCCCGCAAAATAGATAAAAACTGCAGCGTGATTTCCCAATGTTTGGCAAAACGGTCCGGCGCAAGCCGGTCCAGCCGCTCAAAGCTCAGCCCTTCGGTATCGACTTCATTCATCCAGTGCAGCAGCGATTCAGCCAGAGACAAAGCCCGGGCCGCTCCAATGCCCGGCGATTTGGCCTGAACCAGCGGGGTCAGGGCTAAAAGGGCTTGGGTCTCGCCAATCGCCGGGGGAAGATCATCGCTAAAGGCCGCATCCATCCCTGTGCGCTCGCCTGTTCCGCTTTCAGGCAAAAAAGAAAGCACGGCATCATCAATCTCGCCAATCGGACGCAGCCGGGGTAAAATAAGGGCCCGCCCCTGATTGTGTCGCAAAAAGGCCTCCCCCAAAGCCTGACAGGCCCGGCGAGTCGGCAGAAAAATCAGCGCATCCGCAAATTTGAGCGGATCACCCTCGGCCTCTTGCAACAGCTGCCCGGCCAGCGCGTCAACAAACCGGCGATTGGCCGCAATCGAAAAGATTTTTGAAGTCATCTATTCTGATATAAACTCTGGTCTGGTTTTTGCATGCCTAAAAAATACCTTATCTTTTATATAGGCCTTTAAAACGGATCATATCAGGTCATGCGATTCCTTCAAGCCGCTGTTCTTATCACCGCCTTTGCCAGTCTGGCCGGTTGCACGGCTGGCGGGCTTGGAGTCAGCCTGCTTGCGGCCAGCACCAGCGTTGTCGTTATGGAAGACAAGCTGCCAACCGATCTCTTGGCGGAATATGCCACCGGCAAGGATTGCAACGCCATCCGGCGCATGGAGGATAAAGGGCCTTTGTGCCGTTCACCAGCCAGAATTGTTGAATATATTGAACCGCTTATCTATTGCTATCGCACGCTTGGGGCGGTGGAATGTTATGATCGGCCTGATCCGTATAATACGGGTGCCCGTCCAGTTGAATAGGGCGATTGAGTAGGGCTATTTACCCACGACAACCGTTATAGAAATTTATCAAAAGCCAGCAGGACGGCTGTGGCAACAGCAATCATCCCGCCCATCCGAACCGTCAGGCGCAATTCCAGTTCAGCAAGTTTTGAATCAAAGTGTGATTTAGTCACCAGCTCATCGGTTGCGGCATTCATTTTCATATCATGTAAAGAAAAATAGGCGCAAATCAAGGTTTTTGAGTTAATAAAGGCGGCCGCCATTTGGGACCGGTTGATCGGGGCGGACGAGTACGACATTGCCCGCCTGATCTGGAAAACCCAGCACCAGACATTGAGATTTCATCGGGCCGATCTGTTTTTCAGGAAAATTGACAACAGCACTCACCTGTAGGCCGACCAGCTTTTCGCGGGTATAATTCTGAGTAATCTGGGCCGAGCTTTTTAAAACCCCGATCTCCGGGCCAAAATCCACCCAGAGCCGATAGGCAGGCCGCCGGGCTTCTGGAAATTCCTCAGCCTGAACAATGGTGCCGACACGGATATCGACTTTCAGGAAATCGTCATAACTGATCATAGTGCTAGGGTCAGGACTCATAAGATTCATTCATTCTGCGCGTGTCAAATTTTTGATAGATGGGCTTGAAAAGCGCGCAGCGACTAGCATCGCTAATTGCAAGCGGTTTGAAAGTTCAGATACAAAAATTTGCCGCGCCTTTACAAGGTTGGTCAATAAAGGCAAATCTACGGCTTCAAACAAGCTCACCGTAGATATGACTATGCTTTCGCTTGTTTTCATTGTATCTTTACCTTTCTTGACCAACAGAATGGATGAATTTTATGAGTCCTGACCCTAAGACTTTCGGTTATTTTCAAACTGTATGGGCTTCGCCCGGGGTCTTTAGCACCATTGAAAGCGCATGGACGGGTCCAGCCAGTTCATCCTTTAACAAGTGATGAACAAGACGCTGGCGGTCAATCTTTCCCAAGCCATCAAATGCAGGACTGACAATCGTCACATGAAAATGCGATTCGCCGGTGCCTGGGGAGCCTTTATGGCCTGAATGCAGATGGGATTGATTTTCAATATCAAGCTGCGTGATTTCGAGGCCATTTTCAAGTTTTTCCTGCATTTTCTGGGCCACCTGCATAGGCTTTCTCCTTATTGATTAAATAGGTTTACGCGCAAAAATCATAGCCCCCGGACCATTCACTGACCGGTTCCAGGGGAGTCAGCTGGCCTTTTCCCTGATCGAGTATGTCCCATGCGGCTGCCAGAAGAACAGCAGCAGACGGGCTTTTAATCCCGGTATCAGTGATCTTGTTATAAATGGGCGAAAAACTGGACAGATCAAGGTCTGTTTGGGGAAAATATCCGGCAAGCGCAAGTGTGTCGGTCTCTTCGCCCTCTAATGCTTTAAGAGCGGTCACGATGGCTGGTTCAAACATTCCGCAGGAACGGTGTAGAGGGACCTTTTTACCCCTGTAAAGAGCCGCAAAGCCTTTTTGGCGGCTGATGGTCCGCAAACAGAGAAGCGGGTTTGATGCGGCGGAAGTTTTTTCCTGATATTCTCGATACAGGAGGTCAAAATAGTCCAGCGGCACGATTGGAGCTTTCAAGCCAAAGGATAAGCCATTGGCAAAAGTCACGGCACAGCGCGTGGCATTTAATGGGCCGGGTCCAAGGTTGACAGCGATCTGGCCTATATCCCCCGGCACCAGTCCTTTGGTTTTTAAGGCATTTTCCAGTGAGCCCGCCAAGACGACCGCACTGTCAAACTGGCTATCAAGCGGGTCAGCGAAAAGCACGGTTGGTGCATTTCCACCCTGCCGCTGACCAAGCACCAGTTGTTTATCGGGAGCCGCCAGATCGATTGCCAGAAGAATTGTCATGTGAAAGATTGCACAGGTATAATATCAGGGGCTGAAAATCTGGTCCAGCACCGGAGTCCAGCGTTTAGATTGCGCGTTTCCGGCTATGCGCCGTTGATTGTCGGCTTCAAATGAGAAATTAAGCGACAGCGCATCGGGATGGACTGCTTGCACCTTTTCTCCCCATTCGATCAGGGTTATTGCGTTGATTTGTTGGTCATACAGGGCCAGGTCCTCGTATTCCTCGACCGATTTCAGCCGGTAGGCATCGACATGAACCAGCGGCAAAGAGACGGTTTGATAAAGATGGACCAGCGTATAGGTCGGGCTGGTCACATTGTCTTGAACCTCCATCACAGCGGCCAGAGTCTGGACAAAATGGGTTTTGCCAACCGCCAGAGGTCCGTTCAGCAAAAGACAATCCCCGGCCCGCAGCAGAGGCGCAAGCCGGGCGGCAAAAACTTTTACGCTTTCGGGCGAATCACAATAAAAATTCATCAGGATATCAGGCGCATGTGTCAGATTGGGAATTGGCACTTTTTATGCATGAATTGAACTGTCGCTTCATCACAAAGCGTTTTATGTCCTGATAAATTAGGGTCAGGACCCATAAAATTCATCCATTCTGTTGGTCAAGAAAGGTAAAGATACAATGAAAACGAGCGAAAGCATAGTCATATCTATGGTGAGCTTGTTTGAAGCCGTAGATTTGCCTTTATTGACCAACCTTGTAAAGGCGCGGCAAATTTTTGTATCTGAGCTTTCAAACCGCTTGCGATTAGCTATGGCTAGTCGCTGCGCGTTTTTCAAGCCCATCTATCAAAAATTTGACACGCGCAGAATGAATGAATCTTATGGGTCCTGACCCTAGAGATCAAGCAAAAGAAACGATGTCTGAATCCTTTACCATTCGCCCGGAAAAGCCCGCCGATCAGGCCGCGATTGAAAGCCTGATTGTCACCAGTTTTGGCCGAGAAGAGCGCAAGAAACGAACGGTCTATCAATTTCGCGACGGGATTGCGCCTTTATCCGATCTGTCGCTGGTGGCTTCTACAGCCCCGGCTATTGTCACAGGAAAATTGGTCGGCAGTCTGCGCTTCTGGCCCTGCAAATTACCAGACGAAGTACAGATTCCGCTTCTGGGCCCGCTGGCCGTGCTGCCGGAGTTACGCGGGCAAGGAGCCGGACGCGCGCTGGTCAGCGCTGGCCTTTCACTGGTACGCGAAAAAGCCTTTCCAGCCGTTTTAATCGTTGGCGATCCCGGCTATTATGCCCCGCAAGGCTTTTCGGTTGCCGTTGTGCAAAACCTCTGGCTGCCGGGTCCGGTTGTGCCTTTGACCTTTATGGGGATGGAAATCGAACCCGGGTTTCTTGCAAGCCGCTCTGGCCCGGTTATGCCAGTCAACCCCTCCAAATCATAAAAATAGCCCGGATAAAGGACAAAATGAAAAATGGCAAAGACAGAACCTAAAAAATCTGTAACCTATTTTCATTTTAACCTGGGTGAACGAGTCTCCGGCTTCAGCCTGCCATGCTCAAACGGCAATGCCCTGTTTTCCTTCGATACCGTCGCAGGACGCTATATCATGCTGGCCTGCTTTTCCTCCTCCAGCGATCCTGAAGCCGCCGCATTTCTTAAAGGAATCGAAGACAATAAACATCTCTTCTCAACCGCAACCCTCGCTTTTTTCGCAATTACTGCCGACCCTAAAGACGAAGAAAAGCTGAAACCTCAAGACCCCTATGGACCCATCCGCTTCTTCTATGACACCAGCGGAAAGGTTTATGACCAATATGGAAATTCACCGCAAATCTACCTTCTTGACCTCAATTTGCGCGTGATTGCCCGCGCCAGCCTTGACCAATGGGCCGCCCTTGTCGATATCATCCCGACACTCCCAGACCTTGACTCACCAGAAAATACACCTGGCTGGGCCCCGGTTATTCCGGTTCCCCGGGTCTTTGATGCCCAGCTTTGCCGTGACCTGATCGATATTTACCGTCAGGACGGCGGTCACGAATCCGGCAGTATGGTCATCCGAGATGGCCGCACGGTCGAGGTCTTTAACCATCGCCATAAACGGCGGCGCGACTTTATCATTCAGGACGCGGGCGTGATTGAACGGATTAAAGAAGCCGTGCGAATCCGCGTTGCACCCGAAATCTATCGGGCCAGCAATTTTCTGCCGACCCGTATCGAACGCTTCATGGTGGCCAATTATAATGCCGAAGATGGCGGACATTTCATGCCTCACCGCGACAATACCACCCCCGGCACCGCGCATCGGCGTTTTGCTGTCTCCATCAATCTGAACGAGGATTTTGAAGGCGGTGATCTGATCTTTCCTGAATATGGAAAGCGTCGCTATCGCCCGACACCGGGCGGGGCAATTGTATTTTCAGGTTCCCTGCTGCATCAGGTGACCGCCGTTTCACGCGGTGAACGCTTTGCGTGTCTGCCTTTTTTATATGATGAAGAAGCCGCACAAATCCGCATCAGCAATGCCCCCAATCTGGGGCCAAATGCCTATCGACCGGGAGATGACGTGCTTCTAACCCCGCAAAGAGCCGCTTTCTTGCGCCAGAAAACCCATCACGGGGAATTGCTGAACACGGTTTGAGAAGCCTTCACCCCTATCAGGGTGTATTTTTTTGAAGTAAACGCCAGGTGCTGTTTGTCGGAATCCCTTGCGCTGCTTGACCCTGTAGGCCATTATCCGGGCCGCTATCCAGACTTTCGTCCGCAGGGGGTAGAAAAAGCTGATAGCCCGCTCCGGCCAGCGCAATTGATAAATTGCCCTCCCCGCCCTGCTGGTTGATCCAGACATAGGCCCGATCAACGCTGAGCGACTTGATCTCAAGGGTTTTCATCCCGGGCAAGGTCTTGATCACGCGCTCAATCTCCAGCCATTCCTGCAAGCCGCCGGTCAGGTCAATCCGCACAGGCACGGTTTGAAGCGGGGCATCGGGAACAACAAAAGTCCGGGTAATCCAGATCCGGTTCAAAGCGGCGACGGTCTCGCGGGCAATACGGGCCAGAAAGGCTTCACGCGATTCACCGGAATCCGATGAAAAGCGCAAGGGGATAACAACATTGCGCCAGGCAGGCGCATCAGGAAATAAAGACAATTCAGCAAGTTCTCCGACCCCGAAGCGATCCAGTTTCAAACTGGCAATCAAAATCCCGTCCGTGCCATAACGCCCGGCCAGCAAACTGCGCCCTGCATCACGAATGGCCGGGTCTCCCGGCGGCAGGGATTGCTGCACACGCGCGACCGGCAAGGCGGCCTGATCCGGTGCATCCGAAAACGGTACAATCATTCCCAGCAATCCATCGCTGACCTGGCGGGTCTTGACGAATTCTGCCGGAAAGCCGGTGGTTGTTTGCGGGGTGGATGGTTGGGGATCGGGGATTTCCTGATCAGGGGTTCTTTGTTCGGCAAGGGCTTGCCAGACAGTGGCCCAGGGATTGCCGGACTGCCAGAGCAACTGCTGCTCCCCCAGCTCCAGAAGCGGCAAAACCACTAAATTTGGGCCGACAGATATACTATATTGAATCTGGTTGCGTGTGAAAAAACCGATCACCCGATTGGGGAAGAAGCGGACGGTGACTCGGGCCAGATATTGACCGCCGCCAAATCTTTCCTGATCAATCCGCATGTCGCGGATCATTTCCTCGATCTGGCCAGCAGGAATGTCGGAGACTTTGAATCCGGGCGTATCGAGCGTTAGCCGGTCAAAAATCTTCCCTAGAGCCAGGGCTTTCGCCCGGTCGAGGGCAATATTCTTGGCGGCGAGTTCGGATTGAGCGCGGGCTTCGACGGAGATCGGGGGGGCTGTAAAGATGTCCTGCGCCCTGACTGGAGAAAAACAGGCAAGAGCCACCCACAGGATAGCGAGGCTGGAGACATATCCTTTTTGTGCAAGAATTTTCGTCATGGCCTGATTTTATACTGCTTTCAGGGGTAATAGCGACTTCTGGTACGGGTTTTATGGTTTGAAATATAAAAGATAGCGGATATGCATACAAGCAAACTTGAGATAATTTGTTGCTTGCTCTTGCGTAATGGCTCAAATAGTCCGATATAGGGGTCACAGCATACGCTTTAGCTGGGGCTTGAGTGCCAGACCTCGAGCGCAACAAGGAGATATATGATGTCCCAATCGACGAGAAAGCCGAAGGTTACGAAGCTTCCAGTTTTGCCTTTGAGGAATATAGTTGTTTTTCCGCATATGATTGCGCCTTTATTTGTAGGTCGGGAGCGGTCGGTGAAGTCATTGGAGTATGCGGTTTCGGAGGAGACGAAGCTGGTTTTGGTGACCCAGTGTGAGGAGGAGACTCAAGACCCTCAGGAGGAGGATTTATTCAAGGTTGGGACGGTTGCGTCGATTATGCAGTTGCTTCGGCTTCCTGATCAGACGGTTAAGTTGCTGGTTGAGGGGGAGCATCGTGTGAAGATTCACGGTGTGAAGGTTGAGAACGGTTACCAGCTTGCGGAGATCACTCCGCTTGATGAGGAGCCGGAGGATTCGGAGGAATTGAAGGCTTTGATGCGGATGGTTGTTGGTCGTTTTGAGAATTATTTGTCTCATAACAAGAAGATTCCGAACGAGGTTTTTTCGGCTGTTTCGCAGATTGAGGAGCCGGGGGAGTTGGCGGACAATATTGCGCAGCATTTGAGTTTACGGATTCCTCAGAAGCAGGAGTTGCTGGAGGCATTGTCTCCTGCGCAGCGTCTGGAGCGGATTTACGGTTTGATGGAGAGCGAGATTGGTGTTTTGCAGGTTGAGAAGAAGATTCGCAATCGTGTGAAGCGTCAGATGGAGCGCAGCCAGCGCGAGTATTATTTGAACGAGCAGATCAAGGCGATCAAGCGGGAGTTGGGGGATTCGGAGGAAACGCCGGACGAGCTTGAGGAGCTTGAATCGAAGATTGCGTCTTTGAAGCTGTCGAAGGAGGCGCGGGAGAAGGCGGTTGCCGAGTTACGCAAGTTGAAATCGATGAGTCCGATGTCGGCGGAGGCGACGGTTGTTCGCAATTATCTGGACTGGATGGTTTCGATTCCGTGGAAGAAGTACAGCCGGATCAAGCATGATCTGACGGGCGCGCAAGAGGTGCTGGACACGGATCATTACGGTCTTGAGAAGGTGAAGGAGCGGATTATTGAATATCTGGCGGTTCAGGCGCGTCAGAAGAAGATCAAGGGTCCGATTTTATGTCTGGTTGGTCCGCCGGGGGTTGGCAAGACGTCGCTTGGCAAGTCGATTGCGCGGGCGACGGGCCGGGAGTTTGTTCGGATGAGTCTGGGCGGTGTGCGGGATGAGGCTGAAATTCGGGGTCACCGTCGCACCTATATTGGCTCGATGCCGGGCAAGGTCATTCAGGGGATGAAGAAGGCGAAAACGTCTAATCCGTTGTTTTTGCTGGATGAGATTGACAAGCTGGGGGCTGACTGGCGGGGTGATCCGTCTTCTGCGCTTCTGGAGGTGCTGGATCCGGAGCAGAATAACACCTTTAATGATCATTATATGGAGATTGACTATGATCTGTCGCAGGTCATGTTTGTCACCACGGCCAATAGTATGAATTTGCCGCAGCCTTTGATTGACCGGCTGGAGGTCATTCGCATTGCGGGTTATACCGAGGTGGAGAAGAAAGAGATTGCCAAGCGCCATCTGATTCCCAAGCAGCGCGAAGACCACGGGCTGTCGCAAAAGGAGTTTCAGATTGAAGACAGTGGCATCACCGATCTTTTGCACTATTATACGCGCGAAGCCGGGGTGCGGAATCTGGAGCGTGAAATCGCCCGTCTGGCGCGGAAAACGGTCAAGCGCATTGTCGCTGAAGAGGATAAAACCGTCACCGTCAATGCCGAAAATCTGAAAGATTTCGCCGGGGTGCGCAAGTTCCGCTATGGCCAGATTGACGATGATGATCAAGTCGGTGTGGTGACCGGCCTGGCCTGGACCGAGGTCGGGGGCGAGCTTTTGACCATTGAAGCCGTGACCATGGCTGGCGACGGGAAGTTCACCAAGACTGGTAAATTGGGCAATGTCATGCAGGAATCAATCGAAGCTGCGTCCAATCTGATTAAAAGCCGGGCGCCAAACTTCGGGATTCATCCAAAAGTCTTCAAGAAGAAGAACATCCACGTCCATGTGCCTGAAGGGGCCACGCCAAAAGACGGGCCGTCTGCCGGGATTGGCATGATGACCGCCATGGTGTCGGTTTTGACGGATATTCCCATTCATCGCGATGTCGGGATGACCGGGGAAATCACCCTGCGCGGCCGGGTGCTGCCGATTGGTGGCTTGAAAGAAAAGCTGCTGGCAGCCTTGCGTGGCGGGGTCAAAAAAGTACTGATTCCGTCTGAAAATGAAAAGGACCTGGAAGAAGTCCCTGAAATCGTTCGTGAAAATATGGAAATCATTCCGGTCGGCACGATTGACGAGGTTCTGTTCCACGCCCTGACCCAGCCGCTGGAGCCGATTGAATGGAGCGACCTTGAGGAAGAAGAAGACTCTGCCTCCTCTGCGCTAGCATCGGACTCGGACGATTCATCGGACGAATCGACCAAGCCTATAACGCATTGATCGATATAATTGCTTACTGATTTTCGATGCAACAATTCGTCCCGGTTCAATTAACCCCGACACAATTAGCCCCTAAGCAACTCGCACAGGCGGGTGACCCGCTTCTGCCAACCGAAGAACCCGCCCCGCTGACGGCCCCGCTCGCCCCCATGCAGACCGAAGGCACAACCCAGCTGCCGGTCGAAGCGGGCTATTCGGTGATGGACCTCTTTTTACGGGCCGATATCATCGTCCAGCTGGTCATGATCATGCTGATTATGGCCTCGGTCTGGTGCTGGGCAATCATCATCGATAAAACCATGCGACTCAACCGCTTGCGTAAACTCTCCAAAACATTTGAAGAAACCTTCTGGTCAGGCGATGTCTCGCTGGAAGAAATGTTTAAACACCTCAAAAAACGACCGCCACCCTGCCCGATGACCGCCGTTTTCATGGCCGCCATGCAGGAATGGAAAAACTCCGCCAAAGCCGCCGAGGGCTTGAGTGCCGCCTTGCAACAACGAATCGAACGCGCCATGCAAACCACGCTCAGCCGTGAACTCAACCAGCTCGAACGACAGCTGATCGTCCTGGCCTCGGTCGGGTCCGCCGCCCCCTTTATCGGACTGTTCGGAACCGTCTGGGGAATCATGAACTCCTTTTCAGCCATCGCCGCCTCCAAACAGACCAGCCTCGCCGTGGTTGCGCCTGGAATCTCCGAAGCCCTTCTGGCAACCGCCCTTGGCCTCGTCGCCGCTATCCCCGCCACCATCGCCTATAATAAAATATCCTCCGACATCGGGAACTATGCCGCCGGGCTGGAAGATTTCTCCTCAGAAATCAGTGCCATCTTCTCCCGCCAGCTTGATAACTAGGGTCAGGACCCATAAAATTCATCCATTCTGTTGGTCAAGAAAGGTAAAGATACTATGAAAACAAGCGAAAGCATAGTCTTAGCTACGGTGAGCTTGTTTGAAGCCGTAGATTTGCCTTTATTGACCAACCTTGTAAAGGCGCGGCAAATTTTTGCATCTGAACTTTCAAACCGCTTGCAATTAGCGATGGCTAGTCGCTGCGCGCTTTTCAAGCCCATCTATCAAAAATTTGACACGCGCAGAATGAATGAATCTTATGGGTCCTGACCCTAGGCCTTCCCCCATTCAAAAACCCATTCAAGAACTATTATGGCCGGGCATCTGATCAGCTACCATTCGCGCGGGAAAAGACGCAACCGGCATCAGGCCATTTCTGATATCAACGTCACGCCTTTTGTCGATGTCATGCTGGTTTTATTGATCATTTTCATGGTCACCGCCCCGCTTTTAACCGTCGGGGTCTCGGTGGACCTGCCCAGAACCCAGGCCGCCCAGATCAACGATAGCGATGAACCGCTGGTCATCAGCATGAACGCAGAAGGTGCTTTATTTATTCAGGAAACCCTGATTGACCCGGCGAATCTCGCCGCCCGGCTGGTGGCCATCAGCGGCAGCAACCCCGATATCCGCATCTTTGTGCGCGGGGACAGGACTCTTCCCTATGGAGAGGTCATGGCTTTAATGGGCCAGATCACCGATGCCGGATTCTATCGCGTAGCACTGCTGGCAGAACTGCCTGATCAATAGGGGCAGAAGCAGACGTGATCAATCTCAATTATTCAGACCTTATCCCCTATATTAAACGCCCGACAGTTGTTTCCGCGCTTTTACATGCGCTGATCATCATTGTCATGGTGGCTGGCCTCCCGACCCCGACGCCAGACCCGGTTGAACTTGGCACCAGCTATGATGTGGCCTTTATCGCCCCTGACCCGGTTGGTGAGCCAGAAACCCCGCCAGAACCTGAACCGGAACAACCGGCTTTGCCACCTGCTCCACCGCCGCCGCCACCGATTCCAGAGCCAGTGCAAAGTGCGGTCCCCGAGCCCCCGGCCCTGCCATCCCCGCCCGAGCGACCCGAACCGGAAAAACTGCCGGAAGCTCCGAAGCCGCCACCCCCAAGGCCGGACCCCCCCGAAACCAGAGTGCAGGAAAAGCCCAAACCGCCAGAACCGGAAGCCCGCAAGAGTTTTGCCGCCGCTTTGAAAGACCTCAAGCGGGAGTTGGAACCCGAACCGCCCACCCCGATTCCTCAAGAAGAGCCAGAAGTGGACGCACCAAAAATAGACGCAGATGCCTTGCGCCAGTCGGTCAAGGATGCCCTGAAAAAGGACACACCCGAACAGGCCCGCTTGCTGACCCCTTCCGGGTTGAAAGATAACGAAATGGGCCGGGTGCGCGAACAGATTATCGGCTGCTGGAATCCGCCAGTTGGGGCCCGCGATGCCATTGATATGCGGGTGCGGATTGAAGTGCTGGTCGGACCGGACCGGGTGGTGCAATCGGCCCGGATTGTTGATTCTTCAAAAGAAACTTCGGCCCAGTTTGCTGAAAGTGCCTTGCGGGCGGTCTATATCTGCCGGGTCCTTGACCTGCCCCCGGATAAATATGATGTGTGGAATCAGCTTTACCTGACCTTCACACCGCGTGATTTAGTCTATTAGGCGATCTGGTTTATTAGGCGGCCAGTCTGTCAGGCGACCCGGTTTATTAACGAGGGACTTTTTTACGCCCCCTAAAAATTTTTTATTTGTTCTAAATGCTGAAAATTTTAGCGCAGAACCGCTTCAAGCTAAAATTTTTCCTTATAAGAATCCGTTAAAAAGTATACTGAGCGAAGCGAGGGACTTTTTTACGCTGATCGGTAGTATCCCTGGACGATATGCCTGGCCTCGGCAAAGAAGAGCGTGCGGTCAAAGCCGGTGCCAATCAGCACTGATACGCTCAAAAGCACGGCAAAACCGATCATCAGCGGGCCATCGGGAATCCGGTCCTGGCCCCAGACCAGCAGGGCTGGCGTGATAAAAGCCAACAGCAGAACCAGACATTTCAGCAGCACAGCCTTATGGCGGACCTGAATAAAGATCATTTCTTTCATAATCCAGTTTGGCGCAGTATGCGGCGGCATCAGCGGGCGCACTTGCCCGATTTTACCAAGCCCGGTAGCATGGCCCGGGGTAAAGGCTGAATTGCGGTTGATTTTCCACAGGCTTGCCCAATAGAGGATTTTGACTGCGGCTATCAGGCCAATCAGGCCGAAAAGTGCTTGCTTGAGATAAGGAAAGTCAAAGACCGGCAGGCCAAAAAGAACCATCAGGCCAAGGGCAAGGACCAACCCGCCAAAAAGCGCATAAAGCAGATATTGCGGAACCGTGAGCGGGTGCGACCAGGCTGGAATCGGGCGCAAGGTGGCATAAATCATGGCGGTTGCAAAAACCGTTGCCAGCGACAGAACCGCCATCGCTGCTGGCCAGTAAAGCGATTCCAGATGCAGAAACGACAGATCAAACCCCTGTTGTTCAATCCAGCCAGCCAGCTGGCTTGACTGTATGAACAGGGCCAAAGCCGGAATATAGGAAAGCACTGCCAGCACCCCTTCGCGGGAGAGCCAGGAGCTGCCAATCTGGCTAAATGCCCGCCAGGCGCGGGAAGGGCGGCCCAGATGAAAAGTAGACGACACCAGCCCCAGCGTGACAATCAGGATCGCCAGCACAAAAGCGACCATCCAGAATCCGGCCGGAAGTACGTTTTGCAAGGTGGTAAAAGCCTCCAGAATAGCCGGGTTGATGAAATCCATCGGCGGCAGGCTGTTTACATCAATCAAGAGCAGGGAAAGCCAGAACAAAAGCCCATAGCCTGCCCCGGATGCGGTCGTAAAAAAAATAACCGAAAAGGCCGGGCGCATTAGCCTGCTGCTCCCATCTGTTGTAGTCCCTTTTCAAGCCAGCTTTTAAAGCGGTCTTGCCAGTTTTCATCGGATGAAAGACCAGATTCGTCATTCAAGCTTTTATCGGCCACATTCACAACATCGCGCCCTACATCGCGTTTAGGGCGCGGCGGCAAATATTTATTGGCCGGGCGGGTTTTCTGCTCCGGCATCAGGTCATAGCCGCCACGTTCCTCAACCAGCCGACTGACCGCAGAATCAGGGTCAGACAAATCCCCAAAATGGCGGGCGCGAGTCGGGCAAGAGCGCACACAGGCCGGTTCCCGGTCTTCCGGGGCCAGGTTGGGATCATCCAGCCGCTCCACACAAAGCGTGCATTTTTTCATCACCCCGGCATCCATATCCAGTTCACGCGCCCCGTAAGGGCAGGCCCAGGCACAAAGCCCGCAGCCCATACACCAGTCTTCCTTGACCAGAACAATCCCGTCGCTTTTGCGTTTCTGGCTGGCCCCGGTCGGGCAAACCGTTACGCACGGCGCATCGTGGCAATGCAGGCAGGAGCGTGGAAAATAAACGGTCTGCGCCGGTGTTTCCACACCCTCAACCGCCGGGCGGGTGAGTTCATAGCCATGAATCCGGTTCAGCCAGGTGCCGCTGGCCATGCCATAGGCATCCTGATCAGAAAGCGGCGCGCCAAAATTGCTATTCCATTCCTTGCAGCTGACCGCACAGGCATGGCAGCCAACGCAGATATCCAGATCAATCACCAGTCCCAGCTGGCGGTCGGTTGATTTTGGCAGACTGGTCATAGAGTCCTCATCTCACATATTATCCAATATCAGGCGCAAGGCTTGGAAATTCCGGCTGGCTGCGGCCCGTGATATCCTCTGGCTGCGCTTTTTCAAGCCGCACCCGCAGGTCAAACCAGGCCCCCTGCCCGGTAATCGGATCAGACGTTCCCCGGCGTAATGGGTTATTGGACGGGTTATTGGCTTTTTGGCCCTTTTCCGGTGTATCTTCAGGCACCCAGGCGGTGATCAGATGGTTTAAAAGAAAGCCAGCCTCCGCTTCCGGTGCATTGTCATTTAAACCCCAGGTGCCCTTGCGCTTGCCCACCGCATTCCAGGTCCAGACAGTTTTTTCATTGACCGCCGCCATCGGCTCGACCGGGACCAGAATCCGCCCGTTTTGTGAAATCACCCAGACCCAGTCCCCGGATGCAACGCCAAGTTTCTGACACAGGCTTTCCGGCACATACAGCGGGTTTGATCCATGAAGCTGCCGCAACCAGGCATTCATCCCGCCCCATGAATGATAAAGCGCAGCCGGACGCTGGGTAATGGCGTAAAGCGGAAATTCTTCATCGTCTTTTTCCGGCTGTTTATCCAGTAAAGAGGGCGCGGTGGCCGGATAATAATCAGGAAGCGGGGTGAAACACTGCCGGATCTGATCGCGCACATGCACCGGCGGGCGGCGATTGCCATGGCCTTCGGCCGCACGCTGAAATTTGGCCAAAGGTTCCAGATAAAGCTGAAAAACCACCGGGGCCGGTTTGTCAAAAAGCCCGACTTCGACCGCCCAGTCCTGATAATCCTGATTGGCATGGCGGAAAAATTGTGCGCTTTGCGGAATATCCACCTTATGGAAGCCGCCAGCTTCAATATAGCGGTCAATCTGGTCCGGGTTGGGGTCGCCCCGGCCTGACTGATCGCCATTTTCACCACGATAGCCCATCAATGGTCCAACCCCGGGCCGCCGCTGGTGATTGATCATATAATCTGCATAATCTTTATAAAGCGGGGTGCCGTCTTCGTTAACCATGCCGGGAAGGCCAAGCCGCGCCCCCAGATCAAGCAAGGCCGATTGAAAGCCCCTAACATCACGATCAGGGGCATCGCGGTCAGGCTCGACCACCGGCCAGCGAATGGCATCAATCGCCGCTTCAGCTTCAGAAATGGGTCGATCCAGCATGGACAGACAATCATGACGTTCCAGATAGGTTGTATCGGGAAGCACAAGATCAGCATAGGCGACCATTTCCGATGAATAGGCATCAGAATAGATAATCCGCGGGATTTTATAGCTTCCATCCGGGTTTTGATCGGTAAGCATGCGCATGGTCCCGGCACTGTCCATCGATGAATTCCAGGCCATATTGGCCATATACATGAATAAAATCTCGACAGGATAGGGGTCACCGGCGTGACAGTTGCCGATGACCGTATGCATCAACCCGTGGGCTGAAAGCGGGTTTTCCCAGGAAAAAGCCTTGTCAATCCGCAAAGGTTTGCCGGTGGAATCAACAAGCAGATGCTCTGGCCCCAAAGGATAGCCCAGATGCGCCCCGCCAAGCGGCTGACCCGGGCGGCTTTCGGCATTGGGAACCGGGTGACTATGGGCTGGCTTGGGATAGGGCGGTTTAAAGCGGAACCCGCCAGGGCAATCAATGCTTCCCAGCAAAATCTGTAACAGATGAAGGGCGCGACAGGTCTGAAACCCGTTGCTATGGGCTGAAATACCGCGCATGGCATGAAAAGCCACCGGGCGGCCTGTGACTTTGGTGTGTTTTTCGCCATAAATATCGGTCCAGGGAATATCCAGGGTGATTTCGCGCTCAAAAGCTGCCTGCGCCAGTTCATAAGCAATCCGGCGGGTGACCTTGGCCGGAATCCCGGTGGCTTCTGCGGTTGTTTCCGGGTCAAACCGCGGGTCAAGATAGGATTCTGCCATCAAAGACAGAACCGGGCGGGCCTTGCGCCCGTCCTTTAACCGCCATTCCCCGTCAAGCGCGGCTTCCAGCCGGGTTTTTTCAAGCGGGCCAAACATATGATCGTGGCGATTGACACAAAGAATCCGGCCCTCGGTGTCGCGGGCAAAAAGCCCGTGTTCGGCACTTCCCGGATCATCAATCACCAAAGCCGCCGCATTGGTATAACGCAGAAGATAGGATAAATCGATCTTGCAAGCTTTTAACAACTCATGAACCAGTGAAAGGATAAACAGCCCGTCACTGCCCGGTGTGATGCCCAGCCATTCATCGGCAATCGCGCTATAGCCGGTACGCACCGGATTGACCGATACAATCTTGGCCCCGCGCTCTTTCAATTTCGACAGACCCAGCTTGATCGGGTTGGAATCATGATCCTCGGCCACGCCGAAAATCATAAAATACTCACTGCGCTCCCAGTCCGGTTGACCAAACTCCCAGAAAGCCCCGCCGATGGTGTAAATCCCGGCGGCTGCCATATTAACCGAACAAAAACCGCCATGTGCGGCAAAGTTCGGGGTGCCAAACTGCTGCGCCCACCAGCCGGTAAAAGACTGGCTTTGATCGCGCCCGGTAAAAAAAGCCAGTTTTCTGGGGTCAGTCTTGCGGATATAGCCGAGCCAGGCCGCTGCTTTTTCAAGGGCTTCTTCCCAACTGATGGCTTTGAATTTTCCCTCTCCGCGCGGGCCAACCCGTAAAAGCGGAGTTTTAAGCCGGGCCGGAGAATAATGCTGCATAATCCCTGCCGAGCCTTTGGCACAAAGCACTCCGCGATTGACCGGATGATCACGGTTGCCTTCGATATGATGGACTTTGCCCTCTTTCATATGGACATCAATGCCGCAGCGACAAGCGCACATATAGCAGCTTGTCTTGCGGATTTCATCGGTGATGGCAGGTTTTCGGCTTTTCATTACTGATATTTCGCAAGCGTTTATATAAGCGGGACTTCTATAAGTTCCGCATGGGGGGCAATATAGGTCAGTCTGGCGGGCTGATGCGCCGGGATAACATAGCAGTCATGGGCCTGAAATGAAAGAACCGGATGGCCCGGATAGTCAAGGTCCAACCCGCCTTTAAGCAGAAAGAAAAACCGGTTATAGGGGACAGGGCTAATTTCGTACGATTTTTGATGAAAACGCAGGATCACCGGGTCGAAGTCGCTTTTAGTTGCTTTGCCAAACCCGAGGCTGCGTCTGGAGCCTTCTAAACTTTCCTTCCATTGGGCTTTGGTGGCCTGACTATGGCAAAAATACTGATCACCATAGGTCTTTTTTGTCTTTTTCTTGGTATTAAACATAGATTCATCGGCAATCCATGTTGCGTGATCGGCCGGAGAACAAATCTCCAGCACCTGAAAACCGTCAGAGCAGGCATTGACCCGGTGGATAATACCGGGCGGCTGTAAAAGGCAGTCTCCAGCTTTAAAGACAATGTCCGGCCCTTGATCCTGATAGGAAACGCTGGCTTCTCCGGTCAGACAATAGATCATCTGATAGCGGATCGGGTGAAAATGCGGCTGGTCAGCAAGAGACGTATGGTCCTTCACATGAATATGCGACGCGATATAATGCCCATTTAACCGGTCAGGAATCAGATCGCGGTACTCCATCCCGGCGCGGCCCTGATGCCAGCCCTCCGGCGTTGCTCGCATAAACTGGAGTTTTTGCGGCCCGGCTTCAAAGGAATCTGGAAAATCTTCTTTAGGCAGAAATGCTATCGGTAAACCGTCCGGGTCATATTGAATGTTTGAAGCTTTATTTGACGATTCAAACTCCAGAACCGGGCCCTGTTTGACTTGCTCCGGGGAGGCCTTGAATAAACGCACCCTTGACCCGCCCTTTTCAATCACGGCTTCGCGCGGATCATCTGCCGGACGGATCATCACCAGCCGAAAACCCTGTTTTTCCTTATAAAAATCAAGACTTCGCGCAAGATCCGAAACCGGAATCGATAGAAAAACATCCTCGATAGAGTATCTTTCCCCTTTAACAGACGGCTGAGCAGGGGGCTTGTGGAATTTTAAGGAAGGACCATTCATCTCTACAGTTTTTCCCTGCGGTTCGAGGCTTTATCCATGATTTCTCCACATGGGGAGGAATGTGAAAGAAAATCCTCACACCTGTGGATAACTGACTATTAGTTTTTTTCCCCTTTTCCCACAATCACAAATCCTGCGGGCCTACGTTCTATAAAAATCAATCTTTTCAAAAACCCTGTAATCAAGGATAGATGAAAATCCCCGCTTTCCAAAAGTTTTTCACAAACAGCCTGCTCAAGACGGTTTTTCCACCATGGGGAAAATATCATGCCTGATGGGGAAATCATTTTTATCCACAGTTCTGACCGCACCACCTCCATCTTCTTTTTTATTATATATATATTATACTATAAGGTTGGGTTGTGAGTTATGGGGAAAACCTTCATAACTGGAATGAAACAACAAACCAAAGAATCACGATGACCAAACCGCTTTTAAAGGTTCTTGCAGGACAACCCGTCTCGCCGCCGCCAATCTGGTTGATGCGGCAAGCCGGGCGATATCTTCCTGAATATCAAAAAATTCGGTCCAGCGTGCCAGACTTCCTGTCTTTTTGCAAAAACCCGAAGCTGGCAGTTGAGGCCAGCCTGCAACCAATTCGCCGCTATGATCTGGATGGCTCCATCATCTTTTCCGATATATTGATTATTCCTGAAGCTCTGGGCTGTGGTCTGCGCTTTGTTGAAGGCGAAGGCCCACGCCTTGATCCCGTCCAGCCAGAAGATATTGACCAGCTTTATGAAGACTTTATGGAACACCAGCTGGAAGGGCTTGATCAGAAGCTTTCCTTTACGCTGGAGGCTTTGAGCCTTTTAAAACCACAGCTTCCTGAAAATACCACCATGATCGGGTTTGCCGGTGCGCCCTGGACGCTTGCCGCCTATATGATCGAAGGTGGCGGCAGCCGGGACTTTGGCAAGGCCAGACGCTTTATGATGATGTTTCCTGATTCAATGAAAAAACTGATCGATATTCTTGCCCATGCCGTTGCCCTTTTTCTGGAAGCCCAGATCAAGGCCGGGGCCGAGGTCGTGCAGATTTTTGACAGCTGGTCCGGGGTGCTGGATGCACAGGCTTTTGAGGATTATGTGATTGATCCGACTCGAAAGATTGTCAGGGCTTTGCGCGATAAAGGCTATTCAACGCCGATTATTGGTTTTCCACGCGGAGCCGGAGTGCTTTATCCGGCCTATATCCGCAAGACAAGGGTTACCGCCGTGTCGGTTGATTACGGTTTTTCGTCGGTGCTTATGCGTGATCAGCTGCAAAATCTTTGCCCGGTGCAAGGCAATCTTGACCCTTTTCGCCTGCTCGGGCCAGAGGTTCACTGGAAAGAAGAAACTGACCAGCTTTTAGCCGATCTTTCGGCAGGTCCTTATATTTTCAATCTGGGCCATGGAGTCGACAAAGACACCGACCCGCAAACCGTCGCTGAACTGGTTAAATATATTCGGCGACTATGATTTAATCAGCCCACCGGTGCGGCGAATTTTCTTCTGGAGCTGGAGGATTCCATAAACCAGAGCCTCGGCGGTTGGTGGGCAGCCCGGGACATAGATATCCACCGGAACAATTCGGTCACAGCCGCGCACCACGGAATAGCTGTAATGGTAATAGCCGCCGCCATTGGCGCAGGACCCCATGGAGATCACCCAGCGCGGTTCGGCCATCTGGTCATAGACCTTGCGCAGGGCGGGGGCCATTTTATTGGTGAGTGTCCCGGCAACGATCATGACATCGGACTGGCGCGGGCTTCCGCGTGGGACAACACCGATGCGGTCGAGGTCATAGCGCGGCATATAGGCGTGGATCATTTCGACGGCACAACAGGCCAGCCCGAACGTCATGGGCCAGAGTGAGCCGCTGCGCGCCCAGTTGACCAGTTTATCGGCCGAGGTGAGCAGATAGCCATGATCCTGAGTCCGGTCATGCATGAAATCGGCGATGGAGTCGGGCTTTCCGGCGATTTCAATTTCCTGATAGTCTGGGCTGTTCATTGATCTGGCTTCCTGTTTTCTTATTCCCTTTATTCCCAATCCAGGCCACCTTTGCGCCATTCATAGATAAATCCAGCGGTGAGGATGGCGAGGAAAATCATCATTGACCAGAAGCCATAGGCCCCGATATCGCCAAGGGCCACGGCCCAGGGGAAGAGAAAGGCGACTTCGAGGTCAAAAATGATAAAAAGGATGGCGACGAGGTAGAATCGGACATCAAAGCGCAGGCGGGCATCGCCGAAGGCTTCAAATCCGCATTCATAGGCCGAGAGTTTTTCAGGATCGGGGCGCGAGGGGCCAAGGGCAAAGCTGGCCAGCACCATGACCAGAGCCAGGCCAAGGGCGAGGCCGAGAAAAACCAGAATCGGGAAATATTCAGCGAGGATATCGGGCATGGTTAATCTGTTTACATGAAGAAAAGGTCTGTTTGTGACTTTCTTTTGTCAGGTTTGACGGTTAAGGTCAAGATAGACCGTTTTGTTTAGGGTCCTGACCCTGTTCCCTGTTCCTTCATAAAAGGTTCTATGTTCTGATGCCTGAGGATATCTTCCTGACAACGAATATCTTGCTGATGATTCTGGCGGTATCGGTGATGGGGGTCTCCAAAGGCGGTTTCGGGGCGGCTGGCGGGGTTGTTGCGGGTCCCTTGATGGTTCTCGCGGCGGGTCCTGCTGCCGGGATCGGGATTTTTCTGCCGGTTCTGCTGACCATGGATGTCGGCGGTCTTTATAAATACTGGGGCAAATGGCCTAAAGAGGCGCTGCGCCCGCTATTTTTAGCCATCGTGCTGGGGGTGGTTCTTGGCTCCGTTCTGTTCGGAATCTTGAATATCACGCTTTTGCGCTTGCTGGTTGTTGGGCTGATTATCGGCTTTTTTATCTTTCTGGCCCTGAAACCCTGGCTGCAAAAAACCGCAAGCTCCAGAAAAGAGGCTTCCGGGATACATGCCTGGCTCTGGGGCGTGCTGGCCGGAATCAGCAGCTTTCTTATCCATGCCGGGGCCCCGCCGGTTCAGATTTACCTCTATATCCGGCAATTCGGGCGCACCGAATTTCATGCCCTGACCATCGTCCTGATGGCTTTTACCAATTTTGCCAAACTGCCGCTTTATCTGGGCATGTCGCTGGTTACGTTTGACACGCTTTATGTCTCGGCATTTCTTATCCCGATTGCGCTTGCCGCTTTCGTGTTCGGGGTCTGGCTGCATAAACGGGTCAGCGACCGGTTCTTTTCTTCGGTTATCCTGCTCGCCCTCGCCTTGACCGGCATGAAATTCCTGTATGATTCGGTGCAGGATATTTTCTTTTAAACCAGAAATCTAAACAATAAATCTTCCGGCCTCTACATGAATAGACTGGCCGTCTTTCAAGTCGTCAAAAAGGGCGGGTTCGGTGCCGGTCATCCAGATTTGGCCGCCTAGCGCATAAAGCCGCTCATATAAAGCGGCGCGGCGTTGCGGGTCGAGATGAGCTGCCACTTCATCCAGAAGCAAAAGCGGGGGATAGCCGCGCTCTGCCGTTTGCAAGCGGGCAGCCGCCAGAGTCATGCCGACCAGCAGGGCCTTTTGTTCCCCGGTCGAGCAATTTTCAGCCGCAATATTCTTTCGTGCATAGACCACCCGCATATCGCTGCGGTGCGGGCCACAAGCTGTGGTGCCGTGGGCGGCATCCTGGGCGCGGTTGGTGGTGAGCTGGTCTTTAAAGCGGGTTTCGACCTCGACCGAAGGGCAGGTTAAAAGCCAGTCTTCAATCTGGCCAGAAACATTTATATGGGCCGACGGAAACGGGGCCGCATGATCTTTATCTTCAACCTGACAGGCCTGTTCAAGCCGGGTTGCCATCTGCTGTCTGGCGGCGGCAATCGACGTGCCACGGGTGGCGATTTCGGTTTCCAGCGCATCCAGCCAGCGCGGATCGGCTTTATGGGTGTTTCCACTATTTTCAGTAGCTGACAGCAAAAGCCGCAATCGCTGGCGCACCGCCTGTTCATAGGATTGAATCCGCCCGGCATGGGCCGGATCAAAGCCAAAGACCAGCCGGTCAAGGAATCGCCGCCGTCCTTGCGGACCTTCCATAAACAGCCGGTCCATGGCCGGGATCAGCCAGAGGACATTCATCCATTGACCAAGCTCGACCTGACTGCGGGCGGGGGTTCCGTCAATCCTTGCCTGTTTGCGCGATGTGCCGGGTTCCCAGCCAACCCCGATATCAAGCTGATCTTGCCCAAATGTGACTTTGGCGGCAATATTCCAGCCCTTTAGATTTTCATCGGAGGTGGAACAGGCAATATCGGAGAATTTTGCCCGCCGCACCCCGCGCCCGGGGGAAAGCAGGGAGACCGCTTCCAGCAGGTTGGTTTTTCCAGCCCCGTTGGGTCCGATCAGGGCAATCGCCTGTTTAGGGTCAAGGGTCAGCCGTTGATCCGCAAGATTGCGCACCCCTTGCAGGTCAAGCCGGGTAATCGCTAACGAAGCGGTCAATATAGTGGATAGGGGGACGGGTGGTTTATGTGGGCCCGGCCTTTTTAAACCCGTAAAGGCATCAGCAGATAAAGCGCCGATGAATCCTCGGAATTGGTGATCAGAATCGGGCCGGATTCACGATGCATGATCATTTGCACTCGCGCCCCGTCCATATTGCCCAGAATATCGTCAATATAGCGGGAATTATAGCCGGTGACCAATCCATCGCCATCATAATCGACAATCAGTTCATCTTCAGCCGAACCCGTGTCATTGGAGACCGCTGCCAGTTTGACCCGCCCGGATTCCAGCGTCATCTTGACAATCCGGGTCCGTTCATTGGCGACGGTGGCCACCCGGGCAATGGCCTGCTTGAAGGTCTTGCGGTCAATATCCATGATCTGGTCATTATGGCGGGGAATGACCTTTTCATAATCAGGAAAACGCCCGTGAATCAATTTGGAGGTCAGGACGATATCATCCAGTTCAAATTTTATCTTGGTCTCATTGAGCGAGATATTGACTTCCTTGCCGTTTCCATCCACCAGCCGCACCAGCTCCAGAATAGCCTTGCGCGGAATGATAATCCCCGGCATGCCAGAAGCTCCATCGGGCATTTGATGCTCCAGACGGGCCATGCGGTGGCCATCCGTCGCAACAGCACGCAAGACCGGGCTGTCATCCTCGGTCACATGAAAATAAATGCCGTTCAGATAAAAGCGGGTTTCCTCCGTCGAAATCGCAAATTTTGCCCGGTCAAACAACGAAAGCAAAACCTCCGGCTCCAAGCTGAACTGATGGCTGAACGTGTCATCATCCATCAAAGGAAACTCGTCAACCGGCATGGTTGGCAACTGACAAACCGACTTGCCACACTTCAAGGTGACGTTCTCTCCGCCAGAATCAAGCTCAACCTTGATCTGGGCCCCGTCAGCTATCTTCCCAACATAATCATGAACCAAAACCGCAGGGACCGTCGCCACCCCATCCGTGGTGACCTCTGCCGCCGCTTCCTCCACAATCTCCAGCTCCATATCCGTCGCCGTCAAACGAAGGCGATCCCCCTCCGCCTGAATAAGAATATTCGTCAAAATAAGTGAAGTATTGCGCCGCTCTGCTACACTCTGAACATGGCTCAAAACCTTCGCAAATGCCGATTTTTCAACAATAAATTCCATGGAGCCCTCTCGCCGCTTTCATCTGTTTGATCCGGTTTCTATATTTAAAACCCGCAGTATCATAGAACCATAGGCTCTATATAGGCGCGATTCTCCGTAAAGAAAATGACTTTCGACAGATATCAATTTCTATCTTCATCAATTTGACATTCGCTTTTTTGAATGTTAAACAATCTAGACCATAGAAGCCTTTAGTCTTTAACATGAAAGGAGGGAGGAATCATGAGTTTGTCTCGGCGTGAATTTACGGTTATGCTCTGCGGGGCGGGGGCGGCTACGCTTTTAGGGGCGGGTCCGACACAAGCAAGCGTTGAGCGCATGGAGGCGGCTTTGGCCGACTTCCTTCAAGGGGCGCAGCCGGTTGAGGATGGACGCCTGGAGCTCACCCTGCCGGAGATTGCAGAGAACGGCAATACGGTTCCGATAGATATTTATGTGGACAGCCCGATGAGTGCGGAGGATCATGTGCGCTCGGTTGTTATTTTGGCGGATGGCAATCCTAATCCGGGGGTTGGTGCCTTTCATTTTTCGTCCTTGAGCGGAGAGGCGTCGGCATCGACGCGTATTCGCTTGTCCCAGACCCAGAATGTGGTGGCGGCGGCGAAAATGAGTGATGGCTCGGTTACGATGAGCCGGGCGACAGTCAAGGTTACGATTGGCGGCTGTGGCGGCTAGTCCTTATCTAGCCCTGTCTGTTTCTTTAAATTTATCAGGAGAGATCAAATGGCGCGATCAAAACCCCGTGTGAAAGTCCCGAAGAAGGTTGCCAGTGGCGATATTATTCAGGTGAAGTCTTTATTGTCGCACCCGATGGAGTCTGGTCACCGGCAAGCCGAAGATGGCGGGCTGGTTCCCCGGCAGATTATCAATAAATTCACCTGCAAGGTGAATGGAGAGGATGCTTTTTCCATGGACCTGGAGCCTGCAGTTTCGTCCAATCCCTATATCAGTTTTATGCTGAGAATTGACGAAGATAGCGAGCTTGCCTTTGAGTGGCACGATGATAATGGGGATATTTACACCAAGACCTCTAAAGTGAAGGTTGCTTGACTGTTTGGCTTGGCTGGCTTGAAAATAAGTCGGAAAAAACAGCAAGATCAGATCGCGTATTCGTTTGGTGAAAATAAAGTAAGTGGATGTTGGTAACGCGGCGTGATTTTTCGGTGGCTCTTGCTGCATTGATGGCGGGGGGAACCGCAATCTCGCCGACTCGCGCGCTTGCCCGGCAAACCCTGACACAAGAAGACCTGCTGGCCTTTGAGGACATCGGCCAGGTCACGCTTTTACATTTGACCGATATCCATGCGCAGTTGCGCCCGCTTTATTTTCGCGAACCGTCGGTCAATCTCGGGGTTGGCGAAGCCGCCGGATTGCCCCCGCATATCACCGGACAGACCTATCTTGATCATTATGATTTGCAAAAGGGCAGTGCGCTTATGCACGCCTTGTCGCCGATAGACTTTACCAGTCTTGCCAATGATTATGGAAAAATCGGCGGGATTGACCGGTTGGCCACCCTGATCAATTCCATTCGTGCCACCCGGCCCGATAAATGTTTGCTGCTGGATGGCGGCGATACCTGGCAGGGGTCCTATACCACCTTGCGGACCAATGGTGCTGATATGGTGCAGGTGATGAACCAGCTGGGGCTGGAAGCCATGACCGGACACTGGGAGTTTACCCTGGGTCAGGAACGGGTGCAGGACCTGGTCAGCCAGCTGGATTTTCCTTTTCTGGCTGGAAATATCGTTGATACCGAATGGGAAGAGCCAGTCTTTGATTCCACCGCCTGGTTTGAACGCGGCGGGGTGAAAATTGCGGTCATTGGTCAGGCCTTTCCCTATACCCCGGTTGCCAATCCCCGCTATATGATGATGGACTGGTCCTTTGGCATTCGTGAAGCGCAGGTGCGGACTCATGTTGAAAATGCCCGCGCCAACGGAGCCGGACTGATTGTGTTTTTATCGCATAACGGCTTTGACGTGGACCGCAAACTCGCCAGCCGGGTGGAGGGCATTGATGTTATTCTGACCGGCCATACCCATGATGCCTTGCCCGAAATTCTGACTGTCGGCAAAACCCTGCTGGTCGGATCAGGCAGCCATGGCAAGTTTCTGTCGCGCATTGATCTGGATATCGGCCCTGACGGGGTGCGCGATTATCGCTATCGGCTGCTTCCCGTCTTTTCCGATATGGTGACCCCGGACCCGGATATGCAACAGCTGGTCTCTGCAATCCGTGCGCCCTATGCGGATTATCTTGCCGAAGTGCTTGGCACAACCGAAAACCTGCTTTACCGGCGCGGCAACTTTAACGGCACCTTTGATGACCTGATTTGTCAGGCTCTGATCACTGAACGCGATGCTGAAATCGCTCTGTCACCCGGCTTCCGCTGGGGCGCAAGCCTGCTGCCCGGCCAGCCGATCACCCGGGAAGATGTCTATAATATGACCGCGATTACCTATCCAGATGTCTATCGGGTGCCAATGACCGGTTCCGATCTGAAAGCGATACTTGAAGATGTCGCCGATAATCTTTTCAACCCCGACCCCTATTATCAGCAAGGCGGCGATATGGTGCGGGTTGGCGGGCTTGGCTTTGCCATCAATCCGGCTGAAAAGGCGGGCAACCGGATTTCAGAAATGACCCTGCTTCCAACCAGAGAAACGCCAAGCGAAGAACCGATTGATCCGGCGCGCAGCTATATGGTTGCTGGCTGGGCCAGCGTCAATCAGGGGGTCGAAGGGCCAGCGGTTTACGATCTTTTATCCAGCTATATTCAAAGCCAAAAAGTGGTTTCTGTTCCGCCGAATGATCATGTGAAAATCATTGGATAAAGACGCATATGTAAAGGGAGGTCGCATAATGAAGAAGGAAAAAAGCCGCACAGAAGAAAAGCAAAAACCGGCGACTCTCTCCAGAAGAGGTTTTATTGCCGGTGCGGGCGGGGGCATGCTTGCCGGATCGCTTGCCCATTCTCCTGTCAGGGCTCAAACCCCGGATACAGCCATCACCAATCTGCCCGATTCAGCCCATTATCTGGGCGAAGGGGTGGACGCCCGGCCCTATGGCAGCCCGTCGCCCTATGAAAAAGCGGTTATCCGCCGCCATGTCCCCTGGCTTACGGCGGACCCGGTTTCATCGGTCAATTTCACGCCTCTGCATGCGCTGGATGGAATCATCACGCCCAATGGCCTCTGCTTTGAACGCCATCACGCCGGGTCGATAGATGTTGACCCTGGCCGCTATCGCTTGATGATTCACGGGCTGGTCGAAAAGCCGCTGGTCTTTACCTATGATGATTTACAGCGTTTTCCGCGCACCAATAAATTCTATTTCCTGGAATGTGCAGCCAATGGCGGGATGGAATGGCGGGGTGCCCAGCTTAACGGCGTGCAATTTACCCATGGAATGGTCCATTGTGTCCAATATACCGGGGTTAAACTCTCCTTGCTGCTGAATGAATGCGGATTAAAGCCCAGGGCAAAATGGCTGATGGCTGAAGGCGGGGATGCCAGCGGCATGAATCGCTCGGTCCCCATCGAAAAGGCGCTGGATGATTGCCTGATTGCTTTTCGCATGAATGGTGAAGCCTTGCGCCCCGAACAGGGCTATCCGGCCCGACTGGTCCTGCCCGGCTGGGAAGGCAATATGTGGGTTAAATGGATTCGCCGGATTGAAGTCGGCGATCAGCCTTGGCATGCGCGCGAAGAAACTTCCAAATATACCGATCTTCTGGCAGATGGACGTGCCCGCCGCTTTAGCTATGAAATGGATGTAAAATCCGTAATCACCGACCCAAGCCCTGAACGCACGGTGACAGCCCGTGGCCAGCGGGTCTTGACCGGCCTTGCCTGGTCCGGGCGTGGCTCTATCTCCCGGGTCGATGTCACACTTGATGGCGGCAAAAACTGGGTCGAAGCCGAACTGGCCGACCCAATCCTGCCAAAATGCCTGACCCGCTTTTATGTCAATTTCGACTGGACCGGAAAACCCTTGCTTTTGCAGTCCCGGGCCTATGATACAGCAGGTTCCATCCAGCCAACCAAACAACAGCTACGCCAGGCCCGCGGCACCAACTCAATCTATCACAACAACGGGATTCAGACCTGGGCGGTTGCTGCATCCGGGGAGGTCGAAAATGTCGAAATTTCTTAATTCTGCCCTTGGATGTGCAGGCCTGGTTTTCTGCGCTGCTCTTTTCCCCTCTGTTCTTTTCTCTTCTGGCAGCTTTGCAGATGATTCATTCAATATCGGCCGCACCGCCCTCCCCGAAGAAATCGCCGCTTGGGATATCGATGTGCGCCCCGATGGACAAGGACTCCCCGTCGGCTCGGCCTCGGTCGAATACGGCGAAGAAGTCTTTTCCGAAAAATGCGCCTATTGCCACGGCGACTTCGGTGAAGGAATCGACCGCTGGCCCGTCCTCGCCGGAGGACAAGATACCTTGACCTCCGACCGGCCCGTCAAAACAACCGGCTCCTATTGGCCCTATCTGTCAACGCTCTATGACTATATCTATCGGGCCATGCCCTTTGGCGAAGCCCAGTCGCTCACCCCCGACGAGGTCTATGGAACCATCGCCTATCTGCTCTATATGAACGATGTCGTCACTGATGATCAATTCGTCCTCAGTAACCAGAATTTTACCTCTGTCCGACTGCCAAACGAAACACAATTCTTTACCGATGATCGACCCGATACCCCCCAAATCTCCGACGGATTGCCTTGTATGAAAAACTGCAAAGACAGGGTTGAAATACTCTCCCGCGCTGTTATTCTGGACGTCACACCAGATGAAGAAGTGCTCAGCGATCTTGTCGTCGAATAACCGGAGCCAGGGTCAGAACCCTAATATAGTGAATGTCCACCATACTCTGCCGGGACTGTTTTAACCTTTTTACGCCTGAAAATGGCCAGAAAACTTGCCCTGCCTGCGCCAAAAGCAGATTATTCCTCCATAATGAACTGACGGAACTGGCAATCGCGCATCTTGATTGTGATGCCTTCTTTGCAAATATCGAAAAACGCGATAACCCGGCCTTGAAAGACCAACCCGTCATTGTCGGCGGCGGACGGCGCGGGGTTGTCTCAACCTGCTGCTATGTCGCCAGGACCTATGGCGTGCGCTCGGCAATGCCAATGTTTAAAGCCTTGCAACTATGCCCGAATGCCGTGGTTATCCCTCCCAACGGCAAAAAATATAGCGAAGCCAGCCGACAAATCCGCGAAATTATGAATAGTACAACCCCGCTGGTCGAACCGGTTTCAATCGATGAAGCCTATCTTGATCTTTCAGGGACACAGCGACTGCACGGCGGCCCACCTGCCCAAGTTCTCGCCAAACTGGTCCAGAAAATCGAACAAGAGGTCAGGATTACCGTCTCTATCGGTCTTTCCTATAATAAATTTCTGGCAAAAATAGCCTCTGATCAGGATAAACCGCGCGGCTTTTTTATCATCGGACAGGCCGATGCCCTTGCTTTCCTGTCCGGTCAGCCGGTTTCAATCATTCCCGGTGTCGGCCCGCGCATGGTCACAAGGCTGTTGCGTTATGGCATTGAAACAATCCGTGATCTGCGCAATCAGCCCTATGCCTGGTTGATGGATAAATTCGGCACGCAAGGCCAGTATCTCTATGATCGCGCCCGCGGGATTGATGAACGGCAGCTGGGCAAGCGTCATGAAACCAAAAGCCTGTCCAGCGAAACCACCTTTGACCATGACAGCGCAGACCCTGATTTCTTAAAGGACCGACTGTGGATGATTTGCGAAAAATTGTCGATGCGCTTGCGCAAAGAGGGCTTTTCGGCACAATCAGTGACTTTGAAATTAAAGAGCCCGGATTTTAAGTCAAAGACTGTGGCCCGCCAGCTCAATAGTCCAACATTATTAAGCCAGCGACTTTATGAAGCCGCCGTTCTTTTACTTGAAAAACAACCGAAAGGGAATTTTTATCGCCTGATCGGGGTGGCGGCGGGAGACCTCCATCCTGCTGATGCAGCCGACCCGCCCGACCTTGCCTGGCCAGAACTGGAAACCCTTAAAAAGCGCGAACAGACCCTAGCCGATATCCGTGAAAAAATGGGAAAAAACGCGATCCTTTCCGCCCGCACCCTGTCAGCTTTCCAGCCCAGAAAATGATAAAATGATTGATCTGGATTTAGATTTTACGGCGGAATTATGGGTCTATCCGGGGGCGGATGGAGTTAAAAATGCAAATGCTTGGCATTTTGTGACCTTGCCGGGGGACATAGCCGACCAGATCAAATTCGTGCGGCAGAAGCAGCCGGGGTTTGGGACCGTCCGTGTCAAGGCGCGGATTGGAAAGACAGAATGGCAGACCTCTTTATTTCCCGATAAAGCGTCAAACGGGTTTTTGCTGCCGATCAAGGCGGCGGTGCGGCGCAACGAAAATCTTGCAGTCGGGGATTCCTTGTCGGTTTCGATTGCTGTTGCTGTGTAAGCAAACAGGTTCAGGCTGATCAATGACCGGGTGCCTGGTTGGACGCATGGATTTTGCTATCCTGCTGGCGTATCCGCGCTAATTCTTCTTTGGAGATACTGAGTTTTTCGGCGGTTGAGGTGTTTTCAAGGTCAAGCCGCCAGAAAGGGGTTATATCAGCCAGCGGTCGACCTTGCGCCCGTTCTTCCAAAGCGGCTTCACAGACGATGCGCAGAAAAACCCCGGTTGATGCCGGGCAGGTGGCATCGGCGTCATGTCTATCGGCAAGCTGGTCACGCATTTCTTTTGGCGAGACCAGACTCTGCGCTGGAATAGAACGGATAAACGCATCAATCTCACCCGGAGAAGAAACCAGCATTTTGCATCCTTCCGGCATTCCGGCGAATTTTTTATCAAGAATTTTTACCTGCGGGACCTTCCCGCCGTCTCTTTTTTCCACCCATGTTTTAGTCATTTAGGGCCTCCCGTATTGTCTCCCGGACTTTGTTAGTTTATCGTCAATGTAGCTATTTAGGGGCTTTTCGGCAAGGCGAGATGGCGAAAAGTAGTTATCTAGGACAGCCCCTTATTTTAAACTAATGGAAAGTTGGCTTCCATATGAAATATCTTGAAAAGCCAACGCTAGGGGAAACCACCAAAACCTGTCTTAAAATCGGACTCCTGTCTTTTGGGGGGCCAGCCGCCCAGATTTCTTTGATGCACAAGGTCTTTGTCGATGAGAAAAAATGGCTGGAGGAAAAACAATATCTCGGGGCTTTAAGTTTTTGTATGTTATTGCCGGGCCCCGAAGCCATGCAGCTTGCCACCTATATCGGCTGGCGATTGCATGGTACGCCAGGCGGCCTGATCGCAGGCTTGCTGTTTGTTCTGCCAGGCGCACTGATCATTCTCCTCCTTGCGCTGCTTTATGCCTATTTCGGCCATACGAACTGGCTGGAACAGGCCTTTCTCGGCGTAAAAGCAACCGTGCTGATCGTCGTCATCGAAGCCCTGTTGCGGGTGTCCAAAAAAGCCCTCCTGCAAAAAGAACACTGGGCTATCGCAGCCATCGCCTTCCTTGGCATCTTCGCCCTTGATCTGCCCTATCCGCTTATTATCGCCAGTGCCGCTCTTTTTGGATTTTTCAGCCCAAAACAAACCGAAACCCGCGAAAACACCAGACCCGCGACCGTTTCCTTCCGCCAAACCCTCAAAACCATCCTGCTCTGGCTCTCCATATGGCTTGTGCCTCTTGCTCTTGTCGGCTGGATAACCGACCAGGGATTCCTGTATGAAGTCGGCGCCTTCTTCTCCAAACTCGCAACCGTAACATTCGGTGGCGCCTACGCCGTACTGGCCTATATGTCCCAGGAAGCCGTCTTTGACCTCAAATGGCTGACAACCGCGCAAATGATCGATGGACTCGGACTCGCAGAAACAACCCCCGGACCCCTCATCCTCGTCACGCAGTTCGTCGGATTTATTGCCGGGTTTCAAAAAGAAGGCCTAACCCTCGCAATGCTGGCCGCTTTACTCGTGCTATGGGTCACATTCGCACCCTGCTTCCTCTGGATATTCGCCGGAGCCCCCTATATCGAGTGGATCATCGCACAACCGCGCCTCAAAAATACCCTCTCAGCAATTACCGCCGCCGTCGTCGGGGTCATATTAAGCCTCTCACTCTGGTTCGGACTGCATGTGCTTTTTGACCAAATCTCCCAGAAAACTGTCCTTTCTATCAAGCTGTGGTGGCCCGACTTGCACTCGGTGAATGTTTTCGTCCTGGCCTTTTCAATCCTGAGCTATTATCTACTCATCATACGCCATATCAATATTATTTATGTGCTTGGTATCTGTTCAGTGCTTGGTGTCGTGTCTTCGCTGTTTATTCCCGTCTGATCAAGGCCCCCATATGAAACATCTTGTCGATCAACATATCCTGATTAACGGGGCGCGGATTGCTTATGGAGTCCATACTAAAGGTGGGCAAGGCGAGCCGGTTGTTCTTATCCATGGCACGCCGTCTTCTTCGTATATCTGGCGCAATATCCTGCCCGGGCTGGTTGCGGCGGGCTATAGAGTGCATGTTTTTGACCTGCTGGGCTATGGTTTGTCGGAACGTCCATGTGACCCGGCGGTTGACACATCAGTCAGCGGGCAGGTGCCGGTGCTTGAAGGCTTGCTGGCGCATTGGGGGCTAGAGAGCCTGCATGTTATTGCCCATGATATTGGCGGCGGCGTTGCGCAGCGTTTTGCCCTTCAGTCGCCAGAGTCTGTCCGCACATTGACCCTGATTGATGTGGTGAGTTATGACAGTTGGCCGTCCAAGCGGACGAAAGAGCAGATGCAGGCCGGGCTGGAGTCCTTGATCAAGGCGCCTGCTGATCAGCACCGGGCGCATTTCCGGGATTGGCTTTATTCGACGGTGTATTATAAGCAGCGTTTTTCGGAGGATGCGCTGGAGGTCTTTCTGGATTTTATTTGCGGGCCGGTTGGTCAGGCGAGTTTATTTCAGCATCAGGTTCGTCATTATGACCCCAAACATACGGCCGAGGTCGCGGCGGATTATCCCAAACTGGGAGATCGCCCTGTTCAGCTGATCTGGGGGGCGGAGGATGGCTGGCAGGTGACGGACTGGGCCCGGAGGCTACACGGGGATATTCCCGGATCGCAGCTGCATATTTTAGAAGACTGCGGGCATTTCGCCATGGAAGACCAGCCTGAAAAGATCACGGATTTACTGGTTGAGTTTTTAAATCGTCATTGTTCTGCGTGAGGGTTTCAAGCAGTTTGGTCTTTTCGACTTTTCCGGTTGGGGTGCGGGGCAGCGACTCCATAAAGAGGATTTTGGCGGGGACCATGAATTTTGCCAGATGGTTTTTGCAGTGAGCGATAATCTGGGCTTCGGTGCGTTTTTCTTGTGGTTTCAGGGTAACGCATAAACAGATTTCCTCTTCGCCTAAATCGCTTGCAATTCCGACCGCCGCGCAATCGGCGAGTGCCGGGTCTTTCAAGGCGGCTTCTTCGACTTCAAAGGCCGAGACCATTTCCCCTTTGACCCGAATACGTTCGGCGGTGCGGCAGATAAAGTAGAAAAGCCCGGAGTCATCCAGCTTGCCAATATCGCCGGTGTGAAACCAGCCGTTGCGCCAGCTTTTTTGCGTGCGTTCTGGCATATTATGATAGCCATCAGACATGATTCCGGGTTCTTTTGCCCGGATTAGAATTTCCCCGCTGCTATGTGGAGGCAGCGGCTGGTCGTTTTCGTCAGCGATGATCAGGTCAAATTCGGGCAGGGTGATTCCGCCCGCATGGTCCCATTGCGGAACCACCACCCATCCGGCATCGGTTGACCCATAGCCGCCGCCGGGGATCAGATGGAGATTGAAGCGGTCTTGAAAGGCCTGGCGATCAACCGGGGCCGGTGTGGCCCACATGCGGGTCATGCTGTGGCTTTTATCCAATGGGCTTTCTGCCTGCGACCAGAGGAGTTGCTGCACCGATCCCAGACAGAGAAACCAGGTGGCCTTGTGCCGGGTGACTTCTGGCCAGAATTGCGAGAGCGAAAAGCCATCGCGCAATATAACGCGCCCGCCGGTCATCATTGTTGGCAGAATATCGTAATAGGCGGGTCCGATATGGCTGAGCGGGTAAGGTGTATAGATACAATCTTCGCGGGTTACCCGGAAAGGCGGGATGACATTTTCCGCAGTGCGCACGCCATAGCGATGCGATAAGCGGCATCCTTTTGAAGTCCCGGTGGTCCCGGATGTAAAATGGATGGTTGCCAGGTCGGTATCGGCTTTTTGGGCCCGGATATGGCTGGTCTTGTCGCTGTATAAGATATTGAAATCAAGGATATTTAAGGGATGAAAGTCTTTTTCAAAAACCCCGCATCCACCCAGCGTGATAATCGTTTCAAGCGTGTGGAGCTGGTCGCGAATAGCGACCAGGGCCGGGAAATGGGCAGGCGATGTGACCAGAATTTCTGTTTTTGTGGCATTGATCATGCGGGCCAGGGCATCGCCGCGAAAGGCCCGGTTGACTGAAACTTCTGTAATATCTGTTTTCTTGAGGGCATAGGTCAGGGCCACATATTCGATTGAGTTTTCAAGCATGATGGCGCAATAGCCGCTGTTTGGTTTGCCAAGCTTGAGCAAGCCGTGGGCTATCGAATTGGTCATTCTTTCAAATTCTGCATAGCTGAGACCATTGCTTTCACCGGCCATGGTGATGAAGGGGCGGTTTTCAAAGCGATTTGCGCAGGTATGCAGAACCTCCCCGATGGTCATATGGCGATAGCGTTGGTCGTAATACTGGTGCATGAAGTGCAAATCCCGGATGAGATCATTTCTATCTTTTTGCTATATAAATATCTGTTGCAGGAGTCTAAATTATTCTGCATTGACCGAATTGTTCTGGATTTTTGATGGAATTGGCATGGAGATACGTTTAACCATAAGGCGTGACATTGAGGGGATTTCATCAATTCTTGATGAAACAGGCCTGTTTCCGCGTGCGTTTTTGCCGGACATGATCGAGGGATTTTTTACGGGCACCGAGGATGCAGGGGTCTGGATGACGGCAAGCAGTGAGGGCCGCATTTTTGGTTTTTGCTATGCGGTCCCAGAGAAACTGACGAACGGTTCCTGGAACATGCTGGCGATTGCGGTGTCTACGGGTGCGCAAGGCAAAGGCACAGGTTCCATGATGGTTGCTTCGTTGGAAGGTTATCTTTTATCGCGGGGTGCGCGTCTGATTATTGTTGATACTTCGGGCATGGATGCCTATCTTGAGACAAGAGAATTTTATAAAAAGAATAATTACAAGCAAGTAGCCTGCATTCCAGATTTCTGGGATATTGGAGATGATAAAATTACATTTATGAAAAAGCTGGCACTTTAAAGCACGCGCATAGTTTTATATCACCCGCATCCGCAGATGACTTCTGTTCCGCTTTGAGGGTGTGTGCCTGCGGTTTCGTAGCCATCACGTTTCCACCAATCGAGTCCGCCAAGCAGTTCTTTGACCTGAAAGCCAAGGGTCAGCAGCTTGAGGGCTGTTTTTGTCGAGGCATTACAACCGATTCCATCACAATAGCAGATATAGATTTTGTTTCGCTCCAGGTTTTCGGTTTTTGTTGCGCAGATGTCTTTGTGTGGGAGATTGATTGCGCCTGGAATATGTTCGCGTTCATAGGCTTGCGGGGCGCGGCCATCGACGACGATCCAGGGTTTTCCTTCTTTCAAGGCGGTATGCAGGTCCCAGGCATCGGTTTCGTAGTCGAGTTTGGCCTGATAGTATAGCATTTGGTTTTGGTTCATTTTGCGTGTCCTTTTCTTCGGGATTTTTAGAATAGCTGATTTGTTATTTTTGATCATGCAAATATTGATTGAAAGAGTTTAAATTATTCTGCATAGGACAAGGGTGATGGTTTTCGGATTTTAGTATCCGGAGGAAACAGGGAACACGGTGCGGCCTTCAGGTTTGTTGCCAATTCCGTGACTGCCCCCGCAACTGTAGGCGGCAAGCACCCCCGATAGAAGCCACTGGGCGGTCTTTTAAGAAGGCGGGCCTGGGAAGGGTTGGGGGCAGGCGATGATCCGCAAGTCAGGAGACCTGCCATCAGGAATTTTGAACGTAACCCGGGCGGGGTGTCCTGGAGGGAGATAGTGATGTGTTACGCTTTTGTTGCTGACATATTTACAGCTCTGCCGCGCCTTTGCTGGAGCAGAGCTTGCTGTGCAGAGTGACGATTCTCAAGATATAGGCCCGGATAGAGGCCCGGATAGAGGCCAAGTTATAAAAGCGGGCGGCTTTTGTTTAACGGGCCTTAGCACGATGGGGCTGGTTGGCTGGGCGGCTTTAGCGTCGGCTTTGCTGTGGCTTTTGATAGGCCTGGTATTATGAAAGCGGCTGTGAGACCGGCCCTGTTGCCCGTGATGCTTCATATCCGCGACCTAGCGTTAGGCTATCCAGACCAGGTGCTTTTTTCCGGCTTGACCATGGAGATCGCACGCGGCTCAACTCTTGCGGTTCTCGGGGCCAACGGGGCAGGCAAAAGCACTTTCGTCAAAATGCTGCTTGGCCTGCAAGAGCCGCTTTCCGGCAGCCTGACCTGGCCCGGCGGCAGGCCGGGTGAAATCGGCTATCTTGCGCAGATGCGGGAGTTTGATCAACGCTTTCCGCTCCGGGTGCGTGATCTGGTTGCCATGGGCAGCTGGAAAGGGCTTGGCTTGTTCAAACGACTGGACCGAATAGAGCGGGATAAAATCCATGCCGCCCTTGATCTGGCCGGGGTTTCCGATATTGCTGACCAATCGATTCACACCCTGTCTGGCGGGCAGTTGCAGCGCGCGCTTTTTGCCCGGGTGATCATGCAAGATGCGCCGCTGATTCTGCTTGATGAGCCTTTTGCTGCCGTTGACCAGACCACCGAAGCCCATTTGCTGAGCCTGATAGACCACTGGCGTGATGAAGGCCGTTCAGTGGTGCTGGTGGTGCATGACCTGTCCTCGGTGCTGGACCATTGCAGCCATGCGCTGTTGCTGGGCGGCGGCAAAGCTGACTTTGGACCGGTTGCCGATATTCTGACCGCCGAACGACTTGTGGCTCAAAAATATCTCTCGCCAGGCCAAGCCGACTGGATGTTTCGTTCGCGTCGTAACACATTGGCTAATAATATGGACCCGCTCGTAAAAGGCGCCGCCTGATGATCGACCTGATCCAGGAAATGTGGAGCTTCGCCTTTATGCGCCGGGCCTTTGTCGTCACAACCGTGCTGTCGGCCTCGGTCGCGCCAGTTGGAAGCTTTCTGGTGTTGCGCCGCCTATCGCTGGCCGGGGAAGCCATGGCCCATGCCATCACACCCGGCGTCGTCATCGGCTTTGTCGTCGCCGGACTGTCCGTCCTCTCCCTGCTGGTCGGCGGACTCATCGCCGGAATCGGAGTCGCCATCTTCACAACAATGCTCGCCCGAAAAACAATCCTGCGCAGCGATGCCAGCCTCGCCTCGCTCTATCTGATCGCCCTGGCCGCCGGAATCTTCATCCTGTCAGCCGCAGGCTCCGCCGTGCCACTTAAAAGCTTCCTGTTCGGATCCATCCTCGGAATCGATGACGACTCCATGCTGCTGGTCGGGGCCGTCGCAACCATAACCCTGCTCTCCTTCGCCGTGCTGCTGCGACCCCTGATCCTCAGCACCTGCGACCCCGTCTTCTTCAATGCGCAAAGCAAGCACCCCTGGATCATCGAACAGGCCTTCATGCTGTTGCTGGTGCTTAACCTGCTCGCCGCCTTCAAAACCCTCGGAACCCTGATGGCCGTCGGCCTGATGATCCTGCCCGTAACCGCCGCCCGATACTGGGCCCATACCATCACCGGACAACTCGGCCTCAGCTTCCTGCTGGCCCTCGCCAGCTGCTGGATCGGGCTAACCCTGTCCTTCCTGCTGCCAGAAACCCCGTCCGGCCCGGCTATCGTCCTGACCTCCGGGGCCCTGTTCCTGATCTCCGCCTTTTTTGCACCGCTCGGGCTCGGAAGATGGGGCCTGGGTGAAGGGAGATGGCGCAGATGGCGGCGTAAACTCCCGGCAAACCCTCTACTCCCTTCAAACGGACATCCTCAATGAATTTCAAAAAATATCTTGTTATCGGGCTGGTTTCCATCTCTTTCGCGCTGACCAGTTTTCAGGCGGTTGCACACGATCTGCGTGTGGTGGCCAGTTTCTCAATCCTCGGCGATATGGTCGAACAGGTGGTCGGCGATCAGGCAACCGTCACCACCATTGTCGGGCCCGATGCAGACGCGCACATCTATCAACCCTCGGTCGCCGATGCAAAAGCCGTAGCCGAGGCAGACGTGATCTTCGTCAACGGCCTTGGCTTTGAAACCTGGGCCGAGGCTCTGATTGCCGAATCCGGCACCAAAGCCCGGGTCTTTATCGCCACCGAAGGCATCACCCCGCTAAAGGTCAATGGTGAAACCGACCCCCATGCCTGGAATGCGCTGACCAACGGGATGGTCTATGTCCAGAATATTGCCGCCGCAATGACACAAATCCTGCCCGATCATGCCGGGGATTTTGCCGCCAATGCCGCAGCTTATAGCGCAAAGCTGCAAGCACTTGATAAAACCACAAAGCAAAAGCTGGCCCGTCTGCCAGAAGATCGCCGGACCATCGTCACCGCCCATGATGCTTTTGGTTATCTTGCTGATGCCTATGGGTTAAACTTTCTGGCCCCGGTTGGCATTGATACCGAGTCGGAACCCTCTGCTCAGGCCCTTGCAGAATTGATTGCCCAGCTGCGCAAAGAAAAAGTTGCCGGGCTATTCGTTGAAAATATCACCAGCCCGGCCCTTGTCCAGCAAATTGCCGATGAAACTGGCTTGCAGATCGGCGGGCGGCTATTCTCCGATGCCCTGTCGGAACGCGGCGGCCCGGCCACCAGCTACCTCGCCATGTTTAACCATAACCTGACCACCCTCCTCACCGCCCTTGAAGAATAAGCCTAAAGAAAATCGAACAGGCAACCGGGGGCATGGTTATCGTGCGGGAGGTTGAGGGCCTGCATCACGGCAAACATCATGGCCTGGTTAGAGGTCACAACCGGCTTTGTAAGGGCATGTTCAATCCGGGTGATGGTTTCGACGGCGCGCATATCGGTGCAGCTGAGGACAATAGCCTGTGCATCGGGGTGGTCGGCCTGGCAGGCAAGATCAAAGACCTCGTCCGGGGTTAATTCGCCCTGCCCGTAATTGCCAAGGTCGCGGCCTATATCAAAGGACTTGACGGTTGCAATCTGGTTTTGTGCAAAAAAATCAACGGCCTGTTTGTTGATTTCACCGACATAGGGAGAAGAAAAACCGACTTTTGAAACCCCGAGTTTTTTAAGGGCGGCAATCAGTGACCCGGCAGCGGTAAAACATAAGGCCCCTGAATGAGCCTTGATGTCGCGGGCCAGCTGCTGATCGAAGGAAGGCCCGTGGGTAAGCGTTGCCGATGTGCATCCGTAAAGAATGACATCGGGGCGGACCCCGGCCAGCATCCGCAGGTCGTGGCTGATATCTGACGCTCCCAGCCCGGCCATCTGGGCTGCGCCTGGAATCTGGTCGCTGTCATAGCCGCCCATACGCTGAAAATGCAGCGTTGTATCCGGGTAGCGCATCAGCATCATATCGGCTTCAAGGTTGGTGTTGGTGAAAGGCACCAGCACACCAATTCGGGCGCGGGTTCGGGTTTCCTGCATCATCAGACAACCTCTTTCAGAATCTTCAGGCAACGGTCCATAATCGCTTCTTCGCAAATCGTGGCCCGCAGGCAATCCCCCAGACCATAGCCCGCTATCCCCCGCATCCGCAAACCCTTTGCCCGCAAGGCTTCATCGGCCTTTTGTGCGGTCTTGAGGGCAGGAAAGCGGATCAGGACAAAATTCGTCTGGCTTTGCGGTACAATCAAGCCAGCTTCGCGGCAGGATTCGGCAAAGCGGTCCCGTATAGCGGCGGTTTTTTGGACAATTTTCTGCATATGGGCTTGATCGCGCATGGCGGCGGTGGCCATGGCCTGAGAGGGGACCGATATATTATTGGGGTTGAGCAGCTTGCGGACCTCGGCCGCAATCGCTGGCGGGAACAGGCCCCAGCCGACCCGCGCCCCGGAAAGCCCATAGGCTTTGGAAAAGGTGCGCATCACCACCGTATCGCCGCGTTTTACCAGATCAAAAACCGCTGCCGGGTCCTGGACAGGGTCCATAAATTCGGCATAGGCCTGATCAACCACCAGAAGCACATCGCCCGCAAGCTGCTGGCGCAGACGGATGATTTCAGCATTCGGAATGGCGGTGCCGGTTGGATTGCCGGGATTGCAGACAAAAACGATACGGGTGTCTGGCGTCAGGGCCTTTAAAATCTCGTCCACTGAAATTGTCAGGTCAATTTCACGGGCTTTCACATAATCGGCCTGGACCTGAGCACTGGCAGAGGCCACATAGGCATAGCCATAGTCGGTGCCCAGCACCCGGTCGCCCGGCCCGGCAAACGCGCGCAATAAACAGCCGATCAGCTCCATGGAACCGGCCCCGCACAGAATATTTTGCGGCGGGAGTCCGTGAACCTCGGCAATGGCGGCGCGCAGGTCAGGCCAGTCCGGGTCAGGATAGAGCTGTGCTTTCTTCAGGGATTTTTGCCCGGCTTCAATGGCTGCCGGGCTGGGGGCAAAGGCACTTTCATTCTGGGCCAGCGAGATGATATTTGCCCCACCCAAATCAGCCAGTTGATAAGCCGCCATCGAACGGATATGATCACGCGCCTTGATCATTCATTTCGCCTTTCCGTAAGCCATCGCGCCCTTTTTGGTGACAAGGCCGCGCACAAGATCAAGCCGCAATTTATCGCGGTCGCGCTGGTCTGGCGGGCCAAAGCCACCGCCGCCGGGGGTATCAAAGATCAGATAGTCACCGGGTGCGACCCGTAGTTCGCCTTTGCCCGGAATATCGCGCTTTCCATCACGGAAGCGAATTCGCCCCGGTGCGCCGGGCAAGCCGCCCATCCGGCCCTGCGCCGGGAATTTCAGCCGCTCGACCGACAAAAAGACGATAAAGGGGGCATCATTGGCAGATGTCATTTCAATCCGTTGGCCCAGCCCGCCGCGATAGGTGCCGGGCCCGCCGGAATCGGGCAGCAATTCCCGCCGCCACATCACGACCGGGGCCACGCTTTCGGTGATTTCAACTTGCGAGCCAAAGACCCCGGAAGGATAGGCCGTGGCCGATAAACCGTCTGCATGAGGCCTTGCGCCGGTGCCGCCATTATGGACGGGTTCAATGGCAAATTCCCGCCCGCCCTGTGCGGTGACTTCGGGGGCATGGCGCATGGGCAGGTCAAACATGCAGGAGGCCCCTTCAGCAGGAACCTTGTCTGGCAAGGCCTGATGCAGGCATCCCAGGATCAGGTCCGGGGTCACCTGCCCCAGTGTATGGCGCATGGCGACGGGTGCTGGCGGGCGGGCATTGAGGATACAATTTTCGGGTCCATCAACGGTGAAGGGGGCAAGCGAGCCGGCGTTATTGGGGATATCTGGTCCGACCAGGCAGCGCAGGGCAAAGACGCTATAGGCGGTGGCGTAGTTGAGTGGCACATTGATGCCTTTTTTGGACAGGCCGGAGGTCCCGGTGAAATCGACGTGCATGGCATCGCGGGTGACGGTGAGGGTGGCCTGAAGTGTCAGTTCATTTTCATAGCCATCCATTTTGAGTATATTTTTATAGACCCCTGGCGGGACGGCAGCGATGGCGTCGATGGCACCTTTGCGGGAGGTTTCGATGATATAATCGCCAAGCATTGAAAGGTCAGCAAGTGCGAAATCATCCATCATCGTCAGCAGTCGTCTGGCCCCGGATTCGCAGCAGGCAATCAGGGCATAGATATCGCCTTCGTTGGCAATCGGTTCACGCGAATTTGCCCGGATAATATCGAGCAAAAGTGCATTGGGCGTGCCTTCTTCAACCAGTTTGCAAGGCGGGATCAGCAGGCCTTCGTCATAGATATCAGACCCTTCCGGTCCCATGCCAAGCCCGCCAAGATCAACCAGGTGCGAGGTGCAAGCCGTAAAGCCGATAATCACTTCGGCCCGGAACACGGGCATCATCAGCAGGAAATCATTGAGATGACCAGAGGCCAGCCACGGGTCATTGGTCATATAGATATCGCCTGGCTTCATATCTTGAAGCGCAAAGCGTTTGCACAGATGCAGCACGGCTTCGGCCATGGTGTTGATATGGCCCGGCGTGCCGGTGACGGCCTGGGCCAGCATCCGGCCTTTCACGTCAAAGATTCCGGCAGAAATATCGCCGCATTCGCGGACAATCGGGCTGAAGGCTGCCCGGATCAGGGTCTGACCCTGTTCTTCGACAACCGCCAAAAGCCGGTTCCACATGACTTGCAAACGGGCAGGCGAGGTTTTTTGCGGGTGATTTTCTGCAATCATCCGGCTCCTTTTCGGCTCCTGACCAATACGAGTCAGGACAAGATTGCCCAGCGCATCCATCTCTGCCGAAAAATCAGCCGAAACCAGAGTCGTGGTTTGCGGCTCATGGATCAGGGCCGGACCCGCCAGATAATCGCCCGGCTTCAAATCAGCGCGGGCAATGAAAGCAGCCTCTTTTTCTATGCCCTCAAGATCGCAGATGATTGTCCGTGATGTTTTTGCCCTAAAATCGCTACGAACAGGCCGGGCTGGCGGCGGCGGGGATGGAGCCTTCTCTTGCGTGGCCACCCGCACTGCCCAGTTCAGAACCTCAATCTGCATCCCCGGCACAGGACGCGAAAACTGGCGGCGATATTCAGCCTCAAAAGCTGCGGTAAGGGACTGAATATCCTCCTTTATCAGGGGACGGTCCGGCAAATTGATCGCAATCTCGTGGCCCTGGCCCCTATAGCGCATAAAGGCCGTGCGCCGGGTCTCGGTCGCTATATCTGATGTGTGATTGCTGCCTTGCGCGACAATGTCTCGGGCTTCGCCAATCATCTCCTCAAAAAGACGGTTGATCGCCCGCAGATCAAGCTGCGCAAGCAGCGCATAGCGCGAACGGACAATGTCAAACGATACCGGCGCAAACAAAAACCCGACTGCCGACCCGACCCCGGGATTGGGCGGCACAATAATATGGTTGATGCCCGCCGAACGGGCAACCCGGGTGGCATGAAGCGGGCCGTTGCCGCCAAAAGCAATCATGGTGCGGCTGCCAAGGTCCTTGCCCGATTCAACCGCGTGCATCCGCCCGGCACTCGCCATATTTTCATCAACAATCCGGGAAACGCCGTCTGCCGCCTGTCGCGCATCAAGACCCAGCTTCCCGCCAATCTTTTCGGCCAATATCTGGCGGGCGGCTTCAGAATCAAGCTGGATATGGCCTTCGGCAAAAATATCCGGCACAATATAGCCAAGGGCAATATCGCTGTCAGTCACGGTTGCCCGGCTGCCGCCACGCATAAAAGCCACCGGACCAGGCTCTGATCCGGCTGATTGTGGCCCGACCGCCAACCGGCCCAGATGATCAACATCAGCAATCGACCCGCCGCCTGCGCCTATTTCAATCATGTCAATCACCGGAATCCGCACCGGCATCCCTGACCCCTTGATAAACCGCGCCGCCCGGGCAATCTCAAAGGAGCGCGAGGTCTGCGGTCGCGCCTGGTCAATCAGGCAAAGTTTCGCCGTTGTCCCGCCAACATCAAAGGACAAAACCTCGTCAATGCCTCTGTCCTGCTTAAGATCAGCAGCTATTTTGGCCGCAAGAATGGCTCCACCCGCCGGACCGCTCTCAACCAGCCGAATCGGAAAACGGCGCGCCGTCTCGACCGTGCACATGCCGCCACCAGCCGTCATCATCAGAATCGGACAGTTCAGCCCCTCCTCTCTGAATTGCGCCACAAACCGCTCAAGATAATTCTCCATCAAAGGCTGGATATAGGCATTGGCGACAACCGTGCAAAGACGGTCAAACTCGCGGGCCTCCGGGCTGACCTCGCAGGAAATCGAAACCACCAACCGCGGACGCTTGCGGGTAATCACCTCACGCAGACGCTGCTCATGGGTCGGGTTGGCATAAGAATGCAACAGACAAATCGCCAGGGCCTCCGCCCCGCTTTCGTCAATCTCTACCAGCAAACCGTCAATCGCTTGCTCGTCCAGCGCAACCAGGACCTCGCCCTCGGCAGATATGCGCTCACGAATGACAAAAGAACGCTCCCGTGGCACCAGCAGATCTGGCTTCTCCAGATTGATGTCATATTGCGCATAACGCCGCTCATAACCAATATCAAGGATGTCACGAAAACCCGCCGTGCATAAAGTCGCAACAACCGCACCCCGACGCTCAATCAACGCATTGGTCGCCAAGGTCGTGCCGTGGATAAAGCCTTTGACCTCCGACAGATGATGGCCGCTGGATTCCATCACCCGCAAAGAACCCTCCAGCGCCCCGTCCGCAGGATTCTTATGGGTGGTCAGGGTTTTGGTCGAAGCAATCATGCCTTCCCCACCTGCCAGCATTGTATCCGCCAAAACCGGGCCTGCCAGCACCGTGTCCGTAAATGTCCCGCCAATATCAACCGCCAGCCGAAGAGCCTGATTTATGTGTGTCGGGTCTTTTTGCGCCGAAATTACTTGTGATGGGGTTGTCATGGACATTTTTCCGTCATTGCCTTTTCCAGCCTTAAGTTATTGTCCAGCCAAATGCAAATCTGGCCCTCTTTACCAGCAGGATAAAGTTGGCCAAGAAAGCTGAAAAAGGAGATTGTTTAAATGGGGGGGTATGAAAAAATCAATTATAGGGATCAGGCTTACGCTTGCGGCTGGATGTCATCAACGACAATAAATGTTCCAGACTTCATAAAGACGCGGTCACCATTGGTCAGGCCACCAGCTACCTCGCCATGTTTAACCATAACCTCACCACCCTGCTTGATGCTTTGGAGAAAGAGTAAAAAGGCCTATGGGCCTGACCCTAGCTTTCGCTGATTTTAGAGAGTGGAATCGCCGTCAGTTTCTGGATCAGGTCCTCTTCCAGCTCTCCCAGAACAACCGATACTTTCTTATGAAGCCGCTGTTCAAGCGAACAGGTGGAATGGGTTTTTGTATCCCCTTGTGCAATCAACCGCTCATCCAGAGCCAGATAAACATCCGCCAGCGTGATCTTCTCTGGCGCACGAGTCAGCGACCAGCCCCCCGCATGGCCCTTTTCAGATTTCAACAGCCCGACTTCGCGTAACCCGCCAAGCACCCTGCGCACAACAACGGCGTTGGTGCCAATATGATCGGCAATCTCTGCCGAGGTGAATAGCCGCGCCGGATCGCTGGCCATATGACCCAGCGCATGAATAGCCAAAGACAAGCGTCCGTTGCGTTTCAACCTGCAGCCTCCTTATACATCTTGAATCTGTATAAATATTTTCTTGTAACAAACATAGTTGCGTTTATTTCGTAACCGTGCTAGTTGCGTGAAATCACTCCCTAGCGAGGCTTTATTATCATGTCTGACACACGACTTCCAGTCACAGTCTTTCCGGCTTTCTCCAATGGAAATATAAAAAGGCGGCATAATATGCTTTTAGACGAAAAACCGAATTCTGTTATATCCGGCCCTGTTGGCAGCTCTGTTGGAAAGCGGGTGGCGCACAAGGAGGTAGCCCGCAAGAGGGCAGATGAGGTTATTATTGATGAAACCTCTGCGGTGCTTTCGGCCATTCATCGCCCGGATTGTGCGGCGGCGATCTGGCACAGACCGTTACCGGCTTGCTTCACCACCTGGATAGAAAATCTTGCAGTGCAGAATCTGCCGCAAGCGCGCTTGATTCTCAAGCCAGAAGACGTTGCCCGGTCTGTCCAGCGCCTGTTTGAAGAAGCAGGGACTTTAGCCGGACCCCATCAGGACTTTTTGCTGCAAGACATCACCGGGCTTGCTGAAAATTTTTGCGCCATCATGCAAGTGGCTTATCTGCGCTTGCGGCTGGATGTCATCAGCGACAATAAATGTTCCAGATTTCATAAAGACGCGGTCACCGCCCGGCTGATCTGCACCTATCGCGGCGATGGCACGCAATATGGACTTTCCAGCACTGGGGAAGAACCCGCCATTATCAAAACAGTCCCGGCAGGCTCCCCGATTATAATGCGCGGAACCTGCTGGCCCGAAACACCAGACCCAGGCCCAAACTCAGGATTTGTCCATCGCTCCCCGCCGATCAAAGGCACCGGACAAACCCGGCTTTTGCTGGTATTCGACCCGATCACCAACCCCGATCAGGCCATCTGATCCTCCCAAAAATAATGCAGAATTGCATTATTTTGAGGATTCACAGGACTCTGCTACTATGCTATAGTTATTTGTGGTCTGTGCAAAAACAGTGATTCGTTGACTCTGTTATGTTTTTTGCAACTTGAAATATATTATAAAAGCGATGGCAACCGGAAATCAGATTAAAGCTCTTTTAAAGAGCCATGTCACAGGGGATGATGAGCATTTCTTGACCATCGCCATGCAGGTTGCGGCCCATGAAGCACGCCAGGGGCATACAAAATTGGCCAACGAGCTAAAACAACTTGTAGACCAGGCGAAATCAAAGAAAAACAAACAATCTAATATGTTGGCACTGGTTCAGCCACGCAAAGAGCTGGACGGCATACTCGACGCTTCCAAACCAGAATTAAAGCTGTCAGATCTTACATTTTCAAATAAGCAGACTGATACCTTTAAAAGAATTATAAAAGAATATAAGCAGCAAAGTAAGCTGCGTAGCCATAATCTGGAGCCACGCAGAAAATTACTGTTGTACGGCTCACCTGGCACAGGAAAGACGGCGACAGCATCAGCACTTGCAAACGAGTTAAATCTACCACTTTTTACCATACGACTGGACGGCTTGATTACAAAGTTTATGGGGGAAACAGCGTCAAAACTTCGCTTGGTATTTGATGCTATACGCTCTCATCGTGGGCTTTATTTCTTTGACGAGTTTGATGCTATTGGCAGTGATCGTATGTCTCCAAATGATGTCGGGGAGATACGCAGAGTCTTAAATTCGTTCTTACAATTTCTGGAACAAGATCGTTCTGAAAGTCTGATCGTTGCCGCAACAAACTATAAAAACCTGTTAGATCCCGCCCTTTTCAGGCGGTTTGATGATGTCTTGAATTATGAGCCGCCAACCGCAAGCCAGGTGCGTTCGCTTATTGAAAACAAGTTGGCTCATTTTAAACTGAAAATCACAGATGACCAATGGCCGAAACTGGAAAAGAAGGCTGAAGGCTTGAGTCATGCCGAAATCACACGCGCCTGTGAGGATGCGGCGAAGTGGATGATTCTTGAAGGCAAAGATGTTCTTGGGTTTCCGAATATTGCTGGTATGCTGCAAGACCGAAATAGAGAAAAAAGCACTACGTAATGAAACATGCCCGTCCAGCAATACCCCCACATATTAATTCGTGATAAAAAAGAAAGGCATCGGTTCTCCGCCAAAAGCGGCTGGGGACGAGATATCAAGCCTACTCAAAATCCACAAGTTCATGGTGAAAAACTCAGCATAGCTTATCAGGACGCTATCGCCCGGCTCGCGCAACGTTATGAAACCATGGGGATTGATGGATCTCCGGTTGATAAAGGGGCGACAGTTGAGCTTCAATTTCGTGACGGCGCAATTGTTGACATTGGCAGCCTTGAAAACCAGACATTTAATATAGAGCTTTTAAATACAAGGTTTGGCGCAAAAAAAGAGCCAGAAAGTGCTGTGCTTTACATTCCTCCGCAGACCGTAAAAAAGAATATTATTGGCAGGCAAATTGATGATTATAAAGACCCGGCAAAGGAAAAAAAACACGGTCCGGCTAACTTTAAAAAATATGACGTTATCGAAAATATCAATGCCGCAACTCTTGCCAGACTCTGGTTGGACCATTCCCCTTTACCTGACGATCAAAATCAAAAGCAAGACTGGGAAATCTGGCTTCGGAAAAGCAATTATGACTCGCTTAAAGAAAAAGCAGATGAGATGGATGGCGTTCGCATCTCCAGCCATAAATTAAACTTCCCTGAAAGAGAAATTTGCTCCATTCACTGTTCTTTTTCACAGCTTGATCAACTGCAACTTCTGACCAACGCCTTGTCCGGGTTCCGTTATCTTCCAACTCTACCCGGATTTTTTGATGCACTACCTCCCACAGAACAAGGAGACTGGGCTGAGGATTTGACCTCTCGTATCAGCTACGACCCTTCAACCAGAACATCTGTCTGTGTATTAGATACAGGAATTTTTCAGAACCACCGGCTGCTTGCTGATTTCATAATCGCGAATGGTGTTGATTCAGTCGAACCAAGCTGGAAAAAAGAAGATCACCACGGACATGGCACACAAATGGCTGGTCTAAGTCTTTTTGGCGACCTTACCCCTTTGCTGGAATCCAGCGACACCATCACTTTAAAACATGGGCTTGAGTCCGTGAAAGTGTTTCCGCCAGATGGTGGCAATAAAGACGAACATGTCGGGTATATTACTTCACAGGCAGTTTCTCGCGCAGAGATCAATAACCAAGATATAAACCGCGTTTTTTGTCTGTCATGGTCTATTGAGCATGAAGCAGACCCGGGTGGTCATCCTGTCGTCAAAGGAAAGCCAACATCGTTATCTGCAAAAATTGATCAACTGGCTTTTGGGGTTGAGGCCTCCAATAAATGGGCCATACAAGATGACCAAAAGCGGCTTCTTATTATTTCTGCTGGCAATATTCAGGACGATTACCCTTTGGAACAATATCTTGCCATCAATGATATAAGCGAAGTAGAAGACCCGGCGCAAGCGTGGAATGCACTGACTGTAGGGGCTATCACAGATAAAACTTTTACGAATGATCCTGACTATAATGGTTGGGGTCTTGTGGCAGGTCTCTATGACCTTTCGCCTAAATCTCGAACAAGTGTGTTATGGGGCGAAACATACTGGCCAACCAAGCCAGATATTGTGATGGAAGGCGGGAATTATTTAGCGCGCCCGACACAAGACTATATTGAACCTCATCCAGATGCGTCTGTTTTGACAACTGATAAAAACAGACTATTCGGCTTTGTCCATGACACGAGTCCTGCAAACGCGGCAGCAAGTCGATTGGCAGCCATGACAATGGCAGAATATCCGGAATACTGGCCGGAAACTGTTCGCGGTCTTCTGGTTCATTCTGCTGAATGGGTTGGAGAAATGAACAAAGATTTTTCTAAATTGAGCAAAGCCCAGAAAATTGCACATTTGAGACGTTATGGATATGGTGTGCCTCAAGAGCAGGCCTTGCTCAACAGCCTTTCAAACCGGCCTTGCATTGTTATTCAAGATACACTCAGGCCCTTTAAAACCAGCGAATCCGAGAAAACTAATCAACCGGTCTTTAATGATCTTAACCATTATGTTTTGCCTTGGCCCGTTGAAAAGCTAAACCTTATTCATGACCAGCAAGTGCAATTACGGTTAACGCTTTCCTATTTTATAGAGCCCAACCCGTCAGAGCGCCCTCCAGAAACAAAATATAGCTATGCTTCCCACGGTCTCCGCTTCAAGTTGAACAGGCCAAATGAAAGCAAGCGGGATTTTTTAAATCGCGTCGGAAGAGAGGTTCAAGTGGAAGAGGACAATATTGATATTTTTGATAATTTGAGTGACTCTGTTTCGATAACTGATAATACAGATAAATGGCGACTTGGTCCGCAGTCGCGGGATCGGGGCAGCCTTATTTCCGATACATGGCTTGGAACGGCTGGCGAATTGGCCACACAAAATCTGGTTGCTATTGAACCTCAAGGAGGATGGTGGAAGCACCGGCAGAATTTTCCTGTTAAAGAAAACCCCCGTTATGAAGAACAAATTCGCTATTCTCTCATCATCAGTCTCGCAACTGAGGAAGATATTGATCTGCATACACCAATTGCGTCTCAAGTTGGTGTTTCTATAGAAGTTTAAAGTAAAATCGCCTCCCTTAAGATAAAAAAGCATAAAGTCGGTGATTCATAACGATATGAACAGCCGTGATCGGCCTTTATTGGGTGTTATTCTGCGTATTTTGTCGGGTGTTTTCGCGGCAGCTATGTTTATCAGTGCAAGGCCGTCAGCGATGACGTGCCGTTGGGCGAAATCGTCTTTTTCCGGGCATTTTTCGCCTCACTCGAAAAAAGCCCCAATAGAAAACCAAACAGCTGAATCAATAGCTGCCCTGCTTTTCCGCGTTCTTTACCAGCAGGACACAATGGACTACAAAGCGGCCCATATCCGGGCGGAGGAATCATGAAAATCAAATTTAACCTTCTCGTAACTATTCTTCCTTTTTTAGCAATAAACGCACAGGCTGACGAGAGCAGTCATTCTCATATTTCAACGTATGCAGTAGAAGAAGCCCGGACTATCAAAAGCCTCTCCCCAGAAGATATTGCTGAACTTAAACGTGGTGGAGGATGGGGTCTTGCCAAAGCAGCCGAACTAAACGGTGTGCCTGGCCCAGCACATCTTCTTGAAATGAAAAAAGAAATTTCGCTAACAGACTCTCAAATTGTCGCCATTAAAACTCTCCACAAACAAATGAAAGCGCAAGCTATCGATCAAGGTCGAAATCTCATTGCTTTAGAACAAGAGCTAGAGATACATTTTCAAAATCGAACAATAACCGACTCAATCCTCCGTTCATCATTAAAAAATATTGCCGATGCGCGCCAAAATTTACGCTACATCCATTTAGCCGCACATCTCAAGACGCCCGATATTTTGTCAGAAGAGCAAATCCAGAAATATAATGTGTTGCGCGGATATACTGACTCCAACCCATGCAACAACGTTCCTGAAGGACATAACGCCGATATGTGGCGAAAACATAATGGATGTAATTAAATCTTTGCAGCATGTTATAACGAAGCGTCATTTGCCATCCACAGGCAGTGAGGTGTCAGACTCACCACCAAACATCAATTTGCTCTCAACCTCTATATTCCCTATCATCTGGCGCGGTAATGGGTGGGGCGCTTTTCGCCTCGCTTGAAAAAAGCCCCAATAGAAAAACCAAACAGCTGAATCAATAGCTGGCCCGGTTCTGTGCTTTCACATAACGAAGCAGATGGTGTGCGTCACTCCCGCGTAATTGCAGTGACATGCAGCGCACCCCTCCGCCCATAGGGCAGACCCCGCGTGAAAGCACAGGCACAACCTCTTTTGTCGTAACCGCCCTTATCTGCCGAAGGGCTATTTCGTCCTCCGGTATCCCGAATTGCGGCAAATATATTCTATCCGGCGTCACCAATGCATTGGTATAAAGACCGCATGCTGATCCAAACCTGTCATCATAGATGTCACTACCATCGTAGGGGGCAACGATCTCGTGTATCTCTACGCCCGGCAGGCCTGCGCGCAAGTCCGCTTCAAGCTGTTTTGAATAGGCTCTGTTATCAGGATAAGCGTTTACAATCAGCGTATTCTCATCAATAAAACTTACCACACCATCGGCATGTTCAAGATCGCCTTGCTCATCGGCCTCTATGAAAGCAATATGGGTCGCACCCGTTAGCCGGGATATCTGCTTGCGAGCCTCATCCGCGCGCAGCCTGTTATCTCGCAAAAACTTCTTGCTGATCACAACATTGCCTTTGCCGTCATCAACATAATTGCCGCCATCGTTTATCAAATCCGTCTCAGCAAAAAATAAACCGACATTTTCCAGAAATGCCGCAAATTCTTCTTGAACCACATCTGAATCCACCTGGCTGCCGCCTTGACCTGCGGCACTATAGCGAAACATCACAGGTTTGACCGTATTCAGAACCGTAAAATCTCGCATCCAGATATCAAGCATCGGAGCCAAAAGAACCTTGTCTTCACCCAGCGTAGCAACATAATCATCATAGAACTCCTCATTGGCAAGAATAAGGACCTCATCGCCGTGCTTTATAATTTCGCGGGCAAAAGAGATATGAAAATCAAAAATATCATCGGCAACATCATCATAATAGCTGTCTTGAAGGGTCGGAGGTGAAGCCAGAACAATCAGTTCTGCTTTTGCCGATGTTGATAGAGACAGAATGATGGCAGAGAGAGCCAGCAAAGCGATGCTTTTCATTTTACGTCTTCCCATTTATCTTTATGTGAGATCAACCCGCAAGGCATCAGGTTTAACGGGTGGATCAAAACCGCTGTTGGCTGGCATGAAAAGTTTGAATAGGGTTAAACATATATAGCTGCTTTCTTTAAAATGAAATGAAGAAACCATGAAGATTACGTGCTATTCTGCGCATGGTGAAGCAGCTGTTGAAAGGCCCTTTTAAAGGGGAAAATGGCAACAATACAAATGACAAAACCCAGAATTGAAAAGCTGAATGCGCTGATGCGCATACAATTATCCGAGAGCTTTTTTCTCCGTGATTTTATCTATTCCGAGATCGCGGCGGAGATGGGTCTGAATAATATCCCCACCGATGTTGATCTGGCAGTCAAGGCCGGGCGGCAACTTTGCGAGAACGTGCTTGAACCCATTCAGGCGGCCTGGGGGCGGATTCATATCCGCTCGGCCTTGCGCAGTGAAACCGTCAATCGCCTTGGCAATGACCTGCAAGCCGCCTGCGCCCGCAACGAAACCAGCTACGCCGGGCATATCTGGGACAAGCGCGATAAAAATGGCTATATGGGGGCGATGGCCTGTATTGTGATCCCGCGCTATGTGCCCTATTACACGAAAACTGGGGACTGGACCTCTATTGCCTGGTGGATTCATGCCCATATTCCAGCCTATCGCTCCCTGTTCTTCTTTCCGAAGCTTTCCGCTTTCAACATCCATTGGCACGAAGACCAGACGCAGCCTAAATATATCAGCAGCTATATTGATGACCCCAATACAGGGCACCGGAAGTCTATTCTTTTGAAAGATCAGGTTTCTGATTATTATGCGAAAATTCCGCTGGAGAGACGCTATCAGGCCTGCCAGACCATTTTGAAAAACAAGAGCTAAACTTAATTTTAAACTTTAAGCTATGAACTACAAATTCCCCATAGAAGAATGTGACGTTGAAAATAAAGATTCCCTGCAGGATTTACGTAATAAAATGGAAGAATGGGAAAACTGGCTCTACAAAGATGATGTCTCTTCAATCTGGCATCAAATTGATCGCATGCTTCACAATCATGCTGCATTTAAATTTATTAATGAAGGTAGGCGTCTCTTTATAGAGGCAGAAATGAAAAATTTGTCTGCTAATAACTACCTTTTAAATAATGTCATCAATGATGGATATATAGCTACACAAACCATGGCAATTCGTCGCTTAATAGAAAAAAAGCAAAATAAAGATGATAGGCAACCAATTTCAATTAAAAGACTAGTTTCTGATATTAAATCCCATAGAAATCTTTTAACTCGTGAGAATTACGTAGCATTTGATGGACTGCCATATGATTACGAATCTGCGCGTTATCGCTTTTATGAACAAGAGCAAATTTTTCAGGATGGGAAAGTTGCTTGTGTCCCACAAAACGGGCCACTTGCCTGTGATAAGTCTGAAGAATTACATGAAAATTTTGATCAGCTAGCTGGAATAACAGCAGAAAATCGAAATAGAAAAGATAAAATTAATCAGGGAGTGTTTTCTAAAATTGACAAATATTTAAATAAACAAGCATTCGCTGATATATCTCATTTTGCAGATAAAATGATCGCTCACGCTGCAGACCAGATTTCACGAGAAACTATCCCTAATAAGGAGTTAGAGGTGACATTACGAAAGCTAGAAACTTGCCACAAAATATTATGCCAAATATCCAAATCTATAACTTTTCAGTTGCTTCCGCAAATTGATGCTATGGTACCAATGGTGGATGATGCAGACGATATCTTCGAACATTTGGATCAACCTTGGCTTAATTCCAGTTTACTTGAATCTGCAAAATTATTTTATACAGATTACTGTAATAAAATAGAGAAAATTGAACCTTTAAGGTTTAGTTGTCATAAAAGAACAAATAATTAAATTACTACATTAAAATAATGAAAACATGCGGGTTTAATTTTGACACAACCTATATAGCGGCTTTGCCGCCGCCGTTTTTTACCAAGCTCAAACCGCAGCCAGCCGCAAACCCGGCGATTGTGATGGTGAATGAGGCACTGGCGGCTTCGATAGGCCTGGATTTTTCCGGCCTGTCTGAAAAAGAGCGCGCAGATCTATTTTCTGGTAACCAGCTTCCTGAAAACTCGACCTTTTTTGCTCAGGCCTATGCCGGTCACCAGTTCGGCCATTTCACTCTTTTAGGCGATGGCCGTGCGCATCTTTGGGGAGAGCATGTAACCCCGGCTGGCAAAAGATTTGATATTCAGTTCAAGGGAGCCGGGCGCACGCCCTATTCCCGCAATGGCGATGGCAAGGCCGCACTTGGCCCGATGCTGCGCGAGTATATTATCTCGGAAGCCCTTTATCATCTTGGCATTCCGACAACCCGCAGCCTTGCCGTGGTGACAACGGGGGAACCGGTCATGCGGGAGGAAGTCTTGCCCGGAGCTATCCTGACCCGGGTGGCCAGTTCGCATATACGGGTTGGGACTTTTGAATTTGCCGCCACTCGCCAGGATAAAGATTCCCTGCAAGCCCTTCTGGACTATACAATAAACCGCCATTATCCTGAGTTTAAAGACAGCAAAAACAAGGCTCTGTCCTTGCTGGCAGCCGTCATGGAGCGACAAGTCGACCTGATTGTCCACTGGATGCGGGTTGGCTTTATCCATGGCGTGATGAATACCGACAATATGACCTTGTCCGGCGAGACCATTGACTATGGACCCTGCGCTTTTATGGATCGCTATGACCCCGGCACGGTCTTTAGCTCAATCGACCGTAGGGGCCGCTATGCCTATGCAAACCAGCCCCGCATAGCCCAGTGGAACCTGGCCAGACTGGCAGATACCCTGCTGCCTCTGATTGATGAGGATATAGACAAAGCGGTCTCCTTGGCCGAGGAAACACTTGGCCAATTCCCTGACCTCTATCAGCAGAAATTTTTAGCGATGATGTGTGCAAAACTTGGCCTGTTCGAGGTCAAGGCCGGAGATGCGCAGCTTATATCCGACCTGCTTGACTGGATGTATAAAAATAACGCCGATTACACCAACAGCTTTCGTGATCTGATGAAAATAGAGCAACCAGATAACGGGCCTTACAAGGACAAGGTTTTTGGCGACTGGTGGCAGCGTTGGCAGGCTCGGCGTCAGGAAAATGGGCCTTCTTCGACATCGGTGTCCTATCTGATGAAAAGCAGCAATCCGGTGGTGATCCCGCGCAATCACAAGGTCGAACAGGCTCTGGAGGCTGCACATACGGGCGATTTTGCCCCGTTCAAGGAGCTTTTGGTGGTGCTTCAAAATCCCTATAGCGATGAAGAGCATCTGAAACCCTATCAAACCCCACCCGAACCCGGCGAACAGGTCTATCAGACATTCTGCGGCACCTGATGATGGCTCGGGCATCCTCCGGTTTGATCTTTTCTCCGGTTCCATCTTTTGTATAATGCCACTGTATAATGCCACAGGGAATTTTCAGCAGCTTTAGTTGGAATCAGCGATGAAAAGTCAAGATTATCTGGATGAGCTATGGGTTCTCTTGTCAGAGTTTCGGGGTTATTTAGGTCATTCGACCCTTGATATATTTGCGGCGGGTCTTCCAGAATCTATTGGAGAAATACGCGATTGCCCGCCCAGGACGCTGCCTGTCCTGGCGCATTTTGACGCGGCTGTTCGATCAAGTCCCCCGGCCAGCCGCGCGCTGCTTGAACATTTATTCAAATTTCGGGGCTCACTCTTTTGGGGACAGACCTATAGCGCGGAGGACTTCGGCGCAGATTTTCTGAAATCATACGGCTGGAGTGAATTTGCAGGTCCAAGAGGCCCCATCCCCAGCCAAAGCACGGCTTGTGGTATTTTATTTTTGGGGCCGAATACGAAATATCCGCTGCATGCCCATCAGGCGGAAGAGATTTATGTGGTTCTTTCAGGAACCGCCCTTTGGAAGATGGGAGACAAGGCCTGGGCCGCGCGCCAACCTTTAGAGATCATCCATCATGAAAGCTGGATTCCACATGCCATGCAAACGCAAGCAGAACCGTTGATCACGATGTATATGTGGCGCGGCGGTGACCTCAAGCAAAAGTCCATGATTTGCGCCAATCAATGATTTGAGATGGCTATAGTTTGTGATTTTGGTGAATAGCCACAAGTTCAGGTGTTCAATGTAATCAGGTCGCGTTCGGCAAGTTCGCTCAGCAACTTGTATTCAACAGAAGGTCGGTGACCAAATTCGTTCTGCGGGGTTTCATTCTGTTTTTCATCATCAAAATAATGCACGTTATGGCTTCGATCACAGATATCAAAGCCGAATAAAACCGGCTTTATGCCCGCATCAATCAAACAGGCAATCAGCTTTATGCCATTGCGCGGAGATGTGTGATCGTTAAACAGCAAGGTTTCAGACCCGGTTCTTCTGGTCAAAATCTTGTTGATCCTGGATGGAGAAATATTCATTTCACAGACGGGGTGTTGTGCGCCAGTTATTCTGAAGGCCAGGTTCGGATAGCATATAATTTTGCCCGCTTTGCAGATTTTTTTAAAGCGTTGACGCTTTTCAATTTCCATTTTGCGCAGCCCATGTACGACGGCCCCACTGAGCAAAAAATAATCATATCTCTGCCCAACATGCTTGCTTAAATCACCCCCGATGAGAGGCAGATTAAATCTGAATATATGCTTATGCGCATCAATCTCTTTGCCATATTCAGTCTTCAGCAGAAGATCACTGTTTCCGACCAGCGCAACCTCCCCGTCAATATATAAAGGCTCACCCGTCCCCGCATATCGTATGTAACTGATTTCCATCAGATCATTCCCATCATTTTGTTGGGAAGCTTAGCATGGATTGCTTGTGACGAGAAATGTTGAAATGCAAGCCAGTTGGAAGATCAAATCCGGGGGCGGGTTGTTTTTTCAAACTGGTTTAGTATTTCAAGAAATTCATCATTGAGATAGCTGCGTGCCGTGTCTGCAATATCATCAGGCAGGCCATACAGAGCCTCGGCTATACTGCCTGCGATACAGGCGATGGTATCGCTATCCCCGCCAATGGATACAGCGTTTCTGATGGCATCTTCATAATCAGAGGCTTCTAAAGCGCATGTTATAGCCTGGGGGACTGAACCTGCAGCGGAGACATCGGTGCGATACGCAGGCCGAATGTCGTCTATGGTTTTTGACAAGTCGTAGCCAAAACGCTTTTCAATTTCCGAACGAATGTCGGTAGCACTTGCCCCTTTTCTGGCTAGAAATACTGCGAGCGCAGTGGCTTGGGCCCCCTTTATGCCTTCCGGGTGGTTGTGTGTAACTTCTGCGGAGTTTTTTGCGAGCGCGAGCATCTGGTTTTCATTTTGTTCCCAATATGCCACGGGGCTAACCCGCATGGCGGCACCGTTTCCCAAACTGTTATAGGGCTTGCGCTCCCACGCATGGGCCCAGTCAATAAACATCTTGCCAAATCCGCGAGATTTATATCTACAGGCAAAATCTCCCAGAAAATCCGAGAATTCACCAGACTCCAAAAGGCATGAAGCCACGGCCATGGTGCAGACTGTATCGTCTGTGAAGCGACAACCTTCAGTGAACAAATCGAACTGTTTCGATTTTATATTGGCTTTTTCATAAACTGAGCCGATTATATCTCCGGCTATCGCCCCAAGCATATTCTTCCCTTTTTTGTCGGACTCCCTTTTGTTGGACCCCCTGTGGAACTACCGCAAGAAAACGAGCCCCGGCACGCAGTCCGCCCCAATCCAGACGATAGCATTTTGCTGAAATTCATTGCCGAGCTGCATAGCCTGGTCTCGCGAAATCCCAAGTGCCAAGATACTGGGCTCTCCGGGCCACTGACCTGAAGCATCTTCGCCTATACCCGAAAAAACAACTGTCTGCATCTCTTCCAATCGCTCCAGCAGGCGTTTCTGTGCTGCCTCATTGTCGTGCCGGGCTGTTTCTACGCTGAACGGATTCCATGCCGTCAAAAACGCCGCAGTCGAGACATCATGCGCATCATACAATGCCAAGAGATCAGGGCTAAATTCGCCAATCCTCAGCGTGAACGGTTTGGGTTCCACCACATTAAAATGCGTTGCCCGATATGCTTCCCGCAATTCTTCGGAAACCGTTGAAAATTCGGCCATAAGCCCCCCCGGGGTTGATCGCCTGTTTCATGTCCTCAATACTATGAATGAAAGGAAAGATTGGCTCTGTCGTATCTTTTTACTGGCCTGTCTTTTTTACTGGCTTGGCCCTTAAAATTTGTAGCCTTTAATCTGCGGGGCGATTGCCTTTTCCAGCTTGATCAAATGTTCGGCCAACCAGGCGACCATTTCAGGCCAATTTGCCTCATCATACCCGTCAATCTTCTTGGCATATTTCAGGCGACTTGACTTCTTTAGATCAAGGCGGTCCCATGTTATTTCGTGGCCAAAATCATTCTCGATTTGCTCTTTTTTCGCGAACAGAAAGTCAAAAACTTTTTTGTTTTCCTCTTGGTTTGATCGACTCATATTGAACTCAACTCTTATCTCTGATTTTAAAAATATCAGAGAATAGACACATAATGTTAAGCCAGAGCCTGCATTAAGCCATTGATCATGCCCCGGGCTTATATTTTGGAAGGTCGTTATTCCGCAGCGAGACAGTTCTTCTAACGCAATTTTCCAGAATTCTAGCCTCAGTTTGTGGCTGTGTCTTTGAACACCTTGTGATTTCTTTTCTTCCGACCCCTTCGAAGAAATACCAATCATATATTCTTGCGCTTCCGGGGTTGGAATAATCTGGTTAATGTCTAGCAGAAGCTCTTGATCTAATGCATATGGAATGACTTTGAAACATTGCCCGCGCAGGCCATTTTCCAGAAGCCATAAAACGGTCGCTGTGACCTCTTTCCTAAAGTTTGCCGCAACCAGGATAAAACGCTGGTTTGTGCCACTGTTGAGCACGACTTCATCAATCTCGGGAACATTCAGAAAGTCACAAATAATCTGGCTTGCATCACCGCCTTTTTGAAAACGATTCAGGTAATCTTGAAATATCGAGATTATTTGTGATTTGGAAAGACTGGAACAATAAGCCACATATTTAAGAGCTTGCCAGACGACATCGCGACCCGTGTCATCCAGTTTGTTTTCAATGACCACAAGCGTGCCTTCCTTATCCAGAGCTAACAGATCAAGGCGTTCACGTGTTTCATCAAAACCATCAAATTCCTTTTGGATAATGAGCAATTCTTCGCCAAGCGCATCTGGCAAATTGGCTAGCCATTCTTGCAAATTATCGCGCTCGCGGAGGTTTAATTCCGAGAAACTCCTCTTTTCAAGTTTGGCTATTCTGTTGGTTGCTTGATTCAGCTTAAACATTGATCCTCCTAAACCTTTGACGTTAATGTTATTAGACCGAAGCGATCTGCAAAATGGCTAAATTTTTTCTATATGGCAACTTTTTTCTAAATAGATTGGGATAATCACTCATCTCTGAACATACGCACCATTATATTGCAACAAATACAGGGGTCAGCTACAGGATAGGCGGGTTTGGGGTTGAGCTATTCTTGATAAACGGATTTATGGAAAATGGGTGGGTTTATGCGGGCGGGTGAACAACGGGCGATTATTCTTTTGCTGCTGTCCTCCATCGGGGTGGTCGGGGCCAATTCACTGGTCCTGAGTCCGATAGCGGCTGATGTGGCGGGGTCTTTTGCGGGCACAAGCGCAACCGATGTCATGCTGGCGGCCGCAGCCTATGGTGCCGGGACGGCCCTGAGTGCCTTGGTGCTGGCGCCAAAGGCAGATCAAATTGGATTGGGCCGCTCCCTGCTCTGGGCCTTGCTCGCGCTGGCAATATCGCTGTGTATCAGTGCGGTGGCCCCGCTGGCTTGGGTGCTTGTTGCCGCACAAGGAGCCGCCGGACTTGCCGCAGGTGTTGCCCTGCCCTCAATCTACGGACTTTCCGCAGAAATTGCTGAAAAAGGACGCGAAAGCGAAACACTTGGCAAGGTGTTAACCGGCTGGACCCTGAGCCTCGTATTGGGTGTGACCTTTTCATCAATGCTGTCAGACTGGACCAGCTGGCGGGCGGTGTTCTTCCTTCTTGCCCTGGTGGCGGCTCTGCTGGCCACGCTTTTAGCCAGGTCAGGGCGCGCAAAACCGACGCTTCTCAAGACAGATGAAGTCTCGTCGTCTCCGCTTAAAGCCTTGCGTATCGCAGGCCTGCCACCACTCCTGCTCATGGTGTCCGCCTATATGGTCGCCTTCTATGGGGCCTATGCCTTCCTCGGCACCCACCTGACCGAGCAACTCGGCGTGTCAACAACCATAGCCGGACTCGCCGCACTGTCATACGGAATCGGGTTTGGCGCGGTGACGCCGCTTGACCACTTGATCGATCAATACGGGGAGGCCAAAACCGCCCCCTTTATCTTCCTGACCCTCACACTTGCTTACACCGGTCTTGCGATTGTCTCTGAAACCGCTGCCAGCGTGATCGTGCTCTGCGCTCTATGGGGGGCGGCAAACCACCTCGGACTAAACCTGGTCGTCGGAGCCCTCACAGCACTCCAACCCACCCAACGCGCCACAATTCTTGGACTTTACAGTGCGGTCACCTATGCCTCGACGTTTGCAGGGACAATCGCTTACAAACCCCTGTTCGAAGCACAGGGCTTTATGTGGTGCGCGCTGCTCTCCGCTCTGTGCATTTTGCCCGCCACTCTTTATGCCGTGATCCGATATTACCACCGCACCAGTTAGATAAACACATTTGTTGCCGGGCGGGATCTTGTGTGGTTGGGTGAAACCGTTTAGGGTAGTCACCAAAATCAATCGAAATGCAAAACTAATCGCCGTATCTGGACCAAACGAAGCATTATAAATGAACACAGCTAAACCGCGCGTGGGCGAAAAAATAGAGCCTCTGAGCTTTCCATCTGTTGAATCCGGGGCTGTTGCATCCGGGGAGCCGATAACAGTCGGCGGTGCAAAGGATCGCTGGACGATATTGTTTGTTTACAGGGGGCGCCATTGTCCACGTTGCAAACGTTATCTGAACAAGCTGAACGATGCACTAGGCAAGTGGACTTCTGAAATGGATGTGGTTGTTGTTTCTGCTGATGAAAAAGAGAAGGCAAAAGCCGATCAAGCAGAATTCGGGTGGAAATTTACCCTCGGGTACGGATTGAAGCCAGAGCAAATGCGTGCGCTCGGTCTTTATATTTCCAAGCCCCTGTCAGATTCTGAAACGACACATTTATTCGCCGAGCCCGGCACATTTGCCATACGTCCAGACGGGTCTTTGATGCTGGTCGATATTTCGAACGGCCCGGCAGCCCGGCCAGACCTGGATGAGCTTTTAGATGGCATGATTTTCAATATCAAAAACGACCGGCCCACGCGCGGAACCGCTTAACGTAACACTCTATCCTATACCGCGCTATCCCATGCCGCGCCAGGGAATAGTCTTTTTGATGATCCACCGCATAGCCAGATCAAAGAGCAGGCCAAGAATTCCCATGATCAGAATGGTCACCCAGATCAATTCATAGTCCGACACTGTCCGGGCGATATTTTCGATAAAGCCGACACCCGTTGTCCCGGCCAGCATTTCAGCCGCAACAAGCGTCCCCCAACATACCCCGACAGCAATGCGAATGCCTGTCAGAATTTCGGGCAGTGCGTTGGGAAAAATCACATTCCACATAATTTGCCGATCCGTTGCCCCAAGTGAGTGAGAGGCGCGAATCTTGCTAAGCTGGACGCCAGACGCGCCGGTACGCGCAGAAATGACCATGATTGCAAAGGCGACCATGAAAAGTAAAAAGATTTTGCCATCGTCCTGAATGCCAAAAATTGTCAGAATCAATGGCGCCCAGGCCAAAGGCGGGACGGGGCGATAAAGTTCGATCAACGGGTCAAAGAAAGATTTGAAAAACCGGGATACGCCCATGAACAGGCCAAGGGGTGCGCCCAGGAAAATCCCCAAAGTAAGCGCGACCAGAACCCGAAACAGCGAATCCCATATATGTCCGTCAAGCATGGGAATATGCCCCAGGTTTACGTCACCTTGCGCAAATGCCAGCAGCTTGTCCTTGAAATTCGGCGTAATGGTTCCGTCAGCTGTGTGGCTGGCATATTCGCCGGGCCAGACGTCTGCGATCCAGTCAGGCACGAAGAAGGCGACGACATCGGCTATCGGCATCCAGTCCCACCATAGAAGCGGGAACCCACGATAGCCGCCCCCACTTTCCAGATCGGGGTTCGCCAGTTTCAGAAAAGTAGCCACAACGTCGGTGGGTTTAGGCAACCAGCGGGCAGACCCCTGTTCAGTGCATTGGGTCCGCGATTTGACAATCCCGGGGCCCGGGAATAGCAAAGCATCAACGATTCGGAATCCACCTTGAGCCCGGCTTGAGGCATTATCCAGTTCAGCTATTGCGCTATTGATATTTTCTAACGCCGCAGCAGGGAAGATCAGTCCGTCATCAAGGCGTCTGAAGATTCTTTCAACCGCTTTGACATAATCAACACGGGCCGCAGCTGTTTGTTCGTCAAAAGAACCTGCTTCATTGGCTTCTTTCAGCACACCAATGCGGGCTTTGATGTCATCAATCAACCGGTCATTTTCCGGGATATGATTTCTAACTTTATTGAAGTCTTTGGCAATTTCCGCTGCTTCGACAGAAGCCTTGTCAAACATCATGCCGCGTGGGGTAATCGGCAGGATCGGAATTTCTGTAAATGTTGTGCCCCATCGGGGCTGGGCCAGTGCTTCGGCACTTGGTGTCATGCCACCGGGTCCGGCATCAAGCATTTTACTCAGCGCAGAAATCTGGGCAGCCAATCCCGCCAGTTCATCTTTCGGTTTTTGCCGCAGATTGTCGGGATTTGATGAATTGGCAATAAGGGTTCGTGTCTTGTTGATTAAATCTTCCAGTTCAGCCTTTTCCGCACCCGTGAACGGCGTGGAAGGCAGTTGAAGCAGCAAATCATCAAGCTGAGCCGAATTTCTGGACGCCAGCATGGTTGATTTATAGTACCGCGACCCGACGGGTAACGCCGCTTTAATCGGGGACACTGATTCTTCAAGCTTGGCAATTTGGCACATTTCGTTGGCAGCATCAGGAACATAGGCGCGCCCCATGCCCCAGGAAAAATAGAACCAAACCAGCAAAAGCGCAGACACCCCGGTGACAGTCCAGTGCCACCCCCCCTTCGTACGAACCGGGTCGCCAAAGACTTCATCATTCGCTTTCAGCCTGGTCTGTTTGCGTCCTGTCAGGATCGACCAGACAAAAGCTGCGATTATAATAATAATCAGAACAGCAGCGATAGATGCGCGGTTATCGGATAATGCTTCAAACACGGCCCATTATTTCGTCTTCCATGTTCCAGATCATTGTCAGAATTTCCTCACGAACTTCTGAAAAATAGGAATCATGTTTAATTTCACGCAGTGATTCTTCAAGGCCGCGTTCGGCAAATGGCAATCTATATTCCTTATGCACGCGCCCGGGTCGCGGGGCCATCACAAACAGGCGTTCACCCAGCAGTAACGCCTCTTCCACAGAATGTGTGATGATCATTATTGTCTTGCCGGTCTCTTTCCACAGTTCCAGCACCAATGATTGCATTTTCTCCCGCGTGAGCGCATCAAGCGCGCCCAGAGGTTCATCCATCAAGATCACTTCGGGATCATTGATCAGACAACGGGCAAGTGCCACACGCTGCTGCATCCCGCCTGATAATTGGTAAGTTGGCGTATCGCCAAAGCCCTGAAGACCAACAATGTCCAACCATTTTTTTACCAGCTTTTCGTTTTCAGCCGGGTCGTTCTTTTTCATCCGCAGTCCGAAATCCACATTCCTGGATACGGGCAACCATTCAAACAAAGCCCCTTGCTGGAACACCATACCGCGTTCGACACCGGGGGCATCAATAACCTTGTCCCCCAACGTGGCTTTTCCGTCAGTGGCATTGATAAAACCGGCAATCAGGTTCAGCAAAGTTGTCTTGCCGCACCCGGACGGGCCGAGCACCGAGAGAAGCTCGCCCTTTTTAAGGGTAAAATTGATGTCCTTCAAGGCATGTACCGCCGCCCCGGTCTGGGGGTTGGTGAAGGTCATACTTAGATTTTCACAAGTGAGGTCTGCCATGTTTCAGGCCATATCCTTGGATTTGTAATCGCAGATCATCAAACTGAAAGGGGAGCATACACATGCTCCCCTCCCAACAGGTCAATCTTTACACTATTTTAGGCCTACCCTATTTAAGGAAAGAACCGTCGATTGTTTTTGCAATCATAGAGCCATCGGAATCCCCTTGGAAAACCAGACCCAGTGAAGCAGCAGCAGAAGCGGCAATTCCATCTTTGTTGAAATAGTTTGCCAACTGATCAGCTGCAGACGGCATGATAAAGCCGGCAACTTGCTGCTTGGTGGCTTCAGGGCTCATCCCCGATGCCTCGGACAGGGTTTGGTATTCTGCATCGGTGCCTTTGAATGCGCTATTCGCTTGTTCTGTGGCTTCCATGAAGGCCCGAACCAGTTCAGGATTCTCTGTGGCGAATTTTTCGGTAACCGAAACGACGTCGAAAGAGCCGATACCCGCAGATACTTTTTCTTCAGACGTCATGATCGGCGTGCCAACTTCCGCGCCAGCAGCAGAGGCGACGCCCCCGAACAGGCAAGCCATATCAACTGCGCCGTCAGCCAGTGATTTTGCGCCATCAGGTGGAGCCTGATCCACAATTTTCATGGTCGAGATATCCACGCCATAGTGGGTCATATAGCTACGGAATGCAAAGTCAGCCATCGTGTTCAAAGGAACGGCAACAGTCTTGCCTTCAAGTTCAGTTGCATTCGCGCCCGTGATGCCAAGCTCGTTGCGCACAAAGCAATCATTCGCTTCGTAGACCACGGCAACACCAACCATTTTCAACGCTGCGCCTTGCTGAACTGCCGTTACGAATGGCGCGAGACCGTGACTGTAGGAAATATCGATATCTCCGGCGAGCATGGCTTCAGTCATACCTGTGCCCGTTGTGAAGTCGACCCAGTTCACGTCAACCCCCATTGAGTCCGCATATGCACCATTTTGCTTGGCAATCAGGTTTGGCGTTGCCCACTCCAGAAAGAAGGCAACATTGACTTGTTCGGCATGCCCATGAGTTGGCACTAAAAAGGCCAGTGCGCCAGCAGCGGCAAAGACAACGTTTTTGATTGTAGATTTCATTAGTTTCTCCATATTTCAATTCTTAAGATTGATTCCCCCATAGAATCCTTAAACATCACCAATATAGGCGGCGCAGGCTTGTTACAATGCTACCATACACTGACTATATATCATGTTTAGCAGGGAGTATCTAAACTCGTCAATCAACTTTGATGCAGATTGACAGCAAATCATCCAGTCTCTATGCATTAATTGATATATTCTGCATTTTGAGACGATAATGAGCCAGGCAGATACTATTCCAATTCCTTGGCCTAACTCCCTTTGGGCGTTCAACGCGCCACATCTTGAAACCAACTCGACGCTTTCAGACAGTATTCAGGCAGATGTCACTGTTGTTGGTGCAGGGTTTACAGGCTTGCGCGCCGCGCTGGAGCTTGCAAAATCCGGAAGTTCGGTTGTTGTTCTTGATGCCCGCGATGTAGGGTGGGGGGCTTCGGGCCGGAATGGTGGCCAGGTCAACCCGATGATGCCGTTTAATTCACCACAAAGACTGCGCAAACTTGTGGGCGATAAATTCTTTGAAAGACTGACCGAAACCTCGTTAAATTCGGCAGATGAGCTTTTTAAGCTGATCAGAGACAATCAGATTCAATGCCAGGCCAGACAAAATGGCTGGCTTCGCGTATTACATAGTCCCAAGGCGAAAAGGTCAGCCTTCGCTGATGTTACCAGCTGGAACAATTTCGGGGCGGAAATGCAAATCCTTGAAGGGGATGAGGTCAAGCATTTGTCCGGCTCGCCCGTTTATACCGGTGCGGTTCTGGCACCACGCGGAGGCGCCGTGCAACCTATGATGCTGGCCCAGGGTCTGGCAGCGGCGTGCAAAAGCCATGGCGTTCATATCCACGGTCAGAGCCCGGTCACGACTATCCGCCGTCTGGATGGGTGTTGGCGTGTTGAAGCGGGGCACGGTTCAGTTACCTCAGGGTGGGTTGTCATTGGAACCAATGGATATACTGATCATCTGATAGCGGGATTAGATAAAACGATCATTCCGCTGACACCCATTCAAATTGCCACCGAACCGCTGGCAGAAGAAGTGGTTGAATCGATCCTTCCGGGCGGGCAGACTATTTCTGACAGTCGCCGTGTGATCATGTATGCACGCAAGGAACCCGATAACCGGCCCAATAACCGGATTATCTATGGCGGGCTTGGCAGAACAGACCGGCAAGGAAATCTGCGCGGGTTCGACTGGTTAAAGAAAGATGCGGCCCGCGTATTTCCTCAATTAAAGGGCGTTCGCTGGACCCATCAATGGGGCGGCAATATTGCGATTACCGATGACCATCTGCCGCATTTGCACGAGCCGCAGCCCGGTATTCTGATTGGCTTGGGATATAATGGCCGGGGTGTTGCTATGTCCCATGTTATGGGGCGGGTCATGGCAGAACGAGTCCTCGGCATGGCACCAGAAATGCTGCCATTTCCTACAACAGCCATCCGCGCAGTAACCCACCGCCAATTCAAAATGATCGGCCTGCGATCAGCAATAGCCTTTCTTCGCTTTCTTGACTGGCTGGAAACCCGCTAATCATTTGACAGCAACTGCCGCCATCATCTCTGGTTTCTTACCTGTTAACGCAAGAGGGATTGGCTCCGTCATATCTTTTTATGTCGTATACTTTTACGTGTGTTGCTTCGTTCAAAGTTCCTCGTTAAACTAACGCATACACATATTCATATACACACGCATATACATATGGAGGAACGCATGAAAGAAGTTCTGAAAACGGCTGCCATTGGATTGATTGGATTGGCTGTAATTGCAACCACATCTTTTGCGCAAGCTGAAACACGGATTACCTATAAATCTGCGAAATCGACTTCATCTTATTTTCAAATGGGTGTGCAGATTTCTGAAGCCATGAAAGCTGGCAGTAATGGAGAAATTATTGTTACGGTAGAAGAAAGTCAGGGTTCAGTTCAGAATGTGTTGGAATCCAAAGCCCGTGGTGCTGATTATGTCTTCACAACACCCCCCGTGTTGGTGAAACTGGCGCAGGGTGGCAAGGCCATGTTTGAAAACAAAGGTGACCCCAAATTTGGTGAAATCCGCGCTTTGTTTCCGATCCCGTCTTTAACCATGCACTTTGTTATGTCCAAGGCGAGTGGCGTTACTGATTTCGCCGGTATGGAAGGAAAAACACTCTTGCTTGGAAAGGGATCTTTTGGGGCAAAAGAGGGTGAAAAATATCTCAAATTATTTGGATTGGAAGGCAAAGTGACACTTGCTGAAGTGGAGCTTTCCAACGCGGTACCTGCTTTGAAAAATGGGCAGATAGATGGCTTTGTTACTGCGGGTTCCTGGCCTGCGCCGAATGTGATCGAAGCTGCTGCTTCTACGGGCGTAAATGTAATCTCTCTCAATGATGATCAGATCAAACAATCGAAACGCGCAAAATTGATCATACCGGCAGGTACTTATACTGGACAAGATCAGGATGTTACAACAACCTCGCTTCCTGTCGCTGCTTTCACAACAACTGCTATGAATGATGATGTCGCTTACGCTCTCACCAGGACATTCTGGGCGCAAAAGACTGAAATGGGCAAAGGTGCGCCTTGGTGGAATGGTGTCGATAAAGGTTTGATGGCTAATATCACAGGCAAAATTCATCCTGGCGCCATTCGTTATTATAAGGAAGCCGGGTTTGAATTGACACAAGCCCAGCAGTAACAGTTTGTGTATATGATCCGGCAATTTTTTTTGCCGGGTCAACTTTCCTATGATCACTGGTTTCTCATGATCACTGGCGGTGCAGCAAAATCACCAGCCTGGCGCGCAGTGATGCTTGGGGCTGCTGTTATTCTGGTCCTATTTCATTTGGGGCTGATTTTTTCTGGTCTTATTCCAAATCTTGTAAGCCGCCCCATACATCTTGCATTGGCCCTTCCGTGGATATTCCTCTTTTCAGGAGGAAGCGGGGTAAACCGCCGGATAAACCGATTGAGCGGCATATTCTTGGCAGTACTTGGAATTGTTGCTTGTTTGTGGATCGCATTCAATCAGGAAATGCTTTCTGATCAATATGGCTTTCTGGAAGGCAATTTTCAAACCGGTCTTGCCATCGTGTTGATCCTCATCGTGTTGGAAGCTGCGCGAAGAGCTATTGGCTGGCCGCTACCCATTGTTGCTGTTTTGGCGCTTTGCTACGGACTTTTAGGTCAGCATATACCCGGAGAGTTCGGACACTCCGGCACACCTTTGGCAAGCTTTCTTGGGACACTTACGATTGCCGAAGGAGGCATTTGGGGAAGTTTAACGGGTGTCTCTGTAAATGTTGTCGCAATTTTTGTGATTTTCGGTGCAGTTCTTAATGCGGGTGAAGCAGGTCAAGGCTTTATGAATCTGGCTGCATCTGCTGCAGGTCGTCTCAAAGGGGGAGCTGCCAAGGTATCCGTCATATCCTCTGCGCTATTTGGCTCAATCTCGGGTTCCGCCTCTGCAAATGTTGCCTCAACGGGTGCCATTACACTCCCTGCTATGACGAAGCTTGGTTATCCCAAAAAACTGGCAGCAGCAGTCGAGGCCGTTGCATCGTCAGGCGGGCAAATCATGCCGCCACTCATGGGGGCAGGGGCATTTGTCATGGTTGAGCTTGCCCGTGTTCCCTACACGCAAATTATGGCAGCTGCGTTTTTGCCTGCCATCCTTTATTTCTTCGCTGTCTGGATTGGCATAAATGCTTATGCAAGACATTATGATCTTGCCGGTATAGCCGAAGAGAACAGGCCATCTATCCGCAGTGTTTTCGTTACTTCTGCTTTCTTCCTCATACCCTTTGCGGTGTTGCTATACGGCATGTTTGTTGCCGGTTTTACGCCGCAGTATGCGGCTTGCATCGCAATCATTGCAGGATTTGTCCTTTTGTTTTTTAACGCAAAAGGTACTTTTGATATCCGGCAAATTTTGTTGCGCCTGGAGAGTGCTTTCTTAAATGCCGCACGGCAGGTTTCTGTTATCGCTTCCATTATTATCTGCGCTTCAATCATTATCGGTGTTTTGTCAATCACTGGATTGGGCGTGAAAATAACATCGCTCATACTCTCTGGATCAGGGGGATTATTGTGGCCATCGCTGCTGCTGACCGCACTTGCATGTCTGCTTTTGGGAATGGAAGTACCAACAACGGCTGCTTATGTCATATGCGTATCAGTCGCAGGCCCTGCGCTTATTGAACTTGGGCTGGAGCCGTTGCAGGCACATCTATTTGTATTCTGGTTTGCTCTGTTATCCACCATCACGCCGCCAGTGTGCGGCGCTGTTTTTATTGCCGCAGGCATGATAGGTGAAAACTGGCTGAAGGTTGCACTTTCCGCTATGGCCCTTGGGGTCGGGCTTTATATAATTCCACTTGCCATGATTGCGAACTCTGCTTTGCTTGAGTTTGCGAATGCCCCGGAATTAGCACTCCTGGGCGCCGTTAAAACCGGGATAGGTCTGGCCCTTATTTCTTACGGCCTGATTGGATATAAAAATTTTCTTGGCAGGCTTCTGGCTATCGTGATGGGTATGATTGTTATATTCACCAATATAGGTTAATTATGCATTTGGGCGACAGATAGATTTGAAAGCAGATGAGTGATTTAAGAAATTCCGCCTGATTGAGCAATTTTTCACAAACAAATGTCTGATATTGGGGAATAAAATGACGGGCGAGAAAAACAAAGATGAAGATCGTTTCTCAGCAAAAGAAATTTTTCAAATTGCGAAAGAAACACGTGATTTTGAAATTAAGATGTTTTGGCAGCGCACGAATTATTTTTTATTGCTTAACTCTGCAGTTGGGGGCGCTTTTTTATATTTTTTAGAACAGGACGGTGATAAATATATGGTCATTCTATTTTGCATTATCGGTATTTTTGTTTGTTGGGCTTGGATAAACGTTGGCTTGGGTAGTAAATATTGGCAAGCACATTGGGAACAAGTCCTTATCGACTTACAAGAAAAGACTGGTCTAAAAGAAGAAATGGATATTTTTAGCCCTAAATATACCGATGATCGCGTTAAAAAGAGTTTAAAAATGAATAGATGCTACGATTGTATGGTTTTAAAAAAGCCATCTGTAAGCCGATGGATGCACAGGACCGCATTTTTCTTCCTCATAGTTTGGGTGTTTTCCTTCGTTTGTAGTGTTGGATGGCAATTCAATGACATATGGCAATTCATTCCAAATGACTAAACGAAGCAAAAGGTAGTCTATTCTCTTCAAGCCATAGGTCAGTGCTGAATTGCTGGTTTCGAGGGAGAACAGAACGTGATGGAGAGTGAACAAGCGGGAAGATCAACGGTTTATCCGCCGCACCTGCGCGATAGGTATCGCCATCGCTTGACAGCACCTGCCGTCATCGCTGCAAGAGGGATTGGCTCCACTTGCGTTCCGTCGCGCCTGTGCGATAGCTATCGCCATCATTTGACAGCAACTGCCGCCATCGCTTGTGTATGGCCTCTGATTTGCCATCACAAGAGGGATTGGCTTCGCTTGCGCTTCGCCGCACCTTCACGATGACTGTCGTCATCGCTTGTTGTCGAACCCTCTGCTCGGGTTCAAATCCCCTTAATCCATCATATATGTAACCATAGGTATCATTCGATACCTATGGTTACATATATGGCGGAGAGAGAGGGATTCGAACCCTCGGTACCCGTGAAGGCACAACGGTTTTCGAGACCGCCCCGTTCGACCACTCCGGCATCTCTCCTGGTTATATGAATACTTCCTATGCCTATTAAATTAACGATTATATATCATCGCCCGGAAACCCGCCGTCTGAGGAATCATCAGGCGCACGGTTCAAAAGTTCAACCAGATCATCCAGCTGCTCAAGCGAGGTAAAACGAATCGATAAATTCCCGGCTTCATCCGATCCACGCAATGTAATCGATACATCCATCCCCAGTTGATCGCTCAAATGCCGGGCCAGTGCGCGCGAATTGGGGTCTTGTTCATCAAGATCACTTCCGGCAACAGGTGGCAGCGCCGATGGGCGCGCGTGGCTTTTTTGTGCCTTAAAAACCGTTTTCGGGGTATTTTCTGACTGAATGATCTGTTCAAGCTGACGCACAGACAATTCTCTGGCTAAAATAAGTTTGCTCAAGGCAATCGGGTCCTTCGCCGATAAAAGCGCCCGCGCATGGCCCATACTCAGCTGGTTGGCAGACAGCAGTATCTTGACCTCTTCTGGCAGATTGATCAGACGAACAAGATTCGAGACATGACTGCGGCTCTTGCCTACCGCCTTTGCAACCTGCTCCTGCGTATAATTATAAGTCTCGATCAGCTGCTGATAGCCTTCGCCCTCTTCAAGGGGATTAAGCGAATCACGATGAATATTTTCAATCAAGGCCGCTTCCAGCGTTTGCGAATCATTCATCTCCAGAATACGGATCGGCACCTCATGCAGTTGCGCCAGCTGAGCCGCCCGCCACCGCCGCTCTCCAGCCACAATCTGGTAATGCATCCCGGAATCACCCTGATCCATCCTGACCAGAATCGGTTGCAATAATCCTTTGTTTCTAATGGATTCGGCAAGAGCCTTCAGGCTTTCCGGATGAAACATCTTCCGGGGCTGCTCAGGATTGGGCTTTAGATATTCAGTTGCCGCAAACATTGGCGGCATATTGCCGGGTTTTGCGGCAGGTGCGGTGCTGTTCTCTTGCGTCTCGACCGCTCCTTCTTCCCCGAACAGAGCCGATAACCCTCGACCAAGGCCGCGCTTTGAGGGAGACTTCATATCAGACATGATTCAGGACTCGCATTTCTCTCCCGGCGCAGGACCTCGCTGGCCAGGTGAATATAGGCCTGTGCTCCGCGACTGCGCATATCGTAAAGCAAGACCGGTTTACCATAGCCAGGGGCTTCCGATATCCGTATATTGCGCGGAATCACGGTTTCAAACACCTTGTCTCCCAAATGGTCGCGGACATCCTGCGCCACCTGCGCCGACAGGTTATTGCGCTGGTCAAACATGGTCAGGACAATGCCCTGAACCTCCAACTGCGGGTTAAAGGCCCGTTGCACACGCTCAATGGTCTTTAAAAGCTGACCCAGCCCTTCCAGCGCATAAAACTCGCATTGCAAAGGCACCAGCACCCCGTTTGCTGCAACAAGCGCATTCAAGGTCAGCAGACCAAGAGCTGGCGGGCAGTCAATCAGGATATAGTCAAAATTATCTGCAAGTCGGCGCACTGCATCCTGCAGGCGAAATTCTCGCCGATCCTCGCCAACCAGTTCAATCTCGGCCCCAGCAAGATCGACACTGGCAGGAACAAGGTAAAGCCCCGGAATATCAGAAGCTAAAACGGCCGATGATGCGGTTGCGGGGTTAATCAGCAAATCATAGGTGGAAACCTTGCGGTCCTTTACAACAAGACCAAAGCCGGTGCTGGCATTTCCTTGCGAATCGCAATCAATGATCAGGACCTGCTTGCCACATGCAGCCAGCGCAGTTCCCAGATTGATGGCCGTTGTTGTCTTGCCAACCCCTCCCTTCTGGTTGGCAATAGCCAATGTGCGTGTTTCGCGTTTCTTTTGAGATGGATGCATTTCTACCCGGAACAAAGGCCGTTCTAAATTGAATGGCACTGTTGAACTATTTTTGCGTAAACTTGTGAACTTCAAAGATTGCGGCCTGCGGATCAGTCTCGCTTTGATGCCGATCACAAGTTATATACCAGCCGGATTCGGCCTCTGTCAATTCGTTTTGCAGACCGGCTCCTTTGTGAAAAAGGGCCAGCGGCGGCTGATAATCCGGGAAAGCCGACCGATTAACATCAATAATATGCATGGCCAATGGCAATAATCTTGACAAAGGCGCCAAAGCCCGCGCCGTGATCACCCCAACCGGCCCTGCAAAGTCACTTCCTTTGACATTTTCAACCCGCTTATTGATCACCGCAACCCGGTTTTCAACCTGCGTAGCCATGATCACCTCACGCAGAAAGGCGATTTTTCTTTTATCGGATTCGATCAATGTCAGATGGATATGCGGGGCGAGCAAAGCCAGCACAAGGCCAGGAAAGCCAGCTCCACTGCCTATATCGCAAATATAGCCAGTTCTCGGAGGAAGCCGGTCCAAAAGCTGAGCCGAATCCCAGAAATGCCGCCGCCAGATCACGGGCAGGCTTTGCGAACTGATCAGATTTATGCGCGCCTGCCAATTCTGCAACAGGTCAAAATAGCAACTGATTTTAAGGAGTGCTTCACGTGAAGCACAAAAGCGGGTTTCAAAGGCCTCCCTTGAAAAGCACGAATCAGGCAAGTTGTTTTTGTCGAACATGGAGCAACAGCGCGGTGAGTCCTGCCGGGGTTATACCGGAAATGCGGCCAGCAGCCGCAAGGTTCTGGGGGCGGGCGGCAGCCAGCTTTTGGCGAATTTCGGTTGAAAGCCCGATCACCCCGCCATAGTCAAGGTCTTGCGGCAGTTCAAGCGACTGATCTCTTTTTAAAGCCTGAATGTCGCCTTGTTGCCGATGCAGGTAGTTTTCATAGCGGGCATCAATCGCAAGCTTCTGCAGGATCGGCTGCGGGATTTTTTGTAATTCCGGCCATTGAGCAAATATCGCATCAGGCAGTGTTTCGCAGGTGCCGAGGATTTGATAAAGGCTGCGCACCATCCCGTCCTTTTTGATCGGAATGGACATTGCGCCCCATTGATGTGGGCTGGCTTGCTTTTCCTGCATAAAGGTGCGGGCACTTGATAGCTGTTGTTTCTTTTGCATCCAGTGAGTTTTGCGCTGGTTGCCGATAATGCCGATTTCAAGGCCAAGGTCGGTCAGGCGGTCTTCGGCATTATCTGCTCGCAAGCTGAGTCGAAATTCAGCACGGGAGGTAAACATTCGGTAAGGTTCATCAACCCCGCGATGAACGAGATCATCAATTAAAACCCCGATATAGGCCTGATGCCGCCCAAGGGTGAAGTCGGCCCGGCCCAGAGATTTATGGGCAGCATTGATGCCTGCAATCAGCCCTTGCCCGGCAGCTTCTTCATAGCCGGTGGTGCCATTGATCTGGCCTGCAAGGAACAGGCCCGGATAGTCAGAAAGCTCCAGAGTCGGGGACAGAGCGCGCGGATCAATAAAATCATATTCAATCGCATAGGCCGGGCGTACCATTTCAACCTGTTCAAGGCCGGGGATGGTCCGCAGAAATTCCAGCTGTACGGCTTGCGGCAGCGAATTGGACAGGCCATTTGGATAGATTAAGGGATCATCAAGCCCTTCCGGTTCCAGATAGATTTGATGGCTTGTTTTGTCAGCAAAGCGCACGATCTTGTCCTCTATCGATGGGCAATAGCGGGGTCCGGTGCCAGAGATCGCCCCCCCATAGAGCGCAGAGCGGTGCAGATTATCCCGAATAACCGCATGGGTTTTGGGGTTGGTATGGGTGATATGGCAGGGAATTTGTGGCAGGGTGATGCGCTCTGTCAGGCTTGAAAAAGGCTCCGGCGGGTCATCCCCGGGCTGGACCTCAAGCGAAGAGAAGTCGATTGTCCGGCGATCAAGCCGAGCCGGGGTGCCGGTTTTCAAGCGTGCCATAGGCAGATCAAGCCGGGCCAGCTGATCGGCCAGTCCATAGGTTGCCTGATCCCCCATGCGTCCGGCAGGAATTTGCTCATCGCCGTTATAGATCATCCCGTGCAAAAAGGTGCCGGTGGTAAGAACAATGGCGGGTGCGGAAAAAATAGTGCCTTTTTCAGTGACCAGGCCGGTGATTTTATTGTCGTTGGCAAAGCTGAGACGTTCAACCGAGGCTTCAAAAAGCGTGAGGTTATCCTGTGCATTGAGTAAATTGAAGATGGCCTGTCGATAGAGTTTGCGGTCAGCCTGGGCGCGTGGACCTTGCACTGCCGGACCTTTAGAGCGGTTGAGCAGACGAAACTGAATGCCGGATTGATCAATGGCTTTCCCCATCAAGCCATCCAGCGCGTCAATTTCCCGCACAATATGGCCCTTACCAAGCCCGCCAATCGCCGGATTGCAGGACATGACCCCGATGGTCTCCAGCCGATGCGTGATCAGCAGGCAAGAGGCCCCTGTCCGTGCCGCCGCCGCTGCCGCTTCGCAGCCAGCATGCCCACCACCAACAACAATCACATCCCAGTTTTTTTGAATTTTATTCATGGGCTTTCTTTAGGCGGTTTTTTGCTGGCTGTAAATGACTCGAATTGCTTCACGTGAAGCAATTCGCCTGTCTTGCCCGCTACTTTCCGATACAGAACTGCTGAAAAACCCGGTCCAGCACGGATTCGATATTGATTGTGCCGGTGATGCGACCAAGGGCAAAAAGGGCATGGCGGATAAATTCGGCGCGAATATCAAGGCTTTGTGCAGATTCGGCCCCCAAGAGGGCTTCGGCAATTTCGCCGATGGCATGGCGTTGACGGGCACAGGTAAAGGTGATGGATTCGGACAGGCCAGCCTGGCTTTGTGCGATATGTTCAAGATTTTGATAGAGATCGGCTAACCCCTGACCGGTTTTGACAGAGATGGCATGGTCGCAGGAATCAGGGGAGGTATCGGTTGCTTGCAGATCAATTTTTGTCTGGATACGCAAAAGAGGCACCCCGGGCGATGGCGTGATTTCAAAACTGTCATTGGGTAATTGATCACAGGCGTCCAGAGATAAAATAAGATCAGCACTGTCGATAGTGGCCTGTGTACGGCGGATTCCTTCTTGCTCGATGGCATCGGTTGTTGAGCGCAGCCCGGCGGTATCCACCATCTCAACCGGCACATCGGCCAGAATAATCTGTGCGGTCACCGTGTCGCGGGTTGTTCCGGGGATGGCACTGACAATGGCACGGTCAGAACCAGAAAGCCAGTTCATCAGCGTTGATTTTCCAGCATTGGGCGGGCCAACAATCGCCAGACGCAGGCCCGTCTGCAAAGCTTCCGCCCGGGCGGACTGCTGGATATGATCGGCGATTTCCTGACGCAGGGCTTTGATATCAACTCCCACCTGTTCATCAAGGCCAGCGGGCAAATCTTCATCGGCAAAATCAATCAAGGATTCAATTCTGGCACTGATGTCAATCAGCCGTTCCCGATAGGATTGGCAAAGTGCATAAAGCCCGCCGGACGCCTGACGCAAAGCCTGCCGCCGTTGGGATTCGGTGCGGGCATGAATAAGGTCGGCCAGCCCTTCAACCGCAGTCAGGTCCATGCGGCCATTGGCAAAGGCGCGGCGGGTAAATTCGCCGGGTTCGGCCGGGCGCATTCCGTTACAGCCTACAAGTCGCTCGCTGGTAGAGATCAGGGTTGCCTGCCCGCCATGGACATGCAGTTCTGCCATATCTTCACCGGTGTAGCTGTCGGGAGCGGGGAAAAAGGCGACCAGCGACTGGTCAAGCACGGTCCCGTCTGCAAGGTAGAGCTGTTTCAGCGACAAGCGGCGGGCAGGAGGCAACGGCCCGCGCAGCAGGTCTTGCAAGCAGGATTGGCAGCCAGGCCCTGAAAGGCGAAAGACCGCGACGGCACAAGGGCCGGACCCGCTGGCCAGGGCAAAGATGGTATCCTGTTCAAGCGGGGAGGCAGACGGGGGAAGCGTGTCGGTCACCATCCATTCTCGGGCCCAAATACAGAGTAAAGCCATATCAGGACAAGCCCGACCACCAGAATACGGGGGGAGAGGAAACGCGATGATGAAAACATCCCGGGAAAGCCTGACGTCGGCGGGGCCGAATGATGATCGGTCATCCGCCAGCGTTCCATACGTTCAATGCGGGCGGGCAGTTCGTTGAGGATATCCAGCGTTTTCTGGCGTGCATCATCAACTTTGGCACTGACTCCCATATTCTGGGCAAACCATTCTTCAATCATCGGGCGGGCGAGGCTCCAGATATTGACGCCAGGATCAAGAATGCGCCCGACTCCTTCGGCGACCAGCATGGTTTTTTGCAAGAGCAAGAGATCAGGCTGCACCGGCATCTGAAAGCGTTCGGTGGTTGCAAAAAGCTGTTGCAGCAGGCGGGCCACCGATATCTGTTCAAGCGATTTGTCCTTGACCGGGGCACCAATCGCCCGCAGTGCCTGCGTAAACTGGGCCCGTGATTTATGGGGCGGGACAAACCCGGCACGAAAATGGGCATCGGCCACCCGTTCGTAGTCGCCAAGCAGGAAACCCAGCATCATATCGGCCATATACATGCGGGTGCGGCGATCAATCCGTCCCATGATCCCGAAATCAACGGGAGAGAGGACTCCAGCTTCTGAAACCAGCATATTGCCGGGATGCATATCAGCATGGAAGAATCCATCGCGGAACACTTGTAAAAAGAAGCTGCGGGCGGCCTTTGCCAGAATTTCCTGGCGATCCAGTCCAAGCCGGTCATAGCTGTCAAGATCATCAATACGGAAGCCAATCACGCGGTCCATGGTCAGAATTTTTTGCCCGGTGAGTTCCCAGTGAATGGCCGGAATCTCGATATCCGGGTCATCCTGACAATTCTCAGCAAGCTCCATGGCCGCCGCCCCTTCCAGGCGCAGATCAAGCTCATTTTCCACCCATTCACGCACGGTGGACACAACCTGCTTCGGTCGTAAGCGGTGGCTTTCCTTGACGGTCTGTTCAAGAATTTCTGCCAGCCATTCAAGAAATTGCAAATCGGCTTCAAAATTTTCTTCAATATCCGGGCGCAGGATTTTGACCGCCAGCAGCGTACCGTCATGGGCTTCAGCAAAATGCACCTGCGCGATAGAGGCGGCAGCAACCGGAGTCGGATCAAAAGAGCGAAATATTTCAGTGATCGGCTGTTCAAATTCTTCTTCAATGGCTGCAATCGCCTGTTCGGTCGGGAAAGGAGCCATCTGGTCTTGCAAAGCCGCCAGAGAGGTGGCCATATCCTCTCCAATCAAATCAGCCCGCACCGACAAGGCCTGACCGAGCTTGACAAAGGATGGCCCAAGGTCAGAAAGGGCTGCCACTAAGCGAGGTCCCAGTTTATCCGCTTCCAGAAGGGGTTCTTCTTCGCTTGAGCTGGTCTCTTCCAAGGCCTTGGTTTCTTTGGAGGATTTGGGCTTTTTGGGCGGTCCCCAGATATAATCGGCTGCGGCCAGGACAATATGCACTCCATATCGTCCTTTGATCTGCGCGCGCAAAGGACTGATCGCTTGGGCTTGCGCCAGAACTTTCAGGACTTTAAAACAGCGGCTAAGATGATTGGGCTGGCGCATTTTTTCTCCTTGACACATCGCTTTTGTCGCGAAAGCCTGTATGGGTCAAGCGTGTTTTCATGTTTTTGACAGAAGCCCCTGTTTGGCAAGAAGCTTTCAACCTTGATCGGCGGGAATGACGGGATATCATTGTGATGGTAAAAATGCCGCAGCTTGAGCGGTTGCAACAGGCCCTTTATGCGAAACAGGCTGGTTTTAGCCGCTTGGCGGGTGATCCGGTGACTGATCCGGTGACAGGGGGCGTGGAATTGCAGTCAGCCGCTGTTTTTATTCCGATCATTCAGGATTCGTCTGGCGCGTTTTTGCTGTTGACCGTGCGGGCATCGCATCTGCGCCATCATGCCGGGCAGGTGAGTTTTCCAGGCGGGCGGCTGGAGCCTTCTGAAGAACCCTCTGGTGCGGCTTTGCGTGAGCTTGAAGAGGAAATCGGCCATCCTGCTGACCATGTACAGATATGGGGAGAATTGCCGCTCTATCGGACCGGGACCGGCTTTCTGGTGACGCCTTTTATCGGGGAATTGCTGCCGCCTCACCATTTTCGCCCTGATCCTTCAGAAGTTGCTTCCATCTTCACGATTCCGGTAGATCATGCCTTTGACCTTGCAAATTATCACCGGCAAGAGATGGTGATTGAGGGAAAGCAACGGCACTTCTGGACGTTGGACTGGCCTGATCACTTTATATGGGGAGCCACCGCCGGGATGCTTCATCGGCTGGTCAGTGACTATCACCAGCTGGAAAACTGAGCGTGGGCGATGAATTTTCCTGAAAAAATAGACTTGATAGAGGCTCTGGGAGCAGGGCGGGCGCAGGAAGTGGCGCAAATTCTGGCCCTGATAAAGGCTGCGGGCGGCCAGGCCCGGCTGGTTGGCGGGATTGTGCGCGATCTTGTTTCAAGAGAGCTTGCAGACCCGCAAAACAGGCCGGTTTTGGCGGGAAATCCTGATATTGATATAGCAAGCACTCTATCGCCGGAGCGGATGCTGGCCTTGTTTCGTGCTGCGCCAGAATCTTCTGAATGGCCAGAATCTTCTGAATGGAAAGTCCTGCCGCATGATCTGGAGCATGGCACGATCAAGCTAGTCACACAATATGCAGTATATGACCTGACTGTTCTACGACAAGATGTTGAGACCTATGGTCGGCGAGCCCGGGTGTCTTTCCTTGATTCGACTGAAAGCAAAGGGGATCAATCTGATCCTTGGCGCGTAGATGCGGCGCGGCGTGATTTCACCATCAATGCCATCTATCTGGATGAAGCGGGAACAATCTATGACCCGTTTGGCGGGCGCAAGGATTTAGTGGCCCGGCGGGTGCGCTTTATCGGGGAGGAAAAGCAACGGATTAAAGAGGATTATTTGCGCATCTATCGTTTTTATCGCTTTAGTGCGCGCTATGGCGGGGTGGAGCCGGATGCAGCGGGCGATCAGGCTTGCCAGGCTTTGAAAGCGGGAATTGCAGGACTTTCGGCCGAGCGGGTTGGAGAGGAGTTGTCACGGATTCTGAGTGGCCCGCGCCCGGATCAGGCCTTTTTCTGGCTTGAGTCTGCTGGATTATTAGAGGGTTTTCCGCCGCTCAATCTGTCGGCGTTGGCGCATATGGTTGAGAAAGAGGATATTTCACCCGTTGCATTGCGGCTGGCGGTGCTTTTAGCCGAGTCGCCGCAGCTTTGGGGGACTATAGCAACGCGGCTCTTTTTATCGCGCAAGGACAAGAGATTTTTAAGTGATCTACGAAAGTGCATGGATCAGCTTCCGCCCGGTGATTTTAAAGCGACTGATGGGATAAAATGGCCGGATTTAGCTGTCAAACGGGTGATCTATTTTCAGGGAAAAGAGCTGGTGCGGGCTTATTTCTTCTGGTTAGAGGCTTGTTTTCCAGGTATAAAACCTGCTTTAAGCCCTTATGATGCGATTTTGGGCAGCTGGACCTGCCGTCCGTTGAAAATAGAGACAGAGGATTTTGACCTGCTGGGTATTCCGCCCGATTCATCTCGCCAGCGGCTGCTGTCTGGCCTGATTGACTGGTGGTTGAGTCTTCATGACCAAGCTGGGGATTGCCAGACCAATCAGGCAGAATGCCGCAAAAAACTGGCTGAGCTTGTAAAAATTTCACATAAAACAGGTCTGATAAAGGGTGAAAGCGATGGAAAGTAAAGAACCGCCTCTGATTGGCCGGGTCACTGATCTGCTGAATGCCGAGGATGTCGAGACCGCCCTGCCGCTGATAGACGAAGGGCTGGAAAAATCGCCAGAGGACCGTCAGCTTTTGCTGGCCAGAGCCATCGCCTTTGGACTCAGGCAAGAATTTGCCCAGGCTGAACAGATGTTCAGCGACCTGATCAGACGCTATCCCTATTGGTCCACCGCCTGGAGCAACCGGTCTTTTGCCAATTATAATCTGTTTGATACCCGCAAGAGCGTGCTGGACTGTCTGCGGGCGGTTGAACTGTCGCCAGAGATGGATCAGAACCAGTCGCGGCTCGGGCTTGCAGCCTATCGCAGTGCCTATTACCGGCTGGCAGAAACCGCCTTTCGCAAGTCGCTGTCGTTAAATCCGAATAACCCCAGCAGCCAGTTTAACCTGGCTCTGGTCCTGCTTGGGCAGGGGCAGTTTGAAGAAGGGATTGCGGCCTATGAAAAACGCTGGAACCTGCCAATGTTCTCCAAAAGCCCGAGCAGCCAGACTCTGTTACAGGCCGAAAAAGCCGGGGTGGAGCGGCTTTCGCGTGAAACCCATCCGCTGGATAGCCTCAAGGGTAAAACCATTTTTATCTATTCCGAACAAGGCATGGGTGATTTTATTCTATTTTCCAGATATATCCCGCAACTTGTTGAAGCCGGGGCCGAGGTCTATCTGGGGTTCTATTTCGGCCTGCGCGGACTTATTCCTTTCTTTCGACGCTGGCCCGGTGTAATTGCCGCCGAATATAACCCGACCACACTTTATAAAAGCTGGTTGATGATTTCAATTGGCTCTCTGCCCTATTATTTTGATTTAAAACATAAAGAGGATATTCCGAAGCCCACCCTCCTGCCACCATTGCCGGAAGAGAAGAAACGCTGGCGGGAGCGGTTGGATGATGTTTTCCCCCCTCAAAAGCCTGCTTCTGGTAAAAAAGCCGCTTCAGGCAAAAGGCGCCCCCGGATTCTGGTCAATGCCTCCGGCAATCTGGATAATCCGGTCACCCGCTTTCGCAGCCCGCAATTAAAGGCTTTTCTGCCGCTTTTTAAGCGGGAGGCTGATTTTGTCCTGTTAAAGCCCGATGTGCCGGAAACCGACCGGGCCGCCGCCGAAGGAATCAAAAATCTCTATATGCCGGGTGAATTGCTGAGCGATTATAACGAGACCCTGGCCCTGATGGCAGAGTCTGACTTGATGATTCTCAGCGATTCATCGGTGCTCAATCTGGGCGGCACGCTAGCCAGCAACCGCGATATCTGGCCGAAGGGTGAGGTCTGGGGGGTAATCGCGCATCAGTCGGACTGGCGGTGGCTGTTTAAAGGGGAGACCTCGCCCTGGTATCCGGAGGTGCGCCTGTTCCGCCAAAGCCCGGCAGAAACCGACGACTGGAGCGGCGTGGTTGAGCGGGTCGGGCAAGCCCTGGACGAATGGCTGAGGGCCTTTGATGGGACCTTTGAAAGCCAAGCGGGGCATCATCCGCCTCATCCTGATAAAATGACGGACGGAACGTGGATAAAACTTTGAAAAACAAGGGTGAAAGTGATGGAAAATAAAGAATCTCCCTTGAAACGGATCCCTGCCCTGCTTAATGCCGAGGGCGCAGATACGGCCTTGGTCCTGATTGACGAGGGGCTGGAAAAATTGCCAGAAAATCCCAAGCTTTTACTCTGCAGAGCGATTGTCTTTTTCATTAAGGAGGAATTCGCGCAGGCTGAACAGATGTTCAGCGCCTTGATCAGACGCCATCCCTATTGGTCCGCCACCTGGAGCAATCGGTCTTTGGCCAATTACAATCTGTTTGATACCAAAAACAGTTTGCTGGACGGTCTGCGGGCGGTTGAACTGTCGCCAGAGATAGATCAGCGTCACGTGCATCTTGGACTTGCTGCCTATGGCAATGCCTATTATCAGCTGGCAGAAACCGCCTTTCGCAAATCGCTGTCTTTAAATCCGAATAATCACGACAGCTGGTTTAACTTGTCTCTGGTTCTGCTTGGGGAGGGACAGTTTGAAGAAGGGGTTGCGGCCTATGAAAAACGTTGGCATCTGACAAAATTTTCCAAGAGCCCGAGCGGCCAGGCCCTGTTGCAGGCCGAAAAAGCCGGGGTTGAGCGGCTTGCGCGTGAAACCCAACCGCTGAATAGCCTGAAAGGCAAAACCATTTTTATTTGCTCCGAACAAGGTGCGGGTGATTTTATAATGTTTTCCAGATATATCCCGCAGTTTGTTAAGGCCGGAGCCAAGGTCCGCCTGGGGTTCTATTCTAGCCCGCGCGAACTTATTCCTTTCTATCGCCGCTGGCCGGGCGTGATTAGTGCCGAATATAGCCCGCATATATTCGATAAAGACTATTTGATGATTCCGGTTGGTTCTTTGCCCTATTATTTTGATGTAAAGCGAAAAAAGGATATTGCAAAGCCGGTAATCCTGCCGCCTTTGCCGGAAGAGAAGAAACGCTGGCGGGAGCGGCTGGATAACGCCTTCCCGGTTAAAAAACCCTCCCCCAGTCGTAAAAAAGCCGCTTCAGGGAACCGGCGGCCACGCATTTTGGTCAATGCTTCTGGCAACCTGGAGAGTAAGGTTTCTCACTTTCGCTGTCCACGATTAAAGGCTTTCTTGCCACTTTTTGAGCGGGAGGCCGATTTTGTCCTGGTGAAACCGGATATACCAGAAGATGATCGGGTGGCGGCAGACGGTGTGAAAAATCTGTATATGCCGGGTGAATTGCTGAGCGATTATAATGAAACCTTGGCCCTGATGACGGAGTCTGATTTGATGATTCTCAGCGATTCATCGGTGTTGAATCTGGGCGGTACGCTGGCCAGTCACCGGGATATTTGGCCGAAGGGCCAAGTCTGGGGGGTACTTGGTTATCAGCCTGACTGGCGATGGCTATTTATGGGGGAGACATCGCCCTGGTATCCGGACGTGCGCCTGTTCCGCCAAAGCCCGGCAGAGATCAACGACTGGAGCGGTGTGGTTGAGCGGGTCGGGCAGGCTCTGGACGAATGGCTGGAGCAATGGCCGGGGGGGGGTGAAGGTCAAACCGGTGAGCATCGGCCTTATAACCGATTGGAAGAAAAGAAAAATAGCGATCATTCTCTGGTTGAACGAGTCAACAACTTGCTAAATGCCGAGGGCGCAGACACCGCCTTGGCTCTGATTGACGAAGGACTAGAAAAATCGCCGGAAGACCCATATCTCTTACTGGCCAGAGCGATTGTATTTTTCATTAAGGAGGAATTCGCGCAGGCTGAACAGATGTTCGGCGACCTGATCAGACGCTATCCCTATTGGTCAATGGCCTGGGGCAACCGGTCCTTCGCAAATTACAAGCTATATGATACCAAGAACAGTTTGCTGGACGGCCTGCGGGCGGTTGAACTGTCGGCTGAACTTCCGCCAGAAATGGGCCGGAACCAAGTGCGGGTTGCGCTTGCCGCCTATCACAGTGCCTATTACCAGCTGGCAGAAACCGCCTTTCGCAAGTCGCTGTCTTTAAACCCGAATAATCACGACAGCTGGCTTAACCTTGGACTTGTCCTGCTTGGACAAGGACAGTTTGAAGAAGGCTTTCAAGCCTATGAAAAACGCTGGCACCTGCCACATTTTTCCGAAACGACAAGCAACCAGGTTATGCTTCAGGCCGAAAAAGCCGGGGTTGAACGGCTTTCGCGTGAAACCCATCCGCTGAATAGCCTGAAAGGCAAAATCATTTTTATTTGTTCCGAGCAAGGCGCGGGTGATTTTATAATGTTTTCCAGATATATCCCGCGATTTGCTGCAGCCGGGGCCGGAATCTATCTGGGGTTCTATTCTGACATGCGCGGGCTTATTCCTTTCTTTCGCCGCTGGCCAGGCGTGGTTGCGGCCGAATATAATCCAGACACCCTAGATAAAGACTGGTTGATGATTCCGGTTGGTTCTTTGCCCTATTATTTTGATGTAAAGCAAAAAAAGGATATTGCAAAGCCGGTAATCCTGCCGCCCTTGCCGGAAGAGAAGAAACGCTGGCGGGAGCGACTGGATGACGCTTTCCCGGTTAAAAAACCCTCCCCCAGTCGTAAAAAATCCTCTTCAGGAAAAAGGCGACCCCGCATTCTGGTCAATGCTTCCGGCAATTTGGAGAATACGACGGTTTCCCACTTTCGCTGCCCGCGATTAAAGACTTTCTTGCCGCTTTTTGAGCGGAAAGCCGATTTTATTCTGCTGAAACCGGATATACCGGAAGATGACCGGGCGGCAGCAGACGGGGTCAAAAATCTGTATATGCCGGGTGAATTACTGACCGATTATGACGAAACCCTGGCCTTGATGACCGAATCTGACTTGATGATTCTCAGCGATTCATCAGTGCTGAATCTGGGCGGCACGCTGGCCAGCCACCCGGGTATCTGGCCGAAGGGTCAAGTCTGGGGCGTGCTTGGCTATCAGGCTGACTGGCGGTGGCTGTTTAAGGGGGGAACCTCGCCCTGGTATCCGAACGTGCGCTTGTTCCGTCAGAGCCCGGCAGAAACCGACGACTGGAGCGGTGTGGTTGAGCGGGTCGGGCAGGCTCTTGATGAATGGATTGATGAATGGCTGGAGACCTTTTAAATTTTGAACTCTTGGTGCGAATAAAATTTTGAAAAATAAGAGTGAAGTGGGAAAAAATGAGAGGCCGTCAAATGGGCCGTCTCAATTTGAATATGCGGCGGTGGCGTTGGCGCAGGCTGAAAAATGGCAGGAAGCGGCGGCGCAGTTTCTTGAAGCGATTAAAGTTTCGCCTGAAAAGCCACGTTTGAAGTCTCATGCAAGCGTCTGTTTTTCAAAAGTCTTTCAGCATGACAGAGCGGTTGCGCTTATCAGGGAAGCCCGCCAGCAAGCCCCTGAAGACCTGGTGGTGCTGACTGGCTATGCCGAGGTCATGAGCACGGCGGGCCATGTCGCGGAAGCCTTGACCAGCTACCAGCAGATTTTAGCCCGGACCCTCAACAGCCAGCCAGAAGAACAGGCCGTGCATTTGTATAATTGTGCGGTGGCGGCGGACAAGACTGGCGATCATGCGCTTGGTCAGGATTATTACCAACAGGCCCTGGCCCTTAAGCCGGATAGCTGGCGTTATTGGTATAATTACGGCACCAGCCTGATCAAGACAGGCGCGCCGCAACCAGCAATTCAGGCCTTTGACCGGGCTCTTGCGCTTGAACCCGGCGAAAAACGCTGTTTGTTCAATCGTTCGGTCATGCGTTTGAAACTGATGGACTGGGCCGGAGGATTTGCCGATTATGAACATCGTTTTGGCGGAGATCGTGATGAAGACCTGATCGGGGCGCGGCTGTCACTGCTTTGCCCGCATCTGAAAAAGGCAACCCCTGCCGATTTGCAGCCTGTTTCCACCCTTACAGGCACCAAACTCGTTGCCTATGGAGAGCAAGGCTATGGCGATCATATCCAGTTTTTGCGCTATCTGCCATATTTGCAGGCACACGGCGTGACAATCGGCTATTACCGCGACGAGGGCTGGGAGGCCTTGGACCGCTATATAGACCTTTATCCCGGCATCAATCAGCAGTTTAAAGGCCCCTCTGCATCCATTTTGAAAGAACTGGCCGCTGGTACCTATAGCGGGGAAAATCGCTGGTTCCTGCCTGCCCGTCCAGCTTCTGATCAAGAACAGCCGCCGTTTTTGATGGCCCCTATCGCTTCGCTCCCCTATCTATGCGGAACAGATAAAGAGACAATCCCGCCGCCTTGCCCGGTGCCGGTCCCTGATTCTTTGCAAGATAAATGGCAGCAGCGGTTATCAGGCTTGCCCCGGCCTTTGATCGGGGTGGTTTCTTCCTGCAATCCGGCAGCGAAAACCGGAGCCAGTCGCTCGATCCCGCTTGAAAAACTGGCAGAGGTCCTGTTGCCCGATGCGGCCAGAAAAGGCAGTTTTTCAGGCCCAACCCTGATGGTCTTGCAAAAAGACATCCCTGAAGCAGATAAAATCTACGCCGAAAGCCATCCGGCCATTGTCGATTTAAGCAATGAAATCAGCGACTTCCTTGACGTTTCCGCACTTCTGGACAAGCTGGAGCTTGCGGTTAGTGTCGATACGGCTTTTGTCCATCTGGCTGGAAATCAGCAGGCCTGCCCGGTGGTTGCGCTGATCAATCCTTTGGTGGACTGGCGGTGGCCGCATGGCGCAGATTCCAGCCCCTGGTATCCGGGCATGAAGGTTCTCTCCTGCACGGTTGCTGGCGGTTGGGAGGCAGCTTTAAGCGACCTAAAGCAGCTTATACGCTGCTAGGCTTGTTTATCTGTATTTTGCGGGTTTTCATGCCGCAATAAAACTTCGCTTTGCGGGAAGGGGATGGTCAGCCCGGCGGCATCAATCGCTTCCTTGACTTTATGGTTGAGGTCAAAGCGCATGACCCAATAGGCATCGGTTGGCACCCAGCAGCGCAGGCGCAAGGTGACGGCAAAATCGCCGAGGGAGACGACCAGGGCCTGCGGTTCGGGGGAAGCGAGGATTTTTTCTTCTTTTTCAGCCAGATCGAGCAGGGTTTTTAAGCCCTTATTGATATCGTCGCTATAGGCAATCCCGACATCGATATCGAGCCTGGCCTGTTTATGGCGTTGATAGTTGAGGATCTGGACGTTCCACAGGTTACTGTTTGGCACGGACATGTAGAATCCCTGGGCGGTTGTCATATCGGTTGTGAAGAGGCCGATTTGATCGACGGTGCCGGAGACCCCGCCAGCATCGATGAAGTCGCCAACGGTGAAGGGGCGGAGGATGAGGAGCATCAGCCCGGCGGCGATATTTTGCAGGGTTCCTTGCAGGGCGAGGCCAATGGCGAGTCCGGCGGCCCCGAGCAGAGCGATGATGCTGGTTGTCTGGACCCCGACCTGGCCGAGGACGAGGACGATGGTCAGCACCCAGATTGAATAATAGAGCAGGACGGGCAGGAAGACCCGGATATTGGGGTCGAGGTAGGACAGGCGGTTAAGGCCTTGTTTTGTTGCTTTGACGGCAGATTTGGCGAGCCATCCCCCGATGATGAGGACGATAATCCCGCGCATAAGGGCGAAGGCATAGTCGGCGATCATGGGGGTGATTTGCCCCCAGAGGCCGGTTAGCTGGATGAGCAGCTGGTTTTCGGTAAGGAATTCGTTCATGGTTATATGTATTTTATTTTGATGGGTTCTTTCGGCCTTGTTGCCAATAGACGGCATAGATAACGACCAGAGACAGGGCGATTCCGAACCAGGTCAGGGCATATTGCAAGTGGTTATTGGGGATATCGAGTTGCCATTGTCGGCCTTGCGGGTAGCTGCCGGTTTTTGGCGGGGTGCCGTCCATGATGTAATAGGCGGGCAGGTCGCGGTTGATCGTGCGTTCCATTTGCGCGATATCGCGGGCATACCAGAGATTTTTTACAAGGTCGGGATCGGGCAGCACCCATTGGTGAATTTGGCTTTTGCCCTGATCAAAGCGAAGGATTCCGGTCAGTCTTACCTCCTGTTCAATCAGCGAGTCCGGTCGTTTTTCGGCTTCCTTGACGGCAAAATCCATCCAGCCGCGATTGACCAGTAGATAGCGCGCCTTATCGTCTACATTCGCGCCATCAAGCGGCGCACTTCGTTCAAACAAGGTGTAAAGATGCAGGCCTTTTTCGCCATCAAGGGCGCGGGCCAGCACATGAAATTCGCTGTCATGGAGAAAACGTCCGGTGAGTTCAACCGCGCGAAACTGCCAGTCTTCGGTTTCAAGAGAAGCTTGATAGGGTAAGGCCACTGGCGGCAGATCGGCGCGGGTTTCCAGCTGGTCAATCAGGTTTTCTTTCCAGTGCAGACGCTGGACCTGCCAGCCACCAAGCACCAGCAGCACCAGCAAGGCCGGGACTGAAAACAGGGTCGGTATCAGCATATAGGGCGGCAGCCTATAAGATGGAAGAAAGAGAATTTTTTTAACGGGTTTTTGGGTCATATAATCTCACATTCTGAACAGGCCAAAGCGGGTATCTTCAATCGGGGCATTGAGGGCTGTGGCAAGTGACAGGCCCAGGGTTTCGCGGGTGCGGGCCGGGTCAATAATCCCGTCATCCCACAACCGTGCGCTGGCATAAAGCGGATGGCCTTCCCGTTCAAACTGGTCGGCAATCGGCTGTTTAAATTTCTCTTCATCGCTGGCTGACCATTTTTCCCCTTTTGCTTCCAGCCCATCGCGGCGAATGGTGGCCAACACCGATGCCGCCTGTGGCCCGCCCATCACAGAAATCCGGCTATTCGGCCAGCTCCACAGCAGGCGCGGGCTATAGGACCGCCCGCACATCCCGTAATTGCCCGCCCCGAACGACCCGCCAATCAGGACCGTCACTTTCGGCACCGCGCTGGTGGCCACAGCCGTGACCAGCTTGGCCCCGTGCTTGGCAATGCCTTCTTGCTCATATTGTTTGCCAACCATAAAGCCGCTGATATTTTGCAGAAAAATCAAAGGAATTTTCCGCTGGGCTGCCAGTTCGATAAAATGCGCCCCTTTCAGCGCACTGTCAGAAAAAAGCACCCCGTTATTGGCCAGAATCCCGACCGGACAGCCCATGATATGGGCAAAACCGGTGATCAGGGTTTCGCCAAAACGCGGTTTGAAAGCATCAAAGCGCGACCCATCAACAAGTCGGGCAATCACTTCCAGTACCGGAAGTGGTTGCGACAGGCTGGGTGGCACAATGCCGTAAATTTCTTGCGGGTCATAAGCCGGGGGTTCCGGGGATTGCCAATTCAAACCTGCGCCTTGACTGATCGGGATATGGGCAAAAATCTGGCGGGCCTGGGCCAGCGCATGGTCATCATCGCGGGCCAGATAATCGGCAACCCCGGAAAGCCGGGTATGGACATCGCTGCCGCCCAACTCTTCGGCACTCACGGTTTCGCCCGTCGCCGCCTTGACCAGCGGCGGTCCGGCCAGAAAGATGGTGCCCTGGTCCTTGACAATAATGGTCTGGTCGGCCATCGCCGGGACATAGGCCCCGCCCGCCGTGCAGGACCCCATAACCACCGCAATCTGGGCAATCCCTTTGGCCGACATATTGGCCTGATTATAAAAAATCCGGCCAAAATGCTCGCGGTCGGGAAAGACCTCGCTCTGGCTGGGCAAATGCGCCCCGCCCGAATCCACCAGATAAACCGTTGGCAAATGATTTTCCGCAGCAATCTCTTGCGCCCGCAGATGTTTTTTCACTGTGATCGGGTAATAGACCCCGCCCTTGACCGTGGCATCATTGGCAATCACCATCGCCTTATGGCCCTTGATCTGGCCAATCCCGGCAATCAGCCCGCCTGACGGGGCCTCGTTATCATATAAACCATGCCCGGCATGGGCGCCGATTTCCAGAAAAGGCGAGCCCGGGTCCAAAAGCCGATTGATACGCTCCCGCGCCAGCAGCTTGCCACGCGCCAGATGCTTTTCCCGCGCCTTCTCCCCGCCGCCAGCCCGCGCCTGCGCGGTTGCCGCCTCAATCTCTGCCATGCGCTGGCGCATGACTTCCTGATTGGCAATAAAAGCCGGGTCACGCGGGCTGATCCTGCTGTCAAGACGAGTCATTTTTGCCTCTAATAGAACGGGTTAAAGCAATCACGCTGTCGCTTCAAAAATTTCGCGCCCGATCAACATGCGCCGAATTTCTGACGTGCCTGCCCCGATCTCCATCAATTTGGCATCGCGCAGCAAGCGACTGGTCGGGGTTTCGTTCATATAGCCCATCCCGCCCAGGGCCTGAATCGCTTGCAAAGCCTGAAATGTCGCCTGTTCGGACGCATAAAGGCAACAGGCCGCCGCATCCTGCCGGGTGATCTCGCCGCGATCTGCTGCACTCGCCACCGCATAAACATAAGCTCGCGCCGAATTCATCGCCGTATACATATCAGCAACCTTCGCCTGCATCAGCTGAAACGTCCCGATTGGACGGCCAAACTGCTGACGCTCGTGGATATAAGGCACCACCTGATCCATCGCCGCCTGCAACAAACCAACCCCAATGCCCGCCAGCACCACGCGCTCCAGATCAAGGCCCGACATCAGGATTTTCACCCCGTCGCCTTCCTCTCCAACCCGGTTATCAAACGGCACCAGACAATCATCAAAAATCAGCTCCGCCGTGTTCGACCCGCGCATCCCCAGCTTGTCCAGCTTCTTGCCGGTCGAAAAACCTTTAAAATCTTTCTCGATCAAAAAGGCCGAAATGCCTTTTGACCCGGCATCCGGGTCGGTCTTGGCATAAACCAGCAGAACATCAGCATCCGGCCCGTTGGTAATCCACATCTTGCGCCCGTTCAAAACATACCCGTCATTGCGCTTGCTGGCCCGCAGCGACATCGACACTACATCTGACCCCGATCCCGACTCCGACATCGCCAGGGCACCGACCGAGGTGCCTTGACATAAACCCGGCAGGACTCGCGCCTTTTGCTCCGGACTGCCATTGCGGTCTATCTGGTTCACACATAAATTGGAATGCGCCCCGTAACTCAGCGCAACCGAAGCCGAAGCCCGCGCCAGTTCCTCCACCACCACGGTATGGGCCAGATAGCCCAGCCCGCCTTTGCCTCCACTGCCGCCGTACGCCGGGTCCGCCGTAATCCCCAGCAGACCAAGCCCTCCCAGCTTCTCCCATAAATCAGAAGGAAACTCATTCGACTGGTCAATCTCGGCCGCGCGCGGGCTGATCTCCTCTGCCGCAAAACGCTGGACCGTATCGCGAATGGCCTCAATCTCTTCGCCAAGCGCAAAAGACATGGACTGCGTAAACATCAAATCTATCCTTTAAATAAGGGCCTTTAAATAAGAGCCTTGCCATCTTTAAACTGCATATAGCGTGACTAAAGGGGAATTGACAAGATTTACAGACTTGACTTTTCAGGATGAAAGAGTGCTTATCACAACAGAGCCTTTATTCGACACGATAAACAACGCGCTTATGTGCTATTAAAATGACCGAACAGACTGATATCCTCACCATCAATAATATCGAAGTCATCTATGACCATGTTATTCTGGTGCTGAAAGGGGTGAGCCTGTCGATCCCGACGGGCGGAATTGCGGCCTTGCTGGGGGCCAACGGGGCTGGAAAGACCACGACCTTGAAAGCGGTGTCCAGCCTGATCCGGGCCGAGCGGGGAGAAATCACCAAAGGCAGCATCGTCTTTGATGGAGAACAGCTGTCCGCCCCGGAGCCGATTGATCTGGTCCGTAAAGGGCTGGTGCAGGTGATGGAAGGCCGCCATTGTTTTGCCCATCTGACGGTGGAAGAAAATCTGCTGACCGGGGCCTTTGCCCGCAAGGACGGCATGGGGGCGGTGCGCCGTGATCTGGAAAAGGTCTATAGCTATTTTCCGCGCCTGAAAATCCGGCGCAGCGCACAGGCTGGCTATACTTCCGGTGGAGAGCAGCAAATGACCGCGATTGGCCGGGCCCTGATGGCGAAGCCGAAAATGATTTTGCTGGATGAACCCTCGATGGGGCTGGCCCCGCAACTGGTGGAAGAAATTTTTGAAATCGTCCGCACCTTGAACGAGCGTGAAAAGGTCAGTTTCCTGTTGGCCGAGCAAAATACCAATGTCGCCCTGCGCTATGCCCATCACGGCTATATTATTGAAAACGGACGGGTGGTTCTGGATGGCAGTGCTGAAGAATTGCGCGAAAATCAGGATGTGAAGGAATTTTATCTCGGCCTGTCGCAGGAAGGGCGCAAGTCCTACCGCCAGACAAAATCCTACAAACGCCGCAAACGCTGGCTCTAGGGCCAAGACCCCGGGAAAACAGGCCCATGCCCCCGCAATCTGCCGCATCAATAGCTGAAACAGACGATAAACGGCCGCAGGGGCTGGAAGTCCTGAAACAGGTCTTTGGTCCCCGGGCCAGCGAAAATAAGGATATCCGCACCCGGCATGGTCATGGCGAAGGCTGGCATCCGCCGCAGTTGCCGGATCTGGTGGTCTTTGCCGAAACCACGGCCGAGGTTCAGGAAACCCTGCGTATTTGCCATCAATACCGGATTCCGCTGATTCCCTTTGGGGTTGGCACTTCGCTGGAAGGCCATGTCTGTGCGCCGTTTGGTGGGGTGTCGCTGGATTTCAGCCAGATGAACAAGGTGCTGTCGGTCAATGAATCCGACCTGGATTGCCGGGTTGAAGCCGGAGTCACCCGTAAACAGCTTAACCACGCGCTGCGAGATCGCGGGCTGTTTTTCCCGATAGACCCGGGGGCCGATGCCACGCTGGGCGGGATGGCAGCCACCCGTGCATCTGGCACCAATGCTGTGCGCTATGGCACCATGCGCGAAAATGTGCTGGGCCTGTCAGTCGTGCTATCCGATGGGCGGCTGATTAAAACCGGCGGGCGATCACGAAAATCTTCCAACGGCTATGACCTGACCCGGCTTTTTGTCGGGCAGGAAGGCACGCTTGGCGTGATTACCGAAGTCGGCTTGCGGCTTTATGGTTTGCCGGAAGCCACCAGTGCGGCCGTTGTCCAGTTTGACAGTTTGCAAGGCGCAGTTGATACGGTGATTCAGGTGATCCAGATCGGGGTTCCGATGGCGCGGATTGAATTGCTGGACGAGGTGCAGATGAAAGCCTGTATTGGCTATTCCGGTCTTGAAGGCTATCAGCTGCTGCCGACCCTGTTTCTGGAGTTTCACGGCACCGAGGCATCGGTCAAGGAACAGGCCGAACAGGTTGAAGCGATTGCCGAGACCGAGGGCGGGCAGAAATTCCGCTTTGCCACCCATATGGAGGATAGAAACAGCCTGTGGCAGGCCCGCCATGATGCCTATTATGCCGCGCTTTCTCTGGAGCCTGGCAAGAAAGGGCTGGCGACTGATGTCTGTGTGCCGATTTCCCGCCTGAGTGAGGCGATCCTGCGGGCGCGGAGCCTTCTGGAGAAGTTGAAGATCACCAGCCCGATTGTCGGCCATGTCGGCGACGGAAATTTTCATACTCTGATGCTGATTGATCCGGAAAATCCTGATGATCAGCAACGGGCGAAAGAGGCTGTGCATCAACTGACCGAGCTTGCCCTGGAGCTTGAAGGCACCATGAGCGGCGAACACGGGGTTGGACTTGGCAAAATGCCCTATATGGAGGCTGAACACGGGGAAGAAGCCGTCGATGTCATGCGAGGCTTGAAACAATCGCTTGACCCCTACGGGCTTTTGAATCCGGGAAAGATTATTCCTCAAACAGTCTGAAAATAGTGCAGTTTTAAATTATATCCCTATGACGTTACGGATTTTTCTGGTTGCTGGCGAAGCCTCTGGCGATGCGCTGGGCGCGGGCCTGATGGCTGCTATCAGCACACAAGCTACAGAAGCGATTGAATGGCACGGAATCGGCGGTCCAAAAATGGAGGACGCCGGGCTTGCCTCTCTTTTTCCCCTGTCCGATCTGTCAGTCATGGGGCTGGCAGAAGTGCTGCCGCGCTTTTTCCTGCTGCGCCGCAGGTTAAAGGAAACGCTGCAAACCATCCAGTCCTGCCAGCCCGATATCCTGATCACCATCGACTCGCCCGGTTTCTGCAAGAGGCTGGTCGCCGGATTGCGCAAAAAACCAGCTAATATGCAGCCCAAAAAGATTATCCATTATGTCGCACCAACCGTCTGGGCCTGGCGACCACAACGAGCCAGCGAATTTGCCGGGCTCTATGATGGGCTGCTGGCGCTTTTGCCGTTTGAACCACCCTATTTTACAAAGGTCGGGCTGAAAACGGTTTTTGTCGGGCATCCTTTATCGCAGCCGCTGCCGGTCTTTCGGGCTGGTGAACCGCAGCTTGATCAATTTCAGCAAAAATATGCGCTTTCTGATCATCGCGGGCCGATTGTTTTATTGCCAGGCAGTCGCGCCGGGGAGGTCAAACGTCACCTGCCGATTTTTCTTGCCGCCTTCGACCTTTACGCTGCGCGCTATCAAGAAGAAAAGGACACACCGGCTCCACAGGTCTTTATCCTGACTTTGCCGCATCTGGAAGGGCTGGTTAAAGACATGGTTGGACCTCGTGCTATTCCAATATTGTCCGATCCGGCCGATCATTCGCTTGTCCGGCAAAAAGCGCAAAGCGCGCTGGCTGCTTCCGGCACGATCTCGCTGGAACTGGCGCAATCCGGCATCCCGCATGTCATTGCTTACCGCGTAAATCCGCTGACCTGGTGGATTCTGCGCCAGCTGGTGAAGATTCCGAACGTCAATCTGATCAATATTCTATGTAAAGAAAAAATCGTACCGGAATATCTGCAAGCTGCTTGCCGTCCTGCGCAACTGGCTGAGGCTTTATTTCAGATCGACCAGAATCCGGCCTTGCGCGCCAGACAGGCCGCAGGCTTCAAGCGGGCTCTTGCCAGCTTAAAGCCAGAAACCGAGGGCTTGTCTGCCAGCGAAATGGCCGCACGCACGATACGGGAGCTTCTATAAATGACAAAAGGCAACCAGGCTTCCTACGCCAGCGATCCAGCGAAAAGTCGCGGGCGGCTGCATAAAGAAGCCGACTCCGCCACCCGGACGGCTTTCAGCCGTGACCGCGACCGGATTATCCATTCAACCGCCTTTCGTCGCCTCGGCCACAAGACACAGGTTTTTGTCTCGCCAAGCGGGGATCATATCCGCACCCGGCTCACTCATTCGCTGGAAGTGGCGCAGATTGCCCGCGCGCTGGCCCGGCAGCTTGCCCTGGATGAGGATTTGACCGAAGCCATCGCACTGGCCCATGATCTCGGCCATCCCCCTTTTGGCCATAGCGGCGAAGAAGCTCTGGACGAAGCCATGCAGCCCTGGGGCGGGTTCGACCATAACGACCATGCCCTGCGTATTCTCACCCGGCTGGAAACCCGCTATCCCGGCTTTCCAGGCCTCAATCTCTGTTATGAAACGCTGGACGGGCTGATCAAACATAATGGCCCGCCCGGTGCTTTGACAGCATCCTCAAAGAACTTGCCAGCAACCCTTCTGGAGCTGTGCAGCAGTTTTCCAGGTGTTTTTGATCTGGGCCAGCAGGCTTCACTGGAAGCGCAGGCGGCAGCGATTGCGGACGATATTGCCTATAGCCACCATGATCTGGATGATGGAGTGCGGGCCGGACTTTTCACGCTGGACGAGATTGCGGTGCAGGTTCCGGGCATGGCGAGCGTGATCCAGGCTGCTGAACAGAAGATTGATGCTGGGGCCAGCTGTCCCGTAGAGGAGCGAAAAGCCCTGGTTCTGGCCGAAACCATTCGCCAGTCGATTGGCGACACCATGGCGGATGTATTGCAGGTGACGCGGACAAATCTGGCGGCGGGGGAAATCAGGACGCTGGCAGATGTCCAGCGGTCGAAACAGGCTCTGGTGTGTTTCAGCCCGACGCGGCAGGATTTTATTTCCCGATTGAAGAGTTTTTTGATGGTGCGGATGTATCGTTCGATCATTGTTATCCCGGAGCGCGAAGAAGGCAAACGAGTGATCCGGCATCTTTTTGACCGGTTTAAAAATAATCCGCAGTTTTTGCCAGACGGCTGGCTTTCAGCGCAGGTTGGAGCGGATGTACAGGAAAAAGAAACCTGGACCGCCCGGCGTATTGCCGATTATATCGCTGGCATGACCGACCGATTTGCTCAAAGACTGTATAAAACGGATTAAAAAAGGCATAATACATAGTTTAAAAGGCTTTAAACCTTTTTTAATCTGAACGGCGCAGACTGAACTTATCTATTTTGGGGATTTTTTCGGAAAATTTCCATTGATTCTTTTCAAGTTTGATCAGGCGCAAACCCGCATAAACTGTGACAAAACGCACAGATCTGACAAAATAGAAATTTATTTTCCACGAGCAATATAAAAAACCATGGGCAAAGCCTATTTTTTGTTTTTATTTCAATATACTAACTGGTTTTTTATATAAAAGATTAAGGATTGATTTTTTTTGCAATTCCGCTATAGTGTGAACTGCCGAAAAAACCTGACGCGCAGCAGAAGAAGCGCTCATTGACCGATTTTCGTGCGCACGCTCCCCAGATTGATGACGATACCAATTTAACCAATGGTCGGTTTTATTGCTATCAATCGGGTTGTTCTCTGCTTGAAACGGAGAATAGCCTGAAGCGAAAACAGGCAGATGTCTGGCACAGGATTTAGAGTAAAACACGGGTTCAGAAGGACCAAAATGACGGGTCAAACAGGGTTTAAACGAGATAGAATAGCTTAAAATGCGTATTATTCTGGCAGATGAGTTCGGTGCAGCCCCGCGCGATATCACCAATGAGGTGGCATCGTTTGGGGATGTTACGCGTCTGATCGAGGAAGCAGGGCAGGTTTCTATCTCGCTTGACGAGGGGGAGCTTCTTCTTCTTGAGAACGGTATTTTGTATGTTCTGGATTCGACGTCGAACGTTCGTTATTTGCTGGGTCCGATCACGGGTGATCTTTATGTGAATGACGAGTTGACCTATCTGTGGGATACGAACACGGATTGGTTGGGTGCGCGTTTTTATGACCCGGCGACGCAGGAGTTTTTAAGCACTGACGAATTATTTTGGTTAAATTACAATGGCTTGCTGGAGAATGCGAGTGAGGTCTATGGCGACCTTGGCTCTTTGGAGGACGTGCTTGGCGAGGAGCTGGAGGAACTGCAGGTAGACACCCGTCTTGATGGTCTTTTTGACGATGATGACGATGACGATGTTGAGCCAGCACCGGTTGCGCCGGGAGTTCCGACGATTACGCAGCCGGAGGATTATTTCAACATTGCCTTCAAGACGGATCCGACTTTAAGCGGGACGGCGACGAATGCGGATACGGTTTTGGTTACGTTCACGTATCTGGATGTGAATGGTGATGAGGTTGTGGAGACTCATGAGGCGACGGTAGCGGGGGACAGTTGGTCTTTGACGCTTGATCCGGTTGAAACCAGTTTGCTGAACTCTGATGTTGTTGAGGACGGGACGGAGGTCACGGTTGATGTGGCGGCGACGAACGAGGTCGGGACGACTTCTGCGCAGGAAGTATTTGTGGCTGATTATACGGCGCCGCCTGCGCCGACGGTTGAGAATACGGACGAGCTGGGCAATGAGGGTTGGCTGACCGATTCAACGCCGGAGCTTCAAGGGTCGGCAGAGCCTAACTCGATTGTTTTATTGACGCTTTCTGATGGCGAGGGGGGGGAGAGCGCGACCTATGCCACCACGGCGGATTCCAGCGGAGACTGGCGGATTGACACGGGTGATGAGAGCTATTTGCTGGATGGCGAGATCACGCTTGATGAGGGCGAGGTTGCGACGATTAACGTGACGTCAGAGGATGCGGCGGGCAATGTTTCTGACCCGGCGGATGGTTTCCCGCGCGAAGGCGAGGTTGATACGATTGGCGTTGACCCGGCGACGATTACCAATCCGACGGATGGCAGTGCTTTTTCGCGGACAGATTTTGACATTACTGGCGAGAGCGAGCCGGGGTCGATTGTTCTGGTGACGGTGAGTGATCCTGATGGCAACGGGTCTGAACATACGCTGACGGCGGATTCAAGCGGGGTCTGGGTGCTGGAGGCCGCAGACTGGGACGGCGATGACTTCCTGGATGAGGACGAGTTGATGACGGTGACGGCGATAGCTTCTGACCCGGCGGGGAATGAAAGCACGGCGGTCACCAGCGCAGCCACCTATGCCCAGGGCGAAGACATCGTGACCCCCGAAGATGACGCGCTGATCAATGATTTGACTCCGGTGATTGCCGGGGTCGGGCTTAATCCGGGGGATGAGCTTTATGTCAGACTCAGCGATGATTCGGGCGAAAGTGCGACTTATGCGGTGACGGTGGATGCGCAAGGCGGCTGGACCATCAATCTTGACAGCGGCGGCGATGTGCCGGTGGACGGGTCCTCCACCATCACCTTTGAAGAATCAGAAACCATGGAAATTCAGCTGGCACATGATGCTGATTTCTCCCCCGTGCTTAAAACGCACGATAATATCACTTTCGATGTCACGCCGCCCGCCCCGCCAACGATTGAAGACCCCGCCGATTCCGGTGCGGTCACGGATACCACGCCGACTCTGACTGGTTCGGCAGAGGCCGGAGCGACAATTTTGGTCACCATGGATGACGGGATTGACAAGGCGACCTATAGTCTGGATGCCGATGAAAACGGCGACTGGGTGCTTGATCCTGATGTGCTGGAGCCGATTGCTGCCGATGAAGGTTTTGGCTTTGAGACTGGAAGCACAGCAAGTGTGACAGCCACGGCAACTGATGCGGCTGGCAATGTGTCAGAGGTCACCAGCCTTTCGTTTGATATTATCGAGATCATTGACGGCACCCCGGTGATCAGCGTTCCTGATGACGGGGGTCTGGTCAATAGTGAAACCCCGGAAATTCACGGGGTTGCTGATGAGGGCGCAACGGTTCTGGTGACCTTGAGCGATGACAATGGCGAGGTTGCGACCTATGAGGTCACGGCGGATGATGACGGCAACTGGAGCCTTGATCTTGCCACAGCAACGCCGCTTGATTCGACTGACAGTTTCAGCATTGATCATGAAGAAAATATCACCGTTGAAGCCAGCGCGACTGGCGAAAGCGGGGAGACCAATTACGCCGATCCGGTGACTTTTTCGGTGGACACAGAGGCCCCTTCGCGGCCTTCGATTGAAACGCCGGACGATAACGGTTTTGCGCAGGATGAACCGATGCTGGACGGCACCGCCGAGCCATTGTCAACGGTTACCGTTGTGCTTGGCGATGACAGCGGGTTTGAAACCTATATCACCACCGCCGATGCCAATGGCGACTGGCAGGTTGATCTTGAAACCACCGAGCCGACTGGCGGCGATATCGAGCTTATGCACGGCGAAGAAATCAGCATGTCGGTCACTGCCACCGATGCGGCGGGCAATGAATCGCCTGCGGATTCGCTGGTCTTTACGGTTGACATTATCGCGCCCGATGAACCGGTGATTATCAGCCCGGCCCCGGGTGGCGGGGTCACCGATGACACGCCGGTGATTATCGGCTCGGCAGAAGCAGGCAGCACGATATCGGTTACGCTGACCGATGATGACAGCACGGAAATCTATACGGCGATTCCGGTTGAAAGCGACGGGTCCTGGACGCTTGATCTGGAAAATGAAACCGCCCTGACTGGCGATGTTGAAATCACGGCAAGCGCCACTGATCAGGCTGGAAACCAGTCGGAAGAGGCCAGTTCCAGCTTTAGCATTCTGACCATCAATGACGGGGTGCCGCAGATTACCACGCCGGAAGATGGCAGCTTTGTGAATGACGAGACTCCGGTCATTTCCGGGGCTGCTGATCCGGGCGATACGATCTATGTCACGGTCACCGATAATGATAGCGAAAATGGCCCGTTTAGCGCGGTCTATCAGACCACGGCAGACAGTCAGGGCAACTGGCAGATTGATCTTGATGTCGATCAGCCGATTGAAGGCAGCGTTGTCCTTGACGAGAATGAAGTTATCACCGTCACCGCCAGCGCAGAAGATTCAAGCGGCAGCAAGTCAGACGAGTCGCCGCCGACCTCTTTCACGATTGATACGATCCCGCCAAATGCGGTGAATATTGACAGTCCGGGCGATGAATCAACCATTGTTGACCCCGATGCAGAAATAACCGGGACGGCTGATCCTGAGACAGAAATACGGGTGACGCTGGTTGAAATCGCGAGCGACGAACAGATGATCTATACGGTGACCTCGGACGCAGAGGGTAACTGGACGGTTGATCTTGCTGAAGACAATGCGCCGGATTTCGGACTGGATGATGGCGAAGCCTTTGAAATTTACGCCGAAGCCTATGATCAGGCCGGAAATGTTTCAGAACCGACCAATCATTCTTTCAGCGTTTCCCTGCTGGATGAAGAAGGCACGCCAGAAATTCACGCCCCGGAAAATGGCGATTTCAGCGATGCAACGCCGCTGATTTCAGGCTCTGCCGTGCCGGGGGCTGTGGTGACTGTGACCCTGACGGATGAAACCGATAATGCCTCCCAGGACTATATTGTCACCGCAGATGCAAACGGGGCCTGGTCGCTGGATATCGCCAATGAAACCGGCAATGCCCTGGGTTTTGACGATGGGGATCTTATTTCCGTCACCGCAACCGCTGATGGCTATAATACAGAAAACCTGACGGCCACACCTTCGCCGCTTGAATTTACCATTGATGCCATCGCGCCTGATGCGCCGGTGATTGAAGCCCCGGTTGATGAAGCTGATTTGACGGTGCCGCCTGATGAAATTTCTGGCACGGCCGAGCCCAATTCAACCGTGCAGGTGGTCCTTACGGATGAAAATGACGACAGTGTGACCTATCTGACCGAGGCCAATTCGCTAGGTGCCTGGAAAATTGACCTGACAAGCGACCAGCCGGAAGCCGACCCCGATTCCGGCGATCCGATGGACCCGCTGGTTTTTGACCTTGAAGGGTCCTTTAATATTGAAGCCAATGCGATTGATATCGCTGGCAATGTCAGCCCGGCGGCCACCAGCAGCTTTGACATTGATCAGGTCGCGCCAGATGCGCCGGTCATTGAGTCCCCGGCAGATGGCAGCTTTACGCTTGAAGAATTTACGGTGCGTGGCACTTCTGACGAAGAAGGGGGAGAGGTCAAACTCACGGTCACCGACGATGCGGGCAATAGCCAGATTTACACCGGAACCGTGGTCAACGGCGAATGGGAAATCGCGGTTGATGATGAAATTGCCAATACCGGCGAAGAGGTCACCCTGACCGCCACCGTGACCGATGCGGCAGGCAATACGTCTGATCCATCGGCAACCAATACGATCTCGCTTCCAGATGTCAGCGATCTGCCAGCCATTCTTGATCCTGAAACCGGCGGCACCATCGGTGAAAATAGTGTGATCAGCGGGCTGGCCGATGACGATATTGACCGGGTGCGGCTGGTGCTTGACGATGGTGAGAACACCTGGACCTATTATGCCGATGTCAATAATGATGATGGCTCGTCCTATTGGGAAGTCGATCTGGCCAATCTTGACCCGGCTGATGTTGAAGGCACCGCCGATTTTACCCATGATGAATCCATCACGATCACCGCCTATGATGATGCGAATGATGATAGTTCGCCGGGCAGTTCAGTTGAGGTGACGGTTGATACGGTTGCGCCGGATGCGCCGGAAATTACGTCACCAGCTGTCGGGGCCGCCATCAACGGGACCGACCTGCCTGATATTGAAGGCACCGCAGAAGCGGACTCGGTGGTGGAGCTGGTCCTGACCGATACGGTTGAAGGCGTTTCTTCCACCTTTTACGTCACTGCCGATGGCAATGGTAACTGGATATTGGATGGCAGCACTGCCGATCTTGATTTTACGCTGGATGATGAAGACGATCTGACCATCACCGCCACCGCGATAGATGCCGCCAATAACCGTTCTGATGAAGCCAGCCAGCCCTTGTCTATCCGGCTGATTGAAAACGGGGCCCCGGAACTCTCCTATCCTGCAGACGGCGACGTTTTGAATGGCAGCGAACTTTTCCCGACCCTGCAAGGCGTGTCCGAACCAAATGCCACAGTCTTTGTCACGATCAATGACGGCGAGGACGATGTTGCCACCTATACGGCTAATGCCAATGATACCGGGCAATGGGAACTGGATTTGTCTGCCGCCAATCCTGACAGCGGCAGTTTTAACGGATTTGACAATAATGATGATGTGTCGGTCACCCTGAGTGCTGATAACGGCGATGGCGTTATTGTTGACGGGGTGCAGGACTACCGTTTTTCCGTGGATACCTCTGCGCCTGATGCGCCGGAGATTGTGACTCCGGAGGGTGACTATTATAGCGATGAAGCCGGGGTTTCCGGCACCAGCGAGCCTGAGTCGGTCCTGCTGGTGACCTTGAGTGACGGCCAGGAGTCTGCGACCTATAGCGTGACGGCGGATGGAAATGGCGACTGGAGCCTTGATACAACCGCCGATCTGCAGGAAGGCAGTGTCACGCTTGATGACGGGGAAATCCTGACGGTCAGTGCCACCGCCAGTGATGAGGCAGGCAATAGCTCTGACCGAACGACCGAGACCTTTACGATTGACCTGTTTGCGCCGTCCGACCCGACTTTGACCAGCCCGAGCGGCACGGTTGGTATTTCCGAACCGGTGCTGGAAGGGACGGCTGATGAAGGCTCGACCGTTGTGGTTGTGCTGAATGATCAGGACGGCGAAGGCCCGGTCACCTATGAAGTGGTTGCCGAGGCTGGGGATGTCTGGACCCTTGATCTTGCTGACCAGAGCGGCTTCAATTTCGTTGATGACGGCGATGTTATTTCGGTTGATCTTTATGCCTATGACGAGGCGGGCAATACCTCTAACACGGTTAATGAGTCCTATACCTATGACGGCGGGCCGCTTTCGATCACCTATCCGGCAGACGGCAGTTTTGTCGGCGATGAGGATGGGGACGGCATTGTCCCGACCTATGTCGAAGGGGTCGCCGATGCCGGGGAGACTGTCACCCTGGAGGTGACGGATGGAACCTATACCGCGACCTATCAGGTTGTTGCTGATTCAACCCGTAACTGGGTGCTTGATACCAGCGATCCGGGCAGCTTTACCCCGCTTGGCGGCGGTGTGGCTTTTGATGACGGGGAAACAGTCACGGTTACCGCAACAACGGCAAGTGCAAGCGATACCGCGACATTTACCATTGATATGACGCCGCCAGCCGCGCCAGAGATTATCGACCCGGCGCAAGATGAGTGGGTCCCCGATCTGACCCCGATCATCAGCGGTTCATCAGAGGCAGATGGATTTGTGCGGCTGGCCTTTACCGATGTTGATGACAATGAAACGGTTGTTGTCACGGCCGAGGTCGATAGCGGCGGCAACTGGACCTTTAACACCGAAAGTGACAGCGGTCTGACCGGTCTGTTTGAAGATGGGGATCAGGTTGAAGTGACGGCCACCGCGATTGATCAGGCGGGCAATGAATCGAGCGGGACGGACACGGTCAGCTTTATCGTCACTGATTTTAATGCGGGCTATCCGACGATTGTCGAGCCGGTTGGTGATTTTGACAATACGCTGACGCCGGAGCTTTCTGGCCTTGCGGACCCGAATACGGAAGTCACGCTGGTTATTTCGGATAATGACGATGATGAAGCGACCTATCTGGTCACCAGCGATGCCGATGGTGTGTGGGCGCTTGATTTTGCCGATGATCCTGATCTTTATCTGACCGGCGGCAGTATTTCTATTGATGAAGCTGATGAAATCACCGCCATTGCAGGGGTCCAGAACCAGACGGGCGGTTTTAATGAAAGCGCGCCAAAAGTCTTTACGGTGGATACCACCGCCCCGGCCGACCCGGAGATTACCGAGCCTTCAAGCAGCCCCAGCATTGATCAGGACCCGGTGCTTGGGACCGGGGAGGATGGATCGATTATCCGGCTGACGGTGAGCGAGGGGAGCGAGCAAGCGATCTTCACGACCGAGGTGGTGAACGGCAACTGGGCGATAGATATCTGGTCAGAGACTCCGGCTTCTGGCGACAGCAGCTTCCTGGAGGATGGCGGTCTCATTGATTTTGAGGCCAGGGCCTATGACGAGGCGGGCAATGAATCGGGTCCTGACAGGGTCACGGTGGAATATGATCTTGGAGTCCCGGAGCAGCCGACCATTGACACGCCAAGTGACGGCGATGTGATTCCGACTGATGTCCCGGAATTGAGCGGGACGGCGGTCGGGGCCGATTATGTGCTGGTTATTCTGGATGATTCAGAAGACGGCAAATCCACCTATAAAGTCGATGTGATCAACGATAGCTGGAGTCTGGATTTAGAAACTGATCCACGCGTCGAGGATGGGGATAAATTTACGGTTGACGATAAAGACCCGGCAACCGTTGAAGTTATCGCTTTTGATGACAGCGGCAATGAATCTGAACCAAGTGCTCCGGTCACCTTTACTTATGATTCAATCCTGTCCGGGCCGGGCCAGATTATCAGCCCGGAAGCCGGAACGGCGGTGGACCCGGACCGTGATGAGTTGGTGATTGAAGGCACCGGGCCTGCTGGCGGCACCATCACCCTGCAAATCTTTGATGGCCATTCAACCACGGGCTTTGATACGATTGACATTGAGGTCGATGGCAGCGGGCTTTGGTCCTATACGGTGGATGATACGCAGCTGGTCAATACGGACTTCCGGGATGGCACCGATGCCAGCTTCACTATCATTGATGCCAAAGACGAGGATGGCGGGGATGTTGCCTATGAGCCAGACCCGGTCACCTTGCCGATTGATACCGAAGCCCCGGTTGCCCCGACAATCTCAGTCCCTGCCGGGCAATATGTCAATGATGAAACCCCGGAAGTCAGTGGCTCTGCCGAAGAAAATTCGCTGGTGCTGGTTACCATCATCAGCGATGATGGCACTGGCTCAACCTATCAGACCACCGCCGATGGCACTGGCGACTGGACGCTTGATCTCGATAATACAGCAACCTATCAGGAAATTGCGGGCGATCTTGATATGGATAATGGCGATGAACTGACCATCACCGCCACCGCCAGCGATGCGCTGGGCCATACCTCCGACGCCTCGACCCCGGTTGAAACCACCATCTATCTTTTCAGTGCCAATCAGCCGGAAATTATCGACCCGGACGGCGGCGATATCGGCAATAACACCACCATCAACGGTTTTGCCCCCGGTGCCGAGGATGAAGTCTATCTGACCCTGACCGACAGCAATAGCAACGAATCCATGACGGTCACCTTGACCGCCGATTCAACCGGGGCCTGGTTCTATGAGCTGGATGCCAGCAGTTTTGATCCTGGCGGGGATGGGGCCGATCTTGTCCATGGCGATGATCTGCTGCTGGAGGTCTCGTCTTCGCCGGATCAGGGGACAACCGTGGTTGATGGAAACCCGGTGACCGTCACCATGGATTTGGAAGGCCCGCTCGCCCCGACCATTTTAACCCCGACCACCGACGATTATATCACTGAAGACCCCTGGAGCATCACCGGCTCGGCAGAAGAAAACTCTATCGTGATGGTGACCCTGTCGGACAGCGATGATGAAACCATCTATCGGGTGACCACCGATGGCAGCGGCAGTTGGAACATTGATGTCGGCACCGATACCCCGGAAAATACTGAATTGACGCTGACCGATGGCGATGATCTGACCATCACCGCCATTGCCTATGACCCATATGATAATCGCTCCGGCAGCACCAGCGAAACCTATAGCGTCGATATCCTGGCCCCCGATGCCCCTGTCCTGACCAGTCCGGGCGATGGCCAGGTGATTGGCGTGCTTGAACCGCTGCTTGAAGGCACATCCGAACCCAATGCCATTGTCTATGTTACCCTTGCCGATCAGGAAAATGACTCAGCGGTGAAAACCGTCACCGCCGATGCTTCCGGGAACTGGACCCTTGATCTGGCAACAGATACCATCAATTTTGCCGATGATGAGGACTTCTTCACCGTCACAATGACGGCTGAGGATGCAACCGGCAAAACCTCCCCCCTTTCAGACCCGGTCACCTTTCAGGTCACCGAAGACCAGGACCCGACCATCACCACCCCGGAAGACGGGGCCGATGTCCGAATCGATGCCCTGATCGAAGGGGTCGGGGAACCCAACAGGAACCTTTATGTCACAATAGATGACGGACAAACAGGCACCGATAACGGGGTTGGCACCTATTTAGTCACCACCGATCAAAATGGCTATTGGTCGCTTGATTTCGGCTTAAACCCGACCCCGATTGACGGCGATACGGTCCGGCTTGATGATGGCGAAAATGTCTCGATCACCGTTTCGGATGCTCTTGGCGGCACAGCCACCGATTCAGTCAGTGTCACAGTCGATGGCACCCCGCCTGATAAACCAATTATCACAGAACCCGCCGCCGGATTTGACGATATCACCCCGGTAATCGCTGGCACCGCAGGCGGCAATCCAGACTATATCGTGCTGACGATTGAAGACCTCACCGGCGGCATGACTGAAACCGTCACCACCACCGTTGATAGCTCAGGAAACTGGGAAATCAATATGGAAAGCATCACCTTTGCTTCCGGCTTCCAGTTTAATGCCAACGATAATATCGAAGTCGAAGCCCAGTCCTATGACGCCGCAGGCAACGAATCGCCTATCAGTGATACCTTCTCTTTCCGGGTCATCGACCCCTCCGAACCCAGTATCCTCGACCCCATCGATCAATCCTATGAAAACGACACAACCCCTACCATCGTTGGCTATGTCACCTCCCCCGGGGCCGAGGTGCTGGTCACCGTTGAAGATAATAACGGCGAAGCCGCAACCTATAGCGTCTTTGCCGATAGTGCCGGGGTCTGGTCCATCACCGTGGGCTCCACAACCGATGATCCCAATGTTGATACCCCGATAGATGCTACCCCCAACTTTGACCTCGATGACGGAGAAACCATCACCATCAATGCCGGAAGCTATGATACCTCCGGCAACCTCAATTATGCAGACACCGTTACCGTCACCCTTGATACCACACCGCCGCCCGAACTCACCGTCACAGCACCTTTAGGCGTAACCGGCGATAATACCCCCGCAATCGAAGGCGATAATGCCGAAGCCGGGGCCACCATCTATGTCACCCTGATTGATGATGATACCGCCGATGCCGTCACCTACCGCATGGAGGCCACAAACGATGGTCTCTGGACCCTCGATGTCGAAACCGCAGAATATCTGGACGGCAATCAATCCATCCTTTTAGAAGACGGCCAGATAACCGTCTATGCTCACCAGGTCGATCAGGCCGGAAATGAAGGCGATCAACTCTCCTCCCCCACCCAGTTCTCTATCGATACAACCCCGCCAGGCCCCCCAATCATCGATGATCCAGGAAATCAATATGACCTGATCGGGGAGCCTTTGACCGAAATCTCCGGCACCTCCGAAGCCGGGGCCATCATTAACGTCACCCTGCAAGATGACAACGACCAAATCGCCTATTACCGGACAACAGCCGACCTTGCGACTGCCCTCTGGACCGTTGATCTGGTCAATGACCTGATCTTTGCGCCAAACGGCATGACCTTTGATCACGGCGAGACCATGAGCATCACCGCAACCGCAGGCGATGATGTCGGGAATACATCGGCCTCCCCGCCTGCTGTGACCTTTGAAGTTGATCTGATTGCCGATCCTGCCAGCATGGAAGTCGATGAAGAAGACCGCGATCCCGATGTCAGTGGCGGTGCCTTCTCCATCAATGAAACAGCAAGCATATCCGGCAGTGCAGAAGCCCATTCGATTGTCCTCATGACCGTTTCTGACCAGGCTGGCGGAGAGACCACCTTCACCACCACCGCCGATATCAATGGAGACTGGAACTTGACACTTGGCGATGTCGCCGGGGAACTCCAAATCGATCACGACGATAAACTCACCGTCAATGTGACCGCAACCGACCGCGCAGATAATACCGTCAACCTCGGACCCGTCACCTGGACCGTTGATTCCGAAGCGCAACCAACAACACTGACCGTAGATGAAGAAGACCGTGATCCTGATATCAGTGGCGGGGCCTTTTCAATCAATGCAACCGCTGGCTTCTCTGGCAGTACCGAAGCCGGAGCCATCGTCCGCGTGACAGTCGCTGACGAAGATGGCGGAGAAACCACCTTCACAACCTCCGCCGACGCAAACGGCATCTGGTCCCTCGAACTTCAAGATGTCGCCAATCAACTCACTATCGATCATGAAGATAAACTCACCATAACCTCCACCGTCACCGACGCACTCGGCAATCAAACCTATCAGGAACTCGATACCTGGACCGTCGATAGTATCGCTGAAATCTCAATCCCGACTCTCGAGGAAGATAGCCGAAACCCCGCAACCGGAGACGACTTCTCTATCGGACCAACTCCCGGCTTCTATGGAAGCGCAGAACAAAACGCCACAATATACCTCACCGTCTCCGACCAATCCGGCGAGATAACAACCTATGTCACAACCTCCGACGCTAACGGTGACTGGAGCCTCGACCTCTACGACGTGCCAGGCGAACTCATCATCGATCATAACGATCAACTCACCGTTATCGCCTCAACCTCTGACCGGGTTGGAAATATCGACTCAACGCCAGCACAAGTCTATATCGTCGATGCTATCGCCGACCCCATAACCCTCACAATAGACGAAGAAGACCGCGATCCTGATAGTGGCGGCGGCACCTTCTCAATCAATGCCACCGCAGGCATATCAGGAAGCACCGAAGCCGATGCAGTCGTCCGGGTCACGGTTGCGGACGAGGATGGCGGAGAAACCACCTTCACCACCACCGCCGATGCAAACGGAAGCTGGACCCTTGAGCTTGGTGATGTTGCGGGCGAACTGGCGATTGACCATGACGATCAACTGACGATCAATGTCAGTGCCACAGACGGGGTTAGTAATGTTTCGACCTTGCCAACCGTGATCTGGACGGTTGATTCAATCGCTGAGCCAGCCAACCTGACGATTGATGCAGAAGACCGCGACCCGGACAGTGGCGGGGCCTTTTCAATCAACGCCACGGCAGGGCTGTCTGGCAGCACCGAAGCCGGAGCGGTTGTGCGTTTAACGATTGTTGATCAAGATGGCGAGCAGGCGATCTTTACCAGCACGGCAGATTCGGCAGGCAACTGGACCTTGACGTTGGGCGATGTTCAGGGTCAGCTATTGATTGACCATGATGATCAACTGACGGTGACCTCGACTGTGACCGATGTGCTTGGCAACAAGTTCTATCAGGAGATGGGCACCTGGACAGTGGACGGGGTGACCTCGCCGATCAGCCTGACGATAGATGACGAAGACCGTAACCCGGATGGAGCCGGGGCTTTTTCAATCAATGCCACGGCAGGGATATCTGGCAGCACCGAGGCTGACGCGGTTGTGCGGATCACGGTTGCCGATGATGATTCGGGCCAAACCATCTTCACCACCACGGCAGATAGTGCGGGCAGCTGGACGCTTGAACTTCAGAATGTGACCAATGAGTTGGAGATTGATCACGAAGATAAATTGACGGTGAGCGTGAGCGCAACAGACGGGGTGAATAATATTGCCACTTTTGCGCCGGTCATCTGGACGGTTGATGCGATATCCTCCACCATTCAGCTGACAATCGACGAAGAAGACCGTGATCCTGATAGCGGCGGGGCCTTTTCAATCAATGCCACAGCGGGGATTTCTGGCAGTGCCGAAGCTGATGCGGTAATCCGGGTGACGGTTGCTGACGAGGATGGCGGAGAGACAACCTTCACCACGACCACCGATGCAAATGGCAGCTGGACCCTTGAGCTTCAAAATGTGACCAATGAGCTGACGATTGATCATGACGATCAACTGACGGTCAATGTGAGTGCGACAGACGGGGTGAATAACATTTCAACCTTTGCACCGGTGATCTGGACGGTTGATTCAATCGCTGAACCGGCCAACCTGACGATAGATGCAGAAGACCGCGACCCGGACAGTGGCGGGACCTTTTCAATCAATGCCACGGCGGGTCTTTATGGCAGCACCGAAGCCGGAGCGGTTGTGCGCTTGACGATTGTTGATCAAGATGGCGAGCAGGCGATCTTTACCAGCACGGCAGACTCGGCAGGCAACTGGACTTTGACGTTGGGCGATGTTCAGGGTCAGCTAACGATTGACCATGATGACAGTTTGACGGTGACCTCGACGGTGACCGATGTGCTTGGCAACAAGTTCTATCAGGAGATGGGCACCTGGACGGTGGACGGAGTGACCTCGCCGATCAATCTGACGATAGATGAAGAAGACCGTAACCCGGATGGAGTCGGGGCCTTTTCAATCAATGCGACAGCAGGGATTTCCGGCAGCACCGAGGCCGATGCGGTCGTGCGGATTACGGTTGCTGATGACGATTCGGGTCAAAGTATTTTCACCACCACAGCAGATGCAAACGGTAGCTGGACCCTTGAACTTGAGAATATCGCCAATGAACTGACGATTGATCACGAAGATAAACTGACGGTGAGCGTAACCGCAACAGACGGGGTGAATAATATCGCCACCTATGCGGCGGTGACCTGGACGGTTGATGCGATATCCTCCACCATTCAGCTAACAATCGACGAAGAAGACCGCGACCCTGATAGCGGCGGGGCTTTTTCGATCAATGCGACGGCGGGTTTTGCTGGCAGTGCCGAAGCCGATGCGGTGATCCGGGTGACGGTTGCGGACGAGGATGGCGGAGAGACCACCTTCACCACCACAGCAGACGCAAACGGCAGCTGGACGCTTGAGCTTCAAGATGTGACCAATCAACTGACGATTGATCATGACGATGCGCTGACAGTAACAGTCAGTGCAACCGACGGGGTCAATAATGTCTCGGCCCTGCCAACTGTGACCTGGACGGTTGATTCGATTGCTGATGGCGTTACTTTGTCGATAGATGAAGAAGACCGCAACCCTGATGGGTCCGGGGCCTTTTCGATTAATGCGACGGCCGGGATTTCCGGCAGCACGGAAGCTGGTGCGGTTATTCGGATCACGGTTGCTGATGATGATTTGGGTCAAAGTATTTTCACCACCACAGCAGATGCAAACGGCAGCTGGACGTTAGAACTTCAGGATGTCACCAATGAGTTGGTGATTGATCACGAAGATGAATTGACCGTTAATGTGAGTGCGACAGACGGGGTTAATAATGTCACGATTCTGCCAACCGCGACCTGGACGGTTGATGCAATATCCTCCGCCATTCAGCTGACAATTGATGAAGAGGACCGCGATCCTGACAGTGGTGCGGCTTTTTCAATCAATGCGACGGCGGGTCTGTCTGGCAGTGCCGAAGTCGATGCCGTGATCCGGGTGACGGTTGCGGATGAAGACGGCGGAGAGACGACATTCACCACCACCACCGATGCAAACGGCAGCTGGACCCTTGAACTTGAGAATATCGCCAGTGAACTGACGATTGATCATGAAGATAAACTGACGGTCAATGTAAGTGCGACGGACGGGGTTAATAATGTCTCGACCCTGCCAGCCGTGATCTGGACGGTTGATTCGATAGCCGAGCCCGTCAGCCTGACAATAGATGAAGAAGACCGCGATCCTGATAGTGGCGGGAGCTTTTCAATCAACGCCACAGCAGGGCTTTCTGGCAGCACTGAAGCCAGGGCGGTTGTGCGAATCACGGTTGCTGACGAAGACGGCGGTGAAGCGGTCTTTACCGATACCGCTGATAGTAATGGCAGCTGGACCCTTGAACTTCAAGACGTTGCCAATCAGCTAACGATTGATCATGATGACAAGCTGACCATCACTTCAAGCGTGACCGATGTGCTTGGCAATGTCCATAGGCAGGATATTAACACCTGGACAGTGGATGGTATGACCTCGCCGATCAATCTGACGATTGATGATGAAGACCGTAACCCTGATAGCGGCGGGGCCTTTTCAATCAATGCCACGGCCGGGATATCCGGCAGCACGGAAGCTCATGCGATTGTGCGGATCACGGTTGCCGATGATGATTTGGGTCAAACGACCTTTACGACCACGGCAGATAGTGCGGGCAGCTGGACGTTAGAACTTCAGGATGTGACCAATGAACTGGTGATTGATCACGAAGATGAATTGACCATCAATGTGACCGCCACAGACGGGGTCAATAATATCGCCACTTATGGCGCGGTCACCTGGACGGTTGATGCGATATCCTCCACCGTTCAACTGACGATTGACGAAGAAGACCGCGATCCTGACAGTGGTGCGGCTTTTTCAATCAATGCGACAGCAGGTCTGTCTGGCAGTGCCGAAGTCGATGCCGTGATCCGGGTGACGGTTGCAGATGAAGATGGCGGAGAGACGACGTTTACCACGACCACCGATGCAAACGGCAGCTGGACCCTTGAGCTTGAGAATATCGCCAGTGAACTGACGATTGATCATGAAGATAAACTGACGGTCAATGTGAGTGCGACGGACGGGGTTAATAATGTCTCGACCCTGCCAGCCGTGATCTGGACGGTTGATTCAGTTGCCGAGCCAGTCAGCCTGACGATAGATGAAGAAGACCGCGATCCCGATAGTGGTGGGACCTTTTCAATCAACGCCACGGCAGGGCTTTCTGGCAGCACCGAAGCCAGGGCGGTTGTGCGGATCACGGTTGCTGACGAAGACGGCGGTGAAGCGGTCTTTACGGATACCGCTGATAGCAATGGCAGCTGGACCCTTGAACTTCAAGACGTTGCCAATCAGCTAACGATTGATCATGATGACAAGCTGACCATCACTTCAAGCGTGACCGATGTGCTTGGCAATGTCCATAGGCAGGATATTAACACCTGGACAGTGGATGGTATGACCTCGCCGATCAATCTGACGATAGATGATGAAGACCGTAACCCTGATAGCGGCGGGGCCTTTTCGATCAATGCGACGGCCGGGATTTCGGGCAGCACGGAAGCTCATGCGATTGTGCGGATTACGGTTGCCGATGATGATTTGGGTCAAACCACCTTCACGACCACAGCAGATGCGGCGGGCAGTTGGACGTTAGAACTTCAGGATGTGACCAATGAACTGGTGATTGATCACGAAGATAAACTAACTCTTAGCGTGACCGCCACAGACGGGGTCAATAATATCGCCACTTATGGCGCGGTGACCTGGACGGTTGATGCGATATCCTCCACCGTTCAACTGACGATTGACGAAGAAGACCGCGATCCTGACAGTGGTGCGGCTTTTTCAATCAATGCGACAGCAGGTCTGTCTGGCAGTGCCGAAGTCGATGCGGTGATCCGGGTGACGGTTGCAGATGAAGATGGCGGAGAGACGACGTTTACCACGACCACCGATGCAAACGGCAGCTGGACCCTTGAACTTGAGAATATCGCCAGTGAACTGACCATTGATCACGACGATCAGCTGACCATCAATGTTAGTGCAACGGACGGGGTTAATAATGTCTCGACCCTGCCAGCTGTGATCTGGACAGTGGATTCGGTGGCACAACCGATCAACCTGACGATAGATGACGAAGACCGCGATCCTGATAGTGGCGGGACCTTTTCGATCAATGCAACGGCAGGGCTTTCCGGCAGTGCCGAAGCTGGTTCGGTTATACAGATTACGGTTGCGGACGAAGATGGCGGGCTGGCCGTCTTTACTGATACCGCTGATGCCAATGGTAGCTGGACCTTGGAATTGCAGGATGTTGCCAATGACCTGACGATTGATCACGATGATCAACTGACGGTGAGTTACACGGTGACCGATGCGGTTGGCAATACCCATACTCAGGATATTGGCACCTGGACAGTGGATGGCGTGACCTCGCCGATCAATCTGACGATAGATGATGAAGATTTTGATGTGGATGCGGTCAGTAACACCTTCTCGATCAATGCGACGGCGGGGATATCTGGCAGCACGGAGGCCGATGCGATTGTGCGGATTACCGTTGCTGACACGGAGGATGGAGGGCTGACGACCTTCACGACCACGGCAGATAGTGCGGGCAGCTGGACGTTGGAACTTCAGGATGTGGCCAATGAGTTGGTGATTGATCATGAAGATAAATTAACGGTGAGCGTGACTGCCACGGACGGGGTGAATAATATCGCAACCTATGCACCGGTGATCTGGACGGTTGATGCGATATCCTCCACCATTCAGCTGACAATCGACGAAGAAGACCGCGATCCGAATAGCGGTAGTGCCTTTTCCATCAATGCCACGACAGGTTTTGCAGGCAGTGCCGAAGCCGATGCGGTGATCCGGGTGACGGTTGCTGATGAAGATGGCGGAGAGACGACATTCACCACGACCACCGATGCAAACGGCAGCTGGACGCTTGAACTTGCAGATGTAACCAATGAACTGACGATTGATCACGAAGACCAGCTGATAATCAATGTAAGTGCCACGGACGGGGTCAATAACGTTTCAACTTTTGCGACGCTAACCTGGACGGTGGATTCGGTGGCACAACCGATCAGCCTGACGATTGACGAAGAAGACCGTGATCCTGATAGCGGCGGGACCTTTTCGATCAATGCAACGGCAGGGCTTTCTGGCAGTGCCGAAGCCGGTTCGGTTATACAGATTACGGTTGCTGATGAAGACGGCGGTCAAGCGGTCTTTACTGATACCGCTGATGCCAATGGCAGCTGGACGCTTGAATTGCAGGATGTCGCCACTCAGCTAACGATTGATCATGATGATCAGCTGACGGTGAGTTACACGGTGACCGATGCGGTTGGCAATATCCACACTCAGGATATTGCCACCTGGACAGTGGATGGTGTGACCTCACCGATCAATCTGACGATAGATGATGAAGATTTTGATGTAGATTCAGGGACCAACAGCTTTTCAATCAATGCCACGGCGGGGATTTCGGGCAGCACCGAAGCCGATGCAGTTGTGCGGATCACGGTTGCCGACGATGATTTGGGTGAAAGTATCTTCACCACCACAGCCGATGCGGCGGGCAGCTGGACGTTAGAGCTTCAGGATGTCGCCAATGAGTTGGTGATTGATCACGAAGATAAATTAACGGTGAGCGTGACTGCCACGGACGGGGTGAATAATATCGCGACCTATGCGCCGGTGATCTGGACGGTTGATGCGATATCTTCGACCATTCAACTGACAATCGACGAAGAAGACCGCGATCCGAATAGTGGTACAGCCTTTTCCATCAATGCGACGACTGGTTTTGCGGGTAGCGCCGAAGGTGATGCGGTGATCCGGGTGACGGTTGCGGATGAAGATGGCGGAGAGACCACCTTCACCACCACGGCAGACAGTGCGGGTAGCTGGACCCTTGAACTTGCGGATGTGACCAATCAACTGACGATTGATCATATGGACCTGCTGACGGTTAATGTGAGTGCAACAGACGGGGTGAATAATGTCGCTACCTTTGCGACGCTAACCTGGACGGTGGATTCGGTGGCACAACCGATCAGCCTGACCATAGATGATGAAGACCGTGATCCTGATAGCGGCGGGACCTTTTCGATCAATGCCACGGCAGGGCTTTCCGGCAGTGCTGAAGCCGGTTCGGTTATACAGATTACGGTTGCTGACGAGGATGGCGGGCAAGCAGTCTTTACCGATACCGCTGATGCAAACGGCAGCTGGACCTTGGAATTGCAGGATGTTGCCAATCAGCTAACGATTGATCACGATGACCAACTGACGGTGAGTTATACGGTGACCGATGCGGTTGGCAATATCCATAATCAGGATATTGGCACCTGGACAGTGGACGGCGTGACCTCACCGATCAATCTCACCATAGATGATGAAGATTTTGATGTGGATGCCGGGACCAACAGCTTTTCAATCAATGCAACCGCAGGCATATCCGGCAGCACGGAAGCCGATTCGATTGTGCGGATCACGGTTGCCGATGATGATTTGGGTCAAACTATCTTTACGACCACAGCAGATAGTGCGGGCAGCTGGACGTTAGAGCTTCAGGATGTCGCCAATGAGCTGGTGATTGATCACGAAGATAAATTGACGGTGAGTGTAAGCGCGACAGACGGAGTGAATAATATTGCCACTTTTGCGCCGGTGATCTGGACGGTTGATGCGATATCCTCCACCATTCAGCTGACAATAGATGAAGAAGACCGCGATCCGAATAGTGGCACAGCCTTTTCCATCAATGCCACGACTGGTTTTGCGGGTAGCGCCGAAGGTGATGCGGTGATCCGGGTGACGGTTGCCGATGAAGATGGTGGGGAGACCACCTTCACCACCACGGCAGACAGTGCGGGTAGCTGGACGCTGGAATTGGCTGATGTGACCAATCAACTGACGATTGATCATATGGACCTGCTGACGGTTAATGTGAGTGCAACAGACGGGGTGAATAATGTCGCCACCTTTGCAACACTAACCTGGACGGTGGATTCGGTGGCACAACCGATCAGTCTGACCATAGATGACGAAGACCGCGATCCTGATAGTGGCGGGGCCTTTTCGATCAATGCGACGGCTGGATTCTCGGGCAGTGCCGAAGCCGGGGCAGTTGTCCGGGTGACGGTTGTGGACGAAGATGGCGGGCAGAGCGTCTTTATCGATACCGCTGATGCAAACGGTAGCTGGACGCTGGAATTGCAGGATGTCGCTAATCAGCTAACGATTGATCACGATGATCAACTAACGGTGAGTTATACGGTGACCGATGCGGTTGGCAATATCCATAATCAGGGTATTGGCACCTGGACAGTGGACGGGGTGACCTCACCGATCAATCTGACGATAGATGATGAAGACCGCGATCCTGATAGTGGCGGGGCCTTTTCAATCAATGCGACGGCGGGGATTTCGGGCAGCACGGAAGCCGATGCGATTGTAAGGATCACGGTTGCCGATGATGATTTTGGTCAAACTATCTTCACCACCACGGCAGATAGTGCGGGCAGCTGGACGTTAGAGCTTCAGGATGTCGCCAATGAGCTGGTGATTGATCACGAAGATAAATTGACGGTGAGTGTAAGCGCGACAGACGGAGTGAATAATATTGCCACTTTTGCGCCGGTGACCTGGACGGTTGATTCGATATCCTCCACCATTCAGCTGACTATCGACGAAGAAGACCGCGACCCGGATTCTGGTGGGGCCTTTTCAATCAATGCCACAGCGGGTCTGTCTGGCAGTGCCGAAGGCGATGCGGTGATCCGGGTGACGGTTGCCGATGAAGATGGGGGGGAGACGACCTTCACCACCACGGCAGACAGTGCGGGCAGCTGGACCCTTGAACTCGCAGATGTAACCAGTGAACTGACGATTGATCATATGGACCAGTTGACGGTTAATGTAAGTGCCACGGACGGGGTTAATAACGTTTCAACTTTTGCAACGCTAACCTGGACGGTGGATTCGGTGGCACAACCGATCAGCCTGACCATCGATGAAGAAGACCGTGATCCTGATAGTGGCGGGACCTTTTCGATCAATGCAACGGCTGGATTCTCGGGCAGTGCCGAAGCCGGTTCAGTTATACAGATTACGGTTGCTGATGAAGATGGCGGGCAGAGTGTCTTTATCGATACCGCTGATGCGAATGGCAGCTGGACGCTGGAATTGCAGGATGTCGCTAATCAGCTAACGATTGATCATGATGATCAACTGACGGTGAGTTACACGGTGACCGATGTGCTTGGCAATACCCATACTCAGGATATTGCCACCTGGACGGTGGACGGGGTGACCTCGCCGATCAATCTGACGATAGATGATGAAGATTTTGATACGGATATCGGCACCAACAGCTTTTCAATCAATGCCACGGCGGGGATTTCGGGCAGCACCGAAGCCGACGCGATTGTTCGGATTACGGTTGCCGATGATGATTTGGGTCAAACCACCTTTACGACGACAGCAGATAGTGCGGGCAGCTGGACGCTTGAACTTCAAGATGTGGCCAGTGAGCTAACGATTGATCATGAAGATACATTAACAATCAGCGTCAGTGCAACGGATGGGGTCAATAATATCGCCACCTATGCGGTGGTGACCTGGACGGTTGATGCGATAGCTGATGACATAAGTCTGACGATTGATGAAGAGGACCGCGATCCTGATAGTGGCGGGGCCTTTTCAATCAATGCGACGGCGGGTCTGTCTGGCAGTGCCGAAGGCGATGCGGTGATCCGGGTGACGGTTGCGGATGAGGATGGGGGGGAGACGACCTTCACGACCACCGCAGACAGTGCGGGAAGCTGGACGCTGGAATTGGCTGATGTGACCAATCAACTGACGATTGATCATATGGACCTGCTGACGGTTAATGTGAGTGCAACAGACGGGGTTAATAATGTCGCCACCTTTGCGACGCTAACCTGGACGGTGGATTCGGTGGCACAACCGATCAGTCTGACCATAGATGACGAAGACCGCGATCCTGATAGTGGCGGGACCTTTTCGATCAATGCGACGGCTGGATTCTCTGGCAGTGCCGAAGCCGGGGCAGTTGTGCGGGTGACGGTTGTGGACGAGGATGGCGGGCAGAGCGTCTTTATCGATACCGCTGATGCGAATGGCAGCTGGACGCTGGAATTGCAGGATGTCGCTAATCAGCTAACGATTGATCATGATGATCAACTGACGGTGAGTTACACGGTAACCGATGTGCTTGGCAACGCTCATACGCAGGATATTGGCACCTGGACAGTGGATGGCGTCACCTCACCGATCAATCTGACGATAGATGATGAAGATTTTGATGTGGATGCTGTCACCAACACGTTTTCAATCAATGCGACGGCGGGGATTTCGGGCAGCACGGAAGCCGATGCGATTGTGCGGATCACGGTTGCCGATGATGATTTTGGTCAAACTATCTTCACCACCACGGCAGATAGTGCGGGTAGCTGGACACTGGAACTGACTGATGTCGGCAGCCAGCTAACGATTGATCATGAAGATACATTAACAATCAGCGTCAGTGCAACGGATGGGGTCAATAATATCGCCACTTTTGCGCCGGTGACCTGGACGGTTGATGCGATAGCTGATGACATCAGTCTGACGATTGATGAAGAAGATCGCGACCCGGATTCTGGCGGGGCCTTTTCAATCAATGCGACGGCGGGTTTTGCAGGCAGTGCCGAAGGCGATTCGGTGATCCGGGTGACGGTTGCGGATGAAGATGGCGGACAGACGACCTTCACGACCACCGCAGACAGCGCGGGAAGCTGGACGCTGGAATTGCAGGATGTGACCAGTGAACTGACGATTGATCATATGGACCTGCTGACGGTTAATGTGAGTGCGACGGACGGGGTGAATAATGTCGCCACCTTTGCAACGTTAACCTGGACGGTGGATTCGGTGGCACAACCGATCAGTCTGACCATAGATGACGAAGACCGTGACCCGGATAGTGGCGGGGCCTTTTCAATCAATGCAACGGCTGGATTCTCGGGCAGTGCCGAGGCTGGTTCGGTTGTCCGGGTGACGGTTGCTGATGAGGATGGCGGGCAGAGCGTCTTTATCGATACCGCAGATGCGAATGGCAGCTGGACGCTTGAGCTTCAAGATGTCGCTAATCAGCTAACGATTGATCATGATGATCAACTGACGGTGAGTTACACGGTGACCGATGTGCTTGGCAACGCTCATACGCAGGATATTGGCACCTGGACGGTAGATGGCGTGACCTCGCCGATCAATCTCACCATAGATGATGAAGATTTTGATGTGGATGCCGGGACCAACAGCTTTTCGATCAATGCCACGGCGGGGATTTCGGGAAGCACGGAAGCTGATGCGGTTGTTCGGATTACGGTTGCCGATGATGATTTTGGTCAAACCATCTTCACCACCACGGCAGATAGTGCGGGCAGCTGGACGCTTGAACTTCAAGATGTTGCCAGCCAGCTGACGATTGATCACGAAGATAAATTGACAATCAGCGTCAGTGCAACAGACGGGGTGAATAATATCGCCACCTATGCGGCGGTGACCTGGACGGTTGATGCGATTGCTGATGATATCAGTCTGACGATTGATGAAGAGGACCGCGACCCGGATTCTGGCGGAGCCTTTTCAATCAATGCGACGGCGGGTCTGTCTGGCAGTGCCGAAGGCGATTCGGTGATCCGGGTGACGGTTGCAGATGAAGATGGGGGGGAGACGACCTTCACGACCACGGCAGACAGTGCGGGAAGCTGGACGCTGGAATTGGCTGATGTGACCAGTGAACTGACGATTGATCATATGGACCTGCTGACGGTTAATGTGAGTGCGACGGACGGGGTTAATAATGTCGCCACCTTTGCAACGTTAACCTGGACGGTGGATTCGGTGGCACAACCGATCAGTCTGACCATAGATGACGAAGACCGCGATCCTGACAGTGGCGGGACCTTTTCAATCAATGCGACAGCTGGATTCTCTGGCAGTGCCGAAGCCGGGGCAGTTGTGCGGGTGACGGTTGTGGACGAGGATGGCGGGCAGAGCGTCTTTATCGATACCGCTGATGCGAATGGCAGCTGGACGCTGGAATTGCAGGATGTCGCTAATCAGCTAACGATTGATCATGATGATCAATTGACGGTGAGTTACACGGTAACCGATGTGCTTGGCAACGCTCATACGCAGGATATTGGCACCTGGACAGTGGATGGCGTGACCTCGCCGATCAATCTCACCATAGATGATGAAGATTTTGATGTAGATGCGCTCACCAACACGTTTTCAATCAATGCGACGGCGGGGATTTCGGGCAGCACCGAAGCCGATGCGATTGTAAGGATCACGGTTGCCGATGATGATTTTGGTCAAACTATCTTCACCACCACGGCAGATAGTGCGGGTAGCTGGACACTGGAACTGACTGATGTGGCCAGTGAGCTAACGATTGATCATGAAGATACATTAACAATCAGCGTCAGTGCAACGGATGGGGTCAATAATATCGCCACCTATGCGGTGGTGACCTGGACGGTTGATGCGATAGCTGATGACATCAGTCTGACAATCGACGAAGAAGACCGCGACCCGGATTCTGGCGGGGCCTTTTCAATCAATGCGACGGCGGGTTTTGCAGGCAGTGCCGAAGGCGATTCGGTGATCCGGGTGACGGTTGCGGATGAAGATGGCGGGGAGACGACCTTCACGACCACCGCAGACAGCGCGGGAAGCTGGACGCTGGAATTGCAGGATGTGACCAGTGAACTGACGATTGATCATATGGACCTGCTGACGGTTAATGTGAGTGCGACGGACGGGGTGAATAATGTCGCCACCTTTGCAACGTTAACCTGGACGGTGGATTCGGTGGCACAACCGATCAGTCTGACCATAGATGACGAAGACCGTGACCCGGATAGTGGCGGGACCTTTTCAATCAATGCAACGGCTGGATTCTCGGGCAGTGCCGAAGCCGGAGCGGTTGTCCGGGTGACGGTTGTGGACGAAGATGGCGGGCAGAGCGTCTTTATCGATACCGCTGATGCAAACGGTAGCTGGACGCTGGAATTGCAGGATGTTGTCAGTCAATTGACGATTGACCATGATGATCAACTGACGGTGAGTTACACGGTAACCGATGTGCTTGGCAACGCTCATACTCAGGATATTGGCACCTGGACAGTGGATGGCGTGACCTCGCCGATCAATCTCACCATAGATGATGAAGATTTTGATGTGGATGCGCTCACCAACAGCTTTTCCATCAATGCGACGGCGGGGCTTTCGGGCAGCACGGAAGCCGATGCGATTGTAAGGATCACGGTTGCCGATGATGATTTTGGCCAAACCATCTTTACGACGACAGCAGATAGTGCGGGCAGCTGGACGCTGGAATTGCAGGATGTGGCCAGTCAGCTGACGATTGATCACGAAGATAAACTGACAATCAGCGTCAGTGCAACGGATGGGGTCAATAATATCGCCACCTATGCGCCGGTGACCTGGACGGTTGATGCGATTTCCGATGACATCAGTCTGACGATTGATGAAGAGGACCGCGATCCTGACAGTGGTGGGGCCTTTTCGATCAATGCGACGGCAGGTTTTGCAGGCAGTGCCGAAGGCGATGCGGTAATCCGGGTGACAGTTGCGGATGAAGATGGGGGAGAGACGACCTTCACGACCACGGCAGACAGTGCCGGAAGCTGGACGTTGGAACTTGAAAATGTGACCAATCAACTGACGATTGACCATGATGATCTGCTGACGGTTAATGTGAGTGCGACGGACGGGGTGAATAACGTTTCAACCTTTGCGACGGTGACCTGGACAGTTGATTCGGTGGCACAACCGATCAGCCTGACGATAGATGATGAAGACCGTGACCCGGATAGTGGCGGGGTCTTTTCGATCAATGCGACGGCAGGGCTTTCCGGGAGTTCCGAAGCCGGTTCGGTTGTTCGGATCACGGTTGCGGACGAGGATGGCGGTCAAGCGGTCTTTACCAGCACGGCGGATGCGGCGGGCAGTTGGACACTTGAGCTTCAAGATGTCGCTAATCAGCTAACGATTGATCATGAGGATCAACTGACGGTGAGCTCAAGCTTCACGGATGCGGTTGGCAATGTGAGCGATCTGGATTTTGGCACCTGGACGGTGGACGGGGTGACTTCGCCGATCAATCTGACGATAGATGATGAAGATTTTGATGTAGATGCCGGGACCAGCAGCTTTTCAATCAACGCCACGGCGGGGCTTTCGGGCAGCACGGAAGCCGATGCGGTTGTGAGGATTACGGTTGCGGATGAAGATTCGGGTCAAACCATCTTTACGATGACAGCAGATAGTGCGGGCAGCTGGACGCTGGAATTGCAGGATGTGGCCAGTGAACTGACGATTGATCACGAAGATACATTAACAATCAGTGTGAGCGCGACAGACGGGGTGAATAATATCGCCACTTTTGCAGCGGTGACCTGGACGGTTGATGCGATTGCTGATGACATCAGCCTGACGATTGATGAAGAGGATCGCGACCCGGATAGCAGCGGGGTCTTTTCGATCAATGCGACGGCGGGTCTGTCTGGCAGTGCGGAAGGCGATGCGGTGATCCGGGTGACGGTTGCGGATGAAGAAGGCGGGGAGACGATCTTCACGACCACCGCAGACAGTGCGGGAAGCTGGACGCTGGAATTGCAGGATGTGGCGGGTAAACTGACGATTGATCATGAGGATCAGTTGACGATCAATGTAAGCGCGACGGACGGGGTGAATAATGTTTCGACCCTGCCGACGGTGACCTGGACGGTTGATTCGGTGGTTCAGCCTCTCAGCCTGACGATTGACGGATATGACCGGGAGCCTGATCAAGGGGACCCTTATTCGATCAATGCGACGGCAGGGCTTTCGGGCAGTGCCGAAGCCGGGGCCGTGATTCGGATGACGATTGCGGATGAGGATGGCGGTGAAGCGGTCTTTACCACGACATCTGATGCGAATGGCAGCTGGACGCTGGAATTGCAGGATGTCGCCAATAAGTTGACGATTGACCATGAGGATCAACTGACGGTGACCTCGACGGTGACGGACAGGGTTGGCAATGTCGACACGCAGGATTTTGGCACCTGGACGGTGGATAGTGTGACCTCGCCGATCAATCTGACGATAGATGATGAAGATTTTGATACGGATATCGGGACCAGCAGCTTTTCGATCAATGCGACGGCGGGGATTTCGGGTAGTACGGAAGCCGATGTGATTGTGCGGGTGACGGTTGCCGATGAAGATGGCGGGCAGACGACCTTCACGACCACGTCAGATGCGAATGGTAGCTGGACGCTTGAGCTTCAAGATGTGGCCAGTGAACTGACGATTGATCATGAGGATCAGCTGACAGTGAGTGTGAGTGCCACGGACGGGGTTAATAATGTCTCGACCTATGCACCGGTGACCTGGAGCGTTGATGCGGTATCCTCTGCCCTTCAGATGACGATTGATGAAGAGGATCGCGACCCGGATAGCGGCGGCGGAGCCTTTTCGATCAATGACACGGCGGGTTTTGCGGGCAGTGCGGAAGCTGACGCGGTGATCCGGGTGACGGTTGCCGATGAAGATGGCGGGCAGACGACCTTCACGACCACGGCGGATGGTGCGGGCAGCTGGACGCTTGAGCTTGCGGATGTGGCGGGTCAACTGACGATTGACCATGATGATCAGCTGACAGTCACTGTGAGCGCGACAGACGGGGTTAATAATGTTTCGACTCTGCCGACGGTGACCTGGAGTGTTGATTCGGTGGCGCAACCGATCAGCCTGACGATAGATGAAGAGGACCGTGACCCGGATGGGACCGGGGCCTTTTCGATCAATGCGACGGCAGGTTTTTCGGGGAGTGCCGAAGCCGGAGCGGTTGTACGGATCACGATTGCTGACGAGGACGGCGGGAGAACGGTCTTTACCGATACGGCAGATGCGAATGGAAGCTGGACGCTGGAATTGCAGGATGTGGCGGGTCAACTGACGATTGATCATGATGATCAACTGACGGTGACGTCCACGGTGACCGATGTGCTGGGCAACGAGACCACCCAGACGATTAACACCTGGACAGTCGACAGTGTTGCGCCGGACTTCTTTGGCCCGTCAACAGTGGCAAGTGCGGTGGCGAGTGATTATGACACCGTGTTGTCGGCTGACCTTGATAGCGATGGTGACCTTGATCTGGTGACGGGCGGGACGGCTTCAGGCAGTCAACTGGTTATTTATCTCAATAATAATAACCCGGAGGAAAGCGGTAATTATGTGGCGGCGGGATCGATTCCCCTTCTGGGTGCCAATCCGGTTTCAGATATGGTTGCGGGTGATATTGACAGCGATGGTCAGGTTGATCTGGTTGTGCAATCAACCCTTGGCACGATTGATGTCTTTACGGAAGGTGCGACGGTCAGGAATCAAAATATAACCCCGAGTGCCAGCACGGTTGTTGAGCTTTTGGATTATGACAATGACGGCGATCTCGATTTGGCGACAGGCTCGGTGAATGATCCTCTTGGCGATGAGATGGTCTATTATGAGAACGATGGCTATGGCAATTTCACCTTTGCCGGTTCGTATGATGTTGGCGGCGATATTTATGATTTCCATACGATGGATGTTGCGGGGGCAGGCGATGCCGATGATCTTTTATTGACCAGTTCAAACGGGATTTATCTTGTTCTTGGCGATGAGAGTTCGACGATGCCGGTTTACACGCTTTCGAGTGAGACCAATTATACGACGGTGACCAGCGGCGATGTTGATGGCAGCGGTTTGGTGGATGTGATTGCCGGATCAGACAGTGGCCAGGTCATGGTCCTCACGGACATTGATGCGACTGGCGCGGTGCAGGGTCAAACGGTTCTGACGTCCAGTCAAGGCTATGCAACGCAAGACCTTGGCGTGATTGATTATAACGGCGATGGCGTATCGGACATTGTTCAGGTGACCAGCGATGGGACGAATAGCGAAATCATTGTCTGGATGACCAGTGCAGACGGGACGATTATCGGGGATAGCCAGGCTGTTCTCTATGACGGGGCCGGGGTTTTTGATGCGGTTGATGTTTATGATTACAATAATGACGGGATAGATGATCTGGTCTTTATTGGCGATGGCACCAATGACTTTGTGCAGGTTCTGGGCGGGGCCGGGCTGGAGGCTGACAATCGCGGCGGCGGAGAGACTGACGTCAAGGACTTCAATAAAATCAATGCTGAAACGCAAACGGCGACCTTGCGGGTTTATGTTGATCCTGGCACGCTTTCTGACACCGATACGATTACGGTCAGCTATGGCGGGACGGTGTTTGAGACGGTGGATTACGGCTCAGCGGCCAAGAGCGGTGCAAACGATGAATATGTGCTTATAACGCTGGATAATAACGAGCTGACTTCGTTGAGTGAAGGCACCAACCAGCTGACGGTGACGATGACGGACCGGCTGAATGATGAGTCGCAGTATATTTTCTCGGTCGAGAAAGACACGGTCCTGCCCACCAGTGATCCGACTGTGGATGCGCAGCTTGCGGGCGAGAGCGTTGCCAATCTGATCAGTGCCGACAGCCGTGATTTGAGCGGAACGGCGGTCGGGGCGGATTATGTGCTGGTGACGGTTATTGATGATGCGACGGCCAGTTTTGATACAGCGAATACGGCGACCTATAAGGTGATGGTTGACCCGTCTGACGGGGACAGCTGGACGCTGGATCTGGACAAGGCGATTCCCTATGCCGGGAGTGTGGTGACGATTGGCAATCTTGATATGCTGACGGTGACGGCCACGGCCTATGACGCGGCGGGGAATAAGGCGGCTTCTGCGTCGAATACCGAGGTTTATTCGGTTGATTCGATTGGCGCGGACTTCCGGGCGGCGGAGCAGTTGGTCGGGGTTTTGCCGAGCGAGCTGGGGTATAATGTCAATGTGATGGATTATGATGGCGATGGCGACAAGGAGTTATCGAGCCTTGGCTATGTGCTTGACAATCAGAACCAGCCGCAAGGCACGGGCAATGACGGGATGAGCAATTATGCTCTAACCCAGCAGGCGGCAAGCAATTTAACAAGTTTTACGACCCATGCCGGGGATATTGACAGTGACGGGACGGTTGATCTTGTCTCGCGGTTGGGGGACACGATTCATCTGTCGGTTGGCGGTTTGCAAAGTCTGGAGAAGATTACAAGCAGTGATCTTCAAAGCCTGCGCTTGCTTGATTTTGACGGCGATGGTGATCTGGATATTGCGTCTTTGGGTGATAATAATGTGACCTATCTGGAGAACGATGGCTATGGCAATTTCACCACCCTGGTCAGTTTTGACGATAGCAATCTGACGGCTATTGCCGATCAGGATATCGAGGTTTTTGATGTCGATGGCGATGGCATCGATGATCTGATTGTCAGCGATGATGTTGGCACGATTATTTTTGGGTCGGACAGCGGCAATTATGTCACGCAGAAAATATACGAAGATGCTACCAGTCTGCTGGGCGGCGGGGTTGCTGCGGGGGACCTGGACGGGTCGGGCGTGGTTGATATTGTCTATGGCGGGCCGGATAACCAGATTTATGTGCTTACAAATGTTGACGGGTCGGGGAATGTCGGGGGGACGGTTGAGCTATCTGCCTCGTTTGCCGGTATTTCTCCGGGTGTCGCAACCGATGCGATTGCGATTCTGGATTATGACGGGGACGGGGATGAGGATATTGTCCAGCTGATCGGTGATGCCAACGGGTCGGCGGTTGTTGTCTGGTATGGCGAGGGCGGGGTGCCCGGTGCTTCTTCCGAGGTCATTTATTATGACCCGACAACCGATTTACACGATCTGACGATTTATGATTACAATAATGACGGGATTGATGATCTGGTCTTTGTTGATGACAGTATAACCGCCACGGATGCCGGTTTTGTCCAGCTTTTGGGCGGGGCGGGGCTGGAGGCTGATAATCGCGGCGGCGGCGAAACCGATGTCAAGGATTTCAACACGATCAATGCCGACACCACCTCTGCCACCATTCGGCTGCGGGTGGACCCGGATACGGTTTTTGCGGGCGACGAGGTTATATTAAAGCAAGGCTCGCAAGAGATTTATACTTATACGCTTACCGATACGAATGTCGACAATATTGCTGACGAGTTGGAAGATGACTATCTGACCTTTACGCTGGGGACCACCGAACTTGCGCGCTTGACCGATGGTGGTGGTGATTTAACGGCAACCTTGTCCGATGGCGTTCATGCCGATGCCAATTATATCTTTGACGTGGATATTGACCGCACCGGGCCTGCGGACCCAACCGTCGATGGGTTGCTGGCCGGGGAAACCACCGCCAATCTGATCACGGTGGACAGCCGTGATTTTTCCGGGACAGCCGCCGGGGCCGATTATGTGCTGGTGACGGTCCATGACGATACCACCGCCAGTTTTGATAGCGCCAATACCGCGACCTATAAGGTAGAGGTTGACCCGTCTGCTAACGACAGCTGGACGCTGGACCTTGACAAGGCCACCCCCTATGCGGGCAGTGCGGTGACCATCGGCAACCTGGACAGTTTGACGGTGACGGCGACAGCCTATGACGAAGCCGGAAACAAATCGGCGGCAGGGTCCAATACCGAAGTCTATACGGTTGATTCCATCCGCCCGGACTTCCGGGCGGATGAACAACTGACCGGGGTTCTGCCAACTGACTTTGCTTATTATGCCAATGTCGTTGATTTTGACGGCGATGGCGATAAGGAGCTGACCTCGCGCGGGACTATTTTGGAAAATCAGAACCAGGCGCAAAGCACGGGCAATGACGGGATGAGCAATTATGTTGCCAATACGCATGGCGCGGTCGGGACTTCGGGCTATCCGCAATCTATTCTGGCAGAAGATATTGACAGCGATGGCAAGGTTGATCTGGTGTCAGTCAATGGCGATGAAATTCATTTGTCGGTCGATGGTCAGGCCAATCAGGAGACCTTGAGCTTTATTGATCTTCGCGCAGCCCAGCTTCTGGATTTTGATGGCGATGGCGATCTTGATCTTGTGGCGGTGACGGGCAGTAGCAGTGATCAGACCTATTATCTGGAAAATGACGGCTATGGCAATTTTGTAACGGTGGCCAGTTTTGCCAATGACAACGGGTTCAGCGTTGCGGGTATGGAAGTTGTCGATGTTGATGGCGATGGCACCGATGATCTGGTGGTGAATGATTTTGACGGGTTTGTTATTTTTGGGTCCGAGAGTGGTAATTTTGTCACGCAGGAGGTGCTGGATGGCAACACCGGTGCCTATGGTCCTGGCGCGTTTGGCGTTGCCACGGGCGATCTGGATCAATCGGGCGGCACTGATATCATCTATGGCTTGCAGAACAATGATCTGGTTGTGTTTCAGGATGTTGACGGGACGGGCACGGCGGCATCGGAGGTTTCTCTTTCAGCCTCGGTTGCCGGGCTTGATCCGGCAGCATACACCTATGACGTTGTTGTTATGGATTATGACGGCGATGGCGAGGATGATATCGTCCAGCTGATTACGGATGATGTGAATGATGATTCGGCGGTTGTTGTCTGGTTTACCGAGGGCGGGGTGATCGGCGCATCGTCCGAGGTCGTTTTCTTTGACGATAATACCGAGTTACATGACCTTGTGGTCTATGATTACAATAATGACGGGATTGATGATCTGGTCTTTGTTGATAGTGAGACAGGTTCTGATGGCAGTGTTGTTCAGCTTCTGGGCGGCGCCGCGCTGGAGGCTGATAATCGTGGCGGTGGCGAAACCGATGTCAAGGACTTCAACACAATCAATGCCGACACCAGTTCTGCCAGGGTGCGGCTGCGAGTCGATCCGGATAGCGTCTTTGACGGCAATACGATCACGCTCACCCAGGGCGGCACCCCGATTTATACCTATGCACTCACCGATACGAATAATGACAATATCGTTGATGAACTCGAAGACGGCTATCTGACCTTTAATCTGGATTCGGGCGCGCTTGGTCTGTTGAACGATAGCGGCGGCGATTTGACGGCAACGCTTTCCGATGGAATCCATCCTGATTCGCATTATGTCTTTGATGTCGATATCGACCGCACCGGACCCGCCTCCCCGCCAACCTTCGATATCCTGCTCGCAACCGAACAAAAAGATTATGTCATCTCAAGGCTAACCCGTGACCTCACAGGTACAGCCGTCGGGGCCGACTATATCCTCCTGACCGTCCATGACGATACAACCGCCGGACGCGACACAGCCGAAACAGCAACCTACCTGGTCGAAGTCGACCCAACCGCAGGTGATACCTGGACCCTCGACCTCGATAAGGCAACCCCCTACGCCGGACCAAACATAACATTTACGGACCTCGACCTCATCACAATAACCGGGATCGCCTATGACGAAGCCAATAATGCCTCAAGCCTCAGTGCTCCTGTAACCTATGAAGTCGAATCATCAATCCCGTACTCCCGCGTATGGGTCGATGACTCCGAACGTGACCCAGATGGATCAGCCACCTACTCCATCAGCACAGTGCCGCTGATGATCGGCGACTCCAGCCCGCTCTCAACCGTCTATGTCACCCTCGATGATGGAAATAACTCTCATGTCTTTACAACAACCGCAGAGGACATCACCGGAAACTGGACAATAGACCTCGACGGGATGAATACCGGAAACCTCGTCATCGACCATATGGACGAGCTAACCGTAAGCCTCTCTGCAAGAAGCACAGCAGGAATCTATTGGTACGGGCCAAATTACGATACATGGACCGTCGATGGCGCAACCGACTCGCCAATCATAACCATTGATGAAGAGGACCGGGACCCCGATAGTGGCGGTTCCTTCTCCATCAACGCAACCGCAGGATTCGCCGGAAATGCAGAAGCCGATGCCGTCATCCGCATAACCATTGCAGACCCAACTGACGGCGGACTCACAACCTTCACAACAACCGCAGACGGAAACGGAAGCTGGACCCTCGAACTCACAGATGTCGCAGGCGAACTCACCATCGATCATGCCGATGAACTCGAAGTCACCGTCAGCGCAACCGATATCCTCCAGAATACCTATACCAATCCAACCGAAATATGGACCATTGATGCCCAGGCCTATATCTCTGCGCTCACTGTCGATGAAGAAGACCGTGATCCTGATATCGGCGGCGGCTTCTCCATCAATGCAACCGCAGGCATATCCGGCAGCGTCGAACATGATGCCATTGTCCGCATAACCGTCAGCGATGCAACGCACGGCGGATCAACAACTTTCACAACCACAGCAGATGCCAATGGAAGCTGGACCCTCACCCTTGGCGATGTGACCAATGAACTCACAATCGATCACGAGGATGAACTGGTCATCCGGGTTGATTCAACCGATGTGCTTGGAAATACCTCCCATAGCACGCCGGTCACCTGGAGCATTGATTCAGTCGCGCAACCAATCAGCCTGACCATAGATGAAGAAGACCGCGATCCCGATAGTGGCGGGGCCTTCTCAATCAATGCCACGGCAGGGCTTTCTGGCAGTGCCGAACCCGGGGCGGTTGTGCGCATAACCGTTGCCGACGAAGACGGCGGCCAAGCCGTCTTTATAGATACCGCCGATGCCAATGGCAGCTGGACGCTTGAACTTGAAGATGTCGCCAATCAGCTAACGATTGATCATGATGACAGTCTGACCATCTCTTCCACAGTGACGGATGTGCTTGGCAATATCCATCATCAGGATATTAACACCTGGACAGTAGACGGCGTGACCTCGCCGATCAGCCTGACCATAGATGATGAAGATTTTGATCTTGATGCGGGGGTCAACACCTTCTCGATCAATGCCACAGCGGGGCTTTCGGGCAGCACCGAGGCCGAGTCGATTGTGCGGATCACGGTTGCTGACCCGACAGACGGTGACTTTACGATCTTCACGACCACGGCTGATGCAAATGGAAGCTGGACGCTTGAACTTCAAGATGTGACCAATGAACTGGTGATTGATCACGAAGATAAACTGACCGTAAGCGTGACTGCCACGGACGGGGTCAATAATATCGCGACCTATGCGCCGGTGATCTGGACGGTTGATGCGATATCCTCCACCATTCAGCTGACCATAGATGACGAAGACCGCGATCCTGATTCTGGCGGGGCCTTTTCAATCAATGCCACCGCCGGATTCGCTGGCAGTGCCGAAGCCGCTGCGCTGATCCGGGTGACGGTTGCCGATGAAGATGGCGGAGCGACCACCTTCACCACCACCGCAGATGCAGCAGGTAGCTGGACGCTTGAACTTGAAGATGTGACCAATCAACTGACGATTGATCACGACGATCAGCTAACGGTCAATGTCAGTGCCACGGACGGGGTTAATAACGTTTCAACCTTTGCGACGCTAACCTGGACGGTTGATTCGATTGCGCAGGATATCAGCCTGACCATTGATGACGAAGACCGCGATCCTGATTCTGGCGGGGCCTTTTCGATCAATGCCACCGCAGGTATTTCGGGCAGTGCCGAAGCCGGGGCAGTTGTCCGCGTAACAGTTGCTGACGAAGACGGCGGGCAGACCGTCTTTATCGACACCGCCGATGCGAACGGAAGCTGGACTTTGGAACTTCAAGATGTTGCTAATCAGCTAACGATTGACCACGATGATCAACTGACCGTGGCCTATACCGTGACTGATGTGCTTGGCAATGAAACCACCAAGGATTTTGGCACCTGGACGGTAGACGGCGTAACCTCGCCGATCAATCTCACCATAGATGATGAAGATTTTGATGTTGATGCGCTCACCAATACGTTTTCAATCAATGCCACAGCTGGCATATCTGGCAGCACCGAAGCCGAGTCGATTGTGCGGATCACGGTTGCTGACCCGACAGACGGTGACTTTACGATCTTCACCACCACGGCTGATGCGTCGGGCAGCTGGACCCTTGAACTTCAAGATGTGACCAATGAACTGGTCATTGATCACGAAGATAAATTAACCGTAAGCGTGACTGCCACAGACGGGGTCAATAATATCGCGACCTATGCACCGGTGATCTGGACGGTTGATTCGATATCCTCCACCATTCAGCTAACCATCGATGAAGAAGACCGCGATCCTGATTCTGGCGGGGCTTTCTCAATCAATGCCACGGCTGGATTCGCTGGCAGTGCCGAAGCCGATGCGGTGATCCGGGTGACGGTTGCCGATGAAGATGGCGGGGAGACGATCTTCACCACCACCGCAGATGCGGCTGGCAGCTGGACCCTCGAACTTGCAGATGTCACCAATGAACTGACGATTGATCATGATGACAGTCTAACGGTCAATGTCAGTGCCACGGACGGGGTTAATAACGTTTCAACCTTTGCGACGCTAACCTGGACGGTTGATTCGATTGCACAGGATATCAGCCTGACCATCGATGACTATGACCGCGACCCTGATTCTGGCGGGGCCTTTTCGATCAATGCCACCGCAGGCATTTCTGGCAGTGCCGAAGCCGGGGCAGTTGTCCGCGTAACAGTTGCCGATGAAGATGGCGGGGAAACAGTTTTCATAGATACCGCTGATGCCAATGGCAGCTGGACTTTGGAACTTCAAGATGTCGCTAATCAGCTAACGATTGACCACGATGATCAACTGACCGTGTCTTACACCGTGACCGATGTGCTTGGTAACGTGACCACCAAGGATTTTGCAACCTGGACGGTGGACGGGGTGACCTCGCCGATCAATCTCACCATAGATGATGAAGATTTTGATGTTGATGCGCTCACCAATACGTTTTCAATCAATGCCACGGCAGGCATATCTGGCAGCACCGAAGCCGCTTCGATTGTACGGATCACGGTTACTGACCCGACAGACGGCGACCTGACCACCTTCACCACCACGGCTGACAGTGCGGGCAGCTGGACGCTGGAACTTCAGGATGTGACCAATGAGTTGGTGATTGACCACGAAGATAAACTGACGGTGAGTGTGAGCGCAACAGACGGGGTTAATAACGTCTCAACCTTTGCGCCGGTGACCTGGACGGTTGATGCGATCTCCTCCGCCATTCAGCTAACAATAGATGAAGAAGACCGTGATCCTGATATCAGCGGCGGGGCCTTTTCGCTCAATGCCACCGCCGGTTTCGCTGGCAGTGCCGAAGGTGATGCGGTGATCCGGGTGACGGTCGCCGATGAAGATGGCGGAGCGACCACCTTCACCACCACGGCTGACAGTGCGGGCAGCTGGACCCTTGAACTTGCAGATGTCACCAATGAACTGACAATTGATCATATGGACCAGTTGACGGTCAATGTCAGTGCCACAGACGGCGTTAATAACGTTTCAACCTTTGCGACGGTGACCTGGACCGTTGACTCGGTTGTTCAGCCTCTCACCCTGACCATCGATGAAGAAGACCGCGATCCTGACAGTGGCGTGGTCTTTTCCATCAATGCGACAGCAGGCATTTCCGGCAGTTCCGAAACTGGCACAGTGATCCGAATGACAATTGCGGATGAAGATGGCGGGGAGACGATCTTTACCCGAACAGCAGATGCGTCGGGCAGCTGGACCCTTGTCCTTCAAGACGTTGCCAATCAACTGACGATTGATCACGATGATAAATTGACGGTGACTTCCACGGTGACCGATGCGGTCGGCAATGTCGACACGCAGGATTTTGGCACCTGGACAGTGGATGCGGTGACCTCACCGATCAACCTCACCATAGATGATGAAGATTTTGATGTAGATACGCTCACCAACATGTTTTCAATCAATGCCACGGCCGGGATTTCAGGCAGCACCGAAGCCGAAGCGATTGTACGGATCACGGTTACTGACCCGACAGACGGTGACTTTACGATCTTCACCACCACGGCAGATGCGGCGGGCAGTTGGACCCTTGAACTTCAAGATGTGACCAATGAACTGGTGATTGATCACGAAGATAAATTAACCGTAAGCGTCAGCGCGACAGACGGGGTCAATAACGTTTCAACCTTTGCGCCGGTGACCTGGACGGTTGATGCGATCTCCTCCGCCATTCAGCTGACAATCGATGAAGAAGACCGTGACCCGGATATCAGTGGCGGAGCCTTTTCGCTCAATGCCACCGCCGGTTTTGCGGGCAGTGCCGAAGGCGATGCGGTGATCCGGGTGACGGTTGCGGATGAAGATGGCGGAGCGACCACCTTCACCACCACGGCTGACAGTGCGGGCAGCTGGACCCTTGAACTTGCAGATGTCACCAATGAACTGACAATTGATCATATGGACCTGCTGACAGTCAATGTCAGTGCCACGGACGGGGTTAATAACGTCACCACCATGCCGACCGTAACCTGGACGGTTGATTCGATTGTTGAGGCTATCAGTCTGACCATCGATGAAGAAGACCGTGACCCTGACAGTGGCGGGACCTTTTCAATCAATGCCACGGCAGGGATTTCCGGCAGTGCCGAGGCCGGGCTGGTTGTGCGGCTAACGGTTAATGATGGCACTGAATCTGCGGTCTTCCTGGCCACGGCGGATAGCACTGGTAGCTGGACGCTGGAACTTTCCGATGTGAATACGCTGACGATTGAACATGATGAACAACTGACCGTGACGGCAACCGTGATGGATGCGGTTGGCAATGTCGATACGCAGAATATTGGCACCTGGACAGTGGATGCGGTGGCCTCGCCGATCAATCTGACGATTGATGATGAAGATTTTGATCTTGATGGGGTGGTCGGGACCTTCTCGATCAATGCCACCGCCGGGATATCTGGTAGCACGGAGGCCGATGCGGTTGTGCGGATCACGGTTTCTGACCCGACCGACGGTGACTTTACGATCTTCACCACCACGGCAGATGCGGCGGGCAGTTGGACCCTTGAACTTCAAGATGTGACCAATGAACTGGTGATTGATCACGAAGATAAATTAACCGTAAGCGTCAGCGCGACAGACGGGGTCAATAATGTTTCAACCTTTGCGCCGGTGACCTGGACGGTTGATGCGATCTCCTCCACCATTCAGCTAACCATCGATGAAGAAGACCGTGACCCGGATATCAGTGGCGGGGCCTTTTCGCTCAATGCCACCGCCGGTTTTGCGGGCAGTGCCGAAGGTGATGCATTGATCCGGGTGACGGTTGCGGATGAAGATGGCGGAGCGACCACCTTCACCACCACGGCTGACAGTGCGGGCAGCTGGACTTTGGAACTTGCAGATGTCACCAATGAACTGACAATTGATCATATGGACCTGCTGACAGTCAATGTCAGTGCCACGGACGGGGTTAATAACGTCACCATCCTGCCAACCGTAACCTGGACGGTGGATTCGATTGTTGAGGCGATCAGTCTGACCATCGATGAAGAAGACCGCGATCCTGATAGCGGCGGGGTCTTTTCAATCAATGCGACGGCGGGCATCTCCGGCAGTGCCGAGGCCGGGCTGGTTGTGCGGCTAACAGTTGCTGACGGCACTGAATCTGCGGTCTTCCTCGCCACGGCGGATGCGTCGGGTAGCTGGACGCTGGAACTTTCCGATGTGAATACGCTGACGATTGAACATGATGAACAACTGACCGTGACGGCAACCGTGATGGATGCGGTTGGCAATGTCGATACGCAGGATATTGGCACCTGGACGGTTGATGCGGTGGCCTCACCGATCAATCTCACCATAGATGATGAAGATTTTGATGTAGATACGCTCACCAACACGTTTTCAATCAATGCCACGGCGGGAATATCTGGCAGCACCGAAGCCGATGCGGTTGTGCGGATCACGGTTGCTGACCCGACAGACGGTGACTTTACGATCTTCACCACCACGGCAGATGCGGCGGGCAGTTGGACCCTTGAACTTCAAGATGTGACCAATGAACTGGTGATTGATCACGAAGATAAACTGACGGTGAGTGTGAGCGCAACAGACGGGGTTAATAACGTCTCAACCTTTGCGCCGGTGACCTGGACGGTTGATGCGATCTCCTCCGCCATTCAGCTGACAATCGATGAAGAAGACCGTGACCCGGATATCAGTGGCGGGGCCTTTTCGCTCAATGCCACCGCCGGTTTTGCGGGCAGTGCCGAAGGTGATGCATTGATCCGGGTGACGGTTGCGGATGAAGATGGCGGAGCGACCACCTTCACCACCACGGCTGACAGTGCGGGCAGCTGGACTTTGGAACTTGCAGATGTCACCAATGAACTGACAATTGATCATATGGACCTGCTAACAGTCAATGTCAGTGCCACAGACGGGGTTAATAACGTCACCACCATGCCGACCGTAACCTGGACGGTGGATTCGATTGTTGAGGCGATCAGTCTGACCATCGATGAAGAAGACCGCGATCCTGACAGTGGCGGGACCTTTTCGATCAATGCGACGGCGGGCATCTCCGGCAGTGCCGAGGCCGGGCTGGTTGTGCGGCTAACGGTTAATGATGGCACTGAATCTGCGGTCTTCCTGGCCACGGCGGATAGCACTGGTAGCTGGACGCTGGAACTTTCCGATGTGAATACGCTGACGATTGAACATGATGAACAACTGACCGTGACGGCAACCGTGATGGATGCGGTTGGCAATGTCGATACGCAGGATATTGGCACTTGGACGGTTGATGCGGTGGCCTCGCCGATCAATCTCACCATAGATGATGAAGATTTTGATGTAGATACGCTCACCAACACGTTCTCGATCAACGCAACCGCAGGGATATCGGGCAGCACCGAAGCCGATGCAGTTGTTCGAATCACGGTTGCTGACCCGACAGATGGTGACTTTACGGTCTTCACCACCACAGCCGATACGGCGGGCAGTTGGACGCTTGAACTTGCGGATGTGACCAATGAGTTGGTGATTGACCACGAGGATAAACTGACAATCAGCGTCAGCGCGACAGACGGGGTCAATAACGTTTCAACCTTTGCGCCGGTCACCTGGACAGTTGATGCGGTATCTTCTGCCATTCAGCTGACGATAGATGCAGAAGACCGCGATCCTGATAGCAGTGGCGGGGCCTTTTCAATTAATGCGACGGCGGGCCTGTCTGGCAGTGCTGAGGCTGATGCATTGATCCGGGTGACGGTCGCCGATGAAGATGGCGGAGCGACCACCTTCACCACCACGGCTGACAGTGCGGGCAGCTGGACCCTTGAACTTGCAGATGTCACAAATGAACTGACGATTGACCATGATGACAATCTGACGGTCAATGTGAGTGCAACGGACGGGGTTAATAACGTTTCAACCTTTGCGACGGTGACCTGGACAGTTGACTCGGCTGTTCAGCCGCTCAGTCTGACGATTGATGAAGAGGACCGCGACCCGGATGTGAGTGGCGGGGCCTTTTCGATCAATGCGACGGCGGGGATTTCTGGCAGTGCCGAGGCTGGCACAGTGATCCGAATGGCGGTTGCGGATGATGATGGCGGTCAAGCCGTCTTTACCACGACATCAGATTCAGCGGGCAGCTGGACTTTGGAGCTTGCGGATGTCGCCAATAAACTGACGATTGATCACGATGATACATTGACGGTGAGCACCACGGTGATGGATGCGGTTGGCAATGTAGACACACAGGCTACCGTCACCTGGACAGTGGACGGGGTGACGTCACCGATCAATCTGACGATAGATGATGAAGATTTTGATGTAGATACGCTCACCAACACGTTTTCAATCAATGCCACGGCAGGGATTTCGGGCAGCACCGAAGCCGATGCAGTTGTTCGAATCACGGTTGCTGACCCGACAGATGGTGACTTTACGGTCTTCACCACCACAGCCGATGCGGCTGGCAGTTGGACGCTTGAACTTGCGGATGTGACCAATGAGTTGGTGATTGACCACGAGGATAAACTGACAATCAGCGTCAGCGCGACAGACGGGGTCAATAACGTTTCAACCTTTGCGCCGGTGATCTGGACAGTTGATGCGGTATCTTCTGCCATTCAACTGACGATTGATGAAGAAGACCGCGACCCGGATAGCAGTGGCGGGGCCTTTTCGATTAATGCGACGGCGGGGATTTCTGGCAGTGCCGAAGCTGATGCATTGATCCGGGTGACGGTTGCGGATGAAGATGGCGGAGCGACCACCTTCACCACCACGGCTGACAGTGCGGGCAGCTGGACCCTTGAACTTGCAGATGTCGCCAATGAATTGACGATTGACCATGATGACAATCTGACGGTCAATGTGAGTGCAACGGACGGGGTTAATAACGTTTCAACCTTTGCGACGGTGACCTGGACAGTTGACTCGGCTGTTCAGCCGCTTAGTCTGACGATAGATGAAGAGGACCGCGACCCGGATGTGAGTGGCGGGGCCTTTTCGATCAATGCGACGGCGGGGATTTCGGGCAGTGCGGAGGCTGGCACAGTGATCCGAATGACGGTTGCGGATGATGATGGCGGTCAAGCCGTCTTTACCACGACATCAGATTCAGCGGGCAGCTGGACGCTTGAACTCGCGGATGTCGCCAATAAACTGACGATTGATCACGATGATACATTGACGGTGAGCACCACGGTGATGGATGCGGTTGGCAATGTAGACACACAGGCTACCGTCACCTGGACAGTGGACGGGGTGACGTCACCGATCAATCTGACGATAGATGATGAAGATTTTGATGTGGATGCCGGGACCAACACGTTCTCGATCAACGCAACCGCAGGGATATCGGGCAGCACCGAAGCCGATGCAGTTGTTCGAATCACGGTTGCTGACCCGACAGATGGTGACTTTACGGTCTTCACCACCACAGCCGATACGGCTGGCAGTTGGACGCTTGAACTTGCGGATGTGACCAATGAGTTGGTGATTGACCACGAGGATAAACTGACAATCAGCGTCAGCGCGACAGACGGGGTCAATAACGTTTCAACCTTTGCGCCGGTGACCTGGACAGTTGATGCGGTATCTTCTGCCATTCAGCTGACGATAGATGCAGAAGACCGCGATCCTGATAGCAGTGGCGGGGCCTTTTCAATTAATGCGACGGCGGGCCTGTCTGGCAGTGCCGAAGCTGATGCATTGATCCGGGTAACGGTTGCGGATGAAGATGGCGGAGCGACCACCTTCACCACCACGGCTGACAGTGCGGGCAGCTGGACCCTTGAACTTGCAGATGTCGCCAATGAATTGACGATTGACCATGATGACAATCTGACGGTTAATGTGAGTGCGACGGACGGGGTTAATAACGTTTCAACCTTTGCGACGGTGACCTGGACCGTTGACTCGGCTGTTCAGCCGCTCAGTCTGACGATAGACGAAGAAGACCGTGACCCGGATGTGAGTGGCGGGGCCTTTTCGATCAATGCGACGGCGGGGATTTCTGGCAGTGCCGAGGCTGGCACAGTGATCCGAATGACGGTTGTTGATGATGATGGCGGTCAAGCCGTCTTTACCACGACATCAGATTCAGCGGGCAGCTGGACTTTGGAGCTTGCGGATGTCGCCAATCAACTGACGATTGATCACGATGATACATTGACGGTGAGCACCACGGTGATGGATGCGGTTGGCAATGTAGACACACAGGCTACCGTCACCTGGACAGTGGACGGGGTGACGTCGCCGATCAACCTCACCATAGATGATGAAGATTTTGATGTGGATGGCGTGACCAACACGTTTTCAATCAATGCCACGGCAGGGATTTCGGGCAGCACCGAAGCCGATGCAGTTGTTCGAATCACGGTTGCTGACCCGACAGATGGTGACTTTACGGTCTTCACCACCACAGCCGATGCGGCTGGCAGCTGGACCTTGGAACTTCAGGATGTGACCAATGAGTTGGTGATTGACCACGAGGATAAACTGACAATCAGCGTCAGCGCGACAGACGGGGTCAATAACGTTTCAACCTTTGCGCCGGTGACCTGGACAGTTGATGCGGTATCTTCTGCCATTCAGCTGACGATAGATGCAGAAGACCGCGATCCTGATAGCAGTGGCGGGGCCTTTTCAATTAATGCGACGGCGGGCCTGTCCGGCAGTGCCGAAGCTGATGCATTGATCCGGGTAACGGTTGCGGATGAAGATGGCGGAGCGACCACCTTCACCACCACGGCTGACAGTGCGGGCAGCTGGACCCTTGAACTTGCAGATGTCGCCAATGAATTGACGATTGACCATGATGACAATCTGACGGTCAATGTAAGTGCAACGGACGGGGTTAATAACGTTTCAACTTTTGCGACGGTGACCTGGACCGTTGACTCGGCTGTTCAGCCGCTAAGCTTGACGATAGATGAAGAAGACCGCCACCCGGATGGCTCTGCGCCGTTTTCGATCAATGCGACAGCGGGGATTTCGGGCAGTGCCGAGGCTGGCACAGTGATCCGAATGACGGTTGCTGACGATGATGGCGGTCAAGCCGTCTTTATCACGACATCAGATTCAGCTGGTAGCTGGACTTTGGAACTTGCGGATGTCGCCAATCAACTGACGATTGATCACGATGATACATTGACGGTGAACACCACGGTGATGGATGCGGTTGGCAATGTAGACACACAGGCTACCGTCACCTGGACAGTGGACGGGGTGACGTCGCCGATCAATCTGACGATAGATGATGAAGATTTTGATGTGGATGCCGGGACCAACACGTTCTCGATCAACGCAACCGCCGGGATTTCGGGCAGTACGGAAGCTGATGCGATTGTTCGGATTACGGTTGCTGATGTGACGGGCAGTGGCCTGACCACTTTCACCACGACAGCCGATACGGCGGGCAGTTGGACGCTTGAACTTGCGGATGTGACCAATGAGTTGGTGATTGATCACGAAGATGAACTGGTTATCAGCGTGAGTGCGACAGACGAGGTTAATAATGTCGCGACCTTTGCGGCGGTGACCTGGACGGTTGATGCGGTATCTTCTGCGATTCAACTGACGATAGATGCAGAAGACCGTGATCCTGATAGTGGCGGGGCCTTTTCGGTCAATGCGACGGCTGGTTTTGCGGGCAGTGCCGAAGCTGATGCATTGATCCGGGTGACGGTTGCGGATGAAGATGGCGGACAGACAACCTTCACCACCACGGCAGATGCGGCGGGCAGTTGGACGTTGGAACTTCAAGACGTCGCCAATGACCTGACGATTGATCATGATGACAATCTGACGGTCAATGTGAGTGCGACGGACGGGGTTAATAATGTTGCGACCTTTGCGACGGTGACCTGGACCGTTGACTCGCTTGTTCAGCCGCTCAGCCTGACGATTGATGACGAAGACCGTCACCCGGATGGCAGCGCGCCGTTTTCGATCAATGCGACGGCGGGGATTTCGGGCAGTGCCGAGGCTGGCACAGTGATCCGAATGACGGTTGCGGACGATGATGGTGGTCAAGCCGTCTTTACCACGACATCAGATTCAGCGGGCAGCTGGACTCTGGAACTTGCGGATGTCGCCAATAAACTGACGATTGATCATGATGATACATTGACAGTGAGCACCACAGTGACGGATGCGGTTGGCAATGTCAGCACGCAGGATATTGACACCTGGACGGTGGACGGGGTGACGTCACCGATCAATCTGACGATAGATGATGAAGATTTTGATGTGGATGGCGTGACCAACACGTTCTCGATCAACGCAACCGCCGGGATTTCGGGCAGTACGGAAGCTGATGCGATTGTTCGGATTACGGTTGCTGATGTGACGGGCAGTGGCCTGACCACTTTCACCACGACAGCCGATACGGCGGGCAGCTGGACGCTTGAACTTCAAGATGTGACCAATGAGCTGGTGATTGATCATGAAGATGAACTGGTCATCAGTGTCAGTGCGACAGACGAGGTGAATAATATTGCCACCTTTGCCGCGGTGACCTGGACGGTTGATGCGGTATCTTCTGCGATTTCTCTGACAATCGACGAAGAAGACCGTGATCCTGATAGCAGCGGCGGGGCCTTTTCGATCAATGCGACGGCGGGGATTTCTGGCAGTGCCGAAGCTGATGCATTGATCCGGGTGACGGTTGCGGATGAGGATGGCGGGCAGACAACCTTCACCACCACGGCAGATGCGGCGGGAAGCTGGACTTTGGAGCTTCAAGATGTCGCCAATGACCTGACGATTGATCATGATGACAATCTGACGGTCAATGTGAGTGCGACGGACGGAGTTAATAACGTTTCAACCTTTGCAACGGTGACCTGGACCGTTGATTCGGTTGTTCAGCCGCTCAGTTTGACGATAGATGACGAAGACCGCCACCCGGATGGCAGCGCGCCGTTTTCGATCAATGCGACGGCGGGGATTTCGGGCAGTGCCGAGGCTGGCACAGTGATCCGAATGACGGTTGCGGACGATGATGGCGGTCAAGCCGTCTTTACCACGACATCAGATTCAGCGGGCAGCTGGACTTTGGAGCTTCAAGACGTTGCCAATAAACTGACGATTGATCACGATGATACATTGACGGTGAGCACCACGGTGACAGATGCGGTTGGCAATGTCAGCACGCAGGATATTGACACCTGGACAGTGGACGGGGTGACGTCACCGATCAATCTGACGATAGATGATGAAGATTTTGATGTGGATGGCGTGACCAACACGTTCTCGATCAACGCAACCGCCGGGATTTCGGGCAGTACGGAAGCTGATGCGATTGTTCGGATTACGGTTGCTGATGTGACGGGCAGTGGCCTGACCACTTTCACCACGACAGCTGATACGGCGGGCAGTTGGACGCTTGAACTTGCGGATGTGACCAATGAGCTGGTGATTGATCACGAAGATGAACTGGTTATCAGCGTGAGTGCAACAGACGAGGTAAATAATATCGCGACCTTTGCCGCGGTGACCTGGACGGTTGATGCGGTATCTTCTGTGATTTCCCTGACGATAGATGAAGAAGACCGTGATCCTGATAGTGGCGGCGGGGCCTTTTCGGTCAATGCGACGGCTGGTTTTGCGGGCAGTGCCGAGGCCGATGCGTTGATCCGGGTGACGGTTGCGGATGAGGATGGCGGACAGACGACCTTCACGACCACGGCAGACACAGCGGGCAGCTGGACACTGGAGTTGGTGGATGTGGCCAACGAACTGACGATTGATCATAATGATCTGCTGACGGTTAGGGTGAGTGCCACCGATGGCGTGAATAATGTGACAAATATGGTGGCGGCGACCTGGATGGTTGATTCGATTGCGCAGGATATCAGCCTGACGATAGATGCCGAGGACCGCGACCCGGATGGCACCGGGGCCTATTCGATCAATGCGACGGCGGGGATATCTGGCAGTGCCGAGGCTGGAGCGGTTGTGCGGGTGACGGTTACTGACGAAGATGGCGGGAAAGCAGTTTTCATAGATACGGCTGATGCCAATGGCAGCTGGACTCTGGAATTGAAAGATGTCGCCAATGACCTGACGATTGACCATGATGACAGTCTGACCATCACTTCCACGGTGACGGATGTGCTGGGCAATGTCCATAATCAGGATCTTGACACCTGGACGGTGGATAGTGTGACCTCGCCCATCAATTTGACGATAGATGATGAAGATTTTGATGTTGATTCGGGCAGCGGGAACTTTTCAATCAATGCGACGGCGGGGATATCTGGTAGCACGGAGGCCGATGCGGTTGTGCGGATTACAGTTGCTGACCCGACAGATGGTGACTTTACGATCTTCACCACCACGGCGGATGCGGCGGGTAGCTGGACGTTAGAGCTTCAGGATGTGACCAACGAGTTGGTGATTGATCATGAAGACGAATTGACAATCAGCGTGAGTGCCACGGACGGGGTGAATAATATCGCCACCTTTGCACCGGTGATCTGGACGGTTGATGCGGTATCTTCTGCGATTGCCCTGACGATAGATGCGGAGGACCGCGACCCGGATAGTGGCGGCGGAGCCTTTTCGATCAATGCGACGGCGGGGATTTCGGGGAGTGCCGAGGCTGATGCGGTGATTCGGGTGACGGTTGATGATGGTCTGGTTTCGGGCGGTTTGACGACCTTCACGACCACGGCGGATAGTGCTGGCAGCTGGACGCTGGAGCTTGCGGATGTTGCGGGTGAGTTGGTGATTGACCATAATGATGAGCTTAATGTGACGGTGAGCGCGACGGACGGGGTTAATAATGTGACAACCCTGCCGAGTGTGGTCTGGACGGTTGATTCGATAGCCCAGGCGGTTAGCCTGACGATAGATGAAGAGGACCGTGACCCGGATGGTGCCGGAGCCTTTTCGATCAATGCGACGGCTGGTTTTTCGGGCAGTACCGAGGCCGGAGCGGTTGTGCGGGTGACGATTGCTGATGATGATAGCGGTTTGACGACCTTCACGACCACGGCGGACAGTGCCGGTAGCTGGACGATGGAATTGAAGGATGTTGCGGGTGAGTTGACGATAGACCATGATGATGCGCTGACGATCTCGTCCACGGTGACCGATGCGCTGGGCAACGAGACCACGCAGACTCTTGACACCTGGACAGTCGACAGTGTTGCGCCGGAATTCTTTGGTCCGTCAGTGGTGGCAAGTCCGGCGGCGGCAGATTTTGACACGGTATTGTCGGCTGACCTTGATGGCGATGGCGATATTGACCTGGTGACGGCCGGGGCGGTTTCGGGCAGTGAAGCGGTGGTCTATGTTAATAGTAATAGCCCGCAGGACACCGCCAATTATGCGGCGGGCACCCTGACGCTCAGCAATGCGGTGTCGGATATGGCGGCGGGTGATATTGACAGCGATGGTCGGGTTGATCTGGTCTTGCAATCAGACACCGGCTTTATTGATGTTCTGACTGAAGGTCTGACGGCGCAGAATACGGCGACTTCCAGTGCCAGCACGGCGGTTGAGCTTGTCGATTATGACAATGATGGCGATCTGGATATGGTTACGGGGTCTGCGAATAGCGCGACTGGCGAAGTGATTTATTATGAGAATGACGGCTATGGCAATTTCACCTCGGCCGGAGAGGTGGAAATTGGCGGCGATGTCCATGATCTCCATCGTTTTGATGTCGATGGCGGCGATGATTCCGGGGATATTTTAATCGCCAGTGCCACCGGGGTCTATTTGCTGGCGGGTAACCAGACCGGCACGCCAGCCCTGACCCAGCTTTCCACTGCGACCAATTATACGCAGGTGACCAGCGGCGATATTGATGGCAGCGGGGTGGCTGATGTGATTGCAGGCTCCAGCAGTGGCGAGGTCACGGTTCTTACCGATGTTGATGCAAGCGGGGCGTCGCAAGGGGCAACCGTTCTGACGTCTAATAAAGGCTATGCGACGCAAGACCTTGGGGTGATTGACTATAACGGTGATGGCATAGCCGATATCGTCCAGGTGACCAGCAACGGCACCAATAGCGAGATTATTGTCTGGATGACCAGTGCAGACGGCACCGTGATCGGCGATAGCCAGGTTGTTCTTTATGACGGGGCCGGGGTTTTTGATGCGGTTGATGTTTATGATTACAATAATGACGGGATAGATGATCTGGTCTTTGTTGGCGATGGCAGCAATGACTTTGTGCAGCTGATGGGCGGGGCCGGGCTGGAGGCGTCTAACCGCGGTTCTGGCGAGACCGATGTCAAGGACTTCAACCGGATCAATTTTGAGACCATCTCTGCGACCTTGCGGATTTATGTTGAGCCGGGGACGCTTTCCGACACGGATACGATCACGGTCAGCTATGGCGGGACGGTGTTTGACACGGTGGATTATGGCAATGCGACCATAAGCGGCGATTATGTTCTGGTGACTTTGGATAATCTGGAGCTTCTTTCGCTTCCTCAAGGCACCAGCCAGCTGACGGTGACGATGACGGATCGGCTGAATGAGGAGTCGCAGTATATTGTTTCGGTTGAGAAAGATACGGAGCGGCCCACCAGTAATCCGACTGTAGATGCCCAGCTTGCCGGGGAGAGCACGACCAATCTGATCACGGCGGACAGCCGTGATCTTTCCGGGACGGCAGTCGGGGCGGATTATGTTCTGGTGACGGTGCATGATGATGCGACGGCCAGCTTTGATACAGTGAATACGGCGACCTATAAGGTGATGGTTGACCCGTCTGCTAATGACAGCTGGACGTTAGACCTTGACAAGGCCCTTCCTTATGCGGGCAGTGCGGTGACGATTGGCAATCTGGACAGTCTGACGGTGACGGCCACGGCCTATGACGAGGCCGGGAACAAAGCGGCAAGTGCGTCCAATACCGAGGTCTATACGGTTGATTCGATAGGCCCGGATTTCCGGGAAACCGAAAATCTGACCGGGGTTCTGCCAGCGACATTTGCCTATCATGGCAATGTGGTTGATTTTGACGGCGATGGCGATAAAGACCTGACGTCCAACGGCACGATGCTTGATAACCAGAATACGCCGCCAAGCAGTGGCAATGCCGGGACCGGTCTTTATGCCGAGACTCCGCTGGGCGCAACCGGGTCCTCCGACGCCCCGCAAGCCATTCTGGCAGAAGATATCGACAGCGATGGAAAGGTTGATCTGATATCGGTCAGTGGCGATGATATTCATCTGTCGGTGGATGGCCAGGCCAATCTGGAGACCTTGAGCTTTACGTCTCTTATGTCGGCGCAGCTTCTGGATTTTGATGGCGATGGCGATCTTGATCTTGTGGCCGTGACGGGCGGCAGCACTGATCAGACCTATTATCTGGAAAATGACGGCTATGGCAATTTTTCCACGGTGGTCAGTTTTGGCAATATCAACGGCTTCACCATATCGGATATGGAAGTTGTCGATATTGATGGCGATGGCACCGATGATCTGCTGATAGGTGACTATAATGGCACGGTGATTTTTGGGTCCGAGAGTGGTAATTTTGTGACCCAGAGACTTTATGACGGGGGGTCGGTGCCTACGAGTCGCGGGATTGCCATGGGTGATCTGGATGAATCGGGTGTGGTTGATATCGTCTATGGCTTGCGGGATAACAAGCTGGTTGTGCTTCAAAATGTCGATAGCAGCGGGACGGCTCAGGCAACTGTCGGGACGGAGGTTATTCTTTCGGCCTCGATATCAAACCTTGATCCGGGGGCTGATACCTATGATGTCGTGGTCATGGATTATGACGGCGATGGCGAGGAGGATATCGTCCAGCTGGTTACGGATACATCGAATGATGATTCGGCGGTTATTGTCTGGTTCACGGATAACAATGTGATCGGCGCCTCTTCCGAGGTCATTTACTTTGACGATAATACCGAATTACAAGACCTGGTTGTCTATGATTATAATAATGACGGGGTCGATGATCTGGTCTTTGTTGATGCGGCCACCGGGTCTGATGACAGTGTGGTTCATCTTGTCGGCGGCGCCGGGCTGGAGGCTGATAATCGCGGCTCTGGCGAGACCAATGTCAAGGATTTCAATAGAATCAATGATGAAACCGGCTCTGCCACGCTGCGGCTGCGGGTGGACCCGGATAGCGTCTTTGCCGGAGACGACGTGATCCTGCGCCAGGACGGGACTGAAATTGCCCGCTATACGCTCACCGATAATAATAATGACAATATTGCCGATGAACTGGTTGATGGCTATCTGACCTTCACGCTGAGCAATGCCGAGGTCGATAGTCTGGATGAAAGCGGCGGTGCTTTAACCGCAACACTTTCAGATGGAATCCATCCTGATTCGCATTATGTCTTTGATGTCGATATTGACAGAACCCCGCCAGCCGCCCCGACCGTTGATGTCCGGCTTTATGATGAAGCCTATGACAATTCGATTTCGTCTGACAGCCGTGATCTTTCCGGGACAGCGGTCGGCGCCGATTATGTGCTGGTCACCGTGGTTGATGATCAAACCGATGCGCCGGGCGTGCTTTATGATGATCCAGGCAATACCGCGACCTATAAGGTGGCAGTCGGCAGCGCAGGCGGCTGGACCCTTGATCTGGACAAGGCCACGCCTTATGGCGGCTCCCCGGTGGTGATCAATAATTTTGACAATATCACAGTCACCGCTACGGCCTATGATGCGGCTGGAAACAAATCGGCGGCCTCCAATACAGAATCCTATTTTGTCGATTCAATCGCCCCGGCCTATGCCGAGCCAACAACCATCAACGACCCCTTCGGCACCAGCGGCGCAACCGTTCTGGATGCCGTCGACTATGATGGAGACGGTGATCTCGATATCGTGGCCCTGTCCGGAGCCTCAATGTTTTTATATGACAATAATAATGCGCTGCTGTCCTCTTCAGCCTATGTGCAATCATCCCTCCTCACCGGGGCGGCCACCGCATTTGACCTGACGGCTCTGACCAGCGGCGATCTCAATAATGACGGGCAGATAGACCTTGGCTATCAGGTTGCAAACCCCACCGGCAATACCACAATCATGGACGGCGCAACCGGCACAACCACCGATTTCCCCGGCGACAATATCTATAACCATATCGATGTCGAATTCATGGATTATGACAATGACGGCGATCTCGATATGGTCAGCGGAACCTTTGGCGGCGCGACCTATTACGAAAATGACGGATATGGGAATTTCACTTCAGTCGCGTATTATGCGGCCTTTGGCAATCCGTTTGACATGTTTGCTTTTGACCTGGATGGCACCGACGGGTCCGACGATCTTCTGCTTGCCGTCAATACCGGGGTTTATTTGCTGGTGGGCGATGAAGGCGGCAGCTATGACGCACCCATTCAGCTTACGCTAACCGCAGCGGGATACGGCATGGATGTGGCTGATTTTGACCGCGATGGCGATCAGGATCTTTTGACCAGCAGTGGTGCGAATGTGACCGTCTATCGCGGGCTGACGGCTGGCAGTTTGACCGATTCGGTCACTTTGGTGAATTCGTCGACGGCCTATGCGACGACAGATGTGGCCTTTGTCGATTATAATGCGGACGGGATTGACGATATTGTCCAGGTGCTGACCGATAATAACGCCAACAGCAAGGTGACAGTCTGGTTCACCGCAGAAGATGGCACGCCCGGTGTTTCGACCACAGACCTTTATGACGGCGCGGGCTTGATCAATGATGTGCTGCTTTATGACTATAACAACGACGGAGTCGATGATCTGATCTTTGCCGACAGCACCGGGACGGCTGACTTTGTGCAGATTCTGGGCGGGGCCGGGCTGGAGGCTGATAATCGCGGCTCTGGCGAAACAGATGTTGGCGGTTTCAACCAGATCAACAGGGATACGACCTCTGCAACCTTGCGGCTTTATATTGATCCGGGCTCGATGCTGCCGGGCGACAAGGTGACACTGAGCCAGGGCACGACGTCCATTGACTATGTGCTCAGCGATGGGAATAATGACGGAATCGTTGACGAACTGAACGGCGATCATCTGGAATTGACGATTACCCAGTCTGACCTTGGCAGTCTGCAGGATACCGGTGGCCCGCTGACGGCGAGCCTTTCGGACGGAGCCAATAACCCGGTTTCCTATGTCTTTGATGTCGATATTGATACCAGTCGGCCTTCAGCCAACCCGACCGTCGATGCCCTGCTTGACGGCGAAACCACCGCCAATCTGATCGGCGATGTCACCCGTGACTTCAGCGGCACGGCAGTCGGCGCCGATTATGTGCTGGTGACGATCACCGATGATACCACGGCGGGGGTCGATACGGGCTCGGCAGTGACCTATAAGGTGGGGGTTGATCATTCCAACAGCGATGCCTGGACCCTTGATCTGGATCGCGCGCTTCCCTATGCAGGCACGCCGATCACCATTGACAATCTTGATATGCTGACGGTGACGGCAACAGCCTATGACGCGGCCGGGAACAAAGCCGCTTCGACCGCCAGCGAAGTCTTCGAGGTTGATACCCTGGGGCCGGACTTCCGCAAGGCTGAGGACCTGACGGGTGTCCTTCCGGCGACATTTGCCCATTATGCCAATGTGGTTGATTTTGACGGCGATGGCGATAAGGAGCTGACCTCGCGCGGGACTATTTTGGAAAATCGGAATACGGCGCAAAGCACGGGCAATGACGGGATGAGCGCTTATGTTGCCAATCAGTATGGTGTGGCCGTGACTTCGTCGAGCTATCCGCAAGCTATTCTGGCGGAAGATATTGACAGCGATGGCAAGGTTGATCTGGTTTCGGTGAGCGGGGATGACATTCATTTGTCGGTTGACGGCCAGGCCAATCTGGAGAGCTTGAGCTTTACTGATCTTGTCGCGGCGCAGTTGCTGGATTTTGACGGGGATGGTGATTTTGATCTTGTTGCGGTGACGGGCGGCAGCACTGATGAGACCTATTATCTGGAGAATGATGGCAACGGCAATTTTGAGACGGTGGCGAGTTTTAGCAATGTGAACGGCTTCGGCGTTGGGGATGTGGAGATTATTGACGTTGATGGAGACGGGACGGATGATCTGCTTGTGAATGACTATGACGGGGTTGTTATTTTTGGGTCCGAGAGTGGTAATTTTGTGACTCACGAGCTTTTGGATGGCACTGGTGCCTATGGAGCTGGCGCGAATGGCGTTGCGGCGGGGGATCTGGATGGTTCGGGCGGCACTGATATCATCTATGGGTTACGGAACAATGATCTGATTGTGTATCGGGATGTGAACGGCAGCGGCGTTGCGGCTTCGGAGGTTTCTTTATCGGCTTCGGTTGCGGGGCTTGCTGCTGACGCGGACACCTATGGCGTTGTTTTGATGGATTATGACGGGGACGGCGATGAGGATATTGTCCAGCTTGTGACGGATACGTCGAATGATGATTCGGCGGTTATTGTCTGGTTTACCGATAGCGGGGGGATCGGCGCCTCGTCCGAGGTTGTTTATTTTGATGATAATCGTGACTTACGCGACCTGACGATTTTTGATTACAATAATGACGGGATAGATGATCTGGTCTTTGTTGATGGTGCGACGGGCTCTGATTCGAGTGTTGTTCATCTTCTGGGTGGAGCGGGTCTGGAGGCTGACAACCGTGGCGGCGGTCTGACGGATGTGAAGGATTTCAACCGGATTAATTCGCAGACGACTTCGGCGACGGTTCGGGTTCGGGTAGACCCTGACACGGTTTTTGCGGGCGACGAGGTTATTTTGTCTCAAGGGTCGCTGGAGATTATGCGCTTTACGTTAACGGACGGGAATGGCGACGGGATTGCTGACGAGTTGGAGGATGATTATCTGATCTTTGCGTTGGGCTCGACTGATATTGCGAAGTTGTTGTCGGGTGGTTCTGACATGAAGGTGACGTTATCGGACGGTGTTCAGGAAGACAGCAGCTATATTTTCCCGGTTTCTGTTGACAAGAATGCGCCGTCAGCGCCTACGGTTGATGCTCAGCTTGCGGGAGAGCCCACGGCGAATATGATTACGGCGGACAGTCGGGATTTGAGCGGGGTTGCGGCCGGGGCTGATTTTGTTTTGGTTACGGTTGTAGACGATGCGACGACGGGTTTTGATAGCGCGAACACGGCGACGTACAAGGTTGAGGTTGATCCTCTTTCGGGGGATGCTTGGACGTTGGATCTGGACGAGGCGAAGCCTTATGCGGGTAGCGCGGTTGTTATAGGGAATCTGGACAGTATTTCGGTTACGGCGATGTCTTACGATGAGTCCGGGAACAAGTCTGGCGTGTCGAGTGCGGAGGTCTATACGGTTGATTCGATAGGTCCTGATTTCCGTGCGGATGAGCCGTTGGTTGGAACGGGGGCTTTAGCGGGCCAGTTGGGGTATAATGTGAATGTGATTGATTATGATGGCGATGGCGACAAGGAGTTGACGTCTACGGGTTATATTCTTGAGAATAATAATCCGTCGCAGAGTCCTGGCAATGACGGGATGAGCGGTTATGCTGTGGGTCAGTATGCTGTGACGGGTCTGACGCTTTATACGATTAGTGCTGGGGACATTGACAGTGACGGGACGATAGATCTTGTCAGCCGGGACGGGGATGACATTCATTTATCGGTTGGCGGTTTGGCAAGTCTGGAGGTTATTACCAGCAGCGATCTTTACAGTTTGAAGCTGCTTGATTTTGACGGGGATGGCGATTTGGACATTGCGTCTTTGGGCGACACGCAAGTGACGTATCTGGAGAACGATGGCTATGGCAATTTCACGGCCCTGACGAGTTTTGACGATAGCGATCTCAAGTTTGTTCCTGATTACAATATCGAGGTTTTTGACGTTGATGGCGATGGGACGGATGATGTTATTGTCAGCGATGGCGGGCGTGGGACGGTTATTTTTGGGTCTGACAGTGACAATTATGTTACGCATAAAATATACGATGATGGGTCGAGTACGTTGGGGAGCGGGGCTGCCGTTGGCGACTTTGACGGTTCTGGTGTGACGGATATCGTTTATGGAGGGAAGGATAGTTATCTTTATCTTGTTACGAATGTTCAGAGTTCGGGTTCTGTTGGTTCGACGGTTGAGTTATCGGCGTCGTATTCTAATTTGAGTTCGGGGGCTGACACGCAGGGCGTTACGGTTCTGGATTTTGACGGCGACGGGGACGAGGATATTGTTCAGCTTTTGGTTGATGGCACGAATGATGATTCTGCGGTTATTGTCTGGTATAATAGCAACGGCGGTTTTGGGGATTCTTCGTCAGAGGTTATTGTCTTTGACTCTAATGCGGACCTTCGGGATCTGGTTGTTTATGATTACAATAATGACGGGATTGATGATCTTGTTTTTGTTGACGATACGACTTCCACCAGCTCGGACGATGGTTTTGTTTATCTTTTGGGCGGTGCCGGGTTAGAGGCTGACAACCGGGGAGGAGGATTGACGGATGTCAAGGATTTCAACACGATCAATGCGACCACCTCCACAGCGACGTTGCGGTTGCGAGTTGACCCTGACACGGTTTTTCCGGGGGATGTGATTACGCTGACGCAGGGTGGGACCGTGATTACGACCTATACGCTCACCGACGGGAATTTGGACAATGTCCCTGACGAGCTTGCGGACGGTTATCTGACCTTTACGTTGGCGTCGAACGATCTTTCGAAGCTGAGTGAGAGCGGCGGCGATTTAACGGCAACGCTTTCCGATGGCGTTCATTCGGACAGCAGCTATATTTTTGGGGTAGATATTGACCGGACGGGTCCGAGCACGCCTGTTGTTGACTCGACTCTTGCCGGGGAGAGTTTTGCGAATCTTTTGACGTCGAACACGCGTGGTTTGAGTGGTGTTGCGTCTGGCGCGGATTATGTTTTGGTTACGGTTGTAGATGATGCGACGAGTTATTCTGGCGCGGTGATAGATACGGCGAACACGGCGACCTATAAGGTTGAGGTTAATGCGTTAGACAACCACAGCTGGACGTTGGACCTTGACAGAGCGACTCCTTATGCGGGGAGTGCGGTTTCGATAGACAATTTTGACAGTATTTCTTTAACGGCGATAGCTTATGACGCGGCTGGCAACAAGTCTGGTTTATCGGCGCAGGAGGTCTTTACGGTTGACAGTGCCAGCCCGACTTATTCGGATATTCCTGATGCGATCAGTGCGGGTCTTGCGATGGATTTTTCGGATGTCGGTGATTTGCAAAAGGCCGATATTGACGGCGACGGCGATATGGACCTGATTGTTGGTTCGGGCAGCAACAGCACCGAAACCTATGTTTATATGAACAACAATTCTTTTGGTCAGACGGGGAATTATTTGGGGACTTTGCTTGCGGTTCCGACGGGTCAGCTTACGTCTGCTTCGGTTGCTGCCGGGGATCTGGACAGTGACGGTTTGCAGGATATCGTGGTTGCTGGTTCGGGTCGTTCTGCTTACACCCGTGTTTATAAGGAAGGTTTATCGGATATTGATGAGGTTGTTCCTGGTCGGAATTCTGTTGATGCCACTGGCAGTGACTATAACTTCACGAGTGACATGGAGCTGGTTGATTATGACAATGACGGGGATTTGGATCTTGTTCAGGCTTTTCAGCACACTTCGGGTCTTTACAGTGGGTCTTATGATGATCGTTATGACGTGATTGTGTATGAGAACGATGGTTTAGGGAATTATACGGACACGGTTGTTTTGGGGAATTATGTTGGCGTTGCGGATATTCAGGCCTTTGATGCGGATGGCGACGGGTATGACGACGATATTCTGATTTCTGGGGGGAATCATGCCCGTTTGGAAGGCTATTTGGTCTATTACGCGTATAATTCCAGCACGGGTGCTTTTGATGAAACGCGGCTTGTTAAAAATGTTGTAAATGCGCGCAATTCGACTCCGACTGATTTGGCGATAGGGGACATTGACGGCGATGGCAAGCAGGAGGTTGCGTATGGTCTTTCTGGCTTTGGGGAGATTCATATATGGGAGTTTGATGGGTCTGGCGGTGCAGTTCAGGTTTACAATGGGCTTCCACATAATGCGCAGATGGTTTCGCTTAATATTGCGTATGTTGATTATGACGGGAACGGGATGCTTGACCTTGTTCAGATGCGGGGTCGTGTTTATGACAGCGAGCTTGTTGTCAGCTTAACCGGCGATGACGGGACGATAGGGGCTGGGACCAGCACGTTGTTTTACGAGAACGGGGTGGGGGTAGAGACCTTTTACAATGAGATGGAGGTTTATGATTATAACAATGACGGGATTGACGATCTGATTTTTGGGACGGTTGATCCTGCGGTTGATTCGGAACCTTTTGTTCAGCTTTTGGGGGGTGCTTCGTTTGATGCGGACAACCGGACGGCTGGAGAGACCAATCCGGGCGGATTCAATGCGCTAAACAGTCATACGACGGGCGCGACGGTTCGCATGACGGTTGACGAGAGCACGATTTTCCCGGGCGACAGAGTGTTGCTTCGCGTAGGCGCGACCGAGGTTGCGACCTATGTCTTGACGGATAGCAACAGCAACGGCATTGCTGACGAGTTGGAGATCAACCAGGGCTATCTGGAGATCACGCTGAATCAGACCCAGATTGATAACATTACGGCCCTTGGCGATGGGTTACAGCTGCTGACGGTTGCGGTTGCCGACCAGTTTACCGAGGACACATCGGTGATCCGCCTGGAGGTAGATGCGACGGCCCCGACTGCGGTTGCGATAGATGATTCTTTGGTTGGCATCAATGTGGCAGGTGCTATGGGCGGGCAAGGTACTGACAAGCGTATAAGTGGCTCTGCAAGCGGCGCCCAATTCGTTCTCGTTACCGTTCATGACGATGATTCTGGCGGCGGCGGCGGCGGCACCGTGACCTATAAAGTGGCGGTTGATCATTCGGCTGGCGGGACCTGGACGCTTGATCTGGAATCAGACCATTTCTATCAAGGGCAGGGCAGCGTCAACACCTATAACCACGGCGATCTGATCACCATCAATGCCACCGCGTATGATGAAGCGGGCAATGGCACCGCCGCCCCGGCCACCGTCTTTGCCGTCAGCGAATTTGGCCCGCAGTTTGCGCAAGCCGAAACCATCGACAATGTGCTTGCCAATTATTCCTATCGAATGACCAATATAAAAGTTGGTGATTTTAACGGCGATGGCTTTGATGATTTTGCCGGGATATATACCGGCGACAATCAGGTGCGCGTATATTTTACAGACGGCGTGGTTGGATCAACCGCAAACAGCCGCATGAATATGAGTGGCGGCAGCAACCTTGATACCCTGGATGTTGGCGATGTCACCGGCGACGGCATTGATGATATCGTGGCGATAAATTCCGATGAACGTCTGATAATCATGCAGGGCGATGGCACAGATCAATCCATCTCTCTCGACCTGCCGAGCGCCGCAGTCACTAATATGGTACTGTTTGATTATGATGGCGATGGTGATCTCGACCTCGCCATCGCCAACAATAGCACCAGCAGTGGGGCGGAACTTCATGTCTATACCAACGATGGCAACGGCAATTTCAGCAGCGGCTACAGCCTTGAGATCGGCTACAACATCTATGGCCTGGAAAAAGCTGATTTTGACGGCGGTGGCAAGGAAGACCTGATCTTCATCACCAGTTCAGCAAGCTATAATAATCCCCTGTTGATTTCCACCAGCACCACTGATAGCCCGAGCTTTAATGTTGTCACCTATACAGATCGGGCCCTTTATCCCGGCTATGGCGAAGGGCTGGTGGTTGATTACCTGGGTTCTGATACCCAGACACAGGATGTCGTGATCGGCCATCCCGACTTCTTCAGAATTTTTTATGATATGGAGGCAACCGGCTCCTATGCCTCCACCACCGATGTCTATTATTCTGGCGGCGGCGAAGACCCGCGCACCATTGAACTGATGGATTATGATGGCGATGGCAATAAGGATATTATCGCCATCTATCAGAATGCCGGCTCCGGTGAACCCACCTATGATGCGGCGGTCTTCCTGACCAACGATACCGGACAGATCACTGAATCTTTTATCCTGGTTGAAAACAGTGGAGAGAATTATGCCGGGGCCGCCATTCTGGATTATAACAATGACGGGATTGATGATATCCTCATCACCTCCCAAAACAACAACCAGGATGTGCTGGTGCTGCGCGGCGGCGCCGCCTTGCAAGCCGGGAATATCGGCACCGCCAGCGGCCCAACCGGGGTTAATCAGTTGAACGCCGAAAGCGCATCAAGCAACGCCAGCCTGCTGCTGCGGGTTGATGCCAGCACCATCGCTGTTGGCCAGACCATTGAACTTTTTGACCCGTCCGGCAATAGCATTTTCAGCACCACCACCGCCTCTGACGGGTCGGGCGGTGTGCAAGGCCTCAGTGGCGATTATCTGACCATCACCCTTGATTCTGCCGCCATGACCGCTCTCTCTGGGCTCGGCGATGGCAATCATACCCTGCGCGTTGATATGGCCGATGCCTTTAAAAATACCGTCAGTGCCACTATAACCCTTGAACAGGCCACCACCCTGCCAACCCTTACGGTTGACGACACCGTGCTGAATGAAAACAGCCCCGGCAGCATCAGCGATGATTCGGTGCAGATCACCGGCGCCAGCACCGATGCCAATTATATTCTGGTCACCATTGCTGATGACGGCGTTGGCTCCAGCCCCAATACCGCAACCTATCGGGTCAACCCGGATTCCTCTGGTGCCTGGACCCTTGATCTTGATACCGCCACCCCGACCGGCGGCACCGCCACCACCGTTGATCAAAACGATACCTTTTCAATCACCGCCTCGGCCCACGGCGACCTTAATAACACCGGCACCACCGCCACTTCCACCGACTTTATTGTCAGCGGCCCCGGCCCGCAGTTTGGGGAAGAAACCATCGACAATGTGCTGGCCAATTATTCCTATGCAATGACCAATGTGAAAGTCGGTGATTTTAACGGCGATGGCTTTGATGATTTTGCCGGGATATATCGCGGCAACGCCAGTCAAGTGCACCTGTTTTATAGTGACGGTGTGGTTGGATCAACAAATCTGGGCAGCCAAACCAATAAGTCGGTCGGCAGCACCCTTGATGCCATGGATGTTGGCGATGTCACCGGCGACGGCATTGATGATATCGTGGCGATAAATTCCGATGAACGTTTGGTCGTCATTCAGGGCGATGGCACACAACAATCCACCCATATATCCGAACTGCCGACCAACAACATTTATGATATGCTGCTGTTTGATTATGATGGCGATGGTGATCAGGACCTCGCCATCGGCACAGCCAACACGACCAGTGGGGCGGAACTTCATGTCTATACCAACGATGGCAACGGCAATTTCGTCAGCGGCTACAGCTATGAGGTCGGACAGAACATCTATGGCCTGGCAAAAGCTGATTTTGACGGCGGTGGCAAGGAAGACCTGATCTTCACCACCAGTTCATCAAGTAATAATACCCGCCTTCTGATTTCCACCAGCACCACCGATACCCCAAGCTTTAATACTGTCATCAATACAAATGAGACCCTTGTATCCGGCTATGGCGAAGGGCTGCTGGTTGATTACCTTGGCGCCGATACCCAAAAACTGGACGTCATTGCCGGCGATAGCGAGAAATTCACAATTTTTTATGATATGGAGGCCGACGGGTCCTATGCTTCCACCACCGATGTCACTTATACCAACACTGGCGAAGACCCGCGCACCATTGAACTGATGGATTATGATGGCGATGGCAATAAGGATATTATCGCCATCTATCAGAATTCCAGCTCCGAACCTTCCTATGATGCGGCGGTCTTCCTGACCAACGATACCGGACAGATCACTGAATCTTTTATTCTGGTTGATGGCAGTGGAGAGAATTATGCCGGGGCCGCTATTCTGGATTATAACAACGACGGGATTGATGATATCCTCATTACCAATCAAACCAACAACCAGGATGTGATGGTGCTGCGTGGCGGGGCCAGCCTGCAAGCCGGGAATATCGGCACCGCCAGCGGCCCAACCGGGATGAATCAACTCAATGCCGAAAGCCTGACCAGCAACGCCAGCCTGGTCATGTGGGTTGATCCCGCCACCATCGCCATTGGCCATACCGTGAAACTCTTTGACCCGTCCGGCAACAGCATTTTCACCACCACCCTTCAAAATGACGGATCGGGCGGTGTCCAAGGCTTAAGTGGCGATTATCTCACCCTCACCCTTGATTCGGCCGCCATGACCGCCCTTTCTGCGCTGGGTGATGGCAATCATACGCTCAGCGTTGAAATGGCCGATGCCTTTAACAATGGCGCCAGCACCGGGATAACCATTGAACAGGCCACCACCCTGCCAACCATCACCGTCACCGATACCGTGCTTAACGAAAATAGTGCGGGCAGCATCACCGATGATTCGGTGCAAATTACCGGCACCAGCAGCGATGCCGATTATATTCTGGTCACCGTGGCTGATGACGGCGGCGGCAGCACCGCCAATACCGCAACCTATAAAGTCACGCCTGATTCCACTGGCACCTGGACCCTTGACCTTGATACCGCCACCCCGCAAGGCGGCAATGCCACCACCACCGATAACGGCGATATATTCTCTGTCACCGCATCGGCCCACGGGGACCTCAATAACACCGGCACCACCGCCACCGCCAATGACTATCTGGTTGACCTCTTCGCCCCGACCCTGATCCCGCAATATGTCAATATGGACTATTACGAATTCGACTGGTACACCTTCAGCGGCTCCTATTATTACACCGGGGTGACGTTCGGCGATGTTGATGGCGATGGCAATCTTGATATGGCCATGACAACCGATGCCGATCAAGATGCCGGGGTTTACTATGGCAAAAACGGCGGCACCTTTGATGACCAGGACGAAGTCGCAACCAGAACCCCTTCTGACACCCGCGTAACCCATCTGGTTGATTTAAACGGCGATGGCTATGACGATATGATCATCATTGACACCCGCTATGTCTATACGGTTATGGCCAAAAACGATGGCAGCGGCTTTGAATCCACCCGCAACCAACTCTATGATTCAGGCGGCACCTATTATATGAATGATATGCGCGGCGCCCCCCTAAATACCGGGGACTTTAACGGCGATGGCCATATGGACTTTTCCTTCACCAATGCTTATGGCAATGAAGCCGCAGGCGGTCTTTATACCTTTATGGGCAATGGCAGCGGTACCAGCTTTGATGAACAGTTCCTGCGCATTGAAGACACCCAATATACGGTTCAGACATTCAGCCAAATGGCCGATATTGATAATGATGGCGATGCCGATATGGTCTATTTCAAAAAAGGGAAGAGTAGCCCCTATTCATTCTATCTCACCGTCACCGCTGGCGATGACAGCAGCAGCACTCCCCTGCGCCAGAACTCGAGCCTGACCATTTACACCGGCTATGAGAACGGCACGATGGGAGGTCTGGAAGTCGCCGATCTTAATAGCGATGGCTGGCAGGATATCGCCGTTTTCGGTCGAAATACCCCCTATATTGATATTTATTTCAATACGCAGGGCGGCCACTATAGCAACAGCTATAATGCGAACAGCGTCTCCGTCCTCGACCTCAACGCCATTATGGGCCGCTCTGACGTTTATCACGTCGGTGATGTGGATTTGATGGATATTGACGGCGATGGCGATACCGATATGCTGCTGGGACTTTCAACAGTGAGTTCTAGCAGCGCCTATATTGATGAACAGGTCATTTTAACCCAGAATGCCGATGGCAGCTTTTCCGAATTTTCAAGCCTGACCCTTGACACCCGCATACGATCCCTCAGCGCTGACTATGAACCAGGCTCTAAACTCCAGTATGAAGATTTTAATGGCGACGGCGTGCTCGATCTATTCACCTATAGTTCGATGCAGGATCCAAACAGCGATGGCTATCCTGTGCGTCTCTATTGGGGACATATCGCCACCGTCACTGGTGACGTCATCAATCAGGACAATGAAATCCTCACCGTTGCCCTTGGCGATGCAACCTCTGCCGGTGACACGCTGGTTATCACCTATAACGGCGCAACCATCGGCACCGCTACCGCAAGTGCAACCGATGTCTCCAATGGCTCAATGGATATCAGCCTCAATAATGTCGAAAACCTCTATAACGGCGGCAGAAACCTGCTGACCTTCACCATCTCCGATGCTCTGGGCGGCACCAACACCTATCTCCAGTCCATCGAAGTCGCCACCAATAGTGCGGCCTCCAACAGCTATATCCTCCACTTTGACGGCGAAGCAGATACCCTCACCAGCTTCACAGCAGGAGACGGCGCAGGCGGCGATAAAATGAATATATCCCAACTCCTCACCGATGCGGGCTATACCGGCACCATCGACTGGACAACCCTTGAATCCGGCGGCTATATCTCCCGCGCCGATGATGGCTCCGGCAACACAATCATCAGCGTCGATAAAGACGGCGGCGGCGATGACCTCCAGCATATCGTAACCCTCAATAACGTCACCGCCGCAAACCTCGACGACGACGATATTGAATAGACAGTTGACAGCAATGATTGCATTGATTACAAAAAAACTCAATGCCCCTGCTGCTGCCCCTATCTCTGCCCCTGCTGCTGAAAGGAAAAAAACAATGGCAAGCCTGACCATCCGTAACCTGCCAGAAGACGTCAAACAAAGCCTGCGCGTCCAGGCCGCGCAAGCCGGATTGTCAATGGAAGCCTATGCCCGAAACCTGCTGCAATCCGCCTCCGGTGTCCCCGCTACCCAGGAAGCTACCCCCGCCGCACCCGATAACAGACCACGCAAAAATATTGCCGAAATCGCAGAAAAATATTTCGGTAAAGAAAATGGCGTTGAATCTGATTTTGTGTACACCTCAGCAGGCAGACAAATACGCTTTAAGCTATGATCATCTTTGACACAAATGTCATTTCTGAATTGATGGATATCAAATCTGATCAACGGGTCGTAAAATGGAGCGCACAACAAAATTGGCTGAATTGCGCTACAACTGCCATCACCATCGCAGAAATTAACGCCGGGCTGGAGAGATTGCCACACGGAAAACGGCGCAGAACTCTGGAAGAACGTTTTCAAAAATTCGGACTTGAAGTCTTTGAAGGCCAGATCCTTCCATTTGATCAGACTGCCGCCCTTTTTTATGGTAAAATCTATGCAGAATGTGAAAAAAGCGGCTATTCCGTGGATCAAGCCGACTGCATGATCGCCGCCATCGCCAAAAGCAAAAAAGCCACCGTTGCAACCCGAAATGTCAAAGACTTTAAGGCTTGTAATGTCAATGTCATCAATCCTTGGAATCATGGTTTAGACGCATGACAAAACTTTCGTATGGGTTGATCGGGTTGGGGGAACTGGGCCATCATCTGGGGGCCAGCCTTTTACAACATGGCTTTGCGCTGAGAATCTATGACAAGCGCACTGAAGCGGTTCAGGCTCTGGTCGATAAAGGCGCAAAGGCCGCTAAAAATGCCACTGATGTGGTTAAAGATAACGATGCGCTGATTACCTGTCTGCCCTCCCCCGATTTATCACGCCAGATTATGCTGGAGGACGGGGCAGGTGCCGCCATGAAGCCCGGCAGTTGCTGGATTGAAATGGGCACCTGTGACGGGCCTGCCATTCAATCCATTGCCGATCAGCTTGCCACAAACCAGGTCCCTACGCTGGCCGCCCCGGTCACTGGCGGGGTTCACCGCGCCGCCGCAGGCGATATCACCGTGCTGGCAGGCGGGCCTGTTGATCAATTCACCCGCCACCGCCCGGCACTGGAGGCCATGGGCGGCAAGGTCTTTCATATCGGCACCATCGAACAGGCCGCAACCATGAAAATCACCACCAATATGCTGGCCTTTATCCATCTGATCGCCGCCGGGGAAGCCATGATGCTGTGCAAAAAAGCCGGGATTGACCTCACGCAAGCCTTTGAAGCCATCCGCGCCAGCTCGGGCAACAGTTTCGTCCATGAAACCGAAACCCAGGTCATTCTAAACGGGTCCTATGATATTGCCTTTACCATCGACCTTGCCTTGAAAGATTCACGCTTTGCACTGGAACTTGGCCGCAAAAACGGCGTGCCGTTGCGCCTCGCCAGCGTCATGGAACAATGTTTTATCGATGCCAAAGCCCGCTATGGCGGAAATGCCTGGTCGCCCGAAGTCGTCCGGCTGCTGGAAGAAGCAACCGGCGAAAAACTGCGCGCACCCGGATTCCCCGCCCGCTTAAGTCCTGAAAATACTTGAGCGCGAACCCGCCTTTCCCCTATCGCCGCCTGCTGCCTCTCGCCCTCGCAACCGGGCTGGGAGTCTATGCCATGGGAGTCCTCATCCCGCTGATGCCGTTCTATCTCACAGCACTCGGCGGGAAAGACACAACCGCCCCCTATCTGTTCGCCATGTTCTCGCTCTCCGCCTTTATCAGCACCCCGTTCTGGGGACGACTCTCCGACAAAATAGGCCGAAAACCCGTCTTGATGATATCCCTCGCAGGGACCATGATCGCCTACTTCTGGCTCGCTTTCGCCAACTCCGTCCCCGAACTCTTCGGCGCACGAATCCTCGCCGGACTCACCGCAGGATGGATGGTCGCCGCCCACTCAACCATCGCCGACCTCACCCCCCAAAACCAGCGCGCAAAGGGAATGGGAATGCTGGGTGCTGCCTTTGGAATCGGCTTTACCCTCGGACCCGGAACCGGCGGGCTGATGATGGATAAAGGCCCGGTTGTCCCTTTACCAGAAGACTTCCGCCTGCCCGCCCTGCTCTCGCTCGGGCTGGCGGGGGCTGCTTTCTTTATCCTGATGATCTTCCTGAAAGAACCGAGTAGGAAAATCGAACCCGCTACCCCCACTAAAGAAAATTTCCTCCAGATATGGATCCCGCTGGAAGTCTTTCGGCTTGACGGAATCACCCCGCTGCTGCGGCTCTATTTTCTCGTGTTCCTCGTCTTTACAGCCGTCGAAGGAGTCTTCGCAATCTGGGCCGCCGCCCGCCTGTCGCTGGGACCCGGACAAGTCGGCTATATCCTTGCCTACGGCGGCATGATCACTATCCTCGTCCAGGGCGGGCTGATCGGACGACTCGCCAGCCAATGCGGCGAAAAATGGCTCGTGATCGCAGCGCTCGCCTTCCTGTCAAGTGCCCTCTTCCTGCTGGCAATCGCAGACAATACCCCGCTCCTCATCGTCGCTATGACTCTTTTAGCCCTCGCTATGAGCCTCCATAACCCTTCCATGCAAAGCCTCCTCAGCCAGCAAGCCCCCGAAGAAAAACGCGGCCTCGCCATGGGGGCCGCACAAAGCACCATGAGCCTCGCCCGAGTCATCGGACCCGTCTGGGGCGCACAGGCCTTTGCCCTCTTCTCGCCAACCGCACCCTACTGGATCGGCGCAACCGTTGCCCTCTTGCTGATCGCAATGGCCGTCAAAATACGTCTGCGACCAGAAAACACCTGACCCATCCCCAATCCGCACAAGAAAATATTGACAAGAAAACGCAGAACGCTAGGATTAAGCAAAAGCTATTTATAGGGGAGATACCATGAAGCTATTAAAATACTTGCCAGCCTGTACGCTGATCGCAACCCTGATCCTTGCTGGCCTCCATACCTCCACCGCAACGGCGCAGTCCGTCACCCTGCGTATGCACCAGTTTCTCCCCCAACAGGCAAACGTCCCTAAACTCATCCTCCAAAAATGGATCGATGATGTCGAAAAAGCCTCAAACGGAGATATCAAAGTCCAAATGTACTCCTCCATGGCTCTTGGCGGAAAACCCCCCGAACTCTACGACCAGGCCGTCGATGGAGTCGCTGATATCATATGGACCGTCTCAGGCTATACACCAGGCAGGTTCTCTGAAACCGAAGTCTTTGAACTCCCCTTTATGATGAGCAATGCCGAAGCAACCTCCCGCGCCTACTGGACCTACGCGCAGGATAAACTCATCCATGACGAAATGGCCGATACACATATCCTCGGCCTATGGGTCCATGGTCCAGGCCTTATCCATTCCAAAAATCCCGTCCAGTCCCCCGATGACCTCAAAGGAATGAAACTGCGCGCGCCTACCCGCACAACAAATATCCTCTTCTCCACAATGGGCGCAGAAGTCATCGGAATGCCCGTCCCGGCTGTTCCCGAAAATCTCTCAAAAGGCGTGATCGATGCAGCCGTTATCCCCTGGGAAGTCACTGCTGCCCTCAAAGTTCCTGAACTGGTCGGCAATCATACCGAATTCCCCGGAAGCCCGCTTTATACCACAACCTTTATCATGGCGATGAATAAAGACCGCTATGAAAGCCTCACTGACGAACAAAAAGCCATCATCAATGCCCAGTCCGGCCTTGAGTTTTCAGCTTTCGCCGGACGTACCATGGCAACGGCCGATGGCCCTTCCCGCAAGATGGCAGCCGATGCCGGGAATAATATCATCGAGCTTGGTGCGGCTGATATTCAGGCCTGGAAAACCGCTGCCGAGGTCGCAACCGCCCAATGGATCAGCGAAATCAACGATCAAGGGCGTGACGGACAGGCTCTGATCAATGAAGCCAAAAAGCTGATTGATCAATTCAGCAATTAACTATTCATTAAATTTTTGAAAAGTACCGGCTGTGCTGGCCTGTTGGATTGAACGGCTGGCTCGCTCTATGGGGATTATCGGGGGCGTGGTTCTGACCAGCCTTGCCCTGTTGATGAGCCTGTCTATCACTGGTGGCGCGGTTGCCAAACTTGCCAACAGTGAATTTTTGACAAGCACCGCCCCCTTGCTTGCAAGTTGGGTGCAGGATTCAGGTGTGCGCACCATCAAAGGCAGCTATGAAATCATGGAATTCGGCATTGCCTTTGTCGTCTTTGCCTTTTTGCCCGTCACGCAATTTTATCGGGGCCATGCCGTGGTTGATTTTATGGTGACCCGCTTTTCTGGTCGTTCTTCTGACCGAATAAACCGCTATCTGGCTTTATTCTGGGAAAGTATTTTCTTTCTGGTGCTGTGCCTGATCACTTGGCGGCTGTTTGAAGGCATGCTGCGCCTGCAACAATCCGGGGTTATCTATCAGGATTTGAAGATTCCTCAGTGGTATGGTTATGCCGTTGGTTTTGCCCAGCTTTGCCTGTGCTGCTGCGTCAGTTTATATCTGGTCGGGTCGGGCTGGGTGGCCGAATTGTCGCGCCGTCCCCTTTCGTCCGACAAACCATCAGGCGAAAAAACATGAGTCCTTTTGATATCGGGCTTCTGTCCTTTCCGGTTTTGCTAGGCCTGATATTTCTGCGCTGTCCGATTGGCCTGGCTATGCTGCTTTGCGGGATTGGCGGCACTTATTTGATCCTCGGCGGGTGGAATGTGCCACTCAACCGGCTGAAAACCGAAGTCTATACCACCTTTTCCAGCTATTCCCTGTCCATCATCCCGCTTTTCCTGCTGATGGGGCAATTTGCTATTGTCTCTGGCATGTCCACACGGCTTTTCCGGGCCGGAGAAGCCTGGTTCGGCCATTGGCGCGGCGGAGTCGCCATGGCCGCTATCGGGGCCTGTGCCGGATTTGGCGCAATTTGTGGCTCCTCGCTAGCAACCGCCGCCACCGTGGGCAAAACCGCTCTGCCGGAATTGCGCCGTTATGGCTATGATGGCGGCTTTGCCAGCGCAACCCTCGCTGCCGGGGGGACGCTGGGGATTCTTATCCCACCATCCGTTATTCTTGTGATCTACGCCATCCTCACTGAACAAAATATCGCCAAACTCTTCTGGGCTGCCTTTGTCCCCGGCACGCTGGCAGCCATCGGCTATATGATCATGGTGTCAATCTATGTGCGCCGCCATCCTGATGCAGCCGGAACCCGCCCTCCGCAACCCCTCAACCAACGTATCAAAGCCACGCTGCAGGTCTGGCCGGTCGCCGCCATCTTTCTTCTGGTGGTTGGCGGGATTTATGCCGGGGTTTTTTCCCCAACTGACGGGGCTTCGCTTGGCGCGGCTGCGATGTTCTTTCTGGCCCTCTGGACCGGGAATATGCGCTGGCAAGTCTTTAAAGATTCTGTGATTGGCACCGCAAAATCAACTGCCATGATCTTTTTTATCGTGCTTGGGGCCGCAATCTATAACGGATTTCTTGCCCTTTCCCAGGTCCCGCAAGAGCTGGCAACCTGGATCACCGTGCAAGGATTCAGTCCCTGGCTGGTGTTATCCTTGATTCTGATTTTCTATCTGATCTTTGGCTGTTTGATGGACAGTTTGTCGATGATCCTGCTCACCGTACCGATCTTCTTCCCGATTATTTCTGCGCTTGATTTTGGCCTGACTGCCGAACAGACTGCAATCTGGTTTGGTATTCTGGCTCTGATTGCGGTGGAAGTCGGGCTGATCACCCCGCCTGTTGGCATGAATCTGTTTATTATTCAGTCAATGGCCAAGGAAACGCCGATAACCCGGACCTATAGGGCTGTGACCTATTATATTGCTTCTGACATTATCCGGATTATCCTGCTGGTGCTGTTCCCGGGGATCACGCTCTTTCTTCTTTAAAGCCGCTTGATATCCGCAACATTTTCCAGAATCTGCAAAGCCGACAAGATATGATAATAATGGCGCACGTCGGTGACCTCAATTTCCAGATCGGTGATAAAAGTTGTCGGATAGCGTTCCCGAAATTTTAGATCAACGATATTGCTGTTGGCATTGGCAATGACCTCGGTCAATTTGCTCAAGGCGCCCGGTTTATTGATCAATTCAGCCCGCAGCCGTACCGAATAGCTGGCCTGGCGGGCCTGATCGGACCAGCGCACATCCAGCCAGCGGTCGGTCATGCGCTCCAGATTGGCCAGGGCCAGACAATCGCGCCGATGCACGGATATCTGGGTATCCGTGGTCAGGAACCCGATAATATCTTCTGGCGGCAGGGGGGAGCAGCAGCGCGAAAAATTGAAAATCGCTGTATCGGTGATCGTATCCGATCCAACCACATTCAGCCTGAACAGGGATTTTGGAGAATCGGCAGCCTGCACCTGACTTCTGGAGGCCTGTGTGTTATTGATTTGCGTTCTGTTCGAGGCCTTGTTCCCTTCGCCCATTTGTGGATAAAGAGCAGAAAAGACGGCTTGCGGGTCAATGAATTTGCGCTCCCGCGTGAGTAAATGCCGAGGCTGGCGATTGCCGATGGCCTCAACCCAGCGGCCGACATATTCCAGCAAATCATCGCTATGGTCGGCGTCTATTCCCAGTCGCTCGGCTGCCGCCGCCAGCCCTTTTGGTGTGAGTTCACAGGCATGTTCTTCAAATAATTGCTCCAGTGCCAGCCGGGCCTTGGCAATCAGGGTTTCGCGTTTTTTATGGGACAGAATCCGGCGAATAATCGTGGTGGCGCGATTGGTTGTGACCCAGCTGAGCCAGACTTCTGTCACCCTGATATCGGGCGAGGTAATGATTTCGACCTGATGACCGCTGACCGTCAATTTTGTATTGAGCGGGCGATCCCTTCCATCCAGCTTGGCCCCGACCGCTCGTGCGCCAAGATCGGTATGCACAGAAAAAGCGAAATCAAGCAGGGTACTGCCATTGGCCATAAAGACCGGTTTGCCCATCGGGGTGAAAACCGTAATCTTGTCGGCTGATTCTCTGCCCAGTGATTTAAGATAGCTGTCCCGGTCCTGGTTATATTCAACCAGTTCCGTCAAAAGTCCTTGCAAGTAAATCCGCCGTTGCGTAGCAAGGGGACCCTCCGCCAATGGCGCAGGAAGCGAATGTTTTTCAGCTTTATAAAGCCAGTGGGAGGCATCGCCCAGCTCGGCATGCTGGTGCATGGATTCGCTGCGAATCTGGACTTCAACCCGCAAGCCTTCTTGGGTTGTCGCAGAGCCCGTGGTCCCTTTCGGGTCATTTTTGCGCAACCCTTGAGAGCGCGAGGCCAAATTTTCTGCCGGCGCAAGTTTGGTGTAAATTTCGGTATGCAGGCCGCGATAGCCATTCGGCTTGGGGTTAGAGATATAATCCGTAAAAGCCGAATCTCCGATTAGCCGGAATGACTGGTGAATAACCCCCAGCGCACGATAACAGGTGTCCGCATCCGGCACGATCAGGCGAAAGGCAATAATATCCGACAAATCTTCCAAACTGATATTTTTGACTTTCAGCTTCATCCAGGTTGAAAAAGGCGTTTTCATGCGCCCGACAATCCGGGCATTGATCCCCTTGGCTTCCAGTTGCGTTTTAAACCGTTCGCGAATGAGGGGAATAATGTCATCCGATGCGTCATTCATGGCTTCCAGAGCCATTGAAATCCCGCGATATTCGTTGGGATAGAGTTCTTTAAAGGCCAAGTCCTGAAGTTCAGCTTTCCAGCGGTTAAGCCCGGCATAATTGGCAAATGTGCTGTAGATATTCAGACTTTCTTCAGCCGAGCGACGGCGGCTTTCCGGGTTTTTCTTAAATTCCAGGGTGCGCATATTATGCAGACGGTCTGCCAGCTTGACGATCAGCACGCGGAGGTCTCTATTCATCGAGACCACCAGCTTGCGCAAATTACCTTCACGCTTTTCATGAGGGCTGTCTTTGACTTCCAAATCAGTGAGTTTGGTCACCCCGTCAACAATTTCGGCCACTGTAGGGCCAAAGAGTGTCACCAGATCATCTGTTGTCGCGACTGTATCTTCAACGGTATCGTGGAGAAGCCCGGCGATGATGGTGTCTTGATCGGACTGAATTTCGGTGAGGATCGCCCCGACAGCAACCGGGTGAGAGGCATAGGGTTCGCCTGAATCTCGATATTGACCGTCATGGGCTTTGAGCAGGAAATCATAGGCAGCCCCGACCCGGTCCGTGTCCACCACCTCCATATAGGCGGTCATACGCTCTATCAGGCCCTCTTTGCTCAGCACGGTCTTTTAAGGGCAGGACCCTATCCCTGACCCTGGTCTCCGAACATGATGACGTTGCGCAAGGCCTGTCCCCGGCGCACCTGATCAATCGCTGTGTTGATCTCGCTTAGCGGGAAGCGCGCGGTGATAAGGTCATCAAGGCGCAAGCGGCCTTGCTGATAAAGGGTGATCAGGCGTGGGACATCGATTCCGAGTACGGTATCGCCCATCTTGCTGCCGATAATCCGGTGGCCGAGTGATGCAAGGATACTGGGATCATATTCAGCCATGACCCCGGTTGGCGGCATCCCGACCATGACAATAGAGCCTCCGCGCCCGGCAATTCGCATGGCCTGATCCATCGCAGCCCGCACCCCGACGGTAACAAAGACATAATCCGCCATGCGGCCAGAGGTTGCGGCTTTGATGGCTTTGCGCAGGCCCTCATCAGGGGCAAAGACATCGGTCGCCCCGAACAATTTAGCCGATTTGAGCTTGTCGGGATTGACATCAATCGCCAGCACCTGACTGGCTCCGGCAAGGAAAGCACCCTGCACTGCGTTCAGGCCAACTCCGCCACAGCCGATCACCGCCGCGATGGAGCCAGCAGGCATCTGCGCACTATTGGTGACAGCCCCGACCCCGGTGATGACTCCGCAAGAAAGCAGCGCGGCGACTTCTGGCTTCATATCATCGGGCAGCAGAACAAGCTGCGACTGATCAACAGTTGTTTCCTCGGCAAAAGCAGCGGTGCGTAGCCCGTGCGTGACAGGATTATCGTTGATATCCTGCAAAGGCGATTTTTTATCCAGTGGAAAGCTGGTTTCGCACAGAACAGGCCGTCCGTGCTGGCAAGGCACACAGCCCCCGCAAGAGCGAATAAGCGTCACCAGCACCCGGTCACCGGGTTTATAGGCACTGACATTGGGGCCAATAGCAGTAATCCGTCCGGCGGCTTCGTGACCATAAACGGCTGGAAGCTCGCCACCCCAGGCCCCTTCCATATAGAAAATGTCACTATGGCAGATAGCAGTTGCTTCAATCTTGACGCGCACTTCCCCCGGACCAGGCGGGGCAAGGCGCACTTTTTCAATGACCAATGGCTGGTTAAAGGTGCGGCAAACTGCCGCTTCAATCAAAGAACTGTCTGACATGCTTATCTACTCGCTGCTATTTGCCTGTAGGCTGTTGTTTCTGTTCAACGAACCCTACATCAGAAGATCAGCAACAACAAGACAGCCTTGATCAACCGGCGAAAGTTTGGCGGTATCGCCTGCATCCAGATAAAGGGCATCGCCTTTAGCAAGTTGATGTTTTTGCCCCCTATGTTCAAACGTAAATTTGCCTTCATCAACCACAATATAATGGGCAAAGCCTGAGTCGGCAGAGAAATCGGCGGACTGCCCGACCGAGAAATTACCGACTCGCAAGGCAGCATCGGCATTCAGGGCAATAGGCGCAGTCTTTTTGCTGGCTGAAGCCGGCGGGTCAAGGTCTTGCTTAAAGCCGGAGGCAACGGTGACAAATCCTTCGCCTTCGGCTGGTACGTCGGCCATTTCCCACCAGGGCCTGCCGCCTGCCGAGCGCGGGACAAACCAGATTTGAAAGAGCTTGGTCGGGATGTCTTCAAGGTTATATTCACTATGACGGATGCCGTCTCCGGCTGACATGACCTGAATGGCTCCGGCGGAGGTGCGGCCTTTATTTCCGGTGCTGTCTTCGTGGGTGATAGCCCCTTGGCGGACATAGGTGACGATTTCCATATCTTTATGGGGATGAGGGTCAAAGCCGCGCCCGGGCGCGATGATATCGTCGTTCCAGACTCGCAGAGGTCCATAGCCCATACGTTTGGGGTCATGGTAATGAGCAAAGGAGAAATGGTGGCGTGCTTCCAGCCAGTCGAGATCAGCGCGTCCAAGGTCTTTATGGCGGATAATTTCGGTTTGAGTCATTATTTTCTCCTGTTGGTTTGCCTTATGTTTTTTCTGGTAACGTATGCTTTGTCATTATATATTTCGTTTGATTGAAATTGCACCCCCTTGCCCGAGTTTAATTCAGGCTTTATTTTAGGCATTATTTCAGGAGAACGAGATGGCACGTCAAGCAGAGCTCCATGCCCGGAGCCTTAAAGACCCGGAAGGGTTTTGGGGAGAGCAGGCGGGATTGATAGACTGGATCGAGCCCTGGACGAAGGTTCTGGATTCGGCGAAGGCGCCTTATTTTTACCGGTGGTTTGCGGGGGCGGTGTGTAATAGCTGTTATAATGCGCTGGACCGCCATGTCGAGGCTGGCCATGGAGAGCGCGCTGCCTTGATTTACGATAGTCCTTTGACGGACAAGAAGAGCCAGCTGACCTATAAGGAATTGCTGGCGCGGGTTGCGCGGATGGCTGGGGCGATAGAGGCGCAGGGTTTACAGGCGGGGGATCGGGCGATTATTTATATGCCGATGATTCCAGAAGCAGTGATTGCGATGCTGGCCTGTGCGCGGCTGGGCGTTGTGCATTCGGTTGTCTTTGGAGGTTTTGCGTCGAATGAGCTGGCGACCCGGATCAAGGATGCGTCGCCGAGGATGATTTTGACGGCTTCTTGCGGGCTGGAGCCTGGCAAGGTGATTGCCTATCAGGCTTTGGTTGAAGGTGCGCTGGAGCTGGCCCCCGGGCTGGTTGAGAAAGTGATCGTCTTTGACCGTCCGCAAGAAAAATGGAGCCTCAAGCCCGGGCGTGATCTTGACTGGACAGAAGTTGAAGAAAGTGCCGAGCCTGCGGCGTGTGTTCCGGTCAAGGCGACTGATCCGCTTTATATTCTTTATACCTCTGGCACCACCGGGCAGCCGAAAGGGGTTATCCGCGACAATGGCGGGCATATGGTGGCTTTGGCCTGGTCGATGAAATATATCTATAATATTTCACCGGGCGAGGTGTTTTGGGCGGCCTCTGACGTTGGCTGGGTGGTCGGGCATAGCTATATTGTCTATGCGCCGCTTTTTATCGGGGCGACCACGCTTTTATACGAAGGAAAGCCAGTTGGCACCCCGGATGCCGGGGCCTTCTGGCGCGTGATTTCAGAACATAAGGTCGCCAGCCTGTTCACCGCGCCTACGGCTTTTCGGGCGATCAAGAAAGAAGACCCGGACGGTAAGCTGATTGGCGATTATGACCTGTCGCATTTTCGTGCCCTGTTTCTGGCTGGGGAACGCTGCGATCCAGATACCCTGCACTGGGCGACGCAGAAACTTTCGGTGCCTGTGATTGACCATTGGTGGCAGACAGAGACTGGCTGGTCAATCGCGGCAAATTGTCTGGGAATCGAACAGCTGCCGATCAAGCCGGGGTCCCCGGCTTGTGCGGTGCCGGGCTATGACCTGGTGGTGCTGGATGCCGATCATAATCCGCGCCCGGTTGGCGAAATGGGGGATATCTGTGTGAAATTGCCACTGCCGCCTTCGTGTCTGCCCAGTCTTTGGCAGGCCGATCAGCGGTTTATTGATAGCTATCTAAGCGCGCATCCGGGCTATTACACCACAGGCGATGCCGGGTTTATTGACGAAGATGGCTATATTTATGTGATGAGCCGCACCGATGATATTATCAATGTGGCGGGCCACCGGCTATCGACGGGCGCGATGGAGGAAGTGCTGGCGGGTCACCCGGATATAGCAGAATGTGCGGTGATCGGGGTTGAGGATGCGATGAAGGGCCAGCTGCCAATGGGTTTTCTGGTTTTGAAGTCGGGAAATGCCCGGGCGGAGAGTGATATTGTGGCCGAGGCGATCAAGCGGGTGCGCGATCAGATTGGCCCGGTTGCGGCTTTCAAGCTGGCGACGGTTGTCGGGCGTTTGCCGAAGACAAGGTCGGGGAAGATTCTGCGCGCGACGATGGCGAAAATCGCGAATGGCGAGGCGAAAGAGCCGGGGTTCAAAATCCCGGCAACGATAGACGACCCGACCATCCTTGACGAGATCACCGCAGCATTAAAGAAAATCGGCTATCCGTTGAAATAGCTTGTAGAGGTTATTCCCCGGCTTGTTGGATGATATAGGCGATGACGTTATCGATGTCTTTTTGCTTGCGGAGTCCGGCGAAGCTCATGCGGTTTCCTTTTATGTATCCTTTCGGGTCGGCGAGGTAGGCTGCGATAGTTTGCTCGTCCCAGACGATTCCGGAGTCTTTCATGGCTTTGGAGTATTTGAATCCGTCGAGGCTTCCTGCGGTGCGTCCGATGATTTTATGGAGGGTTGGTCCGACGCGATTTTTGCCTTCTTCGAAGACGTGGCAGGCTTTACATTTGTTAAAGACGCGTTTTCCTTTAGACGCGTCTCCGGCGGCGTAGGCGTTTACCGACATCAAGAGCGGTGCGACCAGCAGGGCGGTCAGGATACGGGTTAAGGGTCGAGGTTTGTTCATATTTTCCTCCGGGTAAGGTCGGTCTATCAGGAGGTTTGATCATATTCGAGTTTATCTATTTGTTCAAGGGTTGCTTATTCAATATCGTTATCGTCGAGGTCGGAGGCGGTGGTGTTATTGAGGGTGACGATATGCTGGAGGTTGTGGGTTGTTCCGGCGGAGCCGTCTTTATCGACGCTGATGATTGTGTTGCCGGAGCCATCATCGGTTCTGTCGATATATCCGCCGGATTCAAGGGTTGTCCAGTCGATGGCGCCGGTATAGCCCGCATCGGTGAGGAGTTGGGATATATTCATTTTATCGCCGCCTGAGCCGTCGCCAGCTGTGAAGCTGGTGAGGGTATCTGCTTCGCCGTCAAAGTGGAGGATATAGCTGTTGGAGGCCGCACTATTGGTGGCGACTTCGATGGACTGGAGATAGGTGTTGGTGCCGCCCAGGGCATCGGAGATGGTGAAGGTGAGCTGGTTTCTGCCGCCGTTATAGAGGTTTTCGACATTATTGAGGGTGATATCCATTGAGCCATTGGAGATATCGGTGGCGGTCGTGGTTGCGGTGCCGATTTGGTTGCCGTTATAGGTGACAACAAGGGTGTCACCGGCAGCGGTGGCATCGCCAAGGGCAACGGTGAGGATTTCATTGTCCTGATTGATGACGTCACCAGTGACGGTGGCGATATGTCCCCAATAGAGACGCACAGGATAGCCATCGCTGTTTGGATCCTGCATCGAACTATAGGTGAATAGATCGAGCACGCCGTCGCCATTAAAATCTTCATACTGGAGTTTAGAGCCTGGTTCATAGTCAGTGCTGAGGGATCGTATGCGGGTGTCAAGGGTCAGGCTTGAAAATTCGGAAAAGCTGCCATCGGCATTCTGGGTTAAAATCACCTGTTCATCTATATAAGCGCTGCTAGAACTCACTGTTGAAAGTCCCAGTATCATATCAGTATCGCCATCGCCATCAATATCCATCAAATCCACATCACCAACGTGATAAACGTCGGAGCGGCCCATAATGGCATTGAGGTCGAGGACGGAGACGCTGTTGGCATTATAGCTGTTGCTGTAGTGGCCACCCTGGGTATTGAAATAAATATCAATATAGGGGGTATTTCGACCGAAAACGGCGATATCCTGCCAGCCATCGCTATTAAGATCGGCGACTTCCAGACCTCCCATCGTGCCGTTATCATAGCCGGTGTAAATGGTCTGGCTCCAGTTCTGGACGAGGGGGGTGCCGGTGTTATTCTGGCCAGCGGTCACGGTGAGATAGAATGAATAGGGGCTACTCTTCCCTTTTTTGAAATAGACCATATCGGCATCGCCATCATTATCAATATCGGCCATTTGGCTGAATGTCTGAACCGTATATTGGGTGTCTTCAATGCGCAGGAACTGTTCATCAAAGCTGGTACCGCTGCCATTGCCCATAAAGGTATAAAGACCGCCTGCGGCTTCATTGCCATAAGCATTGGTGAAGGAAAAGTCCATATGGCCATCGCCGTTAAAGTCCCCGGTATTTAGGGGGGCGCCGCGCAGATCATTCAGATAATAGGTGCCGCCTGAATCATAGAGTTGGTTGCGGGTGGATTCAAAGCCGCTGCCATCGTTTTTGGCCATAACCGTATAGACATAGCGGGTGGATATGATGATCATATCGTCATAGCCATCGCCGTTTAAATCAACCAGTTCTGTTACGCGGCTGTCGTAAGAGGTTCTGGTTGCGACTTCGTCCTGGTCATCAAAGGTGCCGCCGTTTTTGCCATAGTAAACCCCGGCATCTTGATCGGCATCGGTTGTCATGGCCATATCAAGATTGCCATCGCCATCAACATCGCCGAACGTCACCCCGGTGTAATAATAGGAGCCGCTGAAGGTGTACCAGTCGAATTCGTAATAATCCATATTGACATATTGCGGGATCAGGGTCGGGGCGAAGAGGTCAACCAGATAGTCATTGGCGGTGGCGGTGGTGCCGGTATTATTGAGGGTGCCGTGAGCCGAAGCGGTGACAGAGAATGTATCGCCGTTATCGGTGGTGATGGCATTGCCGCCTTGCGGGGTGGCGGTATCAAGGTCAAGAGTCCAGGTGCCAGTGGAATCTGGCGAGACTTTATAGGTTGCGGTATTGGCACTGCTGCCGCCGCCGTCATCCGCCACGGTGACCAGAATATAATCGGCATCGGTGCTGGTGCCGGTGATTTGCACGGAATCATCGGTGATGCTTCCCGCACCATTTTCACCAAGCACGGTGTCAGCAACGGTGATGGTTGGCACGGTGCTGGCCTGTTCAATGATTATATTGGTGCTGGCGCCATTGTTAAAGGCATCGGCCATTTCAACGTGCAGCGTATGATTGCCATCGCCCAGCGCGGTCAAAGAGGTCATGGCGGCAGAATCAAGGGTGAGGGTCAGATAATCGCCACTTAAGCCTTGCACGCCGCCCGACCCGTCATTTTGAAGGGTGGTGGTGAAAATGCTGTTGCCGGAGGGGTCAAAGAGTTTCACGGTATGGCCAATGGCGATGGTGGCGGGATCAACCCGCAGGGCCAGGCTGGCATTGCTGGTCAGGCTTTCGGCATTCAGCTGATTCACCCCGGTTGGGCCGCTGGAGGTGCCGATATTTGCGGCTTGCAGGCTGGCGCCGCCGCGCAGCACCAGCACATCCTGGTTATTGCTGTGGGAGGTAATAAGGATATCATCAATCCCGTCATTGTTATAATCCAGAATGGCGGCCCCGGCATAATCGGTGCCACTGCCATCAACCAGAATAAAGGAGTCAGTGATCTGTCCGGCATCATTGGTCAGGAAGACCGCCGCATCATAGGAAGGTTCGGAGCTGTTGTTCTGATAGATGGCGATAATATCCTTGGTGCCATCGCCATCATAATCCATCAGTTCAATCGAGTGCGGGTCTTCGCCGCCATTGGAATAATAGACCTCGGTGGTGGATAAATAGGACCCGTCGGCCTCCATATCATAAAAAATCATGAATTTGGTGTAAGCACCCATCACCACATCCTGTTTCAGGGTATCGGCACCCAGGTAATCAACCACCAGCCCTTCGCCGTAAGTGGGTCCAAAGTTGGCACTGGCATAGATATTTACATCAAAGCTCGGGGTATCAGTGGTGCTGGTGGATATAAAAAGCCGGTTATTATAATTTGATTGATCGGTCGCGGTGATCAGGTCTTCCCTGCCATCGCTGTTAAAATCGCCTTTTGACAGGCCACGGGTGTTAAGATTGGTTTCATAGCTGTAGGCGTTGATGAAATTGCCGTTGCCATCGTTGGTATAGACATGAATTTCCTGGCCACTGCCGGTTAAGTTTGTGCCGATGGCGAGGTCGAGATCACCATCGCCATCATAATCAAACAGCACCATATCCCTTATCGAGTCGGTTGGCAGGTGGGATAGATAGGTGGATTGAAGGGTGCCATCGCCCTGGAGAGTCATCAGATATTTGTCGGAATCGACATAAACCACATCATCAATGCCATCGCCGGTAGCATCACCAACATCCATGGCACCAAGGTAGTCGCGGGCCGACCTATTGGTTTGGCCGCCCAGATTTGTTGATCCAACCACCCCGTCTGTATAATACAGGCGTACCTGATTATCGGTTTGATACATCCCGGCAAAATCATCAAAGCCATCGCCGTTAAAATCACCAACTTTTATATTGGTCATTCGATAGGATTGATTGCCAAGCACATTGTCGATGGTTTCGGCTTCGGCAAACTGCGGGCCGGGGCCGCTGACAATAAAGTTGGTGGCACTGGCGGTGGTGCCGGTGTTATTAAGGTCGCCGTGGGCCGAGGCGGTGATTGAAAAGGTATCGTTTTGATCAACGGTGGTGGCGGTGCCGCTTTGCGGGGTGGCGGTATCAAGGTCAAGGGTCCAGGTGCCAGTGGAATCTGGCGAGACTTTATAGGTTGCGGTATTGGGGCTGGAGCCAACACCGTCATCAGCAATGGTGACCAGAATATAATTGGCATCGCTGCTGGTTCCGGTAATTTGCACCGAATCATCGCTGATGCTGCCGGGGCTGTTTTCATTCAGCACGGTATCGTCAACGGTAAGGGTTGGCAGGGTGGTGGCCTGTTCAAGGGTTATCCCGGCACTGGCGGTATTTTGAAAGACATCGGCCATATCAACGCGCAGGTTATGGGTGCCATCACCAAGCGCAGAAAGATCGGCCATGGCGGCAGAATCAAGGGTGATGGTCAGATAATTGCCGCTGAGCCCTTGCACGCCGCCCGCCCCGTCAGAAGCGGTGGTGGTGGTGAAAATGCTGTTGCCGGACGGGTCAAACAGTTCAATGGTCTGGCCAACAGCGATGGTGCTGGCATCAACCGCTAGCAACAGGGTGGCGTTGCTGGTCAGGCTTTCGGCGTTCAGCTGATTAACCCCGGTTGGGCCGCTGGAGGTGCCGATATTTGCGGCTTGCAGGCTGGCGCCGCCGCGCAGCACCAGCACATCCTGGTTATTGCTGGGGGAGGTAATAAGGATATCATCAATCCCGTCATTGTTATAATCCAGAATGGCGGCCCCGGCATAATTCTCTCCACTGCCATCAATCAGGATAAAGGAGTCAGTGATCTGTCCGGCATCATTGGTCAGGAAGACCGCCGCATCATAGGAAGGTTCGGAGCTGTTGTTCTGATAGATGGCGATAATATCCTTGGTGCCATCGCCATCATAATCCATCAGTTCAATCGAGTGCGGGTCTTCGCCGTTGCCTTCGTAATAAACATCGGTGGTGGAGGCATAGGACCCGGTTGCCTCCATATCATAAAAAATAATGAATCTGCTGTAAGCACCCATCACGACATCCTGTTTCAGGGTGTCAGCACCCAGGTAATCAACCACCAGCCCTTCGCCGTAAGTGGGTCCAAAGTTGGCACTGGCATAGATATTTACATCAAAGCTCGGGGTATCAGTGGTGCTGGTGGATATAAAAAGCCGGTTATTATAATTTGATTGATCGGTCGCGGTGATCAGGTCTTCCCTGCCATCGCTGTTAAAATCGCCTTTTGACAGGCCACGGGTGTTAAGATTGGTTTCATAGCTGTAGGCGTTGATGAAATTGCCGTTGCCATCGTTGGTATAGACATGAATTTCCTGGCCACTGCCGGTTAAGTTTGTGCCGATGGCGAGGTCGAGATCACCATCGCCATCATAATCAAACAGCACCATATCCCTTATCGAGTCGGTTGGCAGGTGGGATAGATAGGTGGATTGAAGGGTGCCATCGCCCTGAAGAACCATCAGATATTTGTCGGAATCGACATAAACCACATCATCAATGCCATCGCCGGTAGCATCACCAACATCCATGGCACCAAGGTAGTCGCGGGCCGACCTATTGGTTTGGCCGCCCAGATTTGTTGATCCAACCACCCCGTCTGTATAATACAGGCGTACCTGATTATCGGTTTGATACATCCCGGCAAAATCATCAAAGCCATCGCCGTTAAAATCACCGACTTTCATATTGCTCATTCGATAGGATTGATTGCCAAGCACATTGTCGATGGTTTCTCCCCCAAACTGCGGGCCAAATTCGCTGACGGCAAAGACGGTGGCCGGGGCGGCGGTGCCATTGCCCGCATCATCATACGCGGTGGCATTGATGGTGATCATATCACCGTGGTTATAGGTATTGACGCTGCCGACCCCTTGATAGAAATGGTCTGATTCCAGATCCAGCGTCCAGGTTCCGCCAGCCGCCGTATCAACCGCCACTTTATAGGTCACGGTGCCGCCGCCGCCGCCGCCAGAATCATCGTCATGAACGGTAACGAGAACGAATTGGGCGCCGTTCGCAACGCCGCTGATACGCTTGTCAGTTCCTTGCCCGCCCATAGCAACCGTGAAGAGGGTTTTCGCGGGGCTCAATTTGCTAAAAAACGCAGGGTTTCTGCGGCATACCAGACTTTTTATGCGGACGCTCCAACGACCTTACCCGCTCTAATTTTGATGCGCTATGGTGCCCTATGGGTCTTATGACGCGATATGATGCGCTATGAATTATACCGCCCAGCAGGACATTCACAAAATTAGAACAACTCACAAAATGTTCTACAAGTCATTCCTGCTTATTCCAAATTAATCTGCAAAGAGAGCGTTTCAAAGCGTGAACATCTCGACCAATGTTTCTGAAACAGCTTGGCAGGTATCTTCCGGGGCTTCCCCCAGCCGTTTGACAAGTCGGGTTTTGTCGATACAGTGCAGTTGATCAAGGGCAATTTGCCCGTCTTTCATGTCGAAGCGGATGGCAACGCGGGTTGGATAGGAACGCGCCGCTGTCGTCATGGGGGCAGCAATGATGGTGCGGAGCCAACCGTTCATTTCGTCAGGAGAGACAATCAGGCAAGGCCGGGTCTTCTGAACTTCAGAACCCTTGGTCGGGTCAAGTGTGACAAGCCAAACTTCAAAACGTTTGACTGTCCTTACCATTCCCACTCGTTTTCGTCCCAGCTTGAAACATCATTTTCATTCAGCAACGGTACATCATCGCCATGCTCGGCCATACCCCTGAACGCGCCGAACCACCCTTCACGAACTTCTCGCGCAGCGGCAATCACCAGGACATTATCCTCTACTCTCATTTCAACCCGCCCTTTCAAGCCGCATTTTTCCAGAATGGGCTTGGGGATACGCACCCCTTGAGAATTACCGATACGGATAATATTTGCCCTCATCAATTAATCTTCCTTTGTAACTACAATGTAATTACTTAAAATGGAAATGTCAATCCAGCCATTTTAAATGACACCGCAAGGCAATTTTCACCAATCTACGCTGTTTTTTATCCATTATAGGCCATAGGGTCAGGACTCATAAGATTCATCCGTTCTGCGTTGCAGGTGTGTTCTAGCTTGCTTTGTTCGTTCATATCCCGGCTTTATCTAGCCATTTCCGATATAGATCGTGGAAATGGCGCATGGCATGTTCCGAGAAGCCGTGGTCTTCGGCATCGTTCACGTACCAACCGTGCTTGAAGGCGCGCTGGCTCATCCCGCGCTGCACGCTTTCGCAAAGCTCTTTGTCCTCAACTGAGACAACAGTTGTCGTCCAGATTGACCGTAGGCGGTCTCGCTCTGGCGCGCCAGGGTCGGTTGGTTCTTTCGGTTGCAGCGAAACGGTGTAGCGGGAGGTCACGCCGGGCTCGAGTGGATCAAAGCGTGAGACATAGAAATTCTGCGTGCCAGGGAACTGGCCAAAGGCGATGTTAGGGAACATCCACCAGAATTCGCCCACAGTAACGTCATGATCCAGATCTAGCGGGAAAGCTTTGTTCTCGGCATTCATCCTGGTTGGCGCGTACTGGTAGGTGTAGTTGGGAAACATAGAGAATTTGCTGCTTGGAATGTCCATCATGTCGTTGAACGCGGGGTGGGCCATCTGGCAGTGGTTGCATTCCAGATAATTGTCGAGCATCACCTTCCAGTTGGCGTTGCAGATGTAGGTGTGGCCAAATTCCGCACCACCGGTGGGCACATAGTCAGGCAGATTGGGACAGGCGCGCAACATCTGTGCGGCCATTCCCGGTGCCCAGTCAGCCAGTGGCGCGGTGTCGAGATTGGCAGATACAAAGACCATGCCGAGAAGGTTATCGACCCGGATTGGCAACAAATCGTATCGTCCGCGCCCGGCCTTGCGGTCTATGCCTCGCGCCCCGCGCAACGCGCCGTCAAGCCCAAAGGTCCACCCGTGATAAGGGCAAGTGATACGGGACTTTTTACCGGAGCCATCTACCAGACGATGCCCGCGATGGGGGCAAACATTGTGATAGCCCTTCAGTTCTCCTCCAGAGGCGCGCACCAGAAAATACTCTTGCCCGTGCAGCGTAAAGGCATAGTAATCACCCGGTTGGGCTATTTCAGACACATGACAGATGAATTGCCAGCCATTGTAAAGCAAATCGCTTAACTCGGCTTCCATGACCTTTTGATCAGTATAATAGCGCGCAGCAAGCGTGTCGTGCCGACCATCGGGATTATCGGCAATTTCATGCAACTGAGTTTTGCTTGTAGGCATATTCTGACTTCCTTTGATCAGTCAGTGGGCAACTCTAGGGGTAATCCCCCCAAATTTAGATGAGGTTAGCAGTAGACAGCTTTAAGTTGGTAGCCTGTTCCAGTTTCATAGCTGGTGTGATGCCACCGATGCCATATTAGGGCGTTCATTGTTATAAGTCCAGAGTCCCCATTGCACCTGTACGCGTTCACACCATTGAGTTGCCGTCATTTGCTCCGCAAACCGGCAGAGCATCTCTGCCCCTCGACACAGATACTATGCGGCGTTTGAACCTGCGACCTTCAGGTTATGAGCCTTACAGTCCGTTAGGGCGAGCGACCGGGCTGCTCCACCCCGCGATAATAATACGCTTTCCAGCAAAAACTACCTGTCAGTGCACAAAAATGTAAAATAAATTGACATTTTGCATTTCTTCTGAAAAATAAGCATGAATATTAATAATATGGAAATTATAAAATGCTAATAGAATTCAGAGTTAAAAACTTTCGCTCAATCAGAGATGAGCAGGTTTTGAGTCTTGCTGGTTCAAAAGATAAAACTCTGATGGACACTCATGCGGTGAATACAGGCGTCCCGGCAATCCCGTCTATTCTTCGTAGTGCCGTCATTTACGGTGCCAATGCGAGTGGAAAATCAAATTTAATCAAGGCCCTTCAGTACATGCGTGGCGTGGTGCTGGAGTCAGCGACGGTGATCCAGCCAGGTCAACCCTTCGGCGTTCAACCCTTTCGTTTAGATAAATCCTCAGCTAACGAAGCCACTGAATTTGAAGTCACCTTTTTACTCGGGAAAGTGCGCTATCAATACGGCTTTTCAATGACACCCGAACGTATAGTCGGCGAGCATTTACTCGTTTACAAGTCCTTCAAACCACAGCGCTGGTTTGAGCGCTATTTTGATGTCGATTCAGGCAAGGATATCTACGAGTTTGGCTCCAGTCTAAAAGGACCAAAGAATCTCTGGGAAAAGGCAACGCGTCCTAATTCCTTATTTTTGTCGATGGCATCTCAGTTGAACAGTGAGCCTTTAAGGGTCGTATTCGACTGGTTTTCATCGCAGTTGGTGATATTCAACGAAGCAGCAAAACTAAACCAGGGTTTCTCCATTGGCATGCTTGGAGAAACCAAAGACAAAAGAGAAATATGCGACTTCCTGACTGCAGCCGATATAAGCATTAATGATATTGACATTGAGACACGAAAAGTGCCTGGACAGACTTTCCATTTCGATATAGCTGCAGGGAAGACAGAGGTGCGGCAAGAGGAAATCGAAGAGCAAAAAATCCGGTTTCATCATGTAACTGAAAACGGAAAAGCTATTTTTGACCTCGCTGACGAGTCCAGTGGAACGCGAAACCTATTTTTCCTTGCAGGCCCTGTACTGGATATCCTGAGCAAAGGCCCGACGTTGGTAATCGATGAACTTGATACGAGCCTTCATACACTATTAGTGCGAGAACTGGTAGAGCTATTCCATAAGCCTTCCGTGAACGTGGGAAATGCTCAGCTGATTTTTAGTACCCATGATACGTCGCTTCTAGATGCTCCTGATCTATTTCGTCGGGATCAAGTATGGCTGGTTGAGAAGAACCATGACGAGGCCACAGAATTAGTTGCCTTGTCAGAATACAGCCCGCGCAAAAATGAAGCGCTTGAGCGTGGCTATCTGATGGGCCGCTATGGCGGAATTCCATTTATAGATCATGGTGAAGGGCTCAAACATTAATGGTGCGTGATAATTCCCCTAAAGAGCGGCAAAAACGCCATCTTGAACGAAAAGTCAATAAACGGGCCAGTTATGATCGAATATTGATCGTTTCTGAGGGCACTAAAACCGAGCCTTTGTACTTTAAAGAAATCCGCTCAACATTCAGGCTTCAGACAGCAAACGTGCAGATACACCCAAGTGCTTTGGGAACATCCCCAATTCAAGTCGTCGAATACGCAAAATGTCTCTTTGAGCAAGGAGATATACACAAAGGCGTCCAAAAGCGGGCGTTTGAGCAAGTCTATGCTGTCTTTGACCGTGACGAGCATCAATCCTTCCATGATGCTTTGTGTGAGGCAGAATCCCTGAATGGCAAATTGAAAAACGATAATAAGCAAATTATTTCATTTAAGGCGATTGCCTCTGTGCCAAGTTTTGAGCTTTGGCTCCTTTTACATTTTGAAGATGTTCAGGCCCCGATACATAGGGATGAAGTAATGCGTAGGCTAAAGGTTCATTTTCCTGATTATGAGAAAGGATATAGTGGAGCCTTCAAATTCACCCGAGAGCATTTGGAAGCGTCGAAACAAAGAGCCGCGCGCTTGGCGGCGCGTTTTACTGCCCATGATGAGCCGGAACCATTCACAGCGATTGGAGAAATCGTTGGACTGCTCACCAACTTGAGAAAATAACGCCTGTGCAACTCTGCGATGGGCCACCTATGCAACCTGACCCTTCAGTATATTGGTTGGGGGGTAGGTTTTAGTCGGGCGGTGTCCTGTGTATTTGTGACATTTGCTGCGCAAATCGGGTACTTGCGTTATTTGCTGCGCAAACCGGCAGAGCATCTCTGCCCCTTGACACAGATACTATGCGGCGTTTGAACCTGCGACCTTCAGGTTATGAGCCTTACAGTCCGTTAGGGCGAGCTACCGGGCTGCTCCACCCCACGATAATAATATTCACCAGCAAAACCGTCTGGCATGCGTATAAAAACACTGTAAGATTAAGTGTTTCTGATGTCACGGGGATATGTCAGGTGTCCGCCCAATTTAACGGTGTTCCCAAGACCTCAATTATTGCAATTAAAGCGGTGGATAAAAATATAGGTTAATTATTCAGGATAGGCACAGTTATTAATTACGCTGTGGGAAAACAATTTCTGGGGCATCGTAAATACTTAAAATCTCTTTGGTATCTTCAAAGCTTAAAGCCCCAACAACCACCCCAACCAGGTCGCCAACAGGCAGGTTCTCTTCTTTGTGGCTTCCATCTTTATAGTACGCCAATTTTATTTTCTCGCTATTTGAATCAACGGGTCCGCAATATTGCCGGATAAGCAACTGGATATCTTCATCGCCATTGCGCTCTCCAATAACCACAAGCGATTTTTCTTTAATGCTAACTGAATCACCATCCTCTGCGGAGAGTGCAAGTGTACCTTCTGCGCTAAAATAGAAATCCAAATTCGCCTCTTCGTCTCTATTGATTTCTAAAAAAGCAATTACAGAACAAGAAACTAACGAGGTGTTTTTTATCTTAAAAAGCCTTGCTGAATTTCCATCTACAATGGCAAGCACAATACTGCCGCCGTATTTTGTGTATCCATCATCACCAATGATTATCGGTGTGGTTTTTGTAAGCCGATTGTATAAATGTAACAGTAATGATTCCAATTGACCAAAGGAATCAATAATTCTCAGAAAAAGTGATAACACCACCAAGTGTCTAACTTTTTGGCGTTCTACTTCATTTAACCTTGGAAAAAACAGCTGTATAAATTCTGGATTAAGCCCCTCCAGTGCTTCTATTTCTTGACCTTGACGGTCACATTCATTTGCATCAGAGGCTGCGATTTTGCGAGTATAAATTTCATCACAAAGATCATCAATTTTAGCATAATCGTTATATGAATAATCTAAAGTAGCACGTTCACTTAAAGGTTTCGTGTCATACCCCAAAACACTGCCACCAAGAGCAGCGGGAGAAACCATGCTTCCAGCACGCACAATGGGAATAAGATGCGAAAAAATAATTTTCGCGAAGTTCGATACGAACCGTCTAGATTTGAAAGTCGCTGGCACGGTGTAATTATCTTACAGCCAGATAATTGATTGTGATTTTATTCTGACTAATAGTATCAAACTTAACTGTTAATGTTGAAATCTGTAGAGGCCCAACTTCCCTTATCTTAGGTGAGCCATCAGGGCGTGCTGCAACGACCTGATAAGTAGGTGGAATATTAAAAACTCCACTTATATCAAACTGGTTTGGTTTTACTTCAAATTCTATTATATCTGCGACATGTTTGCTAATGTACCTAAAAAAGGCTTTTGCCAACGTATCACAGATTGTCAGGTATTTACCTGTTTTAGATTTGACCCATTCCGCTATGCCTTTAATAATTTCGGAACTAACTGTATCCGTACAGTTAATAGAAGGAGCAGTTACAAACTTAGTATACACTTCCACGAACAATTCCGCGTTAGCTTTACCGTTGTATGTATGCTCCCGCATCTTAGCGGAATCATCACTACTTCCGATTGACACAGCTTAACCCTCTTTTTACCTAAGAATACTTAATATGTTATAATAACTAATGTAAATTGAACTTCTTGGCAATGGTTTTTTCTTACTATTTGTTGGTAATTTTATTAATTCTATCAAATACTTATTTTGCTATATACTTTTCTACCAGTTTGTCGCGCCGTCAGTGTTTTACATTCTAGCGCAAATTTCACCAAATATCGTGTGCGGGTATATATCCAGCATGCTGGGCGTCTATTTGACGGGGCGTTCTCTCGAACCGGCGGTTCATTAACTCACCCTCACGCCAAAAACGACAAAACCGCCCGATTAGGGCGGTTTGATATTGGTTGCGGGGGTAGGTTTTAGTCGGGCGTTGCCGCCCTTGTATTTGCTACATTTGCTACGCAAATCGGGTACTTGCGTTATTTGCTGCGCAAAACGGCAGAGCATCTCTGCCTTGATGCGGCGTTTGAACCTGCTTTCTTCGCAGCTTCAAATGCTGCCCATAACCAATAAAAAGGGCCCATTTGGGCCCTTTTTATTGGTTGCGGGGGCAGGATTTGAACCTGCGACCTTCAGGTTATGAGCCTGACGAGCTACCGGGCTGCTCCACCCCGCGATAATGCCTGCCAGCACAAATCATCTGGCACCCGTATAAAAATAACTTCCAGAAAAATTATCTGGTCAGAGATTTGATCAGTAAAGGGTAAAAAATAGTAAAATGAAAGGCTTTTTCCCGGAAAGGCCCAGAAAATAAAAGATAAGAAAATAAAGGATAAACAGGGTGAAAGAGGGAAAAAGGGGGGGATGATCCAAATTCAAGACCTGGCGGCGACCTACTCTTCCGCAGCTTGAGCTGAAGTACCATCGGCGCTGGAGGCTTTCACTTCCGAGTTCGGAATGGGATCGGGTGTTGAGCCCTCCGCCATAACCACCAGATCGTGAATTTGGAACGATCTCCCGTTCTACTCACCTGATTTTTTATCCATTTCATTTCGTAAAGTGCCGGATGTATCCGGGTCACGCATTGTTCAACTCAGTAATAGGGTATGTGCTTTTATTTTGCTAATGTTATCGGCGCATGACCGGAAAAAACGTTATTAAACCTGTTTTAAGGTTTTGGACGGTTTTTGCCGTTATATGCGACGCAGTATAAAAGCCAATCGAGCAATTAGTAAGGCTAAGCTTCACGCATTACTGCGCTTCCACATGCCTCCTATCAACGTGGTGGTCTACCACGGCTCTCATGGGATACCTTGTTTTGAGGGGGGCTTCCCGCTTAGATGCCTTCAGCGGTTATCCTTTCCATACTTAGCTACCCGGCTGTGCCGCTGGCGCGACAACCGGTCCACCAGAGGTATGTCCATCCCGGTCCTCTCGTACTAGGGACAGCTCCTCTCAAGTATCCAACACCCACAGCAGATAGGGACCGAACTGTCTCACGACGTTCTGAACCCAGCTCACGTACCTCTTTAAATGGCGAACAGCCATACCCTTGGGACCTGCTTCAGCCCCAGGATGAGATGAGCCGACATCGAGGTGCCAAACACCCCCGTCGATGGGGACTCTTGGGGGGTATCAGCCTGTTATCCCCGGAGTACCTTTTATCCGTTGAGCGATGGCCCTTCCACGCGGGACCACCGGATCACTATGACCGACTTTCGTCTCTGTTCCACCCGTCGGTGTCACAGTCAGGCAGGCTTATGCCATTGCACTCGAAAGACGATTTCCGACCGTCTTGAGCCTACCTTCGCGCGCCTCCGTTACGCTTTGGGAGGCGACCGCCCCAGTCAAACTACCCACCACGCAGGGTCCCGGACCCGGATTCACGGGCCGCGGTTAGACAACAAGAAGGGCAAGGGCGGTATTTCAAGGGTGACTCCACCAGAACTGGCGCCCTGGCTTCCACGTCTCCCGCCTATCCTACACATGCCATTCCTGTTGCCACTGCGAAGCTATAGTAAAGGTTCACGGGGTCTTTCCGTCTAACTGCGGGTACTCCGCATCTTCACGGAGAATTCAATTTCGCTGAGTCTGCGTTGGAGACAGTGGGGATGTCGTTACGCCATTCGTGCGGGTCGGAACTTACCCGACAAGGAATTTCGCTACCTTAGGACCGTTATAGTTACGGCCGCCGTTTACCGGGGCTTCAATTTGGTGCTTTCACACCTCCTCTTAACCTTCCGGCACCGGGCAGGCGTCAGGCCCTATACGTCGCCTTGCGGCTTCGCAGAGCCCTGTGTTTTTGCTAAACAGTCGCAACCCCCATTTCTGTGCCCCCCCGCCCCGGTTGCCCGGAACGGGGGCCCCCTTCTCCCGAAGTTACGGGGGCATTTTGCCGAGTTCCTTCAACGCAGTTCTCTCAAGCGCCTTGGTATACTCTACCAGTCCACCTGTGTCGGTTTGGGGTACGGTCTGATGCCGGGGCTTTTCCTGGAACGGCTTGCCTGCCCGGACAATCCAATAAGCCCGGACAACGTCCACCATTCGTCCCACACCAGCAGGCTGAGGACTATTAACCTCATTCCCATCGACTACGCCTTTCGGCCTCGCCTTAGGGGCCGGCTCACCCTGCGCGGATTAGCCTTGCGCAGGAACCCTTGGACTTTCGGCGAGAGTGTCTCTCACACTCTTTATCGCTACTCATGTCAGCATTCGCACTTCCGATACCTCCAGCGACCCTCCCGGGTTCGCCTTCACTGGCCTACGGAACGCTCCGCTACCATCCAGACAAGTCTGGATCCGCAGCTTCGGTATATGGCTTTAGCCCCGGTACATCTTCGGCGCAGGACGGCTTGATTAGACCAGTGAGCTGTTACGCTTTCTTTAAAGGGTGGCTGCTTCTAAGCCAACCTCCTGGTTGTCATGGCCTTCCCACATCCTTTCCCACTTAGCCATAATTTAGGGACCTTAGCTGGCGGTCTGGGCTGTTTCCCTTTTGACTACGGACCTTAGCACCCGCAGTCTGTCTGCCGGACTAAACTCATCGGTATTCGGAGTTTGGTTAGAGTTGGTAAGGCTCGCGCCCCCCTTCCCCATCCAGTGCTCTACCCCCGATGGTCATCATCCGACGCACTACCTAAATAGTTTTCGCGGAGAACCAGCTATTGCCCGGTTTGATTGGCCTTTCACCCCTAGCCACAAGTCATCCCCGAATTTTTCAACATTCGTGGGTTCGGTCCTCCAATGCGTGTTACCGCATCTTCAACCTGCTCATGGCTAGATCACCGGGCTTCGGGTCTAATCCTACGAACTCATTCGCCCTGTTCAGACTCGCTTTCGCTTCGCCTCCGCCTATCGGCTTAAGCTTGCTCGTAAAATTAAGTCGCTGACCCATTATACAAAAGGTACGCCGTCACCCGGCACAAGTTTGATCGGCAAGCCGACCAAACAGGCGTGCCAAAGGCTCCGACTGCTTGTAAGCGTACGGTTTCAGATTCTGTTTCACTCCCCTTATCGGGGTTCTTTTCACCTTTCCCTCACGGTACTTGTTCACTATCGGTCACATGGGAGTACTTAGGCTTGGAGGGTGGTCCCCCCATATTCAGGCAAAATTTCACGTGTTCCGCCCTACTCAAGGACCCTGTCTCAACTGTACCCGTACGGGGCTATCACCCTCTACGGCCTGGCTTTCCAGCCACTTCCGGTTGCTAAAACAAGGCCACTGGCCTGGTCCCCGTTCGCTCGCCACTACTAAGGGAGTCTCGTTGATTTCCTTTCCTCCGGCTACTAAGATGTTTCAATTCGCCGGGTTTGCCTTCCCGCCCCTATGTATTAGGACGGGAATACTCTAAAAAGA
>OZ245892.1:0-2310000 GCA_965229605.1 Alphaproteobacteria bacterium | reverse complement strand
CCGTGCTATGGAGTCCTATCAAATCCACCGGATGCTTGAAATCCTTTGGCGCGAGGTCGGGGCCTGCAACCGCTATATTGATGCCATGGCTCCCTGGGCACTGGTGAAAAGCGACAATGAAAGCGATCAGGCCCGCTTTGCCACGGTCATTCATACCGCGTGCGCGGCTCTGCGCATGATCGCAATTTATCTGCAACCGGTGGCCCCCATCGCTGGCGGGCGGTTGCTTGATTTGCTGGCTATCCCAGAAAACGCCCGCGATTTTGCTGCCATCGCCAGCGGACAGGTGAAAGCCGGGGCCGAATTGCCTGCCCCGGTGCCTTTATTCCCGCGGTATAATGTCCCTAATGCCTAATCTGGCTTCTGGTCAAGATAGGCCGCTTGTTCTTACCTTAAACTGCGGCTCGTCCTCGATTAAATTTGCCCTGTTTGCACTGGATTCATCGGATTCATCCGGGATTTCGCCCGTCCTTCAAGGCATGGTCGATGGGCTTGGCGGAAAAACCGCGCCCCTTTTGCGGATTGCCGGAAAGGATTCAAACCCAATTCCAGAGGTTTCAGACCATACCACCGCCCTGACCTTTCTATTTCAGACCGTTTTTACCCCCTATAAAGAGCAAATTCGCGCTGTCAGCCACCGGGTTGTCCATGGCGGTCAGGTCTTTGCTGATCCGGTCAAAATCACCCCTGATATCTTCAACCAGATCACCGCGCTCACCCCCTTTGCGCCTTTGCATCAACCCCATAATCTTGCCGGAATCACCATCGCCCGCGCCAGTTTTCCTGACACGCCACATATCGCCTGTTTTGATACCGGTTTTCACCGGACCATCCCCTATGATCGGCAAATCCTGCCCCTGCCTCCAGTTTTTGCTGAACATGGGCTGATCCGCTACGGGTTTCACGGCCTGTCCTATCAATCCATCGTCAACCGTCTGCCCGATTTTGTGCCGCCAGATAAATTAAACGGACGCTTTATCATCTGTCATCTTGGCAATGGATGTAGTCTGTGCGGGATCAAGGACGGGCAGTCGCATTATACCACCATGGGTTTCACCCCGCTTGACGGGCTGATCATGGGCACCCGCTCCGGACGCATGGACCCCGGGCTGGTGCTGGAACTGGTAGATCAGCTTGGCGGGACTGCGGCAACCCGCAATCTTCTCAACAAACAAAGCGGGCTGCTGGCCCTTTCCGGTATCAGTGCCGATATGCGCATCCTGCTTGATGATTCCTCCCCGGCTGCCAGACAGGCGATTGCTATTTTTACTGACCGGCTGGCGCAAGAAATCGGGGCCGCCGCCGCCGCGCTCGGTGGAACGGATGGGCTGATTTTCACTGGAGGCATCGGCGAAAACGCCACCCCCATCCGCGAAGCCTGTCTCAACCAGCTGGCGTTTCTTGGGCTTTCAGCAGATCATCCCAAGCCAAACCATAAAGCACCAGGTGTTTATGTTATTCCCAGCGATGAAGAAGCGGTGCTGGCCAGTGCCGCCCGCACATTGCTCTGATCAGCGGGTCAGGCCCGATTCTTTCAGCAATTCAGACAATCGGTGCTTTTCGCCCGCGCTTAATTCAACCAGCGGCAAACGCACCGTCGGCTCCATCATCCCCATCATGGAAAGGGCCTGTTTTACCGTGGCGGTTGGTGCACCAAAAGCAAACATCCCGATGCTCAGCACAAATAATGACTCACGCGCTTCTGCAAGCCCGGCCAGATCACCCTTGCGCCAGCAATCATGCAGCTTGCGCGATAAAGCCGGGGCCACATTGGACACAACCGAAATAACCCCGTGACCGCCATGGGCAAGAAAAGCCGCAATCGGCGCATCTTCGCCAGATAAAAGACGAAAATCAGCCCCTGGCACCTCGCGCTTTAAAGCCTGACGGGTTTCAATCGGCCGGACAATATTTGCCGTGGCATCCTTGACCCCGATAATATGGGGATAGGCTTTGACCAGCCGGGCCAGGGTTTCAACCGATAAATCAATCACCGACCGACCGGGGATATTATAAATGACAATCGGAATTTCAACCGCTTCGGCAATCGACGCAAAATGTGCATAAAGCCCGCTTTGGGTTGGTTTGTTATAATAAGGGGTGACAATCAGTGCCGCATCCGCCCCGGCTTCTTTGGCATGCCTGGTCAGATAGATGGCTTCTTTTGTGTTATTGGACCCGGTGCCCGCCACCACCGGCACCCGCTTTGCCGCCGCTTCAATACAAAGGGCCACCACCCGGTTATGTTCTTCATGCGACAGGGTTGGCGATTCCCCGGTGGTTCCAACCGGGACAAGCCCTTCGGTGCCTTGTTCAATCTGCCAGTCAATAAAGCGGCTATAGGCTTTTTCATCAAAGGACCCGTCCGGCTTCATTGGTGTGACCAGAGCTGTCATCGACCCGCCAAGGTCGGGAAATGAAGAAATTGCCATGCCGCTCTCCTTTAATGATCTTGTATTAAATTATTCCTATGTCATTGGGGGAATATTGACAAGAGCCGGATAGGCACCGTATAAGCCTTTATCAAAGAGCATTGGTCAACGGTTTGATAGATTATAGCTTAAAGGAAAACAGGACAATGAAAGTTGTAAGCTCGTTAAAGACATTGAAGAATCGCGACAAGAACTGCCGGTTGGTCAAGCGCAAGGGCCGGATTTTTGTGATCAATCGCCGCAACCCGCGTATGAAGGCCAAACAGGGCTAAAACCTGACAAGTCGGAGGCGGCACTTATGAAGATGCCCACCCCGGATGCGGAGGCGATTAAAAAGCGCAGCCGAATTGCTGCTGATTTACGGGCCTGTCTGTCGGATGCGGCCCTGGTTATTGAAGATGAATCCGGGCGCAAGGCCTATGAAAGCGATGGGCTGACAGCCTATCGCACGCCGCCTTTATTGGCGGTTTTGCCTGATACGGTGGCGGATGTGCAAGCCACCATGCGCTATTGCTTTGAAAAGGAGATCAAAGTTGTCCCGCGCGGGGCTGGAACGTCCCTGTCTGGCGGAGCCTTGCCGCTACTGGACGGGGTGCTGCTGTCGATGGCCCGCTTTAACCGGATACTCGAGATTGACCGGGAAAATTGTCTGGCCCGGGTGCAGCCCGGTGTGACCAATCTGTCCGTCTCGGAAGCGGTGAAAGCCGACGGGCTTTATTATGCCCCGGACCCGTCAAGCCAGATTGCCTGCACGATTGGCGGCAATATTGCTGAAAATTCGGGCGGGGTGCATTGTCTGAAATACGGGATGACTGCCAATAATCTGGTCGGGCTGGAGCTGGTAACGATTGACGGCAACGTCTTGCAGATTGGCGGCAAAAGCCTGGAGTCACCGGGCTATGATCTTTTGGGTCTTTTGACCGGGTCAGAAGGGCTGCTTGGCGTGGTGACCGAAGCCTGGCTGCGGCTTTTGCCCAGACCAGAAGGGGCCCGCGCCCTTTTAATCGGCTTTGATACGATAGCGGCTGGCGGCGATTGTGTCGCCGCGATTATCGCGGCGGGGATTATTCCGGCCGGGTTGGAGATGATGGATAATCCGGCGGTGAATGCGGCCGAAGATTTTATAGCGGCTGGCTATCCGCGTGAAGCCCAGGCTTTGCTGATCTGCGAACTTGACGGGACCGAGGCTGAAATTGATGTCGCCATCAAACAGGTCAAAGCAATCGCCGAAAGTCACGGGGCCAGCAGTTTGAAAATATCAAGCAATGATGCTGAACGTCAAAGCTTTTGGGCCGGGCGCAAGGCGGCTTTTCCGGCGATTGGGCGCATAAGCCCGGACTATTATTGCATGGATGGCACCATCCCGCGCCATCGGCTGGGCGAAGTGCTGGAAGAAATGAACCGGCTTTCCACCCATTATGGCTTGCGGGTCGCCAATGTCTTTCATGCCGGGGACGGCAATCTGCACCCGCTGATCATGTATGATGCCAATATTGACGGCGAGTTGGAACGGGCTGAAGATTTCGGAGCCGATATCCTGAAACTCTGCGTCAAGGTTGGCGGAGTCCTGACTGGCGAACACGGGGTTGGCGTCGAAAAACGCGATCTGATGCATGAAATGTTTACGCCGACCGATCTGGCTGTCCAGCAACGGTTGAAATGCGCCTTTGACCCGCGCGGGCTGTTAAATCCGGGCAAGGTCTTTCCGACCCTGCATCGCTGCGCTGAACTGGGTAAAATGCACGTCCATAAAGGGCAGATTCCTTTCCCTGAATTGCCCCGTTTTTAAGATCAGGCCCCTGATCCGCGCATGAGACCTGAACAAATGACCGCAAAATCCGGGTATCTGGAAAAAACCCCTCATCCGGCCCTTTGCTTTAACAGCATCCATTATCGCTATGGCAGTTTTGCCGCCTTGAGCGGGCTTGATTTACAGGTCTGGCCCGGGGAAGTCGTCTGTCTGGTTGGCCCGTCCGGTTGCGGCAAAACCACCGCCTTGCGCCTGGCTGCCGGTTTTGAAGCCCCTGCGGCTGGCGCGATTGATCTTTATGGTCAGCCAGCCTCCCGCCCGGACTTTGTCCTGCCACCTGAAAAGCGCGGCATCGGCATGGTGTTTCAGGACTATGCGCTTTTTCCCCATTTAACCGTGGCCCAGAATATCGGCTTCGGGCTTGATACAAGCCGGACCACAGCGCATGAAAATGACCAGCGCATCAAACAGGTTTTGGCCCATCTGTCACTGGATGGTTTGGCTGATCGCTATCCTTATCAATTATCAGGCGGGCAGCAGCAACGGGTGGCCCTGGGCCGGGTGCTTGCGCCAAGCCCGCAGCTTTTGTTGCTTGATGAACCCTTTTCTGGTCTTGATGCACGTCTGCGCGAGGATATTCGCGATCAGACCCTGCATCTTCTGCGTGAAAGCGGGGCCGCCATCCTGATGGTCACCCATGACCCGGAAGAAGCCATGTTTATGGCTGACCGGATCATTGTCCTCAATCACGGCAAGGTCGAACAGGAAGGCACCCCCGAACATCTTTATATGGAGCCTGAAAATCCGTTTGTTGCCAATTTCCTTGGCGAGGTGAATAATATTCACGGAACCTGCAAGGACGGGGTCTGTAAAACCGTTCTGGGTGATTTTGCTGTAGCCCCTTCCCCTGAAAAACAGGAAGCCTTGTTGATGATCCGCCCGGAAGGCCTGCATTTATTTGATATCGAAAAAGAAAGCGGGAATGTTCCTTACATGGGCACGGTTGTCCTGACCCGCATGCTGGGCCGGACGGTGCTGGTGCATTTTGAGACTGAAATTGACGGGCAAGTGCTTCACCTTCATGCCCGGACCCCCAATATCCTGTCGATGAAACCGGGTCAGCGCATTGGCTTTTCGATTGACCCACGGCTGGTTTTCACCTTTCTGGATAAAGATCAGAAATCCTTATAGCCGCGCCAGAAGCGATAGATCACCGCCAGCCAGCAAGCACTGCCAAATCCCCAGGCCAGCAGCGCATAATGATCGGGCAGCAGACAGCAGAGCAGTAAAAAGAGGATGGTTTCGGTTCCCTCGGTCAAGCCGCCCAAATAGTGAAAGCCCTTTGCCCCGCGTTTTTCATCGGTATCCTGACGACCGAGTTTTGCCGCAATCACTGCATAGGCCAGAAAGCTGGTGCCGGTGCCAATAAAGCTGAACAGCACAAAGGCACTGGCCAGCGCATTGTCCTCTGGCCGGGCGAGAGCAAAGGCAAACGGCACCGATCCATAGAACAGGAAGTCAGCGACCGAATCCAGAAATCCCCCCCGGACGGTCACCCCCTGTTGTCGGGCCAGGCTGCCATCCAGCCCGTCAAGCAACCGGTTGGTCCCGATAAGAATAAAGGCAAGCGCGTAAAATTCCAGGGCAATCGCAAGTATAATCAACGGGACCAGCGCCAGCCCGGCCAACGTCAAGCGGTCGGCTGTAATCGGCGGGCGGTCCAGCTTTTGGGCAATCCATGCCAGTGCCGGGTCAATATAAAGCCGTATGCGTTTATCCAGCATTTTATGTTTAAACCATCGTGATATTTTGCAGATGCAGTGGCAGCCGCCAGGGGGCCAGTGCAATCCCGTCAATTCTGCGTGGCAGGGCGGTAAAGCCCGGATTGCGCGACAGCCACCAGTCCAGCCCTTTGCGCGCGCGCAGGCTTTGCGCCGGATTAAAGGCTGATACCGCCTGATCAAGATTGCGCCTGGTTTTGACTTCAACCAGCACCAGCAGATGGCGGCGGCGACAAATCAGGTCAAGCTCGGCAAAAGGGCTGCGCACCCGCCGGGCCAGCGGCCAGTAGCCTTTGGCAAACAGATAAAAAAGCGCAATCCACTCGCCCCGCAGGCCGGCTTGGTGGCGTTTTTGAATATTCGGCGGGACAGAGGGGTTAGAACTCATATTTCTTCATCAAAGCGGGCAGCGATCAGATTGCAAACGGCTTCAAGCGCAGCCGCCGCATCCGGGCCGCTGGTTTCAATCACAAGACGACTGCCTTGTGCGGCCCCCAGCATCATGAGTTCGATAATCTCGCGGGCATCCACCTGCATACAATCTTTATAGCCAATGTGAATGGTGGCTTCAAAATCTTCGATGGATTTGGCCAGTTTGACGGCAGCGCGGGCATGGAGGCCGCGCTGGTTGATGATTTCGACTTCCGCATGATAGCTGGTTTGTTCTGCTTGATCAGCCATGGTCATCCGTTTTGTGGGGATTCCCCGCAGCCGGTTAGCCAGATATCATAGACCGGATGCTCAAGGCCGTGAATGGCGGGGCTGGAGGCAAACATCCAGCCTGAAAAGCGCAGGACAGGCTCTTCCCCGGGGCGATGTTCAACAATCTGGAGAAAGGCGGTTGATTCGGGGGGCTCTTCGGGCGGGGTGCGGTCGCAGTGAAAGAGCGTGACTTCGAGATTGCCAATCCGGCGGCTTTCGGAAACCGGGAGGCTGAAATCGGATATTCTGGCGGTGACCTTGTCCAGCCATTGCAAATGCCCGACAGAGGCTGGCAGACTATGGACCGGAGTCGAGAACGCTAGAACAAGCGCAAGAAAAACAGCGCTCCTGAGTTTTAGATTTCGGAGGATAAAAGAAATAGATGTCATATTATATGTCGTTGTGTCATTCTTGACCCGGCTTGGACCTTCCGGCTTGCGGGGGGTTAAAGAACGCACTGCGCAAGTCTTTCATTTCCGTTCCGGGCATATCGTGTTCACATTCTTTCTCGGCCCTGGTCGGTTGGTAGTGAGAGTCAGCAAGCTTTTCAGACAGTGTTTTGTCTTTGGATTTGGTCATTCAGCTTGTCCTTTTATCCTGCTGATAGCTTCTGGAAGCTCTTCTATATCCACCATGCTCTCCAGCTTTTTGGTTAGTTTGAATGTGATCGACTGCCCTTCGGCCATTCTTGCAAGTTTGCCCGCCCGACCTTCCGCAACCTCACCCTTTCGCCACATATTGAAAACTATTCTATTCGGGCAAATGCCAAGACAAAGAAGATAGTCATATTGGCGGTCCAGCCTTACATGATTGAATTGAAATGTACCGTTTGCGCCAAGAGAAGCTGTTTTTACCTCAAATCCCTTTCCAAACACATTCATATCTGTTGGAGATGTGCGTATTCCATGGCTGGCCTCTACGCCATTCCTTTGAAGATATTGCCGGATAAATTCCTCACCAATTTCGCCTCTATTGGTGTTGCCAAGAAGCCTGTAACCAGCCAACTCCGAACCTTGCCATATGTTCTCTGGTGCATGTTGCTTTATGACATGCACTAACAACTCTATTGGCGTCATGTCGGAAAAGCCCACCGTTTTTGTCCCGCTCCCTGCTTCCAAAAAACCAGAAAATACGAGTGATTTTTACGCGCATGTACCTGGCGAACAGACCTGCTTACACCCGGTCGATTATTCCGCACAACAACAAACAAGTCCTCGCAAACAAAACCCATCTTTTCATATTCCTGAATTATTTCAACATGTGTCAACCGTTGCCTATTTGAACAAACTTCATCCTGGCACTTGACGATTAACACACCGCGCTCGCGCAACACTCTTTTTGCTTCTTTCCCGGAATCTACATAAAGCTCCAAAACCGCTTCATGATATTTGCTGGCTGTCTGATTTCCCGTTGCATTATTTCGGTAATGACTCTCAAACGGGGAGTCGTCCCCATAAGCAGAGCCACCATAAGCAGAACCACCGGGGGAGTGCATGTAAGGCGGATCAAGAACCACGCAATCAATCGCGCCATCTTCATACGGAAGATTTCGACAATCAGTTCCAGTTTGAATGTCTGTTGCCTTGAGCGTATATGCCTCCGGATCAACATTGCGCCAAAAGACGCCCTTTCCATAGGTTACATCGGCAATAACACTGCCGCGCTTCAAATACAGGTCCAGAATCTGAGGAAAAATAACCTGGTTGCCTTCGGTTGATGCACTAAGCACCAAATCTGTTGTGGCCTCCCCGTTTTTCACCCGCCTCTTGTTGTCAGATGTGATTTCATCCGAAGCATATGTATTTGTTTCTTGCAACGTCATGCTCTTGCCTCACTGCTCAATTCGTTAACCGTCAAAAACAGGACTATTGGACGAATAAGCTTCATGTAGCCGGTGCAGCATAAACCAGGCGGCTTTTTGACCAATGCCAAGCTCGCGATGCAGCTTCATACTCGAAATACCCTTCAGGTTGGTCGTGAACAGGTAAATCCCAACAGCCCACACACGATAGGGTAGTTTCGATCCCTGCATGACGCTACCTACCCGGACGGTAAACATAGGCTTCTTGGGGCAGTCATTGCAGCGATGCGTCATGCTTTTGTGAGGGACGCCAACTTTCACGTTTACGGAACCACAGTGGGGGCAATGCGGACCTTCGGGCCAGCGCTGTTCCTCAATCCACTTGCGGGCCTTTTCTTCATCCCCGAACATTTCTGCGATCTGCATAAGCGTCAAGCCATTGCGTTCATGTTTTTCCGGTAGTTTTCTTGCCATGTTTGCTCTTGCCATATTTGCCTCCTGATACGACCACATGCTATATCACAGAGTCACATTGGGCAACATAAAATGTTACTTTGAGATATAATTCTCCATATTATGTGTCACTGGAAGCAGGGGGGGCAAACCCCCAGGCCACAAAAGACGGATTGGCATAATCCTGCCGTTTTCCATAGTCAAACAGTCTGCGGTCAAGATGGCAGACTTGGCCGCCTGCGCCTTCCAGAATGGCTTGCCCGGCAGCGGTGTCCCATTCCATCGTCCGCCCCAGCCGGGGATAGGCATCGGCCTTGCCTTCAGCCAAAAGGCAGAACTTTAAAGAACTCCCGGCGTTGATTCGTTCCGTGACAGCATAGGGCGAAAGAGCCCGGTTTATGCCGTCCAGATCGCCGTGGCGGCGGCTCATAACCACCGTTAAATCCTGCGCCGGTTGCGGACGGCAGGTGATCGGCTGGTCAGCCCCGTTGACTCGCTTGAAAGAGCCTTGTTTTTCATCTTTTCGGCCTCCATAATAGAGGATATCCAGGGCCGGGGCCAGAATAACCCCAAAGATCGGTTTATGCCGGACCATCAGGGCGATATTGACCGTAAATTCGCCATTTTTATCCAGAAATTCACGGGTTCCATCCAAAGGATCAACCAGAAAGAAGACCTCGGGCAAAGTCGGAGGCAAAGCCGCCTGTTCAGGCGAAAACGCGGGTCGGGCCGCTTGTTCTTCCTCAGACACCACCATGATATCGGGATAGAGGCTGCGCAATCCCGACAGGATAATCCGCTCCGATTCATAATCGGCTTCAGTCACCGGGGTGCGGTCCTTTTTATAGGTCGCCTTTTGCAAACCATCCGGCGGCATTTCTTCATAGATTTTCATAATTTCCTCTCCCGCCGCGCAGGAAAGGTCAATCAAGGCCTGTGCATCAATCCCCAATTCATCAAACAACCCTGATTGCATTTTATGACAATTTGGTTGCGCCATAGCGCCAGACCTTGAAACTGTCTGACCAGTGGTTTTCTGGCAAACCGGCTTTGCGCTTTAAACTGTTAAGAAACTGCGCAGGCTTCGGGATTTGTTCCCACACCATCGGCAGATAGGTCGCCCGATGCCCCTGATCGGTGATAATCAACCCATCCTCCCCGGGGCGCAAACGGGCCAGCAAATCAGCTTCATCGGTAAATTCCATGGGCTCTGGCTGGCTGAGCAGCGAAAGCGAAAGCTGAATATCGCGCAATTCCTGCGGGGCAACCGGCGGAAAGCGATTGTCGCGCAAGGCCGCGCCATAGGTATTCATGCAGATATCATCAACCAGCGGGCGATGGGCCTCCAACGAGCCAATGCAGCCGCGCAAACGCCCCCCCTTTTCCAGGGTTACAAAAACCGCCCGCTTTTGCGACAGATCAGGGGGCAGACGGTCTTTATTAACCTGCGGCGTGCCCTTTTTCCGCACAGCGATATCCAGAGCCTGGCGGGCCAGCTGCAAAAGATTTTGTCCGTAATTGGCAATCAATTCTTCGTCGGGATGAACAAATGTTGTTTCTTTATTTGTTTCCTCTGGTTCATTTGCTTCTTCTGATTTATCTGATTCTTCTGGTTCGTAGAGGACCCAGGCCCCATAGCCCACCACCCGGTCCTTTGTCCCCGCCGTATCGCCGGAATTGCACAGCCCGGTGCGCGCAATGCTTAAGCCGCGCTTGCGTGCCGTATGAATCAATCCATTCATCGCAATCCGCCCGCAAGCCTGCTCCCGGCCAATCGACAGCCAGTCAAGAGCCTCCACCGCTTTGGCAGTCTTGCCATCCAGCGCCGTCGCCGTGTCATAATCAAGATAATGACTCAAATCAGTCGATATCACGATGCCGGTCTCTGGCCCGCCCCATAATTCATCCAGAAGCTGACTGACCTCCCCGGTCTCGGCCATGCCCGTCACAAACGGCACAAGCTGAAAATCTCCCAAGACTTCCTGCAAAAAAGGCAAATGGACTTCCAGCCCGTGTTCTTGATCATGGGCCCGGTCCTCTATACGCACCGAAGGAAATTTCAACGCCCGCTCAATCGCCTCCCGGTCAATCGCAATCTCGCCAAGCGGCGTGCGCCAGCGATCAGCCGCCGTCGTCGCAATCCCCCGAATCGCCACCCGATGACTAGGCCCCAGCATCACAATCCGCTTGATCGTGCCTTGCGCCGGTTTCCATAAATGATGCGCCGTCCCGGCTATCTCGCCCGAATAAACATACCCCGCATGAGGGCCTATTAAAGCTTTTGGCCAGAAACTCCCTGCCTTTGAAGCATCCTCAGAATGGTCCATAAACGAAAGAACATCCCGGCGCAAAATATCCGCATCCGCAGGGTAAAACTGACCAGCAACCGCTTCCGGGCGAATCATCGCTTAATCCTCCATATCCTTCATAACCCCCTCTACCTTTAACCCGATTTACACCATTATACCAGTGCCAGATCACTCTCAAAGAAAATCACGACCGGGGGGGCTATAAGCCGGGTTCTGTCTGCCGCCAAAACAAAGCGGGAGGCGATCATTCATCTTGGCGCCCCGTTGCCGAAACGCTCATGCAGCTAACCCGAATGAAGCGCGCAAACTCGCTTGGTAAATCCCTAAAGATCACCCTCATTCCTATTCAGCCTTGCTCCGGATGGGGCTTGCCATGCCACCGACATTGCTGCCAGCGCGGTGCGCTCTTACCGCACCTTTTCACCCTTGCTCAAGATATCCAGGACCATAAATAATCCCTCCAATCAAAAAGCGGTACTCTTTCTGTGGCGCTGTCCCTAAGGCCTCTTAAGCCCCGCCGGGCGTTACCCGGCATCCTGATTGCGTGGAGCCCGGACTTTCCTCACCAGCAAATGCCAGCGCGACCGCCAACCCCCCCGATCAAAATGTCTCTAGCCCCCTTTAAATCAAACGCCAAGCAAAATTGCTTGCCAAAAAGGATATTTCCGGAAAAGATGGTATAGACTATTGGCAGACTATTGGCAGATTAGTTGCCGGGGCAAGAACGTCAGATATCTCGTAATACCTCTCAAAAATAAGGAAAAATCATGCGTGCCATTTTAATTACCAAAGACGATAGCGGTTACAAAGCACAGTTGGAAACCGTGGATGAGAGCCAGTTGCCTGAAGGCGATGTCCGGATTGCGGTCGATTATTCGACGATGAATTATAAGGATAGTCTGGCGATCAGCGGGGCTTCGCCGGTTGTGCGGAATTTTCCGATGGTGCCGGGGATTGACCTTGCGGGCACGGTGACGCAAAGCAGCAGCGCAGACTTTAGCGTTGGAGACAATGTGCTTTTAAATGGCTGGGGTGTGGGAGAGGTCCATTGGGGCGGGCTGGCAGAGCAGGCCAGCTTGAAAGCTGACTGGCTGATCAAGCGGCCAGAGGCCTTTAGTGCCAAACAGACAATGGCGATTGGCACCGCAGGTTATACGGCGATGCTGTGCGTGATGGCGCTTGAGAAGAACGGGGTGACTCCTGATCAAGGGCCGGTGATTGTGACCGGGGCAGGCGGCGGCGTTGGATCGGTTGCCATCGCGCTTTTAAGCAAGCTGGGCTATACGGTCGTGGCTTCAACCGGGCGGGCATCGGAAGCCGATTATCTGAAAAGCCTGGGGGCAGCAGATATCATGGATCGCGCCGAACTGGCTGAAAAAGGCCGCCCGCTTGGCAAGGAACGCTGGGCTGGCGGCATTGATGCGGTTGGCAGCCATACGTTGGCCAATATCTGTGCTACCACCAAATATGGCGGGACAGTGGCAGCCTGTGGGCTGGCGCAGGGGTTTGATCTGCCCGCAACCGTCATGCCGTTTATTTTGCGCGGGGTGACTCTGGCGGGCGTGGACAGTGTCTATCGGCCAAAAGTTGAACGGATTGAAGCCTGGAATCGGCTGGCAAAAGACCTTGATCTCAAACATATTGATGCCATGATGACTGAAATTTCACTGGCGGACACCCTGACCAAGGCGGCGGACCAGCTTGAGGGCAAAACCCGGGGCCGGATTGTCGTCAATGTTAAAACATAAACCCCGGAAGGACCAAATCCATCATGGACAATAAACCGATCAGCCGTTTTCCGGTGCCAAAACTTGCCGATCTGCCTGAAGATATTCAGCAGCTTATTCAGACCATTCAGGAAAAAAGCGGCTTTATCCCCAATGTCTTTTTGGCGCTTGCCCATCGCCCTGCCGAGCTTCGGGCCTTCATGGCCTATCATGATGCGCTGATGAAGCGGGACGGCAATCTGACGCAGGCTGAAAAGGAAATGATTGTTGTCGCCACGTCTAACGATAACGGCTGCCAATATTGCGTGATTGCCCATGGGGCGATTTTGCGGGTGCGGGCTAAAAACCCGTTGATTGCTGATCAGGTGGCAGTCAATTACCGCAAGGCCGATCTCACCGAACGCCAGAAAGCCATGCTGGATTTTGCCATGAAAGTATCCAATGACTCGCGTTCCGTTTCCGATGCTGACTTTGAGCTTTTGCGCAGCCACGGTCTGGAGGACGAGGATATCTGGGATATCGCCGGGATCACCGCCTTTTTCGGCATGTCAAACCGGATGGCAAATTTCACCTCTATGCGGGCCAATGACGAATTTTACGCCATGGCCCGGTAGAGTTATATCCCAAAAATACATTTCAAGAAATTTCAGGTGGGACGTTGACAAGCCAGTGTCTGCTCTATAGTAACGGTGAGAATGATTATCAATCTCATATTGCTATAGGAAAAGAAGCGCAGGTTATGTCTATTGTTTTTAAAAGCCTTTCAAGCTGTCTTTGCCTTGCGCTTGTCGGATTGGTCATTGCGTTGCCAGCAAGTCCTGCTTTCGCACAAGATACCTCCCTGAATGTCTATTCAACCCGCCAATCCTATCTGATCGAACCAATTTTTGACCGCTTTACCGAGCAAACCGGCGTCAAGGTGCGCACCCTTTACGGGAAAAGCGCGCTTTTAGAACGCCTGGCGCAAGAAGGTGACTTGAGTCCGGCTGATATCTTTTTGACCTCTGATGCGCTTTCATTGCTTGCCGGGGTTGATCGCGGGCTGGCACAGCCGATGACGGATTCCTCCATTCAAGAGATCGTGCCTGCGGCTTTTCGCGGGCCGGACAATCAATGGGTGGGTCTGACAATGCGCGCCCGGATTATTTATGCCCCGCGCGATGCTTCCCCGGCTGACTTGCCGCAAACCTATGAAGAGCTTTCGGACCCGCGCTTTAAAGGGCAAATCTGTATGCGCTCTGGCAGCCATGCCTATAATATCGGGCTGATTGCGGCCTATATCCACCATTATGGAGAAGAAGCCGCCCGCAGCTGGGTGCAGGGCATTAAAGACAACCTCGCCCGGCCACCACAAGGCAATGACCGGGCGCAAATTCGCGGCGTTGCCAATGGCGAATGCGCGCTTGGCCTTGGCAATAGTTACTATCTTGGCGTGATGAAGGATAACCCGGACGACAAGGTCTTTGCTGAAAAAGTGCAGCCGCTTTTCCTGACGTTTAAAGAGGCCGGAACCCATGTCAATCTGTCCGGCGCCTTCGTTACTGCCCATAGCCCGCGTGCAGAATTGGCCCGGCAACTGCTGGAATTTATGCTCACGGTTGAATCGCAAACCTTCTATGCCAGCGGCAATCATGAGTATCCGGTGAATGCGCAAGCCTCGACAGGGGCGGCGGGCTGGGAGAGTTTAAACCCGGATTCGGCCTCTTTTTCCGACATTGTCAAAAATCGACAAGCCGCCCTGACCATTGTGCAGGATGTCGGGATTAACCAGTAACCCGCTTTTCCGTCCTTCCATGCGTCATTTATTGCTCTGGAGATTGGGGGGCGGAAAACTTGCCGCGCTATTGCTGCTGCCCGTTATCGGGGTGCTGCTGCTCGCCCTTTCGCCAGATATCTATGCCGGAGACCTCCGTCTTTCACAGTTCCTGTCACAAATCCTCCCGGTCTATGGAACAAACAGCCTGATCCTGATCGCCTGTGTCGGCGGGCTTGCCGGGTTTATCGGCACCGCGACTGCCTGGGCTATGACCGTGTATCTGCCTCCTTTAAAAGGCCGAAGTCTTATAGACGTGCAGCTGCGGCGGCTGATTGATTTTATGCTGGTCCTGCCGCTTGCCATGCCCGCCTATCTGTCCAGCTTTGTCTATGCCGAAATCTTGACAACATCACTATCTTTGAGGGGCATAACAGGGGCGGTGATTATCCTCAGCCTGGCGCTTTACCCTTACGTCTATCTGCTGGCCCGCGCCGCTTTTCGTGAACAACCGCAGCGATTATTTGAAGCCGGACGCAGCCTTGGACGGGGCCGCCTTTACTGTTTCTGGCGCCTTGCTCTACCAGTCGCCTGGCCTGCCATCATGATCGGGCTAACCCTGGTCATGCTGGAAACCCTCAGCGATTTTGGCGTGACCAGCTTCCTTGGCGTGCATAGCCTCAGCACCGGGATTTTTGAACTCTGGCAGTCACTTGGCGCACCCGGTGCCGCCGCCCGGCTGGCCCTTTCCATGCTGGTGATTGCCGCCGCGCTGGTTGCACTCCAGTATATCACGCAGCCACCTGGGCGAAGTTTGACCACACCAACAACTGTGCATAAAGCCCCGCACGCCAATGACGATGCGTTGCCCGAAAACATGCCGGACACCCATGCAACACCATCGCAAAAACCTCATTTTCCGCGCCGAGCCATTAACCTTGCTCCGCTTTTAACCGGTTTGCTCTGTTGCATTCCGCCAATGCTCGGCTTTGTTATTCCCGCCGTCTATCTGGGCTATTTAAGCCTGCGCCACTGGCAAGCACAGGCCAACCCCGCCCTGCTCAACAGTGTCATAACCAGCCTGACTTTCGCCTTGATAACCGCCGCTATTCTCGCCGTACTCGGGCTTTTTCTGGCCTATGGAACACGCCTGACCCGCTCCCGCTTTCTCGCCGCAATAGCGCGACTGGCCACCAGTGGCTATGCCCTGCCCGGCGCCGTGCTGGCCGTCGGCGTGCTCTATCCGCTCACAACATTTGATCACGGACTCAATCACCTCACCCGGACATGGCTCGACTGGCAACCCGGCCTGATTTTAAGCGGTAGCGCCTTTATCCTGATCTATGCCTATTGCACCCGATTCTTTACCGTAAGCCTCGCCGCAACCGAAACCGCCTTGAACCGGCTGCCGCTCTCGCTGGATGATGCCGCCCGCCTGCATGGGCTAGGACCCTGGCAAAGATTGGGGCGTATTCACCTCCCCCTGCTGAAAGGTGGGCTTTTATCCGGCGCAATCCTGGTCTTCTTCGATGTGATGAAGGAATTGCCCGCCACGCTTTTACTTCGCCCCTTTGGCATCGAAACCGTGGCTATCCGCACCTATGAATTTGCCATCAATGAACTGCTTTCACAAGCCGCGCTTGGCGGCTTGACCATTGTGATGGCCGGACTGGTTCCAGTCTGGATTCTATTGCGTGCTCAAGATAAGGATTAGCTGTGCTGGATTAGCATAATGACCGGATGCGCGAAGAAAGCGCATTGACCAGCAAAGCCAGCAGCAGCAGAACAATCCCCAGGGCCAGAGCCAGCGACAGATTGCCTTTTGAGGTTTCAAGGGCAATGGAGGTGGTCATGACCCGGGTATGATGGTTGATATTTCCGCCGACAATCATCACAGCCCCGACCTCGGCAATGGCGCGGCCAAAACCGGCCAGAATCGCCGTCATCAGGGCCGGGCGGCCATCGCGTAAAAGCAGCAGAACCCGCTGCCACCGGCTCAAAGCCAGAATTTGTGCCTGTTCGTGATAAACAAGGTAAAGATCGCGCAGACTTTGCCGCGCGACAGCCGCAATCAGCGGCGCAACCAGCAGGGTCTGGGCAATAATCATTGCTGTCGGGGTGTAAAGAAGCCCAAGAACCCCCAGCGGTCCTGAGCGCGACAGAAGCAGATAGACAATCAGTCCCATGACCACGGGTGGAAACCCCATCAGACTGTTTATACTGTGAATAAGCCAGCTTTGTCCGGGAAAGCGCGGCCCGGCAAGAAGCGCAGCCAGGGGCAACCCGATTAAGGCGGCAAAGAAAACCGCGCTCAGGCTGACTCGTAAAGAGAGAAGGATAATTTCCAGCAGGACAGGGTCAAATCCACGAATAAGCGACCAGGCAAGCTGAACAGCTTCGGTGAAATCATTCATGAAAATCAAATTCAACCCGGTTTCGGTGCGCGGCTGGCCCGGATTGCTCGGTTGTGATGATCTCTATGCGGGCTTCGTCGATTCCTTTTTCGACCAAATAATTCTCAACGCTGCGGGCACGGCTGACCGCAGCCCGCAGGACCTTATCAGAGGTCGAACTCGGTATCTTGTGATAGGTTTTAGTGCGATCATCGGCCAGACTATGCAAGCGCAGACGCAGCGATGGCTGGTCCTTTAGCAGGTCTGCAAAGGGGTCAAGCGCACGGCGATGGGCCTGCGCGAGGACAAGCTGATCCAGTGAAAAGATGATATAGGGTGAAAATCCGGCAAGCTGCGGATATTTTGACAAGATATTTTCTGGCTTATCTGGCGTAGCTTCTGCTGACGCAGGCTCCTCTGGTGTGGGTTCTTCTGACGCAGGTTCCTCTGGTGTGGGTTCTTCTGGCACGGGTTCTGCTGGTGCAGGTTCTGCTGGTGCATCTGGTGCGGGTTCTGCTGGTGCAGGTTCTTCCGGCGCAGGTTCTTCGGGTGTAGCTTCTTCTGATGTAGCTTCTGCTGGTGCAGGTTCTTCCGGTGCAGGTTCTTCCGGTGCAGGTTCTGCTGGTTTGGATTCTTTTGGTGCAGGTTCCTCTGGTTCAGGTTCCTCTGGTGTGGCTTCTGCTGGTTCGGATTCTTCTGGCGCAGGTTCCTCTGGCGCGGGTTCTTCTGGTGCAGGTTCTGCTGGTTCGGATTCTTCTGGCGCAGGTTCTTCCGGTGCAGGTTCTTCCGGCGCATCTGGCATAGTTTCTTCTTGATCAAGCTCTGCAAGTTGATTTTCCACCTGCTCCGGTTCAACAGATACCGGCTCAACAGGTGCGGCTTCCATTGGTTCGGGCTCCTCGGGTGGTGTATCCTTTAGGAGCTCATCGATGGAAGCTGTCTCCTGCGGAATCGCTTCCGTAGAGGTGGAGTCAACAGGATCAGGAATAGAACGCCGGGGAATCAGCGCATCAAGCCTCTGCCAGTCAATCGATACATCAGGCTCAAGCCGCAAGCCCTGCGCCGATAAAGGCGTTACAGCATACGGGGTTGAAAAAAGGAGGCTTGCCAGACAAAAGGCACCAAAAACCGGCCCTTTCATTATTTTGTCCCGTAAAGACGGTCGCCCGCGTCTCCCAGCCCTGGCAGGATATAGGCCTCATCATTGAGTTTTGTATCGACGGCGGCGGTATAGACCGGCACATGCGGATATTGGCCAAAAAAGGTCGCAAGTCCTTCTGGTGCGGCAAGCAAGGATAAAAAGCGGATATTCTGCATTTCGACGGAATGATCGAGTAGAACGCGCACGGCATGAACGGCTGAATTGCCGGTTGCCAGCAAGGGGTCGCAGACGATCACCAGTCGTCCGTCCATATTGGGTAATTTGACAAAATATTCAACGGGTTGGCGGGTTTCGGGATCACGGACCAAGCCGATATGGCCTACGCGGGCGGAGGGAATGAGTTCGGTCAATCCATCTGCCATGCCGAGTCCGGCGCGCAGGATAGGGACGATCACCGGTTTTCGCCCATCAAGGACGGGGGCCTGCATGGAGACCAGAGGTGTCTGGATGGTTTGTTCGCCGACGGGCAGTTGCCGGGTGATTTCATATCCCATCAGCAAGGATATTTCGCGCAATAAGGACCGAAACAGAGCCGTAGGCGTGTCTTTACGCCGCATCCATGTCAGCTTGTGCTGAATAAGCGGATGATCGACGATATGCAGATTTTTAGGGTTCAAGTGGTTTGTCGTAGATTGATTTATCGGGGTTTTTTATCGTTGTTTTACAGGGCTATAGAGTTAATCGGCGGCATCCTGAGGGATGGCCATGCCGATGGCGTGATAGCCGCCATCAACATAGACGATTTCGCCGGTTACCCCGGCTGACAGGTCGGAGAGAAGATAAAGCGCACTGCCGCCGATATCGTTCAAGGTTAAATTGCGGGCAAGCGGCGATGATTTGCCTTGCCAGGCATAGCTTGCGCGGGCACCGCCGACGGCACTTCCGGCGAGGGTGCGCATGGGGCCGGCAGAAATGGCATTGACCCGGATTCCGGCTTCGCCCAGATCGTGGGAAAGATAGCGCACCGATGCTTCAAGCGCAGCTTTGGCGACACCCATGACGTTATAAAAAGGCATGACTCGTTGTGCGCCTTCATAGGACAATGTCAGCAAGGAAGCATTCGGGCGCAAAAGAGGCTCACACAGCCGGGACATCAGGGTGAAGGAATAGCAGGAGATCGCCAGAGAGCGTTGAAAGTTTTCAAGGCTGGTATCAATAAACCGCCCGCTGAGTTCGTTTTTATCGGACCAGGCCACCGCATGAACAAGGAAGTCGAACCCGCCCCATTCTTTATCAAGCGTGGCGATAACGGCTTTGGCACTTTGTTCGTCTTCGACATCGCAGTTCATACAAAGGTCGCTGCCGACCTGCTGGGCCAAAGGCCGCACCCGTTTTCCAAGCGCTTCGCCTTGATAGGTAAAGGCCAGTTCAGCTCCGGCGGCGGCGGCAAGTCGGGCAATCCCCCAGGCCAGTGAATGGTCGTTGGCTACGCCCATCACCAGGCCCCGTTTTCCAGCCATCAGGCCAGAAACCTGCGGTTGATTATCTTCACTCATAGCTTTTCCCACATCCCGTCAATCATGCACTTTAGCTAATCACGCACTTTAGCAAGGGCCAGGCTGGCATTGGTGCCGCCAAACCCGAAACTGTTGGAAAGGGACAGATCAATATCAATATCATCAATGCGTTTGCGGGCAATATTCATCCCCTCGGCAACCGGATCAAGCGTTTCGATATTGATCGAAGGCGCAATAAACCCGTGCTTCATCATCAAAAGGCAGTAAATCGCTTCCTGTGCGCCGGTGGCCCCCAACGAATGACCCGTCATCGACTTGGTGGACCCGATATAGGGAATATCCTGATCAAAGATGCGCTTGACCGCTTCCAGCTCCCGCACATCGCCAATCGGCGTTGAAGTCCCGTGGGCATTGATATAATTGACTTTTCGACCCGGCTCAATCTCTGACAAAGCCAGCTGCATACAGCGGGTTGCGCCCTCTCCTGAAGGGGCAACCATATCATGGCCGTCAGAATTGGCTCCATAGCCAACAATCTCAGCATAAATCTCGGCCCCGCGCGCACGGGCATGCTCCAGTTCCTCCACCACAACCACAGCCCCGCCGCCCGCAATAACAAAGCCGTCTCGCGCCTGGTCATAGGCCCGCGAGGCCTCTTGCGGCCGATCATTATAACCCGAAGAAAGCGCACCCATCGCATCAAAAAGGACCGTCATCGTCCAGTCCAGTTCCTCTCCCCCGCCCGCAAAAACAACATCCTGCTTGCCCCATTGCACCATTTCTGCCGCATTGCCGATACAATGCAGACTGGTCGAACAGGCCGAACTAATCGAATAATTAATCCCCTTGATCTGAAAATAGGTCGAAAGCGTCGCAGAATTGGTCGAGGACATCACCCGTGGCACCATAAAAGGACCCACTCTTTTCGCCGATTGCTGACGGGCCGTGTCAAAAGCCAAAAGAAGATTCTTCGTCGAAGGCCCCCCCGATCCCATAACCAGACCCGTACGCGGGTGGCTGATCTCCTTTTCCTCCAGACCGGAATCAGCAATCGCCTGCTCCATAGCGATATAGTTATAGGCCGCGCCGTCTCCCATAAAACGCCGCCGCTTCTTGTCAATATGCTCGTCAAGGTCCAGGCCCTTGATGTCTCCATGCACATGGCAGCGAAAGCCGCGCTCGGCATAGTCAGGGCAATAGCTGATCCCGCTCTGACCCGCCTTTAAAGAGGCCAAAACATCCAACGAGTTATTGCCTATCGAGGAAACAATCCCCAATCCCGTGATAACAGCGCGCTTCATGTCAGCTCCTATACGTCATCCCGTTTAAATAAACCAACCTTCATATCAGTCACATGGGTCGCATCCTGCCCATCCACTTTCATCACGCCATCGGCAATGCCCATAATCAGCCGGCGCATGATCACCCGCTTCAAATTGATCTCGTAGGTGATGCGTTTGGCTGTCGGCAGGACTTGATCAAAAAATTTGACCTCCCCAACCCCAAGAGCGCGCCCGCGCCCTTCTCCGCCCGACCAGCCAAGGAAAAAGCCAACCAGCTGCCACATGGCATCAAGACCCAAACAGCCCGGCATCACCGGATCGCCCTCAAAATGGCAGTCAAAGAACCAACGCTGCGGGTTGATCGAAAACTCGGCCAGAATATGGCCTTTGCCATGCAGGCCTCCCGTCTGGCTGATCGATGTAATCTTGTCAACCATCAGCATCGGAGGCAACGGGAGTTGCGCGTTTCCGGGGCCAAAAAGATGACCTTTTGCACAGTTAATCAGCTCATCATAGCTGAAACTTGTTTGCGTTGACAGGGTTGCAGCTTTTGTCACAGGGTTCTCCTCTTTATCGCCTGCAGGCTTTTGGGTTCACGTTCCATACTGTCTATAAATCCTGATGTGGTCAAGTCTGCTGATGCGGGTGCGGGTTCTTTTGCCGTATCAGAGTCAGGCCCCTATGGGATGAGTCTCCAGATAAAAGCGATGGTTACGAACATTCCGATGGTTGTGATGAGTTGCCGGATCAGGTCCTGGGAGAGCATTTTGGACATTCTTGCGCCCATATATCCGCCGAGGCTGGTTGCGGCCATCATTGGCACGGCGTAGGACCAGTCGATAGCCCCGGCCAGTCCGAAGATCATGACGGCGACCAGCGCGATGACGAAGGAGATGAGAGACTTTAGTCCATTCATGACATGGATATCGTCGATTCCGATGATAGCGAAGAAGGCGAGGATGAGGATACCGAGTCCGCCGCCGAAATATCCGCCATAGATTGCGATAGCGAACATGCTCCAGTAGGGGGGGATGACGGGTTTGACGGTTGCGGGAGCGGATCTTCCGCGTGTTTTATTGAGCCATCGGATGAGGGTTCGGTGGTAGCCGAACAGGGCGGTTGCGCCGAAGAGCAGGACGGGGACCAGATAGTCGAATATCAGGCCTGGCGTTATGACCAGCAGGGTTGAGCCGCATAGGGCGCCGAGCAGGGCGACTCCGCAATAGCGCAGGGTGATCAGGGTGTCGTAGCCTTCAAGTTCTTCCCGGAATCCGGCGGAGCTTGTGAAATAGCCGGGAAGCTGGGAGAGCGAGCTGGAGGCATTGGCGATAACGGGAGGCAGGCCGACAAAGACAAGGATAGGAAAGGTCAGCAAGGTGCCGCCACCTGCGATAGCATTCATGATTCCGGCCAGCAGGGCGACGGGGAGGACCATCATCAGTCCAATCGGATAGGCAATTTCGGTTATCGTTTCCATATTAATCCTGCCAGCGCATCAAGGCGCCGCCCCAGGCAAATCCGCCGCCAAGAGCCGAAAGGGCAAGCAAATGGCCTGGCTGCAAGCGACCGTCGGCCTGCGCACGGTCAAGGGCCATCGGGATGGTGGCTGCTGATGTATTGGCATGGTCCTGCACCGTGATAATGACTTTATCGGACGGCATAGAGAGATGGTCGCCAACTGCCGTGATGATCCGTTCGTTGGCCTGATGCGGCACCAGCCAGTCTATATCCTCAATCGTCAGCTGGTGATCGGCTAAAAGGCTTGTGACAATCCCGCTCATTTTGGTAACTGCATGTTTAAAGACCTCGCCGCCTTTCATGCGGACATAGCCTGAAGTTCCGGTCGAGCCCGGGCCTCCGTCCACATAAAGCAGGTCATAATAGCGACCATCGGTGCAAAGCCGGGTGCCGATAATGCCTTTTTGCGAGTTAGAAATGGCAGAGTCGGCGGCATTATTCATGGCCTGCAAAACCACCGCACCGGCGCCATCGCCAAATAAAACGCAGGTGCCGCGATCCTGCCAGTCCAGAATACGGCTATAGCATTCGCAGCCAATCACAAGCGCACAGCTGGCCTGGCCCAGCCGCAGCATATTGTCAGCTTGCGCCAGCGCAAAAATAAACCCGGCACAAACCGCCTGCACATCAAAGGCTATGCCGGGGTCTGCCCCAATCAGGGTTTGAATGCGTGCAGCCGTCGAAGGGAAAATATGATCCGGCGTGGTCGTAGCAACAATAACCAGATCAATCTCTTCAACCGGGATACCGGCATTGACCAGCGCGGCTTTGGCGGCAGCGGCCCCCATATCGGCGGTGGTTTCATCTTTGGCGGCAATATGACGGGCCTTGATCCCTGTGCGGCGTTGAATCCATTCATCACTGGTGTCCAGATGGGCTGGCAGATCATCATTGACGACCCGATTGTCTGGAAGATAACTGCCAACCCCGCAGACTCTGGTCCAGCATCCTGCCGTCTTCGACCCTGACGTCAGCATAATTTAATCTTCCGGGGTCTAATCTTCTGGCCCATCGGCATGCACATCAAGTTTGGTCATCTCGTCCCGGATTTTGCTGAAAATATCGTTGCGGGCCATATCCGCCGCAACCTTGATCGCATTGGCAAATCCAACTGCATCGGTGCTGCCATGGCTTTTCACAATAATGCCATTTAATCCCAGAAGCACTGCCCCGTTATAATAGCGCGGGTCCATACGGTCGCGTAGCTGTTGCAAGGCCGGGCGGGCAAAAAGATAAGCCACTTTTGTCAGCCAACTGCTTTTAAAGGTTTCGCGCATAAAATGGGCAATCAGACGGGCCGTCCCCTCCATCATTTTCAAGGCGACATTGCCGGTAAATCCATCGGTCACTACCACATCAACGGTGCCTCTGGCGACATCATCGCCTTCGACAAAGCCTTTAAAGTCAATCATCAGGCTGGAGGATTCAAGCAAAGCCGCCGTTTGTTTAAGCACATCATTGCCTTTGATATCCTCGACTCCGACATTTAAAAGGCCAATGGTTGGCTGCTCCCGGCCAAGGACGGTGCGGGCAAAGACCTCTCCCAAAACGGCAAACTGGGTTAAATGGCGGGAATCGCACTCGATATTCGCGCCAAGGTCCAGCATGGACACCATCCCATTGGTCGACGGGAAATAGGAACAAATCGCCGGGCGATCAATATCAGGAAGCGTGCGCAAAGAAAAAAGCGCCATCGCCATCAAGGCCCCGGTATTTCCAGAAGAAACCGCTGCATCGGCGCCTCTTTCTGAATTATCTTCCGAAACGCCGATTTTAACCGCATCAATGGCCTGGCCCATGCTTGAATCCTGCCCCCGGCGCACCGCCCTTGAAGCAGGCTCGTCATCAGCGATGGCTTTGTCGCAATGGACGACCACGGCCTCCCGCAGGCCAATTTCCGCCATTAAAGGCTTGATCTTGGCTTCATTGCCAAACAGCATAAAAGAAAGTGAAGGATCGCGCCCGCAGGCAATCTTTGCGCCCTCAACAACTGCACGCGGGGCGTTTTCGCCCCCCATTGCGTCTAGTGCAATGCGGACAGGGCGCACAAAACTACCTGGCAGAGGTTGGCTTTAGGGTCAGGACTCATAAAATTATATCAGAGCCATTCGGCTATGATCAGCTTGCGTCGCTGGACTCCTGAGCCTCGTCAGAGCTGGTTTTGCTGACCAGAATCTGCCGTCCCCGATAGGTGCCAGAGCGCAGATCAATATGGTGCGGGCGGCGATATTCGCCAGATTCCGGGTCCACCTGATAGGTCGGGGCTTTTAACTTGTCGTGGGAGCGGCGCATATTGCGCTTGGAGGGAGAAGTTTTACGCTTTGGAACCGCCATAATCTGTCCTCATAAATTAGGTTTACTTCCTGTTTCAGGAATTTTCTTTTGGAATATAGGAATTATCCAGCCAGCTTTGACTTGTCCATACAGATTTTTCCTCCATTAGACAACAACAAAGCGGATGGGAGAGGTTAGGGGGGTTATTGTTTAAAAAACGGTGACGGGTAGGCGGCTTTCTCCGGCGGGCGGCGGGAGGATTCCGCGATCCAGGTAGTCATAGCCAGCAAGTGCGATCATGGCACCGTTATCTGTGGCCCATTTGAGGGGGGGCAGGCAGAGGTTGACTTTTGCGTCTTTGGCGATTTCTTCCATTCGGGTGCGGATTTGGCGGCTGGCAGATACGCCGCCGACGACGATCAGGGACTGGAAGTTTTGGAGCCGCAAAGCTGTCGAGACCTTGTCGGTTAAAATATCGAGCACGGCGGCGACGAAGGAGGCTGCGACATCTGCCGGTTCAAGGTCTGGTTTGGCTTCAAGCAAGCGGGCAACGGCAGATTTCAGCCCCGAGAAGGAAAAATCGGTTCCTTGACGGATAAGCGGGCGCGGCAGTTGCAAAGATTCTGTGCCACTTGCTGCCAGACGATCAATGGCGGGTCCGCCGGGAAATCCCAGCCCCAGCATGCGGGCGACCTTGTCATAGGCCTCTCCCAGAGAATCATCGCGGCTGGCCCCAAGCACGGAAATATCGGCGGGGCTTTCCATGGCTGCAAGCAGCGAATGCCCGCCCGAGACCAGCAGGATCAGGGCCGGATAGGTCACCCGTTTTTCTTCAAGATCGGCACTGCGTAAATGGCCGCGCAAGTGATTAACGCCAATCACCGGTTTTTGCCAGCAGACTCCAAGGGCTGCCGCTGCATTCAAGCCAACCAGAAGCGGGCCGATCAGGCCAGGCCCCCGGGTGACGGCAATCGCTTCAATTTGTTCGGGCGAGATATCGGCTTGCTCAAAGGCACTGGCGATGGTTGGAATAATCGCCGAGACATGGGCGCGGCTGGCAAATTCGGGGAAAACCCCGCCGAATTTCGTATGAATAGAGGTTTGTCCCACCGTATGCGCGGCGGCAACCTGCCCGGCGCGGTTGACCAGCGCAACGGCACTGTCATCGCATGAGGTCTCGATCCCCAAAATATAACGATCCGTCATAAAGCGACCATCCGGGAGCGACCTGTCATAAAACGATTATCAGCTGATAAAATAGCGGCGCAGTTCATCTTCTGAAATGGGACCGGCGCGCTGGATCGTTGGCGGAATATGGCAGCAATTCACGATAGTGGACCCTATTTCTGTGCGCGGTCCATCGTCAATCACCAAATCTGGCTCGCCGACCAGTTGCAGCAGAATCTCATCAAGATGGCGCGGTGTTGTCTGCCCGTGACGGTTGGCGCTGGTGGCAAAAAGCGGTCCGGTTTTGTCAGTCACCGCCCGCAAAAAGTCAGCATCGGGAATACGGCATCCGACCTCTTTGCGTTCTGCCAGCCAGAGCGGGCGGGATTTCGTGGGATCAAACCCCATAATCAGGGTTAATCCGCCGGGCACGAAGGGAGAGGCCAGCAAACTCTTGACAGATTTATTCATATCCACGCCCAGTTGCAGCAAATGATCTTCCCCCGAGATTAAAAGCGGCAGCACAACGCCAAAGGGCCGGGCTTTCAAGGCAAAAATTCGCTCAACGGCGGCCTCATTTTCAGGCCAGGCGGCAAGCGCATAGACCGTATCGGTTGGAAAGAGCACGACTGCCCCATTGAACAGGCTGTCTGCCACCTGTTGCACCAGATCGGAATCGGACGATTTAGGATAAAAATAGCGCATATGTTCTTTTATCAAGATCAAGGTGCTGTGCAACCAGATTATGTATAAAATTATGGAAAATGCGGGGAGGGTGAAAAAGAGGGAGAAGACAGGGAAGAATAGAGCCAGTTCACCATGGTCACGGCTGAAAAGACTGGTCGTCCGGTTGCCTGTTGAATAGCGGCGGCATAGGGGGCCATATTGGTGCATTCAAGGACGATAGCGCCGACATCTGGATGATTATGGCATAAGCGTCTGGCGGTCTTGATATTTTCGGCGCGGGCCTGATCAATATCCATCTGCGGCAAGTTGCCTAAAATGGAACGAACAAAGTCAGAGGTCGGATCGGGCGCTTCAGTTGGCAAGCCGGTTTCCACTCCTGCCAGACGCAAATGGTCTGGAGTTAGCGATTCAGCTGAAATCGTCAGAATTCCTGGTTTTGTGCCTTTGGGGAGAATCTTCATCACCAGTGGAATCTGCATCAGGGCGGAGGTCATAACCGGCACCGGCACTTCTGCTTGCAAGTCTTCTTGCAGCAGCGTTAAAAACCCGCAGGAAGACACAATCCCCGCCACCCCTTTTTCAACAAGTTGCTGCGCCCCCTCCATAAAGGCCCTGTGCAAAGGGCTTGTTTGGTCCTGCGAAGAGGGGTTTTTCACAATCCGGTCTGGCGTTGCTTGTGGCACCCGATGGTAAATGACCGGAAAATCCCAGGTCCCGGCATAGCCAATATCGCCTGGAATCCGTGGAAATTGAGAATCGAGAATCAGGATACCGATGGATATCTCTTTTTTCATCATTCGGCCTTGGTTTCTTTTATTTGTGCGGGCCAGTATGTGCTTAAAAATCCCAGAAAGAAAGGCGTGCAATACATTGGAATCTGATAGCAGCCGATAAACAGATAAAGCGGGTGCAGCGTTTCCACGGGCAAGGCCAGCAGGAACAGGGCAATATTGCGGTTCCCTGCGATCATGGCAAGGCTCATGGCAAGATCGCGCGGATATTTATGGCGGACATAAAACCAGACCAGCGACTGGAGTCCGAAATTGATGGCAAAGACAAAAGCCAGCCAGGCTATCAGGGTGAGCGGTTCAAACAGCAGGGCGGATCGCACAGGAGTCATCAGGGCAATGACCAGCAGGGCCAGCAGGATGCCCCCCAGCCCGTCAAGGGGGTGACCCGATTTAGCAGATGTAACTGCTTCAACCGGGATAAAGCGGCGGGTCAGGGCAGCCAATGCGCTTGTTCCGGTGATGGTCAGAAAAAGGATAAAGGCGGTGCGGGTGATCTCTTTATAATTCAGGGCTTCAAGCCCGAAGCCACCTGCCGCCAGATTAAAGACCAGAAAGCAGGTCAAAGGCACCAGCAGGGTGCCGATGATCAGCAGGTGAAAGGCATGGTTTGCCCGTCTTCCAAGCATCAGCATAAAGCTTGGCGCCCCGGCGATAGACGGGGCCGCCATCAGGATAAAGGCCGCCAGCATAAAGGGGATGGCCATGTTGCTCCATTCGCTTGAGGAAACCACGATCATCAGTTCCAGAATCATCACCAGGATTATCAATGGCACGGCAAGTTGAAGGACCAGCACGGCGCGCAGGATAAACCGCCAGTTTGTTTTCAGATCAAGAAATTGCTGGTCGGGGATGCGCAGGGCTGACAGATAGACCAGTAGGACAATCATCGGGGCGATAAAAGGTGACAGGATTGCGCCCAGTTCCGGCAAGGCAATTCCGATCACCAGCCCGACAAGCAGGGTCTGGCGTCCATATGCTGCCCCCAATGACAGAATATGTCGCACAGGCGATAAAACCGATGGCATGATCAAACCCTGTCCTTGTAAGCGATCAACTGTTGCCAGGGTCCTGACCCCAGGTTCCCTCTTGCCTGTTTATCTTTTATGGCCTTTATGATAAATGTAAATTTCTAAACAGAGAGAGAAACCACCAGACATTTTCTGGTTGTTACAGGATAAAGAGAGATGGTTAGGGTCAGGACTCATAAAATTCATCCATTCTGTTGGTCAAGAAAGGTAAAGATACAATGAAAACAAGTGAAAGCATAGTCTTAGCTACGGTGAGCTTGTTTGAAGCCGTAGATTTGCCTTTATTGACCAACCTTGTAAAGGCGCGGCAAATTTTTGCATCTGAACTTTCAAACCGCTTGCAATTAGCGATGGCTAGTTGCTGCGCGCTTTTCAAGCCCATCTATCAAAAATTTGACACGCGCAGAACGGATGAATCTTATGGGTCCTGACCCTAAAAACCCGATGCTGCAATTTGTATCGCGCGATGGCGCAATGCCTGAAAAACGGACGTCAGAGGACCGGCGCGAGGACTTTTTTGAAATTTATCAGGATTATGCTGCCAAGGCGGCTGGAAATCAGGCCGGTCGCTGCAGCCAGTGCGGCGTTCCTTTTTGCCAGATCGGTTGTCCGCTTGAAAATAACATCCCGGACTGGCTGTTATTAACCGCCTCTGGCCGGTTGGAGGAAGCTTATAAAGAATCCGCCGCGACCAATATTCTGCCAGAAATTTGCGGAAGGATTTGCCCGCAGGACCGGCTTTGCGAAGGGCTCTGCGTGCTTGAACAATCCGGGCATGGCACCGTCACCATCGGGGCGATAGAAAAATATATCACCGATACCGCCTGGGAGAATGACTGGGTTAAACCGATTGTCCCGGTGCAGGAATATAGTCATTCGGTCGGGATTATCGGGGCGGGCCCGGCAGGTTTTGCCGCCGCCGCCGTTTTGCGGTCACAAGGCACACAGGTCACCATCTATGACCGCTATGACCGGGCAGGCGGCCTGATGATTTACGGCATTCCGGGCTTTAAACTTGAAAAGGATATTGTCTTGCGCCGTCAGGCCTGGTTGCAGGACAGCAACGTCACTTTCAAGCTGGAAACAGAAATTGGCAAAGACATAGCCTTTGAAGATATCCGCGCCCGCCATGATGCGCTTTTGATTGCAACCGGAGTCTATAAAGCGCGCACGCTGGATGCCCCGGGCCATGACCTGCCTGGAATTGTCCCTGCCATGCCCTATTTAACCGCCTCCAACCGCAAGGGGCTGGGCGATCAGGTGCCAGAATTTGACCAGGGGCTGCTCAACGCCAAAAACAGACGGGTTGTGGTGATTGGCGGCGGCGATACCGCCATGGATTGTGTGCGCACCGCCGTTCGCCAGGGCGCGGTTTCAGTCACCTGTCTTTATCGCCGTGACCGCGCCAATATGCCGGGATCAGCCCGCGAAGTCGCCAATGCCGAAGAAGAAGGCATTGTCTTTCGCTGGCTGACACAACCGGTTGGCTTTAAGGGAAAAGACCATATTGACCATGTCACCGTGCAATCCATGAAGCTTGGCGATCCCGATGCCTCGGGCCGACGCTTGCCCGTCGCCGTTGAGGGAGAGGTTGAAGACCTGCCAGCTGATCTGGTCATTCAGGCCCTTGGCTTTGAGCCAGAAGATTTGCCTCATTTATGGGGGCAAAGCAATTTGCCGGTCAGCCGTTTTGGCACCATTATGGCGCATCCCGACACGGGTGCAACCTCTATGGAGGGGGTGTATGCCGCCGGGGATATCGTGCGTGGGGCCTCGCTGGTGGTCTGGGCTGTGCGTGATGGCATGGCGGCTGCTAATGCGATTTTGCAACAGCGCAGCCAGGAAAAGGCCGCCGCCTGATTTTATAGCAAGTTGTACTATAAGAGTCCTTGCGACTTCAGGCTGACAGTTTCGGCCCCGGCAATCAAAATATGATCATGCAGCGTGATATCCAGATGAGACAGAGCCTCTTTGATCAGGCGGGTTGTCTGAATATCATCCTTTGACGGAGTCGGGTCTCCTGATGGATGATTATGCACAAGAATCAAGGCGGTTGCCCCTAGCTCCAGAGCGCGTTTGGCGACTTCGCGCGGGTAAATCGGTGTGTGATTGATCGTCCCGGTTTGCTGGACCTCGTCCGCCAGCAAGCGGTTGCGGTTATTCAAAAACAGGATACGCAGCTGCTCGGTTTTTTCGTGCATCATGGCTGCCCGGCAATAATCCACCACCGCTTGCCAAGAGGATAAAATATGCGCCTTTTCTGTCCGGGTGCGAAGCTGGCGCAGAGCAATCGCCCGGGTGAGCTTCACCAGCACCACCGCCCCTTCCCCAATCTGCGGAATGTCTTGCAGTTCGGCCCGATTGGCTGAAAGCACCCCTGCCAGAGACCCAAAGCGCGACAAAAGCGCCTTGGCCAATGGCTTGACATCGCGTCTGGGAATGGCGGCACAAAGCAAAAGCTCCAGCAATTCATAATCTGCCATAGATTCACCAAAATCACTTAAAAAGCGGGTGCGCAGCCGCTTTCTATGATCGTGGTAATGAGGGCTCTTCTTATCCGGCATCACGACAAACCAGCAAATAACCTGATCATAAAAGCTTATTGATAAGGGGGCTTGTCCCAGCCTTTGGGGGAGAGGGTAAAAATCTCGCAGCCCGTATCCGTGACCCCGATGGTATGTTCAAACTGGGCTGAAAACTGGCGGTCCTTGGTAATAGCTGTCCAGCCGTCCCCCAGAATCTTCACATCACTGCGCCCGGCATTGATCATGGGCTCAACCGTGAAAAACATGCCTGTGCGCAAGACAGGACCACTTCCGGCCTGCCCAAAATGCAGGACATTCGGCATATCATGAAAGACCTGACCTATCCCGTGACCACAAAAATCGCGGACCACAGAAAACCGCGCTCCTTCCGCCAGGCTTTGTATCGCCGCCCCGATATCACCAAGCCTGGCCCCGGACCTGATCGCCTTGATGCCTTCCATCATCGCCCGGTAAGTCACATCAACCAGACGACTGGCCTTGATCGGTATTTTCTCGCCAACCTGAAACATGCGGCTGGTATCGCCATGCCAGCCATTCAAAATCACCGTGACATCAATATTCATTATATCGCCTTCTTTCAAAAAGCGTTTGGCATCCGGAATCCCGTGACAGACCACATGATTGATGCTGGTGCAGATCGACTTTGGAAATCCCCGATAATTCAACGGGGCCGGGGTTGCCCCATGATCCAGAATATAACCATGACATAACTCATCCAGCTTGCCGGTTGAAACCCCGGGCTTCACATGCGGGGTGATAAAATCCAGGACCTCTGCCGCCAGCCTTCCCGACTGGCGCATGGCAGCAAAATCTTCCTCGGCATGGATGCGAATGGGTCCCATGCGTCACTTGATATCACAGATCAAAATCTGCGCAAACCGGAACATGGTCTGATGGACGCTCCCAACTGCGCGCATCCTTGAGCACACTCAGGCCACGCGCCCTTGCCGCTAAAGCCGGGGTCGCCCAGATATGATCAAGCCGCCGTCCCTTGTCCGTAGCTTGCCAGTCCGGGCTTCTATAGCTCCACCAGCTATAAAGCTTTTCTTCTGCCGGAATAAACTGGCGCATGATATCCTGCCAGTTAAAAATATTCTGCGCATGAAGAAAGCGGGTGACCTCTGCCGGGGTGTGCGACACAACATTGACCATCTTTTCATGCGACCAGACATCATGCTCCAGCGGGGCAATATTCAAATCTCCCACCAGAACCAGAGACCCGGACGGATCACGGTTTTCAACAAACCAGCTTGCCATTTCCTCAACAAAAGCCAGCTTATGGGCATATTTGGGGTTTTTCACCGGATCAGGCTCATAGCCGCCAGCCGGGACATAAAGATTATGGACCTCTACCCCGTTTTCCAGACGGGCCCAGATATGGCGGGCATCCTGTTTGCCAGTCCAGTCGTGATGCCCGGTCTTTTCAAAGGGAAGGCGTGATAAAATCGCCACCCCGTTATAGCTTTTGATTCCGTTAAAAGCGATATGACTATAGCCAATCTGTTCGACATCGGCGAGAGGGAAGGAGCCATTTTCGACCTTGGTTTCCTGCAGGCAGATAATATCGGGGCGCAGGGTCTGATCGACCGTGCGCAGATGCGGCAGGCGCAACCGCAGTGAATTGATATTCCAGGTGACAATACGCATTTCAGAGTTTCAGGATACGGGCTTTGCAGAGTTCTTTTTTGAACGTTTTCTTGAAGAGGGTTCAGATTCTGTTGGGGACGTATAGGGATTGTTTTGATGCCTCAACATGAGACGAATCGGCACCCCAGGCAAGGAAAAATCAGCCCGCAAGCGGTTAAGAAGATATCTTTTCCAGGACTCCGGCAGATTGGAAAGCCGGTTGCCAAACAGGGCAAGGGTTGGCGGGCGGCTTTTGACCTGAGTCAGATAGCGGGGTTTGGATCGCCGTCCCTGCACCATGGGTGGCGGATTGCGCCGGACAATATCCTCCAGCCAGCGGTTGAGTTCCGCAGTGTTAAAGCGCCGATTCCACAGGTCATATTGAGCCAGAATATTCTCCATCAACCGGTCAAAATGGCGGCCATTGACGGCTTCAATCGCCACAACCGGCACGCCAACCGCTTGCGGTAACGAACGCGATAGCCGCTCCGAAAGCCGGTCAAGAAAGCCCTGTTCATCCTCCAGAAGATCGCATTTATTAACGGCAATCACCAGCGCGCGCCCTTCGCTCAAAATCCGCTCGGCCAGAGCCAGTTCTTGGCGGGCCAGACCAGATTCATCCGTTACATTGGCCATGGAATCGCTGACCAGAACCGCCACCTCACATAACTCAATGGCCTGGGTCGCGGCAGCCGCCGCTGCACGCTCCAGCACATCATCCATTTTCGATTGTTTGCGCAGCCCCGCCGTATCAACCAGCCGCACCGGTTTCCCCTGCCAGCTCCAGTCCAGATAGACCGCATCGCGGGTGGTGCCCGCCTGATCACTGGTCAAAACCCGCTTTTCGCCTATCAGCTTGTTGATCAAGGTCGATTTTCCAGCATTCGGTCGCCCGACAATCGCGATCCGCAACGGGGCTTGCTCATCACTGGCAGGCTCAATCTGGTCTATTTCAGCAAGTGGACCAAGCGCATTCTCTAGCGCATGGTAAAGCTCAACCAATCCCTCCCCATGCGCAGCAGAAATAGCCACCGGTTCTCCAAGGCCAAGGCGAAAGGCCTCCATCAATCCATCCGAAGCCTTCTTGCCTTCACATTTATTGGCAATAAGAATCAAAGGCTTGCCAGTCTTGCGCAACAGCGCAGCCGCTTCCAGATCACCAGTTTCCAACCCCGCTCTGGCATCAATCATAAATAAGACAAGGTCCGCTTTCTGCGCGGCCTCCAGACTGCCCTCATTCATCTGCTGGCTGATCGCATCTTGTAATTCCGGGGCCAGCCCGGCGGTGTCAATCAGCCGGAATTCCAGCCCGGCAAGGCTTGCCGCCGCCTCCCGCCAGTCCCGGGTCACCCCCGGGCGATTGTCAACCAACGCCCGGCGCGTGCCAGTCAACCGGTTAAACAGGGTCGATTTCCCGGCATTGGGCCGCCCGATGATCACCACCCTCGCCCCGGAAAGCCCCCCAGAATTTGAATTGCCCTTTGAATTGCGTTTAGAATAGGTCACATGCCCGACCATTAAAATGAAAATATGGAATGCGGTATAAAAGCACGGGAAATCTTGTCAACTCAAACAATAAATCAGGACGCAACAAACATCGTCTTTATACGCGCAGTTTGATTGTTTGTTGATTATTCTCTATTTTGATACTTATATTGTTGGACAAATTTCCTCGATTCAGACCGGATTCACCGATGATTACAGTCTTTTATGATGGAGCCTGTGGGCTTTGCGCCAAAGAGATCAACCATTACCGAAAAATAGCTGCTGCACAATGCCCGGACGGGACATTTGACTGGCAGGATATTACCCAATCAACCGATGAGCTTCAAAAAATCGGCGTATCCCTTGCCGAGGGTTTACGCCTGCTTCATGCCAAAGATAGCAAAGGCCAGCTTCATATCGGTGTCGGAGCCTTTATCCTGATCTGGAGGCAATTTGCCGGGTGGCGTATTCTGGCGGCTCTTGTTGACCTGCCAATCATCCGGCAGACCGCCGATATATCCTATCGCGCCTTTGCCAGCTGGCGGTTTAAACGCTTGCCTCATTGCCAACTCGCCCTCAAGTCCGAAACCAACAAACCATCTCAAACTGATTGATGGAAAGATTAAAGACTGATTTGACCCGCGAGAGTAAAAATGCCTAAAGGCATCAAAAAGCAGGATTTGCCACAGAAAGTCTGTGTGATTTGTGGCAAGCCCTTTACCTGGCGCAAGAAATGGCAACAGGTCTGGGCGGAGGTCAAATATTGTTCAGAAAAATGCAAAAGAGCCAGATAGCTTTACAGGTGCTTTCTTCTGGTAAAAATTTACACCATTTCCCCGGTTTCAATTTGTTGAAAAAATCTTTGGCTGTCGGTGCGGATAGCGGTTTGTTTTTCGGGAGTCATCTTGTCGAAGGTTTTATACATCATGCCGATGCGCGGGTTGCTTTGCAGTTTATCGCGGTTGCGGTCCAGGAAATCCCAGTAAAGATAGTTAAAGGGGCAGGCTTGCGGGCCATTTTTCTTGCTGACCTGATAGCTGCATTTTTTGCAATAGTCGGACATTTTATGGATATAGCTGCCGCCTGCCGCATAGGGTTTGCTGGCCAGATAGCCGCCATCGGCAAATAAAATCATGCCAGAGACATTGGGCAGTTCCACCCATTCATAGGCATCGGCATAAACAATGAGGAACCATTCATTGACCTGTTTAGGATCAATGCCGCTGAGCAGGGTAAAATTGCCGAGCACCATCAGCCGCTGGATATGGTGGGCATAGGCATTTTCTTTGGTTTCAAGGATGCAGCAGCGCAGGCAATTCATTTTAGTCTGGCCGCTCCAGTAGAAATCAGGCAGGGCGCGAGTGGCTTCAAGGAAATTCTCGTCGCGATAGGCAGGCATTTTCAGCCAGTAAATCCCGCGTATATATTCGCGCCAGCCGATAATCTGGCGGATAAATCCTTCAACGGCATTAAGGGGAGCCTTGCCTTGCTGAAAGGCTTTTTCGGCAGCTTTCACACATTCTAAAGGGTGTAAAAGCCCGCAGTTTAGATAAAAACTGATATGAGAGTGATACATCCAGGGTTCGCCTTGAATCATCGCATCCTGATAATCCCCAAAATGAACCAGCCGCTCTTTGATAAATCTGTCCAGCACGGCAAGGGCCTGCTCGCGGGTGACCGCAAAAGAAAAATTCTCCAGATTGCCAAAATGATCCGGGAAACGACGCTCAACCAGCAACAGGACTTCTTTGGTGATCGCATCGACCTCGGTCTCGCAAGGCGGCGGAACCCGCAGACCTTCCTTTGGCGGCTTGCGGTTTTCAGCATCATAATTCCACTGCCCGCCAACCGGCTCTTCCCCCTCCATCAAGATTCCATACATCTTGCGCATGTCACGGTAAAAATACTCCATGCGCAGCTGCTTGCGGCCCCTGGCCCACCGCGCAAATTGCTCTGGCGAACAGAGGAAAAGATCATTCTCCCGAATCTCAACCGGTAGACCAAAATCCTTTTCCCAGCCGCGCATCTCCTCCAGCAGCCGATACTCTCCCGGTGCCGTCACAATCACCCGGTCAAATTGCTTATGCTTAAATTGTTTGCGGACTTCCTCCCGCAATGATCCCGCATTATCTGGCGCATCCAGGCGGGTATAAAGAACAGAATATCCTTGTTGCCTCAACAAAGCCGCAAAATGACGCATCGCCGAAAAAACAAAGGCTATCTTCTTTTTATGATGCCGGACATAGGTTGCTTCCGCATCGACCTCGCACATCAGCACATAATCTGTAGCCCGGTCATACCCTTGCAGACTCGACACCGACAAAGACAACTGATCACCAAGGATAAGGACAAGATTAGCCATATGAAACTTATCTTCAGGCGAAAAGATCGCCCTGAATATTATCCTGGTCGGGAGGATTGTCTGTTTTTGATTTCTTCTTAACTGTTCCCCCTCCAACCGTTCTAGGCAAGCCCGACTTGCGGCTGCCGTGCTTGCTAACGATTTTTTGGGCGGTTTCTTTATGTGTGCGATTGTTTTTACGCAAGCCATAGAGTTTTGCGGCGGCGGCCTTGCGTGCAGTTTGCTCCTCAACAATCGGCAGCGGATAGCCGTTCATCTGGTGCGGAGCCTGCCACGGGGTATGGATAAATAGCCTGTCCATCTCGCGCAATTCAGGAATCCACTGGCGGATAAAGACTCCGTCCGGGTCCTGATCAAAGCCTTGCTTGACCGGGTTATAAATACGGATCGCATTGATGCCGGTGGTGCCCGATTGCATCTGCACCTGGCTATAATGAATACCCGGCTCATAATCGGTGAAAAGCCGGGCCAGATGCAGGGCTGGCTGTCGCCAGTGCAGCCAGAGATGATAGCTGGCAAAACTCATCAACATGGCCCGCATCCGAAAATTGAGCCAGCCGGTTGCGCGCAAGGCCCGCATACAGGCATCCACCATCGGATAGCCGGTCATGCCGTTGGCCCATGCACTAAAATAGGCGGCATTAAAATCCCCTTCGCGCAAGCCATCATAGGCCGGGTGCATATTTTCAAATTCAATGCGCGGTTCGTCTTCCAGCTTCTGGATGAAGTGGCAGTGCCAGCGCAATCGCCCTGAAAAGGAGCGCAGCGCAGAAGGCCATTTCCCTTTGCTGCCGCGCGGCATATAGCGGATTGTCTGACTACGCTGCTCGCTGGCTTGAAAGACTTCACGCATCGACAAGCTGCCAAAAGCGATATGGGCGGACAGGCGCGAACAACTGTCAAAAGCCGTCACGGGGGAGGACATTTCTTTGGTATAATGCTCACCCCGTTCATGGAGGAAACTGTCCAGCAGGCGCAGTCCTTCGCTGCGCCCGCCTTGCTGAATATTATCGGCAGGAGGTTCTTCTTTTGAAGAGACAAGATCGCGATATTCGGGCAAAGGGTCAGAGGTCTCATTGATCGGGTGCAAGCTGGCAGGGGCCGGAATAAGGGGTTGGTTCATCAGATGATACCAGCGGGCTGCCCATCCATCTCGGTCCTGCAAGCGGCGGATCACACCGTTTTGCATAGGCTCATGCCACAGAATAGAATGCGATTCACACCAGCGTTTGACGGCTTTATCGCGCTCAAAGGTCCAGCTATTCCAGGTTTCCTGATGCGACCAGAGAGATTGAATAGAATGCTTTTGATGAAGAGCTTGCAAAACATCAACGGCGCACCCGACCTTGATCACCAGAGGCTGCCCGATCTTTTGCAACGACTGATCAAGGTCCTGCAAGCAATCACACAAAAAATCATAATGCCGCTCGCTCATATCCGGTTGCTGCCAGAGTTCTGGCTCCAGAATATAAAGCGGCAACATAGGGCCGGATTTTATAGCCTCGGCAAGGGCAAGATGATCGGTGATCCGTAAATCACGTTTAAACCAGACAATATTCATCTTTTTACGGCAGGACTTCCGCCCCGTCCCAGGCAAAACATTTGCCGCTGTCGGGTGCGGTCAAATTCAAAAGGACCGACAATAGACACTCGGCCGAATAATCCGGGGTGAAAAGTTTGCCGGGTGGCACATTGCCTTGAAAGGGCTGCGATAACGAACTGTCTACCGTGCCGGGGTGCAGACCGACAATGATCGCCTGTTTATTGCGCCGTGCGCTTTCAATCGCTGCCGTTTTAATGATCATGTTCAACGCCGCTTTGGAGGCCCGATAGCTATACCAGCCACCAATCTGATTGTCCGATATACTGCCTACCCGCGCCGAAAGAGCGGCAAATAGCACCGGCTTATCCTTGGCAAGTTTCGGGATAAAATATTTGGCCATCAGGGCCGGGGTGACTGTATTGGCCTGAAAAATCCGGGTCAATTTTTCTGCCGATATATCTTTCAAAGATTTTTCAGGCATCATGGTTTCTGTATGCAATAGGCCGGTTGCGACAATCACCAGATCAAGCGGCTGGTCTTTGGCGGCCAGGTCTGCGGCAGCGGCAATCGACTCTTCACTTTGATAGTCAATCAGACAGGGACCTTGGCGTGAAAAGTCAAAGCGGCTGGCGGCAGGGTATTTTTGGGACAGAAGTTTACTAAAGGCTCCGCCAACCGCCCCGGAAGCCCCGATCACCGCGATATTTTGAATATCAAAAGACATTACAGGCTTTCCTTGATAGATTGGGCCAGCTTAAAGGCCGAGGTAAAAGCCCCTTCAACGCGTCCACCGCAGCCCCAGTCTCCGCAGGCGGCAAGTTGGTTGCTTTCATCCATGAATAAAGGCGCAGGATCGCGGGTCTGATTATTGGCATAGAGCCAGCCATGCAGGGTTTTATAGTCGGCTCTGTTGATATCATGGGGGGCATCATAGCCGGTCAGGCGGGTGGTTTCAGTCATAAGATGCGCGATGATTGCTTCGCGTCCGTCCTCTGTCCGGGCTGCATTGATATGATCCTGTCCATAGGTTTCTGAGGAATGAACCATCAGAGTCATTTGATCGGCACGACCCGGCTTTGCGCTATTGACCGAAAGCCAGCCTATATCAGATTGCGTGGCATGAGCGGCATCAAAAGAAAGCGAGAATTTTTCTGAAAAGCCAAGCATCAGGGCCAGGCAGGGCGTCATTTTTATCGCGCTGATTGCTTCATGATGACAAAAAGACGCTGGCAAGAGCGCGGCAGCCTGTGCGGAAGGAATGGTTGTCACAACCCAGTCAAAATCAGGATAGTGCTGTCCTTTATCGTCATAAAGCTGCCATTTTCCCTGCCGGGTGAGCGAGTCAATCCGTGTATCGAGATGAATAGCCAGATTATGTGACAAATATTTTGGCAGGCTATTCATCCCCGGCACACCGACATAGCGCGGTTCCTCATCGGCCCAGTTTTTTCGTTCAATGATCGTGTCGCCTTGGAATTTTACATAGCGGGCATTCCAGCGGGCGATAATCCCCTGATCGGCAAGGGGTTGGATAAAATCTTGAAAAGCGGGCGTGCGGGCTGTGAAATATTGTGCGCCGTGATCAAAATGATAGGGGTCCGCCCGCCGGGTTGATAAACGCCCGCCGACCCCGCGTGCTTTTTCAAATAAAGTGATATCGGCTTTGTCCTTTAAAAAATGCGCCGCCGTCAGCCCTGACATGCCTGTTCCGATAATGGCGATTTTTGTCATGCGTTGATTTTATCAGGCAAAACTGGCTGAAACAACAAGGCTGGCAATGACAATCGCAGAAACAATAGAGCGGGTGCGGAAATAATCCGGCATGATCAGAGCTTGCTGAAAAAGCCGATAGTCAATCACCAGAAAAAACAGAAAGGCCAGAATAAAAAGCCCGAGCAAGGCTTGAAACGGAAGCAATAAAAACCCGATCCACAGAGAAATCGCCGCCCCATTGCTTAAAAGCGGCAAGGCGCGTTGCCAGCTTCCGGTTGCGTTCAGATGTTGCCCCCAATGGATTCCGGCCAGAAAGCTGGCAATCACCAGCGCATAGACACTGACAATCTGTTCAACGGACCCAAGACCAAAGGCCTCAAGAACAGGCAGTGTCCTGATATCAACGCCCAGGCAGAAAGCACCAACAACAAAAGGAATCGCCCCCGCGTAGGTCAGTTTGGCATAGGTCAATTTAGCATACGTCAGATATCGATACATTTGCATCCATGATATCTGTTCATCATATAAAAGGCAAAGGTTTCAACACAGCGTCAATCCGGCCTTTTTCGCTTACAACCACGACATTCTCTTCTGGTTGGACTGTTCGCTCAACCAGGGCATAGCCGATCATCCGTTCAAGCCGATAAGACCAGGCCCGATGTGTCATATAGCCAATCAGGCGATTGTTCTTTTCAACCGGCAGCTTGCTGGCCTGATTTTCATCCTCCTGCGGACTGTCCAGCATAATGCCAAGCTGGTGGCGCTGAATGCCTTGCTGTTCGATCTTGCGCAGAGCCTCTACCCCGATCACCTCATCCCCGACATCCAGATCAATAAATCGTTCCAGCCGGACCTCAAACGGATTGGTGCGCTCATCGGTATCAATCCCCCAATTCAGCAAGCCGCTTTCTGTGCGCTCGGACGGGTTCGGATAGCCCGGCCCGATATCATAAGGCTTCCCCGCCGCCTTGACCAACTGCCAAAGTTTATCTCCTTTGGTTTCATCCAGCAAAAAAAGCTCAAAGCCTCCCTGCTTTGACCAGCCCGCCCGGATAACCAGAAGCGGAATATCCTCCAGAACAGTTTCTTTAAACCAGAAATAGCGCAAATCTCGGACCCATTCTCCCAAAAGAGCCGCCACCACATCCTCTGCCTTCGGGCCTTGCACAGCAAGCGGAGAAGCATCCGGCTCGCTCACCTCAACATCAAGCCCGCGCTCTCCGGCAACACAGCGCGCCCAGAACCAGATATCCGAATTGCCAATGGACAGCCAATAGCAATCCGGCGAAATTTTAAGCGCAATCGGATCATTGATCAGCACCCCGCGATGATCGCATAAAGCCACATATTTGGCCTGACCAACCTGCTGGGAGGAAAGATCGCGCACACAAAGAATTTGGGCCAGCTTTGTCGCATCCGGGCCTTTTAACTGCACTTGGCGTTGCACCGCAACATCCCAGAGCGAAACCCCGTTGATCAGCCGCCAATATTCCGTCTCCCGGTCGCCGTAACCACGCGGGATCAGCATCCGGTTATAGGTTAAAAGCGATTCCGCCCCTTCGGCGAGGGTCGATTTATAAAAAGGGGATGTGCGCAGCCGCCCGGCCGCAACAATCGGTGGAGACTCAATCGGGGCCATCTTTACAGCTTTCCGCTTTTACGGCTTATTTTTCAGATGTTTTTTCAGTCAGGGCTTTGGTTGCGGCATCATAGGCGGCGACACGCTGGGTGGCTTCGTCTCGTTTGCGCAACTCGTCCTGCGCTTTTAGCAGGTCATCATAGATTTCCTGGTTTTCCTGCTCCAGCTGCTGGACACGATTTGCCAGATTGCGGGCCCGCCAGCGTCCTTTGAGTCCGCCAAGCCAGGTGACGAAAATCCCGATCACCGCCCCCAGTCCCAGTGCTCCATATAGGGCGAGCGCCAGTTCGACTTCCAGCGCAAAGGCAAAAGGATAAAGCCCGATGGCAACCGGAGTCAGATTGCCAACCGTAAAGCCTATCGCCAGCAAAATAGCGGCAATGCCCAGAAAATAGCTGATAAAGTTTAAAATCCGGCGCATCATTTGACACTTGCCCCGTCGGTATGTTGGTTGGCAAGCTGCTGCACCAGTGCCGGATAGATTTCTTCGACCTGATCGACAATCCGAAACTGCCGGAGATGATGCGAATCAATAAAGCCCTGTGCCATCACATTTTCAATCATATGGGTAAAAAGGTCCCAATAGCCTGCGATATTACAGAAAACAACCGGCTTTTGATGCAAGTTCAGCTGTTTCCAGGTAATGATTTCGATGGCTTCGTCCAGCGTGCCGAACCCGCCGGGCAGCACGACAAATCCATCGCTGAGGTCCTCCATCTTCTGTTTACGTTCATGCATGGTTTGCGTGCGGAAAATTCGGCTCAGGCCGGGGACTTCTGCACTGGCTTCGTCCATAAAGGTTGGAATCACCCCGGTCACCTTGCCGCCATTATCGATGGCTTCCCGGGCCATGATCCCCATCAGGCCAAGCGAGCCGCCGCCATAGATGATTTCGATATTCATATCTGAAAACAGGCGACCAAACTGGCGGGCGGCGTTGGCATAGACAGGCTGTGATCCGGTGCGCGACCCGCAATAGACACAAACGCTGCTCAATGATGTTTTCACGAAAATACAGGACCTGTCACAGGAAAGCCACGATCAAGGGCCTGAAATGAACTTACAGGCTTGGCGTCAGTTCAATTTTTCGCGGGGTGAAAAACGTCCGCCAACCTGCCCTTCAAAGACCGCCGATATATCGGGATGCGGGATATCTTCGGCTGTTTTCAATTTGATTTTTTTCAGATTTTGTTCAGAAACATAGGCCACATAGGGCTCTTCATCATCAGCCGTCACCGCGAATAAATGATAAAAAGGCTGGTCCCGGCGCGGGCGGATCGCCAGCGGGATCGAGTTATACCATTCTTCGGTATTGCTAAATTCCGGGTCGACATCAAAAATGACCCCGCGAAAGCCAAACCGCCGATGCTGGACTGCATCCCCGATAGCAAAACGCGCTTCGCGAATATCGCTATCCGGCTCAATATCCCGGTCCAGATCAATATCTGTGGCCTGATGGCGGGGATCGGAATCAGACAGGCTCTGTGGTTCTGCAAGTGGATTTTTCACATCAGCCTCCATTATGTCTTTACGCGCCTATTTATAGGCGCATTCTCCAAGATCAGCTTTAACGTCCCGTCTCTTTTACCATTTATAGGAAAGTTAACGTGGTGACGCAAGTCACAGCTTCGGATAATCAGGCACTCAATTAGGCACTCTTGCGCGACTGATCGACCTCTTCAAAGTCAGCATCAACAATATCATCATCGCCTTGCTGCGGACCACCATCCGGGCCAGCCGGATCCATATCATCACCGCCAGCCCCGTTCTTATACATCGCTTCGCCAAGTTTCATGGCACTTTGCATCAAGGCTTCGCTCTTTTCGTTGATCGCATCCAGCGTGGCTTCCTCGTCAGCCAGCACTTCCTTGAGCGCAGTCAGGCTGGCCTCGATCTCAAGGACAGTATCCGAATCAACCTTGTCCTTATGATCCTTCAAATTCTGATCCGTCGAATGAACCAGAGACTCTGCCCGGTTGCGGGCTTCAACCAGCTCCCGCCGGTCCTTGTCCTCGGACGCATGAAGCTCGGCATCCTTTACCATCTGCTCGATATCCGCCTTGTCCAGCCCGCCAGAGGCCTGAATGCGAATCTGCTGCTCCTTGCCCGTGCCCTTGTCCTTGGCACCGACATTGACAATCCCGTTGGCATCAATGTCAAATTCAACCTCAATCTGCGGCATCCCGCGCCGGGCTGGCGGAATCCCGACCAGGTCAAACTGGCCCAGCATCTTGTTGTCGGTCGCCATTTCCCGCTCGCCCTGGAATACCCGAATCGTCACGGCTTGCTGGTTATCTTCTGCCGTTGAAAAGACCTGCGATTTCTTGGTCGGAATGGTTGTGTTGCGGTCAATCAGGCGGGTGAAGACACCGCCAAGCGTTTCAATCCCCAACGACAGCGGGGTGACATCCAGAAGCAGCACATCCTTGACATCGCCGCGCAGGACTCCGCCTTGAATGGCCGCGCCAATCGCCACCACCTCATCGGGATTAACCCCGCGGTGCGGATCACGACCAAAAAATTCCTTCACCGTTTCAATGACTTTCGGCATCCGTGTCATGCCGCCAACCAGAATGACTTCGCCGACATCTGCGGCCTTGATTCCGGCATCCTTCAGCGCAGCTTTCATCGGGGCGATGGTGCGCTTGATCAGCGATTCAACCAGGCTTTCCAGCTTGGCCCGGGTCATTTTCAGATTAAGGTGCTTGGGTCCCGACTGATCGGCACTGATAAAGGGCAAGTTGATTTCGGTCTGCGTTGCCGAGGACAGTTCAATCTTGGCTTTTTCTGCTGCTTCCTTCAACCGCTGGAGAGCCATACGGTCGCTGGAAAGGTCAATGCCTGATTCCTTTTTAAATTCGGTGGCAAGGTAATCAATGATCACCTGATCAAAATCTTCGCCGCCAAGGAAGGTATCGCCGTTGGTTGACTTGACCTCAAACACGCCATCACCGACTTCAAGGATCGAGACGTCAAAAGTCCCGCCACCCAGATCGTAGACAGCGATGGTTCCGGCCCCTTGCTTTTCCATGCCATAGGCCAGAGCCGCCGCAGTTGGTTCGTTAATAATCCGCAAGACATCCAGCCCGGCAATCTTCCCGGCATCCTTGGTGGCCTGCCGCTGATGGTCATCAAAATAGGCCGGGACCGTGATCACGGCTTTATCGACACTTTCTCCAAGGTAGGATTCCGCCGTTTCCTTCATCTTTTGCAGGATCATGGCTGAAATCTGGGCAGGCGCATATTTCTCGTCACGCGCAGAGACCCAGGCATCTCCGTTATCAGCTTTGACAATCTTGAACGGCGCCGTCTTGATGTCTTTCTTGACCTCCGGGGCCGAGAACCTCCGCCCGATCAGACGCTTGATCGCATAGAGCGTATTCTCCGGATTGGTCACCGCCTGCCGCTTTGCTGAATGGCCAACCAGCCTTTCGCCATCCTCGGCAAAGGCCACCATCGAAGGAGTCGTGCGGGCTCCCTCCGCATTCTCGATGACTTTGGCACTGTCGCTTTCCATCACAGAGACACAGCTGTTTGTCGTGCCAAGATCAATTCCGATAACTTTGCTCATATAAAGCCTCCATTGTTCAGCCGGTCAGGAGAAGGGTCTTTACAGAAAGCACCTTTCAGGTGACCGCTTTGGTTTTGATAAATTTTGATATTCTGGTCTATAGAGATTAACTGTTTCACGGTATATAGGGACAGATTTGCCGGTTTTCAAGAAGAGATACTTGCCTCTCTGCACCGGTTGCTATAGAGACGGTTTATCGCTGTCTGGCCTCTCTATAAGTTCTTGAGTGTTGGCCCTGTTTCGTTAAAGGAGATCAGAATGTCTCAGCTTTTAATGCCTCGTGCGACGACTGTCTGGCTGGTTGACAATACCACCTTGACCTTTGAGCAGATTGCCGCTTTCACCAGCCTGCATGTGCTGGAGGTCCAGGCGATTGCTGATGGAGAGGTTGCGTCTGGCATGCATGGCATTGATCCGGTTCAAGCCGGGCAGCTTACGCAAGAGGAGATCAAACGCTGTGAGGAGCATCCGGCGGCTGTCTTGACGGCAAAGACGAGTGACTTGCCGCAGCCTACGCGTCCGAAAGGCCCGCGCTATACGCCTTTATCGAAGCGGGCGGACAAGCCGGATGCGATTGCCTGGCTTTTGCGCCATCACCCGGAGTTGACTGACCCGCAAATTTGTCGGTTGATAGGCACGACGAAGCCGACGGTGCTGGCGATTCGGGATCGGTCGCATTGGAACAGCAGCAATTTGCGTCCGCGTTCTCCGGCAGAGCTTGGCCTTTGCAGCCAGATAGACCTGGCGCAGGAGATTGAAAAGGCCATCAAGGCGGGCCGCCAGCCTTTGATTGATCCGGTGAAGGAACATGCCCGCACGGCGGCGGCTCTTATCAGCGAAGAACCGGACTGGCCAACGCAGGATCTTTCTTAAGGTTTTTGGCTTAAGGTTTCTGGCATAAGGTTTTTGGCTTTTATGCGTGCAGGTTTAACAGGCTGCCTTTCTTTTTTTCTGTTCAGGTTTCGGGTTTTATGCGCTGTTTTTCTGGTTGGCGCACTTTCAGACTTTCAGGCTTTTGCGCAAGATGAGCTGCCGAGTAGCGAGGACAGTCTCTTTTACGAAGAGAATAACGAGCCGCTTGACGAGACTCAGCGTTTTATCTTTTACCCGTGGAATTTGCCGAAGCTGGACGATGCGACCTGGCAGGAAGGGTCTGGCCGCATCCGCAACGAGATGTTATCGCTTCGTGATGTTAAAGACCGGGGTCGTGCGCTTTATGGGCTGGTTCAGGGCAATCTTCTGCGCGATGATTTTGAAGATGCCTTGATTGACACCTACCGGATTGAGGATTTGGGGTGGCTGGCGCGTGCGTTGATTCGGGTTAGCACCTATCTGGTTGACGAGGGGCAGTCGGACCGTGCGCGTCTTATCCTTGAGGATGCGATTCAGTCGCTTGAGCAGACCGAGGACGAGGGCCAGACCACGGAGCCTCTTTTACGGACCTCGGCCATTTTGCTGGGGATGAACGAGATCAGCCGTGCGCTTGAGATTATGGACAAGATTCCGGATCCTCTGGCTCGGATTGTTTCGTTGCGGCAGGCTGCGAACAGGGCTTTGGCTCTGACCCGGGAGGCCACGGAACTTTTGGAGGAGGAGGGGGTTGAGTCTGATTTTTCGCAGGAGTTACTGGATGCGAAGTTGGCTCTTTATTCCAGTTTGCGTTTTGCGGTTGAGACGCCATACGATGACCAGCAGGTCGGGTTGATTGCGCTGGAGTTGATTGAGGCTTTGATTGATGTTGAGGAGTATGATCGTGCGACCGAGGCCTTGAGGATTTTCGCCCCGAAGGTTTTGGAGGGGCCGGACAGCGGTCGTGACGAGAATTTGGCTTTTTTGGCCGGGAGTTATATCCGGGCGAATGATGCGGGTTCGGCGATGGAGATGGTGCGTCTTATCCCGGATGCGGACAAGAGGGCGTGGGCTTTGGCCTCGGTCGCCAGAGCGCGTGGAGACATCGGCGATACCGAGGCCATGACTCCTTTATTTTTTCTTGCCCGGGAGGAGATCAGCCGGATTTTGAATAACGAGCAACGTCTTGAAAGCCAGCGTCATCTGATGCGGCAGTTGACAGCGGTTGGGCGATTGGCGGATGCTTTTGAAATTGCGGGCGAGATTGCTGATGAGGCCATTCAGGCTGAAGCTTTGTCGGACATGGCGATGCAGCTTCTGGATCAGGAACAATATGCTGAAGCGCGGACTTTGATTAGTTATATTCCGCCGATCACGCTGCGTCTGCCGATTATTTCGCGTCTGGCCTCGGCGGCTGATAGCCGGCAAGACCCGCAGCAGGCCACCGACCTTTTGATCAATGCTCTGGATGTGCGCGAGATTGATCTGGAGGCAGAATCCCTGTCTGATCTTTTTCATCTTATCCTGACTATCCAGGCGGTTTTTGGCGATGAGAGCCGGGACGACGAGATTTTTTCCCGTATTCGGACTCTGGTCAATCAGCTGCCCAATAATATTCCAAAGGTGGCCAGCCTGTTGCGTCTGGCGGTGGCCGAAGCAGAAACCGAGCAGTTGCGAGTTGCGCGTCAATCCGCCAATGCGGCCTATCGGGTGACGTTTGATTTCAGCACCGATGCCCGCTTTCCCCGGGCCCTGGAAATTGTTTCCTACGGGCAGTTGCTTTCAGGTGATCTGTTAAGCGCGTTTGACACGGCGGCGCGTACCCCCTTGCCGCCCACCCCGGAACAGATTGAAGAAATGCAGGAATCGATCAGCCGCAGGAGCGACCGTTTTCGCCAGCTTCCGCTTCCGGCTGATGATTCCCTGCCGATGCAGACCGCGCGTTATGCGGCTTTGGCCCGGGTTGCTGCCACCGCCGCCCGGATTGGCGAGATGGATATCGCGCTGCGGGCGGTCTGGCTGAGCGATTTGCCGGGGGCCAATGCCTCGGCCTTGGCGGCGGTTGCCGTTGGTCTGGCCAGCCAGGAAAGCACGCTGGAAGAAATCCTGGTCGAGGCCGCAGAAATCACCGGTTTCACCGACCATATGCGGATAGACTATCCGGCGATCCTGCGCGACGAGAGAATGGGGCTTGGTCGGGTTAATTAAACGTGTAAATTAAAATTAATGCCCTGTTGTTCATTTGGCCTCCCCCCCAATATAATCCCCCTTATATACTCCCCCATTATATAATATTGCGGCACGAATTTTGCTTGTTAAAGGCCACACCCTCTATAGGCCTTAAAACAGGAGTATTCTCATGGAAAATTTCGGTATTGGTCAATTCGGCGGTCCGCCGCCCGGATTATTTGAAAGTTTTCTCACGCAGGAAAAGCGCGAGACTCTGGAAGAAATTTTAAAGAAATATGATGCCACCAATATGTCGGACTCCGACAAGGAATCCTTGCGCCAGGAAATTCAGGAAGCAGGCATTCGCCCCGGTCCTTCGCTTGGACAGGCCCTGAGCGACGCTGGCTTTGATCCGAATGCGCTGCGTCCTTCAGGCCCGCCGCCTGGCCTGGCTGAAATCATCGCCGCCACTCAGGAGGACGAGGAAGATTCTGCCAATGGTCTTCAAGGCATAGGCGAGGATTTGATGACTCTGATTCAAATGCTGGTCCAGAATGCCGAGGACCCTGAAATTCAGCAGTCGCTTGAAGAATTTGTCGAAGAGCTTCAAAACCGCTATAGTGGTGTTGGCGGCCTTGTTAATGAAGAGGCCTGATCACCGGGGCTGATGTTCTGTCATATAACGCGCCCCATATATAGGACTATTGGGGCGATTAACGCCCCATAAAAATAATGGGGCGATACGATGAGCAGCTATGGATTTGACAGTCTTTGCCTTCATGCCGGGCAGGTTCCAGACCCGGTAACAGGCGCGCGGGCGGTTCCGCTTTACATGACAACCGCCTATCAGTTTGAAAGCGCGGACGAGGCTGCGGCTCTTTTTAATCTGGAAAGTCCCGGGCATATCTATGCCCGTATTTCCAATCCGACTGTTGCGGTGCTTGAAGAACGGGCCGCTGCCCTTGAAGGCGGGGTAGCTGCCCTGGCCACCGCCAGCGGTCACGCTGCCATGGTTCTGGCGATCACCACCTTGATGGGAAGCGGCGGGCATATTGTCTCCTCGCGCGCGCTTTACGGGGGATCGGTCAATCTTTTAAAAAATACGCTGCCGCGTCTGGGGATTGAAGCAACCCTGGTTGATCCCAGCCAGCCAGAGGCCTTTCGCGCCGCCATTCGCCCGGAAACAAAGCTGATCCACACCGAAGTGCTTGGCAATCCAGGCCTGGAAGTCGCCGATCTTGAAGCCATCTCGGCGATTGCCCATGAAGCGGGCATCCCCTTGATGGTTGATGCCACTTTCTCGACCCCCGCCCTGTTGAAGCCTGTTCAGCACGGCGCAGATATTATCATGCATTCAGCAACCAAATGGCTGGGCGGACACGGGCTGGCCCTTGGCGGCTTGCTGGTCGATGCCGGGCGATTTGACTGGCGCGCCCATGCCGACCGCTTCCCCAGCCTTGCCAAACCCGAACCCGGCTATCACGGCGTTGTCTTTGCCGATGAATTTGGCCCGGCCGCCTTTGCCACCCATGCCCGCATGGTCGGGCTGCGCGATTTCGGGGCCTCCATGAGTCCGGCCAATGCCTTTTTAATCCTTCAGGGCATCGAAACCCTGCCGCTGCGTATGGAACGCCATGTCCAAAATGCCTACGCTGTCGCCAAATTCCTTGCCGATCATCCCGCCGTTTCCTATGTCAGCTATCCGGGGCTTGAATCGCACCCGGATTATACTCTGGCACAGAAATATTTCCCGAAAGGCCCCGGCTCGATGCTGGCTTTTGGCGTGCGCCCGCCTGCCAACGGCTCCTCAGATAAAGCCACAACCGGCCATAATAGCGGACGCGAAGCCGCCGCCAAATTTATCGAAAACCTCAGCCTGGTCAGCCATCTCGCCAATGTCGGCGATGCCAAGACCCTGGCCTTGCATCCGGCCTCAACCACCCATCGCCAGCTCAGCGATGAACAGCTTGAAGCCACCGGCATCGGACCAGAAATGGTGCGCATGTCAGTCGGGCTGGAAAGCGAAGCCGACCTGCTTGCCGATATTGGTCGCGCCCTCAAGCAGGCCACAAAATAACTTCTCTCTATAATAATGCACCATACCGCTCTCTCACACCACACAATTGCCTGGCATGACGGCGGCAACCCGCATCAGGCCGGACAACCCGCCGTCCTGCTTATTCACGGGGCGGGTGGCGATCACAGCCTCTGGGCCGGGCAAAGCCGCTATCTTTCCCATCACGAAATCAATCTGATCGCGCTTGATTTGCCCGGTCACGGGCAAAGCCAATCTGGGCCTGTTCTGGCAACCATTGATAACTATGTCGATGTCGTGGATGAATTCCTGCGCGCCCTTGATATAACCAAAGCCGTGGTTGTCGGCCATTCCATGGGCGGCTTGATCGCCTTGGGTCTGGCTGAAAAACATCCCTCTGCCATAGCGGGGCTTGGGCTGGTCGGGGTTGGCGGGGCAATGCCGGTCAATGAAGCCTTGCTGCAAGCCGCCCGGGAAAAACCCGAACAGGCCGCCCGCATGATTGCCCAATGGGGCATGGCAGAGCGTGGGGAGCGCGGCGGGGCCCCGCAGATTGGCTATTGGCTGAGCGAAGGGGTGGTGCGCCTGATGGCCGATCAGGCCCCCGGGGTCTTGCATGATGACCTCAAGGCCTGTGATCTGTTTGGCAAACGCCCGCTAGAGATTGCGTCCAATCTGCCGCATCTGCCGCTTCATGTCCTGCTGTCACAAAATGACCGGATGACTCCGGCCCGCAGTGGCAATCAGCTGCTTGCCGCCTGTGAAGACGGTCATAGTGCGGCAACAAAGGTCATGATTGAAAAAGCGGGTCATATGATGATGGTTGAAAACCCGGTTGCCGTGCGCCGCGCCCTCCATCTTTTAATCCAGGAATCCCAAATGGCGTAATCAGGCCGGTTGTGTAGCGGGTCGCTGTGACCAATTCTTCCCGATCAGCAGCATAATCAAAAGGGCGGCAATCGCCAGGGCCGGAAGTGCCGTCAGATTAACCGTTGCCCAGCCAAAGTTCTGCTCCAGGATTCCGGCTGTCAAGCTGGCAATCGCCACCAGCAAGAACAGCACCATATCATTGAACCCCTGCACCCGTTCCTTGTCGGCCGGGGCGTGAGATTGCGTCAATAGCGACGTTGCGCCAATAAAGCTGAAATTCCAGCCAAAACCGAGCAGGATCAGCCCGGCCAGAAAATGCTGAAAGCCAAGGCCGGACAGATTGACCATCACGGCAGCAAATTCCAGGGCAATCCCGGCCAGCATGATTACCGGGGCAGAGCATTTTTTGATCAGCCAGCCGGTGATAAAACTTGGGGCAAACATGGCCAGCACATGGAATTGAATGACAAAGGCACTGTCGCTGAATGAAAAGCCATGAAATTTCATGCTAAGCGGCGTGACCGACATGACCAGCGACATAACGGCATAGCCCACCGCCGCCACAACCATGGCGGTGATGATTGGCCAGCTTTGCAGGATATCAAAAAGCGGTCGTTCTTCTGTGCGGGTTGCCTGTTTTTCTGGAATTATCTTTTCTGGCTTGGGAATGTTAAGCGGCAAAAGGAAAAGAATTGCCAGCACGCCCAGCCCGGCCAGCACAAAATAGCTGCCAAGAAACGGGGTGTCCGGGCTTAAAGAGAGGGATTCTCTGGCAAGCGTGGGTCCGACAAAAGCTGCCAGCACCGGTCCGGCCATGACCAGCGAGATCGCCGTATCGCGAAAGGCCGGGCTGGCAGTATCGGCGGCTGCGAATCGATATTGCATCCAGAAGGCATTGGCGGTGCCGATCAGAAACCCGCCACAAGCCAGCAGCAGGAAGGAGGGCAGAAACAACGCCGCCGCACAGACCAGCGCGCCACTGATTCCGATCAGCTGCCCGACAATAAAGGTGGGGCGGCGGCCAAAGCGTCTGGCTGCCAGTGCGGAAGGCTGGGCTGCCACCATTGACCCCAGAAACTGCAAGCTGATGGCAATGGTTGTCAGGGAACTCTGGCGGATTTCCGGCAGGAACTCGCCGATCAGCGGCAGACTATAGACAACATCGGCCCGCGCAATAGAAGCCGCCGCCAGCGCAGAAATGGCAACCAGCAGGCTGGCCCCGCTCATGCTGATCGCAAGGCACAGACACAGAATAAAGACGTTACGTTTTTCAATCGTCATGTTTCAACACATATAATTTCAGAATTTTCGCCAATTTTAATGATCTAATAAACTCTTTCTTGCCGCTTGCAACCGGTTAGGGTATGAAACGCCCGATCATTCAATATGAATACCTGTTCAATATAGATATAAGGATAGAAAAATGAGCATATTGGGATTTGTTTTGATTTGCGGCCTGATTGCCGTCCTCTATGGCGCATGGACCGCCATCTCCATCGTCAAGCGCGATGCTGGCACCGATCAGATGAAAGAAATTGCGGCGGCTATTCAGGAAGGGGCTGCGGCCTATCTTAACCGCCAATATATGACCATCGGCGCGGTCGGGATTGTTGTGGCCATTATTCTTTTTGCAACCCTGGGCACGACCAGCGCGGTCGGCTTTGTTATCGGATCGGTCCTTTCCGGTGCCGCAGGCTATATCGGCATGAATATCTCCGTGCGGGCCAATGTGCGCACCGCACAGGCTGCCACGCAAGGATTGGCTGAAGGTTTGGATGTATCCTTTAAAGCCGGGGCTGTCACCGGGATGCTGGTGGCCGGATTGGCCTTGCTGGCGATTGGCGGGTACTATGGCTGGCTGGGCAGTGCCTATACGCTGGCCCCCGGACAGAACAAAGACGTCATCAACGGCCTGATCGGCCTTGCTTTCGGGGCCTCCCTGATTTCAATCTTTGCCCGGCTTGGCGGCGGCATTTTCACCAAAGGCGCCGATGTCGGGGCCGATCTGGTCGGTAAGGTCGAAGCCGGTATTCCCGAAGATGACCCGCGCAACCCGGGTGTCATTGCGGACAACGTCGGCGATAATGTCGGCGACTGCGCCGGGATGGCTGCCGATCTGTTTGAAACCTATGTCGTAACCATGGGGGCCTCCATGGTGCTGGCCATGATCTATGGGGTCGGCGGGATCTCGCTGGATCAATTCCTGCTCTATCCGCTGGCGATTGGCGGGGTCTGCCTGTTGGCCTCTATCGTTTCAACCTATCTGGTACGTCTTGGCGGATCGCAAAATATCATGGGGGCCCTTTATAAAGGCTTCTTTGGATCCGCCATTATCTCGGCCATCCTCTTCTGGTTCGTCACCGATCATGTGCTCGGCATGGATACCGTCATCAGCATCGGTGACAGCGGACAAAGCTTTACCGGCATGTCCCTGTTCTTCTGTGCCGTGCTAGGCCTGGTGCTGACCGCCCTTATCGTCTGGGTCACCGAATATTATACCGGAACCGGCTATCGCCCGGTTAAATCAGTCGCCGAAGCCTCTGAAACCGGTCATGCAACCAATGTCATTCAGGGCCTCGCGGTCTCTATGGAAGCCACCGCTATCCCCGCCCTGCTGATCTGCATCGCTATCGGCGTGGCCTTCCATCTGGCCGGGCTAATCGGAATCGCTGTTGCCGTCACCGCCATGCTCGCCCTGGCCGGGATGGTCGTCGCCCTTGATGCCTATGGCCCGGTCACCGATAATGCCGGGGGCATCGCCGAAATGGCCAACCTGCCCGACGATGTTCGCAAAACAACCGATGCACTCGATGCTGTCGGCAATACCACCAAAGCCGTCACCAAAGGCTATGCCATCGGCTCTGCCGGACTGGGCGCACTGGTGCTGTTTGCGGCCTATACCGCCGATCTTGACCGTTTCTTCTCTTCGGTCGAGGTTGATTTCTCGCTGGCCAACCCCTATGTCGTCATCGGGCTGTTCGTCGGCGGTATGCTGCCCTATCTGTTTGGCGCAATGGGCATGACCGCTGTCGGACGGGCCGGAGCCGCCGTTGTCGTTGAAGTCCGCCGCCAGTTCAAGGAAATCAGCGGCATCATGGAAGGCACAACCAAGCCCGAATATGGCCGCTGCGTCGATATGCTGACCAAACGGGCCATCAAGGAAATGATTATTCCCTCGATGCTGCCGGTGCTCAGCCCGCTGGTGCTCTATTTCATCGTCGATACCGTTGCCGGGCAAGGCGCAGCCTTCGCGGCGGTCGGGGCCATGCTGCTTGGCGTGATCGTCACCGGGCTATTTGTGGCTATTTCCATGACCGCCGGAGGCGGGGCCTGGGACAATGCCAAGAAATATATCGAAGACGGAAACCACGGCGGCAAAGGCTCTGAAGCCCATAAAGCAGCCGTCACCGGCGATACAGTCGGCGATCCCTACAAGGATACTGCCGGACCGGCGGTCAACCCGATGATCAAGATCGCCAATATCGTCGCCTTGCTGCTTCTGGCTGGATTGGCCCATTAAACCGGCCTTCAAACCTAAAAGGTCCGGACCCTCTGGCTTTGTAAAAGACAGAATGGTCCGGACCCGTTCGGGCAAAGCAAATAACGATAAATCCCCGAAACGCCCTGCCCAATCCAACGGGGCCTATTGGCTTTATGGACTCCATGCGCTTGCTGCCGCTTTAGAAAACCCGGCGCGGCGTATTCTTGATATCCAGACCACGCTTGAAGGGCAAAAACGGCTGGAAGCCCATGCGCCGGGCCTGTTGCAACGTTTCTTGCAAAAAAGCGAAGAGATAAATCATAGCCTGATTGAACGCCCTGACCTTGACCGGTTAATCCGCACCCACCGCAGCGACGATAAAGCCGTCCATCAAGGCGTTGCTGCCCGGGTCAAACCGCTGTCCTATCCGCCAGCCGAACAGATGATGGGCCAGCTGGTTGCGGCCTCTGAATCCGGCATGCTGCTTTTGCTGGATCATGTCACCGATCCCAGAAACTGCGGGGCAATTTTACGCACAGCCGCCGCTTTTGGTGTGGCAGCGGTGATCGCCCCCACCCGTCATGCACCACCAGAAAGTGCGGTGCTTGCCAAAGCCGCATCCGGGGCGCTGGATATGGTCCCCTACGTCCGCTGCGTCAACCTCACCCGCTTTATTCAAACCCTGAAAGGCCACGGGGTCTGGTCGATTGCCCTGTCGCAAGATGGCACTGAGCCCTTGCACCGCACGAACTATCATCCGTGGCGGGCCCTGGTGCTTGGTGGAGAGGGCGAGGGATTGCGCCGCTTGACCCATGAAACCTGCGACCTGTCGGCACGGATTGACCTTCCCGGCACGCGTGCTTCAGGTCATCAATCCATCGGTGCCTTGAATGTCGCGACTGCTGCGGCGATTGGCTGTTATGAACTTTCACAGTCAAGACCGGATTAGACCCTTAAATACTGGACGTGCAGTCTATATTTCGATAATCAGGAAGGATGGAAGCGCAAGAACAGGTCCGGGCGCCGGGTGAAGCCCTTTTGCCCCGTGATGCAGAAGATAAAGATGTAGAAGATAAAATCGCCGCGTTGGGGACGGACCGATTTATCAATCGTGAATTATCCTGGCTGGCCTTTAACCGCCGGGTGCTGGAGGAGGCGGAAAACAGCCAGCATCCTTTGCTGGAGCGGTTGCGATTTTTATCGATTTCATCCAGCAATCTTGATGAATTTTTTATGGTGCGGGTGGCCGGAATCAAAGGCCAGATTGATGCCGATGTCCATGAGGCCAGTATTGATGGCCTGACCCCGGCAGAACAGCTTAAAGCGATTTCAAGCACCGCCGCCCGGCTTATGGAGGATCAGGCCCGGGTTTATAATCAGCTCTGTGCAGATTTGGCCAAGGTTGATTATCAGATTTTTGACCAGAAACAGATTGATGATATCAGTGCCAGTGACCACGATTGGCTGCAAAGCTGGTTTATGGATCAAATTTTTCCGACCCTGACCCCGCTGGCGGTTGATACCGCGCATCCTTTCCCGTTTATTCCCAATTTCGGGATGTTTATCGCGCTCAATCTGGTAGATACCAAGGCTGATCGCACGATGTACGGGCTGATTTCGCTGCCTGCCAATGTCCCGCGCTTTATTCGCCTTCCCGATCATCAGCCGGATCAAGCATCTGGGTCCTCCAGACGATTTTTGGCGCTGGAAGCCGCTATTTTACTGTTTCTGCCCAAATTATTTCCCGGGTTTGAGGTCCACGGGTCCGGCATGTTCCGAATTATCCGTGATAGCGAAATGGAAATTGATGAAGAGGCTGAAGATCTGGTCCGCACCTTTGAAACCATGCTGCGCCGCCGCCGCAGGGGCCATGTTATTCGCCTGAAATATCAAGACTCAACCCCGGCTGAATTGCGTGATTTTGTTATCAGCGAGCTTGGGGCCCATTCAACCGATGTCTTTGCAACCCCTGGTCTTTTGGGGATGGCTGATTTATCGCAAGCCATTGTTGATGACCGGCGCGAATTATTATTTTCAGCCTTCACCCCGCGCTATCCCGAACGCATCCGCGATTATCGCGGCGATTGTTTCGCGGCTATCCGGGCCAAGGATATTGTCGTGCATCATCCCTATGAAAGCTTTGATGTTGTTGTCCATTTCCTGCAACAGGCTGCGGCTGACCCGCAAGTCCTGGCAATTAAACAGACCCTTTACCGGACCTCACAAGACTCGCCGATTATTGCCGCCCTGATCGAAGCTGCCGAAGCTGGCAAATCAGTCACCGCCCTGGTTGAACTCAAGGCCCGCTTTGATGAAGCCGCCAATATCCGCTGGGCCCGTGACCTTGAACGGGCAGGCGTGCAGGTGGTCTATGGATTTGTTGACTTGAAGACTCATGCCAAACTCTCACTGGTCGTGCGGCGCGAAGGAAAAACCCTGCGCTCTTACCTGCATCTGGGAACCGGAAACTATCATCCAATCACCGCAAAAATCTATACCGATCTTAGCTATTTTACCTGTAATCCGGCTCTGGGCCGGGATGTTGCCCATGCGTTCAATTACCTCACCGGCTATGCAAGGCCTGCGAAACTGCAAGCTCTCGCCCTGGCTCCGCTCAATCTGCGGGAGACGCTCTTACGCGCTATCGAGGCCGAAATGGCTTTTGCGCGTGCTGGTAAACCCGCCACCATCTGGATCAAACTCAATAATCTGGTCGATAGCGAGATGACTGATGCCTTGTATCGCGCCAGCCAGGCCGGGGTGAATATCGATATTGTCGTGCGCGGAATTTGCTGCCTGCGCCCCGGCGTGCCCGGCCTGTCCGAGAGGATTCGCGTGAAATCAATCGTTGGCCGCTTTCTTGAACATTCCCGCATTTATTGCTTCGGGGCCGGTAATCCCTTGCCCTCTGCCAAAGCGCAGGTCTATATCAGTTCAGCCGATTTGATGTCCCGCAACCTCAACCGGCGAATTGAATCTCTGGTCCCTATTCAAAATGCAACCGTCAAACAGCAACTGCTGGAACAGATCATGTCCGTCAATCTCAAGGATGAAGCTCAAAGCTGGCTGCTTGCGCCTGATGGCACCTATCACCGGCAGCCCGCAACTTCCGGCTGTCCCAATGCACAGCATTTCTTCATGACCAACCCTTCGCTTTCAGGGCGAGGCAAAGCCCTGCGCAAAAAACCAAAAGCCCGGCGCAAGCCGGGGGTCTTAAAAACGGCATAAAAGAACAAGAGATGTCGTTGCGTGAGGAGCCGCGTTATTACGGGCGGCGAAAAGGGCCTGGATTAAGCCCAAATCTCAGGTCATTTCTGGACAGTTCCCCGCTTTTTTCTGGCGAAAAGGAGATCGCGGAATGGGCCGGGAAGCGTGAAAAAACAGCCCCTTCATCCAGGGTCTGGCTTGAAATTGGTTGTGGCTCTGGCGAAAGTCTGTTGACTCTGGCCCGGTCCCATCCAGATGATTTCTTCATTGGTTGCGATCCCTATCTGAACGGGATTGCCAAAACGGCGCGTGATGCCACAGCTGCCGGATTGACCAACCTGCGCCTGTATGCCGAAGATGCACGGATATTGCTGGAAAATCTGCCTGATCGCTTTTTGCATCGCCTGCTGATCCTGTTTCCAGACCCCTGGCCCAAGCGGCGGCATTGGAAGCGGCGCATTGTCGGGCCGGAAACCATCCCGCTTTTTTGCCAGAAACTATGCCCGGGTGGTGAATTATGGCTGGCAAGTGACCATGCCCCCTATATATCCTATATGCTGCATTATCTGGAGAAGACCCCGGATTTAATCTGGCAAGCCCAAGAGCCGGAGGACTGGATCATGCGATCGGCTGGCTGGCCTGAAACCCGCTATGCACAAAAAAGGCTTGCCGGTGAGCCCTGTTATCTGACGTATAAAAAATATGATGCACGCTTCTGAAATCATTCAAAAATTACGAGACCGCAAGAAAATCGGCACCCCACCGATTAGCCGTGATGAAATGGCTTTTCTGATGGACGGCCTGTGCGCGGGACAGATCAGCGAGGCACAAATTTCTGCCTTTATTATGGCGGTCCAGTTAAAAGGACTGAGCCCTGAAGAGGTCGCCGCCCTGACCCTTGCCATGGCAGATTCAGGTGAAACGCTGGACTGGATGCACTTGCGTATTGAGCGCGGCACGCCGGTTGTCGATAAATATTCATCTGGCGGAGTCGGGGATGCGGTCTCTTTGCTGCTGGCCCCGCTGCTGGCAGCCTGCCATTGTCTTGTCCCGATGATCGCAAGCCACGGGCGAAGCTATACCGGCGGCACACTGGATAAAATGGCAACAATCCCCGGCTATTCGCTGACCCCGGACCTGTCGCGGCTGCGTGAAACCATCAAGATCGCTGGCTGCGCCATTGTTGGACAGAGTGACCAGCTGGCCCCGGCCAATAAAAAACTTTCTGCCCTTCGTGAAAAGACTGGAACCATGGAAGCGGACGGGCTGATCGTGGCTTCTGTTCTGTCTAAAAAGCTGGTGGCCGGGCTGGATGCCCTGTGTTTTGATATCAAATGCGGCAACGGGGCCTTGAGTGCGTCGCCGGACAGCGCACGCCATCTGGCCCGTGGCTTTCTTGAAACCGCCAGACGAGTCGGGCTGGATAGCCGGGCTCTGGTGACCGATATGAACCAGCCTTTGGCCCCGGTGGTCGGGAACGGGCTTGAAATGGCCTATGCGCTTGAAGTGCTAACGGGTCGCCTGTCGCCAGATAAGGCAGATCGTTTGCTGGAAGTCACCTTTGAACTTGGGGCCTGTTTGTTGGAAACCGTTGGTCTGGCCCATAGTCTGCGGGCCGGGCGGCGTTTGCTTGAAAATGCGCTGGAAAGCGGAAAAGCAGCTGAACATTTTGCAAAGATGGTTGCGGCCTTGGGTGGACCAGCAGACCTGCTTGAAAAGCCTTCGAAATACCTGCTCCCGGCTCCGGTCATTGAAGATATTCCAGCCTTGCAAACAGGCTATGTCAAAACCATCGACACCCGTGCTATAGGCTTGGCGGTGACCGGACTTGAGAGTGGGAGCCCCCGTGGTTCTATGGATTCGCGTGTCGGGTTTGATCAATTTTTAGCGATTGGCAGTCCGGTTGAGGCCGGGAGACCTTTGGCCCGTGTCCATGCCGCCAGCCCGGAAGCGGCAAAAGAGGCGGCAAAGGCTTTGCAAAGCTGCTATCAGATCGCCGATGAAAAACCTTGCTTCTCCCCGGTCGTGATTGAACAAATGGGACCTGATTTATGAACAAACAATCTAGGGTCAGGACCCATAAAATTGATCCATTCTGTTGGTCAAGAAAGGTAAAGATACTATGAAAACGAGCGAAAGCATAGTCATAGCTACGGTGAGCTTGTTTGAAGCCGTAGATTTGCCTTTATTGACCAACCTTGTAAAGGCGCGGCAAATTTTTGCATCTGAGCTTTCAAACCGCTTGCAATTAGCGATGGCTAGTCGCTGCGCGCTTTTCAAGCCCATCTATCAAAAATTTGACACGCGCAGAACGGATGAATCTTATGGGTCCTGACCCTAATACGCCAGAAATGCCGCTTGATGCACAACGCCGCCGCTTGCATATTCTGGCCTGGCGGCGTGGCTTTCGGGAAATTGATTTGATTCTGGGCCGCTTTGCCGACCAGCATCTGGAAACCATGACGCCCGCAGAGCTTGACCTTTTTAAACGGTTGTTGCTGCGGCCAGACCGTGACCTTTATCCCTGGCTGGTGGGGGCTGCTGACATTCCGCCTGATGACCCGGATTATAAATTGATTGTTGAAATCCGCCACTTTGTTGAAACCGGCGGCGCGGTTCCTGCCCGGCCCGCAGATACAGGCAGCTGATGCGTGAAAACTGGATCAATGCCCCGTTTGGCCTTGATGTTCTGACTCTTGCAAAACAGCTTGAGGATCATCAAAAGGACTCACAGGGAAAAGCGGTTAGCGCACTTTATATTGCCCGCGATGGACCGCGCATGGAAGCTGCCGCCGCGCTGCACCGCTTCTTCTATCCCCACCACCATATTCTGACCTTTCCAGCCTGGGATTGCCTGCCGTATGACCGGACGTCTCCGCATCCAGCGATCCTATCCACCCGGCTGTCAACGCTCGCACAGCTTCACACCAGAAAGCAAAGCTCCAGTCTGCCTGAAAATCCGCTGGTGATCTATACCAGTGTCGCTGCGGCCGGGCAAAAGCTGCCGCCGCCGGACTGGCTGTCTGGCCTCGCCCATCATTTTACCATCGGTCACCGCTTTGACAGTACGGCCTTTACCAGCCATCTGGTTGAATCAGGCTATCTGCGCACCGCCACTGTTCGCGAACCCGGCGACTATGCCGTGCGCGGGTCTATTCTTGATATCTTCCCGCCCGGGGCTGAACAGCCCGTGCGGCTCGACCTGTTTGGCGATGAAATCGAACGTATTCGCACCTTTGACCCAGCTGACCAGCTCAGCCGCGACCAGCTGGATCACTTCAGCCTGATCCCGATCAATGAGTTCACATTTTCAGACCCGGCACTCGAGCGGTTTCGCAAAGGCTATCGTGACCTGTTTGGCGGGGCCACCGATCACGATAGTATCTTTCATGCTGCCAGCGAGCGACGGCGGATTCCCGGCCTTGAACATTGGCTGCCGCTTTTTCATGAACGTATGGTTGATCTGGGCGACTATCTGACCGGGCTTAAAATCACTCTGCTGGACGACGGGGGCAGGGTCGCGATTGCAGACCGGCTGAAAATGGTCGAGGATCACTACCAGGCCCGGCTTGCCGCCCTGCCCGATAAACCCGGGGCTCGCAACCGTGAAGAGGATTTCTATCACCCCTTGCCACCAGAATTTCATTATCTGGATGAAAAGCACTGGGAGTCCTTGTTGGAAGGATCAAAATGCATTGAAGTTTCACCCTTTTCGGCACCGGACTCCAGCCCGCAAGATATAGACTCTGTGCTAAAAGACTTAAAGGGGCATCAGGCTGAACAGGCTCTTTCCTTGCCAGCTCTTTCCTTAAAAACATCAGATAGCGCGCCATCCCTGCGGGCCAGACGGCTGGCCGCTTTTGAACATCTGCTGGAAAATGATACGCGGCCAATCCTGATTGCGGCCCATTCAACTGGCGCACGCGAGCGATTAAATATACTGTTGCAGGAAAAAGATATTGTCACGCGTAATTTGTCTGAAGCCTCTGATTTTATCGCTCCCGTTACGAAACCGGAAATCAGCAAAACAACCCGGCTTGTCGGGATGGCGGTGGTGCCTTTTGCAAAAGGTTTTGCCGCGCCGGATCTGGTTTTTCTGGGCGAAGAGGATTTGCTTGGCGAACGATTAAGCCGCCCACCCCCGCGCCGCCGTCGGGGCAATGAATTCTTGAGCGAACTGACCGCCCTTAGCCCCGGCGATCTGGTGGTCCATATTGATCATGGCATTGGTCGCTTTGACGGATTAAGCCGGATTGAAGTCGGCGATGCGCCGCATGACTGCCTGCGCCTTGTCTATGCCGATGATGATCGTCTCTATTTGCCGGTCGAAAACCTGGAACTGCTCAGCCGCTTTGGAGCCAGCGGGGTGGAGGCCGAACTCGACCGGTTGGGGGCAGCGGCCTGGCAATCACGCAAAGCCCGCAGCAAGGACCGGATCAAGGATATTGCTGAAAAACTCATCCGCATGGCAGCTGAACGCACACTACGCGCAGGCGAAATTGCCACCCGTCCAGACGGGCTATGGGACCAGTTTTGTGCCGGTTTTGGCTTTAATGAAACCGATGATCAGCTTCAGGCGATTGAGGATTTGGCCTCTGATCTTTCATCAGGCCGGTCAATGGATCGGCTGATCTGCGGAGATGTTGGCTATGGCAAAACCGAAGTTGCCCTGCGGGCCGCCTTTCTGGTTGCCATGAGCGGAAAACAGGTCGCGGTCCTCACCCCGACCACGCTGCTGGCCAGACAGCACTATCAAACCTTTAAAGACCGTTTTGAAGATACCGGGCTTGAAATCGGGGCCTTGTCACGCCTGGTTCCGGCTGCACAGCAAAAACAGACCAGACAGTCTCTGGCCGAAGGACGAGTCGATATCGTCATCGGCACTCATGGGCTTTTGGCCAAAAGCCTCTCCTTCAAAAACCTCGGGCTGGTGATTATCGACGAAGAACAGCACTTTGGTGTCCGGCAAAAAGAACGACTCAAAGAACTGGCCGGAAACGTCCATATCCTCTCCATGACCGCAACGCCTATTCCGCGCACCCTGCAAATGGCCCTAAATGGCGTGCGCGACCTTAGCATCATTGCCACGCCGCCAGTCGACCGAATGGCCGTGCGAAGCTTCGTCCTGCCATATGACCAACTGATGCTCAAAGAGGCTATCCGAAGGGAACGCTACCGCGGCGGGCAAATCTTCTATGTCACCCCGCGCATCGCTGATATCGACGATCTCTACCAGCGCATCAAAAATCACCTCGCCCCCGATGCCAGGCTTGCCGTTGCCCATGGGCAAATGCCTCCGCAAGAACTCGAGCAGATTATGGGCGATTTTATCGCCGGTCGCTACGATATCCTGCTTTCAACCAATATCGTCGAAAGCGGCCTGGATATCCCAAATGCCAATACCATGATCGTCCATCGCGCAGACCGCTTTGGACTGGCACAGCTTTATCAGCTACGCGGGCGGGTTGGACGCGGAAAGCTGCGGGCCTATTGCTATTTTGTCTATGATAAAAGACGCCTGCTGGGCCAGGTGGCAACCCGGCGCCTGGAGGCTATGCAACGACTTGAAGGACTGGGGGCCGGTTTCACACTCGCCAGCCATGATCTCGATATCCGCGGGGCAGGCAACCTTTTAGGCGACGAACAATCCGGCCATATTCGCGAGATTGGCGTTGAGCTCTATCAACGCATGCTTGAAGAAGCGATTGCCATGCTGCGGCACGAACAAAAAGACGGCGCGCCAGAGACTATTCCTGATCAATGGTCACCGGTTATTTCGCTAGGACTGCCGGTTATGCTGCCAGAAGACTATATCCCGGACCTGCCGGTGCGCATGGGATTTTATCGCCGGTTGGCAGATGTCACAAACAAAGCTGAAATCGACCAGTTCCTCGCAGAATTAACGGATCGTTTTGGCCCGCCTCCAGAAGCGACACGCACTCTTTTAGCCGTGATGCGTATCAAGATTGACTGCAAACAGGCCGGGGTGGAACGCCTTGAAGCCGGTCCCAAAGGAGCCCTCATCAATTTTCGAGGCAACCGCTTTGCCCGACCCGAAAAGCTGGTTGAATATATCGGCAAACTGGCCCCGGCGGCAAAACTGCGCCCCGATCATCGCCTAGCAATCACCCGCGACTGGAAGGACAAGGCCCGCCGCCTTGACGGAGCGGGAAGGCTGGCCTCGGCTCTTGCGAAAATGGCCAACACAAAAATAAATGGCACAAAAATACCAGCACAAGGATAAATAAGGTGAAAATCCTATGAACCTCTGGCTAATCGGGCTTTAGTCCAAATAGAATTTGAAAAATCAAAAGCAATTTGTTATTTATGTATATCGGGCAAAAATCATCATAGACACGCGAAAATCGTATAATAACCGATGGCAGAAAAACTTGACCATATTGACCGCAAGATTGTTGCGCTTTTGCGGGATAATGCCCGGCGGTCTATTTCGCAGATTGCAAGTTCCGTCGGACGCAGCCGTGCGGTGATTTATGATCGGATTGCCAAGCTGGAAAAGCTGGATGTTATCCGAGGTTTCACGGTGATTGAAACCGGGAAGCAGAGCAGTTTTTCACCACTCAGTGCTTATTTTCTGATCAAGCTGGCCCATGGCAGAACCTGCGCCATGGTTGCGCAAGCCATTGAGGGCATTGGTGAAATTACAAAAAGTCAATCGATCACGGGCGAGGTGGATATGATCCTTTTCACCGAGCTTGAAAGCATGGAGCGGATGGCCCATCTGCGCCAGCAGCTGGAGAATATTCCGGGTGTTCAGGATGTCACAACCTTGCATATTCTGATGAATCATTTTGACCGGACCCATAGTCAGCTGGTTGAGCCGCGCTAAGTTTGTATTCTGAAAATCAGCTGTTGATGAGGCCACCACTGCGCAGCGCAAAATATTAAAGGATTGGGAATGCTTTAAAACCCATGGCGTTTCTGATGGCGAGATTTCTACCATCACAGGTATCTTCGTGCCACCTATTACCGGCGCAAGACCGCATTGAAACGCTACGGCATCAAAGGGCTACAAGCCATTCATCACGCCCTAAAACCTTACGTAAAAGCGCGGTTTCAAGTGATATGCGCGCTCTTGTCCTGACCCTGCGTCGGGCGCATCCAACATATGGAAAAGCTAAAATCCATGCCATTCTCGTGCGTGATCACGCCATCACAGTCAGCGAAAGCACCATCGGACGGATACTCAAAGCCCTTATGGAACAAGGCTTAATCCGAAAATATGCAGCTGCACGCAATACAAGGCGCAAACAAAAGTTCGACAAACACGCCAAACGCTGGACCTATGATCTACGTCCCAAGCAGCCAGGGGGTATGGTCCAGATTGATCAAATGCCAGATAGACACATCACCATCAACCAGATCGGTGTAAAGCACTTTCAGGCTTGGGACTCATACCAAATCCGTCCATGCCCAGCTATATGACCAACCCTATGTCAGGGCCACAGCTAAATCCTTTGTAAAGCTTCTTGATGAATTACAAGGCGCGCCAGGCTTCCCGATACGATCAATTCAAGTCGTTGGGGGCTCTGAGTTCATGAGTCTCTTTGAAGACGCATGTAAGGAAAAGGAAATCCCGTTCTATGTTCTGCCTCCCAAAAGCCCACAGAAAAACGGCGGCGTCGAACGGATGAACTGAACAATGAGAGAGGATTTATACAACAGACCAAACATGGCAGCTGTCAGCTCGTACGGGCGATAATTATTTGAAAACAACAAAATAGGCTTAAAACAGATTAAAATAGTTTTTATATATAGTTTAATATTCTTTAAACCTACTTTTTGCAAATTTTGAAGCCCGAAAAAAGGGTCCTCAGGTCGGGGGGGTTTTCGGCTTCTGATGGCTGGAATTTTACCGCTTTTAGATGTGTTTTTGGTCTCTTTCGACCCAGCACCGCCGCCCAGGGATGCGCATTATAGGCAGGGCAAATAGCCCTGAACCCCGCACAAACTGTGACAAAACGCACAGACGGCGCATAAAAATTCACACTTTTCCACAGGCCGCAAAAATCGCCCAAAAAAAGCCCGATTTCCTCTTTTATTTCAAAACTTTAAATATTACTGCCCCGCGAAGGCCAAAGTAAGATTAAAGATTGATTTTTTTTGTAATTTTGCTATACTCCATTCTGCCGGAAAAACCTGAGGCGTAGCAGAAGAAGCGTCCATTGACCGATTTTCGGCAAATATCCCCCAAATAAACATCAAAATTGATGGTGATGGCACCTTTTATGCGATCAAGTAACCAGATGTCTGGTTAAGCCTGATATCTGGTCGAAGCGCGCGCATAAAACGCTTCTTGAAGTTGGTGGATATCCCCGGATACGGGACAGGTTCAGAAGAACCGAAAGCAAAGGGTCAAAGAGGATTTAGGCAAGTTTGAAATAGTTCAATATGCAGGTTTATGTCTTAGAAATCGGGGCCGCGCCGGTCGATGTCACGCAAGACGTGATGGCCGGGCGAGATGTCACCCAGCTGGTCGAAGACGCTGGCCAGATTTTTATCTCGCTTGATGCGCAAGAACTGCTGATCCGCGAAGGCTCGCAGCTTTATGTCATCAATCCCATCGAAGGAACCCGCTATCTGCTGGGCGCGGTCAACGGCGAAGTCTATGTCGATGATGAACGCGTCTATTTGTGGGAAGTCAATACCGACTGGCTTGGCGCAAGATTCTTTGACCCGGCAACCCAGGACTTCCTCAGCGTCGATGAGACCTTCTGGCTCAACTATCACAGCACAATGCAGGCAACCAGCGCGCTTTATGGCGATATCGGAACCCTGGACGAAATCCTGGGCGAAGAACTGGATGAACTGCGTACCGATGACCGGCTGGATGGCTTGTTTGAAGAGGAAGAAGAAGACCCCGGACCTGCCCCGATTGCTGCCGGAATCCCGGTCATTACCTCGCTTGACGGCTATTTCAATATCGCCTTTCAGGAAGATCCCGTCATCCTTGGCACCGCAACCAACGCCGATACCGTGGATATCACGTTCACCTATGAAGCTCTGGACTCTGAAACCAACGAAATCATCGAAGTCACCGAAAGCTATCAGGTCGATGTCACCGATGATAACTGGTCCCTGGCCCTTCCAGAAACAAGCCCCATCCTCTCACTTCCAGACGATACCAGCGTCACCATCGATCTGGTCGCAACAAACATCGTGGGCCCCGTCACAAACCAGCTTGAATATCTGGTTGACTATACCCCGCCGCCAGCCCCGACAGTCGAAAATGCCGAGGACCTTGGCAACGATGGCTGGCTGATTGATGTCACCCCCGAACTCACCGGGTCAGCAGAAGCTGGCGCATCGGTCCTCGTCACCCTCACGGACGAAGACGGCGATAGCGCAACCTATATCACAACCGCAGACCCGGACGGCGACTGGAAAATCGATACCGAAGATCAAAGCTATTGGCTGGGCGGAGAAGTCTCCTTCGATGAAGGCGAAAGCGCAGAAATTTATATCATCTCGGTCGATCCGGCTGGCAACCCCTCCGAAGAACCCGCAGACGGATTCGACCCAAGAACCGGCACAGTCGATACCATCGGGGCCTCTGAACTCGTCATCACCAGCCCGGTCAACGGAAGTGCCTTTAGCGACCCCGAAATCGATATCGTCGGCGAAACCGACCCCAATACCACGGTCGTCCTCACGCTGGCTGACGAAGACGGAAACAGTGAAGTGCATACCGTCACCGCAGACGATACCGGAGTCTGGCGGCTGGAAGGCGATCAATGGGACGGCTCCATCCTTGCAGACGAAAACAACGATGGCGAAGTCCTGACCGTCACCGCAACTGCCTACGACCAGGCCGGAAACCAGACCGGACCCGTCATCAGCGAAGCCGCCTATGGCGAACCCGTCGCGTCTGGTGAAGGCGAAATCCTTACGCCTAAAACCGGCGCACTGCTCACAGACCTCGACCCCGTTATCGCAGGCCTCGGTGAAGCAAACACAACCTATTATGTCGAACTCAGCGATAATCACGGCGAAGCCGCAACCTATCAAATCACAACCGACGCAAACGGAGTCTGGACCGTCAACCTTGATAACGGGGGGGATGTGCCTGTCGATTCCTCCTCCTCCATCGCGTTCGATGAATCCGAAACCATGACCATCGTGCTGGATAACGATGCTGATTTCTCATCCCCCCTCGATACGCATACCGCGATTACCTTTGACCTCACCCCGCCAGACCCACCCGTCATCACCTACCCGGCCGATACCGGCGGAGTCACCGATGCAACCCCCGTCATTGAAGGCTCCGCAGAAGCCGATGCACTCATCCTCGTCACCCTTGATGACGGAGTTGATAAAGCAACCTATCAGGTCACCGCTGATTCCAGCGGCAACTGGTCCCTTGATCCAGACACAACAGACCCAATCGGTGTGGATAACGGATTCGGCTTTAACCTCGGCGAGACCGCAACCGTCAGCGCAACCGCAACCGATGAAGCCGGTCATGTCTCCGAAGTCAGCACCATCACCTTTGATGTCCTTGAAGTCACCGAGGGAATCCCGGTCATCACCCTTCCCGATGATGGCGATACCATCAATAGCGCAACCCCCGAAATCCGGGGGATCGCCGATCCAGGGGCTATCGTTCTGGTCACCATCAGCGATAGTAACGGCGAAGCCGCAACCTATCGCGTGGGAACAGGCACCAATGGCGAATGGGCACTGGATATTGACACGCAATCCCCCTCCGGCTTTACCCCCGGCTTTAGCATCGATCACGAAGAAACCGTCACCATCGAAGCCAGCTCGGGCTCCAGCGGCGAAACAAAATATGCCGATCCGGTTGTTGTCTCTGTCGATACCGCCATCCCCTCTCGCCCCTCTATCGATACGCCAAGCGATAACGCCTTTACCCAGGACGACCCGCTGCTGAGCGGAACCGCCGAACCGCTGTCAACCGTCACCGTTGTCCTTAGCGACGATAGCGGCGCAGAAACCTACGTCACAACCGCAAGTGCCACCGGCGAATGGCAAATCGACCTTGAAACAACCACCCCGACTGCCGGAGATATCACCCTCTCCCACGGCGAAAAAATCAATATGTCCGCAACCGCAACCGATGACGCCGGAAATGAATCGCCCGCAGATGTTCTCGCCTTTACCATCGACATGGTTGCGCCCGATGAACCCGTGATCCTTTCCCCCTCCAACGGCGGCGGGGTCACCGATACAACCCCGGTTATCGCAGGCTCCGCAGAAGCCGGAAGCACCATCACCCTCACCCTCAGCGATGATAACAGCAGCGAAACCTATCACGGCATAACCGTCAATGAAGACGGAAACTGGACCCTTGACCTTGATAACGGAACCGCCCTCACCGGCGATGTCGATGTCTCGGCAAGCGCAACCGATGAAGCCGGAAACCAGTCCGGCCAGGCCGACTCCGCCTTCAGCATCGTCACGGTCGAAAATAGTGTCCCCGAAATCATAACCCCCGCAAACGGAAGCTCCATCAACGATGCAACCCCGGTCATCACAGGGGCAGCCGACCCAAATGCGATTGTCAATCTGACACTCAGCGATGGCACCTTCAGCGGCGTCTATCGGACAACCGCCGATGACCAGGGCAACTGGCAAATCGACCTTGATACCGACAAGACAATCAGCGGCGGGATTGTCCTCGATAACGGCGAAACAATCACCGCAACCGCAAACGCAGAAGACCAGGACAGAAATGTGTCCGACAATTCAGCCCTGTCCTTCTTCACCATTGATACCATCCCGCCTGGCTCCGTCCAGATTGATAGCCCCGCCGATAACTCAACCATCACCAATCCCGACTTCGAAATCTCCGGCACCGCAGACGCAGAAACCGAAATCCGCGTCACCCTCGTCGAAAGCGATACCAACGAACGCATCACCTATATCATCACCTCTGATGCCATCGGGGGATGGAAAATCAACCTCGGCGGGGACGATGAACCCGACTTCGGCCTCGATGAAGGGGAAGGCTTTGAAATCTACGCCACAGCCTATGATCTGGCCGGGAACCAATCCCCGACAGCCACCAGTGCCTTTAATATCTCTCCCCTTGATGACAACGGGGCGCCACAAATCCTCGTCCCCGAAAATGGCGATTTCAGCGATAATACCCCCGTGATCTCGGGGATCGCCCTGCCAGGCGAAGACGTCACCGTCACCCTGACCGATGCCGAGGGACAAAAACTGACCGAAGTCGTCACCGCAGACGAAAATGGCTCCTGGTCGCTCAATATCGCAACCCCGAGCGTTACTGATCCAGACACCGAATTCGACCTTGAACACGGGCAGGTGATCTCGGTCTCCGCCAAAGCCAATGGCTATATCACAAGTGGCCTCAGCGCCACACCCGACCCGCTTGAATTTACCATCGATTCCGTCCTTCCCGATATACCAATCATCAATGACCCCAGAGATGGCGCAGACCTTAACGAAGCGCCCGAGCAAATCTCCGGCAGTGTCACAGACGATGCGTCAACCGTCCGGGTCGTGCTCACCGATGAAGAGAATAATAGCGTCACCTACCGGACCGAGGTCAATTCGCAAGGAAACTGGAAAATAGATTTCGCAACCGACTTGCCGGAAGATGATCCGAACTCCGGCAATCCTGTTGAGCCGCTGGTCTTTGACGAGGATGGTGAATTCCGGGTTCAGGCCAATGCTATTGATCAAGCCGGAAACTTCAGCCTGGCGGCAACCAGCAGCTTTGATGTCGATCAGACCAACCCTGATGCCCCGGTCATTACTTCGCCCCAGGATGACACCTATTCGGTTGAGGAATTTACGGTTGAAGGCACCTCCAGCGAAGAAGGTGGCGAGGTCAAACTCACGGTCAGCGATGATCAGGGCAACATAAAGGTCTATTCAACAACCGTTATCAACGGGAAATGGAGCATTGATGTTGAAAGCCAGGATGTTGGCGGAATCCCGGGAGCGGGTGAAGATGTCACACTGACCGCAACGGTGATTGATGAGGCGGGGAATGTTTCTGATCCTTCTGCGACTCACCGGCTGGATATTGTTGAAAGCCTGACCACCCCGGTTATTCTGAGCCCTGAAAATGACGGCACGATTGGCGAAAGCACGGTTATCAGCGGGACCGGAACCCCGTTTATTAACGAGGTGATGCTGGTGCTTGAAGATCCGGACGGCAATAAATGGATCTATTATGCCGATGTCAATCTTGAGGATGAATCCTATTACTGGGAGGTCGATCTGGCCACTGCCGTCGTCGAAGGCACCACCAGTTTTGACGGGGGTGAAAGGATCACGGTGACGGCCTATAATGTTGATATAGGCGAGACAACCAACCCGGACGATTATGACCGGATTGAGCTGGAGACTGACCTTGATGCGCCTTTCCCGCCGATCATTGAGGAGCCGGGATACGGGGCTGGCGTCAATGGCACCGAGCTTCCAGATATCGAAGGCACCTCCGAGCCGGATTCGCTGGTCGAGTTGGTTCTGACCGATACGGTTGAGGAGATATCTTCGACTTTTTACGTCACGGCTGATGCAGGCGGCGACTGGAGTCTGGACAGCAGCAGCGTTGAACTTGATTTTGACCTTAATGATGACGATGACCTGACGATCACGGCGATAGCGATTGATCCGGCGAATAACCGCTCTGACCCGGCCAGCCAGCCGCTTTATGTCCGGCTGGTTGAGAATGGCGTGCCGGAACTGTCCTATCCCGAGGATAACAGTTTTCTAAGCGATGACGAGCTTTTCCCGGTCCTGCACGGGGTCGCAGACCCCGGGGCGACGGTCTATGTCACGGTTAATGACGGCAGCGATGATTCGATAGTCTATATCGTGACGGCGAACAGCAGCGGTCAATGGACTGTCGATATGAGCGAGGCCATTGGCACCGGCAGTTTTGACGGGTTTGAGGACGGCGATAATGTGTCGGTGACGTTGCAGGCGAACAATGGCGATGGCAATTTGATTGACGGGAAGCAGGACTATAGTTTCACGGTGGATATAACGGAGCCGGACCCGCCGGACATTTTGACTCCGAGCAATGACTACTACAGCCATGAGGCCGGGATCACGGGTTCTAGCGAGGCCTATGCGACTTTGCTGGTGACGTTGAGTGACGGGGAGTATTTTGCGACCTATTCAGTTCAGGCGGACGCGAGTGGCAACTGGAGCTTGAATGCGACGGTTGATGCGTATGAAGGCACGCTGGATCTGGAAACCGGGGAAACGGTGACGGTTCAGGCTTCAGCGACTGACCGGGCGGGCAATATATCGGGTTATGATGAGGAGAGTTATACGGTTGATCTTATTCCGCCGTATGATCCGGTTCTGGACCGGCCGGACGGGACCATCGGGATTGCGGCGCCGGTTTTATATGGGACGGGTGATCCGGAATCGACGGTTGTTATTATTCTTTATGATGATGATGGGGAGGGCCCGGTCACCTATGAGGTGGTCCCGGAGGCTGATGGCACCTGGAGTTTTGATCTTTCGGACGAGCCCACCTTTGATTTTGTGGATGATGGCGACCGGATTGCGGTTGATCTTTATGCCTATGATATAGCAGGGAATACTTCTGAAACATATTTTGGCGGGTATATTTACAGCTATGATGCGAGTTTGCTTTCGATCAGCTATCCGGCGGACGGCAGTTTTGTCCCTGACGAGGATGGCGATGGCAAGGTCCCGACCTATGTGACGGGGGTTGCTGATGAGGGTGAAACGGTGACTCTGGTGATTACGGACGGCAGCTTTACCGGGACCTATCAGGTTGTTGCGGATGAGAACCGGAAATGGGTTTTTGATATTTCTGACCCGGATAATTTTGTTCTTGTTGATGGCGGGGGCCCGACGTTTGATGATGGAGAGACGATCACGGTCACGGCTTCGATAGAAACGAACAATGGGACGCTTGAAACGGTTTCTGTATTTACGATAGATATGACTCCGCCGCCGGAGCCTGTGATTACAAGTCCGGCGCAAGATGACTGGATTCCTGATTTGACTCCGAGCATTGAGGGCACGGCGGAGCCTGAAGGTTTTGTGATTTTGGTCCTTCACGATGTGGATGACGATGAGACGGTGACGGTAACGACGTCGGTTGATGTCAATGGCAACTGGTCGATTAATACGGAGGGGACTGCGGCGTACGATTTGTTTGAGGACGGCGATCTGGTTGAGGTGACGGCGACGGCGATGGACCGTGCGGGCAATCAGTCGGGGACGTCTGACAATGTGAGTTTTACGCTGAGTCATTTTACGCCGGGCCAGCCGACGATTATTGAGCCGAGTGGTGATTTTGATGATGAGACGCCTTATCTTTCTGGTCTGGGCGATCCGGGGCGGGAGGTTACGATCTGGCTTGAGGACAATGACGGCGACAGAGCGACTTATGTTGTGACGGCTGCCAATAATGGGCGCTGGGAGCTGGATTTTGACCCTGCGGCTAATCCTGATGACTATCGGGTGAGCAGCAGCCGGATTTCTATTGACGAGGGGGATGTGGTCACGGCGACCGCGGTGATTGCGAATGACACTGGCGGTGTGAATGCGAGTGATCCGAAGGTCTTTACGGTTGATACGACGGGGCCGGATGCACCTGGGATTGATGAGCCGGTTGCGGGCGATGTGAGTGATCAGGACCCGGTGCTTGGCACGGGCAGCGAGGAGGGATCGATTATCCGGCTGACGGTGAGCGAGGGGGACGCGCAAGCGATCTTCACGGCGGAGGTGGTTGGCGGCAACTGGGCGATAGATATCTGGTCGGAGGAGCCAGTTTCTGGCGATACCAGCTTTTTGGAAGATGGCGGCGATGTCACGCTGGAGGCCCGGGCGTATGATGCGGCAGGCAATGAATCGGACCCGACCATTGTTTTGGTTAATTATGACACGGATGTTCCCGAAAAACCGACGATTGCGGAGCCGACCGATGGCGATGTGATTGCGACTGACGAGCCGATCCTGAGCGGGACGGCGGTCGGTTCTGATTATGTCGAGATCATTCTGGATGATTCACCGGATGGCAAATCGACCTATACGGTTGATGTGACGGATGGCACCTGGATACTGGATTTTACGGATCTGCCAACCAGCCTGAGCGGCGATCCGTTCACGGTTGACGATGACGACCCGGTCCGGGTTGAAGTCGTTGGCTATGATTCCAGCAGCGGCAACGGGTCTGAAGCCAGTGATGTGGTCATTTTTACCTATGATATTGACCTTGATGTCCCGGCCTATATCACCAGCCCGGCGGACGGCACCGTGATTGACCCCAATCGGGACGGGTTGCTGGTCGAAGGCACCGGGCCTGCTGGCGGCACCATTATTCTGGAAGTCTGGGATGGCACCGGGTTTGCCGATCCGATCACGGTTGATGTCGATGGCGGCGGACTCTGGTCCTATTATATAGAAGACGACAGCCAGTTATCCGCTTCCACCTTTGTTGACGGAGACAATGCGCGGCTGTCAATCATCGGCGCAACCGATAAAGACGGTAACGACTTGCAAAGAGATATCGACTATAATCCAACGCAACTCTTCTTCCCGGTGGATCTGGACGCCCCGAAAGCCCCGACTATCGAAGTCCCCTCCAGCCCCTATGTCAATGATCTGGGGCCTGAAATCAGTGGCTCGGCTGAAGAAAATTCGCTGGTGCTGGTCACCATCACCGATGATGATGCAACCGCCGCAACCTATGAAGTCCTGACCGATAACAACGGCGACTGGGTGCTTGATACCGATGATCAGAACTCTTATCAAAATGTCACGGGCGATCTGCTTTTTGACGATGGCGATAAACTGACGATCACGGCGACAGCCAGCGATGCGCTTAATCATACATCCGACCCGTCAACCCCGGTTGAAACCACGATCTATAGCTTTACCGGCACAGCCCCGGAGATTATCGAGCCTTCAGACCTTGAGACCATCGGCAATAACACAACCATCAGCGGTTTTGCCCCTGCGGGCGATCAGGTCTATCTGACCCTGACCGATAGCAATGATGGCGAGTCCGAGGTGGTGACCCTGATTACCGATGGAACCGGCTATTGGTCCTATGATCTGGATGCAAGTGCCTTTGATCCGAATAATGACGGGTTTGGTCTTGTCCATGCTGATGATCTGGTGTTGCAGGTTTCCTCCCAAGCATCGGGCAGACCCGTGGAGACCGGCAATACCGTCAATCTGACCATGGATTTGCAAGGCCCGGCAACCCCGACCATTACAACCCCGGAAGCACAGGATTATATCACCGAAGACCCCTTGATCATCACCGGCAGCGCAGACGCCGATTCAATCCTTTGGGTCACCCTGTCCGACAGCGATGACAATACCATCTATCAGGTGACCGCCGATAATAACGGCGACTGGAGTATTGATGTCGAGAATGACACCCCCGAAAATACTCCGCTGACCCTGAGCGATAGCGATCCCCTGACCATCACCGCCATTGCCTATGATGAATATGATAACCGCTCCCCCGGCAATGCCAGCGAAACCTATAGCGTCGATATCCTGACCCCGGATGCCCCCGTCCTGACCAACCCGGTTGATGGCCAGGTGCTTGGCGTGCTGGACCCGCTGCTGGAAGGCACCTCCGAACCCGATTCTATCGTCTATATCACCCTTGCCGATGATGACGGCGATTCAATGGTTAAAACACTCACCGCCAATACAGCTGGCAACTGGAGCCTTGATCTTGACGATACCGGCGCCGATGCCATCACTTTTGCCAATGATCTGGACTTTTTCACCATCACCTTGACGGCAGAAGATGCAGCCGGGCATGTCTCTGACCCCTCCAGCCCGTTCATTTTTCAAGTCACTCAACCCGCTGCGCCGGAAATCACCGCGCCAGCAAGCGGTGAATTTGTCCCCGATGATGTCGTGATCGAAGGGACCGGCGAACCCAATACAACCATCTATGTCACAATCAATGATGGCGGGGCAACCGGCACCGTCGGCAACGGGATTGGCACCTATGAAGTCACCCCCGATCAAAATGGCTATTGGTCGCTTGATTTTGGCACAAACCCGCCGCCAAGCGCGACCTATGGCGATAATATTACGCTTGAGGATATGGAAGAGCTGGACATTGAAGTCTCTGATACAGCTGGCGGCAGCGCAAGCGATTCCATCAGGGTCACCGTCGATAGCAGCGACCCCCCGCAACCGGTGATCGAGGTGCCTTCAGCCGCCCAGCCCTTTGCCGATGAAACCCCGGTCATTTCAGGCACCGCCCCCGAGGCCGAATATGTCATCCTCACGCTGGAAGATACCACTGGCGGAGGGACAGAAGAAATCAGGGTCGATGTCGATAGCTCCGGAAACTGGTCAATCGACCTTGAAGGCGAGACCTTTACCAGCGGCTTTAGCCTTGATGCCAACGATTATATCAATGTCACCGCCCAGTCCTATGATGCCGCAGGCAATCAATCACCCATCAGCGACACCGTCTCTTTCCGTATTATCGACCCCGCCGAATCCGTCATCCTTCAGCCCGCCGACCAGGGATATGAAAACGACTCAACCCCGACCATTATCGGCTATAGCACCGCGCCAAACACCACTGTCTATGTCACCGTTGACGATGGTCAGGGATATGCCGCAACCTATGAAGTGCAGGCCGATGGCTCCGGCGTCTGGTCGGTCACCGTCGGCTCTGATGCCGATGATCCCGGGAATGTTGCAACCCCGATAGCTGCCGATACCGACTTTGACCTTGATGATGAAGAAGTCGTCACCGTCAATGCCGGAAGCCAAGATAGCGCAGGCACTCTCATTTATGCCAACCCGGTCACCTTTACCATCGATCAAACACCCCCCGATCAGCTCATCATTACCTCCCCGGCAGACCAGGCCGTCACCGCAGATATCACCCCTGTGATCATAGGCGATAGTGCCGAAGCCGGGGCCACCATCTATGTCACCCTGTTTGACGATGATACCTCTGGCGATCATGGCGGAGTCACCTATCGGACCCAGGTCACGGACGCAGGTATCTGGTCACTCGATACCGAAACCGCAACCGTTGTCGATGGCGACCCCGATATATTGGCAGACGATGGCTCGATCCGGGTCGATGCGCGCCAGGTCGATCTGGCCGGAAATGAAGGACCTGGCACCGACAGGCCATTCTCGCAATTTATCATTGATACCACCCCGCCCCCCCCGCCAGTCATTGATCCGCCAGAAAATGGCTATGATCTGATCGGCGATGAATATCCAATCATCACCGGGACCGCCAAGGCAGGCAATATTATTTACCTGACAATCACAGGTTTCGACGACATAGGTAATCAGGAACTCGGCGTCTATACCACTATCGTCACCGATAGCTTCGGAAACTGGACCATTGATGCCTTTGACGACAGAGTTTTGGGATCAACCCTGGTCATTACACATGACGAACTGCTGACCGTCACCGCAAGAGCCACAAATGATGTCGGGGAAAGCTCCAGCCTCACCAGCCCGGTGACCTGGACCGCCGACCTTGTTATCGATGCCCTCACCCTCACCATCGATGAAGAAGACCGCGACCCCGATATTCAAGGTGACCCCTTCACAATCACCGCTACCGCAGGACTCTCCGGCACCACCGAAGAATATTCAACCATCCGCATAACCGTCTCTGACGGGGTGGAGGGGGGCCTGACAACCTTCACCACAACCTCCGATGAAAATGGCAGCTGGACCCTCGAACTCGCCGATGTTCAAAACGAACTCGATATCGATCACGCCGATCAACTCACCGTCCATGCCTCCGCAACCGACCGCGCAGAAAATGTCGCAAACCTCGGACCCTTCACCTGGACCGTGGATGAACTCGCCTCCCCCATCACCCTCTCCATCGATGATGAAGACCGGGCCTATGATATTGGCGATCCCGCCTTCTCTATCAATGCAACCGCCGGACTCTCGGGAAGCACAGAAACCGACGCCATCGTGCGAATAACCGTCGATGACGGAAATCAAAGCGCCGTCTTTACAACAACCTCCGATGCAATAACCGGAAGCTGGACCCTCGAACTCGCCGATGTCACCGGGCTTGATATCGATCATGAAGAAACCCTCAGCATCACCTCCAGCGTCACTGATATCCTCGGCAACCAAACCAACCAGGACTTCGGAATCTGGACCGTCGATAGTGTCGCCGAACTCACAATCCCCACAGTCGATGCCGAAAGCAGAAACCCCCTGACCGGAACCGTCTACACTATCGGCTCAACCCCCGGCCTCTACGGAAGTACCGAGAAAAACGCAACCATACGACTCACCGTCTCCGACCAATCCGGCGAACAAACAACCTATACAACACAAGCCGATCAATACGGAACATGGACCCTGCAACTCCAGACCGTCGAAAATGAACTCACCATCGATCATGCCGATGAACTCACCGTTATCGCCTCCACAACCGACCTCGTCGGAAATGTCGAAACTGCCGCAGCCCAGACCTATACCGTCGATGCTATCGCCGACCCCATAAGCCTGACCATCGACGATGAAGACCGCGACCCCGATACCGGAAATGCCGGATACTCAATCAACGCAACCGCCGGAATATCAGGAAGTGCTCAAGAAGGCTCCATCATCCGCCTGACCATCGCCGATGAAGAACAAGGACTCGCCGTCTTTACCGCCACCGCAGATGCAAGCGGAAGCTGGACCCTCACCCTTGGCGATGTCGCAGGGCAACTCACCATCGATCATGAAGATCAACTCACCGTCACCTCAACCGTTATCGATGTCCTCGGCAACCAGACCGATCAAACCCACGGCACCTGGACCGTCGATGCGCAAACCGATTCTGCTCAGCTGACCATCGACGACGAAGACCGTGATCCTGATTCTGGCGGCAGCTTCTCCATCAATGCAACCGCCGGACTCTTTGGAAGCGCCGAAGCCAATGCCGTTATCCGCGTCACCGTCTCCGACGGGGACATCAACAGCGGCGGGGACGGTGGCTTGGCGACCTTCACCACCGTAGCTGATAGTGCCGGAAGCTGGACCCTCACCCTTGGTGACGTTGCGGGCGAACTCACCATTGATCATGAAGATAAATTGACGGTCACCGTCAGTGCCACCGATGTTCTGGGCAATGTCACGACCAATGACCCACTGACCTGGACCGTCGATACGCAAGCCTATATCTCTGACCTCACCATTGATGAAGAAGACCGCGATCCTGATAGCGGCGGTTCTTTCTCAATCAATGCCACCGCAGGCATATCAGGAAGCGTTGAACATGATGCCGTGGTTCGGGTCACCGTCACAGATGGCTCAACCCCCGGCGGTGTCGCCACTTTCACCGCCACCGCCGATGCAAACGGCAGCTGGACCTTGGAGCTTGGCGATGCGGGTGCGCTGGTGATTGATCATGAAGATGCATTGACCATTCAGGTTGGCGCAACCGATGTGCTGGGCAATACCTCCTATAATACCCCTGTCACCTGGACCGTTGATTCGGTGGCGCAGGATATCAGCCTGACTATAGATGATGAAGATATTGATGCCGATAACACCGGGGCCTTTACCATCAATGCGACCGCTGGATTCTCGGGCAGTGCCGAAGCCGGAGCGGTTGTGCGGGTGACGGTTGCGGACGAAGATGGCGGGCAGACCGTCTTTATCGATACCGCAGATGCGAATGGTAGCTGGACGCTGGAACTTCAAGATGTCGCCAATCAACTGACGATTGACCATGATGATAAACTGACGGTGAGTTACACGGTGACCGATGTGCTTGGCAACGAGACCACCAGGGATTTTGCAACCTGGACGGTAGATGGGGTGACCTCCACCATTAATCTGACCATAGATGATGAAGATTTTGATCTGGATGCGGGGGTCAACAGCTTTTCGATCAATGCCACGGCAGGCATATCTGGCAGCACCGAAGCCGATGCGCTTGTGCGGATCACGGTTGCCGATGATGATTTGGGTCAAACCACCTTCACCACCACAGCAGATGCGGCGGGAAGCTGGACCCTTGAACTTACGGATGTCGCCAGTGAGTTGGTGATTGATCATGACGATAAATTAACAATCAGCGTCAGCGCAACAGACGGGGTCAATAACGTCTCCACCTTTGCACCAGTGACCTGGACGGTTGATGCGGTCTCCTCCACCATTCAGCTAACAATCGATGATGAAGACCGTGATCCTGATTCTGGCGGGGCTTTTTCCATCAATGCCACGGCGGGTCTGTCCGGCAGTGCTGAGGCCGATGCGATTATCCGGGTCACAGTCAATGACCTTACCGAATCGGCGGTCTTCACCACCACCGCCGATGCCCATGGCAGCTGGACCCTGACCCTTGGTGATGTGGCAGGGCTGGTGATTGACCATGAAGAAGAACTGACCATCAATGTCAGTGCCACAGACGGGGTTAATAACGTTTCAACCTTTGAAACCGTCACCTGGACGGTTGATTCGGTCGCACAACCGATCAGCCTGACCATCGATGATGAAGATATTGATGCCGATAGCACCGGGGCCTTTACCATCAATGCGACGGCTGGATTCTCGGGCAGTGCCGAAGCCGGGGCGGTTGTGCGGGTGACGGTTGCTGACGATGATGGCGGGCAAACCGTCTTTATCGATACCGCAGATGCAAACGGAAGCTGGACCCTGGAATTGCAGGATGTCGCCAATCAACTGACGATTGATCATGATGATCAACTGACGGTGAGTTACACGGTGACTGATGTGTTGGGCAATGTCCATACGCAGGATATTACCACCTGGACGGTGGATAGTGTGACCTCCACCATTAACCTGACCATAGATGATGAAGATTTTGATCTGGATGCGGGGGTCAACAGCTTTTCAATCAATGCCACGGCGGGGATATCTGGCAGCACCGAAGCCGATGCGCTTGTGCGGATTACAGTTGCTGATGATGATTTGGGTCAAACCACCTTTACCACCACAGCAGATGCGGCGGGAAGCTGGACCCTTGAACTTCAGGATGTCGCCAATGAACTGGTGATTGATCATGACGATAAACTGACAATCAGCGTCAGTGCAACGGACGGGGTCAATAACGTCTCCACCTTTGCGCCAGTGACCTGGACAGTTGATGCGGTCTCCTCCACCATCCAGCTAACCATAGATGAAGAAGACCGTGATCCTGATTCTGGCGGGGACTTTTCAATCAATGCCACGGCGGGTCTGTCTGGCAGTGCCGAAGCCGATGCGGTGATCCGGGTGACGGTCAATGACCTCAGCGAATCGGCGGTCTTCACTACCACGGCTAACAGTGCGGGAAGCTGGACCCTGACCCTTGGTGATGTGGCCAATGCACTGACGATTGACCATGAGGAAAGACTTACAATCAATGTCAGTGCCACGGACGGGGTGAATAACGTTTCAACCTTTGAAACGGTGACCTGGACGGTTGATTCGGTCGCACAACCGATCAGCCTGACCATCGATGACGAAGATATTGACGCAGATAACACCGGGGCCTTTACCATCAATGCGACGGCTGGATTCTCTGGCAGTGCCGAAGCTGGGGCGGTTGTGCGGGTGACGGTTGCTGACGAAGATGGCGGGCAAACCGTCTTTATTGATACCGCAGATGCAAACGGAAGCTGGACGCTGGAATTGAAAGATGTCGCCAATGACCTGACGATTGATCACGATGATCAACTGACCGTGAGTTACACGGTGACTGATGTGCTTGGCAATGTGCATACGCAGGATTTTGCCACCTGGACGGTGGATAGTGTGACTTCCACCATTAACCTGACCATCGATGATGAAGATTTTGATGTTGATGCGGTCAGCGGGGATTTTTCGATCAATGCCACAGCCGGGATATCTGGCAGCACCGAAACCAATGCGCTTGTGCGGATCACGGTTTCCGATGATGATTTGGGTCAAACCACCTTCACGACCACAGCAGATGCGGCGGGTAGCTGGACCCTTGAACTTACGGATGTCGCCAGCGAGTTGGTGATTGATCATGACGATAAACTGACAATCAGCGTTAGTGCAACAGACGGGGTCAATAACGTCTCAACCTTTGCGCCGGTCACCTGGACAGTTGATTCAATATCCTCCACCATTCAGCTAACCATAGATGATGAAGACCGCGACCCGGATAGCGGCGGGAGTTTCTCGATCAATGCGACGGCGGGTCTGTCTGGCAGTGCCGAAGCCGATGCAATTATCCGGGTGACGGTTGAGGATGCCACCACGGCTGGCGGCCTGACCACCTTCACGACCACGGCTGACAGTTCAGGAAGCTGGACGCTGGAATTGGACGATGTCGCCAATGAACTCACCATTGATCATGATGATCAACTCAATGTCACCGTGAGTGCCACGGACGGGGTGAATAATGTCAGCACCCTGCCGACTGTGGTCTGGACAGTGGATTCGGTGGCGCAACCGATCAGCCTGACCATCGATGATGAAGATATTGACGCAGATAGCACCGGGGCCTTTACCATAAATGCCACCGCAGGCTTTTCTGGCAGTGCCGAAGCCGGGGCGGTCGTCCGGGTGACGGTTGCGGACGAAGATGGCGGACAGACCGTCTTTATTGATACCGCTGATGCCAATGGCAGTTGGACCCTGGAATTGAAAGATGTCGCCAATGACCTGACGATTGATCATGATGATCAACTGACGGTGAGTTACACGGTGACTGATGTGTTGGGCAATGTCCACACGCAGGATATTACCACCTGGACGGTGGATAGTGTGGCCTCCACCATTAATCTGACCATAGATGATGAAGATATCGACACACATAGCAGCGGGGATTTTTCGATCAATGCAACCGCCGGAATTTCGGGCAGCACCGAAACCAATGCGCTTGTGCGGATCACGGTTTCTGAAGGGCAAGACGGTGACCTGACGACCTTCACCACCACAGCCGATGCGGCGGGAAGCTGGACCCTTGAACTTCAAGATGTCGCCAGCGAGTTGGTGATTGATCATGAAGATAAACTGACAATCAGCGTCAGTGCCACGGACGGGGTGAATAATGTCTCAAATTTTGCGCCGGTGATCTGGACGGTTGATTCGATATCCTCCACCATTCAACTGACAATAGATTCCGAGGACCGCGACCCTGATTCTGGTGGTTCTTTCTCAATCAATGCGACGGCGGGTCTGTCGGGCAGTGCCGAAGCCGATGCGATTATCCGGGTCACAGTCAATGACCTCAGCGAATCGGCAGTCTTCACCACCACGGCTAACAGTGCGGGAAGCTGGACCCTGACCCTTGGTGATGTGGCAGGGCTGGTGATTGACCATGAAGAAGAACTGACCATCAATGTCAGTGCCACCGATGGTGTTAATAATGTCAGCATCCTGCCGACTGTGGTCTGGACAGTGGATTCGGTGGCGCAACCGATCAGCCTGACCATAGATGATGAAGATATTGATGCCGATAGCACCGGGGCCTTTACCATCAATGCGACGGCAGGCTTTTCTGGCAGTGCCGAAGCCGGAGCGGTTGTGCGGGTGACAGTTGCTGACGAAGATGGCGGGCAGACCGTCTTTATCGATACCGCAGATGCCAATGGCAGTTGGACCCTGGAATTGAAAGATGTCGCCAATGACCTGACGATTGATCATGATGATCAACTGACGGTGAGTTACACGGTGACCGATGTGTTGGGCAATGTCCATACGCAGGATATTAACACCTGGACGGTGGATAGTGTGGCCTCCACCATTAATCTGACCATAGATGATGAAGATATCGACACACATAGCAGCGGGGGTTTTTCGATCAATGCCACGGCAGGCATTTCGGGCAGCACCGAAACCAATGCGCTTGTTCGGATCACGGTTTCTGAAGGGCAAGACGGTGACCTGACGACCTTCACCACCACAGCAGATGCGGCGGGCAGCTGGACTCTGGAACTTCAAGATGTCACCAATGAACTGGTGATTGATCATGAAGATAAACTGACAATCAGCGTCAGTGCCACGGACGGGGTGAATAACGTCTCAAATTTTGCACCAGTGATCTGGACGGTTGATGCGGTATCCTCCTCTATTCAGCTAACCATAGATGATGAAGACCGTGACCCGGATAGCGGCGGGAGTTTTTCGATCAATGCGACGGCGGGTCTGTCGGGCAGTGCCGAAGCCGATGCGGTGATCCGGGTGACGGTTGAAGATGCAACCACGGCTGGTGGGCTCACCACCTTTACCGCCACGGCTGACAGTTCAGGAAGCTGGACGCTGGAGCTTGCGGATGTCACCAGTGAACTCACCATTGATCATGATGATCAACTCAATGTGACAGTCAGTGCCACCGATGGTGTTAATAATGTCAGCACCCTGCCGACTGTGGTTTGGACCGTTGATTCGAAGGCGCAACCGATCAGCCTGACTATAGATGATGAAGATATTGATGCCGATAGCACCGGGGCCTTTACCATCAATGCGACCGCAGGCTTTTCTGGCAGTGCCGAAGCCGGAGCGGTTGTGCGGGTGACGGTTGCTGACGAAGATGGCGGGCAAACCGTCTTTATTGATACCGCAGATGCCAATGGTAGCTGGACCCTGGAATTGCAGGATGTCGCCAATCAACTGACGATTGACCATGATGATCAACTGGCGGTGAGTTACACGGTGACTGATGTGTTGGGCAATGTCCATACGCAGGATATTACCACCTGGACGGTGGACAGTGTGACCTCCACCATTAATCTGACCATAGATGATGAAGATATCGATACAGATAGCAGCGGGGACTTTTCAATCAATGCCACGGCGGGGATATCTGGCAGCACCGAAACCAATGCGATTGTGCGGATTACGGTTGCCGAAGCGGCAGACGGTGACTTTACGATCTTTACCACCACAGCCGATGCGGCGGGTAGCTGGACCCTGGAACTTACGGATGTCGCCAGTGAGTTGGTGATTGATCATGAAGATAAACTGACAATCAGCGTCAGTGCAACAGACGGGGTCAATAACGTCTCAAATTTTGCACCGGTGATCTGGACGGTTGATGCGGTCTCCTCCACCATTCAGCTAACCATAGATGATGAAGACCGCGACCCTGATTCTGGCGGAGCCTTTTCGATCAATGCGACGGCGGGTCTGTCTGGCAGTGCCGAAGCCGATGCGGTGATTCGGGTAACGGTTGAGGATGCCACCACGGCTGGCGGGCTGACCACCTTCACCACCACGGCTGATAGTGCTGGAAGCTGGACTCTGGAGCTTGCGGATGTGACGGGGGAACTGGCGATTGACCATGACGATGAGCTTAATGTCACCGTGAGTGCCACCGATGGGGTGAATAATGTCAGCACCCTGCCAACGGCGGTCTGGAAGGTTGACTCGATTGCCCAGGATATCAGCCTGACCATGGATTTTGAAGACCGCGACCCGGATGGCTCCGGGGCTTTTTCGATCAATGCAACGGCTGGGTTCTCTGGCAGTGCCGAAGCCGGAGCGGTTGTGCGGATCACGGTTGATGACAGCAGCGAGTGGGCTGTTTTCACGGCTACAGCCGATGCGAATGGCAGCTGGACTCTGGAATTAAAAGATGTCGCTGGTGAATTGACGATAGACCATGATGAAAGACTGACCATCACGTCAAGCGTGACGGATGTGTTGGGCAATGTCCATACGCAGGATATTAACACCTGGACGGTTGACAGTGTTGCGCCGGACTTCTTTGAGCCGGCAGTGGTGGGAAGTGTGGTGGCGTTTGATTATAGCACTGTGTTGTCGGTCGATATTGATCAGGATGGCGATATTGATCTGGTGACGGGCGGGGCGTCTGCCGGCACTCAAGTGGTCGTTTATGTTAATGACAATAATCCGCAGGAAACGGCTAATTATGCGATGAACGCCCTGCCGCTCGGCAGCGCTCAGGTGTTGGATATAGCGGCGGGCGATATTGACAGCGATGGACAGGTTGATCTGCTATTGCAATACGCGGGCTCTATTGATTTTCTGACCGACGGTCTGGCGGCGCAGAGCACGGCGGTTTCAACTGTCAGCACGGCGGTTGAGCTTGTCGATTATGACAATGATGGCGATTTGGACATGGTTACGGGGTCTGCGAATAATACTTCAGGCGGGGAGGTGGTCTATTATGAGAATGATGGCTATGGCAATTTCTCTTTGGCCGGAGAGGTTGAGATTGGGGGTGATGTCCGTGATCTTCATCATTTTGATCTGACGGGGAGCGATGATGCGGATGATCTTTTAGTTGCCAGTTCAAACGGGGTTTATTTGCTGGTCGGTGATGAGGTGACAGGCACGCCGACCCGTCTCCAGCTTTCGAGTGATACGGACTATGTTGCGGTTAGCAGTGGCGATATAGATGGCAGCGGTTCTGTTGATGTGATGGCGGGGTCGAGCAGCGGGGATGTCCTGGTCCTCACGGATGTTGATGAGACCGGGGCTTCGCAAGGGGCAACCGTTCTGACTTCTAATAAAGGTTATGCGACGCAAGACCTTGGCGTGATTGACTATAACGGAGACGGGATAGCCGATATCGTTCAGGTGACGAGCAACGGCACCAATAGCGAGGTTATTGTCTGGATGACCAGTTCGGACGGTTCCGTGATTGGCGATAGTCAGGTTGTTTTATATGATGGGGCAGGTGCTTTTGAGGCGGTTGATGTCTTTGATTATAATAATGACGGGATTGATGACCTGATCTTTGTTGGCGATGCCAGCCATGACTTTGTGCAGATTATGGGCGGGGCCGGGCTGGATGCTGATAATCGCGGGTCTGGTCTGACGGATGTCAAGGACTTCAACCTTATCAATGCCGAGACCACCGAAGCGACCTTGCGAGTTTATGTTGATCCGGCGACTTTCTCCAGCGGCGATACGATTACGGTCAGCTATGGCGGGACGGTGCTGGACACAATAGACTATAGCTCAGCGACCAGAAGCGGCGATTATGTGCTGTTTACGCTGGATAATAATGATCTGGCGCAGCTGAATGAAGGCACCAACCAGCTGACGGTGACCATGAGTGACCGGGTCAATGCAGATTCGCAGTATTTCTTCGAGGTCGAGAAAGATACGGATGCTCCAGATGCGACCGTTGACGTCCTGCTGGCGAATGAAACCATAGATAACGTGATTACCCTTACAACCCGGGACCTGAGCGGAACAGCCCTTGGGGCCGAGTATGTGCTGGTCACCGTCCATGACGATGCCACGCCTAACCGGGATATCGCAGCCACCGGGACCTTCAAGGTGATGGTTGACCCCTCTGCCGGAGATGCCTGGACCCTCGACCTCGACAAGGCCATCCCCTATGCCGGAAGCACCATCTCGCTAGAAGATCTCGACCGGATTACCGTCTCCGCAACCGCTTATGACGAATTTGGCAATGCCTCCAGCCCAAGCACGCCAACCACCTATGACGTCACCTCGGCAGTCCCCTTTAGCACCATCACAATCCATGACTCCGAGCGCGATCCAGATGGCTCGCCTACTTTCTCGATCAGCACAGTCCCCTTGATGTTCGGGACCTCAACCGCGATGGCAACCGTCTATGTCACCCTGGATGATGGAAACAACTCTCATGTCTTTGATACCGTCGCCAACGCGCTCGGAGAATGGACAATCGACGTCGATGGCCTAAGTACCGGAAGCCTTGTCATCGACCATGAGGACGAACTCACCGTCAGTATTTCCGCAAGAAGCACCTTCGGCTTCACCTGGTCCGACCCCAATACACAAACCTGGACCGTAGACGGCGCAACCGATTCTCCAATAATCACCATTGATGATGAACATATCGATACGCATTCAAGCGGGGCTTTCTCGATCACAGAATCCGCCAGTTTCTCTGGCAGTGCCGAGGCCCATGCCGTCATAAGGGTCACCGTTGCTGAAACAACAGACGGAGACCTGACAACCTTCACAACCACCGCTGATGCTGCTGGAAGCTGGACTCTCACCCTTGGCGATGTAGCGGGCGAGCTTGTCATTGATCATGGCGATGAGCTCGAGGTCACAATCAGTGCCACAGATATTCTGAATAATACCTCCACCAATCCAACCGAAATATGGTCCGTTGATAGCGAGGCCTATATCTCCCCTCTGGAAGTCGATGAGGAAGACCGCGATCCAGATAGCGGGGGGGCTTTCTCGATCAATTCCTCTGCCGGGGTTTCGGGCACCGTTGAACATGATGCCATCGTCCGTATAACCGTCACCGATAGCACACAAGGCGGGTCCGTCACTTACACCACCACCGCTGATGCAAATGGAAGCTGGACCCTCACCCTTGGCAATGTCGCCAATGAACTGACGATAGACCATAACGATGAACTGGTCATACAGGTTGATTCAACCGATGTGCTTGGAAATACCTCCTCTAACACGCCGGTGACCTGGACGGTGGATTCGCTCGCCCACCCGATCTCGCTGACGGTTGATGATGAAGACCATTATGAAGGCACCGGGACCTTCTCCATCAACGCAACGGCGGGGATTTATGGCAGTGCCGAAGCTGGCGCGGTTGTGCGGTTAACGGTTGTTGATCAAGGCGGAGACCAGGCGGTCTTTACCAGCACCGCAAACGCCGCAGGAAGCTGGACGCTTGAGCTTGCGGATGTGCCTGGACTGGTGATTGATCATGAAGATATACTCACCGTGACCTCGACCATGACTGATGCGCTGGGCAACGAGATTGGTCAGACCCTTGACATCTGGACGGTAGATTCGCAAACAGATTCACCGTTGCTGACGATTGATGATGGAGACCAGGATACGGTTGGTGGGGCCTTTTCGATCAATGCCACCGCCGGGCTTTCTGGCAGTGCCGAGGCTGATGCGGTGATCCGGGTCACCGTTGCTGATCAGACAACCGCAGGCGGCTTGGCGACTTTCACCGCCATAGCTGATAGTGCGGGCAGCTGGACCCTGACCCTTGGCGATGTCACAGGACAACTCACCATAGACCATAATGATGAACTGGAGGTCACGGTCAGTGCCACCGATATCCTGGGCAATGTCCATACCAATGCGCCGGTGGTCTGGAAGGTTGATAGCGAGGCCTATATTTCTGCCCTGACCATTGATGAAGAAGACCGCGATCCTGATTCTGGCGGCGCTTTTTCAATCAATGCCACCGCCGGGATTTCGGGCAGCGTTGAACATGATGCGGTGGTCCGGGTCACGGTAAGCGATTCAACGGGTGGCGGATCAACCATTTTCACCACCACAGCAGATGCGGCGGGCAGCTGGACTCTGGAGCTTGGCGATGCGGGTGCGCTGGTGATTGATCACGAGGATGAACTGGTCATCCAGGTGGGTGCAACTGATGTGTTGGGCAATACCTCCTATAATACCCCTGTTATCTGGACGGTGGATTCGGTGGCGCAGGATATCAGCCTGACGATAGATTTTGAAGACCGCGACCCGGATGGTGCCGGAGCCTATTCGATCAATGCCACCGCAGGCTTTTCTGGCAGTGCAGAAGCCGGGGCGGTTGTGCGGGTGACGGTTGATGACAGCAGCCAGTCGGCTGTTTTCACGGCTACAGCCGATTCCAATGGCAGCTGGACCCTTGAACTTGGGGATGTCGGGGGGCTGACGATTGAGCATGATGAAAGACTGACGATCACGTCAAGCGTGACCGATGTGCTGGGCAATGTTCACAGGCAGGATATTGATACCTGGACGGTGGATAGTGTGACCTCCACCATTAATCTGACCATTGATGATGAAGATATCGACACACATAGCAGCGGGGGTTTTTCGATCAATGCGACAGCCGGGATTTCAGGCAGCACCGAAACCAATGCGCTTGTGCGGATCACGGTTTCTGAAGCGGCAGACGGTGACTTTACGATCTTTACCACCACAGCAGATGCGGCGGGAAGCTGGACCCTTGAACTTCAAGATGTCACCAGTGAACTGGTGATTGATCATGACGATGAATTAACAATCAGCGTCAGTGCCACAGACGGGGTCAATAACGTCTCAACTTTTGCACCGGTGATCTGGACGGTTGATGCGGTCTCCTCCACCATTCAACTGACAATAGATTCCGAGGACCGTGACCCGGATAGCGGCGGGGCCTTTTCCATCAATGCAACCGCAGGCTTTTCTGGCAGTGCCGAAGCCGATGCGGTGATTCGGGTGACGGTTGAGGATGCCACCACGGCTGGCGGGCTGACCACTTTCACCACCACAGCTAACAGTGCGGGCAGCTGGACCCTGGAGCTTGCGGATGTCACCAGTGAACTCACCATTGATCATGATGATCAACTCAATGTGACAGTCAGTGCCACCGATGGGGTTAATAATGTCAGCACCCTGCCGACGGCGGTCTGGACCGTTGATTCGGTCGCACAACCGATCAGCTTGACCATAGATGATGAAGATATTGACGCCGATAGCAGCGGGGCCTTTACCATCAATGCAACCGCAGGCTTTTCCGGCAGTGCCGAAGCCGGAGCAGTTGTGCGGGTGACGGTTGATGACAGCAGCGAGTTTGCTGTTTTCACGGCTACAGCCGATTCCAATGGCAGCTGGACTCTGGAATTAAAAGATGTCGCTGGTGAATTGACGATAGACCATGATGAAAGACTGACCATCACGTCAAGCGTGACCGATGTGTTGGGCAATGTCCATACGCAGGATATTAACACCTGGACGGTGGATAGTGTGACCTCCACCATTAACCTGACCATCGATGATGAAGACCGTGACCCGGATGGGGCCGGGGCCTTTTCGATCAATGCCACGGCAGGCATTTCAGGCAGCACCGAAACCAATGCGGTTGTGCGGATTACGGTTGCCGAAGCGGCAGACGGTGACTTTACGATCTTCACCACCACAGCTGATGCGGCGGGCAGCTGGACGCTGGAACTTCAAGATGTCACCGGTGAGTTGGTGATTGATCATGATGATGAATTAACAATCAGCGTCAGTGCCACGGACGGGGTCAATAACGTCTCAACCTTTGCACCGGTGATCTGGACGGTTGATGCGGTCTCCTCCACCATTCAACTAACCATAGATTCTGAGGACCGTGACCCGGATAGCGGCGGGGCCTTTTCGATCAATGCAACCGCAGGCTTTTCTGGCAGTGCCGAAGCCGATGCGATTATCCGGGTGACGGTTGAAGATGCCACCACGGCTGGCGGCCTGACCACCTTTACCACCACGGCGGATTCAACGGGAAGCTGGACGCTTGAACTTCAAGATGTCACCAATGAACTCACCATTGATCATGATGATCAACTCAATATCACCGTGAGCGCCACGGACGGGGTTAATAATGTCAGCACCCTGCCGACGGCGGTCTGGAAGGTTGACTCGATTGCCCAGGATATCAGCCTGACTATAGATGATGAAGATATTGACGCCGATAGCACCGGGGCCTTTACCATCAATGCCACGGCTGGATTCTCTGGCAGTGCCGAGGCCGGGGCGGTTGTCCGGGTGACGGTTGATGACAGCAGCGAGTTTGCTGTTTTCACCGCCACCGCCGATTCCAATGGCAGCTGGACTCTGGAATTAAAAGATGTCGCTGGTGAATTGACGATAGACCATGATGAAAGACTGACCATCACGTCAAGCGTGACCGATGTGCTGGGTAATGTCCACACGCAGGATATTAACACCTGGACGGTGGATAGTGTGACCTCCACCATTAACCTGACCATAGATGATGAAGACCGTGACCCGGATGGCAGCGGGGCCTTTTCGATCAATGCCACAGCAGGGATTTCAGGCAGCACCGAAACCAATGCGATTGTGCGGATCACGGTTTCTGAAGGGCAAGACGGTGATCTGACGACCTTCACCACCACAGCAGATGCGGCGGGTAGCTGGACGCTTGAACTTCAAGATGTGACCGGTGAGTTGGTGATTGATCATGAAGATGAATTGACAATCAGTGTGAGTGCCACGGACGGGGTGAATAATGTCTCAACCTTTGCACCAGTGATCTGGACGGTTGATGCGGTATCCTCCACCATTCAACTGACAATCGATTCTGAGGACCGCGACCCTGATTCTGGCGGAGCCTTTTCGATCAATGCGACGGCGGGTTTCTCGGGCAGTGCTGAAGCCGATGCGGTGATCCGGGTCACCGTTGCCGAAACAACAGACGGAGACCTGACCACCTTCACCACCACGGCTGATAGTGCTGGAAGCTGGACTCTGGAACTGGCGGATGTGACGGGGGAACTGGCGATTGACCATGATGATGAGCTTAATGTCACCGTGAGCGCCACGGACGGGGTTAATAATGTGACCACCCTGCCAACGGCGGTCTGGAAGGTTGATTCAGTGGCAGCCGGAACCAGCGTAGAGGTTGATGTCGTGGACCGCGACCCGGATGGAGCCGGAGCCTATTCGATCACAGACACGGCTGGTTTTTCGGGCAGTGCCGAGGCGGGGGCGGTTGTCCGGATTACGGTTGCCGATGATGATCTGGGGCTGACGACCTTTACGACCACGACGGATAGTGCCGGTAGCTGGACGATGACGCTTCGTGATGTCGCTGGTGAATTGACGATAGACCATGATGACAAGCTGACGATCACGTCCACGGTGACGGATTTGCTGGGCAACGAGACCACTCAGACCCTTGCCACCTGGACAGTAGACAGTGTGGCACCGGAGTTCTTTGGTCCGGCAGCGGTTGCAAATGCATTGGGGGTTGATTTTGACACGGTGCTGTCGGCTGACTTTGACGGGGACGGAGACATTGATTTCGTGACCGGCGGGGCGGTTGCGGGCGATCAAGCGGCGTTACATCAAAATGCAAATAGCCAGCAGCAAAGCGGAAGTTATGCAACGAGACGCCTGCTGGTCGGCAATGCGGTTACGGATATGGCGGCGGGCGATATTGACAGCGATGGACAGATTGATCTGGTGATGCAATTCGACACCGGCGATGTTGATGTGCTCACCGAAGGTGTGTCTTCGAGTACGCAAAGAACGGTGAATTCAAGCCCCAGCACGGTGGTTGAGCTTGTTGATTATGACAATGATGGCGATCTGGACATGGTCACGGGGTCTGCGAATAATACTTCTGGTGGAGAGGTGATTTATTACGAGAATGACGGCTATGGCAATTTCACCTTGGCCACCGAGGTTGAGATTGGCGGCGATGTCCATGACCTTCATAGCTTTGATCTGACGGGGAGCGATGATGCGTCTGATCTTTTAGTTACCAGTTCAAACGGGGTTTATTTGCTGGTCGGTGATGAGACGACAGGCACGCCGACCCTTCGCCAGCTTTCGAGTGATAGGGACTATGTCGCGGTTGCCAGCGGCGACATTGATGGCAGCGGTTCTGTTGATGTGATTGCGGGGTCAGACAGTGGCGAGGTCCTGGTCCTCACGGATGTTGATGAGACCGGGGCGTCGCAAGGGGCAACCGTTCTGACGTCCAACAGGGGCTATGAGACTCAAGACCTTGGGGTGATTGATTATAACGGCGATGGCGTGTCGGACATTGTCCAGGTGACCAGCGATGGCACTAATAGCGAGATTATTGTCTGGATGACCAGTTCAGACGGGTCGGTGATCGGGGATAGCCAGGTTGTTCTTTATGACGGGACCGAGATTTATGATGCGGTTGATGTCTTTGATTACAATAATGACGGGATAGATGATCTGGTCTTTATTGGCGATGGCAGCAATGACTTTGTGCAGGTTATGGGCGGGGCCGGGCTGGAGGCTGATAATCGCGGGGCCGGAGAGACTGATGTCAAGGACTTCAATAAAATCAATGCTGAAACGCAAACGGCGACTTTGCGGGTTTATGTTGATCCTGGCACGCTTTCCAGCACGGACACGATCACGGTCAGCTATGGCGGGACGGTGTTTGAGACCATAGATTATGGCAATGCGACAATAAGCGGCGATTATGTGCTGATAACGCTGGATAATAACGAGTTGGGTGCCTTGAGTGAAGGCACCAACCAGTTGACGGTGACGATGACGGACCGGCTGAATCCGGAGTCGCAGTATTTCTTCGAGGTTGAGAAAGATACGCAGCGGCCAACCGGCAACCCCATAGTTGATGATCAGCTTGCTGACGAGAATTTTGCCAATGTGATCACCGCCGCCAGCCGTGATTTAACCGGGACGGCAGTCGGGGCGGATTATGTTTTGGTGACGGTGCATGATGATTTGACCGCCAGTTTTGATGCTGCGAACACGGCGACTTATAGGGTGATGGTTGACCCGTCTGCTAATGATAGCTGGACGCTGGATCTGGACAAGGCGATTCCCTATGCGGGCAGCGCGGTGACGATTAGCAACCTGGATAGTCTCACCGTGACGGCCACAGCCTATGACGCGGCGGGGAATAGAGCGGCAAGCGTATCCAATACCGAGGTCTATACGGTTGATTCAATCGGCCCGGACTTCCGGGCGACTGAGCATCTGACCCAGGTCCTGCCGGGTGCATTTGCCTATCATGGCAATGTGGTTGATTTTGATGGTGACGGGGACAAGGAGCTGACGTCAGGCGGCACGATCCTTGATAACCAGAATGTAGCGCAAAGCCCCGGGAATGACGGGATGGGCAGTTATTCTGCAACCCAGCTGGGCGCGACGGGGAATAGCGCTTCCCCGCAAGCTATTTACGCGGAAGATATTGACAGCGATGGACGGGTTGACCTGATCTCGCTCAGCGGGAATGATATTCATCTTTCGGTGGATGGTCAGGCCAATCTGGAGACCTTGAGCTTTCGCTATATTGATGCTTTCCAGCTTCTGGATTTTGATGGCGATGGCGATCTTGATCTTGTGGTGGTGGATAGCTTGATTGATCAGACCTATTATCTGGAAAATGACGGCTATGGCAATTTTGAAACGATAGTCAGTTTTGCCAATATCGACGGGTTCTCCATGGAAAATATGGAAATTCTTGATGTCGATGGCGATGGCACCGATGATCTGATTGTCAGTGACGAAGGGAATGGCAAGATTATTTTTGGCGATGCCGACGGCAATTATACAGAGCAGGACATATACGATGGGAGCTTGCTGGCCGAGGGCGTTGACAGCGGCAACCTGGATGGATCGGGCGCGGTTGATATTGTCTATGGCGGGCAGGCCAATCACCTTTATGTGGTTCAAAATGTTGACGGGTCGGGGAATGAGACGACGATGTCTTTATCTGCGTCGATTGCAGGTCTGACCGCAGATACAGCTTCTGTCTTGGTCATGGATTACGACGGAGACGGGGACGAGGATATTGTTCAGCTGATTGCAATGAACAACGATTCCGCAGTTGTTGTCTGGCATAGCGACAGCGGGGTCATTGGTGCGTCGTCCGAGGTGATTTATGAGGTGGGTCTTAAATTAAGCGATTTGTTGGTTTTTGATTATAATAATGACGGGATTGATGATCTGGTGTTTATTGATGGCGGCGTCAACGCGGCGGCATCGGATGCCGGCGTTGTCCAGCTGATGGGCGGGGCGGGGCTGGAGGCTGATAATCGCGGCGGCGGTCTGACCGATGTCAAGGATTTCAACACCATCAATGCTGCAACGCAAACAGCGACCTTGCGGCTGCGGGTGGAACCGGATACGGTCTTTGTTGGCGATACGATCACGGTGACGCAAAGCGGCAACGCAAACACGATTTATACCTATACGCTCAGCGATAATGATGATGACAATATTGCGGATGAACTGGCTGATGGCTATCTGACCTTCACGCTGACCGATGCCCAGGTGGACAACCTGTCTGAAACCGGCGGGGCCTTGACGGCCACACTTTCAGATGGAATCCATCCTGATTCGCAGTATATCCTTGATGTCGATATTGATAGAAACGCGCCAGCGGCTCCAACCGTTGATGTCCGGCTTGAAGATGAAGTCTATGACAATGCGATCACCAAGGATACCCGCGATCTTTCCGGGACAGCCGTTGGCGCCGATTATGTGCTGGTCACCGTGGTTGATGATGTCACCGATGCGCCGGGCGCGCTTTACGATGATGCAGGCAATACCGCGACCTATAAGGTGGAGGTCCACCCGACGGACGGGACCTGGACGCTGGACCTTGAAAAGGCCACGCCTTATGCCGGTTCTGCGATAGCGATCAATAATTTTGACACGATTACCGTGCGGGCCACGGCCTATGATGAAGCGGGCAACCAGTCAGCCGTGTCAAGTGACCAAAGCTATGTGGTTGATTCGGTGCCAACCGACTATGCCGACCCGACAACCATCAATGACCCCTTCGGCAGCAATAGTATAAGCGGGCTGGAAGCCTTTGACCGCGATGGTGATGGCGATCTGGATTTGCTGGGTGTCGGATCATCGGTCTTTTTATATGACAATGACAATACGGTTCTGTCTTCCGGGAGCTATCCTGAATCAACGCTTTTGACCGGGCTCATAGACGGATTTGATCTTGCCGTCGGGGATGTGAATAATGACGGGCGCATGGATTTTGCGGCACAGGAAAAAGCTTCCTCCGGGAATACCACAATTATCTATGACGGTCTGGGGACACAGGTGGATTTTGCGGGGAACGGCACCAATAACCATGTCGGTGTCGAGTTTATGGATTACGATAATGACGGCGATCTGGATATGGTCACCGGGTCCACCAGCGGGGCGATTTATTATGAAAATGATGGCTACGGGAATTTTAGCTCGGTCGCTGAACAGACCATCGCCGGGACGGTCAATGATATTTATGCCTTTGACCTGGATGGCACCGATGATTCGCAAGACCTGCTGATTGCTGCCGATGTCGGGCTTTATCTGCTGGTTGGCGATGAAGGCGGCAGCTATGATGCGCCGGTTCTGATGACCGGGGCTGCGGGATTCGGGCTTGATGTGTCGGATTTTGACCGCGATGGCGACACCGATATTGTTGTCGGCAATGGGGAGCAGGTGTTGATTCATCGCGGGGTCACGACAGGCGGGGCGACCGATGTGGTGACTTTGACGAATCAGGACGCAAGCTATTGGACGACGGATGTTTCTTTTGTTGATTATAATGCGGACGGGCTTGAGGATATTGTTCAGGTGCGGACCAACAATACCAACAGCAAGGTGACGGTTTGGATTACGGCTGATGATGGCACGCCGGGTTTCACGACGGAGGAGCTTTATGACGGCCCGGGCGTGATGAACGATGTTTTATTGTATGATTACAATAATGACGGGATTGAGGATCTGGTTTTTGCGGATAGCACGGGGGCGGCAGACTTTGTGCAGATTCTGGGTGGCGCGGGGATAGAGGCGGATAATCGCGGGTCTGGCGAGAGCGATGTTGGCGGCTTTAACGAGATCAATGCGCAGACGGGTTCTGCGACCTTGCGGCTTTATGTTGATCCGGGGTCGATTTTTGGCGGCGATGAGGTGATCCTGACTCAAGGCGGGGTCGAGATTGCCCGCTATACGCTTAACGATCCCACGAATAGCGGGGTTGTTGATGAATTGAATGGCGATCATCTGGAATTGACACTCACCACGGCTCAGCTTGGTCTGTTAAGCGATAGCGGTGGCCCGCTGACAGCGAGCCTTTCGGACGGGGCCAATCCTGATGCGACCTATGTTTTTGATGTTTCTATTGATACGGTGGTGCCTGCCACGGCCCCAACCGTTGATGCGCAGCTTGTTGGCGAAAGCGTAGCCAATCTGATCAGCGATGCCACCCGCGACTTTAGCGGGACGGCAGCCGGGGCCGATTATGTTCTGGTGACGATCAGCGATGATGCGACCAGCATTGGGGCAAATGTGGTCGATGTGGCCTCTGCAGTGACCTATAAGGTGATGGTTGATCATTCCAGCAGCGATGCCTGGACGCTTGATCTGGAGCGGGCGGTTCCCTATGCGGGCACGGCGATCAGCGTTGACAATCTGGACAGTCTGACAGTGACAGCAACGGCCTATGACGAGGCCGGGAACAGAGCCGCTTCGACCGCCAGCGAGGTCTATACGGTTGATACAATCGGCCCGGACTTCCGGGCGGAGGAGAAACTGACCGGCCTGCCAACTGACTTTGCCTATTATGGCAATGCGGTTGATTTTGACGGCGATGGCGACAAGGACCTGACGTCTAACGGCACGATGCTTGAGAACCGGAATACGGCGCAAAGCACGGGGAATGCCGGGACCGGCAGTTATGTCGAGAGTCAGAAGGCAGCGACAGGCTCAATCGCCGAGCCGCAAGCCATTCACGCAGGGGATATTGACAGCGATGGCACGATGGATCTGGTGTCGGTTAACGGGGATAATATCGTGCTGTCAATCGCTGGCCAGCAAAGCACAGAGATCATCACGATTACCAATCTTTACGCTGTCGAGCTTCTGGATTTTGATGGCGATGGCGACCTTGATCTTGCGGCGGCGACGATTGGCAGTCCGGGCCAGTTCTATTATCTGGCGAATGATGGCTATGGCAATTTTGAGACTGTGGAGAGTTTTGACAATAACAGCTGGTTCACCGTGCAGGATGTGGAAATTACGGATGTCGATGGCGATGGCACCGATGATATGGTTGTGGGGGATATTAGTGGCCGGGTGATTTTTGGCTCTGACAGCGGCAATTTTACTGAACAGGAAGTCTATTCTTCCAGCAGCGCCTATGGGGGGACTTCGACGGGTGTTACCAGTGGCGATCTGGATCAATCTGGCGGCGTTGATCTGATTTATGGGTTGCGGAACAATGACCTGATTGTGCTTCGGGATGTGGACGGGAGCGGGAATGCGGCGGCAGAGATTTATCTTTCGGGTTCGATTTCAAACCTTGATCCAGGTGCGTCTACAAATGATGTGGTTGTGATGGATTATGACGGCGATGGCGAGGAGGATATTGTCCAGCTGATCACGGATACGTCGAATGATGATGTGGCGGTTATTGTCTGGTTTACCGAGGGCGGGAATATTGGTGCGTCGTCCGAGGTCGTTTACTTTGACGATAATACCGATGTGAGAGACCTGGTTGTCTATGATTACAATAATGACGGGATTGATGATCTGGTCTTTATTGATTACGACCCGAGTGCTGATGAGAGTTTTGTGCAGCTTTTGGGGGGTGCTGGGCTGGAGGCCGATAATCGCGGCGGTGGCGAAACCGATGTCAAGGACTTCAATAAAATCAATGCTGAGACCACTTCTGCGACCATTCGGCTGCGGGTTGACCCGGATAGCGTCTTTGAAGGAGACGAGGTTGTTTTATGGCAAGGCACGCAAGAGATTTATCGCTTTACGCTCAGCGATAATGATGATGACAATGTTGCGGATGAACTGGCGGATGGCTATCTGACCTTTACGCTGGACCAGGCTACGATCAATAGTCTGGACCAAAGTGGCACCGCTTTTACGGCGACTTTGTCCGATGGAATCCATCCTGAGTCGCATTATGTCTTTGATGTCGATATTGATAGAACCCCGCCTGCGGCACCGAGCGCAGATGGGCAGTTGGCCGGGGAGAGTGTTGCCAATCTGATCTCTGTGGACAGCCGTGATTTAAGCGGGACGGCGGTTGGGGCGGATTATGTGTTGGTGACGGTGCATGATGATGCGACCAGCCATGGGGCAAATGTGGTGGATACGGCGAGCACGGTGACCTATAAGGTGGAGGTTGACCCGTCTGATAACGACAGCTGGACGTTGGATATGGACAAGGCCCTTCCCTATGCGGGCACGCCGATCAGCCTTGACAATCTGGACAGTTTGACGGTGACGGCGACGGCTTATGACGAGGCCGGGAATAAGTCGGCTGTATCGAGTGCTGAAGTCTATACGGTTGATACCCTCGGCCCGGACTTCCGGGAGGACGAGCAGCTGGTCGGAGTCCTGGAGACCGAGCTGGGGTATAATGTCAATGTGATGGATTATGATGGCGATGGCGACAAGGAGTTATCAAGCCTTGGCTATGTGCTTGACAATAAGAACCAGCCGCAAGGCACGGGCAATGACGGGATGAGCAATTATGATTTAATCACGGTGGCGGCAAGCAATCTGACAAGTTTTACGACTCATGCGGGGGATATTGACAGTGACGGGACGGTTGATCTTGTCTCGCGGTTGGGGGACACGATTCATCTGTCGGTTGGCGGGTTGCAAAGTCTGGAGAAGATTACAAGCAGTGATCTTGAAAGCCTGCGCTTGCTTGATTTTGATGGCGATGGTGATCTGGATATTGCGTCGCTTGGTGTTAATAACGTGGCCTATCTGGAGAACGATGGCTATGGCAATTTCACCACCCTGGTCAGTTTTGACGATAGCAATCTGACCCAGATTGCCGATCAGGATATCGCGGTTTTTGATGTCGATGGCGATGGCACCGATGATCTGATTGTCAGCGATGATGTTGGCACGATTATTTTTGGATCAAGCAGCGGCAATTATGTCACACAGAAAATATACGAAGATGCTACCAGTCTGCTGGGCGGCGGGGCTGCTGTGGGGGATCTGGACGGGTCGGGCGTGGTTGATATTGTCTATGGCGGGCCGGATAACCAGATTTATGTTCTTCAAAATGTTGACGGGTCGGGGAATGTCGGGGGGACTCTTGAGCTATCTGCCTCGTTTGCCGGTATTTCTCCGGGTGTCGCAACCGATGCGCTTGCGATTCTGGATTATGACGGGGACGGCGATGAGGATATTGTCCAGCTGATTAGTGATGCCAACGGGTCGGCGGTTGTTGTCTGGTATGGCGAGGGCGGGGTGCCCGGGGCTTCTTCCGAGGTCATTTATTATGACCCGACAACCGATTTACACGATCTGACGATTTATGATTACAATAATGACGGGATTGATGATCTGGTCTTTGTTGATAACGACATAATCGGCACGGATGCAGGCTTTGTCCAGCTTTTGGGCGGGGCGGGGCTGGATGCTGATAATCGCGGTGGAGGACTGACGGATGTCAAGGATTTCAATACGATCAATGCGCAGACGACCTCTGCCACGTTAAGGTTGCGAGTCGATGCGGACACGGTCTTTCCGGGCGATACGATAACGGTGACGCAAGGCGGGACCACGATTTATACTTATACGCTTACCGATGGCGGGAACAATGTCCCGGCTGAGCTGGAAGGTGATTATCTGACCTTTAATCTGGATTCGGGCGCGCTTGGTCAGTTGAGTGATAGCGGCGGTGCTTTGACGGCAACGCTTTCTGATGGCGTTCATGCCGATGCCAATTATATCTTTGAGGTGGATATTGACCGCGCCGCGCCTGTGGCCCCAACCGTTGATGGACTGCTTGCCGGGGAGAGCACGGCCAATCTGATCACGGTGGACAGCCGCGATTTGAGCGGGACAGCCGCCGGGGCGGATTATGTTCTGGTGACGGTTGTTGATGATGCGACCGCCAGCTTTGATAGCGCCAATACGGCGACCTATAAGGTGGAGGTTGACCCGTCTGATAATGACAGCTGGACTTTGGACCTTGACAAGGCGACGCCTTATGCGGGCAGCGCGGTGACGATTGGCAATCTTGATATGCTGACGGTGACGGCGACGGCCTATGACGAGGCCGGAAATAGATCGGTTGTGTCGAGTGCCGAGATTTACGAAGTTGATTCAATCGGCCCTGAATATCAGGCGGCGGAGCAACTGACCGGCGCTCTTGCCGATGAAGTTGCCCATAGTGCCAATGCGTTTGATTATGATGGCGACGGGGATATCGACCTTGCGAGCAACAGATATATTCTTACCAATGACGGAACGGGCAATTATGTTGCAACCTTGCTGTCAGCCGGGGCAAGTGCGGAACAGATGATCCGGGCGGGGGATATTGACAGTGACGGGACGATAGATCTGGTTTCGATAGACGGGAATGATATCCATCTGTCGGTCGGGGGTTTGGCCAGCTTGGAGACCATCACGCTTCCTGATCTTTACAGTATGGAGCTTCTGGATTTTGACGGGGATGGCGATCTTGATATTGCGGCGATGAGCGGCACGGGGACTCAAGACCTGACTTATTATCTGGAGAACGATGGCTATGGCAATTTTGAGACCGTGGCCACTTTTGATGATTTGCATTTTTTCACGGATACCGAGATTGAAGTCTTTGATCTTGATGGCGATGGCACGGATGATCTTTTGCTGAATGACAGCGATGAAGGCTATGTGGTTCTGGGGTCGGACAGTGGCGCTTTTACAAAGGTTTTGCTTTATGATCACCGGGGGACGCTGAATCTTCAAACGTCATTCGGGGTTGCGGCTGGCGATCTGGACGGGTCGGGGGTTCCTGATATTGTCTTTGGGGCTGATTCTAATCAGCTGATTGTGTTGCAGGATGTTGACGGGGCGGGGGTTCCGGCGGCGACACTTGCTTTATCGGCGTCGGTTGCCGGTATTGATCCTGGTGTGGCGAGCGAAGATGTGGTTATGATTGATTATGACGGCGATGGCGATGATGACATTATTCAGCTGCTGGTTGACAAGACGAACAATGATTCGGCGGTTATTGTCTGGTATAGCGAAGGCGGGGTGCCCGGGGCTTCTTCCGAGCTGATTTATTTTAATGATACGGTAGAGTTAAGCGGGCTGAGCATCTTTGATTATAATAATGACGGGATTGATGATCTGATCTTTGTTGACAGCGATGTCAATAATGATGACAGCGTGGTCCAGCTGATGGGCGGGGCGGGGCTGGAGGCTGATAATCGCGGGGCGGGTCTGACCGAAGTCAAGGATTTCAACACGATCAATGCGCAGACGACCGAAGCGACGTTAAGGCTTCGCGTCAACCCGGACACGGTTTTTGAAGGCGATAGAATAACGGTGACGCAAAGCGGCAACGCAAACACGATTTATACCTATGCGCTTACCGATGGGAATGGCGATAATATCCCGGATGAACTGGCGGGTGACTATTTGACCCTGACGCTGGATTCGAATGCGCTTGGTCTGTTGGACGATAGCGGCGGTGCTTTGACGGCAACCATTTCCGATGGCGTTCATGCCGATGCCAGCTATATTTTTGATGTCGATATTGACCGCGCCGCGCCTTCGACTCCGGTGATTGATCAGCCGCCGGCAGAAGAAACGCTGACGGGCATTATTACGTCGCGCAGGCGCGACCTGACCGGGACCGCCGCCGATGCCGATTATGTGCTGGTGACAGTGCATGATGATGACACCGATGCGCTGGGGACCTTCTTTGACGATACGGCCAATACCGCGACCTATAGGGTGCAGGTCCACCCGACGAACGGGACCTGGACGCTGGATTTGGACAAGGCGGTCCCCTATGCGGGCACCGCGGTGACCATGGGTAATTTTGACAATATTACCTTAAGCGCCACGGCTTATGATGCGGCGGGGAATAAATCGGGTTCATCGGCCCCGGAAGTGTTTTTGGTGGACAGCAAGCCGTCTTATGCTGATATTCCTGATGCGATCACGGCAGGTCTTGCGATGGATGTTTCGGATGTTGGTGACCTTCACAAGGCCGATATTGACGGCGATGGCGATATGGACCTGATTGTTGGTTCAGGCAGCAACAACATCGAAACATATCTTTATATCAATAATAATGCTTTTGGAGAGACCGGGAATTATGCGGGGACGTTGCTTGCGGTTCCGACGGGTCAGCTTGCGGTTTCTTCGATAGCGGCTGGGGATCTGGACAGTGACGGGTTGCAGGATATTGTGACGTCTGGTGCCGGTTCCGGTGCTTTTACCCGTGTTTATAAGGAAGGTTTATCGGATATCGAAGAGATTTCGGGTCGGAACTCAGTGGGTGGCGGTATCACTGTTGGCTCGAATGACTATACCTTCACGAGTGACCTGGAGCTTGTTGATTATGACAATGACGGGGATCTGGACCTGGTTCAGGCTTTTCAGCATACAACGGGTCTTTACAGTGGGTCTTATGATGATCGTTATGACGTGATTGTGTATGAGAACGATGGTTTAGGGAATTATACGGACACGGTTGTGATTGGCAATTATGTTGGTGTTGCGGATATTCAGGGCTTTGATGCGGATGGCGACGGGCGTGACGACGATATCCTGATTTCTGGCGGGGATGTTAGCCGTCTTGAAGGCTATTTGGTCTATTACACCTATGATGACAGCGCGGGGACTTTTGGTGAAAATGTGATTGTGAATAATACGGTTAATGCGCGCAATTCGACTCCGACTGATTTGGCGACAGGGGATATTGATGGCGATGGCACTCAAGAGGTTGCATATGGTCTTTCTGGCTTTGGAGAGATTCATATTTGGGAGTTTGGATCAAGCGGCCCGTCTCAGATTTACAATGATGCTCCACATAATGCGAATCTGGTTTCGGTTAATATTGCCTTGGTTGATTATGACGGCAACGGGATGCTTGACATTATTCAGATGCGGGGTCGCGTTTATGACAGCGAGGTTGTTGTCAGCTTAACCGGCGATGACGGGACGATAGGGGCTGGGACCAGCACGTTGTTTTACGAGAACGGGGCGGGGGTAGAGACCTTTTACCATGAGATGGAGGTTTATGATTATAACAATGACGGGATTGACGATCTGATTTTTGGGACGGTTGATCCTGCGGTTGATTCGGATCCTTTTGTTCAGCTTTTGTCGGGGGCTTCTCTGGATGCGGACAACCGGACGGCAGGTTTGACGGGTCCTGGCGGCTTTAATGCAGTGAACACTCATACGACCAGTGCCACTTTACGCCTGATGGTTGATGAACCGTCGATCCTGCCGGGCGATACGGTAACGCTTAGCGCAGGCTCCACAGTGCTTTCGACCAAGACTTTGACGGATGGCAATAACAACGGCATCGCGGACGAGATGGAGATTGAAAGCGGCTATATTCTTCTTGATCTGGATCAGGCCGATATCACTGCGCTGACCGGCCTTGGCGATGGAATGCAGATGGTGACGGTTTCGCTTGGCGACAGTTTGAGCCAGGAATCAAAAGTCATCCGCCTGGATGTGGATGCCACCGCCCCGACCAACGTGGCGATTGACGATACGGTTGTCGGCGGCACCACGGCAGGCGAATTTGGTACCGTCGGCGATAAATTATTGACCGGCACAGCCACCGGGGCCGATTTTGTGCTGCTCACCGTCCATGATGATGATACCGGCGGTGGCGGCAGCGGCGGCACCGTGACCTATAAGGTGATGGTCGATCATTCGGCGGGCGATACCTGGACCCTTGATCTTGATTCAGACAATCTCTATCAGGGGGCTGGCAGCGTCCTGACCTATGATAGCAATGACAATATCACGGTCAATGCCACCGCCTATGACAGCGGCGGCAATGCCACCAGTGCCAGTGCCGCCAGTTTCACGGTTGTTGACCCGTTTAATGCGGCTTTTGCATCCGAAACCATCTATAATGCGCTTGGCACCAATTCTAATCGAGCCTATGGGATGGTTGCCGGTGATTTTGATGGCGATGGCAATGATGATCTTGTCGGTTTCAATACGTCCGACGATTTTCTGTCTGTCTATTCTACGGACGGGGTCAAAGGATCAACCAATGTCAATCTGGTCACCTATGCGGCGGCAAGTAACTATGATGCGATAGATGTCGGCGATGTCACCGGCGACGGGATTGATGATATCGTCGCCTTCGATTCCAGCGAAAATCTGATCATTATCCAAGGCGATGGCACGGTTCAATCAACCAATTTAAACCTTCCAACCAGCACCGTAAGGGGGGTATTGACGCTTGATTTTGATGGCGATGGCGATCTTGACCTCGCAGTGGGTATGGGCAGCAATTCCGGTCAGGAACTTTATGTCTATACCAATGATGGGGCTGGCAATTTCAACCTGGGCTACACCTTTGAAGTTGGCAACAATGTTACCGGGTTTACAACAGGTGATTTTAACCAGGATGGCAAGGACGACCTGGTCATAACCACCGGTTCATCAGGCAACCAATATATCATGACGTCAACCAGCACCACCGACAACCCGAGTTTTGACGACAACGTCTTTTCGACCGAGGACCTTGATGCCGTCTACACCCAGGGGATCGCCGTTGATTTTCTGGGCTCCAACACCCAGAAGCAGGATGTGGTTGTCGGCGATAAAGATAAATTCACCATCTTTTACGATATGGAGGACAATGGCAATTCTGCCTCCTCCAGCGATGTTTATTTTGAAGGCAGCGGCGAAGATCCATTGGCCGTTGAAATCATGGATTATGATGGCGATGGCAATAAAGATATTATCGCGCTCTATAACAGCAGCAGCACCGGGTATGATGCGGCGGCTTTCCTGACCGATGCTGACGGCCAGATCACTGATTCCTTTATCGTGATTGACGAAAGCGGCAGCGGGTATGTCGGCGGGATTGCGGTGCTGGATTATAATAATGACGGGATTGATGATCTTATGATTGCCGCGACCACGGGTGGCCGCGATGTGCTGGTGCTGCGCGGCGGGGCCACCGTGGAAGCCGGAAATAAGGGGACCAGCACCGGGCCAGACGATTATAACCAGCTCAATGCCGACAGTTTTACCACCGGGGCCGACCTGGTGCTTTATGTTGATCCAGCCACCATCATCATTAGCTTGCCGGTTTCTGTATATGATTCATCCGGTAATCTTCTGTTCGACTATATTGCCGAAGATGACGGTTTGGGCAATGTCAAGGGATTAAGCGGCGATCATTGGACGATCCCGCTTGATGCGGCGGGCCTGACCAATATTCAGAATCTCGGCGATGGCACCCATCAACTGCGCGTTGAAATGCCCTCCACGGCTGGAAGCGTCGCCGCCGCCAGTCTGACGCTTGAACAATTAACCACCTCCCCCTCGGTGACCATCAACGATACCATTCCCGGCGAAGCCGTCGCCGGGGCAATCACCGATGATTCGGTGCAGATCAACGGCACCGCCACCAATGCCAATTATCTGCTGGTCACCGTTGCCGATGATGGCGCGGGCTCCAGCGCCAATACCGCCACCTATGAGGTCATCCCCAATTCTGTCGGCAACTGGGAACTTGACCTTCGCGCCACCCCGGTTGGCGGCAGCGCCATCACCATCGACCATGACGATACATTCACAATCACCGCCACCGCCTATGGCGATATGAACACAAGCGGCACCGCCCCCACCGCCAGCAGCTTTGTGACCGACCTTTTCCCGCCAACCCTCACCCCGTCCTATACGACAGACGATTATTATACCTTCGACTGGCCAATCACCGGCTCTTATTACAGGGGGGCGGCATTTGGCGATGTCAATGGCGATGGCAATCTTGATCTGTCGATTGGGCGCAATGATGATGCCTCGGTTTTCTATGGCAATAGCGACGGCACCTTTGACCCCACCGAAGATTTCGTCGTCACCACACCTAACAGTGCGCGCGTCACACACCTGGTTGATTTAAACGGCGATGGCTATGACGATATGGTGGTGATTGATGACCGCTATGTCTATACGGTTCTTGCCAAATCCGATGGCAGCGGCTTTGAATCCAGCCGCAACCAAATCTATGATTCGGGCAACACCAGCTACTTCGATAATCTGGACGGTGTCCCGATCAATACCGGTGACTTTAATGGCGATGGAAATATAGATTTTTCCTTTGCCAATTCTTACAGAACTAACGCCGCAGGCGGCTTATATGTCTTTATGGGCAATGGCAGCGGCACCAGTTTTAATTCTCAATTCGTGCCAATCAACGACTCGCAGTTTGACCTCAATTCGGTGAGCGCGATGGGCGATGTCGATAATGATGGCACGACCGATATGGTCTATTTCAGAAGATTTGACACCAGCAACTTTGAATATTATCTGACCGTCACCGATGGTCAGAACAGCACCACCAGCCCGCTGGACCAGAACAATAGCATGGCCATTTACACCGGCTATGACGGTGGCACGATATTGGATCTGCAGATGGCTGATATCAATGGCGATGGCTGGCAGGATGTCGCCTTTACCCATCGAGATAGCACCGATGTTGAGATTTACTTCAATACCCAGAGTGCGACTGGTGACAGCTATAGCAGCGCCAGCACCACCGTTCTGGATGTTAATGCCATTTTGGGCCGCTCCGACATTGATTACCTCTGGGATCTCGACTTGATCGATATTGATAGCGATGGCGATACCGATATTCTGCTGGGAGTGAGCACAAGTAACGGCGTTGCTTTTAATGAAATGATCATTTTAACCCAGAATCCCGACGGCAGCTTTTCAGAACAATCAACCACAACGTTTGATAGAAGCATAAATGGTCCGAGTCTAGGCCGCAGCGAAGGTAGGTACATGCAATATGAAGATTTTGATGGCAACGGGATGCTGGACATGTTCATCATGAATCGTGACCAGGACGGCAGTGGCGGCTCTGATCCGCGTATCCACTGGGGCCGGACGGCCCGAATCACTGATGGCGGCACAACCATCGATGCCGCCAATGAACAACTAACCATCGACCTTGGCGGCACCGCCGAAGACGGCGATATAATCACCATCAACTATGGCAACACACAAATCGCAAGCACCGTAACCCTCACCAGCGCCGATGTCACCAACGGCACCATCGATGTAACCCTGGACAATGTCGCCGGACTCTATGACGGCGCCATGAACCAGATAACCGTCATCATCTCTGACCCGGTTGGTGGCGGCGCAAAAGCCTATGAGCAGGCCTTTTCTGTCGATACCTCCGGCGTTGCAACCAACAACAGCTATCTCCTCCATTTCGGGAACGAGGCCGATACAATCAACGGATTCTCCGCTGGCGATGGCGCAGGCGGCGATAAAATGAATATCAGCAATATCCTCTCCGATATCGGCTATATCGGCGCAGTGGACTGGAACACCCTGGAAACCGATGGCTATATCTCCCGCGCCGATGATGGCTCCGGCAACACAATCATCAGTGTCGATAAAGACGGCGGCGGCGATAACCTCCAGCATGTCCTCACCCTAAACGGCGTAACCGCCGCCAACCTCGACGACGACGATTTAGAATAGGGATTTAAAATAAGAGGGGGAATACCCGATTGACAGCAATGATTGCATTGATTACAAAAACCCAATGCCCCTGTTGCCGAAAGGAAAAATAATGGCAAGCCTCACCATCCGTAACCTGCCAGAAGACGTCAAACAAAGCCTCCGTGTCCAGGCAGCACAAGCCGGATTGTCAATGGAAGCCTATGCCCGAAACCTGCTGCAATCCGCCTCCAGTGCGCCAGAAACCCAGGAAGCTACCCCACACACACCCGAAAATACCCAACCCAATACCCGGAAAACAAACAATATTCTCGAAATCGCAGAAAAATATTTCGGAAAAGAAAACGGCGTTGACCTCGATCTGCCGCCACGCAACTCCAAACGAGGCGCGGCAACTTTCAAAGCATGATTATCTTTGACACAAATGTCATTTCTGAATTGATGCACAGCGAACCTGATCAACAGGTCAAAAAATGGATCGAAAAACAAAATCGCCTGAATTGCGCAACAACAACCATCAATATCGCAGAAATTAAGGTCGGCTTGGCCAAATTACCCCACGGAAAACGACGAAGAGGCTTGGAAGAATCCTTTCAAAAATTGGGACCTGAAGTCTTTGAAGACCGAATATTTCCATTCGATCAGACTGCCGCCGCTCTTTATGCCGACATCTTCGTAGAATGCGAACAAAACGGATATCAACCCGATCCACTCGACTGCATGATCGCCGCCATCGCCAAAAACAAAAAAGCCACCGTCGCAACCCGAAACGTCAAAGACTTTAAAGCTTGTAACGTTAATATCATCAATCCCTGGAATCATGGTTTGGCAAGCGGGAACTTGCGGCAAGATGACCTTGAATAAGTGAATAAGCTCAAACATCCCTTGACATAAAACTCAAAACATGCTCTACTCCTTCTATAAGCCACGCAGACTCAAAAATCCTGCGTGCTTAAACTTAGGTGATACGCTACCTCCGGGCCAAAACTTACGCGGTGAAGGTCTGATAAGTGCGAACTTGATATTAGGTGATACGCTACCTTGAGTGCGATCTTGATACTAGGTGATACGCTACCTTAAGTGCGAACTTGAAAAAAGGTAATACGCTACCTCTAAATGCGGACTTAAAAGACGGTTTCTAAAGCCGTCTTTTTTGTTTCTGGTGAAGTGATGACAAAACTACGATTCTATATAGTAAATCCAGATTATATTGACTACCTGCAATCAATAGATGCAAGGGTGTATAATCATAGGGGGGACGGATATACGAAACAAAGACCATATACCGGCGTCATTTTAGAGGTCGCAGGAAGCAAGTTTTTTGCACCATTAACCTCATATAAACCCAAGCAGGACAAAATCTCGCCGGGTAATCTCAGCGTGTTTAAAATACATGAAAGAATAAATCCTGAAAATAAACTCGGAATGATCAGCCTGAAAAATATGATCCCAGTCCTGGATTCTCAAATCCAGCTATTAGATATGAATGCACAACCTCCAAGCTATAAAAAACTTCTGCATAAGCAATATGAGTTTATAGGACGCAACGCCCCGCAAATAACACAACGCGCCGAAAAGCTGTTCGATCAGGTGACAACTGTCAAAACACCCTTCTATATTGAAATCTCGTGCGACTTTCCCAGGCTGATCAAAGCAAGCCAGAACTACCCCGCCTAATCAAACCCCGCTCTTGAATAAGCAACCCTTGAACGGGCAGCAGCTTGAATAAGCGGAGATTTAAAGAGATTTTAAAGGAAAAAATCACGAACAAGCGGCAAAACAACCGCCGCAATCACAACCCCAAGCATCCATTTGACAAGTCGTATATCCGCCTGAACAGCCGTAATTTCCTTCTCCAGCCGCACAATGTCACCCTTGGTCGCAAAACTCTCTGCGCTTAAGGCTTGTGCAGCAGAACGGGCTTTATCCTCTGGCGTACCTGCCGCGATAAAAGCGTCATAGACTTCTGTCAGCATCATATTCATAGTCTAATACCTAAATGAATCACGCCTTAAAGTCAATAAACCCACCGGCGGTCTTTAGGTGATGCAACAGTTGATCGACGGTAGGCAGGTCAAGTCGGACAGAGGCGACCGAAACTTTCTGGCGAAAATCTGGTGGAAGTTTGACCGCATCCTTTTGCGTGGTGATCAGCCGGGCTTTTAAATCATCGGCTTTTTGTAAAAGAAACGCCAGGTCGCTTTCCCCGTAAACATGATGATCGGGATAAGGAACACACTCTGCCAGCTTGTATCCGGCCTCTTTCAGGGAGTCAAAAAATTTGCCGGGCCGTCCCAGACCGGCAAAGGCTATTAACTTCGTATCTTTTGGCGGCAAACTATCCACATCAAGCGTAAAGTGTCCGTGAAAAACTGGACAGGTCTCAGGGTCAAGCACGGGACTGATCTTCTCTATCCACCCGTTTTCATCTGGTCCAATCACCAGAACCGCCTGCACTTTTGATCGGGCTTTTAAAAGGGCCTTTTGCCAAGGTTCGCGCAACGGCCCGGCTGGCACGACATACCCATTGCCAAAACCCACCTTTCCATCGACTACAATCAGGCTGGCGGTTTTGGCAAAAGACGGATTCTGCAACCCGTCATCCACCAGAATGACCGGCGGTTTTGAAAACGGCGCCCCTGCTTCAAGCGCATAACCAATCGCGGCCACCCGGTTGCGCCCGACATAGACCCGATAGAAAAGCTGGGCCAGAAAAGCCGCTTCATCGCCATAGAGCGCAGGATCAGCGTCTTTCGGCACCTGCGCCATGGTTTTCACCTGCCCGCGATAGCCCCGGCTCACCACCAGCGGGGTATAATCCGCCTCCAGCGCATCATAAAGGGCCTGGACGGTCGGGGTTTTGCCACTGCCGCCAACCATCGGGCTGCCTATACAGATAACGGGGGCTGGAAACCGCCGGGGGGATGCAAAATATTCCCGCAGCCAGCCTGCTCCTTGATAAATCAAAGACAAAGGATAAAGAAAATGGCTTGCAACAGAAGGTCTATACCAGAATGAAGGCGCGGTCAGTCGCATAAGATGGCTTTCTATCGCCGCCTGGAGACTGATTCCATCGGCAGCGTATAAATCCGGCATTCCGAAGTCGTATCCCCTTCAAATAAATAAAGAATATGCGGAAGGGCGACCTCGTCAGGATCATGCAAATTGCCACTGGCAATCGTTGCGGCCTCCAGCCGGTGAACCCCGCCGCCCATGCGCGGAACCCGGACAAAATACCGCCCCTTGCGACGCTGATTAAAGCGCGTATGCACGCAAAGTTCGGATAAATGAAAGGCGGTGACGCTGCGGATATGCTCAATCGTCAAGGCAGGTGGCACCGGAACCGGCGCAGAACCCCGGCGAAACGGCGGGAATCTCTGCGTTTTAAAATCCACATTCTTTTCAGGCCAGTCCGGGTCAAAGGGGATTGTTTCGTCATAGGTCCAGGGCTCCCCGCCAATCCGCACCGTGCGGGCGATATCGCGGTCAGGCTTTTCTTGCGCTATAACCGATAGAACAGGCACACTGATCACTATGCTGGCGATTGCCCAGCAGACCAGCCGCCATCGTGATAAAGATGATTTAAAAGAATTCTGCATTGGTATATGAGGAAGTGAGTGCAAAAAATAAGCCAGTCATCCTGCCCAACACACATCCTATAAAGCGAAAGAGAAAAAGACAATGACCAAAGCCTATGATCTGATTGTCATTGGGGGGGGATCGGGCGGAGTCCGCGCTGCCCGCATGGCGGCAACCCGGGGGGTGAAAACCGCCTTGATCGAAGCCGGAGACATGGGCGGGACCTGTGTCAATGTCGGCTGTATTCCAAAGAAACTGATGACCTATGCCGCCCATGTCCCGCATATGATTGAAGATGCCTGGGCCTATGGCTGGGATATCGCGCCACCCGGCTTTACCTGGTCGCGGCTGATTGACCATAAAAACAAGGAAATAAAACGTCTAAACACGATTTATCAGTCGCTGTGCGACAAGGCCGGAGTCGATGTCTTTCATGGCTGGGGTCGCCTGGAAGGACCCGAAAAGGTGCGGGCAGGTGACACACTTTTGACCGGGAAGCATATTTTGATTGCAACCGGCGGACGTCCTGTCCGGCCTGACCTTCCCGGCGCAGAACATGGCATTGTGTCAGACGATTTTTTCTATTTGCCCGACTTGCCACCGCGTGCCGCCATTATCGGGGGTGGCTATATCGCGGTTGAATTTGCCTCTATCCTGCACGGGCTGGGGGCTGATACCAGCCTGTTCTATCGCGGGGATTTATTCTTGCGCGGCTTTGATCTGGATGTCCGCCGCTTTCTGGCAAAGGAGATGACCGCAAGCGGGCAAATGGGTGCAAGCGGCCTTGATGTGCAATTCAACAAAGCCCCGCAACGGCTGGAAAAGAAAGGCGATACCACCCGGATTATTTTTGAAGATGGCACGCATCATGACAGCGATGTGGTTGTCTTTGCAACCGGGCGTGCCCCGGCAACTTCTGATATCGGGCTTGAAACCGCCGGAATTACGGTTGGTCGCAAAGGCGAAATCCCGGTCGATGAGACCTATCGCACCAATATTCCCACCATCTTTGCGCTTGGCGATGTGATTGAAAAAGGCAATCTGACCCCGGTGGCCACGGCGGAGGCCATGGCGGTTGTCGATCACCTGACCGGGAAAGAGCCGCCCGGAATTGACTATGACCTGATCGCCACCGCCGTCTTTACCGACCCTTCTATCGGCACCGTCGGCCTGAGCGAGGAAGCAGCCATTAAAGAATGTCCAGACGGAATTGATATCTATCACAGTTCCTTTCGCCCGCTAAAACAGACCCTGATTGACGATAAAGGGATTGAAAAGCGGCGGGTTATGCTCAAGCTGGTTGTCCGGCAGTCTGATCAAAAGGTGCTTGGCGTGCATCTTGTCGCCCCCGATGCTGGCGAAATCATTCAGGGCTTTGCCGTTGCTGTGCAAATGGGTGCAACAAAGAAGGATTTTGACCGGACCATCGGCATTCATCCAACGCTGGCAGAAGAATTTGTCACCCAGCGCACCCTGACCCGGCAAATTCCCTAATCACCGAATATAGCTGCCATGCGTTTTTTAGACGAAGCCAAGATTTTTGTGGCCTCTGGAGCAGGCGGGGCCGGTGCTGTATCTTTTCGGCGGGAAAAATTTGTTGAATTTGGCGGGCCGGATGGCGGCAATGGCGGGCGCGGCGGCGATGTCCTGGCCCGGGTTGATCATAATCTCAATACCTTGATAGACTTTCGCTATCGCCAACATTTCAAGGCAAAGCGCGGCGAAGGTGGCAAAGGGGCCAACCGCACCGGGGCGGCAGCTGAATCAATTATCCTGAATGTGCCGCCCGGCACCCAGATTCTGGATGAGGATAAAGAGACCCTGCTTTATGACCTGACCGAGGAAGGACCACCAACGATCATTGCCCGGGGCGGCGATGGCGGGCGTGGCAATGCGTCTTTTAAATCAGCGGTTAACCGCGCCCCGCGCCGCCATGAACCGGGCTGGCCCGGGGAAGAAAAATGGTTGTGGCTGCGCTTGAAACTGATTGCTGATATCGGATTGATCGGGCTGCCCAATGCCGGGAAGTCCAGCCTGTTGACTGCCATGACTCGTGCAAGGCCCAAAATAGGCTCCTATCCTTTCACCACCCTGCACCCGGAACTGGGGGTGATTGAAGCCGATGGCCGCGAAGCCATTCTTGCCGATGTGCCGGGCCTGATTGAAGGCGCGCATCAGGGGCGGGGGCTTGGCATACGGTTTCTGGGCCATGTTGAACGCTGCCGGATTCTTGCTCATGTGATTGATATCAGCGAAACGATTGAAGAAGATTTTCATATTGTCCAGCAAGAACTTGAAGCCTATGGGGCCGGTCTTGCTGAAAAGCCCCGGGTGATGATTTTAAATAAAAGCGATCTTTGCCCCCCGGCGCAGATTAAAAAAAGAACCAAACAGCTTGAAAGTGCCCTCACAGGAGCGGGCCTGCATAAAGAGAACTATACGCTCTTTTGTGTGTCAGCCGCCAGCGGGCAGGGAATCAGCGATCTGATCCCGCAGCTTGTCCGCTTAACCCGCAGTGAACAAGAAAAAACGCCAGCGCAAGAGGCCTTGTCATGATAAGGCCTAGGGTCAGGACCCATAAAATTCATCCATTCTGTTGGTCAAGAAAGGTAAAGATACAATGAAAACAAGCGAAAGCATAGTATTGGCTACGGTGAGCTTGTTTGAAGCGGTAGATTTGCCTTTATTGACCAACCTTGTAAAGGCGCGGCAAATTTTTGCATCTGAACTTTCAAACCGCTTGCAATTAGCGATGGCTAGTCGCTGCGCGCTTTTCAAGCCCATCTATCAAAAATTTGACACGCGCAGAATGGATGAATCTTATGGGTCCTGACCCTAACCCCGCTACACAAGAAATACCTCAAAAAATACGACCTTTAGCACCTTTTTTTATGCGCTCCTTTAGCGGGGTGCTGGCAAGCAACCTTGCCTTTGGTATCGCGGTCGGATTCTTTCTGGCTCTTATGCCCTTGCGGGTCAAAGAAATGGGCGTTGAAGCCGGAGCTGTCGGCGCCAACGGGCTTGGCGGCTCGATGTCGATCTTTATTCTCGCCGTCTTCTTTTCCAAATTTCTGACCATCGCCAGCTATCGCAGCCTGATGGCAGGCGGGAGTCTGCTGACGACACTAAGCGTTCTGGTCATGATCCCCTTTGAAAACTATTGGGCCTGGTTCCTGCTGCGCCTGATCGGCGGCATCGGGATTTGCACCCACTGGATGGCCTCGGAAAGCTGGATCAACCAGATGTCCAATACGCAAAATCGCGGCCGCCTGATCGGGCTCTATATCACCGCTTTCCTGGGCGGGATGGCTGCCGGACCCCTGCTGCTGCCGCTGGTCGGGGTTGACGGTGTAAAACCATTACTGACACTGGCGGCCTTGACCGGTCTTGCCACGCTTTTCTGCCTGCCAATTATCGCGCAGCCTTCTAAAAGTCCCCATCCTCCACCCGGCGAAAATCTGCGCCTGGTCAAGGATATGCCACGGCTGCTCCTTATCACCCTCTTTATGGGCCTGGCTCAAGGCGCCATGATCAACATGATGAGCTATTATGGCGTCGAAATCGGTATGTCAGTCGACCGCGCCGCACAGGCCTTGTCTATTGTCCTCATCGGCTCGGTCCTGCTGCAAGCCCCGCTCGGCATGATAAGCGACTATTTTAACCGAAATACCATCCTGATTATCCTCGCCCTCACCAGCCTGGTCACCGGATGGGTCTCCGCCAATAGCGCACCCGATCAACTTATCCTCTTTGTCGCCCTGTTTATCTATGGAACCGCCCTGTTCGGCATGTATACAATCGCACTCGCTTTACTGGGAGACCGCTATGCTGGCCGCCCGCAACTGCCCGCCGCAAACGCTATCCTCATCCTGATCTGGGAATTCGGGTCTATGAGCGGTGCCCCCTCCGCCGGGCTGGCAATGCAGTTCTTCGGCGCAAAAGGATTCTTCGATATGCAACTCGCCGTGGTCGCCATCGTGCTTGGCCTTGCTGTCTGGCGAAGGTTGTCTCCAGACCCTGTAAGGTTTGGGTCTTGACCAGCCCCGCATTTCAGGACAAAAGATTTTTTGCGTAACCCGTAGCAGGAGTCTAAAAAACGTGCGATTCTTAACAGCACTCGGGGCAGCTTTCCTTAATCTCGTGCTGTCGCTGGGACGACTTGGCGAATTTACAGCCCGAAGCCTTTCTCGCCTGTGCCGCCCACCCTGGTACCCCCGACTCATCCTGCGCCAGTTCTTTGAAATCGGCTATCTGTCCCTGCCAGTCGTCGGCATGACAACCCTGTTCGCTGGTATGGTGCTCGCCTTGCAAAGCCATACCGGATTCGCCCGATTTGCCGCTGAAGGGGCTATCCCCAATGTCGTGGTGCTGTCTATCACCCGCGAACTCTCCCCCGTCCTCGCCGGGCTGATGATTGCCGGGCGTATCGGAGCCGCTATGGCCGCAGAACTCGGCACCATGCGGGTCACCGAACAGATTGATGCCCTCTCCACCCTCTCGACAGACCCTTTCCAATATCTGATCGGACCCCGCCTCATTGCCGGGCTGCTGATGATGCCCGTACTCGTCCTTATCGGCGATATTATGGGAGTCTTCGGCGGCTATCTTGTCGCTGTCTATAGACTCGGATTCAATCCCGAAATCTATATCGCCAGCACGCTTGAATTTCTACAGCCGATTGATATAATCTCCGGCCTGACCAAAGCCGCAATTTTCGGCTTTCTTGTCGCGCTGCTCGGATGCTATCATGGCTACCACAGCAATGGCGGCGCACAAGGAGTCGGCGCAGCAACAACCAATGCCGTGGTGTCCGCATCTATCCTTATTTTAATCTTTAACTATATTGCAACCGAGCTGTTTTTTACCGGATGACTCTGCTTTCCATGGCTGACCCCCCTTTAGACAAAACCCCCTATGTGACGCTGCAAAATATCCATAAGCAATTCGGCAGCAAAAAGGTGTTGCAAGGCTTTGACCTGGAAATCATGCGTGGTGAATCTATTGTGATTATTGGCGGCTCCGGCACCGGAAAATCGGTCCTGCTGAAATGTATTCTGGGGTTGCTCCAGCCCGATCAAGGCACGATAACCATTGATGGCAAGACAACCGCCAGGATATCGCAAAAAAGCCAGCAGGCGATCAATCGCCGGATTGGTATGTTGTTTCAAAATGCCGCTTTGTTTGATTCACTGCCAGTTTGGGAAAATGTCGCTTTCGGACTTCTGCAAGGTGACCATAAAGAGGATTATAAAGAAAATCAGGCAAAGCGCATTTCTTCAAAGCGCGTCTCTCGGCAAGCCGCCATGGATATCGCCATTTCCAAGCTGGAGCTGGTTGGGCTTGGAGCCGATGTGGCCCAGCTTTACCCCGATGAGCTTTCCGGCGGGATGCGCAAGCGTGTCGGGCTGGCCCGTGCGATTGCCGATGATCCTGACCTTATCTTGTTTGATGAGCCGACCACGGGGCTTGATCCGATTATGGGCCATGTGATTGATGATCTGATTGTCAAGCTTGTGCATGAGTTGGGAGCAACGGCATTGAGCATTACCCATGATATGGCCTCGGCCAGGCGGATATCGGATCGCATGGCCATGTTGTATCAGGGTCGTTGTATCTGGCAGGGAGCGACCGGGGTCATTGACGAGACCGACAATCCCTATGTTCATCAATTTATCACGGGGTCGGCGGATGGTCCGATCCAGATGGAGGTTCGTCATTCCTGATACATCAAAAGCCTCTGCGGGAAAAGACAGTGCATCAGACTCCCCCCCTCTGGAGCCGGAGGAGCACCCGCCCTCGCTTGCGGCAGAGTCTGCGGACAGCTTCGGGGAGGAGAGCCAGCACGGGCATAAAGCGAGTATTTCTTCGTTTGTGACCTGGTTGAAGGGTCGGTTGGGTCGCAATGGGGAGACCAGCCTTCGCGACAGTTTTGACGAAATTCTGGAGGAGTATGGGGAGGATGAGGCTCCGGTTGCGCCTGAGGGCCGGACACTTATTCATAATATTCTGAAGGTTGGGGAGCGCACGGCGTATGATGTTATGGTTCCGCGGGTTGACATTGTTTCGATTGATGCGTCGACGGGTCTGGAGGAGTTGGCACGTTTGATGGTTGAGAAGCCTCATTCGCGTTATCCGATTTACCGGAAGGATATGGATGATGTGATTGGGATGATTCACATCAAGGATGTTTTGGCGGCGGTTTTGGACAAGGGCCGGCGATTTTCTTTGAAGCGTTTGTTGCGGGAGGTTTTGGTTGTTGCGCCGAATTTGCCGGTTCTGGATTTACTTTTGGAGATGCGGGCGACTCGTCGTCATATGGCCTTGGTTGTTGACGAGTATGGAGGGATTGACGGGTTGATCACGATTGAGGATTTGGTTGAGGAGATCATTGGCGACATTGAGGATGAGCATGACATTGCGGAGGATTATTTGTCCGAGGTTGATTCTGCGGGGGTTATGAAGGCGAATGCGCGTTTATTGCTGGAGACGCTGGAGGAGGAGATCGGGGCTTTTCGGTCGCAAGAGGAGCGTGCGGAGGATATTGACACTTTGGGGGGGTTGATAGTGTATTTGGCGGGTCATGTTCCGACTCGCGGTGAGTTGATTGTTCATCCTGAGAGCGGGATAGAGTTCAAGGTTACGCGGGCGGACCCGCGCCGGGTTCGCACGTTGGAGGTGCGGACGAATGCGCGGTTTAATCCCGAGAACGGGAAGAAGAAGTCTGATTGTCTGGATATGAACGGGTCGAAGCCGCATAAAGCGAACGGAGGGTAAGAGATGCCGCCTCTTTTACTGGCGCAGTCTTTATGCAAGTCCTATGACGGGCATCGCGTGGTTGAGGATGTATCCTTGCAGGTATCGGCTGGAGAGGTGGTTGGTTTTCTTGGTCCGAACGGGGCGGGAAAGACGACGACGATGCGGATGATTGCGGGTTTTCTTTCCCCGGACAGCGGCACGGTCGAGATTCAGGGTTATAGAATGACCGCAAATCATAGTCATAAGTCAGAGCGTATTCAGGCACAAGCCGCATTGGGCTATTTGCCAGAGGGTGCCCCGTTATGGCCGGATATGGAGGTTGCGTCCTTTTTGCGTTTTATAGGGACCGCCCGTGGCCTGAGCGGTTCTGCGCTTGAAGACGGGTTAAAGCGGGTTGAAGATTTGCTGGGACTTCACAAGGCGCGCCGTCAACCGATGGGGGTTTTGTCGAAAGGATACCGGCGGCGGGTTGGGTTGGCGGCGGCACTTATCCATGACCCGGATGTGCTGGTGCTGGATGAGCCAACCGACGGGCTGGACCCCAATCAAAAGCAGGGGGTGCGGGATTTGATCAAAAACCTGTCCGAGACCCGGGCAATTTTGATTTCAACCCATATTCTGGAAGAGGTCGAGGCCCTTTGCAGCCGGATCGTGGTTCTGTCTGGCGGCAAGATTGTTGCCAACGGATCGCTGGCTGATATTCTTGCGCATGACCCCAAAGCAAGCCCAAATGTAGATGAGGAGTCTGGTGCAAAGCCTCTGGAACGCGCCTTTCAGCATTTAACCCAAAGCGAAGAAACGCTGCTGCAAGCGGGCGCAGGGATAGGCGGGGGCATATCGCCATGACCTCTGATGCCCTGGTATCTGACGAGATGAAAAGACAAATCGGATTCTTTCCGGCCTTTCGCGCCGTGTTCCAGAAAGAAACCACCGCCTGGGCCAGCAGCCCGCTGACCATGATTTTCCTGTTCGTCTTTCTATGTTTAAGCGGAGCTTTCACCTTTCACCTTGGCGGGTTTTTTGACCGCGATCAGGCAGACCTCGGCAGCTATTTCCGCTTTATCCCCTGGCTTGCCCTGTTTTTTGCCCCGGCCCTTTCCATGCGGGTCTGGGCCGAAGAAGCCGCAAACGGCACGCTGGAACTCTTGCTTACTCTGCCTGCTCCGGCCTCGGCACTGATCATGGGAAAATATCTCTCCTTGCTGCTTGTCGGGTCCTGCGCCATTCTGTTCAGCTTTCCCCTCTGGATGATCATCGCCTATCTGGGAACCCCCGATCATGGCGTTGTTTTCTCCGGCTATATCGGCGCACTGGCCCTGATGGCCGTTTATCTGGCACTCGGCACCGCTGCCTCGGCCTGGACAAACCATCAGGTCACCGCACTGGTCGTCGGGGTCGCTCTCTGCTTCCTCTTGACCGTCAGCGGGGCACCGCTGGTGTCCGCTTACCTGCTGCCCGTTATCGGCGAAAACGGCACCGCATTCCTCGCCAACCTCTCCCTGATCAGCCATTTTGAACAATTTACCAAAGGAATTTTCGATCTGCGCGCGTTGCTCTGGCTCGTGATTCTCTGCGGGCTTGCGCTCTATTTTGCCCATCTCGGCGTGAAATATCGGCAAATGGGCAGCCAAATGAACAGATGGACTTTAGGGGGCGGGGCTTTGGGTGTTGCAGCTTTATGTGCCGCTGTCCTTGCGCTGCTTCCTCCCCTCACGCTTGATCTCACCCGCGATAAACTCTTTACCCTGTCCGATGGAACCCGCCAGATGCTCCGCGACTTGCCAAAGCCGGTGACCGTAACCCTCTATTACTCCCCGGAACTGGGCCGGTTGGCTCCCGGCTATGGAATCTATCAACGCCGGGTCGCAGACCTGCTGTCAGAATTCTCCCGGGCAGGCGGCGATAACCTCCAGGTCAAAACCGTTCACCCAGCCGCTTTCTCCGAAGATGAAGACCAGGCCCTCGCCGACGGTATGCAAGGCATCGAAGATATATCCTATAGCGGCGCCCTCTATTTCGGGATTGCGGCGACAACCAATGAAGAGGCAGAAAGCGGGAAAGGGGCCATCCCCTTCCTGCGCCCCGATCACGAAAACCTGCTGGAATATGATCTGGCCCGCCTGATTGATCGCACACAACAACGGGCCAGACCCCGGCTGGGCATTGTAACCAGCGCAGATGTTTTCTCCTCCATGACCGCCATGATGCAGGGGTTACCGAGTGAACCCTGGGCGATTATCGAAGAAGCCCGCGCCTTTTACGAGGTTGAACAGATTTTAAACCCGGAAGATTTGACTGCCAGCCCGCCTGATCTTCTGGTCCTGATCCATCCCGCCGGTCTCGAACCCGCTTTTCTCTATGCGATTGATCAATATATTCTTTCCGGCAAGCCGGGACTCTTCTTTATCGACCCTTTTCATGAAAGCGCACAAGCCACCCAACAAATGGGCGGTTTATTGACAAGTGATCTCGGCCCACTGCTTTCGGCTTGGGGAATTACTGTTGAAGCCGATCATATCCTGCTGGATGCAGACCGCGGGCGGCTGGTCAATGGCGCAACCCGGGCAGGGGCAGTCACGCCCGTCCCCTATCCGGCCTGGATCGAACCCAAAGCCAGTGACCTTGACCCGGACTTCCCGGCCCTGTCGATGATTGATACCCTGCTGATTCCAACTGCCGGGCTTCTGTCCGGTGAGGGGCTGATCCCCCTGATTTCAAGTTCCGGGCGTGCTTTTCGGCTTTCAAATACACATCTTGCCCAACCGGACCCGCTGACCATCCTTGAAAATTCCAGCCCGCTGGACGGCAGACAGACAATCGCCGCCCGCCTCACCCGGCCGCTTGCAACAGCTTATCCAGACGGGGCGCCGCAATCCGATGGGCCTGAAGAACAGGGCGATCCGCCCCCGCATCTTTCCAGCAGTACCGGGCCCGCAAATCTGGTGATTGTTGCTGATGCCGACTTGCTGGCAGACCGTTTCTGGGTCTCCCGGCAAAGCCTTTTCGGGCAAACAATCTTCACACCTTTTGCAGAAAACGGGATTCTGTTCCTCAATCTGGTGGACTGGCTTTTAGGCGATACCCGACTGGCCGAATTGCGCGGGCGCGGTGTGTCAAAAGCCCCGTTTGAGCGAATTGCCGACATGCGGCTTTTGGCTGAACAGCAATATCGCGCCCGGGAACAACAACTCAGCCAGCGCATGAATGATATCGAAGCGTCTTTGCAAAACCTGCGGGATGCACAAGGAGCCAACAGCACAGCCGAACAGGAAGCCGCCGTTGATGAAGCCCTGCAAGAACTTCTCGCCACCCGCCAGGAATTGCGCGCCGTCACCTTGAACCTGCGCCAGTCCGTCCAGAACCTTGAAAGCCGGTTATCCGCCATCGGCTCTTTTGGCCTGCCAGTCGCCCTTTTAATTTTATGGCTGGCATTTGCCTGGCACCGCCGTCATTCCCGCAATCAACTGCTTCAATGAATGGCCTGTCGCCAGAATCACAGTATAAAGAATAAAAACAGCCTATATAAAAACATCCTATATATTGGCACATATTGCCAAACCTAATTTCACCAAACAGGAAAAACATATGCAAGGAACAATCATGGTAACCGGAGCCGGGGGTTATATCGGCAATGTTCTGGTGCGTCACCTGCTGGCTGCAGGCTATCGCGTCAAAGCCGCAGACCGCTTCTTTTTTGGCACCGACCTTTTGGCTGACATCCAGTCCAACCCGGCTTTGAAAATTTTAAGAAAAGACGTGCGCGATCTTGATGAAAAAGACCTGCAAGAAGTCACAGAAATTTGCGATCTGGCCGCTTTATCCAATGATCCGGCGGGGGATCTCAATGAAGAACTGACCTATGCAATCAATTTTCACGCCCGCGCCAGGCTTTCAAAAATGGCCAAAGAAGCCGGGGTCAAACGCTATATTTTTGCAAGCTCGGCCTCGGTCTATGGGGCCGCCTATGACGAACAGGAAATGACCGAGGAAGACCCGGTTAATCCCTTGACCACCTATGCCAAATGCAATGTTCTGGCTGAAGAATCTATTCTTTCCCTGGCATCAGAGACATTCACCCCGGTTGCGCTGCGCAATGCCACCGTATTTGGCCTGTCAAAGCGGATGCGCTTTGATTTGCTGGTTAATCTGATGACGCTGAATGCCATCAATCACGGGGAAATATTTGTCCAGGGCGGTGGACAGCAGAACCGCCCGCTTATTCATGTCAAGGATATTGCCGAAGGGTTTCTGCGTGTTCTCAAGGCCCCTGCCAACAAAATCAGCGGAGAAATTTTCAATCTTGGACATGAAAACCGCAAGGTGATTTCTGTGGCCTATCTGGTGCGCCAATCCTTGCCCTTCAAGATTGATATCAATATTCAAAAATCTGACCCGGATCGCCGGAATTATCGGTTAAATGTCAACAAGATGGAAAAGATACTGGGGTATCGCCCGGCGACGACCATCATCTTTGGCATTGAAGAGATTGCAGCCGCCATCACCGATGGAGTTGTGCGCGATGAAACCCGCTGGCGAACCGTGGAATGGTATAAATATCTTTTAAAGGCCGAGCGCGATGTTGCGGCTGTGCTGCTTGATGGAAGACTCTTGTCATGAATGACGCCAACATGATGCGCAATAGTTCGCATCTGTCGTCTGATATCAGGGAAATTTTGCAGATGCCGCCACCGCATGTCATGCAGCATGTCAGCATGATGTCGGCTGATCAGAAAATTTTATGCTATAGTCTGGCTAAATCCTGTGCGCCTTTCACCGGGCGTATTGTCGATTTGGGGCTATTTGTCGGGGCCTCGACCAGTGCTTTTTGCCAGGGAATCCTTGATAATCCTCTTGGCAGCACAAAACACACAAAAAAGCCTGTCTTTGCCCTTGATCTTGGCGGAAAGCTCCAACCCTATGAACGCTATTTTAAAGACCCGCAGGCCAAAGCGCAGCTCGATTCTCTGGGGGTCAGCCTGGAGGATGACTTCTTCACCGTCATCAAGGCCTATCTAAAGCACTACCCCGATATCTATGAGTTGGTGGAGGCAGACCTGCGCACCATAGAACATTTTGAAGACCCCATAGAAATAGCCTTTTACGATTGCCTGAAGCAACCCGATGTCAATCATAAAGCCTTTCAGCTATTCTGGCCGCGCTATATTCCAGGCAAGACCATGGTTGTCCAACAGGATTATTTCTATCCCTTTACCTATTGGATAATGCTCTATCAGGAATACTATAGCGATTATTTCTCTTTCCACGGGCAGTTTGCAACCAGCGGGCTCTTTCGACTGGAAAAGCCTCTGCCAGCAGAAGCCTATACGCGCGATCTGATGGCTGAGCTACCCATGCAGCAGCAATTCGATCTGATCCAGCAAGCCGCTGTGCGCTGTGGTAATTTGGCTTTTCAATATATGTGTTATCTGGCCATCCCGGTTGTCCGGGCCAGCAAGCAGGACTATGAGCAAGCTCTTCGTGATCTTGATTCTATTACCGAACAATTCACCCGCCGCCATCCGGATTTTAAGAACAACCCTGCTTTTCAACGATATTATAAAGAGGTCGCAGAGCATATCCGGTTAAAGCGTGAGGAGAATCCAGACGAGCAACAGCTTCGCCAGCACGTGATCCATGCGATCAGGCAACTGTCTATGGCGCAGCGCAGGTATCAAAAAGGGACCGGGCACGCCCCTTTATTTATGTATGGAGAGAATCAGGACATCCAGCTCACCGAGGATTCTTTGAAAGACGCCGTCCTGCTGCCTACGCGCGAGGCCATGATCGGAAAAATGATCAAAGGCGGCATCGTTGCCGAGCTTGGCACCTATAAAGGTGATTTTGCGTGTAAAATATTAAAGATTTGCCAGCCAGAGAAACTTTATTCGATTGATATGGATCACCAGTTTATCAATTATGACCAGTTTGATGCTGGTGATTTAAAGGACAAGCGGATTGAGTTTGTGAAATCCATATCCTGGGAGGCTTTGAGCCAGTTTCCGGATGATCATTTTGATTTTATCTATATAGATGCGGGCCATCTTTACCGGGATGTTGCACAAGATATTGATATTGCCAGAGTCAAGGTGAAACCGGGCGGCTTTTTACTGTTTGATGATTATACGCATTGGACGGTTATGAGTTCGTTTACCTATGGTGTTAAACGTGCGGTCACTGAATTTATTTTAAAAGAGGGCTGGCCAGTCAAATATTTTGCTTTCAAACCGCCCGGAGACTACCACAATATTGGTTTGCAGCGTCCAGAAAAGTAATCTGCATGAAAATTTTACATTTTTGCTATGATGACAAGTTCATCCCCTTTATCCAGCAGACCTTTGAAGAGGCCCTGCCCGGGTGCAGTGAATTTCGCACCCCCGGCAATCCGGCCCAGCCGCCCAGATTCATGATTGCCGGTCCCCATGCCAAAGTCAAAGCCCCTGACTATTGGCAAAGCGATGAAGTAATCCGGGAAATGGAAAATTTTGACTGTCTGGTGATCCATTTCATGCTGCCGATTTTTTATCATGCGCTGGCACATGTGCCTAAATCTCTGCTGGTCCAATGGGTCGGATGGGGGATTGATTACTATCATTTTGTCGAACCCTATATGCCCAGTTTCTATCTTCCAAAAACGGCTTTCTTGATGAAGAACCGCCAAAAACCCTTGCGCCTGGGCATTACACAAGAAGGGAACAAGCGGCAGTTATCGATTTCAACAGAAGATGGAGCAACCCCGGATCCGGCCCCTCCGCCTCCCCCGCCAGCCAAACATACCCGCATGCACGATCTGGTGGAGAATATTGACCTGATGTCGATTATGCACCCGCACTGGCCGGACTTCTTAAAAGCCTTTCCAAAATTCAAAGGGGGCTATCAATTTATCAGCACATATAGTGCCGAATCCGTCTTTGCCCCCGGCCCGGACCGGATGCAGGGGCCTGATATCTTGCTGGGGAATTCAGCAACCGCCTCTAACAATCATCTGGAACTCTTTGATATTTTGCTAAATATGGACTTGAAAGGCCGCAAAATTCTGACCCCGCTGATGTATAGCGATAAACCCTATGCCAGCCTGATTGCACAAATCGGCAAAAGCCTGTTCCCGGATCAATTTGTCCCGCTTCTGGAATATATCCCGCGCGATCAATATTACGAAATGCAAGCCAGCTGCGGCACCGTCATTATGAATCATATTCGCCAGCAAGGCGGAAATACCCTTTACCAAGCCCTTTATAAGGGCGCGAAGGTTTATCTCAATGACCAGGGGATGTTTCATCGCTTCTTTAAAGAAAGCGGGCTTAAAACCTATGGTTTACAGGACCTTCCCGCGCATGGATATATGTCTGATGATCCCGGGGAAACAGAGGCGACGCTATCTGAACACAGGAAAATCATCATGGATAGCCGTGGACACGATGTCGCTATTTCCAATATCCATAGTCTGCGCGCGCATATAGCCAATAAGAAAATGATGGGAAGCCTTGGCCATATCTTTGGAACAATGGGCAGGTAGCCCTTATTATGCAAAAAATCGGCTGGCGCGATTATTGGCGGATGTTCAAAGCCCGTGGCTGGGCTTTGCCGGTCACCTATTTTCGGGAAAATCACCTTTTTGATATCCTCCGCAAAACCGAAACCCATAGCTGGCTCCCGGAGCAAGACTATGAATCCGGTGCAGTCGATACACTCGGCGGCAATTTCTATATGGCCTCCTGGCACAGTGTGATCAAAGAGTCATTTTCCTTCTTGCAGCAACATTTGCAGCCTGGCTTTGCAGATTATCATTTTATCGATATTGGCTGCGGAAAGGGAAAAGCCATGATCGCATGGCGCGAATTGGCCCATCGTGCCGGCATGGATATGAAAATGACCGGCATTGAATATTATTCTCCGCTGGTTGAGATCGCACATCAGAATTATCAAACCTGTTTTGGCGATAAACCCTCTATCCTTTTATCCGATATCATGGATATTGATTTCTCACAATTTGGTGAAAAGCTGGTTTTGTATATGTTCAATCCGTTGAACGCAAAGCGGGTAGAAAGCCTTTTAGCGAATCTGATCGCTCATGATTGTATCATTATCTATAATAATCCGGTGCATCAGGACTTGCTGGAGCAAAACGGCTTTGTCCGCCTGTTTAACAAAACCTCCTGGCATATTTCAGGGGATATCGTTATTTCCTGGCGGAAAGCTCGATGAAAATTGTCACCATATCGCAGTCCAACTATATCCCGTGGAAAGGATATATTGACCTGATTGCCATTGCAGATGAATTCATTTTCTATGACAGTGCGCAATATACCCGAAGCGACTGGCGTAACCGCAATCTGATCAAAATTGCGCCGGACAAGACCTCCTGGCTGACAATCCCTGTAGCCGTTCAAAATCGCTTTGAAACCCCTATTTGTCAGGTCAAAACCGCCCATCAACTCTGGCGCAAACAGCATTGGAATGCGCTGGTCTCGGCCTATCGACGCGCCCCTTATTTTGATGAAGTGGCCGGGTGGCTTCACCCGCTCTATAGCGACTATGCGGATGAGTTATTAAGCCATGTGAATTATCGCTTTTTAACAGCTATTTTGAACTATCTCGGTATAGAGACAAAAATTTCACAAGATACAGACTATGCGCTGATTGATGGTCAAACCGAAAGGCTTGTCCATATTTGTACACAAGCAAATGCTGATATTTATATGAGCGGTCCCAGTGCCAGAAATTACATTCAAGAAGACCTCTTCACCAAAGCAGGTATCGAGTTAAGATATATGGACTATAGTGGCTATCCGGCCTATCCGCAGTTTTGGGGGGCGTTTGAACATAAAGTCAGTGTGCTGGATTTACTGTTCCACTCCGGGAAAGAGGCCCGGAATTATCTGAAATACGTCAAATAAAATCTAGGGTCAGGACCCATAAACTTATGATTCTGATTACCGGCATGTATCGAAGTGGCACCAGCCTGGTCTGGGCTATTTTTGATCAAAGCGATAACGCCCATATTCTTTTTCAACCGCTGAGCCAGTTCCTTGTGGACACCAAACAAGCCTTTTTAAAGCAGAATGATATTGAAGATTATCATTATCCTCTTGATCATCTGTTTCAAAAGACGGGCTATCGCCATAGCGACTTCTATCGCTACTTACAGGCAGAGAATTTTCATGATGCCTTGAAGGCGCAGTTAGCACTTTCCCGCCAGAAAACGCTTGATAAAAGCTGTCCGCTCATTGGCTTTAAAGATGTCCTGGCTGAAGAATATATCCCCTATCTTCTGGATCAGGGTGTGCAAATTGTCCATATCATCCGTGATATTCGGGACGTTCTGACCTCGACCAATTATGGGCGGGGTGCTCATTATAAGGGGAAAATTCACCCGACCCTGCATAATATCCGCAACTGGCGCAAAAGTGTTGCTTATGGTCTGCGCTTTACGGACCACCCGGGATATAGCTTTGTGCGCTATGAGGACCTGGTGCAGCAGCCTGACCGGACTATTGCCGCATTATATCAGCAATTTGGCCTTCAGGGTCATGACATTGTGCAAAAAGTCCAGGGAGGCAATTCATCGCACGGCTCAAAAGAGGCGATTGACCCTTTATCGGTTGGCAAGTTTCACCAGCTTTTGGACAAGGAGGTTGCAGCCTATTGCCTGCGTTTATGTGCGCCTGAGTTATTGACGCTGGGCTATTGCAGCCCTGACGCGTTCAAGGCAGCCGCCAGGAGCTTTCAGCAGGTCGCGACGTTTAAAGAGCCCTATCCGATGCAACGTCCTGAAATTCCAGCCGGATATAGCGAAGACCCCAAAGAGCTTGCCCATGAAACCACCCGTTATAATCTGCTACAGGGTGAGAACCCTCCGCCTCCAGATGTGATCGAGGCCTATTTTCTATGGGAGGAAAGCTACACCCGCCTTCGGGCTGCTTTTCCAGGGTCCTGACCCTAAGCAAATAAACAGAGTAATCGCCACTTTTCTTTAAATATAAAAGCTTTTTCAGGATTCTTTGCAAAATTTTTTATTGACAGATACTTCATAACGTGTAAGGTAGGACTGCTTGTTGTGATAAGAGAGAGGATCGACATAGCATTTAACATGGTTTCTAATGGATTTGCGCAAGAATTGGGCAGACTTCTGCTTGGCTTGCTGGTCTGTTTATTTGATATTGCGATTAATATCTGGAGCCATGAAGTCGTGTAAGAGTGGAGCCGCGCTGGAGAACCGTAGAACATACCCTTCCATCGCGTCGTCAAACGTGTGCGTATATAGATGTTGAGCGTAGCAGAAAGCGAACGTGTAACATAGATGATCAAACGGCAAAGGGTGCGCCTGTAAGGGTGCCTATATCTCCGTTTTATGCCTGTATGAGCGGGCTTGAGGATCATCGTTTAAACGGTCCATCGCGATGCTTTGCATCTGTTTCCTGCTTTATAGAAACGTAAAGCACTTGGGAACGTTTGACTGGCTTGGCCTTCTTGCATTTAGATGCACTTCCTCTTTCACATATTAGATGTGGCTCCTCTGTCGCGGCAGGCAAAAGCCCCAGAATCGGGGCTAACCAGACTAAAGGCGTGCTAAAATCGAGCGTGCCAGAATCGGGTGCCCCAGAATCGGGCATTAAGGCAGAAGAAGGAGCCAGGCCATGGTTAAGGAAATCAACCTGACGTCATCTCAGCGGTCGATGATATTGGAGCTGCGGGATGTAGAAAGCCTTTCAGACAGGACAAATGACCGCATTTCATCGGGAAAATCGGTTAATTCGGTTGCGGATGATGCGGAGGCCTATTTCACGGCGCAGGCCCTTTACAATCGGGCGGATACTTTTACGGATCGCAAGCTGGACATTGATCTGGGGGTTTCGACCTTGAATGCAGCTGTTGATGCGATTGAGGCGATTGAGGAGCTTCTGGATTCGATGGAAGGCATTGTTGATTCTATATCGACCTTGTCGGACACGGAGAAAGAGGCCGCGACTCTTGATTTCAATGAATATGGAGACCAGATTGCCCAGCTGGTGGAGGATGCCTATTATAACGGGGTTAATTTGCTGAACTCGACGGCGGCTTCCTTGTCGGTGAATTTTTCAAATCGCAGCGAGTCGAAGATTGACATCATCGGCTATGCGCTGGATGCGGATTCGGAAGACACCACCCGGTCGCTTTTTGAGCGCGTTTCCTATGATGCCGAGCAGAATTTTCTGGGCCTGACCAGCTTTGGAGTCACGGTTGATGATTTTGTTGATGCCTCGAGCACTGATATTGAGACCATTGCGACGGGGATTGACAATGCTCTTTCGCAACTGACGGCTGTTGCCTCGACTCTTGGCAATAACGTCTCTTTGCTGGAGTCGCGGGCCGATTTCACCGATGATTTTTCGGAAACCCTTGATGAGGGCGGCGACAAATTGACTCTTGCCGATCTTGATGAGGAATCAGCCAATCTGGTTGCCTTGCAAACCCGGCAAGAGCTGATTATTCAGGCCTTGGCGATTTCAGGCGATATGGAGCGCAATGTCCTGACTTTACTGGCGATTGACTGATCAATAGCGAGTCTCCTGTAAAATAGATAAATCCTGTTGCCCAAAAATTATGTTGTATAGGGCAGGCGCACAGGGCATTATGCTGACCAGCGAATAGCAGGTTATCTTGTAACGATAATAACGCCCTATATAAAACGCCATATATAAAACGCCATATATAACACGGAGGAGAAAAATGAATATAAAATCACGCGGCGTTTCAAGACGTCAGATGCTGGCCTCTACCATGGCCGGGTTTGGAGCCGCAGCAGTCGGGATTCGTCTTTCAGACCCTGCCCGTGCGGCCGAAGAGCCGAAAGTCAATTTTTACAACTGGGACACCTATATCGGGGAAACCACGCTTGAAGACTATGAGAACGAAACCGGAATCACGGTTAATTTCAGCATGTTTGCTGATAATGACGAGGTCTTTGCCAAATTGAAAGAAGGCAATCCGGGCTTTGATGTCGTGGTGCCGTCCGGCATCAATGTATCGCGCATGGGCCAGGCCGGGATGCTGATGCCGATTGATTATTCAAAAATTCCGAATATTGCCAATATTTCACCGCTTTTCCGCGATGCCGCCTTTGATCCCGGGCGCAAATATTCCGTCACCTATATGTGGGGGACCAGCGCGATTGCCTATCGCAAAAGCCGGGTTGACGGCGTGCCGACCTGGAAAGACCTGTTCGATTCGGACCGCTATTCCGGGAAAATTTCCCTGTTTGGCGATTCCTTCCAGCTTCATACGGTCTGCAACTATCTGGGACACGGGATGAACCCGCTCAACCCGGACCATGTCAATGAAGCCGCCGACCTGATTATCAAGCAAAAACCTCATATCAAGGTGTTCCATGAAGATAATGGGCAGGACCTTCTGCTTTCAGGCGAAGTCGATCTGGTCATTGAATATAATGGTGATATTGCCCAGGCCCAGTTAGAGGATGATGATATTGACTATGTGATCCCTGATATTGGCGGTGAAATCTGGCAGGATAATCTTGTGATCCCGACCGGTGCCCCGCATCCTGACAATGCGCATGCCTTTATCAATTACCTGCTGGATGCCAAGGTCGGGGCAGATATTGCAGATTATATCCAATATGCCACCCCGAATGAAGCCGCACGGGAATTGATGTCGGACGAGTATAAAAACAACCCGATTATCTTCCCGGAAGACCGCTTGCTGGAAGCCTGCCAGCCGGTGATTTATCAGGGCGAAGAATTGCGTGCGGTGTATGAGGAAGCCTGGACCCGCGTTCAAGTCGCCTAAAGCGATCCCGTATAATCGGTTTTTTGCGCTGATCTATTCAAGCCGGGGGCATCTTAAACAGGAAGCACCTGATTCCTTGTTGCAGGATTAAAACACAAAAATAATGGCATATTTTTTGCTTTTATTTTTGTATGAAACGATTTTTGCGCTCAGCCAGTTGGCAAAAATATCTCTGCACCTTTAGCCTCGGTGCAGGGATTCTGCTGTCTCACGCTTCGATAGCTTCAGGTCAAAATATAGCTTCTGGGCAAAATACAGGAAACCTGTGCCTTGATGCTGCCAGACTGGCCGAACAAGCCGCCGGGCTTCCTGAAAAATTGCTGGTTGCTATTTCCCTGACCGAATCCGGGCGCACCGATAATGGCACCTTCGCTGCCTGGCCCTGGACCGTCAATGTATCGGGCAACGGGACCTTCCTGCCCACCCGCGAAGCCGGAGTCCATCTGGCTGAAAAATCGCAGGCACGCGGCATCACCAATATTGATGTCGGCTGTATGCAGATCAATCTGGAATATCATGGCCGGGCCTTTAATTCAGTCGATCAGGCCATGGACCCGATTGAAAATACCGCCTATGCCGCCGCATTCCTGAGCGAGCTTTATATGCGCCATGGCAGCTGGGGAAAAGCCGTGGCCTATTATCATTCAGCCAAGCCCGAACGCGCCGCCGCTTACCAGAACCGGGTGCTGACCCACTGGCAACGTTTGCAGACACAATCCGGCCTTGATGAAACGGTTGGCACAAAGACGCTGGTTGAACAGGCTACCTATTTTCAGCCAGACTATCAAAATCCGCCGCACAAGCGGCTTTGCTGCGCAACGCCCAAGCTCCTTTTTCCCGGGCCGCTTTTACAAGAAAAATCGCCAAGAAAACGCCTGACAGGGCTGAACAGGAAGCAGCCGATACAGATAAACTCAAAAAAATCACGCATGACGACGCAGAATCCTACTCCGCCATGCGGCTTGGAAATTATCGCCGCCAGCAACTGGACGAGATCAATGCAAGACGGCGCGTGATGACTCCCAAACGCTAAACCCGCGCTAAATTGTGAGGGTTTGTCAGACTACTGACTATTAACGGAGGTAAGGGTAATGCGACCTGATATCGGCCTCCATACGTTATTAAGCATATTGCCCCCGGAAACGGCGCATCATGCCGCTATCGGGCTGTTGAAAATCTGGCAAAAAATCGGCACGCCCGGATTCAGAACAGGCTCAAAGCCAACACAAGCCGACCCAATTTTAAACCAGACACTCTGGAATCGTTCCTTTGCCCATCCGCTTGGGCTGGCTGCCGGTTTTGACAAAAATGCCGAGGTTCCTGCCGCCTGCCTTGCGCTTGGTTTTTCCTTTGTCGAGGTCGGGGCCGTCACCCCGCAACCGCAACCCGGAAATCCCGCACCAAGGCTTTTTCGGCTGCCCGAACAACAGGCCCTGATCAACCGGCTTGGCTTTAACAATGCCGGGGTTGAGGCCATGTATCAGAAGCTTTTAACCCATCGCCGCAAATCCTTCACGCAACCAGTCGGAATCAATCTTGGCAAAAACAAGGACACCCTGGATGCCGCCGCAGATTATCAGGTGCTTGCCAGCCGTCTTGGTGAAATGGCCGATTATATGACGGTCAATGTTTCCTCGCCAAACACGCAAGGGCTGCGCGATCTGCAAGCCCTTGAAACGTTGCTGCCAATCTTGACCGCCGTGCGCGATGCACTCCCTTCTGGCTCTAATGTCCCGGCCTTGCTGGTCAAACTCTCCCCCGACCTGCCAGATTCAACCCTCACCCAACTGGCCAAAGAACTCGCCCGGCAAAAAGGCCTCGTCGACGGAGTCATTCTAACCAATACCACCCTGTCTCGCCCGGATTCCTGCGCAACCCTCCCAATCGCTAAAGAAACCGGCGGCTTGAGTGGCCCGCCCCTGCGCGATCTTGCCACCCAAAAACTGCGGCTTTTCTATCAGGCCAGCCACGGAAAAGTCCCCCTCATCGGCTGCGGAGGAATCTCAAGCCCTCAAGATGCCTACCAGCGCATGCGAAACGGCGCACATTTGCTACAAATATATAGTGCCTTTATTTACAAAGGCCCGCGAATCATAGATGAAATAATATCAGGCCTTGCCGTGCTCGCACGGCAGGATGGGTTTTCTGATATAGCGGATGTTGTCGGCACTGATTGCTGATCGCAAATCCTCACATTATTTTTAAGCGGTTTATATGATTAAAGCCAGCGCACATATTTGGTTGGTGGTTTGCTACGGCACGCTGGCGGCAGTGTGCGGGCTGGCCTCTATTGGCTCGATCAGTGCCGGAATTGGCTGGATGCCGATGCTGATAGGCGGGGTTGTCTTTACTGGCGGTGGAGTCCTGCATCTGGGGATCATGCTGGTTCGGAGAGAGAAGCAATATGTCCGCCAGATGCTTATTCTGAGTCAGGCTGTGCAGGATTTACAAAAGACCAGCGATGATCCTGCGGCGGAGTATGAAGCCCCTGCCCGGTCGGCTGGGCCTCAACATCGGCCAGAGCCTCCGCGTCCTGACTCTCTGCGCCCTGAAACGCCACGCGCTGAAACACCGCGTCAACAGCGGCGTGATGACCCTGGTTTTGAGGAGGATGCGACGCTGAATTTTGCCGAGCCTGATTATGAGCTGGAGGAAGAAACCCGGCTGCGTCAGATGCGCGCGCATGCAGGGGGCAAGCGCAGGCCGGGTACCAGGAAGAAACCTGCTGCGCTGGATGAATTGCTGGATGATGACGAGCCCAGACGTGCGCCGCCTTTGACACGACAACCGCCGCCGCCCCGTTCTGAGGACAGGGCTATTGAGGATGGTGATATTTATGATGACGATATTGACGATGGTAATTTTGCTGAGGATGCGTTTGAGGAAGAGGATTTTGAAAGGGGAGATGACCGGTATGATCTTCCGGAGGACCCGGAGCCTGAGGAAGATAATCCGCTTCATGCCTATGTCACTCGAGACCAGACGGACTCCGATGATCTTGAGCCAGATGACATGGCCGATGAGGAGGAGGAGGCCGATAACGAGGGTGAAATCCGGACGTTAAAGAATCTGGTTTCGCAATTATCGGCCCGCGAGGAGATGCCGCGCCCGGCGCGGCGACCTGAAGGGATGACGCGCAAGATTCCTACCCCCCCGCGCCTGGCCCGTGAGTTATCGCCTGAGCAGCTGCTTGATAATGTGCGGGAGGCCTTGCGGGAAGAGCGGGTTGCGATTTATCTGCAGCCGGTGGTTGATCTTAATAGCCGCAAGCCGCGCTATCAGGAGTGTTACACCCGTTTGATTGATGCGCATGGTCAGGAGATCGGGCCGGAGCGTTTTCTTGGGGTTGCCGAGCAAGCGGGCCTGATGCCGACCATAGACCAGCTTTTGCTCTTTCACGGGCTGCGTCAGCTTAAACGCCAGACATCAAGCAAGGTTGAAGGATTCTTTTTTAATCTGGCGAGTCCGACGTTTTCGGACCCGACTTTTTTCCGCCAGTTTCTTGAACAGATGGAGGCCAATCCAGAACTGACGCCGCGTCTTATTCTGGAAATAGGCGAACCGGCCCTGGTTGCGGGCGGGCCGGACCTGCTGAGTGCCTTGCGCCAGTTACGCGGAGTCGGCTTCCGTTTGTCGCTTGATCAGATTGTCAATTTTTCGCAAGCCACCGATCTGGTTGATCAGATGGGTTTTCATTTTGTAAAAATGCGCGCCCCGATGCTGCTTGTCGCCCTTGACCAGGACGATGGAAAGAAAACCCTGCAAAAATGGCATGAAAAAGGCTGCACACTTGTAGCCGAGCGCATTGAGACCGAGGCCGGATTACGCGAAGTTCAGGAACATGATGTGCGTTTGGGCCAGGGGTTCCTTTTCGGCCCGCCATCTAAAGTGCGCTAGATTAAAAGAAAACAAGATTTAGGCTGCAAGAGAGAGTGTCCGACAATGAAAAATGATCTTTTAAGCGATGGTATGAAGCCGGTGAGTTCTGGCATGACTAATTCTGATGGCGCCTATTCGGCCAAAGATATCGAAGTGCTGGAAGGGCTGGAGCCTGTGCGCCGTCGTCCGGGCATGTATATTGGCGGGACAGACAGCACCGCGCTTCATCATCTGGTTGCCGAACTGATTGACAATTCGATGGATGAAGCTGTGGCGGGTCATGCCAGCCGGATCGAGGTTGAATTATCTGCCGAAGGCTGGGTGCAGGTGCGTGATAACGGGCGCGGGATTCCGGTTGATCCACACCCCAAATTCCCGCAACTGTCAGCACTGGAAGTCATTTTGACCCAGCTTCATTCGGGGGGTAAATTTTCAGGAAAGACCTATGCGACGGCAGGCGGGCTGCACGGGGTTGGCCTGTCGGTTGTCAATGCGCTGGCAAGCCAGCTTGAGATTGAAGTCGCCCGCAATCGCGTGCTTTATCGCCAGACCTATCAGCAAGGAAAGCCTGATGGCCCGCTGGAGCCGATAAAAGACCATATCAATCGCCGTGGCACGATGATCCGCTTTCAACCGGACCCGGAAATATTTGGAACAGGTGCCAGTTTTGATCCGGCCCGGCTTTTTCGCATGGCGCGCTCCAAAGCATACCTTTTTCAAGGCGTTGAGATAAGATGGCGCACCGATGCGCCCGATCATGTGGCAAAGGATATCCCGCCCGAAGCCGTCTTTCATTTCCCGGGCGGCTTGCGTGATTTTCTGGATACCCATACTGATAAAATTGCGCTGGCGGTGGAAGGCAATTTTGCAGGGTCCTATGAATCAGGCGATGAGCGTGTGGAATGGGCCATTGCCTGGCCAGCCAGCACAGACGGATTCTTTCAAAGCTATTGCAACACGGTGCCAACCCCGCAAGGTGGAAGCCATGAAACCGCGCTGAAATCGGTGCTTGCCCGTGGCATGCGGGCTTATGGGACATTGATCGGCAATCGCCAGGCCAAAGACCTTTTGTCAGAAGATATCACGCTTGATGCCATGATCCTGCTGTCGGTTTTTATTCGCGACCCGCAGTTTCAAGGCCAAACCAAAGAAAGACTGAACACGCCTGCGGCCGGGCGGCTGGTCGAACTGGCAATAAAGGACCGGTTTGATCACTGGCTTGCAGCCGACCCGGCCCGCGCACAGGCCCTGTTGACCCATTGTCTGGAGCGCATGGAAATCCGGCTGGCCAAACGCCGCCAGAAGGATATCGCCCGGGCCAGCCCGACTCGCCGTTTGCCGCTTCCGGGCAAACTTGCTGATTGCACCGGGGGGGCGCAGGGATCGGAATTATTTCTTGTTGAAGGCGATTCAGCCGGGGGCAGTGCCAAACAGGCCCGCAACCGCCAAACTCAGGCGATTTTGCCGCTTAAAGGGAAGATTTTGAATGTGGCCTCGGCCTCGGCAGAAAAACTGGCCCAAAATCAGGAAATAAAAGACCTGCTCCAGGCTCTGGGGGTGGAGACCGGCCCGGCTTTCCGCCTTGAAGACATGCGCTATGAGCGCGTGATTATCATGACCGATGCCGATGTTGACGGGGCCCATATTGCCGCCTTGCTGATGACATTTTTCTTTCAAAAAATGCCTGATCTGGTGCGGGCCGGGCGACTTTATCTGGCGAAACCGCCTTTATACCGGCTAAGCCGTGGCGATAAAACCGTCTATGCCGGAGACGATCAGCATCGCGACAAACTTCTGGAAACTGTTTTTAAAGCAGGATCACATAAACATTCGGTTGATATCAGCCGCTTCAAAGGGCTTGGCGAAATGCTGCCGCGCCAGCTGCGCGATACCACGATGGACCCTGAAAAACGCCAGCTGATCCGCGTTCACCTGCCCGATTCAAGCGAAAGCATGGCACAAACCAGCCATCTGGTTGATACATTGATGGGGCGTAAACCTGAAATGCGGCTGCATTATATTCAATCGCATGCCGAACTGGTTAATCATATCGACATTTGAAATTGCGATTGATGGCGCAAGAAACATTGAGCGCGGCAGCTTTTCAGCCCATCGAGATAACAGGTGGCGGGCTTCGCGCCCGCTTTCTTGCCTATGGGGCAACGCTTCATGACCTGCGTCTGGATGGCGTTGATCACCCGCTTGTCCTTGGGTTAAAAAACCCGGAAGATTATCCCCGCTACACCCAGCATTATGGCGCAATCTGCGGCCGGATCGCCAACCGGGTCCGCGATGCGCATCTGCCACTTAAAGAAAAAACCTATCAGCTGGATAAAAATTTCAAGGATCGGCACTGTTTGCATGGCGGGACAGGTGGCTATAGTCGCCGCGAATGGGCGATTGATGCGCAAGGCCCGGATTTTGTCCGTTTCCTGCTGAAAGATCAGGATAAAAACGGCCTGCCCGGCACGCTGGTTGTGCGGGCAACCTACCGCCTGCAAGATAAGGGAACACTTGCGCTTGATATCACCGCACAAAGCGATCAGCCTACTGTATGTAATCTGGCCCATCACAGCTATTTTGTGCTGGATGATCGCCAGGATATTCGTGATCATCTCTTCACGATAAAGGCCGATTCCTATCTGCCGGTTGATGATGATCTTATTCCGAACGGTGCTATATCGCCGGTTTCAAAGCCGTTTGATTTTTATAATTTCTCATCCCCGCGCGCTTTACGCTCGGTCACAAGCTGGGGCCATTTTATCGATCATAATTACTGTCTATCGTCCGGGCGCGAAAAAATACGCCCGGTTGTAACAGTTAAAAGCCCGCATTCGAATATCTCCTTGCATATTGCAACCACCGAACCCGGCCTGCAATTTTACGGGGGACATAATATAAACAGTCAGGTGCCGGGCTTGACAGGAACGGCTTATGGCCCCTATGCGGGTTTTTGCCTTGAACCACAATTCTGGCCGGATGCGGTCCATCACCCGCATTTTCCAGACATTGAACTGGCAGCCGGTGACATATGGCACCAACAAAACCAGTTTATTTTTTCAAAAGACATCTAAAAAAGGGATATGGATAATGACAAAATTCTTGAACAAACTGCGGCTTGCATCCGGTTTGACTCTTGCCGGGTTGTGCCTGATGTTTTCACCCGCACAGGCCCAGACCTCTGATCCGCTTTCCTTATCCTGGGAAGAAATCACCAAACAAGCGCAGGGCCAGACCGTTTATTTTAATGCCTGGGGCGGGGGTGAAGCCTCCAACAATTATATTGCCTGGGCCGGGGAACATCTGGCTGAACAGGGGATCACCCTGCAGCATGTCAAGCTCAGCGATACCGCCCTTGCCGTGCGGCAGGTTCTGGCTGAAAAAACCGTTGGGCGCGATACGGACGGGGCCATTGACATGATCTGGATTAACGGCGAAAATTTTAAAAGCATGAAGGAAGCGGGCTTGCTATTTGGCCCCTTTACCGAAAAACTGCCCAACTGGCAGCTTGCTGATCCCGCCAAAAACGCCAATCTTGTCACTGATTTCACCGTGCCAACCGATGGCTATGAAATGCCCTGGGGCCAGGCCCGGCTGGTTGTCCTGTATGACCAGGAAAGACTTGCCAATCCACCACGCGACCTTGCGGCTCTTTTGGCGCATGCAAAAGAAAATCCCGGCCGCCTGACCTATCCGGCCCCGCCCGACTTTACCGGCTCAACCTTTTTAAAGCAGCTTCTGATCATGCTCACACCCGAACCAGAAGCCTTGAAAGCCTCCCCTGACCCGGAAACCTTTGAACGAATCAGTGCGCCACTCTGGGACTATCTGGAGCAGCTTACGCCTTATCTCTGGCGCAAAGGCCAGGCCTATCCGCAGAATAAATCAACCCTGCGCGAAATGCTGAATGCGCTGGAAGTTGACCTTTCTTTCAGTTTCGACATCGGCGAAGCCGCAACCGCGATTGAAAATGGCCAATTACCCGAATCCACCCGCACCTATGTCTTTGAAGGCGGCACCATTGGAAATAGCCATTTTCTGGCCATCCCCTATAATAGCCCGCATAAAGCAGCGGCTCTGGTCACCGCCAGTTTTCTTCTATCCGCCAAGGCTCAGGCGCATAAGCAGGACCCCCGCGTTTGGGGAGACCGCGCCGTCCTTTCCATGAACAAACTAGGCAATGCCGACAAAAGCCTGTTTGAGGCCTTGCCAACCCATCCGGCTCTTTTGTCGCAGGCCGACCTTGGCCCGGCCCTTTCAGAACCGCATCCCGACTGGATGAGCCTGCTGGAGCAAAAATGGCTTGAAATCTATGGTGGGTGATCTCTGATGAGCAAGGCCTTTGCCAAGGCCTTTGCAAGGTCCTAAAATCTATACTATACCAATAGGGGGCAGGTGTGATAATCGGTAGAATATAAGAGTCAAATATAAGATTGGGACTTTAAGGCAGGGGATCAATGAACGTGGACGGCAATTATATTGGCGAAACAGCCTGGCTTTACGGGGCCAACGAAGCCTATCTGGCTGAAATGATGGAGCGTTGGCAACAAGACCCCTCCAGTGTCGGCAAAGACTGGGACCGCATCTTAAAGGCTCTGAACGGCGATATTCTGCCTGAAGGCCCCGGGGATACTCAAAAAGACGACCATAAAGGGCCAAGCTGGGCCCGGCGCAAAACCCGGGTGGTTGGCTCTGGCAAAGTCGCCATGTCCGACAGTCTGACCGAGGCTATTCGACCGGAAGGCGGGCTGGCAGAAATCCTCCATCAGTTGAAGACTCAAAGCACGGTCGGCCCGTCCTCTGACCGCTTGCAGCAGGCCACGCTGGATTCCATCCGGGCGATTATGCTGATCCGGGCCTATCGTATGCGCGGGCATATGGCAGCTTCTCTGGACCCGCTTGGTCTTGCCAAACGTCCGGTGCAGCCGGAACTGGACCCGGAAACCTATGGATTCACGCCGGCGGATTATGACCGGCCAATCTTTATCAATTATTATCTGGGACTGGAATCAGCCAGCATCCGGGAGATTATCAATATCTGCCAGGAAACCTATTGCCATAGCATAGGCGTTGAATTTATGCATATTCAGGATGCCGAGGAAAAATCCTGGGTTCAGGAACATGTCGAAGGCACCCGCAACCGCAAGGATTTCACCAATATGGGACGCCGCGCCATATTGGAACGATTGACTCATGCCGATGCCTTTGAAACCTATCTGGATAAAAGATTTCGCGGGACCAAAAGATTTGGGCTGGATGGCGGGGAATCGCTTATTCCTGCACTTGAGCAAATATTAAAGCGCGGCGCCCAGCTTGGCATTGAAGAAGTGGTGATTGGCATGGCCCACCGCGGGCGGCTGAATGTGCTGGCCAATATTATGGGCAAGCCCTATCACCAGATTTTTTCCGAATTTCAGGGGATGATGGCGATTCCCGATGATTTGCAGATTTCGGGCGATGTCAAATATCATCTGGGAACCTCGGCAGACCGCCAGTTTGATGACAAGACGGTTCATCTGTCGCTGACCGCCAACCCCAGCCACCTTGAATGTGTCAATACCGTGGTGCTGGGCAAAGTCCGGGCCAAGCAGGATCAACGCAATGATGTTGAACGCTCCCGGGTGATGGGGCTGTTGCTGCATGGCGATGCTGCCTTTATCGGTCAGGGCATTGTTGCTGAAACCTTCCTGCTTTCGCAGCTTGATGGCTATGCAACCGGGGGCACCATCCATGTTTGCATCAATAATCAAATCGGCTTTACCACCGCGCCTGCCAAGTCACGTTCTTCACCCTATCCCAGCGATATGGCCAAAACCATTGATGCCCCGGTTTTTCATGTCAATGGCGATGATCCTGAAGCCTGTGTTCATGTCGCCAAGCTGGCGGTTGAATATCGGCAGAAATTCAAAAAAGATGTGGTGATTGACCTTTGGTGCTACCGCCGTCATGGGCATAACGAAGGCGATGAGCCAATGTTCACTCAGCCTTTGATGTATAAAACGATCAAGGATCATCCCCGGTCGCGTGAAGTCTATGCCAATCAGCTGGTGGCAATGGGGGAAATCAAGCCGCAGGATGCCGAGCGTGTTCACAACCAGTTTAATGAAAAGCTGGATGAGGCCTTTGACTTTTCAAAATCGTTCAAGCCGAACAAGGCGGACTGGCTGGAGGGGAAATGGTCGGGCATTTCGCTGGCAGGGGATTATGAAAAGCGCCGGGGAGAAACCGGCGTCGCCCGCGATGTCCTGATCGAGGTCGGGGAGGCTTTGTCCTATGCCCCGGCTAATTTAACTCTTAATTCCAAGATTGTGCGCCAGCTTGAACAAAAAAGAAAAATGATCAGTTCTGGCGAAGGGATTGACTGGGGCACTGCCGAGGCTTTGGCTTTCGGAACTTTGCTGTGCGAATCAACGGCGGTCCGTCTGTCTGGCGAAGACTGCGAGCGCGGGACCTTTTCGCACCGTCATTCGGTTCTGGTCGATCAGGAGGTTGAACGCCGCTATATTCCGCTCAATAATATCCGCATGGGCCAGGCCCATTTTGAGGTGATTGACAGCCCGCTTAGCGAATTCGGGCTGCTTGGCTTTGAATATGGCTATGCAACCGCAGAACCTCATGCGCTGGTGGTCTGGGAAGCCCAATTTGGCGATTTTGCCAATGGCGCACAAGTGATCATCGATCAATTCATTGCATCGGGTGAAAGCAAATGGCTGCGCATGTGCGGGCTGGTTCTTTTGCTGCCGCATGGCTATGAAGGACAGGGGCCGGAACATTCCTCGGCCAGGCTTGAACGCTATCTGCAATCTTGTGCCGATGATAACTGGCAGGTCTGTAACTGCACCACCCCGGCCAATTATTTCCATGCCTTGCGCCGACAGATGCGCCGCAACTTCCGCAAGCCGCTGGTGATGATGACACCAAAATCCCTGCTGCGCCACAAATTATGTGTCTCAAAGCTGGATGATTTCTGCGAAGGCACCAGCTTCCACCGGGTGCTGGTTGATCATGCCGAAATATCCGGCAATCTGGTGGCCGATGAAAAAATCAAGCGGCTGGTGATCTGCACCGGAAAAGTCTATTTTGACTTGCGCGAAAAACGCGATGAACTTGGGCTTGATGATGTTTATCTTTTGCGGATGGAGCAGCTTTATCCCTTCCCGCAGAAATCCTTGCAAGAACAGATCAACCGCTTTCCCAAGGCTGAAATTATCTGGTGCCAGGAAGAACCGGAAAATATGGGTGCCTGGTTCTATGTGGATCGTCTGCTGGAGCAACTGGTTGCCAGTTCTGACCGCAAAGGCATTGCGGCCCATCGTCCGCGCTATGCCGGGCGACGTGCTGCCGCTTCTCCGGCAACCGGAAGTGCGGCCCGCCATATTGAAGAGCAGAAAAACCTGGTGCTTGATGCGCTTAAAGGCTCAGGAATATAGTCTAATATTCTTCTTCGTGTGAAATAAAGGATTAACCGATGGCAATTGAAGTCCCTGTCCCCACTCTTGGCGAATCTGTCACCGAGGCCACTGTCCAGACCTGGCTGAAACAGGAAGGCGATGCTGTTGCTGACGGAGAAACTCTGGTCGAGCTGGAAACCGACAAGGTCTCGATTGAAGTCCCGGCTCCGGCGGCGGGCCGGATGGGGAAAATCCTGGCCCAGACCGGAAGCGAGGTCACCCCGGGCATGAGTCTCTGTATCCTGGAAGACGGAGCAGCCGGGGCCGCACCTTCTGATACTCCAAAACCTGCCGCTGCTGCTGCGCCAGCCGCTTCTCCAGCCCCTGCTCCTTCAAACACGGCTGCAAATACACAAATGCCGCCAAGCCCGTCAGCCCAGCGCTTGTTGAATGAATCAGGCCTTGATCCGGCCAATATCCCGGCAAGCGGCCCTAAAGGCAATATGCTGAAAGAAGATGTTAGCGCGGCCCTTACTCAACCAGAACAGGCAAAACCGGCACCAGCCGCACCGGCAGCGAAACCTCCTGCGCCCTCTGCGCCACCGGTTGCCGATTATGCCCCGGCCGGAGAACGCCCCTTTGATCCACGCGGCGAAGAGCGGGTGAAAATGTCCAAACTGCGCAAGGTGATCGCCACCCGCTTGAAGGAAGCCCAAAACCGGGCCGCGATGCTGACCACCTTTAACGAGGTCGATATGGGCCCGATGATGGAAGTCCGCAATTCCTATAAGGAAAGTTTTGAGAAAAAACACGGGGCCAAGCTGGGCTTTATGTCTTTCTTCGTCAAAGCCGCGATTACCGCTTTAAAGGAACTCCCGGCGGTTAATGCTGAAATCTATGGCGACGAGATCATCTACAAAAACTACTATGATATCGGTATTGCGGTTGGCACGCCGCAAGGGCTGGTTGTCCCGATCTTGCGCAATGCAGATAGTCTCAGTTTTGCTGAAATAGAAATGACTATCGCTGATTTTGGCCGCCGCGCCCGCGAAGGAAAACTGACTATCGCTGAAATGCAAGGGGGGACCTTTACCATCACCAATGGCGGTGTGTTTGGCTCTTTGCTTTCAACCCCGATTATCAATCCGCCGCAATCGGGGATATTGGGAATGCATAAAATTCAAAAGCGCCCCGTGGTCACCAAAAAAGGCGATATCGCGGTCGGTCATATGATGTATCTGGCGCATTCCTATGACCACCGGATTATTGACGGACGCGAAGCCGTGACATTTCTTGTGCGAATCAAGGATATGCTTGAAGACCCGGTCAGGCTTCTGGTGGACGTCTGATGGCTGCTTATAACGCTGCTTATAAAAAGGGGTAAATATGCAAGAAGCACTCAATACCACAGACGATCTCTTCTTTGATCGCTTGGGACTCGATAAAAATAAAACTGAAGCAACCGTCAATGAAACCCTCGGCGGGCTGGATGACGGAGAACTCTTTCTTGAATATACCCGCTCCTCGGCTCTGGTTCTGGATGATGAACGAATAAAATCTGCCAGCTTTGACCTGTCACACGGCTTTGGACTGCGGGGGGTTGCCGAAGACCGCACCGGCTTTGCCCATAGCGATGAGCTTAGCAGCGATGCACTCAAGCGGGCCGGGGTGGCTGTGCGCTCGGTACGTGGCGGCTATAACGGCAAATGGGCGGAAAAACCCGCACGCACAGACCGCCAGCTTTATCCGGCAGATGATCCCCTGGAAGCTCTGGCTTTTGAAGCGCAGGTTGACTTGCTTAAGGATATTGATGCCTATGCCCGCGGGCTGGATTCACGGGTGAAGCAGGTCAGTGCCTCGATCTCGGCCCAATGGTCGGCCGTTCAGATTATCAAGCCGGACGGCTTTCGGGTTGCCGATATCCGGCCCTTGATCCGGATGCAGGTTCAGCTGATGGTTGAACAGGACGGACGGCGCGAAGTCGGCAGCTATGGCTGCGGCGGGCGCGCCGATATAGAAGGGTTTCTCACCAGAGAATCCTGCCATTTTCAAGTTGACGAGGCTTTACGTCAGGCTCTGGTCAATCTGGAATCTGTCCCTGCCCCGGCCGGGGAGATGACGGTGGTGCTGGGACCCGGCTGGCCCGGTGTGCTGTTGCATGAAGCCGTTGGCCACGGGCTTGAAGGCGATTTTAACCGCAAAGGCACCTCCGCCTTTGCCGGACTGATTGGCGAACGGGTTGCCGCCCCCGGGGTGACCGTTGTCGATGAAGGCAATATTGACGGACGGCGGGGGTCCTTGACGATTGATGATGAAGGCACGCCGACGGGCCGCACTGTCCTGATTGAAGATGGCATTTTAAAAGGCTTTATTCAGGATCGCCAAAATGCCCGGCTGATGGATGTGATGGCAACCGGAAACGGGCGGCGGCAATCCTATGCCCATATGCCGATGCCGCGTATGACCAATACCTATATGATGGCTGGCACGCATGCACCGGAAGAATTGATTGAATCGGTTGATAAAGGAATCTATGCCGTCAATTTTGGCGGCGGGCAGGTTGATATCACAAATGGAAAATTTGTCTTTTCCTGCACCGAAGCCTATGCCATTGAGAACGGGAAGATTGGCCCGGCCCTGAAAGGGGCAACCCTGATCGGGAATGGACCGGATGCCCTAACCCGTGTTTCGATGATTGGGAATGACTTGAAGCTGGATGATGGAATTGGCACCTGCGGGAAAAATGGTCAGGGCGTTCCGGTTGGCGTTGGCCAGCCCAGTTTGCGTATGGATGGATTGACTGTTGGCGGCACTGCAACCTGATACCGGTACATGGGGATGGAGGAATAGCCTGATTTCACCCCCTTATCGACGGCTGGTTTCCTCGCTTGCTGGCGGCGTGGTTTTGATTCTGGCGGCCTGCGATTCGCAAGAAGATAAAACCGCCAAAGAAACCGATGGTTTTCAGGGCCAGACGGTGACAACCGATTGCCGGATTTTTCTGCCACCAACCACAGTTTCAGAAAACAGCCTGTCTCCTGCCCGTTTGAATGTCGAGTTCAAAGACTTCAGGCATGAAGAAATGGAGACCGGCGGCTATCGCCACTATCATACCCGGCGCTTAAAGGAAATTCTGGGGACAGGGGTCAATGTTTACCGTGGCCGTGTCTGCATCGGGCCGCGTTCGTCTGAGTCCGATAACAGTGGCTGCGTTGATTCCTGCACGAACTACCGCATTGAAGGCAGTGACGAGTTGGTGCAGCCTGACCATTATTTTCATACCAGCGGACCCGATGAAACGATCCTGATCGAATATTGGCTGCGCCAAGATGATGCAGTGACCGACCGTATCGCCTATCGAATCGAGATCGACAGCGAAAACGAAAGCGTCAAAGCCGAAGAAATCGACCCCTCATCAGGGTTTTAGGGTCAGGACCCTAATGTTTCTATCATCTCGGCATGTGGACAGGCGCATGATACCAGACATGTAAATTCAGAAATTCATTTAACGATATATTGCGCAATTTCAGAGCCAGAGATGCATTTTTTTCAGTTAATCCGTCCAGTTGTTTTACAATAATATCCGCACGATCACCCAAATCCTGGCTGAACTGGGCTGTTAAATCGGCATAATTGGCCATTTGCTGCCGGGCTTTGCGTTCGTTGGGGTAATGAATTCCACTTAAAATCGACCAGTAATGGGAAGCAATCCTGGCTTTGGCCGACATAAAAAGATTTTTGCCTACCTGACTGCAAATCTCTTTATAGGCACTGTCTCTTTGGGTTTTCGTTAAATCAATCTCCGAACAAATTCTGTCATAATACTCAAAATCAATAACTCCTCCAGAAGCATGTGAAATATCTACCAGTCGGCGAGAAATGAGCGCATTTTGTTTCTTAATCTCTTCTCGCTTTTCGACTATCGCAGCTTCCGCTTCTTCGATTTCTTTCCGCTTTGCAGCTATCGCAGCTTTCGCTGCTTTGATCTTTTCCTCGTTTTCTAAAATGACTTTTCTGGCTTTTTGAATATCTACCAAAATATCCAAAATATCTTTTTGAGAAGAGTCGATAATGCTTTGACTGCTTTGAATAGATGCCCGTACATCCTTAATAGCTTCTAAAGCCTCGCGAACAGTATGTTTCTTGATTGAAACTTCATAAAGTCCCCTCGAATCAAGATTAAGCGCAATAAGAATATAACAATCAAGCGTTAAACTATTTAGCCCCTTCTTATTGTCCTCCTCTTGTTGCTTCTCCAGGCCTTTTGAAGCTTTTTGAAATGCTAACAAATTCTCCAGAAGCTCAGTTTTTTCAAAATTTTCAATCCCGTTCTCCTTTCCAGGATCGTCTAACACGCTGCCTTTGCAATAATCGTCAATCGTGACATCTTTTCTTACGTCGGCATTATATTGCTGCAAGCGGAGGCTAAACGCGTTGCCTGCTTCAGACAGGTTGGTCCACTGAGTTGGAAATTCATCACCCAGCCCTTTATAGACATCAACCTGACCACGCATCGACGAAATGTTACCGGGATGCACATAGATACTTTCACACCCACTTATGAACATTCCTATCAGCAGAAAAAGCACAGAGACTCGCCATGCACGTTGGAGTGTAAACAAGCGGCGGGTCGGTTTCATTGGGGGGCCGGGCAATTATCTCTTCATGAATAAGTTCAAACAGGTGTGAGACTGGTTAGGGTTAAAGAAAGAGCATACAGACACGTCTGTATCTTCTTTCAAAATCTCAAAAAAAATCTTGAGGATGTTTTGTGCAACCAAACATCTTGAAAGGTCTTTTGAACATACAGATTACATTTTCTCCCTCTAATGTCTACTGGCTAATATTTGCTGGCTTGCCAATTATGCTTAATCCCAAAATATACGGCTGCACGCAAGACAGGGCATAAACAAAAGTTCGCTAAACAAGCGGTGGAGCTATGATCTTCGTCCCAAGCAGCCAGAGGATGTGTGCCTGATCGAATATTGGCTGCGCCAGGATGATGCGGTGACCGACCGTATCGCCTATCGAATCGAGATCGACAGCGAAAACGAAAGCGTCAAAGCCGAAGAAATCGACCCCTCATCAGGGTTTTAAGGTTTCTATATTCTTGGCGTGGGCTTGAAGTTGGTCCTGACTATATATAAATAACTGACCCAGTTGCATCGCATATTGTTTGCGAATTTCAATACGTTGACTGCTTTTTTCCTGGCCTTCTAAAGGACGCGCGCCATATTTTTCCACTTCAGCCTGATGTTTTTCGATAAAGGCGCTACATCCTGACTCGTCTTGCCCAGAACTTGTTGTTAACTCTCCGTTTTCAAAACATGTATTGGGAATAGTTTTTTCCGTCTCTTCCCATTTCAGTAAATCGCGATATTCTTTAACCGCAGGATCATTTGAAAAATCGTGCAAAACTAATCCCAAAGTCTGGTTTGTATTTTTACGGCTGGTTTCTGCGACAAAGAGTATTTTCGGAGTGACTTCTTTTCCTGATTGTTGTGTGGAAGACGCAGCATTGGATGTCGTGGTATTCTGCGTTATGTCCTTTCCAATGCTCATGGGAGCTTGCGTTGCGGCGACCATTTTAGCTCCGGCAGAGGTCATATTTTGAATATTGCCTAGATTTTCGGCTGCCAGAATACTCCCTGAACCGCCGCCAGCTAGTGATGCTGCCGATTCTAAAAGCGTTGTTCCAACTTTGGTATAGGCTTCCAGTAATTTGCTTGGGTCTGACTCGTAACTCTTCAAACGCCAGTTGCCGATCCGGTCCTTGATCAAGGCCAGCGAAAACTCACCCCGCCCATTGGCATGGACTTCATTTATATTCTCCCATGATTCATAATCATAGAGCATCTCCATCGCACGGACACGATCACGGGTTTGTTCTGCGCTAAAGATATAAGGACCCTCTGACAGAAGTTCTTCCGGGATCGGGCGATCCGCCGCACGGTACCAAGCATATAAATTCAGAAAATCATTGAACGATGTATTGCGCAGCTTAAGGGCTAGAGATGCATTTTCTTTGGTTAATCCATCCAGTTGTTTTAAAATGATGTCAGCACGATAACGTAATTCTTGGCTGAATTGGGCGCTCAAATTGGCAAAATTGGCCATTTGCTGGCGGACTTTGCGTTCGTTAGGGTAATGAATCCCGCTTAAGATTGACCAGTAATGGGAAGCAATCCTGGCTTTGGCCGACACAAAAAGATGTTTGCCTACCTGGCTGCAAATCTCTTCATAGGCACTATCTCTTTGTGCATCCGTTAAATTAACGCCCCAACAGATTTTATCATACTGTTTAAAATCATTTACCCTTTTAAAAAGACCTGAGACTTTATTTAAGTCACTCATTAAGCCGCTAAAAGTGATTGGTTTCGCCTTCTTGATATTCTTAATCTCTTCTCGCTTTGTAGCTATCTTATCTTTTGCTTTTTTGATCTCTTCTTGGTTTTCGGCTACCACACCTTCTGCATTTTTGATCTCTTCTCGCTTTTCAGCTATCACATCTTCTAATTCCTTAATCTTATTCTCATCTGTGATTGGCACAGCTTTTTCTGCTGCAATCTGTTTTTTGATTTCAGCTATTTCAGCCTTTAATTTATTGATTTTCATTTCATTCATTAGCAAAGCATTTTCAGCTGTCCGAATATCATCTTGGCTTTCGAGAATAGCCTCTTTGGCAGGTTCGATGATTTTTTGACTTTCTTCAATAGATTCTTTGACAAGCTCAATGGCTTTTAAAGCCTCGCCAACAGTATACTGCTTAATCGAGGCCTCATATAGATCACTGGAATCACGCTCAAGCGCAATAAGAATAGAACAATCAAGCGATAGATCGTTCAATGCCTTCTTAATTTCCCTATATTCGTCGGCTTCCTCTTGACTATGTTTTGTAGTCTTGGGTTCAACAGGGTCTGCAGTCTTGGGCCCAGCAGCCTTTGCAGTCTTGAGCTTAACAAGGGCTGCGGCATTTTCACGTTTCTTTCTCTCCTCTAGCTCCTCAAGTTTTTTGAAATTCTCTAAGATATACCACTTTTTAAAACCATCTAGCGTGCTGTCCTGACAATAATCATCAATCGCAATATCTTTTCTTACATCGGTATTGTATTGCTGCAAGCGTAGGCTAAACTCGTTGCCCACTTCAGACAGATTGGCCCACTGGGTTGGAAGCTCATCCGCCAGCGGGCCTTTATAGACATCAACCTGAACCCGCATTGCCGCAGTGCCACTGAGATGGACATAGGTGCTTTCACACCCACTTGCGACCATCCCCATCAGCAGGAAAAATGCAGCGATCAGCCACACGCGGTGGAATGTGAACAGGGGGGCCAGTTTCATTGGGGATCCGGACACTGCCCCGCTCCTTCTTCAAGTGCTGCGCATATTGAGCGCATCATTCCTTCAACTTGATCAGGCGTTGATGGAGGTGCACCCTCTTTTGCCATCCTGTTTTTTTCCCGCAACAGGATCAGTTGTGCTTGCTGAGCAATTATCTTTTCACTTTTAAAATAATTGCTGAGTATAACAGAATCCATCATTTTGGCGTCGTCACCGCGCAAGGAAGTCGCAAGATTATTCAATGCACCCAGAGACTCAATAAGCGGGCTTGCACTTGTTGTCATCGACAGCACGAGAGATTGCGTGTCGTCATCACGGATTGTCCCTTCCGGCCCTGAAATAAAGATTTCATCGTAGCAATGGTTGTCTTTTGAATTTGGTTTGCCGGAGTTTAAAACCCCATTTGACAGTTCAGTATCTTTTTCTCCAACACTCATTTTGCCAACATTCATTTGCGCCACCGTCATTTGGGTGACATTCATTTGATCAACATTCACTATTTTTGCGCCATTGTTACCCGGTTCTTGAAGTTCTCCGTTATCACGAAGTTTGGTGCCAAATTTTTCGACAATTTCAGTGGGCATCAGCCCGGCTTCAAACTTGACTGTGGAAAATAAACTGGGCGCTTTGCCAGTTAGTGTGTAGCGATAAAGGGTAATATTCTGCTTGTCAGCCGGAAGTTTTTTCCCGTCTTGGCCGCAATGTTCGATCACAGTGTAATAGTAGCGCGCACGGAAACGGACGTGATCATCCACATATTTGGGATCAAGTCCGGCCCGCACCGACATTGCGTTCGGGATTTCACAGGCTGATAAAGCGAAGAACGCGATGAGCAGACCAGAAAGCCAGAAATTCTGCTTGATCCAGTCAGCTAAGGCCTTTTTGCGCATATCCTCTCTCTCCCTTCATATTTATTGTATGTAATAAGAGAGATAATGGCAATAAAAAATCTTTAGATTTATTTTTTGAGCTGCTCCGGGTTTAATCGGTGGCAGGCATACGGCTTTCAACCACCTCCACCCACCAGGAGCAGCCGGCCGGGATGGCGTCATCGTTAAAGTCATATTCAGGATGATGGACGCTGGCGGTATCGCCGTTGCCAACAAGAATATAGGCCCCCGGGCGTTCTTCAAGCATATAGGCAAAATCCTCTCCGCCCATAACCAGCGGGGCTTCGTTGCATTGACCGGTCACTTTTTGGGCAGCTTCCTGAGCATATTGCGTTTCTGTATTGTGATTCACCATCGACGGATAACCCGGCATAAAGATAAAATCAGCTGTGGCTCCAAAAGCAGTGGCAACGCCTTCAACAATTTCGCGCATGCGCTTTTCGCCCAGTTCGCGCATTGATTTGGTCATTGTCCGCATGGTTCCTTTCATCCGCACATCGGGCGGGATGACATTATGGGCATGGCTGGCGGTTTCAAACGAGGTCACCGACACAACGATATGATCAACCGGATTGGCATTGCGCGATACAATCGTCTGCAACGCCAGAACAATCTGGGCCGCCACCACGGTTGGATCAACGGTTTCATCAGGTTTTGCGGCATGTCCGCCTTTGCCGGTAACCTTGATTTCAAACTGGTCGGCTGCTGCAAAGAAAGGGCCCGGGCGAATGGCAAATTTACCGGCCTCAAGGCCCGGCCAGTTATGCATGCCATAGACTTCCTGAATCCCGAAACGTTCCATCAGCCCGTCTTCACACATTTCGCGACCACCACCGCCGCCTTCTTCGGCAGGCTGGAAAATGACAATGACGGTGCCGTCAAAGTTTCGGGTTTCTGCCAGATAGCGGCTGGCCCCGAGCAGCATGGCGGTGTGACCATCATGGCCACAGGCATGCATCACGCCTGGATTCTGTGAGATATAATCACGCGGCGTGACTTCGGTTATCGGCAAGGCATCCATATCTGCCCGCAGCCCGACGACCCGGCCTGATTGTGCTTTTTTGCCTTTGATAACGCCAACAACCCCTGTCCGGCCAATGCCGGTTACGATTTCGTCACAGCCAAACTCTTTGAGCTTGTCGGCCACAAGTGCTGATGTGCGGTGCGTATCAAACTGAAGTTCCGGGTTTGCATGGATGTCATGTCGCCAGGCAATGACATCAGGAACAATTTCGACAAAGCGGTTACGGATAGGCATGATATTACTCCTCTTGCAAGATAAGATGATCAGGGCCAACCTCCTGATAAACAGAAGGTTTGGCAACATAATCAATCGGGTGAACAGGGGATGGAATCGGTTTGAAATTGAGATCGCTTTCAACTTTACGCTGGCGCGGATCGGCTATCGGCACCGAGGATAAAAGCGATTTGGTATAAGGATGTTGCGGATTTTCAAAAATGGCGCGCCGGGGGCCGATTTCAACAATACGGCCCAGATACATCACGCCGACTGAATGACTGACGCGTTCAACAACAGCCATATCATGGCTGATAAACAAAATGGAAATGCCAAGATCGCGCTGCAAGGCCATCATCAGGTTAAGGACCTGGGCCTGAACACTGACATCCAGTGCACTGACGGCTTCATCGGCAATAATCAATTTCGGGTTAAGCGCCAAAGCCCGGGCAATCGCGACACGCTGACGCTGCCCGCCAGACAGTTCATGGGGATAGCGGCGCATAAAAGCACGGGGAAGCTCAACCTGTTCAAACAAGGTGGCAACCCTGTCCATCAGATCGTCCCCCCGGGCCAGTTTGTAATTCCGCAGGGGCTCGGCAACCTGGCTGGCCAGCTGCATTTGCGGATTTAAGGAGGCAAACGGGTCTTGAAAGACCATTTGCATATCCCGTCTGGCTTGCCGCATCCGGGCAGAATCCATGTCCCGGACATTTTCCCCGTTTAAGAGAATAACGCCTGAATCCGGTTCAACCAGCCGCAGAATAGACCGCCCGCAGCTTGATTTGCCGCAGCCTGATTCCCCGACCAGGCTGAGGGTTTCGCCGGTGCGCAAGCGGAAAGACACATCTTCAACCGCATGAACCCGGGCAACCAGCCGTCGGAGAAGCCCGCCCTTTACCGGAAAACGGGTTGTCAGATTTTTGACATCAAGCAGAATTTTTTCATCGGCTATCGGGATTGGCTGTTGGTCGGCTTCAGAAGACCCGATCAGGCGCAAAGGCTCAGGGTCGGGCTTGCCGCGCATTTCGCCAAGCCGTGGCACCGCCGAGAGCAGCGAGCGGGTATAGTCATGCACCGGGGTTTCAAAGATTTGCTGAACCGGGCCTTCTTCGACCTTTTCACCGCGAAACATGACCACAACCCGGTCCGCCATTTGGGCAACCACCGCCATATCATGGGTGATAAAGAGGACAGCCGTGCCATTTTCCTGCTTGAGGCGATTGATCAGGGCCAGGATTTCTGCCTGAATGGTGACATCAAGGGCGGTTGTTGGCTCATCGGCAATCAACAGGCGCGGCTTGCAGGCCAGGGCCATGGCAATCACCACGCGCTGGCGCATTCCCCCGGAGAGTTCGTGCGGATATTGGTGCAGGCGGCGTTCAGGTTCTGGAATACGGACCTCTTTTAAAAGTTCAAGTCCTCGCGCATCGGCCTGGGCCTGTGTGAGGCTCTGATGGACCCGCAATCCTTCGGTCAACTGGCGACCAATGGTAAAAACAGGGTTGAGCGAGGTCATCGGTTCTTGAAAGATCATACCGATTTCATTGCCGCGAATGGCCCGCGCGGTCAGGGCATCAATGCCGGTCATGTCGATTTGTTCAGAGCCACGATCAAATAAAAGTCGTCCTTGCGTGATTTTTCCGCCGCCATATTCAACCAGCCGCATCAAGCTGAGGGAGGACACAGATTTTCCGGACCCGCTTTCGCCGACCACGGCCACAGTCTCGCCCGCAGCTATATCAAAGCTGACATTCTTGACCGCGACAACATGCCCGCTTTTGGTGAAGAATTCGACCCGCAGTTTGTCAATTTGCGCAACAGGAGGTGTCGCCGGTTGAGTGGATTTTTGCATGATCATCGGTCCCGAATACGAGGATCAAGCGCATCCCTTAGTCCATCGCCCAGATAATTGACGCTGAGCACGGTCAGGGAAATCGCGACCCCGGGCCAGATAACCCGTTCGGGATGTTGTTGAAGATAATCAACGGCATCATAAAGAATCCGTCCCCAGGTGGGGAAATCGGGCGGAAAACCGAGGCCAAGAAAAGACAGGGCGGATTCGGTGATGATGGCATTGGCAATCCCCAGCGTGGCAGACACCATGATCGGCGACAGGGCATTGGGCAGGATATGGCGGCGGATCATTGCGCCGTGCGATGTGCCGATGGAATAGGCGGCCAGGACAAATTCGCGTTGTTTCAGGGCCAGAACATCGCCCCGGACAATGCGGGCGGTCGGCATCCAGGAGGTCAGGCCGATAGCGCAGACAATCAGAATGAAAATCCCTTGTTCCGGGCCGAAAGCCCCGTTTAACGGCTCTCTAAAAAGCAGGACCATCACCAGCAGAAGCGGCAAAAGCGGCAGGGCCAGAAATAAATCGGTCAGGCGCATCAAGGGGCCATCAAGATAGGTGAAATAGCCTGAAAGCACACCGATCAGAGTTCCCAGCCCAAGGGCCAGCAGCATCGCAGTGATCCCGACTGCAATCGACACCTGCCCACCGGCGATCATCCGGGCCAGCATATCGCGCCCCAGCTGATCGGTGCCAAAAGGATGCAGAAGGCTTGGCCCTTCATTTCTGGCGCGGATATCAATGAAGCTGGCATCAATGCTCCAGATAAAGGGGCCAAGCACGACGACAAGCAGGATAAAAACAAAGAACATTCCACCTGCAACCGCCCCGCGGTGGGAAGTAAACTGCTGCCAGACATCAACCCACTGGCTTCTTGGTTTTTCCTCACCAGAAGAAAGAGCAGAATCAGTCATAGCGAATCCGCGGGTCAAGCAGGCCATAGAGAATATCAGCCAGCAGGTTAAAAGCGACAATCAGCACGGCAAAGATAAAGGCAATGGTCTGCACCATTGGCAGGTCGTTGCCCTGAATGGCGGTGATCAGAAGCTGGCCGATGCCGTTCACTTTAAAGACCTGTTCGGTGATGATCGCGCCGCCAAAAATTCCGGGCACCCCGAGCGCAATCACGGTCACCACCGGAATAAGTGAATTGCGCAGAACATGGTTCATCACAACGACCCATTCGCTCATGCCCTTGGCGCGGGCGGTGCGGACATAATCCTGATTAAGATTATCGAGCATGGCGGCGCGCATAAAGCGGCTGATCTGTGCGGTGGTTTGCAAGGCCAGCACCATGACCGGCATGATCATTTGCTTGACCTGAACGATAAAACTGTCCCAGTTGGTGACCTGATGGGTTGTGTCATAGATGGAGGGAAACCAGCCAAGCTGGACGGAAAAAATGACGATAACGAGGACCCCTGAAAAGAAGGGCGGGATAGAGAATCCGACCATCGAGACAAAGGTCCCGGCCTGATCAAAGACTGAATATTGGCGGTAGGCTGAATAGATTCCGATGGGAATGGCGATCAGCACCCCGACGACATAGGCCATGCCGACAACCCAGAGGGTTTGGGGCAGGCGTTCAACGATCACATCCATGACCGGCAGGCGGGATTGCCATGAGATCACCCGCTGCATTCCGTCCGAGAGCGAGGAGCCAAAGGCCCAGTCGATAAAGACCAGCGGTTCAACCCAGAAGAACTGGGCCACCCATTTGAAGAAGCGGACATGGACGGGTTCGCCAAGGCCGAGGGCGGCGCGCATTTTTTCTTTGACCTCTGGCGGGATGGTCAGGGGCATATTGCCCATTGGATCGCCGGGGGCCAGCTCCAGCAGCAGAAAGATAATCAGCGAAATAAATAAAAGGACGGGGACCGCCAGAATGGATCGCCGCAGCAAATAGGTCCGCATCAAACCGACCTTTATCGCCAGTTTGAACAGGCCAACTGTTTAAAACGCACTTATTCTTTAATGCGATACCAGTCCGCAGCGTTCCACAATTCGCTGTCCCAGGAATTGAGCAGAACACCGCCAAGCGTGTTGGATACGCTGGAGGTATCGCCCCGGTGAACCAGCGGGATCAAGGCGCCGTTTGTGATCAGCATATCATTCATTTCTTTTGACAGGCGTTGACGTTCTGCAAGATCGGCAGTCCCGGACAATTTCTTATGCAAGGTATCAAAGGCGGGATCACAATGGCGCGCGATATTTTCGCCCTGCCACTGGGTTTCCGGGCGCGGGGCCTTTTCACAGGTATATTGTCCCAGATAGCTTTGCGGGTCGGTGCCATCGAATTTATTGGCATACATTTCGACATCAGCATAGAATTTCTGGAAGGTATCAGGGGATCCGGCATCGCCGCCAAAAAAGACCGAGCCTGAGATATTGCGCAGTTCGGCTTCAACCCCGATTTCTGACCACCATTGTTTAATGATCGCCTGAAAATCCTGGCGCACGGCATTGGTTGAGGTTTGATAGAGATAGCTGAGCCGCACCCCGTCTTTGGCACGCACGCCATCGGCCCCGCGCTTCCATCCGGCATCATCGAGCAGTTTGTTGGCCCCGGCAATATCCTGGGTGCTGCAATCGAATGTTTTGGAATTATAGGCTTCGGGTCCGGCAATCAGATTACAGGTCGGACGACCGGCTGATCCATAGCCGATTTCGACCAGCAGATCACGGTCAAGGGCCATGCTGAGGGCCTTATAGACAGCGGGATCGCCTAAAGACGGATGCGGGCGCACGACCGAGCGTTCATCCGGCCCCAAAGCGGGATCGGGGTTTGTATTATTGAGCATAATCCGTTCAACCAGCGAGCCAAACGACACGATGGTCTTGCCCTTGCCAGCTTTTTCCATTTCGGCGATGACTTCCGGGGCCAGCTGCACGTTCCAGGCATAGTCAAATTCGCCAGTTTCCAGCACTGAACGGGCTGCTGCTGTTGCATCGCCCCCGCCCTTGAAATTGACGGTTGCAAAAGCCGGTTTGCCGGGATGGCGGAAATTTTCGTTGGCTTTCAGGCTGATGACGTCATTGGTGCGAAATTCAACCACGGTAAAAGGCCCGGTTCCGATGGGGCCGGTATTTTGATCGGTGCAGCTGGAGGCACGCGCCCCCATACAATCCTGAAACTGGGCTTTTTGCAGGATCGGCGATTGCACCCCGACAAACGGGCCATAGGGGAACGGCATCGGGGATTCAAAATGGACAACCACGGTTAAAGCGTCCGGGGTTTCAATCCGCTCAACGCCGCCAAAATTCTTGAGCTGCGCACAGCCGCCTTCCGGATTCATGCAATATTCTGCGGTAAAGGCGACATCGGCAGAGGTAAGGGGCGTGCCATCGGACCAGATCAGCCCGTCCGACAATTTCCAGGTGATGCTGGTCAAATCAGCACTGACTCCGCCGTTGCCAACGGTTGGAATTTCATCAACCAGCCAGGGGACCATTTCCCCTTTTTCATTATAGCGGGCCAGAGGCTCCAGAATAAGGCTGGCGGACTGGGTATCCTTGGTGCCGCCTGAAAGATAGGGATTGAGAATAGACGGGGCCTGCCAATAGATAATATTGAGCTGACCATCGCGGCCACGCTCTCCACTATGACCATCAGCCTGAACCGGTGTTGCGGTTATCGCTATGGTGCTGATCGCGCCAACCAATGCACCAGTCAAAATAGATAAATGTCGCATTTTTTGCCCCTTTCGCTCGTTAGTCCTATATCGTTCGTTAGTCCTTAGATATAAAAAAACCTGCCTCTGGCAGGGTTAACTAATTTAACTCGTCAAAAAGCTTTTTGCCCATACGGAAAAACGGGACGCGTTTGGCCTCGACCTGGACTTTTTCGCCATTGCGCGGGTTGCGCGCCGCACGGCCTTGCCGCTCCTTAACCCCGAAACTGCCAAAACCTCGAAGCTCCACACGCTCCCCACGGGCAAGAGATTCCGAAATCTCGTCAAACATCACGTCAACAGCCCGCTCAATCTCCCGCAGATAAAGCGCAGGATACCGCGATGCCAGACGCGAAACCAGCTCAGATCGTGTCATGATATCTGTTCCTTTCCATTCTTGTCCCCTCTTGTCATATTTTTTCTTGTGACGTTTTCTTTCTTGTCACATTCTCTCTCGTCACGTTTTCTTCTCAGGCATTATATTAAAGGCCCTGTAAATAAAAAGCAAAAATAATGACCTGATGTTAAAATGCTTTATTCAAAAACATACTGCATTGCCAATAAACAAGGAGTCAAGCCTAAATTATCTGGCCTAAATTATTCAGCCTGAATTATCCAGTTTGCAAAATTGCTCAACAGAGTTTAAACAATCCTTTCTTAAAAGGACTATATAAAGGTCTTATCTAATGAACGCGCGAAAGCTGATCTCCTTCGCCACATCGCCCGTCGCCGTCATCCTCGCTGGCTGCGTTATCTCCTTCGTCGGATTCGGAATCCGCTCCAGCTTCGGCCTGTTCCTCGACCCCATGGTCGAAGCAAACGGATGGAACCGATCAACCTTCGCGCTGGCAATGGCCCTCCAAAACCTCTTCTGGGGCCTGACAATGCCTATCGCAGGAATGCTCGCAGACCGATATGGCGCAACCCGCGTGCTATCCGCAGGTGCCCTGCTCTATTTCGTCGGCGTGTGGGGAATGGCCGTCTCCAAAAGCTGGCTCGCCATGCAGCTCACCGGCGGAGTCCTCGTCGGAACCGGAATCGCCTTTTCAGCCTTCGCCCTCGCCATCGCCGCTATGGCAAAAGTCGTCCCCCCCTCCAAACGGACCCTCGTCATGGGACTGGGAACCTCCGTCGGATCACTCGGACAGGCCGTGTTCTCGCCAGTCGGACAGGCCTTTATCAGCACTTTCGGATGGCAAACCGCGCTATTTATACTCGCAGGAATGACCCTCATCATCATCCCCTTCGCCCTCTTCATGCCGAAAAATGACGCACCACAACCCCCAGAAAACAAAAAAACACCGCAAAATACACCCCAAAAATCCCCGCTAGACGAACAGACCATGCGCCAAATCCTAACCCTCGCCAGTGGGCACGGCGGATATATCCTCCTCACAATCGGATTCTTCGTCTGCGGATTCCATGTCGCCTTCATCAGTGTCCACTTCCCCGCATATGTCACCGAACTCACCGGAAATGCAGCTATCGGCGGCTATACGCTCTCGCTGATCGGACTGTTCAATATCATCGGATCACTCGCAAGCGGCGCCGCAGGACAAAAATTCAGCATGAAAAATAGCCTAACCTTCATCTATGGCGCACGCGCCCTGGTGATCCTCGGCCTGCTGATCGCCCCAAAAGTCCCCATAACCCTCTATATCTTCGCCGCCCTCATGGGACTGCTCTGGCTCTCAACCGTGCCGCTGACCTCCGGGATCATCGCGCAGGTCTTCGGAGTCCGCTACCTCGCAACCCTGTTCGGAATCGTCTTCCTAAGCCACCAGGTCGGGAGCTTCTCCGGCATCTGGCTGGGAGGATACCTCTATGACCAGTTCGGAAGCTACGATATCATGTGGTGGGCCGGAATCGCCCTTGGACTCCTGGCAGCCCTGCTGCACTGGGGAATCGATGAACGACCTCTTGGGGCCGCAAAACCCGCCCTGCAGCCTGCGGGCTGAGACCAAGCTGAACAGGAAGACGCAAACGACTTGCCTCCTTCGCTGGCGTATAGGGGATAAAAAGCCGCTTTTCAGCCTCAACCAGTAAAATACCCCCCAAGCGGTGATAAAGGCGCGATAATGTGCGCTCAATCATCGGGGCCAGCTTCAAGGAAACAGGACGGTCAACAGGCGGAAAATAAAGCGCACGGCTGAACTGAAGCGGCAAAAACCTTTGGGCGCGCAGCATGATTTCAAGCTGATTGCGGCTGAATGGACTGCCATGACCAAAGGGGGTGCTGTCGCTTCGTGACCAGAGACCGCGCCGGGCTGGCACAATCATCAAAAGCCGCCCGCCATCTGCCATCACCCGCCAGCATTCATCCAGAAAAACCTGCGGTGCCCGGCTATGTTCCAGCATATGGACAATCAAAAACCGGTCAAAAAATTTGTCCGGGAAAGGCAGCCGGGTTTCATCAACCAGAACTGCGCGATTCCTTTTTTTCGGTGGCCAGTGATGAACCCCCTGAAATCCTGGCATAATCGCGATTGTTCGCTCAGAACCGGTTGTCCATTCCCCCAGATAAGGGGCCGGATAGCCAATGCCGCCAAGCCGCATGCTCTTGACATCGGGCCAGATCGCATTGATCCGCATATGGATTCTTTGCGCCGCAAGCTGCCCCAAGGGCTGCTGGTAAAACGCATCAAGCGCACGAACATCATGAAACATAACCCGACTTCCTGTAAAAATTCATCATGCGCTGTCCCCCTGAACAGAAATGACAGGAATGCTTGACCTTGCGGCTGTCACAAACTACATCCATTTTCTATGGCTCAGCTTGAAATAATTTACTGGCGCGATATCCCGGCACAGATTGTAGCCCGCAAAAACCGGCGCGAGCAAGTCAAACATGTCTTGTCCGAACGGTTTGAGCAAGCCATTGACATGGCGGCCATGCGGGGCAAGCTGGCGGAGACTGACGATTATCTGGCGCACTGGCGCAAGGGAGCTTCAAAGGAAGTGTCTGACGACCTGCAGGCTGAAGTTGAGGCCGAGGCCGCCCGGGTAGAGGCAGATTATCCGCCGGAGCGTCTGAAAAGCCTGATTAAATCGGGCGGGGTTGCTTCGGATAACATATAGTTTTCAACCCCGCTTTCTGTTTTCCTGATGCATATTTATTTTGATTGGCGGGTTGATTCCTTCACCGGCTGGGGCAATTTTGGCCAGCAGTTTGTCAGGCAGGCGAGTCTGGGCGGTCACCGGGTCAGCAATATCCTGAATCCGACAAAGCTGGAGGGGATGAGTCCCCTGACTCGTCAATTTTATGATGATTTTGATGCGCACTCAAATTCAGACAAGGCCGAAGTCGAGCGCAATGGTGTCCTCCAAGATGAAGGATCGCTGTTTTTTATGGCTCTTGGCGGAAGCTGGGAGAAGAATATAGAGCGGTTTTCGCGCTTTGAGAACATCATTGGCACGGTGCCGGTTGGTGTTCTTGCCTTTGAAAGCAACAGGGTGCCTGAAGAGGCCATTCAGGCAATGAATAAGCGGCTGGCCGGAGTTATTTGTGTGTCCGGTGTGAATTATCGAACGCTTCAAAGATGCGGACTTGAGCGCACAGCCCATATTATTCAGGGGGTAGCTCCGGATGTTTTTTGCCCGCCTCTTGTGCCGTCAGTTGGTTCTTCTGGTCATAACGAGAAATTTTATATTTTTGCGGGCGGCAAGTTGGAAGTGCGCAAGGGGCAGGATGCGATTATCCGGGCTTTCAAACATATCCAGAAAGCGATCCCGCAAGCTGTGCTGGTAACTGTCTGGCACACACCCTATCAAACGGATTTTTTGAAAGGCTTTAATAATCGGGCAAGGCTGGACAGCCCGCTTGTTTATGATGAAGCGACCCGGCGGCTGGATGTGGTCAATTCGCTGGCTGCCAACGGGATTGAGCGCGACAGGATCATTGATCTTGGTCTTGTTCCGAATGCGCAGCTTGGGCGGATTTTGCGGCGGATGGACTGCGCGTTGTTTACCAGCCGTTTTGAAGGCGGGACCAATCTTCCGGCGATGGAGGCCATTGCGTCTGGGGTGCCGACGGTTTTAAGCTCTGGCAGTGGTCACCTTGATCTTCTGGAGATCGCGCCATCGCTTGAGCATTTTGCTTTGAAGAGATCAAGTCCGCCGCATTTTACCGCCCCGGACGGGACGCCAGCGTCCGAAGATGTGCTTGATGCCTATAAGGACTGGTTCTGGCCGGATGTTGATGAGCTGGTCGAGAATGTCTGCCGGATTCACCGCAGCCTTGATCAGTCCCGTTTATGGGCCAGAGAAGCTGCCGAGAATCTTTCACGCTATAGCTGGGCACGCCAGATCAATGCGATCATCGAACAAGGAAGCCGCTGGGCCGAAAATTGGAGCTAAATATCAAAAAAGACGGTTTCGTCCTCGCCCTGAATTTTGATGTCGAAGCGATATAAGCCATCGGCCATTTTTTGGGCCAGCAGTGTTTTGCGGCGGTTTTCCGGTTCAATTTCCGAAAGAACAGGGTCCTGAGCATTATCTTCATCGTCAAAATAGAGCCGTGTATGAAGGCCAATATTGATGCCCCGCGCCACCAGCCAGAGCGTGATATGCGGTGATTGCATCCGCACCGGGTCACCCGAACAAGAAAGCGGGGTTGGTCCGGGTTTTATTGTATCAACATGCCATTTTCCGGTTTCAAAATCCGTGATGGCGCGTCCCCAGCCCCGAAAGCCCGGTTCAGCCTCGCCTTTTGATTCAGGATGCGCATAGATGCCTTGTGCATTGGCTTGCCAGACTTCAAGCAGCGCATCCTTGATCGGGGCACCGGTTGCATCAATCACATAGCCTTCAAGCCTGATGCGCTCTCCTTTGGCAGAGGGGCCAGCAATATCTTCTCCCAGTTTGCGGGTGAACATATCAAAACCGGCAGCACGCGGGGCCAGCCCGATATGGACATAAGGCCCGGCGGTTTGCGAAGGGGTTTCCTTGAGATCAGGTGGTTTTTGCGTCATCAGACAACTTTTGCGCCATTAGAGGGGGGAGCCGTTTTCAAGAAAGACCGCGTGCCGACCTCTTAGCACAATATCAAATTTATAGGCGATTGAATCCAGCGGAATGGTTGCTTGTAGATCAAGCTTGGCAATCAGCTGGTCAACCGCTTTCGGGTCCGGGATGGTTGATACTATCGGGCATTTTGCAATCAGCGGGTCGCCTTCAAAATAGCATTGGGTAATCAGACGCTGGGCAAAACCGGTGCCAAAAACGGAAAAATGAATATGGGCGGGCCGCCAGCTATTGGGACCGTTGCGCCAGGGATAAGGCCCGGGCTTGATGGTGCGAAAGCTGTAACAGCCCGCTTCATCGCTCAGGGTGCGTCCGCAGCCGCCAAAATGCGGGTCAATCGCCGCGATATAATCGTCGTTTTTATGGCGATAGCGTCCCCCGGCGTTGGCCTGCCAGATTTCAACAAGAATATGGGGGACCGGTCTGGCATTTTCATCCAGCACCCGTCCATGCAGGATAATCCGCTCGCCAATCGCGCTATGGCCTTTTTGCGCATAGTTCAAAATCAGGTCATTATCCTGCGGATCAATATCATGCGGGCTGAATAAAGGCCCGGTGAGTTCGCTTGAGGTATTGTCCAGGCTGATGGGCGCAAAGCGCGGAGAACGCGTCACCGATGTTTTATAATCCGGGGCATAAGCCGCAGGGTGCCATTGCCGATCACGTTGATAAAAATCACCTTTTTGAGGATTTGGCAAAGAGGCTTTATGAGTCCCGACCCTGGCCATTATTGTTAATCCTCCTCCATCTCCTGATAGGTTTTTTTCGCCAGCTTGATTGCCTGATTCGCCCGCGGAATCCCCGCATAAATCGCAACATGCTGAAAAACTTCCATCACATCTGTCTTTGTCGCCCCCGTGCGGCGGGTGGCCCGGATATGCATCGGAATTTCTTCAAAATTTCCCTGTGCAGCCAGCAAGGCCAGAGTAATCATCGAACGCTCCCGCAAGCTGATATTCTCTGATGCCCAGACATGACCCCAGGCGGCCTCTGTGATAAGAGACTGAAATTCCTCATCAAAATCAGACTGATCCGCCAGGGATTGATTGACATAGTCATCCCCCAGCACGCTGCGGCGAACCTTCATACCTTTTTCAAAACGATCAGCCATCACTGCACCTTTTACTTTATAGAGCCTATCCAGTAAGAGGAATAGGCCAGTAAGGAAGAACAGGTCGCTTAACCACTCTCACCATGGGCCGCCCTCACCCCGGTTATCCATCCATATGATTGGTCGATATAGTGCCATATGCAGTTGAAGCACACAACCTGACAATATCTTTTGAAAGCAGCGCGGATTCGCTCCCCACTCTTTCCGATATCAGCCTGCACATAAGCCAGGGCGATTTTGTCTCCCTGATCGGGCCATCAGGATGCGGGAAAACAACCCTGCTCAGGATCATTGCTGATCTGGAACAGCCCTCCGCCGGGCAGATAACGGTGAACGGGGTATCGCCACGCCAGGCCCGCGAAGCCCGGGCCTATGGCTATGTGTTTCAGGCCCCCGCCCTTTATCCCTGGCGGACTGTTGGACGCAATGTCGCCTTGCCGCTGGAGATCATGCGGGTGCCAAAAGCAGAACGCCAGAAACGCGCCCGCACCTATCTTGAACTGGTTAATCTGCCCGGGGTTGAACATAAATTTCCCTGGCAACTGTCAGGCGGGATGCAGCAACGCGCCGCGATTGCCCGCGCCCTGTGTATCAATCCAGAAATCCTGCTGATGGATGAACCCTTTGGTGCGCTGGATGAAATTGTCCGCGATCACTTGAATGTCCAGCTGCGCCAGATTTGGCAGCAAACACAAAAAACCGTGGTTTTTGTCACCCATTCAATTCCCGAAGCCGTTTTTCTATCCACAAAAATTATCATCATGGCTCCACGACCGGGACGGATTATTGATATCATCAACTGTGCTGATCCGGCTGACCGGACGTTGGACTATCGCGAATCAACCGAATTTTTAAAAATTGCGGCCAAAGTGCGCACCGGCTTACGCGCCGCCTTTCAGGACACGATATAATCGAGGTCCCAATAATCAAGGTTCCGGCTGTTTTTCTTGCCTGTTTAAAGCGTGCGCACCATCACACATCAGCCCGCCCCAGCCTATAAGGCCAGACAATCAGACTTGGATTATCCGGCAAGCCGATATACAAAACAGAAATTGGTGTATTGATTAAATTGGCATATTCGTTAAATTAACGCGTCCAGATTATTGTATCTCATGAGGTCGCATTCTATAACACGTCTTGGCATAATATAGTATGGTTCAACGATAATGGCTTACGATCTTTCCCGCTTACAAATTATGCTTGTTGATGATAATCAACATGCTAGGCGATTAATGCGTGAGATTCTAAGCGGCTTGGGGATACGTCAGGTCCAGGCTTATGATTCGGTTGAGAATGCGATTCACGAGATCAACCAGCATCAGTTTGATCTGGCTTTGGTAGACTGGTTTATGGAGCCGATGGACGGTCTGCAGCTGGTGAGGTGGATTCGCACGGCGAAGGAGAGTCCTGATCCTTATTTACCGATTATCATGGTTTCGGCGCATAGTGAGATGAACCGGGTTGAGACGGCGCGCGATGCCGGGGTGAGTGAGTATCTGGTGAAGCCGGTATCTGCGAAGGGGGTTTATGACAAGATCACGCGCCTGATTGAGGACCCGCGCAGTTTTGTGCGCAGTGGAGATTTTTCTGGTCCGAATCGCCGTCGTCAGCATCGGCCTGACAAGGCGGAGCTTGCGCGCCGGGCGACGGATCAGGCAGAGGGGCAGGAAGGCGCAAATGCAGAGGATCAGCCTGCGGAAACGCCAGCAGCAACCGGGGAACAAGGTGCGCTTGAGAAGGATAATGCATCTGGCTGAGATGCAGGAGGCTTTTGAGCATGTCGCCTCGATCAAGGTCCGGGAAAGGGCTGTCCAAGTCTGATTCCCCATTGGAGGAGCCAGCCCGGGGAGGAGAGCCAACCTGGGCACTGGACAAGACAAGGTCTTCCAACTCTAAAAGTTCTTCCAGCCCTAAAAGCTCTTCAAGTCAGCAAAATCTGGTAAAACAATCTAACAGGCAATCGGGGTTATTTGATCCGGCAAGCTGGGCGGCCCCTCCACCAGTTCAAGACCCGGCTAAACAGACCGCTAAAGCCCGGCACAATATAGATAAACAGAATATAGATAAGCAAGATAAAGACGAACCGGATAAAGAAGACCCGGATAGAGAAGACCCGCTTGATTCTCCCCTTCCGCCTTTTGCGCAAAAAAAACAGGTTGAAAAATCTGGTCTGTCCTCTGCCATTAGTCCTGATATCGGTCTGATCGGCCTTTTGCTGCTCACTTTGGCAAGCGGGATTGCGATTGGATCACTGATCGTGCAATCCGCCCAGAACGAGGCTGCCCGCGAAGCACGCTTTAAAGAACAATCGCCGCAGCTTGCTATCCGCATGTCGATCTCGAACCGTGAAATCAAGGAATATAAATATAAATATTATGAAGAAAATGTGCTGGCCCACCCGGAAGACCATCGGCCCGACTTGAACCGCGCACCGCAAGCTGCTCTTGCCGCTTTGACCGGGAAAACCGGGCCTGACAAGGACTCGCAAGATTCCACGCGACAAAATGACCCCTCACAAAACGCACCGCTCACTGAACGATCACAAGACCTGCCGCCCTGGTTGCGCTTTGCAGCAAACGGGCCATTGGTCACGCCTGACGTCGGGCTGATTGCGATTATCATTGATGATATCGGACTGGACAAACCGCGCAGCTACAAAGCGATTAACTTGCCAGCCCCGGTTACCCTCGCGGTCCTGCCCTATGGCGATAATCTCCCGCCCATGGTTGAAGAAGCGCGGCGCAAAGGCCATGAAATCATGCTGCATTTGCCAATGGAACCATTGGGACGCTCTGCTGACCCCGGCCCAAATGCCCTGCTCAGCAGCCTCAGCCCCGAAGAAATTCGCCGTCGGCTCTTCTGGAATCTAAACCAGTTTCAATCCTATGTCGGGGTCAATAACCATATGGGCAGCCGCTTTACCAGCCATGCAGAACTCTTGCGCCCGGTGCTGGAAGAAATCGACCGGCGCGGCCTTTTATTCGTTGATTCAATCACCTCCAGCAAAACAACCGGCTATCGACTGGCAAGCGAACTTGGCCTGCCCTTTGCTGTGCGGGATGTCTTTCTGGATAATGAGCTCAACCCGGCCTATATCCAGAAACAGCTGAAAGAAGTCGAAGAAACCGCCCGGCGCAAAGGATTTGCTGTCGCCATTGGTCACCCCCATGATGTCACCATTGATGTGCTGGATAGCTGGATAAAGGAACTGCCAGACCGCGGGCTGGCCCTGGCCCCGATCACCACCATTATCAAATGGCTGTCTGATCAAAAAAACCAGAAAACAGGCAGCCCGCTTGCCCTTATCGACCGATGAAGCCTCCATCATCGCCAGAGCCTCCGGTTGATGATTCAGCTCTTAAAGAGGTTTTTGCCTGCCTGCAAAAAACCCGACCCCTGGTGCATTGCCTGTCCAATCCTCTGACTGCCCCTTATGTCGCTGATATTGTCTCCGGGTTGGGAGGACGGCCCAGCATGACCAATCATCCCGATGAACTCCCCGATTTTATTCAATCAACAAAAGCACTGATGATCAATCTCGGCCTGCCCGACGAACGGTCTGCCAAGGCTTGGTCTTTGGCAGCAACCCTGGCCAGAGATGCCGGAATCCCCTGGCTTCTCGACCCGGTGATGATTCATCGCTCCAACCTGCGCCGGGAAATGACCGGGCCTTTGCTTGACCTGACACCCGCAATTATTCGCCTCAATCAACAAGAATATATGGCTCTCTATGACCATCAGATTATCTCCGAACATGAAACCGAATCATCAAACAGTATCTGGTGCGTCACCGGAGAACGCGATGCCGTGATTGACCGCTACCAGACCCGCTATGTCACCGGGGGCGACCCACGCGCCGATCATGTCGTTGGACTGGGCTGTTGCCTCAGTGCCTTTTTGACCTGCTTTCTGGCTGTCAGCCCCGATGTATCGCTGAAAACCAGCGATCTTTGCTATATTTCTATTGACTTGTTCAGGCGGTTAACTGAAAAAACTTTTGCAGAGGGGGCAACGCCGATGAATCTGAAACCCGCCTTGCTGAATAATATCTGGGCCATGACCAATGATGCCTGATCAATCATGCCTGACCAATGGGGCTTAAACAGGGGGGATGCAGAATGATGAAAAGCACAAGGTCAGGATACGGACTGCCTGCTATTCTGCTGCACTGGCTGATGGCTATCGGATTCTTTGGCCTGTTTGGTCTTGGAAAATGGATGGAGGATCTGGATTATTACCATCCCTTCTATTTCACTGCGCAGGAACTTCATGCCAGCATCGGAATCTTGATGGGGGTTTTGCTGGTTATCCGCTTTGGCTGGAAAATGATCGACCGGGATCGACCCGATAATGCCGAGCTTCCTTTTCTTGACCGGGTGATTGCCCGAACGCTTCACTGGCTGTTTTATGCCCTGATTTTGCTGTTGGGATTCAGCGGTTTTATCTTTTCAACCAGCGATGGCACCTCTGTTCCCCTGTTCTGGCTGGTTGATCTTGACGGCCCCATTCAAAGCAAAGAGGTCGGGGAATTTGCGGCTGACATTCATGAAATAATCGCCAATCTGGTATTTGTGCTGGCCGTGCTTCATGCGCTTGCGGCCTTGAAACATCATTTTTATAACAAGGATAATGTGCTAAAACGCATGATCCGGCCTGTAAAGCCGTGATCTATCATCATTTTTTTAGGCAGCAGCGATGGATTTTTCTTTAACCGATGAGCAACGGCTGATTGTCGAGACGGTACGCCGTTTTGTCGAGACAGAGATTTACCCGCACGAGGAAAAAACCGAAGCAACCGGGGAGGTTGATCCAGACTTGGCAGCTTCTATCATAGAGAAAACCCGGGAACTTGGCTTTTACGCCTGCAATTTTCCAGAAGAGGTTGGAGGCGCAGGTCTGAGCCATCTGGAGTTTGCGCTGGTCGAGCGGGAACTGGGGCGCGGGTCGATGGCCTTGACCCATTTCTTTGGGCGACCGCAGGCTATTTTGATGGCGTGTAAAGGCGATCAGATTGCGCGCTATCGTGATCCGGCTATTCGTGGAGAGCGCATGGATGCGCTGGCCATGACCGAGCCCGATGCCGGGTCGGACATTCGTTCCATGAAGACCATGGCCCGGGCGGACGGGCCTGATTTTATTCTGGATGGCACCAAACATTTTATTTCTGGTGCCGATCATGCGGATTTTGTGATTGTCTTTGCCCGCACCGGGGAAAAGGGCGTTTTAAGCAGTTTTCTGGTTGATCGCGGTCAGAAAGGCTTTACGATTCGTGATGGTTATCAAAGTGTCAGCCATCATGGGTATAAAAATATGATCCTGGAGTTTGATTCCTGCCGGGTTGGGCCGGATCAGGTGCTTGGCGAAGTCGGCGGCGGCTTTGATATTATGAATGAGTGGCTTTACGGGACCCGGTTAAGCGTTGCGGCAGCCTCGGTCGGGCGGGCGCGCCGGGTTTTTGATTATATGGTCGATCATGCGGCCAGTCGCAAGCAATTTGGCCAGACCATCGGTCGTTTTCAAGGCATAGGCTTTCAACTTGCTGATTCTATCACCGAGATTGATGCGGCGGATTATCTGACCTTGGCGGCAGCACATAAACTTGATGAAGGGGGAGAGGCCAACCGCGAAATAGCCTCCGCCAAGCTTTTTGCCAGCGAAATGCTGGGGCGAGTCACCGACAAGGCCATTCAAATCTATGGTGGCATGGGGCTGATGCGCGATTTGCCGCTTGAGCGATTCTGGCGCGATGCCCGGATTGAGCGGATTTGGGATGGCACCTCAGAAATTCAGCGTCATATCATTGCCCGTTCTCTTTTACGTCCCAAAGGGTCGTGAATGAAAGATTTTTCGCGCTTATTCTCCCCGCGCCATATTGCGCTTTTTGGCGGTGGCTGGGCCGAGAATGTTGCCGAACAACTTCAAAAAATCAATTATCAAGGCGAAATCTGGCCGGTTCACCCGGAACGCAGAAATCTGGCCTCTATCCCCTGTGTAAAAACGATTGCTGATTTGCCCTGTGCGCCAGATGCGGCTTTTGTCGGAGTCAACCATTCTGCCACGCTTGAGGTCATTGCTGAACTATCCAGCCGGGGAGCTGGCGGGGCGATCTGCTTTGCTTCTGGCTGGAAAGAAATTGGCGCAGATGACCGCCAGCAAGCCCTGATCAAGGCGGCAGGTGACATGCCGCTTTTTGGCCCGAATTGCTATGGGTTGATCAATTATCTTGACCGGGTTGCACTATGGCCGGACCAACATGGCGGATTGCCAGTTGAACGCGGGGTGGCTATTTTATCGCAATCCTCCAATATTGCGATTAACCTGACCATGCAGCGGCGCGGCTTGCCCATCGCAGCGGTGGTTTGCCTTGGCAATGCCGCACAAACCGGGGCCCCAGATATTGGCATGGCTCTGCTTGAGGATAAGCGGATTACTTCTATCGGGCTTTATCTGGAGGATATATCGGATGTCCTTAAATTTGCCGATTTAGCCAGCCGCGCCCATGAGTTTGGCAAAAGACTGATTGTTTTGCGGTCTGGGAAAAGCCAGGCCGGGCAGGAAGCCACCAAGACTCATACGGCGGCCCTTTCCAGCGACAGTTTGATTGTCAGTGCCTTCCTTCAACAGCTTGGCGTGATCGAGGTTGACGGGCTAAGCGTCTTTCTGGAGACCTTGAAAATAGCCCATTACCTGCATGGCTTTGAGCGGACATCTGCTATGATGCAGCGTTTTTGCTCCCTGTCCTGTTCGGGCGGAGAAGCGGCGCTGGTGGCTGATCTTGCTGAAAAACACCCTTTGTCCTTTCCTCCACCGCAACCGACATTATGCGAAAGATTAACCGCTATTCTGGGGGATCGGGTGCCGCTGGCTAACCCGCTGGATTATCACACCTATATCTGGGGCGATGGTGAAAGAATGAGCCAGTTATTTACAGAAATGCTCAGGGCCTATGATGCCGGGATTTTTGTCCTTGATATCCCGCGCACAGACCACTGCGATCCCTCAAGCTATCAATGTGCAATCGATGCGATTGGGGATTCCGTGCAGCAGAGCAAAAAACCGGCCTTTGTCTGTGCCAGCCTGCCAGAGGGGCTGGATGAATCAATGATCGCCGATCTTGTCAAACGGGGAGCCATGCCTTTGCTGGGGCTGGAGACATCACTTGCCGCCCTTTCCGGGGTTTTTAACCACCCGCACCCTCAAACAGGCAAAAGCAACTGGCGGCCTTTGGGACCCGAAAAACAGGAATCGCCAACATCGGCGGAAATGGTCGATGAAGCCACCGCCAAAGACTGGCTGAAAACCGCAGGACTACCGGTTCCCGCCGGGGTTCAAGCCACAAATTTGCAGGAACTGGCAACCAAAGCCCCTCTTATACAGCCGCCTTTTGCCCTTAAAGGGCTGGGGTTTGCCCATAAAGCCGCTGCCGGGGCCTTGCGCCTGAACCTTGAAAATCTGGAGGGTCAAACCGCAATGGACGGAGCCAGTGGCTATCTGCTTGAAGAAATGGTCACAGACGGGCTGGTTGAACTGCTGGTCGGATTGCGCCGCGACCCGGTCTTTGGCATTGCCCTGACTCTGGCGGCTGGCGGACGCTTGACCGAACTGATGGATGACCATGTGACCCTGCTGCTGCCTTTAACCCGCGATGACATCACTCATGCCCTGATGCAGCTTAGAATTTCTGCCCTATGGACGGGGTCGGCTCCTCCATCACGCCCGGCTATGGATTATTTCATCAATCTGGTGGACCAGCTGTCAGACTTCATGTGCTCAAAGCCTGACATTGACAGTCTGGAGCTTAACCCGGTTATCATCCGGGAAAAGGATGCAATCATTGTCGATGCCCTGATTTTTGCCCGCAAGCCTTCACCTTCCTCCAAAGGATAAAGTTGCATCAATCGCCGCATATCTGTAGAAACAGGGCAACATCAGAAATATGCTGACTATATCAAAAGCGCACGCGATTCGCCAAAATCTTTGATGCCCAGGCTGATATAAGCAGCTTACATAAGGACATAAATATGACACAGCAAAAAACCCGGGTCGTTACCGGAAAGGACCAGCTAAATTGTCGGCGACAACTGACGCTTGGCGATCAGACCTATGATTACTTTTCCCTTGAAGCAGCCTCTGAAACGCTGGGAGACATCAGCCGCCTTCCCTATTCAATGAAAATTCTTCTGGAGAATCTGCTGCGCTTTCAAGATGAGCGCACGGTTTTTATTGATGATATCAAGGCGATTGGCGATTGGCTTTCGGCTGGCGGTAAAAGCGGGCGGGAGATTGCCTATCGCCCGGCCCGGGTCCTGATGCAGGATTTAACCGGGGTCCCGGCGGTGGTTGATCTGGCAGCCATGCGCGATGCCATGAAGGAGCTTGGCGGCGATCCGCAAAAGATTAACCCGCTTTCGCCCTGTGATCTGGTGATTGATCATTCGGTTATGGTGGATCATTTCGCGGGGGCGGATTCATTTGCCCGTAATGTGGAACTGGAATTTTCGCGCAACAAGGAACGCTATGAATTTTTGCGCTGGGGCCAGTCTGCCTTTAACGCTTTTCGGGTTGTGCCGCCAGGAACCGGTATTTGCCATCAGGTCAATCTTGAATATCTGGCCCGCACTGTTTTTCGTGGGGAGGACAAGGAGACCGGGCGCATGGTGGTCTATCCTGATACCTGTGTCGGCACAGATTCGCATACAACCATGGTGAACGGACTTGGGGTTCTGGGCTGGGGTGTTGGCGGGATTGAGGCCGAAGCCGCCATGCTGGGCCAGCCAATTTCAATGCTGCTGCCAGAAGTGGTTGGCTTTAAAATGACCGGCAAATTGCCTGAAGGGGTGACCGCAACCGACTTGGTTTTAACGGTGACCGAGATGCTGCGCAAACATGGCGTTGTTGGCAAATTTGTTGAATTTACGGGCGATGGCATGGCGGCCCTGACGCTGGCTGACCGGGCCACCATCAGCAATATGGCCCCGGAATATGGCGCAACCTGCGGCATTTTCCCGATTGATGCCGAAACCACAGATTATCTGCGCTTTTCGGGCCGCGAGCCGGAGCAGGTTGATCTGGTCGAAGCCTATGCCAAAGCCCAGGGACTTTGGCGGCAAGACGATCAGACCCCGGTTTTCACCTCTTCTCTGGAGCTGGATTTATCGACCGTGCAACCGGCCCTGGCAGGGCCGCGCCGCCCGCAGGACAAGGTGCTTTTACAGGATATGAAACAGAATATCGCAAAGGTCTTTGATGAACGCGGTCACCATGACCGGCGGGTTACGGTCAAGGGAAGCGATTACGCGCTTGAAGATGGCGCGGTCGTGATTGCCGCGATTACCAGCTGCACCAATACCTCCAATCCGGCGGTTCTGATGGCTGCCGGGCTGGTGGCACAAAAAGCAGTTGAAAAAGGCTTGCAGCGCAAACCCTGGGTCAAAACTTCGCTGGCACCGGGATCGCAGGTGGTCACTGATTATCTGGAAAAAGCCGGATTGCAGGATGCGCTAAATGACATCGGCTTTAATCTTGTCGGCTATGGCTGTACAACATGTATTGGCAATTCAGGGCCCTTGCCCCCCCCAATTTCAGACGCGATTGAAGAAGGCGATGTCATCACGGCTGCCGTTTTATCCGGCAACCGCAACTTTGAAGGGCGGGTCAGCCCGCAAACCCGGGCGAATTATCTGGCCTCTCCGCCGCTGGTGGTGGCCTATGCGCTCGCTGGAACTGTAAATTGTAATCTGACAAGCGATCCACTGGGTACCGATAAAGACGGTAATCCGGTTTATCTGCGTGATATCTGGCCTTCCAACCATGAAGTGCAGGAAAAAATCCGCACCTGCCTGACCCCGGAAATGTATCGCGCACGCTATGATAACGTGCTGGAAGGGCCGGAAGCCTGGCGGACCTTGCCAAGCAATGCCGATGAAACCTATGACTGGAATGATGGATCAACCTATATCCAGAACCCGCCCTATTTTGAACAGATGATTGATCAGCAAAAACATGGCAGCGAGGGGGCAGAAAATATCCGCTTGCAACCTGTGATCGGGGCGCGGCCCCTGCTGGTGCTGGGCGATTCAATCACCACCGATCATATTTCACCCGCCGGGTCCTTTAAACCGGAAACCCCGGCCGGAAATTATCTGATGGAACGCCAGATCCGCCCGCAGGATTTTAACTCTTATGGGGCCCGGCGCGGCAATCATCATATTATGACACGCGGCACCTTTGGCAATGTGCGTATCCGCAATCTGCTGCTGGACGGGGTGGAAGGCGGCTTTACCCGGCATTTTCCCTCTGGCGAGCAGATGCCTGTCTATGATGCTGCCATGCGCTATAAAGCCGAAAACACACCGCTGATCATCATCGGGGGCAAGGAATATGGCACCGGTTCTTCGCGCGACTGGGCTGCCAAAGGGACCATGCTGCTGGGCGTGCGCGCCGTGATCGTTGAAAGTTTTGAACGTATTCACCGCTCCAACCTGGTTGGTATGGGGGTTTTACCACTTCAGTTTGAAAATGGAGTCACCCGCGAATCTCTGCAGCTAAAAGGCGATGAGGTCTTTGACATTCTGGGGCTTGATGAAGAATTGAAGCCGCGCCAGAGCCTGACCCTGCGCCGCCATGACGCCGATGGAACCACAACCGATTACGCGCTTTTATGTCGGATCGATACGCTGGACGAAATTGACTATTATCGCCACGGCGGCATCTTGCCCTATGTGCTGGGCAATCTTCTGCACGAAGATAAAAAAGCCGCCTAGATCAGCAGTCGCACATCAGCAGGACCCGGCATGGGACAGCTTGTATCAGCCATCGGAAAAGCATTTGCGCAGTTTTTCTCGCCGCGCATGCTGCTGGTTGTCGTTTTTTCAGCCGCTGTCTCGCTGGGTCTGTTTATCATCTTGTTTGCCGTGTTGATCAATCTGATTGGCCTGATCTCCTGGGCAGATATCAGCCTGTTCGGCTTTCCTTTAGGGGCAGCTTCTCTGGCTCTTGGCCTGCTTAGCGGGGCAGCAGTCCTGGCACTCGTCGCCGTGGCCGGGGCCTTCTTCTTCCCGCCGATTGCCGCAGCCGTCGCCAGCCTGTTTGCTGACTATATTGCCCGGCTGGTGGAAGAAAAGCACTATCCCCATCTGCCACCTCCACGCGCCCAGCCTATCAGCGAATCCATCATCGCCGGGTTGCGTATCCTGCTTCTGGTGATCGGGCTGAACCTGCTCTTTTTACCGGTGTATCTGTTCGCTATCTGGCTTTTCGGGCTTGGTGCCTTGCTCTATCTGGGGCTTAATGGCTGGATTCTGGGTAAAGAATATTATCAGCAAGCCGCACTCCGGCGTCTCACAGATTCCGAGCAGAAAGAAATCTATCGCTATAATAAAGGCATTGTCTGGCTGCACGGGATTATCTTCACCTTTTTAGCCGGACTGCCCTTTATGGGACTTATTGTGCCCGTGGTCGCCACGGCTAGTATGACTCACCTTGTTAATGGGTTGATTGGAGGACACGCCCCTGCACCTGATCCCGCCCGTCCGGAAGAGCCAAAAGGCCTTACATTAAACAAGGATCAGGCGTGAAATCTTTCGCCTCTGCTGGCTTATGCTTGGCTTGTGTTTTTCTGGTGGCCTGTGCGACAAATCAGGCTGGTTTGACTCCGAATGATCAAGCCAATGGTGACCTAAGCCAGGATTATATTGCAGCACGCAGTGCAGATGCTCTTCCTTCGGCTGAAACAGCCAGCCAGCAGAACACGACATCCAATAGAAAGGGCCTGATTCCAGCCCATACCCTGTTTGCCCCTTACGAAGACTCGGTTCCTGATGACCAGGCGGAAACCAGCCCTGCTACGCCGACACAAGAAGCCCGGCTGGAGGCCGATCCCGCCCCGGTTTCTATTGATACCCAAAAGCTGATTGGACTAAACGGCGCACAACTGACCCGCCAGCTTGGTCCGCCCCGGCTTATTCGCCGCGATGGTCCGGCTGAAGTCTGGCTTTACCAGTCCGGCACCTGCACCGTGCATTTTTATCTATATGTGCCAACAGCTGAAACGACAAATGCGTCTGAAAAAGGGGCCGTGGTCGAATATGCCGATCATGGTGCGTCTCAAGCTTGCCGCTTGATCACAGCCACACATTCCCGATAAGAGCTTTCATCCCCGCCCAAGAAATAGAACAAAGCAGCCTGTTTTTGTTCTATTCCAGCTGTTCTCAAAAATTTAAAAAGAACATATTGACATTTTCTTAATTTAACTATATAAAAATCTCAATTAATAGGAATTTAAACCTTTTTTGAGAGAGATTTGTGGGATGAAAAAGGGTAAATATACTTTATCCCCCAGCATCATTCGCCCCTCTGTTCCCTTTCTGTCGGCCGAGGAAGCCTGGTTCTGGTGCATCAATGCCATAAGGACCACACGCGAAGGCGCACGGGTTGCCGCCAATAAAAGCACGATGGCCCGGCCCTGTGACCCGCGTGACATTATGGCGATTGCCGCAAGATTGCAGCGTGAAGGTCGCTTGAAACCGGCGCATTTGAAGATCATGCGGGATTTCGGACATCGCCAATCCCCGCCTGACCGGCGGGTTCATGAAGAAGCCCCGGCGGCACTTTTATGGGATGCGGCAATGGATCAACTGACCACACCGCTTTCAAAGAAAGGAATTATTGAATCACTTGACCAATCCAGTGCCTGTGAAATGGTCAATGTTTAGCGGGCCAATGTTTAACAGACCAGATGCGATTATCTGTTTTACCGGAAAATCCGGGCTGGCCTGTCTTCGCTATTTGCACCCGCGCTTTCGTCACTGTTTTGTTCTTTTACGCGTACCGCCCCTCGATGAGACATACCAGCCAGAAAATCAGGACTGGATTTATCTCAACCCGCTGATGAAGCGGCTGGATTATCAGGTCATCCCGGTGCAGGCCCTTGCCCCGTTTCTGACAAACCTTGTTCGTGAGGATCATCTCTTGCTGCCAGCACATTGCACTTTTTCTGATCAATCAGACCCTCCCGGTGCGCGAAACCTGCGCTCACTCCTTGATCTGCTGCGGCCTTTCACTTGTGTCACATTTGCCGCCCGCGCTCTTGGCTTCTGCCCCCGCTTTTTTGATACCCCGTTAAACCTGGCCCGCCGGTTATATGCGCGCCAAACCATGTAAGGCACCACCGCCGCTTTTGCCTCTGTTATAAAGGATAAAAAATGGGATCTATTTTTAAACCCTCTCCGCCACCACCCCCGCCTCCTCCACCACCGCCGCCGCAACCCGTGCAGGCCGCCTTGCCCGAACCAGATATCGAAAACCAACGGGCCGAAGAAAGAATTGAGGCCTTGCGCCGTCGTCGCCGGGGTCGCTCCGGCCTGATCCAGACCTCCTACCGCGGTGTTCTAAGCGAAACAGTCCCTTCCGGCACATCGCTCAATACACGACAAACCGCCCTTAGCTCCGGGAACGGCAAAACAACCCTTGGAGGATAGACGATTGCCAGCTCACGCCGCATCAAACCCTTCTGCAGCTGATACCTCCTCAGCACAGCTTTTGCGCCGCTTCCGCCAGGCCCGTGAACGCCGCAGCCTGTGGGAATCGCACTGGCAGGCCTGTTACGATTATGCCTTGCCCTTGCGCAATCTCTCCACATCCGCAGGAGGGGCCTATAACAAATACCGGGTCGGCGAAAAAAAGCGGGATGCGCTTTTTGATGCAACAGCCGGGGATGCCGTCGAACAACTGGCCTCCAGCTTGATGGCAGAACTCACCCCACCCTTTTTAAGATGGTTTGAACTGGTACCTGGTCCTGATTTTGCTGGCCCTGATATTTTGGAAGCTGATCGCCAGCCCTTGTCGGATCGCCTGGAAAAAACCAATAAAATCCTTCAACATCATTTTGATCACTCCAATATCGCGGTCGAGATTCATCAGTGCTTTCTTGATCTGATCACCGCCGGGACTGCCCTTTTAATGTTTGAAGAAGCAGAACCGGGCGCGGCTTCTGCCTTTCGGTTTACCGCCGTGCCTTTGGGTGAATCTGTTCTGGAAGAAGGTGTGTCCGGGCGACTTGATATAAACTGGCGATTAACCCGCACCACCCTGGAAAATCTGATTGCCCGCTTCCCGGATGCACAGCCTGCTTTATCCGCGATTGCCCATGCACGCGGGGACAATAGCCAGAGTCAGGGCATAAATGGCGATGAGGCCCAGCATGGTTTGCTGGAACTCGTCCGCCCCACAGGGGGGGAGACGGGGACTGCTGGCTATGATTATGCCGCCTTTTATTGTGGCTGTTCGGTTGAACCGACCGATAGTGACATGATTCAGCTGGCGGCAGGTCAATTTAGCGAAACGCCCTTTATCGCCTTTCGCTGGATGAAAGCCCCTGGCGAATTTTATGGTCGCTCCCCGGTGATGAAAGCCCTGCCGGATATAAAAACCGCCAATAAAGTTGTTGAGCTGATTTTGAAAAATGCCTCGATTGCGGTGACCGGAATCTGGCAGGCTGAAGATGACGGCGTGCTTAATCCGGCGACAATCCAGCTAAAGCCAGGGGCGATTATCCCCAAGGCTGCCGGTTCTTCCGGTTTAACGCCTTTGCGCCCGGCGGGTGATTTTGATGTCTCTCAGCTGGTGTTGCAGGATGTACGCGCCCGTATCCGGCATGCCTTGCTGGCAGACCGGCTTGGCACGGTTCAGGGCGAGCGCATGACCGCCACCGAAGTGCTGGAGCGGGCAAGCGAAATGAGCCGTCTTTTAGGGGCGACTTATGGGCGGTTGCAGGCTGAATTGATGATGCCATTGGCCAGACGGGCGATTTCTATCCTGAGGCGCCGCGGGCTGGTTCCTGACCTGCCGATTGACGGGAAAACCATTGACTTGCAGGTTGTCTCCCCCATCGCCATGCACCGGAAAATGTCGGAAGCCCAGGGAGTTTTGCGCTGGCTGGATGCCCTGGCTTCTTTGGGACCCGCCGCACTGGCGACCATTGATAGTCAGGCAACCGCGCGCTTTCTGGCCAGCCGCTTTCAGGTGCCGGAATCCTGCCTGCTGCCAAATGATCAAATGAATCCCCTTCTTGCAGGACAAAACAGATGACAGACAGACTTCAAGAGCCAGACAATCTGGGTCAAACACTGCCGGATGAAACCGATGAAACGGTAAATCCTCATGCAGAACTTCCGCTAGAAACCGAACTGGCACCAGATTCTTTGGAAGCTGATCAGACCGGGGATTCTGTGGAGCAACCGGTTGATTTCTCCGCACCGGATGAAAGCCCGCCGCTGCATGATGGCCCGGCACTACCCGGCGGCGAACTGGATAATAGCGCAGTCTATGAGCCATTTTTCAGCATGATAGAGAATGTGCGCTATCAGGCCGATCATGACCGGCTCTGCACGCAATTCGGCGGGGCTGAAAAATGGAGCCACCTTCAGGGCGAGCTTTCTGCCTGGGGAGAAAATAATCTGCCTGCCCCGCTGTTTCAGGAATTATCACAAAGCTATGACGGCGTTCTGGCCCTTTACCGCATGGCTTTCCCCGGCACGCCCGAGCCTGCTCTGTCACGCCCCGGCCAGAGCGAATATATCACCGATGAAGCCAGCCTGCGCCGGATGATTCGCGATCCCCGCTATTGGCGCGACCGGGATTCAGCTTTTATCGCCGAAGTCCAGTCGGGCTATGCAAAATTATACGGGCCGTAAATCCGGCCCCACCGATTAACTCATCTTCTCACTCACACCAAACCAAGGAAATAAAATATGTCTGAACAGATCACATCTGCCATGCCGCAAATGCCGATTAACCCTGCCTCATCTGAAAAAATCATGCTGGCCACCATCGTGGACGGACTCAGCCGCTTGACCGATCCCGAACTGGACGAGCTTGATACGATTATCACCCCGCGTGCCGCGCAGCTTTTATCCAAAGCCTTCGGGGCCGGTATTCTGGAGCTGATTGGCCCGCTTGTTGTCAATGATCAAATGAATGATGGAACAGGTCAGGTGCCCGCCACAGCCGCAAACGAAGGGGACTTGCGCCGGATTATCCGTGATCCCCGCTATTGGCGCGACCATGACCCTGATCTTGTCAACCGGGTGCAGTCAGGATACCAGCGGCTTTATTCATAACGACAAGCTGGGGGGCTGGAACAATAGCGGAGCAATAAGGCGCGCACATGACCCGACAAGTCCTTATGTTGCGAAATCAACAGGCAGGAAACACCTGAAAAAATCGATACCACTGCATCCTGTTGTCCAGCCCCGATTTCCAGCGCGATGATGCCACCCGGTGCAAGGATAGAATCAAGCCTTTTGGCAATTTCCCGATAGGCCTGTAAGCCGTCTTTGCCGCCGTCCAGGGCACCAATCGGGTCAAAATCCCGCACAGCTGGCGATAAAGCCGCTATATCGCCGGTGGCAATATAAGGCGGGTTGGACATAACCAGATCAAATTTTCTGTTATCGGCTGGACTCCAGTTTGCCTTTATAAGCTGGCATTGATGGTCAATCTTGAAATGACTGGCATTTTGTCTGGCGATAGCAAGGATATCCGGGCTTTGATCGACACCGACTCCGCAGATTTTTTCAGCCTTACCCTGCCATTCCAGCAGCAGAGTCAATAACAGCACCCCGCTTCCAATCCCGATATCAAGCAGGGTTGCAGGCGGGGTGTCCCCGTAATGCGCCAAAACCGCACCAATCAAACATTCACTGTCTGGCCGGGGATCAAGCACATGCGGGGAAATGGTGAAATCCCGTCCATAAAATTCACGCCTTCCGCGCAGGCGGCTCAGCGGTTCATGCTTTGTCCGGCGGTCAATCAAGCCCTCAAACTGAGGCCAGTCAATGGGCGGAATCGCTGTGGCACTGATCAATTCCTCCAGCCGCCAGCCCAGAATATGCGCCATGATCAATCGGGCCTCCCGGTAAGGTTGGGCAATTCCCGCTTTTTTCAAGCGCAGGGCCGCGCGGTCTATACGAAGCTTGAGTGTAGCTTGAGTGCTTTGCTGCATATGATTGAATGCAGGGGCTGCTTCTAGGCCTCGTCACCAAAGGCCGCCAGCCGCTGGGCCTGGTCTTCAATCCGCAAGGCTTCGATAATCTCGTCAAGGGCCTCGCCAACCAGAATCTTGTCCAGCTTGTAAAGCGTCAGATTAACCCGGTGATCGCTCACCCGGCCTTGCGGGAAATTATAGGTGCGGATGCGCTCTGACCGGTCACCGGACCCCACCATATCACGCCGGGCCTCGGCACGATTGCGCGTGCTTTCCTGGCGGGCCTGATCATAAAGCCGGGCACGCAAAACCTTCATGGCCTTGGCCCGATTCTTATGTTGCGATTTCTCATCTTGACAAGAAACAACAATGCCGCTTGGCAGATGGGTAATCCGCACCGCACTGTCCGTTGTATTGACATGCTGGCCGCCTGCGCCTTGACTGCGGAAGCGATCAATGCGCAGGTCCTTTTCATCAATTTCAACATCAACATCCTCGGCTTCCGGCAAAACGGCTACAGTCGCCGCCGATGTATGAATGCGGCCCCCGGTTTCCGTGACCGGCACACGCTGAACCCGATGGACGCCCGATTCAAACTTCAAGCGACCAAAAGCGCCGCGCCCGCTGACCTCCAGCACCGCCAGCGCAACCCCCCCGATATCAGTCTCGCTGGTCTCCAACAACTCATAACGCCAATTCTGCAAAGCACCATAGCGCTGATACATGCGCAAAAGGTCTGCCGCAAATAACGCCGCCTCCTCCCCGCCCGTGCCCGGCCTGATCTCGATCACCGCATTGCGGCTGTCATCCTTGTCAGCCGGTAACAGCTTTATCCGCAAATCACCCTCCAGTCGCTCAATCTCCTGCGCAAGCAAGGTGACTTCCTCTTGCGCCATCTCCTTCATATCTAGATCAAGGTCTTGCTCTTGCAAAAGAAGATGGGTTTCTGCCTGCTGGGCCTCCAGCTGCTCAATTTGCTCCGACAACTGGGCAAGACTGTCCAGCTCCGCATATTCACGCGCAAGATTCTGATAATCCTCGGCATCCAACCCACCCGCATTCAACCGCTCCGTCAATTCACCATGACGGGCGCGAATAGACTGCAATCGCTGACGCAAAGAAGACGAAAGACTCATTTTATCTTGTCGATTTGTTCAGGGGGTCAATAAAACATGCAGCCGCAACGGCCCATGCGCGCCAAGCTCCAGCACTTGCCCGACATCTCCTGTGCGCGATGGACCCGTCACCAAGGTCATCATCCGTGGCCATTCCTTATTGCCAGCCAACCTGGTCCAGCCTCGCGCCTCTTTTGCCGAAGATGGCGCCTGCTGCTGCGCACGCAAAAAATCTTCAAATGTCGGATAAATAGAACGTCTGGATAAAATAACCAGACAGCTTGCGGACAAAAAATGATCCAGATAGGGACGGTCAGGCCCGGAAGCGACAATCAGGCTGCCAGTTTCTGCAATCGCGCCTTCGGCGGCAGTTAAAACACTTGTATCTTGAACAGAGGGCAAGCCGGTGCGCAGCGACAGGCTGGGCAAAGCCGCCCAGTCCAGCCCGGCAAGATCAGGATGGGGCGAAAGCCGCAACTGGGCCGGTAAATTATGCTGCGCCAGATAGCGGCTGACTTCTGCGGGAATATCCTCAAGTTTTTCAAGCCCGCAGACGGTGGTCTGCACCGCTTCGGCCTGTTTTGTAAAAACCTCTTCCGGGGACTGGCGGGCGGCCTCGGCCAGATCAATCTTCTCGCCAATCGTTGGATCACTATGGCGGATATCGCGCCAGTTCCTGACCGCAGCCTTGCGCGATTTTTCGTCCGTCGCATGGTCACGATTGCCGTGGCGAATAGCCGCCAGAATTTCGGTTCGGCTATTTGACACGGGACGATTCCTTGTTGCGCGTAACCGGTTGCGGGAACCAGTTCCGTTTTCCCTGACCCCATGCAGCACTGAAACTGGCAGCAGAGGGGGCCGGAAAGCTGCGGTGGTTTGTCCAGCCGGAGGCCCCGGGCAACCAGTCAAAACCGCCTTTTTTGCGCCCGGCCATATGCAGTATTCTATTTGCGGCATGGCTGACAGCGCGATAAAGCCGGGGGCGGGCGGCCAGAAAAGCCCAGAGCCAAAGCCCTGTTCGCTCTCCCATAGATGAAATATGGGTGCGATGCGCCTGGATGCGGAGTTTGCGCAGCAGATTTGGCAACGGAATTTTCATCGGGCAGACATCGCCGCATCGCCCGCACAGGGTAGAGGCAAATGGCAAGGTTCCGACCGCTTTATTGCCGATAAAATGCGGGGTCAGCACCGATCCCATGGGCCCTGGATAAACCCAGCCATAGGCATGTCCCCCTGCGGCCCGATAGACCGGACAGACATTCATGCAGGCCCCGCAGCGAATACAGCGCAGGATTTCCCGACATTCGCTGTTCAGCATCCGGGTGCGCCCGTTATCAATCAAAACCACATGATAATTTTCTGGCCCGTCGAGATCGCTTTCCCGCGCGGGTCCTTTGGAAAAACTGGTATAGCTGGACATTGTCTGCCCGGTTGCCGAGCGCGCCAGAATCCGCAAAATCACGGAAACATCAGCCAGCGTTGGCACAATTTTTTCAATCCCGGCTAGAACAATATGGGTTTTTGCCAGAGTCTGGGTTAAATCGCCATTGCCTTCATTGGTGACAATGATACTTTGTCCGGTCTCGGCAATCAGGAAGTTGGCCCCGGTGATTCCAATATCGGCGCGCTGATATTCCTCACGCAGCACCGTGCGGGCTTCTGCAACAATTGCCGGGCCGCTTTCCAGACTTCGGTCCTCCGGCAGGTGCTGATGATGACGGCGAAAATCCTCGGCAATTTCTTCCGGCAGAATATGAATGGCAGGGGCTAAAATATGGCTGGGGGTCTCATTGCGAATTTGAACAATATATTCACCAAGATCAGTTTCCAGAGCCTCAATCCCTTCTGCCTGGAGTGCCGCATTGATGTCAATTTCCTCCCCGGCCATCGACTTTCCCTTGGTCACCAGCTTGGCATCCTGACGTTTGGCAATATCCAGAACAATCTTGCAGGCTTCCGCAGCATCGCGGGCCCAATGCACATGCCCGCCAGATTCAATGACCGCTTTTTCATAGGCCTCAAGGTATAAATCCAGATGCAACAGGGTATGATTTTTAATACGCACCCCTTCTTCGCGTAAATCCGCAAAATCATCCTGTCCTAGCGATTCAACCGCTTCTTTGCGGCGCGATTCACGCCCATCCTCCAGACCCGACAGAGCCTTTTGCAAATTGGCGTTGGCAAGGGCCCGGTCAGCATTCCTGGCAAAAAGATGTGAAGTTGCTTCCATATCAATGGCTCCGGTTATGGCGATTGCGGACCAGAATCGGGCTCACCAATCGCGCAATGGTCTGTTCCGAAAGCCGCGATCTCGGCCCAGTGATAACAGCGCACATCCCGCCCCTGACGGCGAATCCGGCCCGCAATATTCATCAAACAGCCCAAATCTCCCGATGAAAGAATGGAGGCGCCGGTCGCCGCAATATCATTGCTTTTGTCTGTGACAATCTTGTTGGATACATTGCTATATTTCACCGCAAATAGCCCGCCAAAACCGCAGCAGGCTTCCTTTTCGCCAAGCGATACCGGGGCAATGCCGGTTGCAGATTCAATCAAGCGGCGTGGTTCGGCATAGACATTGATCTCTCGCGCGGCCGAACAGGAATCATGATAGGCAATTTTGAGCTTGTCCGTATCAGGCCCTTTTGCGTCTTTGAGGTTTGCGTCTTTGAGAGGGCTTGGAGTATAATCCAGCATATTAACCAGAAAATCCGATAATTCATAGAATCGACTGGCAAGGTCTTTGGCCTCTTCGCTTTTTAACAGTTCCGGCAAGTGAAGCCTCAACATTCCGGCGCAAGACCCTGACGGCGCAACAATATAATCGCAATCTTTAAAGGCAGAAATAAGACCCTTTGCCACTTTGCTGGCACTCACCGTATCCCCGGCGTTATAGGCAGGCTGCCCGCAACAGCTTTGCCCCATCGGAACAATAACCGTGCAGCCTGCATCCTCCAGCAGCTTGACCGTTGCCCAGGCAATTTCAGGGCGCATGGTATCCACCAGACAGGTGACAAATACGCCAACCGTTGGACGGGCCTTTATGTCAGATGAAAGTTCAGACATCACATTCTTTAGTCCATAAAACCTTTTAATAACGTAACTCTTTAACTGATTAAAATAGGTCTATTGTTCAGCAGCAAGCGGAACCAGCGGCGGGCCAGCCACTTCATAAGGCGGTGTATACTCTCGCGGCAATAACAGGATATAGCGGCCTTCATTTTTCATTGATCCGGCCAGGGCCGCAGCCTCTTTCCCATATCCCCAAAAGAAATCTCCGCGCAAGGTGCCTTTGATGGCATTACCGGTATCTTGCGCTGCCATCAAACGGCGCAAGGGTCTATTTTCGGGACCTGGCCAGCTTGTGTCAAGCCAAATAGGGATGCCCAGCGGAATTCGTGAAGGATCAACTGCAAGCGAGCGTTGATTTGTCAGCGGTCTGCCAAAGGCACCATAGGGGGCTGGAAGCTCTTCACCCGGTTTTGCTGCATGCTGGCTAAAAAAGATATAGCGTGGATTTGTCGCCAGAAGCGCCAGAGCCTGATCGGGATTTTGCTGCATCCAGGCGCGAATATGCTGCCAGCCGGCTTGTTCCCAGGTCAAGATGCCCTTGTCGATCAGAACCCGGGCAATCGACCGGTAATCATGGCCATTATTCCCGGCATAGCGCAGCTGGACCACCTGGCCATCGGGCAGCGTTGCACGGCCTGATCCCTGGACATGCAGGATGAAGAGATCAAGCGCATCGGCTGCATAGAGCAAAGGCCGGTCACTCAAGCGGTTTTGCATGATGTCATAGCGGGTGTGGTAGGGCACAAGCTTGCCGTTGACGGCGCGACCAATAAGACGTCCTCCGCCGAGGCCCTGTTTAAAATGAGATAGATCAACGCTTACCAGATCATCGGGTATCCCGAAAATCGGGTGAGGATAGGCTGCAGACTGGATTGGTGATGCTGCAAGCTCGGACTCATAATAGCCGGTGATCAGGCCTATATCTGTCTCTTTCCCCGCTTCTTGACGCGATGGCACAAAGACCCGGTAAGGGGAAAGCGCATCCATCAGAAAAGCCCGCATTTCCTGCTCATCCGGTGCGGTTAAATCAGTCAGGCGCAGGCAAAAGATATCAAACGCCCCCGCTGTCAGACCATAGACTCCAGGACCGATTATCCTGTCCGACGGCAAAGAAGAAAGATAAATGCACGACTGAACAAGAGCCGGAAAAGCAGCCTCCAGCGAATCCTCGCGCCAGCCTTCAATCTCTTCATAGGCCACAGACTCAAGACGAATCTTGTCAGCAATATCCGAAGGCGCTGGACGCTCGGGCGGTAACTCAGACGGTGCCGGAATATCAGAAGACTGCTGCCGCCGCTCACACGCAACAATAACCAAAGCCAGAGCAACCAAAAGCCCTACACCCGACCATCGCCGCCAAAACAAAAGACTCACATCCTCCGCCTTCTTCAAAAAACCACGCCTGAACAATGGCTCGCATATTATAAAATTTCATGCACAGCGCAAGGAGATTTGCTTATAACCTGTTTGCCCACAAATTATTTGTTGAGAAACTATTGCGCGGTAGGCTATTGGCAAGCCTGTTGTCTATTGCTATAGACGGCGGAAGGATCGCGCCCTAAAGACAGTCCCTCAAAGGCGCAACCCAAGGCCCGTAATCCGTGGTAGCTCAACGGTAGAGCAACCGGCTGTTAACCGGTAGGTTGTAGGTTCGAATCCTACCCGCGGAGCCAGCCTTGATGTGAACTTCCCTCATAGCCCGCAAGGTTTGGGGCCGTAGCTCAGCTGGGAGAGCGTCGCGTTCGCAATGCGAAGGTCGGGAGTTCGATCCTCCTCGGCTCCACCAAAAGTTCCTGTCGGGCTTATATGGTCAGGTGGCTAGCAACCTGTTTTCATTTATCAAACTCAGTAGCTCGAATTTTGATATTTCCAGTGCCTTGTTGGAAGTATCCAGCGCGTAGTCTGCTTTTTGGTATTGTGCTTCCCGGTTTCTGAGGATTTGCTTCAGTTGCATCATGGCTTGGGGGTTTCCCTTCATCGGACGCAAATCACCTTGCGCCCGGACTCGTTCCATATGCTCCGACGAAGACGCTTTAAGCCAAATTGTATGAAAGCGGTTTAACAATGTCTGGAAAACTGTATCGTCTCCGACAATGCCGCCCGCAGCAGCCAGGATGAAGCCGGATTTTTTCGCGATGAGGTCATTGAGGACAGAGGCTTCAATTTCGCGATATCCCTCTTGTCCATAAAGCGCCATGACTTCTCCCGTGGGCATGCCAGCCGTTTCTTCAATAAGTGCCGTCAATTCAAGAAACGGCGCACCCAGCTCTTTTGCCGCCAGTGAACCTAGCGTTGATTTTCCAGCACCTCTGAGACCAATCAAACAAACCCGACCCTCTTTTAAAGCCCGATGTCTTTGTGGATCAAGTAAACGCAATACCTGGGCGCGTGTGGCCGGATCCGCAGCCAGATAAAGATCAGAAAACCCGGCAGTCTGTTGCGTGAAATCAGACTTGGTGGAAATCAGATACTCAATAGGTTTTTCCAGCGCAATCGCGATTCTCATCAACAGTCCGATTGATATATTCCCTTCACCGGTCTCCAGCTGGACCAGATACCTGTGGGAAACGGACGATCTTTCCGATAATTCTCGCCTCGACATCTTTTTTCCGCGCCGAACTTCTCTGACCTTTCCACCAACACTCACCATCAGATCAGCAACTGCGCGAGAGGATGTATCTTCTTGTTCTATATCAAATTTTCTTTGTGTATCCATGACGGCTATTATAGTTCCCCGGACGGACTTCCGCTTAATATGTTTCCGCCTTAGTATGTTTCCACATGATAACGACCTTCATCGCGCATCACATCGCGAAGATTTTGCCAGTGCAAGCCCATGGACTCGGCGATATTCGTAAATGCCCGTTCAATGCCGTCTTCCATCTCTTTAAGTCCGCAGATGTAAATATGCGTCTTTGAATCCCGCAGCAGGTCTGCAACAATGTCTTCTTCTGCGCGCATCCTGTCTTGAACATATTCCTTGTCTTGACCCGGCATCCGGCTAAAAACCAGATGCTTTTCAAGCAAGCTGGACGATATTTTGCTAAGCGGTCCAAAATAGGGAAGGCTGTCTGGTGTTCTTGCCCCAAAAAACATGACCATCCCGCCGGATTTATTCCCCACCGTGCGCTGCCGGGCCATTGTGAATGCACGCATCGGGGCCGATCCAGTCCCGGTACAAATCATCAATAATCTTGCTTCCGAGTCGCAAGGCAAAAGAAAAGTGGTGCCGAATGGTCCTGTAACCTGAACCTTGTCGCCTATTTCCAGATCACACATATAATTCGAACAAATCCCGTTTTCTTCCCGTTTGACCGTCAGTGAAACATTTAGATAACCGGCCCTTTCTCCATCCCTTGGCGAAGAAACTGAATATAACCGTGGCAAATGGGCTTTTCCATTTTCATCGGCTCCGGGCGGAATAATACCAACCGATTGGCCCTCCAGAAACGGGAATGGTTTTCCCTGAAAATCCAGAATGATATGGCGCACATCCGTATCAGAATCCCCTGATGTAAGGCGAAAGTTCCCCTGCACGACAGCTTCGACAGGGTTGCCGAGAGTGTATAAATTTACACTGGGATGGGAAGCAGAGGCTGGCGGCTTGGCCTTGCCACCCGCCCCTTTGTGAGCTTCTTCAAGGAGTGCTGCTATCGGATCAGATTGTTCTGCTGCTGCATCTTCGGCAGTTTCCGATGGGCTGATCTCTTCCTGATCAGGCAATTCCGCCCATGAATACTGATCTTCCAAAGAATAGGGTGTTTCGACAATACGCCATTCATCAATGGAACCCGTCGGACATACCGGAATGCAATCCATGCAAGAATCACATTTTCCCGCATCGACGACAACATTATTATCATCATGTTCGATTGCACCAATCGGGCACGTCATCTCGCACGTATAACAGCGGATGCAGATTTCAGGATCAATCAGGTGCTGTTTTACAGGCGCATTCATGCTGCTCTCTCCAGCTTTTTGTATTCATTAGGGTCAGGACCCCAGGGTCCTGACCTTAGGCCATGTGTAATTTTACATACTCAAAATCACCTTGCTTGTTGTCTATACCAACCTTGGGAGGCGCAATCCAACGCGCGAATTTTCCAGGCTCGTAACAAGGGACCATAAGTGACTGGATATAGTCTCCGTCCCCACTTGTTGGCAGCCAGTTGTGAACTTTCTTGTTCCACTCTTCCTCACTAATAATATTCCCCTGCGGATCTGCCTTCATGGTCGAAAATACGCCAATTTGGCGATGAAACGCCTCATGCGGGAGCTTAAGTTTGAAGTCCACACCCGCTTTCTCAATCAGTTTATTCCAACGACCGACACCGCCTGCGGCGTCACGAACGTAATCATCGCGCAAGCGCATATTGATCGCCGTCAATGCAGGAACTTCCTCCTCAACAATCGCACCATCAATAATATTGCGCACGATATAGGTATCGTTTTGCAGTTTGTGGTCATCATCTATCCGGCTTTCCATGTAACGCCCCTTGATGCCGGCGTTAAATGCGTTGGCCGCATTCGTTGATACTTCCTGACCAAATAGATCCAGTGAAAGCGAATAATGCAGGTTCAGTTTTTTCTGCACAGTTGGAAGATCAATAACACCCAAATCGCGGATGCGGCCGGAGTCTGCAGGGTCAGTTATGCCCGCATTCTTCATGGCTTCACAGGTGGCTTGAATAACTCTGCTGACACCGGTTTCGCCAACGAACATATGGTGCGCTTCTTCTGTCAGCATGAAACGACACGTCCGGCTTAACGGATCAAAGCCTGACTGGGCAAGACTTTCCAGCTGCATTTTGCCGTCACGATCCGTGAAATAGGTAAACATGAAGAACGACAGCCAATCAGGAGTCTCTTCGTTGAAAGCACCCAGCATGCGCGGGGCTTCATCTGAACCGGAAGAACGCCTTAAAAGATCGTCAGCTTCCTCGCGACCGTCCTTGCCAAAGTACTTTTGCAGCAAGTAAACCATGGCCCACAGATGACGTCCCTCTTCCACATTTACCTGAAACAGGTTGCGCATATCATATAAGGAGGGAGCGGTCAGTCCCAGAAAACGCTGCTGCTCCACCGACCCCGGCTCGGTATCTCCCTGAATAACAATAAGCCGCTTTAGCATGTTTCGGTACTCACCAGGCACCTCCTGCCAAGCGGGTTGGCCCGCATGCTCTCCACAAGGAATAACACGGTTTTCGACTTCCGGGGCGAGCAATATACCCCAGCGATAATCAGGCATCTTGACATAATCAAACTTGGCCCATCCCTTGGGATCAACAGAGACCGCTGTTCGCAGATAAACCATCGAGTCCTGGAGATTCCGGGGAATCAGCTTGTTCCACCAATCCAGATATCCAGGGTGCCACTTTTCCAACGCCTTGAGCACTTTGCGGTCACTGGAGAGACCTACATTATTAGGAATTCTGCTGTCATAGCTTATATTCATTGCATCTTGCATCGTTCTTTCCTTTTTGCTTTACTAGGGTCAGGACCCATAAGATTCATTCATTCTGCGCGTGTCAAATTTTTGATAGATGGGCTTGAAAAGCGCGCAGCGACTAGCCATCGCTAATTGCAAGCGGTTTGAAAGCTCAGATGCAAAAATTTGCCGCGCCTTTACAAGGTTGGTCAATAAAGGCAAATCTACGGCTTCAAACAAGCTCACCGTAGCTAATACTATGCTTTCGCTTGTTTTCATTGTATCTTTACCTTTCTTGACCAACAGAATGGATGAATTTTATGGGTCCTGACCCTAACCAAATTTCCTGGCTTGAACCCGGTTTTGCTCTGTGACTAAACGCGCTCCATATTATAATCCCCGCGGACTCCGGTGCCGTAGCGTTGGAGTGCACCACTCTCCCCAACCGCATTGGGGCGATTGAAAATCCAGTTTTGCCATGCAGTCAGACGACCAAAAATCCTGGTCTCCATGGTTTCAGGGCCCGCAAAGCGGAGATTGGCCTCCATGCCGGTCATGGCATCAGGGGAGAAACTTGCACGCTCTTCCTGGAAAATGCGAACCTCATCTTCCCAATCTATATCGTCGAGGATCATTGTAACGAGACCAAGATCATTTACCGCTTCGGCCTCCAGCATGTCACCAATTTGCTCTTTTGCTGCTTCGACACGCTCGGGCTCGCCAAGGAATCGCGTTTCCAGACGCGTTAATCCGTTGCCCATAGGGTAAGGGCCAAAATTCGCTTCTGTAAGCCCGATCTGTGCAACAGGACGGTTGTCTTCTTCAAAGTCGCCTTCCATCATATAGGTGCGATCAACAGCAAAAAGAATTTCCGCAAGGACGCCGACAAAACAGGAACCGTTCTCAACAAACGCCGCCAGCGAACGAGAAGTGACGTCAATACGTTTCAATGTCCGCTTCCAATAGGCACGAACCTCATTTGCCAGCCAATGATCCGCATTGTTTTCCAAGAGTTTTTCGTGAGATACAAAGCTTTCCGCATCGCCTTGAGTTCTGAAAATCCATAATCCTGCTTCCATCTCGTTCAAACGGAGATGCAAGATTGCATCCTCCAGCTCTCTGCAAAGCTTTAAGAGATAGGCCTGATCGCCTTGCTCTGCAAAAGCTTCCATAGTATCTGGCGCAGAATCCCGGGGGCCACTCAATGTAATGAACGCTTTACGCGCCTGCCGGTCAACCTCTACCTCGACCAAATCATAGCTTACCGAACCATTTTCGCTAATCTTCCGATTAATCGGACCAAGGCTGATCCCCTCTTTGACGTCAGGTTTCCCCGATTTGCTGGCAAACTCGACAGCACGTTTCGTCACTTCCTCCTCAAAAACCGCGTTTGGAACAACCTCGTCAACAAGACGCCAGTCTGCAGCCCTCTGGCCTTTTACACCCTCCTCAATCGAACAGAAAATGTCAGCCAAATCACGCCGAACCTTGCGCTTGTCTGTTACCCGCGTTAACCCCCCGGTTCCAGGCAGAACAGCAAGCAACGGGACCTCCGGCAAACCAACCGCAGAGGTGCTATCGTCTGTAAGCATGATATAATTGCAAGCAAGCGCAAGCTCATACCCGCCACCCGCACACGCCCCTTTCACAGCAGCTATGTATTTTTGACCTGAATCCAACTCTGCCGCCTCAAAAGTGTTTCGGGTTTCATTTGTGAACTTGCAAAAATTAACTTTATGACTATGCGCGGCACCCCCCAGCATCCTGATATTCGCACCAGCACAAAAGACGCCCTGCTTGCCCGATTGCATCACCACGACCTTTACCTCGGGATGTTCAAACCGCATCCTTTGCACGATGTCGCTCAATTCAATATCAACGCCAAGGTCATACGAGTTAAGCTTAAGCTGATATCCATCAAAAAGCCCGCCATCCTCATCCACGTCCATAATGAGCCTGGCAACCGGCCCCTCGTACGCCACCTTCCAATGCCGGTATTGAGAAGGGTCTGTTCTAAAATCAATTAGCTTTGTCACTGGAGGCTCCCGCATTTTATTTTAGCAAAGATACAACGACAGCAATAACAAGTAAACCAAATAATGCACAATATATAAAAAAATATATCTTTTAACATCAATTAATGAGCAGTTTTTGAAGAAAACCTCTTATTATTTGCATTATAATTCATTTTTTGCAAGCTCTTCAAGCTGGACAGTCTTCCCGATGAAGGGGGCTAAATCCAGTGTCAAATATCTGGTTTCAAATCTTGCATCCAGGAGGTCCCTTGAAATTTTCGCCAAACGAACGGAAGCCTTGGGCATTCCCATTTTCAGCTTCAAAAAACCATTTGCCAGCTGGATCAATCCTTGAACGAATTTACGTTCCGGGCACCCCTCTGGAAGCGCCAACCAAACTGGTTCAAGAACTTCGTGCGCTTCCCAGAAGTACCCTTTATCAAGATAATCAAGACCCGCAAAAAAGGCGGAGCTCGAAAACAATTCCTCCATATTCTGTCCCGAATGGACAGAATTTTTTATTGCATCAAAAGCGTTTTCGGCATGTCTATTGTTTTGTCCAGGCACATATGCATGCGTCGGCCGGAAGAAAGCGTGCTTCATATCCTGCCTCTTGATGGCCTGTGCGCCGTCAATCCTAATCTGGCACAGAAGATTGAAATCTGATCCAGCAACTTTTGCGTCTGATCCAGAAATGGCGAATGTTTGCAATCTTCAAGAACAAGCTTGTCTACAGGCGCATAGCTTCTTTCGTCCAGCACTTCAATTTGAGCAAGTGTTCCATACTGATCTTGCGCACCCTGGACAGCCAGGATCGGAACCCGAATATACTCAATCACATCAGAAACATCCCAGTTTTCGAATTCGGGATGAAGCCAGCTATCATTCCAGCCCTGAAATGCAACCTCGGGGTCTTTGTGGTATTTAGCGAGCTTTTCTTTCAAACCTTCAGCCTGATAGGCATCTCGCGCATTTCTTATCGAAGCAAGCCCCATTGGCTCGGTGAAGAAATGCGGCGCCATAAGGACCAGGCCACATAGCCTGGAATCAAAAAGGCTGCCTGCATAAATGGCTGCTATCGTTGCCCCGTCACTATGGCCCAGCAAAATATACTGTCGTGTTCCTGTTTTTTCAATCAAGCCCGGGAGAACGTCCAGTGCCTCCCTGGTCATGTAATCAAGCGGACGCGGCAATTCGACCCCGTCAGATTTACCATAGCCAGCGCGCGAATAAACAAACACACCCAAACCTGTGGCCTCAGCCAGCTGTTGGGGAAAATCACGCCACAATCGGCAACACCCCAAACCTTCATGAAGCAATATGATAGTCGGTGCTTCATCAGACGCAGGCCCAAAACAAGAATATTCAAGCTGTTTGCCATTAATCTGGACAAACCCTTCATTTAGCCAAGGAAGACTCATGCTGTTTCACGCAACTTGAACCTTTGAATTTTGCCGGTTGCAGTCTTCGGCAATTCGTCAACAACTTCAATCCAGCGCGGATATTTCCACTTCCCGATTTTCTCTTTGACGAATTCCGTTAATCCATCCAGCTCTTGCGCGCCCTTCCCATCTTTCAGCACAACAAAAGCCTTTGGTTTCTCAAGATCTTCATCATCACGATGAGCAACGACGGCAGCTTCAAGTATGGCAGGATATTCAATGAGGGCTTGTTCAACCTCAAACGGGCTAACCCAAATTCCAGAAACTTTGAACATGTCATCTGTGCGACCACAATAAATAAACCGACCTGTTTCTGTTCGTTCATATTTGTCACCCGTCCTTGTCCACTCGCCCTCAAAAGTTGCACGACTTTTGGCGCGCTGGTTCCAATAGTCAGACGCAGCAGACCCGCCGCGAACCAGAAGCTCCCCTACACTCCCAACCTGTTGTTCGGCGTTATTCTCGTCAACCAGACGAACCTCATAGCCCGGCACGGCCGTCCCCGAGGTCCCGTATTCGACATCACCAGGCTTATTTGACAGAAAGATATGGAGCATTTCCGTTGAGCCTACCCCGTCCATTATGTCCACACCCCATATAGCTTTCCATTTACGCCCAATTTCAGCCGGCAAAGCTTCCCCAGCAGAAATACAGGTCCGAAGTGGCGCATCAGGACGTTTGCCGTCAGCCTCCCATGTATGGATCAGGGCAGCATAAAGCGTAGGAACGCCGCAATAGATCGTAGGCTTGCAGGTTTCCAGAATAATCGAAACTGAATCAGGCGTCGGTCGACCATTGAAGAGAAGTGCGGTTGCACCAACGGAAAGCGGGAAAGACATTCCATTGCCCAAACCGTACGCGAAGAACAGCTTTGCTGCCGAGAAGACAATATCATCTTCACTGATGTTCATCACTTGCTTTCCATAGGTGTCGCAAGTCACTTGCAAGGCTCCATGGACATGCCGGACACCCTTGGGCGTACCGGTTGACCCGGATGAATAAAGCCAAAATGCGATTTCATCGGCGGTGCAATGAATCGCCTCCTTTTGTTCCGCACCGTCAATGAATTCTTCCCAACTCACTGCACCGTCTAGTGTGTCACCACCCATCACAACAATTTGCCGAATATGTTCAGAGGCTTGTACAGCAGGAAGGACAACCTCCAGAAGTGCATGCGATATGAAGGCAATGGATGCCCGGCTGTCGGCCAATATCGTTTTGTATACATCAGTTGAAAGAAGCGTATTTAACGCAACGGGCACAACCCCGGCTTTAAGAGCCCCCCAAAATATCATCGGAAACTCAATCTGGTCCAGAACAAACATTGCTGCCCGTTCTTCGCGATGTATCTGCCCCCTTTCGAGGGCACCCGCAACCACCCCGGACATCCTTGAAAGCTCGCCATAGGTTAAATCACGCCCTTGCGCCCACGCCTCACGAAAAGCCGTTTTCTCTGCGCGCCCCTCATCCAAATGCCGGTCAACAAACCATATCGCTGCGTTTTTGTTCATGATTTCCTCCTTCTGGTCCCCCAAATTCACCCGCTGCCCCTCTAAAATGGTTCAATGCTACTGACATTTTCTCCCATAGACCTGCCTACCCCCACAAGCCTACCATGGTATGAGCATAAGTGTAATGAATGGAAATGCCACCAATATTGCCACCCTTATCAAGTCTGACGCCACAAAATAAACGACAGACTTGTAGGTTTCAATCATGGGGGTAGCGCGATCCATCGCATTGATAACAAAAAGATTCATTCCAACCGGCGGGGTAATCAATCCAACCTCAACAACAATCAGAACCAGGATACCGAACCAAATCGCCGTATATTCAATATTGATCCTGTTTAGCGCACCCTTGGTTACGCCTCTCAAACCCAATTCCCGTGTCATTTCGCGCGTAAGCTCATTCCCGTTTGCCAATATTTGTCGGGCTTCAGCAAGCAATCCGGCCGAGATTTCCGCACCACTTGCCACTAATGTCTCAAGACGTGCAGCCTGCAGATCAACCATCGAAACCAACCCAAAGTCCAGCTCCAATATGATTGGCCAGAAGATTGGAACCGTCAGCAGTATCATTGACAGACTATCCATCACGCAGCCAAGCAACAGATAAAATACCAAAATTATTATCAGGATAACCCACGGGTTGAAGCCAGCCTCCCCAACCCATGCGGCAGCCTGCTGAGGCACCTGTGTCAAAGCCAGAAATCCGTTGTAAAATGCGGCTCCCAGCACGATGAAGAAAATCATCGCTGTCGCCATTGCCGTAGAATAAAAACACTCTTTGAGTGAAGACCGGGTTAATCCACCTGCTGCCCATGCAATGGCTCCGGTCCCCAAGGCACCAACGGCTGCCCCCTCAGTTGGCGTAAACCACCCAAGATAGATTCCGCCAACAACCAGCAAAAAGACAACCAGCACGGGCCAGACATCAAGCAGTGCCCTCGCGCGCTTTGCATATGAAACGCGCGGCCGCGTCCCCGCAGATCCCGGATTAACCCGCACATAGATTGAAATAGCAATCATATATCCAAGTGCTGCCAAGATACCGGGAATGAAAGCCGCAACAAACAATTTGGCAATATTTTGCTCAGTCAAAATGGCGTAGATCACCAGGACAACTGACGGAGGTATGAGAATCCCCAATGTGCCGCCTGCTGCCAATGTCGCAGTGGAGAACCCCCCGGCATACCCGTATCGGCGCAGCTCTGGCAATGCTACACGGCTCATAGTGGCCGCAGTTGCCAGGGACGATCCGCAAATCGCCCCAAAACCGGCGCATGCCCCAACGGCAGCCATCGCAACACCACCCTTGCGATGCCCGAGCCATCCTTCAGCGGCTTTGAACAATGCCTGACTCATGCCGCCCAACGTGGCGAAATGGCCCATAAGCAGAAACATCGGGACAATCGATAAAGAGTAATTGGAGAAAGTTGTAAATGTCTCGGACTTTAAGCGGCCAAACGGAATACTTGTGTCGCCAGTTACCCAAAGCATCCCGATCATGCCGGTCCCGAACATGGCAAGGCCAATCGGAACCCGTAGAAAAATCAAGATGAGTAATAAAGGAAAAGAAAGGATACCAATCAGTGTCGGGGTCAATGGATTGCCCCTGGTTGATCAGACAAAAGTTTCTTGCCAGTCACGCGTTCGATGACCCTGGCGGCAGCAACGTAGGTCGCAACCAATGCCGCGACGATTGAAGGCACCAAACTTAACGCATAAGCCCACCAAACAGGGAACTGCAAAAGAAACGATGTTTGACCTGACATCCTTTTGCTCTCCATTCCCAGAAACAACTGCCAGGTTATCAATATAAGGGTCGCAGCAAACAGCACCTCGATCACCGTGACAAGCCCGCGATTTAAGCGGCTCGGCAATCTATCCGCAAGAATTGTAACCGACGCATGACCGCCCCTCAACTGACATAGAGGCAAAAACGCAAAAATTGAAAACGCCATCCCTGCTTCGATCAGCTCAAAATCTCCGTTGATGTGACCTACGCCTGATGACAAAACCAAATCCGCAAATTGTGGCAGATTGTCTTGAAAGAAATCGCTAAACATCAGGGAATTAATAGAACGGCCAAGTATCGACAAACAGGTCAACACAATCATTGCAACCAGCACGATACCGCCAAGGACTGCAGAAACACGCGCCAGACTGTTTACATGCGAATGCATCCACCCCTCTCCCGGATGAAATCGCCGCGACCGATAATTGCCGCAGCGAAAACATGACTGGAAAACATGACTAATAGTTCGAAACGGCTCCTTTGCACTCACCACTCATCAAAGAACGCGCCTGATCAATCCGGGCCTGACCATCTATTCCCTTGGCCTTCACATCGGCAACCCAGGTGTCATAGATTGGCTTAACCAATGTTTCCCATTCGGCTGTGTCGGTAACAGTGACAATATTATTGCCGTTTTCAACCGCAATTTCGCGCGAAGGCCCGTCTGCATCTGCTTGCGTACCTCCCGCAAAGATTGAAAACTCAAGACCTGAATTATCATCTATTGCCTTCTTCAATTCATCAGAAAGCCCTTCATACTTTGCCTTGTTCATTGCCAGCACAAAGGTGAGCGTATAAAGCGCATTGCCTTCAAATTCAGTATGATTTTCAACAAGCTCGGGAATTTTAAGGGCGGCTGTCACTTCCCAGGGTATGGTCGTTCCGTCAATCACACCCTTGGAAAGCCCTTCCGGCACCGCTGGCACCGACATGCCCACCGGCGTGGCACCCGCAACTTTGAGCAACTCATTCACCAAACGCGACCCGCCGCGGATTTTCATCCCCTTCAGGTCCTCAGGCGTTTCGACCGGGTCAGCCGTGTGAAACATTCCTGGACCATGTACCCATGTTCCCACGATTTTCAGGTCCTTGAACTCGCCGTCGGCCATGTGCTCATCGAACATTTTCCAATAGGCGCATGAGGCTGAACGCGCATCTTCCATCATAAACGGAAGTTCGAAGACTTCAGTCGTCGGAAAACGTCCTGGCGTATACCCAACAACAGTCCATACAACATCAGCGATGCCATCAATTGCCTGATCAATCAGCTCCGGAGGTTTGCCGCCAAGTTGCATGGAGGGAAAATGATCAATTTTGATCTTTCCGCCAGATGAAGCCTCTACCTTGTCAGCCCATACGTCCAGCACCAGTTTTGGCACATTCGCTTGCTGTGGCAGAAACTGATGCATTTTCAGAGTCACTTCCTGAGCAAGCGCAGCCGTTGACCCTAACCCGAGCAAAGCGACTGCTGCGACCGAGTTCAAAATTCTTTTTTTATAGGTCATTCAAAATCCTCCCTTTGACCAAAAATTGCAGATGTTGGCACTTTTCGCAAATCAGTGCGGGTGCAAACAAGCGCACGTATCAGGACATCACTGACATGCTGGACAACCATTGTCTAGCATTTTTCTTGCACATAAATACGGATTCTTGAGAGAGATTCTAAAATTATTTGCATTATAATGCGTAATTTGGAGGCAATAATCCTTAAACTTGTTCTCGCGAAGATTCAGCAGGTGTAATTTAGGCCGAGGCGGCCGCCATCCACATAGATGGTTTCGCCGGTGATATAGCTGGCTTTTGCAGAGCAGAGGAAAGCGACGACATCGCCGATTTCGCGGGCGGAGCCGGGACGGCCAAGCGGGGTGCGTGACATTGCGACTTTGAGGGCTTCCGGGTTGGCATTGACTCCGGCCATCATGGCGGTATCGATTGAGCCGGGGCCGACGGCATTCACGCGAATACCGTCTTTTGCCAGGGCGAGAGCAGCGACCTTGGTGAGTTGCATGACCCCGCCCTTAGACGCGCAATAGGCCGGAATAGCCGGAATAGCCACTTGTGCATTGATTGAGGACATATTGACAATAGACCCTTTGATTTTATGGTCGATCATCATCCGGGCGGCCATTTGGGTGGCGATAAAGACGCCGCGCAGGTTAATATTGATAACACGTTCAAAGGCCTCCAGATCATAGCTGAGAAAATCGCCGGGCATGGCAACACCGGCATTATTGATCAGCGCATGAACAGGGCCGTGGTTGCTTGCGATCTTTTCAAACATCGCCTTAATTTGAGACAATTCACCCATATCGCAGGTCATCGTGCCAGCGGCGGCAAGTTTCTTTTGCGCTTCGGCCAGGCCATCGGCGTTGACATCGCAAAGAATGACCTCATAGCCGTCTTCTTTCAAAGCCTCGGCGCAGGCATAGCCAATGCCTTGTGCGCCCCCTGTGATCAATGCGCGTGGTTTTTCAGTCATCATCCTGTCCTTTATATCCCTTATCCTTTATACCCATAATCAGTTTTGGCCTGATGGAGGCTAATAAATCCGGCGCGCAGGTCTTCGGCAATATCTTCTGGTTTGCGCTTTTCTGGTGAGCCATAACCGCCGCCGCCTGGCAAGCTCAATTTAAGCCGTTGCCCGTTTTTAACCAGCTGCCGTCCTTTGCTTCTCAGCTTTTTCGTGGGGGGCTTTTGCCCTGTCGCAAGCTCGACCTTGCCAGCGGCCCCATTGCTGCCGCCCTGGCGACCACGGGCCGGATTTTCAACCCGGTCAAACATGGCATTGAAATAGATATCATAGCCTGCGCGTGGTTCGATCTCGATGGTTTGGCCAAGCCCGCCGCGCCTGGCTCCTGCCCCGCCAGAGCCTTCACGCAGGTCCTTGCGCCAGACCGTGATGGGTCCGACATGTTCGGTGGCTTCAACACTCATGGTTGACACGCCAGAAGGAAAGGCGGTGGCTGATAGCCCGTCAACGGTAGGCCGCGCCCCGGTGCCCCCTGAGTTGAACATCAATATTTCACGGCTGGGCAATCCGCTGTCAGGGTCGCTGGCCCGCGCAGAAATCTGGATATTCCATAGAGCACTGGCTCCTTCTGCCGGGACTTTGCCGGGCAAAGCCTGATGCAGGGCACCAAGCACGACATCCGGGACCAGATGCCCCAGCACATGGCGTACAGACACCGGGGCCGGTCGTCTGGCTGCCAGAATACAGCCTTCGGGTGCGGTGATTTCAAAAGGATCAAGCGATCCCGTATTATTCGGCACCATCGGGGCAATCGCACATTTAAGTCCATAGCAGGCATAGGCCCGGGTATAGACTTCCGGCACATTGACGCCAAAGCGCGACATGCCGGACGTGCCGTCAAAATCTGCGCACAAACTCTCCCCTTTGATATCCAGCCGCACCGCCATCAGGACCGGATCATCATAGCCATCAACCTGCATGGTGTGGGAAAAGGACCCGTCCGGCACTGCGCTGATCGCCTTGCGGGTAGCTTTGCGGCTGGTTTCAATCACAAAGTCCGATAAACCGTCCAGATCATTGATGGAAAATTCATCCATCATGCTTTGTAAACGGCGATCCCCGGCTTCGTTGCAGGCTGCCAATGAATAGATATCGCCGATCACCTGATCGGGTTCACGCACATTCGCCCGGACAATCCGCACCAGATCGGCCGAGACCTCGCCGCGTTCAGCAAATTTCATGATCGGGATCAGCAGCCCTTCTTCAAAGACCTCGTTCCCGTCCGGGCCAAAGCCGCGCCCGCCTACATCTACGACATGCGCGGTGCAGGCAAAATAGCCGATATGCAGTCCGTTGCGAAATACTGGCGAGACCACGGTGAAATCGTGCAAATGCCCGGTCCCCATCCAGGGGTCATTGGTGATAAAGACATCGCCGTCAAAAATATTCTGAGCCCCGATTTCGCGGGCGAAATGCGTGACGCTTTCAGCCATGGCATTGACGTGCCCGGGGGTTCCGGTGACGGCCTGCGCAATCATGCGCCCGTGCCGGTCAAATAGCCCGGCCGAGAGGTCGCCAGCCTCGCGCACCGATGTCGAAAAGGCGGTGCGGATCAGGGCGGTGGCTTGTTCTTCGACCACGGCAATCAGGCGGTTCCACATGATTTGATAGTCTATAGAGGTTGGAGTCATAATGCGGCTTTCCGGGTCAGGCGCAGGCTGCCATCATATTGAGCAATGGCCTGAAAAGAAGAGGTAACAATCGTGGTGGTTTCATCTTCAACGATCATCGCCGGACCTGCGATGGATTGTTCGGGGGTCATACCCAGCCGTGCGACCTCTTTTGCTTCAACGGTCTGGCGCAAGGCAGCATCATAGAATGTCCGCACAGAACGCACCGGGGCTTCCGGCCCGCTGGTGGCGCGCTTTACCCTTTCCGGTTCAGACAGCTTGCTGGCAATCACCAGCGACCAGTTTGTGATCTCGGCTTCAAGCCCGTCAATCGTCCGGCCAAAGAGCAAACGATAGGCAGCTTCAAATTCACGTAAGATAATGTCCCGGTCCTCATCCGTAAAAATCTTGCAAGGCAGAGGCACCGGAATCTCCCAGCCTTGCCCGGCATAGCGCATAAAAGCCGTCAGCCGCTTTGTGGTGTCGCTTTGTTGCGCGCCTTGCTGAACAAAGGGTGTGGCTTCGGCCTCCAGTTCCTCAATCATCTGGTTAACGCGGGAGGCGTCAAAGTCACTCAACCGCTGGAACAGGCTTTGTGTGGCCTCATAGCTGAACGGGGCTCTCAAAAAACCAATCGCAGAGCCAACTCCGGCACCGGGCGGGATAATCACTTCCTTGATGCCCAGTTTTTCGCATAAGCGGCAGGCATGTAAAGGCGCCCCGCCCCCAAAGCCGATCATTGTAAAATGTTCGATATTGCGGCCGTTTTCAACGGTATGGACTCGCGCGGCATTGGCCATATTTTCATCAACCATTTCAGTGACTCCAAAAGCGGCCTCTTCGGTCGATATCTCCAGTGGTTTGGCAAGGATGTCCTCAACGGCCTGATCCGATGCTTGCCTCGATAAAGGGATGGAGCCGCCCGCAAAATTATCGGGATCGAGGCGACCCAGCAGCAGATTGCTGTCAGTCACAGTCGGGTCTTTTCCGCCGCGCCCATAGCAGGCCGGGCCGGGTTCTGATCCGGCAGAGCGCGGGCCAACCTGAATACGGTTCAAGGCATCAACCGTAGCAATCGACCCGCCGCCAGCCCCGATTTCGACCATCTCCACCACCGGGGTCGAGACCATCATGCCGGAGCCTTTTTTAAAGCGATAGGTGCGGGCGACTTCAAAACTGTTGGCGGTTTTCGGGGTACCGTCTTCAATCAGGCAGATTTTAGCCGTTGTCCCGCCCATATCGAAGGAAAGCGCCTTGTCCAACTGATGGGCGCGGGCAAATTCTGCGGCAAAGATAGCCCCGCCCGCCGGGCCTGATTCCAGCAAGCGGACGGGCTGTTCAATCGCAACCTCGACCGAGATCAGACCGCCGCCGGAATGCATCATAAAGACCGGCGCGGTGATCCCTTTGGCCTGCAAACGTTCCACCAGCCGTTTCAGGTAGTCAGCGACTTGTGGCTGGACATAGGCATTGGCGATCACGGTATTAAAGCGTGGCAGTTCCCGCATTTGCGGGGAAATCACTGAAGAGAGCGAAATAAACAGATCAGGGGCAGCTTCGCTCAAAGCCTTTGCAATCTGCACTTCGTGGGAATCATTGGCATAGGCGTGCAAAAGGCCAATCGCCACCGACTCATAGCCTCCATCCAGAACTTTCTGCACCATTGCCTTGACCTCTTGGGGGTCCAGAGCCAGCAGCACCTCCCCCTCCGGTCCCATCCGCGCGTTGAGTGTCAGACGATCCTGACGCGGAACCAGAGGCCTTGGCAGGGTCAGGTTGAGGTCATATTGCTCAAACCGGTTTTCAGAGCGCATTTCGATCACATCACGAAAACCCTCGGTGGTGATAAAAGCGACCCGGGCACCTTTTCGCTGGATAAGTGCATTGGTGACCAGGGTTGTCCCATGAATCACCTGCCCAATCGCCGAAGGTTCCAGCCCGGCCTGGTCAAGGGCCAGCTGAATCCCGTCCAGGATCGCCTGTTCCGGCTTGTCATAGGTGGTCAGCACCTTGGCAGTTGTCAGAACATCGGCACTCAGCAAGGCAATATCTGTAAACGTGCCCCCGATATCGACCCCGATACGGTTGATCTGCTCCATCATGGTTAAAGGGCTTTAAGCATCTGGTTAGCCGTAAAGGCGGCCTGATAAAGCCGGGACATGATCGGCGCACTGGAAACAGTTTGCGGTGTTGTGATCGGCAGCGGCAAGTCGGCGCGGTCCATGCCGGTCAGCAGGCCTGCCATGGCTTCGCCAAACATGGTGCCGGTTGTGATCCCGCGCCCGTTATAGCCGATGGATGTAAAAAGATTGGTGTCCAGCTCATAGATACGCGGGATATGATCCGGCGTCATGGCGATTTGCCCGTGCCAGGCCTCTTCAAACTCGACGGGTCCAAGGTCTGGAAAAATTCGGGCAATCTGCTTTGAAGCCCAGCGGTTGGACAGGCCTTTGTCCTTGTGGCCAATCACTTTGCCCATCGACCCAAGCAGCAGCCGGTTTGCCGCATCGCGCCGGATATTGAACATAATCTGCCCGGTGTCCCAAAGCCCCTGTTTGCCGGGCAGGATATAATCGGCCTCTGCCCCAAGCGGGCGGGTTGCCAGCTGAAAATAATGGATGGGCGTAAAAATATCTTTCAGGCCGGGCCAGAGATCATCGGTATAGGCATTGGTTCCCAAAACCACAGTTTTTGTGGTAAGCGATCCCTGGGTGGTGTCGATCACCCAAAAGCCTTTATTATGTTGTAATCCGGTGGCCCGCACCCCGGTGCTGATTTTGGCCCCCAGCCCCAGCGCGACCCGGGCCAGCCCCCGGCAATAGCCCATGGGATTTATCGTCCCGCAGCGATGATCAACCAGGCCACCGTGGAAATGGCTGGTGCCGATCATTTTTGAAACTTCTTCGCGGGAGACCAGATCAACCGGTTCTCCAAGCCGCTGCCATTCCTGATGGCGTTCTTTAAGCTCCTGAAATCCGGCGGGTCCATGGGCGGCATGGATGGTACCGGTTCGGGTGGTTTCGCAGCGCATCTGGTGTTTTTCAATCAGCGAAAAGACATAGGCCGGGCCGCCACCAAATTTCTCAATAAAGCGCGGGCCATAGACTGGACCAAGCTGGGCACGGACTTTTTGCGGCGGCAGCCAGAGCGCGGCATTGACCAGGCCACAATTCCGCCCGGACCCGCCAAAGCCAATTTGTTCAGCCTCGATCACATGGGCCGAAAGACCTTTTTCAGCACAATGCAAGGCCGTGGACAGGCCGGTAAAACCGCCGCCGATAATGGCCACATCAACCTTGCTATTTGTCTCAAGCGGTGCTGTGTAGTCGGACTCAGCCGCTGATCTGTCCCAAAGTGAAATGGGGGGTGAAATCGCGTCTTTGACAGACATAGAATTGTCCCTGCCTATGGTCCTCGTTTATGTAAGACTGATCACTGGACGAACCCTTGCATGATCCCGGTTGATGTGTCAATATATGAAAAATTTGTTCTATATAACAACACAAAAATAGCAGGTCTTGTATCGTAAAAAGGATATGCAATGAAAAAACTGAAAATATCCTCTGCACAGATGGTCGCAGATGCACGGGCCCGGATAACAGAAATAGAAACCTCTGATCTGATTGCCATGTTAAAAGACCCCGATGTCATAGTGGTTGATATCCGCGATATTCGTGAACGCCAGCGTCAAGGCTATATCCCCGGCAGCTTTCATGCTCCGCGCGGGATGATTGAATTCTGGATTGACCCTGAAAGCCCCTATTTTAAGGAGATTTTTGCTGAAGAAGGCAAAAAATTCGTCCTTCACTGCGCGTCTGGCTGGCGGTCTGCCCTGACCACCGCCACGCTTCAGGACATGGGGTTTGAGGCGTCACACCTTAAAGAGGGATTTTCAACCTGGCAAAAACACGGCGGGCCGGTTGAATTTCCTGAACAGGGGGAATAGCTCTCTTTTTTATCTGTTACCAGCTATCCGCTACGGGATAATTTTGCTGATACTGATCGCGCCGCCTGATTGACCAATGTGCCGAAGTCCTGCTCCCCGGTCTCTGGTGGTAAATTGATATCGGGCAGAGAAATGCCAATGGCCCCGACCGGCTCCCCGCCCGGCAGAATAATAGCCGCCCCGAAGCTGAGGATACGGTCACGAAACTCCCCGGTGTCAAAAGCATAGCCACGCACCAGCGTTGCCGCGACATCTGCTTCCAGATCAGACAGTCTGGTCAGTGTCTTGTCAGTATAGCGGGTGAGTGAGCCTTTGATCGCCTCTTTCAACCGGGCAAAATCTGCCGCCAGAATAGCCTTGCCGGTTCCAACGCAATGCAGCGGGGCCATGCCGCCAATCGCATTCCAGGAGCGGATCGGCTTTAAACTCTCCACCTTGTCAATATAGATCACCGATAAGTTTTCGCGCACCGCCAGATAAATCGTCTCGCCGGTTTTTTGCGACAGAAAAGCAAGTTCCGGGGCCGCCAACTCGCGTAGATTAAGGTTTTCGACCGATGCCCGCCCGACCCGCCAGGTCTTGAGTGTCGCTGCATAGGATTTATCCGGGCGGCGTTGAACATAGCCAAGCACTGTCAGGGTTTGCAGCAAGCGAAAGGTGTTGGATTTTGTCAGTTCCAGTTCGCGGGCCAGTTCGGTGACTCCGCGCCCTTGCTTTGAGCCCGCCAGTTTTTCAAGAATGGCAAGGCCTTTGGAAAGGGTTGAATCGGTTTTTACGGGTTTTAAAGGTTCTTCTGTCATTATATTTTGTCGTGCTTTTCGGGTTCGGGGTCAAAATGCGGCGGTTGATGGGCCATAACCGGGGGCAAGGGTTCATCAAACCGCCGGATCTCGACCAATGCAGAATGGGCCGCCGGGCTTTGCGTCAGCGATGACGTGCGCTGATCATGGGTCAGCACGTTCGGGTTGCCATGGCGGTCACGCCAGTCCGGGGCGTCAAAATCGGGATCATACCAGGCCCCGGTCCATAAAAAGAGGCAGCTTTTCATGACCTCGTCCGTGATTCTGGCCCCGGCAAGACATCGCCCGCGATCATTAAATAGTTCAACCACATCGCCATCAGCAATCCCGCGTTTGGCCGCATCATGAGGATGGATCAAGATCGGCTCCCGGCCCTTGATCTTGTGGCGCATCGAATAATCGCCGTTATCCAGCTGGCTATGCAGGCGCGTCATCGGCTGGCCTGAAAGCAGGGAAAGCGGATAGCGATCTGCCAACCCGGCGGCTCTATCCTTGGGCGGATACCAGGCCGGATGCCCGGCACAATCGGGCAGGTTAAATCCGGCAATCACTTTTGAAAAAAGTTCGATCCGTCCGCTTGGTGTTGGCAGAGGATTTTTGTCCGGGTCCTTGCGATAATCGGATAAAAACACCTGCTCCGGGCCGGGGTCGGGCAAAGAGATGATATCCCCCGCAATAAACCGGTCCCAGTCCGGCAGAGTGCAGCCCGCTTCTTTGCCGCGCTCGCGGGTTATCTCCCAAATTTCCCGCAGCCAGTCCTCTGCGGTCTTGCCTTCGGTGAAAGCCTGCCCAGTCCCCATGCGGGCAGAAAGATTAGCATAGATATCATATTCAATCCGCGCTTCCCCGGCTGGCGGCAGCAGTTGCAGCATCGGCACCAGCGCATTGTCCGATTTTCCAGCCCCGAAATCTATGCGCTCTTGCGCGGCCGCTACCGGCAGGACAATATCGGCATGGCGAGCGGTGGCCGTCCAGTTGATTTCATTGACGATCACAGTTTCCGGGGTTTGAAAAGCCCGGTGCAACCGGTTGAGGTCCTGATGATGGTGGAACGGATTGCCGCCTGCCCACCAGACCAGCCGGGCATCCGGGAAAGTGCTTGTCTGGCCCTGATAAACATAGGTGCCGCCGGGATTTAAAAGCATATCGGCAATCATGGCCACAGGCAGCACGTCCTTTACCGGATTAACGCCTTGTGCCAGTGTCCCCCAGCGAAAAGGTCGCTCGATATTGCCGATATTGGCATTGACGCCATAGCCAATGGTATAGCCGCCACCCGGCAAACCGATCTGTCCCAGCATCGCGGCAAGCGCAATCGCCATCCACATCGGTTGCTCGCCATAATCGGTGCGCTGGACTCCGGCGGCAACACTGATCATGGTCCGGGTCTGGGCCATGCGCCGGGCCAGTGCGCGGATATCTCCGGCAGGGACTCCGGTCAGACCAGCGGCCCAGTCTGCATCCTTGACCACCCCGTCCACCTTGCCGGTCAGATAATCTTCAAGCTGCTCAAATCCCACTGTATAGCGGTCTAAAAAAGCCCGGTCATGTAAATCCTCGCTCAAAACTGTATGGGCCAAGCCCATCATCAGGGCCGTATCAGTGCCAGGAACAACCGGCATCCAGCGGGCGTGCAATTCTTTTTCAGCATCGCTGCGCAGGGGGCTGATATTGATAAATTGAACCCCGGCCTCGGCACAGGCTTTCAGATTGCCCGCCATGCGATGGCGCGACACACCGCCATCGCTGACCTGGGTATTGCGCAAAGCCATGCCGCCAAACATCACCACCAGCCCGCTGTGCCGGGCAATCACCGACCAACGCGTGGCCTGCGCAACATGCGGGCGAAACGGGCCAACAATATGCGGCATCAGCTCCAGCGCGGCATTATAGCTATAATTGCCAACCGAACCGACAAAACCGCCAATCGTATTTAAAAACCGCTTGAGCTGGCTTTGGGCATGGTGGAAGCGTCCGGCACTCGACCAGCCATAGGACCCGGCAAAAATTGCCTTATTGCCATGGGTGCTGCGTGTCTGTTTCAGGCTTTCAGCAATCAGGTCAAGGGCCCGATCCCAGCTGACTTCAACAAAGTGATCGCGCCCGCGCGGGGTTTTGTGCGGTCTGCCTTCCAGCCAGGCTTTGCGGATCGCCGGGCGTAGCACCCGTGCCGAACCCGCAAGGCTGCTGGCAATATTGCCATTGATCTGCGAAGCCGCCGGGTCATCCGGGTGGCCCTCAATCGACAAAATCTTCCCGTCCCGGGTGCGGGCAACCCCGATCCCCCAATGGCTGGCTGTCAGTTTTATCTCGGTCTCTTGCATGTTTGTGCTGATATATAAAACGCCTATGCCATCTATTGACATACTCAGATAATACTGTCATCCCTTATATTGAAAATGAAAAACAAAATTGACCATTTTGCCATCGGGGCAGAGAGCCTTGAACAGGGCGTGGCCTGGCTGCAGACCCGGCTGGGCGTGACCGTGCCACGCGGTGGCAAGCATGAGGCCATGAGCACCCATAATTGTGTGATGCAGGCCGGCAATGAAAGTTTCTTTGAACTGATCGCCATTGACCCCGATGCGCCGACTGATCCAGGGCGGGTGCGCTGGTTCACTCTGGATGATCCGGTTACCAAAACCCGGCTAAAGCAGCGGCCTCATGCCCTTTGCTGGGTGGTTGGCACCGATGACCTTGAAAGCGTTACCGCCGCCAGCCCGGTTGATCTTGGCGAGATCGTGCCTTTTCAACGGGGAGGCCGGTCTTGGCGACTCACCGTCCCAGCCGATGGACATTTACCGATGGGGGGGCTGCTGCCTGCCTTTATTGCCTGGTCCCCCGGCCCACACCCCAGCACGGGCCAGCAAAATCTTGGGGTGAAGCTGGAAAGAGTGCATCTCTCTTGCCCCGATCCGGCAGAGCTTCGTGCTATCCTCAAAGCCTTGCAGGTGGACCATCTGGCAGAAATCCATCAAGGGCACCCCGGGCTGCGCTTTGAATTAAACACGCCAAACGGCCCCTTTATGCTTGATTAAATATCTGTTAAGCCCGGTTTTCTTTTACCCGCGGTTTTCTGCCAGTTCCATCCGGCCTTTCAGATATTCCCCATATTGGGCCAGCGAGAAAATAAACACCCAGTAAATCGCGGCAACAAACAGATAGACCTCGATATAATAGGGAGCCCATTGCGCGGTGCCAAAAGCGGTCTTGCCCGATGCAAGAATGTCAAAGAAACCGATAATCGTCACCAGCGCAGTTTCCTTAAAAGTAATCACGATCATATTGACCGTGCTTGGCAGGGCATGACGAAAAACCTGCGGCAGGATGATCTGGGTCATAATAGGCAAAGGCCGCAGGCCAAGCGCACGTCCGGCTTCAAAATGGCCTTTCGGGATGGCCTGAAAGCCGCCGCGAAAGACCTCGGCCTGATAGCAGGCAAAAAACAGGGCAAAAGCCAGAATCACGCGCCAGATTTTGTCCCCCTCCAGCCAGGAGGGCAGGAACAGCGGCACCACCACTGCTGCGGTGAACAGGGTGGTGACCAGCGGCAAGGAGCGAATGGTATCAATCAGCAGAATAGCAAACCATTTGACCACCGGCAGATCAGAACGCCGCATCAAGGCGAGTCCAAGTCCCATCGGCATTCCCAGCAGGACGACGGCAGCGAACAAGAACAGGGTCAGGGACAGCCCGCCCCAGCCATCGGTTGTCACCTGATCAAGGCCGATCAGGCTGCCTTCCATCAGCAGATAATAGGCAGAAAACCCTGCAATCCAGAGGATGGCCAGTCGCTTTGTCCTCCACATGGCCGGAAAGCAGGAGACAATCACGGTCGTGACAATAGAGATGGCAGCCAGGGTGGAGCGCCAGTGTTCCTCAAACGGATAGGTGCCAAACAGGATCAGGCGATGGCGGGCCTCAATCACCGCCCAGCAGGCTTGTTCGCCAGTGCAGGCGTCAATATTGGCTTCTGACCAGACCGCCCGGAACAAGGCCCAGTCCAGAAAACCCCAGGCAATCCACAAAAGCCCCGCCAAAACCACGGCTGATATAATACTTGCAACCGGAGACCCAAAGGCCTGTTTTATAAAATGCGTCAATCCTGTTTTAAAACGATGGGCTATTTTAAAACGATGGGTTTGATATTCGCTGGCAAGCATATTTATAATCACCCCGATTCCGGAGTCTCTTGTTAGGGTCTGGACCCATAAAATTCATCCATTCTGTTGGTCAAGAAAGGTAAAGATACTATGAAAACGAGCGAAAGCATAGTCATATCTACGGTGAGCTTGTTTGAAGCCGTAGATTTGCCTTTATTGACCAACCTTGTAAAGGCGCGGCAAATTTTTGTATCTGAACTGTCAAACCGCTTGCGATTAGCGATGGCTAGTCGCTGCGCGCTTTTCAAGCCCATCTATCAAAAATTTGACACGCGCAGAATGAATGAATCTTATGGGTCCTGACCCTAAAGTCTATCCGCAATAAAATTCATTATCAGGCACATATATTTTCCTCCAGTCAATCTATAACGCAAAATACCGACAAAGGAACCAGAAAGATTTTTCCTTCCCCGGCGTGGGCTTCGAAAACCAGAAACCATGCCAATATGCTCAAAAGGAAATCGAGTCTCATTCAATATGAACGAGCGAACTCCAAAAATAGATATTGAAAACTCCATAAATGGATTTATAATTAATTCAAAAATAGAGGTTTAAATGGCTCTCTCTCGTGCTTATCCCGCTACCCGATACCAGATTGCCCCGTTAATCGATTTATCTGATCCAGCTGAACGTGAGCGTCTGAGCCCCGGGGCTCTTCGGGCATTTTTCAATATCATGGAGAAGTGGAAGGTCCGCGATGATGCGGCCAGGCAATTGCTCGGCGGGGCGTCCAACGGGGCATTTTACGCCTTTAAAAAGGGTGGAGACCGGACGTTGAACGAAGACAAGCTGCGCCGAATCTCCTATCTGGTCGGTATCTTCAAGGCTTTAAACATCATCTATAGCGAAGAGCTTGCCGATAAATGGATGCAGCTTCCCAACAAAAACCGGATTTTTGGCGGGAGGACCCCGAACGACTATTTGATCCATGGGGGGCTTCCGGCTTTCGCAACGGTCAGGAAACTTCTTGATGCGCGGCGAGGTGGCCATTGAGTTTTCCTGAAGTATCCCGGATCCGCCAACTTGATACACATCGGCTCATTCCGTCTAAATATAGTGAGAACGGGGACAGTGTCCTCGTTCGCATTGCTGATGATGACGGTCACCTTCACAGCATCTTTGATTTAGATCACGCGACCAATGATCGCCTGTTGGCAAAAAACGATTTGCTGCCCGGCATCGGCGTTGATGAGTTGGTGTTCAATGTGCCGTCTTACAGGATCATCAATGCAGCATTCACACATGCGCATCCATTGGGAAGTCGTTTCAATGGTCCAGACCGGGGCGCATGGTATGCAGGATTTGAGTTGGAAACATCACAAGCTGAAGTCGCCTGGCGCAAATCATTGGAGCTTGCCGAAATCGACTTGCAGAACGAAAGCGTTACTTATGACGATTTCCTGGCTGACTTCGGTGGCGCGTATCATGATATCCGAGAAGCCGATGACTTCAGGAATTGTTTGACACCGGACAGCTATGTGGCCTCTCAGGAGCTTGCTGAAAGGCTGCTTGAAGGTGGTTCTTCGGGCGTAATTTATACAAGTGTGCGCCATCCAGGAGGTGTTTGTTTAGCCTGCTTTCGACCAGCCCTGGTCGGCAATGTTCGCAAAAGTGCCAGATATCGGTTTACGTGGTCTGGTAAAGCTGAGCCTGAGATTGAGCTGGAGGAGGCCTATTTGTGAAGCTCCCCAATCTTGCACAATTTTCTATGACGTCCCTCTGGAGCGGTTTTTATGAACAGGCATTTTCTCAAGTCCTCTTGATGTTCTTGAAACAAAATCACCTGCCGTTTTAGTAGAAAATCAACAAGATTAGGCGAGGATGCAGGAATAAACAGACTCAATGTTCCTTGATTTGCATCCGGGCGTTAAGCCAGTTGGTGAAGAGGGCGATTCCGTAGTTAATTGCCAGAAAGATCAGCATCAGGAGGGCGATAAGTTCGAGTGTTTGGCCGGACTGGCTGATTGAATTGACGGTAATATAGAAGAGATCGCTGAATCCGATGGCAATACCGATGGTTGTTGCTTTCATCATGAAGATCCATTGATTACCGAGAGGCGGGATGATGCTGCGCAGGGCGACCGGGACTTTGATTCGCGCCCAGATGGTCATGCGTGAGAGGCCGAGAGACTGTCCGGCTTCGACCAGTCCGCGCGGCACTTGCAGCAGCCCGCCGCGCACGATTTCTGCGATATAGGCACTGCCATAGAGGGTGATCGCAACGATCATTGCCAGCAGTTCGATGGGTACGGTGATGCCGCCTTGGAAGCGCAAGCCCTTTATGGCAGGGACAGAAAAAAGCCCTTCGCCTTCGGGATGGAGCAGCAAGGTGGCAATCAAAGCCATGGTCAAGCTGCCGCCGAGCCAGATTGCGACACTGCGCCAGAGGGGTATATTTGAGACGATCAGGCCGATCAGCAGTCCGAGCGAGGCGACAAGCAGGCCAACGGCGACTGGCGGGGTGATATTGAGTCCTGGCAGGATCAGGCCGCGCCCGGACAGAAAGGCCAGATCGACAAAGGACAGGGCCTGGCGTGGTCCACCAAGATGGATCAGGATCGCGTAAAAGAAGATAGCTTGCAGGACCAGCGGGATATTTCTGAAAATCTGGATATAGACATTGGCGGCGAAGCTGAGCAGCGGATGGATACTGTCGCGCAGAGTGCCGATGATAAAGCCGAAAACGGTTGTGGTGAAGATGCTGATAAAGCCGACAAAGAGCGTATTCAGCAGCCCGATAAATAGCGTATAGGCATAGCGGTCATTGATTGATCGTTCGATCAGGGAGAAGGAATAGCTCCAGCCGGTTCCGCGCTCAAGAAAGCCAAAGCCGCTGGTCATATTGAGGCGATCAAGATTATAGTGCGCGTTGCTGACGGCTCCCCAGATCACCAGAACACTCGCGGCCAGAATGAGCAACTGTATCAAGCCCTTGCGCCCTGTTAGCTGGCGTCCTGTTATCTTGCTTGAGGCCTTTATGCGTAATCCGTTCAGGATCACCGGCTCCCCTCTTTTTCAATAAATAAGGAGTCGCTCCTTTTACGAAGCGACTCCTCAACACGATCATTTAATCAAGGATCGGGGCATAAAGAACGCCACCTTCACTCCATAAACTATTGAGACCACGGTCCAGCTTATACGGACTGTCCTTGCCAAGATTGCGGTCGTAAATTTCAGCAAAATTGCCGACCGCCGCAATCATCTCTTTCGCCCAGGTGTCACGCATCCCCAGACGCTCGCCCATGCCAGGCTCGGCGCCAAGCAAACGGGCCACCCGCGGATTCGGAGGACTCATCGCCATCTCGTTAACATTCGAAGAAGTAATCCCTTCCTCCTCGGCAATCAGCAAGGCAGCCAGCATCCAGTTCACAACATCAACAAAACCCTCATCGCCTTGACGCATCGCAGCAGAAATCGGCTCCGAAGAAAGCTGGTCACTCAAGATAATATGCGAATCCGGGTTCTCCAGCTCGGTCGCCCGCAAAACCGCAAGATTAGGCCCCCAACCCGCAAAAGCATCGCAGCGGTTCGCCAGATAAGCCGAACGTAACTCAGCCTGACTCTCATACGAAACCATCGTATGCTCGACCTTGATCGTCTGCATGTAATTCGCCGCCAGTCGCTCAATCGTCGTGCCAGCCTCAACACAGATTGTGCCGCCTGCAAGCTCGCGCGCCTCGCTAATGCCAAGGTCGCCATGCGCCATAAACTGCGTGCCGCCAAAGAAATAAGGCAAGCTGAATTGCAAACCAAGCTCGGTATCCCGGCCCATCGTCCAGCCCGTCGCCTTGATAATCACATCAACATCCCCGGACTGCAAAGCCGGAAAACGCTGCGCCCAGCTTAAAGGAACAATCTGGTTGGCATCCGGGTCTCCCAGAATAGCCGTCGTCAGGGCCCGGCAAAGGTCAATGTCCAGACCCTTCCATTCATTCTGGTCGTTGACCTCGACAAAGCCAAAATAACTGCCGTTGTGACCAGAACAAAGCATGGTGCCACGATCCATGATCTGCTGAACAGTCGGACTTTGCGCCAATGCGCTATCCACCCATACGCTTTGAAGGCCAAAAACACTGGTTGCCACGAAAGTCGCGGCAGTAAGAAAAGTTTTCATATAAAGTCTCCCGGTTATGCCAAGTAGTTGTGCCGAATATCAGAACAATGATACCAGTATTCAGAATATCGGAAAAAATACGGCGAGTCAATAATGACTCACATCACATCAAACCGGACATCCGGGATTTTGTAAAAACGACACCGGCATGGGCTGCGCCGATCTTGATTCTATATTCAATCTTGCCTTCGATTCCATCGGTATCATAGATCACGACAACTGGCTTTTTGCCGGTTAGGAAGGCAAAGAACAGGGCTTGCTGGATGGAATCAAGGCTGGAGCGTTTATCAAGCCCGCCTTCTATGACCTCGGTATCGGTTTCACAATCAACAATGACATAGCTGGTTTCACCTGCATCGGTGGTATAGTCATGTCTGACCTCTGTCTGACCGCCAATGGAGTCGCAATAGATTTTATTGTAATCGGCTTCGGTGAGTTTGTCCCTGGCATGCGCAAAACCGGGCATAAGTAAGGCCATAAGCAGGATTGCAAGAATTGCTTTGATGAGGCGCATTTTTCAGGCAGGCTCGTTATGTTTCTTTACAACATAGAGTTCGACTGAATACCCGTTAATAAAATTAAAAAGAGTATTTATGTTTATATAATAGTTAAAATGGTATTTTGCTATAGTCAATGATAATGGCCTTGCGGGAGGGGTGAATGACCCCCCAGCTTATCGCAACGGTCCTATCGCAACAGGCCCTATGGAAAATAGGGCCAATGACAAATATTGATAATGAAGGGTGAAAAAGCGTTTTTTAAAGGGGCCGTTTGGGGGGATAGGCATTTTCTCAAGTCCTCTTGATGTTGTTCACAACAGATCACCAAGATTCCTGGTGATCGAGGAGCTAATAAAACTGCATAGATAAACAGCCGCAACGCTTTCAGCGTAAACGCTTATTGTATGACGTCGCCTCCTCGACCAAACGAGAAAACGAATCGTCTTTTACGGCTCGATTCAAAGCCGTATCTATGAGGAGTTTATTAGTCTCCATAATCAGCTTTTTCCTGATTACGAGAACGAGTCTATTGCCCTTTCAGCAAAAAATCAACAAAATTAGCCAGGACGCAGGAATACCCCCGCACCTGGTTCCTGCGGACTGTGACTCTTTCAGAGGGAGGGCTTAGCCTCTATTTAAGCGGGCTTCGTCTTTGGGTGGGATTTTGCGGCCAAAAGGCAGTTTTTCCCACAGTCTTTCATGCGCGACATAGACGATCAGTGACAGGCCGCTCAAGGTCAGGGCCATGCCAATCGACTGGAACAGAGCCCCTGTAAACCAATAGCTGATCAGCATGGTCGAGAATAAACCAAGTGTTTGCCAGCTAATGCCTTTGATTAGAGAACGGAGGGGATGCTCGTACACCTTCAGTCACCTTTCAATATCTTGATGTGTCTTTATATAAAGGCAATAAATAAGTGACAATGATATAGTTATGTGTTTTAAATCATAAAAATAAAAAATTATCATGAATTTATATTTAAATTAAACAAAATGAGATAAAATACATGAAAAAGCAGGACACCGCCCGCCAATTTCGCGAAAATCTGATCCAGGCCATGCAATGGGTCGGAGTTAACAAGACGCAGTTGGCTGAAGGCAGCGGGATTGATCGCTCAACGCTTATTCAATTATTAAACAGCAAGGACCCGCGCTTGCCCAATGGCTTTAGCCTGGCACAGATTGCCTCGACACTCGGGGTCAGTTGTGACTGGTTGCTTGGGATTTCAGATGAACCACGAACTGTCACCACTTTCCTGGACGGGGCCTTGAATTTCACCCCCGAAAGTCGGCGCGCACCGATTGATACCAATCTTGAACTCTGGCGGCATGAGGCTTCAGGCTATAAAATCCGCCATGTGCCAACCACTTTCCCCGAATTGTTGAAAACGCAGGCTGTTCTATATCACGAATATGGAGACTATGTTGTCAAAACCGGTGACCAGGCCATCAAGGACCGTGATAGTCAGCAAGACCATGCCCGCACCAGCAATAATGATTTTGAAATCTGTTTGCCGATTCAAGCCTTGCAACAATTCGCCAAAGGCGAAGGAGTCTGGGAAAATCTGCCGCTTGCCACCCGTAAAGAACAGCTTGAATATATGGTTAAAATGCTCGATGAATTCTACCCGAAAGTTCGGCTTTACGGATTCGACCAGCGCAACCATTATTCAATCCCCTTCACCGTATTTGGCCCTATTCGCGCCGTGATGTATATCGGGCAAGGCTATTTCGTCCTTAATACCAACAACCACATCCGCTATATGATCGACCATTTCGATGCGCTGATCCGCAATGCCGTCTTGCAAGCACACGAAGTCTCAAGCTATCTCACTGAATTGAAAAAGACATTGTGAAGAATCTTCCCCTGGCTCTGGAGCCATATATCTGCGGGGTTGTGCAGACTGGCGGGCGCAGAAGGATTCGAACCCTCGACCTACTGATTAAGAGTCAGCTGCTCTACCAACTGAGCTATGCGCCCTGCCTGATCATTTCCTTTATCACAGCACGTGATATCTGACCATATTGATCTGCAAAATCAAACAATGGGAGGATGGATGATCAGAGATTTATGATGGCTTTGACTTCCAGAAATTCTTCCAGGCCCCATTTGGATTTTTCGCGGCCATTGCCGGATTGTTTATAGCCGCCAAAGGGAGCCTCTGCGCCGCCAGAGCCATAATTGATATGCACTTGTCCGGCACGTAGACGCCGGGCAATTTTTCCAAGCTGATCCTTATCCTGCCCGGAAATATAGGCCGCCAGGCCATAGTCGGTATCATTGGCAATCGCCACCGCATCATCAATGCTGTCATAGGGAATAAGCGCCAGCACCGGGCCAAAGATTTCTTCGCGGGCAATGGTCATATCATTGGAGACATCGCCGAACACGGTTGGTCTGGCATAATAGCCCTTGTCCAGCCCATCCGGTTTGCCGGTTCCACCCGTCAAAAGCGTCGCCCCTTCATCCATACCTTGTTGAATAAGATTTTGCACTTTGGCAAACTGGACATCACTGACCAGAGGCCCGATGGTCGTTGCATCGTCTTTTGGATCGCCAGCAATCACGCTTTCGGCGGCTTCTTTTGCAATTTTATAGGCCTGATCCTTGCGCCCGGCAGGCACCAACATACGGGTTGGCGCGTTGCAGGACTGACCAGTGTTATCCATGCATAGTTTCACACCGGCACTGACTGCTTTTTCAAAGTCAGGGTCATCCAGGATGATATTTGCGGATTTTCCGCCCAGTTCCTGGCTGACGCGTTTGACACTGTCGGCGGCGGCTTTTGCAACAGCGATACCGCCACGCGTTGAGCCGGTAAAGGACATCATATCAATGCCGGGATGGGCTGACATGGCTTCGCCGACAACAGGTCCGGTGCCATTGACCAGGTTGAACACACCGGCAGGGACCTTTGCTTCATCTAATATTTCAGCAACCACCAACGCAGACAACGGAGCAATTTCAGAAGGTTTCAACACCGCTGTGCAGCCCGAGGCAATACAAGGGGCCAGTTTCGACACAACCTGATTGATCGGCCAGTTCCAGGGGGTAATCAGGCCGCAAACTCCGATGGGTTCATGCCGGATGATAAAATTTCCGTGTTCATATTCAAATTCGTGGGAGCCAAGCGCATTGATTGCGGCTTTCAGGTGAGCCAGACCGACCATGGCTTGTGCGCCTTTGGCAAGAGAGGTCGGTGCGCCCATTTCGCTTTGAATAGCATCCGCAACATCATCAAGGCGGCGTTTGTAGATTTCTCTTATCGTCGTCAACAGATCAAGCCGCTGCTTTATCGGTGTTTGTGAAAAACTTTCAAACGCCCGGCGGGCTGCAGACACTGCTGTGTCAACGTCTGTTTTGTTGCCAAGGGCGATTGTGGCAATCGCGGCTTCGGTTGCCGGGTTAATGACCTCGAGCGTGTCCGACCCACTTGGCTTGACCCATTTACCGTCAATGTAAAATTCCAGTTTTTCCATTATGCACCTTCTTTCATCTATTGGTTTTTAAACAAAAGTTTCATGTACAACCACCAGCGGCTTCTTGCCTTGATGGGTCGCAAAATGGCGGCGGACAGCCCGTCTTATGCGCTCGGACGGCGAGATGGCTTCATCAAAGCCCTTTTTATGGGTGCCTTTTCCTCTATGCCCGCCTTTTGACTTCTGCCGCCCTCTTGATTTTCTTGTGCTATATTGGGGGCTGTTCCCATGAGGCCCCTCGGAATAGGCATTAAAAATAAGCCGGGTGAGGATTCGCTCTTCGTCTGAATCCAGCTCAGGCAAACCGACAAGCGTAATCTGGGGATAGTCAAGTTCCTGCCCGTCAAGCACCAGCGTAATCAGGGCGGCCCCGCCTTCGGCAAGCTGTCGGCGTTCGCGGATACTTGGATCATCAAGAGCGATCAATTCTTCGCCACTTACGGCCAGTCGGCCTGAAAAGACCTCGTCAATCCGGTGCGCCCCTTTGGAGGTCAGGCTGACCACTTCCCCATTGTCCAGAATAATCTGGTGTGGGATCTGATTGATTTTGGCGAGATCAACCTGGGCTTTAAGTTGCCGTTGTTCGCCATGCACCGGGATAAGAATCTGCGGGCGAATCCAGCCATACATCTGCAAGAGTTCATCGCGGCACGGGTGGCCGGAGGCATGGATAGGCGCCTCATGCCCGCTGATGACTTCCACGCCCAGACGGCTGAGGTTATTATGCAGATGCCCGATAGCCTTTTCATTTCCGGGGATATCGCGGCTGGAGAAAAGCACGGTATCGCCATGCCCCAACCTTACCGAGGGATGATCATCGCGAGCAATGCGCGCCAGAGCAGCGCGGGGTTCCCCTTGTGAGCCGGTGCAGATAATCAGGGCCTGATCAGCCGGGGTTTCGGATAATTTGCGGTCATCAAGAAAGGGGGGTAGCCCGTCAAAATAGCCAGTTTCGCGGGCGGCATCGTGCATTCGCCAGAGTGACCGTCCGACCAGAGCCGGTTGGCGGCCTGCGTCCATAGCGGCATGAGCAATGGCCCGCAGCCGCGCAACGTTGGAGGCAAAACAGGTCACCGCCACCTGCCCGGTCAGCCCGGCAATGACTTTTTTAAGACCCTTTGCGACATCGGCTTCGGATTCACTATGGCCCGGCACCATGGCATTGGTGGAATCACACACCAGTGCCAGCACCCCTTCATCACCAAGGGCAGCCAGCCGCGATTGATCAAAGACTCCGTTGACATCAGGGGTCGGGTCAATTTTCCAGTCGCCGGTATGAAAGACATTGCCTGCCTTTGTGCGGATCATCAGGCCATTTGGCTCCGGGATAGAATGGGCCAGCGTCACATATTCGATATCAAAAGGCCCGAGTTCAAAGCGGCTGTCGAGCGACATGGTATGAATGGGGATGGTCCCGGCCAGTCCTTCATCGCGCAATTTCCGGCGCAGGAAAGCGGCAGCAAAAGGGGTGGCATAGACCGGCACCTGCAAACAGGACCAGAGCCATGGAATCCCGCCCAGATGGTCTTCATGGGCATGCGTGACAACGATCCCCAGCAAATCCTGGCGGCGTTCTTCGATAAAGGTCGGGTCTGGTGTGATAACATCAACCCCCGGCGCACGGTCATCGCCAAAAGTCACGCCAAGATCAACCATCAGCCATTTTCCATCATGGCCATAGAGGTTTAGATTCATGCCGATTTCCTGACAGCCTCCCAGCGGCAGGAATAAAAGCTCATCCTTGCCCGGCAGTCCGGTCTGCATATATCCTTTTTGCGTATATTTGGGCGAAGCTGCCACGTTTAGTCCTTTAGGGTCAGGACCCTAATAGCGATAGCTGTCCGGCTTGAACGGTCCAGTGGCTGAAATACCGATATAGCTGGCCTGCGCCGTGCTCAACTGCGTCAATGCTGCCCCGACCTTGTCCAGATGCAGTGCCGCCACTTTTTCATCCAGATGTTTGGGCAGGACATAGACCTGCTTCTGATAGGACTGGCTGTTGGCCCAGAGTTCAATCTGCGCCAGAACCTGATTGGTGAAGCTGGCAGACATCACAAAGCTGGGATGACCGGTTGCACAGCCCAGATTGACCAGCCGTCCTTCGGCCAGCAGAATAACCCGCTTGCCATCGGGAAAGGTGATTTCATCAACCTGCGGCTTGATGGTTTCCCATTGCATATTGCGCAGGGCCGAGACTTGAATTTCAGAATCAAAATGCCCGATATTGCAGACAATCGCGCGGTCTTTCATCGCCCGCATATGATCAAGGGTGATGACATCAATATTGCCGGTGGCGGTGACAAACAGATCGGCAACCGGGGCAGCATCGTCCATGGTCACCACATCATAGCCTTCCATCGCCGCTTGCAAGGCACAGATCGGATCGCTTTCAGAGACCATGACCCGGCACCCGGCCCGGCGCAAGGATTCAGCCGATCCCTTGCCAACATCGCCAAAGCCGCAGACCATGGCGCGCTTGCCCGCCATCATGACATCTGTGGCCCGGCGCACCGCATCAACCAGACTTTCCCGGCAGCCATATTTATTGTCAAACTTCGACTTGGTCACAGAATCATTCACATTGATCGCCGGACATTCCAGAGTTCCGGCTTTCGCCATTTCATATAAACGCAACACGCCGGTTGTGGTTTCTTCACTGATGCCGCGAATATCTTTCAGCAATTCAGGGAATTTTTCATGCAGACGCAAGGTCAGGTCGCCGCCATCATCCAGCACCATATTGGGCCGCCAGCCATGCGGCCCGATAATTGTCTGATCAATCGCATGCCAGAATTCTTCCTCACTCATGCCTTTCCAGGCAAAAACCGGAATATTCTTTGCCGCCATCGCCGCCGCCGCATGATCCTGAGTGGAAAAAATATTGCATGAAGACCAGCGCACCTCGGCCCCAAGGGCCAAAAGCGTTTCAATCAAAACCGCCGTCTGAATGGTCATATGCAGACAGCCAGCAATCCGCGCTCCCTTCAAAGGCTGGGCGGCCGCATATTCTTCGCGCAAGGCCATCAGGCCAGGCATTTCACCTTCGGCCAGAGAAATCTCCTTGGCCCCCCATTCGGCAAGGCCAAGGTCTTTGACATGGTAATCTGCATTCATCTTTTTATCCTGCTAATGATTCTGCGGGTAAATGAAGGAACGACTAGCGGCGGCGGGGACGGCGATCTCCGCCATCACGACCCCCACCATCACGGCCTCCGCCATCACGACCCCCATCACGACCACCTTGTGGGCGCGGCGGGCGGGTGTCCGGCAGTTCTTCACCGCTTTCCTGATCAACCAGACGCATCGACAAACGCACCTTGCCGCGATCATCGGCTCCCAGACATTTGACATAGACCTCCTGGCCTTCCTCAACCACGTCCGAGACTTCACGAGTCCGGCCCTCCGCCAGTTCAGAAATATGAACCAGACCATCCCGCGCACCAAGGAAATTGACAAAGGCTCCAAACTCCATCAAGCGCACAACCTTCCCACGATAAATACGACCAGCCTCCGGCTCGGCAACAATGCCTTGAATCCGCTCGACCGCCTCATTGACCGCAGCCTCGTCCACCGCAGAAACCTTGACCTGACCATCGTCCTCAATGTCAATCTTGGCCCCCGTCTGCTCCTGAAGCTCACGAATGACCTTGCCGCCCGTGCCGATCACCTCCCGGATTTTATCCTTCGGAATGGTCAGCGCAAAAATACGCGGCGCATTCGATGAAACCGTCTCCCGGCCACTGGTGATCGCCTTCGCCATTTCACCCAGAATATGCTTCCGGCCATCGGCAGCCTGCGCCAAAGCCTGACGCATGATATCCGGCGTGATCGAGGTGATCTTGATATCCATCTGCAAGGCCGTGATCCCGGCTTCGGTGCCAGCAACCTTGAAATCCATATCGCCCAGATGATCCTCGTCGCCCAGAATATCCGAAAGGACAGCAAAGTCATCGCCTTCCTTGATCAGTCCCATCGCGATCCCGGCACAAGGGCGCGGCAGCGGCACCCCGGCATCCATCAGCGCCATCGAGGACCCGCAGACCGTCGCCATGGACGATGAGCCATTGGATTCCGTGACTTCACTGACCAGCCGAATGGTATAGGGAAAGTCCTCTGAAGAGGGCAGAAGCGGGCGAATAGCGCGCCAGGCCAGCTTGCCATGGCCGATTTCGCGCCGTCCCGGGGAGCCGAAACGTCCGGTCTCTCCCACCGAAAAAGGCGGGAAATTATAATGCAGCATGAAACGTTCGCGATATTCGCCTTCAAGCGCATCAATAATCTGCTCGTCCTGACCTGTACCCAGAGTCGCCACCGCCAGAGCCTGAGTTTCACCGCGGGTAAACAGGGCGGACCCATGGGCCCGCGCAATCAGGGCGGTTTGGCAATCAATGGCGCGAATATCGGTGGTGCTGCGCCCGTCAATCCGCTTGCCGGTGCGCAGGATATCCCCGCGCACAATATCGCTTTCAAGTTTCTTCAAAAGTCCGCCAGCGATTTCGCCATCCTGATGCTGTGTTTCTTCGCTTGCGGCCTCGGCCACCATGGCAAGGGCCTGATCACGCGCTTTTGAAAGAGCTTCAACCCGCGCCTGTTTGGCCGTAATCGTATAGGCATTGGCCAACCCATCGCGGGCTTTATCCCACAATAAGCTTTTAACCGCAGCTTCACGGTCTGGCGGTGCGGGAAGATCATACGGCTCTTTTGCCGCCGCTTCAGCCAGATCAATGATCAGATCAATCGCGGCCTGAAACTGGGTATGACCAAAAATAACCGCATCCAGCATCTGCTCTTCGCTGAGTTCCTGCGCTTGCGATTCAACCATCAGCACGCCTTCCTGCGTGCCGGCAACAACAAGATCAAGCTGGCTGCTGGCAAGCTGGCGCGGCGTTGGATTCAAGATAAAATCACTGCCATCATAGCCAACCCGGGCGGCACCGATGGGACCCAGAAACGGCGCACCGGACAGGGTCAGGGCGGCCGAGGCCCCGATCAGGGCCGCAATATCGGGGTCATTTTCCATATCATGACTAAGAACCGTTGTAATCACCTGTGTTTCATTGCGAAAGCCATCGGCAAAAAGCGGACGGATCGGGCGATCAATCAGGCGCGAGGTCAGCACTTCCTTTTCGCTGGGCCGTCCTTCACGCTTGAAGAACCCGCCTGGAATACGTCCGGCAGCAAAGGTTTTTTCCTGATAATGGACCGTCAGCGGGAAGAAATCGATCCCGGGCTTGGCCTGTTTATCGTAAACGGCCGTGCATAAAACCTGCGTATCGCCATAGGTCACCAGCACCGCGCCATCGGCCTGGCGGGCAATGCGACCAGTTTCCAGGACCAGCTTGCGCCCGCCCCATTCCATTTCACGTTTATGAATTGTAAACATTTTGATCCTTTCGTGATCTGGTCAGACAGTCCCGGTCATTCTTTCTCACGCCCCGGTTTACGCGGCGCGACGAACAGAATGATACAAAAATTTTAGGGATACTGCCTGATCAGTTCTGATTATCTGCCTAAATTGAGGATTATGCTCAAATCAGACGCTACGATTGGTCATAAAAGGATCAGAACGCAGACTTTAACCGCCCTTTCGCTGCATATAAGCTGCGCGCGGTTAAAGTCTGAATTCCGGACCCTATACTGATGACCGCCTTATAATCAGGCTCTATAGACGGGGATTCGCTATGGTGCAACAAAATTGATTGACTTGCAGAAGGCTTGGCTCCAGATTGCAAACCAACACACTCTTTAATCACGCAGGACCAAAGCATGACATCTGCCACCGGAAAATCAACAGGCCTGATCGAGTTTTTTCACGATTTCTCGTCTCCCTATTCCTATATCGCCGCTCACCTTATCGAGGATTTTGCCAAAGAAAACGGGGCTGACGTTATATTCCGCCCCTATCTGATGGGGGCTGTCTTTAAAAGCGAAGGCACTCAGCCTTTGGTCAATTATCCGATGAAAGGAAAATATTCCTTGCACGATATTCCCCGGCAAGCCGCCTATCACGGGCTGGACTACCAGCATCCGGCAAAATTCCCGGTCGCTGCCATTGCCGCTAAAAGGATATTTTATGCTCTGGTTCTTGATGAAAATCACGGGGAGCCAGCCGCACGGATTTTTGCCAAAAACCTCATGCGAGCCTATTTTTGTGACGGGCTTGATATTTCTAATGCCGAGGAAGCATTGAACCTCGCCAAAGGTCTGGGCCATGATCCAGCGCATTTACAAGCGCGCATTCAGGACAGTGCGGTCAAGGATCATCTGCGCGTTGTAACCGAAGAAGCAATTTCACGCGGAGTCTTCGGGGCACCGTTCTTCCTGATCGGCGATGAACCTTTCTGGGGCGTGGATCGCTTGCCGATTATGGCGCATTATATCAGCCAGCAAGCTGCCGCCTAACTTCTGTTTTTCGCCTGTTTCTCTGGCGGGGGTGAATAATGGCTTACGTCCTTTTAACCCTTTACGCGCCGCCAATCGGGCCAGACCCCGCCCGTAAAAACCTGTTAAAACAGGTCGGTGAGAAGATAGAGCAGCAATTTTCTCCAATTCAGAACATTGATCATTTCCCGCAGCTTGACTTCTCTTTCAAGGTGGCAAACCCTGAGTCCTTATTAAAGGAGTTGCGGGCATTTTCGCCTCTTAAAGACATCGACTGGGTACTGCGAAGCGAAAACGAGAGGCCTAAGAAGCTGCTGATCAGCGACCTTGATTCAACCATGATTTCAATGGAAACGCTGGACGAGATGGCAGAAATCGCTGGCGTTGGAGAAGACGTTAAACGCATCACTGCCCTTGGCATGGAAGGGAATATGGATTTTGCCACCTCCTTGACCATGCGCTTGCAGGTTTTAAAGGGACATCTGGCGGCCCCCTTGATGCAAGCAACGCGCGAGCGGTTGCGCACCCATCTAACGCCCGGCGCCAGAACACTTTTAAAAACCTTGCGGCAAAGGGGGGTCTATACGGTGCTGGTTTCAGGCGGCTTTGACTTTGCCACCCAAACCGCTGCCGAGGAATTGGGCTTTGATGAATATCACGCCAACCGGCTGGAAATTGATGAAGAAGGAACCTTTACAGGACAGATTAGTGGCCGCATTATTGACCGGGCTGCCAAAGCCATGCTTTTGCAGACGATCAGCCAGGCAAGAGGCCTCTCACTTTCCAACACATTGGCTTTGGGGGACGGCGCCAATGACCTTGATATGTTGAACGCAGCAGGCCTCGGGATCGGGGTCAATCCAAAAGCGGTGGTCCGGCAATCGGTGCAAGGGGTCATCAATTCGGGCCATCTGGATGCCGTCTCTGCCTTCAGCACCCCTGCTTCATAAAAGCACCAAAAACAAGCAACTCTGCTTGATTATTATTGACGTTAATCGATAAAAACCCCCTATAATCTCTGAAAGAATTAGACAAGTTTCCCAAATTGTAATAAACACGGAAACTGTTTAAAATTCAGTGCATGGTGATTAATTGTTCCTGTCCTTTTTAATATAGAGATGTAGAATGCTGCTATTGTTACATTACTTTTTTAAATGCTTTATACATGCGCTTTTCAGTGGAGGCTTCTGGGCAGGATTATGGATTGTCACCTTTTTGGTTAGCAATTACCTGATTTCCGAGCTAACAGAAGCTAGCGTGACAATCACGGCGGCTGTTTTGACGATAACAGTTGTTGCGGGCTATGTTCCAAAGCTCTTGGGCTATGCAATAGGCGTCGATAATGATTTTAAGCACATTTTCTTGAATGAATATATCCGGGAGCCCAAAGTTGCCCGATTTGTCTTTGCTTCGCTGTTGCTGGGATATGCTGTGTTCACGCTGGTGGACAATATTTCAGCCAGCCTTGAGGATATTGAGGTCATGTCCAAGCTTTTTATAGATAAAACACGGCAGATGGCAGGGGTTGTACTTCCTCTTTTCTTTGCACAGGTGGTTTTTTCCTGGCCAGAGGCTTATATAATGAAGCAAAATGGTTAAGCCTGTGACTCACAAATTTGTATCAACGACAAGAATAGCATAATATGATGAAGAAGAGTTTTTCTTTTCTGGAATTCCTTGGGCTGGATTATGTGCGTGCTTACCCGCTACTAGCTGGCAGCGCGCAGGACAGAGGCACGATTGTTAAAGATTATCTTGCACGAGAGCTGAGCATTGAAGAGGCTCCTTCGCCGGTTTACTTCATAAACGCCGCGTTAGATAAAAAGTTGTTACGGGAGTATCCTGATGTGAGGTTTGATTATATTTTAGGCAAGTCTGATGTCGGTGATAATTACGGGGTTAAATATCCTGATCGTTCATTTGTTTACTGGACAGGTTTCATGGATGAGAACGAGATAAATGCATTGCCTGATGGCAGTGCTGTTATTGTCAAGCAAAATAGGGCGTCAGACTGGCTTTATTTGCGCAGGACTGCGGGTATAGTTGCGGCTGAGGAAGCGGTTTTAAAAACGAAAACACTTTCTGATAATAATGAAATTAAAGAGATTCTTGTCAATAAAGAGGACGTGGTCGGAATCGTTCGGGCTAATCATTCTCCTGAATTAGGGCCCTACGTTTTACCCAGTCCAAACATTCCGTTTTAGAGCAATGATGTCAGCACAAAATAGTCAGGCCCAGTTTCTGGAGGCCTATAACCGGGCAGAGTTGAAATCTGATCCGTATCCGCACTGGATTTTGAGTGATATTTTTGATGCGGCGACCATTGATGCGCTGCTGGCACTGCCAAATGATCACGGCGAAAAGGATTACAGCGAGGGTCGGCGTGATATCAATAATGCGGCGCGGCGTTATTTTGACCCGGCCCGGCAACAGGCGCATCCGGTTGTGGCGGCTATTGCCACGGCCTTGCAGAGTCCTGAAGTTGTATCCACGCTGGAAGAAGGCTGCAATACGGATTTGGAAGGGAATTTCCTGCGTATTGAATATACCCGTGATGAGCCCGGTTTCTGGCTGGAGCCCCATACGGATATCGGGGTTAAGAAATTCACCATGCAGATTTATCTGTCCCGTGAGGCGGAAGCGGTTGACTGGGGGACCTCCATTTATGATGGGCCGGACCGGCTGGCATATAATGTTCCGGCCTGTTCAAATGGCGGGTTGATTTTTGTGCCTTCGGAAGATTCCTGGCACGGGTATGAAAAACGCCCGATGAGCGGGGTGCGCAAAAGCCTGATTGTGAATTATGTGACCCCTGAGTGGCGCAACAAGCAGGAACTGGCGTTTCCGGGTCAGCCGGTTACCCGCCGCATTTAGCCCCGCATATCGTATCCCACATATCGTATAAAAATCTGTAAAAACAGGCCTGTTGCAGACCCGTGGTTTCTGGCTTGAATAAATAAGTCAATTATATTGACCTAATTGCCGGTTTTTGCTTGATATCGGCGATTTCCCCCGCTATACAGGGGCCATGCAACAGAGATATAATCCACAATCCGTTAACGCTTGGGCAAAAAAAATGGCCGAGAAAGGCCTTTATGTGCCAAGCCGTGAATCCTCGGCCTGCGGGGTGGGGATGACGGCGGCGATTGATGGTCAGGCATCCCGGCTGGTGGTGGCCCGCGCGCTGGAGGCCTTAAAGGCGGTCTGGCATCGTGGAGCCGTGGATGCCGATGGCAAAACCGGCGATGGGGCGGGTATTCATTTACAAATCCCGCAGGAATTTTTTGCCCATTATCTTGAAAATTCAGGCCATGAGCCGCTAAAGGGGCGGCTTGCTGTCGGCATGGTATTTTTGCCGCGTGCAGATTTATCGTTACAGGAACATGCCCGCAGCCAGCTTGAGGCTGAAATTTCTGCCATGGGGCACCGGATTCTTGGCTGGCGGCCGGTTCCGGTTGATATTGCGGTGATTGGGCAAAAAGCCAATGCAACGCGCCCTGAAATTGAACAGGTCCTGATTGAATGCACCAAGCCGATCAGTGAATCTGCGCTGGAGACTGAACTTTATATTGCGCGTCGCCGGATTGAGCAGCAAGGCTTGCAAGATTTCTATGTCTGCTCGCTGTCCTGCCGTTCCATCATCTATAAGGGTTTGTTTCTGGCCGAGCAGCTGGATAAATTTTACCCGGACCTGCGTTCAGACCTTTTTATTTCAAATTTTGCGATTTACCATCAACGCTATTCAACCAATACTTTTCCAAGTTGGCCTTTGGCGCAGCCTTTCCGTATTTTGGCCCATAATGGGGAAATTAATACGATTTCGGGCAACGTCAACTGGATGCTCAGCCACCAGACCCGGATCGGCGTTGAGGACGAAGCGCTTGATCTGCAATTAAAGGAAACCCGGCCCTTGATCATGCCGGGGATTTCGGATTCTGCGGCCCTTGATGCGGCCTGCGAGTTGTTATTGCGGGCAGGAAGGGAAATGCCGGAAACCAAGATGCTGCTCATTCCAGAAGCCTGGGCGCAATCGAAAACGGTTCCGGAGTCGCACCGGGCTTTTTATCGCTATGCCAATGCGGTGATGGAGGCCTGGGATGGCCCGGCGGCGATTTGCAGCTGTGATGGTCGCTGGGCTTTGGCCGGGATGGACCGCAACGGGCTGCGGCCTTTGCGCTATGCGATCACCGGGGATGATATGCTGATTGTTGGCTCGGAGGCCGGGATGGTTCGCCTGGATGAGGCCAGCGTCAAGGAAAAGGGCCGGCTGGGTCCGGGCCAATCGATAGCTGTCGATCTTGCAAAAGGGGTGCTTTATCAGGATCAGGCGTTGAAGACCATGGTTGCCGGGCGCAATCCCTTTGGGGAATGGGCGATGGAGATCATAAGGCTTGAGGATTTACCGATCAAGCCTGATAGCGGCATAGAAGACAGTCTGCCCCCTGCTTTGGAGGGAGCTGACAATCTGAAAGACCGGCTGACTCGTTATATGGTGCAGGCGGGCTGGAGTCTTGAGGATGTTGAGTTGATTCTGCGTCCGATGGCAGAGGACGGCAAGGAGGCTACAGGCTCGATGGGAGATGATTCGCCGCTTGCGGTCTTGTCGGATCACTACCGCCCGCTTCATCATTATTTCAGGCAGGATTTTGCGCAAGTGACCAACCCGCCGATTGATTCTTTGCGGGAGCGTTATGTGATGTCGCTGGTCACCCGGATTGGCAATTTACAGAATATTCTGGAAGAAGACCCGAACCAGCTTCATATTCTCAAACTGCCGTCTCCGGTGCTTTTGAATGCTGAAATGAAGGCGGTTCGGGCGGCACCGGGGATCAATACGGTTGAGCTGGATTGCAGCTTTGCCCGCCCTGATGCCGATGATTCTTCTGGCGAAAATGCGCTGGAGGCCGCGATAGCCACCTTGCAGGTTCAGGCCCTGGAAGCCGTGCAGGGCGGGTGCAATCTTCTGGTGCTGACCGATGAATATAGCGGGCCAGAGCGTCCGGCGATCCCGATTATTCTGGCAGTTGGGGCGGTTCATTCCTATCTGGTTGATCATGAATACCGAAGCTATACCAGCATTGCCGCCCGCTCGGCTGATGTCTTTGAAACCCATGCGCTGGCGGTTCTGATTTCAGTCGGGGCCACCGTGGTCAATCCCTGGCTGGCTCAGGCCGCGATTGCTGATCTTCATGCACGCGGCCTGTCCGGTGTGGGCGGGCTTCCTTCTGCTCTTGGTCGTTTTAAAACTGCCCTTGAAGACGGGCTGTTGAAGATCATGTCAAAAATGGGCATTTCTATCGTGTCGTCTTATCGGGGGGGCTATAATTTTGAAGTGCTGGGATTGAGCCGCCCGCTGGTTAATAATTATTTCCCCGGCCTGATCAGCCGGATTTCAGGGTTAGGCACCAAAGACCTGCAACAGCGCATTTGCGCCCAGCATGAAAGGGCATGGCAGCCGGGCGGCGTCCCTTTACCGGTCGCTTTGCCAGTCGGCGGCTTTTATCGCGCCCGGGCCAAGGCAGAAACCCATGGCTGGGACGGACGGTTGATTCATATGCTGCAAGGGGCGGTCAGCAAAAACGATGCGCAGATGTATCAGAAATTCTGCGCCGGGGTGCAGGCCCTGCCGCCTGCCAATATACGAGATTTGCTTGATTTTGAGGACACGCAGAATGAGCAACAGGAAGAAACGGATATTGAACCGATGGAAAGCCTGCGCCAGCGGCTGGTTGCGCCGGGGATTTCGCTTGGGGCTCTGTCGCCGATAGCCCATGAAACGCTGGCAATCGCCATGAACCGGATCGGCGCAAAGTCGGATTCCGGGGAAGGCGGGGAAGACCCGGCCCGCTATCAGACTCGTGAAAATGGTGATAATGCCTCTTCTGCGATTAAACAGATTGCGTCAGGTCGTTTCGGGGTAACGGCGGAATATCTGAATGCCTGCAAGGAGATTGAAATCAAGGTCGCGCAAGGGGCCAAGCCCGGCGAAGGCGGTCAGCTGCCGGGGATCAAGGTGTCCAGCCTGATTGCCCGGCTGCGCCATTCAACCCCGGGCGTGACGCTGATCAGCCCGCCGCCGCACCATGATATCTATTCTATCGAAGACCTGGCGCAACTGATTTATGATTTGAAGCAAATCAGCCCGGTGGCTGAAATTTGCGTCAAACTGGTGGCGAAGGCCGGGATTGGCACGGTGGCGGCGGGCGTGGCCAAAGCCAAAGCCGATGTCATTCTGGTTTCCGGTCATTCGGGCGGCACCGGGGCCAGCCCGCAAAGTTCAATCAAATATGCCGGGTTGCCCTGGGAAATGGGACTGGCTGAAGTGCATCAAGTTCTGACCTTGAACGGGCTGCGCGACCGGGTGCGTTTGCGCACCGATGGCGGGTTAAAGACCGGGCGCGATGTGATGATTGCGGCCCTGCTGGGGGCAGAGGAATTTGGCATCGGCACCGCCAGTCTGGTGGCCATGGGCTGTATTATGGTGCGCCAGTGCCATTCAAACACCTGCCCGGTCGGGGTTTGCACACAGGACCCGAAACTGATTGAACGGTTTAGCGGTTCGCCCGAAAAAGTGATCCGGCTTTTCAATTTTATTGCGGAGGAAATGCGGGACATTCTTGCCCGGCTTGGGGCGAAAAACCTTGAAGAGGTGATTGGCCGCACCGATCTTTTGCATCAGGTCAAGCGACCGGGTTCGCCGTTTAATGGAATTGATTTGTCCACCCTGTTGCTGCGGGCTGATGGGCCGGATGGCAAGCCGGTTCACTGCACCCGCAAAGAACGCAGTGAGGTCCCGCCCAGTCTCGATGAAGATATGCTTCCGGCTTTATCAGCGCATCTGGGGTCTAAAAAAATTGAAAAAACAAAGCCCTGGAGCTTTTCCGGTGCCATTCAAAATACCGACCGGGCGGTGGGAACGCGGATTTCTGCCTATATCACCCGCACCTTTGGCATGGCGGCTTTGCCGGATGATCATGTTTCTTTGGTGATGACCGGCAGTGCCGGGCAATCGCTGGGGGCTTTTGCGGTCAAGGGTGTGCGGCTTGAAATTCAGGGCGATGCCAATGATTATGTCGCAAAAGGTCTTTCTGGCGGCACCATCATTGTCCGCCCGCCGCTCAATAGTCCTTTGGCCAGTCAGAAAAATGCCATTATCGGCAATACCTGCCTTTATGGAGCGACTGCCGGAGCCCTTCATGCCGCCGGACTGGCGGGCAACCGTTTTGCGGTGCGTAATTCCGGCGCACTGGCAACGGTTGAAGGCGCCGGGTCAAATGCCTGCGAATATATGACCGGGGGAGAGGTGATGATCCTCGGCCCGGTTGGTGATAATTTTGCGGCCGGAATGACCGGTGGCATTGCCTATGTCTATGACCCGGAAGACACGATTGATCTTTACCTGAACCCTGAAACGGTTGGAGTCTATCCGCTTGATTTCCCCTATTGGCAGGAAAAGGCGCGGGGTCTGGTGACACGCCATTATGAACAAACTGGCTCGGAATGGGCCAGGGATATCCTTGAGGATTGGGAAAACCAGCTGTCAGCTTTTCGCCAGATTGTGCCGCATGAGATACTGGATAAACTGCCTGAACCGGTTACCCGGCCTGATATTATGCATAAGGTCAAACAGGTTTGAGACTGCTATTATGCAGGATGTGGAGTCTGTTTATTATGATTAATCGTTTGAAAGTATGCGCATGAGCAGCGAAGATTCAGGATCAACTGTTCCTTCATCTGATGACAAGCTGGCGACCTCTTTGCTTGGGCTGGTGGAGGCCCTGAGTCGGCTGGAGCATAATCTGGAAAAACAGCCTCCGCCCCCAGCTGCCGAAAATGCTTCTGAAAACGCCCCTGAAAGCGACACCGAACAGACTGAAAAAGCTGAACAAATTCATCAGGAAATAGAAGCCGCGCTGACAGACTTGAACGGGCTGCGCACCATCTTGAAAGCACAACAGTCCAATGCCTGATATCGAAGTATCCATTGGCGGGCGCGACTATCTGGTTGGCTGTGCAGACGGTCAGCAGAACCAGATTAAAGGGCTGGCAGAAACCCTTGATCAGCGGGTGCAGGGCCTGTCCAAAGCCCTTGGCGATATTGGCGATTCCCGGCTGCTGGTGATCACCGGTCTCATGCTGCTGGACGAAATGGGGGATTTGCAAAAGGACCCGGTAACAGACAAGCCAAAGGACCAGGAACCTGACCCGGCTATCGAGCAAATAAAGGCCGACTTTGAAGCAAAAATCAAAGCTCTCCAAGCCCGTGAAGCCGCCACTGCCGAAGCTCTGGAAGCCGCAACCGCCCGCATGATCCGGCTTGCTGATCAGCTTGAAAAAAGATAAACTCCTCTCCGGGTATGGCTGCTGCGCACGTGCGTTCGTATCACGTCCCGGGGGCTAATCTTTCCTCTTGGGAGTTACCTCTGTCCGGTGCCATGCGCCGGTTATCGCGACACCCACCTGTTCTATCAGGCTCCGGAGGACAGGATCAAGGCCACGGCGCAAGCGGTCTGCCCAACCTGACCCACTCAACCCGACTTGCCTCGATATGAAACCCTCTCGCGCAAAAATCCTTGATCGCGCCCGCGTCCTGCTGGTGCTGGGAATTATCGCCCTCATGCCCCCCTTCGCCCTTGTCTTTCGGGTCGATGAACAGATTTTCGGGGTTCCCGTGCCGCTCTTCTATCTTTTCCTCGTCTGGCTGCTGCTGATTTCAGGCGCGCTGGCTTTGGCCTCCCGGCTGCAATCCATCCAGTCAACCCGTATTCACCCCCCCGATACAGACCCCCATGCTGTCGATTGACCTGCTGCTTGGCGTCTGCCTCGCCTATGTTGTGCTGCTGTTTGGCGTCGCCTTTCTGGTCGACCGCCGGGCCCGCAAAGGCCCCATGAACTGGCTGCGCTCCCCCGTTATCTATACATTATCCATATCAGTCTACTGCACATCCTGGACCTTCTACGGCGCAGTCGGCCAAGCCGCACGAAACGGGCTGGAATTTATCACCATCTATCTGGGGCCAACCCTGGTCTTTATCGGCTGGTGGTGGCTGTTGCGCAAGCTGGTCCGTATTGGACGCGCACACCGCATCACCTCTATCGCCGACCTGATTTCCTCGCGCTATGGAAAAAGCCCAAGCCTGGCCGTGCTGGTCACCCTGATCGCACTGATTGCCACCACTCCCTATATCGCCTTGCAGCTGCAATCCATGACCCGCGCTTATCAGATCATCGCAGGCGGGGCCGATACCTTCACCACCGCTTTCTGGATTGCCGCCGGGATGGCCCTTTTCGCCATATTATTCGGCACCCGTAACCTTGATGCCAACGAACGCCACCACGGGGTTGTCGCCGCCATTGCCCTTGAAGCCATCATCAAGCTGCTGGCCTTGCTTGCTGTCGGAATTTTTGCCGTCTATGGCGTGGCTGGCGGACTGCAATCAGTCTTTGCCGATGTCACACCAGAAATGATCCGGGGAAGCGGCGATATCTTTGGCCTGCGCTGGGTGGTTCTGACCTTTTTATCAGCCACCGCAATCATCTGTCTGCCCCGGCAATTCCAGGTCACCGTGGTCGAAAATATCGATGAACGCCATATGGCGACTGCCTCCTGGCTGTTTCCGCTTTACCTTCTGGGCATGACCCTCTTTATCATGCCAATCGCACTGGTCGGACTGAAAACCCTCCCGGTCGGAGCAAACCCCGATCTATTCGTGCTGACCCTGCCCCTGATTGAAGGGCGCAGTGATCTTGCCTTGCTCGCCTTCCTTGGCGGATTCTCATCAGCAACCTCCATGGTGATTGTCGCCACCATCGCCGTCTCGACCATGGTCTCTAACCATATCGTCATGCCAGTCGTGGCCCGGCTTCTCGCCATGGATCACGGGGTGCATAGCGATGTCCGCAACCTGCTTTTATCCAGTCGCCGGATCAGCATTGCCGTCATATTAGGCCTCGGGCTTTTATACTTTCATTTAAGCGGCGGCTCGGATGCGCTGGCGGCGATTGGCCTGATCGCTTTTGTCGGGGTCGCGCAATTTCTGCCCGGTGTGCTGGGCGGGCTGTTCTGGGTCGGTGCCACCCGCAGCGGGGCCTTTGCCGGTTTGTCCGTTGGCGCAATTTTCTGGGCCTATTGCCTGTTTCTACCCAGCTTCGGCGGCGCCTTTATTCTGTCAGAATCAGTCATTATGAACGGGCCGTTCGGGCTTGATATCCTGCGTCCTCAGGCTTTCATGGGGCTGGAAGGGCTTGATCCTCTGGTCCATGCCGTTGTCTGGAGCGTTGGCAGCAATGCACTGGTTTTTATCATCGTCTCGGTCCTTACCGAAGCCGACACGCTGGAGCGTTTGCAAGGCAGCCTCTTCGTCAATATCTTTCGCACCAATGCCGGGCAAATGCGCGAAAGCGAGGTCTCGCAAGCTGACAGCGAAGACCTGTTTATCCTGGCCCAGCGCATTCTTGGCCCCGATCCGGCCCGCCGCCTTTTTGATGAAATCGCCGAAGCACAGGGCACGGGCGATGCCTTGCCCGCGCCAACCGACAGGATGATCCTCAGCCTTGAACGGGAACTTGCCGGGTCTATCGGGGCGGCTTCGGCTCATGCCATGGTCAGCCGAATTGCCGGGCGCGAAAACCTCGACATCACCGCTTTGATCAATATTGCCGATGAAGCTCAACAGCTGATAGAAACCTCTCGCCAGCTTTCTGAAAAATCAGCCGAATTTGAACGGGCCGCCAGCCAGCTAAGCGCAGCCAACGTCCAGCTACGCGCGCTGGACAGCAAAAAAGACGAATTCCTCAGCCAGGTCAGCCATGAATTGCGCACACCCATGACGTCTATTCGGTCTTTTTCAGAAATCTTGCTTGATACAGATGCGGTCTCGGCCGATGACCAAAAGCGTTTTCTCTCAATCATCAATAGCGAAAGCCAAAGATTGACCCGGCTTCTTGATGAAATCCTTGATATCGGACGCTTTGAATCAGGCGACGTCAAACTTGATTTGCAAAAAACCCCGCTTGAACAGCCAATCCAGGCTGCCCTCGACTCACTGATGGGGATTATTCATAAACAGGGCATTGCCATCAATCAGGATAACCCGCTTGCCTCGGCCTCGGTTCTGGCTGACCCGGACCGGCTGCAGCAGGTTCTGATCAATATCCTCTCCAATGCCGTCAAATATAACAAGGCACCCGACCCGGCCATTACCATCCGCACCCGGCAGGCTGACGAAGAAACAATCTCTATTGATATTATTGATAATGGCGGCGGGGTCTCGCGCGAAGAAGCCTCGGTGGTGTTTGGAAAATTCGTGCGCGGCAAACAATCTGCACGCGGACAGGGGGCCGGGCTTGGCCTGCCCATCAGCCGGGCCATGATGCAGGCCATGAAAGGTGATCTGACCATTGTCTTTGAAGGAAAGGAAAGCAGCTTTTTCCGGATCAGTTTACAAATATCTGCATCTTGACCGGATATTATAATATGGGAAAATCTTCTTCCCGGTTTCTGATCACCGCACAAAGCAGGCGATTATAAGGGGTCTCGATGCCGTGCTTTTCACCTAAAACTGGCACCATCCCGTTGATAAAGCTGATTTCTGACCGTCGTTGTGCTTGATGGTCCTGCAACATGGAAGGTTTGGCTCCTTGCACGGCCGCGCCAAATTTCTGGACATAAGCCACAGGATCATCAAAGCGAAAATTGATCCCTTCTGCCAGCCCGACCGCATAGGCTTCCTTTGTGCAGCAAAGGGCAATCTGCCAATGCTCGTCATGTTGCATGAGCTCTCCAACCGTCACGCCAAAAACCGTGCAAGGGCCAGAAAAGGTCACATTACACAGAAATTTTTCCCAGATCAGCTGGTGAATATCGGCAAAGGCCTCGGTCGAAAAACCGGCTTGTTGCCAGCATGTGGACAGATTTTGCAAACGTGCGGTGAGACCGCCTGCCATCTCCCCGATACGAATAAGCTTCATCGCCGCATGTTCAATATGGCCAGGACCGATCATGCGCGCGCCAAAACCATCAGCAACCCCCACCATAATCTGGCTTGCCGGAATATAAGCCGCCAGTTTCTGGGCAGCACCCAGGCCATTTTGAATGGTCAGAACCAGACTTTCAGGCCCTAAAAACGGCGCAATCTGTTCGCCTGCCGCCTCAATATTTCCGGCCTTGGTGGCCAGAATAAAAAGATCAATATGCGCGGCTTTTTCCGCGATCATGAAAAGAGAGGTTGCGGCTGAAACAGATGACACCTTCCGGCTTCCAGCAGGTCCGTCAATCCGCAAGCCCGCCTGATTGATGATATCAATATGAGCCTGATAGGGGTCAATCGCCAGCACCTCATGCCCGGCTTTGGCAAAAAAGGCGGTATAAATTGACCCCATGGCACCACAGCCGATAACAGCGATTTTCATGGTCCTGGCTCTCTCAATAATTATAGATAGATATTGAAATCACGGCGGATATCCTTGTCCAGTCCCGCAAGATGCAATGGAAAATAACCGGCCAGCAGATCAACCGTCCGTGCTTTGGCCCGGGTTAGAATATCGGGCTGGCCTTCTTCTTCCCAGTCAGCAATCGCTTTGCGGTCCGCCAGTGCTGGATAAAGGAAATCACTATGCATGCGGGCAAGCGTTGCTGTTTCGCCCAGAAAATGACCAACACCGCCTTTGACCACGGTAGAAATCTGGTCAAGGGCCAAGGTCGCTGGCGATACAACGGGTCGGGTCAAGGTGCGCCCGATTGACCCCAGCATGTCATTGTCGATAATATAGCTGGCAAAGGAACAGCCCATCAAACCGGCCTGCATCCCGCAGGCTTGCGTGATCAGATTGGCTCCCGCCCGTGCGGCAAGCGATACTGACAAGCATTTTTCATAACCGCTTTGGGCATCACCGATTTTGCTGTCACTTGCCCCGGCAATGGTTGAATTGGGGAACCCATAGGCCCGGGCCAGCTGCACCGCACAGGCGGTTAAAAGAGCCTGTTCCCCTGATCCCCCGGCCATGCCGCCGGTGCGTAAATCGGTGATCATCGGGCGCGGGCCAAAAATCACGTGTGCGTCGGGATTGACCAGCCAGGCAGCGATCATCCCGGCCAGGGTTTCGGCGATGGTCTGGGCCAGGGCCCCGGCCATGGTCACCGGGCTGGAGGCCCCTAGCTGCCCGAACGTGTTTATATGCGCCGGGATACCGGCGCGGGCAGCTTCCATCAATACATCAACGGCATCAGGTGAAAAGCGCAGGGGCGGAACAACATGGTTGATATTCAAGGATAAAAAGGGCTGTTCTTCAAAGGCCCGGGCTGATCCGGCAATCCGGTGACAAAGGGAGCGGATATCCTGCACTGCCGCCGGGGTCTGAGCTTGCACAAGCACATGTTTGCGCGTCCCGCGCAGTGCGGCATAGGCGGTGTTGATATCCAGTGCATGATCCGGCACATCGCGGGCAACCAGCGAGCGCGAGAAAAAATGAACATGATCCAGCTGATCGACCAGCCGCGCGGCATCATAAAGGTCTTTCAAGGTTGAAGGCCGATAGAGATTATCGTCAAGGTCAAGGATGGTTGGGGCGGCTCCACCTGTGCCAAAATAGGTCCAGTTTTTATCAAGCACCAGTTTATGCTGCTGCTTATCTTGCCCCCAGAGTGTAACCGTGCGGGCAAAATCTTTCTGCATTTTGGCAACAAGCACTGATGGAAAACATAAGCGTCCGGCTTCGCTTAGTGATGCACCTGCTTTTTTGGCCAGTTCAATCAACCGGGGCGGCGCATCAGACAGGCCGATTTCTTCCAGAATATAAAGGGCGGCGGCTTGAATTTCTTCGCAATCACGCTCTGACAAGGGTAAAAAGTCCCCACCTTTTCGCGTCATATCTGGCCTGGTTGATTGTGCAGATTGGCTGGATATATCTTCTTTTTTTCGCCGCCTCCCTGTTCTCATGAGACTATCTTTCAAGAATAACATCCCGCTCGCGCATACTTAAAAGCACAAGTCCAAAGCCGAATAATGTCGCCAGACTGGCGGTCCCGCCATAGGATAAAAGCGGTAACGGCACACCCACAACCGGGGCCAGTCCGGTGACCATCGCCACATTGATGATTGTCATCAAAGCAAAATTTGCGGCAATTCCCAGGATCAGGAGTCGGGCAAACTGGGTATAGGCCACCAGCGCATAAAAGGTGCATAAAATCATAATCACCATAAACAGGCCCAGCATGCCTAATGTGCCGAACAGGCCAAATTCTTCCCCGAGCAGGGTAAAGATAAAATCGGTCTGTTTTTCGGGCAGGAAATTATACTGGCTTTGTGTGCCTTGCAGGAAGCCACGCCCGGTCAGCCCGCCAGAGCCAAGGGCTATTTTGGATTGCAGGATATGATAGCCTGCCCCCAGAGGATCACGTTCCGGGTCGAGAAAGGTCAACACCCGGTTTTTTTGATAATCGCGCAGGTAGTAAAACCACAAAAAAGGCCCGGCTGCCACTCCGGCCCCGATTCCAAGCATGATTTTCCAGGTTCGCAGACCGGCCAGAAACAGGACCATAAACCCGGCCCCTGCGATCAAAAGGGCTGTGCCAAGGTCGGGCTGGCGGAAGACAAGTGCAGCTGGCAGCAGAATAAGGAGCAGGGGTGCAATAAGCCGCCAGGGTCTGGCAATTTCATCGGTATCCAGCGAATGGCAATAGCGCGCCAGTGCCAGGACCAGAGCGGGTTTGATGATTTCCGATGGTTGCAGGTTAAAGGGTCCCAGGTCAATCCAGCGTTTGGCCCCCATCAGGGTCACGCCTTTAAATTCAACCAAAACCAGCAGGATCAACACCAGTGTATATAAAGGATAGGCCAGCTTCATCCAGAGTTTCAGACTGCTTGCGGCCACCAAAATCAGCACCAGAAAACCAAGCCCCATCCGCATTGACTGGGGATGAGCCCAGGTGGAAAAATTGCCGCCACCGGCTGCTGTCAAAAGTAAAAGGCCAACCCCGGCCCAGATCAGCAGCAGAAGGATCAATCCCCAATTTAGCTCCCCGACCCGCTTCAAGAAGCGCATGGGCATATGGAAAAAACCAGGTGGGTGCAGGGTTTCAAAAGTGGGGTTAATATGTTTCATGGCACCATCAGCTTCAACTGCTCAGACTGGGCGGGTAATTTTATCGCCCTGGTCCAGATCAAGGGCGCGCCATAAAAGATCGCGGGCAATCGGGGCCGCCGTAGAGGACCCGCTGCCGCCATGTTCAACCAGAACCGATACCGCGTAGCGCGGGTTTTCGGCAGGCGCAAACCCGACAAACAGCGCATGATCACGCAGTTTCCAAGCAATATCCTCGCCCTTGCGAATGCCTTTCTCCCGCTCTTGCAAGCTGATCCGGCGGACCTGACTGGTGCCGGTTTTCCCGGCAATGGTCGGGCGGTTGGGATTATAGAGCCGTGAATGCGCAGTCCCGCGCGGATTTTCAACCACTTCCATCATAGTTTCGCGTAAAAAGGCAAGATGGTCGGGATTGATCCGGTCTGATGGCTTGCCCGGTTCCGTTGCATTGTCTGATATGCCGGTATCTTTTGCCGTTTTAAGCAGTCTGGGCTGAATCGGCTGTCCGCCATTGGCAATACAGGCCGTCATTTTGGCCAGCTGCAAGGGGGTGGCCAGCACAAAGCCCTGACCAATCGCATTGATCAGTGTTTCTCCCTCAAACCAAGGTTCATCCAGTGTTTGCCGCTTCCAAGCGCGGTCGGGAACCAGCCCGCTGGACTCGCTGCCAAGATCAATACCGGTTTGCGTGCCAAGCCCAAGCCGCCGTGCCGCATCGGCAATCGCATCAGTCCCCACTTCCTGTGCAATATTATAAAACCAGATGTCGCAGGATTGTGCCATCGCCGATTTTGCTGAAACGAATCCATGTCCTTCTTCTTTCCAGCAGTGGAAGCGACGCCCTTTAAGCTCAAGATAGCCACGACAGAAAAACCGGCGTTGCGGGGAAATACCGGCTTCCAGAGCCGCCAGCAATGTCGCCATTTTAAAGGTTGATCCCGGCGCATAAAGGCCGGAAACCGCCTTGTTGGTCATCGGCCCAAGCGGGTTATCAATCAGTGCCCGCCAGTTCTTTTTTGAAATCCCGTCAACAAATAAATTTGGATCGTAGGCCGGGACCGAGGCCAATGCCCGGATGGCCCCATCCTTGACATTAAGGACAACGGCGGCCCCGGCGCGTTTTTCCTGCAAAAACTGATAGGCCAGTTGTTGCAACTCCTGATCCAGATGCAGCGCGATGGTTTCGCCAGGCTGCGCGCTTCGTTTGTCAATCACATCAATGACCCGCCCATGAACATTGACCTCTTGACGGCTATGACCGCCTTCCCCGCGTAGCCGGACCTCATAGCGGTGCTCAACGCCCTGTTTGCCAATACGCATCCCCGGCAGTTTTAACAGCGGGTCATCGCCGATTTCTTCTGGCCCCGCCCGCCCGACAAAACCGGTGATATGGCTACTGACCGGACCCGCCGGATAATAGCGCATATGGCCTTCGCCAATACGTGCTCCCGGCAAGTCATAAAGCCAGAGGCTAACTCGCGCCATTTCTTCATAGGTCAAAAATTCACGCACCATGATCGGAACAAAAGGTGGGTGCCGCTGCGTTTCACGCAAGAGCTTTTTAATTCTTGTCTCCCCCAAGCTCACTATGTCGGTGATCCGCCGCAAAACCACCTCAACCCCGGCTTCGGCAGCCTCTTCCGGCACCAGTTGCAGGTTAAAACTGTCCTTGTTTTCAGCAAGCACAATCCCTTTATGGTCAAGAATTCGCCCTCTTAAAGGCTCCACCAGGCGAAAATTGATCCGGTTTCTATCGGCAAGCTCACGGTAACGTTCCCCTTCATTATTCTGCAAATGATAAAGGCGCAGGCCCAACGCGCTGGTAGCTGCCGCCTGCAGCCCCATCATCAAGAAAGCCCGCCGGGTGAACCGCCGACCACGGTGACGCTCAATAAAGCGCATCGGATTCTCCCTTATCTTCAGGCAGCTTTTTTTCAGTCATTTTTTTTCGCCAGGCCACATTATTATTCCTCCACCCTGACCAATACCCGCCAAAGCGGGAAAAAGGCCACCGCAACCAGCGGATAAAGGGCTATTGTCAAAAGATAGCGAAAGAACAAGGCCTCTGGAGGGGGGAAAGTCCCAAGCGCGACAAAAGCGGCAACGGCCTCAACCAGTTGTGCCAGAAAAGCAACAACGAAGAAAACGCCCCATTCCGGGAAAAAGCCTTTGCGTCCGGCCTCCCGCGTCCAGAGGGAGCTTAAAAGGGCCGCGCTGATGAAGGAAAGGCTGGCTGGTCCCAGGGGATGACCATTGATCAGATCGCTTAACAGTCCCAGCGCAAATATAAAGGATAAATGCATATGAGCCGGACAGCGCACCCGCCAGAAAAAAATACCGGCAAGGGTGATTTGCGGTGCGATATCCATCAGCCGGGGAATAGGCCAGGGCAGGGGCTGTAGTAAAACCAGCCCGGTCAGCAGCAGCAATGGCATACTGATCAGGACCGCATGGCGCAAACGTATCCAGAAGGTGTCAACTCTGGCAATTGGATGGTGCTGTTTTGTGCGGGCTCGCGCTGGAACCTTGGTTTTCTGCCTGGAATTTGGATTCAACAGGCCCGATGAGCTGTCGTTGTCACGGGCTGGTCGGGCAGGATCAGTCATAGCAGCCTCTATTGATCCGCTTCTTGTGTGATCGAGGCAACAATCTGATGAAAAGCTGCCACCGGATCAGCCGCCGCTGTCACCGGGCGACCAATCACCAGATAATCGGCCCCGGCTGCTATCGCCTCTTTGGGGGTAAGCACGCGCTTTTGATCGCCGAGATCGGCCCCGGCTGGACGAATCCCCGGGCATATCAAGCGAAAATCCGGGCCAAGAGTCTGACGCAGCAAACCAAGATCGCTGGGGGCTGCAATCCCGGCCCCGATTCCGGCCTGTTTAGCCAAAGCCGCAAGCCTGGCGACCTGATGGCTAACCGGATCAGATGAATCCCCCAAAATGCCAAGCTCAGCAAGGTCGGTCTGATCAAGGCTGGTCAACACACTGACAGCCGCCAGGCGGGTTTTTAAGGACAAATCCTCCACCTTCTTTTGCGCCGCCTTCATCATGGCAAGCCCGCCGCCTGCATGAAGAGTCAACACATCCGGGGCCAGCGGAGCCAGGGCCTCTATAGCACCGGCAACCGTGTTTGGAATATCATGTAACTTGAGATCAAGAAAAATAGCAGGCATTGAACCGGCTTGATCATGAGCATGGTTAATCAGGTCACGGGTCCCCGCAGGGCCATGCGCACAAAAAAAGGTCAGGCCGATTTTAAGCGACCCACCGGCCCGGGCCACTGATCCCGCCAGCTGCCGCGCAGCTTGCAGGTCGGTTGTATCCAGCGCGACAAATATCTTATGGGTCCTGACCCTAGCAATTTCTGTCATCATGCGTCAGCGTATAAGATCATAGAAGCGGCCATAGATTAAGAACAGATGGATTGGCCATTTGAGCCTTGAACAAGGCGAAAGAATGGAGACGTTAAAAGAAAGGAAATAAAGTCAGCTGGCTTGCCGCTCCGGGTTTTCATAGAGATAAAGCGGTTGGCCCGCATCCAGAACCATGTCGCGATTGACAATGACTTTTTCGACATCCTCCATATCTGGAAGATCATACATGGTATCCAGAAGCAGCTGTTCAACGATGGCGCGCAGTCCTCTGGCCCCGGTCTTCATATCCAGAGCCTTGCGGGCAATTTCAATCAGCGCATCTTCGGTGAATTCCAGCTCAACCCCCTCCATGTTAAATAACTTGGCAAATTGTTTGGTCAGGGCATTGCGCGGCTGGGTCAGAATAGACACAAGCGCATTTTCATCCAGATCATGCAAGGTTGCCACAACCGGCAAGCGACCAATAAATTCAGGAATCAGACCAAAGCGGTGAAGGTCATCGGGCATGACATCTGCCAGAATTTCGCCAACCAGCCGCCGGTTCGGGTCTCGCAATTCTGCGCCAAAACCGATGGCCTGGCCTTTTTGGCTCCGCTGTTCGATAATGCGCTCAAGCCCGACAAAAGCGCCGCCGCAGATAAAAAGAATATTGGTGGTGTCAATCTGCAAAAACTCCTGTTGCGGGTGTTTGCGCCCGCCTTGTGGCGGAACAGCGGCAACAGTCCCTTCCATAATTTTCAGCAAAGCCTGCTGCACGCCTTCGCCAGAAACATCACGGGTAATCGACGGATTGTCCGATTTACGGGTGATCTTGTCCACCTCGTCAATATAGACAATGCCACGCTGGGCACGCTCGACATTATTATCCGCCGCTTGCAGGAGTCGTAGAAGAATATTCTCGACATCCTCTCCAACATACCCAGCCTCGGTCAACGAAGTGGAATCAGCTATCGTAAACGGCACATCCAAAACCCGGGCCAGCGTTTGCACCAGCAAAGTCTTCCCGCAGCCAGTCGGCCCCATCAGCAGAATATTCGACTTGCCAAGTTCAACCTGATCAAGAACTCCGGCCTCAACACTGTCGAGGCGCTTGTAATGATTATAAACCGCAACCGACAAAATCTTCTTGGCAAGGTCCTGGCCAATCACATATTCATCCAGTGTCTTGCGAATAGAAGACGGTGTTGGAATCGCCGTGGTGGCCTCCCGCAGATTTGCAGCCAAGTCATCGCGAATAATATCACAGCACAAATCCACACACTCATTGCAGATATAAAGGTCCGGGCCAGCAATCAATTTGCCGACTTCCTCTTGACTCTTGCCGCAGAAAGAACAGTGATAGCCTTGCGGGCGTCCTGTCTCAAATTCGCTCATCTTGCTCTTTACATCCCTGATTTAGCTCTCTTGCTCAAAATCCATCGGCCGGGCAATCGTTACCTGATCAATCAACCCGAACTCTTGCGCCTCCTCCGGATTCATAAATTTATCCCGGTCCATCGCACGCTCAATCTCCTTCAAACGACGCTTGGTATGTTTAACATAGATTTTGTTCAAAGCCTCCCGCATTCTTAAAATCTCGCGGGCCTGAATCTCGATGTCCGTCGCCTGACCCTGCGCCCCTCCCGAAGGCTGGTGGACCATAATCCGGCTATGCGGCAACGCAAAACGCTTGTCCTTCGCTCCCGCAGCCAGCAAAAGTGACCCCATCGAAGCCGCCTGCCCCAGACAAAGCGTCATCACATCCGGGCGGACATACTGCATGGTGTCATAAATCGACAGACCCGATGTCACCACCCCTCCCGGTGAATTGATATAAAGCGCAATATCCTTGCGCGGGTTCTCAGATTCCAGATACAAAAGCTGCGCACAAATAACACTCGCCACCGGATCATTCACCCCGCCAGACAGAAAAATAATCCGCTCCTTCAACAAACGCGAATAAATATCATAAGACCGCTCCCCACGGTTGGTCTGCTCAACCACCATCGGAACCAGGTAATTCATCGTTAAATCTTCGGGTGTGCGCATTAATCTCACCTTGTCGGAGTTGCACCGATTCAATCATCTTTACAGAAAGTTTTATATGTCATAGCAGCTTGGAGCAAGCCTGCCCTGTATCAAGCCTGCCTATATCAAGTCTGTAATGATACCAGACTTACCCAGACATAACAGCCGGAAATAACAAACCGAATAGTTAATTCTAGCCGCCTTTAACCCGCAGGTCCAGCTTTTTCATGCCAGTGTACGCACTCAAGCTGTTTTTTGCGCGTATCCTTATTCAATATCGTCGTCGTCGAGGTTTGAGGCGGTGGTGTTATTGAGGGTTACGATATGCTGGAGGTCATGGGTTGTTCCGGCGGAGCCGTCTTTATCGACGCTGATGATTGTGTTGCCGGAGCCATCATCGGTGCGGGAGATATAGCCGCCGGATTCAAGGTCGTTCCAGTTGATGTTGCCGGTATAGCCCGCATCGGTGAGGAGTTGGGATATATTCATTTTATCGCCGCCTGCGCCGTCGCCAGCTGTGAAGCTGGTGAGGGTATCTGCTTCGCCGTCAAAGTGGAGGATATAGCTGTTGGAGGCCGCACTATTGGTGGCGACTTCCATGGACTGGAGATAGGTGTTGGTTCCGCCCAGGGCATCGGAGATGGTGAAGGTCAGCTGGTTTCTGCCGCCGTTATAGAGGTTTTCGACATTATTGAGGGTGATATCCATTGAGCCATTGGAGATATCGGTAGCGGTCGTGGTTGCGGTGCCGATTTGGTTGCCGTTATAGGTGACAACAAGCGTGTCACCGGCAGCGGTGGCATCGCCAAGGGCAACGGTGAGGATTTCATTGTCCTGATTGATGACGTCACCAGTGACGGTGGCGACCCGTCCCCAGTGGATACGCGGGTCATAGCCGTTATTGTTGGATAAAGCCCGGTTGAAAATTAACGTGTCGAGCAACCCGTCGCCATTAAAATCTTCATATTGGACTTTGTTACTTATCCCTCTATCCCCGCCCATGTTGATTGCGCGACCGTCAAAGGTGAGGCTTGAAAATTCAGAAAAGCTGCCATCGGCATTCTGGGTTAAAATCACCTGTTCATCTATATAAGAGCTGCTGGTTGAGGCAAGTGCGAGCAGAATATCGGTATCGCCATCGCCATCAATATCCGTCAATTCCATATCGTGGACGGCATAAACGGAGCGGCCCAAAAGTGCATTGAGGTCGAGGACGGAGACGCTGTTCGCATTATAGCTGTTGCTATAGTGGCCGCCCTGCGTATTGAGATAAATCTCAATATAGGGGGTGTTACCATGGGTAAAGGCGATATCCTTCCAGCCATCGCCATTAAGATCGGCGACTTCCAGAGTCGATGTTATATTATTGTCATAGCCGGTGTAAATGGTCTGGCTCCAGTTCTGGACGAGGGGGGTGCCGGTGTTATCCTGGCCAGCGGTCACGGTGAGATAGTGTGACCAGGGGCTACTGGCCCCTCTTTTAAAATAGATCATATCGGCAATGCCATCACCAGTGACATCGGCCATCTGGCTTGCTGTATTGACATCATATTGGCTGTCTTCGGTGCGCAGGAACTGTTCATCAAAGCTGGTGCCAGTGCCGTTGCCCATAAAGGTATAAAGACCGCCTGCAATTTCATTGCCGTAAGAATTGGTGAAGGAAAAGTCCATATGGCCGTCACCGTTAAAGTCCCCGGTGCTGACAGGGGCCCCGTACATATCGCCCAAGTAAGTGTTGCCTGAATCATAGAGCAGGTTGGTGGTGTTTTCAAAGCCGCCGTTGCCATCGGCAAGAACTGTATAGACATAGCGGCGGTCAATGATGATCATATCGTCATAGCCATCGCCGTTTAAATCAACCAGTTCTGTTGTGCGGACCGACTGGCTGGTGACCAAGGCGATGTCGCCCTGATCATCAAAGGTGCCGCCGTTGTTGCCATAGAAGACCCCGGCATCATTGCCGGTTCCGTCCAATGTTGCGGCGAAGTCGATATTGCCATCGCCATTAACATCGCCGAAGGTCCCGGCATTGTAGTAATTGGTGACATAGTTGGTGACGGGCCAGGCGAATTCGTAATAATCGAAGGTATCATATTGCGGCATCAGGGTTGGGGCGAAGAGGTCAACCACATAGTCATTGGCGGTGGCGGTGGTGCCGGTATTATTGAGGGTGCCGTGGGCCGATGCGGTGACAGAGAACGTATCGCCGTTATCGGTGGTGATGGCATTGCCGCCTTGCGGGGTGGCGGTATCAAGGTCAAGAGTCCAGGTGCCAGTGGAATCTGGCGAGACTTTATAGGTTGCGGTATTGGCACTGCTGCCGCCGCCGTCATCAGCCACGGTGACCAGAATATAATTGGCATCGCTGCTGGTGCCGGTAATCTGCACCGAATCATCGGTGATGCTGCCCGCACCGTTTTCGTTAAGCACGGTGTCGTCAACACTGATGGTTGGCACGGTGCTGGCCTGTTCAATGGTTATATTGGCACTGGCGCCATTGTTAAAGGCATCGGCCATTTCAACGTGCAGCGTATGATTGCCATCACCCAGCGCAGAAAGGGCGGTCATGGCGGCCGAATCAAGGGTGACGGTGAGATAATCGCCACTTAAGCCCTGCACACCGCCCGAGCCGTCATTTTGAAGGGTGGTGGTGAAAATGCTGTTGCCGGACGGGTCAAAGAGTTTGACGGTATGGCCAATGGTGATGGTGGCGGGATCAACCCGCAGGGCCAGGCTGGCATTGCTGGTCAGGCTTTCGGCATTCAGCTGATTCACCCCGGTTGGGCCGCCGCTGGTGCCGATATTTGCGGCTTGCAGGGCAGCGCCGCCGCGCAGCACCAGCACATCGTTATTGGTGTTTTGGGAGGTGATCAGGATATCATCAATCCCGTCATTGTTATAATCCAGGATAGCACCCCCGGCATAATCGACGGGATTGGAAGTGCCGCCTTCAATCAGAATAAAAGATTCAGTGACCTGCCCGGTATTGTTGGTCAGGAAGACCGCCGCATCATAGGAAGGTTCGGAGCTGGTATTCTGATAGATGGCGATAATATCCTTGGTGCCATCGCCATCATAATCCATCAGTTCAATCGAGACCGGGTCTTCGCCGCCGCCAGAATAATAGACATCGGTGGTGGATAAATAGGACCCGCTTTCCTCCATATCATAAAAAATTGTGAAGTAGGTGTAATCACCGACCACGATATCCTGTTTTTGGGTGTCAGAGCCAAGGTAATCAACCACCAGCCCTTCGCCATACATGGCCGAAAAGGAATCCTGGGCAAAGCGTTTGACATCAAAGCTCGGGGTATCGGTGGTGCTGGTGGATATATAAAGGCGGTCATTATAATTTGATGAATCACTTACGGCGACCAGGTCTTCCATGCCGTCGTTGTTAAAATCGCCTTTTGCCAGGCCACGGGTGTTAAGATTGACCTCATGGCTATAGCCGCTGCTGAAATTGCCGTTGCCATCGTTGGTATAGACATGAATTTCCTGACCACTGCTGGTCTTGGCGGTGGCGATGGCGAGGTCAAGATCACCATCGCCATCATAATCAAACAGCACCATATCATTAATTGTGCTGGTTGGTAGCTGGTATATATAGGTGGAGCTGAGCGTGCCATCGCCTTGAAGGGTCATCAGATATTCGCTGCCATCCATATAGACCACATCATCAATGCCATCGCCGGTGACATCGCCGACATCCATGGCATCAAGGTTGCTGCGGGCCGCCTTGCTCATACGGGTGGTGGTGGTTGATCCGACGACGCCGTCTGTAAAATAAAGGCGTATGTCATTATCGCCGCTATACATTCCGGCAAAATCATCGAAGCCATCGCCGTTAAAATCACCGACTTTTATATTGGTCATTGCATAGGAATAATTGGCAAGCACATTGTCGATGGTTTCGGCTTCGGCAAACTGCGGGCCGGGGCCGCTGACAATAAAGTCGGTGGAAGTGGCGGTGGTGCCGGTGTTATTAAGGTCGCCGTGGGCCGAGGCAGTGATTGAAAAGGTATCGTTTTGATCAACGGTGGTGGCCGTGCCGCTTTGCGGGGTGGCGGTATCAAGATCAAGGGTCCAGGCACCCGTGGAATCCGGGTTGACCCGATAGGTTGCGGTATTGGGGCTGGAGCCAACGCCGTCATCAGCAATGGTGACCAGAATATAATTGGCATCGGTGCTGGTGCCGGTAATCTGCACCGAATCATCGCTGATGCTGCCGGGGCTGTTTTCATTCAGCACGGTGTCGTCAACGGTAAGGGTTGGCAGGGTGGTGGCCTGTTCAATCATTATACTGGCACTGACGGTATTTTTAAAGGCATCGGCCATATCAACGCGCAGGGTATGATTGCCATCGCCGAGCCCAGAGAGAGCGGTCATGGCGGCAGAATCAAGGGTGATGGTCAGATAATCGCCACTGAGGCCTTGCACGCCGCCCGACCCGTCAGAGGCGGTGGTGGTGGTGAAAATGCTATTGCCCGAAGGGTCAAAAAGTTCAATGGTCTGGCCAACAGCCATGGTGCTGGCATCAACCCGCAGCAGCAGGCTGGCGTTGCTTGATGCGCTTTCGGCGTTCAGCTGATTCACCCCGGTTGGGCCGCTGGAGGTGCCGATATTCCCGGCTTGCAGGTTGGCCCCGCCCCGGATCAGCACTGTTTCAGAATTCTGGGTTGTGCCGCCGATAAAGATATCTTCAATGCCGTCGCTGTTATAATCGATCAGATCAAGGGTGTAATAATTGGTATAGCCTGAATCAAGCAACACCTGCGACCCGGTTACCCATCCGCTATCATTGGTCAGAAAGACTTCAAGATCAACCGATGACTCGCTGCTGGAATGTTGATAGGCCACCAGAATATCGTTATTGCCATCGCCGTCATAATCCATGATTTCAACATCGATCGGATCCATGGCTCCATCGCTATAGATAAATTCGCTGGAAGAGGCCGCAAGCCCGTTTGCCCCCATATCATAATAGATGATAAATGTTCCGTCATCGGTCCAGATCACGTCTTCCTGGTCATTGTCATCCAGCAGTCCGACCTCCATTTTAAATGAGGTTGGCTCGGTCGAAAATGCATAGGTGTTGAAAGTCGGGTTGCCCTGGCTGTCTTCCCCCGACATCACAACAAAGTTGGCTTTGCTTGAGCTATTGACATTGACAATCAGGTCATCCTTGCCGTCATCGTTGAAATCTGCCCGCTTGATATCTGTGACGGTGGCATTGTCGGAGTCAACGCCGGTGAGACTGTTGAAATTCCCTGCCCCGTCATTTTCATAAATATTGAGTTCAGCATAGCTGCTCGTATAATCTGACCCGAAGACGATGTCGAGATCGCCATCGCCGTCAAAATCAAACATCAGCATGGTGTCGATATCAATACGCGGCAAGTCGCTTAGATAACTTCTGATCGTGGTCCCGTCCCCCTCGGCAAGGGTTAAATAGCCATCGATATCCACATACATGATATCATCAATACCATCGCCATTGGCATCGCCGACTGCCGAGCGTTCAATCCTGTCCCCGCTCTGGCTATAGAAATTGAGCGCGGTATAATCCGTGTTTCCCGGGGTGCCATTGTCTTTCAGCCGCATAACCATTTCATTGGTATTATCGCCATAGCTGGTCGCATAATCCATGGCTCCATCGCCGTTAAAATCACCAATATGCAGGTTGGTCATCTTGTCGCTGCCAGTGCCTTCGACATTGGCCAGGGTGACCGGGTCCGCAAACTGCGGGCCAAATTCGCTGACGGCAAAGACGGTGGCCGGGGCGGCGGTGCCATTGCCCGCTTCATCATACGCGGTGGCATTGATGGTGATCAGATCGCCGTGGTTATAGGTATTGACGCTGCCGACCCCTTGATAGAAATGGTCTGATTCCAGATCAAGCGTCCAGGTCCCGCCAGCCGCGGTATCCACCGCCACTTTATAGGTCACGGTGCCGCCGCCGCCGCCGCCAGAATCATCATCATGAACGGTAACGAGAACGAATTGGGCGCCGTTCGCAGAGCCACTTATACGCTTGTCAGTACCTTGCCCGCCCATGGCACGGACCGATGACTCTTCAATAGGCAAATTTGGCCTCAAAACCATGAAAAATGCCCGAATTTCGGGGGAAAATCAGCCTCTCTATGGCCCGGTTTTTAGCCCAAAATCACTCCGATATTCAGTTAATGTTCTTATTAAATGTATATATGTAAATTTATTTAAAAATAACCCTTGACATATCCCCTCATGTTCTTTAATAAATACCCTTATGAGCAGGGGCAGACTCCGCCTGATACCCGGCTCGCCCTGACACCCCCTATTTCTGATACCCTATGACGCGCTATGGTGCCTTATAAAGCCTATGGTGCGCTATGAATTATAAAAGGCACTTTCGACCCCAAAAAAACCCCGCCTTTAGACCCAAATTCTTGCCACCCTTAAGGAGAACAAATGTCCGATTCCTTATCCCTATCCTTCACCCGCCAGTTCCAGGCCGAAGTCCATGAAGCCTATCAGCGAATGGGATCAAAACTGCGAAACACCGTGCGAAGCAAAAATAATGTCATCGGGGCCTCCACAACCTTCCAAAGAGTCGGAAAAGGTGCCGCCTCCACCAAAGCCCGACACGGGAAAGTCCCCGTCATGAATATAGACCACCAGCCTATCGAAATATTCCTCCAGGACTATTACGCAGGCGACTGGATCGATGCACTCGATGAAACCAAAATCGAACATGACGAAAGACAAGTCGTTGTCAATTCCGGCGCCTATGCGCTGGGCCGAAAAACCGATGACCTGATTATTGATGCACTCGAAGCGTTGGACGATGCCGTCAATGTCGCCCAAAATGAAAGCGGGGATGACGACGACGAAGATACCGGACTCACCAAAGCCAAAATCCTGGCCGCCTTCGAACGCCTCGGCGGAGCAGATGTCCCCGATGACGGACAAAGATACGCCATCATCGGATGGAGGCAATGGAGCGAACTCCTCGATATACAGGAATTTGCAAACGCAGATTATGTCGGCGCAGAAGCCTTGCCCTGGAAAGGAACCCAGGCCAAGCAATGGCTCGGAACCCTGTGGATGCCGCACTCCGGCCTGCCGAAAACAGGCGAAAGCCGAAACTGCTATTGGTACCATAAAACGGCTATCGCGCATGCCTCGGGCAAAGATGTCACCTCTGACATCTCCTGGCACGGCGACAGAGCCGCACATTTCGTAAACCATATGATGAGCCAGGGGGCCGGAGTCGTAGACCCTGCCGGTGTCGTCAGAATGACCTGCAAGGAGATATAATCATGGCCTTTCAACAAAATGAACTCTCCGTCATATCTCATGCCAACGGATTTACGCTCTGGCACTATAGCGCAGAAAATAATGCCGAAGACCTCACTGCCACCGGATACTTCGACACTGCCAACAATATGTTGCGCGCCGGGGATATGATGCTCGCAAATTGCGGGACGGGAAGCGCACTCAAAAGCAGCATTCTTGCCGTCTCCGCCAATGCCGGGGGCGCCGTGTCAGTCGAGCAGATTGCACCTGGCTCCTGACCGCGTAACCCCGGCGGGAACGCCGCCCGATTTTGGCATCCGGTCTCCTCTCCTGCCGGATGATGGCCGAAGGACAGAAAATACCCTCTTGACTGTCCTTCCTGCTCCAGCCCTGCCGCCTGATCTCTGGAGCCTCCTGGCACGCACCTCGTGCCCCCACTTGGTGCCCCCCACCCCCTCTGCCAGGACCAAGCCCCAAAACGGCCGGCGTTCCCCCAGACGCGAAAAAGTCCCTCGCTACGCTCAGTGTACTTTTTCCGCGGGCCATAATGAATTTTTTTAAAACCTTAATAACAGGAGCTTAATCATGGCGCTCTCAGCCCTCGACCTGGTGAACCGGGCCCTCGTCAAAATCGGCGCAGCCCCAATCGTCAGCTTCGATGATCATAACGCACAGGCCGAAGCCGCCAGACTGCTCTACCCATCGTTGCGCGACGCCCTGCTCTCAAGCTACCCGTGGAACTTCGCCTCAACCATCCAGCAACTCGTCAAACTCATCGAAAAACCCGTCGCTGACTATGACTATGCCTTCCAACTCCCCGCAGACTTCCTGCGCGCCCTCTCCGCAGGAACGCCAGGAAAATCACGCGGAATCGCCTATCAACTCGTCGGGAAAAAAATCCATACCAACGCACAAGCCGTAACTCTCAGCTATATCTACAGACCAGGCGAAGCAAACTGCCCCCCCTATTTCGATACAGCCCTCATCGCAAGACTGTCCGCTGAACTCACCTTGCCCCTCACCGCAAGCACAAGCCGCGCAGAAGCCTTGCAACGAATCGCCGAACACGAATTTAAACGCGCCCGACTCATCGATGCTCAGCAAGATACCCCCGCCTGCTTCGAAGACTTCTCCCTTATCGAGGCACGATCACAATGAGCCGCCTAACCATAACAAAAACAAACTTCACCGCAGGCGAAATCGGACCCGACCTCTATGGACGCGCCGATCTCGCCAGCTACGCTAACGGCGCCGCTCAAATCATCAATTTTGACGTCAAACCTACCGGCGGAGTCACCCGCCGCTACGGCCTGCGCCATATCGACCGACTCGATGATCAGCCCGCAAGACTCGTCCCCTTCCAATTCAATGCCGATCAGGTCTATCTGCTTGTATTTAGTGAAAACCAGATCGATGTCTATTGGCAGGACCAAAGACTCACCCGGGTCTCCAATCCCCCCTGGTCCGCCAGCCAGCTTGACCGGCTCAGCTTTGCCCAAAGCGCAGATACCCTGCTGATTACACACCCCGATATCAAACCCCAAAAACTGCTGCGAACCGGCGAAGCAAGCTGGCAGCTTCAAGACTGGAGCTTCTATGATGACGGCGATTTGCTCTTCCAGCCCTTTACTAAATTCGCCGCCCACGATGTCACCCTGCGTGCCTCCTCAACCAGCGGAACCGTAACCGTCACCGCCAGTGCCGATGTCTTTACCCCCGATCACATCGACACCCACATCCGAATAGAGGAACAAGAACTCATCATCGACTCATATACCAGCGCGACATCAGTCAAGGCGCGATGGCGCGATAAAGGCAACTCAACCTCCGAAACAACCGACTGGCAAGAACAAGCCTTCTCCAGCGCGAGAGGGTGGCCCGCAGCCTGCTGCTTCCATCAGGACCGACTCGTTATCGGCGGATCACGCGACTTGCCCAACCACCTCTTCCTGTCAAAATCCGGCGACTACTTCAATTTCGACCCCGGGGAAGGACTGGACGATGAAGCCATCGAACTCTCCCTCATGGCCGACCAGGTCAACGAAATCGTCGCCGTCAATTCCTCCCGACACCTGCAAATCTTCACAACCGGTGGCGAATGGGTCGTTGAAGGCGACCCCGTCATCCCCGCCGATGCCGCCTTGATCCGCCTGTCGCGCGAAGGCTCCAGACGCGACTATCGCGCAGCCCCAACCGTCGTCGATAACGGTACCCTCTTCCTCTCCAAAAGTCGCGCCCGCCTGATGGAATTCCTCTATACCAGCGATGAACAATCCTATGTCAGCAGCAACCTCTCCCTGCTCGCCCCCCACCTGTGCGATGACCCCATCGCTCTTGCACACGACCGCTTCCAACGAAGAATCTATATCCTCAAAGCCGATGGAACCGTCGCCGTCCTCACCTTCTATCGCGACGAAAAAGTCATTGCCTGGGCGCAACTGGTCAGCGACGGGACTTGCCGCTCCCTGACCATTTGCGGCGAAAACGTCTATTTCATCTTTGAACGCGCCAATGGCGTCTTCCTCGAACGGCTGGATGAATTCTCACAACTCGATAACAGCCGCTTCCTGACCTTTGAAACCCCGACCCGCCAGATCAACGGACTTGAAGACTTCAACGGACAGACCGTCCAGCTGATCGTCAATGGCACCTATCAAGGAACCCAAAGCGTCACAAACGGGCAAATCACCCTGTCAGAACCAGCCGAAACCCTTGAAATCGGGCTGGCCTTTGCCTTGCACCTGGCCCCGTTGCCGCTCGCCATCAATGCCCGGCCCATCTTCGCCAGCCTGTCGCCCGTGCGCCTGGTGCGGGCCAGCTTCCGCCTGCAAGAAAGCACCGCCCTGCATGTCGATACCGGGCGCGGAAACGAAATCGTCCTTGGCGCGCAGCTGGGGGCAATTGAACTCGACCGCGCACCAGACCCCTTTAGCGGGGAACGCATGGTTCATGCGCTTGGCTGGTGCGACGATGCAACCCAGCCGCTTTGGAAGGTCGAACAGGACCTGCCGGCCTCCCTGACCGTCTTGTCGGTCAATGCCGAAATCGCAATCAACGCATAAATATATGAGGATACTATGGCCAGTTATGCTGCCTCCATGGGCGTGAACACAATCTTGTCTGCCGTCAGCCAACAGCGCAGCGCACGTGCGCAAGCTGCAAATGACCGGGCGAATCGTCAATATGAAATCAATCGCGCCGCCCAGCAGGCCAATCAGCAGGAAAAACAGGCCCGGCACGATTATACCACCGAAAAAACCCGGCTTGACCGCGAAGCCCGGGCCAAACAGGCCAGTGCAAGGGCGCGGATGGGTGCCTCCGGCCAGAATGCCAGCAGCGGGTCAGCCGCCAATTTGCTGGCAAGCCAGGCCGGATTATACGGGCAGGAACTGGATACACTTTATCAATCCTATCTTTTGCGCCGCCCCCGCCCAAGCCTTTTGCGCCCGCAACCGGTGCGGGCAAACCGCTCAGGCAGCGGCTTTTTGGATCTGGCCCTGAAGGCCGCCAATAAATTGTAATAACTCAAACTGTGATTCTTGTGCCGATTGTGCCGAAAAAAATCAAACCACCTTCTTCAACCGAGGTTTCACCAGATATCGAAAGTGTGCGCCTGGAGTTTCGCCAGAAGCTGCCCGGCCTGTTGCGCGCTGCGCTGGCGAATTATCAAAATATCGTCAGCGAACGGCCTGATCAGGACCATAAAGCCCCCGACCATAAGGCTAATGCTGCCCAGCATGGCGCTGCCCGCACTGCCTTGATGCATATTCAACAACTGGTCCGGCTGGCCGAATGGGCACTGGTGGATTCGGGGCGTAAAACGCCTGTTGCCAGTTCGCCGTCCAATAAACCGGCCCATCTGGCTGATCTGGATATGGGTGAGCTGATTGCCCTGGCTCGGCAAGAAACAACCCGGCTGCCGGACAAACTGACCCCTTCTGACTCCGGCTTGTCCGGGGACGATGATTAGGGTCAGGACCCATAAAATTCATCCATTCTGTTGGTCAAGAAAGGTAAAGATACAATGAAAACGAGCGAAAGCATAGTATTAGCTACGGTGAGCTTGTTTGAAGCCGTAGATTTGCCTTTATTGACCAACCTTGTAAAGGCGCGGCAAATTTTTGCATCTGAGCTTTCAAACCGCTTGCAATTAGCGATGGCTAGTTGCTGCGCGCTTTTCAAGCCCATCTATCAAAAATTTGACACGCGCAGAATGGATGAATCTTATGGGTCCTGACCCTAAAGACAGACAAGAGAAAGAACCGCTATGACCACAGACACCGGGGATTTCCCCGCCCCGCTTGTTCACCTTGTGCAGGCCGATTCAACCAACCAGCGTTTTGACTTTGCCTTTCCTGTTCAGGATTCCAATGATGTGCGGGTTGGGCTGGAACGGGCTGAACTGAGCGACGAGTCCTTTACGGTTTATCTCGATAGTGAAACCGACGGCGGCTATATTGTCCTGCATCTGGTCCCGGAAGTGGGTCAGCTGGTGACCATCTGGCGCGAAACCACCCCGGTCAACCAGACCGATTTTCAGGAAGGGGCCAGTCTGAAGGCGGCAACCCTGAACGGGGCCTTTGACCAGATGATCCTGACCCAGCAGGAAACCCGCCGTGATTTGTCACGCGGGCTGCGTCAGTCGATGATGGAAGAACCGCTTAATATGGATTTGCCATCGGTGGCAGAGCGCGCCTCTATGCTATTGGGTTTTGACAGCGCAGGCCAGCCGATCCCCTTTGATGCTGAATCCTTCAATGCCATGCTGGAAACTGCCTACCGGGCGGAAGCGGCCGCTGAAAGTGCAGAAACTGCTGCTGCCGAAGCCGAAGCCTTGTCGCAGAGTCTGATCCAGAAAATTGATGCCCTGAACGAGCCTTTAACCGCCAGCGGCAATTTGAAGGAACTGACGGATATCGAAGCCGCGCGGCGCAACCTTGGTATTCAGTCGCAAAATGAATCAGCTGCCTTGCAACGTCAGACCACGCAGGCCTTGAATGCGGCGGCCTTGTTATCGTTTAAACTGGCGATCAGCGAAGGCTTTTCACTGATGGACCTGGGGGAGGGGGTCAGCGATGATTTTCAGGACCTTGAGGGGATTTCACCGCATCGCCCGCTGGCCTATGTCAATCCGGCCATGATCCAGGGCCGGGTTTATCAGCCAGAAGACAGCGGGGTCTTGCCAGAGGATTATCAGGACTACCCCGATTTATGCGATCCGTCCCTGCGCACGGTTCATGCCCTTGCGGCCTTGCCCTATGAATTTTCAATCACTTTCACGGATTCTTTTTCCCTTCATTATATCCGTCTGCATGGATTGACCCGCACCGATCTGCTGTGGCGGGTTGAAGCTCTTTCAGAAGAGGGCGAAGCCACCGTCCTGATTGATCAAAAGACCATCGCAACCAGCAATGTTGCTTTTTCACGCGATTATATCTGTCCCGCCTCAGACCCGGTCACGCGGCTGCGCTTTTTGTTTGAACAGTCTGGCGAGACAACAGAGCTTGATCCCGACAACCTGTTCGAGCTTATGGGAATCGACTTTATCCCGCACCTGGATGAAACCAAATCTGGTGACCAAGGGGACTCTCTGGGGGTGGGGCTGATCGGGCCACGAAACGCCATTTCCTTCAGCCAGATGGAAGAATTCTCCTGCCAGGATAAAATCTATTTCAGCAATTTTGCCTCCTTTTTCAACGGCTATGAAATTGAAGAACATTATATCTCCGGCGGGCCCAATAGCTATGCCTATGAAGCCGCAACCGGACATGGAGACTTTACCGCAACCTTTGTGCTGAATGGCTCCACCGAGACCTTTACCACTGCCTTCGGCTTTGCTGAAGATCACTCCGCCGTCGATACCAGCGATACCAACCATGCCAATCTGGGCAGCAGCAGTTCCAAAAACTTCGGCTTTGGCGGAGTGAGCTCCAGCACCTTCAAAGTCTATGAAAAAGGCGTAACAACCTCTTATCGCTGGGATGACTATGACACCGATGAAATCTATCCCAATACCTTCACTCTGCAAAGACAACAGGGGCAATGGAAGCTCTGGCTCAACAGCCACCTGGTCCATAGCTATAATACCATAGGCGACGCAGGCCTGGATAATCTGTCCCGCTATTTCCTGATCGGGCGCCAAATGCAAAGGACAACCCGCTCCGTCAACCTCTATTTTGAACGGGAGCGCATGGAATATTACACCCCGGACCCCGAGACCATCACCCTCACCGCAACCGGAACCGGGCAAAGCGGCGATGTCACAACATTAACCACCAATAGCATGGAAATGAAATGGTCCGTGCGGCTGGCCTATGACAATCTTGTCTCTTTTGAATATCCCGAGCCCATGGCGATGCGTCGCTTCTGGCTCAATGCCGGAAGCTCGGAAAGCCCGATAGACCTCAAATACTCGGACGATGGCGAAAACTGGACAACAGCCGCCAGCCATTATTACAACGGCAGAGAAAATATCTATCAATATGTCACCTATGAATGGCCAGACTGCGGACGCCATAAGTTCTGGGGCTTTTCAATGGTCGATAAAAATGCCTCTTCGACCTATTGGCAGTTTTTCCAATATGCCATGTTTCAGCCCGTCGCCTGCCAGAGCGGCGACATTTGCCAAGTGCGCTCCCGCGCCGGAAACCAGATGTATGAAACCGCCACCGCGCCCAATATGGCCCGGTTGCTGGCCCTTTATGAAGGACCGGAGCCAACCACTGATCTGTCGGTGGCTTTAAGCCGGGATGATGGCGCAAACTGGGTGGAGGCCCCGCTTGAGGACCTGGGAAGCTCTGGCACCGATCAGCGCATCCTTGCTGCCGAGGCCAATTTTGACCTGGTCCCCGAAGGAACAAGGCTGCGCTGGTCCGTCGCCGGTCCCGCCTCCGAGAAGCCTGCACCTGAAGAGCTGACCGCTGACCCCGCCCTTTTCCATAATATCTGTCTGCAATGGGGCTAGGGTCCTGACCCTAATCCCCCCCTCTACCGCGAGAAAGACCTATGCCACTCCATCGATTGAAGTCCCCGCGCCGCTTTCAACCGCGTCGCCCCAAATCCCTTACATCAAGCCCTCTTACGTCAAGTCCCCAAAACTCAAAAGTAAAAGCCGACCTTGAAAAAACCTCTGCGAAAAAAACCGCCGCCAAGTCGCGGGAAAAAACCTCTAAAGCCCGGACCACAAAACAAGATTCAAGTCAACCCGATACAAGCAAATCTGACTGAGTTTCTTTGGATCTGGAATCGCTGGCACACAATGTCGACCCCGGCCCTGCATCTTGATATGGCCCGCTGGCTGAACCAATGCCTGGAAAATCAGGAGCAGAAACTGCTGCTGATGGCCTTTCGCGGTGCCGGAAAATCGACGCTGGCGGCGGTCTATATTGGCTGGTTGCTCTGGTGTCGGCCCGAGTTGCGGATTCTGGTGATCGCCGCCGAACAGGAGCTTGCCAATAAAATGGTCCGCAATGTTCGCCGTCTGATTGAGCAGCATCCGCTGACCACAGATTTGAAGCCAAAACGGCCCGAGGAATGGGCCGCAGACCGTTTTACGGTTAATCGGGAACATACAGGGCGCGAGACAACAGGCCGTGATCCTTCACTGCTGGCGCGCGGGATTTATGCCAATATCACCGGCGCGCGGGCTGATCTGGTGTTGCTGGATGATGTGGAGGTGCCGGGGAATTGCGACAGCATTCTCAAGCGGGCAGAATTGCGCAATCGAATCAGCGAAATTGACTATATTCTGACCCCGGAGGGCACGCAGCTTTATATCGGCACGCCGCATCATTTCTTTTCGATCTATGCCAGAGAAGCCCGGCCCGAAGCGGGGGAGGAAGTGCCATTTCTGGACGGGTTCTTGCGCAAGGAAATTCCGATCCATGATGCGCAGGGCACCCCGGCCTGGCCCGAACGCTTTGGCAAAACGGTTATCGACAATCTGCGCCGCCGTCATGGTCCGGCAAAATTTATGAGCCAGATGATGTTGCAGCCGGTCAATTCAACCCGGTTGCGGCTTAATCCTGATTTATTGAAACCCTATGAAGCGGAACTGGATTTGCGTCAGGGCAACGGAGAAACCAGCCTCTGGCTGGGGGAAACCCGCCTGATTTCGGCAAGCTGCTGGTGGGACCCGGCTTATGGCCATATCCAGCCCCACAATGGACAAATGGGGGAGGCGACCCGGCAAGACGATGTTTTTTCAGGTGATCAGTCGGCTCTGGCTTGCGTTTTTACCGGCATTGATGGTCGGCTTTATATCCATCGGGTCATCTATTTAACCGTCGATCCCGACCAGCCGCTTGATCCGGCCCGCCAGCAATGTCAGGTCATCGCCCGCTTTCTGGAAGCCTGTTTCCTGCCTGCCGTGATGGTTGAAAGCAACGGCATTGGCCGCTTTCTGCCCGCCTTGCTGCGTCAGGAACTGGATAAAAGCGGGATTAGTGCGGCGGTGGTCTCCAAGGCCAGCCGCCAGTCAAAAGCCGCCCGCATTCTTGAAGCCTTTGATGCGCCGCTCGCGGCGGGGCAGCTTTCTTGTCATCAGGATGTTCTTGCCGGTCCGCTGGGGGTGGAAATGCGCGAATGGCGACCCGATGGCAAGGGCCATGACGATGCGCTGGATGCAACGGCAGGGGCCTTATTGGCAGAACCGGTGCGTCTGCCACGCTTTGTTGCTCCGCGCAGACGCATGGGAAATCCGGGGCAAAATCCGTTCACTCGTCCTTCCTTGAACTGGCGGCAGGGAAGGGCGGGTAAAGTCGCTGCCAGCAGCTTTAACCCTTTTTCAGGAGAAATATAATGCAACAGACGATTGATCTGATCTGGTGGATTACGGCAGTGGAACTGCCGGTTCTGGCCGGGCTGGCCTTATGGGTCTGGCGCAAACAACGTGATCAGGATGCTGCTCTTGTTCGGCAAAACCGTGAATTTCAGGCCATGCATACCCGGATGCAGGTTGATCTTGCGGCCTATAAGCAAGCTGTCCAGCGCACCTATGCTGCACAAGCCGCTGTCCGCGATGTTGAACGACGGCTCACCGGGCATCTTTTACGAATTGAAGAAAAACTCAATGGCGCAGCCCCTTTGCAAGCCAATCCCCCTATAAATAACCCTGAACCGGATAACGAGGAGACATAATGTATAGACCCGATCACAGCGATGAAAGCACCTTTGCCGACCTTTCACTCAAGCTGCCGCCAGCCCCCCCGCCCAAACATCCACCTTTCAAAGAAGCCAGCGACTCAGATGTTATGGCCCGCACCCTCTGGGGAGAAGCACGCGGCGAACCAATCAAGGGAATCGAAGCCGTCGCCTCGGTCATTATGAACCGGTTTTTGCTCTCCCGCGCCGCAGGCGGCTATTGGTGGGGCGATACCATCAAAGAAATCTGCCAGGCCCCCTATCAATTCTCCTGCTGGAATAAAAATGACCCGAACTTGCCTAAAATGCTGGCTATCACGTCCGAGGATAAAGCCTTCGCCATGTGCCTGCGTATCGCCAGACGCGCCATCAACGGCACTCTCCAAGACCCCACCAGCGGGGCTACCCATTATCACGCCAAATCCTCGACCCCCTATTGGGCCAAACACGAAATCCCCTGCGCCGATATCGGGGAGCATGTCTTCTATACTCATATAAAATAATCACCCGAAACAGGACGGCTTTTAATATGGCGGCTTTTCGGGCAGGGCAATTCTGTTTATAAGCCAACAGAATATATCCCAACAATCAAAAATGATGAGCCAAAAATGACCGCCTATCGTGGGTTTTCAGCAAAACGGGTTCTGGTCACCGGCGGGGCCGGGTTCCTGGGCGCGCATCTGTGCCGAAGATTGCTCCAGCAAGGCCACGAAGTCATCTGTCTGGATAATTTCTTCACCGGCAATAAAAATAACCTCATGGATATGATCGGCCAGTCCGCCTTCGAGATTATTCGCCACGACGTCTCCCTGCCAATCTTTCTGGAAGTCGACGAAATCTATAATATGGCTTGCCCGGCGTCTCCGGTCCATTATCAATATAACCCCACCCAGACCATCAAGACATCCGTTCAAGGTGCCATCAATATGCTGGGCCTCGCCAAACGGGTAAAAGCACGAATTCTTCAGGCCTCTACCAGCGAGGTCTATGGCGATCCGCTTGAACATCCGCAAACCGAAAGCTACTGGGGACACGTCAATCCAATTGGACCACGCGCCTGCTATGATGAAGGAAAACGCTGCGCTGAAACCCTGTTTATGGACTATCACCGACAGTTCGGGGTGGATGGCCGGATCGCCCGTATCTTTAACTGCTACGGGCCCGGCATGCACCCGAACGATGGACGGGTTGTCTCCAATTTCATTATGCAGGCCTTGCGCGGAGAGGCTTTGACGCTTTACGGGGACGGGGAACAGACTCGCTCTTTTTGCTATGTCGATGATCTGATCAGCGGCTTGATCAGCCTGATGGAAACCGATGATCTGCCCATGCAACCCGTCAATATCGGCAATCCTCACGAATTTTCAATCCACACATTGGCTGAAAAAATTCAGGCCATTATCGGCACCGACCAGCCTTGCAAATTTCTGCCTCTGCCCGGCGACGACCCCCGGCAACGGCAGCCTGATATCTCCCGCATTCAGACCCTGACCGGCTGGCAGCCCACAACCAGCCTTGATCAGGGATTGCCAGCGACAATCGCATGGTTTCGTGACTTTGTCTGACCGCGCGGGAGGAGGTTGTGAAACGCACCTTTAAATGGATTGCCCATCGGCTGGCAGCAAGCCCGGTTGCCGTGGCACTCCTGACCTGGTGGATACGCACCCTTTATGCCTGCACAAAACCGGTTGTTTTCTGCCCGCCCGATGCAAAAAATGCCATTCGCGCCAACCAGTCCTTTCTTTTGGTGACCTGGCATAAACGGGTGGCCTATGCGCCCTGGATCTGGCCAGAAAAAGACAGAACAAACTCTGATCATAAGCAGTCTGGTCGCGAACGGGTCTTTACCTTTGCCTCAACCCATCGCGATGGACAATTTATTACCGCCATTTATCAACGACTGGGGTTTTCATCTATCCTGACCGATAAATCGGCCCCGACCCAGGCCTTTCGCCAGGCCGTTGATATCCTGACGTCACCCGGCAAGATTGTCGCTATCGCCGCCGATGGACCAAAAGGCCCCCCCGAAATCGCCAAAATCGGTGCCATCAAGCTGGCACGCCAGGCGCAGGTGCCTATTTTCCCGGTGGCGGTGTCAGCCAACCGGTCCTTTCATCTGCGCTCGTGGGACCGCACATCCTTTCCCTGGCCCTTCGCACGGGTCCATATTCTATGGGGAAAACCAATCCTGCCGCCTGACCTCAAGGCCACAAAATCAGACCTGGAAGACTATCGTCAAAACTTGCAGGACCAGCTGTTGCGGCTTGAACAAGCGGCCAGTTCTCATAATCAGGCGCAATGATCTTTTTTCTCTATCGGTTGGTCAGCCGGTTGCTGGCTTTTGGCCTACTCCAGGCTCTGGTTTGCTGGCGGGCCTGGCGCGGGCGCGAAGATTCTGCCCGGCTTAAAGAACGTCAGGGATTTGCCAGCCAGCCCCGCCCGAAAGGTCCACTGGTCTGGGTTCATGCCGCAAGCAATGGTGAAGCCATGGCGGCTTTGCCGGTGATTGAGCGATTGCGAGAAAACGACCCGGGTCTTTGCGTGTTGATGACCACCGGCACCCGGACCTCGGCACAGATGCTTGCGCCTTGTCTGGACGAACGGTTTATCCATCAATTCCTGCCGCACGATGTTCCGGCCTATGTTGCCCGGTTTCTTGATCACTGGCAGCCGACCCTTTGTCTGTTGATTGAACAGGATATCTGGCCAAATCTCATTAGCGAATGTCGTAAACGGGGGATCCCGCTCTATCTTGCCAATGCGCGGTTGTCCGTGAAAAGTTTTAACCTCTGGAAACTTATTCCAGGAGTCGCACCGCCCTTCTTTTCGGCTTTTTCAATGGTTTTTGCGCTAGATTCAGCACAGGCGGCGCGTTTTCAGGCATTGGGGGCAAAAGAGGTCAAAATCACTGGCAATCTTAAACAGGATACACCGGCCCCACCTGCAAACCCGCAGGAATATCAGACGTTAAAGGCCGCGATAGGGAAGCGCCCGGTCTGGCTTTTTGCCCTCAGCCATCCGGGAGAAGAAGAGTTGGCCCTCACCCTGCATCAAAAACTTGTGCAAGAATTTTCAGGTCTTTTGACGATTATTGCCCCGCGCCATCCGGTGCGGGGAGGCGAGATCACCCGACTTACTGAGCAAGCCGGGTTGAAGAGTGCGCAGCGCAGCAAGAAACAGGAGCTTGCCCCGGAGAGTGAGGTCTATCTGGCTGACACCACCGGGGAAATGGGGCTGTTTTACCGGCTGGTCCCGGCTGGCGTGCTTGGCGGCAGTTTTGTTTCTGGCCCGGGCGGGCATAATCCGCTGGAAGCGGTTAAATGTGGCATGGCCTGTATTGTCGGGCCGCATATGGCAAGCCAGCACGTGCTGATTGCGCCTTTGCTGGAAGCTGGCGGCATCCGGCAAGTGGATTCTGTTGAGGCTTGTGCAGAGGAATTGCGGCTTTTATTGCAAGATCAGCGGGTGCGACAAACCCGAAGCACTGCCGCCATGACCGCCGTCTCCTCGTTGCCATCGGTGAGTGCGGAAATCTATCAGCATCTTACCGAATATTTAGGCTTGCGGAATATTTAAGCCGGATTCGGCGATAGCCGGTTTTTACGGTTCAGCCAGCCCATAGGGTCAAATGCGATGGTTTCCTGTCCGGCTTGCGGGTCATGCGGCACCAGCAGCGACAGGATAAAAGAGATCACAGCCATGGCGGCCCCGGCCAGAAAGACGGCTGCTGGCGAGGTCAGCCACAAAAGCCCGAACAGGGGGGGGATAAAGACGGCGGCAATATGATTGATGGTAAAGCTCACCCCGGCGGTCGAGGCCATATCTTTGGGGTCGGCGATTTTTTGAAAGTAGGTTTTAATGGCGATGGCGAAGGCAAAGAATAGATGGTCGGCGATATAGAGTGCGGCGGCCCAGGTGCCGTCCTGAACAAAGGCGTAGGAGGAGAAAATAACGGCCAGCCCGGCATATTCAAATAGGAGTGCGTTACGTTCGCCAAAGCGGACGATCAACCGCCCGACAAGCGGGGCAATTTTGATATTGACGAGGTGGTTGATCAGGAACAGCAGGGTGAGTTCTGCGACCCCATAGCCAAATTTTTCGACCATCATAAAGGCGGCAAAGACCATAAAGATTTGTCTTCTTGCCCCGCTCATAAAGACAAGGGCGTAATAGAGCCAATAGCGTCTGCGCAAGATGATTTTTTTCTCTTGTGGATGCGGAGACACAAAGCCTGGAAAAATAAAGGCAAGCACCAGCGCGGCAAATGCGGTAAATCCGCCGGCAGCAAGAAAGACCCATTCATAGGCGATTTTCTCCATCGTCCAGGTGTCTTCTATCTTGAGCAGCTGCAAGCCGGTATTGATGACCTCGGGTTTATTGGCCAGAATTATTACGAGGTAAATTGCGATGGTTGCAATCGCCATGGCTGAAATCTGGCGGCCCAGCACAATCGGGGTTTGCTTCTTGTCAATCCATTGCAAGGTCAGGGATTGATTGAGGGTTTCAAAATAATGGAACCCCAAAGAGCCGACAAAAGTCAGCACATAAAGCGGCAGAAGCTGCGGAAAGAATCCGGTCAGAGCGGTCCCGACCCCCAGCATAAAGAGCATCATCATCGCCAGACGTTGTTCACGGATGATCATAATGGCGAAAATCACCCCGAAAGCGAGAAAGCCGGGGACTTCCCGAATGCCTTGAATAACGCCGATTTCCCAGCCGGACACGCCGACTTCTTCATAGGCAAAATTATTGATCAGGGCCATCCAGCCATTGAGGCTGATCGCCATGGCTCCGGCCATGAGAATCAAGAGAATCTCCGGGCGTTGCCATTTTGCTTTTTGGGGCCACGTTGCTCGCCAGGTTGTGGAATCGGTCATTGGTCGGAATCACTTTGAATGGATTATCTATATAGTCTCAATATAGAATTTCTGGTCTGAAATGGAAGGGGGTTTTTATGAGTCCTGACCCTAATCCGGTTATAACTCTCACGGATGTTAGCTTGGGGTGTTTAACTAACAAAAATATGGCTTTTCGTTAGTTAAATGCTTGCAGCTTTCAAGAATGTTAGCTAAGGTCTATAATGGATAAAAAACAGCGTATTGGAACACGGGTAAAATGCACCACTGGTGAGGAGCATTATACAGCCTATTTACCTGAAAATCTTCCTCCGCAGCCCCCTTTGAATATGGATGAGTTATATCCCTTGCTCGACCAGGCTAATATTGCTCTGGGCCGTCTGGACGGCATGAGCATGGTGCTGCCTGATCATTCGCTTTTTCTATATATGTATGTGCGCAAAGAAGCTGTGCTGTCTTCCCAGATTGAAGGCACGCAATCTTCATTATCGGACCTTCTTCTTTATGAGAATGAAGAAGCGCCCGGTGCGCCCATAGATGATGTGCAGGAGGTCTCTAATTATGTTTTAGCCATGAATTATGGCCTGGAGCGATTGAAGGAATTCCCGCTCTCGTTGAGACTGATCAGGGAAATTCATGAAAAGCTTATGGCTGGTACGCGAGGTGGCAATAAAATGCCCGGCGCGTTTCGTTCATCGCAAAACTGGATTGGAGGCAGCCGTCCTGGCAATGCTCACTTTGTGCCACCGCCCCCCGAGCATTTAATGGCCACGTTAGATGGCTTTGAGAAATTCTTGCATGATGAAACGGTCAAAATGCCTGCGCTTATACGTGCCGCATTGGCGCATGTGCAATTTGAAACCATTCACCCATTTCTTGATGGAAATGGGCGTGTTGGTCGTTTGCTGATTACCTTCATGCTTTGCATTGCAGGTATTATAAAAGAGCCTCTTTTATATTTGAGTTTGTATTTTAAAGCAAATCGCCAGGCTTATTACGCGCACTTGCAATCCGTTCGTGAAACTGGCGATTGGGAGGCCTGGGTCAAGTTTTTCCTATCTGGCGTGATAGACACCGCCAATCAGGCGACTGAAACAGCGCAGGCTATTCTGACCCTGTTTGAGAATGACCGGCGCAAGCTGGAAGAGGGTGGCAAGCCGACTGCTGTCACATTGTCGATTCATAATTATTTTCAGAATCATCCCATTACAAAGACGACCAGAATCAAAGATGCTTGCGGTGTATCTTTGCCGACTGTTCTGCGCTCGTTAGACAGTTTGGAGCAGCATGGGATTATTGAAGAAATCACCGGCAAGGACCGTCATAAGGTTTATGTCTATCGTGCATATCTCGATATTCTCAGCAAGGGTGCTGAGCCTCTAAAATACTGACAGGCTCTTGATGCTGACCCTAATCAAGGGCCAGAAAAACTTTCACCAGTTCGGTAAATTGTCCCAGAAACCATGACATCATGCCGCCGACCGTGATCATCATGACCAGAATACCCAGCAAAAGCTGCATAGGCAGGCCGATAAAGAAAATCTGCAACTGCGGCATCAGGCGCGACATGACCCCCAGAATGGTATACATCAGCACCATCACCAGCACAAAGGGGGCCGAAAGATGCAGGGCCAGACGGAAAGATTCGGTGGTCACTTTGGCCATGACATCTGCCATATCACCGACGGGCGGGCGCACGGCTGGCACAAAGACCATATAGCTTTCAACGGTGGCGCGCAGCAAAAGATGGTGGAGATCGGTGGCGAATAAAAGCAGCACCGCCAGCAGCGAGTAAAAAACCGAAATCAGCGATCCCTGATCATCGAGGCTGGGGTTGAACATCATGGCACTGGCCAGACCGGTATACATGGCGATGAAACTGCCGGTGATTGAAACGGCAGAGAATAAAACCTTCACCGCCGCCCCCATGAAAAGTCCAGTGATGACTTCAATCATGATCATGCCCAGCATATCGCCCAAGTTTTCGGGCTGGGTTGGCAGCAGGGAGGAGACAACCGGCGTCACCAGAATAGCCATCAAGACGGCTAACGCCAGTCTGGCGCGGGCATTGATGAATGAATCGCCAAGGCCTGGAAACAGCATGATGGCTGAGCCCAGGCGGGCAAAGACCAGAATGGCCTGAAAAATCTGATCGCCGATGATTGTTTCCAACATAGGCGCTATCTATCGGGATTCGCGCCTATAGGTAAATAATTGTTATCTTACGTCTGGAGCAGGTTTTTTGCGCCGTCAGGTTTTGAGATATTTTTGGGCGGAGCGCAGGCGGGCTTCAATCGAATCCAGCGCAGCCATTGCCTGATCATAGTCAAAGGCATTTTCAGTTGCATTTTCATCCGCTTGGTCAAATTGAGCGGGGCCCTGAGACGGGTCATAAGACGGAGCAGGGCCAGACGCGGTCGGATCAGGCGAGGGCGGATCAGCTATAGATTCCTCCAGACCGACAAATTTTTGCAAGCCCTGGCCCTGGATCAGTTTCTGCACGCCTTTGATCGTATAGCCATCGTTATAGAGCAGATCACGAATACGGGTTAAAAGAGCAATATCGCCGGGGCGGTAATAGCGGCGGCCTCCGGCACGTTTCATAGGCCGGACATAGCGAAAGCGGGTTTCCCAGAATCGCAAGACATGCTGCGGCACATCCAGAAGCCCTGCCACTTCGGTGATGGTGCGCAAGGCCTGCGGGGCTTTTCCATCTCCGTGAGGGCGCGAAAGATCAGATGATTCAGGCGATTTCGTCATTGCCAGCAAAATACGGTCTGCGTGAAAGCCTTGTTCTGTGCGTGTTCAGGCCCCCCATTACGCTAATCTCGGGCAAATTAAATAAATGCTAAACAGGCCTGCTTTCAGGCTTCGCCATTAATGCGGTCCTTAAGAATAGAACTCGCCCGGAAAGAAACAACATTGCGCGGCGTAATCACCGCCTCCACCTTGGTCTTGGGATTTCGGCCGACCCGCTGTTTCTTCTCGCGCACCGTAAAACGGGCAAAAGACGACAGCTTCACAATCTTGTCCGACTTCATCGCCGCAACAATCTCTTCCAGGATAGCCTCCACCATCTGGGCCGACTCCTGACGCGGAAGACCAACCTCATCATGAATAGCATTGGCCAATTCAGCACGTGTCAAGGTTTTCTCGCTCATTTAACCCTTTTCCTCCTCACTCTTCACTTCTCACTCCTCACCTAAAATAACAGACCGCAAAACAACGCAGCTTTAAAACTTTCAGGCCTCTTTATTACAAGCCTGACAGCGAATAGCAAGACATCTAACAGATTTTTATGCAAAATCTTTGAAACTATTGACCCTTCAAGATGCCTAAAGCACTCGAATACATCTTGCGAGCCGTCTCAATCACCTTCAAATTGGACTCATAAGAACGATTGGCCTCGCGCATGTCCATCAACTCGACAAGCGTGCTCACATTCGGATACTTGACATAGCCATCCGGATCAGCCGCAGGATGCCCGGGCTCATACTTGATCTGTAAAGCCGACTTGCGGTCCGGGCTGATCTCCTTGATGCGCACCAGATCAACGCCCAGGTCTCGATCAATCATATTGCGAAAGGTCACAAGCTTGCGACGATAAGGGTCCTCGCCCGGGACCTGAGTCGTCGAATTGGCATTGGCCAGGTTCTCGGAAATAACCCGCAAGCGGGTGCCTTGCGCATACATGCCCGACCCGGCAATAAACAGACTGGCCTTGAGGTCATCCATCGTGTTCTCCTTTAAGAGAGATAAAGCTGCTTCTAGCCTCCAGAGCGGATCGCGGTCGAGTAAAGCTTCTTGAACTGCTGATAGGTGGTGGTCGCCAGCTGGAAGTCTGCCGAGGTCGAGTTCAATTTCATCATCTGCTCTTCGAGGATGACGTTATTGCGCATCGGCGCGGTCTCGTAGTTTCTGCGCGAGCGCATGGAGCGGAAGTCATCATTGTCCTGATAGGGGCTTTGGACGTGCGCCTCCGAGGTCTGAACCATTCGGACTTTGATGAAGTCTCCGGCGAGGTGGCGTTTGAAGTCCAGAGGCTGCAAGTCTCGTGCGCGATAGGAGGGGGTATCGGCATTGGCGATATTTTGAGCCAGCACGCGTTGGCGTTCGCCGAGCCATCCCATTTTGGTTTTCATCATGCTGCCGAGGATTGAGTTTGAGATCGTCATCGGGTCCTCCGTTATGAAATGCCTTTGGCATTCTCTGTGGCTGAGTGGCCTGATTGCGTTAGATCAATCGTTGGCAGGCCTCTCTCTTACAGGAGGAAACAAGCAATTTTTATGCCATAAGCCTTGTTTTTCGAGCCCTATTCTTTTGAGGTAGGAGGACTCGACAAAGGAATACGCGAAAAAGGAATAGACACCAGCCGTCGGAAGGAAAGGTCGCGCCGATAGCCTTCCAGCCCGATCACCATATCAGGCGAGCGGCGTTGGTGGTGATGGCTTTTGAACAGGCGATCCCAGAGGGTCAGCGTCACCCCGTAATGAGAATCCGTATCGGCGCGCACGGCGTGATGATGGACAAAATGCCACGAAGGCGTGACGATCACTTTTGACAGCATATGGTCGATTTTTGCGGGCAAGCGGATATTGGCATGATGAAAGATGGGCAGGATCAGGACCAGGGTTTCAAAGACCACGATATGGAAGAAGGGAATGGAGAAAGCGATAATCACCAGACAGCGCACCAGAGCGGATAAAAAGACCTCGCCAAAATGGAAGCGCAAAGCGGTTGTTGTATCGAGATGACGGTCGAGATGATGAACCTGATGGAATCGCATCAGGAAAGGGATGGTATGGTTGGCCCGATGCCACCAGTAAATCCAGAAATCGAGGATAATCAGGTCCACCACCAGCCAATAGAGCCCCTGATCGGCCCGCCATTGGCTGTTAAAGGCCTGAATTGACGCGATAAAAACTGTGATCATATCAAGCGGAGCAGCCCCGAACAGGGGAGGGGCAGGAAGGGTGACCTCTCCACTGGCCCAGAGCGTGAGCGGAATAATCACCAGCACCGACAGAACCCCGTTGATCCCGGCCAGACCAAAATTGCGAAATAGCCGGGCAAAAGCATCGCGCCCATTCTGCACTTGTTTGGCTTCTGGCGCGGTTTCGTTTGTGTCTGATTTTGTGCTTTGGCTTTGAGCTGCACGGCGAAAAGGAAAAACCTGCTCCAGCACAGCCAGCAGCAAAAACCAGGACAGAGAAAAAGCCAGCTTTGGATCCATCACCCCAGCCCCATCATAAGATCAACCTCATCATAAAAGAGTTCTATAACAATTTATAAGGTAGCATATAAGGTTATTCCCAAAATTACACCATAACAACCCTACGTTCTCCCCTCCCAAAACGTTACAAAAAACGTTCAAAAGAAGCACTGCACAATTTTTAAATGTGATTGTCCTGAAAGACTCTGAATAATATGTGGAAAAAGTGTAATTCCAGTGTTAATATTATAAGAAGTTGTGCGAATGCAATCCCTGTGAATTGAGGTCGATGATCGTATGGCAGACATTCTTTTTCTGTACGCAAGCCCCCATGTAGAGTTAGCGCGTACAACCGTTGCAAAACTCCATGACGAGCTAATCACCATGACTATCTGGTGGGACGAAGGCAGGTCTCGTGAATCCTGGGATACGGAATTTAAGGAAGCGTTACAGAATGCTCGTTGTGCAGTCGTTCTATGGAACAAAGAGGCCGCTGAGATGGGGCGCCAATCTATCATGAATGAAATTGTTGAAGTGGAAAGCGGTAGAGTGCCTATACTTGCTCTGCATACGGACTCAGCTCCTGCAAGAGGAGCGATTGAAAATGCGAAGTCTCTCGACTACTCTGGTCCATCCAGCATTGGAAATGTCGTAAACAGCATTTTCGATACTCTTGGAGATGGTCGAGATTGGATTGACGTTCTTGATAGTGGCGAGATTCAACTCCCTTGCTTTGTGCGATCAGTTTCGTCTCATGAAACCCTGATTTCGCCAAAATCCGCATTGGAAGCATTGGTTCGTCACCCTTCCACTGAACCTGTATTGATATCTTCTTATGATATTTTTTGCAGCAATCAGGATAAAGATGAGATAAAATCACTTATACAAAAGCTCCAAAGTAAAGGTGTGGCTATTTTTTTAGACTCAGGAAACTACGAATCCTATCGCAAAGGCGAGAGTACGGACGATAGCTCCAGACATCATCGATTGAATGCAGAACAGAAAATTGTCTGGGATCATGAAAAACACTTGGAAATCTCAAGTTCGATAGAGGCTGATGTTGGATTTCAGTTTGACCCGACTGATGGTCTTCGCGGCAATAATCTTCACGGCATTGTATCAAAGGCGACGGCTTACTTTGAAAACGAAGAACGTGAATCAAAATGTCAACGACTGGTTCCAATTATCCACATCCCTCGATCAGATGATGGCTCGGCACAAATTGAGAAGCTTACAGATGTCGCGTCCCGGATCATTAAAAAATTAAAGCCTTTTATGATAGCGGTGCCAGAGCGGGAGTTAGGAGAGGGGCTCTGTCAAAGAGTCAAGACTGTTCAAGGCTTAAGAAAAACACTTGATGAAATGGGGAAATATCGAAAAATACATTTACTGGGAACCGGAAATCCGGTTTCGATAGCCGTTTTAGCAAAAGCAGGGGCAGACAGTTTTGACGGTCTGGAATGGTGCAGAACTGTAGCAGATCACGAAACTGGACACCTTTTTCACGCTCAACACTTTGATTTTTTCGCAGACCAAAGGGCGTTCTCACCAAATGAGAATGTCCGAAATATTATTTCTGATCCCGATGCCGACTGGCGTTCAAAACTTCTTCTTCACAATTTAGATTTTTTTGATGATTGGATTGGTCGTCTGCGATTCAATTTAAAACGGGGGACTATCCGGCCTCTGCTGGAGAAATCATTAAGGGCTGAACAGTTAGAATCGTTGGACCGTCAACTGCCAGAGATATCCAAATGAGCCAGGTTTCCCCTTTGACAATCGAACGAAGCGTCATTGAATTATGCAGATATTTACCCGCATTTCACTATTCGAAGAGATCACGCAATATTCACGATGAAAGAGATTTGTGGGAGAAAGCCGTAAGAGCAATATTGTCCAGCCAGGTCGAATTTGAAACCGCTGTCGCGTTTTCAACGGCCCTCGTGGGTAGAGGGCTTCTGCCACTCTCCTGCAGTCGGATAGCTACTGCAGAACATGAAGAACAACTTTTTGAAGTTTTGCAGGGTTCTCTCTTGATCAAGCAGAAAAAACGACGCTATAGATTCCCTAAAATAAAAGCAAAGCAGCTAGCTGCCACCTCGCAAAGGTTTTTTGAAACAGGGAGAACTTTGTCCGGGATGCTCCAGTCCAGTCGATGTCCTAAAGAGCTCCGTGGGCAATTGATTGAGTGGGTTGATGGCATGGGAGCAAAGCAAGCCAGTATGTTTGTCCGTGACACAGGTTTCTCTGACGAAATTGCAATCATAGACACACACATACTGGACTATATGAAAATCCTGGGTATAGGCAACGTGCCAAATTCCAAACAGATTTCACCTCACAAATATTATTCTCTTGAAGATGAGTTAATTCGATATGCCCGGTTTCTTGACCTTCCTTTGGGCCAACTCGACTGGTCAATCTGGATGATGATGAGAGTGATCAAAAAGGAGGCTGTGCATTGAAGATCGTCCCACTCGTATCCGGCGGACTCGATTCAACAGTGATGGCACTTTTGGCAATACAGCAGGGTTGCGAAATATATCCCCTGTTTATTGATTACGGTCAAAAGGCGCGCGAGCAGGAACGCGCAGCAATAGATCGCACGTATGCATTACTTGACATCCCGGTGCCCAAAATAATGAATATCTCTGGAATGTCCGAAGTTGTCTCAAGTGGGCTAACTTGTGACGAAAAAGACACGTTCGAAGAGGCATTTCTCCCGAACAGAAATCTATTGTTCCTTACTTTCGCTGCATCCTATGCCTATGAGGTCGGTAGCAGCGTTATTGGTATCGGTTTGCTCCATGATCAAATGGCGGTTTTCCCAGATCAAACAACGGATTTTATAACGCAGGCGCAAACTGTTTTAACGACCTCACTCGGGGCTCCACTTGAAATCCTCGCCCCGCTAAAACATATGAACAAAGGTGATGTATTGAAATTGGCAAAAAAGCTGGGTGTTTCGGATGTCTATTCCTGTCACGAAGGGAAGGAAACACCCTGCGGCAGATGTATCGCCTGCTTGGAATATAAAGGATTGGAGGTGTAACTATGGGTGGTGGAAGTGGCGGTTCAGTAAGATGGCCATCAAACAATGAAGCAGAAAAAAAGGCGCGTGAAACATTCGAATCTGCAAGAGAGCGGCGGAATTTGTTCATCAGCTTTGCTCACGAAGATTTGGATTCTGTTAATCTATTTCGTGCGTCGGCAAAAAACGAAAAATCAGATATCGAATTCATAGACCGATCTGTAAAAAAGCCTTTTGACAGCGAAAATGATCCTTATATCAAACAACAAATTTCCCAGCGAATTAAGCAATCATCAATGACAGCCGTATATCTGACTAATCATTCGGCTAACAGTAAGTGGGTAGATTGGGAAGTTACGCAAAGCCTTAAATTAGGAAAGGACGTTGTCGCCTTTTATGCGGGTGATAAGCCGCCTGCAAATATACCGGATTCTGTGAAACAAAACGGGATAAAGGTTGTGCCTTGGTCAGATGTCGATAAGGTGCTTTCAAAGAAATAATGTTTCATTTTAAAAGTATGGATGATTTTTATGCCACGGTCCTCAAGTGATTTAACCCCACTTGTCTTTGTTGCGATGCCATTCGGCAAAAGACGAGGTTCGCGACTTTTTTCTACGATTGATTTTGACAACATCTATGAAAGCGCAATCGCACCCGCCATCGAAGAGTTTGGACTGCGGTCGATTAGAGGTGACGAAGAAGCACGCGGTGGCCTGATTATGAGGGACGTATATGAACGCCTGCTACTCGCGGAAATTGTTATCGCAGACCTAACTCTACAAAATCCAAATGTATTCTATGAAGTGGGTGTGCGGCATTGCGCGAAACCCAGGTCAACTATTCTTATTTCTGCAGATACAGAATCAATTCCTTTTGATCTCGCAGGAGTCCGGGCCGTCCCCTACTCTCTCATGCGAGGTAAATTGACAGAGGATTCCAGGAAGAAGCTAAAAACAGACATAAAACGCAGACTACAACACGCGATCCAATCGCGAGAAACGATGGTGGATAGCCCTTTAAAGCAACTTCTCCCGGAGGTTCAGCTGGCCCAGCTACCCCAAACCGCCTCTGGTGCCTTTATGGAAAAAATGGAAGAGGTCGCTAAGTTTGTTGGATATATTAAAGATGCGAAGGCAGAGGCAACTAAAGAGGCCGCAGCTGAGATTCTCAACAACATTGAAAGTGAATTGAAGGCACCAAATGAAACAAATGTTTCTTTGTATACGGAGATGATGTTTGCCCATCGTGCAAATAAATGCTGGGAAGAAATGATTCGCTTGTCGACAGCTGTTATCGACAGCGGTTTATCGCTCCCAGTTACTCTAGCCCAACAACGCGCATTGGCTCTGAATCGGCGGAATCAAGGCCAGGATCGAATTGTTGCCGAACGCGAAATGCGTTCATTGATTGACAGAAATGGGGAAGACCCTGAAACGTGCGGAATCATAGGGCGTATTTTCAAAGACCGCTATCAGGAAGCAGCTGGCTATAACGATAGCAAAGATAATCATGACGTGGTGTTGAAGAATTTACATAATGGTTCTCCAAAAGCAATGGAATATTTGGGGATGTCTATCCATTGGTATGAACGCGGGTTTGCCAGTGATCCCAGAGATTATTATCCCGGCGTAAATGAAGTTACTTTGCGGTTTGTTCGCTGGGGTTGGGATGATCCGCAGAGATTAAAGATTTTGCTGCCAACGGTTCTGTTTGCCGTCGGGCGAGACAATGGGGATGATTACTGGTTGATTGCTACGGAGTTAGAATTACAATCACTTATCGGTGATTGGGAAATGGCAGACCGAACATTTGAGCGATTGATAGCTTGTCGTCCATCTCCAATGGAAATTGAAACAACCGCGAATAACCTCCGATTGATCCGGGAAGCCCGAAGATTGAGAAAAGAGAACTTTTCTAAGGATGATGAACTTCTTCGTCGTTTTCGGGCTGTCCTGGATAACTAGCTCATATTCTTTCTAACCCGCTGCTTTAATTGATTAATGCGTGATTTTTTCATGCATTCCATAATAATCCAAAACTTGGTTATATAAGACATTTGCAAACTTTACTCTGCGGGTTCGAGGCGGAGGATTTTGCCGTCATTGTCATCAATGATGAAATAGAGGTAGCCATCGGGGCCATTGACGACATCACGGATACGGGCGTAGTTTTCAAGCAGGATTTCCTGTTCGACCACCTGATCGCCCTCCAGTTCAAGGCGTCGAAGATGCGCCCCGGCCAGCGCGCCGACAAAAATATCATCTTTCCAGTTGGGGAAGCGGTCACCGTTATAAAAAGCCATGCCGCTTGGGGCAATCGACGGAGTCCAGTGAATGACCGGCTGTTCCATCCCCTCCATATGGGTTTTGTCAGAAATAATGGTCCCGATATAATTGATCCCGTAGGTAATGGCTGGCCAGCCGTAATTTGCGCCGGGTTTATCCAGGATATTGACCTCGTCACCGCCGCGCGGACCATGTTCATGCATCCACATGATTTTGTTGGAGCGCAGGGCCAGCCCTTGCGGGTTGCGGTGCCCATAGGAATAGATTTCAGGCTTATGCCCGGCTTTATTGACAAAGGGATTATCGGCTGGAATAGAGCCATCCTCATTAAGCCGGATAACCGTTCCAAGGTGATTTCCCGGGTTCTGGGCTTCATCGCGATAATTATAGCGGTCACCGATTGTAATAAAAAGCGTACCATCATCGGCAAAAACAAGCCGTGAGCCGTAATGCGCCCGGCCTCCTGTTTTAGGGTCGACGGTAAAAATAACCTTCACATCTTCCAGACGATTTTCAGTGAGCCTGGCGCGGATGACTTCGGTTCCGGCCCCGCCGCGCCCACTTCCTGAATAAGAGAGATAAATCAATTGGTTACGCGCAAAATCTGGATGCACAACCACATCAAGAAGGCCACCCTGACCGCCGGTTTTGATATTTTTTGGCAAGCCTGCAATCGGGCGCGGGTCAAGCTGGCCATTTGCTTTGACCAGGCGCAACTGGGCCTCGGTCTTTTCAGTGACCAGCATGGTGCCGTCTGGCAGAAAATCCAGCCCCCACGGATAGTCCAGCCCGCTGGTGACCTCGACAAGCCTAAAGGTATGCTGATCGGATTGATAGATTTCTTGAGTATGCGCGGGGGAGCTATACAGCAGAAACAGGCCCAATACGGCTATAACAGCGCGCTTGATAAGCGGATTATCCGTGATCATCATATTAATCTGTCAGGATCAGGGCTAAAAAATGGTGGGCACTACAGGATTCGAACCTGTGACCGTTCGATTAAAAGTCGAATGCTCTACCAGCTGAGCTAAGTGCCCTCTATCCGGGTCCTCTTTAAGGAAAACGGGACAAAGGGTCAATAGGCCAAGCCATAAAGCCCGTAAAAACTTGAAGCGCATAAAAATTTGACGGGTATGCAAAATCGGGTTTGGTGAATCGATAAATTTGATATAAAGCAGTTTTATTCTCGTGTTTGTTTGTTGCCAAATATCTTGTGCTTTATTTTCCGCTATCTTCTGTTTTTTGACCCGTTTTTGTGCTGTTTTGCCCGGTTTAAACCGCTTTGCTTTGACTCTAGCCCCCTTAAGGAAACCGCGACCATGCTGCTTGCTCTTCGCCAATGCTGGGTTCTGTTTGTCGGACTGTTGCTGATCATGCTTGGCAACGGGCTCCAAGGCTCTTTGATCGGGGTCCGCGCCAATCTTGAAAGTTTCAGCAATATCATGACCGGCTTTGTCATGGGGGGCTATTTCGTTGGCTTGCTCGCCGGATCATGGGCCATGCCGAAACTGATCTCAAGCGTCGGCCATGTCCGGGTGTTCGGCGCGCTGACGGCTCTGGCCTCGCTTTGTGTGATCCTGTTTCCGCTGATCATTGACCCCTATAGCTGGTTTATCTTCCGGGTGCTGATCGGTTTTTGCTTCGCCGGGCTTTATATCGTGTGTGAAAGCTGGCTCAATGACCGGGCCAGTAACGAAAGTCGCGGGCAGGTTCTGGCCATCTATATGGTGATCACGCTGGTCGGTTTTGGCGGCGGTCAGCAGCTGCTTAAAGCCTTTGAGCCAACCGGATTTCAACTGTTCACCATTGTCTCTATCCTGATCTCGCTGGCAGCCGTGCCGGTGCTGATGACCGCTATGGCCACGCCAAGTTTTGAAGAACCGGAGCGGATGGGGGTTGGCACTCTTTATAAAGTCTCCCCGCTCGGCGTGATCGTCATTACGCTGGTCGGAGTCGGGAATGGCACGGTGGTCGGGATGGGCGCGCCCTATATGCTGGAAAATGGGTTTGAGGTCAGCGACGCCTCCAACTTTCTGGCGCTCTATTCGCTGGGTGGTCTGGTCATGACCTGGCCACTTGGAAAATTATCCGACTTGGGAGACCGCCGGATTATCATTGCGATTGCCGCCGCTGCCGCCGCTATGATCGGGGTTGCCGGAATGATTTTTGGCATGTTGGGCTGGCTTATGCCTTTATTACTGGCCAGCTTTCTGTTTGGCGGGGCCTCCTTTCCGATTTACGCGCTCTGCCTGGCCCATACCAACGACTTCCTGAAACCAAGCCAGATGGTGGCAGCCAGCAGCACTTTATTGCTGGCCAATGGTGCCGGGGCCATTATGGGTTCAAATATCGTCGGTTTTGGCATGACCTATACCGGGCCGATGGCTTTCTTCCTGCTTCTGGCAGGCGTGCATCTGGTCATGCTGGCCTTTACCTTGCTGCGGATGTTTGCGCGTCAGGTGCCGGACAGTGATCGCCAGTTCGTGCCATTGGCGGCGCGCTATTCGCCGATAGCCTCCACCCTGCACCCGGATGCGGTGCCGATTGAGGAATCCAGCGTCATTGAAACGCTGGAGACTGATCCCCCAGAAACAGAAGCAACAAAAGACCCATGACCTCTTTCACCTTGAAGCCGGGGTCGCCGATTAAAGGGAAATATATTCACATTCTGCTTGAGGCAAACCTTGCACATATTCTGCAGGTCATGCGTTTTTTCGTCTATTTGCAAGAGGGGGGAGCGGTTTTATCCTTTAGCTTCAAGCCTGTAGCTGATGGAGGATTGATCTCTTATATCGCCCCGTATTTGCGGCTTTTATTCCCGCAAAGCCCGGTTTATGGCGATCCAGCCGAGGCTTCTGATCGTGATTATAGGGCCGATAGCCGCGATATTCCGGCCTTTTGTCAGGCAAGCGAGCCGTTGCTGCCCTTGCCAACCCCGGCCCCGGTGCCAGCCGATGTGCTTGATCACTGGGCCGGGTTGTTGGATGTGGCGCAAGGCCCGCTGATCGCGGTTGCATTTGGACCTGACGGGGAAGCGGTGACTCCTGCCACATTTGATAAAATACGATCCTTGCTTTCCGGCTATGGACGGGCGGTGATTTTGCCCGATCAGGCGAATAATCTATGGGGGCTGCAACAGGATTCGAGGGTCCTGGACCCGCTTTCTTTAAAGGAGGACAAGGCCGATTTCACGCTGGTTGATGTCGCCGCCATTATAGAACTCTGCGCTTTCACCATCACAGCCGGATCAGAATTGGTCCATCTTTCAGGCAATCAAATGAAAGAAACCTGGTGTTGCCTGAGCAACAAGCCGGATGCTTTCTGGGGCCAGAGTGGAAGCGCGCATCTCTGGTATCCGGCCTTGCGAATTTTTCGGCAAAATACCTCAGCTAGTGCAGGAGAAATAATCAGCAATCAGGTTCTGGTCGATATGCGCCAGCTGTTTTCGCTGCGCCAAAAAGCTGCTGACCCGGCAAGCTGCACCCCTGACCCGCAAGGAAGCTGGATTGGTCCAACAGCCCCCTTTCAACTGCCAGAGCGGGTGACCGCTTTTTTGACCGCGCAACTCAAGCGTGAAAAGGCTGCCTCTTTACGGCAGGAATTTTTCCGTCTGCTGGCAATCCTTGCCGCCAGCCGTAAACTCCATGATGCTGCCGCCAACTGGTTTGATCTGGCCGAAAAAGCCGGGACTGCCCCCGGCCTGATTGCCAGCTATCGGGCACGGCTGGCACAAGAAGCCGGAAAAGCCGATATTGCCCTGCAATGCCTGCAAAAAGCCGCACGCATGGCCGCAGAAGGCCAACAGATTGATGCCGGGCTGGATAAAATCGCCCTGCATCTGGCGCAGCATTTTCTGGCTGAAAATCAGGATGAATCAGCAAGCACTGCCCTTGAAACAGGACGCACACTTGCGGCAAACCGCCAGGAATTTGCCAAGCAAGCCAGTGATCTTCTGACGCAGGCGAACCGACTGGACGGGCGTCCCCTCTTCGTCAATGAATATCTGCATCACCTGCAATCGACAGGCGATTATGAAGGCATGGTGACCTATCTCGACCAGCTGTTAAAAAGCGCAAACGCGCATGATCCGCATGCGCTTCGGGCTATTCGGGCGCAGGCCCTGCGTTATCTGGGCCAGCATGATAAAGCCGAAAAAGATATCCGCCAGGCCCTTAAAACCAACCCCACCCATGCCGGGCTGTTGCTGGAACTCGGCCATCTTGAAATCTATAACGGCGACTGGATCAACGGTTTTCGCCATACCGCGCAATTATGGCGACCGGGTTCTGGAATCCAGAGCACCGCCGCCACCCGCTTTCTTGCCCGCCATCAAGAGCGTATTTTGCTGCCTGGGCGAGACCTGAAAGGCCAGCATCTGCTTGTTCTTCTGCGCCATGGCTATGGCAATATGATCCAGTATCTGCGCTATATCCCGCTTTTGATTCAATCAGGTGTGCAGGTCACCATCAATCTGGCTTCGGTCTATCAGCCAATTCGCTCCTATATCGAAACGCTGGCCCCGCAGGCAAAACTCGTCGTGTCCAGTAATCCCGACGATCTGCCTGATTTCGATTGCATCTGCGTGCTTGAAATGCTGCCAGCCTGGTTTGAAGCCACCCCGCAAAACGTGCCACCACCCATCTATGTCCCGCCGGACCCGGCTCGTGTTGCCTTCTGGAAAGACTATCTTGCAGCCTATCCCGGACCCAAAATCGCCTTTACAGTCGGCGGTGACCGGGTCAATCATAATGACCGGTTGCGCTCTATCCCGCTTTGCGTTTATCATCAAGCCTTCAAGGATTTCGGCTGGCTGATCAATTTACAAACCGGATTGTTTCCTGAAGATGTAGCCTATCTTCAAGCAAACCCGGATATCATCGACCCGATGAACGAAAGACAAGACCCCCCAAATTTAAAGTCGGCTGCGCAAATTAAAGATTTTCGTGACAGTGCAGCCTTGCTGGAAGCGGTTGATCTTGTGCTTTGTGTGGATAGCGGGCTGGCGCATCTGGCCGGGCATCAAGGCAAGGAAACCTGGGTCATGCTTTATGAACCGGCTGAGTATCGCTGGATGGGGGCGCGCGCTGACTGCCCCTGGTATCCGGCCTTGCGGCTGTTCCGGCAAAAGCAAAGATTGCCTGGCAACCGTGGAGACTGGACTCCGGTGATTGCCGATATTCAAAGCGAACTGGCCAAAAAATTCTCAATCGCGCAAATGGAAGTTGAAAGCACATGAAAGCCATCATTCTTGGCTCCGGCTCCTCTGGTGGCGTGCCGCGCATTACTGGCACCTGGGGAGCAGCCGACCCGGCGCAACCGCGTAACCGCCGCACCCGTTGTTCGCTCTATATCGAAGCCGCTGGACTGCGAATGATCATCGATACCTCGCCAGACTTCCGCCAGCAGGCTCTGGATAACCAGATCAACCGCCTTGATGCCGTCCTCTATACCCACGATCACGCCGACCAATGCCACGGAATTGACGACCTGCGCGGATTCTATATCGAACAACGCGCAACCATCCCGCTTTTCGCATCAGCCTATACACTCCAGCGGTTAAAGCAGCGATTCGACTATTGCTTTGAAAGCCATCACGGCTATCCAGCCCTTGTCACCCCTTTTGAAATTCTCGGGCCATTCTCTCTGCCCGGACCAGACGGCACCCTGAAAATCACCCCTTTCCCCGTCCAGCACGGCCCAATCGAGGCCTTTGGCTTCCATATCGAAAATCTGGCCTATATCCCTGATGTCTCTGAAATATCCGGGGAAAAACTGGCAGCCTTGCACGGGATTGATACAATAATTGTCGATGCCTTGCGCTATCGTCCGCACCCGACCCATACCCACCTCGCCCGCACTCTGGGCTGGATCAAACAAATTCAACCCAAAAAAGCCATTCTGACCAACCTCCATATCGATATGGATTATGATACCTTGCGTCAAAGCCTCCCGGCGCAGGTAGAACCCGCCTATGACGGGATGGTGATTGACTGTTGAGCCTGCGCAGACCAAAATAAAAACCATGATGCTGTCCACTCTTAATGCACGTTCTCGCGAAGTCCTCAAACATATTGTCGAGGCCTATTTGCAAACCGGCGAAGCAACCGGATCGCGAACGCTCTCTCACACCCTGGCCCGCGAATCCGGCCTTGACCTGTCCCCGGCCAGTGTTCGCAATGTCATGTCGGACCTTGAAGATGCCGGGCTGCTTTATGCGCCGCATACCTCGGCCGGTCGCTTGCCAACCGCCGTCGGGCTAAAGTTCTTTGTTGACGGAATGCTGGAATATGGTCGGCTGGAATCCGAAGACCAAAAAGCAATCGAAGCCCAATGCGCTGCCAGTGGCCAAAATCTGCCAGAACTTCTTGAAAGTGCCTCAACCATCATGTCCGGAATCAGCCGTTGCGCCGGTCTGGTCCTGGCTCCAAAACAAACCGACCGGCTGCGGCATATCGAATTTGTCCGCCTCAATCCCGAAAAAGCCCTTGTCGTCATGGTCAGCGAAACCGGGCTGGTTGAAAACCGCTTGATCGACCTGCCACCCGGCTTGCCAGCGCATAGTCTGGTGGAAGCTGGAAATTATCTCTCCAACCGCTTGTCCGGGCGCGATTTCCCCGAAGCACGTTCCCTCATCCAGAAGGAAATCGACACAAGACGCAGCGAAATCAACCGTATGTCTGAAGGTCTGGTCAAGCTTGGTCTGGCCTCCTGGAGCGAGGTCAATGATGAGCAGGCCGTTCTGGTGGTACGCGGGCATTCAAATTTACTCAGCCAGGTCAAGGCCTTTGAGGAAATTGAACAGATACGCGACCTGTTCACGGCTCTTGAAACCAAAGAAAATTTGCTTAAATTACTGGATGCAGCCGAAACAGGACAAGGGGTCAAGATTTTTATTGGTGCAGAAACAAAACTATATGGACTGAATGATTGTGCCTTGATTGTTGCGCCCTATAGCACGCAAAACCAGCATACTGTGGGGGCGATTGGCGTTGTCGGGCCCTTGCGGATGAATTATGGACGCATTATTCCAATGGTTGATTATACCGCAGAGATGCTGTCGCGGATAATGAGCAGCGGTAAATAGAAGCAAAAATACAGAATAAAGCAGACTCTGTTTTACAGGATTAGATATATAAAGGGGATAAAGCGTGACCAGTCAGACAACAGGCCAGACAAACGAACAAGCAACAGCAGAATCAGCAAGTGACTCAGTTGGCGAGGATGCAGCGACCGAGGATCAAGAGGCGCAGACGGGTGTAGATCAAGCCCCTATTGATAACGCCCTTGATGATGAGGTTCAGGAAAGCCCTGATCCCGAAGAAGCTATGGCTGCGCCTGAAATGGACCCAAAGGACGAGGCCATTCAAAAACTTGAAGAAGAACTGGCCGCAGCCCGTGACCGGTTGTTGCGTGTTGCTGCCGAGGCTGAAAATGTCCGCCGCCGGGCGACCAAGGAGAATGAAGACACGCGGCGTTATGGCGCACAGAATCTTGCCAAGGAACTGCTACCAGTTGCTGATAATCTGCGCCGTGCGCTGGAATCGATCAACCCGGAAGCCCGCGAGACCTCCCCGGTGCTTGATAATTTGATGACCGGGGTCGAGATGACTGAAAAAATGTTCGCCGAGGCCTTTAGCCGCAATCAAATCCGCAAGACGGCAGGCATTGGTGAAAAATTTAGCCACCAAGCCCATCAGGCGATTGGCGAGATTGAAACCACGGATGTCCCGCCTGGTCATATTGCTCAGGTGATGCAGGAAGGCTATTGGCTACACGACCGCCTTTTACGCCCGGCCATGGTGATCGTGGCAAAAAAGCAAAGTGATCCTGCCTGATCGCTTTCCCCATATGATTTAAAAGCTACCAGGTGAGTTTGATGCCGCCGGTAAAGCGGTGGTCTTCTGCGTTTTGGGAGAATTGTCCATCATAGCCAATATAGGCTTGCGGCTCTGTTTCCGGATCAATCGACATTTGACCGGAACCCGTAGTTTCCATGAGGTCAAAGCCAAGATCAAACCCGACTTTCAGGGCCTGTTGGTCAGGCTCTGCGCCCTGGGTTGTATAGATCACATCGGGGGCGGCCGCAAAATTCACCTGCGCTTGTGACGAGTCAGACAGAATATTCTGTACCAGCGCGATTTTCAGGTCAAATCGGGCTGCATAGGTTCCTCCTGAATCACGATTTTGGCGTTCACTCAGCATGAGTCCGATCAAGGATTTAAAGCCATTCAAGGCTTCTTGCTCAATAGCAAGGTTGGAACTGCCTGCCCCGGTTTCTGTATAAGGATCAACCCGCGTATAGTCGGCTTCAAACCCGATAAAGGGGCCTAGCTGCCAGTGGCCTAAAGCCCATTGCGCCGGAGATGAAAGCTCTCCGGTCATCAATGCCGACAGGCCACGGGTTTGCCCAAGGGCCGTGCCGGTGATGGTTGAGCGCGTGGTTTCAATATCCATATAGGCCATAGAAAATGTCCCGGAGACTTCAAGGGCGGGATGTCCGAAATAGCGGCTATAGGCACCGAGTTGATAGAGGTGAGTCTGCCCGCTATCACGCGCGCCGGTTTCACCCGGATCAACTGTATTTTCAGAAGAAGACCAGGAAACGAACAGCCCGGATAGTGTATTTGGGATTAAATCTGGTGTCTCAACGCCGCTGACTGTGCCATACAGATTATATTCATAGCCCCGCGTGTCGGGGCTGCTGTCCTGCGATCCCAATCCATAGGTTCCTTCAATCCACCAGGACAGCCGCATAAAGGATATAAAAGTATCACCGGTTGCAAACCCGCTTTCGGGGGATGAATTTTGCCCATCTGAAGCCACCTGTGTCAAGGAAGCGGTGCGGGCCAGCCGACCCGTGACAATATCATTGGTGGCCGCCATCATCGCTGGCGCAGCTGCCGTCGCTTCCAGAGCAATAATCCCCGATTGGGTTTCAAGATAGTCATTGATGTCTGTGTCGCTCATATTGTCGAGGGCCTGGTTAACGTCCTCCAGAGAATCCGGGCTTTGGGTTAAAATCTGATCCAGCTGGCTGGCCATATAGACTGTCCGGGTTGAAAGATTACTCAAATTTTCGGCGAGGGACTGGCGGCTCAACAAGACCTGATAAAGGGTTCCTTCATCTGAAATTGACGGGATGAACTCAAGAAATCGCCCGGGCTTTTCAATCACGTCAAAGGCCCCGGAAATCCCGTCTTTTGCAACAATAAGCGGATATGTACTGCCAATCGTCAGGGAGTCCGCAGATTCAACGCGCAAGATTCCGCCCAGTTCGGCAGTCCCTGAAAAGGTCAAAAGATCGGATGGACTGGCCCCGGTTTGAATGATAAGTACTGCGCCTTCTTGCTGCTGAAAGCCGCCAGCAAAGGTCACGCCCATACTTTCATCTGGATTTTCATTTGGCCTGAATGCAAAAATGCCCGCGCGATTGATCAAAGTCCCGTGTAATTGTCCGGTTCCCGACAGGCTCGCACCTGCATGACCCAGAATAATATCACCCTCCCAGTCGCCATGAATTTGAAGCTGGCTATCCAGCAAAAGGGTGCGGGCGTAATCAATCGTCTGGCCAGATTCCAGAGTCCATTTGGCCCCATTGGCCAGTTCAACCTGCTCAAATTCGCTATATTGATCCGATATAGTCCCATTTCCTTCAAGGATAAGCTGGTCTTCTCCGGCCCCGCCAGTCACCAGACCAGAAATATTGGCGGTTGTGCCATCAATCGTGACCTGATCATCACCCGCCCCGGCATCAAGCGCAATTCCATTGCCGCCTGACAGGGTGCCTCCAATCCAGAAACTGTCGTTGGGGTCAATCGTATAGGACGCAGCCAAACCAGCCGCATCGGTTTCATTGATTGTGACCGGATTATCAAGTCCGGCCAAGGCCGTGTCATTGTCGCTGATCACGCTTGATCCGGCGTCAATCCTTATCTGGTGCGCCCCTTCAATTCCGTGTGCATTTTGCCCCCGCGCATGAATATGACTTGCGCCGGTGATTATGGCTTCAATCGCACTGTTCATGGCAGAAAGCCCCGATGAATTTTCGCCAGAGGTTTCGATTCTGCTGCCTTGATCAAGCGTTAGCGAAACATCACTATTGGCTGCAGAAATGCCAGAAGCCCCGTCTCCGCTAGTTTGAAGGGTGCTTTCATCCAGAAAAATACGAGCCTGCGCGTCTTCAATCGAAATACCGTTGGCCTGCCTGCCGAATGTTGAAAGGCTGCTTCCGCTATAAAGGTCAAGGCTGTTTTGCCCACCCGCACGATGGCGACCTTCAATATTCACGCCATCTGCATAGGAACCAATGGTATTGAGTATGCTGGCATTGTCCAGCACCATATTGATCTGGCTGTTGGCTGCCTGGACCCCATAGGATCTTTGATTAAAGGTTGAAATATAACTGCCTTGATCCAGCCGGATAGACAGCACCTCGTCCTCTGCTTTTAAACCTGCGCTCAACACAGCTTGATCGCAGATAATTGACGATTCTTCGTAGGTGCAGTCAGCCCGCACCGCCCCACCAAACCCGCCAAAAGCAATCATAACAGACAAGAAAAACGGGAGGGATTTTATATATACAAAAGATAGATCAATTTTTGAAACATCAATGAAAACCAATTTAAACTCCCCCTTTAGTTTAAATAAAAAAGGATTGTTACAACCCGAAATTCAGGGAGTCAATAAAGGACTCTTTCTTTCTTTCAAGGAACGCTGTAACAGTAAGGTATTTGGCAGAATAGTTTAGTGATGAGGTCCTGTTTGGTGATCACTGGGGTTTGGTATGCATTGGGATTTGGTAAGCATTGAGGTTTGGTAAGCATTGAGGCGAGGGGCAGAATATGCGGTTGGCAACTTTTAATGTGAATTCGGTTAAGGTTCGGCTGCCCGGTCTTTTAGAGTGGCTGGCAGAGGCTGCGCCTGATATTGTCCTGTTGCAGGAAATCAAATGTCAGGATGAGAATTTTCCAGCCAATGAGCTGGCAGCAGCAGGCTATCAAAGTACCGTCCATGGCCAAAAAGCCTATAACGGTGTGGCGATTTTGTCGCGCCATCCGATGACCGAGGTGCAAGCCGGTTTGCCGGACCCTTCTTCCCGGACAGCGGAAGACGAGCAAGCCCGCTTTATTGCGGCGACAATTTGCGGGATACGAGTCCATAGCCTCTATGTCCCGAATGGCAATCCAACTGATGGACCGAAATATCCGTATAAATTAAGCTGGCTGGACCGGCTGATTGACTATGTTGAAAAGACTCTGCTCCCGCACGAAGTGCCTTTTGTCCTGGGCGGAGATTTCAATATCTGCCCCGATGATGCAGATTGTTATGATCCGCTTTCCATGCGTGAAGATGCACTATGCTTGCCGGGTGTCCGGCAGAGATACCGCCGCTTGCTGAACCTTGGACTGTGGGATGCCTGGCGCACAATCTATCCTTTGCCGCAGGTTGGCTACAGCTATTGGGATTATGTGCAAGGCCGCTTTCAAAAGGATCATGGCTTGCGCATTGATCATTTTCTCTTGTCTCCGCAGATGGCGGATTGTCTGCGCACAGCCGGGATTGACCAGCGTCCGCGCGGGCGAGAGAGACCATCGGATCACACCCCGGTCTGGTGCGAGCTTGCCTGGGAAAAGCGGGCTTAATTAACGCTTTTCTTGTCCCACGGGCAATCCAGAGAAAACGGCGGGATATTGGCCTTTAGACTGTCGCCATTTTCGTCTTCAAATATATAGTGACCCAGCATAATGCCGGACGGGGTTTGCAGTGGACAGCCACTGGCATAGAGATAGCTTTCCCCCGGCGGGATAACCGGTTGTTCACCGACAACGCCGGGGCCTTCGACTTCTTCTACCCGGCCTAGTCCATCGGTAATATGCCAATAGCGCGATAATAATTGCACGGGCCGTGCGCGTTCATTGGCAATCCGCACATGATAGGCAAAAATATAGCGTCCAATCGCTGCATCAGATTGCTCTGGCAAGAAAATCGGCCGCACTTCAATGCGGATATCATGCGTCACCGCGCTATAGAGTTTATCGCCAGACATCATTGATACAGACATTTTTCACGCAAGTTAGACGAAAAGACGCAGAGGCCGATCAGGAAATGGAAACTGAAAAATCATGGCGGCGAGACGCTGCAATCAGGCAATTACGCAATAAACAGGCAATGGTCATCGGCCCCACGCCGCCAGGAACCGGTGTGATTGCGCTGGCGACTTTTTGTGCAGAGTCAAAATCAACATCACCAACCAGGCGTGTGCCATCTGGTTTGCCGTTTTCATCAAGCCGGTCAATACGGTTGATCCCGACATCAATGACAACCGCGCCGGGTTTAATCCAGTCTCCGGGGATAAAATGCGGGCGACCAACCGCCGCCACGACAATATCAGCCCGCTTGCAATGATCAGCCAGGTCTTTGGTCCGTGAATGGGTGAGACTGACGGTGCAGTGATCAGCCAGCAGCAGTTGCGCCATCGGTTTGCCAACAATATTTGATCGCCCGACAATGACAGCATGTTGACCACTCAGGCCCTTATTACCAAAAGTTTGGCGCAACAACATCAAGCAGCCATAAGGCGTGCAAGGGATCAGTGCCGCAGGGTGATTTGTCGCCAGCCGTCCAACATTGATCACATGAAAGCCGTCGACATCCTTGTCCGGGTGAATGGCATCAAGAACGGCATCGGCATCAATCTGCGGTGGCAGCGGCAACTGCACCAATATGCCGTGAACAGCCGGGTCTTTATTCAACTGATCGACCAGCGCAAGCAAATCAGCCTGCGAGGTTGAAGCCTCCAGCCGATGTTCGATACTGTTCATCCCCGCCGCAATGGTCGCCTTGCCTTTATTGCGGACATAGACCGCGCTTGCCGGGTCCTTGCCAACCAGCACAACCGCCAGCCCGGGCGTGATCCCTGTTGCCTCTTTTAAAAGGGCAACCTGCTCGCCCACCTGCGCACGCAAGGCAGCAGCAGCGACCTTTCCGTCAATAAGCTGTGCGCCACCCACCTTGGCACTTGATGAAAATGACTGATTCATAAAATCCTCTCTTGTTCACATCCATATGTATGTTCTGGACAAAATTCATACCCCGGGACTATCGTGCCTCGGCTTGCTATGTTCTCAGATCGTAAAGAACAGATTACAAATTACGCGCCGCAAACTACTCACCGTCAGAAGGTTGCTGCTGTTCCTCAGCCCCTCCCGCTTCAAACTCGGCGGCTTCTTCCTCACTGGCAAGCGTCACATTGATCTCGGTCACCCCGCGTGGAGGATCAACCAACGACGTGTTATAGCTGATTTCCTCGCCCGGTAAAATAGAGGTTTTCTCCGGCCTGAAAAACCAGGTCTTCAGATTCTCCCGGCGCGAGTTATACAAAGTGCCTTTGATAAAAGGTGCCGGAGCAATATCCTCGCGGGTGTTGGTCAAGGTTCCTTCAATGAAAAGAGTGCGCGGCTGACCGGCTTGAATCTGGATCGAGGTCTCGGTCGGTCCAAACGATATTCCATAGGCCAGACTGCTGTCTCCAAGGCCAATCAGATTATAAAGCCCGTTTAGTCCCGGGTAGCTGGCGATCAGCGATTCACGCTCGATAAACATGACGCCCAGCGTGCCCGAGATCATCATCAGCAGAACAATCCAGGCGGCGATTGGACCTTTTTTTACGGTTTTGACAGGCCTGTGTTCGGGCTGGGAGAATATATCTTCATCGACCGAATCGATGTCAGGTATAGAACCTCCATCATCGGGAGGGCCGCCAGGCATTCCAGCTGGTCCCCCATCAATATTGCCAAGAACAGGTGGCGCACCGTCTTGTTGATTTCCGGCTTGTTGATTTCCGGCTTGTTGACTCCCGGCTTGTTGGGGAGTGCCGTCTTGCGCGCCGCCATCTGCGAAACTGGACAGGAAATCCGGGATGGTTTCTTCAAGCTCTTCTTTTTCGCCCTCTACTGGGGGTTGGTCTGGTGCTGGCGGGGCTGCATTGGGGGGAAGCGGCTCACCGCCGGGTTGGTCAGGTGCAGGCGGTGCCGGTGCGCCCGGAGCCGTTGGTTGCGGATCGGGGGCTTGAGGACCTGCCGCTTGCGGATCGGGGGCTTGAGGGCCTGCTGCTTGGGGAGCAGGTGCAGGAATTGGCGGGGGTGCCGGAACTTGAGGCACAGGTGCCTGCGGTACAGGGGCTTGAGAGGAAGCCTCTTGCGCAACAGCTGCTTGAGGCGCAGGGGCCTCAAGAGCAAAACCCGCCGTATTATCCAGTTGCCCGCCTTGCTGCTCATCGGGTGCCTGAGCAGCCGAAGAAAGCCCGGCATTTGCTTTCCAGACAAACTGGCAGGAGCTGCATTGAACCTTTCGGCCTTGCGGGCCAATCAATTCACGCGGCACAGCAAACTGGCTTGAACAACGCGGACAGGTTAAGATCATCTACTCGCTTTCATCTTGTTTTGCTGACATTTCATACGCATCATCGCATCTGTGACAAGATTCGGCCTGCGTGACCAGTTTTTTTCACCCGATTTTTCAGGGTTCAACCGCTTTTTATGCAAAAATACCGCCTATTGCAGGGTTTGACCATAATTTTCTTGCATTTTCCCCTGTAAAACCCTATGGTTCTATTGTCGCTGCAAGGCGACTTTGACGCGAAAGAATGTTGCGAAATAAGCGTAGCGGACCCGGGGGCAGTACCCGGCGGCTCCACCATTACCCGTCAGGTTTTGATATAAATCGTCTGCATAGAGGCAGGTTCTCTGTCTGGACGATCATCAAACCAACAGTTTCACGGGGCCGAAACAGGATCGACGCGCGTGTTAAAGGCAGGATTTGCGTTCGGTGGTGTCCCGCCGTTAACGGGCTAGCATGTTAAATGCAAACGATAATATACCGATGCAAGCACGGATGGCTGCATAGCCGGTCATTTGGCTTATAAGGTGAATTCCTGGTGGGTCATCTCTGTCAGGTGGGGCGTGGGGAGCCTAGCAACAGAATCCCCGCTTCTTTCCCCCTTGCTCCCAGAACACCCGACAGACTAGCCGGTCAATTTAATCCTGCGCTGCTAAAACGGTGATCCCTGTATTGCGCTATGTTGTAATTACGCGGGTTACACGCATAAAAAACGGGCGGAAGGCATAGGCCCTCCGCCCGTTTGTTGTTTGCCTGATTATCGTGAAAGGTAATCAGGCTGATATTGGATTATTTGACAAGTTTGAACATCCAGACGGTGCCGCCCTGGTTCAGATAGTTGACGCGTTTGGCGACTTCACCGCCCCAAAGCGGGACAGCTCCACCCCAGCCGGATGTGACTGCGATATATTGTTCGCCTTCATGTGTCCAGGTGACAGGCTGGCCGACAATGCCGGACCCGGTCTGGAAGCTCCAGAGTTCTTCGCCGGTCAGATCATCAAAGGCTTTAAAATGGCCTTCGGGGGTGCCGGTAAAGACAAGCCCGCCAGCCGTTGCCATCACGCCACCCCAAAGCGGGGCATTATTGCGGTATTCCCACTTGATATTGCCGGTTTTGGGATCAATGGCTTTCAAGCTGCCAATATAATCTTCAAAGATCGGCTTGATGGTAAAGCCTGCCCCCAGATAGGCGGCCCCTTTCTTATAGTTGATCGGCTCGTTCCAGAGATCCATGCCCCATTCGTTGGACGGCACATAGAAGAGGTTGGTGTTGTTGGAATAGGCCATTGGCATCCAGTTTTTGCCCCCAAGGAAGGACGGCACGGAAAAGACGATTTCGCCTTTTTTGCCATCACCGGCGGCGTCTTGCGGATTGCCGGGGCGGTTTTCCTCGGCATAGATCGGGCGACCATTGTCATCGATTCCTTCGGCCCAAGTGATATTGCGCACAAACGGGGTTGCCCGCTTGAAGGCACCATTTTCGCGATCAAGGATATAGAAGAAACCGTTACGATCAGCGGTTGCCAAGCCTTCTTCGCCATCTGCTTCAAACGGGATGACTTCATTGACGCCGTCATAGTCCCAGCCTTCGCGCGGGGTGGTCTGATAGTGCCATTTGATTTCGCCATTGGCGGGATCAATCCCCAGACGCGAAGCGGCATAGAGATTGTCGCCCGGACGCAGGTAGCTGTTCCACGGTGCCGGATTGCCGGTGCCAAAGATCAGCGTATCGGTCTTGGCATCATAGGACCCGCCAAGCCAGGTGGCTCCGCCGCCGGTTTTCCACATATCGCCGGGCCAGGTGGCATTTAATTCACCGGTCATGGTGCTTTCTTCGCCCTTATAGGTGCCCATATGGCCTTCGATCACGGGACGAGTCCAGACCAATTCGCCGGTTTCGGCGTCACGCGCCTGCACTTCCCCGACGATCCCAAATTCACCGCCCGAGTTTCCGGTGACCACCAGCCCGTTCACAATCAGCGGGGCAGCGGTATAGGAGTAGCCAGCTTTATAATCGGCGATTTTTTTGTTCCAGACGACATCGCCGGTTTTGGCATTGAGCGCAACCAGGCGAGCATCCAGGGTTCCGAAATAGACTTTGTCTTTATAGAGGGCAGCCCCGCGATTAACGACATCGCAGCAAGGCAGAATACCTTCTGGCAGGCGTGCATCGTATTGCCATAATTCTTCACCGGTCATGGCATCAATCGCGAACAGCCGCGAGTAGGAGGCCGTGACATACATGATGCCGTCTTTAATGACGGGTTGGGCTTCTTGCCCGCGTTGCTTTTCGCCGCCGAAGGAGAAGACCCAGGCCGGGACCAGCCGCGAGATATTATCTTTATTGATCATATCGAGCGGGCTGTAGCGTTGCAGGTGCTGTCCCATGCCGTTGGTGACGATATCGCCCGGGATATCGGTGTCATTGAGGATAGCTTCCTCGCTCACATCGGCAAGCGCGGGATGGCTGGTAGTGAGCAGGCCGACCCCGAGTGCCAGACCAAGCGTCAGGCCAAAAGCCGAACTTGCAAGCGCATTTTTTGCCGCAAAATCACGGCATTCCAGAAAAAGGCTCATTTTTTTCTCCCTTTTGTATCGGTTAAAAAAGCGAAAACCGCATTAATATATGAAAGCAAAGTTATATGAAATGCTTTAAGCTTGCAATAAAAATATCGGCACTTATAACAGCACAAAAACCGATAGTGGGAGGACCTGATGATAGATGCGCGTTACACATTGAAAAGCAGAGGGTATGGCTTTTTGCTCTTGGTTATTATGTGTTGTTTGTCGGCAGGGATGGGGCCTGCGCTTGCGGAGTCGCTGCCAAAGCTGCAAATTTCGGTTTTGAAGACTGGCACGGTGAACTGGGAGTTAAAGCTGATCAAGCACTATGAGATGGACAAGGCACGCGGGTTTGAACTGGTGATTGATCCGGTCGCGAGCGGGGCCAATTCCCGCATCAAGTTTGAGGCTGAGGGGACTGATATGATTGTGGCTGACTGGATTTGGGCGATTCGGGCCAGAGCCAAAGGGGAGGATGTGCGTTTTTTCCCTTATTCGCGTTCGGTTGGCGGGATTTACTGGGGCAAGGATAAGGGGGGAGCCAAGGATAAGGATGGATTGCAATCGCTGGCAGGCAAGAAGATTGGCATAGCTGGCGGGCCGCTTGACAAGAGCTGGCTATTGGCGCGGGCTCTTTACCAGAAGCGGTATGGCGAGGATTTGAGCAAGGTGGCCGAGCCTGTTTTTGGGGCCCCGCCGTTGATTATGAAGCAGGCGTTGCAGGGCGAGGTCGATGCGGCGATCAATTTCTGGCATTTTCTGGCCAAGATGGAGGCCGGAGGGTTGTCGCCCCTGATCACGGTTGACGAGATTGGTCGAGAGCTTGGTCTTGATCCGGCGACTCCTTTGCTTGGCTATATTTTCAATGCCGAGAGTGCGGCTTTTGAGCAAGGTCTGGTTGACCGGTTCCTGGCGGCTGTGCAGGATATCAAGGCCCGGCTGGCCAGCGAGGATGCGGTGTGGCTGGAGATCAAGGATCGGATGCGGGTGAAGAATGACGCCCAGTATCAGGCCCTGATCAAGGGTTTTCGGGCCGGGATTCCAACGAGCTATGCGGTTAATGAGGAAACATCGCTGGAGTTTCTGACGGTATTGCGCGATATTGGCAAAGAAAAGCTGCTGGGTTCCGGCATTGACGAGGATACAGACCTGCGCGCTTTGATGGACGGGTTGTTTTATCTTCCGGCGTCCTGACTTTTAGCGTCCTGGCTTCTGGCGTCCGGGGATGATGGTTTAGACGGCTTGAATTTCTTCCCGTCATAATTGGGCATAAAAGCAGCATTATCCAGTTTATGTCTAGTCCCTCCTCTTTTGCGCATCGCTTTTCCAATTTTTATGCCCTTGTCGGACTGACGGTCGTCTGGTGGGCCATTGCCTTTTTTATCGTCAAGGATCAGACCCTGCTGCCGGACCCGCTTGCGCTGGCTCTGTTGATCAGGGATATTTTTGCCGATGGAGAACTCCTGCCGCACCTGATCGCAACCCTGCTACGGGTGGCGGCGGCCTTTGTGCTGGCACTGGGGCTGGGGGCGGTGATCGGAATCCTGATGGGCCGCTACCCTGCCATCAATCGTCTGCTCGACAGTCTGGTTATCCTCTTGCTCAATATCCCGGCACTGGTGGTGATCGTCCTCTGGTATGTCTGGGGGGGATTGAGCGAACTCTCGGCCATCGGCGCGGTCGCACTCAATAAACTGCCGCTGGTCATCACGATCTTTCGCGAAGGGGCGCGCGTGCTTGATTCCGATATTCGCGCCATGTGCAAGCTTTATCAACTCTCACGCTTTCAGTATCTGCGTCATATCCTTGTCCCGCAACTGATGCCCTTTACCCTCGCTGCCAGCCGTAACGGACTGGCCCTGATCTGGAAAATTGTTCTGGTGGTCGAATTCCTCGGTCGCTCCAACGGGATCGGATTTCAAATCCACCTCTATTTCCAGCTGTTTGAAATGCACATGATGCTGGCCTATGCCTTTCCGTTTATTATCATCATGCTGGGGATTGAATATGGTATCCTGCATCCGTGGGAACGCAAATTGTCAGCCTGGCGGCATGCCAGTGTGCTTGCTCAAAATGGTGAAAAACCATGAGTGTGGTTATGTCTTTCAATCTGACCATAGAGGAAAAAACCTTCAAGGATGAGTCACTGCTTAAAGGGGTGAAGATTTCCCTTCAAGTGCCGGATGCGCTTGGCATCGTTGGCCCTTCCGGGCGTGGCAAAACCAGCCTGCTGCGGATTTGCGCCGGGATTGACCGCGATTTTAGCGGGCAGCGTCACCTGGAAGACGGGGCAAAAATTGCCATGATGTTTCAGGAACCCTGCTTGATCCCCTGGCGGAAAATACGCGAGAATATCATGCTCACCGCCCATATCACGAGGCAAGAAGCTGATGATTGGCTGGCACAAGTCGGGCTGGATCAGCATGGTGATTTATTTCCAAGCCAGCTTTCTTTAGGTCAGCAACGGCGGGTGGCCTTTATCCGGGCCTTGGCCTTTAAAGGCGATATGCTGGTGCTTGATGAACCCTTTGTGTCGCTGGATCAACAGCGCAAACAGACAATGATGACCCTGTTGCAAGATTATCTGCGCAGCCATAAAGCCATGCTGCTGCTGGCCAGCCATGACCCGGCAGAAATTGACCAGCTGACCGATCAAACCCTTGAATTATAGGATTCTATAAAAAAACAGGGTTTAGCGGGTCGCGATATCAACATTCCAGTCGGGAATGATATTGGGTTCATCGGCATCGGGAATAACTGCGCGCACGTCATAATCGGCTTGCTGGAGGGTGATCGCACTTTCTTCGCCATATTGCGCGGCAAGCGAGATCAGCCGTTTACCCAGCTCAATATCTTGCGGCACGCCATAGCCAATCAGCAAATCAAGTCCGTAATGATAAACGCCAAGCGCATCGCCGGTTTCTGCTGCCATCTTGTCCCAGCCTGCCGCCTTGGCATGATCAGGGGACAGTCCTTCGCCAAGGCCGTTTCCATCAAGCTGGGAGAGCCAGATCATGGCCTTGCTATAGCCGGCTTCGGCGCATTTAAGGAACAGGGTGCGGGCATCGTCATGGTTGCCTGCTTTGGTGATATAATAGCCCTGCGCGCAGATCACCATGCTGACTTCGCCGCGTTTGACCTTGGCAAGCGTGGCGTTCGGCGACAGTTCTTCCGGGTTGAGGGTGCCATATTGTTCCGGGTCTTCAGATGCGGCTTGATGGGGCAGAAAAACGGTCATAGCCAGCAGGATTGCAAGAATGCGGGTGCTGGCGTTCGTGCGGTTTTTTGTCATAATTTCTTCCTCATGAAGCTGGTTGCCGGATTATAGAACCACAGGGCCAGTCCTGCAAAGACGACAAACCCTGCCATCACCAAAGCAAACATCTCTGTGTTGAGTTTAGCATACAGGGCAAAGCGGATCAACTCCACCCCGTGGGAGAAGGGGTTTAGGGCGCAAATATCGCGCAGCAGCAGCGAGGATTCGGCCATTCTCCACAGCGGGTAGAGAGCGGTTGAGAGGAAGAACATCGGGAAGATGACGAAATTCATGACTCCTGCGAAATTTTCGAGTTGCCGGATGAGGGATGAGATCAGCAGGCCGAGAGCACCGAGCATCAATCCGTTTAGCACGAGCATTGGGAACAGCATGGCATATCCGGCGAGGGGAAAATAGAGGTCAAGCGGCAAGGCGAGCAGCAGGAAGAGATAGACCTGTATGATGGAGACGAGGGTCCCTGCGAGCAGTTTACTAAACAGCAGCCACCATCGGGGCAGCGGGGATATGAGCAGCAGGCGCATATTTCCCATTTCGCGATCATAGACCATGGCGAGGGCGCTTTGCATTCCGCTGAAGAGCTGGATCATTGCGCAGAGTCCGGGGATGATATATTCTTCGTATGTGATATATGTTTCGTAGGGCGGGATGATGGAGAGTCCGAGTGCTGCGCGGAATCCTGCGGCAAAGATGAAGAGCCAGAGCAGTGGTCGCACGAGTGCTGCGCCGAGTCGTCCTTTTTGGCTGATGAAGCGCAGCAGTTCGCGCCATATGATTGCGATCAGTGCATGGAGCATGGGGAGGGCTTGAAAGCTATTATCCGGTTATCAGGATGTCGGGTTAAAGAACCGTTGATACAAGGGGTTATTGGAGAGCGCGGCATAGGTATTGTAGGCCTGCACCTGTCCGCGCTCAAGCAGAATGACGTGATCGTCGGGGGATAGTTCGTCATGCAGATGGGTTGTCCAGAAGATGGTGACGCCATGGGCGCGATTATAGTCATGGATACGCTGGAGCAGCCCGTGGCGGGCTTTGATATCCAGCCCTTGCGAGGGTTCATCAAGCAGCAGAATAGAGGGATCATTCAACAGAGCGCGGACGATTTCAACGCGTCTTTGGTGGCCTCCATTGAGGTTGCGGACTTTTTCGTCTTTGCGCTCGGCCATATTGAACCAGTTGAGCAGTTCCATCATGCGTTGTTTAGAAAATGCGCGCGAAAACCCGCACAGCGCGCCGGAATAATAGAGGTTCTGGGCAACGGTTAAATTCATATCAAGGCTAAGTTGTTGAAAGACAACACCGATTTTAGCCGCATCCGTGCGCGGAGTCTTGTTGATATCGGATTGATCAATCCACACAGAGCCTTCATCAGGCGTGATAAGCCGTGACAGCAGGGCAAAAATCGTTGATTTTCCAGCCCCGTTTGGCCCAAGCAAGGCGCAAAAGCCGCCCTTTTCAATCATGAAACTGACCGCATGAAGCGCAGCCTTTTGCGGATAGGCAAAAGAAACCTGTTTAAATTCAATCGCTCCCAATTTTAAACACCCCGACTTTTAAGATTTTTCATGGGCAAGCGGATTTCATATTGGGGGTGATTTCTTTAAGGGTTGGTTGGGCAGGATTTACTAAGGCCGATAAGCCGCTCCCCAGGGAAACCGTCCAACCTTGATGGTTTTGATCGCCTTGTCAGCAGAAATATCAACCACCGTCACATCGCCCGATGCCCCGTTGGTTGAAAAAAGTAACTGCTCTTCAGGCAATAACTCCAAATGCCAGACACGCCGACCGGTCAGAATATATTTTTCAACCTCAAACGTATTGGCATTGACCACCGCCACATGATTGGCCGGGCCCAGTGCCACATAAACCTGCTGGTCATCCGGGCTGATCCGCATCCCAACCGGTTGAATCCGGTCCACATGAACCCCCGCTATCGCAAAATTGACCTTGCCCACCTCTTCCTGGGTTTCAACATCAAAAACCGCAACCGTGCCGCCAATTTCCGAACTCACCCACAAGAATTTGCCATCATGCGTGAATTTGGCATAGCGCGGGCGTTGGTCAACCAGCGTATTGGCAAATATCTCCTGCTTTTCCACATCAATCCAGTGCGCCATATTGGTGGTTTCCGATGTCGTGATCGCAATCGCCCCATCCGGGGAAACCGCCATGCCTTCAGGCTCAACCCCGACCGGAATCTGCGCAACCACCGACCGGGTTTCAGTATCAACCACCGTCGTGATCGCATCATCCTCATTGGCAATATAGAGAAAACGGTTGTTGGGATGCAGAGCAAATTGCTCGGGATCCTCGCCACTTGGCAGGTCATGCAAAATCTCGCCCGTCGCCGCATCAATCACCTGAACCGCATTGGAATCAGACGCACAGACATAGGCAACCGCATAATCCTTGGAAAAAAGAATACCGCGTGGCCGCTCCCCGGTTTCAATCGTGCGCACGACTTCCAGTGTCTCCACATCAATGACACTGATCGAATCGTCTTTTTCATTGGTGACCCAGACTTCTCCAGCAAAAGCAGGACCAAAAGCAAAGGCGCACAGGCTGTATCCCAAAGCCAGTGCAACCCCCAAAAAACGGTGCCAGATCGACATCATTCTTTCTCCTGTTCTTATATGTCTTTATGAAGCAAACTGATTGCAGGAACTCTCTTCCAGATCAAGCCCCAAACTGTCAAGCGGGTTGCGCTGATGGTGAAAACCATCCAGCGGTGCCATGGCCAGCAAAGCTTGTTCATGGAAAAGCGCAACCGGCTGACGCAACTGACCATTCCAGTGACGGAAGGTCAGTTTAACATGTTTATGCGCCGCAATCGAAAATTTATCAGACAAGATATAATCGCGCAGGGCCTTGGGCGAAGATTCCTGCGTGCGGCTTACGGCCTCCCCCACAACGCGGGCAGCCACCCAGGCCGCATAGTCAATCGGGCGCATATAACGGCCTGTTTCCTCAAAGAAACGATTCTGTAACTGTGCGGCGCCGGCCTGTTCCAGGACAATATGCCACCCGTCACTCATCAGCCCGGCCCCGCCAGCAATCGGAGTCAACTGCCAGCTATTATACAGAAAATAACGCGAAAAATCACCAATCTCGTCGCTGATCACCATCAAATCATGATCGGGCAGACGCTGGGTAAATTGCAAAATTTCCTTGTTGGCACTGCGCCGGATATCGGCATTAAGAGCCCAGGCGGCTTTTTCTTCAATATCCAGCCGGAATTTGGAAGCAGACCGCTCCAGCGCATCAGCGAAAGCAAGATCACGCGGATTTTCTCCATGAATCAGCACCCAGTCTTCAAGACGGCGGGCCTTGGCGAACTGAGCCAGCGCATCAGCGCGCATGGCATCGCTTGGAATGGTATGAAGCACATTCCCCCGACAAGCCTGATTACGCAGCGAATCCTCATACGCCGCCGTGTTGAATATCAAAGCCTCGCTTCCTTTAACAACGTCACCCCCGTTCACAGCATCACTAAGTGCTAAAAGGTCGCTGTCATTCAGTTTGGAAATAATCAGCCGATCAGACAAACTGGCCTTATTCTCCGTCAAAAACGCCGTAAAATCAGCGTCCTCCTCCAGAATATGGGTTTCCAGCGCATAGGTGTGACCCAAAAACTGGCCAGACGTATTATTGTCCTTGATCGCAAGACGGGAACCGGCAATCCCCTCATCCTCCGGCGTTCTGTCCATGATCGACAAAACCGGTGGCGATGGATACTGACGCTCAATATAAACAATCTTGATATCCATATCGGCAGCAGATACCGCCCCAATCCCCCCCATAAAGAACAGGGCAAAACAGGCCAGAAGATAAAAAAATCTGTTTACTCGCACAATTCCTCCCATATGGCGCAATTTACATCAACAATAGCCGTCTGATATTTATAGACCCTTACTTTGATTGTAAACGGCTTTGTTGCCGCCTTCTCCCAACATTGCTTTTGCACATTTTAATTTACAAATTTTCACCTATCATTTATCCCTATACACGAATTTAGCGACACAAAATCGCTGCCAGTTAGGGGCTTGAAGGGTGAAGAAAATGAATAAATGGCTGAAATCGCTGGTGGCAACCAGCTTCCTTTTGCTGCTTGTTACCAGCGCACATATCGATTTTGACTCTGCTTTCGCGCACGGCGATGTCGCGCCGCAGCCCATGAATACCGATGCGCTGCCTGATATGCCAAACGGCGATAATGACGACTGGCTGACCGAAAATCCCTATCGCAATGTTGATGAAGAGGTCTGGCTGATCGCAATCGGAATTGGAGCCTCCGGCTATAATCAGAATTGTGCGCGCTGCCACGGGCTTGAAGGCATATCAGGCGGGCTGGCCCCTGACCTGCGCTATCTTGAGGCCGAAGAATATGGCGATGAATGGTATATGGAACGATTCCGCAATGGGGTGACGCAAAACGGCATCACAAAAATGCCTGCTTTTGGTGAACTGCTTGGACAAAAAGCAGCCTGGGCCATTCGCACCTATGTGGAAACCCGCCCCGATGATGGCGCGCTGGATGACTATACCGATGAATTGAATAAAATTAAGAATGACCTGATCGCCATGGTGGAAAGTGGCACCACCGATCAGGCCCGCCTCGACCAGATTCAGGCCTCGCTGACAGAAATCGCCGGGCAGGTTGAAACCGGGTCCGGCTTTGAAAAAGCTGATTCCAGTGCGCTCCAGGCTCTTTATCAAATAGAGTCTGATCAGCCTGATATAAAAGAGGCGGCTGATATTCTCACCATCGGCTTATCTGTTGCGCAATAGGCTGTCGCGCAACAGGTTGCGGTAAACCCGTCAGAAATATGAAAAAAAGCACCTTTCATCTTTTGTTCGTGCTGCTGCTGATTGTTGCGCTTCCGGTATCGGCTTTTGCCCGCTGCGCTGATCTGCCAACCGGGCTGGATGCCCAGAAACAGCAAAATATCAGCCGGATTGAAGTCGGGCAGACGTTTGACGATATCCTTGATCAAGGCTGGATCGCGATTGGACTCTATTCAGATTTTGCCCCCTATTCCTTTAAAAATCAGGACGGCGAGATTGACGGGATTGATGTTGCGGTCGGTCGCTTGCTGGCTGAAAAAATGGGGGTGGAACCGCGCTTTTACCTTCTGGAAGCGGGCGAAAATGTCGATGCCGATTTACGCAATTATGTCTGGAAAGGACGATTGCTGGGCGGCCCCTTGATGCATATCATGATGCATATGCCCTATGATGCCGATTTTGCTTGCCGTAACGAAATGGTCAAACTCACCGGACAATATTATAAAGAAAGTCTGGCGATTGCCTATAATCAGGAATTTTACAATGAATCACCGCCGCTTCCGGCCTATTTCCGCTTTGACCCGGTGGCGGTCGAAAATGATACCTTGGCTGATTTCTATCTTTCCGGCCTCGCCCGCGGGCAGGTCTTGCCCAATGTCCGCCGCTATCAAACCACCGATGAAGCCCTGGATGCCCTGTTTGCCGGAGAGGTCAATGCTGTGATGGGCGCAAAAGGACAGCTGCAACATCGCGCCAATGCCAGCGATTCCGATGCGATTGCTGCCCATATGCCGCCCATGCCCGGGCTTGCCATTGGTGAATGGACCCTGGGGCTGGCGGTGCGTCATACCAATCGTGATCTTGGCTATGAGGTCGATTATATCATTGAACAGGCGTTAGCCGACGGGACGATTGTTGATATTTTCAAGCGTTATCATGTCGATTTTATGGCCCCGGAACGCTAAGCGCTACTCATTAAAAGGCTTTGCCTTACCTTGCCAGTTTTTGGCAGCAGGTTTTTTGACGATCCTTCTTTGCGCCCTGATTACCCCCCTACAAGCAGAAGACTGGCTGACCGCCGAAGAGGTCGATTCCTATATTGAACCCCCCTACCAGATCGGGGAACCCGTCGAAGGGCAAGAAGCGGTCTGGAATATCATCAATCTTGACGGCGTCAATTCCGGTTATGCGTTTGAAACTGAATCTTTGTCTCCACTTCCCGGGTTTTCCGGTGAACCCGTCAATATTCTGGTGATCCTCAATCTTGATGGTCTGATTCTTGACCTTCATCTGATCGAACAACGGGAGCCTATTTTCGTCTCGGGCCTTGGCGAAGTCCCTTTTCGCAAGTTTCTTGAACAATATCGCGGCCTGTCGATTGCTGATCAGCTGGTGGTTGGCACCCCCTATGGCAAGGGCGGGCAAAGCGACAGTCTTGTCTATCTGGACGGCGTGACCAAAGCCACCGCATCGGTGCGGATTGCCCATGAATCAATCCTCGCCGCCGCCTTGAAGATTGCCCGCGAAAAAATGAAAGGCATTGGTGGCGGGGCTGCCGCAGCGGTCCCTGATTATGACCATCAGGAAGACCTTGTCTGGACCCAGATGGTAGAGGAAGGAATCGCGCATCATTTCAGCCTGACCAATCAAATGGTGCAGGAAGCCTTTGCCGATACGATCTGGGATGATGATGATGCCGATGCCCTTGACTATCCAGATGAACTGTTTCTGGATTTATGGGCGGTTGATATTACGCCGCCTTCTGTGGCGCAATCTGTTCTCAAGCCGCTCACGCTTGAACAGTTGGACACCATGCGCTCCATTTCTCCAGACGAAGAATTCTTCCTGTTGATCGAAACCGCTCGCCATGGTCTTGTTCAGGATGATTTTATCCGCAATACCTCCCCGTCCCTGATTCAGCTGCGGCAAAATGATTTCCCGCTGGCCTTGCGGGATTCTGATCTCGATATCGAACTGCATGAAGACCTGCCAGATGGTCGGGCCATGATCTTCCGAACCGACCGCCGCTTGGGGTATGACCCCTTGACCCCCTATGACATACGCATTATCGCCCAACGCGCCCATGGCATGTTTCATCCCGAAATCGGCGAAGTCTTCTTTGATACAACCGCAACCAACCTCCCGCGATTCTATAAACGGTTGGAAATGGCCAAGCCACTCCCGGCCTGGCTCGAATCTCTGCGCAACAGATGGGTCGATATGGTCTTTCTCGGGATTTTCCTTACCATCCTGGGGCTTGGCTTCTGGCGGTTCCGCGAAAGCATCAGTGAATCCAGATATTATACCCCGCTAAGGCTCGGGATTCTCGCCATCACCTTGGGCTTCATCGGCTGGTGGGGGCAAGGCCAGCTGTCTATCGTCACCGTCATGGGGACTTTGCGCAGCCTCTTTAAAGGCGAATCCTTTGCCTTCTTGCTGTATGATCCGTTTTCGCTGCTGCTCTGGGCTATCGTCATCATCAGCTTTTTCCTCTGGGGACGAAGCCTGTTCTGCGGGTGGCTCTGTCCCTATGGGGCCTTGCAGGAATTCTTCTGGCATCTCGGGAAGAAAATCCCTTTTATCAAGCAATACAGACTCCCCGAATGGCTCGATGCACGGCTTAAATATATCAAATATTTCATCCTCGCCCTCTTGCTGCTTATGCCCTTTGTCGTGCCAGAACAAAGCGAAGTCGTCGCAGAAATCGAACCCTTTAAAACCGCGATCACCGTCTATTTTGACCGCGAATGGTTTTATGTGCTCTATGCGCTGTCCTGGCTGATCATGGGGATGGTGGTCTTTAAACCCTTCTGCCGTTATATCTGCCCGCTTGGGGCCTCGATGGCACTGGGGGGCTTATTGCGCCGAAAGGACTGGATCAAACGACGCACCGAATGTGGAAGCCCCTGCCAGCTCTGCACTGTGCGTTGCGACTATCAGGCTATCGAAAAATCTGGAAAAATCCAATATTCTGAATGTTTTGGCTGTCTCGACTGCGTCCAGATTTACCGCCGTGATGACCTGTGCGTGCCGCTGGTGCTGGCAGGCAAGCGCAAACAGGCCGGAGCGCACGGATGAACCGCCGCCGCTTTGTTCATCTGCTGGCCACAACTGGTCTTATTGGGCTTGGGGGAAGTGCATCGCTTGCAACCATGCGTGCCAAGCCTCTTTCCCAGTCGGTTTATTGGCAAGGCCAGGTGATGGGCGCAGACGCAAGCCTGACTCTGGAAACCCCGGACCGCGCGCAAGGCGAACAGGCCCTGTTTGCGCTGCAACGCCGCCTGGATGAATTGGAACAGGTATTCTCGCTCTATATCCCCACTTCGCATATTGCCCGCCTTAACCGGGACCAACACTTGCGCCTTAATCCAGGTCACTCAAGAAAAGACCGCGATTTCCTCGCCCTGCTCAATGAAGCCCGCTTTCTTTTTGACCTGACCGAAGGCTATTTTGACCCGACCATCCAGCCCCTATGGCAGGCCTTCGCCAGTCAACAGATTGATATCAATCCGGTGATTGGCTTTGATAAAGTGCGCTTCAACGAGACAGGCGTTGAACTGGAGCCCGGCATGGCCCTTAGTCTGAACGGCATCGCCCAGGGCTATATTACCGATCAGATCACCAGCTTGCTCCGCGCCTATGGATTTGATCATATGCTGGTCAATATGGGGGAATATCGCGGGATTGGTCGTGCCTGGGAAATCTCGACCGGACCCGGCAGGCCAGTGATTACCCTTGATAAAGGCACCGCAGTTGCAACCTCTGCCCCCCATGCCTTGCGCTTTGCTGATACGCCCCAGCAGGGCCATATTTTCAACCCGTTTCGGAAAATCGGCCAAAATCAGAACTATCAAAAGGAAACAGTCACCGTTATCGCTGATCACGCCAGCCTTGCCGATGGGTTCTCAACCGCCTGTTGTATCCTGCCGGAAAAACTCCGACGCGCCATCGCCGCACAACATAAATCAATCCTGCGCATTATTTGAAGATTTATAACCGCCCCTTTGCGCATACCTTTCCGTACGGTCTTAGCCGTTGATCTTTTGCAAAATGGAATGGCCGAGATCATCAATGGCCTGGTTCCAGGCTTTGGACCGGCGGGTGCCTTGGGTGATGGCTTTTTGAGCGTTCATCCGCCAATTAGGCGCTTTTGCATTCGCCCCCCACTTATTTACGCCCCAATTAGTTGTTTGATGGGACAAAGAAGGCAGGTCATAAAGTTCGGCCTTATCGGGGGTGAGGAAATGGCTGCTGACTTTATTATAATGCCGCCAGTCTGCAACGCCGGGTTCTGGTCCGTTATAAAGTCCATCAAGCGCGGCTTGACGCTGTGCAGCCTGTTCAGCAGGGGTCAGGTCAGCCATTGTGCGCTTGGCTCCCGCATCCAGCATTGTTGCCAGTTGCTGCTGTCCGGCTTGCAGGTGATCATGCGTCCAGTCACGTTCATACTGGATTGAATGTTTGATAACATTGGCGACATATTTTCGGGTATAGCCGTGCGGCACATAGACCCCGTGGCGTTTTTTCAGGCTACCGCCGTTATAGTGCGACAGGGCGGCTTCCCAGCTGCCATAGCGATTATAGAGCTTGGCGAGATAGCGAATGCCCAGGCGAATATTAAGCTGTGGATCCCACAGACGGTCTGGATGGATGCGAAAGACTCCGCGGGCGGTTTGCGGCATAATTTGCATGATTCCGCGTGCACCGGCGGTGCTGAGCGCATCGGGGTCAAAGTTTGATTCAACCCGTGCGACTCCAAGGGCCAGGGCAGGCGGCACGGTTCCATTGCTACGGGCTTCAGCAACGATCATGTCTTCTATCATCTGGCGTTCGCCAAGCTGGGAGGATGAATAGGGCGCAGACCCATCGCGGCCATCAGGCGAGAATGCCGATATATTTTTCATCGGCGCATAAAAGATAAAGGCCACCAGCAGGATTTTTACCATAAAGGCGATAGGAGGGATGGTCATCTATTGTCTCCGTTTTGGGTTGTTTCAAGCGTGGTCAGCCATTTTCTATCAAGCGGGGCTATGGTGATATTGCTGTGGGCAAGCTGGCTGCGGGCGGTGATGGCCTCGTTCAAGGGCAAGTCCGGGTCCAGAGCCAGAATAACCGGTTTGCCACCCGAAAGAGTTGCCAGATTGAGGGGGGCAAGTGTGCGGTCAAACCATTGTCCCTGATAAAAGACAACGAGCAGATCATCGGGCCCGACTGTTTTGATGGTTTCTTTTGAGGGGTTGGGTTGATTGTTTTTCTGATTGGATTGAAGAGCTTGCAGGCTCAGCTGAATATCTGGCAGGTCAATAGAGGCCTCTTGCTCCTTGTTGACCTTCAGGCTGCTTCCCATTGAAATCATGGCAAGGACCATGATGGCAAAAAAGGCCATAGCCAGGGCGAGGGCGACTTCTGTCATTGCGCTTTGGGCATGATCGTGGGACATGGTGTGACTTTCTTTCTTCTTTCTGGTAACACTGCCTGGAGGGGCTGGAGAAGTCAGGAAAGGAGGCTGGTCCTGACCTCTCTTGTTATCAAGCAACGGTGCAGGGGTGTTTTAGATAGAGATATTTTAGATAAAGGCTTTTGATGTTTACAATTCTGCGTGCTGCAAGTGTGATTGCCAGCTGGACGATGGTCAGCCGGGTTCTGGGCTTTTTGCGCGATATTCTGCTGGCCCATAGTCTTGGAGCCGGTCCGATGGGGGAGGCCTTTGTTGTGGCCTTTCGTCTGCCTAATCTCTTTCGCCGTCTGTTTGCTGAAGGGTCGTTGAATGCGGCACTGGTTCCGCTTTATACCCGGCTGGAAAAGGAAGAGGGATTGCCCGCTGCCCGCCAGTTTGCCAGTGAAGCCTTTTCGCTTTTTGCGCTGGTGCTTTTTGGTTTCACCGCTTTGGCTCTGATTTTTATGCCGCAGCTGATCTATGCGCTGGCTCCGGGCCTTGCCGAGCGTGAACCCGTGTTGCTGGCTGCCATTGCCCTTGGGCTGATCACCTTTCCCTATCTGGGGTTTATTGCCCTGTCAGCCTTTGTTGGCGGTATTCTTGGAAGCTATGGACGATTCTGGGCAGTTGCCGCCGCGCCCGTGCTTTTGAATATTCTGATGATTGCCGTGCTGGCAAGTTCACTGCTAGGCGTGATTGATGCGCCAACTTATTCAACCGCCCATCTACTTGCATGGGCGGTCAGCCTTGCCGGGCTGTTGCAGCTTGGGCTGGTCGCCTGGCAGGCCTGGCGCTTTGGCGTATTGCCCCGGCTGGTCAGACCCAGCCTTAGCCCTTCGGTGCGCCGCTTGCTTTCCCTGATGGCTCCCGGATTGCTCGGTGCCGGAATCGTGCAGATCAATCTTGTGGTGGCAACCCAGATTGCCTCAACTTTGGGCGCAGGGGCAGTGGCCTATCTTTACTATGCTGACCGGCTCAGCCAACTGCCGCTTGGCGTGGTCGGCGTTGGATTAAGTATGGCTCTGCTTCCCGCCCTCAGCCGTCAACTCCAGGCCGGTGATCAGCAAGGTGGCGCAAAAAGCTATCAGCAAACACTCGAACTCGGGCTGTTATTCTCTTTGCCCTCAGCCATCGGGCTGATTTTGCTGGCTGACCCGATTGTATTGACTATTTTTCAACATGGGGCCTTTAGCCTTGCCGATGCCGCCATCACCGCCGATTGCGTCGCCATGATGGCTATCGGGATTCCCGGCATGATCTTAAGCCGGGTGGTGGTTCAGGGATTTTTTGCCTGCGAAGACACCCGCACACCCGCGATGCTGGCAGGCTTTACGGTTGTGGTGAATATTATCGCCGCCTTTGCTCTTTCACAAACAATGGGCGTGGCCGGGGTGGCTCTGGCCCCGGCCCTAGCCGCCTGGGTCAATCTTGTTGTGCTTTTCCTTCTGGCCAGAAAACGGCTTTCATTGATGCCGGACCCCGCTTTCTGGGGACGCAGTGCGCGGATTTTGCTGGCTTCTGTGGTCATGGGCGGGGCGATCTATCTTTACCTGCTTACTATGGTTCCGGTTGAAAGCTGGGGCGGATTCAGCCTGCTTGAAAAAAGCCTGCGACTTGCCGGACTGGTCGGAATGGGCCTGTTGATTTACGCAGTCGCGGCTTTCAGCTTGAAAGTAATAGACCTGCGCGGTCAAACCATCTATCATAAATTTCCTGAAACGCAGAAAAGAGAAGAATAATGATCGGGAGCTTTGTCATATTATCATTGCCGTATCGGGTCTGGAGGACAGCCATGGTCGTTTTATTTGCGATTCTGGTCTTTTTTGCACATGATGCTTTTAATAAAGGGGCCGTTGCTGAATCGGATGCACTTTTTGAGCAAAAGCTGATTGATCTTCTGGAAAGACGGCCCGAACTGGTGGTGGAGGCCCTGCGCCGCTATGAAACCATACAAACCGCGCGTCAGGAAGAAGAAAAGCAACTGACACTGACAAAATTTGAACAAGCCGTTCAGCAAAACCCTAATCTGCCAGCGATTGGGCCGCCGCCTTCAGAAGCCTCGGTTATTCTGGTTGAATTTTTTGACTATCAATGCGGCTTTTGCAAACGGCTCTTTGCGCATCTGCTCACCTTGCATGAAAACCACCCGGATATCCGGATTGTTTTCATGGATTTTCCGGTGTTAGGTCCGCAGTCAACCTTGGCAGCCCGTGCCGGTCTGGCGGCGGTGCATCAACAGGCCTATTTCCCTTTTCACAAGGCAATGGTTGAATCGCGGGGGCGGCTGAGTGAAGAAAAGATTTTCGCTATCGCAGAAGATATCGACCTTGATGTTGCCAAGCTGAAAGAAGATATGGCCGACCCTGCGATTGATGCATTGATTGAGGCCAACCTCGGGCTTGCCAATAAACTTGGCATCCGCGGGACACCGGCCTTGATTGCTGGCGATGTGCTTGTTCCGGGCTATATTGAATATGACGAGCTGGAAAGGCTGGCCGGAATCTTATGATATGTATCTTATGATGCGTATTTATGATGGTTGCCAATGCCATGGCTGATGTATCTGATCGGCGGTTACAGGCCGTGCGGGGGGACCGTGCCGACTGGCGGTTAAAGGCAGATTTAAAACAGCAGCTGACAGCCGCAGAGTTTGCAAAAATCCGCTTTGTAAAGGGACGGTTGGGGATTGTTTGTGACTGCGAACTTCCGCTTCACCGCCAGCCCGACCCGCAAGCACCGGTTGACAGCACGCTTTTGTTCGGAGAGACAGTCACGGTCTTTGAGACCAGCAACCGCTTTGCCTGGCTGCAAAATCACTATGATTCATATGTGGGCTATGGGGCACTGGACCGGATATGGATTCCAGGCAAGCAGCAGATGGAGCAACCAACCCATTATGCCACCGAAGCGGCGATTTTTGCTTATGACCAGCCATCAATCAAAGCGGCCCCGGTCTGTCGGCTGGGGCTGGGATCAGAGATTGCTGTGCTTGAAGGTCAGAAACCCATTCATCCTCCGGGCCAAAGTAATCCGTTTCTTGCTTTCCAGTTTTCGACCTCTAAGGGCAAAACCACGGCCTATGTTGAGGAACGGCATGTCGCCAAAAAAGGCATCTGGTTCTCAGACCCGGCAGCGGTGGCCTTGCAGCTTTGCCATATTCCCTATCTATGGGGCGGCGGCGGCAGCCTTGGAATTGATTGTTCGGGTCTGATCCAGCTGGTTTTTCGAGTCTGCGGGCAGAAAATCCCGCGTGACAGCGATTTACAAATAAAGTCCTGCACCGACCTTCAGACAAAAGAAAAGCTGCAACGCAATGATCTGGTCTTCTGGCCGGGGCATGTCGGGATTATGGCGGATTCGACCCGGCTTATTCATGCCAATGCCACGGATATGCGGGTTTCGGTCTGGTCGTTGGATGAGGCGATTGACTGGATTGAGAAAAAGGAAGGGCTACGACCATCTTTTTTTGGCCGGATTTCCAGTTCAATGGATCAATAAGGGACCAAGCTAGAAATCTTTCGGTTTAAAAATCTTCAGGAAGAGCGCGTCCATCGGCTGAATTTGAGGCTTCTTTTAAAGCTGTTTCTTTTGAGGATTTGGAGGGAGCAGGCAAAGACCAGCCTTCCAGAGGAGCCAGCGACTGAATGGCTTCTTCCATCAGTTGCTTCCATGATTGATCAAGCGACCAGTCGGGCGAAAAGCGCAGGGTCAAGAGGGTTGATGGCGCATCCCATATTGGCGCGCAGCAGTGCCAGTTCATATCCGGGCCGACCAGCGCGATGGTATGTAAGGGTTGGCGGTCTTTGAAAGCCATCTGGGTGGCGAGGGCAAGGGCGCCGGTATCGGTTGCCACCAGGGCCTTGGCCTGCTGGAGGACAGCTTCCCATTCCTGGACCTGAAGTGGACGGTCAAGGCACAGGATGTCCTGATCGTCTCCGATATCGTCTTCGGAAGAGGAGGCCAGCAGATCACTCCAGTCTGGCGGGTCACTGATCATCAGGATTTGGCAGCCGGTTTTCAGGAGGGCACGAAAGACACCAAGGTGCGGCGGGGTGATCATGCGTTGATCAAGAGCAACCACGACCAGAGGTTTTTCCGTGTTTCTTTGACCGGTTTCGGCGAAGATACGTTCTGCCTGCCGGGTTAATTGATCGCGATTTTCTAAAGACTGATTTTGTAGCAGCGGCGGCGACATATTGTTGAGCGCGGCAGTTAAATCAGGCATTTGCCCGGCGCAATAGGCTGCGACATCACAGAGGAAGGCATAAAGATCAAAGGCTCTGGATTCGGGTTCTTTTCCTTGAATATCAATATTTTCTGCGGCGAAGAAGGGCCGCCAGGCCTGATGGCCTGGATGGACAAGATTCAAGGTCAGCTGCACGCCTTGTTCGATCATAAAGCGGCAGAGTTTCAGGCATTTCAGCAAGCCGGTTGTTGTGTCTTCGGGAATGACCAGCAGGCGTTTGCCGGAAAGGTGGCGGCTGTCTGGCTTGAGTTGCGACAGGCTGAGTTTTTTGACAATCATCACGGCATATTGAGCGGGGGCTGGCACATTGATGATTTGCTGATTGCGATAGGATCGGGAGAGCAGGTCAAAGCCCTCTTTCCACTGTCCTTGCGCGAGGCAGGTCTGGGCGTAAAGATGTATGAAGGCCCGGGCCGGATTTTCTTTTATGGCGGCTTCTATTTCCTGAATGAAGTGGTCACGCTTTGCCAGGTCGCTTTGCCCTTCAAGGGAAAGGAGATGCAAGCGTTCAAGCCCGATTTCATTCACAATCATCGCATAGTTTGCTTTTTGGCCTGAGTCCTCGATAGCTGTTTCGGCCTGATCAAGGTCGGTGCGGGCCTGTTCATAGAGCGCACACAGGCGATAGGATTTGGCCCGCTGCACCAGATAATAGATTTTTTTATCCATCGCATCGGTTGTCGCCAGAAGAGACGTCAGGGACCCACAGGCCTCCCCCAGCGAGCCACTAAGCACACAGGCTGTGGCATGGGCTTCAATAAATTCCGGGGTGTCGGGATAGTGCTTCATTCCCTCTCGTGCGATAGTCAATAATTCCTGATGACGTTTGAAATAGCTCAGAATCTGGACCAGCAAGACCCGGGCGCGGAAGTGGTCGGGCGCAATCTCCAGCGCATGGTCAAGCAGGATTTCAGCTTCAACCAGATGATTGCGCAACTGATGTGATCTTGCCAGTTCAAACAAAGCGTCTATATGTTCGGGCTCGCCAAGCAGGATAGAGCGCACCAGAGGCTCAGCCGCAGCCGGATCGCCCTGATCATTATGCGTGCGTGCCATCTCCAGAACATGCGGAGGCTGGCGTTTGAATTCTTTCTTTTTAACAGCAAGCATGGCGGCAATAATCCGGCAAAAGAATAATCCCGTTGGTTATAATGGCCTGTATGATTTTGCCAAGGTTAAACAGGGATTCGCTGTTCCAGAAAACAGAATTTGGAAAAACAGAATTTGGAAAACCGGATTTAATTGACAGATAAGCCGGACTTGCTATGAAAATCTGTCTATATAATCAGAAGTGCGGGATAGAAAGATGCGTGATTCAGAGCTCTTAGTAAAGCCAGCGGGTTCTTCGGGTAAAGTGATTGATATTACGCCGCAATCTGCGGGCTGGCAGTATGTTGGATTTTCTGTCTATCGCCTTGAGCCGGGTCAGGTGGTTGAACATGCGACCGGTTCCTGTGAATCCATCTTTGTTCTGGTTGAAGGCAAAGCTGTCTTTTCTTGCAGATCGGCGACCAGCCAGAGCTTTGATCAATCTTTTGGCGAGCTTGGCGACCGGATGGATGTTTTTGAACAGAAGCCAGCCCATTGTCTCTATAGTCCAGCACAGCATGTCTGGCGGATTGAAGCCACCAGCCCGGTGACGATTGGGGCTTGTAGCGCACCCGCTAACGAAAGCAACAAAACGCGCAAGCCCATCGTGATTGGCCCCAATGGTATTACCCCGCTTGAACGTGGGGAAGGCACCAACCTGCGTTATATCTATCCGATTGCTATGGAGGAACGGGATGTCGCCGACTCACTTCTGGTGACCGAAGTCTATACGCCTGCGGGCAACTGGTCCTCCTACCCGCCGCACCGGCATGATGAAGCCGATTTCCCCAGAATCACCTATCTGGAAGAGACCTATTATCACCGGCTCAACCCGGCACAGGGCTTTGGAATGCAACGAGTCTATACCGATGACGGCACGCTGGATGAAACCATCAGCTTCAATGATGGCGAAGTCGTATTGGTTCCCAAAGGCTATCATCCGGTTGGCGCCCCGCATGGCTATACGCTTTATTATCTGAATGTCATGGCCGGACCAGAGCGCAAATGGCGGTTTATCAATCATCCGGACCATGCCTGGATTGTGGGCGAATAATCTGATGGATTCCTGCAATGGATAAGGAACTTATCCGCAATTTTTCAATTATCGCCCATATTGACCATGGCAAATCAACGCTGGCCGACCGCCTGATTGAACGATTGGGCGGGCTGGCTGATCGCGAAATGAAGGCGCAAGTCCTTGATTCAATGGACCTGGAGCGCGAACGCGGAATCACCATCAAGGCCCAGGCCGTGCGCTTGCGCTACCGGGCTTTAGATGGAAAGGACTATATCCTCAATTTGATGGATACACCGGGCCATGTCGATTTCTCCTATGAAGTCAGCCGCTGCCTGTCGGCCTGTGAAGGGGCCTTGCTGGTTGTCGATGCCGCACAGGGCGTAGAAGCCCAGACCTTGGCCAATGTCTATCTGGCGATTGAAAATGACCTTGAAATCCTGCCGGTTCTCAACAAGATTGACCTGCCCGCCGCCGATCCGGCCTATAGCCGCCAGCAAATCGAAGATGTGATCGGCCTTGATGCCAGCGGAGCTTTGGCGATATCAGCCAAATCAGGCATCGGCATTGATGAATTGCTGGAAGCGATTGTCACCCGTCTGCCCCCTCCAGGCCCAGCAAAAGATACAGGCCCAGCGCAGGAGGAAACCGCAGACAGTTTGCGGGCACTTCTGGTGGACAGCTGGTATGACAGCTACCTTGGTGTGGTGATCTTGCTGCGGGTCATGGAAGGCTCCGTGCGCAAAGGCATGAAGGTGCGCTTTATGGCAACCGGAGCGGCCCATGAGGTCGAACGGGTCGGAGTCTTTACCCCCAAAGGCCTGATGACTCCTGACCTTGGCCCGGGGGAGGTCGGTTTTATCACCGCCGGGATTAAAAGCGTCAGTGAGTGTAAAGTTGGCGATACGATCACGCTTGACCGTAAACCGGCCACCAAAGCCCTGCCAGGTTTCAAGCCCAGCCTGCCCGTGGTCTTTTGCGGGCTTTTCCCGACCGATAGCAGCGAATTTCCCCTGTTGCGCGATGCCATTGCCAAGCTGGCCCTGAATGATTCCAGCTTTCAATCGGAAACTGAAAGCTCGGCTGCGCTGGGGTTTGGCTTTCGCTGCGGCTTTCTCGGGCTTTTGCATCTGGAAATTATTCAAGAACGCCTTGCCCGCGAATATAACCTTGATCTGGTCACCACCGCGCCTTCAGTCGTCTACCGGATTATCAAAACCGATGACAGCATGATCGAACTCCATAATCCGGTTGATTTCCCTGACCCGGTCCATATCAGAGATATTGAAGAACCCTGGATCAAGGCGACCATTCTGGTGCCGGATGATTATCTTGGGGCTGTTCTGGAACTATGTACCGAAAAGCGCGGGGTGCAAAAAACCCTGACCTATGCAGGCGGGCGGGCGATGCTGGTTTACGAACTGCCCTTGAACGAGGTCGTCTTTGACTTCTATGACCGGCTGAAATCTATCAGCCGTGGCTATGCGTCCTTTGACTATGAACTGGTTGGCTATCGGGTCGGTGATCTGGTCAAGGTCTCTATCCTGATCAATGGCGATCCGGTCGATGCCATGGCCATGATTGTCCACCGCAGTGTCGCCGAAACCCGTGGCCGTCAGGTCTGCGAACGTTTAAAGACCCTGATCCCGCGCCAGCTGTTTAAGGTCGCCTTGCAAGCCGCAATCGGCGGTAAAATCATTGCCCGCGAAACGCTGGGGGCCTTGCGCAAGGATGTCACCGCCAAATGCTACGGCGGCGATATCACCCGCAAGCGCAAATTGCTTGAAAAGCAAAAAGAGGGCAAGAAACGCTTGCGGGCTTTCGGCAAGGTTGAAATTCCGCAATCGGCCTTTCTTGATGCCTTGCGGATGGGTGATTAACTCTAGGGTCAGGACTCATAAAATTCATCCATTCTGTTGGTCAAGAAAGGTAAAGATACAATGAAAACGAGCGAAAGCATAGTATGAGCTACGGTGAGCTTGTTTGAAGCTGTAGATTTGCCTTTATTGACCAACCTTGTAAAGGCGCGGCAAATTTTTGTATCTGAACTTTCAAACCGCTTGCAATTAGCGATGGCTAGTCGCTGCGCGCTTTTCAAGCCCATCTATCAAAAATTTGACACGCGCAGAATGGATGAATCTTATGGGTCCTGACCCTAATCTGCCACCACATCCTGGCGTTGTTCGCCAAGCCCGTCTATTCCAAGCGTCACCACATCGCCAGCTTTTAAATATTGCGGCGGCTTCATGCCCATACCAACCCCGGGCGGGGTGCCGGTTGAAATAATATCTCCCGGCTGCAAGGTCATAAACTGGCTGAGATAGGAAACCAGGTGCGCAACCCCGTAAACCATGGTTTTGGTTGTGCCATCCTGCATCCGTTTGCCATTAACATCGCACCATAGATGCAGGTCCTGCGGGTCAGCGATCTCGTCACGGGTGACCAGCCAGGGGCCAATCGGGCCAAAGCTGTCACAGGATTTGCCCTTCGTCCATTGGCCTTCACGCTCGATCTGAAAGCTGCGCTCGGACACATCATGGGCAACGCAATAGCCCGCCACATGCGAAAGCGCATTGGCTTCGTCAACATATTTTGCAGGTGCGCCAATCACCACCCCAAGCTCGACCTCCCAGTCGGTTTTGACGGATGTGCGCGGAATCCGCACCGGATCATTGGGCCCGGTAATCGCTGATGTCGCTTTCATAAAAACCACCGGCTCTTTAGGAATGGGATTGCCAGTTTCTGCCGCATGGTCTGAATAATTAAGGCCGATGCAAATAAACTTGCCAACCCCGGCAACGCAGGGACCAAAGCGCGGGTTGCCGCTTACTATTGGCAAGCTGTCTGGCGCAATATTCTTTAAAACTGACAAATCCGCCAGAAGATTTGAATCAATATCGGCTATCTGCCCAGACAGATCACGCAACTGGCCGTTTGTATCAATAAGTCCGGGTTTTTCCTGTCCGGTCTGTCCATAGCGCACAAGTTTCATATCTGTCCTTTCTTTATTCTATATTTTCCGGTTTGATGAAAGTTACAGGGCCCAGCCGCCATCAATGATATGGGTTTGCCCGGTGGTAAAGCTGGAGTCATCACTGGCCAGATACAGCGCAAGATTGGCAATTTCACTGGCAGTACCCAGCCGGCCCATCGGCTGGCGGGCGATAAAATCTTTCATGGCCTTGTCATAATCGCCGGTTGCCCGCAAACGGTCATGCAGGGACGGGGAATCAACCGTGCCCGGGCAGATGGCATTGCAGCGAATATTGTTCTGGATAAAATCTGCTGAAATCGATTTTGTCAGGCCAATCACCGCCGCCTTGGTGGTTGAATAAACAAAGCGATTGGGTACGCCTTTCAGACTTGAAGCGACCGAGGACATATTGATAATCGACCCGCCTTTTTGCTTGATCATAGAGGGGATAAAGGCTTTGGCCATCCAATACATGGCGCGGACATTCAGCGAAAAGGCAAAGTCCCAGTCGCTCTGGCTACATTCAAGAATGTTTCCGCCATGAACAAAACCTGCACAATTAAACAATACATCAACCGGCCCGGCCTTTGCCGCAAAATTCGTAATCGCCTGTTGATCGGTCACATCCAGGCGATGGGCTTCAATATTCGTGGTCGCTGCCAACTCGCCAAGAGTTGCCTCGTTAATATCGCAGGCCAGAACCCGCCCGCCTTCCTTGGCCATCAGTTCCGCACTCGCCCGGCCAATGCCTTGACCCGCCGCCGTCACAATACATGTTTTTCCTGTAAGTTTTCCCATCGTTTCATCTCGATTTTTCGTGATTCATTGCCCTATCTATAAAGCGCATGAGGCAAAAGAAACAAGCCTTTAATCCGTGTGCGCCTTTATCAATTTATCCCAGTCAAAACTCACGCCAATGCCCGGCTCATCCGGGGCAATAGCCAGACCGTTCTCTCGCCGGATCGGGCGGGTTGTGTAGGCGTGAATCGGGAAACTATGGGCCTCCACCCAGCCAGCATTCTTATGGCCCGCATCTTCACAAGCCGCAACCAGACTGATATGAAGCTCCTGCATCCCGTGACTACAGACGGGAATAGAATAAACTCTGGCCCGCTCGGCAACCTGCAAAAAACCCGTGATCCCCCCGCAATTAGACGCATCGGGCTGAATATAAGACAAACTCGCCTCCGCAAAAGCCAGGTCGAACTCATAGATCGTATGCAGATTCTCTCCCATCGCCAAAGGCACCCCGGTCTCCTGCGCAATCCGGGCAAAGCCCTTGTAATCATCCGGCACAATCGGCTCCTCAAACCATAAAATATCATAGTCCGCAAAGATTCTGGCAGAATTGATCGCCGTTTCAACGTCAAAAGCATAATTGGCATCGACCATGAAATTGATATCTGGACCAATTAAGGACCGCACAGCCTTGACCCGCGCATGATCGGTGGCAAGCTCTTTCTGCCCGACCTTGATCTTCACTCCATTATAGCCATCCGCCAGATAGCCTTCGATATTGGCCAGCAGCTTCGGCAAGGGATCAGTCAGATCAATGCCTCCACGATAGATTTTGCTGCGATTGCCAGCCCCGCCCGCCATCTTCCAAAGCGGGGTTGCGGTTCTGCGGCCTCTTCCATCCCAAAGCGCAATATCAATCGCCGAAATAGCAAAGGCAGAAATCCCCCCGCGCCCGACATAATGAAGGTGCCAGAACATAGCCTCATAAAGGTCCTCAATCCGCGTGCCGTCTTTTCCTTTTAGAAAATCAACAAGATCGGCCTCAATCATCGCCTTGATGGAACGCCCGCCCTTGCCGCCGGTATAGGTATAACCCGTCCCGGTAATCCCGCTTTCAAAGCGAATGGAGACAACCACCAGCTCAAAATGCGTATGAAGCCCATGCATGGCATCGCCCATGGCCTCGGCCAGGGGCAAGCGAAAAAGATGCGTGTCAATCGAATGAATGCGGTCCATAATGGTTGTCTGGTTGAATGGGGCCAGATAATTTATATTCTGTCTATAAAGGGTGAGGGTTGAATGATAAAGATTGTTGATATTGAAAGTTTTAGCAATTCTTTCGTCTGTTTTGTGCGCGTGACAACAGAAGATGGCGCAACAGGCTGGGGGCAGACTGCGCCCTATTGTGCCGATATCACCGCCCTTGTGCTGCATCGGCAAATTGCCCCTCATGCGCTTGGACAAGATGCGCTGGCAATAGACCAGCTGGTAACCCTTATCCCCGAGCGTGAGCATAAATTCCCCGGCTCTTATATCTATCGGGCACTGGGCGGGCTGGAAACCGCCTTATGGGATTTACGCGGCAAGCGGGAACAAAAGCCGGTTTGTGAATTGATCGGCGGAACCCCTGGCCCGCTTCGCACCTATGGGTCTTCAATGCGGCGCGATATCACCCCGGAAGCAGAGACCGAACGCCTGCGTCGTCTTCGTGATGACTATGGTTTTGATGCGTTTAAATTCCGGGTCGGGGCCGAATGTGGCCATGATATTGATGAATGGCCAGGCCGCACCGAAGCCATCGTCCCGGCTATGCGCCGGGCCCTTGGGGACAAGGTTGACTTGCTGGTTGACGGAAATTCCGGTTTTTCCCCAACCCGCGCCATCGAGGTCGGACATTTGCTTCAAGACCATAGTATCTGTCATTTTGAAGAACCCTGCCCCTATTGGGAATATGAACAGACCAAACAGGTCAAGGAAGCCTTAACGCTTGATGTCACCGGCGGGGAGCAAGACTGCGCGCTTCCCGACTGGCGGCGCATGATCGATATGAAAGTGGTGGATATTATCCAGCCCGATATTCTTTACCTTGGCGGGCTTTGCCGGAGCTTGAAAGTCGCAGATATGGGGGCAAAGGCCGGATTGCCCTGCACGCCGCACAGTGCCAATTTATCTATGGTGACACTTTTTACCATGCATTTTCTGCGTGCTATTCCCAATGCCGGAAACTATCTGGAATTTTCGATAGAAGGCCCGGATTACTATCCCTGGCAGCAGGATTTATTTGTAGAAGAGCTTTTTACCATCACCGACGGGCAGGTGATGGTTCCAGATCGCCCGGGCTGGGGAGCGACCCCGCACCCGAACTGGCTTGAAAGGGCCACCTATCAGCAAAGCAGTCTGGAATCATAAAGACTGGTGCGGCCATAAACACTGGTGCGGGTGGAGGGACTCGAACCCCCATGTCTGTCAGGACAACGGCTCCTAAGGCCGCCGCGTCTACCATTCCGCCACACCCGCAAAATTTCGCGTAAACCAGCCTCGCGCGAAGCTATGGCATAAGTCGCAAGCCTATGTCCAGTTTGCATTCAGACTCTTGCCACAAAAGCCGGAGACCGCTAAGGGAGAAATCAATTCTCACCCTTTCCCCGATTTGATAATGACCGTCCGTCCTTCTTTGCAAAGTGATCATCTTGCCCGGCTAGAGGCCGAATCCATTGAAATTTTTCGCGAAGTGGCCGCCGAGTTCCCCAACCCGGTTTTGCTCTATTCCATCGGCAAGGATTCGTCTGTGCTGTTGCATCTGGCAGTGAAAGCCTTTTATCCAGCCCCGATCCCTTTTCCGGTTCTGCATATTGATACCGGCTGGAAATTTAAGGAGATGATCGCTTTTCGAGATCGGCGATTGCAGGATTTGGGCGTTAAACTGATTGCCCATACCAATCCCGAAGGAAAGGCTGACGGGATTAACCCGATCACGCACGGGGCCTCTGTCCATACAGATATTATGAAAACCCAGGCTTTGCGGCAGGCCTTGCGCCAGCACGGGTTTGACGCTGCCATCGGCGGGGCCAGGCGGGATGAGGAAAAATCACGGGCCAAGGAGCGGGTCTTTTCCCTGCGCAATGAAAAAATGCACTGGGACCCGCGCCAGCAACGGCCTGAAGTCTGGTCGCTTTATAATTGCAAGCTTGCGGCGGGGGATTCAATGCGGGTTTTCCCGCTCTCTAACTGGACCGAGCTGGATGTCTGGCGTTATATTCACCGTGAACAGATCGAGATCGTGCCGCTCTATTTTGCAAAGCCGCGCCCGGTTGTCTGGCGCAATGGGGCAATGCTGATGGTTGATGATGACCGTTTCCCGCTTGAGGAAGGCGAAAGCCCTGAACTGCGGATGGTGCGCTTTCGCACATTGGGCTGCTATCCTCTAACTGCGGCGGTTGATTCAAAAGCCGAAACGCTGGATGCGGTGCTTGAAGAAATGGCTTCCACCCGTCTATCTGAACGCCATGGAAGGCTGATTGATCATGATCAGGCCGGGGCAATGGAACAAAAAAAACGCAATGGCTACTTTTAAGCAATCAGGCAAAATCGCTGCTTCCGAGAGCAAACCCTTGCTGCGGTTTTTAACCTGCGGCAATGTCGATGATGGAAAAAGCACGCTGATCGGGCGGTTGCTGTATGATGCCGGGCTATTGTTTGACGATCAGCTTGCCGCGCTTGAATCAGACAGTCATCGTTATGGTACCGTCAAGGACGAGCTTGATTTTGCCCTGCTGCTGGATGGTCTGCTGGACGAACGCGCGCAGGGGATTACGATTGATGTCGCCTATCGCTATTTTTCAACCGATCAACGGCATTTCATTGTCGCCGATTGTCCGGGCCATGCTCAATATACCCGCAATATGGCAACCGGGGCCTCAACCGCAGATGCGGCGTTATTGCTGGTTGATGTCCGGCATGGCCTGACCGACCAGACTCGCCGTCATGCGCTGATTGCTGATCTCTTTGGCATCAGGCATCTGGCTCTGGCGGTCAATAAAATGGATCTGGTTGATTTTGAACCGGTTCAATTTCAACAGCTGGTCACAGACTTTCAGGCTTTTGCCGATCAGCTCCATTTTTCCTCCGTCACAGCAATTCCGGTTTGTGCGCGTGCTGGCGATAATGTGCGTGCGCTTTCCCCCCGCATGGGGTGGTATGGTCAGCCAGAATTTGCTGGCAAAAGCCTGTTTGACTGGCTGCATGAAACGCCGGTTGGTCAAACACTCGGTCAGGCTGATCAGCCCTTGCGGCTTCCGGTGCAGCTGGTGACCCGGCAAAGCGATGGCGGTCGGTCCTATGCCGGAACCATTGCCGCCGGAACCCTGCACCCCGGACAAGAAGTGCTTGCCCAGCCTTCTGGCCAGAAAGCCAAAATTCAGTCCCTTCTTGATCAAAATGCGGATTCAAAAGAAAATGCTGGACAGGCTGGCGATGCCGTCCGCTTTACCCTTGACCGGGAAATTGATCTGGTACGCGGGAACGTCCTTGGCCCGCCAGATGCGCCCGCCCAAGTTTCCGATCAGTTGGCAGCCCGTCTGATCTGGATGGATGATGAACCTTTGCTTCCCGAACGCCGCTATCAGTTGAAACTTGGCACGCAAAGCCTGTCTGCTGCTGTTTCCAGGTTAAAATACCAGCTTGATCCCGTAACGTTAAGCGAATCGGCAGCAACCATTCTCCAAGCCAATGAAATTGGCGGAGTCAATTTGTCGCTGGATCGGCCTGTGGTTTTTGCGCCTTATGCTGAAAACCGCCGATTGGGCGGATTTATCCTGATTGATCAGGGCAATGGCCAGACCCTGGCGGCCGGGATGATCGAACATGGCTTGCGGCGGGCCGAAACCATTCCCCTACAGGCCCAAAGCGTGAAAGCCGGGGACCGGGTGCGGCTCAAGGGCCAGAAACCCTGTGTTTTATGGTTTACCGGCCTTTCGGGGGCTGGAAAATCAACCATTGCCAATCTGGTTGAACAGCGTTTGAATCTTGATGGACGGCATACGATGCTGCTGGATGGCGATAATATCCGCCATGGGCTTAACCGCGATCTTGGTTTTACTGATGCTGACCGGGTTGAGAATATCCGCCGTATTGCCGAAGTCTCGCGCCTGATGGTGGAGGCCGGACTGATTGTTCTGACTGCCTTTATTTCGCCTTTCCGATCAGAAAGACAGCTGGCCCGCGATCTTTTGCCGGTTGGTCAGTTTATTGAAATCCATGTGGATGCGCCTTTGGCAGAATGCGAACGGCGCGATGTCAAAGGCCTCTATGCCCGGGCGCGGGCCGGAGATTTGCCGAATTTTACGGGTTTGTCCTCGCCCTATGAACCGCCGGAAAAGCCGGACCTGCATATTGACAGCCAGTCGCTTTCCCCGGAAGAAGCCGCCTTGCGTGTGCTCGATTTTTTATCGGACCAGCACTATATCCGTTAGTTCTTTGCTGTTTGATAAGGGCCAATCAGGCTAACATAGAAAGCGGGGTTTCAATATAGAGTTTGATCGCCTGAAGTAATTGTGCGCCCAAAGCCCCGTCAACGGCGCGATGATCAACAGAGAGCGTGGCACTCATCACCGTAGCGGTTTCAATCTTGCCATTGCGAGCGATGGGCTGTTCAACCCCGGCCCCGACCGCGAGGATTGAGGCTTGTGGCGGGTTGATAATGGCCTGAAATTGTTTTATCCCGAACATGCCGAGATTTGAGAGCGTGAAGGAGCCGCCCTGATATTCTTCTGGCATCAATTTGGAGGCCCGCGCCCGTTCTGCCAAGTCTTTCATTTCTGTAGAAATAGCCGCCAGCCCCTTGAGGTTGGCCCCGCGCACGACGGGTGTGATCAGCCCGCCCTCGGTTGCGACAGCCACGGCGATATCGGCGCGTTGATAGAGCCGGATTCCTTCATCGGCCCAGGTGGCATTGGCTTTCGGCACTTTCATCAGAGCCATGCCGCAGGCTTTGAGGATCAGGTCATTGACCGACAGTTTATAGGCCCCGTCAGCGGCGGTGTTCAAGGCTTTACGGGCGGCTAAAAGCTGGTCGAGTTCGATATCAACGCTGAGGTAGAAATGGGGGACGGTTGACTTGGCTTCACTAAGGCGCCGTGCAATGGTTTTGCGCATGGTGTTGAGCGGGACCACTTCATAAGGGGCAGGCCCGGCAAGGTCGGTTGAGATCATTGCGGCTTGCGGCGCAGAGGATGCGGTTTTAGGCGCGGGCCCGGCAGCAATAGCGGCTTCTATATCGCGTTTGACGATCCGCCCGTGCGGGCCGCTTCCCTTGAGGCTTGCAAGGTCAAGCCCGGCTTCTGCGGCCAGACGGCGCGCCAATGGCGAGGCAAAAATCCGGGGGCCTGAAGGGTCAGAAGTGCTTTTTTGTGGCGCAGCTTGAGGTGATACAGCGGAAGCCTTCGCTTCATTTGTAGAATTATTGACAGGCGCGTTGGTATCCGATGGAACAGAAACTGTGGCCGGGTCCTCGCCTTCCTCGGCCAAAAGCGCAATCACAGAATTAACCGCAACCGACTCACTGCCAGCCGGAACCAGAATCTTGGCCAGCACCCCTTCATCGACCGCTTCGACCTCCATAACAGCCTTGTCGGTCTCAATTTCAGCCAGCACTTGTCCCGACTGAATTGCATCGCCCTCTTTCACCTGCCAGCTTGCCAGCGTGCCCTCGGTCATGGTCGGCGATAAAGCCGGCATAAGAATGGAAATCGGCATCATTCCCTCCTTATGCGCAAACGGCTTTTGCCGCCTCGACAATGGTCTCGGCTTGCGGCAAGGCAAGCTGCTCCAGATTTTTGGCATAGGGCAACGGCACATCCACCCCGCTCACCCGGTGAACCGGCGCATCAAGCCAGTCAAAACAATGCTCCATCATCTGGGCGGACAATTCTGCTCCTATCCCGGCAAAAGGCCAGCCTTCCTCCACCGTGACCAGCCGGTTGGTCTTGCGCACAGAAGCGACCAGCGTATCAATATCAAGCGGGCGAATGGTGCGAAGATCAATGACCTCGGCCTCAATGCCCTGTTCTGCCAATGTCTCGGCAGCCGCCAGAGCCTTGCCAACCATGATCGAAAAAGTCGCAATGGTCACCGATGTTCCAGGCCTAACCACCTTGGCCTTGCCAATCGGGACAATCCAGTCGGGGTCATCCGGCACGTCAAAACTTTGTCCGTAAAGGATTTCATTCTCCAGAAAAATAACCGGATTGGGGTCACGGATGGCGGCTTTCAGCAACCCCTTGGCATCGCTGGCCGAATAGGGGGAGACCACCTTTAACCCCGGGCAATGTCCATACCAGCTGGCATAACATTGCGAATGCTGCGCACCAACCCGGGCTGCCGCCCCGTTGGGGCCGCGAAAAACAATCGGACAGCCCATCTGTCCGCCACTCATATAAAGAGTCTTGGCCGCAGAATTGATGATCTGGTCAATAGCCTGCATGGCAAAATTAAAGGTCATAAATTCAACAATCGGGCGCAATCCCATAAAGGCCGCCCCGGTTGCAATGCCCGTAAATCCATGTTCAGTGATCGGGGTGTCAATCACCCGCTTTTCGCCAAATTCATCCAGCAGACCCTGGCTGACCTTATAGGCCCCTTGATATTGCGCGACTTCTTCGCCCATTAAATAGACATCAGGGTTGCTCCGCATTTCCTCGGCCATCGCATCGCGCAAGGCTTCGCGCACCGTCAGCGACCGGGTCGGGCCAGTCCATTCCGGTTCAGCCTCAATTTTTGGAGTTTCAACACTTGCCACAACCGGGCTGGACGCAGCCTGATCAGAACTATTTGCACTTGATTCCACCTTTTGTATAGGCGCAGAAGCAAGCGCAGCCGCATCCTCCCCCTCCTCAAGAATGCGGGCTATCACCGTATTAACCGCAACCGCCTCACTCCCGGCCGGAACCAAAATCTGCCCCAAAACCCCCTCATCTACCGCCTCGACCTCCATCACAGCCTTGTCAGTCTCAATCTCGGCAATCACCGTGCCCGACGCAATCTCGTCCCCCTCCTTAACCAGCCATTTCGCCAATGTGCCCTCTGTCATCGTCGGGGACAAGGCAGGCATTAAAATATCAATCGCCATGATAACTGTCTCTTTCCAAACAATAATTACAAAAGCACATCAGTGTAAAGCTCCGCCGGATCAGGCTCCGGGCTTTCCTGCGCAAAAGTTGCCGCCTCCGACACAATCGCCTTTACCGAACGATCAATATCCTTCAAGCCAGCCTCATCCATCAAATTTTCAGCAAGTAAACGAGCCTTCAACCGCTCAATCGGGTCCTGATTCTCGCGCACATTGCTCACTTCCTCCTTGGAGCGGTATTTCGCCGGATCAGACATCGAATGACCGCGATAGCGATAGGTGTTCATCTCAAGAATAACCGGGCCTTTCCCGGCCCGGACATCCGCAATCGCCTTTTGTCCTGCCGCGCGCACAGCCTCGACATCCATGCCATCAGCCTCCAACCCTGGAATGCCGTACGCAATCCCTCGATCATGCAAATTGGAGCCGCTGGCAGAAGACCGCTCAACCGAAGTCCCCATGCCATATTTATTATTTTCAATCACAAAAATCACCGGCAGCTTCCATAAAGCCGCCATGTTAAAGGTCTCATAGACCTGGCCCTGATTGACCGCGCCATCGCCTAGATAAGTCAGGCAGAGGTTATCCGTCTCACGGTATTTCAGCGAAAAGGCAATGCCCGCCCCTAAAGGCGTTTGCGCACCAACAATCCCGTGTCCGCCATAGAAGTTTTTCTCTTTGGAGAACATATGCATTGAGCCGCCTTTGCCCCGTGAATAGCCGTCCTTGCGGCCGGTCAACTCAGCCATAACCCCTTTCGGGTCCATGCCGCAGGCCAGCATATGCCCATGATCGCGATAAGAGGTAATCACACAGTCGCCCTCTTTCAGGCAGGATTGCAAGCCCGTGACCACGGCTTCTTGCCCGATATAAAGATGGCAGAACCCGCCAATCAGCCCCATCCCGTAAAGCTGTCCGGCTTTTTCCTCAAAGCGGCGAATAAGTAGCATGTCCGTATAGAACTGGCGCAAAAGATCGGCGGAAACCTCGCTCTCCTTTGAGGGTTTTTTAGCAGATTTTGTTGCTGCTTTTGCCATTATTACTCTCCCGCCTTTATCCATACACCTGACTTGATTTTATGCCAGACCCAATTTTATGCCAGACCGGGCCAGCCTGTTCAAGGTTTAAAAAGGCTTCACCACGGCCAGCAAGACGACAGCGATCAGGATCAGGGTCGGGATTTCGTTGATGATCCGGTAGTAGCGTGCGCTAGCGATTTTTGTTGTTGCCGGATCAAAATCAAGGGTCAAGCGTTTGCGGTGGACAGCCAGATGCATGTGGAAGGCACTCAGTATAATCAGCAGAATGAATTTAGCCAGAAACCAGTAGCTGTGAAAGGCCCCGCTCCAGCTGGCAAGCCAGAGACCCAGGCCCCAGGTAACCACCATGGCCGGAGTCGTGATATAGCGCAAAAGCCGGTGCTGCATGGTCTGAAAGGTTGCGCATATTTCTTCGGAGGCCGGGACAGGCTTGCCCGACTGTTCAGCAATTCGGCGATCAAGGGCTTCCCGATGATAGACAAACAGGCGCGGCAGATAGAGAAGCCCGGCCATCCAGGTGATGGCAGCGATCAGGTGAAAAGCCTTAAGCCACAGCATCGGCGTTTGCTTCTTCAATCGCATCATAGGCCGCCATGGAGGCAGCTTGTGCGATTTCGGCGACATCTGCGCCCATAGAGACGATCTGCACCGGTCTGGACAAGCCAAGCAGCAGGGGTCCGATCATGGTTCCGCCTCCCAGCTCCTGCATAATCCGGCTGGAGATATGGGCGGTGTTGAGGCTTGGCATAATCAGGACATTGGCGGGTCCGCTTAACCGGCAGAAAGGATAAAGCCGCTGGCGCAGCGCATCATTCAAGGCGACATTCATCGTGATTTCGCCATCAAATTCAAAGGCTGCACCTTCTTTTTGTAAAAGCTCCACCGCCCCGCGGGCCGAGGACGTGCTTTCAAGCGTGCGCGCCCCAAAATTGGTAGCCCCCAGAAAAGCCACCCGCGGTTCATGGCCAAATTTGCGGGCATAGGCGGCAGCTTGCCGGGCAAATAGAGCCATGACCTCGCTTTCGGGTGTTTCATGGACCAGCGTATCGGCAATAAAAACCGTCCGGCCTTTGACCACCAGCACAACCAGCCCCATTGGTACGGCACCGGCCTGTTCAGGGATGACGCGCTTGATGGCTTCAAAGGACTGGGCAAAGCTGCGGGTGGCCCCGGTGACCATGGCATCGACATCGCCCATAGCCAGCATGGTGGCGGCGAAAAAATTCCGGTCCTGATGGATCAGGCGTTGGCAGTCGCGCTTTAAAAAACCGTGTCGCTGATTGCGCGCATAGAGATAGTCGATATAGGCCGTATTGCGCTGGCTCAGCCGGGCATTGTGAATTTCAATTCCGTCCAGAGGTGGCAAGGATAATTTTTGTGCCATTTCATGGATGCGGTCTTCGCGCCCGACCAGCACCGGAAGTCCCTGGCCCCGGTCACGCACCTGCAGGGCAGCCCGCAAGACACGTTCTTCTTCGCCTTCCGCAAAGACAATGCGCTTTTGATTGTCGCGCACCCGCTCATAAATAAGGTTAAGGGCCTTGTCGGTCGGGTCCATGCGGCCTTTAAGATCACGGCGATATTGCTCAAGATCGCTGATCGGCTGGCGGGCGACTCCGGTCTGGCTGGCAGCCTCGGCCACCGCTGCCGGGACATCAACAATCAGGCGCGGATCAAAAGGGGTTGGAATAATATAGCCTTTGCCATAGGAAAGCGTCTGGCCATCATAGGCATCCGCAACCTCGTCAGGGACTTCATCGCGGGCCAGTTTGGCAATGGCTTTGGCAGCCGCCAGCTTCATTTCAGTATTGATGGTGCTGGCCCGCACATCAAGCGCACCGCGAAAAATAAAAGGAAACCCCAGAACATTATTGACCTGATTGGGGTAATCAGACCGTCCGGTCGCGACAATCGCATCATCGCGCACCGCTTTAACCGCTTCGGGCATGATTTCAGGGTCCGGGTTCGACATGGCAAACACAATCGGATCGGGGGCCATAGAGGCCACCATTTCTGGCTTGATCACATCCTTTTTCGACAGGCCAAAGACAGCATCTGCGCCTTGCATGGCCTCGGCCGGGGTGCGGGCATCCGTCTGTGCCGCATATTTTTCCTTCCAGGCATTCATATTCTGGTTGCGCCCGCGATAAATAACCCCGGTGCTGTCACACATCAGGATATTGTCGCGTGGCATCCCCAGAGCCTGCATCAATTCTGCACAGGCAATCCCGGCGGCGCCAGCCCCGAAAATCACCAGCCGGGTGGTCGCGGCCTTGCGCCCGGTCAAATCCATCGCATTGAGCATCCCGGCCGTGGCAATCACCGCCGTGCCATGCTGGTCATCATGGAAGACCGGAATATCCATCAATTCCCGCAATTTTTCTTCAATCACAAAACAGGCCGGGGCCGCAATATCTTCCAGGTTAATGCCGCCAAAGCTGGGTCCAAGCAGCTTGACGGCATTGATAAAAGCCTCGGTATCGCGGGTATCGACCTCCAGATCAATCGCATCCACATCAGCATAGCGTTTGAACAGAACCGCTTTGCCCTCCATCACCGGTTTGGAGGCCAGCGCCCCAATATCCTCCAGCCCCAGCACGGCGGTGCCATTTGAAATAACCGCAACCATATTGCCGCGATTGGTATAGGTATAGGCCAGATCAGGATCAGCCTGAATAGACCGGCACGGCCCGGCTACTCCGGGCGAATAGGCCAGGGCCAGATCATGCTGCGTGGTTAAGGGCTTGGTCGGGCTGATCTCGTATTTGCCTGCCCGGCCTGTGAAGGCGGCTGAATGGAAGAAGCGCGATTCCTCTTCAAGGTCCTGTTCTTTTTTCTTGTCCATCAGCAACAGACCCGGCTAAACAAGTTTGCGCCGGACAAGGTCTTCAGCAATCTGGATGGTATTCAAGGCCGCGCCTTTGCGCAGATTATCACTGACTACAAAAAGTGACAGGCCATTTTCAACCGTGTCATCTGTGCGAATACGGCTGACATAAACCGCATCTTCGCCCGCACATTCATTTGGGGTGACATAGCCGCCATCAACCCGGTGATCGACCACCACGACACCGGGGGCCGCCTTTAAGGCTTGTGTTGCCGCCTTGACCGAGATCGGTTTTTCACATTCAATCGTGATGGCCTCGCTATGACCGATAAAGACGGGGACGCGCACGCAGGTTGCCTGCACCTTGATATCAGGGTCAAGAATTTTTGCGGTTTCGACCCGCATTTTCCATTCTTCCTTGGTTGAGCCATCGGGCATAAATTTATCGATATGGGGGATGACGTTAAAGGCAATGGGTTTGGTATAGACTTTGGGTTCGACATGATCATTGACGTAGACGGCGCGGGTCTGGTTAAAGAGTTCGTCCATGGCGTCTTTGCCGGAGCCGCTGACGGATTGATAGGTTGAAACCACAATCCGCTTGATGGTTGCCAGCTTATGCAGAGGCTTCAAGGCCACAAGCATTTGCATGGTTGAGCAATTTGGATTGGCGATGATATTTCGCCGCTGGTTTTTTGCCATATAGTCGACCAGCGTGTCTCCGTTGACTTCCGGGATGATGAGCGGGACATCGGGGTCCATGCGGAAGTGGGAGGTATTGTCTATGACCAGCGCGCCGGCTTTTCCGGCATCAGGCGCATATTTGGCACTGACTTTGGCCCCCGGGGAGGAAAAGACGAAATCGGTTCCTTTGAAGTCATAGTGGCTGAGGGCTTGCACCTTTAGGGTTGAATCTCCGTAGGAGACTTCGCGTCCAATTGAGGATTCAGAGGCCAGCGCAATCACGTCCGAGGCGTTAAATTCCCGTTCAGCAAGGATGCTGAGGATTTCGCGTCCAACATTGCCGGTTGCGCCGACAACAGCAACTTTATAGCCCATTGTTTTTATCCTTTTTGGGTGTTTCCTTCTGGGAAAACCCTTATTTTTTGCGCAGGGCCAGTTGCCCGCGCCGCGCTTACCTAGTCGCGCTCAACGCATAAAGCAACCCCCATACCGCCGCCAATGCACAAGGTTGCCAGCCCACGTTTGGCATCTTGTTTCTGCATTTCGTGCAAAAGCGTGACCAGCACCCGGTTGCCAGAGGCCCCGACCGGATGACCAAGCGCAATCGCGCCGCCATTGACATTGACCTTTTTGGTGTCCCAGCCAAGGTCTTTATTGACGGCCAGAGCCTGGGCGGCAAAGGCTTCGTTGGCTTCCACCAGATCAAGGTCATTCGGGCTCCAGCCTGCTTTTTCCAACGCTTTGCGAGAGGCCGGAATCGGTCCGGTTCCCATGATGGAGGGGTCAACCCCGGCGGTCGCCCAGGAGACAATCCGCGCCAGAGGCTTAATCCTCCGGGTTTTGGCATTTTGCGCATCCATCAGCACAACGGCCGATCCGCCGTCATTGATGCCAGAGGCATTGCCCGCTGTTACGGTTCCAGCTTTGTCAAAGGCCGGGCGCAATTTGCCAAGGCTTTCAACTGTGGTGCCATGTTTGGGATATTCATCGTCAGAGACGGTGATATCGCCCTTGCGGGTGCTATAGGTGACCGGGGTGATTTCATCGACAAAGCGGCCTGCTTTTTGCGCGGCTTCTGCTTTATTCTGGGAAGCAGCCGCAAATTCATCCTGCTCATCGCGAGTCAGCTGCCATTTCCGGGCAACATTTTCAGCCGTTGTTCCCATATGATAGCCATTAAAGGCGCAAAGCAGCGCATCTTTGAGCATGGTATCGACAAATTTCAGATCGCCCATTTTGGTGCCGTTGCGTAAATGGGCGCAATGCGGGGATTGAGACATGCTTTCCTGCCCGCCGCAGACAAGGATATCAGCGTCACCATTGCGGATTGCCTGAAAGCCCAGCGCAACCGTGCGCAGGCCTGACCCGCAAAGCTGGTTCATCTGCCAGGCAGTTCGTTCAGCCGGAATGCCTGCTGCCATGGCGGCTTGCCGGGCCGGGTTCTGCCCGCCGCCTGCAATCAGAATCTGGCCCATGATGACTTCGTCCACCTCTTCCGGGGTAACGCTTGCGCGTTCCAGCGCGGCCTTGATCGCTGCTGCCCCCAGGTCTGAGGCACTTACGGATGAAAGCGCGCCATTGAACGCACCAATCGGGGTCCGCGCAGCCCCGGCAATCACAACGTCAGTCATGTCTTTATCCTTTAAGGTTGAAGGGTGATGTCACGTCAAAATCCTTCGCGAATGGAAGGATATTTTCACAGATGATCATGCACAAAACAGGGTCTTTACGCAAGGTCTCTTTTGAAAACCGGCCCTTTATTCTGGCGAATCGGAAACCGGGAGGGTTTGGCGTAAGTCGGCTTCGGCGGATGTAAGGGCGGTTTCATCGATGCTGCGGGCAACAATCGAGATCAGGGGCCGCCCGCGTGACCAGGTTGGATAGCAGCCGATATCAACATCGGGGTGTCGTGCATCGACCTGCCCCAGGTCCTCGGCAATTTCGCTTTCAGCGCGAAAAACCGTCAAGGTCACGGAGCGAATAGGCCGTCCATGGCGCAATTCCGGCAGAATTTGCGTGACCATGGCTGCAAAAATATCCGGCACCCCGGCCATGGTGAAGACATTTTCAACCGCAAAACCGGGGGCGATGGACACCGGATTGTCAATCAGCCGTCCGCCTTGCGGAACCCGCGCCATGCGCTGGCGGTTTTCGGTATAGGGGATATCAATGCGTTGATAATGGTCCACCAGCCGCTGGTTGGCTTCCGGGTGGATAAGCAGGGGCTGTTCAAAAGCCTCGGCAATCGCTTCGGCGGTCAAATCATCGTGGGTGGGGCCAATCCCGCCCGAGGTAAAAACATAATCATATGTCGTGCGCAATTCATTAACATGGCGGACGATGACCGGGATGATATCCTGAATAACCCGGACTTCGCACATGCGCACCCCGATTCCGGCCAAAGCAGTGGCGAGGACGCTTAAATTTTTCTCCTGCGTGCGGCCCGAAAGAATTTCATTGCCGATAATCAGAAAAGCAGCGGTTGGTTGGTCATTTTGCGTCATAAGGAATTATCCTGATCAAGTCCTGTTTTCTTCAAGATATGTGAGGTGGCCCATTTTGCGCTTTTCCTTGGGGTCATTCTTTCCATAGAGATGGAGATGTACGCCCGTTTCTTCAAGATAATCCGCCCAGTTCAGCGCATCACGGCCCAGCAGATTTTTCATGCGGACCTGCGGGGCTCTTTGTGCGGTTGCGCCAAGCGGGAGCCCGCAGACCGAACGAACGGCCTGTTCAAATTGCGAGGTCACCGCCCCTTCGATGGTCCAGTGACCGGAATTATGCGGGCGCGGGGCCATTTCATTGGCCAGAAGCCGCCCGTCTTTTGTCACGAAAAACTCCATCGCCAGCACCCCGACATAGTCAAAAGCCACGGCGGCCTGGCGGATCATATTTTCGGCTTCGCGGGATTGCTCTGGCGTGATGGAGGCTGGCACCCGGCTTTCAATCAAAATCTGGTCCTGATGGCGGTTTTCAGTTGCCGGATAGCAGCAGATATCGCCTTGCGGGTTACGGGCAAGAATCATTGAAAATTCCAGCAGCAGATCAAGCCGTTCTTCAAGCACACAGCCGCTTTCATGACCAATAGGCCTCAGTTTTTTAGGGCCCAGTTTTTCCCAGGCGGCTGCAAGATCAGAATCGCTGGTGTCGGCAGGCAGCGCAATCTGCCCATGCCCGTCATAGCCAAAGCGGGCAGTTTTCAAAATACCGCCCGAATCTGTCTGTGCCAGAACCGACCAGGCTTCCTGCAACTCTTGCAAAGAAAAAATCGGCCACCATCTGGCACAGGCAATCTTCTCGTTGGCAAAAAACCTCTTTTCCTTAATCCGGTCCTGTGCGGTTTCCAGCGCAAGCGGGCCGGGGAAAAGCGGCTTTTGTGTTGAAAGAAAACGGACGGCTTCCAGCGGAATATTTTCAAATTCCAGGGTGATGACATCGACCTTGCCCGCAAAAGCCTGGAGCGCGGCTTGATCATCCAGCTTGCCTTGATGGAATCCGGCAACCTGCGCGCCGGGACAATCGGGGTCATCGGCAAAAACAAGAACCCGATAGCCAAGCCGGGTGGCACTATGGGTCATCATCCGGCCCAGCTGTCCACCGCCAAGGATACCAATCGTGCCACCCGGCGCAAGCGGCATGGAGGGGGATTTTGAAGCAGGCATCACTCTTTATCGGGCTTTTCCGGCACGTCCCGGGTCTGTTTGGCGCGCCATTCAGAAAGCCGTGTGGCAAGATCATTATCCGACAGCGAAAGAATAGAGGCTGCCATCAGCCCGGCATTGATCGCCCCGGCGCGTCCAATCGCAAGGGTGCCAACCGGAACCCCGGCGGGCATTTGCACAATGGAATAAAGACTGTCCATTCCTTTAAGCGTGGCACTTTCAATCGGCACGCCTAATACCGGCAGGGAGGTCAAGCTGGCGGTCATGCCGGGCAGATGGGCTGCCCCGCCAGCCCCGGCAATAATCACTTTTAATCCCCGGCTTTTAGCTGTTTTCGCATAGTCATAAAGCCGGTCGGGGGTGCGGTGGGCTGAGACCACCCGGCTTTCAAATGGCACCGCCAGTTCAGTCAAGATATCTGCGGCATGGGACATCACTGGCCAGTCAGAGCGACTGCCCATAATAATTCCAACCTGGAAGAGGCGACTTTCAGCCATTTGTCGGTTTATTCGCTATATCTGCATCAGCCGGGCAAATTCGGCCTTAATCTCGGCAACAGGGCGTTCGTCATGCAGATGCATAGAGCCTGCACAGGATAAAAAGGCCCGTTCCCATTTATATTGAGCCGAATGGATGATTTTTGCTGGAGCAGGTTTTTTTGTGGCTTCGGCAACTGCCCGCATTTCCGCCATATCGCCAGAACAATGCAGCACATAGTCACAGCCTGCTGCCAGCATTTTCTGGCTGCGCTCGGCCATGGAGCCGCTCAAGGCCTCCATCCCGACATCATCGCCAAGCACAAGCCCGTCAAATCCCATTTTCTCACGCAAGACCCTGCGGATGATTTCAGACGACTGGCTGGCCGGATGATCAGGATCAAGTTCCGTATAAAGCACATGCGCCATCATCATAAGCGGCAGACTGGCAAGGTTTGAAAAGGGGATAAAGTCTCTTTTGGATAAATCCTCCAGGCTGGTCTCAATCACCGGCAGGCTTTCATGGCTGTCAGAATTTGCCCGTCCATGCCCGGGGACATGTTTAACCACGGGAAGAACCCCTTCACTCAGAAAGGCCGAAGCTGCAATCGCTGCCAGCTCGGTCGCAATCATCGGATCGCTTGAAAAGGCGCGATCACCAATTACCGGATGACCCTGCGGGTCCGCGACATCTGCAACCGGCGCACAATTCACGGTGATCCCCAGATCATGCAGGGCGCGGCCTATCAGCCGATGCCCAAGCGCACAGGCTTTTTTCGCCTGGTTCGGATGACGGGCAAAGAGGTCCCCATAAGAGGCCGCCGGGGGCAAATCTTGCCAGTGCGGCGGGCGCAGCCGCTGCACCCGCCCGCCTTCCTGATCAATCAGGATCGGCAGGTTTTTTATATCAGGGGAAATCGCCCGCAAATCACGGGTCAGGGCCTTGACCTGATCGGGGGTGTCAATATTGCGGGCAAACAGGATATAGCCAATCGGTTGCACCTGCTGGAAAAAATCCCGTTCTTCATCGCTAAGGGCAAGCCCTTGCAACCCAAAGATCGCGGCGGTTTCCGGCTTTAGCTCATCCATTGTCATCACCCACTTTTATACGCTTCAAGAAACCCGGTCTCGGCCTTGCCCGAACAGGATGGACTTTGCCTGATCGTCAAAGCCTTTGGGCGGGCTGATTTTATCGACCAGCGCATAGGCCCGTTCGACAGCCGGGCGGGCTTTGATCGACAGGAACCAGCGTTGGAGATTTGGGAATTCTTCAATGGTGATGCCCTGGCGTTCATAGGGCACAATCCACGGATAGCAAGCCATATCGGCGATTGAATAGGCCCCGGTGATGAAGTCGCGTCCGGCAAGCTGCTTGTCCAGGACAGCATAGAGACGTTCGGCTTCTTTTTGATAGCGATTGATTGCATAGGGAATTTTTTCGGGTGCATAGGTGCTGAAATGGTGATTTTGTCCGAGCATTGGGCCAAGCCCGCCCATTTGCCACATCAGCCATTGCAGCACGTCGTATTTTTCAGAAGAACTGGTGCCGCCGAACTGCCCGGTTTTTTCAGCAAGATAGAGCAGGATTGCGCCTGATTCAAAGAGTACTTGTTCGCCGCCTGCTGGTGATTCACTGTCAACCAGAGCTGGAATCCGGTTATTTGGCGAGATTTTTAAGAAATCTGGCTCAAACTGCTCCCCTTTGCCGATATTGACCGGATGGAGGTTATACTCAAGCCCGGCCTCTTCAAGAAAGATGGTGATCTTGTGACCATTCGGCGTGGTCCAGTAATAGAGGTCAATCATGCGGCGAACTCCTTTTGAACTGGTGGCGGTTTAACTGGTGGCGGCTTTAAAGGGAAAGCCGGGAGCTTTGCCAGCCTCTCCATCATACTGCGCCAGCATCCGGTTGCCCCAGTCAAAAAGCGGGTCATCCGCCGTAAATAAAGCCAGAGGCGTCACCGTCTTGATCCACATAATACTCGCCATAACAATATGATCGGCATAATTCGGAGCCTCACCTCCCATAAAAGCCGACTGACTCAAGGTCGTACGCACCGGCTGCAAGCAATTCCGAAAAGCCGGAAGATGCGCAAGCGGGTCCGGGCCAGCAACCTCCTCAAGAGGGACTTTAAAAAGAGCCTCCCGGGTTTCCCGGAAATAAGTCGCATCCTTCTCGTCCAGCGCATCCATAATCGCCATCAGAACCAGCGGGCGAACATGCGAATGATACTGGGTATCTGCCCAGGTGTTGAAAGTTCGCATCAGCCCTTCAGCCCCCTCCGGGATCAGGCGCGGGCGATCCGCATAGGCCCTGTCCAGATAAAGCGCAATCTCCCACGAATCAAAAACAGAATTGTCCCCATCAATCAGCACCGGCACTTTGCCTTGTCCAGTAAAAGCTATCGCCTCTTTATCCGTAAAACGCCAGGGAATGCCCTCAAAAGCCAAACCCTTATGCGCCAGAGCCAACCTCGTCCGCCAGACAAAGGGGCTGAAACGGCGAGCCTCATCCTTGCCGCAAAGTTCGTAAAGCTTCATCACCATAGTCCTCTCCTTATTAAAACCAGCAGAAACCGCTATTCTCCCGCAAGATACAGCAAATATTGCAAGCATATATGAAAATTGCTACAATTCAGACACGCGCGTTAAATGAAAAAACACAACGGTAATCCTAAAAAGCATTATCCGTAAAATGTAAATAAGCAGGGACTATCCTTTATGCAAGCCGCTTGTTCTATTCTTACCTGCTGAAACTTGCTCGGTTATGACTGGCTCCCCGCTCCCCGTGCTTGAAAAAGAAGCCTCTGCCGTCAGCGCAGATATGATCGAACAAGTCGCAGAAGCAACCCGGCTGCTATCCGCCATCGCTAATGAAGGACGATTGCTCTTGCTCTGCTTGCTGGCTGATCAGGAAAAAACTGTCTCCGAGCTTGAAGAGCTAACCGGCCTGCGACAGCCAACCGTCTCTCAACAGCTGGCCAAACTGCGCCAGGCCGATCTCGTCCAGACACGCCGATGCGGGAAAGCCATCTATTACCGGATTTCAAGCCCGAAAGCCCAAGCCTTGATCCACCTGCTGCATCAGCTCTATTGTAAGCCTTCTCAATAATTCATTTATCCGCTTGCCCGGCGCAACTCCAGAACCGGGGCACCCGAAAGCTCGGCATCTCCCGGATCATGACTAACCAGCAAAACTGGCGGCGGGGCCTCCAGATGCCGGATGCGCTCAACAATAAAACCATAAAAATCATCCTTGCGGGCCTGGTCCAGCCCGGTAAAAGGCTCGTCCATCAAAAGGGCCTCCGGGCCAGCCCATAATGTCCGCAAAATTGCCACCCGTGCCCGCTGACCGCCTGACAAGGTCGCCGGGTCCTTATCCCATAGACCTTCAAGCCCTGCCCGCACAAAATCTGCCTGTGCGTCTTCTATCGCACCGGCACGCTTTGAACCGGGGGGAAGGGCCAGCATAATATTCTCCCCCACCGATAAATGCGGAAACAGAAGATCATCCTGATAGATCACACCTAGCCGCCGCTGCCAGGGCGGAAAGTCTTTGAGGTCGCGGCCATTCAGCAGCACTTTTCCGCTTCCTTGAAAGGGCGGATGAAGGTCGGCGCATATATAATTGATCAATGTTGACTTGCCGACCCCGCTTGATCCCATGATGCAGAGCCACTCGCCCGGCCTCACCTGTCGCTGGCCTTCAAGGCTGATCATCGGCTTGCCATAGAGGGTGATGATTATATCTTCGAGAACGAGACCATTTTCAGGCATGTTTTCCGGCTCCCTTGAGTCCTTGACGATTGCGTGCTTGCAGGCCGGAGAGCAGCGCGGACAGCAGGAATCCGGCCAGCGGCAATCCCATCAGCAGCAAGGCGGCGGCGCCGACAACCCGCAAATCGCCGTTGGAGGCCAGAGCAAAGCTGGCGGTTGTCAGAGTTTCGATGCGTCCGGCTCCTGCGACGATGGTTGGCAGGAACAGGCCTAGTCCGACGGCAAATCCGACGGCGAGAGCCAGCAGCAGCGGGCGCAGCAGGATTGGCAGGATGATTTTGATCATGGTCCGGGTGGGCCCCATGCGCAGGGTGTGGGCCTGGCGGATATAGCGCGAATCGAGGCGCCGGTAGGGGCCATGCAGCATGAGGTAAAGATAGGGCAGCACATAGATCATATGCGCATATAGAAGAGCCCCCCCGGTTCCTTCAAACCGAAAAAGCAGGAAATTGACCTGTAGTCCGCTCATCAGGCTGGGTTCGGGGATGACCAGAGGCAGTAGAATCAGCCATTCGCGCAAGGGGGCGGGTTTCCAGTTTTGTTGTCTGCGTTGTTCGAGTCCGGCGAGGACGAGCGGTAGAGACAGCATTGCTGCGGCCAGAGCAACGGCAAAGCTTGGCACGAAAGCCCCATTGACTTGCGACCAGAGGCTACGCCAGCCATAGAAACTGGCGCGGTCTGGCAAGAGGTCGGGCCAGCCCATGCGCCAGGCCAGCGACCAGATGAAGGCGACCAGCAGTCCCAGCACGACCAGCCCCCATAGGGCCCCGCCCGGGATGGCCAGTCCCTGGTTGAGGTGATCAGCAAGGCCGGATCGTTTACCGGTATGGCGGCGTGGAGAAAAGAGCTTTGCGATCAGGCGTTCCAGCAAGAATAATCCGGCCAGACAAAGTCCGACAAGTCCGGCCTGCACCAGCGCGGCGACGGCGGTCACGGCTTGAAAATTGAGGTTGGCTTCCAGATTAAAGCGCAGGATAAGCAGGGGCAGGGTCGGGGTATTTCCGGGCAGCAGCAGTCCTGGCACATCGGTAGAGGACAGGGAGAAGACCAGCGCGATGATCACGGCACGGCGAATACGCCCATAGACGAGTGGCATTTGAAAGCGCAGAAAGCCGCTGGCTGGCTGATAGCCGAGTCCGGCGAGCACCCGCGCTTGCCGGAGTGCTGGCATTTGCATCATCGCGGCCATTCCGGCCATGATCAAAAAAGGTGTTTCTTTCATGGCCAGGGCAAGGATTGCAAAAATCCCGTACGGATCGGGGGCCAGCGGCCAGTCTGGCGGGGTTGAAAGCCCGAGATTGAGGACCATATCGAGTGCACGCACGGCCCAGCCAGAGGAGCTGAACAGCATCAGCACCCCCAGCCCGAGTGCCAGCGGCGGGGCGGCCAGAGGCAGGACAAGAGCCCCGGACCAAAGCCCGTATAGGCGGCGCGGGACAACAGCCAGCACCAGCACCGCAAACAGGACTGACAGGCTGGTGGCAGTCACGCCGATCAGCACTGTGCGGATCAAGGCGGCAAAGACGCCGGGATAGGTGAAAAACTGCTGAAAATTTTCTGTGATCTGGTCCGCGACGCCTTGCGAAATGACATTCTGACCGGGCATGATCCCGATAAGCGGCAGGCCCAGCCCGATACTCCCGGCGATAATCGGCAAAAAGGTGATGCTATAAAGCAGAAATAGTAAAAATTTCATGCTGGCCAATATATAAATACAAATGTTATTTTATGGATTCACCAGAAATCAATACTTGACGCACACTTGAAATACAAAAAAATTCTTATATTCGCTTGACTTTTTATGGATTTTTACTATACTAAACTTGCACGAAAGGTCTGTATTGTGAAATCAAATCACCGATGGCCTTGATTTGCGCTTTGTCTTGTTGTGCTAAATGCCTGAATTTATGATAGAAAGTCATTTCAAGCATTTACATATATAAGCACTTGCATAAATGATGTCAGAAGAACATCAATCATCCAGGGAAAAAACCCCAGACGGGAAGAACCCCAGAGGAGAAGAACAATGGAAGTTTTAGCCCCAGTCAACGTGCCAACTGTGGCCCCTGGCGGGACCGCTGGCAGTGTCCAGGCATCGCATACCCCTGCACTTGCAGCTATCGGCAATCTGGCCGATCATGTTGTCACCGCAACCTCTGAATCAACCGACCCCAATGTGCGGGATGATGATGCCAGCCGCGAATATCCGAATGAACGGCGTGATCGTGCGCTGCAAACGGTTGCAGATATTCAATCGCGCGGAGTCACGGCTGTTATGGGATTTAACAGCGATGCCAATGAAATCTATATCGAAATGCGGACCTCGCAAGGCGATGTGATCAGCCGTTTTCCCTCTGATGCCTTAAGCGAATGGATGGAATCAGAAGGCGCATCAATCACCGCCAACGAGCCGGGCAATGCCGCAGGCCGGTCAGACTTTGCCGCAAATACGCTGGCCCCTGCCTATAGGCCGATTGATTCCGAAGCCTGATTATTTCACCCGGTTATTTTATACGGGTGATTTTAGCCAGATAGTTTTATAGCGGCAAACGCCGCTATAGAGGTAAAAGCCCCTATATAGGCTTTTATGCACAGGCTTTTGCAGCCGGTTTTTCTTGCGCATTTTTGACACTGGTTTTTGTGATGCGAATATGATACGGCTTGTCCTGTTCATGGGTCATACTCACGCCCGCCCTCATACATCACGAAAAAATCAGGAAAAACTATGTCCGACCCGGCCTCAACTCCCGAACAATCCTCTCCCTATGATCTCTGCGTTATCGGCGGCGGCCCGGGTGGCTATGTCGCCGCTATCCGTGCCGCTCAACTGGGATTTAAAACAGCCCTGATTGATAAAAGAGACCGGCTTGGCGGCACCTGTCTCAATGTCGGCTGTATCCCGTCAAAGGCCCTGCTCCAGTCCTCTGAATATTTTCATATGGCCGGACATGATCTGGCCAGTCACGGCGTTGTCACAACTCCGAAACTTGACCTCTCTGCCATGATGGGCCGCAAAAACGGCATCGTTGATGATTTAACCAAAGGCATCGACTTCCTCTGCAAGAAAAATAAAATCGACCGCTTTACCGCCCGCGCGCAAATTACTTCGCCAACCCAAATTGACCTGCATGACGGGCCAGATGGCGGCAAAAGCCTCAACACACAACGTATTCTTGTTGCCACGGGCTCCGAACCAACCAGCCTTCCCGGCATTACAATAGATGAAGACTCGATTGTGTCCTCAACCGGGGCGCTCTCCTTTTCCAGCGTGCCTAAACATATCGTGGTGGTTGGTGCCGGAGTCATCGGTCTGGAACTCGGATCGGTCTGGAACCGGCTGGGGGCCAAAGTCACCGTCGTCGAATTCCTGGACCGGATCCTGCCCGGGATGGATGCAGAAATTGCCAAGAACTATCACCGCATTTTGCAAAAACAAGGGCTTGAATTTCAGCTTGGTCACAAGATTATCTCACTCGAAAAATCTGGAAAATCGGTGAAAGCTCTTTATGCCCCGGCAAATAGCGAAGGCGAACCAAAAGAACTGAAAGCCGATAAAGTCCTGGTTGCGGTTGGGCGGCGACCCTATGCGGACGGGCTGGGACTGGACCAGCTCGGCATTACCACCGACTCGCGCGGCTTTATCCCGGTTGATGAAGATTTCAAGACCTCGGTTGACGGGATTTATGCGATTGGCGACTGCGTGCCAGGCCCGATGCTGGCCCATAAAGCCGAAGAAGAAGGCGTTGTCGCCGTTGAACGGATGGCCGGGCTGCGCCCGTCGCTTGACCATCATCTTATTCCAGGCGTGGTCTACTGCTTCCCGGAACTGGCAAGCGTCGGGGCGCACAGCGAAGAACTCAAAGAAGCAGGCCGTGACTTTAAAACCGGCAAATTCTCGATGACTGCAAATTCGCGCGGCAAAGCTATGGGCTTCACGCAGGGCATGGTCAAAGTCCTGGCCGATGCACAGACCGACCGCTTGCTGGGCTGTCATATTATTGCCCCGGCAGCTGGCGATATGATCCATGAAGCCGCCGCCCTGATGGCCTTTGGCGGCTCTGCCGAGGATATGGCAAGGCTCTGTCATGCCCATCCGACCTATTCAGAAGCGATCAAGGAAGCCGCGCTTGCTGCTGACGGGCGGGCTATTCACAGCTGAGAACCAAGGAATTCCATGTTATATAATTTGCACCGGTTTTCGCCTTTGCTGATTGCCTCCCTGTTTTTTGCTGCAACCCTTGGCTTGATGGCGGCTTTGACCCCTGTTCAGGCGCAGGAGTCTGAAAATACGCAAGAGAACACAGAAGATATCACAAATCTGCAAGGCTCGGCCGAAATTTACCGTCTGATTGACCGGTTCAGCCAGATCATGTCCTATGTGCGCACACAATATTACCGCGATGTATCGGATGAAGAGCTGATTGATGCCGCTATTCGCGGGATGCTGGAACGGTTGGACCCGCATTCATCCTATCAGGGGCCGGATGATTTCAACCGCCAGCAAATCCAGATGCGCGGAGAATTTGGCGGGCTTGGCATTGAAGTCACCAGCGACCCGGCAAGCGGGGCGGTGCGGATTGTCTCCCCCATAGACGATACGCCAGCCAGCCGGGCCGGGCTGCAACCCAATGATCTGATTATTGAAATTGATGGCGAACTGGTGCCGCAAACGCTGGATGAGGCCGTTGAAAAAATGCGCGGCCCGGTTGATACCAGCATTGTGCTGACCATCAAACGCGGGGAAGAAATCTTTGATGTTGAACTGGTGCGCAAACGCATCAAGATTCGTTCAACCTATGCCCGGGCTGAAGGAAATGTTGGCTATATTCGTCTGGCTCAATTTAACGGGCAAGCCGCCCCCGGGATCAAATCGGCGATTGAAGAATTAAAAGACGAAATCGGCGAAGATGAAATTGCCGGTTATATCCTTGATTTACGCAGCAATCCGGGCGGTCTTCTTGATCAGGCTATCGAGATTGTTGATATCTTCCTTGAAGCTGGAGAAATTGTGTCGGTGCGCGGGCGCGATGTTTCCACCATTGCCAGAAGCCAGGCCACCAAAGGCGATCTGGCAGATGGAAAGCCTTTGGTCATTTTGATCAATGGCGGGTCGGCGTCGGCTTCTGAGGTTGTGGCCGGGGCCATTCAGGATCACCGGCGCGGCGTGATTATGGGGGAAACTTCTTTTGGCAAAGGCTCGGTCCAGACGCTCTTTTATTTTGGAGATTCCGCTGATCCCATGCGCCGGGAAGCCTTGAAACTGACCACGCAGCTTTATTATACGCCTAGTGGCGAATCGATACAGGGGCGGGGCATTGTGCCGGATATTTTTGTGCCGCGTGCTGAGGTCAATATTCTGAGCCAGAACAGGATTCATTCCAGCCGCAATCCCAATGCCATTGAAAACCCGCAAGGCGAAGAGGATGAATCCGGGGAAGAGGCTGATAACCGGTCAGCTGATGATCGCCCGGTTGAGGATTATCAGCTTCAACGGGCGATAGATGCGATCCGGGCGGCTGATTTACTGATTCAAGGAAAAGAGGGCGGAACCGCAAAATGAAGATGCCGTCTCCATTTGATGCGGGTGCGTCCGGGGATATTCAGCGTTCACCGCCAGCCGTAGAGCCTCTTACCGGCCAACCTCTTACCGAAGAACCTGTTACTGGAGAAGCTGGGGCAGGTCCGCAAACTACCCCCGATCAACCTGTCCCTGAAAATGCGCCTGAAAGTATGGGGAATATAGAAGGTGGGGCACCGCCGGATGCTGACGATCCTAACGATATTTCGCCTTTTTTGAATGCAGCAGGCGGAGGCGATGCCACGCGCGAAAATCCGCTTATCCAGCCGGATATCCTGTTTGATCCCGACAAACTTGCTGAACATGCCGAGGCCAATAAATCAGGTGCCGCCCGTTTTATTGACAAGATCGGGATCGGACTAATTCTGGCCTATAGCACATTCACACTCTCTGTTCTTTCAATCGGCGCATTGGCTCTGTTTGGCGGGGTCGATGAAGAAGCGCCTCCGGCCATTCAGATTGATCCCAGCCAGATCAAAATTGTCCGCAACAATCAGCCTAATCCTGAAGATCAGGCACCTGATAATCAGGATACCGCGCAACAACCTTCTTCCGAACTGCTTGAGTCTGAAATACCGTCTCCTGAAACAACCGTAGCCCAAGCGTCTTTGGGAACAGATGGAGAGCAAGCTGCTCAGCAATCTGATATTCAGCCCGAACCACAACCGGCTCTGGAGCCAGAGCGCGGGACCACCAGCATCAGCGGGCTTGAACAGGAACCCGGCTTTGAAGCCAGCCTTGATGTCGAAGACCCCTATAAAAACAAATTGTCTCCGGTTCCGGCCCAGACCCTTATCGAGGTCACACCGCGTGGCACCTTGCCCACCATCGGGCAGGATGGAAAGCGGCCTCTGGAGCAATATGCCCGCCCGGCAACCACCCCTCCCGGTCATAACCCAATCGCTGTGGTCATGGTCAATCTGGGTCAATCCAGCAATATGATGGAACTGGCCTTGCGCTTGCCCGGGGCAGTCAGTCTTGGCTTTGTGCCTCATGCCCAGCAGCTTGGACGCTGGATGGCAGAAGCCCGGGCTGGCGGCCATGAAGTCCTTTTAAAACTGCCTATCCAGCCCCGCCAATATCCTGAAAGCGATGCCGGGCCCTTTGCCCTTAATCGCAACATCGGGCGTGAAGAGAATTTGCAACGCCTGCACAGTGTGCTGGGAAAAATGGCAGGCTATACGGCCTTGCTTATTCAAAATGACGGCGTTTTCTATCGCTCGCGCCAGCAGCTGGACCCGATTATTTCCGATCTCAGCAAACGTGGCGTTGGCCTGGTCGGGATTGAGCCTCAACGCGCGCAGGGAATCCTCGCCATGGCCTGGGAAGCCGATATTCCTGTATCCGATGCCGATATGTATATCCGCACCGCCTTGAGCCGGGCCAATTTCATCCAACGCCTTGCCGAAGCCGAAGTCGCCGCACAGACACAAGGCGACTTCATCTTATTTGTCGAAGCGCTGCCTAATAATGTGGCCCGAATCCGCGAATGGTCGCGCTATTTGCCAGAAAGACAGCTGGCTCTTGCGCCATTAAGCGCGGTGATCCTGCGCCGCCATGCCAAAGGTCGCCCGGCCTTTGTCCCCGATAATGACATAAAAGTCGGCGGCGTGGCCAATTCATAATCAAGATGGTTTAATGAAACGACCCCATCTCCCCTATCGGCCTTGCGCCGGGATCATGCTTTTTAATCAGCAGGCCGAGGTTTTTGTCGGCTCCCGCCTGGACGGGGAAATTTCCGCCAACGAAGATGACTATTGGCAAATGCCGCAAGGCGGCATTGACCCGGGCGAAGACCCGCTTGCCGCTGCCTGGCGGGAACTTGAAGAAGAAACCGGCACCCGCAAAGCCCGCCTTCTTGCAGAAAGCCAGGACTGGCATACCTATGATTTGCCTGACCATCTGATTGGAAAAATCTGGGACGGGAAATATTGCGGACAACGGCAAAAATGGTTCGCCATGGCCTTTGAAGGCACCGATAGTGACATCAATCTGGACACGGAACAGCCCGAATTTAAAGCCTGGAAATGGGTGCCGCTGGCGCAGATTCCTGATTTGATCGTGCCGTTTAAAAAAGACCTCTACCAGGGGCTGGTCCGCGAATTTACCCCAACTGCCCAAGCTCTACTGTCCAAAGGCTCTGCTGTCTAATAGCGGTGAAAACTGAAATTTGGGAAAAAGTGGAAACTGTGGAAAAGCGAAACAGGCCTTGACGCTATTGCCAGGCTTGGCTATTGAGCCCCGATAATGTGAGCCTCCAATAAATAAAACAACATAAGAATAACAGGATAAAATTGATCAAGATAAATATCTGACCCATTCCTGTTGAAATGACTCGACAAACACGCCTGAAAGGTGAATGATAATAAATGTTATTCGCCACAAGTTGTCGCTGAAAACTGCTGATAAGCCATATCTTCAAAACCGATACACAGACTAAAGCCTATAGATACGCAATAGGGATACGCACGAATGGGATTAACGGTTCAGGGTAAACAGGTTGATATTGGTGAAGCCTTGCAGCGGCATGTTGAAGGCCGTCTTCCTGATCTGATTGGCAAATATTTTGATGATGTGACGGATACGACGGTCACTTTTTCAAAGCGTGGTCATCTTTTTGTTGCGGACATCCAGATTCATGTTTCGCGTCGTGTGATGGTTCAAGGCCATGGGGAGGGGCGGGATGCCTATATGGCCCTGGCTGAGTCTGAAGAGCATGTGCTGAAGCGTTTGCGTCGTTACAAGCGTCGGCTTCGGGATCACAAGCAGGCGCTTGCGGATAAAGAGATTTGGCCTTCGGCTCATTATGTTTTGCAAAAGGAGCCAGACGAGGAGGCTGAGGAGCTTCCAGATCAGAATGCGCCGGTTATTGTGGCTGAGACCAAGGGCACGGTTGAAAGCCTGAGCGTAGGAGAAGCGGTGATGCGCATGGATTTGGCGCAGGTTCCTGCTCTTATGTTTCGGGATTCGAAGTCGGGTCGTATGAATATGGTTTATGTCCGGTCGGATGGGAATATTGCGTGGGTTGACCCGGTTGGGCCTGCCGAGAGTCTGGCGGACTAGTTCTGGGAGCTTACCAGATTAACATCGTAATAAAGGGCGATGACGGATTGAGCGCTTGAAAAACGCAAAGCGATGTGGGGCAGACACATCACGATTTTCTTAACAGAAAAATCAGGGCAGGTGTGCTGAGCCACCCGTCCAGAGTGATACAGCGTATAACGGTTTTAGGAGACAAACTATGCAGATATCCGAGTTTCTTGATGAATCGGGCATATTGGTTGATATAAAGGTACGATCAAAGAAGGCCCTTCTTCAGGAATTGTCTGGTCATGTTCAATCTTTGACGAAGATTGATCAGCGCACTGTTTTTGACCGGCTTCTGGAGCGCGAGCGGTTGGGCAGCACGGGCATAGGCGGCGGCATTGCCATTCCGCATGGTCGTTTTGCCGAGCTGGATCAGTTGATTGGCATATTTGCCAAGCTGGACAAGCCGATTGATTTTGATGCGCTGGATGATTGTCCGGTTGATCTGATTTTTCTTATTTTGACTCCGGAGTCATCGGGATCGGACCATTTGCAGGCTCTGGCGGCGGTTTCCCGGCTGTTCCGCAATAAGGAGCTGAACGGTCAGTTGCGGGCTGAAGGCCTGACCGCGCCGCAGGTCTGCGGCCTGATTACCAACGCCGCCCCGCAGGTCCATATCCACGCGGCCTGATCTTTCGGGACAAAAGATATGGCTTTTTCCCAAAGTAGTGAAGGACAGAGCCCCGACCAGCGCGCGGCGAAAAATTATGCACGACTGGTTGAAACTGTTGCGGCTGCGCGGCAGTCTTCATCCTATTACCGGGCGCATTTTGCAGATGTTGCAGCTGATCTTGCGGGCGAAGATCTTTTGCTTTCCCTGCCGGTTACCCGTAAAGCCGATCTGACTTCTATACAGGCTGCAGCTGCGCCATTTGGCGGGCTGAATGGACAGAAACCCGCACAGTTTCAGCGTCTTTTTGCTTCACCGGGTCCCATCTATGAACCCGGAGGCCCCGGCGACTGGTGGCGGATGGCCCAGGCCCTTTCTGCCGCCGGGATTGGTGCAGCGGATATTCTGCTTAACTGTTTTTCCTATCATCTGACCCCGGCAGGCTTTATGGCTGAAGGCGGGGCCTTTGCGCTTGGTGCCGCCGTTATTCCTGGCGGGGTCGGCAATAGTGCGCTTCAAGCTGAAGTCGCCGCCCATTATCAGGCCACAGCCTATACCGGCACACCCGATTTTTTGAAGCTTATCCTTGAGAAGGCCGATGAAACCGGGCTTGCTGTGCCTTCGCTCAAACGCGCAGTGGTCTCGGGCGGGCCGCTGTTCCCGGCCTTGCGCAACTGGTATCACGAACGCGGAATCATCACCCTGCAAGCCTATGCCGCCGCCGATTGCGGGCTGATTGCTTTTGAAAGCCTTTTGCCGGATAACACCCCGTCTCCGGGCCTGATTATTGCTGAAGATTGTATTGTCGAACTGCTTGACCCGAATGATGGCAGCGTGATTGCCCCGGATTCAACCAGAGAAAGCGCGGTTGGCGAAGTCACGATCACAGTTTTTCATCAGGATTTTCCGCTTATTCGTTATGCCACCGGCGATTTATCGGCTTATCTTCCGGGGTCATCGGCCTGCGGGCGGACCAACCGGATGCTGAAAGGCTGGCTGGGCCGGGTGGATATGATTACCAAAATCCGGGGCATGTTTGTTCATCCAAGCCAGGTGCAGCGCGCCCTTGCCGACAGCGCGGATATTCAGCAATATTCGCTGGTTGTTACTGAAAAGGACGGGCATGATCACGCGGTTTTGCACATAAAAATGCGCGATGGAGCGGCTTTTGATGATTCACTATCCACGCATCTTGCCCAGAAATTACGCGATTTCTGCCGGGTTTCCATCACACCGCTGCCCGCCCCTGACCTGTCTTCAGAGGCCAAGGTGATTGATGACAAACGCCAAATAGCTTAACTTTTTGCGATTTCCTGAAAGAGTGCGTCAAGTCCTTCACGGGCGATATCAACCAGTTGGTCAATTTCATCGGGCGTGATAATCAGAGGGGGAGAGACCACCAGAGTATCTCCGCAGGCCCGGATCACGGCATTTCGCGCAAAGATATGATCGCGACACCGGCTGCCGATGTGCTTTTCAGGATCAAAGCCGTGGCGTTTTTTCTTGTCGGCCACCAGTTCAATCGCCCCAATCAATCCCCTTGAGCGGACTTCCCCGACCAACGGATGATCAGAAAGCCGGGCCAGCGCAAGCGCAAGATGCGGTCCGGTCACATCATGAGTGCGGGTGACCAGGTCTTCTTCTTCGATGATATCAATATTGGCCAAAGCCACCGCCGCCGCCGCCGGGTGCCCGGAATAGGTAAAACCGTGATAAAACTCCCCGCCCTTGTCATAAAAAGTCCGGTGCATCCGTTCATTAACCCCGACCGCAGAAATCGGGATATAGCCCGACGACAATCCTTTCGCCATGGTCACCAGATCAGGCTTGATTGAAAAAGCATTATGACCAAACCAGTGACCGGTACGACCAAAACCGCAGATGACCTCGTCACAAATCAGCAGCACATCATATTTGCGACAAATACGCTGCACGGCGGGCCAATAGGTTTCCGGCGGAATAATCACCCCGCCTGCCCCTTGAATCGGTTCAGCAATAAAGGCGGCAACATTCTGCGGCCCAAGCTCCAGAATTTTGTCTTCAAGCGCACGGGCCGCCAGCTTGCCAAAGGCTTTCGGACTATGCTTGCCGCCTTCGCGATACCAATAGGGCTGGCAGATATGGTGAATGTCCTTGATCTCTTGTCCGGCTTGGCGGTGCATGGTGCGCATTCCGCTGGTTGCCGCCCCGGCCAGCGACGACCCGTGATAGCCGTTCAGCCGTGAAATAATATGGCGCTTATAGGGCTTGCCTTCCAGCCCCCAGAAATGGCGAACCATGCGCAAGGCACTGTCCACTGCATCGGACCCGCCAAGGCCAAAGAACACATGATTCATATCCTCTGGCAGAAGGTCAGAAACCCGTGCGGCCAAAGCTGCTGCGGGCGGGGTCGTGGTTTTGAAAAAAGTATTATAATAGGGCAGGGCGCACATTTGATCATAGGCCGCTTTCGCCAGTTCGGTCCGCCCATAGCCAACATTGACGCACCAGAGTCCGGCCATGCCATCAAGGATATGGTTGCCTTTACTGTCGGTCAGCCAGGTTCCTTTGGCATTGGTGATCAGCCGGGTCTTGCCGCTGTCATGCAGGTCTTTATGATCGGTAAAGGGATGGAAGTGATGCGCCTGATCCTGCTCAAGCAGTAAATCGGCATCATGATTACGCAGCGTGTGAGAGGATGTCATGTCCATATTTTATCTCTTTTCTGCATCTTGCTTTCGAGACAGATTTGTTTGTCTCTAATTATCTGGCTTTTCCTGTCTAGCGATTCTATGGATAAGAGGGAAGCAAAATATACGAGGGTCAGGACCACCTGATCATTTTTCGTCACCAGAGCATAACACGAGCAATAAAATGACCGCAACTGGATGGATTCTCCCTGTCTTTTCGGTAGCCCTTGGCGGGGCCATCGGGGCCGCCGCTCGCTACGGGCTGGTGCTTTTCTGGACCCGCTTTTTGGGCGGCGGCGCACCGATGATGATTCTGCTGATCAATATAGCGGGCTGTCTGCTAATCGGTCTGGTCGCCGGGTTGCTGGCTCGTCACCCTGCTTTATCCTCCTGGCAGCCCTTTTTAATGAGCGGGCTGCTTGGTGGATTCACAACCTTTTCGACCTTTGCGCTGGATGCCTATAATCTCTATGAACGCGGGCAGAGCGGGCTGGCAGTAGGCTATCTGCTTTCATCAGTCGTTCTGGGACTCGTCGCCCTGATCGCAGGCTTTTTTCTGGCCAGGTAACTGGTGGCCTGATGGATAACCAATCCCCGGCACAAAATAAAGTGCAGCAGATTCCTGTTCAATCACAAGAAGCCGGGATGCGCCTTGATCGTTTTATCGGGGCAAAATGCCCGGATGTCCCGCGTACCCGCCTGCATAAGGCTATCCGCCAGGGTGAAGTACGGGTGGATGGTCGGCGCACCAAAGCCGCTACTCGCCTTGAAGAGGGCCAGACAATCCGCCTGCCGCCTTTTGCCAATTCCCCTAAATCTTCATCAGAAGCCCGTGTTCAAAAACAACTTTCGCTATCCCATCCGCTGGTGCAGCAACTCAAAAACCGTATCTTGCTGGTGAATGAGGATCTTGTCGCCCTTGATAAACCGCCTGGCCTCGCCGTTCAGGGCGGAAGCGGGCAAAAACTGCCCCTGACCTCTGCGCTTCCGGCTTTAACAGCGATGATTAACGAAGAATCTTCGGACCGTCCGTCCGACGATACTTTGCGTTTGGTGCATCGGCTCGATCTCGCCACCGGCGGTGTGCTGCTGCTGGCCCGCACCCGTCAAGCCGCAACCCGGCTAACTGCCGCTTTTTCCCAACGCCGCATGGTCAAAATCTATTGGGCGGTGACGGAAGGGGTGCCAAATCCGCTGGAAGGGACCATCCGGCTGGCCTTGAAGAAAAACGCCCGTGCTAAAGATACGGGCGGGCCGGATATGTATCCAACCGACTCTGGCCCGCCAGCCCGTACCGATTACCGGGTGTTGGATCAGGTCGGGACATCACTGGCTTTGGTGGAACTGCGCCCGCATACCGGACGCACCCACCAGATTCGTGCACATCTACAGGCGATTGGCACCCCGATTGTCGGCGATAGCCGCTATGGTAACCCTGAAAGCGCAATGATGAGCGAATCAGGGCTTCATTTATATGCGCGTGCGCTTTATATTCCAGATGGAATTGCCGGGGCGGGTCAATGGATTAGCACGCCTCCGCCCGATCATTTTGGTGCAACATTGGAATCTTATGGGCTGGGAGATGAACCAGATTATTAAAATTTGCGGCCTCACCCGGGCCGAGGATATCAAGGCCGCCCAGCAAGCAGACATGATGGGTTTTGTGTCTTTTCCCAAAAGCCCGCGCCATCTTTCTTTTGAAGCCTTAAAATCTCTGCTGCCGATTGCTGGCACAACAGCGGCAAAACGCTGTATCCTGCTGGTTAATCCCGATGATGAGCTCTTGCACAGGCTTGCTGACTTGCCGATGGAGGTCGTGCAACTCCACGGAGACGAAAACCCGCAGCGATTGCAGGCTATTCGCAAGATATTTCCCGGACGGCTGATTGTTAAAGCCCTGCCCATTGCCACTGCCGAAGACCTGGCCCGGGCAAGTGATTACCAACAAGCCGCCGATATGCTTATCCTGGATGCCAAACCCCCAAAAGATGCAGATAGACCAGGCGGAAACGCGATCTCCTTTGACTGGACATTGATAAAGGACTGGGTTCCGCCGGTGCCCTATTTGCTGGCGGGGGGGCTAAGGCCGGATAATGTCGCGCAGGCCATTCATACCTGCCGCTTTGCCAGTGGCATTGATTGTGCTTCCGGCGTTGAAAAGCGGCCCGGGGAAAAGGACCCGCTTCTTGTTCAGCAGTTTATCCAGAATGCCCGTGCGGCATGGAACAGCAAAGATGTCTGATCTGTTTGATTTTATTGATAATCCGCCGCCAGAGCCGCTAACCGAAGCAACGGCAAAAGCGGAATTGCAGCGTCTTTCAAAAGAGATTGAACGTCATAATAAACTTTATTTTCAAGAAGATGAGCCTGAACTATCAGACGGGGACTATGATCGGTTGCGCCATGAATATCAGGCGTTGGCAGCGCGTTTTCCGGCACAAGTGCCTGCGTCTTCGGCCTTTGATCAGGTTGGTGCAAAGCCTAAATCCGGCTTTTGCAAGGTCCAGCATAAAAAGCCCATGCTGTCGCTTGGCAATATTTTTACGCCAGAGGATATTGAGGCTTTCCTTGAACGGATGCGCAATTTCCTGGGCGCAGGTTGCCCGGATGACTTGCCGGTTTGGGCCGAACCGAAAATTGACGGGCTGTCTTTGTCGCTGGTCTATGAAAACGGTCGATTGACTGGCGCAACCACCCGTGGTGACGGGCATGTGGGGGAGGATGTCACCCGCAACGTCCAGCATATCAAAGATATTCCCGCTCAGCTTGATCAAAATCTGGTGCCGGACTATGTTGAAATTCGCGGCGAGGTCTATATGGCCCGCGCCGATTTCCAGAGTCTCAATCAGCATCAAAAAGAAACTGGCGGCAAATTATTTGCCAATCCGCGCAATGCAGCAGCAGGCAGTCTGCGCCAGCTTGATCCGGCCATTACCGCCAGTCGGCCCTTGCGCTTTTTTGCTTTCGGCTGGGGGGAGGTGAATGGCACTCTGCCGCCAACCATGGTGGCTGTCTTTGACTGGCTGGAGCAGCTTGGCTTTTCGTTGGCGACACCCCGGCGGCTTTGCTTGAGCGCGCAGGATATCCTCACCTATTATCAGGACATCAGCCAGGCACGGCCTGATCTTGATTATGAAATTGACGGGGCCGTCTATAAAATCAATGATCTGGACTTGCAGGATCGGCTGGGGACCGTTGGTCGTGCTCCGCGCTGGGCGATTGCCCATAAACTTCCAGCAGAAACCGCCGTCACACGCATCAATCATATTCATATTCAAGCCGGGCGCACGGGAGCCCTGACCCCGGTTGCCTGGCTGGAGCCAGTTGGCGTTGGCGGGGTCATGGTCCAGCGTGCAACCCTTCATAATCAAGATGAAATTGCCCGCAAAGATATCCGGCAAGGCGATCTGGTTGAAATCCAGCGCGCCGGGGATGTGATCCCGCAAATCCTGCGGGTTGTTGATCCAGAGCGAGCGGACCGGGCACCGCCTTATCATTTTCCGAATCACTGCCCCTGTCCGCTGGCAACCCCTGTCCACCGGGCAGAAGGGGAAGCGGCGGCCCGCTGCACCGGCGAATTGACCTGCCCTTTTCGCCGGGTTGAACAGTTGAAACATTTTGTCTCTCGTGCGGCTTTTGATATTGCGGGACTTGGCGAAAAAACGATTGAAGCCTTTGAATCCGAAGGATTGATCAAGGAATTATCCGATATTTTCACCCTGGCTGCACGCGAAGAAAACGGCGATTTTGAACCGCTTGCCAAACGTAAGGACTGGGGGGAACTATCGGCAACCAACCTTTATCAGGCGATTGAAGCGCGGCGGTCTATTTCGCTGGAACGCTTGATCTATGCCCTCGGGATTCCGCAGGTTGGCGAGATCACCGCCCGCGATCTGGCCCGCACCTATGGCAGCTATGAAAAATGGGCCGAAGAAATGAGCGAAGCCGCCCGCATCAAAGACCTGCCCGAGACTCCCGGCAAAAAAGAGGAAACCGCCTGGGATCGTCTGATGGGGATTGACGGGGTTGGCCCGCTGGTTGCACGGGATATTGTCGCCTATTTTTCAAATCCTGATCAGGTGGCGGCCCTTGATCGGCTGGTGGCACAGCTTGATCATATCACACCGCCCGCAACCATATCGCAGGAAGGACCCGTCAGTGGCAAACAGGTGGTTTTTACCGGCAGCTTCAGCCAGATGGGCCGGGCCGAGGCCAAATCCCGCGCCTTGGCACTTGGCGCAAAAGTGGGCTCCAGCGTTTCATCGCGCACCGATTATCTGGTCGCCGGGGAGAAGCCGGGCTCCAAACTGACCAAAGCCAATGAACTGGAGATTACAGTCCTCAGTGAAGAGGATTGGCTAAAGCTGATTGGTTCGTAAATGACAAACGCCTCTGATCTTGATCCGCAAGCAGATGAGGAAACTCTTCTGCCTCCCGGCTTTCCAGGTGATAAGGATGTGCGCCAGACTTATCTCTCTTATGATCGCTGGCTTTCCAGTGAACGACGCTATAGTGTGCATACGCTGACCGCCTATCGCCGGGAAATTCGTGACTTCCTGCTTTTTTTCAATGAATATCAAGGAGAAGTGCCAAGCCTGTCCGGGCTGACGGCTTTCCCGATCACCGGCTTTCGCGCCTTTATGGCCGCCCAACGCCGTGATGGGTTGGGCGCAGCCAGTCTGGGCCGCAAGCTGGCGGCTATTCGCGGGTTTTTTCGCTATATGGCTCGTAAGGGCCTGGGCGACAACCGCTCTATCGGGCTGATTGCAACCCCGAAAGCCCCGCGACCGGCCCCGCGCCCACTCAGCGAAACAGATGCCCGCAGTCTTACAGAAGCCGTTAAAAGCGATAGCGACACTGCCCCCTGGATCATCGCACGCGATATCGCGATTTTGCTGGTTCTCTATGGCTGCGGCTTGCGGGTATCCGAAGCGATTTCGCTCAACCGTTCTGATTGGCCCACCCCCGGCAATTCCCTGCGGGTGATGGGAAAAGGCGGCAAAGCGCGTTTACTGCCAGTTTTGCCTATTATTGAACAGGCCGTGCAGGACTATTTATCGCTTTGCCCGCATTCTATTTTGAAAAGCACCGAACGTGCCAGCCCGCTTTTTCTGGGATTGCGCGGGGGGCGGCTGAATGATCGTCTGGTGCGCCGCCGGGTTCAGGACCTGCGCCGTCAGCTGAATTTGCCCGAAACGGCCAGCCCGCACGCCCTGCGCCATAGTTTTGCCACCCATTTGCTGGCCGGTGGCGGCGACTTGCGCACAATACAAGAATTATTGGGCCATCAGTCCCTGACAACCACTCAGCGTTATACCGAGGTTGAAACCGACAGTCTGCTGGCTGATTATATGCGCGCACATCCAGCCGTTTCGGGCTCTGCAAAAGGATAAATCATGCCTCCATCCTATCAAAACTACTACCGGGCCTCCGCCCCGCCTCTGGCTTCGCAACCCATGCTGGAAGGCACGCAAAAAGCCGATGTTGCCGTTCTGGGCGCGGGATATACCGGCCTTTCCTGCGCATTGGAACTGCGCGCACGCGGCTTTGATGTGGCAATCATTGAGGCCGAAGATGTCGGCTATGGGGCCTCCGGGCGCAATGGCGGCCATGTCTGCTCTGGCTGGAGCAATGATATTGCCAAAATGGAAAAGCGTATCGGGGCCGAGGATGCCAAACTATGCTGGGACTTTGCCCGCGAAGCCGTTGACATGGTCAAGACCCGTGTTCAGTCCTATGATATAGACTGTGGCTTGCGCTGGGGCTATATCAGTGCGGCCAATCGGCCCCGCCATTTTGAAGAACTCAAACACGCACAAGACGACTGGCAGCGTTATGGCTATAGCAACCACCGTCTGTATGACCAGGCAGAACTTGCCAGCCATCTCAAGAGTCCGATCTATTTTGGTGGATTATGGGAAGGGGACGCGGGGCAGCTTCATCCCTTAAAATTCTGTCGCGGGTTGGCGCGCGCAGCACTGGCTGACGGGGTGCGGATTTATGAACAGTCTCCGGTGATCCAGATAAAAGCTGACCAAAACAAACCAGCTCTTGTCACCGAAAAAGGCCAGATTGAAGCCGATTTTCTGGTGCTTTGTGGCAATGCCTATCTTGGAAGGGTAGAACCACGGCTTTTTCGCCGTTTGGCCCCGGTCTCCAGCTATATTCTGGCTACGCCGCCTTTAAGCGATGAACAAGTGGCTGACCTGATTCCCAATCGGGACACGGTCGCCGGGACTGACTGGGTGCTGGATTATTACCGGATTGATGACGATAATCGCCTGGTTTTTGGCGGACGTGCCACCTATTCGGGGATTGAGCCCCGCGATCTTGGTCAGTTTGTTCACAAACGGATGGTCCGGGTTTTCCCTCAATTAAAGGATATCAAACCGGACTATGCCTGGGGCGGGTCAATCGGGATCACGGTTGACCGGATGCCGCATTTTGGCCGATTGGGCACAAAATGTTATTTTGCGCAGGGATTTTGCGGGCACGGAGTCGCCGCAACTCAGGTTGCCGGGCGCATTCTTGCTGAAGCGGTCTCCGGGCAGGCTACGCGACTGGACCTGATGGCCCGCTTTAAACATCCCGTCTTTCCCGGTGGCCGCTTCCGCCATGCCCTTTTATCCATGGCCATGCTCTATTACCGGCTCCTAGACCGGCTTTGACCAATTTACCTTGATTTATACGGGCAAGAGTTTACAATTATTAATCATGAATGCTATTGCTTTTGATACTCTGAAATTTACACGCAGGCTTAAAGTTGGCGGCTTTACGGCTGAACAGGCCGAAGTTTTTGTTCAAGCGGTAACGGATGAACTTGCCACCAAGCATGATACTAGATTGCTCAAGCGTGATATTGAACTACTTAGGCGTGATTTAAGTGAGGAAATAGCGGGGACGGAGTTGCGTATAACAATACGCATCGGCGGCATGATTGCGGTGGCCGTTGCCTTTCTGGCAATGTCAGATAAATTTCTTTAACCACTTACGCGATGGCCCGCGTTACGGGCAGATTAGTTACGCGGCGGATTTTGCCTGGACAATAACGGGCTCGACTTTCTTTAATTCTTCCATCGGAATATGACAGGCGATGTCATGCTGATCATCTGCCTTTTGAACCGGCGCCGGAGTATCATCGCACAGCCCGTCAATTTTGCGCGGGCAGCGGGTTGAGAACGGGCAGCCTTTTGGCGGGTCAATAACAGAGGGCAAATTCCCTTCAAGCACAATTTCGCGCTTTTCGATACTGGTGTCGGCAATCGGCACGGCTGACAAAAGGGCTTCGGTATACGGATGATAGGGCGGGGCGAAGACCTGATCAACTGTGCCTTGTTCAACAATATGCCCCAGATACATAACGACAACCCGGTCAGCCAGATAGCGGACAACCGACAAATCATGACTGATAAACAGCAGGGTTGTTTCATATTGCCGCTGGATATCCATCAAGAGCCCGGTAACCGCCGCTTGCACCGACACATCAAGGGCCGAGACCGGTTCATCGGCAATCACCACTTTTGGCGTGCCGGCAAAGGCGCGGGCAATGCCGATGCGCTGCTTTTGCCCACCGGAAAGCTGGCGCGGTTTGCGGTATTTGAAAATGCGCGGCAATTTGACCAGATCAAGCAGTTCATCAACCCGGTCCTGAACCTCGGTTTCGGATTGGGCAGTGCCGAATTTTCGCACCACGCGGGCAATCTGGCTGCCAACAGAGTGGCTGGGATTCAAGGTCTCGTTCGGGTTTTGAAAGACCATCTGCAAGGCCCCGATTTCATCCTTGGTGCGGTCGGTAACCTTGATCTGCCCGATATCTTTATCAAGGAAAGAAATGCTCCCGCCCGTGGCTGTTTCCAGCCCCATCAGGACTTTGGCCAGTGTTGATTTGCCGCAGCCGGATTCCCCGACGATGGCAACGGTTTCGCTGCGCCTTGCTTCCAAATTGATCTGCTGGTTGGCCTTTACGAATTTAGACGTTTCCCCGCTGAGCATGGCGGCCAATGTATTATCGCGGACTTCATAATATTTCTGCATGTCCTCAATGGCCAGAACCGGTTCGCCGACTTCGATCTCTTCGCGGGTTTCATAGGTCTGGTCCAGCTCTCCCCAGTCGATGTTTTGCCAACGCGCACAGCGAACGGCATGACCGGAATCATCGTCGCAGACTTCCCAATAGACTTTATCCGGATTGTCGCATTGGCCTTCGATGAAAAAGTCGCAGCGTGGGCCAAAATAGCATCCCGGCGGCCGTTGGTGCGGCAAGGGCAGTTGCCCGCGAATAGGTTTCAGCGGGGCGGAATATTTATCGGCGGTCGGCAGCGGGATCGAGCCAAACAATCCGCGCGTATAGGGATGTTTCATATCATCAAAGACTTCGGCCACGCTTCCCATTTCCACGGCAACCCCGGAATACATAACACAAATCCGGTCACAGGTTTCCTTGATCAGCCCCATATTATGGGAAATATAGATCATCGAGGCCCCGCTTTCAGCACTGATTTCTTTAATCAGTTTGACAATGCCAGCCTCCACCGTGACATCAAGGGCGGTGGTGGGTTCATCCAGCAAAAGCAGCGAAGGATTAGACAAAAGGGCCATGGCAATCACAACCCGTTGTTGCTGACCACCAGATATTTCATGCGGATAGGCGGTTAGCACCCGGGCCGGGTCGGGAAGTTTGACCTTGGCCAGCATATTTTTGGCCCGTTCAAGGGCTTCTTCTTCTTGCAGATTTTCATGGGTGATCAGTACTTCAGCCAGCTGCCGTCCAATCGGCATGGACGGGTTAAGGGCTGACATCGGTTCTTGATAAATCATGGCAATGTCGGAGCCGCGCAGATGGCGCAATTCGCCTTCGGTCATTTCCGTCATATCCCGGCCTTTGAAGCGAATTTCGCCGCCGGTGACTCCACCGTTTTTGCCCATATACTGCATGATCGCCATGGCGACAGTTGACTTTCCGCAGCCAGATTCGCCAACGATCCCAACCGCTTCGCCGGGATAGAGGGTCAGGTTAAAGTCCTTGACCGCCGGTATTTCGCCCGCCCGGGTGAAATAGGAAATACATAATCCATTACATTCCAGCAGCGGGGCTTCTTTTGCAGAAGATGCCATGATGTTACATCCTTCGTTTCTAATCTTTCGTTTTTAATCTTTCAGGGAGACTTCACGAATACCATCGGCAAGCAGATTGAATCCCAGAACCAGCAGCGACACCGCCATTGCAGGCATAAGCGACATATGCGGGAAGCCACCCGTGACGAAAGCCCGTGTTTCGGCAATCATGCCGCCCCAGTCCGGGTCAGGTGGCGGCAAGCCAAGGCCCAAAAAGCCCAAGGCCCCGATGGTGATGGTCGTATAGCCCATACGCAAGCAGAAATCGACAATCAGCGGGCCTTTGGCATTGGGGAGAATTTCAACCAGCATGATATACCATGGTCCTTCGCCGCGTGTCTGCGAGGCTGCAATATAGTCGCGTGTTGCAATATCCATGGTCAGCCCGCGCACAATACGCATGATGCCGGGCGAGGAGGCAAAGACAACGGCAAAGATGATATTGGCCCCGGAAGCCCCGAGTTTGGCGATAATCAGGACATAGAGAACCATGATCGGGAAGGATAAAATGACGTTGGCAACAAAAGACAGGACTTCATCGATCCAGCCCCGGAAATATCCGGCTGCCAGTCCCATAAAAATACCAACCACATAGGCGCAGAATGTTGCGGCGGTTGCATAGAAGAGAACGCGTTGTCCGCCCCAGATAATGCGGGAGAGAATGTCGCGTCCGGTATGATCGGTGCCAAGCCAGAGGGTCCCCCCATCCGGCGCTTCAGTGCCGGGATAGGCAAAAGGCAACATTGATTCATTCGGGGCATAAGGCGCAACAAGCGGCGCAAAAACGGCTAAAAGGACGAACATCCCGACCAAGCCTGCGCCGATCATTCCGGGCCAGCTTTCGCGCAGCAGCAAAAGCCGTGAGAACGTCAGCTTAATGGTGGAGGGTCGCGGCGGCGAGCCCCCTGGCCTGGATACAGAAGGCGGATTTGCTGCTTCTGTCATCGGATCACCAAGGTTTTTTCCTGCTTCTTGAGTTTGGGAAGAAGAACTGGCGTCGACAGATTTTGTTGCGCTCATCATACTTCTCCACTTATTTCAATCGGATACGCGGGTTGAGATAGGCATAGCCGATATCCCCGATTGTTTGTGTCATCACCGCCACAAACACTGCCGCCAGCCCGCAGGCTTCAATCACAAAAATATCCCGGCGCAAGGCTGCTTCAAGCAAAAGGGCGCCAAACCCTTTATAGGCAAAAGCATATTCTGTGACGACAACGCCGGATAATAACCAGTTAATCTGCAAAAGAATAACCGTAAACGGGGCAATCAGCGCATTGCGCAAGGCATGTTTCAGAATAACCTTGCGATAGGGCAAGCCCTTTAAAATCGCGGTGCGAATATATTGTGTGGTCATAACCTCGGCCATTGAAGCGCGCACCATGCGGGCAATATAGCCAAAGCCGTATAATGTCAGCACCATGACCGGCAAGACCAGCTCCAGGACATTAAATCCTTCGGACATTGAACTTGTTCCCGGCAACCACTGCAAGGTAAACACAAAGATAAAGGCAAGGAAGACGGCACTGGCATATTCGGGGATGGAGGTGGTGAAAATCGAAAAGACGGAGATTGACCGGTCAAGGGTTGAGCCTTCGCGCATTCCTGCCAGAACCCCCATCACCAAGGCCACGATCACCATGAAAACAAAGGTGACACCCGCCAGAATACCTGTCTGACCCAGCCGGTCCCAGAAAATTTCATTAACCGGGCGTTTATAGATAATGGAATCGCCCAGATCGCCTTGCATCATGCGGAACAGCCAATCAAAATAACGCACATACATCGGGCGATTATAGCCGTTATTCTCAACCCATAAATTCAGCTGTTCGGGTTGCGCATAGGGCCCGAGGACTGAACGGGCAACCAGTGTTGGGTCTCCTTCGTTGATTAAAAACAGCAGGACTGTCACCGTCAGCATGATCAAAACCATCGAGCCGAAACGCTTCAAGATGAGTTTTAGCATGGTTTATTCCTTTGCGATTTGTTCACGCGCACTATATCTGTTTTTTCAACGATTTTGATGCCCCCCATATTTACCTGTTCAGCTTCTCATTTCAATTTTTAAAAATTTTTTATGAAAATCTTCAGGCTAAAATCCTCTCTCCTGCTCCTGAGCGTATAACTTGGCCTAATGACCGGGACTTGTCAAGCAAAAGACCGCGCGGCTTTGCAAGCACGAATTTCCTTGGTATAACTCTTTATTATCAGTCGGTTAGTCTGGTGGTGCGGACGGCGGGACTCGAACCCGCACGATCATATCGATCGAGAGATTTTCATACCACCACAGCTTTCACTGCCGCCACAAGTCATCAACCTGCCGCGTTTGTAGTCTGGACTATCCCTTCACCCTGGCTTGTGCCGTAGGTGCTGCCCGTCTAGTCTCTACACGTTCCCCATAACTGTTACACGCATAACGGCTATATATAACAGCTACTTGCGGGCTTCGCTCGGGATTGCCATCAGCCTCACCTGTTAAGGTTTCCCCGAATTTGAGCAGTTCTACCCTCAAGGTTTCCCAAAAGGCACTCAACATGGTTGCCAAGTCTCTTGTGTCTACCATTCCACCACGTCCGCTTGTGCATGTGAGTGAATTCTCTATAGACCGCCTTGCTTGGAGAGGCAATAAATGAATAATCATCGTGACATCAGGCCCGTTAAACAAGTATAACAGCTACGTCTCGCATACATTGTTTCAAGGGCCGACTTTAAGGATTTTTTACATGCGCAAAATGTCTCTTCTCATTGCTTTTCTGGTTGCTGTTGTGAGCGGCGGATGGATTCTGTCGGGCCAGCCCTGGTTTATCAGCTGGGTCGGTGCCAAAACCGGGATTGAGCTGCCGGAGGCTTCTCCCTCCCCGACACAATCAGCAGCCGGAGCAACACTGGCCCAAAAACCGGTTCAAGAGCCGACACAAGAAGCGACCGATACGGACCAAGCAGATGCGAACCAGGATGTCGCCCAAGACATACAGCGTGTTCAAACCGTCACCAGCATGACCCGGAATTATCTGGCCCAGATAAGGTTAACTGGCGAAAGCGCACCTTCGCGCACGGTTGCCTTGCGGGCGGAAACCAATGGGCGCGTTGCGCGGGTAAAGGGCAATATTGGTGATCTTGTGCGGGCAGGTACCGTGCTGGTTGCACTTGATCTGGATGGACGCCCGGCGAAACTGGCGCAAGCGCAGGCCTTTTTGAAACAGGCCGAGATTGAAAGCGAAGCGGCGGGCAAACTGGCCAGCAAGGGTTTTCAAAGCGACGTCCGGCGGCTGGAGGCCGAGGCCACGCTTGCACGCGCCAGGGCAGAGCTGGATGCGATTGAGCGCGATATGCAAAAAACCGCGATCACCGCGCCTTTTGATGCGATTATATCGGCACGGCATGTTGAAATTGGTGATTATCTGACCAGTGGTGATACGACGATTGAACTGGCTGATCTTGATCCGGTTCTGGTGAGCGCCCAAATCCCCGAGCGTGATTATGGACGCATACAGAACCAGGCCCCGGTGCAATTAAAATTTATTGGCCAGCCCCTGATTGATGCCCGTGTGACCCGGATATCGCCGGTCAGTGACCAGCGCACCCGCAGCTTCCGTATTGAAATTGAAACCCCGAATCCCGATATAAAGCTGGCAGCCGGTATGACGGTTGGCCTTGATGTGTCCTTGACTTCCAGCCAGGCCCACAAGATCAGTCCGGCCTGGCTGACCCTTAATAATCTTGGTCAGGTCGGGATAAAATCGGTTGGCCCCGATGATATTGTGCTTTTCCATCCGGTCAGTATTTTATCGGACCGGGCTGAAGGCATGTGGGTGACTGGCCTTGAGGCTCCGCTGCCTGAAACTCTGGATGTGATCAGCGTGGGCCAGGAATTTGCCGGCACCGGCACCCGGGTGCTACCCACCGCCAGCCTGAATGTTTTTGGCGGGGCTCTTGACGAGCAAGGTGGCTGATTATCTGATAACAGGATGCAGGAGATAAAAAGATGACGTTGATTGACGCGGCGATCAGCCGCTCCCGCATGGTTGTGTCGGTCCTGATCTTTGTGCTGATTGCCGGAGCCTATTCGTATGTGACCATCCCGAAAGAGGCTGATCCTGATATCAATATCCCGATCCTTTATGTGACGCTTTCTTTTGAAGGTATTTCGCCAGAGGATTCAGAACGGCTATTGGTCCGGCCGCTGGAGAAAGAATTGTCCTCGGTTGAAGGGGCGGTTGAAATGCGCTCCAGTGCCTATGAAGGCGGCGGCAATGTTCTTCTGGAGTTTGAGGCCGGATTTGATGTCGACACGGCACTGGCTGATGTCCGCGAAGCGGTGGACAATGTCACGCCCGATTTGCCGGATGGCACCGATGATCCGACCGTGTATGAGGTCAATTTATCGCTTTTCCCGGTGCTTGTGGTGACGCTTTCCGGCCCGGCCCCGGAACGGACATTGTTGAAATATGCCCGGCTTTTACAAGACCGGATTGAAGAAATTCCAAATGTGCTGGAAGCCACGATGACCGGGGATCGCGATGAAATTGTTGAACTGATCGTCAATCCTGCACAGCTGGAAAGCTATCAGCTGGAGCCAACTCAGCTGATCAATAAATTGCGGGCCGATAATCAGCTGGTGGCGGCTGGTGCGCTGGATTCAGGGGCCGGGCGCTTTACGATTAAAGTGCCGGGTATTTTTGAATCGGTGGTTGATATCCTGAATATGCCGCTTTTCAGCAATGGCGAGGGCATTGTCCGCATTCGTGATATTGCCGAAGTCCGGCGCAGCTTTAAAGACTCCGATTCCTTTGCCCGCCTCAATGGAGACGCCGCTTTAGGGATTGATGTTTCAAAGCGGGTCGGCGTGAATATCATTGAAACCATTGAACAGGTCCGCGCTGTCGTTGCCAAAGAATCAAAAAATTGGCCCGATTCGATTAATATTACCTTTTCGCAGGATAAATCCAGCGACATCCGCAATATGCTCACCGATTTGCAGAATAACGTGATTGCCGCCATTCTGCTGGTGATGATTGTCGTGATTGCTGCCCTTGGTGTGCGCGGCGGTATTCTGGTCGGGATGGCGATTCCGGGTTCATTCCTGACCGGAATCCTTATCCTCTTTACCGCCGGGCTGACTGTTAATATCGTGGTGTTATTCTCTTTAATCCTCGCGGTCGGAATGCTGGTGGACGGGGCGATTGTTGTTTCCGAATTTGCAGACCGAAAACTGTCCGAAGGGCTTGATAAAACCGAAGCCTATGCGCTGGCGGCAAAGCGCATGTCCTTGCCGATCATCGCCTCTACCCTGACCACGCTGGCTGCCTTCCTGCCGCTGATGTTCTGGCCCGGTGTGGTCGGCGAATTTATGAAATTCCTGCCTATCACCCTGATTGCAACCCTGTCGGCCTCGCTGGCCATGGCTCTGATTTTCCTGCCGACCCTGGGCACAGCCCTTAACTCCCTTGGTATTCTTCTCTCCGGCATTTTGCTGACCGCCTGCGGGGCCGGGTTGTTCTTTTTCGGATCACAAGCCCTGGTGCCTGCTTCTGCCGATCAAGCGGGGTCGCTGGTCGGTATCCTGCCGCCGCTTTCCCTCTTTCTTGGCGGGCTGTTCGGGTTTGGCGTTTTCATTGCCATTCGACGCTTTAACGAAGGCCGGATGCCGCCTCTGCTGGTTAATAAGGAATTGTCCAAACTTTCTGCCAGTCACATTCAAAGCGAAGCCGATGTACTGAAAATCAGCGGCTTTACCGGTCTCTATGTCCGGGTGCTGGGGGTGGCCTTGCGGGTGCCGATAGTCATTCTGATCCTGGCTTTGATGGTTCTTGTCGGCTCCTGGATGACCTATGGAAAATACGGGCGCGGGGTCGAGTTCTTCCCCAAGGTCGAGCCGGAACAATTACTGGTCAACATCTATGCGCGTGGCAATCTGTCGATTCTGGAGCAGGATCAGCTGGTGCGGCGGGTTGAAGAACAGGTGCTGGCCATTCAGGCCGAACAGGCGGTGTTTAAATCTGTTTATGCGCAAAGCGGAATTTTGCGCAGCCGGAACGAGGATGCCGAGGATATTATCGGCAAATTGCAGCTGGAGCTTGAAGATTGGGACAAGCGGCCCCCGGCAGAGGAACTTAAGACCGAGATGCGGCGGCGCACCGCCCAGATCAGCGGCATTGTGGTCGAGGTGCGCCAGCCCGAAGCTGGTCCTCCGGTTGGCAAAGCGGTAAAAATTCAGCTTTCATCGGTGAATCCGGCCCTGATGGACCCGCTAATTGCACAAATCCGCACCCGCATGGATAATATGCCGAATTTGACCAATATCGAGGATTCACGGCCTATTCCCGGGATTGAATGGCGGCTGGCGGTGGACCGTGCCCAGGCCACCAAATTTGATGTTGATATTTCAACATTGGGCGGCTTTGTCCAGATGGTGACACGCGGTTTCAAGCTGGATTCCTATCGCCCGAATGATGCGGATGAAGAAATTGATATTCTCTTGCGGATGCCCAAGGAATACCGGACCATTGATCAGCTTGACCGGTTGCGGGTGACCGGGGGCAGTGGTTCTATTCCGGTTGGCAATTTTCTGACCCGGGAGCCAACGCCAAAAACCGGGACCTTGCAACGGATTGACGGGCAACGGATTATGTTTGTTGCGGCAGATATGATGCCGGGGGCTTTGGCCAATGATGCGGTCAATGAGCTTGCGGCGTTTATGGAAACGCTGGAGATCCCCGAAGCCGTGCAGGTCAGTTTTAAAGGCGAGGATGAGGAACAGAAGAAATCGCAGTCTTTCCTGATGAAAGCCTTTTCAATCGCCCTGTTCCTGATTGCGGTGATTCTGATCACGCAGTTTAACAGTTTCTATTCGGCCCTTTTGATTCTGACGGCGGTGATCATGTCAACCATCGGGGTGATGATCGGGCTGCTGGTGATCAATCAGCCGTTCAGTATTGTGATGAGCGGGATCGGCGTGATCGCGCTTGCGGGAATTGTGGTCAATAATAATATCGTGCTGATTGATACATTCGATCAATTACGCAAAACCGCTGAAAATGGCCGGACAGCGATTCTCTTGACCGGCGCGCAGAGGCTGCGGCCTGTTTTATTGACCACCACCACCACCATTCTTGGTTTGATTCCGATGGTGATGAAATTGAATATTGATTTTGCCACCCGCGAGATCAGCCAGGGCGCCCCTTCAACCCAATGGTGGCAGCAGCTTTCAACCGCCATTGTCTTCGGGCTGGGATTTGCCACCATCCTGACCCTGATTGTCACCCCGTCTTTATTGATGCTGCGCGAACAGGTATCGGGCTTTCTGGCGCGGGGTCGGGCAAATCGTCAAAAGAAGCGCGAAGCCCGGCAAAAGAAACGCGAAGCCAAAAAGCTGGCTGAGGAAAGCCCGGATACATTGGAAGAAGACACCGCTCCCGCTACTTAGGGTCAGGACCCATAAGAAATAAGCGGTATTCTGCTGAATTGGCCGGTGCGTGTGTTATAGGCGATCATTTCGCCACTGGCTGGAAAAATCCCGGTTGTTGCGGTGATCACAACCTGATGAGTAACCATCAAGGCCAGATCGGTCTCTTTAAGGGTTGCGAGTTTATCGTTCAGCCTGCGCAGAACGTCGGTTTTATCGACATGGCCGTTAAAAAAGGAATTGAGGCCAAAAAATTCCTGCCAGCCCCCGATATCCATTTCCTTGACGGTATCAATGCAGCGACACCATTGGCTGGATAAAATTTCGCTAAAAGCGATATTTTGTGCTTTCAGATATTGTCCGATGTCCCGGGCCTGTTTGCGGCCTCTTTGATCAAGGTTGCGCTGGGTTGAGCAATCACTGATGTCAAAATGCCCGGGATCGCCGGTTCCAGGGGCCAGCGCATGGCGCATAAAAACGACATTGGCCCCAATCGCCTGGAGCTGGGTTTCAAGGCTGGTTTGCGGGTTTTCCTCTGCCAAAACCGTTGATAAATGGACAGGCGACAGACCAAAACATAAAGCAACCAGCAGGAAGCGGAAAAATGCCATTGGTCCGCTTTGATCAGCTAAAAAGCAGGTTTATTGCGCGTGCAAAATCGGCCCGAAATAGGTCGGCAAGTCTGATTCAAGCTGGCGGTTCAACTCCTGCAGCATATCATCAATCAGTTTATAGATGGCGAGGCTGCGGTCATGCAGGGTTGCGCTTTCGGGCAGGGTGGTTGCGCGTTTGACCTCGGTCCGGGAGGTAATCAGCAAGGCATTATCCGGCTTTTTTGCTTCCATGATAATCAACAAATGCCCGACATAGCGGCTGCTTTGTTCATCTTTCAAAGCTCCGGCCAGCCCTTCTTCAACCGGCAGTTCTTCTTCGATGATGGAGGCGGTTTTGACAATAAAGCGGAATTCCCCTTCGGTCCCGGCAGAGCGCAAACGTTGCACCCCCCAGTTGCTTGCGGTTTCGCGCAAGGAGATCGGCGCCAGATGGTCAATATGGGGTTCAATCATCGGAGATCGATATTGCCGGTCGATAATGACTTCATCGACCTGGATATGGAAAAGCGGCAAATGGGTGAAAGAAATCTCGGCAAAGCTGGGCGGAGACTTTACTTGTGCGCAGCCAGCCAGCCCTGCCATCAGGGCGAGTAGAACAGCAGCGATTGAAAAGCGAGATATATTTATGCGCATCATGGCCGTAAATCCTCTTCAATAATTGAATGCGTTGTGACGCAAAACTCACAAGTTACGCTATAGCTTCCGTCTGCAAGGCGCAAGTCCTGCCGCTGTGCCGGAGCGATTGATTTCAAAGCATCAATCATCCGTTGTCTGGAGCACCGGCATTTATCGGCATAGGAGCGGGTGGGAAAGGTCCGCACGGTATGGAAAAGATTTAAAAGCAAGCTATCGAATTTCATATCAAGCAATTCTTCAGGTGTGACGGTTGCGGCGCAAGCATGGTGGTCATCCCATCCCTGTTCACGCTCGCGGGTTTCCTTTCCGGGCCATTGTTGCAAAACCAGTGCCGCGCCGCGTCCTGTCAATGGATCACAGACGGTTTTGCACCAGAATCGGCGTTGGACGGACTGGGTGAAATAGGTTGAAATTGACTGGTCAAGCGAAGGTCCGAGTTCGACAATGCCCTGAATTCGCGGGGATTGTTCCAGATCAACCGTGAGGGTCATCAGCCCGCCAGCCGGATTTTTTTGTGTATCGGTTTTTTTGTCATTATCGGGCAGTTTCTGGATACGTCCGCGCAGATCAATCGGCAGTGAAGGATCATCGCTGAAACGGGCATCGGCGACCAGGCCTGCGCCAGAAGCAGGTTGCGCGCCAATGCTTAAAATGCCGGGGCGTTTTTGCTCCAGGGCCAGAGCCGCGCCCATCACGATCATTTCGCCGAGTTCTCTTTTGAGATCATTGCTCATCTGCGCGTCTTCAAACTGGCTGCTTTGGCGGTGCAGAATAGACGAAAGCGCCGGGCCCAGGCGCACAAGCTGCCCGTATAGATCGGCGGGATTATTCTCCTCCGCCCCGATGGCAAAGGGCAGGGCGATATCAATCCATTCAGATTCTTTAGCGGAAAGTGAGGATTCTTCAGGCCCTGTTTTTTCTGACCCTTTTTTTTCTGACATGGGCGACGCCATCAAATCGCGTTGAGGCACCAGAGCAAAACGCCTTTTTGCGCATGAATGCGATTTTCAGCCTCGTCCCAGACGATGGATTGCGGACCGTCTATAACAGCCGCGCTGACTTCTTCCCCGCGATGGGCAGGCAGACAATGCATGAAAACCGCATCCGCTTTGGCGGCCGCCATCAATTGTTCGTTCACCTGATAGGGCGCAAAAATATTATGCGGGCTTTTGGGTTCTGTTTCCGCGCTATCCGGCCCGCCTTCCTCATTCATCGACACCCAGACATCAGTCACCACACAATCGGCCCCGGCAACCGCTTCCACCGGATCGCGGGTCACGGTAATTGTCGCACCTTGTGCCTTTGCCCAGGCCAAAATTTCATCCTCCGGCGGGGTTTCATCCGGGCAGGCGATTGATAATTCAAAGCCAAAGCGGGCCGCCGCATGGACCCAGCTGATCGTCATATTGTTCCAGGCCCCCGACCAGGCGACTTTTCTGGTTTTCAGATCGCCTTTATGTTGTTCAAGCGTCATCACATCAGCCATCAGCTGACAGGGATGGCCTTTGTCGGTCAGCCCGTTAATCACCGGAATGGTTGCATATTTGGCCAGTTCTTCCTGGCGTGCCGCATCATAGGTGCGCATGAAAACCGCATCGGCATAGCGCGAAAGCAAACGGCCAAGATCAGCCAGGGTTTCGCCGCGTTTTAGCTGGCTGTCTGCCGGATTGAGCATGACCGCTTCCCCTCCCAGCTTGCGGATCGCAATCTCGATACTCAGGCGGGTGCGGGTTGACGGTTTTTCAAAAATACAGACAATAACTTTTCCGTCCAAAGGACGCTTTGAGGGGGGTGCGTCTTCGTTGCCGGTCTTTCCCGCATGGCTGGCATCCAGAATCGCCCGCAACGATTCTGCATCAACCCGGTCAAGATCAAGAAAATGACGTATTTCTGTCATAGCAGGATTCTTCTTGCATAACGGCTTTCTGGCATAAAAAAGAGAACGGTGGTTAATGTCGGTTGATGATCGACATTAAATCTGCATGATCTCGGTCTCTTTGGCCTTCAACATGCTATTGACCTTGCCCGTATAATCATCCGTCAGCTTCTGAATGTCAGTCTCGCCACGACGCAAAACATCCTCCCCAATCTCCTTGGCCTTTTGCGCCTTGCGCAACCCGTCAATCCCGTCCCGGCGAACATTGCGCACCGCAATCCGTGCCTGCTCCGCATATTTATGCGCAACCTTGACCAGATCACGCCGACTCTCTTCACTCAATTCCGGCAGGTAAACCCGAACAATATTGCCGTCACTGCTCGGATTCAAACCAAGATTGGCCTCGCTAATTCCCCGCTCAACCGACTTCACCAGCCCCTGATCCCAGACACTCACCGAAAGCATCCGGGGCTCCGGCGCAGAAATCCCCGCAACCTCCTTCAACGGCATATGACCACCATAAGCCTCAACCTGAACCGGCTCCAGCAACGCAGGATTAGCCCGACCACTGCGCAAACCCGCAAACTCCCGGGTCAAAGCCTCCAGCGCACTCTCCATGCGCTTCTTCAACTCCTTCTCAGATAATTGTGACATCAGATTTCCTCCAGTCAGTGCCTCATAACAAATCAGGTGATCTTCGTATAACGTCCCCGACCCAAAATAATCTCGTTCATCGCACCCGGCTCCTCTATCGAAAAAACCAGAACCGGAATCCCCTTCTCACGGCTTAAAGAAATAGCCGACCCGTCCATAACCCTCAAATCGCGCTCCAAAACCTCTTGATGCGAAATCGTCTGAAAACGCTTGGCATCCGGGAATTTAGCCGGGTCGCGATCATAGACTCCATCAACCTTCGTTCCTTTTAACAAAACCTGGCAATCCATCTCGGATGCCCGCAAAGCCGCCGCAGAATCCGTCGTAAAATAAGGATTGCCCGTCCCCGCCGCAAAAATCACAATCCGGTCCTTCTCCAGATGGCGAATCGCACGCCGCCGGATATAAGGCTCGCACACCGTTTGAATCGGAATCGCAGACAAAACCCGGGTCGGCACATCCATATTCTCCAAAACCGCCTGCATCGCCAGCGCATTCATTACCGTCGCCAACATGCCTATATGATCACCCGTGGTGCGCTCAATCCCTGCAAAACCGGCCATGCCCCGAAAAATATTGCCGCCACCAATCACCAGACAAAGCTGCACACCTTGCGCCCGAACCGCCCGAATCTCCTCTGCCAGCCGGTTCAAAACCGCCGGGTCAAAGCCTGTGCCTGCCGGTCCGCCAAGAACCTCACCGGATAATTTCAACAAAACGCGGTGATAATGCGGGGACATCGGTCGCTTCCTTCCAGGGTCCTGACCCTAGCTTTGAACAGCCGCAGCAACCTCTGCAGCAAAATTATCCTCCTTGCGGGCAATGCCCTCGCCAAGCTCAAAACGCAGATAGCCCGACAGCTTGACGTCACTGCCAAGCTCTTTGCCGGTATCCTCAATGACTTTGGCAATCGTGCGCTCGTTATCCATCACATAGATTTGCTCAAGCAAAACCGATTCAGCAAAAAACTTGCGCATCCTCCCATCAACCATCTTCTCAACAATCTCTGGCGGACGGCCTTCCTGCAAGGCCTGATCCTTTAAAATCGTGCGCTCCCGCTCAACCTCTGCCGCATCCAGCGACTCCCGGTCCAGCGCGCGCGGGCGGGCCGCCGCCACATGCATGGCAATCTTGCGGGCCAGATCACTTAAAGACTGTTTGCCATCTGCGCTCAAATCTCCGGCAGACTCAAGCGAAACCAGCACGGCTATCCGGCCAAGCCGCTGGCCTTCCGGCGTTGAAGGGTCAGCCGGCCCGTGGATATAGCCCGACACAACCCCGTTTTCTGCCGCAAGATGCTCAACCCGCCGCAAAGACATATTTTCGCCGATGGTTGCAATCTGATGGGTGATTTCATCGGCAACACTGCGCTCTGACCCCGGGAAATTCAGCCCTTTCAAGGCCTCAAGATCACCCGGGCCGGATTTTGTTTCTTGTCCGAGTGCGGCTTTGGCTATGCCGCCAACCAGCCCCTGAAACTGGGCGTTGCGGGCCACAAAATCCGTTTCCGCATTCAACTCAACCAGCACACCGGACTGCCCCGCCTGCGACATATCGCCAAGCGCAAGAGCAACCAGACCTTCCGCCGCAACCCGATCAGACTTCTTTGCGGCTGCCGAAAGACCCTTCTTGCGCAGCCAGTCAGTGGCAGCCTCAAAGTCGCCGTTGCTTTCGCTCAAAGCCTTTTTGCAGTCCATCATCCCGGCACCGGTTTTCTCCCGCAATGCTTTGACATCTGATGCTGATACACTCATTTATAATCCTTTCACTGATTTATCTGATCATTCCCGCTGGAAATATTAGCTTGCCAATGATTAGCTTGCTGGTGCCGGGTCGTTTTCTTCTGTTGCCGCATCACCTACAGGCGTATCTTCTGCTGCTGTTTCTTCCGGTGCCTCTTCAGCAACCGCAACTTCGGTAGCCGCAACCTCGTCAGCCGCACCTTCATCAACATCCATCTGCGGAGCTTCCTCACCGCTGCCAATGTCAATCCCGGCATTGCCCAAAGAAGCCTGAAGACCATTCAGCACAGCCTGTGCCGCAAGCTCGCAATAAAGCTTAATCGCGCGGCGCGCATCATCATTGCCCGGAATCGGATAGGTCACCCCTTCTGGCGTTGAATTGGAATCAATGATCGCAACCACAGGAAGCCCCATGGTCACCGCTTCCTGCACCGCAATCTGGTCCTTGTTGGTGTCAATCACAAATAAAATATCCGGCGTGCCACCCATGTCCTTGATCCCGCCAAGCGCACGCTCGTATTTATCCTTTTGGCGCATCAGGCCAAGACGCTCGCGCTTGGTCAGACCTTCGACCTCTTCCTGATTGGACAGACGCTCTTCCAGCTCCTTCAACTTGCGAATCGAAACCGAAACCGTCTTCCAGTTCGTCATCGTGCCGCCAAGCCACCGGTGATTCACATAATATTGACCGCATTTGACCGCATATTCCTTGATCATATCCTGAGCTTGCCGCTTGGTGCCAACAAATAAAACCCGCCCGCCGCTGACACTGACCTCGTAAAGGGCTTGCAAGGCCTGGCCAAGCATCGGCACAGTCTGATCAAGATCAATGATATGAATGCGGTTGCGCTCTCCAAAAAGAAAAGGCTTCATCTTGGGGTTCCAGCGCCGGGTGGTATGGCCGTAATGCACACCGGCCTCAAGCAGCTGGCGCATGGTAAAAGTCGGAATATTTGACATTTTGTCCTCGTTTGGTTTCCGGTTAAGCCGCCAGGAAGCCCGTGGCCGGATCAAACCGGCACCGGAACGGAGGAACCGCTTTTTCGGCGGCCCGCTTCCTGTGAGAATTTCTGATAAAACGTCTGTGCTTGATCAGTGAGGCTGCTATAGGGGGCTTGAGCGGCTTTGGCAACCAGATAATCAGGGTCTAGTCCCCGACATAGGTGCCAGCCCCCAGAGTCGTAAAGATTTCAAGCAAGAGGGCGTGTGGCACCCGACCATCCAGTATCACGGCGGCTTTGGCTCCGGCAGCAACCGCATCCAGGCAGGTCTGGACTTTGGGGATCATGCCACCTGCGATGGTTCCATCAGCCATCAGGCTTCTGGCTGTCTTTGGTGATAGATTACGCAGCAAAGCTCCCTCGCCGTCAAGCACGCCTTCAATATCTGTCAGCATCAATAGCCGTTCGGCCTGCAAGGCACCGGCAATCGCGCCAGCCGCCGTATCGGCGTTGATGTTAAAGGTCTGGCCCTCGTCTCCTTCTCCTTCTCCGAGTCCAAGCGGGGCTATGACCGGGATAAAGCCGGTGTGAAGAAGGTCCTCCAGCAGGGTCGGGTCAACCGAAGAAGGCTCGCCAACAAAGCCAAGATCAATATTCTTTTCAATATTGGAATCGGTTGTCGGGCGGGTGCGGGTGAGCTTGCGGGCCTGAATCATCCCGCCGTCTTTGCCGCTTAGACCAACGGCTCGCCCGCCAACGCCTTGAATCAAGGCCACGATCTCTTTATTGATGCGCCCGGCCAGCACCATCTCAACCACCTCAACCGTGGCTGAATCGGTGACTCGCAGCCCGTCCACAAAATCGCTTTTGATTTCCAGCCGCTTGAGCATATCACCAATTTGCGGGCCGCCACCATGGACGATGATCGGGTGAATGCCCACCTGCTTCAACAGGACAATATCCTGGGCAAAAAGCCGGGCCACAGTCCGGTCCCCCATGGCATGTCCGCCATATTTGATCACTACGCGCTTTCCGGCATAGCGGCGCATAAAGGGCAGGGCCTCGGTCAGGACATCGGCTTTTGCCAGCCAGTCATCGCGCAGGTCTTTCCTGTTCATAGAAACCGGCTTTTTGTGGAATCACGCAGTTAAGCCGGAGTCGGCTTTGCATCATCGGGATCAGGGGCGTCTTCTGATCCGGCAGGGTTTTTCCGGCTGGATTTCTTTCTGGTCTTGCTGCCGCTTTTTTCGCCCGATTGCGGAAAGGCCGAGGTCGAGGGAGCAGCCGGTGTGCTGCCGGATTCATCTTCCTCCCGGATAGATTCGCCGCGCAGCAGGCGGTCCACTTCTTCCCCGGACAAGGTTTCATGCTCCAGCAGAGCCTTTGAAAGCAGGTGGAGTTCATCGAGACAGCCATCCAGAATTTCGCGGGCTTTTTTGCGGGCAGTTTCGCAGAGGCGGCGCACTTCTTCATCAATCAGCTGCGCGGTCTGTTCCGAGATATTTTGCTGCCTGGCAACTGAATGGCCAAGAAAAACCTCGTCCTGATTTTCGTTATAGCGCAAAGCCCCGAGTTTATCGGACATTCCGTATTCAGTGACCATCGCCCGGGCCATGCGGGTAGCCTGCATGATATCGTTTGAAGCCCCGGTCGTGACCTGTTCTGCACCAAAAATGATGTCTTCAGCTTCGCGTCCCCCGTAAATCATGGCGAGTTTGGCGGTCATTTCCGATTTTTTATAGCCCAGCCGGTCGCGTTCCGGCAGGTTCATGGTGACCCCCAAAGCCCGCCCGCGCGGGATGATCGTCACTTTATGAAGTGGGTCATTGCCCGGGACTTTGAGGCCGACCAGCGCATGACCGGCTTCGTGATAGGCAGTGAGTTTCTTTTCTTCTTCCGACATGGCGAGCGAGCGGCGTTCGGCCCCCATCAGGACTTTATCCTTGGCATCTTCCATTTCCCGCATCGAGACCACACGCCGGTTGCGCCGGGCTGCCAGCAAAGCGGCTTCATTGACCAGATTGGCCAGATCAGCCCCGGAAAAGCCGGGGGTGCCACGGGCAATCACCTTGGCACTGACATCCGGCGCCAAGGGCGTATCGCGCATATGAACCAGCAGGATTTTTTCCCGGCCATTGATATCGGGGTTGGGAACAACCACCTGCCGGTCAAAGCGACCAGGCCGCAGCAAGGCCGGGTCCAGCACATCGGGCCGGTTGGTTGCGGCGATAATGATCACGCCTTGTGAGGATTCAAAGCCGTCCATTTCAACCAGCAACTGGTTGAGCGTTTGTTCACGTTCGTCATTGCCGCCACCAAGCCCGGCCCCGCGATGCCGTCCAACCGCGTCAATTTCATCAATAAAGATGATGCAGGGCGCGCTTTTCTTGCCCTGTTCAAACATATCGCGCACCCGGCTGGCCCCGACCCCGACAAACATTTCAACAAAATCAGAGCCGGAAATGGTGAAGAAAGGCACATCGGCTTCGCCAGCAACGGCGCGCGCCGTCAACGTTTTCCCGGTACCGGGCGGGCCAATCAGCAGCACCCCTTTTGGAATCTTGCCGCCAAGTGTCGAGAATTTCTGCGGGTCTTTTAGAAATTCAACGACTTCCTGCAATTCCTGTTTTGATTCATCAATCCCGGCAACATCTTCAAAGGTGACCTTGCCAGATTGTTCGGTCAGCAGCCGGGCGCGTGATTTGCCAAAGCCCATGGCCCCGCGTCCGCCGCCTTGCATCTGGCGAAACAGGAAAATCCATACCCCGATCAACAGCAGCATCGGGAACCAGTTGATCAGGATGGCCAGCAGGGTAGGCATGCCGCTATCGGGCGGGCTGACTTCGATAGAGACGTTGCGTTCGCGCAGATTGCTGATCATGTCGGGATCGCTGGGGGCATAGGTATTAAAGGTGCCGCCGCCGACATAGGTCCCGGCGAGTGTATCGTCGTCTATGGTGACGTTACGGACATTTCCGAGCTCGACCTGATTAAGGAATTCTGAATAGCTGATGACATTTCCGGTTTGCTGATTATTGGTGTCGAACATGTTATAGAGGAAGGCGATGGTCACCAGGATGACAAGCCAGGTCAGCAGGTTCTTTTTCGATACATTCATGTGCGCGGTCTTTTTGAAGGATAGAGGTGATTTCTTGTAGGTTATATAAGCCGCGAGAGTGGAAAAGAAAAGGGCGAAGACCGCGAAAAAACCAGCGAGAGATTTTCCAGTGCGGTTCTTTCTTTATTGGTTTGGTCTGGGTGATAATAGTCGAGGTCGGGAATATGTCTGATTTCGCCTTGCGGGTTGCGCAGGCAGGGGAGGGTTTTCAGAACTTTTGCGGGGAGTTGAGCCTGTTTTTTTAGCTTTTCATCAAGCGGGTTTTGACCGATTGCGCCCAAAGTCCATTGGTGGAGGGTAGAGAAGTCTTCTCCATAGAGGCGATAGCGTTGATCCCAGATAATGGGGAGTTTTTGTAATTTTAATTTTTGTAATTTTACGGGCGGGGCAGGATTTTCGCGTAAAAAGAGCAAGCCCTGTTGGTCTGTGATCAGGCGTACGCCGTGAAGAGTTGCGTCCGGTTTTGTGGAAGAGGTCGCACTGCAGATTTTATGGTAAAGCCGGTCAACGGCGTCTTGGCGTGGACCGTGAGTCCTTGTGCCAAGAAAAGTCAGCAGGCCACGCAGTAACTCGCTGCCCAGATCAGGTCCGGCATCGTGAAAAAGCCCATGGTCTGCACGCACGGCACCGCCGGGCAGCATCCATAGACGCCGGTTGCAGAGTAAATGAAGCCGGGTCTGGCGCAGTGCATCCATTCGCTTTGCAAGGTCTGAAAGTCTTGTCAATGAATCCTCATTGATGTCGGTTTTTGCAAAGTGCGGCAGATGTTGCCGCCACCAGATGCGGGTAAAGGTTGGATTGTCATTTGCCGGGTCGTTCAAAAAGGGCCAATCCTGATCATTCAAGAACTGGCGCAAGCGGTCACGGCGACAGGAAAGCAGCGGGCGCAGAATATATTTGGGGGGAGTGGACAGCAGGCCATCAGGCGACAGAAGGCTTGATCCGGCCATACCTTTCAGCCCGCGCCAATGACTGCCGCGAGACAGGCGCAGCAGGATTGTTTCAACCTGATCATCAAAATTATGGCCAACCAGCAGAATGGACAGATTTTTTTGCTCCATCCAGTCGCCAAGCAGCTTGTAGCGATAGGAGCGGGCTTTTTCCTGCAATCTGCTGTTTTTCGGGGCAGAGGATGAATCGCGCAGAATATCGGCTTTTATCCCGCGTGCATCCAGCCATTGCTGTGTCGCCAGAGAATCTTTGCCTGAGTCCGGGCGCAGCAGATGATCGACAACCGCCACATGAAGCTGTATGCGGTGTTCCTGACACCAGCTTTGCGCCAGACAGACCAGTGCCATTGAATCGCCGCCACCGGAACAGGCAAGGCCGATATGTGGGGTGTTTTGGGGCGTTCCATCAGTTGTACAAGGCCAGTTTTCCGTCATTGATCGGGAAAACAGGGCCTTGATGTTTATAGAGTCACTATCTGGGGATTGATACATCGTTCACAGATTAAAGAGAAGAATCAGCCATGACAAATACAACATCAATTCATACGCTTGCGGACAAGCACGAGCGGGAAATGGTGCAAATCGAACTTTATACGGAGCATTATGACGAATATGCGCATTTGTTCTGCAAGCTGTTCAACTTTTCATTGATTGAAGAAAACCCTGGCTGGCGGCAGTTGAGACATCCGGCTCACTTCGACCTGATGTTATTTTCTCCATCGAAGAATAAATCTAGTGAGAGCCATTGGGTACTGCCAGAACCGGGTGAAGGCGGTAAGGGGATTGAGATTATTATCTGCGTATCAGACCTTGGCAATATCAGAGACGAAATCAAGGATAGCGGCTTTGAATGTTCTGATGTGAGATATCCACCCTGGGGCAGTGCCGAGTTTTCTTTCAAACTTAAAGAAGGCTATCTGATCCGGGTGAAACAGCCGCGTGAACTCAGGCAATAGCTGATCGCGCTGATACATCGTTTATCTTTTGGATGGAACGGTTATACACTCTGGCTTTCACCCATAGGCAAATTGAAATGCGGCTGCGAATAGTCGTCAATGCAGAGCAGATTTAATATTTCGGCTGTAATAGGCCTTTTATTATCCCAGAAAGTCATTGATTCCAGAAACTCAATACAGGGCTGTGACATAATTTTCTTAAAGACACGCTTTGCCTTTGCCTTGTCTGCAAAAGAAATCTGATAACAGGTGTCATCAAAAAGGACAGGTTTGTTTTCGTATGGCTCCACCAGTCTGAAGCCGTATGATTTATGGAGTCCAGAAATGGCAATTTTCCAAGGTTGAAAAGAATATAAGCCTATTCCAAAAACTGAGAAATTCGGCTTGTTCATATAAATCCTGCTTCGCCGTGCCGCCAGTTCTTTTGAATATGATTCAAGATATGCCCATAGTTTTGGCGCAAGAATTTTAAGCCGTTCTGTATTTTCACCGACTTCTCTTTGCGGGCATATTACCCATCTGCTAATATCTCTTGTGAGGGCCAGATCGGTGCCTTTCATGAGAGGGAACAAAAATTTCTCTTCAACATCCACAGGTTCCCCATAGCCATTAACCAGACTGTTGCCCTGCCTTTTCAACTCGAAGACTCTGGAGCAATCGTGCTTCATTCCCGACCTCCAGGGGTTTTCCGGTTTTGAGCAGGCGAGATACCTGTCTGAAAGTCGATCAAACGTATCCGGGTTAGAAATAAGTTTTCCATGCCGCCATCCAATCACAGCAGCGGGGGCCTTTTGTTCAAGGCTATTATAAATCTTGCAGCTTCTGAGCACACTCGCCTTTGTTGCAGAAAAACAAACAATGAGTAAACAGGCATCTACAGACACATTAAACTCAATCATAGCATCAATTTTATGCAGCGAAATATGCCGAAGGCTTGTCTTGCTTTTGAAGAGGTGGTTGATGATTTTCCGTGCCACAGAAGTTTTAACCAGCATGGCCAGATAGCCATCGGTTCCGATCAGCAGCTTTGTAAAATGCATCAGCATCCATTCAGAAATATCAAAATTACTCTTGCCTGTAAGAGCATCTAGCCCTTGCAATCCGTAAATATTACTTTTTTCAGGCAGATTGGCCCCATTGATGCATCCCATCGTTGAATTGGTTGTCCATGGCGGGTTGCCAAGTATTAAGCAGTTTTTGGGTATATTGTTTGTTGGAAACAATCCCTCTTGCATGACATCGCACTCGATGATCTCTACCGAATTATCATCGGCAAACCGTTGTCTGGCCCTGTTAACGTAATCAGGATCAATCTCGAACCCGCGAAATTCTCTAGCCGTGGAAAAGGACTTTCGTGCTGATTCAGTGAAATTCCCAAGACCGCACGTTGGCTCAATGACAGAAGTCGGATAAAGCCCTGCCTCTTTCAGCTTTTCACACACACGGTCTGCCAAATCCCGGGATGTTTGAAAGTCCCCAAACTCGACTTGATGGATCATCTCTACAACCTTCTAATTCCAGAAACATTCCCTGCTTCCGTGAGGACTCTTTTGTACTGGAGACGCCATTGTAAAGCATTGGAAATAGTCAAATATCCAAGTTTAGGCGGATTTTGCAGAAGTTCTTTCGCAAGATTCCCGGCCTCTATATCATCAATAGGAAAATTGCGCTCAAACATGAAGCCTGTAAGGTCGTCCTCATTTCCGTCATTTTCAAGGATTCTGAGCAATCCTGATGTCGTCTGAAAGTCGGCTGTGCGATCAGAATCGATGAAAATCGTGTGAATGATGTTTAACCTGGTTGTTGAATTTTCCAGATTATCAGTTTTCTCATAGCAAAGAACCAGTAATCCGTAGCCAATTCCGTATATTTTCTGTCTGGCCGAGCGATATGGGCACGAAGACTGAGGGTGTTTGATGTTTGTGACTTTAAGGTCAACGCCCAATTCTGGAAAGTCGATGCCTTTTGCAGAACTTCACGGTATATAGCTGTATTTTCTGGCAAGGAATTTCTGAAATTTTTGTTCAAGATAGGTGCCAACGGCCTTGCCATCTGTCACGCCAAAGAGGGAATGCTCATCATGTTGGCTTTCAATTTTGCTAAAGGCTCCTGCTTCGGCACATAAAAATATCTATTGTCAGTTCTGACATGGCCCGCCCATTAAATTTTTACATTGCCAAATTCTTACATTTAACAACTCTTCAAAATCAAAAATTTTTCTATATTAATCATGCATGAATTTTTAGGTGAACGAGGGATAAACGTCAATAAATTTGTCTAATTGTGCTTATATTATAGCACCTATATTATGGCGCCGGGGTGCATAATCACTTGTGCGGCGAGACGATGACCGGCCTCCAGCTGTTCGCTCAGGCTTTTTCCCATCACCCGAGCAGCGATCAGCGCGGCATTAAAGGAATCGCCAGCCCCGGTGGTATCAACCGGCTGCGGGATTTGATCCGGCGTAAAAGTAAACGGAATATTGTCAATATCTGTATAAATCGCGCCGCCGCCTGTTTTCAGGACAATATCTGCTTTGGTCATTTGCCGCATGTTTTTTATCAGCTTTTCCGGTTCATCTTCTGTTTCATAGATTTTCATCAAATCTTCGTGAGAAGGCAGGACCAGGCTGGCAACCTGCATGGCCTGTTCAATCACTGTGCGGGCAACTGCCGGGTTTTCCCATAAGGCGGGGCGGTAGTTGGTATCAAAGGCCACCAGTGCCCCGTCCTGTCGGCGGCGGTCCAGAAAAGACAGAATATGGTCCCGCGCAGACGGCGACCAGACCGCCAGGCTGATGGCACTGATATAATAGACATCAAAATCTGCCAGATGATCGGTCTCTGGTGCGATGTTTTTTTGAAACATGGAACGGGCCGGGCTTTGTCCGCGCCAGTAGTGAAACCGCCGCTCCCCCTTTTTATCAATTTCAATCAGATAAAGCCCTGTCCGTCCGCCCGGTTCGGTGACAAGACAGGACTGGTCAATGCCGGTTTCCTGCAAAAACGCCCGCAGTTTAAGGCTGAAAGGGTCCTCGCCAATCCGGGAGGCCAAAGCGACCGAATAGCTTTTGTGCGTTGTATTTTCCAAAAGAATACGGGCCAGATAGACCGCTGTATTAAAGACATCACCGCCAAAATGCCCGCGAAGACTCACCGCTTGCCGGGGGCGTTCCTGCATGTCTGAAAGCTCGGCCATGACCTCGCCAATCGCCACCAGCTGCACAGGGGCCTGACGATCCCCACTATCTTTTCTACGGGTATCTTTTTTATAGGTGACCATGTCTTGTTTCTTGAGCTTAAAATGCTGATTTGTCATACGGCACGGCGATTGCTATGGAATAGCAAAAGATTTCACATCGCGAAAGCGAAGACATAAGGCCTTGATATGAATAACCGCATTTCAAAATCATCCGGTTCAAAATACCGGATGTTTGACCGCCATAACCTTCCAGACCGGACCTGGCCTGGGCAGCTTATTGAAAAAGCACCGATTTTTTGCTCGGTTGATTTGCGCGATGGCAATCAGGCCCTGATCGAACCGATGGGGGCAGAACGCAAACGGCGGTTTTTCCTGTTTCTGGTCGCCATGGGCTTTAAGGAAATAGAAATTGGCTTTCCGGCGGCCTCGCAGACAGATTTTGATTTTGCCCGCACCCTGATTGAAGAAAATTTGATTCCGGAAGATGTGACCGTGCAGGTCCTGACCCAGGCCCGCCCGGAACTGATCGAACGCACTTTTGACTCCTTGAAAGGGGCCAAACAGGCGATTGTCCATGTGTATAATTCAACCTCGACCACCCAGCGTCGGGTTGTCTTTAAACAGGACCGCGCAGGTGTCATGAAAATTGCCACCGATGGCGCAAAATGGGTGGCAGAACAGGCCGCTGCCCGGCCAGAAACCGACTGGCGGTTTCAATATTCGCCTGAATCCTACACGCAGACCGAGCTGGATTATGCGCTGGAGGTCTGTGAAGCGGTGATGGATGTCTGGCAGCCAACCGCCGAAAAGCCCTGTATTATCAATTTACCGGCAACGGTCGAGGTAGCGACCCCGAATGTCTATGCTGATTCTATTGAATGGATGCACCGGCATTTTAGCCAGCGGGAGCGGTTGATCTTGTCGGTTCATCCACATAATGACCGGGGCACCGGGGTTGCGGCAGCCGAATTTGCCCAGATGGCCGGGGCCGAGCGGGTTGAAGGCACGCTTTTTGGCAATGGCGAGCGCACCGGCAATGTTGATATTGTGACGCTGGGGATGAATATGATGGCGACCGGGGTTGACCCAATGCTTGATTTTTCCAATATCCCTGACATGCGCAAGCTGGTTGAATATTGCAACCAGATTCCGGTGCATCCGCGCCATCCCTATGCGGGTGATCTGGTCTTTACGGCCTTTTCCGGCAGCCATCAGGATGCGATTAAAAAAGGCCTGGAGGCGATGGCTGAATCCAACAGCCAGACCTGGGATGTGCCTTATCTGCCGATTGATCCGGCGGATGTCGGCGCGACCTATGAAGCGGTGATCCGGGTCAATTCGCAATCAGGCAAAGGCGGGATATCCTACTTGCTTGAAACCGATTATGGGATCCGTCTGCCGCGCAATCTGCAAATTGAATTTAGCCAGATTGTTCAGGATGTCACCGATCAGACCGGCAAGGAGCTGAGTGCCGCCGCTATTTACCAGATTTTCTGCGAAAACTATCTGGATGCGACCAGCCCTTATCGCTTTATTGACCATATGGCAGTGCTGACGGATGGTGAAAATAAACATAAAGGCGCACGGCATGTGACGGCGAACATAGAAGACAACGGCAAGGCCGTGCAAATCACCGGCTATGGAAACGGGCCGATAGACGCCTATTTTCAGGCCTTGACAAATCACAGCAATCTGCATTTGTCTTTTTTGAACTATGAGGAATATGCAATCGGCTTTGGATCAGAAGCGAAAGCCTTTTGTTATATTGAAACCAGCTTGAAGGATAAACGTATTGTTGGCGGGGCAGGGATGGATCCAAATATCACAGCAGCTGCCTTGCGGGCGATTACCTCGGCCTTCAACCGGGCTTGTTCTCTTGCCAGGCCGTAGAACATAGGCCACAAGAGAGTATAAGTCACAAGAGAACGGTAAGAATAGAGACAATGTTTGATGTGCAACAATCCAAAATAAATGCTCAAGCCAACGAGTCTACAGCCGAGTCCGAGTCCAAACCGGCGTCCGATACCAATCTGTTTGCCGGAATCGTTTTCGTCATCGTCACCTTTGCGCTGGCACTGGGCGGCTGGATTTATCTGGATTCAAGAAGCAGCCAGTTTGGACCCGATGGCCTGCCCGACTTTGAAGGGACGCATAAGCCGCTGGTCTGGCGTGATCAGCCCTTCCCCGTCCTTTCGCATCAGGTTGAAGAATTGCACCATGGTCGCTGGCAAAACCGCGATCTGGCCGATATCACCAAAGGCCGGGTGACTCTGATTAACTTTTGGGCCAGCTGGTGTGTGCCTTGTCTGACCGAACTCCCCGGCCTGAATCAACTCCAGGGGGATTTTGACAAAGAGGATTTTCAGGTGATTGCCTTGTCGCTCGACCTACCCCAGGACCAGCGCGCTGCCTTGCAGGTCTGGCAACGGTTGCGGATGTCCAATATCTCTATGTTTCAGGACGTGGGCACATTGGGCGCAACCGGAATTGAGCGGTTTGCCGTCGATACCTTCCCGACAAGCCTGCTGGTTGACCGCAATGGCCAGATTGTCGCCAGCTTGATTGGCGAGGCCGATTGGGACAGTGCCAATGCGCGCACGGTGGTCAGCTTTCTGATTGACCGATCAGACCATTGATCAAACGGGGGCGCCGCTACGGGAGCCAGAACCATGACTCCTAAAATGCTGCGTCCGCTTCTGAGTATCCTGATTCTGCTGGTGCTTTGGCAAGCCGCCGTCTTTGTAACTAATCCCCCCGTCTTTCTGCTGCCGGGACCGCTGAAGGTGCTGGCAACTCTCTGGGCGCAGGCGCCGCGCCTTTCCTTCCATGCGCTGGTCACGCTGGGCGAAATCGCCGCCGGAATGCTCATTGGTGGCGGGTCTGGAATCCTTATCGCCCTTTTGCTCAGCCGCTTGCCCCGCGTGTCTTTATGGATCATGCCGCTGTTGATCGGCTCTCAGGCTATCCCGGTTTTTGCCCTCGCCCCGCTGCTGTCGCTCTGGTTTGGCTACGGATTTGCCGCAAAAGTCGCCATGACAACCCTTATCATCTATTTCCCCGTCGTCTCGTGCTTTTATGATGGATTGCGCCGCACTCCCGCCCTCTATCTCGATCTGGGGCGCAGCCTGTCGGCCTCCAGAAGTGACCTTCTATGGCGGATACAGGTCCCCGCAGCCCTCCCCGCACTCGTCTCGGGCTTTAAACTCGCCGCCGTCTCGGCCCCCATCGGTGCCGTCGTCGGCGAATGGGTCGGGGCCTCCGCCGGACTAGGCTACCTCATGCTCCACGCCAATGGCCGAATGCAAACCGACGTGATGTTCGCAGCCCTCTTCGTGCTGATCAGCCTCGGAATAACGCTCTATGCACTCACCGCCTGGATTGGAAAACAACTGGTCCCCTACGCCAAGCATATATAGCCTAATTCAAACAACTCCGAAGATTGCTCGCCAAATCTTCAAGCAACGCGATATAAAGATCAGGACCATTCTCAAGCCCCGCCCCTAAAGGATCAAGCGTGCCGCTTCGGGCAGAGGTGCCCTCAACCACAACCCGAACCAGCCGATCCGAAAATTGTGGCTCCTTAAACACACAGGTCGCCCCGGTCTCCTTGATGCGCTGGCTGACTTCCTGAAGCCGGGCCGGAGACGGAGATTCATCCGGCTGAAAGGTAATGGACCCAACGGCATTCAACCCATAGGCGGCTTCAAAATACTGATAGGCATCATGAAAAACCACATAGGGTTTGTCTTGCACATTGCGCAGGCTGCTTTGAAGTTCTGTATGCAGCGCATCCAGTCTTTTTGTATAGCTGCTTGCATTTTCCGTATAGACAGAAGCATTTTCAGGATAGATCGCGCTTAACTCCTGCGCGATATGATCCACCATAACCTTGGCATTGGCAGGATCAAGCCACAGGTGCAGGTCTGTTTCATGATCCTCGTGATCTTCATGCGCGTGTTTGTCGTGCTCATCATGATCCTCATGCGCGTGTTTGTCATGATCATGTTTGTCGTGCTCATCATGATCCTCATGCGCGTGTTTGTCATGATCATGTTTGCCATGATCATCATGGTCATCGTGCGCATGTTTGTCATGATCATGCTTGTCGTGATCATCATGATCATCATGTCCATGTTTGTCGTGATCATCATGATCGTCATGCTCATCCTCATGTCCATGGTGATCATGGGCATGGCCCTCCCAGCCACCGCCTTCACGAATGGAATAGGTTTTCAGACCATCCAGCCCGGCAACCGCCACTTTACGAACATCCTCGGACGTAATGTCAAAAGCGCGTCGTAAAAAGGTTTCAAAATCATTATCAATATAAAAAATCACCCGTGCATCCTGAACAGCCTTGACTTGCGAAGGTTTAAGCTGAAAATCATGCGGTGATACAGCATCATCCACAATCAGGCCTGCCTGTCCGGTTGACCCCATCACGCCACTGACCAATGAATGAAGCGGCTTGATCGTAACCATAACATCCTGTGCGAAAATATTGACGGGCATTAAAAAGGTCGCCACAAGACTTGCAGGCAGCGATAAAGGCAAAAATCGGGTGGTGAACATAAATGGCTCCTTAAAAACAGGGGATGGTTTTAATATTGTTTAGTGTTATGTTATACTATAACATAACCTGTCAAACAGAAAATAACAGACACAAATGCAAAACGTGAAATGCTAAACGTAAAATGCAGACCAGACTGAACAGAAAACAAGCTCATGCATAGCTGTCAGGACCATACTGTTTGCATCGAAAGTGCGTTGCAGCAGGCGGATCATATCTGCCTGGAAAGAGGCGTGCGCTTTACCGACTTACGCCGACGGGTGCTGGAAATGATCTGGGCCAGTCACGCGCCAGCCAAGGCCTATGATATTCTTGACCGGCTCAAATCAGAAAACGAAACCCCCAAGCCGCCAACCGTTTACCGGACGCTCGATTTTCTGCTGGAACATGGTTTGATCCATAAATTGCATAGTCTTAATGCCTATGTGGGCTGCTCCCACCCGTTGCAGCATAGTGAATGCTATTTCCTGATCTGCCATGATTGTGGCGAAATAAAGGAATGTTGCAATCATACATTGGCACAGGCTATTACAGGCACCGCCAGCCAGAATAAATTTACGCCAAGCGGCATTGCCCTTGAAATCGGGGGGCAATGCCAGCAATGTTCGCAACATCCTCAAAAAGCAGGTTCATGAACGCGTTGATCTCGGCCCAAAACGTCAGTGTGATCCGGCAGGGCAAAGCCATCCTCAACGATGTCTCCATCAGCGTTGGCAAACAGGACTTTATGACCATTATCGGCCCAAATGGTGCTGGAAAATCAACGCTCCTAAAATGTCTGATGGGGCTGTTCAAGCCTGAAAAAGGAACAGTCTCCCGCCAGAATGACTTGAAAATTGGCTATGTGCCACAACGTCTGACTCCCGATCATTCCATGCCGATCACCGCCAGCCGTTTCCTGTCTCTGCGCAAGAAAACCGACCCGGCAAGCCTTGATCAAACCATCGAAGAAACCGGAATCGCACCCGTCCTCCATAAACCGCTGGCCGTCCTGTCCAGCGGCGAACTGCAAAGGGTCGTGCTGGCCCGCAGCCTGCTTGATCAGCCCGATCTGCTGGTCCTTGATGAACCGGCGCAAAACCTTGATATTTCCGGGCAGCTCGGTTTTTATAAACTGCTTGATCATATCTATAGTACCCGCAAGCTCAGTATCCTGATGGTCTCGCACGACCTGCATATGGTCATGGCCTCAACCCGGCAGGTGGTCTGCCTCTTCCACCATATCTGCTGCTCCGGCGAACCCCATGCCGTCACCCGTGACCCCGAGTTTATCTCCCTCTTTGGTCGCGATATGGCTAATATGATGGCCGTCTATCAACACAGCCATAATCACCAACATGCTTGAACCCTTCCTGCTACGCGCCATCGCTGCCGGAACCGGAGTCGCCGTCATCGCCGGGATTATCGGATGCTTCGTTGTCTGGCGACGCATGGCCTATTTCGGCGATTCACTCGCCCATAGTGCTTTGCTCGGAATCGTCTTCGGACTGGTCGCAGGGGTCAGCGTCAACCTCGGCACCATCATTGTCTGCACAACTTTCGCCCTCTCCCTGCTCTGGCTGCAAAACCGGAAAATTCTGGCAACCGATACATTACTCGGAATCCTGTCCCACTCTGCCTTGTCACTCGGGCTGGTCGCCATGGCTCTGCTCAACCAGCGCACCGACCTCTATGCCTACCTGTTCGGCGATATCCTGACCGCAACCGTAGAAGAACTCGGCTGGATCTATGGCGGCGGAATCTTCGTGCTGGTCGTGCTGCTGCTCAACTGGTCGTCGCTGGTGTTGATGACTATCCACGACGACCTCGCCAAAGCCGAAAACGTCAATACTTTCCTCATGCAACTGCTGCTGATGTTGCTGATCACCCTGGTGGTCGCGGTGTCTATCCGTATTGTCGGGATTTTGCTGATTACCTCCATGCTGATTATTCCAGCCGCAACCGCCCGCCAAATTGCGCGTACCCCCGAATCCATGGCCGTCATCGCTGCTCTCTTCGGCATGGCTGCCGTGCTTGGCGGAATTTTCGCCTCGGTCTATCTGGACACCCCTTCTGGCCCGTCTATTGTAGGGGTGTCTGCGGCCCTCTTTGTCGTGATGATGCCGCTATCCGCCCTTTTTATGAAAAAAGCATAAAGGCCGGACCTAATCCTTTTCCTCATTCAAAAAGCCGGGGTGGAAATCAAAGTATCGGGCGGGGATGTCCCCCGCATTGGTCGGCGAATCAAGGGTAACACGGGTGCGGGCCCCGGTGGCATCAAGCACTTCCCATTGCCGCAGCATCATCGGATTTTCCAAGAAAACAAGAGTCAATGCCCCGGCTTCCGGGTCGCGGCTATTCCTAAAGGACAGGCGCAGCACGCCGTCAGCCGATTCAAAATCGGTAAGGATAATATCGCTTTGATCAAAACGAATACGATCAGCCAGCAAAAAGCCAAGCGGGCTTGCATCGAGATCAAGGAAATTGACTTGCTTATAGCGCAAATTGACGACCTGCAGCTTTCCGTGTGTGGCGACAATCCGCATATGCTGGGGCGGGTCATAGTCAACCCGCATTTTGCCGGGCCATTGAATGGTCAACTGGCCTGTAGAGCCGGTTCCATCGGGATTTACCTGAATAAAGCGCGATTCCAGGGTGTCCAGACGGTTCAAAGCACTTTCAGCTTCCTTGGCTTGCCGCCATTGGGCCGCACTCAGCTGAACGGCTTCAAAGTCTTGCGCTTTTGCGGGCAGGAGGGTTAAAGCCAGACCCACCACTAGACCAGCAAGATAGTGTTGTCTGCTTTTCATTGTCCAGCAGCAGCTTTGACAATCCCCATGAAGTCATCGGCTTTTAGGCTGGCCCCGCCAATCAGGCCGCCATCAATATCGGGGACGGCTAACAGAGCCTCGGCATTCGCGGGTTTCATTGACCCGCCATAGAGAATACGCAAGGTATCAGCGCAATCTTTCCCCAGCTTCTGACCGATAGATTGACGGATAAAGCCATGCACTTCTGCGGCCATCTCCGGAGTTGCGCTGCGTCCGGTGCCAATGGCCCAGACTGGCTCATAGGCAATGATCAGGGATTCTTCTTTGCCCTCTGAAAGAATGGAGGCAAAGGCTGAAAGGACTGGCACGAGTTGGCGGGTCAACACCTCAAACGTGCGGTTGCTTTCCCGTTCTTCGAGTGTTTCGCCAATACAGACAATCGCGCGAAGCCCTGCCCGATGGGCTGCCAAAGCCTTTTCAGCGACAAGCTGGTCGCTTTCACCATGATCGCTACGCCGTTCCGAATGGCCGACAATCACCAGCCGCGCCCCGGCATCATAGAGCATTTCTGCGCTGAGGTCTCCGGTATGTGCGCCGGATTCCATTGGATGGCAGTCCTGCCCGCCAAGCAAGATTGATGTGTTTTTGGTTGTCTCAAAAACCCTTGAAAGCAAGGTGGCTGGTGGATGAAGGGCAATATCAACAGTCGGAAAGCTGGCAGAATGATCAGCAATCGCCTGTGCCAGTGCAAGCGCACTTTGCGCTTGCCCGTTCATTTTCCAGTTTCCGGCAATCAGGTAACGGCGGGTCATGCGCTCCCTTTCTTCACCCTGCCAAGAAAGGTTTAGCCGTCATGCTGGCTGGAGGCTTGATTCCCATTAAAGAGAGAATGGTTGGGGCCAGCTGCACTTGCAAGAGGGGTTGATCAACGGCTGCCTCAACCGGGCGGGCTGTTCCGAAATAATAGAGGGCAAATTCGCGTTGTAGAGGATCGGTGCCGCCGTGATGCCCGCGTCCGTCCTGCCCGTGATCAGAGGTCACGATAATCTCGTAGCCCATTTCCCGCCATTGCTGAATATAGGGGGCCAGCATTTCGTCCTGGATAAAACAGGCTTTGTCCATATTGGGGCCGTCTTGTCCAAAGACATGGCCCATACTGTCCATGGTGCAGGAGTGGAACAGCCCGTAGTCCAAATCACGGGTCTGGCAAAGCCGGGTGAGCAGGGCAAAGAGGTCTGCATCGCAAGGCAGCATCTGGTTATCAGCATAATAGCCACTCATGGTATAGAAGCGACCATGGTTGATGGCAGGATTTGCGGGTTCGTCATATTCAAGATCGCGTACTGGATCAAACGGGGCCCGGCAAAAGAATTCTGACCAGAAGCTATGCGCAACCGCGCCGGTAACCCCGCCTGCATTGCGGACTTCGGAGAAAATATCAGGTTGTGACAAGCGGGAGACATGATTATTGCCGGTGCAGCCGTGTATTTGCGGGGTTACGCCGGTATGGATGGACGCATAGCAAGAGGCCGATGTGCTTGGCAGCACCGCGTGCATGGTGAAGGTCAGAGCTTCCCCGCTTTCAACCCAGCCTTCCAGATTGCCGAACAGGCGGCGTGCATTGCGCAACGGCACGCCGTCCAGAATGATCAGAAGTAATTTTCGCTTGGTCATGTCTTTAAACGCTTTGCCTGAAAAAACTTCACAAGACAAGCCGGACGATAAATGGGCTGTAAATATAGACAGATTCCTGCTTGCATCCAGCAGATGTCAAAGGTATAAGCGCGAACGTCCAGTGTTCTGTTGCGCGCAGTGTTCTGCTACGGGCAGCGTTCTATTACAGATTATGCAGGATATATTATGCCAAAATTAAAGACAAAAAGTTCAGCCAAGAAGCGGTTTCGTTTCACGGGAACCGGCAAGGTCAAACATTATGGGGCTTATTTGCGCCATAACACCTCGACGCGGCCGCGCCAGATGATGCGCCAGAATCGCGGGGCGCATGTTTTATGTGATTCCGATGCGGTGATTGTGAAGCGGAATTTCTTGCCCGGTCAGGCGTAAGAATAGAACACACTATAAGCACAGATTACGTTTCTTAACGCTATATAAAGAGGATTATCATGGCCCGGGTCAAGCGCGGCGTTGTCGCTCATAAGCGGCACAAGAAAATACTGAAACTCGCCAAAGGCTATCGCGGACGGCGCAAGAATACGATTCGCACGGCGCGTCCTGCGGTCGAGCGGGCGGCGCAATATGCCTATCGGGACCGTCGAGTGCGCAAGCGCGATTTCCGTGCTTTATGGATTCAGCGGATCAATGCGGCGGTGCGGGAGGCCAGCGGCCATACCATGACCTATGCGGTTTTTATGAATGGTTTGCATAAATCGGGGATCGAGATTGATCGCAAGGTGCTGTCTGATCTGGCGATTCATGATGCCACGGGTTTTGCCAGCCTGGTCGAGCGGGCAAAGACGGCCCTCGCCTAGAATTATTTAACCATCTATTCTTACACTGGGGGATATATGGCCCCATCGAATCCAGATTCACCGCCTGACATAGGTCAGCAGATTTCTGATCTTGCGAAGAGTTGGCACCAGCAGATTGCCGGGGCTAGTGATCTTGAAGCTTTGGAGGCGATCCGCATTGAAGCCCTGGGGCGCAAAGGCCCGTTGAGCGAGGCCATGCGCGGGATAGGCAAACTGCCGCACACCGAGCGACAAGTGATTGGTCAAAGCCTGAATATCGTCAAGAAGGAACTGGGTCAGGCTTTGGATGCGCGGGAATCGGCACTTTCTGAGCAAGCACTTCAGGAAAAGCTGGTCCGCGAGACGGTGGATGTGACGTTACCGCCTGTGCTTGCGGCGCAAGGGGCCTTGCATCCGATCACCCGCACCTGCGAGGATATTCTGGCGATTTTTGCAGAAATGGGTTTTAGCACGATTGAGGGCCCGGACATTGAGGATGATTATCATAATTTCACGGCGTTGAATATGCCGCCTGATCATCCGGCCCGGCAGATGCATGATACCTTTTATTTATGTGATGAGAACGGGGCGCTGGACTGGAAAACGGTGTTGCGCACGCATACCAGTCCGGGTCAGATTCGGGCGATGGAGGCCAGCAAGCCACCAATCCGGGTGGTGGTGCCGGGGCGGACCTATCGGTCGGATTCGGATATCACCCATACCCCGATGTTTCATCAGGTTGAAGGGCTGGTGATTGACCGGACCACGCATTTTGGTCATTTAAAAGGCTGTCTGAGTGATTTCTGCGCGGCTTTTTTTGAACTCGATAATCCGCCGCTACGCTTTAGACCCAGCTATTTTCCGTTTACCGAACCTTCGGCAGAAGTTGATATCGGCTATGCCAGACGAGAAGGCGGGCTATTGATTGGCGGTGGCGATGACTGGCTGGAAATTCTGGGCTGCGGCATGGTCAATCCGAAGGTGCTGGAAATGGCCGGGATTGATCCGACAATCTATCAAGGCTTTGCCTTTGGTATGGGGGTCGAGCGGCTGGCGATGCTTAAATACGGGATGCCGGATTTACGGACATTTTTTGACTCCGATATGCGCTGGCTGCATCATTACGGTTTTTCTCCTTTTGCGACAGCCGGTTAGTCAGGGCTGAAGATTATGAAATTCACCCATCACTGGCTGCAAACCCATATTGACACGGCTTTATCGCCAAAGGCTGTTCAGCAAAAGCTGACGTCTATCGGGCTGGAGGTTGAATCGGTTGAAGAGATTTTTGCTGATCTTGCGCCGCTGGTGATTGCTGAACTGGTTGAGGTGGCCCCGCATCCGGGATCGAAAAAGCTGAGCCTCTGTCAGGTTGATGCTGGCGATGGAAAGACTCGCCAGATTGTCTGCGGGGCCCCGAATGTCTATAAGGGGATGCGCTCTGTGCTGGCCCCCATCGGGGCCTATATCCCGTCCAAGGACCTGCATATCAAGGAAACTCTGTTTATCGGGGAAGCCAGCCAGGGGATGCTTTGTTCCGAAGATGAACTTGGCCTTGGATCAGATGCAGACGGGATTATTGACCTGCCTGCCGATGCGCCGCTTGGGGCCTGTTATGTGGAGTGGAGCGGGGTGCGTGATCATGTCTTTGATATGAAAGCCACGCCCAATCGCGCCGATGCCTTGAGTGTTTACGGGGTGGCCCGTGATCTGGCAGCTGCTGATGGCGGCACCCTGCGGCCTTTGGACCCGCCCGCTGTTCCCGGCAGCTATACATCGCCTATCAGCTGGACGCTGGATCAGAAGAAACTGCCGGACGGCAGCCGCCAATCCTGCTTTTATGTGGCAGGGCGTCATTTTAAAGGCGTGCGCAACCGGCCTTCCCCCCCCTGGCTGCAACAACGGCTGCGCTCAATCGGCTTGCGCCCGATTTCGGCCCTGGTCGATATCACCAATTTTGTGACCTTTGATCTGGGCCGTCCGCTTCATGTGTTTGATGCACAAAAACTTGCCGGTCCTACCCTGACCATGCGTTTTGCCGATCAGAAGGAATCGCTGGAAGCCCTGGATGGTCAGACCTATGCGCTGGCCCCCGATATGACGGTTATTGCCGATGCAAGCGGGCCGGTGTCGCTGGCTGGTATTATGGGCGGCGAACAAAGCGGCTGCACCCTGGACACGCAAGAGGTCTTTCTTGAAGTCGCCCTTTTTGACCCGATTGCGGTTGCCGCCACCGGGCGGATTCTCAATTTGCAAAGCGATGCCCGCTACCGGTTTGAACGCGGGCTTGACCCGCAATCTGCGATCTGGGGGCTGGATGTCGCCGCACGGTTGATTCTTGATCTTTGTGGCGGGGAGACATCATATCCGGTCACAGCCGGGACCTTGCCAGACCGGCAGAAACCGATTTCCCTTGATCTTCATCGGCTGGAAAGCCATGGCGGCGCCCGGGTCGCCCCGGATCAGGCGCAAGAGATATTGACCGGGCTTGGTTTTGAAGTCACCCGGGACGGGGATACGCATTTTAGCGTTATTCCGCCGACCTACCGGGTTGATATTGTCAGTGATGCCTGTCTGATTGAAGAAATTTTGCGTATTCACGGGTATGACAATATTCAGCCTGTTTCTTTGCCGCCTCAAAAACAGACAGGGCAAGAAGAATCCATGGCGGGCCCACGCCCTGATCCGGCGCGTCAGCAGCGGATGCAGGCAACCCGCTTGCTGGCCGGGCGCGGGATGCTGGAAACCGTCACCTGGTCATTTCTTTCCACGCAAGATGCGGAGCGGTTTGGCGGTGGTCAGCAAAATCTGCGGGTGCATAATCCGATCTCCAGCGAGCTTGTGCAGATGCGGCCCTCCATCCTGCCCAATCTGTTGCAGGCGATAGGCCGCAATGCAGCGCGGGGCTATCTGGACGGGGCTCTCTTTGAAGCCGGGCCTGTTTATCATGATGAGGCCTCTGATAAACAGGCGATAGAAATAAGCGGCGTGCGCAGCGGCTTGCAAGGGGCAGGCCGCCACTGGAGCCATAAAGCCGAAGAGGTCAGCTGGGAAACTGCAAAGGCCGATGTTCTGGCCGTTATCACAGAGCTTGGCCTGCCGCTTGCCGAGTTGCGCACGTCCAGCCAGGCCCCGGACTGGTATCATCCGGGCCAGTCGGGTTCTATCCTGTTTCAGGATCAGACTTTGGCCCGTTTCGGGGTGATTCATCCTTCAATTCTAAAGCAGCATGATATCCGCCGGGCCACCGTTGGCTTTGAAATCTTTCTGGATGTGCTCTATCAAGCCACTGCAACATTGTCTGGCACAGAGGGCAGCACCCGCCCGCCGTTAGCGCTTTTGAATTTACAGCCGGTGCGCCGGGACCTGGCCTTTGTGGCTGATCAGGATGTTTTGGCTGAATCGCTGCTAACGACTGTGCGCGAGGCTGGCGGGACATACTTGACTCATGTCCATCTTTTTGATGTGTATAGGGGCGAGGAATTGCAAGGCAAAAAATCTCTTGCGCTGGAAATCACGCTTCAACCGGTTGCCCGGTCGCTGACGGATCAGGAACTGGCGGAGATCACACAAAATATTGCGGCTGCGGTCAAGAAGGCGCATAATTCGGAATTGCGCAGTAGCTAGTTTATAAGGCTGAATTGCGGGCTGAAAGGCCGGGTTGCAAGAATTAACGACAGGATCAGAGGAAAGGTAGTCGAATGGGAACATTTTCAATATGGCATTGGGTTATTGTGCTTGTGGTTGTGCTGGTTCTTTTTGGGGGGCGCGGCAAGATTGCGGGTCTGATGGGCGATTTTGGCAAGGGTCTTCGTGATTTCAAGCGGAACATGAAAGACGACAAGGATGGCGAGGGCGATCCCCCCAAAATTGAAGACGACAATGGTGATTCCAAGAAGAACTAGCTGCTTGTCCGGGAGGTGCTGATCTTTGGGCCAGCACGTTTCCTGATTGGCAGTTTGTTCTTTATTGAAATTCAGGTTTGATTGATGCTGGACATCGGCGGGTGGGAATTACTGGTTTTGGGCGTGATTGCGCTTTTAGTGATCGGGCCCAATGAGTTGCCCCGTGCCATGCGCAATATGTTTGGGCTTATTCGCAAAGTCCGCACGATGGCGGGTGATTTTCAAAATTCGATGGAAGATATCGCCCGCGAGTCTGATCTTGCTGACATCCGCAAGGAAATAAAAGAGGTCAAGGACAACCCGGACAAAATCCTGGATCAGTTTGGTCTGGACAAGGATATCAAGAAGGATATTGAAGAAACGGGCGATGATTTGCAGCGGGTTGCGGGGGCGTTAAAGCAGGAATCGGCGCGGATTGATACCACTGTGCTAGATAATACGCCCCGGGATAATAAGCCCTTGGATAATACGCCAAAAGTTGATTCCAGATCAGACGATAAAAAACCGCCAAAGTGAGCTATGTTGGTGAACTATTTTAGTGAATCATTTTGATGAGTGATCCCAAAGACCCTCCTCCTGAAGAGACGCCTGAAGAATCGCCTGAAGAATCTTTGCCGGATTCAGGCGAAGATGCCAGCCATGATCTTCCCGCAACACAAAAGCCAGCAACACAAAAAGACGCCGCCGAAGCGGATACGCAAGCCGATTCTGCAAAACCGGACCCAGCTGAACATCAAAGCGAACAAGACAAAAAAGAAAATACGCGCGATGAAGATAATGTTGAAGCCAGCCGCGCGCCGCTGGTCAGCCATCTGGCCGAACTGCGTCAGCGGCTGATCAAATCGCTGATCGCCCTTCTGGTCGGCTTTATCGTTTCCTTCTTCTTTGCCCAGCCGATTTACGACTTCCTGGCGGCACCGCTGACCACCGCCTGGGAAGGCGAAACCGGGCGGCGCATGATCTTTACCGCCTTGCACGAACAATTTTTTACCCAGGTAAAAGTCGCCTTCTTTTCGGCCCTCTTTCTGGGATTCCCCATCCTGTCTGCGCAAATATGGATGTTTGTTGCCCCCGGCCTTTATAACAACGAACGCCGGGCCTTCCTGCCCTTTTTAATCGCCACCCCGGCCCTGTTCTTTCTGGGCGGGGCCTTTGTCTATTATATCGTCATGCCGGTCGCGATTGAATTTTTCCTTGGCTTTGAACAGCTGGGGTCTATCGACGGACCACGCATCGAACTCGAAGCCAAAGTCAGCGAATATCTGTCGCTGATCATGCAGCTGATCTTCGCCTTTGGCCTGTGTTTTGAACTGCCAGTCCTTTTAACCCTGCTGGTGCGGGTCGGGATTGCCTCCTCCGACGGGCTGAAAGCCAAACGCAAATATGCCATCCTGCTGGCCTTTGTTGCTGCCGCTATCCTCACCCCGCCCGACCCGCTCAGCCAGATTGGCCTCGCCTTGCCCATCATCCTTCTCTATGAAATCTCGATCTGGGCCGGGCAACTGATCGAAAAAACCCGCGCAAAAGACGCCTATTGATCATGAACATCAGCTTGTCCGGTCTCAATATATCTGGTCGTAATTGGCAAACACTCGCCGCGCCCGGTCGCTTCCTGCCTGTCGCCGAACGGCTCTTGCCTCTGTTGATCATCGCAACAGCCATATCCTGGGCTGCCGGGCTGGTGATTTCCCTCTCCCTCTCCCCGCCCGACTACCAGCAAGGCGAAACCGTCCGCATCATGTATATTCATGTGCCAGCCGCCTATATGGCCCTGCTTGCCTACGGCGTCATGGCAGCCGGAAGTATTTCATTTCTCGTCTTTCGCCATCCCCTCGGCGACCTCATCGCCCGGGCCGCCGCCCCCATCGGCGCAACATTCTGCCTCATCTGCCTCATCACCGGGGCCCTGTGGGGCAAGCCAATGTGGGGCACCTTCTGGGTCTGGGATGCGCGCCTCACCTCCATGCTCATCCTGTTCTTCCTCTATCTCGGCTATATCGGACTCGCAAACGGATTCGAAGAACCTGGACGCGGCGCAAAACCCGCCGCTATCCTCGCCATCATCGGCACAATCAACCTCCCAATCATCAAATTCTCCGTCGATTGGTGGGCAACCCTCCACCAGCCAGCCAGCCTGTTCCGTATGGATGGACCCTCGCTTGATGCCTCCATGCTGACCCCGCTGCTGGTCATGATCGCCGCCCATATGCTGCTATTCCTCGTGCTGGTCATCGTCCGCGTGCGCAGCTTGATGCTCGCCGCCCGTGTCTATACCCTGCAACGCCTGGCCTAACAGGACTCATCATGCCAGACCACGGGTTTTATATCTGGGGTGCCTACGCGGTCACATTCGCCGCCCTCTTTGCCCTGATCGCCTTTTGCTGGGCCGAAAGACGGGCCAGACGGCGCACCGTTGAGCAGTTAGAAACCTTGAGCCCAGAAACCTTGACCCCAGAAACCTTGACCCCAGAAACCTTGACCCCAGAAACCTTGACCGGCCGCTAACCGCTTTCTATAAAGAAAACACGCATAAAGTTGGTCATGTTAACTCAATAAAGGTGGATATGGACGGGCGGCTCCGGCATCCTGAAAAGCGCAATCGCCCGATTCAGGAAATAAAAACCAAACCATCATGGATTCGGGTCAAGGCCCCGCTGTCTCCAGAATATGCCAAAACCCGCGACCTTGTGCGCCAGCATCGGCTATCAACCGTCTGCGAAGAAGCAGGCTGTCCAAATATCGGCGAATGCTGGGCAAAGCGTCATGCGACCTTTATGATTCTGGGCGCGATCTGCACCCGGGCCTGCGCCTTTTGCAATGTCGCAACCGGCAAACCGGGGCAGCTTGATGAAAACGAACCAGAACGGGTGGCGGAAGCTGTTGCAAAGCTCAATCTGTCTCATGCCGTGATCACCTCGGTCGACCGGGATGATCTGGAAGACGGCGGGGCGCGGCATTTTGCCAGGACCATCACAGCCATCCGCGAACGCGCCCCGGCAACAACCATCGAAGTCCTGACCCCCGATTTTCGTGACAAGCCGGGAGCTTTGGATGATGTGCTGGAAGCCGGACCGGACGTCTTCAATCATAATCTGGAAACCGTGCCGCGCCTTTATCCGACTATCCAACCCGGGTCACGCTATTTTACCTCGCTCTATCTGCTGCGCCAGGCGCGGGAGAAACAACCCGATATCTTCACGAAATCAGGCCTGATGGTCGGGCTTGGCGAAGAACGGCTGGAAATCCTGCAAGTGATGGATGACCTTATTCAGGCCGGGGTTGATTTTTTAACCATTGGTCAATATCTGGCCCCAAGTCCGCGCCATGCGCCGGTTGAGCGTTTTGTCACCCCTGAAGAATTTGAAGACCTGGCCTCGGTCGCCCGCGGGAAAGGATTTACCATGGTCTCGGCCTCGCCACTGACGCGCTCCAGCCATCATGCGGGGGATGACTTTGCTCGGCTAAAGGCTATTCGGCTAAAGGCCGCCCGCGCCTGAGCTCTGGCGGACCCCATGGACCAAAACCAACGGAAAAAACCGGGGCTTGAAGCCCGGTTGCGCGCAAAATCGGATGAAGTCTTTCGTGCGCTTTTAACCCTCCATAAACGGGCACCGGAAACCCGGGTGGCATCGTCCCTGTCGCCGATTGAACTGATGGTCGCCCTTTATTACGGCGGCGTGCTGCGCCATAACCCTAAAACGCCGCTTGACCCGGAACGTGATCGTTTTGTGATCAGCAAAGGCCATGGCAGCCTGTGCCTTTATCCCATATTGGCAGACCTTGGCTATTTCCCGAAAGAAGAACTGGACCGCGCAGGTTTGCCGGGCAGTTTTCTGGGCGGGATCCCCGACCCGGTGATTCCGGGCTATGAAACCTTGAATGGATCGCTGGGTCATGGCCCGGGGGTTGGGGCCGGGATGGCCCTTGCTTTAAGACGTAAGGGGGCCTTGCGCCAGAAAGGCGGTGATCAGCGTGTTTTTGTCCTGACTGGCGATGGCGAACTCCATGAAGGCTCGGTCTGGGAGGCCTTTATGTTTGCCGGTCACCATAAACTGGAAAACCTGATCATTCTGGTCGATAATAACCAGCAATCCATGCTGGGTCATACCAAGGATATTCTCTCGCTTGGTGATTTAAGGGCAAAATTCAAATCCTTCGGCTTTGCGGTTCGTCTGGTTGAAGATGGCCATGATCCGGTGAAACTCTGTCGGGCTTTTAAGTATGTGCGGAGCCACCCGCAAGGCAAGCCCTGGGTCGTGATCTGCAATACCCGCAAAGGCCACCGGGTTGCCCGGCTGGAAGGCGCGCCCCTGTCTCATGTCACCGCCGTGCCAGCCGATGAAATTGATGCAATCCTGAATCAAGAAGCCGTATAATGTCTTTGCCAACAAAAACCATGCGCGATGCGCTATTGGCCGCAGTTCACCAGCGCATGGGATCCGATGAAAACATTTTCTTTTTGACCTCGGACTTTGGGGCCCCGGCTCTGGATGCTATTCGTGCCGATTACGCTGACCGCTTTTTAAATGTCGGAATTGCCGAACAGAACCTCATCAATGTTTCCGCAGGTCTGGCACTGGAAGGCTATCATGCTATTGGCTATGCGATTGCGCCTTTCTTGACCATGCGCTGCTTTGAACAAATCCGCATATCCCTGAGCCTGCTCAGCCAAATTCGCCCGCTTTCCGTCACCCTGATCGGGGTCGGGGCCGGATGCAGCTATACCGTCTCAGGCCCAACCCACCAGTGCTTTGAAGACCTCTCGCTTATCCGGCTTTTGCCGAATTTATCGCTTTATTCTCCGGCAGATGCCAAAAGTGCCGCCGCCGCCGGAAAGCTGGCCTTAACCCGGGGCGGACCCGCCTATATCCGGCTGGATGCCCAGGCCTTGCCCGCCCTTTATAGTGACACCGACTGGACCGGCGGACCCGGCTTTTATGTGCATGAACCTGATGCAGGAAAACAGCAGAAAACCAAATCCCCCCGGATTTTGATTATCGCAACCGGCTATCCGGTGCATACGGCCCTCAAGGTTAAACAAACCATGACCGAAACCGGGGACATCACCGTGCTTGATCTCGCTGACTTTACCGGGTTTGATCAGGATCACCTGACCCGCCTGCTTTCCTCTGCAGACGCAATCATCACCTGGGAAGAAGGCTTTAAAGCTACCGGCGGGCTGGACAGTTTAATCCAATCCTTGCTCTCAAAGGCAAATCTTCACCGTCCGTTCTTGTCTCTGGGGTTTGAAGGGGCCTATAATTTTGATCTTGGAAGCCGAATCGACTTGCATGAAAAAGCACAGATCGGGCCGCAGACAGGTCTGCAACAAATCAACCAGTTTATCCAGAGCAGCCTAATCAAGGAGACATCATGAAACTTGCAGGAAAAACAGCTATTGTAACAGGGGCCGGGCGCGATATTGGCCGGGCCTGTGCTTTGAAACTGGCCGATGAAGGCGCAAATATTGTGCTGAGCTATTTTGAATCCTCAAAAGGGGCGCAGAGCACAGTTGACGAAATCAAAAAACGCGGATCAGATGCAATCGCGGTTCAGGCTGACTTGCGCACACAAGACGGGGTTGATTCGCTGGTTAAAAGCACGCTTGATCAATTCGGTGCGATAGATGTGCTGGTCAATAATTCCGGCGGTATTATCGCGCGCAAGAAAATTGCCGATATGTCGCTGGATCATTGGCATGCGGTGATGGATATCAATCTGACCAGCACTTTTTTGATGCTGAAAGCCTGTCTGCCGCATATGACATCAGGCGCAATCGTCAATGTCGCCAGCCAGGCCGGGCGCGATGGCGGCGGGCCGGGCGCGGCAGCCTATGCGGCCTCAAAAGGGGCGATCATGTCGCTGACTCGCGGGCTTGCCAAGGAACTTGGGCCTGATATCCGGGTCAATGCGGTCTGTCCGGGCATGATTGATACCGGCTTTCATACGATCAACACGCCGGATGCGGCCCGCAAAGCCTTTGAGGCAGCTGCTCCGCTAAAACGCCAGGGACTTTCCGAGGATGTCGCAAATCTCGTGCTCTTTTTGGCCTGTTCAGACAGTGCGTTCATCACAGGCACCAATGTTGATATCAATGGCGGTGTGCTGTTCAGTTGATTTTGTGTGCTTGATTTTGGGGGCGGGATGACTTTAATAGAAACCTGCGCCCTTTCGTGAAAGGATACCCGAGCCATGCGTGTAAAAATCTGCCAGGTTGGCAAGACAGCAATGCAGTCAGGACGGCGGCAAGTTGATGAGTGGGTGATTACGCCTGATAATGTCTCGGCCAGCCTGCCAGAGCCTTTGATGGGCTGGACAGGCGGAGCCAGCACCTTGCGTCAGGTGCGCCTGAGTTTTCCAACCTGCGAGCAGGCGATCAATCATGCCAGACGCAATGGCTGGGCCTATCGCCTGCAAGGGACGGTGGCTCGAAAAGTCACGCCCAAGGCCTATGCTGATAATTTTGCCTATCAGCGTCGCCAACCCTGGACGCATTGATTCTGGACACATTAAATCTGAGTACAAAACCTTTCTTCCAAAAGCCGAGTTTACGCCATGTCTATTCTAGCTGATCGCCTCCAGGCCATTAAACCCTCGCCAACCGTTGCCGTCACCGCCAAGGCCAACCAGCTCAAAGCCGACGGGGTTGATGTGATTGGCCTTGGGGCCGGAGAGCCTGATTTCGATACACCAGCCCATATCACGGCAGCCGCAAAGCAAGCCCTTGATGAAGGGAAAACCCGCTATGGTCCGCCAGCCGGGATTCCTGCCTTGCGTCAGGCGATTGTGGACAAATTCGCGCGGGAGAATGATTTAGCCTACACCCCCGATCAAATCACGGTTGCGGCTGGTGGCAAGCAAATCATCTTCAATGCTTTTCTGGCAACCCTCAATCCGGGTGATGAAGTGATTACGCCTGCACCCTATTGGGTCAGCTATCCCGATATCACCCTTTTATTCGGCGGAAAGCCGGTTATTGTCGATTGCACGCTGGCTGACGATTTTAAACTTCAGCCGGATGCCCTTGCCCGTGCGATCACGCCAAAGACAAAATGGCTGATTCTCAATTCGCCAAATAACCCGACCGGGGCTTCATTAACCGGCCCGGAGCTTAAAGCCCTTGCCGATATATTGATGAAGCCTGAAAACAGCCACGTCTATGTTTTGTCCGATGATATTTATGAACATGTGATCTATGACGGATTTCAGTTTAACACGCTGGCACAGGTCGAACCGGGATTGAAGGACCGGGTTTTGACCCTGAACGGAGTCTCCAAAGCCTATGCGATGACCGGCTGGCGGCTGGGCTATGCAGCCGGACGGCGCCGCTGATCAAGGCCATCAATATGGTCAATAGCCAGTCGCTGACCTCGCCAACCACCTTTGTGCAATGGGCCACCATCGCGGCTCTTGATGGCGATCAGAGCTTTATCGGCAAACATAACGATCTGTTCAAAACCCGCCGCGATCTGGTGGTGAATGGATTGAACGCCATCAACGGGCTACAGGTCAACTGCCCGGCCGGGGCTTTTTATGTCTATCCCTCCTGCGCTGGCGTGATCGGGCGCAAGACTCCGTCCGGCCAGACGATCAATGATGACAGCGACTTCGTGACTTATCTTCTGGAAGCCGAAGGGCTGGCCTGTGTGCAGGGGGCAGCTTTCGGGCTATCTCCCCATTTCCGTATTTCCTATGCCACCTCGACTGATCTGCTGGAAGAAGCCATGCATCGGCTCAAGCGGGCGGTTGATGCGCTTGGCTGATTTATCGCCAAACACGTTATAAAATGAGTGATTCTGGACCTGCCCTCACGTTGATTCTTGCGCGCCCGCGCGGATTCTGCGCAGGTGTGGTGCGGGCCATCCAGATTGTGGAGGCGGCTTTGCAGCAGCATGGCCCACCCGTCTATGTCCGGCACGAGATTGTCCATAACAAGCGGGTGGTCACGGACCTGGAGGCTCGTGGTGCCCGCTTTGTTGAGGATTTGAGTGAGGTCCCCCCCGGCGGGCGGGTGGTCTTTTCGGCGCACGGGGTGCCAAAGTCGGTGCCGGTTGCGGCGCAGGAAGGGGACTTGCTGGCTTTTGATGCAACCTGTCCGTTGGTGGCGAAAGTCCACCGGGAGGTTGAGCGACAAGTGACGTTCAAGCGGCATGTCCTGTTGATTGGTCATCGCGGTCATCCTGAAACGATTGGCACCATGGGCCAGACTCCGGCAGGCACGATCAGTTTGATTGAAACCATTGAGGATATTCATCACTATGCGGCGGCGCACCCGGAGGAAGATGGCAGCGGGCTGGCCTATGCGACTCAAACGACGTTATCGGTCAGCGATACCGCGCGGATGATTGAGGAAATGAAGCGATATTTCCCCAACATTGCGGGTCCCAAGCAGGAGGATATTTGCTATGCGACGACCAATCGCCAGCAGGCCGTGCGTGATCTTGCCCCGACGTGCGAGGCGATGATTATTGTTGGTGCGCCCAATTCGTCAAATTCGCGCCGTCTGGTTGAAGTCGCGCTGGAGGTGGGCTGCCCGGATGCTTTTTTGATTGAGAGTGCGGACGATATTATCTGGGATGCGCTTGCCGGAGTGTCGTGCGTAGGGTTAAGTGCGGGGGCTTCTGCGCCCGAAGCTCTGGTGCAGGAGGTGATTGCTGCTTTTGAGTCCCGTTTCCAGCTGATGGTTAAGGAGCAACCCGGCCCTGAAGAGACGACTGTTTTTAAATTACCGCGCGAACTGGCCGGGGAGTCCCCCTCAGTAGATCTTCAGGCAGGTATTCAGGCTAATGGATAATGGCTGTTTATACCCGGGTTCCTGATCGGCTCTTGTCGGACTTTATCGCCGGGTATGAGATCGGGGATTTTTGCAGAGCCACCGGGATTGCCGAAGGGGTTGAGAATAGCAATTATCTGATTGAAACCACACAAGGCCGCTATATCCTTACCCTTTATGAAAAGCGGGTGCAGGCCAGTGACCTGCCGTTTTTCCTTGGCCTGATGCAGCATGTGGCGGCAAAAGACCTGGCGGTTCCCTTGCCGGTGAGCAATAAAAATGGCGATGTCCTGCAAATGCTTTGCGACCGTCCGGCGGCTTTGGTCAGTTTTCTTGACGGCAAAAGCGATCCGGTGCCAGATGTGGATCAATGCCGCCAGCTTGGCCAGGTTCTGGGCCAGTTTCACCTTGCGGCACAGGACTTTCCCATCCAGCGCGATAATGCACTGGGGCCCGCTGCCTGGCCCGATTTATTCGCCAGATGTCAGGAATTTTTTGACAAGCCTGATGTTGATCTGCCGCCCGGTTTTGATCGACCGGCGCAGCAGGAAGTCGCCGCCGCCCTTGACCATATCACCCGGCACTGGCCGGATAATTTGCCAAGCGGGGTCATTCACGCCGACCTCTTCCCCAATAATGTTTTTTTCAAAAATAAACGATTGTCGGGGCTGATTGATTTCTATTTTGCCTGTCAGGATTTTCTTGCCTACGATCTGGCGGTTTCGGTGAATAGCTGGTGCTTCCCGCCCGACCGGTTGTTCAATATGCAAAAAGCCGCCGCGATCATCGCAGGCTATGATTCTGTCCGCAAGTTGAGCGAACAAGAGCGTGCGTCCTTCCCGCTTTTATGTGCTGGTTCATCTTTGCGGTTTTTCCTGACCCGGCTCTATGACTGGATCATGACCCCGCCCGATGCCTATGTGAACAAACATGATCCAATGGAATATCTGGATTATCTGCGTTTTCATATGTCTTGCCTGCACAGCCCCGAGCGGGACCAAATCTATGGTTTGGCGAGTCATTGATGGATAGAATCATCACGATTTATACCGATGGTTCTTGTCTGGGAAACCCCGGGCCTGGCGGCTGGGCAGCGATTTTGAACTGGCGCGAGCATGAGCGGGTTTTGTCTGGAGCCGAGCCTTCCACCACCAATAACCGGATGGAGTTGATGGCGGCTATTTCTGCGCTGGAGGCCCTTAAAGGACCGTCTGAAGTCCAGCTCTGGAGCGATAGCCGCTATGTCATTGACGGGATCACCCGCTGGCTTCCCGGCTGGAAGCAGAAGAACTGGCGGCTGTCCAATAAAAGCCCGGTCCGCAACAAGGATTTATGGATCAGGCTGGATCAGGCTGCTTCAACTCATTCGATTGCCTGGAACTGGGTCAAGGGCCATGCTGATGATCCGATGAATATCCGGGTGGATCATCTGGCCCAAAAAGCCGCGCAAGAAGCGGGCTAACTTAATAGAGCCCTTGCAGCAGGGTCGGGGCGGTGGTGCTGCGGTCTTCAGTCTCGCCGATAAAGCGCATTTGATCCCCCGGCTGCGGCTCACTGCCTGCAACAAAGGCCTCTTCAATCACGCTGGAACTGCCTGGCCCGGCCAGCAGACCATTGGTGGGATCAATCCGCACCAGCCGGATACCGGGGGGCGTGCGAAAGGGGACTTTCGGGGTGTTTTGCAAGGCCTCTGCCATAAAAGCCTTGAAAATCGGTGCCGCGACGGAGGATCCGGTCTCCTGCCCGCCGTTTGGGCGCCGCCCTAAAGGCGTTGGCGTGTCAAATCCGGCATAAACCCCGACGGCAAGGTCCGGCGAAAAGCCGACAAACCAGGCGTCGCGGGCATCGTTGGTGGTGCCAGTTTTCCCGGCCAGGGGGCGGTTTAGCGCGGCAATAGAGCGACCTGTGCCGCGCCGGACCACGCCTTCAAGCATGGAGACAATCTGATAGGCATACGTGGGATCGGTAAGCGGCGGGCGAGTATCTGGCAGTTTTGGAACCTCTTGCCCGGCCCAGGCAGCGGCCTGACAATCCAGGCACAGACGGTTATCGTGGCGATAGACGGTATTGCCCAGCCGGTCCTGCACCCGGTCAATCAGGGTCGGGGTGACTTGATGACCGCCATTGACCAGTGCCGAATAGGCAGCCGTCATATTGATCAGGCGACTGTCGCCTGCCCCCAGCGCATAGGAAAGTTGCGGAGGAACCGGTCTGACAATATCAAATCGTTCCAGAACATCGCCGACCTGCTGCATGCCGACGGTATTGGCAAGCCGCACCGTCATCAGATTGCGGGAGCGTTCAATGCCAATACGCATCGGGCTTGGCCCATAAAATTTTTGTGAAAAATTTTCAGGTTTCCATTTTCCAAGCCCGACCCCCTGATCAATGACAAAAGGCGCATCAAGAATGACGGTTGCCGGGGTATAGCCTGCTTCAAGGGCGGCCAGATAGACAAAAGGTTTAACGGCAGAGCCGGGTTGCCGCTGGGCCTGGACGGCGCGGTTAAATTCTGATCGTTCATAATGAAAGCCGCCGGTCATGGCCAACACCCGGCCAGTATGCGGGTCCATGGCGACAAGAGCCCCGTCAATCTGGGGGAGTTGCACCAGATAATAATCTTTATAATCTTTGGGGTTTTCAGCATTTTCGGAGTTTTCCGTGCCAGCCCCGGTTATTTCAAGTGTGGAGGAAACAAGAATAACATCGCCTCTGTTAAGGACCTGCGCAGGGGTTTCTGGCAGAAAGCCGATACGAAACTGGCTGATATAGGGCCGGGCCCAGGCCATATTGGCCATCGGGATTTGAGCCTGGGTTGCATCGGCAAAGATAATTTGTGCGGCGCGGTTATCAACGGCCTGAACCAGTGCAATGCGCCAGCCTTCCAGCACGGCATGGATGTGATAGGGCTTCAGAGCCTCGGCAAGGGCTGTTTTTGTATCTGGAACCGGGTCAAGATTGGCCAGCGGTCCGCGCCAGCCATGGCGGCGATCATAGTCAATCAGCCCCTTGCTGAGGGCGCGCCGGGCCAGTTCCTGCAAGTCAGGATTAAGCGTTGTCCGGGCCGATAGTCCCCCGCGATAAAGGCCGTCTTCGCCAAACCTCTGGACAAGTTCCCGGCGGACTTCTTCAAGGAAATAGCCTGCTTCGGCCCGCACGGATTTTGCAGCCGGGCTATAGCGCTGGATCAAAGGGGCAGCGCGGGCAGAATTGGCAATAAGCGGATTGATATATCCTTCGTCTTCCATGCGCCCGATGACCCAGTTGCGCCGGGCCAGCGCAGCTTCGGGGCGGCGTTTGGGATCGTAGTTGGACGGTGCCTTCGGCAAAGCCGCCAGATAGGCAGCTTCCGGGATTGTCAGATCATCAAGGGGTTTTTCAAAATAGGTCAGGGCGGCGGCGGCCACCCCATAGGCTCCCCGGCCCAGATAAATCTCATTGAGGTAAAGTTCCAGAATCTGGTCCTTGGACAAGGCTCGCTCGATGCGCAGGGCGAGAATGGCCTCTTTAATCTTGCGCTCAAAGGAAACCTCGTTGGTGAGCAGGAAATTCTTGGCGACTTGCTGGGTAATTGTTGAAGCCCCGACTGGACGGCGGCGTTGAAAGAGATTGCGGACATTGGTGATGACTGCCCGCACCAGGGCCAGACTGTCGATGCCGGGGTGATGGAAGAATTTTTTATCTTCGGCTGAGATAAAGGCATGAACAAGCGGCTGCGGAATGGCCGAGATTGGGACGAAGACCCGCTTTTCGATGGCAAATTCGCCAAGCAGGCTGCCGTCCCCGGCATGGACGCGGGTGGCGGTGGCCGGGCGATAGTCAGAAAGCTGCTGGTGGTTAGGAAGATCGCGGCCATAATGGACGATAGCGGCGACGATGGCGACGCCTGCGACAAGTGCCCCTGCGAGGCCAAGTGAAAGGCCAAGAAGCACCAGTCGTCCTGCAAGTGTAAAGAGTCGCCGCATGATTGGCAGGTATAAAACCTTTTGCCGCTCGTCAAGTTTATCCTGCATTGACAAGCTAAATCGCAGAGATTAAGAGACCTTTCATAATAGAGTAACTATAGCGTAAAAATATACACATGACCGGGAATGCGGATTGGCTAAGATGGAAAGCTGGTCCCGCCAGATTTTAATAGTTCTGGACTACCGGTTGCAGCAAAACCGCCCTGTGTGCCTGTTTTAGCTATGTTCGATTTGAATATACAGGCAGGGCCATTACGATTGGATATAAAATGACAAAACGGATTAAAGCCAAATACAAGATTGACCGCCGTTTGGGTGTAAACCTGTGGGGTCGTCCGAAAAGCCCTTTTAACACACGCGAATCCGGCCCCGGACAGCATGGGGCCCGGCGCAAGAAACCAACTGACTTTGGCATCCAGTTGATGGCCAAGCAAAAGCTGAAAGGCTATTACGGGTCGATTGGAGAAAAACAGTTTCGCCGTTATTATTATGAAGCCTCCCGCCGTCAGGGGGATACCTCGGAAAATCTGATCGGTATTCTGGAGCATCGGCTGGATTCGCTGATTTATCGGTCAAAATTTGCCATCACCATTCATGCGGCGCGCCAGTTCGTCAGCCATGGTCATGTGACGGTGAATGGCAAACGGGTGAATGTGCCGTCCTATAATCTTAAAGTCGGCGACAAGGTTGAAGTGCGCGGGAAAGCCCGCGAATTTGGCGTTGTCCAGGAAGCCATGCAATCGCCGGAGCGCGATACGCCTGATTATATTGATGTTGATCATCAAAAGCTTCATGCCAGCATCACCCGCACGCCGGTGCTTGCCGATGTGCCGTATCCGGTGAAGATGGAGCCCAATCTGGTGGTCGAATATTACTCCCGCTAGGATATGCCCGATTCAAGAAGTATTCAGGACGACAGTATTCAAGACGAGCAGGAATTTCGACCGAAATTTGGCCCGGACGGTTTGATCACGGCGGTCACGGTCGAGGCTGAAACCGGAAATATTCTGATGCTGGCGCATATGAATGCGCTGGCACTTGAAAAGACATTGTCAAGCGGGCAGGCGCATTACTGGTCACGCTCCCGCCAGGAAATCTGGCATAAAGGGGCAACAAGCGGACAAGTCCAGACGATTGTCGATATCCGCGTTGATTGTGATCAGGATGCGCTTTTGCTCTATGTTGATGTCGGCGGTGATGGCGGAGCCTGCCACCTTGGGCGCAAAAGCTGCTTTCATCGCCGGTTAGTGCCGGGACATCGGTTAACACTTATTGAATCCCCCTCATAAGTGTAATATAAAAGCAGTGGGGCAATGCGAAAACCAGCGGAATATCACTTCCTTTAAAAGCAGGGAGCTTTAAAAGCGGAGGAAGATTGAAGCTGAAGGAAGAGATAACGTGGCAATCGATCCAACCCCGAAATCAGACCTGTCAGATATATATGGCCCGCCGGAACAAGACTCCCTTATCCCTACAGCGACAATCGTTGACTCAATAGACTCACAGACCATGGCACAAAAACCGGGCACACAAAAAATAGGCATAAAAGAATCCGGCGTAAAGGCGACCAGTGCAGAAGATATCACCGTCCAGATGGCTGCGGAAAGCACGGATCAGGTGAATAACGAGAGTGCAGAAACCCCGCAAGCACCTGAAATTGATGCAGACTTTGAAAAGCGTCTGGATGACCTGATTGACGAGAAAAAGCTGATGGAGGCTTTTGGTTATGCCCGCCAGACATTGAATCTGGCCTTGCGCATGACTCCGCATGATCAGGCCCGCGCACAAAATAGTATGGCGAAAGTGTTACTGGCTGCCAGCCGCGCAGATGATGCGGTTGGCTATGCCCGCCAGGCCCGCCAGCTTGACCCGGATAATCTGGATTATGGCATGATGCTGGGGCTGGCCCTGCGCCAATGTTCCCGGCATCAGGAAGCAGCGAATTTATTCCTTGCGCTGGGCAATGCCAATCTCGACCATGCCGGGATATGGAATAATCTGGGTCTGACCTTGACCGAGCTTCAACGCTATCCCGAAGCCGAGCAGGCTTTTGAAAAATCGCTGGAAGCCGACCGGGATTTTGCGCAGGCCTGGAATAATCTGGGCAGCATGCGGTTTAATCAAAAGCGGCCCATGGAAGGCCTGACCTGTTTTAACAAGGCCATCGAGCATGATCCGAAACTTGTCGATGCCTGGGTCAATCGCGGGCAGGTTTTGGCCACCATGGAGGGGGAAGAAAAGCGCGCCTTGTCCAGCTTTACCCAGGCGGCAGAACTTGCGCCGGATCGCTGGAGCACCTGGGCGCATCTTTCGCGCTTCCTGACCCGGGCCGGGCGGCATCGCCAGGCCATGGAAACCGGGTTGAAGTCGCTTGCGTTCAATGCCAACCAGCCAGAGCTTTTGCACTCTTTGGCCGTTTCGTGCGAAACATTGGGGGAAGCACAACGCGCCTCCATGTTCTTGCGCCAGCTTTTGACCTTTAACCCCGATCAGCCCAAAATCCTTCTCGCGCTGTCACAAAAAGCCTTGCAACTGGCGGCACCGGTCGAAGCCCTCTGTCTGGCGCAGCGCGCCGTTGCCCTCACCCCGCACGACGCAGCAGCCCATTATATGCTGGGGTCGGCCTTTTACCGAATGCACCGCTATGAAGATGCCTTGCAAGCTTTCGGGGTCGCAAACCGGCTTGTCCCCGACAATAATCGGCCAGCCCTTTATGCCATCGCGCAGGTGCTTTTAAGCAAAGGCCAGTTTCGTCCCGGCTTTAGCGCCTATGAAGCTCGCCTCGGCATGTCGGCCTATAAATTGTCTTATCAGGGAACAGAAGTGATCGGGCGCATGCTGACCGATGATTCAGAAACCGCCGGGCGACGGCTTTTGCTGCTGGCCGAAGAAGACCCGACAAATGCCTTGCAATTTGCCCGCTATATCCCGCGGTTAAAAGTGCGCTGGCCCGATCTTGGTCAAGTATCCGTCGCCTGTTCGGGCGACCTTGCAGGGGTTCTTCAACAAGTCCCCGGGATTGATAAAATTCACACCCCGGACCTGCCCCCCCGGCCTGCCGATTATGACCTTTGCCTGCCCGTCGGATCGCTGCCCAACCGGATTGGTATTACTCACGAAGGCTTGCAAAAAGAGGTGGGCTATATCCCGCCCCTGCCAGGTGGCCGCATTGCCTTGCCCAAGCAGGAAGATTTTACACTGCGGGTCGGGCTTTCCTGGCGCGGGGACTATGAATCCGATGAAGCAATCTATTCAGCCATTCCCTTCCATTTTCTGGCAGAACTGCTGAATTTTCAGGACATCGGCTTTTATCCGCTCTCGCCTTCGTCCGATGACGAAAAAGCACAGTTGCCCGCACAGCTTTTCCGGACTCATGAAAATCTGATCAATCTGCCCTTTTTGCAATCCGGCCTGATTGATATGGCCCGCGCTGTCGATGCGCTTGATCTGGTGATCACGGTGGATAATGTGATCGCCCATCTTGCTGGCGGCATGGGCAAACCCTGCTGGACCCTGCTCAGCTACAGTTGCGGCTGGCGGTGGCATACCCTGCCGGAAGAAACCCCCTGGTATCCGAATACCCGGCTGTTCCGGCAGCTTGTGCTGGGGGACTGGTCGATGGTGATGCGTCAGGTCAAACAGACCCTTGTGACGGCGCTGGAGGCAGCCCGCCTGCAAGACTCACCTGAAAACACCGCATAAGGCCCGACAAATAACTGATCAAAATATCTAGGGTCAGGACCCATAAGATTCATCCATTCTGTTGGTCAAGAAAGGTAAAGATACTATGAAAACGAGCGAAAGCATAGCCCTAGCTACGGTGAGCTTGTTTGAAGCCGTAGATTTGCCTTTATTGACCAACCTTGTAAAGGCGCGGCAAATTTTTGCATCTGAACTTTCAAACCGCTTGCGATTAGCGATGGCTAGTCGCTGCGCGCTTTTCAAGCCCATCTATCAAAAATTTGACACGCGCAGAATGAATGAATCTTATGGGTCCTGACCCTAATGAAAGAATGGCCCGTTCTTTTAGCCGGTGACGAAAGGGCCGGGCTGGACGAGCTTGGTCGGCTATTTGATCAGGGAGAGGAATTCTGGCCGATCACAGCCAGCGACCCGGAAACGGCCCGCCAGCAATCTATGGATCATCACCCAGCCGCCGGGGTTTTTTTCTGCACGCACCAGGATCAGGTCAAGATATGGCAGGGCCTGTTTCAGGATTTCTTTGCCGGGGTTTATATTGTCCCCGACCCACCTGATTCTCATACTTCTGGTCTTTTCCCGGCTATTTATCTGCCCCCCCCGATCCGGCTTGACCAGCTGGGGCAGGTGCTGCGTAGCGCGATTGGCCAGGCGAAAACCCATTATATCGAAAACAAACAGATCGGCCCCTATCAACTCTGCGGGAAGGTTTTGAAAGCAATAAAACCAGCCGATTCGGTGCAACTGACGGATACAGAGTTGGGAATCATCAGCTATCTGCTGCTCGCAAATGGCAAAAAGGTGCTGCGCGAGGATATTTTGCGCGGCGTCTGGGGCTATGGCGGCACCGTCTCAACCCATACGCTGGAAACCCATATCTACCGGCTGCGGCGCAAAATTTCTGCCACGCCAACCGCTATTCAGCAGGAAGATGGCGGCTATCGCTTGAACACACAAACCCTCTAAAACATCAATATGGGTCCTGACCCTAATCTTTCGGCGCCCAGCTTGCCGGACGTTTGGTCAAAAAGGCCTCAAACCCTTCGCGGGCCTCCTCGGTGCCGCGCAAGCGACTGATGGTCTGGGCCGTTAATTCAATCGTCTCGTCCTCAACCGGGCCAACGCTCAATCGGGAAAAGAGCTGCTTGATCTTTTTATGGGCTTGCGGGCCGCCATCAAGCAGGTCCCTCACCACAGAATCAATCGTCGAATCAAGCTCTTCTGCACTCACCAGCTGCTGCAACAGGCCAAGGCGCAGGGCTTCTTCCGCCCCGATCTTTGTGGTTGTCAGGGCCAGCCGTCGCGCCGCACGCGGGCCCACCGCATTAACCAGATAGGGACCAATCACCGATGGAATAATGCCAAATCGCGCCTCACTGATCGAAAAGCGGGCATTTTCTGATCCAATCGCAAAATCACACGCGCAGACCAGCCCGGCACCGCCCCCCATCGCGGCTCCCTGAACCCGGGCAATCACCGGTTTAGGAAAGCGATGAATGCGGGCAAACATCCCGGCAAACCCGCGTGCATCCTCAAGATTCCACTCAAAAGAAGCACGGCTGGCCTTTTGCATCCATTGTAAATCAGCCCCGGCACTGAAATGTTTGCCCGCTCCGGCAAGGATAATCACCCGCACCTCTGGCAAAGCCGCAAGCTGGCTGAAAGCCTGATCAATCTCGACAACCATCGTCTCGTCAAACGCATTAAATACGTCCGGGCGATTCATCGTAACCTGCATCACGGCTTGCCGTCTTTCATGATCGCCCCCTTCTGGAGACCATGGCTCAACAGAAATTGTTTTATTCGGAAACATAAAACCTCACAATCAGCACAATCGCATATTTTCAATCTGCGCAAAAGATTGCAGAGCAAAGGCTTGATGACAAGCCCTATATTCTGCTTTTAAAATACAGTTATTCTGTATATTGTTATTTTGATATTGTTATTTTGGGAATCATACTAGTTAGCGTGACCGGATTCGGGATTGATATTCTGGTGCCTTGAAAAAGAAAAGGAAAAGGGTAATCTTTTATGACCGCTATGACATCGACAGGTGGCACAACGCGAACAAGTGCCAGGGAAGGAGAACGCGCTGGCGGGCGTGTGCGGGGTGAACGCCGTGGCCGACAGGCCGAGGGGCGCGAACGAAAATCCATCCCGGCCCCGGCCTTTATTAACCGGAAATTATCCTATTTTGATCTTTTGCGCGAAGAAGAGCTTGTGCGCATTGAACGGCATGTTGACTGGCTGCTTGAAGATGTCGGCATGGCCTTTCGGGAAAATACCCATGCGCTGGATGTCTGGCGGCAGCTTGGGGCAAAAGTCGAAGATACATTGGTGCGGGTGGATGCCGGGTTGGTGCGCGAACTTTTAACGCATGCGCCAGCTAAATTCACGCAAGTGGCCCGCAACCCGGCGCGTTCGGTCGAAATCGGGGGATCTTCTCAGGTTTTTGCCCCGGTGTATGGCCCGCCTTTTGTCCGCGATCAGGCTGGCGGGCGACGCTATGGCACTATGCAGGACCTGGAGAATTTTGTAAAAATCGTCCACCAGCTTCCTTCCCTTCATCACAGTGGTCTGGTGATTTGTGAACCCTGCGATGTCCCGGTCTCAAAACGGCACCTTGATATGCTCTATCTTCATATGCGCTATGGCGACCGGCCTCATCTGGGGGCGATCACCACAAAGGAACGCGCTCAGGATTCGGTCGATATGGCCCGGCTGCTGCATGGGGAGGAGACTTTTAACAATAATTGCGTGATCATGGGCAATGTCAATACCAACTCGCCCCTGCTGATTGATCAGGTCGTCAGTGAAGCGATTGAAGTCTATTGCGGCAACGGGCAGGGCATTGTCGTCACCCCCTTTATTCTATGCGGGGCCATGGGGCCGGTAACACTGGCGGCCTCCATTGCTCAGGCAGTCGCCGAATCCATGATTTGCGGGGCCTATGCTCAGGCTATTCGTAAAGGGGCCCCGTTTGTGATGGGCAATTTCCTTTCCTCCATGAGCCTTAAATCAGGCGCACCTACCTTCGGGATGCCAGAACCAACCTTGTCCAATCTTGTGATCGGCCATCTTGCGCGGCGACTTAACCTGCCTTTGCGCTGTGGCGGCGGATTGACCGCTTCCAAGATTCCTGATTTTCAGGCCGCCGCAGAAAGTGCCGATTCAATGTTGTCAACCGCTATGGCTGGTGCCAATTTTGTCTTGCATTCCGCAGGCTGGCTCGAAGGCGGCTTATGCACCGGCTATGAAAAGCTGGTTCTTGATGCCGACCGGCTGGGGGGCTATCAAAAATTCCTGGGCGGACTTGAACTTGACGATAATCAACTGGCGATCAAAGCCTATGAAGAGGTCAAGCCTGGCGGGCATTTTCTGGGTTCCTCCCACACCATGGATAACTATCAAACTGCCTTCTACGAACCCGCCCTGTCGGACAGCGAAAATGTCGAAAGCTGGGAAGAGCGCGGGGCCAAAGATGCCTATACCCGGGCCTATGAACGCTGGCAGAGCCTGTTGAATGATTATGTGCCAGCAGAAATTGATCCGGGCCTTGATCAAGCCCTTCAGGATCATGTTCGTCAGCGTAAAGATGAACTTCCTGATCAATGGTATTAACCTTTATTTTCTCCTCCCTCTTATAGCTTCAACACTCTGAATTTTAAGGATATTAAATGACCGATATTGAAATTGCCCGTAAAGCACAAAAACTGCCTGTTCAGGATATTGGCGCCAAGCTGGGACTGACCCCGCAAAATCTTATTCCCTTTGGACATGACAAGGCCAAAATCTCGGCTGATCATATTGCAAGCTTGCAAGGCAACAAGGACGGACATCTGATTTTGGTGACCGCCATCAACCCGACTCCGGCAGGTGAGGGCAAAACCACCACAACCGTTGGTCTGGGCGACGGGCTAAACCGGATTGGCAAGAAAGCCGCGATTTGTATTCGTGAAGCCTCGCTTGGGCCGTGTTTTGGTATGAAGGGCGGCGCGGCTGGCGGCGGCTATGCCCAGGTTGTGCCGATGGAAGATATCAATCTGCATTTTACCGGCGATTTTCATGCCATCACCAGTGCTCATAATTTGTTGGCGGCGATGCTGGACAATCATATTTACTGGGGAAACAAGCTGGAAATTGATATTCGCCGGGTCGCCTATCGCCGGGTGATGGATATGAATGATCGGGCCTTGCGCCAGATTGTCTGTAACCTTGGCGGCATATCCAATGGCTTCCCGCGCGAAGCCGGGTTTGATATCACGGTTGCTTCCGAAGTGATGGCGATTCTATGTCTGGCCCGTGATCTTGAAGACCTGGAACGTCGGCTTGGCGATATAATTGTCGCCTATCGGCGGGATAAATCGCCAGTTTTTGCGCGTGACATCAAGGCAGACGGCGCGATGACTGTGCTGCTGCAACAGGCCTTGCAGCCTAATCTGGTGCAAACGCTTGAAAATAATCCGGCCTTTGTCCATGGCGGGCCGTTTGCCAATATCGCGCATGGCTGTAATTCGGTTGTTGCCACCCGCAGTGCCTTGAAAATGGCAGATTATGTGGTGACCGAAGCCGGGTTCGGGGCTGATCTGGGAGCCGAGAAATTCTTTAATATCAAATGCCGCAAGGCTGGCTTGCGCCCGGAAGCGGTGGTGATTGTTGCCACGGTGCGGGCGATGAAAATGAACGGCGGGGTTGCCAAAGGTGATCTGGGGGCTGAAAATGTCTCTGCGGTGCGTGAAGGCTGCGCGAATCTGGGCCGCCATATTGAGAATATCAAGAAATTTGGGGTCCCGGCGGTAGTGGCTATCAATCACTTTGTCTCTGACACCGATGCGGAAATTGCGGCTATGCAGGAGTATGTCCGCAGCCAGGGCAGCGAAGCGATTGTCTGTCATCACTGGGCGAAAGGGTCTGCCGGGACTGAAGACCTGGCCAATCATGTTGTCGGCATGATTGATGGCGGCGGGGCAAATTATGCACCGTTATATCCAGACGAAATGCCGCTGTTTGAAAAGATCGAAACAGTCGCCAAGGAAATCTACCGGGCTGATTCGGTGGTTGCCGATTCCAAAATCCGCCAGCAACTGGCTGATTGGGAAGCGGCTGGCTATGGCAATTTGCCGGTCTGTATGGCCAAGACGCAATATAGCTTCACCACCGATCCGACAAGACGCGGTGCGCCAAGCGGGCATGATCTGCCGGTGCGTGAAGTGCGGCTGTCTGCCGGGGCCGGGTTTGTTGTTGCCATTTGCGGCGAAATTATGACCATGCCGGGTCTGCCCAGTGTGCCCGCCGCTGAGTCGATTTGCATCAATGCTGATGGCGAAATTGACGGCCTATTTTGATCTGAGGATTGTGGCGTTTTGCCTCTGAACAGGGGACTCTTCACATAAGCGGCTATACGCAAAATTTTTCTGTATAAATCAGGCGTGAAAAACTATAGTGCATAAAGCAAAACATCTTTTCACGAGAAATCATGTATATTCCTCCCGAACGTGAAGTTCGTCAGCAAGCGCTTTTCCATGCGCTGGATACACGCATTGTCCTTCTGGACGGGGCAATGGGTACGATGATTCAAGCTTTGAAGCTTGGCGAAGAGGACTTTCGTGGCAGTCGCTTTCATGCGCATCCAACGCCGCTGATGGGCAATAATGACCTGCTGACGCTTTCTTCTCCGCAGTCAATTTATGACATTCACTGCGCTTTTCTTGAAGCCGGATCAGATATCATTGGCACCAACAGTTTCAATTCAACCCGTATTGCCCAGGCCGATTATGGAACGCAGGACCTTTCCTATGAATTGAACTTTGAAGCCGCCCGGCTGGCCCGGCAAGCTTGTGATCAATTTTCAACCGCAACCCACCCACGATTTGTCGCAGGGGCCATCGGGCCAACCAATCGCACGGCCTCTATTTCCCCCGATGTGTCAGACCCGGGCTATCGCAATATCACTTTTGATGAGTTGGCCACTGCCTATAGCGAAGCCATGGACGGCCTGGTCGAAGGCGGATCAGACCTGATCTTGATTGAAACCGTTTTTGACACGCTCAACGCAAAAGCCGCTATCTATGCGGCTCTTTCCCGCTTTGAACAATGGGGGTTCCGGGTGCCGCTTATTATCTCTGGCACCATCACCGATGCCTCCGGGCGGACTCTATCCGGTCAGACCCCGGAATCCTTTATGGCCTCTATCCTGCACGCAGACCCGCTGGCCATCGGCTTTAACTGTGCGCTGGGATCAGCCGAAATCGCCCCGTATGTCCGCGAAATAGCCGCTAAATCCACCTGCCGCATTAGCCTTTATCCCAATGCGGGCCTGCCCAATACCTTTGGTGGCTATGATGAAACACCGGACTTTATGGCCAATATCGTTCAGACATTGGCCCGTGAAGGGGTGTTGAATCTGGTTGGCGGCTGTTGCGGAACAACGCCTTTGCATATCAAAGCAATGGCAGAGGCTGTTCAGGACCTTCCACCGCGCCAGATCGCCGAACCAGAGAGCACCAGCCTTGATCCTTTGACATTATCGGGGTTGGAGCCTTTGCGCTTTGATGAAACCACTGGTTTCGTCAATATCGGGGAGCGCACCAATGTCGCGGGCTCCGCAAAGTTTGCCCGGCTGGTGCGCGAGGAAAACTGGACGGAAGCCCTGGAAATTGCCCGGGGACAGGTTCAGGGCGGGGCGCAAGTCATTGATGTCAACATGGATGATGCCTTGCTGGATGGAAAGGCAACCATGGTACGCTTTTTAAACCTGATTGCCAGCGAGCCCGAAATCGCACGGGTGCCGGTGATGGTTGATTCCTCCCGGCCAGAGATTCTCTGGGCCGGGTTGCGCTGTTTGCAAGGGCGCAGCGTTGTCAATTCTTTGAGTCTTAAAGAAGGCGAAGAAGTGCTGATTGCCCATGCCAGAGAGGCACAAAAACTTGGAGCAGCCATTGTGATCATGGCCTTTGACGAGGACGGGCAGGCTGATTCCTATCCCCGCATGATCGAAATCGTCCGCCGGGCCTATAAGGTCCTGACCGAGGATGCCGGGCTGCGACCTGCCGATCTGATCTTTGATTGCAATATTTTCCCGGTTGCCACAGGTATTGCGGCGCATGATTCCTATGCGGCTGATTTCATCAAGGCGATTGCCACCTTGAAAAAGGAATTTCCGGCGATTCATACCTCTGGCGGGGTTTCGAATGTTTCCTTTTCTTTTCGCGGCAATAATCCTGTGCGGGAGGCCATGCATTCGGTCTTTTTATACCATGCCATTCAGGCGGGCCTTGATATGGCCATCGTCAATGCCGGGCAGATTGGTATTTATGCGGATATTGAGGCCAACCTGCGGACACGGGTTGAAAATGTTGTTTTGAACAAAGGCCCGGATGCGGCGGAACGGCTTTTAGAGGTCGCAGATCAGGCTGTCAGCACGGCCAAAGGCGCGACCCGTGATCTTTCCTGGCGAGAAAAGCCGGTGGCGGAGCGTCTTTCCCATGCGCTGGTTAACGGGATTTCTGATTATATCGAAGAAGATGTCGAGACTGCGCGCCAGGCCGCCACTCGCCCGATTGAGGTCATTGAAGGCCCCTTGATGGACGGGATGAATATTGTCGGCGATCTTTTTGGCTCTGGTCAGATGTTTTTGCCGCAGGTGGTTAAATCGGCGCGGGTGATGAAACAGGCGGTGGCGGTTCTCTTGCCTTATATGGAGGCTGAAAAAGCGACGACAAATGCCCAGACCAAGCCGAAAGGCCGGGTGATCATGGCAACAGTCAAAGGCGATGTCCATGATATTGGCAAGAATATTGTTGGTGTTGTCTTGCAGTGCAATGGCTATGAAGTGATTGATCTAGGGGTGATGGTCCCTATGCAGAAGATTCTGGATACGGCAGATGAATCAGAGGCTGATATGATTGGCCTGTCGGGCCTGATCACCCCTTCGCTGGAGGAAATGGTGCAGGTGGCCACGGAAATGCAGCGTCGTCAGCTTGACCTGCCGTTGTTGATTGGCGGGGCGACGACTTCTAAGGCCCATACGGCGGTCAAGATTGATCCGGCCTATGAGGGGCCGGTTGTCTATGTCAAGGATGCTTCGCGTGCCGTGCAGACGGTGGGTAAGTTATTAAATCCAAGAGATCGCCCGGCTTATTTAAATGATCTGGACAAGGACTACACGGTTGTCAGGACCAACCATGAGGCCGGAGGCGGGCGTCCACCGCTTTCGCTGGAGCAGGCGCGTGAACGGCGATTTTCCCCCGATTGGCGTGATTATACCCCACCCGAGCCAACTTTTCTGGGTCTGCGTCATCTTGAGAAGTATGACCTTGAAAAATTGGTGTCGCGCATTGACTGGAGTCCCTTTTTTCAGTCCTGGGAGATGAAAGCCCCCTATCCGGCTATTCTGACCCATGATAAATATGGCAATGCGGCAACGGCTCTTTTCCGTGATGCCGAGGCCATGCTGGAGAAAATCATTACTGAAAACTGGTTGGAGGCGCGGGCCACTTTTGGCTTTTGGCGCGCCCAGTCCCGGGGCGATGATGTGGTGCTTTATGCCGATGGTACTGCAAGCCAGGAAATCGGGCATGTTCATTTCCTGCGCCAGCAAATGCAGAAATCAGGCCCCCGGTCCAACTTCTGCCTGGCCGATTTTATTGCGCCAGAAGAAGGCGGTCCTGCTGATTATCTGGGGGCTTTTGCGGTGACGGCGGGTCACGGGATTGATCGCCATGTTGCTGAATTTGAGGCCGCAGGTGATGATTATTCGGCCATATTGCTCAAGTCGCTTGCTGACCGGCTGGCAGAGGCTTTTGCCGAACATTTGCACGAACGGGTGCGCAAGGAATTCTGGGGGTATGCGCCTGATGAGGGGCTGGAAAATGAAGACCTTATCCGGGAGCAATATCGCGGGATTCGGCCCGCCCCCGGCTATCCGGCCTGTCCTGATCATAGCGAAAAACCTTTTTTGTTTGACCTTTTGGAGGCCGAAAAGCGGGCTGGCCTTTGTTTGACCGAAAGCTATGCCATGTTGCCGACTGCTGCCGTCTGTGGATATTATTTCAGCCACTCGGATGCCCGCTATTTTGGCATTGGCAAAATTGCCTCGGATCAGCTTGAGGATTATGCCGCCCGCCGCAGGCTTGAACTGACCGAGGCAAGGCGTATTCTGGCTGCCAACCTTGACTAGGGTCAGGACCCTAAACCATGCCGATTTGTCTGGTAACCGGGGCTGCTCATCGACTAGGTCGCTGTCTGGTCAATCATCTTGTTGCACGCGGATTCAGCCCGATCCTGCATTGTCATAAAAGCTTGTCTGCCGCGCAGTCTTTGCAAAGTGATCTCCAGAAAAAAGGTGTGGAGTCCTGGGTCTATCAACAGGACTTTTCCGACAGTGCCCGCATTGAAAGCGGCTTTTCAGAATTTCTGGATAAAGAAAAGATTATCCCGGATGTGCTGATCAATTCCGCCTCGACCTTTGCTTTTGACACCTGCCAGAGCGTTGATGCAGACGGGCTTCGCCAGCATTTTGAAACCAATCTTTTCAGTCCCGTGATCCTGTCCAGGGTGATGGTCGATAGACTCAACCAACAAAAAAGCCAGGGTGTAAAACCTCTGATTATCAATATTCTGGATTTTAAACTGGCAAACCCGGCCCCCGACTATTTCTCTTATACGCTCAGCAAAGCCGGGTTGAAAATGGCTACAGAACTGATGGCGCGTGAACTGGCTGCCAGCAAGGTGCGGGTGTGCGCGATCTCGCCGGGCTATATTCTGCCAAGCCCCGATCAGCCGCAAGACGATTTTATGCAGCTGCATCACCGCACCCCGCTTGGCCATGGACCAACCCCGCTTGATATTGCCAAAGCCGTTGAATTTCTTATTGAATCGCCAAGCCTGACCGGCGTTGATATTTCCGTTGATTGCGGGCTGCGCTTTCATACCCGCGCCAATGATGTCGCCTTTGAAGAAAAACCGGCTTGATGACCTGCCTGCGGTTTTCCAAAAAGGTTGGAATTTCAACGAAAACCCCTATATCTTGAAAGATATTATGCATAAGCAGTTTTGCAGCCTTTCGTCTTGCGGATGCTTGCGGGCGAAAATGGAGTATGCTCAATGATTTCTTATTCACTGGAATGCGTAAACGGGCATGATTTTGAAAGCCTGTTCAAGGATGCCGCAAGTTTTGATCGCTTGATGAAAAGCGGGGCCTTGCAATGCCCGCATTGCGGAAGCGCTGATATTTCCAAAGGGCTTTCTTCACCGCGGGTTTCGTCTTCCAAAACCAGGGCAAAGGCGGCAAAGGAAGTCGTGCAAAAGCTGACCCAAAATACCCCGCCAAAAGAGCTTCCCGCTGGCAAAAGCGGCACTCTGTCGGTCCCGCAGATGATCGCGGCCATGAAACAACATATCGAGGCCCATTCCGAAGATGTCGGCACGCAATTCCCGGAAGAAGCCCGGCGTATCCACTATGGCGAAACCGAAACCAGATCAATCTATGGCAAAGCCTCCGGTGCCGATGTCAAAGACCTGGTTGATGAAGGCATAAATGTCCTGCCGCTTCCGTGGATCGACACCGCCGATAAAAACTGAAGGGGCTGTTGGACCTAGTTAAGCCTGAGGCCCTTTTTACGGGGCGGTTCAGGGCAGGAGGGCAGAGACAGCCTGTTTGATGTTTTGCTGGATGTCAGGATTGGTGATTTCGTTGGAATCAGAGTCAAAATTGTCTTGGAACTTTGGCACCGAGACTTTTGCCCGTATATCCATCCCGAAAAAGGGGGCTTTTGTTTCAACACTTTCAAGGACCCCGGCCCCGCCGCGTCCACCGGGTGAGGCTGCCATAATCATATAGGGTTTGTCCTGATAGACTTTCGCGCCAATACGCGACATCCAGTCAAACAAATTCTTATAGACTGCTGTATAGCCGCCGTTATGCTCGGCAAAAGAGATGATCACCGCATCGGCCTCGCCAATTTTCGCATAAAGCTCGTGGGCTTTTTGCGGGATGCCGTGGTCTTCTTCGCGATCCTGGCGATAGAACGGCAGCTCGTAATCATTGCAATTTATGAGTTCAACCTCGGCCTGCGGGTTGCTTTGCTTTAAAACAGAGATCGTATAGACCAGCAGCTTTTGATTGATTGAGTTCTTGTGATTGGTTGCAGCAAGGGCAAGGATATTCATTCGATTGTCTCTATACAGGATAAGTAATCAGGTGCTATCAGCCTAAGCACTATCAGCTGGTGCGGCATTCAGCAGGCCATATTTCTCTTCCCCGATTTTATCCATCAAAGAGAGCTGGGTTTCAAGAAAATCAATATGTTCCTCTTCATCATGGAGTAACTGTTCAAAGATTTTCATTGTCACAAAATCGCCTTGATCATTGCAGATTGACCGCGATTTGCTGTAGCTTTCCCAGGCGTCTTTTTCGCCAGCCAGATCGCACTCCAGCACTTCCCGGACAGATTGTCCGATCCGCAGCGGCGCAACCGTCTGTAAATTAGGCATTCCTTCCAGAAAAATGATGCGTTCGATGATCATATCGGCGTGTTTCATTTCCTCGATGCTTTCTTCACGCTCTTTGTCAGCCAGCTTTTTAAAGCCCCAGTCCTCAAGCAATCTATAGTGAAGCCAGTATTGATTGACGGCGCCAAGTTCCAGAAACAGCGCTTCATTCAAGCGTTCGACCACCGCATCATTTATTTTCATTGCTATTCTCCAGCCAATAATGATCTATGGAATCATATATGCCGTTTATATAGGCACTGATCAGATTAAATCAATATGATGCCGCTTCACCCATATTGCCTATATAGGAAGCTGCCGGATCAGGGGTGCGGCTTCTATATCTCGCTTCCATGTGCTGAAGAAACTGCCGGGTTTCTGCTTCTGGCACATTCAGCGTGCGATGGAACTGGTGCGTGGTTTGACGGATGATGCGGGAAACGCCTGGAAAGCAGCCGCAACATTTTCCCTGTTTACGCAAGGCAGAATAGACCAGATCGGGTGTGATAAAATGCCAAGGGTCCCGGGAGAGGAGACCCAGAATAACCGCCTCAATCTCGGTTTTGGAAATCAGGTTACAACTGCATATAATCACAGGAATTTTGCCTCTTCCCATCGGTAATGGTCCCTGAGATTGATTTTTTACTGTTCTATTTACGGCAAAGCACCCTATAGAATTAGCAATGAAAATCATTCTCAATAAAGAGGTATCACGCAAAATTCCTGTGGACAAGCGGTTTTTTTAGAGCTCTTTTTAAAAAGAGGCCTTTTAAAAGAGTTTAGGCGGTTTCCAGAACCTTTGCAGAAGCTGCTTGCCCGCCGCCATCTGCAATCAGCTTTTCAGCGGCCCAGCGATGGAAGCAAAGGGTGGCCATATCCATGGCGGGTGAAAAATGTCCGCCGTCAAAATGTTTGGCATAGCGGCCTTGCTGCATTCCTTCTACCGGGCCAATATCCTCCTCAAAGACGGAGCGCCAGAGTTTGGCGTTGGAGCGGCGCAGCATATCCCATTCTGGCTCGACCATGGCCGGGCTGGCATAGGACAGGGCAATGCGTTCAACGGTCCTGTTGGCGGCTTCCGGCACAAGGATGATGGCAAAGACATGATCCCGATGGACGCCAAGCAGCAAATTTGGAAAAAGCGAGATATATTCCCCGGCGGTGTTCCATTTTTCGGGTAGATTGGGGAAGTCACAGAAGCGGTTGCCGCTTTCATCGATCATAGGCCGATAGACTCGCGTGCCCTGACCAGAGAATTGACCGGGTTCGATAATATCATAGTGATCTTCCAGCTTGGAGTAGCTATTGAGTCCGGGATGGACGAAAGGCAGGTGATAGGATTCGCAGTAATTTTCGACTGGCAGTTTCCAGTTGGATTCCAGAGTCAGGGAAAAGCTGCTGTCTGCCCCGCCATAATAGACTTGATCGGGGAAGTCCTGCCATCTTTCCAGCAGGTCCTTATGCATATCGGGAAATTCCGGGGCTTTTTGATTGAGGTTGATCAGGACAACGCCCATATAGACATGGCTTGGAATTTCCAGCAAGCCGAGCTCGCTTGTGTCTACGCCTTCATGTTCATGATAGCCAGCCCCGCCGACATGGGGGGTGCGGCGCAGTTTTCCATCCAGCCCATAGCACCAGGCATGATAGGGACAGCGAATTACACCGCGCAGTTTGGTGGGTTTGTCCAGCAGGCGCATTCCCCGGTGGCGGCAGGTATTTTCATAGACCCGGATCTGGTCGGATTGATCGCGCAGCATAAGCAGCGGCAATCCCATGAAATCAATCGGGATGGCAGAGCCTTTGACAGCGACATCATGTTCAAAAGCCAATGCGGCCCAGCTTGGGGCAAAAAGATGATCCCGTTCATAGGTAAAAAAGTCGGGATCGGTATAGGCATGGCCTGGCAAGCCCTTGGCTTTCCCTGGCGGGTCGAGAGGACGGTGAAGACCGTCAAGAAATTCTTTATTCATATGCCTTGCCCTCTAAACTGTTGAGTTTTAACGTGTTGGTCGAGGCGGATCACTTTCATAATCGTAAAAGCCTCGCCCTGCCTGTTTTCCAGTCCATCCGGCTTCAACATATTTGATCAGCAAAGGGGAGGGACGGTATTTATTGTCTGCCAAGTCGTGCTGTAAAACGTGCAGGATTGACAAAACAACGTCTAACCCGATGAAATCAGCAAGCTCCAGCGGCCCCATCGGGTGGGAGGCCCCCAGCTTCAAAGCCGTATCAATAGAAGCCACGGTTCCGACTCCTTCATAAAGCGCGGTGACGGCTTCATTGATCATGGGGACCAGAACACGGTTGACGATAAAGCCTGGAAAGTCTTCTGCTACTGTGGCGGTTTTTCCAAGTTTTTCAACGAATTGCTGACAGGCGATATAGGTTTCTTCGGAGGTTGCGAGGCCGCGCACCAGTTCAACCAGCGGAATCATCTGTGCCGGATTCATAAAATGCAGCCCGCAGAAGCGATCCGCTCGCCCGGAGGAGGTTGCCAGCCTTGTGATGGAAATAGAGGATGAATTGCTGGCCAGAATGGTCTTTTCGCCAAGATGCGCGGCCAAAGCCTGATAGAGATCGCGCTTTTCGTCCTCGCTCTCATCGATGGTTTCGATGACCAGCCAGGACTCCTTGACCAGTGAAAGATCGGTCCCGCTTTTCAACCGGTTCATCTTGAGCCCGACACTCAAATCCGGACGTTCGCGCTCGGCCAATCTGGACAATCCATCCCGCACATCGGTGACGGCGGCTTCTATGACATCGGAATCACGGTCAATCAAGGCACAATGCAGACCAGAGGCCAGCACAACCTGGGCAATGCCGCGCCCCATCTGCCCGGCCCCGACAATGGCAATCTGTCCATTCGTCACGTTTTGATCCGTTGCGTTTTTGTCTGGCATATTGGCACCTGAAAAAGCATGATTTATGCCATATACCCGTAAAGTGGTCCGCAGAACACCGGGCGGGTTCGTCAGCCAAGTTCGGCTTCAAGTTCCGGCAGGGCCTGGAACAGATCAGCCACCAGACCATAATCGGCCACCTGGAAAATCGGGGCTTCTTCGTCTTTATTGATGGCGACAATGACCTTGGAGTCTTTCATGCCTGCCAGATGCTGAATGGCTCCTGAAATCCCGACGGCGATATAAAGTTCCGGGGCCACGACTTTTCCGGTCTGTCCGACCTGATAGTCGTTTGGCACATAGCCCGCATCCACTGCGGCGCGAGAGGCCCCGACCGCTGCCCCCAGCTTGTCCGCAACCCGCTCCAGCATGACAAAATTTTCGCCCGCCTGCATGCCGCGCCCGCCAGAAACCACAACCCGGGCCGAGGTCAGTTCAGGCCGCTCCGAGCTTGATAATTCTGACCCGACATAAGCACTTTGGCTTTGATCCCCTGCATCCGGCGACACCGTCTCAACCGAAGCACTGCCGCCTTCATCGGCAGCCGGTTCAAAAGCGGTGGCCCGCACGGTGATCACATCAATATCCTGAGTTGATTGCACGGTAGAAATCGCATTGCCTGCATAGATCGGACGCTCATAGACATTATCGCCTTTGACCGCGGTGATATCAGAAATCTGCTGGACATCCATCAAAGCTGCCACACGCGGCATCAGGTTCTTGCCAAAACTGTCTGCTCCGGCCCAGATCCGGCGATAGGACTTGGCAAACTGCATGACAACCGGCGTCATGGCTTCAGCAAGCGGATTTTCAAAATCCGGCGAATCAACAACCAGCAGCTTGCTAACCCCCGCAACTGCCGCCGATTTTGCAGGATCAATGCCTTTGCCGATCAACAGGACATCAATGTCTCCGCCTGTTTCAACGGCTGCAGTGATTGCGGCACGCGTTGATAATTTTAACCCGTCAGGATCATATTCTGCAATGATGAGATTAGACATTCTTTTTCCTCGTTTTTCCAGAAATGGACCTAAATAACTTTGGCGTCATTGCGCAGCTTTTCGACCAGTTCGCCGGGCGAGCCAACCTTGATCCCTGCTGAACGTGCCGGAGGATCGCGGACTTCGACAACCTTGAGGCGAACAGCCGGATCAACGCCAAGATCAGCACAAGACAGGTTTTCCAAGGGCTTCTTGCGGGCCTTCATAATATTGGGCAGCGAGGCATAGCGCGGCTCGTTCAAGCGCAGGTCAACCGTTGCCACAGCTGGCAGGGAGGTGGTGATTTTCTCCAGCCCACCATCAACCTCCCGCGTGACATGCATTTTTCCGTCTTCAATCGACAGTTTGGAGGCAAAACAGCCTTGCGGCCAGCCCATAAGTGCCGCCAGCATCTGACCGGTCTGATTGGCATCATCATCAATCGCCTGTTTGCCCATCAGGACAAGGCCAGGCTCTTCGCGCTCGACCACGGCTTTTAAAAGTTTGGCCACCGCCAGAGGCTCAATCTCGGCGTCTGCCTCAATCAAAATGGCGCGATCAGCCCCCATCGCCAGACCCGTGCGCAAGGTCTCTTGCGATGTATTCGGTCCAATCGAAACCACGATCACCTCATCAGCTGTTCCAGCCTCCCGCAAGCGCAGACCCTGCTCAACCGCGATCTCGTCAAAAGGATTCATCGACATTTTGACATTCGCGGTCTCAACCCCGCTTTTGTCAGCTTTCACCCGTATTTTGACATTATAGTCAATCACGCGTTTGACTGGCACCAAAATCTTCATGCTTACCCTCTTTATCTATGTCAAAATCAAAAACTATTCACTGCGTCCTTTATCGTATTGACAGTCTGGATTCAAGCACCCTTTCAAGGCTTTAGCGCAGGGTGATTTCACCCTTGAGATCAAGCCGGACCAGAGCCTTTAGCACGTCCTTCATGGTAATGGTTCCAACCGTCTTGCCGTTCTCAATGACCTCATAGCGTTTATCATGCCGTCCCTCGGCATGGGCGATCAGGGTTTCCAGACTCTCGGTGGATTCAATCTGGCCTGCAACTGGTGGATCGTCCGGCAAGGGATCACGCATGACCGAACAGATTTTTAAAACCCGCGCCCGGTTGATGTCGCTGATAAATTCTTCGATATAGGCATCGTTGGGGTTAAGCAGGATATGTTGAGGCTCGCCTTGCTGGACGATATAGCCATCTTTCAGGATAACCAGATGATCGGCCAGCTTCAAAGATTCATCAAGATCATGGGTGATAAAAATGATGGTTTTATGCAGGTCTTGCTGCAATTCCAGCAGCAAATCCTGCATGGAGGTACGAATCAGCGGATCAAGGGCCGAAAAGGCTTCGTCCATCAACATAATCTCGGCGTCCGATGTCAAGGCCCGTGCCAGTCCAACCCGCTGCTGCATCCCGCCAGAAAGCTGGTGCGGATAAGATTCCTCAAAGCCTTCCAGTCCGACACGGGCCAACCATTTATAGGCATTTTCGCGGGCGGTTTCCGGTTTTTCTCCCCGGGTCAGCGGGGCCAGCATGGTATTTTCAACCACCGTGCGGTGCGGCATCAGGGCAAATTTTTGAAAGACCATAGACATTTTGGTCTGGCGCAAGGCGCGCAGTTCTGTCTGGTTGCAGGTCAGAATATTCTGCCCATCCAGCAGGATATCGCCAGCCGTGGGTTCGATCAGGCGGTTCAAATGGCGAATAAGGGTTGATTTTCCTGACCCGGACAGGCCCATGATCACGGTAATCAGGCCGGAACGGATATCCACATTGATATTGTTCAAGCCCAATACATGGCCGGTCTTTGACTGAATTTCTGCTTTATCAATGCCGTCATGCAAAAGCGGCAGTACCGATTCCGGGTCATCACCAAAGACTTTATACAGGTTTCGCACGGAAATTTTGACATCGGCTGTTGTCATTTTGCGTTCTCCTTACATGCCCGGAAAGGGGCCTTAAACTTTGTGCGTGACATTGACCTGCGCCAGTGCTGCTTTGGAGACGCGGTCAAGAATAATTGCCAGCAGCACAATCCCCAATCCGGCCAGGAAGCCAACGCCAAGGCGCAGATTATTGATTCCGTCAAGCACCAGCGTGCCAAGGCCGGGGGCCGACACCAGCGAGGCAATGACGACCATGGCCAGGCTCATCATGATGGTCTGGTTGACTCCGGCCATGATATTGGGCAGCGCCAGCGGGATTTCGACGCCCAGCAGTTTTTGGCGGTCGGTGACGCCATAGGCATTGGCGGCTTCGATGACATCACGATCCACCAGGCGGATTCCAAGGTCGGTCAGGCGGATGACCGGGACGATGGCATAGAGGATAATTGCCATGCCATAGAGTTTGGGCTCGGTGATTTTGAAGAGGAATATCAGCGGGATCAGATAGACAAAAGTCGGCAGCGTTTGCAGCATATCCAGGATCGGGGTCAAGAAACGCCGTGTATTATCGCTTTTGGCCATCAGGATTCCGGTTGGCACCCCGAACAGGACGCATAGAACCGTACAGACAAAGATGATCGACAAGGTCTGGATGGCATAGATATAATGGTCGGTGAAGAGGAAGAAGACGAAACACCCGGTGACAAATCCGGTGATCCGCCATGATTTGGAGGCGACTTGCGACACCAGCAGCAAGAGCGGTAGCAGAATCCACCAGGGGGTTGCGGTGAAAAGATAGAGCGCGCCTTCGAGCATCCAGGAAAGCGGCTGGGTTAGCGGGTCGAGAACAAAGCGCAGGGCCGGGCGAATGACGAGAAAGGCTTCTTCCAGCCAGGCGGAGAAGTCGCGGGTTTGCGGGAAGGCACCACAGGCTTTATGCAGGTTATCGAGCGAGGGAAAAGGAAGCTCCCACCAGTTGCTGTCTTCTCCTTTTAAGCCTTTCAGCGTTAAAAGGGCCTTTTTGCCGCTTGCTTCGCACCATTCGCGCAAGCCAAGCGCGTTAAAGAGCGCATCATATGTTGCCATTGTTCTCCCCTGCCGTTTTAGCTGCGACGGGTTTTATTTTCTTGGCTTGAGTATTGTCACTCAAGACAGAAAACCTGATGCAGACAAGACGCCGGTTTTATCAAAAGCCGGTTTCTATCTGCATCAGGTATCTGTTCTGCTTAGGAATTGATCCTTAAACTTGTTAAAGGATCAGGATTTAAAGCAGGGCCGCGAGCTTTTCCCGTGCTGAATCATTGACCCAGGAAAGAACCATATCCTTATGGTTGCTGAGAATATAGGCTGCCGCTTCATCAGCAGAGGCTTTGTTCTCTTCTTTCCAGGCCAGCATTTTCGAGATGACATCATTCGGGAAAGACATCTTTTTGATGAAATCGGCCACATCCGGGTTGCGGCTGGCCAGATCAGCCGTCATCGCGGTGACCACTGGAGCTGACGGAAAGGCAGAAGGCCCTAATGTCGCCGGATCGGCATCTGGTTTCTGGTTGATGGCATGTTGTTCAGCATCAACCTCACCGACATCCACCTGAGTCATTTCATATTTCCCAAGAAGTGCCGTTGGTGACCAATAATAGCCAAACCAGGGGGCATTATCTTCAAGAGCAGCCGCCAGGGCGGCTCCCAGATTGGCACCGCTGCCATGATCAAACACTTCAATGCCTTTTGCTTCAAATTGATACAAAACTTTCAGATTGTCATTGACAATCCGGCAGCCCCAGCCAACCGGGCAGTTATGAAAACGGCCGCCAACCAGTTCAGGATTGGCCAGAATGCCTTCAATCGTAGCCAGTTCCGGGTGCTTGTCGGTCAGATATTTGGGAACCCACCAAGCTTCTGCGCCACCAGAAGCAAAGACGTTGGTCGCGGTGATGACTTTGCCAGAGCTTACAAGCTCGGGATAAGCCGGGGCGGAATTAACCCAGACTTCCGGGACAATATCCGGCTGGCCATTTTCAGCCAGCGAGGTCACAGCAGGAATCGTGTCGGTTGGCACAGATTGCACCGTGCAACCATAGCCCTGTTCCAGAACAAAAGCGGCCAGTGCCGTGATGCTTTCGCCGGAAGCCCAGCCCATTGCGCCAATGCTGACGTTGCCACAGTCTGCCTTGGCCGGTGTTGAAAAAGCAGCAAGCCCCAAAATCAAGCCTGCCGCACCCCCGGCCAGAAGGCCAGATAATCCTTTATTGTAACGCATACGCTGCTCCTTTCATGTAAAAGCGCATAATTATATAGGGTCTTGCTAACATACAAGAACAGGCTTTTCAAACAGCATATCCTGATTTCTTTTGATTCGGGTGAATCAATAAAGTCTTGCAACAGGCAAGACGCTAATTAAAGTCTTGCAACAAGGCCTATAATTGCGTAATCGCTCAATCGCACCCTGACTCAAGGCTTTTAGATTTAAAAAACATGGTGCATTTCTTTGCGTGTTTCTTTTCTGGGCAGGTCCATGACCAGATCGTCATGAGCCAAAGCCTGGTCCGGTTCAGGGGATTTTTGACATAGGTCTTTATTGATCCTGAACGTTAACCCATAAGGAGATTATATTTATGCAGAATTTTGAAACGGTTGTGGTCTTGCGCCCGGATATTTCAACCACGCAGGTTGATGCGGTGATGGACAGGATGCTTGGTGCGCTGGTTGAAACGCAGAATGATGACGGCAGCACGGCAGAGATCACACCCGAAGAACTGACGGACCGGCTGGGGTCGGTTATTTCACGGCGCGAATATTGGGGCTTGCGGACATTGGCCCACCGGATGCGCAAGCATCGGCGTGGTCACTATGTGCTGGTTAATTTTGCGGCCTCCAGTGCCGCGAAGAACGAGATGATCCGGCGTATGAGTCTGTCCAGCGATATTCTGCGCCAGATGACGACTGCAACGGCTGAAGTGATGAGCGAGCCAAGCGTGATGATGCAGCGCGAGCGGATGGGCGATTCCCCCCCTATGGGCTCACGCGACACACGCGACACAACAGGCCGCGAACGCCGCCCCCCCAATACAGAAGAAAGAAATACAGAAGAAAGAACTTGAGCCGCGCGACTATCGCGCCCCTTAATCTATTCATTTGATCAGAACAGGCAAATAAATGACTGAAACTCCCTCCTCCTCTGGTGAAGAAACCGGCGCAGTTGCCCCGGATTCCGCGCAATCCTCTTCTCCATCTTCTTCACAGGCCGCCCCACGGCGCAGCTTTAATCGCCGTCGGCGGTCCTGCCCTTTTTCAGGCCCCAATGCCCCGGTGATCGACTATAAAGATGTGCGGCTTTTGCAGCGTTATCTGTCGGAACGCGGCAAGATCATTCCGGCCCGTATTACGGCGGTCAGCGCGCCCAAACAGCGCGAGCTGGCACGGGCGATCAAGCGCGCCCGCTATATCGGGCTTATTCCTTACGTCATTCGCTAGGCCGGGGAGGATTGATCATGCAACTGATTTTACTTGAGCGCGTTGAAAAACTTGGCCAAATGGGCGATATTGTCACGGTCAAGCCGGGCTATGGGCGCAATTTTCTTTTGCCACGCGGGAAGGCGGTGCGGGCCTCCAAAGCCAATGTCGAGCGTTTTCATTCCATGCGGGTTGAGCTTGAAGCCCGCAATCTTGAATCGCTGAAAGAAGCCCGCCAGATTGCAGAAAATCTGGACAACCGACAGGTGACGATTATTCGCCAGGCATCGGAAGCCGGGCATCTTTATGGATCGGTGACGGCGCGTGATATTGCGGAAGCTGTCAGCACGAGCGGGGTTGCGGTTGACCGCAAGCAGGTTGTGATTGACCGTCCGGTTAAATCGCTGGGGATTTTTGATTTTAAAATCCGTTTGCATCCAGAGTGCGATGCGCTGGTCGAGATCAATGTCGCCCAGAGCGAGGAAGAAGCGGCGGTTCAGGCTGATCGAAAGCTGCGCGGGGAGGCTGTGGTGATCACCAAGGCCGAGCAAGATGCGGCGGAAGACAAGCAGGCTGCGGCGGATCAGGCTGCGGCGGCGGCTGAAGCGGCGCGTGTTCGGGAAGAAGAGGAAGGCGTGACTGAATCTTCCGAATCGCCAGACACCGAGTCACAAGACGCCGACTCAGGCGAAGCAGAACAGGAAAGCTGACATGGCGGCACAAGACCCAACAGCTTTTTTAAAGGAACGCGGTTATCAGCTGGTGGCAGCCCCGCCGCCTGCCGGGTCCTATGTCGGCTACCGGTTGGAAAACGGGTTGTTGTTTGTGTCCGGGCAGCTTCCCTTGAAAGCGGGCAGCCTGGCTTATAAAGGCAAGGTCGGACAGGACATCAGCCTTGAAGACGGCCAAGCCGCTGCCGAGCTTTGTGCTTTTAATATCCTGACCCAGGTTAATCAGGCGATTGATGGCGACTGGAGCCGGGTTCAGGCGGTGATGCGCTTGAACGGATTTGTGAATTGCGCGCCTGATTTTACCGATCATCCAAAAGTCATCAATGGCGCCTCCGACTTTATGGTTGCGGCTCTGGGTCCTGCCGGTTCTCATACACGCATTGCCCTTGGCGCGGTGTCGCTGCCCTTGGGAGCGTCGGTTGAAATTGATGCGGTGTTTTCTGTTGCCTGACCCTAAATTCAGGACCTAAATCTGTATAGACGTCAGGCTGTTTGGCAGGATGCGAAATCAAGGTTAAAAGCTGTGAACGGGTCAAGCCAGATTCCAACCTATGGTCGCTATCCGGCTTTACGGCTGCGGCGGCGGCGCGATAGTGCGGCAATCCGGCGGCTGGTGCGTGAAAATAGCCTGTCGGTTGATGATCTGATCTGGCCTTTATTTGTGATTGAAGGAAAGGACCGGACAGAGCCTGTTCCTTCGATGCCCGGCATTATGCGGATTACGCTTGACAAGCTGGCGGCTAAGGCCCGGCAGGCCAAAGAGCTGGGGATTCCGGCTCTGATCCTTTTTCCTTATACCGAGGCCGGGCTGAAAACCCCCGATGCCCGCGAGGCAACAAATCCTGACAATCTGATCTGCCGGGCGGTGAAAACGGTGAAAGATGCCGTGCCAGAGCTTCTGGTGCTCACCGATATTGCCCTCGACCCCTATAACGAAGATGGGCATGACGGCTTGCTGGTTGAAGGCAAGATTGTCAATGATCCAACCCTTGACGTTCTGGCAGAACAGGCGCTGGTGCAGGCACAAGCCGGGTCAGACACGCTGGGACCTTCCGATATGATGGACGGGCGCATCGGCCATATCCGCACCGTGCTTGACCGGGAAGGCTATCAGGATGTCCGGCTTTTATCCTATGCGGTCAAATATGCCTCGGTCTTTTATGGGCCTTTCCGCGATGCGGTTGGCAGTTCCGGTGCCTTGAAAGGCGATAAAAAGACCTACCAGATGGACCCGGCCAACAGTGCCGAGGCTCTGGATGAAGTCGCGCTCGACCTTGCAGAAGGGGCCGATATGGTCATGGTCAAACCCGGAATGCCCTATCTTGATATTATCCACCAGCTGCATAAAACCTTCAGCGTGCCAGTCTTTGCCTATCAGGTATCCGGAGAATATACCATGATCGCCGCCGCCGCCGAACAAGGATGGCTGACTCGTGATCAGGCCATTCTTGAATCCTTGATGTCTTTCAAGCGAGCCGGGGCCTCTGGAGTCTTGACCTATTTTGCCCCCGAAGCCGCAAAACTGCTTGGACCTTAAGACAAAACCCTGTAGGAGAGAGGATGACCCCGTCGCCGTTACCTGAATCCCTGACCTTTGATGATGTGTTGATCGATCCGGGCTATTCCGATGTCCTGCCCGCCAGCACAGATATTGCCACCCGCCTGACCCGGCGCATTCAGCTGTCAATCCCGCTGATTTCTGCAGCAATGGACACCGTGACTGAAGCCAGCCTGGCCATCGCCATGGCCCAGCTTGGCGGGATCGGGGTGATTCATAAAAATCTGTCTCCGCAACAACAGGCCGCAGATGTCAGGCATGTCAAACGGTTTGAATCCGGCATGGTGATTGACCCGATTACCGTTCATCCCAACCAGACCCTTGCTGAAGCCCTGGCTGTCATGCGCCAGCACCGGATCAGCGGGGTGCCGGTTATTGCTGCCCGGACAAAACGGCTGGTCGGGATTTTGACCAACCGCGATGTCCGCTTTGCCGATGACCCTGATGTCAAGGTTGGCACCTTGATGACCAGAAAGCTGGTGACGGTGCGCCCTGATATTTCTTCACATGAAGCCCGGCGGCTTTTGCATCGCTGGCGGATTGAAAAGCTGCTGGTGGTTGATGAAGCCCGACGCTGCATTGGGCTGATCACAGTAAAAGACATTGAAAAAGCAAATAAATTTCCCTTGGCGTCCAAAGATGCGCAAGGTCGCTTGCTGGCGGCCGCTGCTATTGGAGTTGGCGAAAAGGAACTGGCGCGGGCCGAATTGCTGATTGAAGCCGGGGTTGATGCGCTGGTGATTGATACCGCGCATGGCCATTCAAAAGGGGTGCTTGACCAGATTCGGCGGGTCAAGAAATTATCGTCTGACATCGACCTGATTGCCGGAAATATTGCAACCGAACGGGCGGCAAATGACCTGATTGATGCCGGGGTTGATGCGGTCAAGGTCGGGATCGGGCCAGGCTCAATCTGCACCACCCGGATTGTTGCCGGGGTCGGTGTGCCACAGTTTTCTGCTATTCGGGAGGTTGCGGCGGTCTGTCAGGAAGCCGATATTCCCTTTATTGCAGATGGCGGCATTAAAAACTCGGGCGATCTGGCCAAGGCGCTGGCTGGCGGCGCACAGGTTGCCATGATCGGCTCCTTGCTGGCAGGCACCGATGAATCGCCTGGCGAAACCTTCCTTTATCAGGGACGCGCCTATAAATCCTATCGCGGCATGGGCTCATCAGGGGCGATGGCGCGCGGGTCGGCGGATCGCTATTTTCAGGAAGAAGTCCTTGATAGCCATAAATTCGTCCCGGAGGGAGTCGAAGGACGGGTGCCGCATAAAGGCCCGCTTTCCGGGGTTATTCACCAGCTTGCGGGTGGTCTGCGGGCAGCAATGGGCTATACCGGGGCCTATAATCTTGTCGATTTTCAGGCCAAAGCCCGCTTCCGCCGCATCACCGGACAGGGTTTGCGCGAATCGCATGTTCACGATATCACCGTGACCCGCGAAGCCCCGAACTATCAGATCAACCGCGGATAAAACCCTTATGACCCTTCCCGCGCGCATGGCAACATGGCCGGGCCTGATGGTGCTGGCTGCAACACTGACGGTTGCTGCCAGTTTCCTCATTTTCTCCGGGCTGGTTGATATTGTCGATCTCGCCCGTTTTCTGGACGTTCTGGCCTGGGTTGCCAGCATTCTGTCGGCCCTGTTTCTTGTGATGATCATCCGCGAATTGCGGCGGCTTTTCACAATGCGCCGGATGCGCGGGCCCGGGTCGCGCCTGCAAAGTCGCCTGGTTTTACTATTTGCCGTTCTGGCAGCTTTGCCTGCTCTTGTGGTTGCGGTTTTTTCTTACCTGTTTCTGGAAACCGGCTTGAATGTCTGGTTCGCCGGGCGCACGCAAACCGCGATTGCTGAAAGCACCGAAGTCGCGCAGGCCTATTTAAGTGAACACCGCCGCAATATTGCCACCGATGCCTTGCGCATTGCCAGTGATATCAATAATGACCCGGCACCTTTGCGCGAAAATCCACGGGTGCTGGACTATGTTTTGAAACTCCATGCCTCGTTGCGCAATGTGTCAGAAGCCCTGATCGTTGAAGGCGAAACCCGCCGGGTTCAGGCCCGCGCCGGTTTTAGTCTGCTGCTGGAGCTTGACCCTTTGCCTGAACGCTATATTGCCCGGGCCAGAAGCGGGGAGACCGTCATTCTGGATGAGGATTTTGATGACCGTGTGCGTGCGCTGGTCAAGCTGGATGTGCTGAATGACAGTTTCCTTTATATCGGGCGGCTGGTTGAACCACAAGTTCTGGCGCGCATTGAACAAACCGCGCAGGCTGAGCAGGAGTATCAGGAACTGCTTAGCTTTCTGCCTAAAATCCGTCTCAGCTTTGCTCTATCGTTTGTGCTGATTGGCATGGTTTTGCTTTACGGGGCGATTGCGGTTGCCCGCTTGCTGGCCGGGCGGCTGGTCAATCCACTTGTTTCGCTGATTTCTGCGACCGAGAAAATTGCGGCTGGCGAGCTTGATATTTCTGTGTCCGAGCAAGGACATAGCGGCATTGATGAAACCCGCACACTGGCAAGGGCTTTCAACCGGATGACCGGGGAGCTTCATTCCCGCCGGGCTGATCTATTGAAGGTCAACCGCGACCTTGAAGAGCGCAGCGCATTTTCGCAGGCCGTGCTGGCTGGAGTGACCGCCGGGGTGATCGGTCTGGATAAGAACGGCTGTATCAATCTGCCTAATCGTGCGGCATCTGAATTTTTGCAAAAGCCGCTTGATCGCTCTATCGGGACAAAACTGGCAGACTTGGTGCCTGAAATGGAGCCCTTGATTGAAGCCGCAACCCACCGGAGAGCCGGACAGATTGTCGAGCATGAAATAGACTATCCCCTGATGCAGGAAAACTTGCGGCTTTTAACCCGGGTTGTGCGTGAACAGGCCAGCGATGGCGGGATTATCGGTTATGTTGTGACATTTGACAATATCAGCCCCCTGATTGATGCCCAACGGCGGGCGGCCTGGTCTGATGTCGCACGGCGCATTGCCCATGAAATTAAAAATCCTTTGACCCCGATCCAGCTTGCGGCTGAACGATTGCAAAGAAAGTTGCAGGCCCTTCCTGTTTCTGATGATAAGGCGGGCGAGTCCAAAATGTTTGATTCTCTGATCGAGACCATCTTGCGCCAAGTGGCAGATGTCGGGCGGCTGGTTGATTCTTTTTCCAATTTTGCCCGGATGCCCGCTCCGGCCTTTTCCAAAGTGCAGCTAGATGAAGTGATCCGCCAGCAGGTTTTTCTTGAAAAGAACCGGCGCTCAGATATGACCTATGACCTGACCCTTCCTGATTGTCCCTTGATGGCGGCTGTTGACCCGCATCAGATTGCCCAGCTGGTGACCAATTTGCTGAAAAATGCCGCCGAAGCGATTGAAGACCGTCTATCGTCCGAGGATAATAAGGATAGCCCTCCTGAAAGCGGACGTATTGAGATCGAGGTCAAAGCCGATGATCAGATGGTCCATTTAACAGTAATTGATAACGGAATTGGATTGCCCAAGGGCCTGGCCCGTCAGCGATTGAGCGAGCCCTATGTGACCACCCGGGATCGCGGCAGCGGGCTTGGTCTGGCGATTGTTCATAAAATTCTGGAAGATCACGGCGGCGGCTTGCGCCTTTCAGACCGTCTTTCAACATCTTCTGATGATTCAGCTGACCAGACTTCCGGGGCCTGTGTAGAAGCTTATTTTGCCCGGTTTTATTCTGGTCCTTCTGATTTAACTGACAATAAGGATAACCATGTATCCAGCTGAGATTTTAATTGTTGATGATGAAGCCGATATCCGTGACTTGATTGCCGGTATTCTGGAGGATGAGGGCTATCACCCCCGGCTGGCCGCCAATGCCGAGGAAGCCTTGCAGGAAATGGAAAATCGTCAACCTGCGCTGGTGGTGCTGGATGTCTGGCTCAAGGCAAGCGGCATGGACGGATTGCAGATTCTTGATGAAATAAAGCGCAATCACCCGGACACCCCGGTGATTATGATTTCAGGCCATGCGACGATTGATATTGCGGTTCAGGCCACCAAGGCCGGGGCCTATGATTTTATTGTCAAACCTTTCAAAAGTGCCAGGCTTTTGCTGGCGATCACTCATGCGCTGTCGGCAGCAAAATTGAATCTTGATAACCGCGAGCTATCGGCATTGGCTGGATATTCCAAACCGGAACTGATCGGAACTTCTCCTGCAAGCGAAACCTTGGGCAAGCGCATTGCCTTTATGGCCCAGCACGACCAGCCTGTCCTTGTTCAGGGCCCGGCGGGGTCTGGAAAATCGGTGGTGGCACGGTTGATCCACGACCAGTCTATCCGCCAGAAAGCTCCGTTTGTCCGGGTAAACTGCGGGCATATTGATGCGGCACTGGTTGACAGCACGCTTTTTGGCGTTGAGGCCAATATCCAGCGTCCGCGCCATGTCGGGCTGATTGAACAGGCGCATGGAGGCACATTATTTCTGGATGGTATCAGCGAGTTATCTCTGTCCGGGCAGAAAAGCCTGCTGCGTTTCATTCACCAGGGCTTTTTCCAGCGGGTGGGGGGGACAGCCAAGATAACGGTTAATGTCCGGCTTATTGCCAGCACATCGCTTGAATCCGGTCAGCTGACGGCTTCTGATGATCAGCCTGATCTGCTTTTGCCTTCGCTTCAAAAGTTCTTTTCAGCACAGCTTGTTTCAGTTCCGGCTTTTGACGACCGCCGCGATGATATGGCGGCACTGGCGCAGTATTTCATTGCCCGGGCCTGTGCCATGCGCGGGCGCGTGGTTCCGCGCCTGAGTGGCGGGGCGATCACACTTGTCCAGGACCATGACTGGCCTGGAAATGCCTGGGAGTTGCAATCAGTGATTGAACAGGCCTTGCTGGCAAGCGATCCGGGTCAGAAAGTCTTGACTGCCGATCAGCTTGAAAGTGCGATGCGGCATAAAACAGCCGCGATTGCTCCGGCCGATCAGGGAGAAGCCCCAGTAGAAGACAGGGAAGAAGACAGGCTGGAAAATTTCTTTGACCAGCCTTTGAAGAAAGCCCGTGAGGATTTTGAAAAAGCCTATCTTGCGCATCATCTTGACCGGTGCCAGCATAATGTCCAGCGCACCGCCCGGGAGATCGGGATGGATCGGGCTTCCTTACACAGGAAATTGAAATCACTGGGATTGATGTCCAGTGATGGTTCTGCAGAGGAAGACGCATGACCCAGCTTGGCAATGCCCGGCTTGCGAATGACTGCCTGGTTGCGGGGGAGGCTCTTTTAACCCTGGATCAGGCTCTGGAGCGGCTTTCTGATGCACAGCTTTCTGGCCAGCTTCCGGTGCGGGTCAAACCACAAACCGTGCCGCTTTCCCGCGCCCTTGGCCGGGTGTTGGCCCGGCCAATCATTGCCCCCCATCCTGTGCCGCCTTATGATAATGCGGCGGTTGATGGCTATGCGGTGTTTCTGGATGATCTCAATCCATCCGGTTCGACTGATTTGAAGATTGCCGGGCGAGCAGCCGCAGGTCACCCGCTTTCAGAACCGATGAAGCGCGGGCAAGCGGTTAAAATATTTACCGGGGCCCCTTTGCCGGTTGACGAGAATGGTCAGGCTCCGGATGCGATTTATATGCTGGAGGATACCGAGAATCTTTCGGATCAAAAAATTCGGGTGCCGACGGGTCTGCGTAAAGGCGATAATATTCGCAAGGCTGGAGAGGATATCCCCCGGCATAAGCGGGTTTTTGAGGCCGGGCAGCGTTTGGGGCCAGCCGAATTGGGCGTTATTGCTGGATTGGGACGAAAAACCGTGCCGGTCTATGAACGGTTGAAAGTTGCAATTTTCTCAACAGGCGATGAAATTGCGTCACCGGGGCAAAAACTGGCTCCCGGTCAGTTGTATGATGCCAATCGTCCGATGATCAGCGGGTTTCTTGAACGGCTTGGCTTTAAGGTCACCGATCTTGGTATTTTGCCTGATAAACTGCCGGTTATCCGCGATGTTTTGCGCCGAGCTGCGAGCGACCATCATGCGATTTTAAGTTCTGGCGGCATGTCGATGGGGGAGGAAGATCATGTCCGCATTGCCATTGAATCGCTGGGCGATTTACATTTTTGGAAACTGGCAATCAAGCCGGGTCGTCCGCTGGGAATCGGTCTTGTCAAAGGTTCAGTGGAGGATGCCCCGCCCGCCCTTGCCATTGGTCTGCCGGGCAATACGGTCGCCGCTTTTACCACTTTTGCGCTGGTTGGCCGGGCAGCTTTGAAGCTGCTCTCCGGGGAGCAGATCAAACCTCTGCCGCGTTTCCCGGTTATCTGTAACTTTCCAATCAAGAAGAAAGCCGGGCGGCGAGAATTTATCCGGGTGCGGCTTTGCCCTGATCTTTCTGCGCATAAGTTGGCGGTTGAAAAGGCAGGCCGCAGCGGGGCAGGCATTCTGTCCTCGGTTGCGGCAGCAGATGGATTCCTTGATTTGCCAGAAGATTGTTTGGAAGTCCGTGAAGGGGATAGCGTCGATTTTCTGCCTTTTACGCAGTTATGGACGTAATGCAGCCAGAAGATTCTTGAAGTCATCCGGCAGGTCAGATGAAAAGTCCAAAGGCTTGTCGGTGACAGGGTGCAAAAATCCAAGGTCGCTGGCATGAAGAGCCTGGCGGGGGAATTGATATAAAGGCGCAAGGTTCTCTTTTTGGGCGGATGTTTTCTTTAATCCAGCAGAAACAGCTGGCCGATTTTTGGCATAGTCCTTGTCTCCAACCAGAGGATTGCCATTTGTGGAAAGATGAACCCGGATTTGATGAGTGCGTCCGGTCATCAGTTGACAGGCAATCAGACTGGCCGTTCCGCCAAGAAATTCTTCAAGCCGTGTATAGTGGGTAAGCGCAGGCTTTTTGCCAGTGGGAGACGGCAGTGAAGGGTCAAGCGGCGCAAAAGCCGCCATGCGCTTTCGATTGCGTGGATCGCGGCCAATCGACTTGTTGAAGGTCCCTTTTGCGGGCAAACGACCCCAGACCAGGGCCTGATACTGGCGCGAGATTGTATGGGCCGCAAACTGCGGGACCAGCCCGGCATAGGCTTCAGGACTTTTAGCGACCACCATCAGGCCGCTGGTCATTTTATCCAGCCGATGGACGATGCCGGGCCTTTGCGGAGACCCAACCGCCGATAGCTGCGGCCCACAGTGATGGAGGAGCGCATTGACCAAAGTCCCCTCCCGGTTTCCGGGGGCAGGATGAACCACCAGCCCGGCGGGCTTGTTCAGCACCAGAATGTCTCTATCCTCATAGCAGATAGCAAGCGGGATAGCCGCAGCCTGCGCGGTTGAAGGCTCTGGCGGCGGAATATCAACACTAATCTTGTCACCTTCGTGGATAATCCGTGCCGGGTCCTCAACCGGGGCCTCATTAACGCTGACCCTTCCTTCCTGAATGAGCTTTTTGATCAAAGTCCGGCTTAACACCGGCCAGTCCCGCCGGATATTTTCTTCACGCCGGGTGCTCTCCAGCGAAAAAAGACTCGCCAAAGCCTGATCAAGCCGTCTTTCCGCTTGATCAGAAGCAATTATCAGGCATAGTCGCCTGACCCTAGTTTCTAATTCCTGCACGGTCTTGCTTTCACTGGTTTTTTCCTATGCCCGGTCTTTGAGATATGACATCGCCTTCGCCCTTACCCGCTCCCGCTGGCCTTAAACTCGTCAAAGGCGCAGTTGTCGTCATGAGCTTCCTGATCCTTATCGGATTGATCCTTCTGGTCTATGGCTTTATCCAGAAATCCAGACTGCTTGGCAATAACAGCCAGAACGCCAACGCCTATAGCACAGAAATCCCGCTTTTGCCTTGCGAATCCGTGCTTAGCCACCGGCTGGTTGATGACTGGATTGAAGTCAAAATCGGGGCCGATCCAGACTGCACCATGTCCGGGGTGTCTGCAAGGCCGCGTTTGTTGCTGCTTGATGCGCAAACTGGCAAAGTCCATGGGCAAGTAACTTATCCATGAGTGAATCAACAAAGGCCTCATTATCTGCCGGGCGGACAATTATCCTGATTCCGGCCAGACTACGCTCTACCCGGCTCCCCGAAAAACCGCTGGCCATGATCGGTGATGATCCGATGATTGTGCATTGTCTGAAACAGGCGCAGGCCGCCAATCTCGGCCCGGTGCTGGTGGCTGCCGCAGAACCGGACATTATAAAGGTGGTTGAAGAAGCTGGTGGCTATGGCTGTTTGACCCGCCCGGATCATCCAAGTGGCAGTGACCGCATTGCCGAGGCTTTAAATCAATTCGACCCAGACGGTCACTATGATTATGTCATAAATATGCAAGGCGACTTGCCGCTGCTTGATCCTGATTTACTTCGCAGGCTGCATCGGCTGCTGGTTGAAAATGACTGGGCTGATATGGCGACGCTGGCGGCCCCTGCGGCGGAAGATGAATATGATAATCCGAATATTGTCAAAGTCATTGCCGCAGTAAGCAAGATTGGCGATAAGGCCTCTGCCCTGGCCTTTACCCGTGCGCGTGCGCCTTATGGGGACGGGCCGCTTTTCCATCATATCGGTCTTTACGGTTTTCGCCGGGCAGCTCTGCACCGGTTTGTCGGTCTTCCACCCGGAATGCTGGAGCAGCGTGAAAAGCTTGAACAGTTACGCGCGCTTGAAAATCAGATGAAGATTATTGTTGAAATTGTCGCCGATTGTCCGGTCGGGGTGGATACAAAAGAGGACCTTGCTGCCGTGCGCCGTCAATATGCCCAGACAATAGAATGATTTAATGGGTTGTATTAAGGGCTTCGGCTTTGGGAATTTCGCGCTCCCGCCGGGCGATATAATCGCGCAAGGCCTCGTCTTTTGCCGGGTCAAGGGCGGGCTCTTCATAAGCATCCAGCAGCTGCCGGGCTTTTTGCAAGGCCCGCTGTGTGATCTCGATTGATCCTTCAGCAATCCATTGCTCAATCGAGTTATTGTCAAAAAGCTCCGGCATGAAAAAGGCCGTCTGAAAATTCTCCTGCGTATGTTCATGACCAAGAAAATGGCCACCGGGACCGATATCGTCAATCGCTGAAAGGGCGGTGTCAAAATCATCCCAGCGCAGCCCGCTGGCCATGCGGTGGCCCATAGCGCATTGTTCGGCATCGACAATGAATTTTGCTACAGAACAATGCATCCCGGCTTCATTCCAGCCTGCCGAATGCCAGATATAATTGGCCCCGGCATGAAGGACCGCCGACAGGGTTGTCGCTGATTCATAGCCAGCCTGGGCATCAAATGTTTTGGCCCCGCCCAATGTGTTGGAGGTTCGCCAGGGCAGATTATAGAAGCGGGCCATTTGTCCGATCATGAAGTTCATCAGGCTTATTTCGGGGGTTCCCGCCATGGGTGCGCCTGATTTCATGGAGACGGTTGAGAGGTAATGCCCATAGATTGCCGGGCAGCCTTTTCGCACGATTTGGGTATAGGCAAGGGCAGATAGAGCTTCAGCATTTAATTGCGCGACCGATGCTGCGACCGAGGCCGGGGTATTGGCCCCGCCAAGCACGAAGGGGGAGCAGAGAACTGGTTGGTTACGTTTACAAAAAGCCCGCATGGCGCCAAGCATGGTTTCGTCCCAGACAAGCGGGGAGTTTCCGTTGCAATTTCCGGTGGTTACGGCGTGAGTTTCGAGGAAATTTTCTCCGAACAGGATAGCGCACATCTCCATGACATCTTCGGCATTTTTTGGGGAGGTTGTCATGCCCATGAAGAGTTTGTCGGAATGTTTCATGGATGAATAGGTAATGCGCAGGTGGCGGTGCGAGATTGGGTGATCGCAGGGTTCGACGATATGGTGCGCGCTTGAATGGAGGGCGGGCAGCATATGCGAGAGTTTATGGAACATGGCGAGATCGTCAAGTGTCGGGCTGCGGCGTTTATCGTCCAGATCGCGCAGATAGGGAGCGCCTGTCATGGGGACGAAGATTGTATGACGCCCGCCCAGCTGGAGGTTTTTGGACGGATTGCGGGCATGATAGGTAAATTGAGGGGGAATGGTACGGATCAGGTCTTTAATCAGGCCCCGGTCGGGATAGACGCGCTCCCCGACCACGCGGGCCCCGGCCTTTGTCCAGTCGGCAAGCGCGACCGGATCACGGAAGACCACGCCGGTATTTTCAAGAATATCCATAGAGGCTTGATCAATACGCTCGACCTCTGTGGCGTCCAGAATATCACAGCGCGGCAGCCGGTTTTCAAAGCCCGGCAGCATCCCCGATGAAATGGCTTTTCGGGTTGTGCGCCGGGCCTGCCTGCCGCCAGCCCGTCCACCAAATTTGGACTCTTGCAAGCTGTTTTGTCTATTTTTGTTCATGACTTAGCCATAGTCTTTCTATATATATTAGACAAAGCAAAAATGAGTTGCAGGTCCGTTAAAAAGGAGGGGATTATGCTGAATATCGGCCTTTTGGGGGCTGGACGCATCGGGGCCGTACATGCCCGCACAATCGCGTCCCATCCCGGCAGCAGGCTGGTTGCTGTCTCAGATGTTGTCCTTGAAAATGCTCAAAAACTGGCGGCGGACTATGGGGCAAAGGTCGAAAGCTCTGATGCAATCCTGGCTGATCCAGCGATTGATGCGGTCTTGATTGCGTCTTCAACCGATACGCATTCGGACTTTATCGAAGCCGCCACGGCGGCCGGAAAATGGGTTTTATGTGAAAAGCCGGTTGATCTCAGCCTGGCGCGGGCGCAGGCTTGTCGCCAAAAGGTCGCAGAAGCCAAGAAATCGGTGATGATCGGGTTTAACCGGCGATTTGACCCCAGTTTTCGTGCGCTCAAGGAAGCGGCTGGACGGGGAGAAATCGGCAAGACCGAATTGCTGTCCGTGACCTCTTTTGATCCGCAACCACCGCCGGTTTCCTATATCAAAGTCTCTGGTGGGCTTTTTCGTGACATGATGATTCATGATTTTGACCTCACCCATTATATTATGGGGGCGGTGCCGGTGCGTGTCTTTGCTGCCGCAAGCACGCTGGTTGATCCCGATATCGCCAAAGCCGGGGATGTCGATACTGCTATTGTAACGCTGACGTATGAAGATGGACGATTAGCGGTGATCAGAAATTCCCGCCGGGCGGCTTATGGCTATGACCAGCGGCTTGAACTTCTGGGGTCAAAAGGACTGCTGCAAGCCGAAAATATGAGCGAGAACACCCTGGTGAAATCAACCGTTGACGGAATCACCGGGGCCAAGCCCCCCTATTTCTTTCTGGAACGCTATATGGCGGCTTATGCAGCTGAATGGGCTGCTTTCGTTGATGCCATCACGCAGGGCAAGGATTTTCCGGTTACGCTTGATGACGGGGTGATGGCTCTGGCGATTGCCGAAGCCGCGACCAAATCCGCAAAAAGCGGTGAACCTGTCGAACTTTCAGATATTATCGGATAAGTCCGTGCGTAAGACCTTGGATGTCATTACCATCGGGCGGGCTTCGGCTGACCTTTATGGCACGCAGGTTGGCGGGCGGCTGGAGGATATGGGGTCTTTTGAAAAATATATTGGCGGCTCGCCGACCAATATTGCGGCTGGCGCGGCGCGTCTTGGCTTGAAATCGGCCCTTATTACCCGGGTTGGCGATGAACATATGGGGCGTTTTGTGCGTGAACAGCTTATCCGTGAAGGCGTTGATGTGCGCGGGGTTAAAACCGATCCTGAACGCCTGACCGCGCTGGTGCTTTTGGGGATACGCGATCAAAGCCAGTTTCCATTGATTTTCTACCGCGAAAATTGTGCGGATATGGCTTTATGCCCGGATGATATTGACCCCGCCTTTATCAAACAGTCGCGGGCTCTGGTTGCCACCGGCACCCATCTTTCCCACCCGCAAGTTGAAGCCGCAACTCTGAAAGCCCTTGAAATTGCGTGTGAAAACGGGCTGCAGACAGGGCTTGATATTGATTATCGGCCCAATCTATGGCGGGTTGACAGCCATAACGCCCGTCATAACGATGGCGAAAGCCGCTATATTGAAAGCGCAAGAGTCACGGAGAAACTTCAAGAAACCTTGCATTTCTTTGATCTGATTGTCGGCACCGAAGAAGAATTTCATATTGCCGGGGGATCAACGGACACGATCAAGGCCTTGCGTTCCGTGCGTTCAGTAAGCAATGCGACATTGGTCTGCAAGCGCGGGCCAATGGGGGCCAGTGCCTTTCCGGCTGATATTCCTGATTCGCTGGATGCGGGGATCAGCGGGCCGGGCTTTCCGATTGAGGTTTTTAACGTCCTTGGCGCCGGAGACGGCTTTATGGCGGGTTTGCTTAAAGGCTGGCTGGCGGGGGAGGGTTGGGAAACCGCGCTGACCTATGCCAATGCCTGTGGCAGTCTGGCGGTGAGCCGTCATGGATGTGCGCCGTCTTATCCCAGCCTGGAGGAGTTAGAGTTTTTTCTGTCGCACAAGATCACGCATAAGGCCTTGCGCAAGGATGTGAAGCTGGAGCAAATCCACTGGGCGACCAACCGGACGGTTTCCAATCCGGTGGTTGATTATCCGGTTTTGCGGGTTTTTGCTTTTGACCACCGCAGCCAGTTTATGGAGATGAAAGGCGCAACGCCTGAAAAAATAGCCCGCTTTAAGGGTCTGTGTCTGGAGGTGGTAAAACAGGTGGCGGCGGGTCAGCCGGGCTATGGGGTGTTATGTGATGATCGCTTTGGTCAGGATGTGTTATATAAGGCGGCGGAGACAAACCTGTGGATTGGTCGCCCGGTTGAGTTGCCCGGATCGCGCCCCCTGGTGCTGGAGGACGGTATCGGCCCTGATTATGGCGGGTTAAAGGAGTGGCCGCTTTCCCATGTGGTCAAGGCTTTATGTTTTTGTCATCCGGATGATGATCAGGCGATGTGGCAGGCGCAAAGCCAGACGGTTTTGCGTTTGTTTCATGCGGCCCGGCGCAACCGGCTTGAGTTTTTGCTGGAATTGGTGCCGTCAAAGGTTGGTCCGGTTGATGAGTGGACGACAGCCGAGTTGATTCAGCGGTTTTATGATTTATCGGTCTATCCTGACTGGTGGAAACTGGAGCCTTTACAAAGTGCGGGCGCATGGGACAAGGTATCGGCAGCGATCATCCGAAATGATCCGCATGTGCGGGGCATTCTTGTGCTTGGCCTTGATGCGGCGAAGGCAGTGCTTTCAGAAAGTTTTGCCCTGGCGAGGCAACAAGAACTGGTGAAAGGTTTTGCGGTCGGGCGTACGATTTTTGGTGATGCGGCCCGCCGCTGGCTGGCGGGAGAAATCGGCGATGATCAGGCCATCCAGGAAATGCGCGGTAATTATGCAGATTTATGTGCGTTATGGGAGGGGACAGATGCTTAAAAGGGGATCAAGACAATGAGTGCAACCATTCGCCTGACGGCTGCTCAGGCCATGACCCGTTATCTTGCTGCACAAATGACCGAGGAGGGAGACCGGTTTATCGCAGGTTGCTGGGCTATTTTCGGCCATGGCAATGTCGCTGGACTGGGGGAGGCCCTATATCAGGTAAGGGACCAGTTGCCGACCTTGCGCGGGCATAATGAACAGACCATGGCCCATAGTGCGATTGCCTATGCCAAGCAATTACGCCGCACCCGTGCCATGATGGTGACGACCTCTATCGGGCCGGGAGCCACCAATCTGGTCACCGCCTGTGCGTTGGCCCATGTCAACCGTTTGCCGGTGCTTTTGGTTCCGGGGGATGTTTTTGCCCATCGCGGGCCGGACCCGGTCTTGCAGCAGGTTGAACATTTTCAGGACGGGACCATCAGTGCCAATGATTGTTTCAGGCCAATCAGCCGCTATTTTGATCGCATCACCCGCCCGGAGCAGCTTTTGACTGCCCTGCCACGGGCCTTGCGGACAATGACCGATCCGGCAGAATGCGGGCCGGTGACCCTGTCCTTTTGTCAGGATGTCCAGGCCGAGGCTTTTGACTGGCCCGAAGAGTTTTTTAAACAAAAAACCTGGCATCGGCGAGTGATGCTGTCTGACCCGGACGAATTGTCTGCGGTTGCCGATCTTTTGCGTCAGGGCGAGCATCCGGTCATTGTTGCCGGGGGCGGGGTCCATTATGCGCACGCCTGCGCGAATCTGAAAAGATTTGTTGAAAGGCACCGGATTCCGGTGGTTGAAACCCAGGCCGGGAAATCTGCCTTGCCATGGGATCATCCGTTAAACTTTGGCCCGGTCGGGGTGACCGGGGCAGAAAGTGCCAACCATATCTGCGCCACGGCAGATGTGGTGCTGGGGGTCGGCACCCGCTTTCAGGATTTTACCACGGGTTCCTGGTCGCTTTTTTCGAGACCGGACTGCCAGTTGATCAGTTTGAATATTCAGGCCTATGATGCCTTTAAACACGGGGCCGTGCCTTTATGCGGCGATGCCGGGGCGGGCCTTGATGCCCTGTCAGCACAGTTGAAGAAAAATCACTTTTCTGCCCCCGATGCCAAGTTGAAAACCCAATGGTTTGCCAAGGTTGACCCATTGACCGATCCGCCTGATGAGGGAAATACATTGCCAAGCGATATGCAGGTGATCGGGGCGGTTCAGCGTTCTGCGGATGAAGAAACGATTGCCATGTGTGCAGCCGGAACCATGCCGGGTGAATTGCATAAATTATGGAAAGCCGGAAAGCCCGGGTCCTATCATATGGAATATGGCTATAGCTGTATGGGCTATGAAATTGCGGGTGCACTTGGCATTAAACTGGCTGCACCAGAGAAGAATATTGTCTGCTTTGCCGGAGACGGGTCCTATATGATGGCCAATTCGGAACTGGCAACGGCGGCGATGATGGGCATTGAATTTACCGTGGTGATTACGGATAATCGTGGGTTTGGCTGTATCAATCGCCTGCAGATGGGGACTGGCGGGGCTGAATTTAACAATCTTCTGGATACGGCAGAACATGTCAATCCGTCAAAGATTGATTTTGTTGCCCATGCGGCAGCGATGGGGGCGATTGCGGTGAAAGCCGACAATATTGCTGATCTGGAAGAACATTTGCAGCGGGCTAGAAGCGAATCTGCGGCGGTAAAACGGCCCTATGTTATTGTGATTGAAACCGATCCTTATCCTTCAACTCCGCATGGCGGTGCCTGGTGGGAGGTTGGTGTGCCGGAAGTCTCGCCCCGCCGACAAGTGAATGCGGCGCGTGCGGACTATGAGCAAAAACGCAAAAGCCAGCGAAAGGTTTAGAGATGGGTGCTGTCAAAATCGGGGTGTCGCTGATTGCCTGGCAAAATGATGATTTGCCGGATTTAACGGCGGCCTATACGATGGAGCAAGCCTTGGCGGATTCGCAGAAGATAGGCTATTCCGGGGTTGAGCGCGGTCAGCGGATGCCCTCAAACCCGGATGAATTGCGCCGTTATCTACAGGCTTATGATCTGTCGTTATGCGGGGGCTGGTGTGCGGGCAGCAGTTTGACCCGTGATTTTGAAGCAGAAACGCAGGCCGTGCGCCAGCAGGTGGAGCAATTCGTTGCGCTGGAGGCCCCATGTATTGTGTATGCGGAATGTTCAAATACTATTCAAAGCTCCCGTTCTGCCCCGTTGAGTACACGCCCTGTCTTGTCGCGCGATGAGCTTCGGGCCTATGGAAAAAAGCTGAGTGCGCTGGCGAAATGGGTCAATGATCAGGGCATGAGGGTGGCCTATCATCATCATATGGGCACGATCATCCAGTCAGAGGATGACCTGAATGATCTGATGGACAGCACGGGGCCGGAAGTCGGCCTTTGTCTGGACACCGGGCATTTGCTTTTTGCGGGCGGCGATATATTGCGGGTGCTGGATCGCTGGGGGGACCGGGTCTGCCATGTTCACTATAAGGACGTGCGCCCGGATATTGTCAAAAAAATGCAGGCTCGTGATTCAAGTTTTCTTGATGCCGTTATTGCCGGGGCTTTTAGTGTGCCGGGCGATGGCTGCATTGACTTTGCGCCGATTACAAAGCGACTGAAAGAGATGGATTATCACGGCTGGATTGTTGTCGAGGCTGAACAGGACCCGGCCTATGCCCCGCCTTATGAATATTCCAAAATAGGCTATGAATGTATTCATAACCTATGCACACAGACAGGGATCACAATTCTGTAAATATTTCACGCTTGCCCTGGCTTTTCTTCTGTAATACGGCACGATAATTGAATGATTTCTTGATAGTTCCAGACAATTCGGGCCAGTAGAAATTGAGCTCTTGTTTGCGTAAATAATGCTTATGTAAGCGGTTACCGCTGGAGACAATATGTACGAATATCTTGCGCGCCTGAAGGTGGCTCCGGGTCTTGCCCTGCAACTGGTTTTTGCCTCGCTGCTGGCCAATATACTTGCGCTCGCCGTGCCGCTTTTCGTCATTCAGGTGATGAGCCGATTCCTCAGCGTCGGGGTGGCCTCTACGCTGGCGACTCTGGCGCTTGGCACCTGCGCAGCCGTCGGCTTTGAAGTCATGCTGCGCAACTCGCGCTTTCGGCTGGCACGGGCCCATCTGGCTATTCAGGACTACCATATGACCGTCGGGACCGGGCGGCTGCTCACCGAAGCCGACCCCCCCGATGTCGCCATGATTCAGGCGCAGGACCGGCAAAACCCTATCGATGCGCTCAACCGTATTCAGCAGACCTATTCGCCGCATAATCTCTGCACCCTGCTCGATCTGCCCTTTGCCTTGATGTTTGCAGCCGTGGTCATGATGATCGATTATCGCCTTGGCGCCGTGATCCTGGTCAGCGGGGCTATTCTGATGATCGCAATGTTCTGGATCAGCCGCATGGGTCGGCAAAGCCAAACTCGCGCGCAACGCGAAATCCAGTCAATCTCTCGCCAGCTGCAAGTCTCGGCCCTGCATATATCGCCACTTCGCTCCTTCCTGTCATCCCATAGCCTGCGGCAATTCTGGAACAGTTTGGCCGGGGGGCAAAGCGAAATGATCGGCACCATGTCCAAACGGGTCGTCTTGCAGCAAAATGTCACCACCGCCTTGCAAGCCTTGCAAAGCATGGCTGTGATCAGTGTCGGGGCTTTAATCAGCCTCAACGGGGACCTTGATATCGGGGCCCTGATCGGGGTCAATATTCTTGCAGCCCGGGCCTTGATGCCGATATCAAGGGCCTCCAGCCTGTTTGATGCGGTCTCCCAAGCGCGGGAGGGCAAGGCCCTTCTCGCCAAAGTCTCTCAGCTGGCAGCGGCGGCGCAAAAGTCCGGCACCCCGCTCTTGCAGGACCTGGAGCGGATCGAACTGGTCAAGCTTGCAGCACAGGGTGCCGATGCGCCCCAGCCCAGTTTTAATGGTCTGACCACATTGCTAAAGCCTAATCAGGTCATCGTCGTGCGCTGCGCCAATGATTTGCAGATGAATGAATTTCGCTCGCTCTTCACCGGGTTGATGAGCCCGCGCCAAGGGGCGGTCCTGTTTAACGGGGTCAATATCAAGCAGCTTCCTTTTGAATGGTTGCGGCTGCAAACCGGCTATATTGCCGCCCGCCCGCAATTTCATGATGCCACCATTGCCGATAATTTCCAATATACCGTCCCCGGCGAGCGGGAGGATATTCTAAAAGCCCTTGAAGCAGCCGGTCTGCGGGCCATGATTGAAGCCCATCCGCAAGGGCTGGATATGCGTCTGCTGGCTCAACCTGAACAACTGACCCTTGATCATCGCTGGCGGTTTGGTCTGGCGCGGGTGATTTATCTCAATCCGCCGGTCATTCTGCTTGAAGACCCGGAAGAAGCGATTGGCAAGGAAGCAGCCTCCACAATGGATGCCTGGCCGCGCGCGCTGGCAGATATGGGCAAGCTGACCATCTTTATGACCAAGTCTGAGCGCTCAATCCCCGGCATTGATCAGGAAATCAGGTTAAACCGTCCGCCGCAGGTATCCAGCGCACGGGCGGTCAATCCAGCCGCAATGAGAGCCACCAACAAGATTGTCTTTAATCCCATGCGCCTGACCGAGGCCAGCGCAGACGAAAACAGCGAAAGCACCCGCCAGCTTGTTCGCGCCAAACGGGCGGCACAAGCCTTGACCCTGACGGTCTGTGCTTTTGTGACCACGCTTTGCGTCTGGACCTATTTTGGCAAACTTGACCGGATCAGCTTTATCACCGGAAAAGTCGTGCCTTCCCTGCAGGTGCAAACTGTTGAAAGTCTGGAAGGCGGTATTGTCCGCGATATTCATGTCAACGAAGGCGATTCGGTTAAACAGGGGGATCCGGTTGTAACGCTTGAAGCGGTGTCGGATGCCGCCAGTATCGGGGAGCTGGATGCCCGTCTGGTTTCTCTGCGGATTGCCAAAATTCGTCTGGAAGCCCAGATTGCCCGGCGCAAACAACTCACTTTCCCGGACGGGCTGGCTGAATCCTATCCTGAACTTGTCGCGGTTGCCGAGGATCACTTTACCGGCTGGCGCGAACGGCTGCGGCTGGACCTTGGCACCCAGCTTGAAATTGTGTCGCAACGTCAGGACCAAACCCACGAACTGGATATCAAGATTGAAAGCCTGGATCGCGAACTGGCTTTAGCGACCGAACAGGAAAAAATTAGCCAAGATTTGCTGGAAGCCTCTTTGACCAGCCGCATGGACCATTTGACCTTGCAGCGTAACCGGTCGCGTCTGATCAGCGATCTTTCGGCAGCCAAGGCCCAGCGGGCAACCGCCCAGTCAGCTTTGCGTGAAGCCCGCGAAACGGTGAATCTTCTTGAATCAACCGCCATTCAGGGGGCCCGCAGTGAACTTGACATCATCATTCGTGATTTGAACGAACTGCAAAACCGGATGGCGAAACTGGTTGATACCAAAGAGCGGCGTATCCTGCGCGCCCCGATTGATGGAACCGTTAAGTCGCTTTCAACCTTCACGCAGGCTGCGGTGATTCAGCCGGGCGAGGTGGCGGCAGAAATTGTGCCAGAGGATGACAAGCTGATTGTTGAGGCCAATTTGCCGATTGCAGATATTGGCTTTGTCAATCCGGGGATGCCGGTGAATATCCGCCTGGCCTCCAGCGATGCCTATCGCTTTGCGCCGATTATCGGGGCGGTTGACCGGCTAAGTCCTGATACATTCAGTGACGAGCGCGGGCGGGCCTTTTACCGGATTTATATTTCTGCCGATATTGCGCGCTTTGAAAACCGCCATGGCGAGACCTATACGCTGGTGCCGGGTTTACAGGTCAGCGGTGGCATTATTGTTGGGGAGCGATCAGTCTTTTCCTATCTGGCAGAGCCGATCTTGCGCGGGATCAATACCGCCTTTCGTGAAAGATAGATGGTTCCGATTAAAGAGGACCCGGTTACGCAGAACAATAAGGACCGGTACAAAAATTACCGGCAAAACCGGCGGGCCAGACAAAGAGTGCGCGCCAGCCTGATTGCTGGTGGCCTGTCGCTGCTTGCCCTTGCGGTGGCACTGATCCTGTTTGCCCTTGAAGACAGTGTCGTCTTTTTTTATGGTCCCGGCGATGTTGCAGCCGGGCAGGTTCCGCCTCAGAGTCTTTTTCGGCTGGGGGGGCTGGTGGCCTATGGGTCGGTTGCAAATACGCCGGATGGCGCGATAACTTTTGTCATTGAAGACGGGGTTCATGCGGTTCCGGTCACCTATAGGGGATTGCTCCCGGACCTTTTTCGTGAAGGGCAGGGGATTGTCGCCCTTGGAATGCTGGATGATAACGGGCAGTTCAAAGCGACCGAGGTGCTGGCAAAACATGATGAGACCTATATGCCACCCGAAGCCGTTGAAGCCTTGAAGCGATCTGGTACTTGGCGTGGGGGAGAGTAAGAGGACCTGATGGGGGAGAGCTTTAATCTTGCAGGGCCATTTAGCTGGGCGGAGCTTGGCCAGTTTGCCCTGTGTTTGTCTCTGGCACTGGCTTTGATGCAGGCCTTTTTGCCTCTGCTGGGTGCGCAGCGAAACGACAGCAGACTGATGCAGATGGCTCCGCCAGTAGCTCTGGCCCAATTCCTGATGCTTTCTCTGGCGGCAGCGATCCTGGTCGCGGCTTTCGTCCAGTCAGATTTTTCAGTGCAACTGGTTGCCGATCATTCGCATAGCCTCCAGCCGCTTGCCTATAAAATTGCTGCAAGCTGGGGTAATCACGAAGGCTCTCTTTTATTATGGGTCTGGGTTCTCGCCCTGTTTGCAGCTGTCGGCGGCTATGGGGCGCAGACTATACCTCCGCCACTACGTGCGCGGGTGCTGGGCGTTCAAGGCATGATCGCCACCGGATTCCTCACCTTTATGCTTTTGACCTCCAACCCCTTTGCCCGGATTTTCCCGCCACCGCTTGATGGACGCTCGCTCAATCCGCTTTTGCAAGACCCGGGGCTGGTGCTTCATCCACCGCTTTTATATCTGGGCTATGTCGGGCTTTCCATGACCTTCTCTTTCGCCATTGCGGCCTTGATTGAAGGACGGGTGGATGCCTCCTGGGCCCGGCGAATGCGGCCCTGGTGCCTGGTCGCCTGGGGATTCCTCACCGCCGGAATCGGACTTGGTAGCTGGTGGGCCTATTACGAACTGGGCTGGGGCGGGTTCTGGTTCTGGGACCCGGTCGAAAATGCCAGCCTCATGCCCTGGCTTGCCGCAACCGCACTTTTACACACCGCGATTGTCGCCGAAAAACGCGATACCATGAAAAACTGGACCGTCCTTTTAGCCATTCTGGCTTTCGGTTTTAGCCTGATCGGAACTTTTCTGGTCCGATCCGGCGTTTTGACCTCGGTCCATGCCTTTGCAACCGACCCGGGGCGCGGACTCTTTATTCTGTTGCTGCTGTCTATCTATATCGGTGGGGCACTCACCCTTTATGCTATTCGTCTGCCGCAAATGGCCGGAGCCGGGAACACGCTTTTTAAACCGGTAAGCCGCGAAGGTGCGCTTCTTTTAAACAACTGGCTCTTGACCGCAGGCCTGGCAACGGTTCTGGTTGGCACACTCTATCCCCTGTTTCTGGATGCCGTTGGTGGCGCAAAAATTTCCGTTGGCCCGCCTTACTTCAACCTGACCTTTGTTCCAATGATGATCCCGCTGGTGATTGCCATCGGCTTTGGGCCTCTTTTGGGATGGAAGCGCGGAAAACTTGGCCGCGTTCTCTCTCTTTTATGGCCAGCCCTTTTAATTGCCGGAGTCCTTGCCCTTTATGCCGGAGCCTTTTTTGATCGCACCTTGCCAGCCGCCATCGGTATCGGCCTTGGTGCCTGGGTGATTGCCGCCAGTGTGCAAAATCTTCTGCTCCCCTTATTGCGCCGTGGCTGGAGCCGCTATGGAATGGGGATGGAATTGGTCGGCTCTGCCCTTCACGGCTTGCGGCATGTGCCGGGAAGCCAGTGGGGCATGACATTGGCACATATCGGGATCGGGCTGGTGGTGATTGGCGTGACCGGAGCCGGTTTTTTAACGCAAGAGAAAATCGTGACCGCACGGGCCGGAGATCAGGTCACGCTTGGCGGCTATATTTTTACGCTTGAAAGCATCGAGGATATTCAAGGGCCAAACTATATCGCCCGGCGTGGTACCTTGCAGGTTCACGATGCAAACGGCAGACTGAAAGCAATTTTGCAGCCTGAAAAACGGCGCTATGTTCCCGGTGGTGAGGAAACAACTGAAGCCGCGATTAAAAGCTCTTTGGGCGGTGATCTCTATGCTGCACTATCTGAACAGGTCACCCCTGCTTCTAACGATAACAAAGCACATGTGCTAAGACTCTATATCAAACCGTTTGCCCCCTTTTTATGGGCCGGGGCCTTTGTCATGGCTTTTGGAGCCGCCCTATCGCTACTGGATCGCCGTTTTCGTATCGGGGTGGCAGCTAAATCCATGGGCCTGGAAAAGGAAAATGCCTGAAATGAAAAAATATATTCTATATATCCTGCCACTGTTGCTTTTTTTGATTCTGGTTGGCTATTTCTTCTGGCAGCTCCAGTTTGGACGCGACCCGCAACTGGTGCCTTCAACCTTGATTGACAAACCGGTGCCAGCCTTTGTCCTGCCCGGCCTGCGGGAAAATCAGCCTGGCTTCGGGGCAGCAAACCTGCGCAAAAGCAAGGGACCGGTGCTGGTGAATTTCTTTGCCTCCTGGTGTGTGCCATGCCGGGCTGAACATCCTCTATTGATGGAATTATCCGATATGTCAGGGCTTACGCTTTATGGCATTGCCTATAAGGATGCACGCCCCGATGCCATCGGATTTCTGGATGAACTCGGCGATCCCTATGACCGGACAGGCTTTGATGCCAATGGAAGGATTGCCATTGAATGGGGGCTTTACGGCGTGCCAGAGACCTATATCATCGATAAGCAAGGCATGATACGCTATAAATATACCGGGCCTTTAACCCGCCAAGAGCTTGATGAAACAATCTTGCCGCTGCTTTCCTATTTGCAGGAAAATTGAGGTTTCCTGAAATAATCAGGAGATTCTATCGCCAGCGCGCAAGCGGCAGCCATTCAAAAACTCTGCGCCCGTGCCTGGCTTGCGACCCGGACGCTGCACTTTCCTGATCAGCAGTGACCCTTTGGCGCAGGCCACACAGGCCGGGTCCGTTGATAAAATGATTCCCGAGGAGGAGCCAGGATCATCACTGATATCATCTGCTTCCAGAAGTTTAATCCATTCATCTTTCCATAAAAAGCGCACACCGGGCCAGGGATCAAAGCCCCGCATTTTACGGATAATCGCTGCTGCCTCTTCATGAAAATTGATGACCCCGTCTTCGCGGGTCAGCCGGGGGGCCCAGGTCACAGAATCTGCCTGCTGCGGGATGGGGGAGAGACGACCCTGGACATATTCCATCACGATTGTTGATAAATGTTCTGCGCCAAGTCGGGCCAGACGGGCAAATAAAGTGCCTGCGTTCCAACCTGCTTCAATCGGCAATTTATATTGGGAAAGAATGGGGCCATCGTCCAGCCCCGGAGTCATCTGCATATAGGTGATACCGCTTTCCGGGTCACCCGCAACAATCGCCTGTTGCACCGGGGAGGCCCCGCGCCAGCGCGGCAAGAGCGAGCCATGAATATTGATTGCCCCTGATTTGGGAAGGTCCAGAAAAGACGCAGGCACCAGCAACCCGTAAGAGGCCACAATCAAAAGATCAGGTTCAAGGGTTTTGAAGGTTTCAAAGGCTTCATCGTTAAGCTTCTCTGGCGTAAAAAGTGGCAGACCGTGTTGCTGTGCAAGGGCGGCAACGGGTGTCGGGCGGGGTTGTTTCTTGCGGCCTTGCGGGCGGGCAGGTTGGCTGTAAACCCCGCAAATCCGATAAAGCTTTGGTTTTTCAAGCAAAGCCAACAGCGCATCACAGGCAAATTCACCCGATCCCATAAAAATGATTGAAAGTCTGTCCATTCCCGTTCCAAAGCTTACCGATCAAACATAAAACCAATCTTGCACCTATATTCTGTATAGCTGTATAAGAAAAACAAAACCTGTTTCAAAAGGAATTAGAAATGAAAGCTATGGTTACAATGGGTCACGGTGGCCTGGATCAGCTTGTTTTTTATCGCGACTGGCCCAAGCCTGAACCGGCTGCGGGAGAGGTGCTGATCAGAGTCAAAGCCTGCGGGCTGAATAATACCGATATCAATACGCGTTCTGGCTGGTATTCCAAAACGGTTACCGATGCGACAACCGATGATGTTGACCCGGATCAACTGGGGAATGACCCTTCGTGGGGTGGAAAAGCGATTGAGTTTCCGCGTATCCAGGGGGCTGATGCTTGCGGCATTATCGAAGCGGTTGGACCGGGCGTTGATCCTGCCCGGATTGGAGAGCGGGTGATCACCGATAACTGGCTGCGTGATCCTGCTGACCCGGAGGATTTACAGAAAGTCGGCTATTTTGGCTCCGAACGGGATGGCGGGTTTGCCGAATATACCACCATTCCCGGTCAAAATGCCCTTGCCGTCAATTCGTCTTTTTCTGATGCCGAGTTGGCAACATTCAGCTGTTCCTATGCAACGGCAGAAGGGATGTTGTCGCGCGCCAATGTCAATGAGCGCGATACGGTCTTGATTCCGGGGGCTTCTGGCGGGGTTGGCGGGGCTCTGGTTCAACTGGCGAAACAGCGCGGGGCGCGGGTTATTGCCATGGCCAGTGAATCCAAACATGCAGAACTGGCTGAACTTGGCCCGGATGTGATCCTGCCCCGTTCACCAAAGAACTTGCCAAAAGCTCTGGCCGGGGAACAGGTCACGGTGATTGCTGATGTTGTCGGCGGCGATGACTGGCCCGCACGGTTGGAGTGTCTTGCGCGTGGCGGACGCTATACCTGCTCTGGCGCGATTGCCGGGCCGATGGTCAATTTTGATCTGCGCACGTTCTATTTGCGGGATCTCACCTTTAGCGGCTCAACCGTCACCGCACCTTCGGTTATCAAGCGGGTTGTTTCAGCCATTGAATCCGGCAAGCTGCAACCGGTTCTTGCGGCAACCTATCCGCTGGAAGACCTGGCCCGCGCACAAACCGAATTTTTGAACAAAACCCATGCCGGCAATATTGTGGTGGTGCCTGATTAAACATTCAATCAAGCGCACGGATTAAATAGGTATCCATAATCCAGCCATATTGCTGGCGAGCTTTGGCGCGGGTTTCAATAATCTCGGGGCCTGCGGTTGCAAGTGGTCCCTTGAGCAGGATTTCATTCTCCATCCCCAGATAAGCCCCCCACCAGATCATCTTCTGATCAGGGTTAAGGGTCTGAAAGGCGCAGGTGCCATCCAGCATGACCACCAGCGTGTTGATCCCGTCAGGCCAGCCTTCTGTGCGCAGTTTGCGGCCGGTTGTGACAAGGAATGGCTCGCCCAGCTGATTAAGAGTCAGGCGGTGACTGGCGCAAAGGACATGGAGTGCGCTTACACCGGGGATCACCTGTATATTGACAGGGGGAGACAGACGCTCGGCAATGCGCAGGGAACTGTCATATAAGCTCGGGTCCCCCCAGATCAGCAAGGCTGCCCGCTTGACCGGCTTTCTGGATTGGGAAAGCGCATGGGTCCAGGCTAGCGCGACAGCATCATGCCAGTCTGACACGCCTTCCAGATAGCCGTCAAGCTGGCTCGCTTGTGATGTATCGCGAACAGGCAGGTCAAACTCGATAACCTTGATTGCCGCATTGACCAGCATTTCTTCGCAGATTTCACGGCGCAAATCAGCCAGATCGCTTTTTTCTGCGCCTTTACGGGGGATAAGAATGACATCGGCCTCATTCATGGCTTTTAGGCCCTGGAAGGTCACATGGTCTGGATTTCCTGTTCCAATCCCGATCAGGGAGAGAGTGATCATGGCTTGACCTTCATCGAAAAACTTCGCATATTTAGGGTCAGGACTCATAAGATTCATCCATTCTGTTGGTCAAGAAAGGTAAAGATACAATGAAAACGAGCGAAAGCATAGTCTTAGCTACGGTGAGCTTGTTTGAAGCTGTAGATTTGCCTTTATTGACCAACCTTGTAAAGGCGCGGCAAATTTTTGTATCTGAACTTTCAAACCGCTTGCAATTAGCGATGGCTAGTTGCTGCGCGCTTTTCAAGCCCATCTATCAAAAATTTGACACGCGCAGAATGAATGAATCTTATGGGTCCTGACCCTAGTTCATCCTGTAAAACAGCAAGAGTACCTGATGAAAATTCTTATATTCAACGGCAGCACTGCTGAACACAGCAAAGAAAGTCAGCGCTTTGGTCTGGTTTCGAATGGTGCTTATTACGGCTCTGTTTTGCAAGAGGTTTACCCGGGTTGTCAATATTATCTGGCGCACCCTAGCGAGCTTGGCGCCGGGGCGATGCCGGATGGTCTGAGTTTTTCAGAGCTTGATGGCATTGTGATTACGGGTTCGCCTTTAAATATTTACAATGACTGCGAGGTCATTCGCAATCAGCGCAAATTTGGAGAGATTGTGTTGAAGTCGGGTTTGCCGATTTTTGCGAGTTGCTGGGGTCTTCAGCTTTTGAGCGAGCTTTTGGGTGGCAAGGTTGCGGCGTGCAAGCATGGGCGGGAGCTAGGGATTGCCCGTCATATCCGGCTTAATGAGGAGGGGGCGGTTCATCCGATGCTGGCGGGTCGTTCGCGTTCTTTTGATGTGCTGGCGGTTCATCTTGACGAGGTTGTGCGCTGTCCTTCAAAGGCGGTTGTTCTGGCAACGAATGAGCATAGCGAGGTTCAGGCTATGGCGTATAAGGCGGAGGGGTTGGATATCTGGGCGGTTCAATATCATCCGGAGTATTCTTTGACGATTCTGGCGCGGATTTTCCGGCGTGAAGTGAAGGCTTTTACGGCGGAAGGTTTTTTTGCCAATAAAGCGGGTGTCGAGGCAACGGCTGATGACTGGGAGGCGATTGACCAGAATTCCGCGCGCAGTGATATTGCTTTTCGTTATGGGATAGGCCCGGACATTCTGGACAAGAGCCGTCATCGGCAGGAGCTTTATAACTGGTTCAGCAAGCTGCGGGCAGAGACGGCTGCCCACTGACAATTAGAGTCCTGACCCTAGTCTTTATGCCTGAAGTGCCACAGGCGGTGAATACGCATGAAGCTGCCGACGCTTAGATAGCCGCCGCCTGCCAGCCGGGAGCGGGAGCGTAGAACTGGCTGATTAGCTGATACATTTGCCGAGGCTTCGCGCCCGACAATATAAAGCCCGCCCCCGATAATGATGGCGGTTCCGATCAGGGTCAGTTTATCGGGTGTTTCATTGAAGAACATCAAGCCAAAGAGCACGGCCCAGATCATTTGCGAATATTGCATGGGGGCGACAACGGCGGCTTCACCGACTTTATAGGCGGCGATCATGCAGGAGAAGGCCATGATGGAGAGCAGCGAGATCAGGGCCATTGCCCCTAAATCCTGGATAGAGACCGGGACATAGAAGAAAGGCATCAAGGCCCCCATCATCAGGAAGTTACCGAGCATGGGAAAGAGCAAAAGCACGACATCGCGTTCTTCCTTGCCGATGCGCCGGACGATGATGGAGCCAAGCGCGCTGCCAAAGGCGGCAGCCAGGGCGGCAATATGCCCGGTGCTCAGCCCTGTGGTATCGGGGCGCAAAACCACCAGCACCCCGATCAGGCAAATCAGCATGGCCGCGCCGCGATGCAGGCCGACTTTTTCGCCGAGCATGGGGATTGAGAGCAAGGTTGCGAACATGGGCATCATGAAAACAATCGCATAGACTTCAGTCAGCGGCGTGGTGGCAAAGGCATAGAAGGCACAAGCGATTGAGACCATCAGGGCAACTGTGCGGATCAAGGTCCACCAGGGGTGGTGCGGGCGCAGGTTTTCGGGACTGGAATCGCGGACCAGCAGCAGGGTCACCAGCGGAAAGCCGAACAGGACGCTGAAAAAGACAATCTGAAACGGGCTATAGGTGGTGCCCAGCATTTTGATGATCAGATCATGGACAGCGAACAGGAAGAATCCGGCCATCCCGAAAAGAGCCGCTTTGATATTCGGGGTCATAAGCGTTTTATAGGGACTTTTTGGCGTGAAGAACAGGGGAGAGAGAACAGACCCCGGTTTTCACAGTGATTTTTTTGAAGCTGATTGAGACCTGATCAATCGTCCTTTTCAACATCTTCAAAAGAAGGAAAATCCTCAAAACCACCGCCGGTTTCGCTTTCGCCCTCCATCAAATCTTCCGGGCTCAATCCGGTCATATCAGCCGCATTCTCATCATCGTCACCATCCATCTCTACTTCCAGATCAGCCCCAAAAGTATTATTGAAGGCCTCAATTTCCGCATCAAGCGCACCGGATTCTTCTTCGGCCTCAATATGGGCCGCAGGCAAGCCCTTTTCATCCAGGCTGTTGTCAAGCTCGCCACTCGCCAGAAATTGCTCCGTGAAAGCCGCTTCATCATCCATTTCATCCGGCTCATCCCGGTCACGGAATCGCTGAAGATTCAACACCAGCTGCGATTCCAGATCCTCCAGCGAAATATCTGTGTCCGCAATCTCCCGAAGCGAAATCACCGTGTTCTTGTCCCCCTCCTTGGAAACCCGGGCAATAGCACCGTTGGCCAGTTCGCGGCTGCGCTGGGCGGCTAACAGAACAAGGGCAAAACGGTTGGGAACGCGCTGGATGCAATCTTCAATCGTAATCCGGGCCATAGATAAACTCCTGCTATCTGAAAAATCTGGGCGATGGGGAATTTAGGGTCAGGACCCATAAGATTCATCTATTCTGCGCGTGTCAAATTTTTGATAGATGGGCTTGAAAAGCGCGCAGCAACTAGCCATCGCTAATTGCAAGCGGTTTGAAAGCTCAGATGCAAAAATTTGCCGCGCCTTTACAAGGTTGGTCAATAAAGGCAAATCTACGGCTTCAAACAAGCTCACCGTAGATATGACTATGCTTTCGCTTGTTTTCATTGTATCTTTACCTTTCTTGACCAACAGAATAGGTGAATTTTATGGGTCCTGACCCTAAGAGCCAGATAGCAGGTCAATCCCGGTTTGTCCAACATCATATTGTAAGAATTCATGCACCTTCTAAAATAATCAAACCAGAAGCGGCGGTCTGGTGCGTGGACGCTGGACTTCGATCAAGCCAGAAGCTGTCACTGGATGGACAACCGATTTCTGGCTTAAAGCCGGGACCGTGCCGATATTTTTCTCCAGCATATGAAGGGTTGTGCGCAACCGCGCCTGAACCGTGCGCATAGACCCTTGCTTGCGCGGTTTCAGAAAATCAATCACAATCAGCCCGGCCAGTTCTCGTGTAAAAATCTGAAAGGCAATTTCGTCTGCTGCCAGCAGGTTAAAACGGATAATCTCTGCGTCATTGGATAAAGAGGCACTCATGCTTCCCGCATCAAGGTCGATGGCCGTCAGGGCGCGGGTGGCTTCAATCCATAAACCGCCACCAGAGAGCGACCCGTGATCAGTAAAATCAACATGTGCGGCACAAGCGGCTTCATGGAAAGACGCCATGCCACTTTCTTCCCATAAACGGTTGGTTGATTGATTTTTGTTTGATGAAGAAAAGCTGATTCCGGGCAAAAGGTCAGGATAGTTTGTTTCGGCCAGGTCCCGGGCTTTGGCGAAAAGCAAGCGGTCATCGGTCATTATTTTTCCATGCGGGCCCAGCAGCAAAAGGGCTTGATGCAGCGAATCGGCAGCCGGAGATAAAAGCATCGGTATTTTATCAGGCGTTTCATGTGCGCTAACCGGTGCGGCACGATCCGCAAGCTGTGCGTACTCACGGGCCAGCACATCAATCAGAATATCCTCATCAAGTCCCATAACAGCCGGTTTGAAAAAAAGCGTACCCGACTGCGGTTTTTCCATTTTTAACCAGCCCTGTATTTTCTGCTGAACGGCGGGTCTGATCGCGGAAGAGAAATGCATAGTCGCCGGGCGCGGGCTTTTGATTAGTGGCAGGGGCAGGGTCGGCAAAAGATCAAGATAGCGGCCTGTCAAGCGAATCGCTGTTGTCAGCCGGGGGCCTTTGTCGTCTATGGCTTCGCGGGCAATCTGGACCGGAACAACCATACCCTCCTGCAAAGGTGAATGACCGTTTGTTTGCGACTGGCGATGAAGCATTCCATTTTCAACCCCGTCCGCCAGTTCTACAAAAGCAAGGGCAGACCCGCGTTGCTTTTTACATATCCGCCCCAGATGAAGCGCACCGAACCCGGCCGCCGGGTCTGGTGGAGAGCGCAGGAAACGAACGGGCCTGCCATCCTTTAAACATAAAGCTGCTTCTACCGGGCCAAAAGCAGATTGCGCAAAAATACATTCTGCCAAAACATATTTATTTGCCAACATGTATTTATTGGGCGCGGGGGGCTTTTGTTTTGGTGATCGGGCCATAGGTCCTGATGCCTTTAGTCTGGATCAAGAAGTTTTGCCACCGTGTAAAGATCAAAGCCGACAATATTGCTATAGGAGCCTGATATAAAACGGATAAGCCGCGCCGCCCTGCCCTGTATGGCATAGCCGCCCGCTTTTCCCAGCCATTCTTCGCTGTCCAGATAGCCAGCGATCTCTTTTTCGGACAGACGTTTGAACTGAACAACCGTTTGCAGAACATAGGACCGTTCAACCGGGTGGGTCGGGTTTTCGGGCCGGACAAGGGCAATCCCGCCATAAACCCGGTGTCGCCTGCCTGATAAAAGCGTAAGGCATTTATGGGCTTCTTCGCGGGTTTGCGTCTTTGGCAGCACACGCTGGCCAACCGCCACCACGGTATCCCCCGACAGGATGATCTGACCCGGATGAAGAGCAGCAATAGTGCGGGCCTTTTCTTCGGCCATGCGCAAAGCAAAGGCGCGTGGCGATTCTTTTGGCAAACGGGCTTCATTGATATCCGGCGCAATTACTTGCGTCGGTTCCCAGCCCATCTGGCGTAAAAGCGCAAGCCGTCGTGGGCTGGAAGAAGCCAGGATAAAAGGAAAAGAAGTCAATTTATCTAATGGATTTGTGAGGATTTAGTAAGAAACAATCGATTTGTTCAAAAATTCAGGCAGCTTATCTGATCAATGCACTCTTTTTGATCTATTCTATGATCATAAGCGGGCAGCTATAGTTTGCAAGCCGAAACTCCATAAGTTATTAAGGGGGTTATTAAGGGGAAATAATTGATTAGTCTTATTTACTGGATAGATCGCGATGCAGCATTACCTTGATTTTGAACAGCCTATTGCCGAGCTTGAAGGGAAAATCCGTGAACTCCGCCATCTTGATGATCATGGCGGAGTCAATATTGCCGAAGAAATTTCACGGCTGGAAAGCAAGGTCACCCGGCAAATCAAGCAGGTCTATCGCAAGCTTGATCCCTGGCGTAAAGTGCAGGTTGCCCGCCATCCTGAACGCCCGCATTTCCAGTTTTATTGCAGCAAGCTGATCACTGATTATCAGCCCTTGTCCGGGGACCGGGCCTTTCAGGATGATCAGGCTATTCTGGGCGGGATTGGTCGCTTTCGCGGGCAGCCGGTGGTGGTTATCGGCCATGAAAAGGGCCATGATATCACCACCCGATTGACCCATAATTTCGGGATGGCCCGGCCGGAAGGCTACCGCAAGGCGATTCGCCTGATGCAGCTTGCCGGGCGTTTTCATCTGCCGGTGCTTGCTTTTGTTGATACGCCGGGGGCCTATCCGGGCATCGGAGCCGAAGAACGTGGACAGGCCGAAGCGATTGCCCGGTCAATCGAAACCTGTCTTTCCTTGCCGGTGCCTTTGCTGTCCATCATCACCGGCGAAGGCGGGTCAGGCGGGGCGATTGCGCTGGCAGCAGGCGACAGGGTGGCTATGCTGGAACATTCGATCTATTCGGTGATTTCGCCAGAAGGCTGTGCCTCAATTTTATGGCGGGACCCGGATCAGGCCAAAGTGGCGGCAGAGGCCATGCAGCTTACTGCCCAGCAACTTTTGAAACTGGGCGCGATTGATCAGGTGATTGATGAACCGCCTGGCGGTGCGCACCGCACCCCTGATCAGGCGGCAGAGCTTCTGGGGGACTGGATTGCAGGGTCGCTGGCAGAGTTTCCATCCGGGGTTTTATCGCAGGACGACAAAAAGAAGCTGATTGCGGCCCGGCAGGATAAATTTCTTGCCATTGGCCGGTCCCTTAAAGCGTGACATCTGCATATAGAACAGGACCGCACGCGCTTTATCACGATCTGTGCGAAAAGGGCGACATTCAGCCTGATCCGGGACAGGATGCAGCGATTGCCGCCTTGCAACAACTCTATGAACAGCTGATCGCTTCTCAACCGGTTGCCAGACCCTGGTGGCAATATTTTATGCCAAACCGTGCGCCGCAAAATCGACCTGCCGGGTGCGGCGGAGTCTATATTTACGGGTCGGTCGGGCGCGGAAAATCAATGCTGATGGATATTTTCTTCAATGCGGTCCCGTTTGCTGAAAAAAGGCGGCTGCATTTCCATGAATTTATGCGCGAAACCCATGACGGGCTTAATCAATGGCGCAAAAACCCGGCTGCCAAAAAGGGCAAGGAAAATCCGCTGACCATGATGGCGCAGGATTTTCGGGCCAGAACCCGGCTGCTGTGTTTTGATGAATTTATGGTCAGCGATATCGCCGATGCCATGATCATGCGCGGGCTGTTTGAAGCCTTGCTGGATTTGGGGGTGGTGGTGGTTGCGACCTCTAACGATGCGCCGGACCGGCTCTATTGGGACGGATTGCAACGGCGACGATTCCTGCCCTTTATTGACTTTTTAAAGGAAAAACTGGAGGTGGTGTATCTGGATTCGCCAACCGATTATCGACGCGAAAAGCCTCAATCACAGGACAAATCCGGCTCCCTTTCACCTTATCTGGTGACTGGTAATGAACCAACTGATTACCTGGGGCAGGTCTTTGCTTCTCTTGGCTGCGCGCAGACTGAACCCTTTGATATTCCTGTAAAAGGCCGGGTGCTGCATGTGCCTCACTGGGGGGAGGATAACAAAGGCCACAAGATTGCAGGCTTCACCTTTGCCCAGCTTTGCGAAGCCCCGCTTGGCACGCTCGACTATCTGGTCCTTGGCGAACAGGCCACGCATATTATCATTCAGGACATCCCGTTTTTTGACCGCATCCGACTCCAGCCCGGCCGCCGTTTTATCATGCTGATTGATACCCTCTATGACTTGCACCGGCAGGTCTATATCTCTGCCGTCGCCCCGCCCGATCAGCTGGGCCAGGACCATAAACTCTTCCCGGCTTTCGACCGCACAATCTCCCGCCTGATTGAAATGCAATCGCCTGACTATAAGCGATTAAATGATTTTTCCCCCTACATGAATCAGATAAGGGAAAGCCTGAAAAAAGACAAATAACCGGGATCAATCATGTCGCCGATTCAAAAGGCCTCTAATAAAACGCGTTCTGGTAAAAAGAGTGCCGGTAAAAAAAGTGCTGGGAAAACGGCTGTCCCTAAAAAAACCGCGGCAAAGCCGGTTAAAGCAACAGCACCCCGGAAAAGAAAACCGGAGGTTTCTTCTGCGCGTAAGCGGCGGGTTTTGGTGTCTCTGGTGGCTCTATCGATCTGGATTGGCATCGGGCTTGTCGGTTATCTGGGATTTCATGCCTGGCATCTGCCAGACCCGGCCCGTTTGCAGACTCCGGGCGAGCGGCCCCCGCATTATCAGGTGGTAGACCAAAAAGGCACGATTTTAATGGCAAGCGGTGATGTCCATGGAACCCCGGTTGCGCTTGCCGATCTGCCCGATTATGTCCCCAAAGCCTTTCTTGCGCTTGAAGACCGCCGCTATTACAGCCATTTCGGGGTTGATCCGATTGGTATTCTTCGTGCCGCCTGGGCAAATCTCAAGGCCTGGCGCACGGTTGAAGGCGGCAGCACCATCACCCAGCAACTGGCAAAGAATCTGTTTTTAACGCCGGAGCGAAGTTTTACCCGCAAAATTCGTGAAGCCCTTTTGTCGTTCTGGCTTGAACAAAAATTCACCAAGGACCAGCTGCTGGAAATTTATCTCAACCGCATTTATCTGGGGGCAGGGGCCTACGGCATTGATGCGGCGGCACGCCAGTACTTCGGGGTTCCGGCCCCCGATTTGTCGCTCTGGCAGGCGGCGGTTTTAAGCGGGTTGCCCAAAGCTCCATCGCGTTTAAACCCGCAGGCCAATCAAAGGGCCTCTGCCAAGCGGGCGCGTCTTTCGCTACAGGCCATGCGCTCAAACGGATGGATCACCGATCAACAGCTGGAACAGGCGCAGAGCGAATCCGGTAAAAAACAGGTGGCTCCAAAAACCAGTGCGCATAAACGGTTATTTGCTGAATGGGCACTGGATCAGGCGGCCGGACGTATTGGCCCGCTCAATCAGGATTTACGGATTGAAACCGGATTGAACCCGGCTTTGCAAGCGGCAGCCGAAGCCACGCTTAAAGAGATTTACCCTTCCATGGTCAAGGCCGGGGCCACAGAGATGGCTTTTGTGGCCCTGAATGAAAGCGGTGATATTCAGGCGATGATTGGCGGCGTTAATCCGGTGCCGGGAGGATTTAACCGGGCCGTGAAAGCCAGGCGACAGCCGGGGTCTGCCTTTAAACTTTTTGTCTATCTGGCGGCTTTGGAGCAAGGCATAAGCCCGGCTGATCTGGTTGAGGACAGTCCGGTTGCAGTCGGCAGCTGGCAGCCTTCCAACTTTCAAGGGCGATATGCCGGGATTGTCCCGCTCACAGAAGCCTTTGCCAAATCAGCCAATGCCGCGACAGTTCGTCTATTCATGCAGGCCGGGGCGGATCAGGTCATTGGCGTTGCAAGGCGGTTGGGCATTGCCTCGCCATTGACGGATATGCCCGCCCTTTCGTTGGGTGCTGCAGAGGTCACTTTGCTTGAAATGGTTGCGGCCTATGGAGCCGTTGCGGCGAATGGTCGGCTGATTGAACCCCGGGCTTTCCAGCATGTGCGTCAGTCGAATGGTCACTCCTTGCTTGGCCCGGTCAATACAGCCAGTGAAAATGCCGCCAGTGAAAGTTCCGCCAGTGAAAGTTCCGCTCTGGGCGTTCTTGCCCCCCGGGTTGCAGAGGATGCAGAATATCTTCTGGCTGCCGTGGTGCGGGAAGGAACCGGACGCGCAGCTTATCCTCAAAGCTGGCAGGCGCATCAAACGGCCTCTGTTTATGGCAAAACCGGCACCAGCCAGGATTCGCGTGATGCCTGGTTTATTGGCTATATTCATCTTGGCGAAGGCCGCTTTTTAAGTCTGGGGGTCTGGATGGGAAATGATCAGGGCACGCCCGCACAGGATAAAAACGGCAAAGGACTGACCGGAGGCGGCTTGCCCGCAAAATTCTTTCGTCTATTTGCAGAAAAATCCGTTGGCAAATAACCTGTTGCTGAGTAAGATAAATCCTGAAAAATCAGTTAAAAAACCCAACCAGCCCACCCTAACAAATAAATCCCCGAACAAACGGAGGCCACTATGCACATTTTTTCAAAATCAAAAAAACCCCCTATACTGAAAATGGGCATGCTGTTGATGGCTTTGGCGGTATTTTCTTTTCAACCTGCAAAAGCTGTAACCTATGACATTGACAGCCAGGGCCGTCATGCGGGGGTTCATTTTCGTATCATGCACCTTGGATTCAGCTGGATGATGGGACGGTTTAATGAATTTGAAGGCAGCTTCTATTATGATCCGGCAGCACCAGAAGATTCTTGGGTGAAGGTTACAGTGGAAACTGAAAGTCTTGATACCAATCATGCGGTTCGCGATGATCATTTGCGGGCTGCAAAATATCTGGATACGGATCGCTACCCAACCGCTGTGTTTGAAAGCACACGGGTTGTCTCAACCGGAGAGGGGAGCGCAAATATTGAAGGCAATCTGACATTGCACGGTCAAACGCATCCGATTGTGATAGCCGCAGATTTTATTGGCGCAGGAACTGGCCCGCGTGGAAAATCACGCGTCGGATTCACCGGCACGGCTGATCTGGAGCGGGCAAAATTTGGCATTGATGCCCCGCTTGGCCCTGGAACCGAGACCGTAAAGCTGATCCTTGATGTGGAAGGCATCGCAAGAAACTAGGGTCAGGACCCATAAAATTCATCCATTCTGTTGGTCAAGAAAGGTAAAGATACTATGAAAACAAGCGAAAGCATAGTTTTAGCTACGGTGAGCTTGTTTGAAGCCGTAGATTTGCCTTTATTGACCAACCTTGTAAAGGCGCGGCAAATTTTTGTATCTGAGCTTTCAAACCGCTTGCAATTAGCGATGGCTAGTCGCTGCGCGCTTTTCAAGCCCATCTATCAAAAATTTGACACGCGCAGAATAGATGAATCTTATGGGTCCTGACCCTAGCACGACTGCTTAAGCTGATCATGTCCCGTGTTGATGTCTATATATTCCGGCAGGTTTTAACCAATACCTGCTTTATCGGGGCTATTCTGGGGATCACCGTCTTCCTGGTCCAGTCGGTCAAGCTGATCGAACTGATCGTCACCCGCGGCATGACTCTGGAAAGTTTCGGCTGGCTGGCCTTGCTGGCTTTGCCCAAGCTTTCAAGCTATGTGCTGCCGATTGCCCTTTTTATCGGCCTGATCATGACCTATCACCGCATGAATGTCGATAATGAAATCACTGTTTTAAAAAGCAGCGGCTTCAGCAATCGGCGGCTGGTTTTCCCGGGCATGAGTGCTGCGCTTGCTATTGCGCTGACGGGCTATCTTTTTTCGCTCTATATCAGCCCGCTTGCCTATGGCGAACTGCAACGCAACCTTGATCGCTATAAAACTCAATGGGGAAGCGCGCTCTTGAAAGAAGGCCGATTTACCGCTTTTGGCAACTCAATCACCCTTTATATGGAATCGCGCGAAGGCAACCGCCTTTATGGCTTGATGTATGATAACCGCACCGACCCGGAAAACCCCTTTACAATTTTTGCTGAAGAAGGACAGGTCTTTGATGAAGGCAATGGTCAGCGTATTGTCTTGAAAAACGGGACTCGTCAAACCCTGATCAACGACCGTTTCCAGTTCATCAGCTTTGAACAGAGTATTGTTGAATTGATTCCGGCCCAGACAGCAAACACACCGAAATGGCGTCAGCCAGAAGAAAGATTTTTGCTAGACCTCCTGTTTCCTGACCCGGAAAATGCAACAAATAAAAGCCACTGGAACTTGCTGATTATTCAAGGACACCGGATGCTTTCGCAACCTTTATTGAATCTCGCTCTGGCCGCTATCGCTCTGGCCGCCATGTTGCGCCCGGCCTTTTCAAGGCGGGGCTCCTGGCAACCTGTTTTATCTGTCAGTGCTCTGGCTGCTGTTGTTCAGTTGGCAACTTTATATGGGGCCGTGCTGGCCGAAGAATTCCTGCTGTTTATTCCTCTTCTTTATATTTTGCCACTTGCGGTTGCCCTTGCCGGGCTGATGGTCGCTGCCTGGCAAGCCGGTGACCAGACTTCTGACAATGGCTCCCCCGCGCAACCAGATGCCTATGGATATTCCGTAAAATGACAACTATCGGGAAAATTTTTGGCGCAACCTTCGGCGGGATCATGGCACGCTATCTGGGGTTTCACTATATCATCGGCCTGCTTATCATGTCTGTCGTACTCGGCAGTGTCGCCGCAATGTTTGATTTATTTGAACTGTTCCGCCGGGCAGCCGGAAAAGAAAATGTCACAGCCGATGTCGTTTTTCAAATGGCCGCCTTCAAATTTCCTTCACTTCTTGATCAATTAGCGCCGCTAATTGTCCTGTTTGGCGCGCTCTATGCATTCTGGCGTTTATCGCGTGCGCGCGAATTGATTGCTGCCCGTTCTGTCGGGGTCTCAATCTGGCAGATTTTATCCTGGCCAATCGCAATTTCTGTCGGATTGGGCGGGATTGCCGTTGTATTGCTCAATCCGCTGGTTGCTCATTTGCAAAGCCAATATGAAGATTTAGAAAATATGCATTTGAACTATCGACAAAGCCGGTTGGCCCTTTCGCCGACCGGGCTATGGCTGCGGGAACGAATCGAGGATAATTTTTATGTCCTTAATGCCAAAAAAGTGACCCAGAATACGATTACTGATCAAAATAATCTTGATAATCAGTTTGAAAGCAACCTCCAGCTTGAACAGATCACAGTCTTTCAATTCAATGCACAAGACAGATTTATCGCCAGATTTGACGGGCCAAAAGCCTCCCTCAATCCAGGGCTCTGGCCAGGTGTCTGGAAATTCGACCAGGTCCTGATCTCCAAACCCGGGGAAGCCGGGCAACAGCTGGATGATTTCTCGCTTGAAACCACCATGACCCTCCAGTCGATCAACGAACATTTTCAATCCGCAGATTCACTCTCTGTCTGGCAGCTGCAGACATTTATGCAACGGATGGGAGAAGCCGGATTCAGCATCATCCCCTATCAGTTGCATTGGCACAGTCTTTTAGCTCGCCCTTTTCTGTTCGGATCAATGGTTCTGATTGCTGCAATATTTGCCATGCGCTCCAGCCGAACGGTGCGGATGATGCATGTTATGGGTGGCGGCGTGCTGGTCGGATTTGCCTTATATCTCTTAACCTATATTACGCAGGCCATCGGATTGAACGGAACTATTCCGGTCGTGCTTGCCGGGTGGCTGCCGACGATTGTCAGCCTTGGCCTGTCAAGCAGCTTGCTTTTACATTTAGAAGATGGATAATGAGGTTTGTTTTGCAATATACCAGACTGATTTCCTTCCTTATTCTATGGGGCATTTTCTTCAGTGTGCCTGCTGGCTTGTCACCTTTAAGTGCCCAGCAAATAAATAGTGATCAAGCCATTGACGAAACTGATGGCTTGCCGGTTGCCTTGCAAGCTGATCAGATTGACTATGACCGGGAACAGTCCATCATCACTGCCAGCGGATCGGTAAGCATCACCCGCGGTGATGAACAAATCAAGGCAGATACCATCAGTTACAATCAGGAAGACGGAATGATCACGGCGTCTGGCAATATTTCATTGTCGAAGCCGGGTCAGCCAACCCTCTTTGCTGATTATATGGAGGTGAACTCGCAATGGCGGGACGGTATTGTTGAAAATCTGCTTGTGCAGCTTGATGAAAATGCCCGGCTTGTTGCGAATGGCGGTGTGCTGCGGGAAGGACGCTATACCGAAATGGCGCGCGCGACCTATTCTCCTTGCCTGGCCTGTGCCGAGAATCCGGACCGTCCTCTGGTCTGGCAGGTGAAAGCCAATCGTATTGTCCATGATGCCGAAGAGCGCAGCGTGACTTATTATGACAGTCGGCTGGAAGTGCTTGGCGTTCCAGCCTTCTATACGCCTTATCTGACGCATCCTGATCCGGGGGTTGAGCGCAAATCAGGCCTTCTGGCGCCGGGCTTTGGATTTGGCTCGGACATCGGAGCCTTTATTCGCCAGCCGGTCTATTATGTTTTTGACGAGAACCGGGATGCAACCATCGAGCCGATTTACACCGCCGAAGAGGGAACGCTTTTAAATGCGGAATATCGCCATAACCGTGAAAATGCTGCATTTCAGCTAAACAGCAGCTATACGTCTGACAATCTTGGCGATTCAAGGGATGGTAGCCGCTATCACCATGCGCTGTCAGGGAAAATTTACCATAGTCCTGAATGGCGCACGACACTTGATGTGGCAACGGCATCGGACCGGGATTATCTTGCCGATTATAATTTCTGGCCGGGCATGAATAAAAACTATTTAACATCCACTCTGGAGGTGGAGAGGTTTCAGTCCAATAGCTATTTACAGGCGCGGAGTCTGCAATATCAGGAATTGCGGGATGACATAAGCTATGACCATGGAGATATCGCCCCCAATATTTCCTATTCTGCCTGGCAAGAGGCCGATCAATGGGGTGGAGGCTGGAATCTTGATTCCAGTTATCGCCATATAGCGGGCAGCGAAGACACTGTCCAGAGTGACCGGCTTTCGCTTGATGGCTATTATGCGCTGACGAATTTCTGGGGCGGGTTGGTAACCGAAAGTGCGGCTGGCTTGCGGGGTGATCTGTATAAAACCGAATTTTCATCTGCGGCCAAACAGGACAATCAATTTGAAGATCAAACGGAAACCCGTGCCATTCCGCATGCACATGTGAAGGCCCGTTTCCCCTTTATTCGGCAAACAGGGATAGGCGAACAAATTATTGAGCCGGTTACAGCTGCCTTTTTTGCCCCGAACGGGGTTGCTGATAAAGAGGATATTGCCAACGAAGACAGCTTGGTGACAGAGCTTGATGACACCAATCTTTTGACATTTAATCGCGCGCCTGGACTTGATCGGGTTGAGGGTGGAAATCGGTTTGTTGTCGGGGGCCAGTTTAAGCAATTTTTCAAGATGGCTCCGTCCGAGGACGATGGGCCTCTGGCAAATATCACCGATACCGTGGCCGGGGCCTTGAACGGGGCAAATCTGACGGTCTTTGCTGGTCAGAGCTATCGTCCCCGCGAAGACCTGGCATTAGAACGTGAATTGGGGATTGAGGATGGAGCTTCCGACTTTGTCGGGCGCAGCAGTTTAACGGTGCCGAATTGGGCAACGATATCGCACCGCTATAATCTGGACCCGACTGCCGGGAGCTTTCGCAAGAACGAGATTGATTTTTCGCTGGGGCAGCCTGCCTTTAAAGTCGAGGGGGGGTATAATTACCTTTCTGAGGAAGCGAGTATTGATGATACGGCGGTTGAAAAAATCTATGCAACCCTATCGAGCCAGGTCACGGATACATGGTCGACCAGTCTTTTTTCGTCCTATGATCTTGATGTCAGTAACAGTGTTTCATCGAAATTTTCAATAATTTATGAAGATGAATGTTTCATTTTGGACAGCAGCCTGCGCCGGGAGTATGATGAAGACCAGGCCAATGAAGATATTATTTTTGTTAAGCTGACCTTTAAAACACTGGGCGAGGTTTCCTTTTGATCCATCATGTTACAAAAAGCCGGGGCTGGTGGTGGTTTCTGGCTGTGTTTTTTATTTTACCTGCTGTTTTGATAACGGCGAGTGGAAGTGCTGTGGCGCAAATTTCTTTGCGTGTTGCTGCGGTTGTTAATGAGGATATTATCACGGCCTTTGATCTTGAGCAGCGGGTTCGGCTGGCTGCCGTTGCGGGCGGTCGTGCGCTTGATCTGGAGGCCTTGCGCCAGCTGACCCCGCAGGTTTTGCGGCGGATGATTGATGAGCGGTTACAAATTCAGGCTGCCGAGGAGGCTGATTATTCTGTACCGGATGAGGATATTGATCAGCAGCTGGCCGGGATTGCCGAGCGCAATGGCCAGAGCGTTGAAGAATTTTCCACCTATCTGGAGACGCAAGGGGCGACTTTTGAGGCCTTGCGCGCGCAGGTAGAGGCCCAGCTTCTTTGGCGGACCTATGTGGTTCGCCGTCTTCGGCGTACGATACAGGTTGGCGATGAGGAAATTGACGAAGAGCTGGCGGCGATAGCTGATACGCGCACGCGCCCGCAGCGTCGGCTGAATCTGATTTATCTTTCCGGGGATGAAGAGGGCGGGAAGCAGGCGATTGACAATATTTATGAGCAGCTTTTGGCGGGGGGTGATTTTGAGTCATTGGCGCGGGCGTTTTCTCAGGACACCAGCAGCCGGAATGGCGGGAGTCTTGGCTGGGTCAGCGAAGGCACCTTTGAAGAAGAGACAGAAGAGGCACTGCGCAGCTTGGAAGTCGGAGATATTTCGCCCCCGGTTTCCAGTCTGGCCGGGCATTATATTTTCCAGATTCTGGAAGTCCGCACGCCGGATGTTGCCCGCATTCTTTTTGATATTTTGCAGGTGGCTTTCCCGCAAGAGGTTGCTGCGTCTACCAGCGATTTGATTGATCTGGTTAATCGTATTCGGCCTGACGGTCAGGCACCAGAGCAGGTCTGTGAGCAGGTGCAAACAGCTGCAGAAGAACAGCGCGATCAGGGGGTCCCGATGCAGGTAGCCGCTCTTGACCAGATTGCCAGCAGTGATTTACGGGCTGATTTACAGGAAATTATTGTTCCGATGGAGCTTGGGGATATGTCGGCTCCCCGGGCGATGGGTGACCAATGGGTTGTTTTTGCGATTTGTGAGCGGGCCGAGGAGGAAATCCCTTTGCCCGAGCGCGATACGATTGAAAACCGGATACGGGGTGAAAAGCTGCAGCTTCTGGAGCGGCGGACGTTGCGTGATCTGCGCCGGTCTGCTTTTATTGATGTACGTTTATAGGATTGAGGGTCAGGGATGACCGGTGCCAGCGTAATCCCTTTTGTCGTGACCCCTTTTGTCGTGACCCCCTTTGTAGTGACACTCGGCGATCTTGAGGGCATTGGCCCTGACATTGTGATTGATGCGTATGAAAAGTATGGAAAGGCGCTTCCTCCTTTTTTCGTTATTGGACCAGAGGCCGATCTTTGCGCCCGGATTGACAAGTTAAAGTCAGATGTTCGGCTTGCGTTGATTGATCAGCCCGCACAGGCTCTAAAGAGCTTTTCATCAGGTTTGCCACTGCTGCCTTTATCTGCCCGGCAAGAAGTGGCGGATCGTAATGCGTTTTTGGTCCGTGAATCGCTTAAAATTTCTGTCGAACTTTCTATGCGCGGAGAAGCAGCCGGGCTGGTCACCGGTCCGGCCCAAAAGGCAATGTTCAAGTCGGCAGAATCAAGCTTTCCCGGTCATACAGAATTTCTGGCCCATCTCACGGGGGTTGAAACGTCGGTGATGATGCTGGCCTCTGAAAAAGCGGGGCTGCGTGTTCTTCCTTTGACCATTCATTTGCCCTTGCGCGATGTCGCGAAGGCTCTGGCGCAAACGGATATTGTTGGCAAGGTGAGGGTCGCTGTTGAGGCCTTGCAAAGCCGGTTTGCTATCCCTCAGCCAAGAGTTGCCTTTTGTGGCCTGAACCCCCATGCTGGGGAGTCCGGGCAGTTTGGCGATGAAGAGGCCCGGATTATTGAACCTGCCATAGAACAGTTGCGCAAGAGTGGCATTGAATGCACCGGCCCGGTTGCGGCAGACAGTTTGTTTCATCAGGATATGCGCAAAACCTATGATCTTGCGGTATGCATGTATCATGATCAGGCCCTGATTCCTTTGAAAACGCTTGATTTCTATGGCGGGGTGAATGTGACATTGGGATTGCCGATTATCCGGGTATCGCCTGATCACGGAACGGCGCGGTCACTGGCTGGAACCGGCAAAGCCGATTGCAGCAGTTTTATCGCAGCTTTACAAATGGCGAACCAAATGGCCACACATCCTGATTAAATCTAAATTTCTGGACAGCAACAGCGAATAGCTGCATAAACAAAAGAAGAGAACAAATTTAAGAGAATAAGCGATGATTTTAACCGAAGAGCAAAAAGCCAAAATTCACGCAAGCAACATCAGTGGTCGCGCTTTTGAGGATATCCCGGTTGAGCTTACGGTTATTCTGGGCAGTGCCGATATGAATATTGCCAATTTGCTGAAGATTGGTCGTGGCGCGGTGATTGAGCTGGACAAGCGGATTGGCGAAGCTGTGGAGGTGCGTTGTCACGGCCTTGTGATTGGCAATGGCGATGTCGAGGTTTCAGACGGCAGGCTTTCGGTGCGGATCAAGGATATGCGCGGGCAATCGCAGGAGTGAGACTCCAAGCGTGATGGGATATCCTCCCGTTTTAAAACATTCTTTTCATCTGGCCCCGATGATGGGCTGGACCAATCGTTTTCAGCGTCAATTTATGCGGCTGTTGACCAAACGGGCCCTGCTTTATACGGAAATGGTGACAGCGAAAGCGATTCTATATGGCGGGGAGAAAACCCGCCATCAGCTTTTAGCCTTTGATCCGTCAGAAAGCCCGGTGGTCTGCCAGCTTGGAGGTGCAATGCCGGAGGAACTGTCCAGGGCAACCCGGCTTGCGGTTGCCTATGGCTATGATGGCATTAACCTTAATGCGGGCTGCCCGTCTCCAAAGGTCGGGGCCGGGTCCTTCGGCGCGGCATTGATGGAGGATGCCACGCGCAGTGCCGATTGTCTGAATGCCATGATGGATCAGGCGGATGGCCGTCCGGTAACTATCAAGCATCGCTTGGGGCTGGATGGCTGGCACGACTATAGCCGGGTGCGCGATTATGTTGGCATGCTTCTGGAAAAAACGGGTTTAGGCGAAATTATTATCCATGCAAGGCTGGCCTTGCTGCATTTATCGCCAAAAGAGAACCGGGAGATTCCGCCGCTGGATTATGAACGGGCCAAACAGCTTGCCAGAGATTTTCCAGATTGTCGTTTTATTGTTAATGGCGGGATCGGGACGCTGGATGCGGCTTGTGTACATCTTGAAGCCTCCAGCCTTTTTAAAGGCGTGATGATCGGGCGGGCGGCGTTAAAAGACCCCTATCACTGGGCGGGAATAGATAGAGCTCTTGACGCAACAGCCCCGGCTGCTCCGTCGCGTGCGCAGGTGGCCCGCGCAATGGCAGAAATCGCCGAACATCATGTCAAAAGGGGGGAGCGGCTTGCAAACGTGGTGCGTCCGCTGGTTGCGCTTTATACCGGGATGCCGGGAGCCGCAGCCTGGCGGCGGTGTTTGGGAGATATGAACCAGCAAAGCACGAATCCAGGGCTGGTATACCAGGCCCTGGATGCGCAGGAGAAAATCAGCAGACATTTTCAAGAAACAACAACGGCACTCTAATTAAGTTTTAATCAAGAAAGAATTGAACCCCTTCCCGGACCGGGTTGCCCATATATTCAAGCCCGTTATCATCAAGCGCGGCCTGGGCGGCGACTTCTTCGGACAAAACCCGTGAATCCAGGGCGACAAGTTTGGACATCAGGCCAATCAGCTGGTCTTCTTGTTTCAGCAGAGCCAGTTCCACTTCGGCATCGTGAATCATGGCCGCCAGATATTCTTCCTTGTCCACAATTTTTCCGTCAACCATTGGCTCTTTATTGCCAATATGGTTGTTGATTTTCTTCTGAAGCTGTTCAATCTGGCTCAACATGCCGGTATATTCGCTGTTATAGCGGCTGTCGCTATGGGCCGGGCTATTGGCAAACAGGGCATCATCAACCTGAACCGTGGTCTGTTCAAGCCTTGCCCGGGCGGCTTCCTGCATCTGGGCAAGCTCGATCATCTCTGGTTCCTGGCTGTTGCGCTCGGCCTGATATTTACGCAAGAGAGCCTGATAGACTTTCAGCTTTTTCTCTCCGGCCTTGCGGCGTAGCTCGTTACGTTCGCCATTCAAGGCCACAAAGTCTTTCTTTGCCATCAGCTGCTGGTGACGGATTTCCGTATGAATAGGCCCTTCAGCACTTTCAAGAGCCTGCGCCAAATCCTGCATGGTGCCGGCTTTGGCCTGAATATCCTGTGCCTTTGACTGGATCTGACCAGCCAGGCCCGAGGATCTGAAATTCCTGTCAACCGAGGACGAGACATTGGTGACTGGCAGCTTGCTCAAGGTTTCAATCGAAGGGGCTTGCCAGCTAGTGGTCTCGGTATTGGCATAAGCGGTGTCTGTTGCGCTATAGCCAATCACGCCAAGGGCCAGGGCAAAGGCCAACCCGGTTCCCCGAAAACTGCCTAAAGAGGATGGGGAGGATATAGATAAGATGCTCATGATTTTCTCCTGTTAGAGTAACGTGCGTTTCAACTTGCCAATTAGCTGGTCAACCAATGTTGAATGCGCCGCTTTTCCTTGCGCAGGTCCCGGTTCACATTCTGCAATGTGCCAGGCGTATAGCTTTCATTCTCCTTTTGCCCGGTGAGAACCTGCATCGTGGCAATAAAGGAAGATTTATCGCTGAAATATAAATCCTTGCCCGGGAAATGAGTCTGGAATTGCTCCAGATTTTCGGCAGCGGCGGTCAAATCGCCTCCGCGCACATAATTCAGCACCGATAAAGCATAGGTGCGCATCCGTTCATCCTCGGAAAGATTTTTTGCCTGTGGGCCGACATTGCTTTCGCATTTTTCAATCAGTCGGGCTGAAGCCAGATATTTTTCGACTGATCCTTCAAGGCGGGCCTGTTCATCCAGGGCCAATGCATCTGCCCGGCAGTCGCGATAGCTGTTCATCGCAGCCACTTCCTGAAAGCGGGCTTCGCGAAAGCCAATGCCTTCGGCCATATTGCCGCCCGTCATGGTTTGGCAGGCCGCCAAACCCAGAAGCGACGTTCCCAGCAAAAGGCTGCGCGCAAATGAACTGAATTTTGATAAAGGGGCCTTCGATGAAGTAAAAGAAAGTTTTGTCATGTCTCGTCTCCTGATCTGCTGTAACCGGCTTTATTCCGCCGTTACAACATCAAGAAACGGGACAGGGGGTTTTTGTGCAAACTTATGTTTTTTATGCGCGCATTCTTTTTTTATGCCCGCCTTTTTTACTCACACATCGCTTTATGTGAACACCCTTTTAGGCGAGCATTCTTTTTTGCGTCCGCCTTTTTTATTCACACACCCCTTTTACACAACACCACTTTTAGGCAAGCACCCCTTTAGGCGAGCATTTCTATCGCTTCTGCCTGCCGTCCACGCGGCCCCATACGGGCCTTCACCCGCAAGCGTTCCTGCGGCTGTACCCCGTCCAGACCGGCCTGCTGCATAATACGTCCAGGCAGGAAAATATCCGGCCCGCCATCATCAGGCTGCAAAAATCCATACCCTTTAACCGGATTGTAAAATTTCACCGTGCCATCAACATCCTCAGCCGGACCACTCTCAACATCAGGCTGGTGCTCCGCCGGGGCTCGGTCCGCAGCCGGGTCAGCCGTCGACGGATCAATCTCATAGACCGCCGAGGCAATCAACCCGCGCGGGCCGCGCGCCAGATCACACAAAAGAGTCGTTCCAGGCTGCAAAAGTCTGATCTGATCCGGCGTAAACATAGAAGCATGAAGAAAAGCATCACTCTCTTCGTCTTCAATTTGAACAAACCCGAATCCTTTGGTCTGGTTAAACCACTTCAACCGAACCGTAGCCCGCTCGCGTACAACAGCGGGTGGCATCTGTGAATTCATGAACGCATAAGCTCCTTAAACTTTTCCTGCAGGTTTGGGCATATCCCCATAAGTTACTAATTATAACCATATACTTTAATTGTATAATAAGGTTAAGGACTGACTTTACAACGCCTGTCCGGCCCTGTCTAGCAGATTCGGCGTTTGTTTCTGTTTAGCGTGCGATGAGGCCCCGGTTTCGTTTGAAGTATTGGTTTTGTTTGAAGTCTCTATAGCCTTCTGATAGATTGGACCAATAACAAGACTTTAATGGATAGCGGTAAAATTATGGCTTCATCGTCTGCTGTGCGCACATTTGACCTTATTATTGTTGGAGGTGGTCCGGGAGGCTATGTCTCGGCGATCCGGGCGGCCCAGTTAAAAATGTCGGTTGCTCTGGTTGAAGAGGCTGACCTTGGCGGGGTTTGCCTGAATTGGGGCTGTATCCCGACCAAGGCGCTGTTGCGCTCTGCCGAGGTCTATCGGCTGGCCCGCCATGCAAGTTCTTATGGATTGGCGATTGACAAGCCGGGCTTTGATTTTGAGGCGATCATCAAGCGCAGTCGCGGGGTTTCTGCGCAGCTTAATCAGGGCGTGACTCATCTTTTGCGTAAGAATAAAGTCACGGTGATCAAGGGCCGGGCCAAGCTTTCTGGCAAATCAGATAAACTGCATCAGATCAGCGTGACGGCATCGGATCAAAAGTCCGAGCAGATAATGGCCAAACATATTATTCTGGCGACGGGGGCGCGAGCGCGCAATCTGCCGGGGCTGGAGGCTGATGGCAAGCGGGTATGGAATTATCGCCAGACATTGGTGGCTGATTATGTTCCGGGTCGTTTGCTGGTGATTGGGTCTGGCGCGATTGGCATTGAGTTTTCCAGTTTCTTCAATGAGTTTGGATCGAAGGTGACGGTTGTCGAGGTGATGGATCGCATTTTGCCTGTGGAGGATGAGGAGATCAGCGCATTTGCAGAAAAGTCCTTTACGAAACAGGGCATTGAGGTGAAAGCCGGGACGATTGTCAAGCAGCTTGATCGCAAGAGTGATCATGTGGTTGCCCATCTGGAGAAAGCGGGCAAGATAGAGAAAGTCAGGTTTGATCAGGTTATTTCTGCGACGGGTATTGTTGGGAATGTTGAGAATCTGGGGCTGGAGAAAACGGCGATTGAGGTTGAGGGGACTCATATCAGGATTGACCAATGGGGAGAGACGGCGGAGCCTGGAATTTATGCGATTGGCGATGTGGCGGGAGCGCCCTGGCTGGCCCATAAGGCCGAGCATGAAGGGGTGATTGCGGTTGAGAAAATAGCGGGAGTAGCGGGTGTTCATCCGCTTGATGCGGGGTGGATTCCGGGTTGCACCTATTGTCATCCGCAAGTGGCTTCTATTGGTCTGAGCGAGGCCAAAGCGAAGGCGGCGGGATATAAGGTGAAGGTCGGGCGTTTTCCTTTCATAGGCAATGGCAAGGCGATTGCGCTTGGCGAGCAGGAGGGGATGATCAAGACGATTTTTGATGAAAAGACCGGGGCTTTGTTGGGGGCTCATATGATCGGGGCCGAGGTGACCGAGCTTATTCAGGGCTATGCGGTTGCAGGCACGCTTGAAACGACCGAGGCTGAATTGCATCACACGATTTTCCCGCATCCGACCTTGAGTGAGATGATGCATGAATCTGCCCTGGATGCCTATGGGCGGGTTATTCATATGTAGCACTCTGTTTTATAATAAAAAATTTATAATGAAAAAAAGCGATATTTGGGGCGGGCGGTTTCAAGGCGGGCCGGAGGCGGCGCTTGAAGCGATCAATGTGTCCATCCATTTTGATCGTAATCTTTATGCGGAGGATCTGGAAGGCTCCCGCGCCCATGTGGCGATGCTGGCAAAAGCCGGTATAGTCTCGGTCAGCGATGCCGAAAAGATCACAAAGGGCTTGGACCAGATTGAAGCCGAAATAGAAAAAGGCACCTTTCCGTTTCGCACGGAATATGAAGATATTCATATGAATATCGAAGCCCGGCTGGCTGAATTGATTGGCGATGTCGCCGGGCGGTTGCATACCGGGCGCAGCCGCAATGATCAGGTGGCGACCGATTTAAAATTATGGGTGCGCCGGGTGATTGCCCGTCAGGATAAACAGCTCCAAACCCTGCAAGCCGCCCTGATTGATCAGGCCGAACGCCATGCTGACTTGCCGATGCCGGGCTATACGCATTTGCAGGTGGCCCAGCCGGTGACATTTGGTCACCATCTTCTGGCCTATGTGGAAATGCTGGGCCGGGATCGCGGACGTTTGCACGATGCCTTGCAGCGCATGGGGGATTGCCCGCTGGGATCCGCCGCGCTGGCAGGCACAGCTTTTCCGATCAATCGGGATGAAACCGCCAAAGCCCTTGGTTTTGAGCGGCCCGGTGAAAATTCAATCGATGGCGTATCGGCCCGCGACTTTGCGCTGGAATATCTGGCGGCAGCCAGCATTCTTGCGGTTCATCTGTCGCGCTTTGCTGAAGAAATTGTGATCTGGATGTCGGAGCCTTTTCGCTTTATCAGCTTGCCGGACAGTCTGACCACCGGCTCTTCAATCATGCCGCAAAAGCGCAACCCCGATGCAGCCGAACTTGTGCGGGCCAAGCCCGGGCGCATTCTTGGGGCTTTTCAGGGATTGAGTCTGGTCATGAAAGGGGTGCCGCTGGCCTATGGCAAGGATTTGCAGGAAGACAAGGAACCTCTGTTTGATGCGGTTGCTGCGCTTGATGTCGCGCTCGGGGCCATGTGCGCGATGGCTGAAAGCCTGACTCCGCAGAAAGAAAATATGACCCGCGCGCTGGAGGCCGGTTTTCCAACCGCCACCGATCTGGCAGACTGGCTGGTCCGTGAACTCGACATGCCTTTTCGTCAGGCCCATCATGTCACCGGAAAGCTGGTTGCTGCCGCTGAAACCCAAAGCTGTGGGCTTGAGGACCTGCCTCTATCGGTCATGCAGGAGGTTGAACCGGCGATTGACAAGCGGGTCTATAGCGTTTTAACCATTAAAAATGCCTTGGACTCCCGCCAAAGCTATGGCGGCACCGCCCCGAACCGGGTGCGCGAAGCGGTTGCCCGTGCGCGCAAACGGTTTTTATAACCTCTCACCAGGACAGGATAATGCGCTTGAAATTTTTTTCTCTTTCATGGTTGGCCCTTTCATGTCTGGTTGTGGTTCTGGTGGCTGGCTTGGCGGTCTCAGGCTGTGGGCGCAAATCTGCCCCGGCAAAACACCCGGATTTTAAAGACTATACCTATCCTGCGCAGGAGGGATAAGAGCTTTTGATATTATAGTTGCCTATTTATATACGAATAGGTTGTAACAGGGACCCGGCTGCAAAAGGAACGGGTGGGGTCTGTTCCGCATCAAAAAGGCAAATCGGTGTCCGTCCAATCACATACCAGCCGGTTGGCATATCGGTTGGCATCAGCCCGGCCTGCCCGGCAGCAATAATCACACTACCAGCCGGGGTATGCGGGCGCGGGGTTTCACGCCGTGGCGGCGCAAGTGCAGGGTCAAGCCCGCCCAGATAGGCAAAACCGGGGGCAAATCCATACATATAGAGACGTAAAGGATTGGCCAGAAAACGTTCAATCACTTTTTCAACGGGCAAGCCGGTATGTTTGGCAACAAGCGGCAAGTCTTCGCCTGCTTCAAGGCCAAAATCAATCGGCAGGTCAAAGGCTTTATCGGGGCCCGATGGATGGCTTGCTGGCTTGGCCTCCAGACGTTTTTTGACCCAGGCAATGACCGAGGCCGGGCGTGCCTTGCTAAAATCACAAAATAAACAAAGGCTTCCATAGGCCGGCACGGTTTCAATCAAGGCCGGATGCGGCTGGTCTGTGATCAAATGATCGGCAATCAGCACCTGATCATGGACGGCGGGTGAAATTTTATCGCCGAATGTCAGCAACAGGGCATTTTCGCCAAAGCGGCTGATTTTCATCCGATTGTTATGTTGCTGGAACTGGCGGAGGACCGTAGTCGTTTTCTTCCTGATTTCCAGCTTTGACCGTCCAATAGAGTATAAGCAGCATTCCGATCACGGTTAGATAGAGCAAAAGCCACCAGCCTGAACGATTGACATCATGCAAGCGTCGAGCTCCGACGGCCAAACTTGGCAAAATGGTTGCAAGCCAAAAAACTGTGCCGATGGGCGACGTATCCGTAAAGCTGCCGATCATCACGGGGTCTCCAAATAACGCGCGATCAAGAACGCCCAGGATAGTCCCGGTGATGAAACAAAAAAGCACGAAATACCAATATTCTGAACGCAGTGCTCTGCCTTGAAATGTCGTGTATTTTGTGAAGCAGGTTTTAATCGCTTGCCAAAAATTCATTTTATCCTCCGATATATTGTGCCTTATATGTCTGAAAAAACATATGTTAAAGCCTGATCAAGCTTGTCCACCAGCTCGTCCAGTTGTTCATCCTCAATAATAAAGGGCGGTGCCAGCAGAATATGATCGCCAAAGCGTCCGTCTATCGTGCCGCCCACTGCATAGCACATTAAACCGGCTTCAAAAGCCGCTTTTTTGACTTTCTTATAGACAGACAAGGCGGGATCAAACGGGATTTTGCTGGCCTTGTCCTGCACAATCTCCAGTGCTTGAAAAAGCCCGCGCCCGCGTATATCGCCGATAGAAGGATGCTGTCCAAAAGCCGCATTCAGCTTGTCTTTTAACTGCAAGCCCATCTGCTGGACCCGGGGGACAAGGTTGCCCTCCTGAAAACGCCGGAGCACTGCCAGACCGGCGGCGGCAGCAACCGGGTGGCCCATATAGGTATGTCCATGCTGAAACGCGCCGGAGCCTTGGGAAATAGCCTCAAAAATAGCTCCGGTGCATAATAAAGCCCCAATCGGCTGATAGCCAGCCCCCAGGCCCTTGGCAATGGCAACCATATCGGGGACGATGTCTTCCTGTTCAAAGGCATAAAGGCTGCCGGTGCGGCCCATCCCGCACATGACCTCATCCAGGATTAAAAGCACGCCATAGTGGTCACAAATCTCGCGGATACGTTTGAAATAGCCGGGTACGGCTGGCACGGCCCCAAGCGTGGCGCCGACAACCGGTTCGGCAATAAAGGCCATGATTTTTTCGGCCCCGACGCGTAAAATTTCTTCTTCAAGTTCATTGGCGACCCGTTGACCATAGTCATAAAGCGTTTCATCGGCGTGCTGGTCGCGGTAGGGATAGCAGGGCGAGATATGGCTGGCCTCGGTCAGCAAGGGTTGATATTTTTGCCGCCGCAGGGCATTGCCGCCTGCAGACAGAGCCCCCAGGGTATTGCCGTGATAGCTTTGCCGCCGCGCAATGATATGAGAGCGCGAGTCCTGTCCGATTTCGATAAAATATTGCCGGGCCAGTTTGATGGCGGCTTCGATGGCCTCTGACCCGCCGGAGACCAGATAGACTCGTTCCAGCGGATCAGGCGCATGGTCAATCAGGGTGCGGGCCAGTTCTTCTGCTGGTTGCGAGGTAAAAAAGCCGGTATGAGCAAAAGACAGCTGGTCGATCTGTTCTTTCATGGCATCGCGAATAGCGGGGTCTGAATGCCCGAGGCAGGAAACAGCCGCTCCGCCTGACCCGTCCAGATAGCGTTTTCCGCTTTGATCAAAAAGATAGATTCCGTCTCCACGCACAGCGCAGGGAAGCTGCACATGGTTGTCGCGTCCAAAGATATGACTTTCAGATAAGGTCTGCATGATGGTGGGTGCTGAATTGCCCGGTTGCTAAATGGTCCGAATCATAGTGTATAAGTTTCCAATCTGTTGCAAGATATTCAATCTGTTGCAAGATATTATTGATTTAGGGGCAAAACATATACACAATGAAGCTAAATTTATAGCGCAATGAAAGGGACTATCATGGCAGCGTCTACATCAAAGAAAGCAAAGAAAGCACCTGCGAAGGCCACGGCTGCGAAGGCGGCAGTTGAAAAAGCAGCCGCCGCGAAGAGTGATGGCAGTGTGGAGGGGACGGCTGCGCCTGCTGGGCAAGCGAGCGGACAAGGTGGCCAAGATGCCGGACAGCAGCAGCCGATGCAGATTCTTGCGCAATATGTGAAGGATTTTTCGTTTGAGAGTCCGGGGCTGCCGGAGAGTCTTCGTTATCGCAATACGGTGAATCACAATATTACGATAGACCTTGAGACCCGGCCTTTGCAGCAATCGGATGTCGAGGTCACGGTGATGGTGACCTTGACGGCAAGCAAAGGCGACGGGTCTGAAAGCCAGCCAGAAGCCAAGAATCAAGCAGAGGAACGGGTGTATATTGCCGAGATTTCGTATGCAGGTGTTGTGCGCGTCGGCCCGGTTCCCAAACAGGCTGTCGCGTCGCTTTTATCTATTGAAGCCCCGCAGATTCTGTTTCCCTATGCCCGGTCGATTCTTCTGACGATGGTGCGTGATGGCGGCTTTATTTCGCCCCAGATTCCGCCGGTTAATTTCCTGGTTCTGGCGCGGACCAAGGCAGAGCGTTTGAAGGCTCAGGAGAAGGCGAATGGGGAGAAAGCAAGCGGGGCAAAAGACAACTGACAGGCCGACCGCACGAAAGGCGGATTGCCTGTAATCTTTAGCCCGGATTCTGGTTTATTTCAGCCGACATACGGTGCAGCACTGGCAGGCTGCGCTGGCCCTTAACCGCTTTGGTTACGGGGCCCAGCCTGGCGGTGTGCAGGTGCTTGCAAATCAGGGACCGCAACGCTGGCTTAAGGATCAACTCTCGCTTCCCTCCTCGGAGCGGTATTTTAGCACATTCCTGACCGATAGCCGCGAAAGCGGCCTTTTATCAACGGACTATATGCGCGAAGACCCGACGCTTCCGCTGTCAGCCCTTTATAATATCAAAACCGCACAGGCGATTGCCACACGCATGGTGCGCCCGGTTACTGGCGCGGCACAGGCCCTTCTTTCCAGCGAAAGGCCTTTTCATGAACGGCTGGTGCGTTTCTGGATGACGCGTTTTTCTGTGCGCTCGTCCGATCCTTTCTTGTCGCCGCTTATCCTTGATTTTGAACGCGAGGTCATTCGCCGCTTTGGAACCGGGCGCTATTATGACTTGCTGGTGGCAGCGGCGCGCCATCCGGCTTTATTAGTGATCACGGGGAATGACCAGTCCATAGGCCGCCGGTCCCGCGCCTATCACAGTTTTGACGATGCCCGCATGGATGAAACCCTGGCCCGGCTGCTGGTTGATCACCTGACACTGGGGCCGGGCAATCCGCTCAACCCCGCAGCCCGCAACAGTCTGGCCCGCATGCTGACCGGCTGGAGTGTCAATCGCTCAAACCCGCAAGGCCTGATCGCTTTTCAATTTAACCCCGATATTCATGAAGTCGGGGTAAAGGTTTTCCTGAATAAACGCTATCCCGATGCCGGGGCTTTGGAAGGGGAAGCCGCTTTATGGGCCTTGTCCACGCACCCGGACACCGCCATTCATGTCAGCCGCCAGCTGGCTCAGCATTTTGTCGGGCCCGAACCCTCCCCCGAACTGATCGAAGCTATGGAAAAAGCCTATCTGGCCCATGAAGGCTCAATCCGCCATACACTCTATGCCCTGATTGACCACCCCCATACCTGGGGGGGGCTGGTTGGGGGCGGGCTTGTTGAGGAGGGGCAGCCGCTTTCTCCCGATATCATTGATCAGGCCAGCAGCCGGATACAATGGATCTTAAAAAGCCCGACCGACCTGGTCTATTCCCTCACCCGTGGTTTTGGCCGCACGCTGGAAACCAATCAGGACATCGGCGATATGCTGGTTCAGGAAATTGCACAGCTTGAAGCCCCGCCCTTTACAGCGACCAACAGTGCTGCAAAAGAAGACCGCGAAAGCACTGCACTTTTAAACCGCCAGCAAAACCCCTGGATCACCCCCGACTTTCTGCGTGAAAGACTGAACTGGTCACGCGCCGTGGCCTATCGCTATACCCGCAATGACCAGATTTATTATGGCTCCAGCGTTGCCGATGCCGCCTATGACCTGATCGGCCCGCGCCTTCCTCAATCGCTTTACCTGCGTCTGGCCTCCATCCCCGACGGATTTTCAGCCCTGATCGAATTTGTCCTCAGCCCGCAATTCCAGTATCGCTAAACAGGATTTGCTTGACGGCGTGACCTGCCGCCGATAAGGGCAATTCATATCTAAAATTTTAAAAGCCCTCATTGGGGAAAGAGCAGATGAAGAATCTGGCAAAAGTTCCTGTCACCATCATCACCGGGTTTCTGGGGGCAGGAAAAACAACGCTTATCCGACAATTACTCCAGACACAAACCGATAGTCGGATCGCGGTTGTGGTCAATGAATTTGGTGATGTCGGCGTTGATGGAGAAATTTTAAAATCCTGCCTGGATTGTTCGCAAGAAGAAGCCGAACAAAATATTGTTGAACTGCCAAATGGCTGCATCTGCTGCACGGTTGCCGATGATTTCATCCCGACGATTGAAAGCCTGATGGCGCTTGAACCCCGACCTGATCATATCGTCATTGAAACCTCGGGGCTGGCCTTGCCCAAACCGCTTTTGAAAGCCTTTGACTGGCCGGCTTTGCGTTCCCGCATTACGGTTGACGGGGTGATTGCCCTTGCCGATGCCGAAGCTGTCGCCGATCAGCGTTTTGCCCCCAACCCCGATGCGGTTGATGCGCAACGGGCGGCCGATGAAAGTCTGGATCATGAAACACCGCTGTCAGAGCTTTTTGATGATCAAATCCTGGCCGCCGATGTCGTGCTTTTGACCAAGACCGACCTTGCCGGGGAATCCGGAACCAATAAGGCCAAGGCTTTTATCAATAAAATGCTTTCGTCTCCCCTGCCGATTATCGAAGTCCAGGACGGAAAGATTGACCGGCGTCTGGTGCTGGGGCTGGGGGCCGCTGTCGAGGATGATTTATCAGCCCGCCCGTCTCACCATGACAATGTCGATGACCATGACCATGATGATTTTGACAGTTTTGTTCTGCCTATCCCGGCGCAATCTGACCCGGAAAGCCTGCGCAGCCTGGTTTCTGATCTGGCGCAGCAACACGGGCTTTTAAGGGTAAAAGGCTATGCGGCGATTGACGGCAAGCCTTTGCGCTTGCTCATTCAGGGCGTGGGGGCGCGGGTGCGGGTTCAGTATGACCGTCCCTGGGCCGCAAATGAACCCCGCAGCGGCAATCTGGTCGTGATCGGGGAGCATGATATCATAACTGCCTCCCTTAAAAAGACGCTGGAGACTGCCTTCCAGCCGGTTTCATCCCCGGTTGCGGCTTCTCCTCTGCCGGGTTAATCTCCAACAATGCATATCGTTTTCCGTGAAAGCCAGGGACTAGAAGAAACGGAAACGCCGGTTGACCTCAAGCAAAGCCCGGCCGATCTGGTTGTTCTCTCTTTTTCAGACAGTGACCTCGGGGCTTTTGCAGCAGGCTGGACACGCGCCCGCACCAGAAACAATCAAACAAACAACCCGTCCTTCCCCTCCCTGCGGCTGGCAAATCTGGCCGCTTTGCGCCATCCGGTATCAGTTGATACCTATATCAGCCAGACTCTTTGCCATGCCAAAGGTATCCTCGTTCGCCTGATTGGCGGCGAATCCTACTGGTCATACGGGCTGCAGGAAGTCGCGGCTCTGGCCCGCAGCCAGAATATCGCGCTCGCCGTGCTTCCCGGCGATATCAGCGGATCAAATAACTTTAAGATGGATTCTGGTAAAACAGATTCTGAAAAAACACATTCTCATGGAATGGCCGACCGCTTGGCGGCTTTTTCAACCCTGACGCCTTCAACATTAAAACGATTAAGCCAGCTGTGTGAAACCGGGGGCGCGGTTGCAGCCGAAGCTGCTCTGGCTCAGTTGGCTCTTGCCGCCGGGTTTTATGCCGGACCCGTGCCAGGCCAGAAATCTCTGGCCCCGGTCGGAACCTGGCTGCCAGATATTGGGGCCTGTTGCACATTGCTGGCTCAACAAGAAACCCGGCCTAAAATCGCTATCACCTTTTATCGGGCCTATTTAACGGCAGCCGACCTTGCGCCAATCGAAGAACTCTCCCGCCAGCTTGTGCGCAAAGGCTTTGCCCCGGTCGGGCTTTATGTGCCGTCTTTAAAAATGCCAGAGGCCGGGGCCTGGCTCTCCCGCCAGCTTGTGCAGCTAAAGCCAGCCGCCATCATCAATGCAACCGCTTTCTCCGGTCGCTCGGACAATGATGAATCACCACTTGATGCGCCAGGTGTTCCCGTGTTCCAGATTGCACTCTCAACCTCGGAACGAAAAGCCTGGGCCAAAGCCGAACGCGGCCTGTCGCCCTCTGATCTGGCCATGCATGTGGCCCTGCCCGAAGTCGATGGCCGGATATTCTCCGGCGTGGCCTCCTTCAAGAAAAACCAGTCTCTCAACCCCGATCTTGAATATAGCCGGATGGCTCATCATCCAGACCGGGCGCGTATCCGCTCAATCGTTGCCAAAGTCGACTCTTGGGTGCGCCTGGCACAAAAGCCCGTTGCCGACAAGAAAATAGCTTTTATCCTCTCAACCTATCCCGGAAAAAGCTGGCAGATGGCCCATGCAGTCGGACTGGATGCACTCAAGTCAGTGGATGCCATGATACAAGACCTCGATACGGCGGGTTATACAACAGGCGACCATAAAGCCCCTGTCCATCAGGCTTTACAACATGAAACCATCAGCCTGAGCTTGCATGATTATCATATTCTCTCAGAAAGCCTGCCCAAAAGCCTGCGGACAAAGCTGCAAAAAGACTGGGGGGCACCCGAAGATGATTTTGCCTGCAAAAACGGGGCTTTTCATTTTCAGGCCATCCGGCGCGGCAATATGCTCATCGCCTTGCAGCCAGAACGCGGACGCCATGAAAACCGCACCGACGATTATCACGATTTGCGCCGCACCCCCTGTCATTCCTATGTTGCCTTTTATCTCTGGCTGCGGATCAATGAAAAATGTGATGCGCTGGTTCATGTCGGCGCACATGGAACGCTGGAATGGCTGCCCGGAAAGGCGGTGGCTCTTGGCGATTCCTGCTGGCCGGAAGCCCTGATCCGGAATTTGCCGGTGATCTATCCCTTTATCGTCAATGACCCCGGAGAAGCCGCACAAGCCCGCCGCCGCATCGCCGCCGTGACATTGGGCCATATTCCGCCACCGCTTAAAAAAAGCATGGTGCCTGATGAGCTGTCCCGGCTGGAATCACTGCTGGATGAATTTTCCAATGCGGATGGGCTGGACCCGCGCCGCCGCACACGTCTGCAGGATGATATCCGTGATGAAGCCCGTACCCGGGGTGTTGAAGACGATCTCGGCCTGAGCGATGATATATGCCCAGCCGAAGCCATTACCCGCATTGATCGTTATATTTGTGATTTGAAGGACAGCCAGTTTGGAGATGGGTTGCATGTTTTTGGGCGTTTGCCCTCGGCAAAAAATAGCTCCGCCGTGTTTGATCCTGCCGCCAGCGTTGAAGCAGAGCATCATGCCCTGCTTGATGCGCTGGCTGGCAAAAGGATTGCCGCCGGGCCAGCCGGGTCTCCTTTTCGGGGGCGGTCAGATGTTTTGCCGACCGGGCGCAATCTTTACAGTGTTGACCCGCGCGCCACACCCACCCGCGCCGCTTTTACCGGCGGGATGAAACTGGCTGAGGAATTTTTACGCCGCCATCTTCAAGATGAAGGGGACTGGCCACAAGCGGTGGTGCTGGACCTTTGGGGATCGGCAACCCTGCGCACAGCTGGCGAAGAATTTTCGATGGCCCTTTATCTTCTGGGCGCACAGCCGGTCTGGGATGAAAGGTCGCAACGTGTGCGCGGGGTTGAAATCTTGCCGATGGCTGTTTTAAATCGCCCGCGCATTGATGTAACATTGCGCATATCCGGCCTTTTCCGTGATTTATTCCCGACATTAAGCGGGCTTTTTATGCAAGCGGTCACTTTGCTTGCCAGGCGCGATGAAGCTGAAGATATCAATCCCTATAAAGGAAAAAACGGCGCACAAAACCGGGTCTATGGCCCGGCCCCGGCCCATTACGGGGTGGCCATGACGGGGGTGGAGAATGATTATTCGGATCATAGCCGTGATCTGGCCGGGCAGACCTGGCTGGCTGCCAGTGCCTGGGCGCATCAGGGATCCGAATCGCGCCCTGATCTGCAAGGGTTAAAAGCGCGCGTGCAGGCAGCCGACAGCTTTGTGCATATTCAGGATATGGCCGAAACCGATCTGCTGCTGGCCCCGGATTATGCGTTCCATGAAGCCGGATTTGCGGCCGCCAAACAATCACTTGGTGGAAGAGCCGCCCTTTATCATATTGATCATCATGATCCGGGCAATCCTGCTGCACGAACATTGAGCGAAGAAATTGCCCGTGTTGTGCGGGCCCGGGCGTCTAATCCGGCCTGGATTGACGGCATGAAACGTCACGGATTTCGTGGCGGGGCAGAAATTGCTGCGACTCTGGATCACATGGCTCTTTTTGCGCATTTAAGCCAATCGGTGGGGCCTCATCTTTTTGATGCTTTTCACACAGCAACACTTGGCAATGTTGAAACCACAGAATTTTTGGAACGTGAGAATCCGCAGGCTCTTCAGGCAATGCGTGATCAGTTTCAGGCTCTCTATAAGGCCGGGTTATGGAAAACCCGCCGCAATGAAACGCTTGCCAGCCTGGAAACAGTGAATATTCTGGAAACAGCCGATATTGCCTGCTGATGATTGCTTTGTCGGACAAAAAATCGCTCGTTAAGGGCTGGTGTCCAAATGCCTTGCAGCCAATGGAGGCCGCTGATGGCTGGGTCATGCGTATTCGCCCCTTTCAAAATCGTCTGACCCGCGCACAGGCTTTTGGCCTTATTGATCTATCGGAAACCTATGGACGAGGCGTCATAACCCTGACCAATCGCGCCAATTTGCAACTGCGCGGCATCCGCCTTGATCAGCATCAAGCACTTTTGGACAAATTGATTGATTTGGAACTGGTTGATCTGGCTCTTGAAGAAGGCCCTGCAATGATGTGCGCGCCGGACTGGATGCCCGATGATCCATCTTCTATTTTAATCAAGGGCTTGCGGCAGAGGGTTCCGACTCTTCCACGGCTCCCGGCCAAGTTTGGTTTTGCTATTGATATGGGGGAAAAACGCCTGCTTTCTGCAAGCTCGGCAGATATCCGGTTTGAACGGCTGCATCCGTCTGTTTGCAAAGATTTTTCTGATCATGCGCTGCTTGTGCGGGCTGACGGGGCAGAGTTTGGTTCTGTGGCCTCAACCCCTGATCACGCGCTGGAAATAGCCTTGTCCTTGATCAAATGGTTCAAGGCAACCGGCGGAAAGGGGCGTATGGCCGCGCATATTGCAGAGCATGCTTTACCTGATTGGGCATTGATGGCTCCCCCCGCAGAATCGCAACCAGCCTGGACCCCCGGGGGGTATCCCATCGGTGCGGCTTATGGGGCCGCATTCGGGGATATTCCTGCCCGGCAGCTTGGCCAGCTTTTAGAAAAAACCCATGCCCCGGCGATCCGCCTGACCCCTTGGCGGCTTTTTATTCTTGAAAATACCACGATGATCGCGGACAGCGGGTTTATTGATCAGGCCAGCCACCCTTTATTTCAAATTCAGGCCTGCATTGGGGTGCCTTTTTGTAAAGCGGCAACCGTCAAGACCCGTGATCTGGCACAAGACATGGCGCCTTTTCTTGAAGGAAAAAAGCAAAAGGACCCGGCGACTATTCATATATCCGGTTGCGCCAAAGGCTGTGCGCATCCGGGAAAGGCCCGGCTGACGCTGGTTGGGAAAGAGGGGCGGTTTGACCTGATCCGGCAAGGCTCCCCACACTCTTTGCCAGATGAGCAGGGTTTAAGCGCACAGGATATTATCAACAGGATGAAAAATCATGCCTTATCAGTATGAAACCGACGGGGCGGAAATCTATCGCCAGTCCTTTCGCCAGATACGCGAACTGAGTGACCTTGCGCGATTTTCTACTCTTGAGGAACAGGTGGTTGTGCGCATGATTCATGCGGCTGGCTTGCCGGAACTTGCCGGGTCTGTTCATTTTTCTTCAGGAATGGTTGAACAGGCGCGACAGGCTCTGGAATCAGGTGCGCCGATTTTATGCGATACCCGTATGGTCAAGGAAGGAGTAACTCGTGCCAGATTACCGGCTGAAAATCAGGTGATCTGTAGCTTGAATGCGCCGGAGGTGCCAAGCCTTTCAAGGCTTTTGCGCACCACCCGTTCGGCGGCGGCTCTGGAGTTATGGCGTCCGCAGCTGGAAGGTGCTCTGGTTGCGATTGGCAATGCGCCAACGGCTCTTTTTCATTTGTTGAATATGCTGGAAGCCCCGGACTGCCCGCGCCCGGCGGCAATCATCGGCTGCCCGGTCGGCTTTGTCGGAGCGATTGAATCAAAAGACGCTTTGTGGGAAGCTATGCCGGTGCCTTGCTGTATTGTCTCTGGTCGGCTGGGCGGGAGTGCGATCACGGCCGCTGCCCTGAACGCTATCGCCAGCACCAAAGAATAGGGGCCAGCTATGCCCGCACCCGGCATTATTTATGGCGTTGGACTGGGTCCGGGGGATCCGGAACTGATGAGTCTGCGGGCCAGCCGTCTTTTACAAAAAGCCCGTATCATTGCCTATTTTCGCAAGAAAGGTCGACCTGGACGGGCACGCACGACGGTTGAAGGATACCTGCCAACCGATGTCACGGAATATCCGATGGATTATCCGGTGACGACTGAACTGCCTTTTGATCAGCCTGCCTATCAGAAAGTCATGGCCGATTTTTATGAAGAACAGGTCGATGAACTGCTTGCCCTAGCTCAATCTGGGAAAGATGTCATGGTGCTTTGTGAAGGAGACCCGTTTTTCTATGGCTCGTTTATGCATCTTTATACGCGGCTTTATGGGCGGGTGGAGATTGAGGTTGTGCCGGGCATTACCGGCATGTCGGGTGGCTGGACAGAGGCCGGGCAGCCGATGACCTGGGGGGATGATTATCTGGGGATTGCCATGGCCACCACCCCTGAAGAGCAGCTTTATCAGCAAATCAAAGAGGCCGATGCGCTGGTGATTATGAAGATTGGTCGCCATCTTGAAAAGGTAAAACGGGTATTTGATCGAGCCGGACGGCTTGAGCGCGCTCTTTTGATTGCCGAGGCCACTTTGCCGGGCCAACAGATTATGCCGCTTTCCAAGGCAGAATCGGCGCAACTGGGTTCCGCCTTATATTTTTCGCTGGTGATTATGCCGGGCCAGGGCCGCCGCCCATAAAAAGCCCGTGATCAAGTCAGACATAAAATATCGGAGCATGAGATGACAGGCTCATTGCATATTGTCGGGATTGGTCCGGGGGCCGAAGACCTGATCACGCCTGCCGCCATGCAGGCCCTGGAGCAGGCTGATGATCTTGTGGGCTATGGGCCTTATCTGGCGCGTTTAAAGCCCCGGCCTGAACAAACGCTCTATGCTTCTGATAACCGGGTTGAAATAGACCGGGCGCAACATGCGCTATCGCTGGCAGCAAGCGGGCGCAAGGTGGCTGTGGTCTCGTCGGGAGACCCGGGCATTTTCGCTATGGCCGCCGCCGTCTTTGAGGCTTTTGAACAAGGCCCTGATTTGTGGAGAAATCTGGATATTCAGGTCTTGCCCGGAATCAGTGCCATGCTGGCAGCCGCCGCACGGGTTGGTGCCCCGCTGGGTCATGATTTTTGCGTGATCAATCTGTCCGATAACCTCAAGCCGCAGGATATCATCGCCCAGCGTCTGCGGCTTTGTATACAAGGGGATTTTGCGATTGCCCTTTACAATCCGCGTTCGCTGGCAAGGCCCGAAGGCTTTGCCCGCGCGCTTGATCTTCTGCGCGAAGAAACCGTTAATCTGGCACCAGCCCGCCCGGTTATTTTTGCCCGCGCCGTCTCGACCCCGCAAGAAACCATTACTGTCCAGCCTCTTGATCAGGCCGATCCAACCCTTGCCGATATGCGCACGCTGGTGTTGATTGGCTCCAGCCGTACCCGGGTTTTGCCCCCGCTTGGGTCAAGGACTTATCCGCTTGTCTATACCCCCCGTTCAGCCTGAGCCTTACTTTAAGGTCCTGTTGGCAAAAAGCCAGTTTGTGACGTCTTCCAGCACTGTGGTTTGAGGCGGGGCGGGTTCCGGCAGGGGAGATCGTTCAATCATCAAGACCGGCAGGCCCATATCGCGGGCTGCATGAAGTTTGGGGGCTGCTGCCTCTCCGCCAGAATTTTTGCAAACAATACGGTCGATTTTCTGACTGCGAAGCAGGTTATATTCAGCGTCATAGGCAAAGGGCCCACGGTCCAGCAGGATTGTGTGGTTGGGAAGCGGCGGGGGCGGGACCATTGGATCAACCAGCCGGAGGATATAATGATGCTGCGGTTTTGCGGTAAAGGCCGCAATCTGCATGCGGCCCAAAGCCAGCAATAATCTTTGCGGCGGGCCTGACAGGGCTGAAAGAGCGGCATCAAGATCAGGCACAATTTGCCAGTTATCACCGGTTTGCGGGTGCCAGGCCGGGCGGGTGAAAACCAGAAGAGGAATTTTTTCATGCTGGCAAGCTGCCTGCGCGTTCGCGCTTATCCTTGTGGCAAAAGGATGTGTCGCATCAACGACATGCGTTATGGATTCTCTGCGAAGATAGTGGCAAAGCCCTTCAACTCCGCCAAAGCCGCCGGTACGCAAAGGGATGGGCTGCGGCTTTGGATGGCGCACCCGCCCGGCATAGGACAGTATTGCGCAGATATCTGGCCGGGCGCAGAAAGGTGCGACTGCATTGGCGACCTGACTGGCTTCGCTGCTGCCGCCTAAAATTAAAATATTCATCATGTCCATATTCCCATATGCCCATATGATTGGAAAATTGTTGTCGTTAAACGCAAGACAGTTTAAGATATAGTGGTGTGTTTTGATGTGGTATGTAAAAACAACCGGAAATCTGCCAGTCTGTTAATTTCGTTCAGATGGCTTATATCATATAAAAGGCACAGCGGTACAAGTTTCACCGGCCCCGTCTTATGAAGGAAAAAAGAAGCGGGGCAGGCACGGCGCGTTTTTCAATGCGAGAAACAGAATGAAAAGCGCGTTCACTCCATTTTCGGGCTATAGCTTTTTTGCAGGTTGTCTGCATGAGGTGCCTGGAATGATCGACATAATGTTTTAACAATAAGTGACTGTGGCCATTGCCCGGTCTATCAAGATCGAGTTTAAGAGGGACGAATTAGAGAATGCTGTCACCTGCTTTACGATTTAGACAAGACTGGTGTTGTGCGCGCAGTATGAAGGCTGAGGCAAAATCGCATGACGAGAAGAATGTTAATCGATGCTACGCATCCGGAAGAAACGCGTGTTACGGTTGTTGAGGACGCGCAGCTTGAAGAGTTTGAGTTTGAGACCTCTGCGAAGCAACAGATAAAGAGCAATATTTATCTTGCGAAGGTTACGCGTGTTGAGCCTTCGTTGCAGGCTTGTTTTGTGGAGTATGGAGGCAACCGGCAAGGTTTTCTGGCTTTCAGCGAGATTCATCCTGATTATTATCAGATTCCGGCTTTTGACCGTGATTCGTTGGTTCGTGCTGCGGAGGAGGAGTGGGAGCGCAAACGCCATAGAGCGCAAGAAGAGAGTGATCAGGAGGAGGATACAGCCGATCTGCCTGATGATGAGTCAGAAGGTGACGCGCCGGAAGGTGATGATCATGAAAGCGATGATCTGCTGGAAGAAGGCGATATTGCGGCGGATGAGGATGATACGGGCGATGATCCTTCATCTGAAGAGGGCAAGCTGGATGATGCGGGCGATGCCCCTTTGACGTCAGCGGCGTTGCGCCGGACCAAGGCCGGGCGGGCGCAGTATCGTCAGTATAAAATTCAGGAAGTTATCAAGCGCAACCAGATTTTGCTGGTTCAGGTTGTGAAGGAGGAGCGCGGGAACAAAGGGGCGGCGATGACGACCTATATTTCCCTGGCGGGTCGTTATTGTGTTTTGATGCCGAATTCCAGCCGAGGAGGCGGGGTCAGCAAGAAGATCAGTAATGGAGACGACCGCAAGCGTTTAAAGAAGATTATTGCTGATTTGAATGTTCCGCAGGATATGGCGGTTATTTTGCGCACGGCGGGGGCGGCGCGTTCGCGGGCAGAGATCAAGCGCGATTATGATTATATCACGCGTCTTTGGGATACGGTTCGCGACAAGACGATGGAATCGATAGCGCCTTCTTTGATTCACGATGATGGAAATCTGGTGAAGCGGGCGATTCGTGATTTGTATGACAAGGACATTGACGAGATACTGGTTGCCGGTGATGAGGCCTATCGTGCGGCCAAAGGCTTTATGAAGTCGTTGATTCCAAGCCATGCCCGCAAAGTCAAAGCTTATCGTGCGCGTGATAATGTGCCACTGTTTCATAATTATAATGTGGAGAAGCAGCTGGCCCAGATTCATAATTCGACGATTGGGCTGAAGTCGGGGGGGTCGATTGTTATTCACCAGACCGAGGCCTTGGTTGCGATTGACATTAACTCTGGCAAGGCCACGCGGGAGCGGCATATTGAGGAAACGGCTTTAAAGACCAATCTGGAGGCTGCGGACGAGATTGCCCGGCAGTTGCGTTTGCGCGATCTTGCCGGGCTGATTGTGATTGACTTTATTGATATGGAGAGCAATCGCAACGATCACACGGTTGAGCGCAAGTTGAAAGAGGCCTTGCGCCGGGACCGGGCGAGAATCCAGTCTGGACGCATCAGCGACTTTGGCTTGCTGGAGCTTTCTCGCCAGCGTTTACGGCCAAGCCTGCTTGAGACCACCAGCCAGCCTTGCCCGCATTGCGGGGGCGGAGGCTATGTTGTATCGATTGAAAGTGCGGCGCTTTCAGCTTTGCGGGTGCTGGAGGAAATGGCTCTTAATGAGGGAAAAGACACGCTGAAAATAGCGGTGCCGACCAATGTTGCCCTTTATATGTTGAATCAAAAGCGGCATCGTCTGACCCGGCTGGAGGAAGATTATGGGCTGGTCATTCATGTTGAAGGCGATTCGCAGTTGATTGCGCCGAATTACCGCCTTGATAACGAGAGTGCCGCCCCGCAGCAGCCATCCCGGCAAGGCTCTTATGACAGAGGCGGGCCTGCAAGAAGAGATCATGACAGAAGAGGCCCTGCCAGACGATCTGACGACAGGGACCAGGCACAGGATAAAGAATCTTCACGCAATAAACGCGGGGGCCGCTCACGTTCTGACGGGTCCTATGCGGACGGGCAGAATCAATCTTCTGACAGGCCGCGCCAGCGTTATACGCGCCGCCGCCATATGTTGTCTGAAAATCCTGAGCAGAATGCGGATTATCTTGCCGATTCTGAAAACGGGTCTGATCAAATGGATACGCGTGATGGCGGAAATAATCAGACAAGCGGCCCGCAAGCGGATTCTGGTGATGGAGAGCAGACCAGCGAACCCAAACGCCGCCGGGGACGTCGGGGCGGGCGCAATCGCCGCAAGCGCGACGAGAATCAACAAGCCGCTTCCGTAACTGCAACAGAAACAGAGGTAACCGAAGAAGCAAGCGGGGGCGAAAGCCAACCGGTTAATAGTGAACCCGTTGCTGATTCTTCTGATGCAGGCGAAGCGGCAGAAAAACCTGCGCCACGCGCCAGACGGCGGTCAGCCCCGCGTAAAAGCACAAGGTCTGCTGCAAAGACAAAAGATGAAAGCACGCCAGAGGAAGCCAAAGGGGATATAAAAGCCGATTCTGAAAGCAGCGACGACAAACCGGCAAAGCGTAAACCGGTGCGCCGCCGCAAAAAAGCTGCCGAACAGGATAATGATTCCCAAACCGCCACGCCTTTTGCCGATGAAGGGGCGGCTGCGCCCCAAGAAGCAGCAACTGAAAGCGATGCGCCAGCCTCGCCGGAAAATACGTCTGAAACGGCGGCTTCACCACCGAGACGCGGCTGGTGGCGGCGGGCCCTCTCTAAAGTATAGGGGCCAAGGTATAAGGTTATTCTGGCGGGCAGAGGCTTTTCATAAAATCCTCAAGGTTTTTGAGGTCATTGATTTTATGGACATTGCTGCCGCTCCAGAGTGATTGAAAGTCCGCCTGACCGGTCTGGCGGGCATGGGCGCGCAAGTCGGCGGTGGCAAAATGCAAATGCGGAAAGCCGATCTTTGTCTGAATGTTATGCCGCGCGATTTTATTTTTAAGCCCGCGCGCGCTGCGTCCGGTAATATTGCGGGTAAAATCGGTTCCTTGCGGATCAGTGCAGGTTAAAAGCGCGGTTTTATAGCTTTCGGCTGCCGTGCTTTCCTTTGTCAGCAAAAAGCCGGTCCCCATCTGCACGCCATCTGCCCCTTTTTGCATGACCGTTTGCAGGTCAGCATGATCAATAATCCCGCCTGCAATCACACAGCCGGTTGACGGATAATTCTGCATAAAGGCCAGAATATCCTCTTCTGAACTATAGGGGGCATCCATAAAACCGCCTTTATGCCCGCCCGCTTTTTCGCTTTGAAAGATAATATAGTCCGCTTGCTGGCTTTCAATCGCCGGTTCAATCTCCCGGGTGGAATTGACCGTTGTCATAATCCGCACCCCGGCGGTTTTCAGACGATGGATATGGTCTTTTTCCAGCAAGTCAAAAGTGGTGCTGAGCACCGGCACCTGCATTGAACAGACCAGATCAATGATATCAGACAGTAAAGGCGGCTGTTGAATCACATAATGATCGGCACGATAAATTCCCAGTTGCTTTTCAAGCCCGATAATTTCGGGGGGTTTTAAAAGCGGGTGGGCCGGATAGATATGTTTATCAACAAAAATATTCAGCGCAAAAGCCCGGCTGGTGCGCTGCTGGACCTGGCTGATCATCGCTTCCATCTGTTCAAGCGACAGATAGCCGCCAGCAATCGATCCGATCATGCCAAATTCACACACGGCAGCAATAAAATCTGCCGGGATGATGCCGCCTGCCATCGGAGCCTGGGTCACAGGGGCTTTCAAGCCAAATTCATCTGCAAGTTTTGGGGTTAGTTTTGAGGCCAGTTTTCGTATCCCTTTTCGTATATGGTTATTTTCCCGATAATGCTATAATAAGGGGCGATGAATACAAAACTCCTGAAATACGATCAACAATTATGATTCTTGTCACTGAATTTATGGCGGAGGAAGGCCTGTCCCTGCTGGAAGCCGCTTTTCCAACCGTTTATGCCCCGGAAATGGTTGATGATCCGGCGGGCTTGCGCCGTTATTTACAAGACCATGCGCATTTACAAGACCACGCGACAAGGGCCCTGATTGTCCGCAACCGCACACAGGTGACGGCTGATCTTTTATCGCTGGCCCCGGGGCTTGTCTGTGTGGGGCGTCTGGGCGTCGGGCTGGACAATATTGATGTTGAAGCCTGTAAGGCCAGGAATATCAGGGTACTCCCGGCAACCGGGGCCAATGCCCGTTCCGTCGCCGAATATGTGATCAGTTGCGCCTTGATGCTGGTGCGCGGTTCCTATGACAAGCGCGATGAAATGTTGGCCGGGGACTGGCCGCGCCAGCAGCTCAGCCAGGGCCGTGAAATCGGCGGGCAGACTCTGGGACTGGCCGGATTTGGCAGCACCGCGCAGCAAGCCGCCAAAATCGCGCAAGGTCTGGGGATGAATAGTCTGGCCTATGATCCCTATCTTGCCGATGATCATGCGGCCTGGGCTTTGGCAAAGCGGGTTGAACGTGCAGAATTACTGGCTGACAGTGATATCATAAGCCTGCATCTGCCTTTAACCGATGAAACCCGCTATTTTCTGGACGAAGCCGCGCTGCGTTCCATGAAACCGGGGTCTATCGTTATCAATGCCGGGCGCGGCGGGCTGGTTGATGAAGCGGCGCTTGGCAAGGTCCTGAAACAGGGGCATCTTGGCGGGGCGGCACTGGATGTGTTTGAAGAAGAACCTTTGTCGGGCAAGGCCGCCCATGATTTTGCGGCCCGCTTTGCCGACTGCAATAACCTGATTTTAACCCCGCATATTGCCGGGGTGACGCTGGACAGCAACCGCAAGGTCAGCCAGTTTATTGCAAGCGAGGTGATAACGGTTTTGCGTGCCGCTGGACAAGCCTGACCCGTGCGCAGCCTTGATTTTATCGATATATTTGACGATTTATGCCATGCTTTTGCGAAGGATGAGGGTAGTTTTGGTCTGATTGATCCGGCCTGTGCGCAAGAGCCATCTATTGCAAATATACAAAAAACCGAAGAAATAAAAAAAGCGCGCCCCTGTTCCCTGTTCACGGGGAGCGAACAAACCCTGCCGTGCTTTGAAAACCGGCAGAATATCTATTTGATCAGCAAAGACCCGGACTGGTTAAGCCAGATTCTGCCCCGCTTTCAAAATCAGCAAGTCCAGATCAAGGCTCTTACCCTGGACAGCAATGCACAGCGTCAACCGCTGGTTCTGGTCAGTGCGCCAAAAGCCGGGACTCACCTTTTGATCGCGCTGGCCGAACGGTTGGGCTTTCAGTCTGGCGGTGAATTGCCCACCGCGCCCATTGCTGGCTATTGGTACGGGCTGGACCCCTATAGTATTCACACCAGCGCAAAAGCCTGGTTTCACAGCCGCAACAGCCGGGGGCAGCGGCCTTATGGCGGGCGGTTTTCGGCTTTTGATTCTGTCTTTGGCCTTGTCATATATCGCCACCCGCGCGATATGCTGCGGGCCCGGCTCAATTATAATTTTACGCCCGGGCAAACCATCATGGGCCGCTATGCCACCGATGAAAACCGTGCGCAAAAATGTGACCTTTTGCTTGACCCGCAATCGCTCTTTGGCGATTTTGCAGAAGAACTGGCAGACAGTCTCAACTGGCTGCGCTTTCCCAATATAATTCCTGTGGCTTATGAGGAATTTTGCGCATCTCCAGACAAATCAGACGCTTGTGCTGATGTGATATGGGCGCTGCAACTGATCCTGCAAGCCGCGGGCTGCCCCGAAGAAATCCACGCCGATTGCTTTGGTCAGTCCGAGACTTTTCGCGATGGCAAGGTCTTTCTGCCCGACCCCGATATTGATGCCCGCAGCGAAGATATCGCAAAGCTGAGCGCGGATTATTGCGCCCGGCTCGGTTATTCTACCAATCAGGGTTGGCCAGAAAATTTTTCTGACCATCGGGCGCGTCCCTTCTCCACCCAGGATTCGCGCCCGCGCAATAAACGAATCCGCTTCCTGAATACCCGGCAGTTCAGCCTTTTCTATTACAACCAACGCTACTACGCCCGACGCAAGGGGGTTCCAGACCAATGGATGAATCTCGATGGCCGCTTTTGGCCCCGCCTTCTTCTTGGCGCCCCCGAAGCTGAACAGCTGGTTGCACAGGTCCGGCAGCTTGAAAGCGGGCAGGCCGGGTTCTTCTCTCTGGCCTTTCTTCCAGCCGTTTTCCTGTTTCTGACCGGTTTTTCACTGATCCGCCACCTTTTGACCCGGGGCCTGCGCTATTTCTATAGATGAGCAGTTGCAAGACTCCGCGAATAATGCAAGGGAAGAAAACCAGACTTCATTTGCACGCGTTGTTATCAGGGTTAAGTTCTTATCAGGGTAATTTCCTATCATCGGTAAGCCGTTATCAAGGTAACAGGGGAGACAGGCCATGCATGAATTATGGGTCTATAAACGGCGCACGGCTCAGTGGTGCCGCTTTACACATGGAGGCTATAATGCCAGTTTTCCAATCGCGCTGGAGCGTATTAAAGCCCGGTATCAGGCAACCCCTGCGCAGAGCAATCTGCGACAGTCTCCGCGCTTTTCGGCAAAGCTGATCCATTTCCCGAATCGCCGCCTTACCACACCCCGCTAAAAATGGCCACCCTTCCTGCCTCTTTTAATGCATTGACCATCGGACTTTCGCTGCTTGTCCTTGGTATTCTATGTGTCGGGCTTTTTATGATGGCCCGCGCCGGAAACAGTAACTGGTCAAACAAGCTCATGCGCTTTCGGGTGATGGCTCAATTTATAACGCTTCTGGTCATTGTCGCCGGGGCCTGGTTCTTTGGAAAATAGAGGCTGTCATGGTTACCTTGTCAAAAATTTACACTCGCACCGGCGATAAAGGCACCACCGGTCTTGGAGACGGCGAACGGCGGGCAAAAGATGACCCCAGAATCGAAGCCTATGGCACCGTTGACGAGCTAAACGCCGCCCTGGGCCTGATGGTTTTGAACCTCGGGAATTCTGAAACCACGGCTTTGCTTACCAGCTTGCAGAATGACCTTTTCGATCTGGGGGCCGATCTTTGTGTGCCAGAGGATACAAGCCGCCGGTCCTCGGCCTTGCGGGTCACCGAAGCGCAGGTCAAAAAACTGGAAGAACATATTGACCAGATGAATAAAGACCTGCCACCCCTTAACAGCTTTATTCTGCCCGGCGGCGGGGTCGGCGGCTCCTGGGCGCATCTGGCCCGGACCATCGCAAGACGCGCAGAACGACGAATCAGCACGCTGGCAAAAACCGACTCAATCAATCCCCATGCGCTCGCCTACATCAATCGTTTGTCCGATTTCCTCTTTGTCCTCTCCCGCCACCTCAACCGTCTGGAGGAAACCCCCGAACCTCTATGGGTCCCCGGCCTCCATAACCAGCCATCCGATAAACAAGACGCATAAGCTCTTGTTTTGCCTATAGGCGGGCAGTATAAACCGGCCTGTCATGAATCAGAAACAACCCTATCAGGAAATCGCAGACCAGCTTGCAGCCTATGTGCTGGGCGGACACTTCCAGCCAGGGGCCCGCCTGCCTTCCGAACAAACGCTCGCAGAAAATTTCAACAGCCGAACTGACACCGTAAAAGAAGCCCTGGTCGCCCTCAATCTCGCCGGAATCATCGATATCTCACCCGAAAACGGCGTCAGAGTCGCCATCCGCCTCCCGGCCCAGCACCCCAACTTCATCCAGCAATATGGGCCAGGACCCCTCGAACTCCTGCAAGCCCGAATCATCATCGAACCCGAAATCGCCGCCCTGGCCGCTGCAACAATAACCGCAGAAGACCTCTCCGAACTCGAAATGCTCAATAACCAATACCTCCAGTCCATGGATAATCAGCCCGTATGCCGAACATTCGATGAAGCCTTCCACCTTAAACTCGCCCGGGCCTCTTGCAATAATATGCTCTATGACGTGCTCGCCGGGATATTCAAAACCCGTAACGAAATGCCAATGTGGCTGCGATATGTCTCAATTATGGATATGGTCTATGGACAACTGTCCTACGTCAACTTTGTTAAACGTAAAAATCACAAGCGGCTCATTGCCTGTTTGCGCGAACATAATCCCGAAGAATCCAGACTGGTCATGCAAGAGCATCTCGAAGCCTCCATGGTGGCCCTGCAAGAAGGCTCCTGGTTCGATCTTGAAAAAGCTGCAAATTCTTCTTGATTTTATGGAAAAGCAGACCTATAAGGTATATGGGGCATGGTAATGGGGCACGATAGGAGCTTCAAATGCGTAATTCGGATGATAATGCCCCGCAAGATCAAAATCTGATCGGAGCATCCGTCACAGACCTGACGGCTGAGGACATAAATACCTCGGAAAATTCACCCTACACCGCAACGGCAACCGCCGTAGACCGCGTTGACGCGCAAGGTGACTCGCAAACCGAATCACGGGCGGATAAAGATGGCTCTGACGTGCTTGATACTCCCGATATCAGCTTTCTTCTGAAAGACTATGACAACCACTTTGACGGGCTTGGCGATCTGTCCTTCTCGCAGGAAGGAAGCGACCTGCGCGTGGTGGATGGCGATGGAAACGAATATATCATCGCAGGCTATTTTGATGAAGCACCGCCGCCTTCCTTGCGGATAAGCGAAAGTACCGAACTCCCCTTTGATTTTGTACAAACCCTTCTTGCAGGAACCGACCTGCCTGCAGCCTCTGGCGAAACCCCCAGGGCCACAATGGTCGATGCCCATGATTACGCCGAATATGGCTCAAGCATCGGCAATGTTGAAACCATCGTCGGTGAAGTCAAGATCATTCGCACAGATGGCCAGACGCAAATTCTCGAAGCCGGTGATCCCGTCTTTGAAGGCGACCAGATTCTGACAGAAACCGGGGCCTCGGTAAAACTCGTCTTCCTGGATAATACCCTGTTTTCACTGGGTGAAGATGCCCAGATGACTCTCGATAAAATGCTTTATAACGCCGAAGAGGAATCCGGTGAAGTGGTCCTGTCGATGTTGAAAGGCATGTTCCTTTTCGTCAGCGGCAAAATCGCCAAAACCGACCCGACCGATATGGTTGTGAACACGCCGGTTGCCACCATCGGGATTCGCGGGACGATTGTCACGGGCCGCATTGATCCTGATGCGCAGCAAACATTTGAAATCACGGTTATTGACGGGGCGATTGCCACCATTCCGTCGGGCAGTGACGAGCCGATTGTGATGAGCGAAAGTTTCTCGACGATTATCGGGGAGAATAATGCGGCTGGAAACCTTGAGATCAGCCAGTCACAAGAGACTCCGCAAGCCGTTGTTGCGCGCAATGTTCAGCAGTTTTCTGTCTTGAGTTCAGAAGATTTGCAAGGGATTGAGCTGGCGGTTGAAAGTTCCGCTGCTGAATCTGGAGAGGACGTTGACCTTGATCTGGAATCTGCGTTGGAAATCGCCGTTGAGAATGAGACTCTTGGCGATGTTGATGCAGAGCAAGAGGATGCTGTTGTTGACACGCCGATCCCGGATGCCCCGGCTGCGGTCGCGGAGGCTGAAGAGGTTCAGCTTGAAACCGATGTTCTCCTGGAGGCTGAGCGGCCTCTTGAGGAGATTATAGAGCTTGAAGAAGAAAACGACACGGTTCTTGAGCCAGAACCAGAGCCAGAACTGGAGCTTGATATCACGCCGCCGGATCCTCCGTTATTTGTTCTTGCGGTGAATGAGAATAATTATCTGGAATCAGGGAATTCGATTATCGAAGGGGAGACCGAAGCGGGTGCCTTGGTCAGTGTGACGTTGGCCGGAAGCCTCACCAACCCGGATGGCACGGTTTCCCAAAGCGAGGCTGTGTTTGAGACCGTTGCCGATGATGCCGGGACCTGGACCATTGATTTTGAAAATGACGATCCTGTATCTGGCAATTATGACTTTGCTGAAGAAAGCGAAGTCCAGCTCAGTGTGACCGCTGCCGATGCGTCCGGCAATGTCAGTGACGAAGAAACCGGCAGCTTCAATTTTGATCTGACGGCTCCTGAAGCCCCTGTGATTGCGCCTGATTCCAGCGTTAGCTATACGGCCAGTGACAACACCACCTATATTAATGGCAGCAGCTTGGCCGGTACGGCTGAAGCCGGAACCAATGTGTCTGTCTCCGTCAGCTATGTCAGCAAGGGTGAAAACATTGATGAAACCCTTGATGTGACGGCGGATGAAAACGGCAACTGGAGCCTTGATCTTAAAGCAAACGGTATAAAGCCTGACCACGATACCGAGCTTTCTGTTTCGGCCCAATCAGAAGACAAGGCAGGCAACCTTGGCGAAACAGCCACCCAGACCTATGTCGTTGATTCACAAACCACGGCACCGCAGATTGCCTTTGGTGGTCTGGAGAATGGAGCAACCGATAACAGCCCTGCTTTAAGCGGGACCGCAGAACCGGGGGCCACGGTTGAAGTTATTGTTGATGACGGGAAAAACAGCGAAACCTTTAGCGTTGATGCGGATTCCAACGGCAACTGGACACTTGATCTGGACCAAGAAAGCGACGGGACACTTTCTCTTACGCATGATGTGACGTTAACCGCCAAGGCGACTGCAACCGACCTCGCCGGCAATAGCAGCGGGACTTCTTCGACCAGCGTAAAGGTTGATAATTCTACGACCCTTAGCGATGTTAAGTTTGATAAGGTTGTCGATGGTGCGGTTGATGGCGATCCTCTTTTAAGTGGCACGGCTGAGCCTGGTTCCGAAGTTGTTGTTACAGTTACGGATGGTAACAATAACCAAACGACTTTTACGCCGACCGTTGATGCTTCTGGTAACTGGAGTGTTACGATTGTCAGTAAGGACGATTTCGAGATTAAGGATGGAGGAAGCTTTTCCGTCAAGGTTGATTCGAAAGATGAGCTTGGCAACACGGACAGTGTTGATCTTGGCAGTTATACAGTTGATGCCTCTACGACACTCACCAATGTTGCGTTTGAAAAGGTTGATAATGGTGCAGTTGGGGCTGAACCTGTCTTGAAAGGGATAGCTGAGCCTGGTGCAGAGGTTACGGTTATTGTTACAGATAAAGAAGGCAATAAAGCAACTTTCAAGCCTGAGGTTAATGATGAGACGGGTGCCTGGAGCGTTGATATTGCTAAGGATACGCCGACCAGCGGGTCTGTCACGGTGAGCGATACCGGGACGCTTTCCGCTGTTGTTGATTCCAAAGATAATCTTGATAACGAGGCGACACAAGTTTCACTTGGCCCTTATGATGTTGACGCCTCTGTCTCTGTTAGTGATGTTGCTTTTGCTGATGCTATCTATCCTGATGATGATAGCCCCGGTACGGTTGGGGACGACCCTGTCTTGAGCGGGAAAGCCGAAGTTGGCTCGACCGTTACGGTTACGGTTACGAATGAAGACCAGAAGACAGCAACTTTCATACACACCGTTGATTCTACCGGTGAGTGGAGTATTCAGATTGTTGACCAAGGTGAGTTCGAGGTTAACCATAACGGGACACTTGTTGTTGGCGTTGATGTCGCAGATGACCTGGGGAACACGGAGGAAGTTGCTCTTGATCTTTATAAAGTTGACGCTTTTGTGGATGCGCCAACGATTGAATTTGATGTTGCCAGCGATGGCTTCAGCGACAATACCCCGCAGCTTAGCGGGAGTGCGGAGGCTGGCGCGACAGTCCATGTGACGATCAGTGATGATGACAATAACAGTGTAATACTTAATACTACGGCTGATGGAAGCGGGAACTGGAGCCTTGATATCGATGAGCACAATGCCGGAAACGTTTCTCTGGAAAATGGTTCAGAATTAACGGCAACTGCGACAGCAACCGATATTCACAAAAATGAAAGTGAGGCTTCTGTGCAGGCAGAGGCAACGGTTGACGCTTTTGTGGATGCGCCAACGATTGAATTTGATGTTGCCAGCGATGGCTCCAGCGACAAGACCCCGCAGCTTAGCGGGAGTGCGGAGGCTGGCGCGACAGTCCATGTGACGATTAGTGATGATGACAATAACAGTGTAATACTTAATACTACGGCTGATGGAAGCGGGAACTGGAGCCTTGATATCGATGAGCACAATGCCGGAAACGTTTCTCTGGAAAATGGTTCAGAATTAACGGCAACTGCGACAGCAACCGATATTCACAAAAATGAAAGTGAGGCTTCTGTGCAGGCAGAGGCAACGGTTGACGCTTTTGTGGATGCGCCAACGATTGAATTTGATGTTGCCAGCGATGGCTCCAGCGACAAGACCCCGCAGCTTAGCGGGAGTGCGGAGGCTGGCGCGACAGTCCATGTGACGATTAGTGATGATGACAATAACAGTGTAATACTTAATACTACGGCTGATGGAAGCGGGAACTGGAGCCTTGATATCGATGAGCACAATGCCGGAAACGTTTCTCTGGAAAATGGTTCAGAATTAACGGCAACTGCGACAGCAACCGATATTCACAAAAATGAAAGTGAGGCTTCTGTGCAGGCAGAGGCAACGGTTGACGCTTTTGTGGATGCGCCAACGATTGAATTTGATGTTGCCAGCGATGGCTCCAGCGACAAGACCCCGCAGCTTAGCGGGAGTGCGGAGGCTGGCGCGACAGTCCATGTGACGATCAGTGATGACGACAGTAACAGTGTAATACTTAATACTACGGCTGATGGAAGCGGGAACTGGAGCCTTGATATCGATGAGAACAATGCCGGAAACGTTTCTCTGGAAAATGGTTCAGAATTAACGGCAACTGCGACAGCAACCGATATCCACAAAAATGAAAGCGAGACTTCTGTGCAGGCAGAGGCAACGGTTGACGTCGAGGCCGTTGTTGGCACTTTTGCTTTTGAGGGTGCGAGCGGTAATACGGTCGGCGAAGAACCCGTCTTGTCTGGCCAGGCGGCGGAGCCAAACGCAAAAGTCATCGTGGTTATTGAAGATACAGACACGACAAATAAAGGGACATTCAGCACAACTGCGGATGCTTATGGGAATTGGTCGATTACCGTCAAAAGCGGCGGTGATAGCGGCACAGACGCTCTGGATGTCACGCACGAAATGCCTTTTTCTGTATCGGTCACAGTTATTGATAAGCATAACAACAGCAAAACCGTAAAATCAGAGGACACCTACACCGTTGATGCTTTGACGACGCTTAGCAATGTTGGTGATCGTAAAACCATCCCCATTGATAACACTAACACTCCACTCCCCGCTTTCGGAATCTGCAGTCGTCGTGAAAGTCGTCGTCCCACTCTCCGTACCCGTAACGGTAACAACAACTTCAGAACCAGGCTCAGCTTTCCCGCTTAAAGAAGGCGTTCCATCCGTCAAGCCGCTGCTCGTGACATCTTCAAAGCCAACACTCAGCGTATCAATCGAATTGTCAACTGTCGCACTCGCCGTTTCAGTCGTGCTGTTCCCGACTGAATCCGTCGAAACAACTGTCGCCGTCAAAGTGTCATTGTCCGTGATCGTAAAACCATCCCCATTGATAACACTAACACTCCACTCCCCGCTTTCGGAATCTGCAGTCGTCGTGAAAGTCGTCGTCCCACTCTCCGTACCCGTAACGGTCACAACAACTTCAGAACCAGGCTCAGCTTTCCCGCTTAAAGAAGGCGTTCCATCCGTCAAGCCGCTGCTCGTGACATCTTCAAAGCCAACACTCAGCGTATCAATCGAATTGTCAACTGTCGCACTCGCCGTTTCAGTCGTGCTGTTCCCGACTGAATCCGTCGAAACAACTGTCGCCGTCAAAGTGTCATTGTCCGTGATCGTAAAACCATCCCCATTGATAACACTAACACTCCACTCCCCGCTTTCGGAATCTGCAGTCGTCGTGAAAGTCGTCGTCCCACTCTCCGTACCCGTAACGGTAACAACAACTTCAGAACCAGGCTCAGCTTTCCCGCTTAAAGAAGGCGTTCCATCCGTCAAGCCGCTGCTCGTGACATCTTCAAAGCCAACACTCAGCGTATCAATCGAATTGTCAACTGTCGCACTCGCCGTTTCAGTCGTGCTGTTCCCGACTGAATCCGTCGAAACAACTGTCGCCGTCAAAGTGTCATTGTCCGTGATCGTAAAACCATCCCCATTGATAACACTAACACTCCACTCCCCGCTTTCGGAATCTGCAGTCGTCGTGAAAGTCGTCGTCCCACTCTCCGTACCCGTAACGGTAACAACAACTTCAGAACCAGGCTCAGCTTTCCCGCTTAAAGAAGGCGTTCCATCCATCAAGCCGCTGCTCGTGACATCTTCAAAGCCAACACTCAGCGTATCAATCGAATTGTCAACTGTCGCACTCGCCGTTTCAGTCGTGCTGTTCCCGACTGAATCCGTCGAAACAACTGTCGCCGTCAAAGTGTCATTGTCCGTGATCGTAAAACCATCCCCATTGATAACACTAACACTCCACTCCCCGCTTTCGGAATCTGCAGTCGTCGTGAAAGTCGTCGTCCCACTCTCCGTACCCGTAACGGTAACAACAACTTCAGAACCAGGCTCAGCTTTCCCGCTTAAAGAAGGCGTTCCATCCGTCAAGCCGCTGCTCGTGACATCTTCAAAGCCAACACTCAGCGTATCAATCGAATTGTCAACTGTCGCACTCGCCGTTTCAGTCGTGCTGTTCCCGACTGAATCCGTCGAAACAACTGTCGCCGTCAAAGTGTCATTGTCCGTGATCGTAAAACCATCCCCATTGATAACACTAACACTCCACTCCCCGCTTTCGGAATCTGCAGTCGTCGTGAAAGTCGTCGTCCCACTCTCCGTACCCGTAACGGTAACAACAACTTCAGAACCAGGCTCAGCTTTCCCGCTTAAAGAAGGCGTTCCATCCGTCAAGCCGCTGCTCGTGACATCTTCAAAGCCAACACTCAGCGTATCAATCGAATTGTCAACTGTCGCACTCGCCGTTTCAGTCGTGCTGTTCCCGACTGAATCCGTCGAAACAACTGTCGCCGTCAAAGTGTCATTGTCCGTGATCGTAAAACCATCCCCATTGATAACACTAACACTCCACTCCCCGCTTTCGGAATCTGCAGTCGTCGTGAAAGTCGTCGTCCCACTCTCCGTACCCGTAACGGTAACAACAACTTCAGAACCAGGCTCAGCTTTCCCGCTTAAAGAAGGCGTTCCATCCATCAAGCCGCTGCTCGTGACATCTTCAAAGCCAACACTCAGCGTATCAATCGAATTGTCAACTGTCGCACTCGCCGTTTCAGTCGTGCTGTTCCCGACTGAATCCGTCGAAACAACTGTCGCCGTCAAAGTGTCATTGTCCGTGATCGTAAAACCATCCCCATTGATAACACTAACACTCCACTCCCCGCTTTCGGAATCTGCAGTCGTCGTGAAAGTCGTCGTCCCACTCTCCGTACCCGTAACGGTAACAACAACTTCAGAACCAGGCTCAGCTTTCCCGCTTAAAGAAGGCGTTCCATCCATCAAGCCGCTGCTCGTGACATCTTCAAAGCCAACACTCAGCGTATCAATCGAATTGTCAACTGTCGCACTCGCCGTTTCAGTCGTGCTGTTCCCGACTGAATCCGTCGAAACAACTGTCGCCGTCAAAGTGTCATTGTCCGTGATCGTAAAACCATCCCCATTGATAACACTAACACTCCACTCCCCGCTTTCGGAATCTGCAGTCGTCGTGAAAGTCGTCGTCCCACTCTCCGTACCCGTAACGGTAACAACAACTTCAGAACCAGGCTCAGCTTTCCCGCTTAAAGAAGGCGTTCCATCCGTCAAGCCGCTGCTCGTGACATCTTCAAAGCCAACACTCAGCGTATCAATCGAATTGTCAACTGTCGCACTCGCCGTTTCAGTCGTGCTGTTCCCGACTGAATCCGTCGAAACAACTGTCGCCGTCAAAGTGTCATTGTCCGTGATCGTAAAACCATCCCCATTGATAACACTAACACTCCACTCCCCGCTTTCGGAATCTGCAGTCGTCGTGAAAGTCGTCGTCCCACTCTCCGTACCCGTAACGGTAACAACAACTTCAGAACCAGGCTCAGCTTTCCCGCTTAAAGAAGGCGTGCCATCCGTCAAGCCGCTGCTCGTGACATCTTCAAAGCCAACACTCAGCGTATCAATCGAATTGTCAACTGTCGCACTCGCCGTTTCAGTCGTGCTGTTCCCGACTGAATCCGTCGAAACAACTGTCGCCGTCAAAGTGTCATTGTCCGTGATCGTAAAACCATCCCCATTGATAACACTAACACTCCACTCCCCGCTTTCGGAATCTGCAGTCGTCGTGAAAGTCGTCGTCCCACTCTCCGTACCCGTAACGGTAACAACAACTTCAGAACCAGGCTCAGCTTTCCCGCTTAAAGAAGGCGTTCCATCCATCAAGCCGCTGCTCGTGACATCTTCAAAGCCAACACTCAGCGTATCAATCGAATTGTCAACTGTCGCACTCGCCGTTTCAGTCGTGCTGTTCCCGACTGAATCCGTCGAAACAACTGTCGCCGTCAAAGTGTCATTGTCCGTGATCGTAAAACCATCCCCATTGATAACACTAACACTCCACTCCCCGCTTTCGGAATCTGCAGTCGTCGTGAAAGTCGTCGTCCCACTCTCCGTACCCGTAACGGTCACAACAACTTCAGAACCAGGCTCAGCTTTCCCGCTTAAAGAAGGCGTTCCATCCGTCAAGCCGCTGCTCGTGACATCTTCAAAGCCAACACTCAGCGTATCAATCGAATTGTCAACTGTCGCACTCGCCGTTTCAGTCGTGCTGTTCCCGACTGAATCCGTCGAAACAACTGTCGCCGTCAAAGTGTCATTGTCCGTGATCGTAAAACCATCCCCATTGATAACACTAACACTCCACTCCCCGCTTTCGGAATCTGCAGTCGTCGTGAAAGTCGTCGTCCCACTCTCCGTACCCGTAACGGTAACAACAACTTCAGAACCAGGCTCAGCTTTCCCGCTTAAAGAAGGCGTTCCATCCGTCAAGCCGCTGCTCGTGACATCTTCAAAGCCAACACTCAGCGTATCAATCGAATTGTCAACTGTCGCACTCGCCGTTTCAGTCGTGCTGTTCCCGACTGAATCCGTCGAAACAACTGTCGCCGTCAAAGTGTCATTGTCCGTGATCGTAAAACCATCCCCATTGATAACACTAACACTCCACTCCCCGCTTTCGGAATCTGCAGTCGTCGTGAAAGTCGTCGTCCCACTCTCCGTACCCGTAACGGTAACAACAACTTCAGAACCAGGCTCAGCTTTCCCGCTTAAAGAAGGCGTTCCATCCATCAAGCCGCTGCTCGTGACATCTTCAAAGCCAACACTCAGCGTATCAATCGAATTGTCAACTGTCGCACTCGCCGTTTCAGTCGTGCTGTTCCCGACTGAATCCGTCGAAACAACTGTCGCCGTCAAAGTGTCATTGTCCGTGATCGTAAAACCATCCCCATTGATAACACTAACACTCCACTCCCCGCTTTCGGAATCTGCAGTCGTCGTGAAAGTCGTCGTCCCACTCTCCGTACCCGTAACGGTAACAACAACTTCAGAACCAGGCTCAGCTTTCCCGCTTAAAGAAGGCGTTCCATCCGTCAAGCCGCTGCTCGTGACATCTTCAAAGCCAACACTCAGCGTATCAATCGAATTGTCAACTGTCGCACTCGCCGTTTCAGTCGTGCTGTTCCCGACTGAATCCGTCGAAACAACTGTCGCCGTCAAAGTGTCATTGTCCGTGATCGTAAAACCATCCCCATTGATAACACTAACACTCCACTCCCCGCTTTCGGAATCTGCAGTCGTCGTGAAAGTCGTCGTCCCACTCTCCGTACCCGTAACGGTCACAACAACTTCAGAACCAGGCTCAGCTTTCCCGCTTAAAGAAGGCGTTCCATCCGTCAAGCCGCTGCTCGTGACATCTTCAAAGCCAACACTCAGCGTATCAATCGAATTGTCAACTGTCGCACTCGCCGTTTCAGTCGTGCTGTTCCCGACTGAATCCGTCGAAACAACTGTCGCCGTCAAAGTGTCATTGTCCGTGATCGTAAAACCATCCCCATTGATAACACTAACACTCCACTCCCCGCTTTCGGAATCTGCAGTCGTCGTGAAAGTCGTCGTCCCACTCTCCGTACCCGTAACGGTAACAACAACTTCAGAACCAGGCTCAGCTTTCCCGCTTAAAGAAGGCGTTCCATCCGTCAAGCCGCTGCTCGTGACATCTTCAAAGCCAACACTCAGCGTATCAATCGAATTGTCAACTGTCGCACTCGCCGTTTCAGTCGTGCTGTTCCCGACTGAATCCGTCGAAACAACTGTCGCCGTCAAAGTGTCATTGTCCGTGATCGTAAAACCATCCCCATTGATAACACTAACACTCCACTCCCCGCTTTCGGAATCTGCAGTCGTCGTGAAAGTCGTCGTCCCACTCTCCGTACCCGTAACGGTAACAACAACTTCAGAACCAGGCTCAGCTTTCCCGCTTAAAGAAGGCGTTCCATCCATCAAGCCGCTGCTCGTGACATCTTCAAAGCCAACACTCAGCGTATCAATCGAATTGTCAACTGTCGCACTCGCCGTTTCAGTCGTGCTGTTCCCGACTGAATCCGTCGAAACAACTGTCGCCGTCAAAGTGTCATTGTCCGTGATCGTAAAACCATCCCCATTGATAACACTAACACTCCACTCCCCGCTTTCGGAATCTGCAGTCGTCGTGAAAGTCGTCGTCCCACTCTCCGTACCCGTAACGGTAACAACAACTTCAGAACCAGGCTCAGCTTTCCCGCTTAAAGAAGGCGTTCCATCCATCAAGCCGCTGCTCGTGACATCTTCAAAGCCAACACTCAGCGTATCAATCGAATTGTCAACTGTCGCACTCGCCGTTTCAGTCGTGCTGTTCCCGACTGAATCCGTCGAAACAACTGTCGCCGTCAAAGTGTCATTGTCCGTGATCGTAAAACCATCCCCATTGATAACACTAACACTCCACTCCCCGCTTTCGGAATCTGCAGTCGTCGTGAAAGTCGTCGTCCCACTCTCCGTACCCGTAACGGTAACAACAACTTCAGAACCAGGCTCAGCTTTCCCGCTTAAAGAAGGCGTTCCATCCGTCAAGCCGCTGCTCGTGACATCTTCAAAGCCAACACTCAGCGTATCAATCGAATTGTCAACTGTCGCACTCGCCGTTTCAGTCGTGCTGTTCCCGACTGAATCCGTCGAAACAACTGTCGCCGTCAAAGTGTCATTGTCCGTGATCGTAAAACCATCCCCATTGATAACACTAACACTCCACTCCCCGCTTTCGGAATCTGCAGTCGTCGTGAAAGTCGTCGTCCCACTCTCCGTACCCGTAACGGTAACAACAACTTCAGAACCAGGCTCAGCTTTCCCGCTTAAAGAAGGCGTGCCATCCGTCAAGCCGCTGCTCGTGACATCTTCAAAGCCAACACTCAGCGTATCAATCGAATTGTCAACTGTCGCACTCGCCGTTTCAGTCGTGCTGTTCCCGACTGAATCCGTCGAAACAACTGTCGCCGTCAAAGTGTCATTGTCCGTGATCGTAAAACCATCCCCATTGATAACACTAACACTCCACTCCCCGCTTTCGGAATCTGCAGTCGTCGTGAAAGTCGTCGTCCCACTCTCCGTACCCGTAACGGTAACAACAACTTCAGAACCAGGCTCAGCTTTCCCGCTTAAAGAAGGCGTGCCATCCGTCAAGCCGCTGCTCGTGACATCTTCAAAGCCAACACTCAGCGTATCAATCGAATTGTCAACTGTCGCACTCGCCGTTTCAGTCGTGCTGTTCCCGACTGAATCCGTCGAAACAACTGTCGCCGTCAAAGTGTCATTGTCCGTGATCGTAAAACCATCCCCATTGATAACACTAACACTCCACTCCCCGCTTTCGGAATCTGCAGTCGTCGTGAAAGTCGTCGTCCCACTCTCCGTACCCGTAACGGTAACAACAACTTCAGAACCAGGCTCAGCTTTCCCGCTTAAAGAAGGCGTTCCATCCATCAAGCCGCTGCTCGTGACATCTTCAAAGCCAACACTCAGCGTATCAATCGAATTGTCAACTGTCGCACTCGCCGTTTCAGTCGTGCTGTTCCCGACTGAATCCGTCGAAACAACTGTCGCCGTCAAAGTGTCATTGTCCGTGATCGTAAAACCATCCCCATTGATAACACTAACACTCCACTCCCCGCTTTCGGAATCTGCAGTCGTCGTGAAAGTCGTCGTCCCACTCTCCGTACCCGTAACGGTAACAACAACTTCAGAACCAGGCTCAGCTTTCCCGCTTAAAGAAGGCGTTCCATCCGTCAAGCCGCTGCTCGTGACATCTTCAAAGCCAACACTCAGCGTATCAATCGAATTGTCAACTGTCGCACTCGCCGTTTCAGTCGTGCTGTTCCCGACTGAATCCGTCGAAACAACTGTCGCCGTCAAAGTGTCATTGTCCGTGATCGTAAAACCATCCCCATTGATAACACTAACACTCCACTCCCCGCTTTCGGAATCTGCAGTCGTCGTGAAAGTCGTCGTCCCACTCTCCGTACCCGTAACGGTAACAACAACTTCAGAACCAGGCTCAGCTTTCCCGCTTAAAGAAGGCGTTCCATCCGTCAAGCCGCTGCTCGTGACATCTTCAAAGCCAACACTCAGCGTATCAATCGAATTGTCAACTGTCGCACTCGCCGTTTCAGTCGTGCTGTTCCCGACTGAATCCGTCGAAACAACTGTCGCCGTCAAAGTGTCATTGTCCGTGATCGTAAAACCATCCCCATTGATAACACTAACACTCCACTCCCCGCTTTCGGAATCTGCAGTCGTCGTGAAAGTCGTCGTCCCACTCTCCGTACCCGTAACGGTAACAACAACTTCAGAACCAGGCTCAGCTTTCCCGCTTAAAGAAGGCGTTCCATCCGTCAAGCCGCTGCTCGTGACATCTTCAAAGCCAACACTCAGCGTATCAATCGAATTGTCAACTGTCGCACTCGCCGTTTCAGTCGTGCTGTTCCCGACTGAATCCGTCGAAACAACTGTCGCCGTCAAAGTGTCATTGTCCGTGATCGTAAAACCATCCCCATTGATAACACTAACACTCCACTCCCCGCTTTCGGAATCTGCAGTCGTCGTGAAAGTCGTCGTCCCACTCTCCGTACCCGTAACGGTAACAACAACTTCAGAACCAGGCTCAGCTTTCCCGCTTAAAGAAGGCGTTCCATCCATCAAGCCGCTGCTCGTGACATCTTCAAAGCCAACACTCAGCGTATCAATCGAATTGTCAACTGTCGCACTCGCCGTTTCAGTCGTGCTGTTCCCGACTGAATCCGTCGAAACAACTGTCGCCGTCAAAGTGTCATTGTCCGTGATCGTAAAACCATCCCCATTGATAACACTAACACTCCACTCCCCGCTTTCGGAATCTGCAGTCGTCGTGAAAGTCGTCGTCCCACTCTCCGTACCCGTAACGGTAACAACAACTTCAGAACCAGGCTCAGCTTTCCCGCTTAAAGAAGGCGTTCCATCCGTCAAGCCGCTGCTCGTGACATCTTCAAAGCCAACACTCAGCGTATCAATCGAATTGTCAACTGTCGCACTCGCCGTTTCAGTCGTGCTGTTCCCGACTGAATCCGTCGAAACAACTGTCGCCGTCAAAGTGTCATTGTCCGTGATCGTAAAACCATCACGAGCAGCGGCTTGATGGATGGAACGCCTTCTTTAAGCGGGAAAGCTGAGCCTGGTTCTGAAGTTGTTGTTACCGTTACGGGTACGGAGAGTGGGACGACGACTTTCACGACGACTGCAGATTCCGAAAGCGGGGAGTGGAGTGTTAGTGTTATCAATGGGGATGGTTTTACGATCACGGACAATGACACTTTGACGGCGACAGTTGTTTCGACGGATTCAGTCGGGAACAGCACGACAGAAACGGCGAGTGCGACAGTTGACAATTCGATTGATACGCTGAGTGTTGGCTTTGAAGATGTCACGAGCAGCGGCTTGACGGATGGAACGCCTTCTTTAAGCGGGAAAGCTGAGCCTGGTTCTGAAGTTGTTGTTACCGTTACGGGTACGGAGAGTGGGACGACGACTTTCACGACGACTGCAGATTCCGAAAGCGGGGAGTGGAGTGTTAGTGTTATCAATGGGGATGGTTTTACGATCACGGACAATGACACTTTGACGGCGACAGTTGTTTCGACGGATTCAGTCGGGAACAGCACGACTGAAACGGCGAGTGCGACAGTTGACAATTCGATTGATACGCTGAGTGTTGGCTTTGAAGATGTCACGAGCAGCGGCTTGACGGATGGAACGCCTTCTTTAAGCGGGAAAGCTGAGCCTGGTTCTGAAGTTGTTGTGACTGTTACGGGTACGGAGAGTGGGACGACGACTTTCACGACGACTGCAGATTCCGAAAGCGGGGAGTGGAGTGTTAGTGTTATCAATGGGGATGGTTTTACGATCACGGACAATGACACTTTGACGGCGACAGTTGTTTCGACGGATTCAGTCGGGAACAGCACGACTGAAACGGCGAGTGCGACAGTTGACAATTCGACATATCTTACCAATGTTGCGTTTGATAATATTCTCAACGATACGACGGTTGGGGGTAAGCCGGTATTGAGCGGGGTGGCCGAGGTTGGGGCAACGGTTACGGTTGTTGTTACGGATGCCACGGATAGCACGAAGACTGCGACTTACACGCATGTTGTTACTGATTCTGGCGGGAATTGGAGTATCGATATTGTCGATCAGGGTAGTTTCACTGTGACGAATGGGGGCAGTTTTTCCGTCAAGGTTGATTCGGAAGATAAGTTGGGGAATGATGCGACGACCGTTAATCTTGGGCCTTATACTGTTGATGCTGTTGCGGCGGATCCAGAGGTTTTTGTTCTGGATCAGACCCCGGAGAATATTGCAAAGCTGGTTGCAGGGGATGAGTCTTTGTTCTATGGCACAGCTGATCCCAATGCGGCTATTAAGGTTGAGGTGACCTTCCCGAGCGGTTCAACGCCAGCCTCGTTGACCTTGGACGCACAAGCAAATGGAAGCGGGGATTGGGCGATTTCATTTAACGATCTGGGAAGTAACAAAACGGCTTTCACGCACGGGGCTGCCATTACGCTTGCGGTGACAGCAACCGATCCGATTTTGAATGTTTCAAACACAGTGACCGAAACTTATACGGTTGATTATACGACGAATGAGACGGTTGATGACAACACATTTGCCGGCACCACAGGCGACGAAGTTAATTTTGAGACGCAAAAAGCCGATTATCTGGGCCCGGTTTCTTTGACGGACAGCATTACGAGTGCAACAACCAGCAAAGACGAAATAACGACGCTTACATCTTTTGATGATACGGTGTTTGTTGAAGATCGTGGCGCCACGTATACTAATCTGGGTGACGGTGATGACACGATCAAATTCTTAAAGGACGAAATTGCCGGGGTTACGGGTGGAACAGTTTTTGTCGATGGGGGGGATGGAGACGATACGGCTGATTTCTCTGAACTGACAAGCTCACTGTACGTTAACCTGAGTGCGACAGCAGGCACGGATGTGGTCCGTCATACCATGAGTGACGGAAGTATACTTTATCGGTCGTTTAATGACGTTGAGAACATCAGCACCAGTTCCGGCCGGGATCTAGTCGAGATCAACAGATTAACGGACTTGCCAAATATTGATGCCGGAGATGGCATTGACAGGTTGGTCCTTTCGCAAGGAGGGTCAACAAATATCATTGACCTGACCGGCGGCACCAGCACGATTGATGGTAACACGGTTACCATGTCCGGCTTTGAAGTTTTTGAGACCGGCACCAATTTGGATAGTGTCAATACGGTGATTGTTGATCGGGATGCTGTCTATGTGAACGGCGGCAGTTCTGCGGTTAGCAGCAGTGCTGATTATGACACATTGCAAGTCAGCGAAAGCGGAACCGTAAATTTTGCAGCTGTTGATGTTGCTACAGATGGTTACACCTATGCCGGGCTGCATGAGTATATGACCTATGCAACCTTCTTTGAAAAGATTGAGGTCTCAAGCGATGCCTTGATGGTTTTGCAGACAGATGAATGGCAGCTTAAGGGTGCAACCAATAGTACGGCCACGAGCGGTGTAAGCAATATCAATATTTCGGCTGATGCTTCGTCAGGGTTGATGATTGATATTGAAAGTCTCTGGCTGAATTCCAGTCATTGGTCATATAATGATGGTACCGGAGAGACATATTTATCGACTTTCACGGACTCAACATCAGTGCAACATAATGGCTCTGCCTATCTCAGACATGGTACTGAAGACCTCCAAATAGACCTGGATGCAGATGCGGTTGCGGCGATTAACAATACCTATGTCCATAAGAACGATGGATATGGTGTACCAAATACCTATAACTGGTCTGCACTTACCTGGTATAACGGGATTAATGTAAAACAGGCAGATCAGGACGAGAGTAATCATCATGTTGTTCTTGCAGAGGCTATTGGCTATGCGGACAATATCACGATTGATGCAGCAACGAACGGCGTAACGATTCAATCCTTGACCGGTGCGGCTAATTTAACGCTTGATGAAAATCTTACGATAACCGGGGATATGTATGATTATATCGGCGCGGTGACGATCAATAACGGGCATAAACTTGATGTCGGCGGCACATTGGACATGAGTGCCAGCAGTGAAATGATCATGTCCTATTCCACCTCAACAGGTGCCGCTGTCAGCGCAGATCATATTGATTTTGCAGGCAGTGTTGAGTTGCATGTTGATTACAGTAGTGTTAATCCAAACAATGCAGATCCACAGACGGGGATTATTGAGGAATGGGCGGTTTTTGATGCATCATCGACTTCCGGATCTATTGATGAATTGATCTTCAAGACTTCTAACGGAAGTGAGTTTGTTGATTCAGACCTGGGGGCTGTTGTTCTTGTTGGTACGGCGGACGGCGGTGTGCAGGTCGTTAAATATGACAGCAGCAAACATACCCTTGATGACGGAAGTAATGATCTGACGGGTACAACAAATTCTGAAGTCTATTACGGGTTTGCAGGCGATGACAGCATTACGATCAGCGACTATGACAGTGATAGCGATGGCGTAAACGACAGTGTCCATCTTCAATATCTTGATGGTGGGGAAGGACATGACACATTGGCTCTGGACGGGAATGCCGATAGTTTCCAAAGTCTGTTTACCGATGAATTGTTCCGCATCAATCGTATTGAGACCCTGGATATCAGCGATCTGGAAGGCACATTGACGCTGGATGAAGCGGCGGTGCTTGGATTGAGCGATCTGAAGGGCAGTGCAAAGGACGGGATAACTGGTGCTTATAGCGAATGGACTGAGCTGACCATTGAAGGTGATGGAAATACCACGCTTGATTTGAATGGCTTTGCGGTGGATACCTCGACCTCGCTCGCTAGAAGTGGCTATACTGTCTATAAATCGGCTGATTCGGTTGTCTATGTTGATGATGAGATTGGTACGGTGAAATAGTCGGCAGTTCTGCGCAGCGCAAGGTTGTGCGCGTTAAATATAAGCCAAATGTCTGTAAGCAGGTGACAATTTCATTTTGATTTAAATGCTGCAACGCATTATATATTCTTGGCATTACGGGTCAGGAGTATAAAAATGAATAAATTGTGTTACGTATTGCGTTGTGGGGGGGCCGGTTACCTGCAGCGGCTATTTCTTTATAGACCGTCTTTCTTGACGGTTCTTTTTCTGATTTTTGCAGCCCTTTTTTCTGCCGGAACAGGTGCATTTGGCCTTAGCCTCCCGGCGCAGGCTGCAGATCAGGTTTCAGGTGATCAGAAACTTGTGTTGGGGATTGTGCTGGAGCCCCCGCATCTTGACCCGACAGCCGGGGCGGCCGCCGCGATAGATGAAATTACCTATGCCAATATTTTTGAAGGCCTGACGCGCATTGACCGAGCCGGGCGGGTCCAGCCAGCACTTGCCAAAAGCTGGGTTATTTCCGAAGATGGTTTGCGCTATGATTTTGACTTGCAGAAAAATGTCACCTTCCACGACGGCAGTGAATTTAGCGCAGAGGATGCGGTTTTTTCGCTAAACCGGGCCCGCGGCGAAGAGTCGATAAATGCCCAGAAAGGGCTTTTTGATGCCATAGACCAGGTTGAAGCCGTGAGTCCGCACCGACTGCGCATAGTGCTAAAACGCAAAGCCGGTGATCTGCTTTATAATCTGGGGTGGGGCGATGCGGTTATGGTTGCACCGGAAACGGCCTCAAGCAATAAAAGCCGTCCGGTTGGAACCGGTCCTTTTCGCCTTGAACGCTGGGTAAAGGGGGATCATATCCAGCTGGTGGCAGCAGCCGACTATTGGGGGGAAAAGCCTGCGCTCTCACAGGTCACTTTTCGGATTATTCCTGATCCGGCGGCCTCGGTTGCGGCCTTACTGGCTGGCGATATTGACGCCATTGCCAATACCCCGGCCCCGGAAAGTCTGGAAATATTCAAGAGCGATTCCCGCTTTAGCGTTGTTGTCGGGGCCACGGAAGGAGAGACTATTCTGGCCTTGAACCATGCGCATCCGGCCCTTGCTGATCTGCGAGTCCGGCAGGCTCTGGCGCATGCGATTGATCGTTCTGCCCTGATTGACGGGGCGATGTCAGGCTATGGCGTGGAGATTGGCAGTCATTTCTCGCCAGCCCATCCGGCCTATGTTGATCTGACAGACCAGGTTTCCTACGACCCCGATAAAGCCCGTGCCTTGCTCAAAGAAGCCGGATTTGCCGATAACCTTCGCCTTGCCCTCACCCTGCCGCCGCCGTCCTATGCAAGGCGAAGCGGGGAAATCATCGCCGCCCAACTCCGCCAGGTCGGAGTCTCCGTTGAACTCATCCCGGTTGAATGGGCCATCTGGCTCGATCAGGTCTTTACCCGGAAAGCCTATGACCTGACCATCGTGTCGCATACCGAGCCTGCGGATATAAACATCTATGCGCGGGAGGATTATTATTTTAACTATCACTCCGCGTCGTTTCGCGAGCTCATGGAGGAGCTTTCCAGGGAAGCGCAGCCGGATGAACGCACCCGTTTGCTGCAGCAAGCCCAACGTCATATTGCCGAGGATCAGGTGAATGTTTTTCTGTTCCAGTTGGCCAAGGCAGGGGTCTGGAATAAAAATCTGCAAGGTCTCTGGCGCAATTCGCCTATCCAGGCCAATGATGTGACCGGGGTCTATTGGACAAATCAGTAAATAGCCAGACAGTATAGCCTGAAACCTTTGTTCAAGGATTCGTAACAATGGTCGCTCCTACTAACGCCGCTTCCTCTGGCGTAAAACTCGACAAGAAAACGCTTAAATCAATCGCAGCACGCTCTGATCAGCCCGGCCTGCTCTATCTCGCCAAATGGCTGACCGCGCTTTGCGGCACAGGCCTGATCGTCCACTCAGCACTCGGCTCACTATGGATGTGGCCCGCAATGATCCTGCACGGAATCGTGCTCAGCGTGCCAAGCTATGCCGTAAGCCATGAAACCGCACATGGAACAGCCTTCCGAACAAGATGGCTCAATGAAACAATCCTCTTTCTATCCTCAATCCTCTATATGGAAGAACCCTTGCATCGACGATATACCCATACATCGCACCATAGCTTTACTTGGTGGGCCGAAAAAGATGCCCAATTCCCCTATGATACCCCCTTGAGCTTCAAAGGATGGATAACCGAAATCAGCGGCTTTGGACTGCTCAGATTCCATAGCCAGGCCTTTTGGCAGCTGGCAACCAGGAACTACAGCCAGATGCTGCGCGAATGTGCGCCGCAGAGCGAACTCCCCAAAATGACCCGAAATGCCCGGATTATCCTGTGCCTCTATGGGCTGCTTGCGCTCGCCCCCTTCAACGGAATTTGGTGGCCGGTCTGGCTGATTATCGTGCCGCGCTTGCTTGGTGCGCCCGTGATGCTTCTCTTTACCTTGATCCAGCATGTTGAACTGCAAGAAAATTCACCCTCTATCCTTGAAAGTACGCGCTCTTTCAAGACCAACTGGCTTGGAAAATTCCTCTATATGAATATGCATAACCATGTCGAACATCACCTTTACCCGCAAGTACCCTTTCACGGATTGCCGGACCTTGCCAAAGCTCTGGCCGATCAGGTGCCGGACCCTGATCCGGGCTTTATGCAAACAAACTGGGAGGTCTTGATCGTGACCATCCGCCGCTCGCTTGGCCTATCGACCAAAGCCCGGTCGATCCGGCAAGCAGCGCATATGATCTCGCAAGGCGGGACGGTGCAGCGTTTGACCCGGCGGACCATGTGAATAGAACGGATGGGGGAGCCTGATCATGAGCGAATGGATTTACGTCTGCGAAACTGGCGATATTGACGAAGAGGACCTGATTGCCTGGGAGCATGACGGTCAGACCTATGCCATCTATAATACCCGCAAGGGATTTTTTGCGACCGATATACTCTGCACCCATGAACAGGAAAGCCTTGCTGAAGGGCTGGTGATTGATTGTGTGATTGAATGTCCTTTGCACGGCGGGCGGTTTGACATTTGCACGGGGAAAGCCCTGTCAGCCCCGGTGCATGAGGATTTGCAGACCTACCCGCTCAAGGTTGAGGCCGGACGGATTTTGATCAATCTCACGACAGATTAAGTGCGTCCACAAGCATCAAGCCGGTCAAAAGCACCAGCAGCAGGGCGATAGAAAAGCGATAAAGCCGCAGTCCTTTCTTAAGGTCAGACACATCAGGGTCGTGGCCTGAGTGATTGATCCAGGGGTCCTGCTGGATTCTTTGCCCATAGGTTCTTGGCCCAGCCAGCCGGACATTCAGCACAAGGGCCATGGCAGCTTCCGGCCATCCGGCATTTGGGGAGGCATGATGGCGCGCTTGTTGCGGCAAGTGCCGGATTTTAGCGAAATGGCGCGGGGCGACAAGCAGAAGAATCAAGGCACTGATCCGGGCCGGGATAAAATTGGCCAGATCGTCAAGCCGGGCGGCGGCCCAGCCAAAATCCTGATAGCGGTCATTTTTATAGCCCACCATGGAATCAAGCGTATTGATCATCTTGTAGCCAACAAGCCCGGGCAGCCCGAAGATCAAGCCCCAGAACAGGGGGGCGATGACGGCATCGCTGAAATTTTCGGCCAGGCTTTCCAGGGCCCCCCGGGTAATAGCGGCCTGATCAAGGTCTTTTGTCTCGCGGCCAACAATATGCGAAAGGGCCAGGCGCGCATCGGTAATATCGCCCTTGGCAAGCGGCTGGTTCACCCGGTCCACATGCTGATAAAGCGAGCGGGCAGCAAGAAACGGCCAGGCAACAATAGCCATAACCGCCAGTTGCAGCAGCGATTCATCTATGGTGTTCACGATCAGATATTGCAGACCCCAGGCTGCGATAAAACTGCCAGATACCAGAAGAACAACCGTGAGCATGCCACAAAGCTTCCGGGTTTGCGGCGAAAACGCGTGTTGGTTTAAATACTGGCGGTTTAACACGCGCTCCAGCACAGAAATAGCCCGGCCCATCCAGCTAACTGGATGTCCGATCAGGTGATATAAGCGGTCCGGCCAGCCGATAGCGAGTTCAATCACCAGTCCGGCAAGTAATATTGCAGCTGTCATCACTCACTCTAAAAATTTTCTTTCATTCAAAGGGGATTTATGGTGTTGCTGGCCCATGAGCAAGATCGTTTTTATCACAGGCGGTGCGCGATCAGGAAAAAGTGCATTTGCAGAAACCTATGTGCTGAAGTCTGGTAAAGACCCGGTCTATATTGCCACCGCGCAAGCAGGGGATGCAGAAATGCAGACACGCATTACCCATCATAAACAGCGTCGCGGAGATGGCTGGTCAACCCTTGAAGCCCCGTTTGATCTTGAAGGGGCACTTTTAAAAAGCGATGGATCAGGCCCGCGACTGGTTGATTGCCTGACACTCTGGTTGTCAAATATGATGCTGGCAGACAAGGATTATGAGGCCGCAAGTGTGGGTCTTGTAAAGGTGCTTGCGCATCAGCAGTCCCCGGTTTTTCTGGTTTCAAACGAAGTCGGTTGCGGCATTGTCCCGGAAAATGCGCTGGCCCGACGCTTTCGCGATGCCGCCGGGCGGTTGAACCAGCAAATCGCAGCCCGGGCAGACGAAGTCTATACGGTGATCAGCGGTTTGCCGCTTTGCCTCAAGCCGCAAGAAAATGGGCCTCCTAACGTTCTATAAAGAAGTTATTGATTATGTCGATATTCCCGCTTGCTGATCTTGACTCGATTCCTGCTTTGGCCTCCCGCTTGCCAGAGGAAAATCAAACGGCGGTTGCCGAGGCCACGACCCGTCAAAACCAGCTAACCAAACCGCCCGGTGCTTTGGGCCGACTTGAAGACATCGCCCTTTTTATGGCCGGATGGCAGGGGCAGGAAAAACCGGCCATTGATCAGGCGCAGGCCTTGGTCTTTGCCGGAAATCACGGCATTTGTGCGCAAGGGGTCAATGTTTTCCCGCAGGATGTGACCGCGCAAATGGTTGCGAATTTTAAAAATGGCGGGGCCGCAATCAACCAGCTGGCCCGTCATGCCGGTGCTGATTTAAACGTCATTGCCCTTGATCTGGATCAGCCAACCAAAGATTTTACCAAAGCCCCGGCCTTGTCAGAAGCAGAGTGTCTAAGCGCAATCAATCGCGGGGCGGCTGCCGTCGATCAAGACGCAGATATCATCATTCTGGGCGAAATGGGGATTGGCAATTCAACAGTCTCGGCGGCTTTGGCAGCCGCCGTCTTTGGCGGCGATCCCGGCATCTGGGTCGGGGCCGGGACCGGATCAGATGCGGCCGGGATTGCCCATAAAAAAAACATCGTGATGGCCGGGCTGGATTATCATACATCCAGACAGCCGATGGATATTCTGTGCGCCTTCGGCGGGCGGGAGCAAGCCGCCATGATCGGGGCCACACTTGCCGCGCGATTCCATCGCATTCCGGTGCTGCTTGATGGCTATATCTGTTGTGCGGCACTGTCTGTTCTCTTTGCCTGCGATCCGGCCTTTCTTGCCCATTGCCTGATCGGCCATCAAAGCGTTGAACCCGGCCATCGGCAGTTGGTTGAAAAATTTGGCAAGCCGCCTTTGCTGGATTTATCCATGCGGCTTGGTGAAGGCACCGGGGCCGCGCTGGCTTTATCCATCGTAAGGGCCGCGCTGGCCTGTCATAACGGCATGGCAACATTTGCTGAAGCCCGTGTCTCTGACCAGCAATAGCTGCGCCTGTTTTGTGCCGACAAGATGATAAACTCCATAATCGTTCGGCGGGTGCAGGATATTCTGTTTGCCTTGCTTTTTCTCACCCGCCTGCCCGTAAGCTGGCTGCTGTCCTCCCGTCTTTTTCCTGACCGTTCTGACGATTCTTCTGCTCTTTGTGTTTGGGCCTTCCCGCTGGTCGGTGCGCTGATTGGTTCTATCGGTGCTTTCGCCTGTCTGTTTTTCTGGTGGCTGGGGCTGCCGGTTTTCATGACGGCTGTTTTTTGCCTCCTTCTTCTCACCCTCCTCACCGGGGGCTTGCATGAAGACGGGCTGGCAGATTTTGCCGACGGGCTCGCTGGACATGACCCCGCGCATCGGCTTGCCATTATGCGCGACAGCCGAATTGGCAGCTACGGAGTCCTCGCTCTTATCCTCTCGCTGGCTTTACGCGGCGGGGCCATCGCAGAAATCATTGATCAAAATATGCCGGATCAAGACTTGCTTGATGTCGTGTCACTCTTTGCCGCCTTTATCACTATTTGCGTGATCAGTCGCGGTGCTATGCTGCTGCCGCTGATTCTGATGAAACCGGCGCGCCCCGATGGACTTGGAAAATTTTACGCACAGGCCAGCCCGAAAAACCGATTCTTTTTGCTTGCCGCCGGACTGCTGATCACACTTGCCGTCCTGATCCTGACTTTTATCGTTGATGGAAAAATGCAGGGACTTGATATCACGCTCTTTCTTGTCGCTTCTATCGGGATTGGCTGTCTGCCAGCCCTTCTCGCCCATTCCCGGATTGGCGGGCAGACCGGGGATATTCTGGGGGCGGTTCAGCAATTCACGGAAATAACCGCCTGGAGCCTTCTGATTCTGCTCACTATTTGACGCTAGAGACGTTCAAGAAAGTCAGTGATCCGGGCAACCAGCCGGTTCAGCCGGTCTGGCTTGGCCATCATACTGACATGCCCGGTCTCCATCTTTACCGTTTCAGCATGGGGAATTTGCGCCGCCAAGGCCCCGGAACTATCCGCCGGAACAATCCGGTCACGCTGCGCACTCAAACATAAAGCCGGAATCTTCAGCTCTCCAGGCCGGACAGCACTGCCATTAACCAGCCATTTCCGATTAAAAGGCTGATTTTCAATATACCAAAACTGCAAAGCCTCGTAAGCTGCCGGACCCGCCAGTGGCACCCCGGCGGCGGCCCAATCCTCCAGCGCAACAAATTGCTGCGCCGCTTCCGATGACGGGTCCATTTGCGCGAAGGCTGAAAATTTCTTGATGACCAGCATCGGGTCGCGCATGGCAAACCAGGCTTGCAGCAATTCGGCTGGCAGAGGATGACCAGCTTTCAAACCAGGGCCAAGCACCTCCAGCCATTTTATCCAGAGCCTGGTGGCCGGATCATCTGCTGTCACCCCGCCCGCTTTTGAAAAATCCCAAGGCGTTGCAATCCCGATATAGGCTTTTGGATGATGCCCGTATTTCGGCTGGTCTTTCATGGCAAGGGTTGCTGCCAAAGCCAGAAGCCCGCCCATGCAATAGCCAACCAGCACTATCGGCTGCGGGTCAATCGCTTCATTCACCAGACGCAAAAGCCGGGCGATATAATCTGAAAGCGAAAAATTCTGCTCAAGCGGGCCCGGTGTTCCCCAGTCCAGAAGCACAACCGGATAACCACGATCAGCCAATGTGCGGGCAAAACTTGTCTTTTTGTCAAGATCAAGGATATGAGCCTGATTAACCAGCGACGGGATTACCAGCAATAACGGTTTATCGGACTCCGTTTTGCCGGACTCCGTATTACCATAAGATAAAAGACGGCTGCTGCCTTCACGCCCGATAACAACAGGCGGCACGCCTGCGTCTGGAAGGTAAGGATGTGCGCGGTAGCGTAAAATCCCTTCAATCGCCAGACGTTGCTGCGCTTCAATCTTTTGCTGGATGTCCTTTTGCAGGGCCGGATGATTTTGCTGCTGCCCCCATTCTTCTATCAGCTTTGTCCATTCCGCCAGAATCTGCGGCGACAGATTGTGATTCCAGCCGGTCAAGCCGTTGTTCAATCGCCAGAAGGCGGCGGGCAAGCTCATCCCATAGGTGCTGATTGCCATCAGGTGCAGCCACAGGGGACGGGGGCCCGGCTTGAAAGGTGCCAGGCGGGAATATATTTGGGATGCCGGGAAAGGACTGGAAGGCATAAGCAGGATTCGGTGTGTTTTGTGTTTGGTTTGCTTGTGTATTTTTATTTGATGTATTTTGGGCTACTCCGCTATGCGCTAACCCATTATGCGCTAATAAAGCAAGCCATTGCTGAACCCCGGCAACAAGCATCGGATCGGTTGAAAGAGCCGATAATTCCTGAAGCCAGAGGTCTGCAACTTTCTGGGCCAACTCTCCGGTTGAAGCATCGGCATGAGAGTACCCTGCATCCTGATCGGCCTCTTGCTCTGGAGGGTCCTCAGACCCGGCGTTGTTTGTCATCAGGCAATTTCTTTCCACCAGCCTCATATATTACTATGGGAACTATACACCAATCGGGCTAAAATAAGAAAGTGTTGTGAAAAAGGTTTTTATAAAAAGGTTTTTATTCTGGGGGGTTTGTCGATAGAATTACCGCATGTTTGGTTTGCCGTCATTCTCAAAATTGACTGTCCTTGTCGGAATTCTCCTGCTTGTCTGGTACGGATTTCGCTTTGTGCAGAGATTTGATCGCTCTGGCATGTGGGATCGCTTGAAGAAAGAGCGCACCCGCAGCCGGTCCTCTTCCAGTCCTGACCAGCCGGATGAGAAATCTTCTGTTGCACAAACTGATCAATGTGTGAAATGCGGGGTTTATCTGGCCTATTATGATGAGGCAAAGCGTGATTTGAAGAACTGTGGGCGCGAGGATTGTCCTTACGGGGCATAATTCAGGATTAGACAGGAAAGAAGCAATTTTATGAGACAGCTAACATCAATAGAGACTATACAAGGCGGTTCTGGTTTAAAGGGAGGCATTTTTTCTTTCCTTTTGTCGATTTTGCTTGGGGTTATGGGTGTGCCTGTCCATCAGATTGAGGCCCAGCAGATTGAGGTCCAGCGTGATCAGGTTATGGCAAAGGTGAATGGCACCATTGTCACCATGGAGGATGTTGTTGCGGCTTTTGAGCGCACCGACCAGGATATTCAGGCCCGGGGGCTACCGACGGTTTACCGCAGTCTTCTGGAGCATATTATTGCCAATCGTCTGATTCTTGCTCAGGGGATCAAGGCGGGGTTGAGTCAGGATACCGAGGTTCAAAAGCGGCTGGCTGCTGTGCAAGAGCAGATTATCCGCGATGTTTATCTGGAGCGTTATGTGCAGGGTCAGATTACGGAGGCTGATGTTGATACGGCTTACCAGGCCTGGCTTGCCAATAACCCTGAGCGAGAAGAGTTGCTGGCCCGTCATATTCTCCTTGGCAGTCAGGACGAAGCCTTGAGTGTGCAGTCGCGGCTTAGCGAGGGCGAGGATTTTGCAACGTTGGCGCGGTTATTGTCGACTGATCAGGGGTCCGGGGCTAATGGAGGCTCACTGGGCTGGTTTGCTGACGGGATGATGGTGCCCGAGTTTTATGCGGCGGCGAACGCTCTCAAGGCCGGGGAGATTAGTGCGCCGGTTCAAACACAATTTGGTTTTCACATTATCCAGCTGATGGAGCGTCGTGTGCGTCCGCCGCCTGAACGAGCGGTTTTTCGCAATGCCTATATCAATCAACAGGCGCAGTCTGTTATTACCCGCCATATGAGTGATCTGTCCAATGCGGCCGAGATTGAACGTTTTGATCTGCGTGGAGAGCCGATGAGAGCTGCGCCAGAAGAAACGACAGGGGCCGGTTCATGACAGCGAAGGGTCACTGGTTTGCCCCTGAAATTTTTCGGGCCTATGATATTCGCGGAATCACCGGGCGTGATCTGACCGTCACCGATGCTTTTATGCTGGGCCGGACGTTAGGCACGCTTTACGGCAAACCGCAAAATTCGGATTCTAAAAGCCTGCTGGCTGTGGTCGGCTACGATGGGCGTCATACGTCACCGCTTTATTGTGACGAGCTGGCCCGGGGCCTGGTGATGAGTGGCATTAACGTGATGAATGTTGGCCTGGTTCCAACCCCCGCCCTCTATTTTTCGGCCCATGTCAGCAATGCAGCTATCGCCGTTATGGTCACCGGGTCGCATAATCCACCCGAATATAACGGATTTAAAATCATGATTCACAACCGCCCGCTTTACGGGTCGGACCTTGCCTATGTGCGGGAGCGTGCCTTGCAAGGCCAGTGGCACAGCGGCAATGGTCAGTTACTGAAAAGCGATGTCATTGATGCCTATGTTGCCCGGCTGATTCGCGATTACCCGTATGGGGCGGCTGCACGGCCCTTGCGTGTGGGCTGGGACCCCGGCAATGGCGCGATGGGCCCTGCGACCTTGCGGGCAAGTGAACAGTTGCCGGGGGAGCATTTCCTGATCAATGAAAATGTTGATGGGGATTTCCCCGCCCATCACCCCGACCCGACAGTTGAAGAAAATCTGATACAGTTAAAGAATCTGGTGCGCAGCAAGGGCCTTGATCTGGGCATAGGCTTTGATGGCGATGGCGACCGGATTGGCGTTATTGATGATCGCGGACGTGTGGTCTGGGGGGATCAGATTCTGGCCTTGATGGCACAAGCGATTTTGCCTGATTGCCCGCCCGGCAGTGCGGTTCTGGCAGATGTAAAAACCAGCCAGACGGTGTTTGATGAAATTGAACGCTTGAATGGCCGACCGGTTATGTGTCCAACCGGTCATTCGATTATCAAGGACAAGATGAATGCGTATGATTCGCCGCTGGCTGGCGAGATGAGCGGACATATCTTTATCAAAAAGGATTTTTACGGGTTTGATGATGCGCTTTATGTTGCCATCAGACTGTTAGGCTATCTGGCGCGCCATCGCTTGCGCTTAAGCCAGATTATGGACCAGTTCCCGCAGGTGGTGAATACGCCGGAAATCAGGATTCCGGTGACCGAGGCCAACAAGTTCGAGATTGTAGATCATGTGCGCGATTCCATTAAAGATGTGCCAGCGAATGCGGTGACGACTCTTGACGGGGTGCGGGTCAAGGAACGGGGCGGCTGGTGGCTGTTGCGGGCCTCGAACACGCAACCTGTTTTGACTGTGCGGATTGAAGCCGACACGCCAGAGATTTTGACAGCTTTAAAACAAAAGGTGCAATCTTGTCTTGAGGTGGCAGGTGTATCGTCTGCTGACCTTTCTTAACCCCTTTCTCAACCCGGGCGAACAAGATGGATCTGACTGTCTGGCTGGCCTTTGTTATGGCCTCCATTATTGTGATTCTTATCCCCGGTCCAACCGTGATTTTCATGATGGGACTGGCGATCAATCAGGGACGACCGTTTGTGCTTCCCGCTGCTCTTGGCGTCGCCTTCGGGGACCTCATCGCCATGAGTGTCTCTATCGCCGGGCTGGGGGCTTTGCTGCTCTCTTCCGCCCTCCTGTTTCAAATCGTTAAATGGGGCGGAGCCCTCTATCTTATATATCTTGGCTATCGTTTGTTTAAATCTGCGGCATCCCTTTCAGTCTCCACAGAACAACATAAGCCAGAACATCATTTAAGTGCTCATCATCTAACAAAAGGGCAAAGTTTTAAAGCTGCCGCCCTGATTACGGCTCTCAATCCAAAATCTATCGCCTTTTTTATCTCCTTTGTGCCACAATTTATCAATATCAGCGGGGAGGTGCTTCTTTCACCCGCCCTGCAAGCCCTGGTTCTCATTGCGACCTTTGTCTTTCTCGGCTTTATAAACGCCCTGCTGTACGGGCTTTTAACCGACAGCCTGCATCAACGCATGGCAAACCCGCTTATAGCACGTTGGCTCACACGCCTCAGCGGGGCCGTATTGATGGGACTGGGCCTCACCATGGCCCTTTATAAAAAAACTGGTCAATAAACTTCTGTCCCTCAAAAATATTTAACGAAAACTATTTGACAAAAGGGGTAAAGGTTGGGCATCTTGAAACAGGATATGAATCACCAAAGGAGGAAACAATGTCCGACAAAAATGTTCTCGCCCGTGACAAGCGTCGCTATCTGCTAAAGACAGAACGCGCCCTTGGAGCCGAAACCCATAGCTATATGCCAGAGTTGAGTGATCAGCTTCAACGAGGGCTTATCCATCGCCGGGACTTTTTGCGGCAAGCCTGCCTGCTTGGCGTGTCGGTTGGAACCGCAACCGTCATGGCTGGCAAATTGACAGGCGAACCCTTGGTCAAAGCGGCCCATGCAGATGGTCATGGCAAGCCGGGCGGGATTTTGAAAGTCTCCATGGCTATTCAGGAAATGAATGATCCGGCAACTTTCAGCTGGACGCAACCGGCCAATGTCTCCCGCTTTATTGTCGAATATCTCAGCCGCACACGCGCCGATAATGTGACAGTCCCGTATCTGGCCGAACGCTGGGAAACTTCGGATGATCTGAAAACATGGGTTTTCCATCTGAACAAAGGAATCACCTGGTCAAATGGTGATGCCTTCGGGGCTGATGATGTTGTCCATACCATCAATCGCTGGCTTGATCCTGAAGTCGGCTCGTCAAACCTTGGGCTGTTTGATGCCCTCGTTCAGGCCGGAGATGACGGCGTCAAGCGCGGGATTCCAGGCGCGGTTGAAAAAGTTGATGATCATACCGTCAAACTCAATCTGAAACAGGCCGCCCTCGCGATGCCGGAGAATTTCTATAATTACCCGACAGCTATCGTTCACCGCGGTTTTGGCGTTGATTATGATGCCAATCTGTCGCAAAACCCGATTGGCACCGGGGCCCTTGAGCTTGAAAGCTTTGAAGTCGGTATTCAGTCCAAACTGCGCAAGAAGCGCGACTGGTGGGCCGGTAATTTCTATCTCGATGGTATTGATTATTTTGACCATGGGGAAGATAATAACGCTTGGCTGGCCGCCGTTGCCTCGCAGCAGGTTCATGCGATTTATCAGCTGACCACGGCCCAGATCGAAGCAGCAGAACGGATCCCGCATCTTAAGGTTATTGAAAATGACACGGCACAAACCGGGGTCATGCGTTTCCGCACCAGTGAAGCGCCGTTCGATAACAAGAAAGTGCGCCAGGCGGTTATTGCCGCCATGGATAACGAGCAGATTTTGCAATTTGCCTATAAAGGCAAGGGCACCGCTGCTGAAAACCACCATGTCGCACCGATCCATCCTGAATATGCCAAGCTGAAACCGCTCAAGCGGGATGTCGAACTGGCAAAGAAACTGCTGGCAGATGCGGGCTATCCTGATGGCATTGACCTGACCATCGCCAATGGTGATACCGAAGGTCCGTGGATGACCGATGCTTGCGCGGTTATGAAGCAGCAGGTGGCCGAAGCCGGAATCAATGTCACCATCAATAAAATGCCAACCAGCCAATATTGGGAAAACTGGGACAAGGCACCTTGGGGCTATACGACCTGGACTCACCGGGCCCTTGGCACCATGGTTCTATCGCTGGCCTATCGGGCCGGGGTGGCATGGAATGAAACCGCCTATGACAATCCTGAATTTGATGCCGCATTGAATGATGCGGAAGCCACGCTTGATGTCAATGAACGGCGCAAGAAGATGACCAAAGTCCAGCAGATCCTGCAGGACGATGCCATCATTCCACAACCGTTCTGGCGGAAAGTCTATCGGGCTATAAACAAAAATGTTCAGGGGATGGAACTGCATCCAACCTTCTATTATCAGTTCCATAACGTCTGGCTTGACGAAGCCTAAGGTGTTTCTTTGCTTGCATCGTTCTCTCTGCGTTTGGTGAGAGGTCTATTCAAGCATCGTGTTCAAATATAATGTTTTGGGGGGCGGGCTTTATGCCCGCCCCTCTTGTTTTTTTACTCTCTATTTTTCGTGATCAGCAGGGGCAGGGATAATGAGCGATAAAAATACTTCTTTGCCAACAACCGCCCGGGTTGTTGTGATCGGTGGCGGGTCTGTTGGTTGTTCTGTTCTATACCATCTTGCCGAGCGCGGCTGGCAGGATTGTTTGCTTCTGGAAAGTGACGAGCTGACCTCTGGCTCCACCTGGCATGCGGCCGGGAATTGCCCGAATTATGTCGCTTCCTGGACCATGATGAAAATTCAGTCCTATTCCAACACCCTTTATCGGCAGCTTGGTGATCTGGTCGATTATCCGATGAATTATCATGTGACCGGGGCCATTCGTCTGGCCCATTCACGCCAGCGCATGGAAGAATTTTATCATGTTAAAGCCATGGGACGGCAGATGGGCCTTGAGTTTGAGATGCTCAGCCCTTCTGAAATAAAAGATTATTATCCCTTTATTGAAACCCATGATCTGGAAGGCGGGCAGTGGGATGCGCTGGACGGGGATATTGACCCGGCCCAATTAACCCAGGCCCTGGCCCGTGGAGCGCGCCAGAAAGGCGCAAAGATTGAACGTTTTTGCCCGGTGACAGCGATTGAGCGCGTGGGAACCAACGGAAACGGCGAATGGAAAGTCACCACGCCGAAAGGATCGGTGCGCTGTCAATATATTGTCAATGCAGCAGGTTACCGGGCGGCAGAGGTCGGGCGGTTGCTGGCCCCGGCCTATCAAAGGGACGTGCCGCTGGCGACAATGGCGCACCAGTATCTGGTCACCGAATCAATAGAAGCTTTGAAAAATCGGGATGAAAAACTGCCGCTTTTACGGGACCCGGACAGTTCCTATTATCTGCGTCAGGAAAAGGACGGGCTTTTGCTGGGGCCTTATGAAAAGAATTGCCGCGCCCACTGGACGGGCGGTGATGATCCGATGCCTGAAAATTTTGCCTTTCAGCTTTTCAACGATGATCTGGAACGGCTGGAATGGTATATTGACGATGCCTGTGCGCGGGTCCCCATTCTGGGTGATGGTGGAATTTCGCGGGTGGTCAACGGCCCGATCCCCTATACGCCAGACGGTTTGCCGCTTATCGGTCCAACCCCGGGGGTACCGGATGCCTTTGAAGCCTGTGTCTTTACCTTTGGCATTGTCCAGGCTGGCGGGGCTGGAAAGCTTCTGGCTGACTGGATGATTGATGGCGAGCCTGACAGCGATGCCTGGGCAGTTGATCCGCGCCGTTTTACCGCCCATGTTGATCAGGTCTATACGCTGGCCAAGGCGGTTGAAACCTATTCGCATGAATATGCGATGCATTTTCCCACAATCCAGTGGCCCGCCGGGCGTTTTCCAGAATCGCCCTCCCCGAACCTGAAACAGCCCATGCTTTATTCTCGCCTGAAAGAAGCCGGGGCTGTCTTTGGTGCCTATGGCGGGTGGGAGCGTGCAGACTGGTTTAACCCCAAAAAAGGCCCGGTTGCGATGGTCACCAGCTATGACCGCCAGCCCTGGTTTGAACAGATTGGCGCGGAATGTCGGCATGTCGCTGAACAGGCCGGACTCATAGACCTTAGCGGCTTTTCGCGCTTTGCTGTTAAGGGACCGGGCGCAAAAGACTATCTTGAGCATATGATCACAGGCCGATTGCCGGGGCCGGGGCGCAGCCGTCTGGTTTATCTGGCAAGCCCCCAAGGCCGTGTTTTGTCTGAAATGACAGCGACCTGCTTTGCGCCGGATCACTACTGGCTGATCTGTGGGGCAGGGGCCCATTGGCATGACCGCGACTGGCTGACAGGTCATTTGCCTGAAAATGGAAAGGTGCAGTTGACTGATTGCAGCCTCGATTACGGGACTCTGCTGGTTACAGGCCCCAAAGCCCCGGCCTTGCTTGAAAAGGCCAGTGGCAGCAATCTCTCTCAAACCCGCTTTCTTGACTGTTTTCCCTTAACCATTGCCGGGGTTGAAGTGACCGCTATTCGCCTGTCCTTTGTTGGAGAGGCCGGACTTGAGCTTCATATCCCCACCCCGCATATGGCTACAATCTATGATCATCTCCAGACAATCGGAGGTGAATTTGGCCTCAAACCCTTCGGGATGCTGGCCCTTGATTCAATGCGGCTGGAGAAAAATTATCGCTCCTGGAAAGGCGATCTCAGCAGTGATTATACCATGTTGGAAAGCGGGCTTGCCCGGTTTATTGATTTTAACAAGTCCGATTTTATTGGACGTGCAGCCATGCTGGCAGAAAAACAGCGCGGCGTTGCCCAGCGATTCATCACTTTAAAGGTGGAGGATCCGGCAGATGGCAAAGACTTTGGGGAGGTCGTCTATCTTTCCCCGATTACCATTAACGGTGTTGAATCCGGCTTGGTGTTGAGCGGGGGCTATGGCCACAGGGTAGGTCATTCAATCGCCCTTGGCATTGTTCAGGAAAAAGCCTTGAACGGCTCAACACCACAAATTTCTATTTCTGTTCTGGGGCGGGAGCGAAAGGCTTCTCTGATGGCCGGGCCAGCCTTCTACGACCCGGACAATATCCGTCTGCGGGGCTGATTGCGCTATTTAAATCTTTCATAAGAAACCTGTGCGCAAAATATGGCACGTTTACATATTATTGCGGCTGGCCCCTATGATACGATCCAGGATCGCGGACGGTTTGGCTGGCGGTGCTATGGCGTATCGCCTTCCGGTCCGATGGATGTGACCAGCTTTGCTTTTGCGCAGGCTTTAGCTGAATTGAACAGACAAGAGCCAGCAATCGAAATCGGCCTTTCCTTACAAACCATGCCGGGCTTTCGGGTTGTAGCTTTGGATGATCCGTTACCACTTGTAGTCAGTGGCCCGGATTGTCAGCTGTTCTTTGAGTCCTCCTTGCGTTTTATGCGCCCTTCTGTTCCGGTGAAAGGGCCTGCAGCCTTTACGCTTTTCCCGGGCGAAACAGTTGGAATAACCGCCGGTTCAGCGGGCTTTGCCTATCTGGCAGTTGGGGGTGTCTATCAAGGAAAGGCAAAACTGGGGTCCTATGCGACCCATACGCGGACCGGATTAGGCGCGTTTGCCCCTCTTGCAGATACCATTCTGGATTATCAGCTGCTAGATGAATCCTCTTTTGAACAAGGAATCCGCTTTTATCCATCCCCCTTCACGAAGCAGGACCTTGATCTGGTTGCCCGGCCGCTTGGTCTTTTGCCCGGCCCGCAGAAAGACCATTTTTCCCGCAATGCCTGTTCTGCACTGGTTGATCAATGCTGGCAAGTCACCCATCGACAAGACCGTATGGCCTGGCGGCTGGTCCCTTTTGATGATGGGATATCAACCGAAGAAATCCCGCCGCCTTTGCCAGCACAAGACGGCCATGGTATCTTGTCCGAAGCGACATCTAAAGGGACCATCCAGATTCCAGGTGACGGCTGTCCCTTGATTTTAATGGCAGACCATCAGCCTACTGGTGGCTATGTGAAACCGGCTGTGGTGATCGCGCGTGATCTGGACCGGCTTGTTCATGCCCGCCCGGGTCAGAACTTGCGCTTTTACTGGCTGTCCTATAAGCAGGCGGATGAACAGAGCCGGATTTATCAACAACGGTTTCAGACCCTTTTGGCAGGCGGCTATCAAGCGGATGATAGCACCTATTTATTGACGCAAAACCTTGCTGGCAGCGGCTATTTTGCAGGAGATGACGAGAATGCGACTGGCTAAATATATTGCGCGTTCGGGCTTGGCTTCGCGCCGTGAAGCCGAAAACTGGATTACGGCCGGGCGAGTTGTGCTCAATGGCCAAAAGATTTTGCATCCGGCTTGCACCGTGGGAACAAATGACAAAATCGAAGTCGATGGCCGCCTGCTTCCGGCCATTCTGGCCCCGCGTCTATGGCGTTATTACAAACCGCCCGGCTTTGTCGTCACCCGGAAAGATGAACGGGATCGGCCCACTATTTTTGACCAACTGCCGTCGCCCTTAAATCGCGCGATGAGTATCGGGCGGCTGGATATTGCATCGGAAGGCCTTTTGCTTCTGTCCAATGATGGTGATCTGGCCCGCTATATGGAGCATCCTGAAACAGGCGTTGCCCGCCGCTATCGGGTGCGGGTGCATGGAAAAGTGCCGGGCGATATGATCGATAAACTTGCCAAAGGCTTATGGGTTGATGGCATCGCCTATCGGCCCGTGAAAGCCGCTTTTGAAAAACCACAAAAATCATTGTCCCATAAGTCAAGCGATGCAACCAATAGCTGGCTGTCCATGACATTGCAGGAAGGCAAAAATCGTGAAATACGAAAATTGCTCAGCCATTTCGGCTTGCAGGTCAACCGGCTGATCCGCACAGGCTTTGGACCCTATCACCTTGACGGGCTTGAGCGCGGCGGCTGGGCTGAAGACAATCCGGCTAAAATCAACTTTCCTGCTGCCAGACAAGCCAGGGCAAAAGCAGTATGATCGCGCCATCCAAACTCACAAACATGCGGGCATGGGGCGCTTTCTTCCATGATGCGCTGGCCGGTGCCCTGGCCTTTCCGCTGGCCTATGGTCTGCGGCTGGGCTTTGATCAACTGGAAAGCGTTGCCCGGCAACCGCCGCTACTGCTCACCTGGCTGGTGTTCGCCCTGATCACAACAGGGGTCGTCTATTCTAGCAACCTCCACCGCGGTATCTGGCGTTACGCCTCTATCCGCGATCTCAAGACCATCTTGAAAGTGGCGAGCCTGATCACGCTTCTATTCCTCCTGGCCAGTTTTCTTGTCACCCGGCTAGAAGACTTGCCGCGCTCTTTACCCATTCTTCTCTGGATTATTCTGGTTGGACTATGGGCCGGGAACCGTATCCTTTACCGACTTTTTCGCGATGGGTTGCGGGAAACCCTTAAACTATGGGAAGGCGGATTTGAGCGCGGCAAACGACGCGCCAGCCAAATTCCTGTCCTGCTTTATGGCGATCTTACCCCGATCAATGGTTTTTTGCGCCGTTTGGACGGGGAGCATGTCAGTCTTTACCGGCCAAGCGGGATTATCTCTTCGGATAAAAACCAACAGGGGCGGATTTTAAATGGTGTGCCGGTTTTGGGTGATTTGAAGACAGTTGAAAAACTTCTCGCAGAACAGAATATCGACCCGCGACCAGAGCGGATTATTGTTGCGCTGAATAAAGCAGATAAGCAGGCGATTGATGATCTCTCCCGCATGGCAGAGCGGCAGTCCCTGCCGCTTTCCAGACTGCCGGATGTAAGCGGCGGGCTGGAGGCCGGGGTTGATGACGATCTGATCAAAGTCTCGCCGATTGCTATTGAAGACCTGTTGGGAAGGGCCCAAACCCCGCTTGATCCTGCCCCGATTGAGGCCATGATCAAGGGAAAATCTGTGCTTGTCACCGGGGCAGGCGGGTCTATCGGCGGGCAGCTTGTGCGGCAAATTGCCCGGCTTGAGCCAGCCAGGCTTATCTTGCTGGATAACAGCGAATATGCCCTTTACCTGATTGATCTTGAATTATCTGAAAACCATCCGGCTCTTGCACGTCATGCCGTTCTGGCAGATGTTGTGGATAAAACGTCCATCGCCCGCATTTTTGCGGATCATTGCCCCGATCTGGTTTTTCATGCCGCAGCCTTGAAACATGTCCCGCTGGTGGAAGCCAATCCGCTGAGTGGCTTGCGGGTTAATATCCTGGGCAGCCGGGTGGTTGCTGATGCCTGTGCAGAAGCAAATGCCCGTTTGATGGTGCAGATTTCAACCGACAAGGCGGTTAATCCGACCAGCATTATGGGGGCTGGAAAAAGGCTTGCCGAGCAATATGTTCAATCGCTGGACCAGAATTGCCGTCAATCAGGCGGCCCGCGCTTTTTAACCGTGCGCTTTGGAAATGTCTTGGGTTCGACTGGCTCGGTCATTCCGCTTTTTGAACGCCAGTTGCGTCAGGGTGGTCCCTTGACAGTCACCCATCCCGACATGCGCCGCTATTTTATGACCAAGCAGGAAGCCGCTCTGCTGGTTTTAAGTGCTGCCGAGGCCGGGCTGCGTGATGAGCGCACCGCTGGCGGGGTGTTTGTGCTGGATATGGGGGAGCAGGTTAAAATTCATGATCTGGCCCGGCGCATGATTCAGCTGGCGGGCTTGCGGCCTGATCATGATATCAAGATTGAAATGACAGGGCTACGGCCTGGTGAAAAATTATATGAAGAACCACTTGCCATGCAGGATAATCCTTTGCCTGACCCGCAGCCAGGGCTGACCATCGCCCATCCCCCAACTCGCAAGATTACAGATGTTGCAGCAGATATTGACCGGCTGGCCGCCTTGATTGCCAAGCAGGAAACCGGACCGGTGCTTGATTTGTTGAAAGAGCTGGTCCCGGACTATACCCCGACCACCGCTTCATAATCCCTGTTCTGTAATTTATGCGCCCGCTTGCGGTTTATATTCACTGGCCATTTTGTCTGTCAAAATGCCCCTATTGTGATTTTAACAGCCATGTGCGCACGGTGATTGACTATGATCGCTGGAAGCGTGCTTATCTTGCCGAAATAGAAAGCACCCTTGCAGAGCTTGACGATGACTATCAAGTTGAAAGTGTTTTCTTTGGTGGCGGCACGCCGTCAACCATGCCAGAAATTCTGGTTGGTGATATTCTTTCGGCCTTGAAAGAACGATTGCCGTGTGATCCTGACTGGGAAGTCACGCTGGAAGCCAATCCGGCTGCTTCGGATAGTGCGCGTTTTCAGGCATTTGCCAAGTCCGGTGTCAATCGCTTGTCTCTGGGTGTGCAGGCTTTACGCGCAGAACGGCTACAGCTTTTAGGGCGCAACCACCGCGTCGATGAAGCAAAAACCGCCCTTCAAGCTGCTGTTGACTGTTTTGAGCGTGTGAGTTTTGATCTTATTTATGGCACCGCGCAACAGCGTCTTGCAGACTGGAAGGAAGAGCTTGAAGAAGCACTGGACTTGCGCCATCAATTACCGGGTGGAGTCGATTCGATTCAGCATCTATCTTGCTATCAGTTAACCATTGAGCCAGGGACTCATTTTTACAGCCGCACGGAAAAAGGGGAGCAACTGACCCAGCATCCTGATTTGCTGGCTGATTTTTATCGTTTGACCCATGATATTTTGCAAGCAGCCGGTCTGCCAGGATATGAGGTTTCCAATTTTGCCGCGACCGGGCAGGAGTCACGCCATAATCTTTCCTATTGGCGGTATCAGAATTTTTTAGGCTTGGGACCGGGCGCGCACGGGCGCCTATTAAGCCAGGAAGGTTATGCCGCGACACAACGTGTGCGCTTGCCAGAAAAATGGTTGGAGGCGATTGAAACAAGAGGTGGTTCGGGGGGGCTGGCAACGCGCACCCGGCTTGCAAGCGATGATATCTTTGCTGAGATTGTTCTGATGGGTCTGCGCCTTAAAGAAGGATTACCTGAATCTCGATTGATCAACCATACCGGCAAAGGATTTGACGGGCTGGATATAGAAGCCCTTGATCTTTTTCAACAGCAGGGCTGGATAGATATCACGACAGAAGATGATAGCGGGCGGTGGCTATATCTTTCACAAGACGGACAATTACGCCTGGACGGGATTACGCATCGTCTTCTTTAGAAAAAATGACTTCAATAGTGCAGACTTGACCAAACGGCTACAAATTGCCATGGTCTGATCATGGCAAAACATATGTTCTCAAAGATATATTGGCGGGTCTTTTGCGGACCGGCTTTGGGATTATCAGCGGTGCTGCTGATTGCGGGCTGTGCGGGGGGCGAGATCGGGATTCCTGATTTTTCCCTTGGTCAGCAACCGCGCACAGGCGGCGGTGAGGCCTCGATTTCCGGCATTTCCGATAATGAGCAGATGATGGATATTGGCAATATTGATGGTCAGTGGGTTGGCCAGGCGGAGGCAAATGCGATTGAAAGCCGCTGCGACCTTAACCGGGTTGGTTTGCGCTTTGAGATTGATGACAAGCGTATTCAGGGCATCGTATTTCGCAATGGACAGGCGCGGCAGATATCCGGGCGGGTTGCTGCGGACGGGCGGTTGCTTGACGGGCAAATCGGGGGGGCTTTTCAGCAGGATACCATGGAGATCACAGGGCGTTTTGACAGCGAAACCGGGCAGGGAGACTGGCAGACCCGCTATTGTCAAGGCGAATGGCGCGTTGATCGTGTAAGTGATTAAATTAAAGCCGCATTCAACAGGGCTTTGGCATAATCGGTTTGCGGGCTGCCCAGGATAGAAACACTTTCGCCTTCTTCAATGATCTCTCCATCCTTCATGATCAGGATATGATCGGCAAGCGCACGGATAACCGCCAGATCATGGCTGATCAGGATATAGCTTAGCCCGCGCTCTTGTTGCAATTTGGCAAAAAGAGCAAGAATCTGAGCTTGCGTCTGAACATCCAGGGCCGAGGTCGGCTCATCAAGAACAAGCAGGACGGGCTCAACCGCCAGCGCACGGGCAATTGAAATGCGCTGCCGTTGCCCGCCAGAAAACTCATGCGGATATCGGGTTAAAATATCACTCTCCATCCCGGCATCAGCAAGCGCACGGCAGATACGTTTTGTCCGCTCCTCCGGGGGCAGGCCGGGGTGATGAATAAGCAATCCCTCTCCAACAATATCGGCGATGGTCAGGCGCGGGCTTAAACTGGCATAGGGGTCTTGAAACACAATCTGGACTTTTTGCCGCAAAGGCTGCAATTCCTCCAGCGACAGATCCTGAATTGGCTGGTTCTGAAAGCGAATAGCCCCCGTGCTTTTAATCAGGCGCAATAGGGCCAGCGCAAGCGAGGATTTGCCTGAACCCGACTCCCCGACAATGCCAATGGTCTTTGCGGGTGCAATAGCAAGCGACACGCCGTCAACCGCTTTGATATGGCTGCGCACGCGCCCGAATACACCGGATTTGACTGGATACCAGACTCGCAAGTCCTCAATCGACAAAAGTAGATCACTTTCTTTCCCTGCAGTTTGCAGCGACTTTTCAGAAGAGGGAGATAAACGATCCTGCAAGCGCGTATTGATCAAGGTCTGGCTGTAAGGATGCTGCGGGGATGAAAAAAGCTGTTTAACCGGGGCAATTTCAACAATTTGCCCCTGCTGCATCACGGCGACTCGATCCGCAATACGGGCAACCTGCGCCAGATCATGGCTGATGAAAAGCATCGCCATCCCTGTGCGCTTTCGTAAATCACACAAAAGATCAAGGATCTGTAGCCGGATTGTCGCATCAAGCGCGGTGGTTGGTTCATCGGCAATCAGCAGATCGGGTGAATTGGCCAAAGCCATCGCAATCATTGCCCGCTGTAACTGTCCGCCAGAAAGTTCATGCGGATAGGCTGCCGCCCGTAATTCGGGTCGATCCAGCCCGACGTCTTCCAGTAATTGCAGCACCCGTTCCCGGGCGGTGGCAACAGGCAGGCTTTGATGCAAAACAAGGCTTTCTGCAATTTGCTGACCAATGCGATGGACTGGATTAAGCGCACTCATTGGTTCTTGAAAAATCATGGCAATCTGGTTGCCGCGAATGGGGCGCAGCAGTTCTTCATCGGCAGGGCGCAGGTTTGTTTGTTTGAATGCGATTGTGCCTGTTGTCTCATTGCCCCCTTGAACCAGGTCCAGAATAGACAAAGCCGTCACAGATTTGCCCGAACCGGATTCGCCAACCAGAGCCAGAATTTCGCCCGGTGCCAGTGAAAAACTGATGTCCTTTACTGCCTGATTTTCACCAAAGCGGACGGAAAGATTATCGATGGTTAGAAGCGGGGCAGCGGTCATGGTTTGTTTCGCTGGCGCGGATCAAAGGCATCGCGCACGCCTTCGCCAATGAAGACGAGCAGCATCAGGATCACGGCAATGGTAAAAAAGCCGGTCAGGCCGAGCCAGGGGGCTTGCAGGTTTTCTTTTCCCTGTTTCAGCAATTCTCCCAAAGAGGCTGATCCGGGGGGCAGGCCAAAGCCGATAAAGTCAAGGGCAGTCAGTGTGGTAATTGCGCCGGAGGCGACAAAGGGCATAAAGGTCAGGCTGGCGGTAAAGGCGTTGGGCAGGATATGGCGTACCATAATCCGCCAGTTTCCAGCCCCGAGGGCATGGGCAGCCCGGACGTAGTCAAGTTTGCGGGTGCGTAGTGTTTCTGCGCGGACCAGGCCGACCAGGGCTGGCCAGCTGAACAGGATCATCAGGCCGAGCAGCCACCAGAAGTCGGGCTGGACGATGGCGGCGAGGATAATCAGCAGATAGAGGCTGGGCAGCCCGCCCCATATTTCGATCAGTCTTTGTCCGATGAGATCGGTCAGTCCGCCGTAGAATCCCTGCATGAGGCCGACAAGAATCCCGATGACGGAGCCGATGGCTGCGAGTGTCAGGCCGAACAGGAGTGAGATACGCACGCCGTGGATAAGGCGGGCGGCGACATCGCGGGCTTCGTCATCTGTGCCAAGCCAGTGCGCGCGGTCGGGCGGGGTTGGGGCAGGTGCTGTGAGGTCATAGGCCGGGGCGCGATAGCCATAGGGGATAAGCGGCATGACCAGAAAGCCTTTTTCTTCAATAAGTTCAATGACAAAGGGGTCGGTATAGATGGCTTCGGTCTCAAAGCTGCCGCCATAATAGGTCTCGGGGATTGATTGAAAAATAGGGAAAAGCCATTCGCCGTCATAGCGCACGACAACTGGACGGTCATTGGCGATAAAGTCGGCTCCCAGCGAGATCACGAAAAGGACAAGGAAAAGCAGGGCGGCGATAAACCCGCGTTTATGGGTCCGAAATCTTTGCCATCGACGCTGGGCAAGAGGACTAAGCATTATCATGATTTATCATAATCGTGATGTAATTCGGGCATGGCTGGCGTAACCCGGTTTTATGCGGCCAAGTCTCAAGAATGGGCGGATGATCCTAGCATAAGATCAATATTCTGGACAGCCTGTCCAGCTGCCCCTTTGCCAAGGTTGTCCAGCACGCCCACGACCAGAGCCCGCTTGTTATCCGGGCTGACAAAAAGATTGATGGTCAGATCATCGCGCCCGCTGGCGGCTTCGGGTTCCAGGCGGGAAGGGGCCTCTTTATGCAGGACAACCCGCACATGTGAAGGCCGGTGGGTGGCTTGCTCTTGCGGGTAATGGGCCTGATAGACCGCAAGAATATCGTCTCCAGCAGGTTTGCCGGGCAAAGCAGAAAGCGACAGCGGCAGCGAAACCGCCATGCCCTGATGAAAGCGACCAATCACGGGCAAGAAAACTGGCGGGGTGGAAAGTCCGGCCCATTTGGTGATTTCCGGCATATGCTTATGATTAAGCGACAACCCGTAAAGATAGGCACTGGCGGTAATTGGATCGCTGGCCTCCGGGTCTTCAAAAGACGCGATCAGCCCTTTGCCGCCGCCGCTATAGCCGGTCACCGACTGCACGGAAACCGGCCAGTCTGGCGGCAGGACACCCGCCTTGATCAGCGGATAAATCAAGGCAATGGCAGTGACCGCATGGCATCCGGGGTTGGCAACCCGTTTGGCCGAGGCTATTTCATCCGGCCTTGTCCGGTCATATTCAGGAAAGCCATAGACCCAGCCAGGCGCAACCCGGTGCGCGGTTGACGCATCCAGGATTTTTGCATCCGGGTTATCGACCATGGCGACTGATTCACGCGCGGCGTCATCTGGAAGGCAAAGCACTGATAAATCAGCCGTATTCAAAGCCTCCCGCCGTGCATCGACATCCCGCCGTGCATCCCCAAGGCGCAGCAGACGCAAATCCTTGCGCCCTTCAAGCCGCGCATGGAGTTGCAAACCGGTTGTCCCGGCCTCGCCATCAATGTAGATAAGGGGCTGTGTTTTCATTGTGCTTCTTTCCTGTTTGATGGCGATATAGGGCTTTTTTATATGTTTGAACAGAAGAAATGACCTTTTTGAGCAAAATTTTCCCCAAAATAAGCCGTGAAGGCCAGCAATAGAGGCCAGTAAATAAGGACAATAAAATGATTGAAAAACTGGACGGGCTTCAACAGGTTGCGGCGCGCTATCAGGCCTATATTCTTGATCAATGGGGGGTGATCCATAATGGTGTGCGGGTGCTTGACGGCGCGCTGGAAGCTATTCATCAAATCCGTCAGCAAAAGGGGCGGATTGTGCTTTTGTCCAATTCAGGCAAACGGTCTGTGGTGTCTAAAGGTCGGCTGGAAAAGCTGGGGATTTCCCCTGATCTTTATGATCTCTGTATGACTTCCGGGGAGGATGTGCATCGTTGTCTGGTTGATCGCGACGAGGAATTTTATCAATCCCTTGGGCCAAAGTTTTTGATGTTTGCCTGGGACAATGAAAGAGAGATGTTTTCGGGCACCTCTTTTCAGGAAGTGACCGAAGTCGCGCAGGCTGATTTCCTTGTTGCGGCAGGCCTTGATCAGCCAGAGGTTGCGGCCTATGAACCCGTTCTGCAACAGGCGATAGACCGCAAGCTGCCGATGATTTGTGTCAATCCTGATCTGGTGTCGGTTGAGCCGGATGGTCGCCTCAAACCCTGTCCGGGCGCGCTTGCCAAACTTTATGAAGAAATGGGCGGGCAGGTGCGCTGGCATGGCAAGCCTGATCCGGGGCTTTATGCACATATTCTGACATATTTGCAGGATCATCACGGGATTGCGCGACAAGATATTCTGGCCATCGGCGATTCATTAAGCCATGACATCAAAGGGGCGGCGCAGGCGGGGATTGATTCTGTGTTGGTAACCAGCGGCATTCATAAAGACGCCATTAAAGGAGCCGGGGATCACTCCGGGCTGGCCAAGCTTTCCCAAAGCTATGGGGTCACGCCGACCTATGCGATGACCCGTTTTTGCTGGACTGATCGTGACTAAGCCTATTCGTCTAACGCATCCGGCTCTTTGCCATAACCGGGATATTCAGCATGGTTTCTTCACCCGCCATGCCGGGTTCTCGAAAGGGATCTATAGCAGCCTCAATGTTGGACCGGGGTCAAAAGACAACCCACAATCTGTGCAGAAAAATCGCCTTTCTTGCTTAAATGAATTGTCTGGTGAGATTGAACCTGATTACAATCCAGAACTTTTTACCGTTCACCAGCACCATAGTGCCACGGTGGTTACGCTGGAGGCAGAAAGCACGCCGGATGCTTGTCAAAAAATAAAAGCCGACGGGATTGTCACGGCTGGTTTAAATCAGGCTATCGGGATTTTAACCGCAGACTGCGTGCCGGTTCTGTTTGCTGATCCCTATGCGCGGGTGATCGGCGCGGCGCATGCGGGCTGGCGCGGGGCGCATGGCGGTGTTTTACAAGAAACTGTCCGCAATATGCAGGCACTTGGCAGCCGGACTGAACAGATCACCGCCTTGATCGGGCCTTGCATCGGGCCGGAGTCCTATATAGTCGGCAGCGAATTTCTGGATCGATTCTCTGATCGCTATGTTACAGTCCAAAACGGTCCTGAAAAACCGCAATATCTCTTTAACCTGCGGCACTATGTGCAGGACCGCTTGCTGGATAGTGGCATTGGCACAATTGGCACGCTGGGCCATGATACGCTTAAAGAGGAAGAGACTTTTTTCAGCTATCGGCGCAGTCTTTACCGCAGCGAACCGGATTATGGTCGCCAGCTTTCAGCGATTATGTTACGGCCCAAATAACACTCAAGCGGGCTTAATAGCCAACCGGGTTTTCACGGTGGGTCTTTTCGATTTTGGCCAGCAGATCATCGGGTAAAATAACATCGCCGCTGGCGACGGCAGGTTTAAGCTGTTCCAGCGTTGTTGCGCCAATAATATTGCTGGTGACAAAAGCTCGCCCATTGACATAGGCATTGGCCATCACCGCCGGATCCAGCCCGTAATCATGGGCCAGGGCGACATATTTTTTGATTTCTGCCTGTGCGCGCAGGGATTGATAGCGCGGGAAATATTGACCAAACAGGGCAAAACGGCTGCCTTCGGGCATTTTTCCGTCCAGATATTTCCCGGTCAAGGCCCCCATCGCCAGCGGCGAATAGGCCAAAAGCCCAATCCCGGTGCGGCAGGATATTTCCGCCATCCCGATTTCATAGTCGCGTTTGAGCAGATTATAAGGATTTTGCACCGACTGGACCAGCGGCAGGCCTTCTTCACGGGCCAGACGCATACATTCCACCAATCCATAGGGGGTCTCGTTCGACAGGCCGACATAGCGGATTTTTCCGGCTTTCATCAGATCATGGAGAGCACTCAGCGATTCTTGAAGCGGGGTTGCGACTTCATTTTCGGAATGTGTATAGCCCAGCCGGTCAAAAATATTGGTGTTCCGGTCTGGCCAGTGAAGCTGGTAGAGGTCAATATAATCAGTTTTCAACCGCTTGAGGCTGCCTTCAATCGCCAATTCGATGGAGGCGCGATCCAGCTTTGTCACCCCGTCATTGATCTGGGGCCGCATATAGCGAAAGCGGGTTGCCGGGCCAACAACCTTTGTGGCAACAATGACTTTATCGCGCTTGTCCGGGTTAGCGGCAATCCAGTCACCGACAATCTCTTCAGTGCCGCCATAGGTTTCAGCCCGGGGCGGCACCGGATACATTTCTGCGGCATCAATAAAATTAACGCCATTATCAAAAGCATAATCCAGTTCGGCAAAAGATTCCTGCGCATTGGTCTGTTCGCCAAATGTCATGGTGCCAAGGCAGACCACTGATACATCAATATTTGTTGTGCCTAGTTTTTTATACAGCATGGGGGTCTCCTTCCTGGGGTCGAGCAGATGGGCAGGTTAAAAGAGCATAGTTTGCGGCCAGGCGTGAAAAGTCAGCAGGGGTGAGCATTTCAGCCCGTAATTCTGGTTCAATATCGGCCTGTTTTAAAAAATGATCCAGATTCAATCCGTGTCTTTTTGCCAATGGCTTCAGGGCACTTTTAAGCATTTTTCGCCGCTGGGTAAAGGCAGCAGCGGTGACGGTTTCGAGATCGGAAAAGCGACAGGTCTGAAAGGGTGGTGTTTGCGGCGGTTCTTCATAAGGGACCAGCCGGACAAGCGTTGAGGTGACTTTAGGCGGCGGGGTAAAGGCCTCTGCGGGGATATCAAACAGGGGTTCAACCTGCGCGCACCATTGGCAGAGAACGCTTAATCGTCCATAGGCTGCGCTTGCCGGGGCAGCGGTGATCCGTGCGGCGACTTCGCGCTGGAACATCAGGGTCATTTCGCTGATCCGGCTGGCTTGCTTGAGCCAGCTGGTTAATAAAAAGGTCCCGACATTATAGGGCAGATTGGCGATGATACGGAATTTTTGATCGTCTTTTTGAGCCAGATCAGAAAGTTTATAGCTGCGGGCATCGCCTGCAATAACTTTCAGTCGACCCGGTTGTTCGCGGGCAAGAGCTTCAAGTGCTGGAATAAAGCGGTCATCTTTTTCAATAATAATCAGGCGGCGCTTATCTTGTGTGCTGGATAAATGATCAAGCAGGGCGCGGGTTAAACCGCCGGGCCCTGGTCCAATTTCGACAAGGGTTTCTGTTCCCGCACCATCATTTGCCAGCCCAACAGAGGCAATCTGTTGACAGATACCGGGATCAAGCAGGAAATGCTGGCCCAGATGATGTTTAGCTTTAGGCGCGTATAACGGGCTTGAGGGGGCTGATCGGCTCATGCGAAGGATATTTTGTTAAATTGGCGCATTGTCAAAAATACGCGACCAGACATCTTTAATAAAGGGGATGGTGATTTTTCGTTTTTCTTCCAGAGCCAGTGCATCGAGTTGCTGGACAATCTTTTTTGGCCCGGTAAAGTCACGCGGCATGCGCACCAGCAAGAAGTCGATCACATTTGGCGGCGGGGAGAGTTGGTGATCGCTGAAATGTTTATACAAGAGTTGCCGGAGCATCTGGTCATCGGGCTGGCGGATTCGTGCGGTGGGGGAGGCCATAAGTCGGCTCATCAATTCCGGGTCCTTTTGCGCCCAGAAAATAGGGGCCTGGGCGGCACTCATTAAAATATGGCCGCCTTTTTGGCGGGCCAGATTATAGATGTCAAAAAGCACCTGAGAGGAGGGGAAATGGTCGATATCATCAAGTCCAACCGCCCAGCCCTGATCGGATGAAATATCTGCAACCGTGTTGAGTAATATATCGGGGGCCATAGTTTGACAGGAAAAGATAGGGGCCTGTGTCTTTTTGCCCCAGATATCAAGCAGGTGGCTTTTGCCTGAACCGGAAGGCCCGACCAGCATCAGTGCCGGGGCGGGCCAGTCTGGCCAGAGGTCGATCCAGTAGACCGCCTCGGCATTAGGGGGGGCGATAACAAAATGTTCCGGGGCAAAGGAGGGCGGCCAGTCAATAAACCTGAGATAGGAGGTAAAATAATCCTCGGCTGAATCTGTTGTCATAACAGGTTATTCATCTATCAACCGGGAGCAAATCAACCGGGTTTTACGGCTTCAATCAGGGCAATGCAGGCTGCCGCTGCATGGCGACCTTTTGCGCCTTGTTCTGGATTGGCGCGGGCCAGAGCCTGATTGCGATTATTGACGGTTAAAATCCCGTTGCCAATCGCCAGCCGGTCGCGCACCGATAAATCCATCAAGCCACGGGCTGATTCATTGGCGACGATATCATAATGTCCGGTCTCTCCGCGAATGACGCAGCCAAGGGCAACAAACCCGGCATAGGACGGTTCAAGCTGTGAAAAGCGGGCAATCGCCCCCGGAATTTCCAATGCGCCCGGGACACGAAGCAGGTCGCTTGTATAGCCCGCTTGCTCAATGGTTTCACGCGCAGCCTGCACCAGCATTTCTGCTATATCCGGGTAAAAATCGCCAACAACCAGCAAAATCGACTTCGATGTATTCATGGTGATCCTTTAGTAGCGCATTTGGAGTAGCGCATTTGGAGTAGCGCATTTGGGGGTAGGTCATTTGGGACTCTCTATGTAGGTAAATTTATGCATTTTGCTTGTCAAGCCAACCGATCAATTCAGGATGTAAAATGGGTTTTCACGTTGCGCCAGATGGGTTAATGAAAAAACCTGTATCCGCAATAGTGGGCCTTTTATTTGATGCCAGTGCCTTGCTGCTAATGCCCTGATCAAAATAATGGGAGAGAGAGATAAAATGAGCGATAAAAAATTTCCGACACAAGCCCGGGTTGTCGTCATCGGCGGCGGCGTGGTCGGCTGTTCAATCCTGTTTCATCTGGCAAAATTTGGCTGGAAAGACGTTGTCCTGCTTGAACGCAACGAATTGACCTCTGGCTCAAGCTGGCACGCCGCTGGGCAAATCCATACCATCAGCTCGGACCCGAATATCTCCAGACTGCAAGGCTATACCATCCGGCTTTACAAGGAAATCGAAGAAATCTCCGGACACTCGGTCGGCCTGCATAGCACCGGGGGCTTTTATCTGGCCTCCAACGAAACATGGCACGATTACCTCAAGCGCGAACGCTCCAAAGCCCGCTATATGGGCCTCGATCAGGAATTTATCTCGCTTGAAGAAGTCAAACGACTGCATCCTCTGATTGATCCCTCCCGCTACCTTTCAGCCCTTTGGGACCCGCTGGACGGCGATGTTGATCCCTCCGGCGTTACCTATGCCTATGCAAAGTCCGCCCGCCACTACGGGGCGCAATATTTCACCCATTGCCCGGTCACCTCTATCGACCAAAAGCCGGATGGCAGCTTCCTTGTGGAAACCCCGAACGGCACCATTCTGGCTGAACATATCGTCAATGCTGGCGGACTCTGGGCGCGGGAGGTTGGGGCCTTGTCCGGCCTTGCCCTGCCGGTGCAGCCGATGGAGCACCATTATCTGATTACCGAGGATATTCCCGAAATCGTTGAGCGCGAAGAACGTCTGCCCGCCGGGATTGATTATGAAGGCAATATGTATTTCAGGCAGGAACGCCAGGGTATGTTGCTTGGCACCTATGAGCCAGCCTCGACCCCCTGGAAAGTCGGCGGCACGCCGCAGGACTTTGGTCATGAGCTTCTGACCCCTGATCTGGAGCGGATTGCTGATCGGCTGGAGCTTGGATTTTCACGGATTCCGGCCCTTGAAAAGGCTGGAATCAAAACCATTATCAACGGGCCCTTTACCTTTGGACCGGACGGCAATCCGATGATAGGCCCGGTGCCGGGGATGCGCAATTACTGGGTGGCGGTTGGCGTGATGGCCGGTTTCTGTCAAGCTGGCGGTGTCGGGCTTTGTCTGGCTGAATGGATGATGGATGGGGAGCCGTCGATAGATGTCTGGGCGATGGATGTTGCCCGCTTTGGTCCTTTTGCCAGCCCGGACTATGGGACGATCAAGGCCAGCGAGAATTATGAACGCCGCTTTGTGATGACCTTCCCCAATGAAACCCTGCCCAAAGGCCGCCGCCAGCGCACCACTGCCCTTTATGACCGGCTGATTGCTAAAGGGGCGGTGATGGGGGTAAGTTTTGGGCTGGAGCATGCGCTCTGGTTTGCTAATTCGGCTGAAGATGCCCATGAGGACCCGACTTTCCTGCGCAATCGTTCGCATGATTATGTGGCAGAGGAAGTCCGTGCGGTGCGCGAACAGGTCGGCATGATCGAGATTGCAAATTTTGCCAATCATAAGGTCACCGGGCCGGGTGCGCGCGAATTTCTTTCCTATATGTGTGCGGGCTATATTCCAAAGGCCGGGCGGGTTGCCTTGACTCCGCTCTTGACCGCAAAAGGAAAACTTTACGGAGACCTGACGGTTGGCTGTCTTAAAGATATGAACGGGCAGGAGGAATTTTACCTGTTCGGCTCTGGCGCCGCGCAGGAAATGCACCGGCGCTGGTTTGAAGCCCATTTGCCGAAAGACGGCAGCGTCCATTATCAGAATATTTCTGATAATCTGCATGGCTTTGCCCTGTCAGGACCTAAATCGCGCGAATTGCTTTCGCGTGTCTGCCGCGATGATGTCAGTGGCGATACCTTGAAGTTCCGCGATTTTCGCCGCACCTATGTGGCAGGGGTGCCGGTTCTCTTGACCCGGCTGTCGTTTTCTGGCGAGCTTGGCTATGAAGTTTATTGTGCGCCGGAATATCAGCTTAAACTCTATGAATATCTTTTATGTGAAGGGAGTAATCTGGGTGTAAAACTGTATGGCGCACGGGCCTTGATGTCCTTGCGGCTGGAAAAAAGCTGGGGAGTCTGGACGCTGGACTTCCGGCCCGATTTCACTCCGGCACAGGCCGGGCTGGATGTCTTTATTGACTGGAAGCGCGACTTCCTTGGCAAAAGCGCGGCTTTGGCTGAACGCGACGCCGGGCCGGATAAAAAACTGGTGGCGATGACGATTGCCATTGATCATATGGATGTGTCGGCCGATGAAGCGATCATGCATGACGGCAGTTGTGTGGGCTATGTGACCTCTGGCGGTTATGCGCATTATGTCAAGAAAAGCATGGCCATGGGCTATGTGCCGCCGAATCTCTCTGCGCCCGGCACGGCACTCCAGATTGAAATAAATGGCGATTTTTATGAAGCCGAGGTGGTTGGTGCCCCCTTATGGGATCCGTCAGGGGAAAGAATGCGCGGATAATGGCCGATTATAGAGGGCTATTGAAGCGAAAAGAATCTTACCCGGCAGGTAAACTGCCACAATTTGTCGGCCCTGCCGCCTGGAGTGATATTCTGGGTCCGCAACCGGCCCCGGTTATTCTGGAGCAGGACACAAGTGCCGATCTGGTGATTATCGGTGGCGGGTTTGCCGGATTATCTGCGGCGCATCGTCTGCGGCAGATTGATCCGCGTCTTAAAGTGATTGTGTTGGAAGCCGCCCGCATTGCCGAAGGGGCATCGGGGCGCAATTCCGGCTTTATGGTTGATTTGCCACATAATCTTCAGTCCGATGATTATTCAGGCGCAAGTGCGGCGGCCGATAAGGACTTAATCGCCCTCAACCGGCAGGCCATCGGGTTTGGCCGCTCCGCCGTTCAATCTTATAAAATTGATCAAAATTATTTTGATGAAGTCGGCAAGGTCAACGGGGCAGCAAGTACCCGCGCCCATGAACATAATCTCAGTTATGCCCGCCATCTGGAGGGTCTGGGCGAATCCTCCCGGCTGCTTGATCAGCAGGATATGTATGAATTAACCGGCAGCCGTCATTATCTTTCAGGCCTCTATACACCGGGAACCGTTGTTTTGCAGCCAGCTGGCTATATCCGTGGATTGGCAAATGGGCTTAAAACTGAATTATCAGAAGGCAACCGCAAGCCAATCGCGATTTACGAAAATTCGCCGGTTCATGGATTTACCCGTGACGGGTCTGGCTGGATTGTTCAGACAAAAAAGGCCACAGTCAAAACCGGTCAGATTATTCTGGCAACCAACGGCCATCTGGAAAGTTTTGGTCTGGCCGCAAAACGCCTGATGCATATTTTCCTTTTTGCCTCGATGACGCAGGACCTGGATAAAGACATGCAAAAACGCCTTGGCGGTCAGCCGCGCTGGGGGATCACGCCCTCTGATCCTCTGGGTAGCACAATCCGCCGGATTGATGCCCCCCTGGGCGGGGAGCGGGTGATCACCCGCACCTGTGCCGTTATGCGCCCGGGCCTTGTCCCCTCAAAGCGCGATATGCAGCGGGCCGCAGCAGTTCATCAGCAGAAATTTGCCCAGCGCTTCCCTCAATTAAAAGAAGTCAAATGGGACTATTGCTGGTCCGGCCATTTATGCCTCAGCCTCAATGATGTCTCGGTAATGGGCGAAATTGACCAGGGTGTCTTCGCGGCGTGCGTCCAAAACGGACTTGGCACAACCCGTGGCACCTTAACCGGTATGGGTGCCGCCGAACTGGCCCTGGGGCAGGAAAGCGACATCACAAAATATTTTGCCAAAGAAGCCCTGCCTAAAAAATTGCCGCCACAGCCTTTCGCAACATGGGGGGCCAATATATGGATGCGCTTTCGCGAATGGCGGGCCGCTAATGAATAATCGGGGGTTTGCTATTCTGCCTCGGGATAGGTAAAAGACTTTGCCTTCAGGCTGTTTATACCAAGCCAGACCTGTTGGCAGCGATATGACACTAAACGGATTTTATACAAAAGGACAAGCCGATGCTGATTGAACCAGCCTATGCCCAGGCCGCCGGTGGCGGTGATATGATCAGTGCCTTTTTGCCGATCATTCTGATCTTTGTGATTTTTTATTTCCTGTTAATTCGACCACAGCAGAAAAAGCAGAAGCAGCATCGCCAGAAACTGGATGCCGTGCGCCGTGGAGACCAGGTTCTGCTTGGTGGAGGCATCTATGGCAAAGTCGTCAAAGTCTATGATGATGGCGACCTTGATGTTGATCTTGGCGGTGATATGACGGTGCGGGTGCTGAAAGCAACCTTGATGGATGTGATGTCCAAGCCCGAACCAGCTTCTTCTAAAAATTCAGCCTCTTCTAAATCTTCAGGAGCAGCGCCAAAACGTCGCCGTGCGCCAGCAAAGAAAAAAGCCGCTGAAACAAAAGCCGATGATGGAGCTGAAAGCGGTGGCGATGCCGGGGGCAAAGATTAAACCGATTTAAAGGGGCAAGGCATTTTTGCTGCGCCCTTATGGGTCCTGACTCTAAACCCGTAAAGCAGCTGTTTCTTTTATTTCCCTGAATTCTGGCTTCTGACTGGCGGCGCGATTATGCTAAGTTTCCCCTTGTGGAAAAAACTTCTGGTGGGCGTGGTTGCGCTATGGGGGCTTTTGGTCACCGGCGGCAATTTTCTGCCCGCTGGCCTGCTTTCTGATCAGACCTCCTGGCTGCCTGGTGCACGGGTGACCTTGGGCCTTGACCTTAAAGGCGGGGCGCATCTTTTGCTGGAAGTCGATTCCAGCGCGGTGGTTGAAGAGCGGCTGGACGGGCTTGAGGACAATATCCGGCGTGACCTGCGTGCTGCCAGAATCCGGGCGCATTCGTTCAATAATAATGGAGAGGAACTGCGCTTTCAGCTTGCCGAGGCCGAAGATTCCTCTGCCACCCTTGAACAGGTGCAGCAGATCATCCGCACGCTTGATCCGGCTTTGGTGACCGAAACCAGTCTGTCGCCGCCATCGGTGCGCACAGGTTTTTCAGAAGAAGCACGGCTGGAGATTCTTGATCGTGCGCTTGAACAATCGATTGAAGTCATTCGCCGCCGGGTTGATGAATTTGGCACCACCGAACCTTTAATCCAGCGGCAGGGCAGCAACCGTATTCTGGTTCAGGCCCCGGGTATTTCAGACACCGGCGCCTTAAAAGCTCTGTTGAATGCGACCGCCCGGCTGACCTTTCATCTGGTTGAAGAATCGCTTGCGCCAAGCCCGAGCCTGCCGGTGCGCCCCGGAAAGCTTGTCCTTTATGATGATGAAAACCCGGATCAGGCGCAGGAAATACTGGTCATGGGGCGGCGACCAATTGTTGGCGGGGAATCGCTTGAAAATGCGCAAAGCACCTTTCAGGACGGGCGGGCGGTTGTCAGCTTCACCTTTGATACGACCGGGGCCCGGCTGTTTGGCGAAGCCACCGGGGCCAATGTCGGCGAACGGCTGGCGATTGTTCTTGATGACACGGTGGTCAGTGCGCCGGTGATTAACGAGCCTATCTTGGGGGGCTCCGGCATCATATCTGGCAATTTCACGGTTCAAAGCGCAGAAACTCTGGCTATTCTTTTGCGGGCGGGGGCCTTGCCAGCCCCGCTGCAATATATTGAAGAACGCTCGGTCGGGCCCGGCCTTGGCCAGGACTCGGTCGAATCCGGGCGGCTGGCATCAGGGCTGGCCATCGTCTTTGTTGCCCTGTTCATGGCCCTGACCTATCGCCGGTTTGGCGTTTATGCCGCCGGGGCTTTATTGCTTAATTTGGCCATCCTTCTGGCTCTGATCACAGCTTTTCGTATCACCCTGACCCTGCCCGGTATCGCCGGTCTGATCCTGACCATTGGCATGGCTGTTGATGCAAATGTTCTGATCTTTGAACGAATTCGTGAAGAACTGCGCGCGGGTCGCAACGTATCCGGGGCCGTTGATGCGGGCTATCGCCGGGCTTTTACAACTATCATTGACTCCAATCTCACCACGCTGATTGCTGCCATCCTGCTTTTTGCCTTTGGCAGCGGCCCGATCAAGGGCTTTGCCGTCACTTTATCCATCGGGATTTTGACCTCCATGTTCACCGCCATCATGATCACCCGCATGTTTGTCGTGTCCTGGCTCTGGCGGGCCCGCCCCAAAATCTTGAATCTTTAACCCGCGCTAATAAATAGACACGATTATGAGTCTTTTCTCCTTCCTGCCCGATCAGACAAAAATCCCCTTTATGAAATGGCGGAAAATTGCTGGCAGCCTGTCGCTGGCCATGGTGATTGGTGCGCTTGCCCTGGTTGCAACCAGTGGCCTTAATTTCGGTATTGATTTTCTTGGCGGGACGTTGATCGAGGTCAAGACCAACGGCGCGCAGATTGATGAATTTCGGGATCGTCTGGGCGATCTTGATCTGGGCGAGGTCGGGTTGCAGGAATTTGGGGCCCCGGATGACTTGCTTATTCGCGCCCAACGCCAGGACGGCGATGAAGCCGCACAGCTGGAAGTGCTGGAGACTATTCGTCAAGCCATTGGCGATCTGGTTGTTGAATATCGACGCACTGAATTTGTTGGCCCGACCATCGGCAGTGAACTGCGCGAAGCCGCCTTTTTTGCCACCATCAGTGCCTTGCTTGCCGTGATGATTTATATCTGGTTCCGCTTTGAATGGCAGTTTGGCATTGCCTCTGCCCTTGCCCTTATCCATGATTTATTGATCACAATCGGGTTTTTTGCGCTGACCGGGCTTGAATTTAACCTCGCCAGTGTCGCGGCTCTGTTAACCATTGCCGGCTATTCCATAAATGACACGGTGGTGATTTTTGATCGGGTGCGCGAAAATATCCGAAAATTCAAAAAACTGCCTTTAATCGACCTGTTAAACCGGTCACTCAACGATACCTTAAAACGCACCTTGCTGACCAGCCTGACCACTGAACTGGCCCTGATCACGCTGGCGGTTTTTGGCGGTGAAGTCATCCGTGGCTTTGTGCTGGCCTTGATGTTTGGAGTCTTTATTGGCACCTGGTCTTCTATTTTCGTGGCGGTGCCGGTTTTGACCCTTATCCGCCCGCGCCGCAGCAGTGAGGAAGAGGGGCGGTTTTCCGCGTTAAAAACAGGCGAAAAAACAGAAGAAAAAAATAAGGCGGATGAATGACAACAGACCCCAACCGTTTTATCCCGAAAATTCAGGCGCAGGATATTCACTTGAAGCGTGCAGAAAAAACGCTGGATATTATTTTTTCTGACCAGGCGCATTTTTCCTATCCGGCCGAATATCTTCGGGTCTTCAGTCCATCTGCCGAGGTTCAGGGCCATAGCCCGTCCGAACGCAAACTGATTTTTGGACGGCGCAATGTCGGAATTATGGAGCTTGAAGAAGTCGGGAACTATGCCTTGCGGATTATTTTTGATGATCTGCATGACACAGGCATTTACAGCTGGGATTATCTGTATCAGCTTGGTCAGGACTATCAGACACGCTGGCAATCCTATCTGGATGAGCTTCAAGCTGCCGGGAAAAGCCGCGATCCTGTTTAATGGCAGATTTGAAATCATCTTTGGGCCAAGGCTACCGGATTTACATTGACCAGCTTGAATTTGACTGGTCTGTCGGAGTCTATAGCCATGAGCGGACACAGCGGCAAAAGCTGGTGGTCTCGATTGAGCTGGAGGCGCAGCTGGCTGGCGATTGGGAGCAGGATAAATATGAAAATGTTGTCTGTTACGACAAAATCCGGCATGCTATAAAGGACTTAAGCGAATCCGGTCATATTGACCTTTTAGAGACCTTGGCCTGGCGGATTGGAGGCATTTGCTTGCAACAACCTGCGGTTGACCGGGTTAATGTGCGCGTTGACAAGCCGGGTGCTTTTGAAGATGACCCGTGTGGTGCTGGTTCGCGTGCGGGGGTTGCGATTGAACGTTGCCGAGAAAGCAATTGATATAAAGCGACTGATTTCTGGGGACCAGAATTATTTTCAAGCGGGTTTGACCCGCAGAAATTCGCTAGACGCACGCAACGGCTATTGTTAAGTATGAAAAGCAGGCTCAATAGACAGTTTTAACATATATGATTCAATCAATGGGACCTTCTTCAGCCAGCCATACGGGTATGCCTGATAATCGCCGCTACTGGATTCAGGTCTTGCAGGGCGGGGTCTGGTCAAATCATTCCGAATATGACGAGCCTGCTCAGGCTCTGGTCAATCTGCAGGCCTATTACAACGAGGGCACATTTGAAGAATTGCGGCTGACCGAGGCCCGTTTGCTGCCCAATGGCGAGAGTTCCTTTCGCCTGCTGGTGAGTTTTTCGCCCGGTGAGCTGGTTTATCTGGATGATGCAGCCTCCCAGCTTCTTGTTGGCGGGATGGGGGGGGCTAATTCTGGGGCTGGGGGTGCCGGGGGTGCGCCTTCGCCACAACCGGCCCAGGCAGTGCCAGTTCTGACAGCAGCAGCACCAGCCCCTGATCCGGTTTCCCCCCCTGCAATGCCGCAAGCAATGCCGCATACGCCAAGTCCTCCCGCAACGGGCGGGGTGGATTTTCAGCTTCCAGGCGACCAAAATGGCTTTTCAGATGCGGCACAGGCCATGTTGGGTGCGCCTTCTTTTGACAAGAGTGATGATGAACTGAGCGAATCTGCCATGCTGGCTCTTGAGCGGCTTGGATCGGACTCCGATTTTGATGATGAGGGCGGAAGCGCAAAATCATGGGTCCTGCGGCGAGTCGCCGTCTTTTTTGCCTCAATGCTTGTGCTGGTTGGCGGGCTTGGTGTCTTTTTATGGATGGTGCCGGTTGATGACTGGCCCTTGCTGGGGCAGCTGCAGCAGATTGCCGGGCTGGCCCCGGCTGATCAAAGTGACGAGGCAGAAATGCCAGACCCGGCCCCAGACCCGGCACCTGTGCCAGATACAAATAATATAACGGGAGATGATCCGCTGCAGCCTCTTGAACCCATAGACGTTGGTGATATGGGCGATCCGGCAATGCCTGCAGAGCAAGGGGAACTGTCTATCGATGACAGTATGGGGCAGCCGGATTCCGGTCTTTCTCCTGAAGCGAATAATCCTGAGCAAGAGGCACCTGTTTTACCGGTTCCAAGTGAAATCACGCCTGAAGAGCTTGATGCCATGCAGCCTGCCCCGCAGTTGGCCGGAAATACAGATAATATGGATAATGCAGGTATGGCGCGGAACAGCGAGGATCCAGCCCCGGCGCCGGGCGATATGAGCAGTAACGAAATGAACGGGGATATGGAGGTGGAAATGCCGTCTCCTGATATGTCGCAGGATATGAGTCCCGATATGACCCCGGTCGATGAGGTTGCGCAGGCAGAATCGCCACCTGCTTTGCCGGATGTGCGCCAGCAAGAAGAACAGCAAGAAGAACAAGCGGCGGTCAAAGAGCCAGATAGGCCTGCCAGACAGCCCACTGATAGACAGCCAGAAGAACCAGAAAAGCCGGAAGCTCCACAGCTGACAACAGCCCTGCTTGAACCCTCCACGCCGCCGCCGCTTATTCCACTCTCTGCTTACCGGCAGTTGATGCTTGGCCTCAGCTGGGAGGACACCTTGCCGGATATGCGCCATCTTCTTGAAAACTGCCAGCAGCCAGACGATGCGACCGTTGTTTGCAAACTTGATCACAAGGGCTGGTTGCCTGATGTCTCGGCGATTGCGGCCCAATTTGACCAGATGAATAATCAGGAACTTGTGGGAATTCATATTTACGGTCAGCCTATTCGCGGCGAAGACCGGGCCCAGCAGCGATTTGAAGAAATTGTTGCCCAAATCAAGACCTTGTTGCCGCAAGAACATATTGGCTACGATACAAGGCGCAATACCGAAGGCATAGATTTCTTTGCAGCCCTGCGCGAAGATTCCGAGCGCGCCGCCTATTTCAGCTATTGGCCGGATGACCGGGGACGTTTCCCCACCTATGTCTATGCCAAGCTGATGCCGCTTTCCAAACAAGAAGGATATTATCATATCCTGATCGGCAGGCCGACAATGTCTGATGTGAACTGATTTGCAGCTGTCTGTGTGAGTCCTTTGCGGTGATGGCAGTGCGTTCTTCATGGGTTGGAAAATTTGGGCCAAAGCTGCTCTTTGCGGTTCAGCATCAGCTGACCGGCCCGATTGTTGGTCTGATAGGCATTGCTTTCTTTGCAACCTCCGGCATTCAACATCAAAAGCTTCTGGAGGAGACCTGGCGGGCAGATGCCCTGACTGTCATTCAGAATCTAAGCCATAGCGCGGATGATATTCTCCACCAAAGCCGACATAATATGGATATGTTGCATAATGTGACCCGGCTTGCGGATATTCGCTATGTTTTTGAAAATATTAAAAATTCAACGGATTTTTACCAGCTTGACTATCTTTTCTGGATGACTCCGCGCTCTCTTTTCGCGCTTGGGGAGGGCCGGATAGATAGCGGGGAAGAAAGCCAGTCCGACTTTGAGCGGGTTGTCATTGGCTATGAGTCCGCAGAAGATCTGGAAGAGCTGGAGCGGATGAAAGAAACATTGCGCCGGTCAAACTATTTCCCTTTGCTGTTTCAAGCCCAGTTGCGGCCTGATGTGACGCTGTTGAGTTCGATATTTTTCAGCGCGGAGGGAGAGGCCTATGTTATGCTTGCCCGCTATGTCGAACATATTGAAGTCCCGGGGATTTTTCTGGGGGTTCTGAATTTGTCCAACCGCTTGAAAGAATTTATCGTTTCCGATGTTCCAACCGGACTGATCATGCAGGTTCAATATAACAATACCCGGATTGATAATCTTGAAGGGTCTTTTTTCAATGATGTGATCGCGCTTCCGGCTGTCTTGCAGGAACAATCCTTTGACACGCGCCAGATTTCTATTGAAAAGCGTCATCCGGGATCGGTCTGGTATTATCAATGGCGGATTCTCGATTTTTTTGATGGCGGGGTTCAATCAAATCTTGGCACCAACCTGATTTGGGGAGGCGGGTTGGGCTCGACCATTATCGGGCTTGTTCTGTTTATATTTGGCTATTATGCGCGCAGAAATGACGAGATAATTGCCCGGAGAATCAGTGAATATCAGAATGACAGGGATCAGGCCCGGGCGCGTAGTGCTTCTTATACCGGGCTGGTCCGTGAATCGCTGGGCAATCTGCGGCGGATTCTGGAACGGCTGGATGGCTATGCCACCTTGAGCCATGAAACAACGATGGATGAAAGAAACAATCGGGCCCATGCGATCCTGCATATGGAAATGGCCCTGGCCCAAGTGGGGGAGTTAAAAGTTGAATTGCAGGGATTGCGCAGTGTTCTTGATTCTGAAGATGGCTATCAGGCGACCAATCTGACGGTTTTTCCGCTTAAAATGGTTATCCAGCGGGGATTGAAGGACCGGCAGCAGCGACTGGATGCAATGGGCATTCATGTGACGACTGCTGTGGCGGATGACCTGCCTTTGGTCACGAGCAACAGCAGTTTTTGGAAAAGCCTTGTTGGTCTTTTGCTTGACCGGTCGCTCAGCTATAGTCTTGGCGATGGCGCGGTGGATATTATTGCCGAGCTTGAAAATCCGGAAAAACCAAAAGGCGGCAAGCTGCAGAGTAGGGAATCAGGCGAAGAGGAAGCGGAATCCCCCCCGCTTTTGATTCGTTATATTGAATATGGTCTGCAAGCCAAATCAGCCGCCACCATGATGGCGACACCTGTCGGCATGATTTATGACACTGATGAAGACCAATATATTCGCAAAGCCCGCATCCTGGCCAGTGCCCTTAGCCTGCGTTTTGATTTTAGGGTTAATATTGACACAGGCACCGTGATTACCATTGCGGTGCCTTCGGCCTTTTTGTCTTCCCCAGATCAAGAGTTGGCATATCAAGAGTTGGCATATCAAGAGTTGGCAGAAACAGATATGCCACATCAAAACCCGCCAGAAAAAAAACAGCCAGAAAGAAGAGCAGGATCATGACGATAACAGTTGATCACACGACAATGGCCTTGAGAGCAGCCGCAATTTTGCTTGAAACCGGGGCTGTTATGCTGCAACCGAATGACCCGTTTACCCTGACCAGCGGGCGAAAGAGCCCGGTTTATGTCGATTGCCGCCGGTTGATTGCTTTTCCACGCGCCCGCACGATCCTGATCCGGGACCTGATTGAAAAAATCGGGGACAGCTGCGGGGTGGAAGCCTTTGATGCGATTGCAGGCGGGGAAACTGCCGGTATTCCTTTTGCGGCCTGGGTTTCTGACCAGCTTGGTCTGCCGATGTGCTATGTGCGCAAGAAGCCCAAAGGCTTTGGCCGCAATGCGCGTATTGAAGGCAATATTCAGCCCGGGCAGCGGGTTTTGCTGGTCGAGGATATGGCAACCGATGGCGGATCAAAAATATCTTTTGTGGATGGTCTGCGGGATGCCGATGCAATTTGTGCGCATTGCGCGGTGATTTTCCATTACGGGATTTTCCCCGAAGGCATTGCCCGGCTGAATGCGCATGGGGTCACTTTGACGGCTCTGGCCACCTGGCATGATATTCTGGCGGTTGCGCGAAAAAATCAGGAATTTGATAAAGAGTCGCTTGATATTGTTCAGTCGTTTCTGGATGACCCTGAAGGCTGGAAGCCCTGAGGTTTGGGATCATCTGCCGGGTAAAGATGTAAAGAGAAGATGGTGAAAAGGAACGATGGAAAACGCCGTTTGCGATGATTCCGATGATGTGCTGGCCCTTTTGCAAGCCGCGCAATGGCTGGTTGCCATGGGGGAGGAAACCGCCTGTGAGGATATACCGCAAAGCTGGCTGGTGAAATCCGCAGAACAGGTGCCGCATAAAAGCCCTGACATTGAACAGGGGCAAGGTTCTGGCCCGGTTTACTATCAGGCAAAATTGCCCGGGAAATCCACGCCAGCCGTCTTATCACCAGCCGTTTTGTCCCCAGCCGTCTTATCAAGAGCCAAGCGGCTGGATTCAGCCCGCCAGCAGGCCGCCAAAGCCGGTGATATCGCCACACTTGATCAGCTTATGGCCAATTTTCGTGACTGTGATCTGGTGGCAACGGCCAATCGGGCGGTTTTTGGGTCAGATTTGCCTGTGCCTGCTTGCCGCTTGATGGTGATTCTTGAATCCCCCGGCACCGAGGATGATCGAAGCGGGATGGCCTTTTCAGGGCCGGAAGGAAGGTTATTGGCCCGGATGCTCGGCAGCATTGACCATGTTTTCACGCGTGAAAATACTTCTGTTGAGGAACAAAGCCTGCAAAAGGGGAGGGGAGACCAAAGCCAGAATCAGGGCCACCCTGCGCCAGCCTATTGTGCCTATTTAAGCTGCTGGCGTCCACCAGGCGGGCGGTCGCTTACGGCAACCGAGACCGATATTCTCAGCCCCTTTCTTCATCAGCGGATTAAACTGGCCAAGCCTGATTATGTCCTGCTGATGGGGGCGCGTCCGGCGGCGGCTATTCGTCCTAATCCCCCGGGCCCAGATTCTCTTCGCCAGGATGATGCCCCGCTCTCCCGGCTGGTTGGTAAATGGTCAAAAATTGATATACCCGGCGCATCTGGCGAAATTCCGGCCCTTGTCACCTATTCCCCGGCGTATCTATTGCGCACGCCGCTGGCCAAACGGCAGGCTTGGCTTCATCTGCAAAATCTGTCTGCGCATTTGTCAGATAATGATCAGCCTATGAGTCCTGACCCTAAACAAAAGCAAAGTTAAAGTCGCTCAGGGCCTCTTCAACATTATCCTGATCGGTTTCGACCGAAAGCAGCTTGATCGTGATATCCTCGCGGTCTTTGGTATCGCCATCGCCGTTAAAATCAATCATCAGCTTGCGGCTGTCATCGTCATAGCGGGCTTCGGTATTGCCGGTGCCGGTAAATTGCTCGCCCCCAAGATAGCTGAAGGTGCCATTTGCAAGGTCTTCAAAATAAAATAAATCATCATCCGGGTTAAAATATTTTATGGTGTCATAGCTTGAACGACCCGCATCCAGCCCGTCACTATTGTTATATAAAAAGACATCGCTGACATCCCCGGCATAGAAATAATCACCCCCGCCACCGCCAATATAGATTCCGGACTCCGTATCACTGGCAATCATAATATCGCGATAGTCGGTGCCGATCACGGTTTCGACGCCAAACACGGTGTCGGTATCGCCATGTTCATCGCGCACCGTGCCAGCCTCGACGCGGGCCAGGCGCGAAACAATACCGCGCGCGTCAATAAAACTCTCGTCCGAGAAATTGACAATGATCCCGCTTTGCCCGTAATTCCCGTCCAGGTCACGCAAACCATGATCACGCCCGGATTCGTAACTGAGGATATCATCGCCAGTGCCGCCATCAATCGTATCATTGCCAGCCCCGCCCCGGATATAATCATCGCCAGTGCTGCCGATAAATTCGTCATCCCCGGCCGAGCCATAGACCCGCTCGATATTGACCAGTGAATCAGTCAGCAGGCCATTATTTGCGGTTACCCGCCCGGTTGTAAGGTCAACCGTCAGCCCGTCTGCAATCTCGTTGCCGTCGCCAATGAAAAACCGCTCCCCGTCACTGTCGCGGTCAGAAAAGCGGCTATAGACCGCCACATCGGTATCGCCATCGCCGCCATCCAGATTATTGGTGCCAAGGCCGCCAAGCAGGAAATCATTGCCCTCGCCCCCATCCAGCGCATCATCGCCATCGCCGCCTTCAATCAGGTCAAAGAACTGCCCGCCCGAAAGCGTGTCATCGCCATCCCCGCCCTTGATATAATCATTAACAATCCCGGTATCCTCCTCCGTAGAGGTGCCATCGTCCCCGGTGATGATGTCATCTCCGGCAGCCCCGATCAAAAGATCAGCCCCGATCCCGCCTTCAATCACATTGGCAACAAAACTGCCAATCAGCGTATCTTCGCCATCCCCGCCTTTCGCATTCTCAACCTCGTTCAGACTGGTCCAGAGATTAAGACCAATCGTCACCGCCTCGGTCTCGCGGGTGGCGTCAATCGTGTCCGTCCCCTCGCCCCCATCCGCAACCGCAAGGTCCTTGTAAAAGATAATCTCGTCGTCCCCGTCCTCTCCATAAAGCGCATCGCCGCCGCCGTTTCCATCCAGACTGTCATTGCCATCCCCGCTGCGAAACTCCTCGTCATAAACATCCGAACCAAGGAAGGTATCGTCCCCCTCTCCGGTCAGGAAAATCTCGAAACCGCTGTAATTGCCGTCCGTCTGGTCGCCAGCCGACATGTCAATCGTCAAATCAGCAATCTCTGCCTGCATGTTCAGCGTATCAATGCCTTTGCCACCGTCAATCTGCTCATCCTCCTCGTCATAAATGACCTCGTCATCGCCATCGCCCGCAAAAATAATGTCCGACTCATCCCCCCCATCAATGATGTCGTCCCCCGCATTCCCATACAACCGATTGACCTCGCTGCTGCCCGTGATCGTGTCTCGACCCAACCCGCCAAGAACAGTCTCAAAATTAACATACACCGTGCTATTATCAGAAATATCAAGCTCTTGCCCCGATATCTGGCGACTGGCATCAAGGACATCATCATCCCCGTCGTTCTCTCCAGCATCCGCAACCAGCATGTTCGCACTAAACGAAATCCGGTCATCCCCCGTCCCGCCATTGATCGTATCCTCCCCGCCACGGCCATTGATCACATCATGACCGTCCCCGCCTTCAATAATATTATCACCATCATCGCCGTTGATCTTGTCATCATAACGGCTGCCCGTAACATTCTCGACCCCGCCAATAACACGCTTGTGCTTTTCAAGGTCAATATGAACATCCTCGGTCGAATTTTCAGCCGTCAGCTTATCCTCGCCAATGCCGCCGTTAATCCCGTTCGTGATCCGGTCAGCCGCATCATAATGAATTATATCATCGCCACTCCCGCCCGATATAAGATCATTGCCATTGCCCCCAAACAACTCGTCGTCTCCGGCACCACCGAAAATAAAATCTGCCCCGTTGGCCCCTTCAATCGTGTCTATGCCCTCGTTCCCGTTGATCCAGTCACTCCCGGCACCCGCATCAATGCTGTCGTCTCCTGCGCCCGCGCTGATATTATCGCGAAGCGCACTCGTATAAATAATATCATCCCCGTCGCTGCCAATGATGGTCTCAAACCCGCTGACCAAAACCCCCAGACCCGTCACATCCGGCACATCAATCAAGACTCCCGTGTCTGACTCGCTGGCATCCAGGATATCATTCCCCTTGCCGCCAATAACCGCCTCATCCGTATCATCAAAAATAACCCGGTCATGCCCGCGACCCGCATCAACCCAGTCATAGCCTTCGCCAGCATCAATCACATCATCCCCCGACCCGCTGGAAATCGAATTATCATCCTGATTGCCATAAATCTTGTCATCGCCACTGCCGGTGATCAGATTTTCAATGCCGCTAATGGTATCGCTATCTTCAAGATCAAGATTCAAATCAAGGATGCTGGAACTGGCATCAAGCGTGTCAACATCATCGCCCCCGTCGATGATACTATCTTTCTCATCATAAATCAGCGTGTCATTGCCGCCACCGCCATAGAGTTCATCCCGGCCCCGGCGACCGGTGATAAAGTCATTCCCTTCAGCCCCGTCAATGCTATTCGCACCGGCATTGCCATAGATTTTATCATCGCCGTCGCCGCTGACCACATTTTCAACGTTCTGAATGACATCCGACTTTGCAAGATCAATGGATAAATCTACGTCAAAATAATCATTGGCATCCAGCGTGTCGGTGCCCTCGCCCCCGTCAATGACCGTGTCGGCTGTATCGTAAAGGATCAGATCATCGCCGTCGCCGCCTGAAATCTCGTCAGCCCCGCCGCCGCCATCCAGCTCGTCAAAGCCATCGCCGCCATCAATAATATTGGTCTGGTCATCCCCGAATATAATGTCATCGCCTTCCCCGCCAAGGACATTCTCAACCCCCGGGTAGTCATTCGCAGACAGGTCAATATCCAGCTCCTCAGAACTTGCCGTGGCATCCAGCGTATCAATCCCGGCACCGCCCTCGACAATGGAATCATCATAGTCATAGACCAGCGTATCATCGCCATCGCCGCCATAAAGCTCGTCATCGCCAACGCCACCATCAATATAATCGCCGCCCAGGCCTCCCGAAATGATATTGAAATCATCATTCCCGACCAGCCTGTCCCCCTTGATGCCCCCCGTCAGATGCTCAATATTCTCAATATAGCCATCATCCTCCAGCGATAAATCCAGCTTTTTGGTCTCGTTGCTGGCATCCAGATGATCCTCTTCGCCCTCGCCGCCATCAAACAGCACAACCTCTTTATCATAGATCAGACGGTCATCTCCCTCCCCGCCGTAAAGCGTATCGCCGCCGCCAGCCCCGTTGATGTAATCAGACCCGTCACCCCCATCCAGGGTATTCGCACCGCCATCCCCGGTAATCGCATCGTCGCCATCCCCCCCGGTGACATTCTCAAAATTGGCAAATTTTTGATTGCTGGACAAATCAACATCCAGGTCTCCACTGCCCGCAATCCCGCCTCCCAAAAGCGTGTCGGTGCCAGCCCCCCCATCAACAAGCTGGTCATCCTCATGATAATAAATCAGGTCGTCCCCGTCTCCACCATAAAGAAAATCATTGCCCGATCCCCCCTCGATAATGTCATTGCCGCCCCCGCCTTCAATGATATTGACCTCGTCATCGCCGGTTAACGTATCATTCCCGCTGCCAGAGACCAGATTTTCAACCCCGCCAATAACGCCGCTGGATAGCTCCAGGTCAAGACTGCTGCTCTCTTGTGAGGCATCAAGCGTATCATTCCCCATGCCCCCCTCAACAACCGTGTCATTTTCTGAATAAATCAGCGTGTCATCGCCTGCGCCGCCATCAAGCTCATTGGCCCCGCTAACCCCGTCAAGCGTGTCATTCCCGTCATTGCCGAGCAGGATATTATTATCTCCACTCCCTGTAATGACGTCGCCGCCGCTGCCGCCATCCACATGTTCAATATCCGTGATCCCGCCGTCTTCCAACTTGATTTCCTGCCCATAAATCTTGCCGGTCAGATCAAGCGTGTCATCGCCGCCCCCGCCATCAATAACCGAATCCTGCGCGTCATAGTAAATACGGTCTTCGCCGTCCCCGCCATAGACTTCATCGTCGCCGTCGCCGCCATCAAGGTTGTCATCCCCGTTCCCGCCTTCAAGGACATCGTCTCCGTCCTCGCCATAAAGCCAGTCAGCACCATCAAGCCCCAGGATAACATCATCCTCATCGGTTCCCGTGAGTGTTTCGTTGCCATTTGTGCCAGTGATGTCTGCCATTATCTGGTCTCCAACCATACCCGGGGCTGATCAAGCGATCATATCAAGCTGTACGCGCCCGGGTTTTATTCGCGAATATTACTCATGCCTACTTCGATAGTATTTATACCATAAAATATTCGGCAATGGAAATGAATTTATTTATTTTATGTTATTTCAAATAAACGGGCTGCAAAAATAAAAATCCGGCACAGGGTTGCCCCTGCACCGGATTTTATAACCGGGTTTACGCTTGATTTAGGAGGAGTAATACATTTCGAACTCGACCGGATGCGGTGTATGTTCAAACCGATAGACGTCTTCCCATTTCAATTCAAGATAGGCATCAATGAAGTCATCCGTGAACACGTCGCCCTGCTTCAGGAAGTCGCGATCCTGATCGAGTGCCTCCAGGGCTTCGCGCAGTGAGCCGGAAACGGTTGGCACGTCCTTGAGTTCTTCTGGCGGCAAGTCGTAAAGGTTTTTATCCATTGCATCGCCCGGATGGATTTTATTTTTGACTCCGTCGATTCCGGCCATCAGCATGGCGGCATAGGCCAGATAGGGATTGGCGGTTGCATCGGGGAATCGGCATTCCAGTCTTTTGCCGTTAGGGCTGCTGACGTAGGGAATACGGATGGAGGCCGAGCGGTTACGCGCGGAATAGGCCAGCAGAACCGGTGCTTCAAATCCCGGGATCAGGCGTTTGTAGCTGTTGGTTGTCGGGTTGCTGAGTGCATTGATGGCCCGTGCGTGGCGGATAAGCCCGCCGATATAATGCAGGCAGGTCTCTGACAGGTCTGCATAGCCAGAACCGGCAAACTGGTTGGTGCTGTCTTTCCAGATGGACTGGTGGACGTGCATCCCGGAGCCATTGTCTCCATAGACCGGCTTGGGCATAAAGGTTGCGGTTTTGCCATAGGAATGGGCGACCATATGGACGACATATTTATAAATCTGCATATTGTCGGCGGTGCGCACCAAGGTGTCGAATTTGATGCCGAGTTCGTGCTGGGAGCTTGCGACTTCATGGTGGTGCTTTTCGACAGAAACGCCCATTTCCTTGATGGTGGAGACCATTTCAGAGCGCATATCCCCGCCCGAATCAACCGGTGCAACCGGGAAATAGCCGCCTTTGACAGCCGGGCGGTGGCCCATATTTCCGCCCTCATAGCGGCGGTTTGAGTTATACGGGCCTTCTTCGGAATCAATCTGGAAGCCGACATGATCCATGCTGGTGGACCAGCGCACATCATCAAACACAAAGAATTCAGCTTCCGGGCCAAAATAGGCGCGATCCCCAATGCCGGTGCTTTGCAGATAGCTGATGGCCTTTTTCGCGGTCGAGCGCGGATCACGCCCATAGGGCTGACCGGTCGAGGGCTCCAGAATATCGCAGGTCACAATCAACTGCGGCTGGGCTGAAAACGGATCAATCGTCACCGTGTCCAGATCCGGCATCAGGATCATGTCCGACTCATTGATCGCTTTCCATCCAGCAATCGAAGACCCGTCAAACATGACTCCGTCCGTCAGCAAATCCTCATCAACCGTATCCGCATGATGACTCAGATGCTGCCATTTTCCTTTAGGATCAGTGAAACGAAAATCAATATACTCAATTTCCTCTTCCTTGATGCGCTCAAGCAATTTCTGAATTTTACTCGACATATTTACTTCTCCTTTGTTTTACTAGCCTGTCTTTTGATAGATGATATTTACATAAAGCTCCAAATCCGGCAAATATATCACCGGTATTCAGGGCTTTAAACCCGACTCCTCATGAACCGGGCTATAGAAAAACCGCTAAACAGCCTCCGACCCCGTCTCTCCCGTGCGAATGCGAATGACCTGGTCAATGTCAGACACAAAAATCTTCCCGTCTCCAATCCGACCCGTCCGGGCAGCCGTCGTTATCGCCTCCAAAGCCGACTCCAGCATCGAACCGTCAACAATAATCTCCAACTTCACTTTCGGCAGAAAGTCAACGACATACTCCGCTCCGCGATAAAGCTCCGTATGGCCCTTCTGACGACCAAAACCCTTGACCTCGCTAACCGTGATGCCTTGAATGCCAACCTCATGCAAGGCCTCTTTTACCTCGTCAAGCTTGAACGGTTTGATAATAGCCTCAATCTTTTTCATTTCGTCATTCCTTATTCTATAGTCATGCTCTACGCGGGGGATATGCCCTGCAAAATGACAGCATGTTTTATGCCAAATCACAGCACAGGTTTTTTGCTTATAAATCAAATTCTTTATGCAAATTGCCAACCAGAATTGATCTTTTTTTGTGCAGTTTTGCCTAAAATTTAAGCGTCCGCACATTCTTTAGGCCAGCTTGACAGGGTTTGCCCAGCAGAATATTTACCCAGAATATTTACAGCATCATTTAATCAAAGCATGGTCATCTATGTCTGACAATATTTTTCATGATCTCGACAAGCGGCTTCGGGCTGATCTTGGGGCAGCCTGCGGGCAAGGGGTTTTGCCGCCGCTTGATAATATTGAAAATCTTGCCCTCACGCTGGAGCCGCCGCGAGATCCGGCGCATGGTGATCTGGCAACCAATGTGGCCCTGGTGCTGGCCAAGCCGCTACGTTTATCGCCCCGTGCGATAGCAGAGGTTCTTCTGCCCTTTATTCAGGCCTGGGAAGAATGTGCAAAGGCCGATATTGCTGGGCCCGGCTTTATCAATATGACACTGAAAGCCGATTTTTGGCAAAGACAGCTTGGCACTATTCTGAAAGCTGGCAACCATTATGGCGACAGCAGAATGGGGAAGGGGCAAAAGGTCACGGTTGAATTTGTGTCAACCAATCCAACCGGCCCGCTTCATGTCGGCCACGCCCGGGGCAGTGTGGTTGGGGATTGCCTGTCCGGGCTTTTGGAAAAGGCTGGCTATGAGGTGACCCGTGAATATTACGTCAATGATGCCGGGGCACAGATTGATAAATTATCGGATAGTTTATGGCATCGCGCCCGTGAAGCGATGGGCGAACAGGTGGGAGATATTCCAGACGGGCTCTATCCGGGGGACTATCTGATTGCACCCGGCCAGGAACTGGCGGAAATGGAAAAAGGCACACCGGCTTTATCGCAGGAGGCTTTGCGCGAAAAAATCCGTCCCTTTGCGGTTGACTCCATGATGGCGATCATCAAGGCTGATCTTGAAGCCCTCGGGGTGCGTCATGATGTTTTTTCGTCCGAAAAGGCCCTGGTTGATTCAGGGGCGGTGGATGCCATGATGGAGCGACTGACCGAACTTGGGCTTTTATACCACGGCACCCTTGATCCGCCCAAAGGCAAGCCGCCACCTGATGACTGGGAGCCGCGCACACAGCTTTTATTCCGGGCCACAGAATTTGGCGATGATTGTGACCGGCCCTTGCGTAAATCGGATGGAAGCTGGACCTATTTTGCCACCGATATTGCCTATCATTATGATAAATGGCGGCGCGGATTTTCCTATCAGATTAACGTCTGGGGGGCTGATCATGCCGGCTATGTGCGCCGTGTTCAATCAGCCTTGACGGCAATAAGCCAGGGCAAAGCGCATCTGACCATCAAAATCTGCCAGATGGTGAAATTTGTATCCGATGGACAGCCGCTCAAAATGTCGAAACGGTCCGGGAATTTTGTCTCCTTGCAGGATTTGATTGATGCAGTCGGGGCCGATGTCGTGCGCTTTTACCTGTTAACCCGCAAGCCGGATGCGCCGCTTGATTTTGACCTGGAGCGGGTAAAGGATCAATCCCGCGATAATCCCGTCTTTTATGTCCATTATGCCCATGCGCGCACGGTGTCGGTTCTGCGCCAGGCCGCAACGCATTTCGGGGAAGCGGAGTTGACCTCTGACGCACTGGCAAAGGCTGATCACGGGCTGCTTGCCTCTGATGCCGAACGCCAGGTGCTGAAAACCCTGTCTTTCTGGCCCCGGCAAGTGGAAGCCGCTGCCCTCGCAGAAGAACCCCACCGCATTGTCTATTACCTGCAAGACCTCGCCGGAGCCTTTCATGCTCTATGGACCATGGGAAAAGAACAGACAGAACTGCGCTTTATCCAGCCCGATGACGTCCCCGGCACAAAAGCACGCCTGGCCCTGGTGCAAGGGGTGAAGAGCGTCCTGGCCTCCGGCCTTTCGGTGCTGGGCATCACGCCGCTTGACGAATTGCGCTAACGAATAAAGTCAACAATCAGGCCTTGACAGCAAAAGGCGGCCTTCCTATATGACTGGCACTCACCGGGCAAGAGTGCTAACAACTCTTCTGGCGATCAGGGATTGCCTTAAGATAACAAGCATGTCTGCCCTGCTTACGATAACTGTATTTATATGGAGGTATCCATGACAACAAAATTCCGTCCCCTTCATGACCGGGTTTTGGTTCGTCGGGTTGAATCAGAGACCAAGACGGCTGGCGGCATTATTATTCCGGACACGGCTCAGGAGAAGCCGATGCAAGGCGAGGTCCTGTCGGTTGGAGCTGGTCACGTCAACGAGGAGGGCAAGGTCCGTCCGTTGGATGTGAAGGCTGGAGATCGCATTCTTTTTGGGAAGTGGTCAGGGACTGAGGTCAAGATTGATGGCGAGGAGCTTTTGATCATGAAGGAGTCTGACATTATGGGTATTGTGGAGTAGGCTTAAGGTCTGTTTCATTTTATTTCCCGGATTTCATATATAGAACTTAATCTTTTCGAGCCAAAAGGAGTATACTGGACATGGCTGCCAAGGATGTAAAATTTTCAACGAGTGCCCGCGACCGGATGTTGCAAGGCATTGAGGTTTTAGCGAGTTCGGTCAAGGTTACATTGGGTCCGAAGGGACGTAATGTTGTGATTGACAAGTCGTTTGGAGCACCGCGGATCACGAAGGATGGTGTGACGGTTGCCAAGGAGATCGAGCTTTCTGACAAGTTCGAGAACATGGGCGCACAGATGGTTCGCGAGGTTGCGTCGAAGACGAATGACCAGGCTGGCGACGGCACGACGACGGCGACGGTTCTGGCGGAGTCGATTGTTCGTGAGGGTGTTAAGGCGGTTGCTGCGGGGATGAATCCGATGGATTTGAAGCGCGGGATTGACCAGGCGGTTGAGGCTGTGACGGCAGATTTGACCAAGCGGGCGAAGAAGCTGAAGACCTCGGCGGAGGTTGCGCAGGTTGGCACGATTTCGGCCAATGGCGATGAAGAAATTGGCGATATGATTGCCAAGGCGATGGACAAGGTTGGCAACGAAGGCGTGATCACGGTTGAAGAGGCCAAGGGTCTGGAGACCGAACTGGATATCGTTGAAGGTATGCAGTTTGACCGGGGTTATCTGTCGCCTTATTTTGTGACCAATGCGGAGAAGATGATCTGCGACATGGATGGAGCTTTGATTCTTTTGCATGAGAAGAAACTGTCCAATCTGCAAGCCATGTTGCCGGTTCTTGAGTCGGTGGTGCAGACCAACAAGCCGCTTTTGATCATTGCTGAAGATGTTGAAGGCGAAGCTTTGGCGACTTTGGTTGTCAACAAGCTGCGCGGTGGCTTGAAAGTGGCGGCGGTCAAGGCCCCTGGCTTTGGCGACCGGCGCAAGGCCATGCTGGAAGACATTGCGATCCTGACGGGTGGCACGGTGATTTCCGAAGATACGGGGATCAAGCTGGAAAGCGTCACGATAGACATGCTGGGCAATGCCAAACGGGTCACGATTGACAAAGACAATACGACCATTGTTGACGGTGCCGGTCAGAAGTCTGAAATCGAAGGCCGCTGCGGGCAAATTCGCCAGCAGATTGACGATACGTCCTCCGACTATGACCGTGAAAAACTGCAAGAACGTCTGGCCAAGCTGGCTGGCGGGGTTGCGGTGATCCGGGTTGGCGGTTCAACCGAAGTTGAAGTCAAGGAAAAGAAAGACCGGGTGGATGATGCCATGCATGCCACACGCGCGGCGGTTGAAGAAGGCGTCGTTGCCGGTGGCGGTTCGGCCCTGCTTTATGCCATCAAGGCACTGGACGGGCTGAAAGGCAATAACCACGACCAGGATATCGGGATTGATATCGTGCGTCGGGCCATCACCTCGCCTGCCCGCCAGATTGCTGATAATGCAGGCGAAGACGGATCGGTCATCGTTGGCAAAATGCGTGAATCCTCGGACACCAACTGGGGCTATGATGCACAGAAAGGTGAATTCTGTGATCTGGTTGGCGCCGGGATCATTGACCCGACCAAGGTTGTGCGTTGTGCCTTGCAGGATGCAGCCTCGGTTGCTGGCCTGCTGATCACCACCGAAGCCATGATTGCTGAAAAGCCTGAACCGAAAGGGGCAGGTGGCGGCATGCCGGGCGGTATGCCTGGTGGCATGGGCGGCATGGATGGCATGATGTAAGCCATGTTGTTATTATAGGGCCAGCTTTATGCTGGTCAGAAAGGGGCCTCCTTCCAGAATTGGAAGGGGGCCTTTTTTATTGTTTTTTTATATGATTATTTCTGATTCTTTATGCTTGGATTCTGCAACTATTGCGCATATAGTAGTAGGGTCTAGATTGTGTGAGAGGAATAGCAGAATGCAAACCGCGACCACGCAAAGCCCTGATGAATATTTAAGCAATCCCCGGTTTCTGCCGGGAGACAAGCCGAATAATATGTCTGATGCTGCGCAAAACGAACTGGCAGATATGCTGCGGGTTGACCATGCCGGGGAATATGGGGCCGTGCGGATTTATGAAGGACAGCTGCGTGCTGTTAAAGAGGCCTCACATAAAGATAACAAAAAAGATCAGGAACTGATCGCTACCCTGACCCATATGCTGGAGCAGGAACAAGGCCATCTGGCCTATTTTAATGATAAATTGCCGGAACAAGGGGTGCGCCCCAGTGCTTTGATGCCGCTGTGGCATATGATGGGCGGCTGGCTTGGCTATATCACAGCCAGAATGGGGCCGGAAACCGCCATGGCCTGCACGGTGGCGGTTGAAACAGAAATTGAAGGCCATTATCAGCATCAGCTTGACCGGCTTCAAGACCCGGCTTTTGGTGATCAGAGCGCATTATGTGCGAAAATTCAGCAATTCCGCGAAGAAGAACTGGAACATCACGACCAGGCCCTTGAGGATGGGGCGGCCAAGGCCCCGTTTTATCCGTTTGTGCTTGGGGCCATCCGCGCCGGGGCGCGGGCGGCCATTGTTCTTGCCAGACGTTTTTAATCCTGCTTTAAGGAAGCCACTGTTTTTTAATGATTTGTGTTTTTGAACGGAGAGGATGATGCCTTTAACGGCACCACAAGCAAGACGGCGGTATCATACCCGCCAGATTGAAACCCATGGCTATTATCGCCAGGATGGGCTGTGGGATATTGAAGGCCATATGGTTGATGAAAAGTCCTATCCTTTTGAAAATTATGATCGCGGGGTGATCGGGGCAGGCAATCCGATCCATAATATGTGGCTGCGTTTGACCGTTGATGATGATCTCGTCATTCAGTCTGTTGAATCGAGTATGGACGCCACCCCCTATCAGACCTGCGGGGGGGCGCAGGCAATTTACCAGGCCGCTGTCGGGCTGCGGATCGGGCCGGGTCTGCGCAAGGCCTTGCGCGAACGGGTTGGCAGCGGGCAAGGCTGCACCCATATCAGCGAACTTTTCTGGCCCCTGGCAACGGTGGCCTTTCAGACGATTTATGTGTCGCGTGATCAAGCCCGCCGGGATGCCGGGAAGCCACCTTATAAGCCAAAAAAGAAAAACGGCGATGCGGCTGCTTCGTCCCCTTCTTCATCCAGGGCCGGAAGTTTCCTTTTAAACACTTGCCATAGTTTTCGGGCCAGCAGCCCGGTGATCGCGCGGGAATATCCGCATCTCTATGAACCCGATGTCGTAGATACTTCTGTCTAGCGGGCGCAATATGAATAAGTTAAAATATATAAGGCTTGTCCTGGCTGTTATGCTTCTCCTTATAGGGGGGGCTGGCAATAGCTGGATTGACAAGAGTTGGGCTGGCGGCCCCTATGCGCCCTTCGGGGTAACCAGCAAAGGCTGGATGAGCGATAATCTTGCACGCCCAAGCCTCAATGCCTACGAAGAAGCACGCTCCTTGCAATATCAGGCCCTGATCGACAGTGCCCTGATGGAATGGGAAAAAGAGCCCGACAAAATGACGGCAAAGATTTTGCCCGGCTCAACGCTCCATCGCCAGATCGTCAATGCCCGCAAATATCCCTATAGTGCGATGGGGCGCGTCAATGTGGTGGTCACCTATCGCTCCCGCCTTCACTGCACCGGGTCGCTGATCGGGGTGCGGGTGGTGGTCACGGCAGCGCACTGTCTTTATATCAACAAGCTGGCTGAATGGGCGATGCCGAAATATATTCACTTTGTCGCCGGATTTCAGCGCGGGGATTATCTGGCCCATTCGATTGCCGAGCGGATTATTGTCCCGGGGAATTATGCCGAAAGGCTGCTTGGCGGCAAGAAAAACCATCAAAACGACTGGGCCCTGATTATTCTGAAAGAACCGATTGGGCAGCAAGTTGGCTATCTGGGCTGGCGCGCCCTCGACAAGGACGAAGCCATCGCCTTTGCCCGGGAGAAAACACCGCTCGTGATGGCAGGCTATCCCCGCGACCGCAAACAGGTGATTTCGATAGACCCAAGCTGTCATCTTTCAAAAATTATCAGCAGCTTTAAAATTTTAGGCCATAAATGCCGAATTGTTAATGGCGACTCCGGCGGGCCACTGGCGGTTGCAGGCCGGATCAGCGAACGCGATTTGAATGTTATTGCAATCAATAGCGCGGTCGGGCAGATCGCTGGCGGGCGCAAAATCAACAGTGCGATTTCTTTATCCAGCTTTGCCGATTCAATCCGGGCGGCTCTGTTGGAGACCGAAGGACCAGAAGCTGTGGCGGCTAACGATGCCCAAACGAATAACGGACGGGCCGGGCGCGGACCAGATGCCGCCTATCAGGTGCATGATTATCTGCTGGATGAATCCCGCTAAACAGGCGATAAAACAGCCCAAAACCCCGGTTTTTTCAAAACAAAAGCCCGCCCTCTTAAATAAAAACAAAATAAAAAATATTTTTTACTTGACTTGAATACTTGCGTTATGTATTATGTGTTCAATCGCAGAAGCGATTATACATAATATTCCACATGCTCCAGAAGGAGGCGAAGATGGAAAACGCAATCGCGTTGACGGCAAGCCAACGCCGTCAAATCTTTACGCTTAACGATATCAACAGGTTAAGCGACCGCACTCAAGAACGTCTTACATCCGGGCGGACCGTTAGCAACGTCAAGGATGATCCCTTCATTTACTTCAAGTCACTGGGCCTGTTTGACCGGGCTGAAAGCTTTGCCGAGCGCAAGGATTCTATCGATCAGGCGATTTCCTCCCTGACCGTGGCGACGGAGACATCCGACAGTATCGAAGATTTGCTGCTGCAAATGAAAGGTATTATCGAAAGCACACGCTCGCAGACATTGGCCGAGCGCACCAGTGCAACCGAACAATTCCTTGAAGTTGGCGACCAAATCTCGAAGCTGGTTGATGATGCCTATTATAACGGGGTCAATCTTCTGACCAAGGTGCGCACCAACCTGGATGTCTATTTTTCCGAACGCACGACTTCGCGCCTGCAAGTTGAAGGCTTTGACTTCAATACGACTGTTGCCGGGTCGGAGCGCAGCCTGTTTTCCACAGCCGCCTTTCAGCCCACAGGCGATACGGCGGCTTTTTCAGTTTTTGCCGGTGCCGCCGCAGAGGTGACATTTAAAAACGGTGATATGCTCAAGACAAGCGGCTTTAGCCAGATTGGTGAACTCAATAGTGCCATCTCTCTGGTTGAGCAAATGGGAGTCTTTATCGACGATGCGATCAGTCGTGTCCGGGCGGCTGCCTTTGAGCTTGGCAATAATGTGGCTGTCCTCCAGGTTCGCCTGGACTTCACCGACGAGTATTCTGACAATCTCGCTGGTGGCGCCGACAAACTGACTTTAGCGGATATCAACCAGGAAGGGGCCAATATGGTCGCGCTGGAGACCCGCTATCAACTTGGAATGGAATCTTTATCGTTTTCTGGCGATATGCATCGCCAGATCGTGACGCTTATTCAATAATTCCATCCCTTTTCCCTTTTAGCGTACCTTGTTTGTTACCACGCCCGGCAGAAGCACGGGTCCCATAGAAATCCAGAAGGAGAATAATGATGACTGATATTGCGCTTACACAGTCGCAACGTACGAATATCGCGACGTTGCGAGACATTCAAAGCCTGAGCAATCGTACACAGGAGCGCCTGACCTCTGGTCGGGTGGTCAATAATGTTATCGATGATGCGGTGAGTTATTTTGTCGCGAAAGGGCTTAATAATCGTGCTGACGATTTTATGTTACGAAAAGATGAAATTGATCAGGGGATATCTTCGCTGGAGGCCACCCTGGAGGCGGCCGATGCGGTTGATGATTATTTAAAGCAGATGAAAGCCATTGCCGAGGCGGCAAGGTCGATGACGTTTGCCGAGCGTTCCAGTGCGACTGAGCAGTTTAACGAGCTTGGCACCCAGATTTCGAACCTGGTCGAGGACGCGAGCTATCGCGGCTTCAACCTGTTGAGCGAGGTCAACAATCAGCTTGATGTTCGTTTTTCGGACAAGACGGGGTCGCGCATTACGGTTGGCGGCTTTGACTTTAACTCGACGACGGCCAAGGCGGATGCGGATCGACAGCTGTTTACGAATGCGGCCTTTAGTCGCGAAGCCAATGGCGTTGATTATGAATTCCTTGGTTTATCAACCATTAACACCGTTATCGGCGATGAAACGACCGGCGATATTGCTGCCAGTTTCACGGCTATCGGAGTCAATAACTCGCAGCTGGAGGTGGTGGAATCGGTTGTCCGCCAGCTTGATGATGCGATCTCGCGGGTTCGTGCGACGTCTGCCGAGCTGGGGTCGAATGTGTCGATTTTGACGACACGGCTTGATTTCACCAGTGCCTATACGGAAATCCATTTCACCGGAGCTGACAAGCTGACCATTGCTGACATGAACGAGGAAGGGGCGAATCTGACTGCGCTCCAGACTCGTCAGGAGCTTGGTATCCAGGCCTTGTCAATTTCGGGAGACCAACAACGGTCAGTGTTGACCCTGCTGCAGTAGTAGGCGGGCAATATCTGACTTCATCCTATCCACCATAAATCAGGAGACCGATTTGATGAGTGATTAAAGAACAAACGGACCCCCGGGCTTCTTTGTGGAAAGAGCCCGGAGTCCAGGAACATCAGGGGTGAGTGTCTACTGGTCATTCACCACCGGTGAGTAACCCGAAGCATATTTAAGCTGACGGTTGCGTGTAATTCTCCGAGTTCCCTGTTTTCTGCTCAGAATTTGCTGGAATTTCAGGGGTATGCTTTCGTTGAGCCTTTGAGGCAGCCTTCAGAAGAATTGAGGTTGTCTTTGGGGGCAACCTTGGGGGCAAAGGAAGGACCTGGTTACAGGATCTGTCCGCAAAGGTGAGACGAAAGATTCGGGGTTAATCGTCCTGGCAGAGGGATAAAGTGTGAAGCCCAAAAGGGCAACATGCCTTGGTTCTGATGACAGGATAAATCCACCTTGTGGCAGAAGCCGCAAGATTTAACCAGAAAGGAGTGCCAGTCATGGCAACTGATATAGCGTTAACCGAAGCTCAAAGATCGAATATTGCGACATTGCGTGATGTTCAGGACTTGAGTGACCGGACTCAGAATCGTTTAGCGACAGGCCGTGAGGTCAATAATGTGGTCGATGATGCAGTAGCGTATTTTACATCAAAGTCCCTTTATGACCGTGCCGATGACTTCCTTGAGCGCAAGGATTACATCGACCAGGGGGTTTCGACCCTGCAAGCGGCGCTGGATGCGACGGAGGCGATTGACGAACTGCTGGATCAAATGAAAGGGATTGCAGAAGCATCGAAATCCCAGACAACCGCAGAGCGTCAGGCGTCAACTGATCAGTTCAATGAGCTGGGATCGCAGATTTCCCAGTTGATTGAGGACGCTGAGTATAATGGCTACAACTTGTTGAGTGACACGAATAATGAGCTTGATATCCGGTTTTCTGACCGGACGGCATCAAGAATCATTGTTGGTGGCTTTGATTTGAACTCGACAAGCGCCGGGGACACAGACGATGCCTTGAGAACCCAGCTGTTCTCGAACGTCGCCTTTAATACGAATGTGGAAAACAACACATTCAAAGGCCTCAGCGTTGTAATGAGCGGTGAAGAAACGTCAAGTTTCACCGCCATGGGAGCAAATAACAGTGCTCTCGCCATTGTTGAGTATGCGATAAAAAATCTCGATGATGCGATCAATCGGCTTCGGGCGGTTGCATCGGATCTGGGGTCAAATGTGTCTATTTTGACGACACGTTCTGACTTCACCGAGGACTACACCGATGTCCTCAATACTGGTGGCGACAAATTGACGCTGGCAGATATGAACGAGGAAGGGGCGAACTTGACCGCCCTTCAGACCAGGCAGGAACTGGGTATTCAGTCCCTGGCGATCTCCGGTGACCAACAACGGTCAGTCTTGAGCCTGCTGCAGTAATAAAAGGCGATAGCTGACTTCATTCTATCCACAACCATATAAGGAGACGACTGGATGAGTGACTAAAGAACAACGGGCACCGGGCCCAGAGTGGATATGGGCCCGGAGTCCAGGAACATCCGGCGTGAAATCGTACTGGTAACCTCACGCCTGGTGAGTAGCCGCCAGCATACCCGCTGACGGTTGCGTCCAAAATGCCTCGAAAGCCCCTGTTTTTCTGTTCAGAACTTGTCGGAGACTCAGGAGCACCTTTGTCAAACCTGCACGCAGGCAAGACAAAACCTTCGAGGTCAATCGTCCTGCCACCATGAGCAAAAATGCAGAAGCATGGATGGTCTGATGACAGGATAAATCCACCTCGTGGCAGAAGCCGCGAGATTTAACCAGAAAGGAGTGCCAATCATGGCAGCCGATATAGCCTTAACCGAGGCTCAAAGATCGAATATTGCAACATTACGCGATGTTCAGGAAATGAGTGATCGGACACAAAATCGTTTATCCACAGGCCGTGAGGTCAATAATGTGGTCGATGATGCAGTAGCGTTCTTTACATCAAAGGCCCTTTATGACCGCGCCGATGACTTCCTTGAACGCAAGGATTACATCGAACAGGGTGTCTCAACCCTGCAAGCGGCTCTGGATGCGACTGAGGCGATTGACGACTTGCTGGATCAAATGAAGGGGATTGCAGAAGCAGCAAAATCCCAGTCGACCGCAGAGCGTCAGTCTTCAACCGAGCAATTCAACGAGCTGGGAACGCAAATTTCTCAGTTGGTTGAGGACGCGGAGTACAATGGGTACAATTTGTTGAGTGACACGAATAATGAGCTTGATATTCAGTTTTCGGACCGAACAGCATCAAGAATCGTTGTTGGTGGTTTTGATTTGAACTCGACAAGTGCTGGGGATACAGACGAGGCTTTGAGATCGCAACTGTTCTCGAACGTCGCCTTTAATGCGAGTGTGGATAACAACACATTCAAAGGCCTCAGCGTTGTAATGAGCGGAGAAGAAACCTCGAGTTTCACCGCTCTGGGAGCCAATAATAGTGCTCTCGCCATTGTTGAGTATGCGATTAGTAACCTCGATGATGCAATTAACCGCTTGCGGGCAGTCGCATCAGACCTGGGGTCAAATGTGTCTATCTTGACGACACGTGTCGACTTCACCGAGGATTATACCGAAGTCCTCAGTACTGGCGGCGACAAATTGACGCTGGCAGATATGAACGAGGAAGGGGCGAATTTAACCGCCCTGCAGACCAGGCAGGAACTGGGAATCCAGTCCCTGGCGATCTCCGGTGACCAGCAGCGGTCAGTCTTGAGCCTGCTGCAGTAATCGCTATCGCGTTCACTTTGTAGTAAGTATGTGTTGCGTATCGGTGTATTGGGGGAGGTGGCTTCCAAACCACCTCCTCCAAATACCTCTGGTGTCGTGTGTGCCGGGCAGCTCTCATCCATATGAATGCCTGCACCTGTTTTGCTTTGTTGCTTTTTGCAATAAAGTATCGCATATTAACTTTTGAGAGGATAAAAAAATGGCAACAGCAGTAAGACTACCTGATCAACTTGTAAATGATGCAAAGAAACTGGCACAACGCCAGTTTAGATCAACCCCGAAGCAAATTGAATATTACTATCAGCTTGGAAAAATCGCTGAAGAAAATCCTGATCTACCGGTTGCTTTTATCAGAGACATCCTGATCGCCAGGCAGGAAAAATCCATAAAATTTGAATTTGACGAGGAATAATTTGCGCCTTGAACAAAAGCCACAGTTTCAGCGCGCCTATAAAAAACTTCATCCTGTTCAGAAAAAAGAGGTTAATCAGGCGATCAGGGAAATAGCAGAAAATCCTAAAGTTGGCGTGAAGAAAATTGCAGATCTTTCCGATTTTCGCGTTTACAAATTTAAAATCAATAAACGGGAGGTTCTGCTGGCCTATACCCATACTGAAATCACTTCAACAGTGACCTTATATGCGCTGGGATCACATCAAAATTTTTACAGAGACTTGAAAAAACACGTAAGTAAAAATTGAATATGCCTCTTTTTTCATAACCAGTGCCGTTCGCAAAGTTGGGCTGTTGCCAAAGCGCAAATTGTGCTTATAATGTACACACAACTGAATTTACCCAAATTCATAAAACGAAATTAATAAAACATAGGGGAGGCCTTAAAATGGCTGACCGTATTCATGCACGCATTGATCCGGACCTTAAAACCAATGTTTCGGCTATTTTAAAGGGGCTGGGCTTAAGCGAAAGCGATGCAATTCGCTTGTTTTATCAGCAAATAAGAATCAATCGTGGTATCCCGTTTGAAATCAAGCTCCCGAATGAGGAAACGCTTGCTGCCCTGGATGAATTCGCGAATCGTAAAGATGCACTCAAGCACCATAAAACTTTTGAGGAATTTGCAGAGTCACTTAAATAGCGCCAGCAAATAACGATGGCAAATAATGCTAAAAATCGTTGATTCCAGTATTTTCCGCCGGGACGTGAAGCGCATCAAAAAGCGTGGCCTTGATTTACAAAAGCTTTCCGCGATTGTCCAGTTACTGGCAAATAAACAGAATTTATCCCCCCATCATCGCGACCATCGGCTCATTGGAAATTTTGGCGGCTGTCGTGAATGCCATATCGCGCCAGACTGGTTGCTTATTTATCTTATCAGCGATGATGAACTCGCATTACTCAGAACCGGCACGCACGCTGATTTGTTCAAAAAATAAGCGACCAGCTTATATCCTTATCAGCGTCCGCTTGCTCCTATCCTCGTAATAACCCGTCTCCAATAAAATTTTTGATAAATGTAACAAAAGTGCACTATATAGGATCATAGGTCCTATAGCATAGGGAGAATAAAATGATTATCTCAGAGGTCTATGATGCTTTTCTTGCTGCTGGTGCGCCTGAGGATAAGGCCCGATCAGCCGCTGCGGCCATCACCAGTGAGACATTGCCGACAAAAAGTGATGTGATACGGGTTGAAAAAGAATTGCTTGTCATCAAGTGGATGCTCGGCATTGTTATTGTCGCCGTTATTATTCCAGTGGTGCAAGATATTTTCCTGTAAGCAATTCCCTATCGTTATGCGATGTTCAGAACCTTGTTAATACAGGTTTCTGCTTATTCTTTATGTATGATTGATGATCTAAAGCATAAAATCGCGAATAAGAGGGATAACAACCGCAATAACAATAACGCCAAGCATCCAGCGATTAAGTTTAATGTCCCCTTTGAGCTCAGCACGTGTTTCAGCTATTTCAGCACGCAATTTAGTCATGTCAGCGTTGAATTCAGTACGTAGTTCAGTGCCTAACTGTGCCATTTCAGCACGTAATTCAGTGCCTAGCTGGGCCATTTCAGTGCGTAATTCAGTGCCTAACTGTGCCATTTCAGCGCGTAATTCAGTGCGTGTTTCAGCACTTGATTCAGCTATTTCAGCACGCAGTTCAGTGCTTAGCTGGGCCAGGTCTGCTTTGGTGGCCAGTTCTTCGCCAACGGTGTTATTTAAAGCCTTGGCCGCACCTTTTGCTTGCTCTCTGGAAAAACCGGATTGTTCCAAAGCTTCGGCATAGCCAAGCGTATCAATCATCAGATTCTTCATGATTTCCTATATGATTCCTTATGATTCCCTATAGATTCCATAGAACATATTTAACAGGTTTAGCCTTAAATACATCATCAAATACATCATCAAATTTGTCAAGGTAAAACCACTTTATCTGAAGTCGTATCGCATAGGCAATTCCGCTATCAGGTGATTCGGCTATATTGACTCACTATCCTCTTAAAGTTAAAAGAAGCGTTCAACTGTGCAAATGGATCAACTTTAAAAATCAAAAACCACCTGACAAGTCTGCTCTCGTTTGCGTATGTTTATATAAGCTGTGCTTTTCAGGTATCAGGGAGACAATAATGAAATATCTTTGGAAAAAATCTCTGGTTGCAGCCTCTGCCGCTGCGATGGCGGTCGGCATGATCGCAACCGCATCGGCGCAGACCACAACCTTGCGTATTCAGACCCACTTCTCGCCAGAAACTTTGTCTGGTCAGCTTGCGGCGAAATATATTGATGATATTCAAACCATGTCCAATGGTGAAATTCAGGTCGAAATGTTTTATGCTGGCGCAGTTGTGAAAGCGGCTGAAACCTTTGATGCCGCCGCAACCGGGATTCTTGATTGCGATATGACCGGTGGGGCCTATCAGACCGGTAAAAATCCGGCCTTCCAGTTTGCTGGTGACCTGATGGGTGGCTATGCCAACCCCTATCAGCAAATGTCCTGGCTGCTTCATGCCAATGGCCGCGCCGTGATCAATGAGCTCTATAACGATCATAATATGGAATTTGTCGGCTGGTGGATTCCGGGGCCTGAATCATTGTCCTCAACCGCACCGATCCGCAATGTTGAAGACTTCAAAAACTGGAAGTTCCGCTCGCCTCCGGGCATGGCCACGCTGGTTTTCAAAAACCTCGGGGCTTCGCCGATTGTGATGGACTTCAATGAAATCTTCACCGCGCTTGAAACCGGGATTATTGACGGGGCTGATGCCGCCAACCTGACCAATAACATCGGGCTTGGCCTTTATGACATCGCCAAACACACCAACTTCCCGGGTTTCCACTCCATGCCGGCTGACCATCTGGCCTGCCGCAAGGATATCTGGGATGCCATGCCAGCCCATCATAAAGCAATTATGACGGTTGCCATGGATTCACTGGCCCTGCATAACGCCACGCTTAACGAAGTGCGCAATGGTGAAAATGCCAAAATCCTGCGTGATCAGGGGGTCAACCTCTATGACTGGTCACCGGAAGAACTGGCCAAATTCCGCGCGGCTGTGAAATCGGGCTGGGCTGAATTTGCCACCACCCCGGAATCACAAGCTTTGCTGAAAAGCCATGTGGACTTCCTGGTCAGCATTGGGGCCATGGAAGAATAATCCAGTAATATTGTTCAGTGAAACAGGGGCCTCCCCTGTCTCACGCATTTTCAATGATCGGCAGGATTTGAAAAAATCCTGCCGATTTTTATATGGTTTTTCTGAAAAGCCCTCCCAATCATATGAAAATAACCAAAATCACCAGCCATGTCTTGCAATATGACTTGCCTGAACAGCTTGGCTATTCCCAGCAATATTACAGCAAACGCACCGCCCATCTTGTCGAGGTCTCAACCGATGAAGGGCTGACCGGCTGGGGCGAATGTTTTGGCCCCGGCCCGGTGGCCCTGGCCAATAAAGCGATTGTTGAACAGGTGATCCAGCCGCTGGTTTTGGGCGAAAACCCGCTTTTTCGGGATTATCTCTGGCATAAAATCTATAATCTGCTGCGTGATCACGGGCAAAAAGGCATGCCGCTACAGGCCCTGTCCGGGGTTGATATCGCGCTTTGGGACCTGACCGGAAAGATCACCGGCCAGCCGCTTTATACCCTGCTTGGCGGGGCGCACCGCACCAGTATCCCGGTTTACGGCTATGGCATGATGTTGCGCCCGGAACCGGTGGCTGATCTTTGTGCGCGTTTTCAGGACGAAGCCGCCATGATCCGTGAAAGCGGCTTTGTGGCCACCAAAATGAAAGTCGGCCGGGGGCCAGGCCCCGATCTGTTGCTGGCCGAAGCGGTGCGTAAAGGCATTGGCGATGATTTCCGCTTTATGGTCGATGCCAATCACGGCTATACCACCAGCGATGCGCTTTATGTCGGGCGCGGGCTGGAGGAACTGGGGGCCTATTGGTTTGAAGAACCGGTGGCCCCGGAAGACCGTGACGGTTACCGGGAGTTACGCCGCAAACTCAATATCAATATTGCAGGGGGCGAGGCTGAATTTTCACGCTGGGGTTGGCGTGATTTATTGCAATCGCGCGGGCTTGATATTGCCCAGCCCGAAGTCTGCGCCCTTGGCGGTATTTCAGAATATCAGCGGGTGCTGGCCCTCTGCCATGCCCATTTCACCCCGGTGGTCAATCATGTCTGGGGGTCTGCGGTGGCGGTCGCCACCAATATGCATCTGCTGGCGGCGATGCCGGACTTGCCGGGCGGCTTGCATCCGTGGGAGCCGATGCTGGAATTTGATACGACCGACAATAAATTTCGCGACCAGCTTTTGCTGGAACCTTTGGATATTCAGCGTCAAATAAAGCAATCCGCCGGACGCATTGCAATTCCTTCCGGTCCGGGATTGGGGATTGAACCGGACCGCGATTTTATTTACCAGTTTCAAATTGCCTGAAAATATGTAATGCAAAATATTAAAGGTAAATAAAATTGGTTTCGGGAGGATATATATGGGGCAAGTGACCGATAAACCGACCTCGGTTGGGGGGCTGTGGGAATGGCTTTATCCCTTTGCCTTTTTTGTATGCGCGGGCTGGGTGATCTGGCACGGCCCGGCCTATATCCTTGACTTTATACCGCCTGACAGCGAAAGCCTGTTTGCACAGATGGCCGAACTTCACACCCGCAAGGATGTGCTGGCCCTGCCCGGACTCTTTGGCGGATTGACCGACCTGTTTGACTGGTTTGCGCTTTTATCGCTGCCGGTCTGGTTTGTACTCGGCGCACGTCAGGTGCGCTGTGCTTCCATGGAATTTGAAAGCTGGCGTCCGATTGACCGGATCGCCCTTTTTATCGGGCGGGTGACCATGGTCATGATCATCAGCATGACACTGGTTATGCTCTATGAAGTCTTTTTACGCTATATCATTGAAAAACCGACCCTATGGGCCAACGAACTGACTCTATGGATTGCCGGATTTGTCTTTCTGTCCTCTGGCGTTTACGCCATGCAGCAACGCTGTCATATCCGCATCTTTATCCTGTATAATATCGCCCCGACCTGGGTGCGCCACAGTTTTGACATTATCTCGGTCGCTCTGCTGGCGATTTTTTCCTTTTTTCTGGTCTATGGCAGTTATGCTCAGGTTTTTATCGTGAAATTCTATAAATGGGAAATGTTCGGCACCGCCTTTGACCCGCCAATCCCGGCGACCATTCAGCCGATGATCCTGATTGCGGTGGTGCTGATTACCCTGCAAGCTATCGTCAATCTAATCGTTGACTGGGATATGCCGCCTGAAAATATCACCCGGGAAGACGTGGACGAAGAAGAGATCGAAGCTCTCAAGCGCAGTGCCCTTAAATCCGAAACAGGAGCAAGCTGATGGACGTTGGAACAATCTCTCTTGTCCTGGTCATCGGACTGATGCTGCTGCTGGCCATCGGCATGCCGCTTGGCTTTGCCTCTGCCGTGCTGGCCTTGCTGGTCATGGTGATGAAGTTTGAACCCACCCTGATCACCGCACCGCTCAGTTTTGGCGAAGGATTACTCACAGGACGACCCGGCACCGGTCCGCTTTATATTCTGACCCAGAAGATTTTCGACTTGATGACCGAATATGTCCTGATATCGGTCCCGCTCTTTATCTTTATGGCCTCGCTGCTGGAACGCTCCGGGGTTGCACGCGAAATGTATGATTCGCTCAATTTCTGGCTCAGCCGGGTGCGTGGTGGCATTGCTATCATCACCTCCCTGATGGCCGTGATCATGGCTGCCATGTCCGGCATCATCGGGGGCGAAGTGGTCTTGCTCGGCCTGATTGCTTTGCCGCAAATGCTGCGCCTGGGCTATAATCAGAACCTGGCTATCGGGACCATTTGTGCCTCCGGCTCGCTGGGGACGATGATCCCGCCCTCCATCGTGCTGATTATCTATGGGCTGATCACCGAAACCTCGATCAAGGCCCTGTTCACCGGGGCTTTTGTGCCGGGGGCCATGCTGGCGACCTTTATCATCCTTTATATTGTCATCCGCACCCAGCTTAACCCAAGCCTGGCCCCGCTTCCCGCACCACGCGATGACGACCCGCCCGGGGCTGAAAAACTGATGCTGTTTGGCGGCTTTTTATCGGTGCTGGTCACCGGGGCTTCGGCTTTGATGATTCTGCGCATTCTGTTCTACTGGGTAACCGGGCAGAATATCGACACGGGCTCGGAAGATTTTGAACCGCCAACCCTGGGCATGCTCTCGGACATCCCGCTTTTGCTGGCTATTATCGTTGGTGCGCTTTCCGGGATTTATCTGGTCTTCGGCAAACAACGGGCAAAAGAGGGCTGGCGGCACGGCAAAGGCCTGGTCCCGCCGCTGGTTGTGGTCGGGGTGGTGCTGGGCTCCATCTATGGCGGAGTCACCGGTATCACCGAAGCTGCCGGGATGGGGGCGTTTGCCGTTTTCGTCATTGCCCTGTTACGCGGCGAAGCCTCGGTCGGGCTGCTCTGGGACAGTCTGATGCGCACCTTGAAATCAACCGGCACCATTATCTGGGTCACCGTCGGGGCCGCCGCCCTCTCCGGGGCCTATACACTGGCGGGCGGACCCGCCTATATCGCCGAACTGATTGTCGGGGCCGAAATGCCAACCATGCTGGTGCTCTTCACCATGATGCTGATCCTGCTTTTCATGGGGGCCTTTATGGACTGGGTCGGGATCGTTCTTTTGATCATCCCGGTGTTCCTGCCTATCGTCAAGCGACTGCCGATTGAAGAAATCGGCCTGATCGGTCAGCTTGATCCACGCGAAGTCGCTATCTGGTTCGGGGTGCTTTTCTGCATGAATATGCAGGTCAGCTTCCTGTCTCCTCCCTTCGGACCGGCCGCCTTTTACCTTAAATCCGTGGCTCCACCGCATATCTCGCTCACCGATATTTTCCGGGGCTTCCTGCCCTTCATCGGGGTGCAGCTTTGTGCGCTGGCCGTGTTGTTGATCTGGCCTTCCATCGTCACCCTGCTTCTATAGGATCAAAAATGATTACTGACTCCGATGTCGCACGCTTTCAATCCAGAGGCTATCTGGTTGTTGAAAACCTGATTCCAGACCCGCTGCTTGCGGCTGTCCGTCAGGAATATGCCGACTTGCTGGATCGGCATTATGCCGACTGGCAGGATCAGGGACTGGTCCCGCCTGCAAAATCCACCAGAAAATCCACCATGGGGTTTTGGGACAAGCTTGACAAGGCCTATACCGGCGGCTTTGACTGGTTTCAGCCCCTTGATATCAGCCTGCCGCACCATGATATCCGCGCCGATACGCCGATGCATATCGGTCCGGCAGTGTTTGATCTTATCCGTAACAAGAATACCCTTGATCTGGTTGAAAAACTGATCGGGCCTGAAATTACCTCAAACCCGATCCAGCATGTGCGGATTAAACCGCCTGAAAATACTGTCGGGTCTGATGAAGTGCGCGCCCATATTGTCTCCACCGACTGGCACCAGGATCAGGGTGTCACCCTGCCCGAAGCCGATCAAACCACCTTTGTCACCGTTTGGGTGGCGATCACTGATGCCACGATTGAAAACGGCTGTTTGCAGGTGGCTGATGGCGATTATCTGGAAATGCTGCCCCATTGTGCCAAGACGCAAGTCACCATCCCCGATGTTTTCCTGAAACCGCAAGACACAACCCCGGTTCCGGTTAAAGCCGGGGGTGCCGTGATTTTCCATCCCCTGACCCCGCATTGTTCTCTATCGAATAAAAGCGATCATTATCGCTGGTCGTTTGATTTGCGTTATAATGTGACCGGCCAACCAACCGGGCGCAGCCAGTTCCCGGAATTCGTTGTGCGCTCCAGAAGCAATCCCGATAGTGTTTTGCAGGACTGGCGCGTCTGGCAAAAAATGTGGGAAGACACCAAAATTCATTTAAGCCAGACCCCGCATATTGACCAGCACCGCTGGGGCAACGACGCCGCCTATTGCGCCTGACTTCAGGCTGATCTTCCTTTTTACTTCATTCTGTTTAAGCCTGTAGAAAGCGCACAGGATATGCGCCGGGAAGAGGTTTGTTTTTATAATACATATTATTTATGTTATACATAATATATTGACATTTTAAAATGTAAATACTATGTGACTCTTATACATATTTAAACAGGAGATTATGATGGATATGTCAGAACCTGCCACACTGGCGATTTTGGGGGCCCTGGCCGTTGGTGTCCTGCTGGGCGGGGCCATGCATATCAGCCAGTTCTGCCTGCGGACCGCCTTTTTTGCCGATGCCGTGTCAGAACGAATCCCTCAGGCAAGACAATGGCTTATGGCCTTGATTATGGCTGTTGTCGGCACGCAGGCATTGCTCTATTTCACGTCGCTTGATCTTGAAGGGTCGATTTATCGCCCGCTTGCACTTTCCCCGCTTGCGTTGATCGCTGGCGGTTTTTGCTTTGGCGTGGGCATGATTCTGGCCCGTGGCTGTCTGGCCCGGCAAACGGTGCTGCTGGCTGGCGGAAATCTGCGCAGTCTGGTCGTGGTCATTGTGGCCGGGCTGGTCGCCTATGCGACATCGCGGGGGATTCTGGCCTATCCCCGGCTGGGTCTGGAATCACTTTTGACCGTTCCTGTGTCTGATTCAGGCCTATGGTGGGGCGTTGCACTGGCGACTTTGCTTGCCTTTGCCCTTCTGCTTGCCCGCACAGCCTTACAGACAAAAACACCCCCGAATCAGCTGAAATATATCCTTGGCGGGGCCCTTGTTGGACTGGCGGTCCCGGCGGCCTTTGCGATCACAGGGGTCTGGGCTTTTGATGAATTTGACCCGCAACCTGCCGAATCACTGCGCTTCACCCTTCCGCTTGGCGATTCAATCCTTTATTTACTGATCCATACCGGTACCGAAGCCAGCTTCGCTATTGCCCTTATTGGCGGCACCATCGCCGGGGCCGGGCTTTCGGCTCTTGTCCGGCGGGAATTTTCTTGGCGCGGCTATGAGTCTCCGCGCCAGATGCTGCGCTCGCTTGCCGGGGCCGTCTTGATGGGGTTTGGCGGAGTCCTGGCTCTGGGATGCACCATCGGTCAAAGCCTCTCCGGACTCGCCGCCCTAAGCCCCAGCGTGGTTTTTGTCGTCCCGGCTATCCTGCTTGGCGGATATAGTATGCGCAGGCTCGAAGAACGCCCGCTCCTGCGGTCGACCAGTCCTATGCCCTGCACACCCTCCGCCTGATCCTGCCAGACCCCGCTTTTTCTTTTATTTTTCAAATTATTTCCTGTGACGGATGTAACAGACTCCCCCTCCCTGACGTCTTATAAAAACAGGTGTATATTAAAATGAAGATGTAACATACTGGACTTTGACAATTTTGCTCTTTTCTGGCATGGTGAGCAGGAATCGTTAAAAGGAATCGAGCATGAGTTTTCAGGTAAAATTTTGGGGGGTCCGGGGATCGGTCGCTTGTCCTTCGCCCAGTCACATCGGTTTTGGTGGAAATACCAGCTGTGTTGAGATCCAGGTGGAGGACGAAATCATCATTCTTGATGCAGGAACCGGCATTCGTGTTCTTGGCAACGAGATTATGGAGCGAGGCACAAAAAGTGCGCATATCCTATTGTCTCATACCCATTGGGATCATATCAACGGCTTTCCTTTCTTTATGCCAGCTTTCAAGCCGGACCATAGCTATCATATTATGGCGGGCCATATTGACCCCAAGGAGGGCGGCATTCGCAAGGCAATCGCCGGACAAATGGCGCAGCCTTTTTTCCCGGTTCCGATTCAGGCGATGCAATGCGACTTTACGTTTACCGACTTTGAGGTTGGGCAAGACTTTAACATCGGGCCTGCGGTGATTCGCACTACGCCGCTTCGTCATCCGAATGGAGCAACGGCTTATCGCATTGACTATAAGAATAAGTCGGCCTGTTATGTGACAGATACCGAGCATGAGCCCGGCACGCATAATCAGGATATCCTGCGCCTGATAGATGGGGCTGATCTTGTGATTTATGATGCCACCTATACCGAAGAGGAATTTCCTGCAAAAATTGGCTGGGGGCATTCAACCTGGGAGGAAGGGGTTAAGCTCTGCCAGCTTGCCGGAGCGCGGATGCTTGCGCTTTTTCACCATGATCCGGGGCATGATGATATGTTTATGGAGAGCCTTGAAATAAAGGTTCGTGACACATGGGACGGAGCCATTATTGCCCGGGAAAATATGACTCTGCAACTGCTGTGATGATGGATTCAAACAGCCGGCTGGTTGAGCTTGGAATAGCCCTATCGGCTGAGCGTGACCATAACCGCCTGATGGAGCGCATTCTGCTGGAGGCCAAAAGCCTGACCAATGCAGATGGAGGGACGCTTTATCTGGTTGAGCACGAAAAGCATCTTAGCTTTAAAATTATTCATAACGACAGTTTAAAAATTTCGATGGGGGCGGACAACAAGCAAATTGCCGAGTTTCCGCCGATTCCGCTGTATAATTCGGACAAAACGCCGAATAATCAGAATATTGCTTCCAGCGTTTATCACGAGCGCACGATCAGTTTGATTGATGATGCCTATCTGAACACGTCTCATGATTTTAGCGGAACCCGCAGCTTTGACGAGCGGTCGGATTATCGCTCCAAGTCCTTTTTGACGGTTCCGCTGATCAATTATGAGCAGGAAGTGATTGCTGTCTTGCAGCTGATCAATTCGCGCTCGGAAGAAGGCGATGTGGTGCCTTTTTCAGCTGACCAGATTCCGCTTATTCAGGCCCTGTCCAGCCAGGCTGCGGTTGCGCTTGATAACCAGCAGCTGATTGCGGCGCAGCGCACGCTTTGGGATGCCTTGATCAAGATGCTGGCTTCCTCCATTGATGATAAATCGCCTTATACGGGCGGGCATTGTCAGCGGGTGCCTGAGATCACCAAGCTTCTCGCCAAAGAGGCCACCTTGGCTGATTATGGCATTTTCAAAGATTTCACCCTTAGCTCTGATGAATGGTATGAGTTGCATGTTGCGGCCTGGCTTCATGATTGCGGGAAGATCACGACTCCCGAGTATATTGTTGATAAATCGAGCAAGCTGGAAACCATGTATAACCGCATCCATGAGGTACGGACGCGTTTTGATGTCTTGTGGCGAGATGCGGAGATTGCCTGTTTGAAGGAGCAGCTGGCAGGCGGGGACAAGGTATTGGCAGAGAAAAAATGCGCGGCGCGTCAATCAGAGCTTCAAGCGCAATTTTCTTTTGTTGCGACATCGAATGTGGGCGGGGAGTATATGGACCCTTCGGCTGTTGAGAAGCTTGAGGATATTGGCAAACAGACCTGGACTCGTCATTTTGACCGGACGGTTGGGCTGGGTCCGCTTGAGGCCGAGCGGATAAAGGAGGCGGTCCCGACTCCGGCGCAGGAGCATTTGCTGGATAATTTGGCCGAGCATCAAACGAAAGAGGTGGACAAGGGGGAGTTGTACAATCTTTCGATTGCGCGAGGTACTTTGACGGAGGAGGAGCGTCAGATCATCAATGATCATATCAGTGTGACGATTCGGATGCTGGAGGGTTTACCTTTTCCCAACAAGATGCGTCGTGTTCCCGAGTATGCGGGCGGGCATCATGAGCGGATGGATGGCAAGGGCTATCCGCGCGGGCTGACGGGCGATCAGATGTCGATTCCGGCGCGGATTATGGCGATTGCTGATGTTTTTGAGGCCCTTACGGCTGCGGACCGTCCGTATAAGAAAGCGAAGGCTCTTTCGGAATCACTCGGCATTATGGAGCATATGGCCAAGACGGGACATATTGATCCTGATCTTTTTGCGTTGTTTTTGAAGTCGGGTGTTTGGCGGACCTATGCGCATCAATATCTCAATCCCGAGCAAATTGACGTTGAGGAGATTGATCGTTTTTTACCGCCACCAAAGCAGTTGACTCCGGTTGAGGCCCCCGTTGCCAAACAGGCGAGTCATGCCTGAGGGGGCTTCAATGAGGGTGTCCTGATTCTCATGTATATTTTTGGGAATATTTTTGCGGATATTTTGCTGAATAGACCGGTTGATGGCGCGGTATAATTACACTCGCCAGCCCTATATATCTCCAAAAGAATGTCGGTATCGGGACCGGACAGGCAAGAGCCCGGTCACGATTGTCGGGGCGGGTCCGGTTGGTTTGACGGCGGCGATAGACCTTGCGCTTCATGGGGTCCCGTCGATTGTTGTCGATCAGAAAGATCGGGTTTCAAGAGGAAGCCGGGCGATTTGCTGGTCCAAGCGCACGCTTGAGATTTTTGACCGGCTGGGTGTTGCGGCGCGTATGGTTGATAAAGGCGTGACCTGGAAGGTCGGGCGACTTTTTCATGGCAAGGAAGAGATTTTTTCGTTTAACCTTTTGCCAGAGCCCGGGCATAAAATGCCTGCTTTTATCAATTTGCAGCAATATTACCTTGAGGAATATCTGATTGACCGCGCCCGGGAGTTTGCGGGTCTGATTGATTTGCGCTTTCAGCATAAAGTTTTGTCGCTGAGCTTTGAGGAGGGAGCGGATAAATCGCCCTGTCTGGAAATAGATACACCGGATGGCAGCTATCGTCTGATGTCGGACTATGTGCTGGCGTGCGACGGGGCGCATTCTTTAATCCGTCGCCAGCTTGAACTGGAATTGGAAGGCACGGATTTTGACGAAAAATTCCTGATTGCTGATGTCGAGATGACCGCCGATTTCCCTTCGGAACGCTGGTTCTGGTTTCACCCTGATTTTCATGCGGGCGAAACCGCCCTTTTGCATAAGCAGCCTGATGATATTTACCGGATTGACTTGCAACTTGGGCCAACGGCTGATCCAGACGCAGAACGCCAGCCGGATAAAGTATCTCCGAGGATTGAACGGGCAGTTGGCGGGCGTCCTTTCAAGCTGGACTGGGTGTCTGTTTATCGTTTTAGCTGTCGGGCTTTGCGCGAATTTCAGCATGGCCGGGTTCTTTTTGTTGGCGATAGCGCGCATGTGGTCTCCCCTTTCGGCGCACGCGGCGGCAATGGTGGCATACAGGATGTGGATAATCTGGCCTGGAAGATGGCGACCATTCTTAGTAAAAAGGCGGGGTCTGCGCTTCTTTCCTCTTATTCGCAAGAACGCCGTTTTGCGGCTCTTGAGAATATCCGCTCTGCCAGTCAGGCCAGTTCTTTTATGTCGCCCGCGCTTGGAGTCAAAAATAGTTCGGGGCAAGATAGCGGCGAAGGCCCGGCCCCGCGATTTTTGCGCGATGAAACGCTTAATCTTGCAAAAACAATGGGCTTTGCCCGCCGCCTGATCAATTCCGGTCGTCTGTCGATGCCTTGTCGTTTAGGGAATATGCCTTTAATTACGCCAATCACAAACACGGATAACCCGCCATTTCTTATGCCGGGGGACCCCTGTATTGATGCGCCGTTAGAAGATGGCAGCAGTTTGCTTGACCATTTATCTGGCGGCTTTCAGGTTTTTTCCTTTTCATGCCCGGGTCTTGAAAAGTCCGATTTGCCAGAGGACGTCGGTCTTTTATCCTGTCAGGCGCAAGGGCAGCTAAAAGCACGCTATGGGCAAGGAGTCTATTTGGTCCGACCCGATCAGCATATTGCGGGCTGGTGGCCAAAAGCCGACCCCCCGGCCATCAAAAAAGCCTATGATCGGGCATTAGGGTCCTGATCCCAGGACTAGGCAATCGTTAAAGGAGGAGGGGCGAAGATGAAAAATCTGGAACTGGAGGACAGGATCAATTTATCCCCCAAAACAAGTGATCAGGGAGATGCATTCTATGCAGACCTCACGGCGGCTTATCGCGGCCTTGATATGGAAGACCAGCTGCGTATGAGTCTGCGCCTGATTCTTATTCTTGCCAATCAGGTTGGGGACAGGGATATTCTTCATGCTGCGCTGGAGGCTGCAAGCATGGATGAACTCCAAAAAGAATAATCTTGAGAGAAATTTAGAGTGCTCTTCATGAAAATTTCTTATCTATTTAGAATATTCCTTCATACCGAATATAAAGAAGAACTTTCAACCCTACAGGAATAGATATGATTGAAAAAATATGCAAAAATTGCGGATGCCGGATGAATCCATACACTGCAATTGAAAAAGGTGTGACTTCCAAGCACGAATATGAAACTGTTTACTGTGATCCGATTTATTCATGGTGTGTGTTGAAGGATAATTGGATAACGGATGATGATAATTGCTGGGCCTGGATTTCATTCGAAAAATATGAATGCGAAACTGATAAAAGCTATACAATAATTGATCTGCGAATCCCTAGTATGATCACTTCAATATGGAGAAAATATTTATCTTCCAGACAGAAATTATTATCAGCTTTTAGGGTTCTGAAAGCATTTAGGATAACAATTAACGATGGCTGATATACGTCGAGCTAAAGATGTATTTATTCAAGGCGTTTCCTTGGAAAAAATCTTAAAAAAAAGTCTTTATGTAAGAATCGATAGCACACCAACTGAGATTGCATCACAGGGGTTAATTGACTTAAGTAGTCACGATTTAAGTCAGGTGTTTTTTGAAAAATCAAAACTTAAGCGATGCAAACTTACGAACACAAACTTTCAATCCTCAATAATTAATGATGCAGATTTCTCATTTTCAAGTTTAAAGGGTGCATGCTTTGATGATGTTGAAATCAATAATTGTGATTTAAATAGTGCTACACTAGAATCTGCGAGCTTTAACAATTCAAAAATCAATAACAGCATTTTCCGTAACACTGTTTTATCTAAAGCAGAATTTAATTCTGCAAGAATAAGTAATTCGATATTTTCAAGCTCCAAGCTAATACAAGCTTATTTTATGAACACAAGATCTGACTCAGTTGTTTATGATAATTCCAATATGCGTCTTGTACACTGTCTAGAGGCATATTTTTATAATTCATCCTTCGTTGAGGTTGATCTTCAAGAAGCAAACTGTCGAGCATCTCGGTTTGAGCAAAGTAATCTTTTGAAGGTTAATTTTAATCACGCCAATTTAAATAGAACTGACTTATCGCTAGCTGAGAATTTAACAAGTGATCAAATAAAAAACGCGCACGGCGACGAAAACACCCTTTTACCAAAATCAATTCCGGTACCTCTTAAGTGGGTAGAAAATAACCAAAGTGGACAAAGTACCAAGCAACTTAAGCAACAAAAAAAGAAACAGCTTATCAAAACAGTGCGCCAGCTTGATAGAAAATTAAATACTTATGATCAGCTGCTTGAGCGAATTATCAACAAATATCATAACCAAGCGTCCCAAGAGGCTATCAATTCAGCTAAAGATATCAAGGTATTAGTAAGCGAATTAAGAAATTTTTTGAAAGAGAGACAGCAATACACTCAAAATAATGAAGATGCTGATAGTGAGTTAAGGCTATTGCATATGGAATTAAAGAAAATATACGAAAAACGCAATTCAAGATGGATAAACTTTGTAGTGGGGTACATGACGGGTGTTTCTCAAGAGATTTCTTCCGATTTAGCTATTGATTTTGTTAATTTAATTTACAGTAGCATCGGCGAAGATATAAACATGATATCCTCATTATTTTTGTAATTTCTTTCCAAGTAAAGCATGAGCAGAGGATAAGCTTAGTTTTGACGGCTCTTCATAATCCAAATAAGCCAGTTTGTACGACATTACAGAAAATCAGGGTTATTCAGCAAGCGTGACTGCTTTGCCAAGGTCAACCGCGACCATCTGGCTGACTCCGCGTTCGGCCATGGTCACCCCATAGAGCCGGTCAGCCCGTGCCAGAGTCATCCGGTGATGGGTAACAATTAAAAAGCGGGTTGCGGCTTTGCCATTTGTCTCGTTTTTTGACCCGCCGTGCGCGATTTCTTCAAGCAGCGTCAAAAAACGGTCAACATTGGCATCATCCAGCGGGGCATCGACCTCGTCCAATATACAAATCGGGGCCGGGTTGGTTTGAAACATGGCAAATAACAGCGAAAGCGCGGTCAAAGCCTGTTCCCCCCCTGAAAGCAGCGACAGCGACTGCATTTTTTTGCCAGGCGGGCGGGCAAAGATATCCAGCCCGCTTTCCAACGGATCATCGGCATCAAGCAGCCGCAATTCAGCCTCGCCGCCGCCAAATAATCGCTGAAAAAGCGTCTTAAAATGCTGATCGACTTGCGTAAAGGCTTCTTGCAAACGGGCGCGTCCTTCACGGTTCAGCTGGCTAATGGCTTGACGCAGCTTGTTGACTGCGGCCTCAAGATCGGCACTTTCTGCCTCCAGCCCGGTAATATCCTGACGCAATTCATCAGCTTCCTCTTCTGCCAGCAGATTGACCGCTCCCATATTTTCACGCTCGCGGCTCAGCCGCTGGAGCTTGCTTTCAATCGCTTCCAGTGCCGGTAAATCCTGCCAGTTTTCGCTTTGTGTGATCTCTTGCAGCTGGGTCGGGTTACAGTGAAATCTTTCTTCAATCTGGGAAGATATCATCGCCAGCTGATCAGAAATGCGTGTCTGTTCCGCTTCCAGCCGCAAGCTTTCGGTTTGCGCTTCCGCCAGTGCCCGGTCGGCCAGCTTTTGATGATTGTCGGCTTCCAGCGCAGACGTTTCCGCCACCCGGGCTTCTTCCAGGGCCTTTGCGGCTTCCAGTTCGGCTTCCTCCAAAACGGTTTGAATGTTTGAGCGTTCAGCAGTCAGCCGGGCGGGTTCGTCGCTCTGTTTTTCCTGATCAGCAACCAAATCGGTTTCGCTCTGGTTCAGGCGATCCAGCCGGTCGGTGGCAGCCTCAAGGCGCGTGGTCCATTTTTCAACCTCGGCCCCGGCCTGTTCGGTGGCCTCGTTCAGGCGGGCTTGCTGATCCTGCAAACGATTGAGCGCGGCCCGCGCCTCAAAGAGATGTTGCCGGGCTTGTTCAACCGGGGCTTGCGCGCCATCGCGTTTTTCCTTTTGTTCCTCTGCTGTCGGCAGATTTTCCAGGGTTTCGCGGATTTCTTCAAGCTGGGAAGTCAGGCGGGTTTCCTCATCCGCCAGGCGGGTTGCCTTTGCTTGTCGCTCGGCAATCGTTTGTTGAAAACGGGAAAGCTGATCGGCCGCCGCATCAACCGCCTTGCGCGCAGAAAGCTGCTCGGCAAAAGCCTGATCACGTTGCGTGCGCAGCATCCGTTCCTGCTCAAGCAGATTTTGATGGGTTTGCTGGGCCGCTTCCAATGTTTTAACCGCCTCCTCGGCCTGCTGTTCCAGGCTGGAAAGCTCGGCCTGTTCTGTGTCCTGATAAGCTACAATTTTTTCAGCGATATCGGCCTCTGTCTCTTTGCGCAGGTCGGCAATGGCTTGATCGCGGGTGGCAAGAATAGACTCACGCTTTTCCTGATGTCGGGCCTGTGAGTCGGTTCTCACTGCCTGAAGCTGCTGACTGGCCTCAGAAATTTTTTGCTCCAGTTCAGGGACCTGATCCGTAAGCGAACGCAGCCGGGTCACATCCTGAAGCCGGGTTGTCGCCTGATTAGGAACATCAGGCTTTTGTATATAACCATCCCAGCGCCAGACCCCGCCTTGCCGGTCTACCAGACATTGACCGGGGGCAAGCTGATCTTGCATATCCTCTGGAGCCGCATCATCTATCAGACCGATATAGGAAAGCCGCCGCGCCAGAACCGGGGGCGCATCGGGGATCAGCGCATCAAGCCCGCTCACCCCGGCAGGCCAGGCGGGGGCAGGGGATTGCGCCTGTATTTCCTTCCAGAAGCGGGCAGCATCCGGTGTCAGCCCGGCAAAAAGACTCTCCCCCAAGGCCGCGCCAAGGGCGGTTTCAAACCCGGCGGGGATGGTCAGCCTGTTCATCAGATTATCTTGGTTATCATCCGCAGCACCATCCGCAGCAGACAGGGCCGCCATCAAACGTTCGCTTTCCTGATTAAGACGGATATGCTCCCCTTCCAGCCGGGTAAGGGTGGCTTGGGCCTCGGCCATCAATTTATCACTTTGCGTCTGGCTTTCAGCAATCAAACGATCCGCCTCCGTATGACGGCTGGCTTCCTGCTTGCGCAACTGACCGGTGACCTCCTGCTCCAGAGCCTGTTTATGGCGGGCAATCTGCTGGTCAATCGCCTGCTTTTTTTGCGCATGAGCACTCGCGGCTTCGCTCGATTGCTTGCGTAAATCGTCCAGCTTCTCCCCGGCTTCCGTCAGCTGACCGGCGATCTCCTCAGCCGTTTTACTCAAGGGCAGATAACGGGCTTCCTCGGCCTCAAACAGCTGGCGGGAATTTTCAAGATCAGCCTCAAGCGTTGATCTTGTGTCCTCCTCTATCGAAAATTCTGTCTGCGTTTTTTGGGCCGCAATATCAGCAAGCCGCTTTTCAATCCGTAACCGCTCACCGCCCAGCTGATCATGTTGCGCACGTGTCCGGGCATAACTGTCATTCAGCCGGGCCAAGGTCTGTTCAGCCTCGCCAAGGTCTGATTCAGATTTTTTGACCATCTTCGCAGCAGCTTCAAGCTGATCCGGCAAAGAAGACTGATCAGCTTGTGACTTCTCAAAAATAATTTTCGCCTGATCCAGCTCGCGGGCCGCATCCTCGGCAAGGGACCTTTCACGCACCTGCTCCGCCCGGGTCTGGGTCAAACGCTGCGCAAGATTGGCCAGATTTTGCTCAACCCGCGCATATTCCTCTGCCAGCCGTTGCGATTCTCCGTTCAACCGGGTCCGTTTGGCTGCCGCCGTATTCGCATTATCCCTTAAAGCCGGAAGCTTGGCCGCAATCGTGGCTTGTGCCTGTGCGGCCTCAATCGCCGCTTGTTCCTTTTCGCGGCAGATTGTCTGCCCCCCCTGCGTGGCAGCTTTGGCCTGTTTTTCCTGCTCAGCCGTCGTGCCCCAGCGTCTTTGCCAGAGCGTGGCCTCCTGCGTGCGGATTTGCTCCCCAATCGCCCGATAACGCCGCGCCGTTTTCGCTTGCCGCTCAAGGTCATCAAGCCGTAACTGACGCTCCGCAAGCACATCAGCCAATCGCTCAAGATTGGTCGTGGTGCCTTTCAAGCGCAATTCAGCATCATGGCGGCGGGTTTGCAGACCGCGAATACCTGCGGCCTCTTCCAGAAGCTGGCGGCGTTCGCCGGGGCGCGCGGCAATCAGCGCATTAACCCGCCCCTGGCTGACTATCGCACTTGAACCCGCCCCGGTCGCAAGATCGGCAAATAAAAGCTGGACATCTCGCGCCCGCACATCGCGCCCGTTTATCTGATAAAGCGAATTGGCACCGCGGGTGATCCGGCGCGATACAATGATCTCATCGGAATCACTATACCCGGAAAGAACGCTGTCCTTGTCAGGATGTTTGCTAAGCGTCAGGGTGACTTCAGCAATATTGCGGGCCGGACGATTGCTGGCACCAGCAAAAATAACGTCATCCATCTCGTCCCCGCGCATGCGCCTGGCCGAGGATTCCCCCATAACCCAGCGCAAGGCTTCAACAATATTCGACTTCCCGCAGCCATTCGGGCCTACAATACCGGTAATTCCAGGCGTGATCGGAATCTCCGTGCGATTTTGGAACGATTTGAATCCATGCAATGTCAATCGTGAAAGCTGCACGTTTAATCATACTCCTTGCAGATCATCATAAAGGCCTGCGACCTGACCCTTATTATTCGCTTATAGATGCGCTAAATTTTGTTCGTTTATATATGCGCCAAGCGCTTGCGGCCGATCAAAACCTGGTTACGCCCTTTGATTTTCGCACGATACAAAGCCTGATCCGCCGTTTCGATCAGGTCGCTGGTTGACTTGCAGTTGTCAAGGCTGGAAACCCCGCTGCTGAAGGAGACATAAAAAATATTTTCCTGCACACCAAAGCGCACACTGCGCAAGGCTTCACGAATTTCATCAATCACCATCACCGCATCCGGGGCCGAGGTTCCCGGCAGGGCAACGCCAAATTCTTCCCCGCCATAGCGACCAACAATATCGCTTTGCCGCAGCCGTCGCCGCAGAAGATGAGACAAATATTTCAACACCTGATCGCCATAGGCATGACCATATTTATCGTTCACCATTTTAAAATGATCCAGATCAATCATCGCAAAACTCAAAGGCTTGTTATTCCGTATCGCCCGGGCGACTTCAGCATCAACCCGCCGTTCAAGCGTTGTATGATTCAGCAGGCCTGTCAAACTGTCCATCGTGATGCCGGAGCGAATACGCCGGAAGCGTTGCACGCGGTTCTTGATAGAAGCTACAAATTGTCGGCCCGGAATGGGGCGGGTTAAAAACTCGTCCCCGCCAGTCGCCATTAAATATTGCTCTTCAAGCCCATGTTCAAAGTCCGAAAGGAAAATAATCGGAATCGCATCATGAATGATATCCATCCGGATAATCGCGGCCAGTTCTGCGCCATCGGTATCGTCAAAATAATGATCAATAACAATAATTTCCGGCCTGAAATCTGAAATATTTTCAATCAGATTGCGCCAGTCTTCACAAAGCCGGACATCCATGCCGTGATTGGTTAATAATGTTTCATGAAATCGGGCACTTTTGATATCGGCTTCAACCAGCAAAACCCGCACTGGTCGCTGATAGCTCTGATCGCCAAAAGCCATAAAGTGATCAACCAGCTCGGTTGCTTCAACCGGGGCCACCAGAAAAATCTTCACCCCGGCGCGCAAGGCCTGCATCCGCATTTCAACCGTGGCCTGATCAGCAATAAAAACAATCCGGGCTTCCGGGGCAGCATCCACCAGTCTGGCAATCGCCCGGATGGTTTCCGGCCTGTTCTGGTGAAGGCGCACAATCAGAAAGGCAAAATCCTCATTGAGCATATGCCATTCGAGTTTGTCTATCTGGTCGGCAGATTCAATGTAATAGCCAAATACACTCAAGCCTTTGGCAAAGGATTCAGGCGCGTTGCCTTCTTCATCATAAAACAGGATCGGGATACTTGCCGGGCGTTTAGCCCCCCCGCCCAGATTTACGCCAGTTTCTGTGCTTTCTGTATTTTCAGAAGAATTCTCTAGCACTCACGCAGCCCCGAATAATAACGCAAAAATATAATGACGCAAGAATATGGCCCGGTTGAAGGCTTTATTGTGAAATCAGGCGGGATTGAACAAGCACATTTTCGGCAGTAATCCCGTTTTTATTCTCCAGCTTGCCGATATTTTCAGCCCCGATCCATAGCGACAAATTTGCCCCGTCAGAATAGGTCATACGCCAGTCGGGCTGAACGGGCAAACGTTGTTCCTTTAACAGGATACCTTGATAAATAATCGTTTGTTCTGCATCAAGGACTCTGATCCAGACATTTGCATCGGCAACAAGTGTCGGGTCCGCAAAGCCGGTTGAGCCAACATTTGTGGCAGATATATCTTGCGCCGCCTGAGAGTCCGGTTGAGTAACGGGTTGATTATTTGGCACATCAACATCGGCAATTTGCACGGAATTAGCCTGATCCTCGATGGCTGGTTGGTCCTCAATGGCTGGCTCATCCGCCATTTGCGTATCCACCATTTGTATATCTGCGACTAGGGGGTCTTGCAAAGGGTCAGCCGCAGCGGGCGCAGGGCTGTTAATTTCAGCTTCTGGCGTGCTTGTGTTTGGCGTGACTGTATCCAGCGCAGCTATATTCTGGTTATCTGTATGTGGCGCAGCTTGCTGATCTGACTCTATTGGCGCAACTGCTGCCTCGGCTGCTACTTGAGTTGCCTCTATTTGACCAGACGGATTTTCATCCATAAAGGCGCGGTCGTCGGTTGAGAACCAGGGAATATTCTCCACAAACGAGCGCGGGCCTGAATCAAGCCAGATAAAATAGACCAAAGCTGCCAGCAATATAGAACCGGCCAGGATGGCCTTTCCCGGCACATGGTTACGCAGCCCGTCGGTTGGAAACTGATGGGTTGGCTGGCCTATTTCTTCGGCGTCTATTTCCTGTTTGAAGCGCGCGGTAATATCAAGCGGGTCCAGCCCGAGGTGCTTTGCATAGGCCTGGACAAAGCCAATGGCATAGGCCCGTGCGGGCAATTTTTGATATTCATCGGCTTCGAGATTATAGAGATGGCTGCGAGAAATCCGCAGTTCGCTTGAGACCTGATCCATTGGCAGTCCCAGAGACTCCCGGCGTGTGCGCAGCAAGCTGCCAAGGGTTCCTGTGTGATTAATGGGCAGTTCGGGAATAGAAAGCGATGGTGGCGGGGCAGCCATAGCAGGAGGCGCCATAACGGGCGGAGGCTCTGCGCTATGAATATTTAGCTCATCTGAATCCGGTTTATCCCAGTTCAACCGGTCATGATCTGGTTCATTTGAATTTGATTTGGTTGAAACTGGTTCCGGCTCTTTTGCATAGGGTTGAGGCGGGTTTACTTCTGACTCAAGCGGGCTAAGCAGATCTGGCTCGGCGGAATGAGCTGAATTTTTCGGAACAAAAACGCGATTGTCATCTTCGTTCCCGACAATAATATTAGAGATTGTCGTTTCGGCTCCAAGTAATTGCGGGCGTGCTTTTGAAGGGCGTTTGCTGGTCGTTTTTGCTTTTTTCTTAAAGGCTTTTTCCCCAGAGACTTTCTTACCGGAAGCCTTTTTTGTATCAGACCCGCCATTTGCCAATATATTTGCAGCAGGCATATTTGCAGCAGGTGATGACAGAATCTCGTTCTGCACCACAGGAGGCGGGACAATTCGCAGCTTGTTTTGTTGAGTCACTTGTCTTCCCTCATCCGTTAAATAACATCCATTAAATAACAGCCCCAAACAGCAGTTTCCCTGTCTCTCGGCAGGGTCAAGAAGTCACTTTTCGTCCCGCATTATGCCAATTCGCTCAAGACCATCGTTACCTGCAAGAGCAATAAAGCCAGCCAAAGCAGCATTCTTGCGCAAAGGCCCTGATCCTGGAGGTTTCTATTGCCCGGAAGAACACCGTGCAACAAATACAGACAGTATATATATGGGTAACGTAAAATATACTTCTCCAATACTTTATACCTGTTTATGAATAAATAACAAGTCTCTTGATTATATAAGATAATAGGATAAGAAAGCTCGATGGATTCTCTGGTTGATTCGGCAAGGCATAAACTTGAAGAGGCGTTAAAAGCTCACCATAGCGGGGCCTTTGCGCAGGCAGAGGCAGACTATCGCGCGCTTCTTGACAGCGAGCCTGATAATATCCGTATCCTGAATGCTTTAGGCGTTTTACTTGGTCAGCAAGGGCGCGGGGCCGAGGCCTTGCCAGTTTTTCAACATGCCCTTGATCTTGCGCCCAATTCTCCGGCCGTGCTGGGCAATTATGGCCATCTTCTGCACGTGATGGGTCGCCATGCGGCAGCCGTGGATATTTTTGAAAAAGCCCTGGTGATCTCCCCGCAGGACTCCGGCACGCTATATAATATGGGGCTGGCCCTGATCGCGCTTAAGCGTCATAAAGAGGCGATTTCTGTCTATTGGAAGTTGCGCCCCTATAATAAAGGCGGGGCCTATACCGGGCTTGGGCTCGGCCTTATGGGGCTGGGACGCAAGCAAGGCGCGCTTTTCGCTTTTAATCGCGCCCAGAGGCTGGGGACTCCAAGACAGCAAAAGAACGTTTTTTTGCAAAAGTCGATGCTGCTCAAGGACCTTGGCAAGCTGGAGGAGGCGATAGCCCTGCTTGATCTCTATCTGGCAGAGGACTCAAGAGACAGCATGATTTTGATGCAAAAAGGGCTTTTTCTTGTCGATAGTGAGGATGAGGCCTCAGCTTTGACCTGTTTTATGGCCTCGATTGAGTCAGACCCGTCTTGCAAGGAAGCCTGGTTGAATGCGGTGGGGTCTTTGTCACGTTTGCGCCGCTCGGCGGAGACTGTGCCCCTGCTTCAGGACTTTCTAAAACGCTGGCCCGGAGACCTGAAAGCCTTACATGAATTGGCGCATAGCTATATTGATATTGGGGACATCGAAAAGGCTCGACCGGTTATTGACACGATTTTTCGCAAAGAGCGCAACCGCTTTAAAGCCCACCGGATCAAGGCCCGTTTTCATAAAGCGGCCGGGGCTTATCAAGAAGCGATCCGTTCGCTGCAAAGTGCTGTCCGGCTTGATCCGAAGAATCCGGCCCCGCATATTTCGTTGGCCCTTTGTTATCTGGCGACCGGGCAATTTGCCCGTGGCTTTGAAGAATATGACTGGCGGTGGAAGATCAAGGCCGATGATGTGTCGCAGTTTTCCAACCTCAGACGAGATTTTCCTGAAAGAATATGGCAGCGCGGGCAGTCTTTGGGGCCAAAAGAGCATTTGCTCTTGATCCCGGAGCAAGGGCATGGCGATTTTATTCAATTTAGCCGCTATATCTGGGCATTGGCCCCGCAGGTCAAACAGATCAGCGTGCCGCTTAGCCCGGCGCATCTGCCTATGCGGTCGTTGCTTGAAGGCACCTTGCCTGAAAATGCCCGGCTTTATGATTTTGGTCAGGTTGTCGATGGATTTAGCCGTCACGCGACTTTGATCGAGGCAGCTGTCAATTCGTGGGAGACAATGCCCTATCCACCGCCGACTCCATTTTCTATTCCGCAAGAGTCGCAGCAGTTTGCCCAATCAATTTTGAAGCCGCTTTTAAAAGACCATAAAGCAAAGAAAAAAGGCAAAAGCCGGATGATTGGTCTATGTCCAAGCGGGAATCCGCGCCACAAGAATGACTGGCGGCGGTCGATTCCTCTGGCAAAATTGATGGACTATTTGCCGGACCACACTACGTCCGGCGCGTTGAGCTATTGCCTGTTGCATACCGAGATGCGACCAGAGGACGAACAAGCAATGGAAGCATTTCCATCGTTAATATGGGCAGGGGAGCATGTGCAGTCTTTTGCCGATACAGCCGCCGTGATCATGGCGACGGATCTGGTGATCACGGTTGATACCTCTATTGCGCATCTTTCGGCAAGTCTGGGGAAGGAAACCTGGATATTGCTGCCGTTTGTGCCGGACTGGCGCTGGCAGGATAATGGAGAGCATTCTCCCTGGTACCCCGCCGCCAAGCTTTTGCGTCAACCCCGCCCTATGGACTGGCAGACGGTGCTACACCGTGTTAATGCGCTTTTGGCGAGTTAATGCACTTTTGCAGGCGTAGGTCCCCAATTTCTCCCGTTTGCTCCAAGAGTCTCTTTCAAAACAATTGGCTCTGAGTTCAACTTATTTCCAGCGTTCGGATAAGGCGGGGCTGGCTGATCTATGTGACGCTTGCTGACGAGCGCGGAAATAATCGGACATCTGACCCAATCCAGGCCCGAATCCGCAACGCGATCAACCAGTTTATTCAAGACCCGGGCGCAGATGGTGCAAGCGGCGGTTCGAGTGGTTCAAGCAGAGGAGGTTCAGTTCCAAACGAAGGCGAATTTTAGTGATCATTATGCAACAGTGCGGTGCGGCGATTCTGATGAATAATCCTTATATACACGCCCAAGCCTTGAGAAAATATATCAATTTTGTTATTTTCAGCCATGAAATGGAAAGTAGAGACCCTAAACAAGGCTGTTGACAAAGAAATTGCGGGCCTCAGTTCTTCCATGAAGGCGAGATTCTTGCGCATTTCAGAAATGTTGGAGGAATTTGGACCTGCGCGTGTCAAAGAACCCTATGTCAAATATCTTGGCGATTATCTCTGGGAAATGCGTTTACGAGGAAATGACGGAATTGCGCGGGTCATCTACGTTACTGCAAAAGAACAAAGAATCATTGTTTTACACGCTTTCATCAAGAAAACCCAAAAGACCCCGCGCTCTGCTATCAAAACGGCTCTAAAAAGAAAACAGGATATAAACCCATGACAAAACTTGCAGACTTAAAAAAACAATGGATGAAAAACCCTGATTTTATCGAGGAATATGAGAATTTAGCCCCTGAGTTTAATTTAGCCTCTACGCTAATCCGCGCCAGAGCCGCCGCAAATCTAACTCAGGAGGACGTTGCCAAACGCATGGGCACAAGCCAGTCGGCTATCGCCCGGTTGGAAAGCGGTCACCGCCCTTCGTTACAAAGCCTGCGCCGCTATGCCGCAGCAGTTGGGCATAAGGTTGAAATTCGTCTAACCGCCGATTAAGGTGCTTCTCCAGCATTTTTGCAAACCCGGTTAGCGGTTTTGCTTGATAATTTTAATGATACGCTTACGATGTAACGTATTAAATGTAATCTGATGGTGTATTCGTTCACAATGTCTACCCTGCACTGATTTTTGCTTTTTATGCGCTATAAGAATCCGCTTTAATTTCTGAAGGCGAGAATAACTGCTTGGTATTCTCGTCAATATGACGCTTGAGGGGTGGATAATGGATATGCGGATAGGCCAGCACATCTATATTCAGCCCCAAGCTGCTGTCATCCAGCAGAGTGCAAATACGGGCGACTTCTTGTTCCTGCAGGTCCCCAAACAATACCAGATCAATGTCGGACCAGGGTTTGAATTCTCCATTTGCCCGTGAGCCAAAGATACCGACGGTATCAATTTTATTGTGATAAGGTTTCAGGACATTGCGAAGAATGCCGAGTTCACGATCACTCAAGCCATGGTCTGTTCTTGTTGCCTGTTGCATCGTTGCTTTACTCAATAGATTCAGCAAGCAGCTTTTCATAGAGCTGATCAAATAATGCCAGATAGCTTTCAGCTATGTTGCTGATGACCTGTTCAAACGCAACGTTATTATAGATATGACTCATTTTATTTCTATCATCCAGGGCCTGCATCCAGATGTCTGGCTGATGTATAATTTTTGCTTCAATACTGGCGATCAGAACGGCTTTAGGGGTGATTTTCTCCAGGACGACCCCCTCGTTTTCAAGGTAATCTTTAAGCGTTTTCCAAGCCAGTTCCCATGTATATTCAAAACGTTGTATGGTGCCTTCTCTTTCAAGGTCCGTGAGTTCTCTTTCTTGTCGCCACTCAATCGCCTCGCGCAATAGCGTAAATGCCCGTTTGTAATTGTCAAAACGGTACTGCCATCGTGGTTTTTGCGATTTGTCCTGCATGGCTTTCCCCTCCCAATCTTCTTTTACTGTTCGGCCTCTTTCATTGTTCGGGTCAGCCGCCGCCGCGCTGCATGGCCAGCATAACCCGGTCAAGGTGACGCCGGGCAGAGTCCTTTGGCAGGCCAAAAAATGAAAAAGTAACCTGCGTCACGGGAAGCCTGATCAGGGCAATGGCGCGGACAGTTTCAGCCGCCAGGCTAATCTGCACACAAGCTGTTTGCCCGTTTTCTTGCCAGTCCGCTTTGATAGTCGCCCCGGTGTCTGCGGCCCCTTCATACGCAATGGTTGCCCCCGGCAAGCCCAATGGCAGCAACCGGCGAAAGCTGGCATGATCGGTTCCCATTTCATAGGATTGTTCAAGGACAGGGGTTTCTTGTGCCATTTTTTGTTCCAGGTATTTTGTGTTTGTCTATCCCTGATTTTAAATGAAAAAGACTCTATCCGCCTGCGACTGGCGGCCAGATCGCCAGGACATCACCCTCTTTCAAGGCTTGGGAGGTGCGCTGCTCGGGTGTCAGAAAAACCCCGTTGACCAGAACAATCTGCAGTAATTTGGGCGGGAGCTGAAACTTCTCGGTCACGTCTTTAACTGTTGTGCTATCGGGCAAATCAATCTCGACCGCATTATCGCGGGCATTGGCTGGCAGATAGTCCTGTAACCCGGCGTAGAGTTTAAAGGTGATTTTCATTGGATTGTCCGCTTTTAGTGAAGGAAAGAAGAGATATTTTAATCCTTTAGCAGCTGGATCAGGCTTGATGTATCCTGACGGTTACCGCCGCGTGCTTGCAGGGCCGCATAGAACTGATCAACCATGGCAGTCACTGGCAGGCGGGCCCCGTTGGTGCGGCTCTCGTCAAGGCAGATCCGCAAATCCTTGCGCATCCAGTCAACCGCAAAGCCAAAGTCAAACTTGTCAGCCAGCATGGTGCGACCGCGATTTTCCATCTGCCATGATCCGGCGGCACCCTTGGTGATCACATCAAGCACCGTCTCCATATCAATCTCGGCCTTTTGGCCAAAGGCAATCGCCTCCGACAGGCCCTGAACCAGACCGGCAATCGCAATCTGGTTGACCATCTTCGCCAACTGGCCGCTGCCAGCCGGGCCAATGCGCGCACAAGAACGGGCATAATGCATCAAATGAGGATGGGCTTTATCAAAATCCGCTTCCGAACCGCCGCACATGATGGTCAGGACTCCATTTTCAGCCCCCGCCTGTCCGCCCGATACCGGCGCATCAACAAAGCCAATGCCTTTTTCAGCCGCCAGACTGGCCACATCGCGGGCAATCTTCGCAGAAGCCGTGGTATGGTCAACCAGGATGGCCCCTTTTTTCATATGATGAAGGGCGCCTTCTTCTCCGGCAGCGACCGCCCAGACATCCGGGTCATCGCCCACACACATCATCACAAAATCCGCCTCTTTGACAGCTTCGGCGATGGTGGACCTGTTGGCTCCGGCCTGATATTGCCCCGTCTGATATTTCTTGGCCCATGCCGCACTTTTATCCGCATTGCGATTATAAACCGTCACACTTCCGCCCGACTTTGTTGAAAGATGCCCGGCCATGGGAAAACCCATAACGCCAAGGCCTAAAAATGCATAATGTGTCATAAAAATCCTCTCCTTTATTCAGATTGATATGTTTGTGTATTTTTTAAGGCGGGCTTTTTAAGGAGGCGGCCCCATGCCCATAATATAACGTATAATTTGCGATACTGCTTCAAAAAGCTCCATCGGAATCGGTTGATCCAGCGGGACTTCATAAAGCTTGCGCGCCAAAGGCGGATTTTCAAAAATAGGAACATCAAACTCCGCCGCAAGCTCCCGCATCTGCAAGGCCATGAAATCCTGCCCCTTGGCAATCACAATCGGTGCAACATGTACATCCATATCATATTCCAGCGCAACCGCATAATGGGTCGGGTTGGTGACCAGAACCGTTGCGCGCTCCATGGCCTGGCGCAACATCCCGCGATGCCGCTCCATCCGAATACGGCGCAGCCTGGCCTTGATCAGCGGGTCCCCTTCAGCACTTTTTTGCTCTTCCTTGACCTCCTGCTTGGTCATTTTCAACGACTTGTGATGCTCATAATTCTGATAGGACACATCGGCAATCACAACCACTATCAGCACCAGCAAAACCGCAATAAGAAATTTTAAAATCAGCCAGGTGACTTCTTCAAGCAATTCATCCAGCGGCATCGAGGGAATAATCTCCAGCCGTCCCAGCTCCGGGGCCAGCAAGACCCCGCCAATCAGCCCAACCACAAAGATTTTCGCCATGCCTTTTGCGAACTCGACCAGCTGGCGCAACGAAAACATACGCTTGAGCCCTGAAAGCGGCGATATTTTGTTAAAGGCCGGCTTCATGGTGTAGGTTGTGAATAAAAAGCCGGACTGCGACACGCCAGCCACAACCCCCAGAATCATCATCATGCCAACCGGGGCCAGCAACAAAAGCCCGACCTCTTGCGTGACCCTAAACAGGACTCCACCCAGTCCTCCCGGGTCCATCGGAATCTCGTGCGCGCGCGACAAAAAAGGCGTGATCAACGGCATCATATTCAAAAATAACCACGGACCTACAAACACAATCATCGCTCCCAGACCAAAAAGAATGGCCCAGGTGTTGACTTCTTTACTGACGGCAACCTGCCCACGGTTCCTGGCGTCTTCCAGCCGTTTAGACGTGGGCTCTTCAGTTTTTTCGGTATCGGTCTCGGCCATTCACAAACTTTCAGAAAGGACAATCCAAACCCGTATTTTTATTGGAAATAAACACGACTCAGTGTATCTTCATCCTTACTGTGGCGATTCTTTATCTTTTCCAAGTGGGACTTGCCATGGAGGGCGAATAAATCTAAGTAAGCCTGATACCAAAGGGGCCTTGTCGGTAAGGGAATCATCCTAATGGTGCGCGTAACGTTGTCTATCTCGCTTTCTGTCAACCTGCACGCAGGAGCATAATGTCTGTAAATACCCTCATATCATTGATCGCAGCGATGGCGATTTTCGTCTTCTCTATCGCCATTGCGACCGATAACTTCCTGATCTTCCTCAATATGCCTAGCCTGTTGATGGTCATGGGCGGAACACTCGCCGCAACATTCCTTGGACAGGAAGTCCGCTATGTCGTCAGTGCCTGCAAGTCTATCGGCAGTATGTTTGCCGTCTATAAAATGGGCCGAAACGTGCTCAATCAGGACGTCGGCCGGATTATCCGCTGGGGCTATCTCGTGCAGCAAAAAGGACTGCCCGCACTGGAAGGAGAACTCTCAAAGGTGCGCAACGACCCCTTCCTGACCTTCGGAATCGAACTGCTGCTCACCGGCTATAATGGAGACGAAGTCAGTGAAGCCCTCGAAAATGTCGTTGTCACCAGCTATGAACGCGACATGATTGGCGTCAATATCCTGAAAAATATGGCGGCGGCAGCCCCCGCCTTTGGCATGATTGGAACTCTGGTCGGGCTCGTCATCATGCTTGATAATATGGGAAGCGATCCAAGCAGCCTCGGTAAAGGGATGGCGGTGGCCTTGATCACAACGCTTTATGGAGTCTTGCTCTCCCGCTTTATACTCTTGCCCGCCTCGCAGAAGCTCACACAGCGCAACCAGATCAGCCGCTTCCGCCAGATGTTGATTGGCGAAGGCATGACCTATCTGGCTGATCGCCGCAATCCGCGCCATATTCAAGACCGCATGAACAGTTTTCTTGACCCGGCTATCCGCTTCAATATTGACAAGCAGATGCGGCAATAGCACTCAGCACCATTGATAAGAGCGGGTTAGAGATCGATGGCAAAAAAACGCAAAGCCGTGCCTGAAGAAGAAGGCGATGACGAAGCCTGGGTCAGCACCTTTGCCGATATGGTCACGCTTCTGTTGACCTTTTTTATCCTGCTGGTCAGTTTTTCAAAAGTCAACGTGCCACAATTTGAAGCCGTACAAGCCGGGATCAAGGATCAGCTGGGCGGAACGGTTGATTCTGAACGTCCGATTTTCTCCTTGATGAATCAGATGCAGATGGTGCTGGAAGATATTCCGCAGCTTGACCCCAATTCAACCGACATTGGCTTTGATGACCAAGGTGTGGTGATTGAATTTGCATCGGGAAGTCTTTTTGAACCGGGATCCGTTGAACTCACCCGCCGGGCCAGAACCATCCTGTCGCGGGTCAAGCAGGAACTGGAAGTCCCGCCGCTTGATGTCTATCTGATTGATGTTGAAGGCCATACAGACGACCAGCCGGTCAGCAGTCCCTATTTCCCGTCAAATTGGGAACTTTCAGCCGCAAGAGCTGCGGCGGTGGTCCGCTATTTTGTCTCGCTTGGATTTAATCCGCGCTGGCTCAAGGCCTCAGGCTATGCAGATACAAAGCCGCTGGTGCCAAACCGCGGCATTGATGGCGAGCCTATTCCAGAAAATCAGGCCCGCAACCGCCGCATCACCATTCATCTTCACCCGTGATTCTCAATCTGGCGTGCCGTCGTCAAGATGGCTGGTTACCTGGCTTTTGCCTTTCAGGCGTAAAACCCGCCCGCGGTCTTCAATGAAAAATCCATCGGCTGTGAACTGACCAATCGTCCCTTGACCAAAAGTCTGGCTGGTTGATTCGGCATGACCTTCTTTGAAATCAATATGAAGATCATCGGTTAATAACTGATAGCCATCGGCATGATCAAAAGTCACATCCCCCGTCAGCCGCAGTGAATTATTAATCTGGTCAAATGCACCGGCCTTTGCTTCGACAACACCCCATTTAAAATCGGGCGTGATCAGATCAGCCACAGGATTGCGGAGATCATATAGATTATCCTGCTCGGCATTCTGGATGATTTCTTTTGCCGTCACCATATAGGGGCGGCCATCGGTATCAGTCAGATTGATGCGGGCTTCCTTGACAAGCAGCTGGCCCAGGCTTTCTTCAAGAAAGGACTCAAGCGGAGCACTGAGTCCGGATTCATCGCTGCTGTTGAATGCAGGCCAGAAAAGCATCAATAAAATCAAGGCCGCAGACAGGGAAAGCAAAAATAGCTTAAGCAGGGAAATCCACCATCGTTTGGTGCGCGGTCCATGCTGGCGGCGTTGACGGATAATCAAGCCAGATCGCGCTTGTGGATGGGTTCCGCTTGCGCCTGTCACGGATGGTTCCAGAGTCTGTGCCATTGGTCTTGTTCAGGCAACTCCGCGCCGCAGCAGGTCATGGATATGCAAAATGCCGCAGGGTTTCTTTTCTTCGACAATAAATAAAACGGTGATGTTGTTCTTGTTCATCAGGGCCAAGGCTTGACCCGCCAGCTCATCTTTTGGGAGGGTTTTGGGGCCTGGTGTCATAATCTCCCCGGTTGGCCGGGTCATGAAATCCGGGTCTTTAATCTGGCGACGCAAGTCCCCATCGGTGACAATACCGATCAGGTCTCCTGCCTCATCAATCACGCCAACACAGCCAAAACGTCCGGCGGTCATGCAAAGAATAGAATTTTTAACCGGTTGATCCGGTGTGATCAGGGGCAATTCATCGCCCGTATGCATGATTGATTCCACCCGTTGAAGCTGCTGTCCCAACTGTCCACCAGGATGGAAAACCCGAAATTCCTTTGCACCGAACCGGCGTTTTTCCATCACCGCAATCGCCAGTGCATCGCCAAGGGCAAGCATCATGGTGGTGGAGGTTGTCGGGGCCAGTCTGACAATTCCGGCTTCGGGCTTTGCGGGCAGTGACAACAGGATTGTTGCGGCTTTGGCCAAAGAGCTGGTCGCCACAGATGTCATGGCAATCAGGGTAATGTCATGTCGCCGGGCATATTCCTGAATAACCGCAAGTTCGGCCGTTTCGCCAGAGTTTGACAGGGCCAGAAGTGTATCTTTTTGTGTGATCATCCCTAAATCGCCGTGACTGGCTTCTGCCGGATGAACGAACTGGGCCGGGGTGCCGGTTGAGGCAAAGGTGGCGGCAATCTTTTGAGCGATATGGCCGGATTTCCCAATCCCGGTGACAATTAAGCGTCCCGGCCGGGCAGAACTGTCCTGCTTGCCGTCCAGCCCAAGCGCATAAAGATGCGTGGCTGCATTTATAAATTGCTGTTGAAAATCATTGTCTTTTTTAAGTTGATCAGCCAGAGCCGCAACCGCTTCGGCTTCACAGGAAAGAACACGGATTCCAATTTCCGGCACATCAGTAAATTTTAAATCAGAGGTCATTGAAGGGAGGACTCCATTCAGGCAAGTGTCGCCGCAATCGCCGGGGTCAGGGTGCGCACTTCATCCAGCGTTTCTTGGATATCACAGCGCGTCAGGCGGCGGTCTTTGACCACCTGCTCTCCGGCAATAAAGACATCGCGCACATCGGAGCGACTGGCCGAAAACACCAGATGGGTTATCGGATCAAAACAGGGAACAGCATGGGCCCCGGTCATCTCCACAACAATAAAATCTGCGGCCTTGCCAGCTTCCAGACTGCCCAACTGGTCTATTTTACCAAGTGCCATGGCCCCGTTGCGGGTTGCCATCTCCAGGGCTTTTTCACCCGGAATCAGGTCGGCTTGCCGCCTGTCCCCACGCGGTAAAAGTGAGGCCAGGCGCATCGACAACCAGGGGTCCAGGTCATTGCCGCTGATCGCCCCATCGGTGCCAAGCCCGACACAAATATCGGCGGTCAGAAAATCCGGGATCGGGGCCAGCCCGGAGCCAAGTTTCAGATTGGAAACCGGATTATGGGCCACCGTTGCTTTTCGGTCTGACAGAATTTCTATTTCTTCGTCATCAAGCACCACGCAATGGGCCAGCAATGACTTTGGGCCCAAAAGTCCCAAATGATCAAGATGCCGAATCACTGAACGACCATAACGGGAGGTAACGGTTTCCTGTTCAGCGATGGTTTCGGCAGCATGAATGGTAAAGAGGGCATCATATTTTTCTGCCAGTTCATAGGCCTTGACCAGGACATCGGGTTCAACCGTGTAACAGCCATGCGGCATCAGGGCCGGGGTCACCAGTGGATCATTTTGATAGTCTGACAGGAAATCGTCTGCGGCCTGACCGGGCGGCTTTTGTTTTGCGGCTTGAAGTCCGGGGGGCAGCATAAAGACAGGCCCGCAGACCGTGCGAATACCAAGATCATGGGCTGCCGCTGCGATTTCTTCCGGGTAAAAAAACATATCGACAACGGTTGTGGTGCCAGCCAGTAACAGTTCGGCAAAGCCAAGCCGACTGCCAAGGCGCACGGTGTCTGGCTTGACGATGGCGGCTTCGGCTTTCCATACTTTTTGAAGCCAGGGCTCAAGCGGCAGATTTTCAACCAGCCCGCGAAAGAGACTGTCGGCTGCATGGCAATGGAGATTGATCAGGCCGGGCATAAGGATTGATCCATTGAGTTCCAACACTTGCCGGGCTTTGTCTTTAAAAGGCGCAAGGTCTTTATCGGTGCCAATCTGCTCAATTCGGCCATTTTTAACCACCAGCCCGCCGTTATAAATAACCTGCTGATCCTCATCGCAGGTGACGACGGTGGCCCCGGTTACAAGCAGGTCAATATCAGTTACGGTCATTGGTTATAGGGGTCCAAATTAAAATTTATCAATTTTTGGCAGATCATCAGCGATTGTGTAATAATTGCCTTTATCGGCAACAAAAATATGTTTTGATATCTGGATGCCTACCGGGTCATCAATCGACCCGGCGGAGACCGAGATATTTTTCCCCTCCAGCAGCCGGTAGAATAGAACGCTTCCGCATTTATGGCAAAAGCCACGCTCTGCCACGTCAGAGGATTGATACCAGCGCAGCGTTTCCTGCCGGGTGAGGGTGAAATTCGTACGCAGGGTCCGTGCGGCAGCATAATAATGCCCGGACATTTTGCGGCATTGCCCGCAATGGCAGGCAACCAGCTCATCAAAGCCGTCTTCAACCTGATAGGCCACCCCGCCACAAGCGCATGACCCGGTATGGACTCCGGTTGCTGTTTTTGTCATTGGCTGGTCTCCCGAAAGGCAAGAGTTGCTTGCTAAATAAAAGCCCTTTCAGCTATATATCATTCAAAATAAAGAGACAATAATCAAGAAATACACAGGATAAAAAGGAGAGATAAGATGGACCAGCAAACGCAGGACAGCCAGCAAACGCAAGATAAAATAGAAGCGGCGGCTTTTCGCAAATTGATGGCGCATCTTCAGCGGCGCAGCGATGTGCAGAATATTGATATGATGAATCTGGCGGGTTTTTGCCGGAATTGCCTGAGTCGCTGGTATGCGGAGGCTGCGCAGGCGGAGGGGATTGATATGGATAATATGGCTGCCCGCGCGCATATTTACGGGATGGATTATAAGGAGTGGCAGGCGAAATATAAAACCGATGCCACGCCGGAGCAAAAGGCCCGCTATGAGCAGGTGATGCGCAATGGGGACGCTGCGCATTGAGTTTCAAGAAAAGTGATTTTTAAGGAAAATTGGCGCTTTTCTTTTCTATCGGGCCTTTTTGTATTTATTCTGGCCTGTAGTCTGCTGGAGGTGCGTCCGCTTTTTGCCCTGATGCCGGATGAAGTCCTGTCTGACCCGGCGTTAGAAACGCGGGCGCGGGATATTTCAACGGGTATTCGTTGTCTGGTCTGTCAAAATCAGGCGATTGATGATTCGGATGCTGATCTTGCGCGTGACTTGCGGCTTTTGATCCGGGAGCGATTGGTGGCAGGTGACAGCAATGCCGAGGTCCGGCAATATCTGGTTGATCGTTATGGCGATTATGTCCTGTTGAAACCGCCTTTTAAAGCGCATAGTCTGCTGCTTTGGGCTGCCCCCCTGATTGCGGTGCTTTTTGGCGGCGGCCTGATCTGGTGGGCTCAAAAAAGCCGCAGGCGTAAAAAAGCGGCCCCAGCCCTCACCAGCGAAGAACGGGCTGAACTGGATCAGCTGTTAAACCGCCCAGCTTCTGATAAAACCCGTTAACAATGAGTCTTGTTTATATTCTTGGCGGGCTTTTATGTCTTTTCTGCCTGGGCCTGATTGTCTTTCCTTCTATGCGGGAGGGCAAAGGCAAAGGTGTGTCCCCTGCTGATATGAGGGGTGAAAAGGAAACCATTGCTTTCCGGCAGGACCAGCTTGCAGCCCTTAAGACCGATCATGAAAAAGGTCTGATTTCAAAAGCGGAGGTTGTTCAGGCCAGCCGCGAGATTGAACGGCGACTGCTGGAGGAATTGCGTGACAATGCGGCAAGAGAGCCGGAGAAACAGCGTCCTTTATCCTCTATAGCTTTTTTTGCCGTGCTTTTATCTGTTCCGGTTATCGCTTTCGGGCTTTATGCTATTCTGGGGTCCCCGGGGATGCGGGACTGGCCGCGTATGGCCGATCATACCCAGCGTTTGCATGAGTTGATTCAAAATCCTGATCAGACGGCAGAAAAGGTTATTACCCGGTTACGCAAACGGCTGGAGACTCATCCCGAGGATGCGGTTGCCTGGCAGTTGTTATCGCAAAGTCTGTTTGCGGCCGGGCAGGCAGAAGCGGCGGTTGCGACCCTTCGCACCTGGATTTCGCAGGTCGGGGAGGCGGACAAGGCTATAGCGATTGCGCAGCTTGCGGAGTTATTGACCCGGCAAGCCGGTGGTAAGCCAACTGATGAAGCGATTGCGCTTTTTGAGCAGGCGGGTCGTCTTGATCCTTTATTGCCGCAACCGATCTTTTATCTGGCAGAAGTGCGCTGGCTCAAGGGAGAGCGAGCGCAAGCGATTTTGGCGTGGCAGGCCTTGCTGGAGGCGACCCCGGCTGATGCCCCCTGGCGAGAACTGATAGCGGCGCGTCTGGATGAAGCCCAAAAAGAAATAGGGGAATAGAATTAAAGGCTTAGGCCTTAAAACGGCACAATCGCATCAACAATCTGTGATCCCCAGCGTGGTTCCTGAATATCGCTGAGGTGGCCTTTGCCGCCATAGGACAAGCGGGCTTCGGCAATCTGTTCATAGCTGATGGTGTTCTGGCTTGAAATATCGCGGGAGCGAATAATCCCGCTGACCCCAAGCTCGCGGACTTCAAAATTGACCCGGGTTTCCTGGGTGCCTTGAATGACCAGATTGCCGTTGGGGAGGACCTGAATAACGGTTGCGGCGACTTGCAGGTCGATCTGTTCATCGCGCGAGATTGTTCCGCTGCCGTTGTTATTCAGGGTTGAGCCGGTTGATATCAGATTTTCGGGATCAACGGATTCCGGGAGTATGGTGCCGAGTGCATTTTCAAACCCGCCCAGTCCGCCGATAGAAAGCGCATCGCCGCTGGTTCGTGTGCGCTGGGAGGTATTGCTGATATCGGCCTGATCATCGATTGAGATGACGACGGTGACGATATCGCCGATTTGAGAGGCCCGCAGGTCTTTGAAGAAGGAGCGACTTCCAGACCGCCAGAGTGAATTGGGGCTGGCATAGGCCACTTGCACTTTTGGCATGGGCATGGAGACTTGCTGATAGGTTGGGCTATGGTGGGGGTTTTCTATGGGGTTGAGTTCGGGTTTTTCGCCGACTTCGGTCAGGCGTTGGAGTGTGTTGCAGCCGGACAGAAGCAAAGACCCGCTCAAGGTCGCAGCCATCAGCGGGTAAATCTGTAAAGAGCGAAAGAGGCTTTTGCGCAAGGTCATAGTCAGGCCCCGCTGCCAAGTTGAATGAGTTGAAGCCGGTTTTCGCCAACCACGATGCCTTCGATTTCGACCCGGCTTTGCGGGTTGCGGACACGGATGGTCTCGCCCTCGCCGCCATTTTCAAGAGCCACCCCCATCAGGGAAAGCCGCATGGAGGGGGCGATCAGTTCAATCAGGACCTGGCTGCCGCGCTTGACCAGTTGTGGCGGGCGCACCCAGTCTGCTTTGACCGGGCGCATGGGGGAAAGGCTGCGTGCGGCTTCCATGCCGTCAAGTTCTTCCCAGCTCAGGCCATGTTTGACATTTCGATAGGTCATTTTGGAATCAACCGGCACACGGATTTCTGTAAAATCTTCCTGGCGCAAACGTGTTCCCCGGGCAATGCGCTGGCGGGGTACAGCGGTCCGGCGCATGGGGGTTAGCTGACCGGTGACGGTTACGCGCTCAACCGGGGCCCGGCGATTGGGCAAAGCCAGCGAGGCAGCAAAATAGCGGCCAGTCGGATCAATTTTGAAAAGTTCAATTTCCCCGCTTTGATGGCTTGAGAGCATCTGGCCTCCATCTGGCCAGTCGATCATAATATCAAGTTCAACCGGGTCGCTTTCGGGGAGTCCAATCGCAGCCTGGATAGCCGGGCGGGCCTGATGTTCGATATAGCTTCCCAGCAGGTCAAGGGCCTGGGTCTGGCTAAAGGCGGCGGCCCCGGATATTTTCCCAAACAGGACAATGGTCAGGAATGTCATACAGAACAGGAAAAAGCGCATGATATCAATCCACTTATCGCAGATTGGTCATGGTTGCGAGCATCTGGTCAGATGTTTCGATCACCTTGGAGTTCATCTCATAGGCCCGTTGAGCCGTGATCAGATTTGTAATTTCCTCCACCACATTGACGTTTGAGGTCTCAAGGAAATTTTGCTGAATAGCCCCATAGCCGGGGTTATCCGGGTTTGCGACGGCAGGTGCGCCAGAGGCTGCGGTTTCCAGCAAAAGATTATCCCCGATAGCCAGCAGCCCGGCCTCGTTCGGGAAGCGTGAAATCTGAATTTGGCCGACAGCCGCCTGATCGGTTTCTCCGTCAATGGTGGCAAAGACCTGTCCGGCCTGATTGACGACAATATCAATGGTATTTTCAGGAATGGTCAAACCGGGTTGCAACTCATAGCCATCAGCGGTCACGATTGTTCCGTTATTGGAAAGCTGAAAGCTGCCAGCCCGGGTGTAAGCCGTTTCGCCTGATGGCATGGTGATCATAAAATAACCTTCACCATTGATCGCCAGATCAAGCGGATTTTCAGTCAAGGTCAGGTTTCCTTGCTCGCCAATCCGGTAAACAGCCGCCGTCTTGACCCCAAGCCCGACCTGCACCCCGACCGGGACCAATGTGTCTGCCTCGGATGAATCAGCCCCCACCCGGCGCATGTTCTGATACAAAAGATCCTGAAACTCCGCCCGGCGCCGCTGAAAGGCCGTCGTATTCATATTGGCGATATTGTTGGAAATAACCTCAACATTAAGCTGCTGGGCCAACATGCCTGTTGCACCGATATCCAGCGACCGCATGGCTATTCCTTTCTACAACGTGTCATACGAAACCTGATGCCTCTTAAAATTCTAGCCAAAAGGTGTTCCGGTCTTTTCAATCATTTTTAAAATACGCTCGTCCTCGCGCTTGACGAACTGATTAACCCCTTCATACGTCCGGCTGGACTGAATCATCCGTGTAATCTCCAGAATGCCCGTCACATTCGACCCCTCCAGCATCCCTTGAACAACCCGTGGCTGCTCAACCTCGTTGATCACCGCATCAGGCTCTGCAATATAAAGACTGTTCGCACCACGCCGCAGAGTTGCCTCGTCCTCAAACTCGACAATGCGCAAGGTATCCAGTACGCCTAGAACCGGCACAGAAATCGCCGCATCGCCCGTGATCTCAACATCCGACGTATTGCTGTTAATCGTAATCGGCCCATCCTGACCCAATACACGATACCCCTTGCCGTTCACCAACTCGCCCTCGGCATTCAGCTGAAACCTGCCATGGCGCGTGTATCTCTCGCCAAGCGGAGTCTCCACCACAAAATAACCCTGCGAAGCCAGTGCCACATCCAGGTCATTATTCGTGGTCACCATATGACCCGGTTGAAGATCCCGCGCATTGCCAACATCATCCACAAACGAATATTGCTCGCCATAACTGGGTTTGGACAGATATTCTCTGAAAATAACCCGCTCGGCCTTAAAAGCCGGTGTGTCTACGTTTGCGATATTATGCGCAATCACATCAAGCTCGCGGCGCAGGCCTGCCTGACGGGACAGAGCAATATAAAGACTATTTTCCATACCTCCCAAGATTCAATTTTCGTGCCAGCTCAAATTTATGCGCAACAGATTCTTTTTTCTTCAAAAACTGGATTCAACACTTGGATTCTTTTTTTAAATGCGCTATGTTAATTTCATAGAGAGCAAACGCCTGTTACGCTTTTAAGGAATGTTTTAAAAAGCGCAAACAAGCCTTTAAAGGTACAAGCAACGTTTAAAAGCCGGGTGTTTGTGGGTGTGGAGACAGCAGGGCAGGTAAAACAGGCCAGACAACAATAAGCCAGCTGACCAAGAAACGGTCACACAAGAAGCGGTCACATTCGGTAGATGTGTATTATATAATATCTGACTGAATGCTGTTGTTAATTTGTCTCTCATAATATTAAAAAAATCGTCCCTGTTTTCAGGTGATCAGTAAGTGTGTGTGTGAACAAGACAAATATTAACCAGCGTGAGGGCAGCTTTTATGAGTGATTCCAGCAAAAACAAGAAACCTGAATCTGATCGTAAATATGAAAGTAAAACCCGTAAATGTTTAATGTGTCGAAATGATTTCACCTCCTCCTGGCCGGGAGAGCGTGTTTGTGGAAATTGCAAGCAGACATCTGCATGGAATGATTCATCGCTGGCCGCTTAAATTTTCATCTTTTGCGGCTTGGGCTTTCAGCGTGGGTAAGCCCTTGCAGTGTGGGTATAAGGGCACCTAAAAAACAAGGCCACTAAAAGTGCTGTATAAAGCTGCATAACATATGCAATAAAATAGATATCTTGTATCCATGAGCAGCCAGAATACCTCTCAAAGAACAAAACGCGCAGTTGATGCGATGCGCAAGGTCGTCTTGACTCCCGATGCGTCGCGCTATGCCGAAGGGGCCTGTCTGGCACAATTTGGCCATACACGGGTTTTATGCACCGCTTCGGTTGAAGACCGGGTGCCGCTTTTTCTGCGCGGGCAGAATAAGGGCTGGGTCACGGCTGAATACGGCATGTTGCCGCGGGCCACGCACAGCCGGTCTGATCGTAAACGCAACGCTGAATCAGGCCGCACAAAAGAGATTTCACGCCTGATTGGCCGGTCCTTGCGGGCCATCACCGTTCTGGAATCGCTGTCCCCCTATCAAATCACGATTGACTGCGATGTTCTGGAAGCAGACGGCGGCACCCGCACCGCCGCGATTACCGGCGGCTATGTCGCACTGGCCCTTGCCTGTCAGCATCTGGTTAAAATCGGGGCGCTGGCCTCTTCCCCGTTATCACAGTCAGTGGCAGCGATCTCTTGTGGCATCATCAATGGTCAGGTGCGCCTTGACCTTGATTATGATGAAGATTCCGAGGCCGAAGTCGACGCAAACTTTGTCATCACCGGTTCAGGCGACCTGGTTGAAGTTCAGGCCACGGCTGAAAAAGGGACCTTCTCCCGCACCCAACTCAATGAAATGGCAGATTTCGCCGTGCCTGCCTGTGCGGCTCTGACCAAAGCGCAGCAGGATATCCTTTCCTGACCCTATTTCCCCCCTCCTTTTTATGCCCCAGCTTATGTGATGATCAATAATCCCTATTGGGCCGTTAGCGCGGTTATCATCGGTATGGGGTTTATTCAGGGCAGCTTTGGACTGCTAACCGCTCTTTTGCCCGGCGTATTGGCCGAAGCGGGCTATAGCTCCAGCATCATCGGGCTTAGCGCAGCCGTGGCCTCCGCAGGCTTCCTGATCGGCACCCTCACTTTTCCAGCCCTGATTGACCGCATCGGACATATCCGGACCTTTGCCGCTCTTGCCGCCGTTCTCTCCATCGGGGCGCTTATTCTGTCCATCAGCGTCAATATCTGGCTCTATACCTTTGTGCGCGGGGCGATGATGATGGCTCTGGCCGGACTCTTCATGGTCTGCGAAGGCTGGATCAGCTCGCGCACCGACGACGACTGGCGCGGGCGCGTGCTCGCAGCATATACCTTGGTCTATAAACTTTCAATGTCATTGATGCCTCTGCTTCTGCTTATCTATCCAGTCGCCAATATATCCGGAAATGCAGACGACTCACAAAACAGCCTGCCGCTGGTTGCGCTCTTTATGGTCGCAAGTGCGTTTTTCTCGCTCGCCCTGATACCGGTGGCCCTGACCCATGCCAGCGCGCCCACCAACCCCGGTGAAGCTAAAGAACAGAATAAAAAAGTCGGCCCAAATAAACGCCCGAAAATGAGCCTCTTTTCTGTTTACCAACTGGCCCCGGCTGCTATCATCGGGGTGGTGGCCAGCTCGCTCTCCAGCAGTTCGATCACCAATCTGACCCCGGTCTATGCCAGCAATCTGGGCTATGGGGTCGCGGGGGGGGCGGCCCTTTTTTCAGTCATGCAGCTTGGCAATCTGATCGCACAATGGCCCGCCGGATGGTTGTCCGATAAATATGACCGCCGCCAGGTCATGATCGGGCTGGCGGTTTTAAGCGTCATTGCCTCCCTGATAATTTCGGCCTTCGGAAGCTGGCTTCCTTTCTGGGTTTTGATGGTTCTTGCCGGGGTCTGGGGCGGGGTTTCAATGTCTATTTATTCAATCTGTATGGCCCATGCAACCGACTACGCCAAGCCGGAAGAAATCATCCCCACCTGCTCAACCCTGCTTTTTTCTTTTAGCCTTGGCATGATTATCGGACCCATCTGGGGCGGACAGCTGATGGACTGGATCGGGCCTTCAGGCATTTTCATCAATTCAGCATTCTTTATGTCAGCCTATGTCGGCTTTCTGGCATGGCGGCTTGGACAACGGACATCACGCCCGGCGGCCGAACGTGATCCGTTTGTCCATCTTTCTGCCACCAGCCCCCGCCTTGGTGAAATTGATCCGCGCAGTCCTCCTAAATCGGGCGCAACGCCAGCACATGAAAAAGTCCCCTCGTGATGATCCCTGACCTTCCCCTGCTTTTACTGGGTGCGCTTGCAGCTATTTGCCTGGTGCTTTGCTGGTTTTTATGGCGGGCCAGAAATCAGGGGACAGGTGATAATGATTCCAGTGCCAGGGTCGATGAATTGCGCCAGGTTATTTTTCAGCGCGATCAGCAAATAGAGCTTTGCCGGGCGCGGGAGCTTGATCTTGTTCAACAGCTTGCCGCCCGTGAGCAGGCGATTGTTGATTATGAAAGACGTTTGCAGCTTGATAAGGAAAACCGCGAGCAATATCAGAAACTGGCCAGTGCCAGCGCGCTTGAAGCAACGAAGCAGGTGTCCTCACAACTGCTTGGCGATCACAAGCGCGAAAGCACGGCCCAGCGTCAACTTCATGAAAATGAATTGAAGAAGCTGACAAGCGGCTTGATGACTCAGGTCGAACAGATGAGCCAACGTCTGGCGGTGAACGAACAAACGGCAGCACAGACCGGCAGTGCGATTGATGTGATGCGCCGGGCCTTGTCCTCTCCTGGCGGGGCCGGGCAGGCATCGCAGACTGCGCTGGCCAATATGCTGTCTTCTATGGGCTTGTCGGAAGGGCGTGATTATATCCTTGAATATAGTCTCCCGGCCTCGGAGGGGCGCAAACGCCCGGATGCGGTTGTTTTTTTGCCGGGAGAGACCCTTCTGGTTATTGATAGTAAATCTTCAAAATATTTGCTGGAACTGGCAGAAAATGAGGCTTTGGCCGAAAAGGAAAGCGGCGCAGCAGAGGCAACCACGTCTATTCTGGCTAATTTTAAACAGAGTATGGAGAAGCACCTGAAGGATTTATGCAGCCGTGATTATCGGGCGGCGGTCACACAGGCCATGCGCCAGCTGGATGATACAAAACGTCCGGCCCTTGTGATTACCTTGATGTGGCTTCCCAATGAAGGGGCCTTGGAAAAATTGACACGGGCTGATCCGCAGTTCATGGAAAAAGCAGCGGCTCATCAGGTCTATCCGACCAGCAGCAACGGGCTATGGGCTGCCATCGGTCTGGCCGAAGCCCATGTCCGGCTTGACCGGCAAGAAGCGAATTTTGCAGTGATTGCGCAGGAGACGGAAAATTTAATCATGCGGCTTATTCCTTATTTTGAGAATGTTGCGCGGATTGAAGGTGCTTTGACCACGGCGGTGCGGGCTCTGGATAAAGCGGCTGGTTCAGTTAATCAGCGGGTCTTGCCCAGTATGAGGCGTCTGGTTGAACTGGGGGTGGCAGAGCCCACAAAGAAGTTGCCCAGCCCGTTCAGGCGATTTGATGTTGTCCCGCGGGCGATTGATGCCGATGCCCGCCTGATTGAAGTGGAGGATGATCAAAGCCCGGCCATTGAGGATAAGGCTTTATTGATTGAAGAAGACAATGTCCCGTCTGCTTAAGCGGGCTATTTGTGATGTAACTGAGAAAGATTCGATGAAAATCCTGCAACTGATTCCCGAGCTTGAATTAGGCGGTGCCGAGCGTGGTACTGTCGATGTGGCGGTGGCCTTGAATCACGAAGGTATTGAAAATTATGTTGTATCTGGTGGAGGACGCTTTTTGCCTCATATTCAGCGGCACGGCACCAAACATATCCAGATGCCGCTTCATTGGCGGTTTTTCTTTTTTATCAATTTCTTCCGCTTGCTCCATCTTGTCCGCAAAGAGAAAATCACCCTGATTCATGCGCGAAGCCGGGCTCCGGCCTGGCTTGGCTGGGCGGTGGCCCGCCTCACCGGCGTTCATTTCGTCACAACTTTTCACGGCACCTATAATTTCAGCTGGTATGGCAAGAAACTCTATAATTCTATCATGGCGCGCGGAGATCGGGTGATTGCGATCAGCCAGTTTATCCAGGATCATATTACAAGCCATTATCGGGTTAAGTCGGATGCGCTTTGCGTGGTTTTGCGTGGCATTGACATGGTTCGCTTTAACCCGGATGCCATTCACCCGGACCGCTTGCAGGATTTGGCAAGGCGCTGGCAACTGCCGGACAACTGCCCGTCTGTGTTATTGCCCGCCCGCTTTTCAACCTGGAAAGGCCAGGAATTACTGATTGAAGCCCTGGCCAAACTGAAAGACCGGGTGAATTTTCATTGTTTGCTGGTTGGCGATAGTGGAGAAAATCAGGCTTTTGCCAAGCGGGTGACGCAGCTTGCTGACCAGCTGGGGATTTCTGAAAAAGTCCAGATGACCGGCACCTGTGAGGATATGCCAGCGGCTTTGATGTTGTCTGATGTTGTGGTGTCGGCCTCCCGCGATCCCGAGGCTTTTGGCCGGGTGATTGTTGAAGCCCAGGCGATGGCCAGAGTCACGGTTGCCCCGGCTCATGGCGGCGCGCTGGAGCAAGTCACGCATGGGAAAACGGGTTATTTATTCAAGCCGAATGATGCCGATGATCTTTCAGAAAAACTTGAAAAATCCTTGCAGTTGAGTCAGGCAAGGCGGGCGATTATTGGCACAGCGGCGCGCAAAGCTTCCAGTCGCTATGACGTTAAAAAGATGGTAAAAGACACGATTGCCATTTATCAAGATTTACATTCATCAGAAAATCAGGCGTAACAGACGATATGGATTTGTTTAAATCATAAGGACGGACCATGCCAGACTATCGATCAAAGACCTCCACCCACGGGCGCAATATGGCGGGAGCCCGCGCATTATGGCGTGCCACCGGCATGACAAGCGAAGATTTTGGCAAGCCGATTATTGCGATTTCCAATTCCTTTACCCAGTTTGTGCCGGGTCATGTGCATCTTAAAGACCTTGGACAGCTGGTGGCCCGGCAGGTGGAAAAAGCGGGCGGTGTCGCCAAAGAGTTTAATACCATCGCGGTTGATGACGGGATTGCCATGGGCCATGACGGCATGTTGTATTCCCTGCCTTCGCGTGAGGTCATTGCCGATGCTGTTGAATATATGGTCAATGCCCATTGCGCGGATGCCCTGGTTTGTATCTCGAACTGTGACAAAATCACACCGGGCATGTTGATTGCGGCGATGCGGTTAAATATTCCGGTTATCTTTGTGTCCGGCGGACCGATGGAGGCGGGCAAGGTTGTGGTTGACGGAGAAACCCGGGCGGTTGACCTGATTGATGCCATGGTCCATGCGGCCAATCCTGAAACAACGGACGAATTGGCCGACGAGTATGAGCGCAGTGCCTGCCCAACCTGCGGGTCCTGTTCAGGCATGTTTACAGCCAATTCGATGAATTGCCTGACCGAGGCTTTGGGGCTTTCCCTGCCGGGCAATGGAACCGTGCTGGCCACCCATAAGCTACGCCAGGGACTTTTTGAAGAAGCCGGTCGGCAGATTGTTGAGCTGGCCAAACGCTATTATGTGCAGGAAGACGAAAATGCTTTGCCGCGCAATATAGCCAACCGGGCGGCTTTTTGTAATGCCATGACGTTGGATATTGCGATGGGCGGGTCAACCAATACGGTGCTTCATATTCTGGCGGCGGCTGAAGAGGGTGAAATTGACTTCACCATGAAGGATATTGACCAGCTTTCGCGCAAAGTCCCCAATCTATGTAAATTGGCCCCGGCCAGCCAGACTTATCACATTGAGGATTGCCACCGGGCAGGCGGGATTTACGGGATATTGGGAGAGCTTGACCGGCTGGGTCTGATTGCGCGGGATTGTGCAACCGTTCATACCCCAAGTATTGGAGAGGCGATTGAACAGTATGACATCATGCGCAATCCGGCAGAGGAGGTGAAAAAACTCTATCTGGCAGCACCGGGCGGGGTGCGGACAACCCAGGCTTTTAGTCAGGATAAATATTGGCCGGAACTGGATCATGACCGGGACAGTGGCTGTATCCGCAATGGCAAAAACGCCTATAGTCAGGACGGCGGATTGGCAGTTCTTTACGGCAATCTGGCCGAGAATGGATCGATTGTCAAAACCGCCGGGGTTGATGAATCGATTTTGACCTTTTCAGGTCCGGCCCGTATTTTTGAAAGTCAGGATGCGGCGGTTGCGGCTATTCTGGAGGGGAAAATTGTCAAGGGAGATATTGTCCTGATCCGTTATGAAGGCCCGCGTGGTGGCCCGGGCATGCAAGAGATGCTGTATCCGACCAGCTATTTAAAAAGCATGGGGCTGGGCAAAGAATGCGCGCTGATTACCGATGGAAGATTTTCTGGCGGGACATCGGGCTTGTCGATAGGCCATGTCTCCCCGGAAGCGGCTGAACAGGGCACGATTGGTCTGGTTGAAGACGGGGACAGGATTGACATTGATATTCCTTCGCGCAGCTTGACCTTATGCGTTGATGCTGCAGTTCTGGAGGAACGCCGGGCGGCACAGAATAAAGCGGGCTGGGAGCCGGTAAAGAAGCGTCGGCGCAAGGTCTCAACGGCTCTTAAAGTCTATGCGGCCTTTACGACCTCGGCTGACCGCGGGGCGGTGCGGGATTATCGCAAACTTGCCACCCTGTAACACATAAGCCTGATGCGTTTTCAATCAACTCGTGGCGATGCCCCGATACTGGGGTTTTCAGAAGTCCTTCTGGCCGGGCTGGCTATAGATGGCGGGCTTTATGTGCCTGAAAAATGGCCGCATTTTTCCAAAAAACAATGGCAGGCCTTTTCGTCTCTTTCTTATAAAGACCTGGCGGGCAATCTGTTAGAGGATTTTTTAAAGCACGATCCACTGGCAACTGATTTTGAGTCTGTTCTGTCTGATTTTGCTGACAGTTTTCATCATAGAGCGATTGCGCCCCTGCACCAGATTGAGCGGGATCACTGGCTCTTGGAGCTTTTTCATGGCCCGACCCTGTCCTTTAAAGACTATGCCTTGCAGCTGGTGGGCCGCTTGATGGAAAAAGCCTTGATGCGGGCAGGGCAGCATATCACGATTGTCGGCGCGACCTCCGGGGATACAGGCTCTGCGGCCATTGATTCAGTGCGTGGGCGCGAAGGCATCACCATTTTCATGCTCCATCCCAAAGGCCGGGTTTCGGATGTTCAACGCCGCCAGATGACCACGATCCAGGATCAAAATGTCCATAATATCGCCATCGAGGGCAGTTTCGACGATTGTCAGGATTTGGTGAAATCTCTGTTTGCCGATCCGCCTTTCCGGGATCGCCATCATATTGCGGCGGTCAATTCAATCAACTGGGCACGGGTCATGGCCCAGACCCTTTATTATGCCTATGCCGCGCTGGCTCTGGGGGCACCGGAACGGTCACTTTCCTTTGCTGTGCCAACCGGCAATTTTGGAAATATATTTGCCGGATGGGTGGCCCGAAAAATGGGGCTTCCCATTGAAAATTTTATCATCGGCTCTAATAAAAATGATAACGTCAGCCGCTTCTTTTCAGGTGAACCCATGCAGATGCGCACGGTCGCCCCGACCTTGACACCGGCGATTGATATTCAAATTCCAAGCAATCTCGAACGTCTGTTGTTTGATCTGTCTGGCCGTGATGGGCCGATGGTCCGCGATATGGTGACCCGTTTCCGCACCGACGGGCAGCTTTCCCTGCCTTCAGACTGGAAAGCTGGCACAGAGGATTTATTTAAAGCCCATGCCATCAGTGATGAAGAAACGCTTGATGTGATGAAAGACCTTGCCAGTCATTATGATGCGGTGATTGATCCGCATACGGCGGTGGGTCTTGCGGCTGCCCGCCATGCCTGTCATAAAAACTCGCATAAGTACCTGGGCCTGAAAGGGCCAGTTGTGACCATCGCAACGGCCCATCCGGCAAAATTCCCGGATGCAGTCTTGCAGGCCACCGGTCGCTTGCCGCCAGTGCCTTCGGTGCTTGACGGGCTGGAAGATAAAGAAGAACGTTATCATACGATAGAGACTGACCATCTGGCAGTTTTAAAAGCCTATATTGACGAAAAGAGCCTTCTATGACCGCGCCCCAAATTACATACCTTGATAATGGCATTTGCGTTGCCAGCGATTTGATGGAGGGGATTGAAAGCGTCAGCCTTGGCTGCTGGTTTAACGTAGGCACCCGCGATGAGCAGGCCAGCGAGAATGGGGCGGCGCATTTTCTGGAGCATATGGTCTTTAAAGGAACCAGCAAGCGCACGGCCCGTGCGATTGCTGAGGAAATAGAGGCGGTTGGTGGTTATCTCAATGCCTATACCGGCCGGGAGCGCACGGCCTATTATGCGCGGATTTTATCGGATAATCTTGATCTGGCGAGTGATATTCTGGCGGACATGTCCTTTCATGCCACGCTGGACGAGGACGAGCTTTCCAGAGAGCGCGGGGTGATTTTGCAGGAAATTGGCCAGTGCGAGGATACACCAGAGGATGTGGTGTATGACCGCTTTCAAACGGCAGCTTATGGTCGCCATGCCATGGGTTTGCCGATCTTGGGGTCGGTGGAATCGGTCCAGTCACTCAATCGCGCGACCTTGTCTGATTTTATGCGTAAGGGTTATCGGCAGGACAGACTGGTTGTTTCAGCGGCTGGTGGCGTGCAGCATGACAAGCTGGTGAAACTGGTTGAGCGTTATTTTGCAGCTGATCAGACACAATCCCCGGACTCTGTCTTGACGGGTCAGCGAGCAACCCCGGCCTATCAAGCGGGCGAACATCTGGATTCACGCCAGAGTGAGCAGGTGCATCTGGTGCTGGGCTGGCCCAGTCTTGCGCAGAGCGATCCTGATTATTATGCGCTGGCTCTTTTTTCCAGCCTGTTTGGGGGCGGGATGGCATCACGCCTGTTTCAGCGTATTCGCGAAGAATTGGGGCTGGTCTATGATATTTCAACCGGCGACATGACTTATGAGGATTGCGGCCTTTTTACCATTTCTGCCGGAACTGGCGCAGACGGGGTTGCCGTCTTGTTCCCGGCTTTGATGGAAGAAATTGACCGTTTGCAGGACGGGATTAGGGAAGATGAGCTTTCCCGCGTGCGGGCGCAATTCCGTGCTGGCCTGCTGATGGGCCATGAATCGAGTATGCGGCGGGCTGAACGGTTGGCGCATCAGCTTCATGTCTTCGGGCGCGTGGTTCCGGATTCTGAAGTCCTTGATAAATTAATGTCTGTTACAACAGAGGATATTCTGCGGGTGGCAACACGGGTTTTTTCGGCATCGCCAACATTAGCGGCGATTGGACCGCTTGAAAAAATATGGTCGCGTGAGGCGATTGATCAGCATTTGCAACGATCCTGGGGGAAAAATGGCGGAGAAATTGATGCGGGGAGCTGACAAGCTGGCGCAAGCCTTGCAAATTGCAGGGGTTCAAAAGGTCTTTTCACTGTCCGGCAATCAGATCATGTCGATCTTTGATTCCTGCCTGGATACCGATATTCGCCTGTTTCATGTACGCCATGAAGGGGCGGCCGTTTTTATGGCGGAGGCATGGGCGCAGCTTTCCGGTCAAATCGGGGTCGCCATGGTGACGGCCGGACCGGGGCTTGGCAATGCGCTGGGTGCGCTTTATGCGGCCAAGGCTTCTGAAAGTCCGGTTTTGCTGCTCAGCGGCGATGCCCCGCAAGCACAAGAAGGGCTTGGCAGTTTTCAAGCCCTTGATCTGGTTAGCATGACAAAACCGCTGACCAAATTGTCCTTTCGCGCCAGCGACCCGGCCAGGCTGGATCGTGATCTTGCCATGGCAATCCAGACGGCTTTGTCGGATCGGCCAGGCCCTGTGCATCTATCCTTGCCCGCCGATGTTCTGGCTGCTGATTCGGGCAAGGCTTCGCTGGTTTCTGTGGCTGATTTTTCGCCGGTTACGCCCGATCAACCGGATGTCGGAACACTGGTAAAAATGCGCCAGCTCCTTGATCAGGCCGCCCGTCCACTGGTTCTGGCGGGCCCGGCTTTGCGCGCCCATCAGGCATTTTTAAGCACGCTCTCAGACAGGCTTGATGCCCCGGTTATCCCGATTGAAAGCCCGCGCGGGATCAAGGACCCGGCTCTTGGCAATATTTCAACCGCTTTTGCCGAGGCTGATCGTATTCTCTGTCTGGGCAAGGCGGTTGATTTCAGCATCGCTTTTGGCAAAGCCGGAGTCTGGTCGCCTGAATCGCAATGGATGGTTATTGATGCCGATGATAGGCAGCTTGAGCAGGCCAAGCGCAATCTTGGGGAGCGGCTGATTTTATCGCTAAAGGCCCATCCGTTTGCGGCTGGAGATTCCCTTTCGCAAATGAAGGGAGCCGGGTCTTCGCGGGAGGGTTGGCGCGATCATGTCAGCACACAGATTGTCTGGCGGGGATATGATCTGGCCCGGATTGCCAATACCCACTCAACAGCAGACGCTCATCCCGCGCGCAGTCAGTCTGCGGGCGTTCATCCGGCCGCTCTATGTGCGCAGATCGGGGAATTTCTGGCGCGTGATCCTGCCTCCATCCTGATTTGTGATGGCGGTGAATTTGGTCAATGGGCGCAAGCGGTTTTGCAGTCTAAACGGCGGGTGATTTGCGGGTCAGGCGGGGTGATTGGCTGCGCGCTTCCCTATGGGATGGCAGCCCGCGCCCATGACAAGACGGCTCCGGTTTTTGCACTGAGTGGCGATGGAAGTGCCGGGTTCCATCTGAGTGAATTTGAAACGGCGGTGCGTGAGGATTTGCCGCTCATTTTGATTATTGGCAATGATCGTTGCTGGAATGCAGAAAACCAGCTTCAATTACGCGAATATGGGGCTAAACGCCTGACCGGATGTGATTTAAGCGCGGCACGTTATGATCTGGCGGCGGCAGCCCTTGGTGCGCACGGGGAATATGTCACTGATCTGGGTGATTTTGATGCCGCCCTGACCCGGGCCATAGAAAGTGGCAAGCCTGCCTGTATTGATGTGGCGATTGAAGGAATTGCCGCCCCGGGTCCCGGAACGCCGCCCGCATAAAACGCCACTACATAAAAATGGAGGTGAAATTGTCCACCATGGGTCCACAGCCGGTTCCTGCTTTTTCACGACTTGGAACAGAAAGCGCATTCGGGGTTCTCGCCCGGGCAGAGGCTCTACGTGCCGAAGGAAAGGATATTATCAATCTTGGTATCGGGCAGCCCGATTTTTCGCCGCCTGATCATATTCTGGAAGCTGCCAAAGAAGCGATTGCCGCCGGTCATCATGGCTATACCCCGGCCCCGGGTATCTCGGCTTTGCGTCAGGCGGCTTCGCAGGACCTGCAACGCCGACATGGCGTTGATATAGACCCGGCGCGTGTTCTCGTTGTGCCTGGCGGCAAAGTCACCATGTTTCAGGCAATTTTGATGTTTGGTGCGCCGGGGCGAGAGATTATTTACCCTGATCCGGGATTCCCGATCTATCGCTCCCTGATTGATTATACCGGGGCAAAGGCGGTGCCATTGCGCTTGTCTTCACGCCATGATTTTGCGCCACAGCCTTCTGATCTGGCCGATCTGATCACGGACAAAACATCGCTGGTAATTATCAATAGTCCGGGCAATCCAACCGGCGGCATCTTGTCTTCGGCGCAAGCCACAAAGATTGCTGATATTCTGGCCGATCATCCTGATTGTGCGCTCTTGAGTGATGAAATCTATGAAGGCCTCTTATTTGATGGCCATGAACATCATAGTTTCCTGCGTTTTCCCAAGTTGAAAAATCAGCTTATCCTGCTTGATGGCTGGTCGAAACGCTATGCCATGACCGGCTGGCGGCTGGGCTTTGCGGTCTGGCCAGAACATCTGATTTCTCTGGCCGAACGATTTTGTGTCAATAGCCATTCCTGCGTCAATGCGGTGGCTCAACAGGCAGCCATTGCTGCTTTACAAGGCCCGCAGGATTCTGTTGCTACCATGCGTCAGGCCTTTGAAGAACGCCGCAATCTTTTTGTCAAAGGGCTTAATGATATCCCGGGTTTTGCCTGCAATAATCCGGGCGGGGCCTTTTATGCCTTTGCCGATATTCAGGCAACCGGCCTTTCTGCCGATCTTGTTGAAAAGCGACTGCTTGAAGAAGCAGGCATTGCTATTGTCGGCGGTCCCGGCTTTGGCGGGGCGGGTGAAGGCCATATCCGCTTTTCTTTTGCGGCCAGCACGGAACGCCTGCAAGAGGCTCTTGTGCGGCTGGCTGACTGGTCCAGCCAGAGTCTTTAATAGTCGTTGCTATCCGGCCAGTTCTGCCCGCACTTGCTGGCGCAGAAGATCAATCGAAACCGGCGAATCCCGACTGTCAATCATCCAATAGGTCCAGCCGTTGCACGTCGGTGCGCCTTGCACCTGCGCCCCGACCTGATGGATGGAGCCTTTATATTTATCCGAAATCAAGGACCCGTCCGCCCGGACCTTCGCCGTATGCCGCCCGCAAGGGCTGACCAGAATTGTCCCGGCCTCCAGAAGGCCGCGCTCTACCAAATGCCCGAACGGCACACGCAATTCCTTTTTGCGGGCATCGGTGTGACTTATGGCCTCCTTGTCAACCGCCATCGGGGTCTTATGCAACCGTTCCTTGATCAAGGCAGCATAGGCCGGATCGCGCTCGATCACCACATAGCGTCGCCCTAACCTTTTGGCGACAGCAGCGGTTGTCCCGGTGCCACCAAAAGGATCAAGCACAATATCTCCGGCCTCGCTCGAAGAAAGAATAATTCTGTGTAAAAGCGATTCAGGCTTTTGCGTGGGATGGGCCTTTGATCCATCAGCTTTTTTCAGCCGTTCCCCGCCGGTGCAAATCGGAAGATGCCAGTCACTGCGCATCTGCAAGGCATCGTTTAAAGATTTCATTGCCGCATAATTAAAACAATATTTGCTGTCCTGATCACGGGCCGCCCAGATCAATGTTTCATGGGCATTGGTAAAGCGGCGGCCTCTGAAATTTGGCATCGGATTGGATTTTGTCCAGATTACATCATTCAAAATCCAGAATCCCATATTCTGCAAGGCTGTGCCAAGCCGGAAGATATTATGATAGCTGCCAATCACCCATAAGGTACCATCCGGTTTCAGCACCCGCCGGGCGGCTGCCAGCCAGTCCCGGGAAAAGCGGTCATATTCATCAAAATCATCAAACCGGTCCCAGTCGGCGGTAACTCCATCAACCTTGCTATTGTCCGGGCGGCGCAAGTCCGTTTGCGAAAGCTGCAGGTTATACGGCGGGTCGGCAAAGATCATATCAACCGACGCTTCCGGGAACTGGCGCAGCAGGGATATTGAATCGCCTTCCATCACCTGATTGACGGGCAGCGAAATGACAGAGGAAGAATTGGCTTTCATGGATAATCTCCTGACCTTGATTACTTTATGAATATTTATTTTATGCAAAAATGTCAAGTAAATTAAATATTGATTACTTGAAATACGTTTGTTCAAATATTCAGTCAAAAATAGGGGGAGAAAATAATCTTCTGGCACGTTGGCCTGTCTCACTGTATCTTGAAAGATATGGTTTTGTTTCATATAGAATTCGTTTAACCAAAATTTTGGCGGGCAGACTCATGATCCCAAATTCGCTTGAAGCGCGCGATATCGCGCATATGATCCATCCTTATACAAATTTGGTTAAGCATCGCGACAAAGGCCCGATGGTGATGGAATCGGCAAAAGGGGTCTGGATCACCGATCACGCCGGTAATCGCTATATTGAAGGGCTGGCTGGCTTATGGTGCTGCGGGCTTGGCTATGGGGAAGAGCGGCTGGTGAAAACTGCCAGCACACAGATGCAGAAGCTATCTTTTAGCCATGTTTTTGCCCATAAGTCGCACCCGCCTGCAATTGAACTTGCCGGGCAGCTTTGTGCACTCGCGCCGGGCGCAGGCAGTGCCGGGGCAGGCAGTGAACGGGCGATGGACAAGGTGCTTTTTGCCAATTCAGGGTCCGAGGCCAATGACACAGCCATCAAGGTCATCCGCTATTATATGAATGCGATTGGCAAGCCTAAAAAGAAGAAAATTATTTCCCGATTGAAAGGCTATCACGGGGTGACGCTTGCGTCTGCCAGCCTGACCGGTTTGCCGATCCTTCATGCTGATTTTGATTTGCCGATGGAGGGTGTGCTGCATACGGCCTGTCCGCACCATTACCGGGCACCGGACCCGGATATGAGTGAAAAGGAATTTTGTGCTGATCTGGTGCGCCAGCTTGAGGAATTGATCGAGCGGGAAGGGCCAGAGACGATTGCGGCCTTTATTGCCGAGCCCGTGATGGGTGCAGGCGGGGTGATTGTGCCGCCTGATGGTTATTTTGAAGCCATACAGGCTGTTTTGCGCCGCCATAATATCTTGATGGTTGCAGACGAAGTGATCTGTGGCTTTGGCCGCACGGGTAATATGTTTGGCAGCGAAACCCTGTCGATTGACCCCGATATTGTGACCGTGGCCAAGCAACTGACCTCGGCCTATTTTCCGCTTTCGGCCACTATGCTGAACCGGGAAATCTCGGAAGCTGTGATCGAAAACTCTGGTCGCCACGGGGCTTTCGGGATGGGCTATACCTATAGCGGTCATCCGGTCGGGACTGCGATTGCCAGCGAGGTCCTGAAAATCTATGAAGAACGCTCCATTCTTGATCATGTGAAAAGTATCTCTCCTTATTTTCAGTCAAGGCTGAAAGAATTTTCAGATCATCCTCTGGTTGGAGAAGCCCGCGGGCTTGGCCTGATCGGTGCGCTTGAGCTGGTGGCTGACAAAAAGACTCGCCAGAGTTTTGATCCCGCACAGGGCATGGGGGCAAAGGTCGGGGCCTTATGCGAAAAGCACGGGTTGATTGTGCGGGCTCTGGCTGGCGATATTGTTGCGGTTTGCCCGCCCCTGATCATCACCCATGAAGAAATAGAAATGATGATGGATCGGCTAGCCTCTGCTCTTGATGAGGCCTGTTGAGTTTGTGACTATCGCAAGCTAGAAAAGGGAATGTATTTTTCAGACTCACTGCTTGAACAGATCAAAATGCGGATTCCGCTCTCCGAGCTGGTGGGGCGTGATGTCCAGCTAAAGCAACGGCGACCAAACGACTGGTGGGGCCTGTCGCCTTTTATTCAGGAGAAGACTCCTTCCTTTCATGTCCGCGATGACGAGGGCTATTACCATTGTTTTTCATCAGGGGAGCATGGCAGTCATTTCACCTGGATCATGCGTCAGGACGGAGTTGAATTTCATGAAGCCGTGCGCAGGTTGGCAGATATTGCTGGAGTCAGCTTGCCAAGCCCTGATCCTGAATCCAGACAGAAAGAGCATAAAGCCGCTGATTTGCATGCGGTCATGGAGTTTGCCTGTGGCTATTTTCAAGAAAGGCTGAACAGCCCGGAAGGTTCGGGGGCGCGGGCCTATTTTGAGGATCGTGCGATTGGGGCGGAGGCCCGGCATCATTTCCGGCTTGGTTTTGCGGACGAAGAGAGGTCACGCTTTTTGAGCGCAGCCGAAAAGGCCGGAATTGAGTCTGCACAGCTTGTCGAGGCCGGTCTTTTGCGCAAACCAGAGGGTCATGGCGATCCCTATCCTTTATTCAGGAATCGGCTGATGTTTCCTATTTTTGATCCAAAGGGACGGGTGATTGCTTTTGGCGGGCGTTTTCTGGGCGATGCCAAGGCTGCACGGGTCGGGAAATATATCAATTCTCCAGAGACCGCTTTATTTGATAAAGGCCGTACGCTGTATAATTACCCCGGCGCACAGGTGGCGGCGCGGTCTGGTCAGGCCGTGTTGCTGGTTGAAGGCTATACCGATGTGATTGCTTTGTGGCAGGCCGGGTTTGCCGGGTCGATGGCTCCGCTTGGAACTGCGGTGACCGAGGATCAACTGACACTGGCCTGGCGGCTTTCTGACCGGCCATGCTTTTGTCTGGATGGCGATAGTGCCGGGCTAAAGGCTGCAGCCCGCGCTGCCGAGCGATCCTTGCCTGTTTTAAGCCCCGGGAAATCACTGGCCTTTATGCTCTTGCCCGCCGGAGAAGACCCGGACAGCCTTATCCAGAACAGTGCTGATCGTTCAGAAGCGGTACGCCAAATTCAACGGTTGATTGACCAGTCTATCCCGCTTGAAGATATGCTCACCCGCGCACAGGCCGAAGGACTTGATCTTGCAACTCCCGATCATAAAGCCCGGCTGGAGAAAAACCTTGATCGCCTGATTGCGCTTATTGCCGATCCGACCACGCGCCGTCATTTTGGCTCTGCCATAAAAGGAAAGTTCTGGGACCTTGTTCGTGCCCAGAGGACCTGGACTCCAAAATCTGCAAGAGCAGGCATAGGCGGTGGCTATTCAGCCGGTCGCCATAATTCAATCGTCGGGCAGGCTCTGGGTCAAAAGCTGCGGGGTAAAGTCAAAGGCATGGACCGCTTGATTCAACTGATTATTTTGCATGTTCTTCTTTCCCAGCCCCGCCTTGCCTTGAGCCTGGATGAGGAATTGGCGCAATTTCCTTTCGATGCAGACCTTGACAAATTCCGAATTGATTTACAAATAGCAAGTGCAGATATCTATGATGAAGCAGCCGCTTTATCATCTGATCCAACACCAACTGATCGAACAACAGGGGATGTGCATATGACGCAGACGCTTGCTCAAGACATGCCCTCTCAAGAAACGATCATTCAGAAAATGCGTGCGAATGGTCATCAAGCCTTGCTGGATCAGATGGAGGATGAAAGCGTTCAACGGCTGATCCCCAAAGCCTTGAGGCGTTCGCAAATATCAAAGTCTCTTGACGGCGATAGAAGTATGATGAATAAGCCGGATGCAAGTGATACATTTGGCCCGGTGGATGACTATGAATTAACCCGGCAGGCGCGCGATCTGGTGATGCGGTTGCTGATTGGCCAGCGTCAACGGCAGTTGGCCGAGGATGCGCAGCGTTATGCCCGGGAGTCTGCAAATGGTGCATCTGCAAACAGTGGCTCTGTATCGAGTGACCTTGCAGACAGAGCTGGCAAGCTGAATGCTTTGAAGGAGCAATTTGATCTAACGGTTATTGAGGCTGATTCGATTGCTGATTTATTTGATTAGCCCATATTAAAGAGACCATGTTAAAGAAATTGGGGTTAAAGAAATTGGGGTTAAAAAAATTGGGGATTTGCGTGGAACAGGATTTGCGTGAAATAGACGGGAGTATAATCGTAAAACCGATGATATAGCGTGTTTTTTTCACGATGTACGAACAACAGGAAAACAGACCTTTGCTGGTCGAGACAGAAGGTGACCCATGACCGAAAGAAGCCGAGCGCGCGCAAAATCTGCTGCCAAAGCTGTTGAAGAAGAAGAAGTCGCTACACCTGTGAAAGCGAGTGCTTCCAAGAGCGGGGCCAAGAGTACTTCTAAAACCGGTTCTGCAAAGAGCAAATCTGCTAAGGCCAGTGCTGCCAAGTCTGACGTGAAGGAAGAAAAATCTTCTCCGGCCAGTGAAGCCAATTCTGCCAATGAAGCCAACCCTGCAAATGCTGATTCTGCCAATGTTGATTCCAAGGAGACCACGACGGATTCCGGGACGGATATCAGTGCGGATGTCCGCAGTGCCTTGAAGAAATTGATTCGTCAGGGCAAGGCGCGGGGTTATATTACGATAGATGAATTGAACAAGGCCCTTCCGCCGGAGCATGTGAATTCGGAGCAGATTGAAGACACGATGACGGCTTTGTCTGACATGGGCATTTCGGTGATGGAGGGGGACGAGGTCAGCGCGGCAGAGCAAAAGTCTGCGGACCAGCCGCAAGAGGGGGAGGGCAGCGACTCTGACAGTGAGAGTGAAACGTCTGGCAATGTTCAGACCAGCGATGCGGGTCGCACGGATGATCCGGTTCGGATGTATTTGCGCGATATGGGGTCGGTTGAGTTGCTTTCGCGTGAGGGGGAGATTGCGATTGCCAAGCGTATTGAGCGCGGGCGGGAGAATATGATCGGGGCTTTGTGCGAGAGTCCATTGACGATGCGTGCGATAGCCCAATGGCATGATCAGTTGCAAAGTGGGGAGTATTTGCTTCGTGATGTGATTGATCTTGATGCGACGATGAACAACGGGCCGGAGATTGATGAGGAAGAGAGCGCGGAGGAGTCGGATCGCGGGGATGATCTTGATATGGAGGCCCCGGCCAATGACAATTCGGGGGCGAATGAGTCGGAGTTGGCGGACAAGAGCGATGATTCTGACGAGGCGTCAGAAGAAGATAGCGAGGGCGATGAATTTAACGAGCCCGGCATGTCCATGCAGGCGATGGAGACTCATTTGAAGCCAGAGGTGCTGGATCTTTTTGAACAGATTGCAGCGGCGTATCGGAAGTTGCAACAGGTTCAGGACAAGAGGTTTCTGTCTTTGCAGCAGGGGCGCAGTCCGAATCGGGCGACCGAGCGCAGTTATGACCGTCATCGCCGGACCCTGATCACCTTGATGCAGGCGGTTCGGTTGAATGATGCCCGGATTGTTGATTTGATGGATGAGCTTTACAACATCAATAAAGAGCTGGTTGTCCGTGAGGGTAAATTGATGCGGCTGGCAGTAGATTGCGGGGTGAGTCGTCCAGATTTTCTTGCGGCTTATTACGGGCGGGAGCATTATCCCGGCTGGCTGGAGGATATTGCGAAGAAATCGAAGGCTTTTGCCAAATTTGCGGAAACCCATGGGGAGGCGATTGAAAAGACCCGGGCCGAGATTGCTGAACAGGCCGAGCGGGCTTTGATGCCGATTGGCGAGTTTCGCCGGATTTGCAAGGCGGTGCAGCAGGGCGAGCGTGAATCGGCCCGCGCCAAGAAAGAAATGGTTGAAGCCAATCTGCGGCTGGTGATTTCGATAGCCAAAAAATACACCAATCGCGGCTTGCAGTTTCTTGATTTGATTCAGGAAGGCAATATTGGCCTGATGAAAGCGGTTGATAAATTTGAATATCGGCGCGGCTATAAATTTTCAACCTATGCCACCTGGTGGATTCGTCAGGCCATTACCCGCTCGATAGCTGATCAGGCCCGGACTATTCGTATTCCAGTCCATATGATTGAAACCATCAACAAGCTGGTGCGCACGTCGCGCCTGATGCAGCATGAAATTGGCCGCGAACCCACGCCGGAGGAACTGGCGGTGCGGCTGCTGATGCCGCTTGAAAAAGTCCGCAAGGTGATGAAAATTGCCAAAGAGCCGATATCGCTGGAAACCCCGGTCGGCGATGAGGATGATTCCTATCTGGGTGATTTTATCGAAGATAAAAACGCGCTTTTGCCAGCCGACAAGGCGACCCATTCCAATTTGCGCGAAACCACCACCCGGGTGCTGGCCACCCTGACCCCGCGGGAAGAGCGGGTCTTGCGCATGCGTTTTGGCATCGGGATGAATACCGACCATACGCTTGAAGAAGTCGGCCAGCAGTTTTCTGTTACACGGGAGCGTATTCGCCAGATCGAAGCCAAGGCTCTGCGCAAGCTGAAACATCCTTCCCGGTCACGGAAATTGCGCAGTTTTCTGGATTACTAAACCGCTATTTTCCTGTATAGACTGTTTTTCCCTGATAAAGGGCCTGTAGCTCAGTTGGTCAGAGCGAACCGCTCATAACGGTTTGGTCGCGGGTTCAAATCCTGCCAGGCCCACCATCCCCCTTTTTTTCTGTTTATCATAATAGACTTGCGAACGTTCATATATACAGATAAACCCTTAATAAGGGCCGCTTATATTGGATATCAGGGAATATAATGCTGACAGATTTTCGGGAATGGTTGAACACCCTTACAGCGAATGAGATGGGTTTATTTCGTGGATTGTTAAAAGTAATTGGCGGTTTTCTATTCAGGCAAGCTAATTCAAGAAATAATTCAGATCAATCGGGTGATCAAAAAATCTCTATAAAAACGCCTGATGGCATGGAAGTTTCGATGCCACAGGATACGAGCCCCGCGATACTTGACGAATATTTTCAAGCCATTGGAAGATATAACACGTCCCAAATAGACAGGGCAGACGAGCAATCGCCCCGGAGCATTGATCCACAAAAAATTGAACGGGCTGCTGAGGATTTAAGACAACTGGCAGCTGATAAAGCAATTAAAGATGCAGAAGATGTTTTAAATCGCGCATTGAAGGCAGCGAATAAGGGCGACCCTGAGCAATCGGTGCGTATCCTGGAGCCTTTGCGTAGCAAATATCAAAGCACAAAAGATACGGCTGATCGTGAACTGGCAAGGCTGGCTTTTGTCACCGCCACCCTTATTTTTGCCAATGATCCAGTCCGCGCCCGCCCATATCTTGAAGAAGCCGCAACCCTGGCCCCCGATAATTTTATCTATCTCATCACCTATGGTCGTGATCTGGAAGTAACGGGCCAGAGTGAGAAAGCCAAAGAAATTTTTATGAATGCATTAAAGGTCGCAGAATCGGAAAATAACCAAAGAAATATTGCCTGGGCAAAAGATGATATTGGCAGGATTCAAGAGGTGCAGGGTGACCTTGAGGCAGCACTAAGATCATATCAAGACGGGTTAAACATTGCCCAAAAACTTGCCAGAGAGGACCCGAGCAATAAGGAATTGCAGCGCGATTTATCGGTTTCCTATAATAAAATTGGGGATATTCAAAAGGCGCAGGGTGACCTTGCGGCGGCGTTAAAATCCTATCAAGACGGGTTAGCAATACGAAAAGACCTTGCCAAAGAAGACCCAACCAATAAGGAATGGCAGCGTGATTTATCTATTTCTTATGATAATATTGGGAATATTCAGCAGGCGCAGGGTGACCTTGCGGAGGCCTTGAACTCTTATCAAGACGGGTTAGCAATACGAAAAGACCTTGCCAGAAAGGACCCTGGCAATAAGGAATGGCAGCGTGATTTATCTATTTCTTATGATAATATTGGGAATATTCAGCAGGCGCAGGGTGACCTTGCGGGGGCGTTGAAGTCGTATAAACAGGATTTGAAGATAGCTAAAGAACTGGCCAAAGAGGACCCAACCAATAAGGAATGGCAGCGCGATTTATCGGTTTCTTTTAATAAGATTGGGGATATTCAAAAGGCGCAGGGCGACCTTGAAGGGGCGTTGAAGTCATATAAACAGGATTTGAAGATAGCCCAAGACCTTGTCAGAGAAGACCCCAGCAATAAGCAATGGCAGCGCGATTTATTGGTTTCGTATATGAAAATTGGGAAAATTGAAGAGGCGCAGGGTGACCTTGCAGGGGCATTAAAATCCTATCAAGACGCTTTGAGGATAGCCAAAGAGCTGGTCAAAGAGGACCCGGGTAATAAGCAATGGCAGCGCGATTTATCTATTTCTTATGATAATATTGGGAATATTCAGCAGGCGCAGGGTGACCTTGCGGAGGCCTTGAACTCTTATCAAGACGGGTTAGCGATACGAAAAGAACTTGCCAGCCAGGACTCCAGCAATATGCAATGGCAAGGAGACCTCGCCTATTCCTATATAGCAATGTCATTTGTTGATAAAGAGTCGGCTAAAGAGCATTTACTAAAAGCCAAAGATATTCTGGTCGGACCCTATGAAAAAGGTCTTTTAACCGCAGACCAGATCACAAACTATAAAGCTGTTTTAGGAATGCTTGATCAGCACAAGTGATTTTTTAACTGTTCAGGCTTTTGATTTATAGGGGTTTTCGTGCAAAATGGTTGAGCAGTGGCGAATGGGGTTTTGACGCGCGGCATTCGGCGATCAGGGCCGCCGCAAGCCCACCACCCTCGGCCTGTTTCAATATCTGCATGATCTGGATTTCGCTAAAGCGTTTCTGTTTTATCGTAAAATCTCCTTCGTCTTAACGATAGAAAATTCTACTGCAAAGCAACTCTAAATTTTAGGGGGATTACCATGCAGAATTTTCAATTTTTAGCAGTGGGTTTGTTGATCAAGAGAGCTTTTCTTTGATTTCCTGCAATGTAAAGCGCTGCTCTTTGAGTGCGTGGATTTGTTTTATGCGTTCGATCATCTCGGACGCGTAAAGTTGGTATCCTGCTTCCGTTACCTCAGCCACTTGCAGCAAGCCTTCTTTGGTCCAGTGCCTGATGGTGGAATTTCTCTCACCAACCCGCTTGGCCAGCTCACCGATTTTAAGCAGTTGGTCACTGTCGGCAGGCTCTGCCTCTTCACCAGCAGCAGCTTTCAAATAAATATCCAGAGACCTGTCAGCCGCCTTGGCAATGATTTTGAAATAGTCGTCTTTGGAGCCACCAAGCTGCGCTTTTTCCAATGAGCCAATATACGCCAAGCGGTCACGCTTTCTAATAATGGCTGCAGGGTATCCGCTCATCAGTAAAATCATGTTCATCAGTAAACGTGCGCTACGGCCATTACCATCAACAAAAGGGTGAATGGTGACAAGGCGATAATGGGCCTCAGCCGCTAACTCAACCGGGTGAAGACCCTGATCACGTGAAAGCCACTCCGCAAAATCCTGCATTAAATCAGGCACCTTGCGTGGGTTAGGAAAAACAACGGCTGAACCAGAAATCCTGACGGGTACAGAGCGGTAATGCCCTGCATTCGCATCATCAATGCCTTTCAAGATCACATCATGGATATGCAAGATGTCTTTCTCTGTCAGGCTAGTGGGCTTGCGCTTCACTTGTTCTTTCACCCAGTCCAGTGCATGAGCATGGTTTGTTGCTTCCAAATGCTCGGTAAGGGATTTACCGCCGACGGCAAGCCCTTTTTCAACGACTAAGGCCGTTTCCCTGCGTGTGAGCGTATTTCCCTCAATCGCGTTGCTTGTATAAGTGAGCTCTACCCGGAACCAATCATCGAGGTTCCGGACAAGCGTATCCGGTAACGGGCGAAAGCCGTCGAGGTGCTTTTTTTTATCAGTGAGCTTATCAAGTTTCATGCATTAAATGGTAAACCATAACGTGATGGTTTTCAAGTTCACTCGTTCATATTGAATGAGACTCGATTTCCTTGAGGATGTTGTGCGCGTTCAAAATGATTTAGCAGTGGGGAGTGGGGTTTTGAGGCTCGGCGTTCGGCGATCAGGGCGGCAGCAAGCCCGCTATCTCCGTCTTTCACGGCGGCATCAAGAAGCGTTTGACTGATAATATCGCGTTGGGCGTCTGACCCGCCGATGGCGCGGCTTGAATGTCTGGCCTGTCCAAGCCAGGTCTTTGCCCCTTTATAGTCCCCGGTCCCATGGGCAAAAAATCCGCGCACAAGCGGCAGTCCGACCATTTCAATAATGGTGGCGCGATCATCCTGATGATTGGCAACATGGGTTTCAAGGGCTGCAATTTGCGCCCGAGCATCGTCCAGGCGACCCGCAGCCGTAAAGGCCATCATGCCATGAATATCGTTAAACGCCATATAGGCCTGATCGCGCACCTGCGCATAATAATCTGCCACCGCGTTCCAGCGTGAACCGACATCCACCCCGGCAATCCGCAAACGCTGGAGCAGCGCAACAGAATCATGCGCATCCATCAGTTCATTGTCAGCCGTTATCGTCATAAATCTGCCATGCGCTTCCAGAACAGAGTCAAATTCGCAGCGTTCCATATGATAGAGCATCAGGTGCCAGCGATTATGAATAGACATATAGCTATCCTGCCCCCAATGCGCCTCGCAGCCTGTCATAAATTTAATGCCCTCTTCGGTTTTGCCCTGCATTTCAAAGCAATGGGCCAGCGCATGAACCGACCAGCTATCGCTCGGGTTAAGCGCAACTGCCTGTTCGGCCAAGGTTTGTGCGGCGGCATAATGTCCGGCTTCTTCCATGCCAAAAGCCTGCATCCCGAGAATAAAGCTGAGTTGGGAATCCTCGCTGGTCCAATGCGGGCGCACCCGTGCTGGCCGGTCGCGGGTGGAGGTCACTTGCCCCAGCAGAAAGTCGGTCTGATGACCAATCTGCAAGGCGACAAGATCACGCGGATAATCGGCAAGAATATCAGCATAAGCCCGGCTTGCGGCGAAAAAATTTCCTTCGGCCCATAGCGAAAGGGCGGTGATATGTTGCCGCTCGCGTTCATTCGCCTGCCCGACCTGTTCTTTCAAGATCAAAAGCTGCTCCAGCAGGGCAGGCCTGCGCCGCATATCACTGGCAGTCAGATATATCCCCGCAAGAAAGCAGCGGGCCATGATAAAATCCGGCGATTTTTCCAAAAGCTCTTTAAGGATACCAACCGGGTCAGGCCGATAGGCCAGCATCCGTTCTGCCGCTTCCCCAAAGGTGGCGATATCTGCATTATCCGGGTGCGATACCGGGGCACCAAAAAGATCGCGCTTGCTCGACTGGCTCATTGCATATCATCTTCCAGAAACTCTGGCGCCAGTTCTGACAAAACAGCTTTGGTATCGGCTCCACAGAGCGGCGGCGGCGTCCGGTAGGTCACAGGGGTTTTAGAAAATTTAACCGGGTTGCCGATCAAGTCAACGGTTCCATTCGCCGACGCCGGATGCTTCATGGTCAGTTTCATATCCCGCGCCTTGACCTGATCACTGTTAAAAACATCTGCAAGATCATTGATTGGCCCGCCAGGAATCCCGTTGGCTTCCATGCCTTCAATCAACCCGTCACGACTGATTGTCCGCAACCGCTGCGATAAAAGCGTAATAAGTTCTTCGCGGTTTTCAAGACGGGACGCATTTGTTTGATAGCGCGGATCGCTGGCAAGGTCAGGACAGCCAATAACATTACAAAACCGCTCAAACTGGCTGTCGTTGCCAACCGCAACCACCGCATAACCATCTGCCACCTCGAACACCTGATAAGGCACAATATTAGGATGGTCGTTGCCGCGTCGCTTCGGCACCTCCCCATTCATCAGATAATTGGTGCCTTGATTGATCAGCCAGGCCATCTGACAATCCACAAGCGCAATATCTATATGCTGGCCTTCGCCCGTCTGCCTCTTATGCTGAATAGCAGCCAGAATAGCGGTTGCCGCATACATGCCGGTCATCACGTCGGCGATTGCCACAGCGACTTTCATCGGCGGTCCCTCTGGCTCCCCCGTCAAGCTCATTATACCGCCATAAGCCTGTGCCATAAGATCATAACCGGCCTTATGTGCATTCGGTCCCGTCTGTCCAAAGCCTGAAATCGAGCAATAGATCAGTTCGGGAAATTTGTCCTTCACATCCTCATAGGCAAGACCGTATTTTGCCAGCCCGCCAGGCTTGAAATTTTCAATCAGGACATCGCACTTGCCAAGCAGGGCATAGATGATTTTTTGCCCGCGCCCCGATGCGATATCAACGGCGATTGATCGTTTATTGCGGTTGGCACATAGATAATAGCCGCTTTCACGGCTTGGCTTCCCGCTCTCGTCCGGCAAAAACGGCGGGCCCCAGCTGCGGGTGTCATCTCCAACCTCCGGGCGTTCAATTTTCAAGACCTCGGCCCCGTAATCTCCCAAAAGCTGGGTTGCAGTCGGCCCCGCCAGAACGCGGCTTAGATCAAGCACTCTAAGACCATGTAAAGGACCATGAAGGGGTTCTTTAGATTGTTTAGGCATCGGCGTTACACAAGGGCTTTATTCCGGGGCTTTACACGGGCATGTATCCATGTATACATAAGCCTATTCATACATTCTGCGGCTCCAAATGCAATAAAAATAAAACGGCTTGCGAGATGACCTCAATTTCAAAACACATGGCGGGGGGTATCTCTTTTCTGGAGGCAGGCACTTCGGGCCCCCCGATTATTTTCCTCCATGCATTGGTTGGCTCTGCGACTTCTTGGGAGCCGCAACTGACTGATCTTTCAGATGAATTCCGCTGCATTGCCTGGGACATGCCCGGCTTTGGCGAGAGTTCAGACGTTTCCCCGGATTCTGACATGGATGAAATTGTCGCGATACTGCATCGTTTCGTCACGCAACAGCTGGGACTGCAAAAGGCTCATTTTGCAGGACTGTCGCTGGGCGGTATGATTTTGCAGCATTTTGTAGAGGTACACCCGGAAATCTGCACGTCTGTTGCCATCCTCGACAGTTCGCCGAAGTTTGGCTTTAGCGGCGACATGAAGCCTGAGGAATTTGTTGATCCGCTACTGGCCAGGCTTGCGGCTGGCGTGAAGATAGAAGAATTGAGTGCCGAGCTATGTGCGGCGATGACGGGTCCGGCCTGTTCCAAAGACGCTTTGGTTGCCTGTATAAGTGCTATGTCAAGGGCACGACGCAGCGGCCTTGAACATTCTGTCCGACTGGTCGGGGCCCATAATGCTCTGGACAAGCTCCCGGACATTGCCTGCCCGGTTCTTGCCATGGTCGGGGCGGAGGACAACGAAACACCTATCGCTTATTCGGCAGAGATTGCTGCGCGTGTTCAAAGAGGGAGCTTGTCTGTTATTCCAGACGCCGGGCATATTTCTAATCTGGAAAACCCGGAAATTGTAACCGATCAGCTTCGGGTTTTCTTTAGACATTCTTTTGATCAATAAAAGGCTGTCTTTTTCGGTTAGAGTTTGCTTATATCATATATTGTATCCATGTACACAAACATCATTCATATATAAAAAGAGGAGTGAAAGAATGAAACTATTGAAAACGCTGGCTGCTGGTGTCTCGGCAGCCCTGATTGCGACATCCGCATCAGCAGATATCAAAGTCGGCTTTATCGGCTCTTTGAGTTCTGATACGGGGCTTTCCACCTTGCGGGGGGCTGAAATTGCTATCGAAGAGCTAAACGCCGGAGGCGGCGTGCTCGGCGGGCAAAAAATAACCCTGGTCAAGGCAGATACCGGTGAAGACCCCACTGAAGGCGTGAAGGCTTATGAATATCTTGCTGAAACCGAAGAGGTAGACTTTATTATCTCTGGTTCAATCGACGATGTGTCATTGGGGTGGTTGCCGCGTATGCAGGAATATCAAATCCCGACTCTGGACACCTGGACCTCTTATATCGGCATCATTGATATGGTGGTTGAAGACCCTGATTTAATGGCTCCGTACTTTATGAATATTGCGTCTGATGAGGCCCTTGCAACGCTTTATATTCAGTTTGGCGCGGACGTGCTCAAGAAACAAATGGGGTTTGACAGTGTCGTTGTCCTTGCTGAAGACACGGCCTTTGGTGAAGCCATCACGGGTCTGGTCACTGATGCGCTGTCACCTGTTGCCGGCATTGAAGTCAAGGATATCATCAAATATGATGTGAACACGGTAGACTTTGCGCCGATCTTTTCAAAAGCACAGGAAACGGGCGCAGACTTCATCTATCAGATTTCTTCGGTTAATTCGCAGGTGATGTCGTCACAATATGTGAAACTGCAAGTGCCAATGGCGATGACCGGCATCAATGTTTCTGCCTTGGGTCTGGAATATTGGGGGGATACAGGCGGTGCCGGTGGCGGCATTTCCACCTTGAGCCCGGTTCCTTCGGTCGGGTTTGAGCTTGATCCTGTCAGCCAGAAATTTATCGATACCTATCAGGCCAAATATACTTCGCGTCCGGAGATTCCTCATTTCAACGGCTTTAACGCCTATTACGGACTCAAGCAGGCGATGGCCGCTGCGGAAGAAGCAGGCGGCTTTGAAGCAAAGGCCTGGAACAAGGCTATGCTGAAGCAAGACCTCAAACTGGAGAAAGACGGTAAACTCTGGCTGCGTTATGGATTCTGGCAGCATGGCGAGGTTGAAGAAGTGACCAATCGGACCTATCCGCAAAATGCGCTTTTTGATTTGAGTGCACCGTATGAGGATGCACAGCCTTCAATGGTTGTTATTCAATGGAAAGAAGACGGTTCTGTCGGCGTGGTCTATCCGTTTGAATATGCCAACACCACGTTTGACCTGCCAAGCTGGGTGCCGTCAAACTAACCTGTGCAAGACCTATATGTGCAAGATAAGGGCGGTCAAATGATCGCCCTTATCTATCAACAGGTTTAAAATCAATGATGCAAATCATTATTCAGGGTATGCTCTTGAGTGGATTATATGCCCTGATATCGATGGGATTTATGTTGATATTTTCTGTCGGGCGAACACTCAATCTTGCCTATGGTGCATATATTATGGCAGGCGGCTATGGCTATTTCTGGCTTTCTCAGCTGCTTGGAATGCCGCAGTTTATCGGTATCCTGGGAGCAGTCTTTATCGGCATTCTGATCGGCTGCCTGAAGCATCGGTTCATTGTCAAACCGCTTAAAGGCAATCATGTTGCGGTTGAAATTTCAACACTGATCGTCGCTGTTATCATTCAGGCAGGCATTATTCTGTTGTTCGGAGACAGCTCGAAGATTCTTTTGCCGATCATTCCAGGCGTTATCACCGTTGCTGGCGCGCAAGTTACCTTTAATATTCTGGTTGCAGCACTGATCAGCTGGGCCGTGATTATCGCCCTTTACTTCTATATCAGTCGCACCCATACGGGGCGGGCCATGCAAGCCGTGTCCATGGACCCGAAGGGGGCGGCTATTTCCGGGGTTGATCCAGATCGCATCAACCTGATTACCTGGGGAATTTCTGGTGGGCTTGGTGCGCTGGGCGGGGTTTTCTTCGCATCATACACCCAGCTTTACCCGGGGATGTGGGTTGCCCCCCTGATTATATCGGTTGCAGTCGTGATTGTCGGCGGTATTGGTTCAATTATCGGCACCTTGCTGGTGGCCCATATCATCGGATTTCTTGAAGTCATCGTTGTTTCGCTCTGGGCGCCCGAGCTTCGGGGCGTCTTTACCATGCTGCTGATTATCGGTGTGCTTGTTTTGCGCCCGCAAGGAATCTTTGGCCGCGCGGAAAGCTAAGCAGAAAATTAAATGAATTTGCGATTCCATCATATCGCCCTTTGGGGGGCCTTTATTCTGGGGCTGCTGCTGCTGCCGGAACTGGTTTCAAAAGGCACATTAAGAACCATGATATTTGCCTGTTATCTTGCAGCTTTTGCGGTTTCCTGGGACATTCTGTCCGGGCGAACAGGCTATATAAGTTTTGGTCATCCGTTCCTGATCGGGATCGCCGCTTATACAACCGCCATTCTCAGCAAGCGTTTTGATGTCCCTGTGGAGTTTTCCATTCCAATCGCGGTCATTGTCACCATGATCGCCGGGCTGATTATTTTAATGCCCGCACTGCGCATCAAAGGCTCCTATTTTGCTTTGGTTACCCTTGCCTTCATGGAATTGATGTATCAGCTGGTTCAGGTTATCCGCCCTGATCTGACCGGCGGCACACGCGGAATGTCTGGCATTCAAACCCTTACGCGGGGGGCTGAAAACGGCTATTATCTTGCCGTTTCCGTTTTGCTGGTTTTGTCCATCGGGGCCTGGTTGCTTATGCGGACCCGGGTTGGCACCGCCCTTTGGGCCATCGGCATGAATGAAGAGAGTGTTGCGGGGTCCGGCTTGTCCACGACCAGGCTGAAAGCTTTTGCCTTTCTGGTTTCTGCTTTTGTTGCCGGTGTGTCGGGTGCATTTTATGTTCACTATCTGGGGTCGCTTGCCCCGCGTGCATTGTTTGACATCAATTTCCTGTTCACAATTCTGGTTGCGGCCCTGATTGGCGGGGCCGGGACCATTATCGGCCCAATCTTCGGGGCTTTTTTCCTTGTATTTCTATTGGAGTGGCTGCGGCCTTTTCTGCCAGGAGCCGAGCGTTATTTCGTCTATGGCGGGATTGCGCTGGTTTTATATATGTATCAGCCGAAAGGCATTGTGGCGATTGTGGAAACTGCCATTACACGGTTGAGGGGAAAAGCTTGATGAGTGCTGTCATTGAGGTGCGCAATCTGGTCAAGAAGTTTGGCGGGCTGGTTGCTACCAATGATCTGAGTTTTGATCTGTTTGAAGGCGAGTCGCTGGGTCTGATTGGCCCGAATGGTGCAGGCAAGACCACGATTTTCTCCTTGATTATGGGGGAGCATATTCAGACCAGCGGGTCGATCAAATTGTTTGGCAAGGAGATTTCAAAGCTTGGCACGGCGCAGAGGATTTCAAAAGGGGTGAGCCGCACCTATCAGGTACCCAAGCCTTTTGGGGACCTGACGGTTCGGGAGAATATTCGGGTGGGTCTTATGCCGGACAGTATTTTGCGGATGATTTTTGCCAAAAGCGATCTCAATAAAGAACAGGAACTTGCTGAAGCTGTTGGTTTTTCGCCCACAGACCTTGAGCGGCAGGTTTCTGAGCTTGCGATGGGGGATCTGCGCAAACTTGAATTTGCGCGTACATTGGCGACGGGGGCAAAAATACTCTTGCTGGACGAGGTGTTTGCCGGTCTCACCCGGGGTGAAATTTCCATGATATCAGAGGTCATTCAAAAGCTGCGCAAGGACGGTTTCACCTTTTTGATGGTCAGTCATGATCTTCCGGCGATGGAGCCGCTTGTGGACCGTGCCCTTGCGATTGAGCGCGGCAGCTTGCTGGCACAAGGCAGCTTCAAGGATGTTCTTGCGGATGAATCTGTGCGTTCCTCTTACCTGGGAGCCGCTTGATGTCATTGCTCGAGATTGAAAATCTGAGTGCTTTTTACGGCAAGGCTCAAGCCCTCACGGATATTAATTTGCATGTTGAGGAGGGGGAAACCATTGCGATTGTTGGCGCAAACGGGGCTGGCAAATCGACGCTTCTGGATAGTATCATGGGGCTGGTTTCGTGCCGTGGGACGATCAAGCTGGAGGGTATTGATGTCACAGGCAAGAAGCCAAAATATATGGTTGAGCAGGGTCTTGGCTATGCGCCGGAGCGTTTTAATCTCTTTCCCCATATGTCGGTGCGCGATAATTTGCTTGTCGGAGCCTATAGCGCAAGAGACGATATCGCGAAAAATCTTGCAGCCGTTGAGCAGTTGTTTCCGCGTCTTGCGGAGCGCAAAAATCAGGAGACCTCAACCCAGTCTGGTGGAGAGCGTCAGATGGTTTCGCTGGGCCGGGCCATGATGACCTCGCCGAGGATTCTTCTGGTTGACGAGCCGACGATAGGTCTTGCGCCAAAAATCTGTCTGGAGATTGCCGAGGTTTTAAAGCGATTGAGTGCCGAGTTTGGCCTGACGGTTATTGTGACCGAGCAAAATGCGAATTTTGCCCTTTCGCTTGCCCAGAGATTATATGTGCTGGAAAGCGGACATATAACGGCGAGTGGAACGGCGGCAGAATTGTCCAAAGATGATATGCTGGCAAAAAGTTATTTTGGGGCGTGAACCAGGTTTGGGTCCCTAATAGTCGATCACGCCATCGGCATTATGAATGATGGCATCGACATCAATTTCGACCATCATGCCGGGCTGGGTCAGTCCGGCTTCAACGCCTGTCAGCACCGGATCAATATATTTAAAAACCTCGCCATGCGCACGAACAAAGCCACCAGCCTGCGACATATCCGTCAAATAGGCGCGGGTGCGGACCACATGGGTCAGATTTGCGCCAACTTCCTTTAAGGCATTTTCAATGCGTCCCAGAATAAAGATTGATTGCGCATAGGTATCGCCGGGGGCATGCAGTTTCCCGCTTGGTTCGATGGCAGTCGTGCCAGCCACATAAACAAAGGGGCCAACCCGCTTTGCCCGCGAATAGGACCCGATTTCCTCAAACCGTCCACCGGCTCGGTGTTTGATAATCATCCGTTTATCCCGATACGTTCTTTGATCGCACCTGCCGCTTTTCTGAGTGCGGTCAATTCCTGTTCAGAAAGGCGCAATTCTTCAACTTCCAGCAAGCCACTCTGCCCAAGATGCGCTGGTACCCCCAAAACGACATCGGAAATCCCATATTCCCCCTTGAGCATCACCGATACAGGCACAGATCCACTAAGGGCACCCCGCAGATGATTCATAATCTCGATGGTTGCATGGGCGGGCGCGATTGTGGCGGAACCGGATTTTTTCAACGCAACAACCTGTCCGCCACCTGTCACCGCCTCTTGAACACAGGCGTTAATCTGATCCTCGCTCAAACAGGTTGTGAGCGCACGTCCTTTGATCCGGGCCAGGGAAGGGATGGGGGCCATTTCCTCGCCATGGCTGCCAAGCGTAATCGCTTCAACATCTGCTGGCGTGACTCCGGCTGCCCGGGCAAGCGCATGTCTGAAGCGGCTGGAATCAAGTGTGCCAGCCATGCCAAGCACCCGTTCTCGTGGAAAACCGGTTGCCCGCAACATCTCGACAGTCATTTCATCAAGCGGATTGGTGACAACAAGGGCGATGGCATGGGGGGCGACCGTTTTTATCGCCTCGCCAGCAGAACGAATGACCCGTGCATTTGTTTCAATTAAATCACTGCGACTCATGCCAGGCGTGCGCGCCCTTCCAGCCGTTACAACGACAACATCTGACCCGGAAATAGCACTCAGGTCTTCACTGCCGATGCAGCGGGCGCGGCTTCGGGTGATGCCGCTGGCGTGATTGAGATCAAGCGCGGTTGCCGCCGCAATGCCCGGTGCAATATCAACCAGCGTGATTTCGTCTGCCATATCGCTCATGGCGGCCAGATGGGCAATGTTGGTGCCAACGCCTCCAGCCCCGATCAGGCCGATTTTTGTAAAGCGTCTGGTTGTCGCAGAAAGCGATCTGCGTGGGGCCACCCATTTTGCGCCGCGCCGATATAATCCACGCCGCATTGCAGACTGTCCATCTGTCCTGACAGCGGCGGGTTTTTCGATGGGCCCGTTTACCAGCTTTATGCCAAGACGCTCGGCAGTTTCCCGGGCAAGCGCGGTGATGATATCATCAGGCAGCACTTCAAAGACGATCCGTCCGCGCTGGCGGGCATCCTCAATCAGTTCCGATCCGACAATTCGTCCTGCCATTAGCCGGATTTTCCATCAACGGCATCAATGGCTTTAATGGCGGCCTCAACGGCGGTCTTTACCGAATTTTCCGACCCCGAGATAAAAAGCCGACCAAAGCGTCCAACCGCACGGATTTCGACCATATCTATTTCTGCGGCTTTTTCGGCCTCGTTTGCCGCAATCGAAATATAGGCCGCAGGCGCACATTCGATAATGCCGAGGGTTTGTCCGGGAACCAGAAGCGACCCTTTTCGCCATTTGTTGAGAAGCTGTGCCTGATGGGGTTCAACCGAGGTGATAATCTGGGTTGAGCTGATTTCAGGTTTAAGGCGATCAGACAGGGTCGCGCCAAGTTCGGACAGGATAGAATCTCTGGCCATGCTGACTTCGGCATTGGACGGCGAGCGCAGGATGAAAAAGCCAAATTCCCGTTCAACGATCTGGGAGGTGGCTTCAACCGCCGAGGCTTTCAAGGCCCGGTCAATCAGGCCAAAAACGCCGTTGCCCGGGGCCAGTTCACCGATAAGGACGGTGTCGCCTGAAAGCGGAATGGACCCTTGAACCGTTGCCCCGTTATAGGCAGCAAATTTTGGTTGCAGATTGTCAATCTGCATCATGGCGCGGATGGTTATATTGCTCAAACCCCGTACTCCTCATAAATGTCTCGCCAGGGTCGATTTCCATAGGCGACCCGTTTGATATTGATCAGGTGCAAAGCGGTGACATTGTCTGATGTCATGGACCCGGACCAGGTCCCCGTTCCCAGCATAAAGGAGGGTTCCAGGTCGGTTGCATAGCCCGCCCCGCCATGAAGGGCGGGCACATTGACCAGCACGCGGGCGGTCGGAATACGGGAAAATTTTGCAATAATTTGAGGATCATGCGTATGGACGACAGATGAATGTCCCCACCCGCCGAATTTTGCAATTTTGTTCGCCAGTTCGACGCCATGATCACCGTCTCGGGCTTCATAGAAGGCCAGCACCGGATTGAGTTTTTCAGCAGACAAAGGCCGGTTCCAGCCAATTTCGGTTTCGTTGCTGACAAGACAGGTGGTTTTTGGCGGGATGGAAAATCCTGCACATTCGGCGAGCACGAATGGAGACTGACCGACACGGGCAGGGTCCATGGTCTGTTTGCCGGTGAAAATAACTTTTGCCAGCCGGTCCGCTTCGCCCGGCGTGCAGAAATAAGCCCCGGCCAGTTTGAGTTCATGGCGCAGGTCGCGTGCGATTTCAGGGTCCGCAATGACGGCCTGTTCCGCCACGCAAGCGGTGCCATAGTCGAATGATTTTGACGCGACGATCTGTGCCGCGACTTCTGCGAGTTCACCGCGCATGGATTTATGAACATAACAGGGCACATTGCCTGCCCCCACTGCCAGCGTCGGTTTGCCGCTTGAATAGGCCGCTTTCACCATGGCGGGTCCACCGGTTGCCATCACAACCGATGTTCTGCGGTGGCTCATGAGTTCCGCTGTGCCCTGAATGGTTACCTGATCCAGACATTGGATAAGCCCTTTCGGGGCGCCCATCTGTTCTGCGACGGTGGACATGATTTTAATGACTTCAATTCCGCATTTCACCGCACGTGGATGCGGGGCGCAGACGATAGCATTGCCTGCCTTCACCGCAGACAAGACCTTGAAGATGATGGTCGAGGTCGGGTTGGTCACCGGAATCAAGGCGGCGACAACCCCCATCGGTTCACCAAAAGCAGCGACTTTGGTGGCATCGTCCCGCCACAAAAGCCCCAGCGTTTTAACTTCTCTTAGCCAGCTTGCGGTGCCTCTGGCATTCATCAGGTCCTTGATCCGCTTATGTTCGGCATTACCGTAGCCGGTTTCATCTGCCGCCATTTTCCCAAGCCGTGCGGCTTCCGGGTCAATCGCCTCGGCCATGGCCTGAACAATCGCATCAACCTGCGATACCTCTGTCCCAAGAAACTGCTGATAGGCCTGGAAAGCCGTTTCCGCACAATGTCTGGCGGCAGCGATTGATTTCAGGTCAGCATCCATTATGCATTTCCTGTCGCAATTTCATCCATCCGCAGCCTGGCACTGTCCAGTTCATTGTCGCGAATGCCAATCGTATCCAGCCGCCGCCCGGCAGAAGCGATATCTGCGCCCAACAGGTTTGACGCGATTGTGACCATGGAGCGCGTGAGTGGAACATCGACCCCGGCAAGCTCTGCCGCAGAAATCAAAGGCACCAGTGAACCGATCACGCCATCCCGCAAAATCGCTTTTGCTTCTTCTGCACCCGGCACCGGTCGGCAGCCGCTTCCTTTGCTGGCCCCGGCGTATGAGTCTATCCATGAATCAACGTCAGGCATTATGCGCACCCCGAACCTTTCGGCAACGGCGATGCGTTCGGCTGCCAGCTTTTCAATTAAAGTGCGTTGTTCAGAACCAATCAGATTGGCAAAATTCGTGTTCTCTTCAAGTGGTGTTCCGCCCATCGGGATTTTCAAGGCACCGGACCCCATGGCCGGGCCACCTAAAAGCAGGGCTGGAAATTCGACCAGTGCAGAGCCGTCTGAAAAGCCTGATGCAAGCACATTGTCCACGGGGTGAAGATGAGGAAAGAAGCGGTTGAGTGCCTCAACAACAGCGGGGCGGTTTCTGGGCAGGGTGGCAGTTTGCAGCTTTCCGCGTTCGCTTAAATGCAGCACCGACCCTTCCTGAGCAATCCAGTAGGGAAGTCCCTGAATTTCAACAATGGTAATGTCCGCACGACACCCCCCAATGCGCAGCATCCAGGCGGTTTCTAAAGCCCCCAATGATCTGCCGGGGCAAAGGACAAGCACCTGACCGTCTTTAAGGTGATCGGCCAGCACCATCGCATAGGTGCGCTGTTTATGAATGGGGCCGGTCAGAAAGATGAGGTCCGCATCATTTACCGCCACATCAAGCTCGGCCGTCAAGCGAACCGACGGGCTGTCTTTGCGGTCAACCTGATAAACCCCGACCGGTCCGGCTCCGCGCAGGCTTATACCGGACCCGCTACGCAGTGCAGAAAGCTCGCTGCCGTAAGCCGAAAAAAGCGTGACCTCTGCCCCTTCTGAAAGGCAAAGTCCGGCAAAAAGCCGGGCATCAGCCTGCCCGCCCAAAACAGCCACTTTTTGCAAATTGAGCCGGGGAGCGGCTTCTGCGCCCTTCCGACCCGCTGCGGCGGCTTCAGCAAACTCAATAAATTCCGAACTCATGCCCGAACTCATTATGGGGGCCGCGATTGCTTGTCACTTGATGCCTAGCCGGAAAGACCGTCTATAATCGCCTCAAGCTCGTCATGCGGGCGGGCAATCACATGAACCGATACAACCTCGCCAACCTTGTTGGCAGCCGTCGCGCCCGCATCAGTCGCCGCTTTAACCGCGCCGACCTCTCCACGCACCAGCGTCGCAACAAGACCGCCGCCCGCTCTATGCTGGGCCACAATATTTACACTCGCAGCCTTCACCATCGCATCCGCCGCTTCCATCGAAGCTACAAGACCGCGAGTCTCAATCATACCAAGGGCTGCTTGCCCGGGGGTTGGTTTAGCCATTTTATTTCTCCTTTGGTTAACTATTTAGATTTTACTTCAACCTGATCAATAATTCCGCATATCGCCGCATCCACCGGCACACCAGACGTGCCGCTCAGCATTCTGGCAGCAGAGCCTGTAACAACCAGGACCTTGTTGCCAACACCAGCACCAAGTGAATCGGTTGCAACCAGGGCAGGCTCCGTCACCTTTCCCGACGCATCAATGCAGTCGCAAACCAGCAGCTTCTGACCCACAAGCTGCGGGTCTTTCGCCGTTGCCGTAACCGTTCCTGTGACAATCGCAAGCTTCATCAGAAATTACTCAAATACCGCGCGCGCTCATGCGATGTCACCTGATTGGCAAGATAATCGTTGAAAAACGCCAGCTCCCTTTCACTTTGTTGCAGGTAAAGCTCCCAGCGCATCTCGCCCATCACATTCTTTAACCAGTCCGACTCCCGGGCCAGCTTGATGGCCGTGCCAAGATCAGTCGGAATCGGCGGTTCATCTTCCAGTTCATACCCGTTGCCTTCACATATCGGGCCGGGCTCGATAGATTTCTCTATGCCATCAAGACCCGCAGCAATATCGGCTGCCAGCAGATAATAGGGATTGCAATCCGCCCCCGCATCACGCTTTTCAACCCGCACCGCACTGTCACTGCCTTCAATCACGCGCAGGCCGACCGTGCGGTTGTCGATGCCCCAGCTTGTGTTAATCGGGCAGAAACTGAAAGGCTGGCGGCGGCGATAGCCATTGACCGTGGCAGAGCCACAGACCGCATTTTCAGCCATCCGGCTTTGCATACCACCAAGGAAATGACGACCCGTGTCGCTCAGCTTCCCCCCATTGGCAAAAGTATTCTTGCCGTCTTTCCAGAGAGAATAATGGGCATGGAAACCATTGCCGGAATGTTCAAAAAACGGTTTGGCCATAAATGTCGCCTTGTAGCCATGGGCAGCCGCCAACTGCTTGACCAGCGTGCGGAACATCACAACCCGGTCAGCCGCAAGCAGCGCATCCGCATAGCGGATATTCACCTCAACCTGGCCCGGCGCATATTCCGGGTTCGATTGTTCAATCGGAATCCCGCATTCGTTGATCTGGCGTCTGATGGGGCCAAGAACATGCTCAAGCTCGGCTGCCCGTTCCAGACCGTACACCTGAATGCCCTGATCTCTTGGCTCCAGCGTTTCCGGGTCAAGCAGATGAAACTCCAGCTCGGTCCCGACCTGAAGCGTAAATCCCATCTTTTCTGCACGCTCCACCTGAGAAACAAGCGCATTGCGCGGGTCAATCGGAACAGGCTTATGGTCCATGCCCTCAACGCGGGCAAATGCCATGGCAACCCCGGGCTCCCAGGGCAGCGCAATCGGCTTGGTTGACGGGAACATATGCATGTCAGGATAGCCGTTATCAAAATTGACATAGGGCGTATCCCAGACATCACACGTCATATCCAATGCAAAAAGCGCAATAGACAAGGCATTGCCGTTTTTGCAGATGGTGTCCCAATGGCTTGAAGGTATGCGCTTGCCGCGCATGATCCCGTTAAGATCGCCTAAACCCAGAACAACGGTATGTGTCCCTTCTGGCAGTGAAAAATCTTGATCTGGCATGTTAGTCCTCCCTTTTTAGCTCGTTATTGCGCCCTATGATGCCTTTATTATGCGCTATCATCTCTTTATTATACTCTGGCACAGGGCTTGCCAATAAGCTGCATTTTGTATACTGTATACAATTATACAGTATACGGCAAGGGTGATTTTAGCATGCTAAGAGAAAAAGTTTATGTTGTCGGTGGCGGCATTGCTGGCACCATGACGGCCCTTCATCTTCAGCGCCGGGGCGCGCAGGTGACCTTGATCGACCGTTGGGAGCCCGGCCATGCAAGAGCCGCCTCCAGCGACTATAACCGGGTTATCCGGGCGATTTCCGGGCGCGATGAATTCTACACACGCTGGGCGCGTGAAAGCCGGTCTCGCTGGCTGGAATTGCAGGCCGAAACCGGCCAGAACCTGATGTATGAATGCGGGGCCCTGATCCTTGCGACCGGGGGGCATTGCGACTGGGAGGATGCAACCTCGCAGACGTTTGACAAGGTTGGAGTCCCCTATTACCGGTTTTCGCAGGCCGATATCCGTGCGCGGTTTCCTCAGTTCAAGGTTGATGAAATTCAATATGCGCTGTTTGAGCCGGAGGCGGGACTTTTGATGGCGCATCGCTGTGTCATAACCACGCTTGCGCTTTTTAAGAAAGAGGGTGGAAAGGTCCTGCGCGGCACCGTCACCACCGATGTGAACGAACGCCCGATGCTGGATGGCAAACCCCTTGAAGCCGATATCATCGTGATTGCAACCGGGGCCTGGATGGCAGAAATGTTTCGTAAAACCATCGCGCCAATTTCAGTTATCATGGGCATTAATGTTCTTTATACGTCAACGCCGGACGGGTCAGACCAGTTTGATATGGAAAATATGCCGTGCTGGATTGATCACGGGCAGGGGTCCTTTGGTATTCCGTCATCAGAAGGGTCGGGGGTCAAGGCAGCGGTTGTCATTCCCCATACGCCGATTGATATCAATAATGACGAGCGTTTGATTGAAAAGAACGCGCTTAACAAAACCAGAAGCTATATCCAGCATCGTTTGCCGGGTCTGATTGGCCAGCGCGTGGTTGATTCCAAGTTTAATCAGGTGATCCTGACCCCGGACACACATTTCATTGTTGACTGGCATCCTGAGCATAAAAATGTTCTGTTTGCGGGTGGATGCTCCGGGCATCTGTTCAAACATGGTCCAGTGTTCGGCGATTTTGTGGCCGGTGTCGCGCTGAAAGATTATGGCACGGCGGAGCGTTTCAAGGTGAAGGGTCGCCGCAAATTAAGCCCGAAGGAAAGTCCAAGCGGTCGTTAGCTCCTGATCCTAGATATGTTTTCTGAAAAAAGCCGCGACTTCCTGCGCATGAAGATCAGCGGGAACGGTGACCCCTTTAAAAGACTCCACGGCTTTCTTGCGCGATTCCTCAGAGAGGATGGTTTCAGGGAGCCGGTCATAAAGCTCCCGAAGGTGAGTTTCGCTATATTCAGGGTGAAACTGAACAGACATTGCCGGAAAATCATAGTCAAGGGCGGCGACTGGACAATAGCTGGCAGAGGCAACAACGCTGGCCCCCGGTGGCACTTTTGTCACCTGATCCTGATGCCAGACATAGGCATCAATTTTACTGCCGTTTGAATCTGTGAATGACCTTGCGCCCAGCTGGCTGCCCACTTCTGCCTTTTCTGCTTTTCCGCCAAAGGTGTCTGCCATGATCTGATGACCAAAACAAATGCCGAATACAGGCTTTTTGGCTGCTTTTGCATCTTTTAATAATCGTCGAAGCGGCTGCATCCAGACCGCTTCATCATAGACTCCAAGTTCAGAACCGCTCACCACAAGCCCGTCAAAGTCGGCGGTTGAAGGAAGTTTTTGACCGCCTTCCGCAATATCATAGGCCACCAATTCAGCCTCCGGCAGACAGGGCGAAAGCCAGCGGTCAATCTGCGTGTAAATCCGGGGCAGGCCACCTAAATATTTCTCGGGATGGGTTGTCAGATCAAGGACAGCAATTTTCATGATTTGATCACCACTCAAAGGCTCGATCAATGCCTGCCATCTTCACCCCGGTAAAGGCAGAAGCCTCAAAACTCAAGGCGCGAAGATCCTCAACTTCAAGATTATGGACCGATGATTTCCCGCAGGCTTTGGCCAGCGCCGTGATTTCCATCGTCATCGCTGTCAAATAACGCGCCACACGCTCTGCCCCCGCTTTTGGATTCATGCGTTTCTCCAGTTCAGGGTCCTGAGTTGCCACCCCGACCGGACACATGCCGGTATGACAATGATGACAGGCCCCCGGCGAGGTGCCGAGTTTCTTATAATCCTCAATATAGCGGGGGGAGTTACAGCCCATGGCGATCATTGCGGCATTGCCAATCATCACAGCATCAGCCCCCAGAGCCAGACATTTGGCTGCATCAACGCCCGAGCGAATACCGCCCGCAGCCACAAGGCTGACCTTGCCGGACATGCCACATTCATCAAGGCTTTCGCGTGCGGCCCGAATAGCACTCATATTGGGAATGCCTGTGTGATTGAGTAATAATTCTGGTGAGGCTCCGGTTCCCCCCTCGGCCCCGTCGACAACGATAATATCTGCCCCGGCCTTGGCAGCAATCGCCACATCATAGCGTGGACGTGTCGCGCCCATCTTGAGGGAAATCGGCACCTGATAATTTGTCGCGATCCGAAGTTCTTCAATTTTGACAGAAAGATCATCGGCACCCAGGAAATCAGGATGTCGAATTGTCGAGCGTTGGTCTACGCCTTCTGGCAAAGTGCGCATCTGCGAGACACGGGGACTGACCTTCATGCCAAGCAATAAGCCGCCTGTCCCCGGCTTGGCCCCTTGTCCGACAACGATTTCAAGACCATCGGCCCTTCTAAGGTGATCAAGGTCAATGCCATAGCGGGCAGGTGACATCTGATAGACCAGTTTTTGTGACGCTTCACGCTCTTCTTCCAGCATGCCGCCTTCGCCCGTACAGGTCATCGTGCCGACTTTCGAGGCGCCAAAGCCAAGTGACGCCTTTGCCGAGGCCGACAATGCGCCAAAGGACATAGAGGCGATATAGATCGGTATTTTCAATTCAAGCGGCCTTGCCACCACATCCGGTCCGCGACCGCCTCCCAGAATGGTCGTGGTGTCGCAGCTTTCCCGGTATCCTTCCAGCGGCAAGCGTGTCATGGTTGCCGGAACGAACGTCAGGTCATCAAAGGTCGGCATCCTTTTATTGAACGTATTGTAACCGCGCACCTGATAACGGCCAAGCTGTGCCAGCGCATGGACTTCGGATATTGCCTCCGGCGTCCAGCGGGTCGAGCCCCCTTCATCATACGAACTTGGAACACCTGCCGGACGGCCTTCAATGGCCCCAGCATCATTAAAGCGGATTTCTTCCTCATCCGGTAACTCAAAGGGATAGTCATAAGATTTTTTCAGATCATCAGCCATGCGCTTGCATCCCTCGATTCAAAATACCAAAGCCTCTGTGCCGAAACCAGTTTGCGCCAGTTACGACGGCTGTCAACCAGGCCAAGTGGCTCCAGAAGTGCATCAACCTCGGCCACCTCCTCTGCAGTCGGCTCAACCACATTAACATCAACGCCAAAGCTCTCTACCTCGCCAGCAACCCAGACTTCACCTTGCCACAGCGCATCGGCGCAGCTTTCTCCGCCGCCGCCAAGCGCAATGATCTTGCCCGAATGTGCCATAAAACCCGACTGGTAGCCTATCTTGCCTTCAACAATTATATTCCCGCCTTTCATCGCAACACCACAGCGCGGACCCGTATCCCCCTTAACGTGGATTGTCCCCCCCATCATCGCCGCACCGCACGACATGCCAGCACGCCCGCCAACCGTGATATGACCCTTCGACATCCCCTCGCCAACCGCCCACCCGCAGTTGCGCTCTATCGAAATTTCAGCCCCTGTATTCAGGCCTCCACAATAATAGCCAACCGATCCCTCAAAACTGATCCTGGCCTTGTCCGGCAAGCCTACGCCCAGATTATGCCGGGACAAAGTATTCACAACCCGGACTTCCTGCCCCCCAGATACCGCCTCAAGGATCTCTTCATTGACTTGCCTGACCGGGCGATTGCCAATGTCAATAACCACTTTACTCATGCGGCAAGCCTCCAGTCTCCAATGCTCCACAGGCCAGTAAGCGACGGGCCGTCATAGTTGATTACCTCTGCCTCTTCGTTGATTATGCGCCGGACGGCTTGCTCCTCGGTCGCCATGGAAAGATCGCCGTCCCGGTCAATAGCCACAAGAGGCTTCATCGCAAAACGGTCCTTTGCAAAGCCAATCCCCTGCGTCGTCGCAATCATATAGGTGAACACGCCGTCAATCGACGTGATCGACTTTTTAAGCGCCTGCTCCATGGTCAAACCCGCCTTCATCTGGTCGGAAACCCACACCGCTATCAACTCTGAATCATTGGCCGTCAAGAAACGATAGCCCGCTCTTTCCAGCTTTTCCCGCCAGGTAAAATAATCAGTTATCTGGCCGTTGTGAACGATGGCAACATCCGAAAAAGGCCTCGCCCAGAAAGGATGCGACGCATTGGGAAGCACCGAACTTTCAGTCGCAAGCCTGGCATGTCCAAGCCCGTGAGTCCCCGTCATCTCGCGCACGCCATGTTTGTCTGCCACCTGCCGGGCCCCGCCAATATCCTTGATGATCTCCAAGCTTCTGCCGCAACTTTGCACCTCGATCCGATGGCTCAAAGTATCTGCATCCTCAATCCAGCCCGCCAAATTCCTTGGATCAGAAATCTCCATCCGAAAGCAATAGTGTTTGTTCTCATCAACCAGAATCTCGGGCTCCGAAAGAAAGTCCGAACCATGGTCGCGAAGGACATGCTTGAAATCATCAAGGTCCGACTCCATCAAAGACTTCGCAAAACCCATCCCGCGCAGCACATAACCGCTCTCGCGCACCGGACCGTAAATGGCAAAGCCGGTGCTGTCTGCACCGCGATGCTCCTGCGCATCCATCAATTCAACCAGGTCATGGCCCACCTTGCCCTGACCTGCTTTACCGGGACTATTGAGGATCCGTCCTGCAATTCCGCACATCGTAAATTCTCCTTTCTTGTATACTGTATACAGTATGCGCAAATCTTCAAGCTCTATTTTGAATTATGCTTGCGATTGTATCTCTGGATACTGTATACGACAGAAAACTCAACGAAAGCCGGTTTGCTATGAAATTCAAAACTGTCCAGCCACAGCGCACACGCCTTGCCGACGAAGTCTATCATCAGCTGATTAATGCCATTATGAATCAGGAAATCGGGCCTGCCGATAGCCTGATTCAAGAGAAAATCGCCGCTGACATGCATATAAGCCGCACCCCTGTGCGCGAAGCCCTTCTGCGTCTTGAGCAAGAAGGTGTGCTGGAGGTTTCCTCCAGAGGCAGCTTTCGCCTCTATCAGATGGATGCGCAGGAAATACGCGAGCTCTACCAGTCAAGAGCCGCGATTGAGGGGCAGTGCGCCCGCATTGTAGCCGTCAATCATACCCAAAAAGACATCGACTTTCTAAGGGCAACCGTACAGCGCGAAGAAGCCGTCAAAGACAAAACAGCCAAAGCCTATTTTGATGCCAATCGCAACATTCATCGCGCCTTTATTGAGTTGGCGGGCAACCGGTTCTTGCTGGAGATGTTCGATATGATCTGGGGAAAGGCAATGGCCTTTTGTCTTTTTGCAGCTATCGAGAATGTGAATTTAGAGGACTCACTTGGTTCGCATATGGAACTGGTTGATATCGTTGCGACCGGAGACAAGACAGCAGCCCTTGAAGCCTTTATTGACCATATTCAAGATGGCTTTGATCTGCAGATGAAAGCCCTGGCCAGCCAGGTGGAGGGAGCTCAATCCAAGTAATTTTAAATATTCGTGCTTTTTATTTATATTGACTTGCGTTTAAAACTTCAGCATACAGAGTTATGCTGTATAGACTGCGAAAAATCTGCCGGACTGCCGCCTTTCCTTTTATCGGGTTGTGTATCTGCGGCTATATGCTGTATCATACCCTGCAAGGGAATTACGGGTTTTTATCGATGCAGCGGTTGAAGGACGAGGTGGGCGTGGCCCGCAGCCATTTAACCGGGCTGGAGGCCGAACGCCAGCAGCTTGAATTTCAGGTCCGCAGCCTTGATGGCAAGGCCCTGGACCTTGATCTGCTGGAAGAACTGGCACGGCAGCAAGGCCTGTCTGATCCGCGCGATATTTTGATTGGTCTGCCCCCACCCTCTGGAGGGGATGGCCCTATTAGATAACGCGCCGATAAAAAGGCGTGTGGTATATAGTAAACAGCATTTGCAGGAGAGGGTCCGGTTTTGTCCATAGACACAGTTGGAAAGACCAGTCTCTTTGACCTGTTTTCGGCGCAGGCTGCCAGCGTGCCGGACCGACCTGCTCTTATTTATGGGGATCAGCAAACCAGCTACGCTGATCTTTTGCAACGGGTTCAAAAGCTGGCCCTTTTCCTTGAAGCCCGCAACGTCAAGCCCGGCGACCGCATCGCCCTTTTATCCCATAATTCCCCGTTTTATGTTGAAATGCTCCTGGCAGCCGGGGCGATAGGGGCCATTGTCGCTTGTCTCAACTGGCGGCTTTCCGGCCCGGAACTGCACCATTGTGTTGAACTGGTTGACCCGACCCTCTTGATCAGCCAGCCGGAACTGGCCCCGGTTCTAAGCACAGCGGTTGACCGGCCTGTCCTTCTCATTGACGCAGCACTGGACAAAAAGATTGCCGCCTGTGATCCGGTGGATTTTCGCCCGCGCCCGATTGACCCGGAAAGCGGGCTGGTCATCCTTTATACCAGCGGCACAACCGGGCTGCCTAAAGGGGCAGTAATTAGCCATCGCGCCATGATTGCCCGCGCCCAAGTCTTCGGGTCCGAATTTAACATTCCCGCAGACCGGCATTTTATCGCCTGGGCTCCTTTCTTTCATATGGTCTCAACCGATCAGGGACTGGCGACCCTGCTGCGTGGCGGGGCGGTGATTGTTATTGATGGCTATGATGTGCAGGCGATTTTGACCGCCTTGAAACATTATCAAATCGGCTGGCTCGTCCTTATCCCCGGTATGATCGAAGGTTTCACTGCGGCCCTGGAAGGCGCCCTGGCACGACCAAGCTTCCGGCTTGCCGGGGTGACCGCTTGCGGGGCGATGGCTGATTTGGTGCCACCGCACCAGCTTGCTGCCGTCACCAAACTATTGAATGCGCCCTATCGCAATACATTCGGGGCCACCGAAACCGGTATCCCGCCTGCCAGCCGGGGGATTATTGCACCCGGCGTGGTGCCACAAAGCCTGTCCAAAATTCAAAGCAGCTTTTGCGAAATCCGGCTGGAAAATGCAGATGGTGAATCAGCGGCTTTAGAGGAACCCGGCGAGCTTTTGATCAGGGGGCCAACCGTCTTTTCAGGCTATTGGAATGCGCCTGCCGTTAATGAAGAGGCTTTTTCCGGCGGCTGGTTTCATATGGGTGATGTATTCAAACGTCACGCCGATGGCACACTGGATTTTGTTGACCGGGCCAAATATCTGATCAAGACCGGGGGCGAAAATGTCTATCCGGCTGAAATAGAACGTATCTTGCTGTCTGATCCTGGTGTTTTGGAAGCTGGCGTTGTCAAGGCCCCTGATCCCAAATGGGGGGAAACGCCGGTGGCCTTTGTCGCGCGGGAGGATTCCACTGTCACGGAAGCCCGCTTGCGCAAATTATGCGATCAATCGCTTGCCCGCTATAAACATCCGCGTGACATCCATTTTATTGGCTTCGGTGAATTTCCGCGCTCAACCAGCGGCAAAGTGCAGCGACATCTTCTGGAAGCCCGCCTTAAAGAATCCGAATAGCTGGCAGCACGAGAATGGACAAAAAAACCAGGCAAGACCTGCTGGCTGAACTGATTGATTTGCAAGCGCAGAAATCGCCCTTTGTTGATAGTGAGGTCGCGCTTTCACCCGTTGAACGCTATATCTCGCCAGAGCGGTTTCAGGCCGAACAGGACCTTGTTTTTCGCACATATCCGCTTGCCTGCTTCCATGCCAGTGAACTTGCCCGTGCCTATGATTTTGTCACCTGCCAACTCGCCGGGCTTCCCGTGCTTATATCACGCGGTAAAGACGGGGTTGTACGGGCTTTTCTAAATGTCTGTCGCCATCGCGGCTCCAAACTGGTGGCGGAACAGACCGGGCAGAAAAAACTCTTTTCCTGCCCCTATCACGCCTGGACCTATGAAACCGATGGAACACTGCGCCGGGTGCCGCATGGCGCAACCGGGTTTCCAACGCTTGACCAGACCCGTTATGGCTTGCATCCTTTGGCGGTGGTTGAAAAACTTGGTCTTATATGGGTTGCGCCAAACCGGGAAGCTCTGCCGATTGATCGCGGTTTCTTTGATCCGATAGAGGATTTGCTGGGCTGGCTTTCCCTTAATGATTATCGTGTTGCGGCAAAAACATCCTGGACTTACGGCGCAAACTGGAAAATTTTGATTGAAGGCGGGCTTGAAGCCTATCATTTCAAAGTTGCGCACCGCCAGACGATTGGCCCGCATTTTATTGATAATCTGTCAAGTTATCAGGTTTTTGACTGGCATTTGCGCTCTATCTTGCCACGCGAAACGCTTTCCAAACTGGCAGATCAACCCCGGGAAAGCTGGTCACTGCGGGACCATGCCAATATTTTGTATACAATCTTTCCCTGCAATCAGTTTTTGGTGATGCAGGACCATATCGCCTGGCTCAATTTCAGCCCGTTAAGTGAAAGCCAGACAGAGGTTTGTCTGCGCACGCTGGTGCCTCATTCGCAGGACTCATCGGATGATCATTGGGCGCGCAACCATGCGATTACCACCACAACCCTGCGCGAGGATTTTGATATTGGAGAGAATATACAAGCCGGATTAAGCAGCATGGTCAATCAACACCTCACTTTTGGGCGATTTGAAGGGGCATTGGACAAGTTCAATCAATTTGTTGAACAGGCTCTGGTGGAAAAGTGAAAAAGAGCGGCATTGACAGCATATAATCATCATAAGGATTAAGGAAATGGAACAGCGACGCATTGGTCAGACTGGATTGCAGGTTACCCCGCTTTGTTTTGGCACCTCCAGTCTTGGCGACATGCCAGAGACCTATGGCTATGAAGTGTCGGAGCGCCAAGCGATTGACACGATTTTGAAGATTTTGGACGGGCCGGTTAATTTCCTTGATACGTCCAATAATTACGGGTTTGGTCGCAGCGAGGAACGGATTGGCAAGGCCATTCGTGAATATGGTGGTTTGCCGGAAGGATTTGTGCTGGCCACCAAGCTTGACCGCGAGATGGCAACAGGCCGTTTTGATAAAGCCCGGGTGCGCCAGTCGCTTGAAGAAAGTCTGGGGCGGCTTGGCCTTGATCGGGTGCCCTTGTTGCATTTTCATGACCCCGAGCATGCGCGTGATCTTGAAGAAATTACCTGCGACGGCGGCGCGATTGAAGAGCTTTTAAAACTGAAAGAAGAAGGGCTTGCCAAGGCGGTTGGTCTGGCGATGGGGCGGATTGATATCATGTTTCCTCTTTTGAAGTCCTATGATTTTGATGCGCTGATCAGCCATAACCGCTATAGTCTGCTCAATCGTTCGGCGGGTGAAATGTTTGACTATGCGGCAGAAAAGAACATTGCGATCTTGAATGCGGCCCCTTTTGCGGGGGGTGTTTTGGCCAAGGGCAGCGCGGTTATGCCACGGGTTACCTATCAGGATGCCAATGAAGAAAAGCTTGCCCCGGTCAAGGCTTTGGAGGCCATATGCGCCAATCACAATGTTCCAACCGGTGCGGCGGCTTTGCAATTTTCCATGAAGGACCCGCGCATTACCTCTACGCTGATTGGCATCACCAAGCCGGAGCGTATAGACCAGACTCTGGCCTGGGCAACCCTGGATATTCCCGATGCGGCATGGCAGCAAATCAAGGGCTTAGGCTATGAAACGGGCGATCCAGAGGCCGACCGGGTCTATAACCCCGGCTAGGGTTTTTCGCAGAGGAATCGCATTAAAGAGGACTTGCATTAAAGGGTGAGGCGGGTCATAGTAATTTGAATTTTCAGCATATCATGCTATAGAAACCAGTCTTTTAATCCTTGGAATATCCAATGAGCCATACCAGACCTCTTTCGCCCCATCTCGGTATTTATCGGCGAGAATGGACGATGATCTATTCGATCCTCCACCGGGCAACAGGCATTGCCCTTTCTGGTGGATTGATTGCTATGGTGGCCTGGTTGCTGGCATTAGGATCGGGACCTGAGAATTTTGCACTGGCGCAGGCCATTCTGGGGCACTGGGTCGGGCAGTTCTTCCTGCTGGGCTGGAGCTTTTCTTTATTCTATCATCTGTGCAATGGCATTCGCCATCTGGCGTGGGATTTCGGCCTTGGCTTTGGCTTGATCCAGTCCCGGCGTAGTGGTCATGCAAGCGTGATTGTGGCAGCTGTTCTCACCTTGATTGCCTGGCTTGTGGGCTATGGGGTTTTTGGATAAAGCGATGAGCAGCGAAACCGATCAAGCTAATCAACAATCTGCACTCGCCCGCGTACGCGGGCTGGGTAGTGGCAAGTCAGGCACACATCATTTTATCATTCAGCGCGTGACAGCCGTTGCGCTGGTTCCGCTGACATTCTATCTGGTGGTTTGCTTGAGTGCGCTGTCCAGAGCCGATTATGCAACCTTGTCTGCATGGATAGAGGTTCCATTTAACGGGCTTGTTGTTGCCCTGTTCCTGATCGCCGGATTTCATCATGCCCAACTTGGCTTGCAAGTCGTGATTGAGGATTACGTCCATCAGCCAGCGGTTAAAATCGCGCTGGTCTATGGCGTCAAACTTCTGTCCGTGGCTTTTGCGGCGGCGGGTCTCTGGGCCTTGCTGCTTGTTCTTCTTTAATCAGTATGAAAAACAGGGTGCGCTATGGCTGAATCCTATCCTCTTACAGACCATTACTATGATGTCATTGTTGTCGGTGCCGGAGGAGCGGGCTTGCGCGCGACTTTTGGCCTCGCCCAAAAGGGATTGCGGACTGCCTGTATCACCAAATTATTTCCAACCCGTAGCCATACCGTTGCCGCACAAGGTGGAATCTCTGCCGCCCTTGGCAATATGGGACCCGATGACTGGCGCTGGCATATGTATGATACGGTAAAAGGCTCTGACTGGCTGGGCGATCAGGATTCAATCGAATATATGGTGCGCGAAGCCTCTCCGGCGATTATCGAGCTGGAACATTACGGGGTTCCGTTCAGCCGCACCGAAGAAGGCAAAATCTATCAGCGTCCCTTTGGCGGTATGACAACCGAATATGGCGAAGGCCCCCCTGCCATGCGGACTTGCGCCGCAGCCGACCGGACAGGACATGCAATCTTGCATACCCTCTATCAGCAGTCGTTAAAGCATCAGGCAGAATTTTATATCGAATATTTTGCCATTGATCTCTTGATGTCGTCTGATGGAGAGGTCTGCGGGGTTCTGGCCTGGTGCCTGGATGACGGGTCCCTGCATCGCTTTATGGCCAAAGAAACGGTGCTGGCAACCGGGGGCTATGGACGGGCCTATTTCTCGGCAACCTCGGCCCATAGCTGCACCGGAGACGGCGGCGGCATGGCCTTGCGGGCTGGCATTCCAATGCAGGATATGGAATTTGTCCAGTTCCACCCGACCGGTATTTACGGCGCAGGCTGTCTGATCACCGAAGGGGTGCGCGGGGAAGGCGGCTATCTGACCAATCAGGCGGGTGAACGTTTCATGGAACGCTATGCGCCGTCGGCAAAGGATCTGGCTTCGCGTGATGTGGTCTCGCGTTCGATGACGATTGAAGTGCGCGAAGGCCGGGGCGTTGGCAAAAATCAGGACCATATTCATTTGCATCTGGAGCATCTGGATGCCGATGTCATTAACGAGCGGTTGCCCGGAATTGCTGAAACAGCCAATATTTTTGCTGGCGTTGATGTGACGCGTGAGCCAATTCCGGTTTTGCCGACCTGTCATTATAATATGGGCGGGCTGCAGACCAATTATCATGGCGAAGTGATCACAATGAAAGACGGTGATCCCAACACGCGGGTTGCTGGCCTGATGGCAGCCGGGGAATCGGCCTGTGTGTCGGTGCATGGGGCCAATCGTCTGGGGTCAAATTCGCTGCTTGATCTTGTCGTATTCGGGCGAGCGGTTGCCAATCGCTGTGCAGAAACGGTGAAACCCGGCGGGCCCGTGCATGAACCGGCTTCCTTTAGCACTGATTTCGTCCTGTCCCGCTTTGATGATCTGCGCCATGCAAAAGGGGAGGTCGGGACCGCACAAATGCGCCTGGCCATGCAGAAGGTCATGCAGGAAAATTGTGCTGTCTTCCGAACAGGCGACACATTGGACGAAGGGGCAAAGAAGCTGGAAGAAATATGGGCGCAGCGTGGTGATATCCGGGTCAATGACCGCTCCATGATCTGGAATACGGATTTAATGGAAACGCTGGAGTTTGAAAATCTGATCCCGCAAGCGATGGTAACCGTTAAAAGTGCGGCGAACCGGACTGAATCGCGCGGGGCGCATGCCCGCGAAGATTTCCAGGACCGCGATGATGAAAACTGGATGAAACATACGCTGGCCTGGTGCAATGAAAAAGGCGAGGTTATGTTTGATTATCGTCCGGTCAACAGTCTGCCGCTGAGCAACGATATTGCGCCCATCCCGCCTAAAGCGCGGGTCTATTGATTTTGTAATATTTTATGACCAGTTCCGCCCGTTCGGCCCGTTCAGTCAAGGGGGGGCAGGCTGCGTCTGCTTTTCGGGCCGCACGGCTGCTGGCCCTGCAAAGTTTCTACCAGATGCGTTTGACGGGCGTGACGCTGGCGCAGCTTGAGGAACAGGCCGCCGAGGACCACTACCGTGCCCAGATCAGTTTATTCCCGGATGAGCACCGCGCGCTTGCGCTTGCCGATGACTTAAAAGCCAATAAAAGCCTGTTTTTGCGTTTGCTGCGCGGGGTGAGTGAAAATCATCCGGCCCATACGGCGGCTTTGGAATCTTTGACCCCGCTTGGGAAGTCGGCCCCGGAGCCCTTGCTGGATGCCTTGATCCTTTTGGCGATTGAAGAATTGAGTACCCCGGCTGGCCTTGATCAGGCGGTGATCATCAACGAATATGTCAGTCTGGCGGCGTCTTTTTTTGACCCGGGCGCGGTTGGTCTGGTCAATGCCCGGCTTGATCAATTTGCCGCGAGCTTATGAGAAGATACCATGAGCGAGCAGGCGGCTGATCGCCACAAAAACATGCCAGCCAAAAACATATCAGCCCCAAATATATCTGAGGAGCGGATCATTTTTATCGCGGCTCTGATCCAGTTTGTGAATATTGTTGATTTCATGATCGTCCTGCCGCTTGGGCCGGATTTTTCAAAACATCTTTTCATCCCGATGCAGGACATTGGCATGATTGCCGGGGTTTACAGTTTTGCCTCGGCAGCAACCGCTTTGGCTGCGGCCCTCTATCTTGATCATTATACCCGCCGTCAGGCGATTATTTTTTGTCTTTGCGGGCTGGCAGTCGCAACATTTGCCTGCGGGCTTGCTGTTGACAAAGGCACCATGATTGCGGCGCGTATTGCGGCAGGCATTTTTGGCGGCCCGATTGGGGCCCTTGCCCTTGCGCTTGTCGCCGATTATGTCCCGCCAGAACGACGGGGTCAGGCCATGGGAAAATTATCCGGGGCTTTTGCGGCGGCTTCGGTGCTGGGCGTGCCTATCGGGCTTGAAATTTCCAAATGGCTGGGCTGGCAAGCGTCTTTCTTTGCAATCGCGGCTTTGGCACTCTTTGCTCTATTGATGACCTGGTGGTTTTTGCCGTGGAAAGCGGCCCTTGGTCAACCGGGCAGCTTGCTGGTGCGGGTGCGGCGAATTCTGGTGATGGCCAGAAATATTGATTCAATGCTGGCCTATGGTGTCAGTTTTATCCTGCTTTTCTCCGGTTTTCTGGTTATTCCAAATATTTCTGCCCATTTGCAGTTGAATCTTGACTATCCGCGCGAACAGCTGGGAATCCTCTATCTTGCCGGGGGATTTGCCAGTTTCTTTACCATGCGGCTTGCTGGTAATTTTGCTGATAAATACTCTGCAACCAGCGTGCTGCTTTTTGGCACTTTTGTCTATTTTATCTCGATCACGCTTGGATTCTTATGGACAGATTTTGTGGAAATATCGCCTTCCCTGCTGGTACCAATTCCCTTTGTGCTCTTTATGGTGTCGATGACCGGGCGCACGGTTCCGGCGCAGGCAACGGCAACCCGCGTCCCCAAAGCCGAGGAGCGCGGCGCCTTTATGTCCCTACATTCAACCATGATGAGCCTGGCCATGGCGCTTGGGGCCTATATGTCTTCGTTTATACTGGTTGAGCGGGATGGACAGCTTCAGAATATTGCGCTGGTCGGGCTGCTTGCATGTGCGGTTACATTGCTTGCGCTGCCGATGATTTTTGACCTTGAACGTCGTCTGCGGGCCAGAGGGGCCTAATATTCAGGAGGCTGATATCAGGCCCGATGATAGGGGTGATTGGCCAGAATCATGCGGGCCCGATAAAGCTGTTCGGCGATTAATCCGCGCACCAGCAGATGCGGCCAGGTCACCCGCCCAAAAGCCATCACCAGATCGGCTTTTTCAACAAGTGCCGGGTCCAGCCCGTCTGCCCCGCCAATCACAATATCAACGCCGCCAGACTCCATCCATTGCTCCAGATGATTGGCCAGCTGGATACTGGTGACCTGTTTTCCGCCCTCGTCCAGGGCCAGAAGCGGCATAAGGGGTCGCTGCTTGCCCGGGCGTTGCGTGACAGGCCGCCGCTTGTCAGCAATCAACCCGGCTTCGCGGAATCGGCGTTCACTGTCTGCAACCTGAGGCTCTGGACATTCGATCAAGGTGCAGGACCAGTTTGGTCCGCCTGCGGATTTATGGCCAATTCGGGTGGCATAATGGGTGAAAAGATCGCGCTCGGGCCCGCGCTTGAACTTGCCAATGGCGATTATACGGATATCCATAATCCGGGGTCAGGGCTATAAGATTCACGCATGTTGGGCGCACCAGGTCAGCCGATATGGTTCAGGAAAACCTTTAACCCCTCCGGGTCACTCACAGAAAAGCCTGTGAGCTCCGGCGCAATCCGGCGGGCAAGGCCAGATAAAACCTTGCCAGTACCCAACTCGGCCAGAAGCGGGCTGGCTTCCTCATCCGCTTCTTCTGCTTGCTGCTTTAGATGGTCGGTCATGGCCAACACAGACTCTCGCCAGCGCACACGGCCTGTCACCTGCTCAACCAGCAAGGGCGGAATATCCTCTGTTTTTTTAACCGGGGAAGCCGTCACATTGCTGTAAACAGGTAAAGAAGGATTTGCTATCGCCGTTTGTGCCAGGGCTTCCTCCATAATATGCGCTGCCGGTTGCATCAATGCACAGTGAAAAGGCGCCGATACGCTAAGCGGCAAGGCGCGCTTGGCCCCTTGTTCCTTTGCCAGAGCCATCGCGCGCTCGACCGCCTTGGCCGTTCCGCTCACCACCGCTTGTCCGCCGCCATTATCATTGGCAAAGGCCAGGACTTCGCCGCTGTCAGACCCGTCCATAACCTCTGCAACAACCGCGTCAACCTGATCCGGCGAAAGCCCGATCAGCGCAGCCATTGCCCCTTCTCCGGGCGGAACCGCCTGTTGCATGGCTTGTCCACGCTGGCGCAAAAGTCGCGCCGTATCCCCGATGCTAAAGGTTCCAAGCGCGGCATAGGCACTATATTCCCCCAGACTATGCCCGGCCGCACATTGCGCAAATTGTGAAAGCGGGCTTGAAGTTTCAGACTCAATAACCCGCACCGCCGCCAGCGAGGCCGCCATCAAGGCTGGCTGGGCATTCTCGGTCAAGGTCAATTCCTCCATCGGGCCATCGTGCATAAGCCGACTGAGGTGCTGATCCAGCGCATCATCAACTTCCTGCAGCACCTCGCGGGCAGCCTGAAATTCATCGGCAAAGGCCTGGGCCATCCCCGGAACCTGCGAACCCTGCCCCGGAAAGGCAAGCATCATCAAAGCCATGGCAGAGGACTCTATTCTTCGTATTTTATGCCGTAGCGCAGCCGTCTTGCAAGGTCTTCGACCTCGTCGCGAAAACTTGCATCGTCTTCCATCTTCCTGGCCATCTGGCGCAAGGCATAAAGCACGCTGGTATGATCAAGCCCGCCAAGATCACGCCCGATTTCCGGCAAGGATTTACTGGTCATATTTTTTGCCAGATAGGCAGCAACATGGCGGCAGCGCGAAATATTTCTGGACCGCTGGCGAGAGAATAAAGCCTGACGGGTCACCCCAAAGCGTTGCGAACATAAGGCAAGAATATCGGACATTTTGACCCGCCTTGCCTCGCCTTGCTGTTCTTGTATCAGGGAGAGGACTCGTTCTTTTGTCCAGTAGGCAGAAGCAGAATCTTGAGCAGGATTTGCATCATAGGGGCTTTTTCCACTGATCTGTGTCAGGTAGTCCTGCATTCCCTGCATCCGCACGGCGATACAATAGAGTTCCCGCACGCCGCCTTGTGTTTCCTGAACGATCATATCATAGATTTCGGGCCGGATTACTGAAGCAAGCCCAAGCCGTTCGGCTTCAAGTTTTAACGCCTTGAGCTTCAAGGCATGGCCCGGGGCTTTAATTTCAAGGGTCATCCCTCCGGCCAGACGAGTCAGCAGGGCTTCTGGAAAATCCTGTAATTCGTGCAGGGGCTGGTTGAGTGCAAGATAAACTCTTTTACCCATTGTTTTAAATTCATCGAGAATATTCATAATTTCTTCAAGGGCCCGATGCTGTCCGCGCATTCGGTGCAGATCATCAATGATCAAGACTTCAAATTGGCGCAACATTTCGCGGAAACTGACGGTATCGCGGTTTTTTATGGCCATATAGAACTGGTGCTTGAAGATATTTGCTTGAAAACAGATGGTCGGGACATCGGGATGGTGGGTTCCCAATTCATAGGCAATGGCCTGCAACAGGTGGGTTTTCCCGACACCGGAGGCGCCATGAAAAATCAGGGGGCTGAAGTCATCGCTTTCACTGTCCAGAGCGGCACGCTTGGCGACTGTATGGGGGAGCAGATTTGTATCATCAATAATGAAGTGATCAAACCGGTGACGCGGCAAAAGAGGGTGCGCCAGCGGGGCATAGACGGCATAAAGCGGGTCTTCTTCAGAAAAAGGCGACGGCATATAGAAGCGACTGGAGCGGCGGGTTTTTGCACGCGCTGATCCGGGCAGGTTTGCTGCCGGAGCCGCATAGCCGTTATTCATCCCGCCATGTGGAGGAAATGTAAAGACTTTGCCTGCATTTTCTGCCCGAATAAGCTGTGCATCCGGGTTATTTGCGTCAGCCTGCCGCGGAGGGGCCAGGATAATGTCCACGCCCTTGACAGGGTGCGTGCCGGGAAAGGCATCTTGAAGTGCCGATTCAATGGTTTCAAGATGGACATCGCGGGCACTGCGCAAGGCCAGCTCGTTCCGGGTTTCCAGAATGACAATTCCATCACGATAGTCGCGTAGCTGGAGCTGGGAGAAAACCCGGTCTACGGTGGCACGGCTGAATTCTCCGCTCAGTTTATAGGCCGCAAGCTTCCAGGCGCCTAATAAGTCGCCCGGCGATATAGGATCAGGTGAGAACTTGTTCTTTCCGGCAGAAATTTTTTCACGAATAGAGGCAACGTCTTCGATCTCTTTATCGTTGATGCCTTTATATTCAATGTTAGTATATTCGATGTTAGGGAGAGAAGTTTTTTGGGCTGGGTTAGCAGGATCAAGGGGTTGGTAAGGAATTGAAGAAGGCGGAACAGGCGGGTCGGCAGACAGATTGACAGGTGAACCCGTGTCTCCTGTTTCAGTGTGAACATGAGTCCTGAGCATTTGTCTGTTTTCTGGAGACATTGCGTCACCATCCCTTCCTAAACGAGCGATACAGCTTCGCCCTTCCCGATCACCGGTAAAAACCGGCCAAACGGGTGTTGCCCCTTTATGTGTTATCGTGTGTCAGCACCTGCTTTGCGGCATTAAATATCAGACCAGCAAAACCCGGGTGCATTAATATATTATAAGCAAACTAAACCTGTGCAATGCAGGTGATTAGCCCGCATGACTTATAATCTCTATCTCAGACACCCCACATGTCTTGCTATGCACGTTGAATACCGCGCATATATTGAATACATAGTATAGTTTTTTCGTGTCAGGTCCATGGCCCGTCTGTGCATCATTTCTTGCAAGATTGGGCGTTGCCTATACACTATTTGCGTCTTTGTTCGACCCCCGCATTTGCTTTGCTTTTGCTCTGCATCTGCTTTTGTTCGACACCATCTGACTGCAATAGGTCATATATAAAAGGGGGGGCTGAATCGATCAAGGATCATATTTTGTGGAATCAGTAATAATTACTGTTGACAGATATTGTCTCATTTGACTCACCTGTCCAGTCTATTGGAAATAAAGCAAAATCGATTTTTGGGCAAGAAAAAGAAATTTTATGGCATGGGTAAAGCTATTGATTTTTAAGTTTTTTTACGCAAAAGATGCAATAGAGCAAGTAATGCGCTTCCATAGAACAGGCAATTTTTTTAATAGTTTCAATCAGGCATGTTGATTGTCAGGCAGGGTGGCGTCTATGTGTACGCTCTTGACAGCAAAGGGGTCGGGCAGTGTCTTTGGGCAGCCTGCATCGATCCATCGCCAGAGCTTGCCGCGCAAGAGATCAAGGACGGCTGACCAGTCGCGGGAGCGATGTTGACGGACAAGCGTGGCACTTTCATACCATAGACTTTTTTGGCTTTGCAGGCCCCAGCGCCAGTCGCCACGCCAGGGCTGCATGGTCATGGTTGCGACCCCTTGAGTCATGGCAAGATGCGCGGTTGAGGTGCAGGTTGAAATCACCAGATTTAATTCTTCGATGACGGCAGCTGTATCGGCAAAATTTTCAAATTCCGGTCCGATAATGGAAAGGTTTGGAATTTTATCCAGCCATTCGCGGTCTTCTGGCGCGATGTCTTTTTGCAGACAGATATAGTGAACCGGCATATCGAAAAGAGGGCGAAAATTCTCAAATCCGATGGAGCGCAGCATATTATTGAGAAATCCTTTCCCGCTTTCACAGACCAGCCCGACTCTTGGTCCAAGATCAGGCAAGCTGCTTAGTCGGCTGCGCCATTTTTCTTTTCGCTCCGGGTCAATGTAAAAGGGAACAGGCGGCGGGATATTGTCCAGTGTGGTTGCAAAAAGCCCCGGCAGGTCCATCAGGGAGGCATGATAATCATAGCGTAAATCATCGGTGGGGGTTTCACCTTTCAAGACGACTTTTATGCCGGGGAAATTTTTAAGAAGCGGTAAAATCCCGGTATATACTTTTTGAACCATCATCCATATGGTGGCCCCGTAACTGGCGAGGACAGGCACATAGCGTAGAAACTGGATGACATCGCCGTTGCCCTGTTCGCCATAAAGCAGCACAATCTTGCCGCGTGCGTCTTCCGGGTTGGTCAGGGGCGGGGCTTTAAGTCGCTGGCGAGTGTTGATGGCATTTGAGTTGCCATCGTTTGTCATTTTCCACCGCCAGTCAAATTCGTAAAATCCCTGCGGATAGTCTTGCAGCATCAATTTACTGATCGACATATTGCGATGGACATTGACTGAATTGGGGTCAAGGGCCAGCCCGCGATCAAGGTCACGCACGGATACCGAGGCTAAATTGAGGTGGCTTAAAGCATGACCACGCGCAACATAGGTTTCAACCTGATTGGGGAAGCGGCGGGCATTTTCATCACAGACCGCCAAGCTTGCGCCATAGCGGCGTTCGGCATCATAGGCAAAGGCCCGCCCGAACCAGGCATCCATTGCCTGCGGGTCGGTGCCAAGGGCATGATCGAGCATATCAGCGGCTTCGGCTTTTTTATCGGGATAGCGTGACAGCAGCGTGCGTCGGCGCAGAAAATAATGAATCCGCACATCTGGCTCCAGAGCGGCGATATCGTCTTTAGAAAATCCATCAAGAATCTGTGCGGCTTCTTCATTCATCTTGCGGCCAAGGAAAGATTCTACCAGCCTGATCCGCATCAGAGCATGTTTCGGGTGTATTTTTAACCCGGCTTCAAGGGTTTTTTGAGCATCCGTGAAATCGCCAGACTGATTTTGCAAACGTCCCAGCAAGAGGAAAAATTCCGGGTAGTCACTGCCCTGATCAATTTTTTCCTGCAAGCTGCCAAGCGCGATATCGCGGCTGGAGGCCCGATAGGCCTGATAGGCCAAATCCATGGTCGATTTATTGGTCACCGGTTCAAGTCGGGCCTGGCGCAGGAAGATGGCCAGTCCCAATTTTGGCTTTCCGATAAGGTTAAGCAATCGCACACAATTCAGGCGGGCCTGATTATAGACTGTCCGGTTGTCTTTGCGTGTGAGCTTTCGGACTTTATTATTTGCAAGATAGGCGGCTTTTTGATCGTTCAGATTATGCAGGGCGAGGCCCAACATCATCCACATCTGAGCATTGCCGGGCGATAGTGCTAGAGCCGTCCGGCAGCTTTGTATGACCAGTTCCGACTTGTCCATTTTTTGCGCAACCAGCGCATGAAGATAGAGCGCGCGCTGATTTTTTGGGGCTTGCTTCAAGACATTTTCAAAAGCGGCAAGGGCCTCGGCCGACTGGCCAAGCAAGTTATGCGCTTGCCCTTTCAGGATACAGGCATCGATTTTATCAGGATTTTTCTCCAGATAAGGGGCCAGCCACTTCAGAGCCTGCGTTGCATTCCCGCTGTTAAAATAGGCACTTGCAAGATGGAAATGCGATTCAGTTACTTTCTTCGCTTGGCTGATGGCTATTTCATAATAGCGTATGGTCTTCTCGTGATCGCTGGTTTTATAATAATATTGCCCCAGAGCCTCGGCGGCTGGCGGGTAGGGCGATTCTATATCAACCAGTTCATGCAGAGCCTCGATTCCCTTTGGAGTCTTCTTGCCGCCATCAAGATTGGCTTGTGCAACCGCCACCAGAAAGGCGACATGCTGGCGTTGATCTTTATCCAGCCTGACCTCTGGCTGACTGGCTTGGTTTTGAGGGGCTTGCGGATTTTTCTTGCGCCCGCCCTTGGGTATTTTTCGCCGTGGCGGGACCCGGTTGGAAGACGCTTTAGTGCGCTTTGGCTGTGAAACCGCTTTAAGGGCTGCGCTGCCAGCCTGAATAGCCTGCTGCATCTCCCCTTTACGGATCATGCCTTCAATCTGGGTGATAACGGGGCTGGGGGAAGGAAGCGGGCTCATGTGTCCTTGATATCAAGCGAAATATGGACATCGCGCAACTGACGCTCTGACACTGGCGCAGGGGCCCCCATCATTAAATCCTGCGCCGTCTGATTCATCGGGAAGGCAATAATCTCGCGGATATTGGAGGCTCCGGCCAGCAGCATGACAATCCGGTCAATCCCGGGAGCCGAGCCGCCATGCGGCGGGGCCCCAAGTTTGAGAGCATTAATCATGCCGCCAAATCGTGTGTCCACAACCGCCGGGTCATGCCCGGCAATTTCAAAGGCTTTATACATGACCTCGGGCAAATGGTTCCGAATAGCCCCGGAGGAAAGTTCAATGCCGTTACACACAATGTCATATTGATAGGCCAGAATATCCAGCGGGTCTTGCTCTTGCAGGGCTTTCAGCCCGCCTTGCGGCATGGAAAAGGGATTATGCGAAAAATCAATCTTTTGGGCGGTTTCGTCCCATTCAAACATCGGGAAATCAACAATCCAGCAAAAGGCAAAATGTTCTGGATCAATCAGGTCAAGCAAAGTGCCAAGCCGTGTGCGAATTTGCCCGGCAAAGAGCTTGGTGGCGTCTCCCTGTTTTGGACCGGCGGCAAAGAAAACGGCATCACCGGGGGTGGCTCCAAGGGTTTTTTCAAGTGATTTCAGCGAGTCTTCGGAAAGGTTTTTGGCAATCGGCCCGGCTGCAGTCCCGTCTGCTTTCCAGGCAATATAGCCAAGGCCCGGCTGCTCCAGCGTTCTGGCCCAGCTGTTCAGATCATCAAAGAATTTGCGTGGTTGCTCGCCAGCCCCTTTGGCCAGAACCGCCTGAACCTCCCCGCCTTTGGCAACAATGCCCGCAAAAACCTTGAAGCTGCTGTCCTTAAAGACTTCACTGACATCGCAAAGGGTCAGGGGATTGCGCAAATCAGGCTTGTCACTTCCATAGCGGGCCAGGGCCTCCCGGTAGGGAATGCGGACAAAAGGTGCCGGACTAACCGTGCGGCCATTGGCAAAGGTTGAAAATGTATCATACAGAACCGGCTCAATCGCTTCAAAAACATCGTCCTGCGTGACAAAACTCATTTCAAAGTCAAGCTGGTAAAACTCCCCGGGGCTGCGGTCTGCCCGCGAATCCTCATCACGAAAACAAGGCGCAATCTGAAAATAACGGTCAAAACCGGCAATCATCAATAATTGCTTGAATTGCTGCGGGGCCTGCGGCAGGGCATAAAACTGCCCGGGATGTATGCGGCTTGGCACTAGAAAATCGCGCGCCCCTTCCGGGCTGGAAGCTGTCAGGATCGGGGTTTGATACTCCAGAAATCCGGCCTCTCCCATGCGCTGGCGCAAATAGCCAATAACCCTGGAGCGCAACACAATCTGGTCATGCAAATCTGGCCGCCTTAAATCAAGAAACCGGTAACGCAGCCGGATATCCTCAGGATAGCCCGCATCCTGATTAACCGGCATCGGCAGGGGATTGGCCCGGGACTGAACCTCAAAACCTTCAATCCGCAACTCAACAGCCCCCGTCGGCAGGGCAGGATTCACCGTCTCCGGCGTGCGGTCAATCACCTGACCCGTCACAGTGATCACAGATTCCAGACTCAAGGCCTCAAGTTCTTCAAACAGCGGGCTCTCCGTATCAACAACAGACTGCGTCAATCCGTGATGGTCGCGCAGGTCGATAAAAAGAAGCTGCCCGTGGTTGCGCTTGCGATGAACCCACCCGGACAGACGAGCCTTCGAACCTGCATCCTGTGCGCGTAATTCTGCACAATGATGCGTGCGATAAACATGCATAAACTGACCACCTTTCTATTCTCTATACGCGATCCGCATAATTTTATATGCCTATTAGCGTGATTCGCCCGATCTGTTTCAAGTCGCTTTTCATCTGCCAGATAATTCAATTTGCCCCTGTCGCGGTTTTTGGCTATTGTTTTGTTATTGTATAGGCAAGAAAGGCTTAGGGTCAGGACCCTAAAAGCACGGGATGGAGGGGCAAATGACCGCCTATGTTTTATTGGCTGAAGATGAACCGAATATCGTGACATCCTTGTCCTTCGTGCTGGAGCGCGCAGGCTTTGAAGTCGGCGTGCAGTCTGATGGTCAGCAGGCCTGGGCCGCTGTGCTGGAGCGTCCACCCGATGTCATGGTGCTGGATGTGATGATGCCGGGCCTGGATGGCTATGAAATCCTGCGTCGACTCCGTGCTGATGAAAAGACCGCGCATGTGCCTGTTTTAATGCTTACAGCCAAGGGGCAACGCGAAGACCGGCGCACGGCGCTTGAATGCGGGGCCAATAAATTTATCACCAAGCCTTTTGCCAATGCCGATATCATCGCGGCTGTCACTGAACTCGCCACAGGTGCTGCTGCTTGAGCCAAAAACGCGCAATTAAGGACATGCGAAGTTAAGGGAATACCGCTTTAAAGACTCCAGCGGCAACACTCAGCCGGAAAATTAAACCCCGTCAGAACCCGTCGGTGCAAAAGGCGAATCCGGCGACAACTCCAACATCGATTCCAGCTCGCTGCGGCTGGAATAAGGCTCTGCTTCATCCTGAGCCTGTTCTTGCGTCATCGACATATCGGAGCCTTCATCGCCCATCATGGCTTCTTGCTCCTGATCTGCCGAAACCGTCGGAACGGCTTCAGGCAGAACGCTCTCCATTTCTTCTGCATCAGAACGGCTCAGGTCTTCATCCGTCAGGACAATCCCAAGCGATGCAGGTGTTAAAATTCCCGTCGAGCGGACCAACTCAACCGCAGCAGCGCGGGCATCATAATTGGCATTGATCAAATCAACTTCAGACTGAAAGACCTCAATTTCCGCATCAAGGACACCAAGCGCGGTCTCTTTACCCGAATCACGCAGTTTCTGGCGCGCAATCAGCAATTCCTCAGCAAGCGTTTGCCCGTTTCGATAAAGGTCTTGACGCTCCCGAGCATTTTCAAGCTTTCCCCAGGCCGCGCGAACATTCTCATCGACATTCAACCGCTGAACATCCGACTGACTAAGGGCTTCCCCCCATGTTCCGGTCAATCGCTCAACGGCGGCAACCGTCCCGAAACCACTGAATAAATCCCAGTTCATTTCAAGATAGCCACGGGTGTCACGGGTAATCCCGCGGCTGCCATCATTTTCTGAATAATCAATCGACCCCACCAGTTCCAGTGTCGGAAGAAAATCGGCCCAGGCTTCGTTGATACGCTCCTTTGCAGTATCCGCTGCCAGAAGGGCGCGCAGATAATCAGGGGCATTGGCGCGGGCAATTTCCAGAGCCTGTTCCATCGTTGCCGGAATCAGCAGCTGGTTGGTCACATCATCCTCAAGCGGTCCTGCCTCAACAGGAATACCAAAAATCTTGTTATAAGCTGCAGAGGCCCGTTCAAGCCGACGCTTGGTTCCCAGCCGCTCATTGATGGCCCGTTGCAGACGTTTCTTGGCTTGCAAGACATCTATCGAAACCCCGGCTCCGCTGCGCACCCGTTCGTCCTCAAGGCGGGTCTGGGTGCGGATGCTTTCTTCTCTCCGGTTGTTCACCGAAATAAGCTCGCGGTTGCGCATGACTTCCATATAGGCCCGCGAGGCGGTGAAAAGTGCTTCCTGACGTGCCAGATTCAATCCGATCCGCGCTGCATCGGCTTCCATTTTAGAGGCATCAACCGCATTCCAGGTGGCCCCCCAATCCAGAAGCATCTGTCGGGCTTCCAACGAGCCTACGCGCCCGTCCAGTTCTTCGACTGTTTCGTTGGTGCGTCCCCCCGGGGTTGAGACCGTGTTGGGGCCAACTTCGCCGGAAACGGTGATTTCAGGAAAAAAGCTGCTCTGGGCTTCGCGCACGGCTTGATCCGCGATGTCAACGCGCTTGGCAGCGGCCTTGAGTTCTGGATGCGTCATCAGCATCAGACGCAATTCAGTTGAGAGGGAGGCTGCCTGTGCCTGACCGTGCTGTGCCTGGCCATGTGAGTGTGCGCCATAAGAATATGCGCCGGAATAGTCGTTACCAGCATTCCAGTTTAATGCGCCATTTGGCAGATTCAGCGCAACCGTAATACCTGCGGCCAGCCAGAACGAATGCCTGACCGTGCGGCGCATTGAATATTTACCCGTCGCACGGCGCATTGAATATTTACCCGTCGCACGGCGCATTGAATATTTAGATTTATATGGCCTCATGTGAACCTCTTGATATCCTTGTTCGCTGCAGCAAACAGTTTCTTTTAGCATAGCATTGGCAAATATTCAATAGAAAAACTACTCAAATAGAGATTTTAATACTTGCTCTATATTGAGTCTGATTATTGATACTGCCATATTCTGATTTTGCCCCTTAATTCCGGCTGTTAATTCTGGCTTTGAGACATCCATTGCTCCAGCCAATGAATATTATAGATCCCGTCAATAAATTCCTTTTGTGCGATAATATCCCGGTGAAGCGGAATAGTCGTATCAATCCCGCTAATTGCATATTCATTTAGCGAACGATTCAAGCGATGCAAACATTCATTGCGCGTATGACCATGCACAATCAGTTTGGCAATCAGACTATCATAAAATGGCGGGATTGTATAACCACTATAAATATGGCTATCAACACGCACACCCGGCCCCCCTGCGGCGTGATAATCGCCGATACGCCCCGGCGAGGGCATAAAGGTCCGGGGATGTTCAGCCGTGATCCGGCATTCAATCGCACAGCCATTAAAGGTGACATCTTTTTGCGTCAGACATAAAGGATGCCCGGCTGCAATCTTGATTTGTTCGCGCACAAGATCAATGCCGGTGACCATCTCGGTGATCGGATGTTCAACCTGAAGGCGGGTATTCATTTCAATAAAGGCGAACACATTCTCTTCGTATAAAAACTCGATAGTTCCGGCCCCGCGATAATTAAAGCGCGCCATAGCATCCGCCGCAATCTGCCCAATAGAATCGCGGACCTCGTCATTCAGACCAGGGGACGGGGTTTCCTCAATAATTTTTTGATGGCGACGCTGAATGGAACAATCGCGCTCTCCCAGATGGATACATTGTCCAGCCCCGTCTCCAAGCACCTGAATTTCAATATGGCGCGGGGTGGCCAGATAACGCTCAAGATAAACCGCATCATCCCCAAAAGCGGCTTTGGCCTCGGCCTGGCACAAAGCCATCGCCTCTGCCAGCTGGTCAGGATGGGTTGCGACTTTCATGCCGCGTCCTCCTCCTCCGGCAGCCGCCTTGATAATCAGCGGAAAACCAATCTCCTTGGCAATCGCCTGTGCTTCCTCGCTGCTTTTGACAGCCCCGTCACTTCCGGGCACCACCGGCAGGCCAAGCTCCTTGGCCACTTGCTTGGCCTGAATTTTATCTCCCATCAAGCGGATATGTTCAGCCGACGGGCCAATAAAGACCATGCCATGTTCTTCAATCATTTCAGCAAAGCGGGCGTTTTCAGATAAAAACCCGACGCCGGGATGGATCGCATCTGCCCCGGTCAATAAGGCAGCAGACAGGATGGCTTGCATATTTAAATAGGAATCCCTTGGCGGTGGCGGCCCAATGCAGACCGACTCATCGGCAAGCCTTACATGCATGGCATCCATATCGGCTGTTGAATGGATTGCAACAGTATTTATGCCAAGCTCCTTGCAAGCGCGGTGAATACGCAGCGCGATTTCTCCACGATTTGCAATAAGGATTTTTTCAAACATGATGAGCCATCAGCTGATCACAAGAAGCGGTTGTCCATATTCAACCGGCTGACCATCCTGTACCAGAATTTCTGTCACGGTTCCGGCCTGTGCGGCCTGAATTTGATTCATCACTTTCATGGCCTCGATCAGCAGCACAATCTGGCCTTGTGTGACCGATTGACCGACCTCGACAAAGCGGGGGGCACCGGGTTGTGGCGCCAGATAGACAGTCCCAACCATCGGGGAGGTGAGTGCTCCCGCAGGCGGCTGACTTGCAGGCGCTTGATTGGTGGCAGGAGACGCGTTTGAAGAAGGCTGGACAGGTGGCCTTTCATCTGTCTGCGGGTGTTGATAATTATTTTGGAAGGTTTGTCCCTGCAAGCTGCTGACAAGCGGGTCAGGATTTTCCCACGGGCTGCTCGCCCCATCACGGGAAAGATCAATTTCCTGCTCGCCATCACGAATCCGCAATTCGGCAATGCCGTGTTTTGTCATCAGGCTGGCCAGCCCATTGAGGAATTTGAGGTCAACCGTATCTTTATTCATCAATATCCCTTTCGTAATCCCTTTCGTGCGATCACACTACCGCTGATACCCCAAATCAGCTTTTGTTTAAAATTACCTGCATGGCGCTGATTGCCAGGCGGTAGCCATCAGCCCCAAACCCGCAAATCAGCCCGACGGCAACGCGTGAAATCATCGAATGCTGGCGAAAAGTCTCGCGGGCATGAATATTAGACAAATGCAGTTCAATCGTTGGCCCGTCAAAGGCACCAACCGCATCAGCCAGAGCAACCGATGTATGGCTATAGCCTCCGGCATTCAGAATAACCCCGTTGGCAGAGGATCTGGCCTCATGCAGCCAGTCAATCAGGGTCCCTTCATGATTGGATTGTTTGCAGGTTAGCGCAATGCCCAGTGACTTTGCAAATTCACGGGCATCTTCATCAATTTCTGGCAAAGTGCGTGCGCCATAAATCTCGGGCTGGCGGTATCCCGTCAGATTGAGATTAGGGCCATTGATCAGCCAGACAGAATGTTGCGCAGCCATGATGACTCTCTGGAGAGATTTTTAAAGTGATTCCGTTATATGTTATACGGATTCAACTTCTTCTTCGATCCAGCGTTGTAGCTGATTTTTGGACATGGCACCGACTTTCATATCAACAATTTCGCCGTTTTTGAACAGCATGAGGGTTGGAATGCCCCGGACTCCATATTTGCTTGGCGTGTCGGGGTTTTCGTCGATATTGATTTTTGCGACGGTGAGTTTCCCGGTCATATCGCTGGAGAGTTCTTCAAGTGCTGGAGCGATCATCTTGCATGGCGCGCACCATTCGGCCCAATAGTCGACCAGGACTGGATGGGGTGATTGGAGAACATCTTGTTGAAAGCTGGCGTCGGTTACAGTTTTTGTTGCCATGCGGAGGCTCCTGATATGTTGCGAGTGGATAGATTTTGGTGGACGTATTTTCGGGACTGGATTGTCCTGTTTGGTCTGTTGATTCAATCTAGGTAGCCAATAGGTGAAGGTCAAGAAAATTTGCATTTCAGCGATTAGAAATTCCTCTGATCGGGAGAATCAACTTGTCTGATCCGTGCTGAGGTGAGATAACTGGCGGAGCGTATAATTTTGCCGAGCTTTGAGGAGTGGACCATGGCAGCGAGTGTTAACAAGGTTATTTTGGTTGGCAATCTGGGTCGCGATCCGGAGGTACGGACGATGCAGAGCGGGGGTCGTATAGTTAATTTGAGCATTGCGACGTCTGAGAACTGGAAGGATCGGGACGGCAACCCGCAGGAGCGGACGGAGTGGCATCGTGTTGTTATTTTCAACGAGAGGCTTGGCGAAATTGCCGAGCAATATTTGAAGAAGGGTTCGAAGGTTTATCTGGAGGGTCAGTTACAGACTCGCAAGTGGCAGGATCAGTCGGGAGCGGATCGTTATTCGACGGAGGTTGTTCTTCAGCGGTATCGTGGAGAGTTGACGTTGCTTGACCGGCGTGGAGATAATGCGGGAGGAGGTGCAGGTAGTGGTATGGCCAGCTATGAGCCGGGTTATGGCGGGACGGAGTCGGCGCGCAATCCGGCAAGTGGCATGAGTCATTCAGCCGGGAACTCAGACAGGGATAGTGCCAGTCGGGCTGACGAGCTTGATGACGACATTCCGTTTTAAAGAAACAATATATGCCAAGGGTTATTTATTTTGCCTCTGATCATGCGGGTGTCGGGCTTAAGCAGGCGTTAGGCGCTGTTGCGCAGCAACAGGCGATAACAGTCATTGATCTTGGCCCGGATAGCGGTGAATCGGTTGATTATCCCGATTATGCGCATAAACTTGTGGATGCATTGGCAAACGACCCTGAAGGATCGGGGGTCCTGATTTGCGGCAGCGGGATTGGCATGACGATTGCAGCAAACCGGCATCATCATATTCGTGCGGCCCTTTGTCATTCGCCTGAGATTGCCGAGCTTTCAAGGTCCCATAATGATGCGAATGTTCTGGTTCTGGGGGCAAGGTTTCTTGATCAACAACAAGCCATCGATATCTTTAAAGCCTTTTGTAAGGGTTCATTTGAAGGTGGCCGCCACCAGCGGCGGATCGACAAGCTGGCAGCCCCCCTTTAATATTTTCCTCAAAATGGAGATTGGCGATTATGCTTAACAAGTCCCCGAACTGGGCTGAATTTTTTGACCAAGCGGTTGATGCTTCTGATCAGGAGGCTGCGGCTATTCTATCGCGTGAACTGGCACGCCAGCACGAGGGGATTGAGCTGATCGCCTCTGAAAACATTGTTTCGAGAGCCGTCATGCAGGCCAGCGGGTCTGTCTTCACCAATAAATATGCCGAAGGCTATTCCGGGCGGCGTTATTATGGTGGCTGTGTTCATGCTGATGAAATTGAAATGCTGGCGATTGCGCGGGCAAAGAAATTGTTCGGGGCCGAATTTGTCAATGTTCAGCCACATTCGGGATCACAGGCCAATCAGGCAGTTTTCATGAGCCTGCTGCAACCGGGAGACCCGATTCTGGGCATGTCGCTGGCCCATGGCGGGCATTTAACCCACGGGGCCCCGCCCAATCAGTCTGGCAAATGGTTTAAGGCCGAAGGCTACGGGGTACGCGTGCAAGATGGTTATCTTGATTATGATCAGGTGGCCGAGATGGCGCATCGCCAAAAACCCAAAATGATTATTGCTGGCGGATCGGCCTATCCACGGGTGATTGACTTTGAAAAATTCCGCGCGATTGCCGATGAGGTCGGGGCGTATTTGCTGGTTGATATGGCCCATATTTCAGGCCTGGTTGCAGCAGGCGAACATCCCGACCCCCTGCCGTTTGCTGATGTTGTGACCTCGACAACCCATAAAACCCTGCGTTGCAGCCGGGGCGGGCTGATTTTAACCAACCGCGAGGATGTGGCGAAAAAAATCAACAGTGCGATCTTTCCCGGCCTGCAAGGCGGGCCTTTGATGCATGCGATTGCTGGCAAGGCGGTTGGTTTTGGCGAAGCTCTGGAACCCGCATTTAAAACCTATATCAAGGCAGTCTGTCATAATGCGGATATTCTGGCCCGCGAATTATCGGCTGGCGGACTGGATATTGTTTCAGGTGGCACGGATACCCATTTGCTGCTGGTTGATTTGCGCCCGATGGGATTAACCGGTGTTGCTGCCGATAAAAGCCTGGAGCGCGCCCTGATTACCTGCAATAAAAACGCGGTTCCGGGCGACCCTGAAAAGCCGACGGTAACCAGCGGGATTCGTCTTGGCACTCCGGCAGCAACCACCCGGGGCTTTGGCGAAGCCGAATTTAAACAGACCGGGCAGTTGATTCTGGAAGTCCTGCGCGGTTTGCAAGACAACCCGGAAGACAACAGCCAGGTTGAAGCTGCTGTCCGGGCAAAGGTGATTTCTCTGACCAGGAATTTCCCGCTTTATGACCAGGCATTTGGTTAAAATGGGCGTTTGGTTGAATCGGGAGGATATGCGCTGACATAAACCGGGCGCAGAGATAGCAAGATGAAATGTCCGTTTTGTTCACATGATGATACACAGGTGCGTGATTCGCGCCCGACCGAGGACGGTGGAGCCATCCGCCGCCGCCGCCAGTGCAACAGTTGTGGTGCCCGTTTCACGACCTTTGAGCGGGTGCAGATGCGCGAGCTTCTGGTGATCAAAAAGGATGGGACTCGCGAACAGCTTGAGCGCGAAAAGATCGTGCGTTCCATGCGCACCGCCTTGCGCAAGCGCAATATTGATCAGCAGAAGATCGAGATGGTGGCCAACGAGATTGTCCGGCGTCTGGAATCGGTTGGCGAGCAGGAAGTCCCGGTGGCCTCTATCGGGGAATGTGTGATGGAGGAATTGCAGAAACTTGATCAGGTGGCCTATATCCGCTTTGCGTCTGTTTATCGTGATTTTAGCGAGGCCACGGATTTTCTTGATTTTGTCGCCCGCGACTTGAGCGCAAAAGAGAATTAGGGTCAGGACCCATAAGATTCATCCGTTCTGCGCGTGTCAAATTTTTGATAGATGGGCTTGAAAAGCGTGCAGTGACTAGTACTGCATTTCAATAATTTGCCGAATCTGTCCGCAAGTTACGATAAGCAAATTATTGAAATTAAGCAGTACTAGCAAGTTAGTTTGCTAGTGCACCTTATGTTTCACTGATTTTCAAACGGACTAGCCGCAAGAGACGGAAAATCAGTGAAACGGTACACTAGCCATCGCTAATTGCAAGCGGTTTGAAAGTTCAGATACAAAAATTTGCCGCGCCTTTACAAGGTTGGTCAATAAAGGCAAATCTACAGCTTCAAACAAGCTCACCGTAGCTAAAACTATGCTTTCGCTTGTTTTCATTGTATCTTTACCTTTCTTGACCAACAGAATGGATGAATTTTATGAGTCCTGGCCCTAACCTCCCGCCAGTTCAAATAATCCCGTCAAGTCCAGATGCGCTTCCAGATGATCGGCAAGCGCATTCAAAGTTTCATCAAGCGTTTGTTCGTAACGGGTTGATCCGGCTTGCGTCACGCCAAGTTCGCGTAAGAAATGCGCCCGGAAATCATCATTGGTAAAAAGCCCGTGCAGATAGGTGCCTTGAATCTGTCCATTTTCTGAACAGGCCCCTTCTGTCTGCGTTTTATCGCCCTCAATGATCGTGGCAAAGGGGCGGGCGCAATCCGGCCCCTTGGTTTTTCCAAGATGTATTTCATAGCCATCAATCGTCAGCCCTGATTCGCTATGTCGGGCTTGCACGCGGGTCAGGTGCTTTTGTGCGCTGAGGATGGTTTCGACCCGGAGCAGATTCAATCCGGCTGTTTCGTCTTTTGAGGATTGCGCGTTGGTTGGGGTGAAACGCTCCAATCCTTTCGGGTCGCGGATCACGCTTCCCAGCATTTGATAGCCCCCGCATAACCCCAGAATTTTCCCGCCACGCCGCATATGGGCCATCAGGTCAATGTCCCAGCCCTGGTCTTTCAGGAAAATCAGGTCTTGGCGGGTGGCCTTGCTGCCTGGAATAATCACCAGATCACAGGTTGCGGGCAGGCTTTCGCCTGATTTAAGCATGGTCAGGCTCACGCCGGGTTCTTGTGCCAACGGGTCAAGATCATCAAAATTGGCAATATGCGGCAGACCCAGACAGACAATATGAAAATGATTCTTTTTAGAATCATGATGGTCATTATAGCGCAGCAGGTCTTGCCCGTCTTCGGCTGGCAGTTTCCAGGCCTCGGCAAAATAGGGAACAACCCCGAAGCCGCGCCAGCCGGTATGTTCTTCAATCATCTGATAGCCATCATCGAAGAGCCGGGGATCGCCCCGGAATTTATTGATCAAAAAGCCTTTAATCCGTGATTCATCTTCTGCCGGTAAAATTGCATGGGTGCCAACCAGCTGGGCGATGACGCCGCCCCGGTCAATGTCCCCGGCCAGCACAACCGGAAGATTTGCGGCATGGGCAAAGCCCATATTGGCAATGTCATTGGCCCGCAGGTTCACTTCAGCCGGGCTGCCAGCCCCTTCAACCAGCACCAACCCATGGGTTCGCTCCAGCCGCTGATAGCTTTCAAGCACAGCTGGTAAAAGCCGGGGTTTCAATGCAGAATAGGCCCGGGCAGAAACGGTTTCCAGGCGTTTTCCCTGCACAATAACCTGAGACGATTGCTGGCCTTCCGGTTTGAGCAATACCGGATTCATATCAACCGAGGTCGGTAGATGACAGGCCAGGGCTTGCAAGGCCTGGGCACGGCCTATTTCACCGCCATCAACGGTAACCGCCGCATTATTGGACATATTCTGGGGTTTGAACGGGGCCACTTTGATCCCGCGCCGCACGGCGGCCCGGCAAAGTCCGGCAACAATCATCGACTTCCCGACATTGGAGCCGGTTCCTTGAATCATCAAGCCTGGCATGGTCTGGCGTTAAACTAAAATTCAATGCCGGGCTGGGCCTTGACCCCGCCACGGAAAGGATGTTTGACCAGAGTCATTTCAGTGACCAGATCAGCCATTTCAATCAGTTCAGGCTTGGCATTGCGCCCGGTTAAAACCACATGCGTCATCGCCGGTTTTTTCTCGCGCAGAAATTCAAGGACAGCATTGATATCTAAATAATCATAGCGCAGCGCGATATTGATTTCATCAAGCACAACCAGTTGCACAGAAGGCTCGAGAATAAGCTGCTGCGCGGTTGCCCAGCCTGCTTCGGCTTTTTCAATATCACGGGCGCGGTCTTGAGTCTCCCAGGTAAAGCCTTCGCCCGCCACATGAAACGCACAGGAGTTAGAAAAATGCTTTTCAAGCAGTCTGCGCTCTCCGCTGTCCTGATCGGCCGCCCCTTTGATAAATTGCACAACGCCGACTTTCATCCCGTGTGCAATCGCACGCATCACCATGCCAAATGCCGCCGACGATTTGCCTTTCCCCGGTCCGGTATGGACGATGATCAGGCCTTTTTCCTGGGTTTTTGTGGCATAGACTTTATCTTTGACCGCCTTGATCTTTGCCGCCTTTTCCTGATGGCGGTCATTTCTGGATTCTGCGCTCATAGACTGGTGGACAAGAAGCGGCCTAATCCCGAATAAGGGTCCGCAACTCGCGGCTGGCAACCGACAGCATTGCCAGATCAAGCGTTGCCAGCGCATCAAGATCGCTGAGCAAATGATCAATCCGGGTATAGGCCGTGACGTTGCTTTCTTCCCATTTTTTCAAAGGATCAGCTTCATCGGGTTTTGCCTGATCAAGGACAATTTTGGTAAAGCTGAATTGCAGGGCCCATAAATCATCAATCAGGGCTGAAAGGGCCAGGCGGTTCCAGTTGCTTTCCCCGCGCTGCAAGGTATCGGCGGCTGTGCGCAACCGGTCAAGGGAGAAACGATTGCCGATTTTTGTATAGACCTGACCGAGTTTAATGACAGACCAGTCGGGGGCTGCTTCATTAAGCCTTATAACATCACAGCCGGTTGAAAGCAGTTTCAGCTGGCCCGCACGTTGTGACAAAGCCGCAGGTGCGCCTTGTCCTCCTTTACCTGGGCCTTCAAAGCTTTTCTGGCGGTCTTCGAGTTCCTTTTTAACAGGTGGAGGCAAAATCTTTGGCAGGTTATCGGCAAAGGTTTTCAAGGTGGAATGAAACCGCTGGACCATATCGGTCATATTGAGATCATGCCCGTATTGGTTAAGGAACCAGACGCTCATGCGCTCCAGGGTGCGGCGCGATTCATGGAACATGCGCGATTGTAGCTGGGCTGGCATCTGATTGTCGGTTTCTTCTATCGCTTTCCAGAAAGCCCGCAGGTCAAACGCATCCCGGACAATGACATAGGCCCTTGCAATCGCATCGGGGGAGGCCCCGGTAAGCCGTTCGGTTTCATTGATAAAATCTGGTCCGGCGCGGTTAAGCATGGAGTTGGTGATCTGGGTTGCGGTGATTTCGCGCCGCAGTTTATGCTGTTCAATGGTTTTCAGATGATCCTTGCGTAAAGGAGTCGGGAAATAATTGACCAGATCATCCATCATATAGGAATCATCAGGAAGGGTGCTATCCAGAATAATCTGATAGGTCGAGTTCTTGGCATAGGCCAGAAGCACCGCCAGTTCAGGACGGGTCAGGCCTTCCTTATGTTGCATCCGTTCCTGAATTTCTTCCTCATTGGGTAAAAATTCGATAGCGCGATCAAGGCCGCCATGACGCTCCAAAGCGCGCATCAAACGCTGGTGGCGGTCCAGATTCTGGCTGGCAACACTCATGGTCACCGACAGGCTGCCGGTTTGCTGATAATTATTGCGCAAGACCAGATCAGCGACTTCATCGGTCATATCCTCCAGCAAGGGATTGCGCTTTGCATCGGGCAAGCTCCCGCCTTCAATCGCCGCATTCAGCAGAATCTTGATATTGACCTCATGGTCCGAACAATCAACCCCCGCCGAATTGTCAATGGCATCAGAATTAACCGCCCCGCCGTGCCGGGCAAAATCAACCCGTGCTTGCTGGGTTACCCCAAGATTGGCCCCTTCGCCGATCACATGACAATTTAGCTCATTCGCATCAACGCGGATTGAATCATTGGCACGATCCCCGACATCGGCATGGCTTTCCTGCGCCGACTTCACATAGGTGCCAATCCCGCCAAACCACAGCAATTCAGCATCCATTCTAAGAATATGCTTCAAAAGCGTTGCCGGTGGCAGCTGATCTTCCGACAGACCCAGCATGGCCTTGATTTCAGGGGTAAGGGAAATCGACTTGGCACTGCGCTCAAAAATGCCACCGCCTTTCGATAAAAGTTTTTGATTATAATCGCCCCAGCCCTTGACATCCTCGAACAGCCGTTCGCGCTCTTTAAAGCTGCTCGCCGCATCCGGGTCAGGGTCCAGGAATATATGCAAATGGTTAAAGGCCGCCTGCAAACGAATATGTTTCGATAAAAGCATCCCGTTGCCAAAGACATCTCCCGACATATCGCCAACCCCGATCACGGTGAAATCTTCGTTCTGAATGTCTTTGCCACGTTCACGGAAATGCCGCTTTACGGCCTCCCAGCCCCCACGGGCTGTGATCCCCATCTGCTTGTGGTCATAGCCAACCGACCCGCCAGACGCAAAGGCATCGCCCAGCCAAAAGCCTTTTTCAATGGCAACCCCGTTGGCATAGTCGGAAAAGCTGGCCGTGCCTTTATCGGCCGCAACCACCAGATAGGGATCATCCGCATCATAGCGCACCAGATCATTGGGCGGAACAACCGCGCCTTTAACCAGATTATCAGTGATATCCAGCATCGAGCCAATAAATCTTTTGTAACAGGTGATCCCTTCTTCCATAAAAGCAGCACGATCACTGGCTGGCGGTGGTTGCTTCAAGACAAAGCCGCCTTTCGATCCCACGGGCACAATCACCGCATTTTTAACCTGTTGGGCTTTAACCAGACCAAGAATTTCTGTGCGGAAATCTTCGCGCCGGTCTGACCAGCGCAGCCCGCCACGGGCCACCAGCCCAAAGCGCAAATGCACCGCTTCAAAACGCGGGGAATAGACAAAAATCTCGCGCAAAGGCACGGGCTTTGGCAATTCTTCAATATCCTGGCTGGCAAATTTAAAGGCCAGACAGTCTGACGGATTGCCGTTTTCATCCTTCTGGTAGTAATTGGTCCGCAAAGTCGAAAGAATAAGATTGAGGAAGCGGCGCAAAATCCGGTCTTCATCCAGCGAGGTAACCCCTTCAAGCCCGGCTTCAATCTGGCTGACCAGTTCTGCTGTCTGTTCTTTCCGCTTTTTTTCTGAAAGAGCGGGATCAAAGCGGGCTGCAAATAAATCAGACAGGTTTTTGGCGATGGTTGCATTTCTTGCCAGCGTTGCCTGCATATAATCCTGACTGAAAGGCGTTCCGGCCTGTTGCAGATATTTGCTATAGGCCCGAATGACCATGATGGGCCGCCATTCCAGCCCGGCTTCAATCAAGAGTCGGTTGAAACCGTCATTTTCTGCAACCCCGTTCCAGATCGCCATAAAGGCTTCGGCAAAGCGGCTGCGCAAGGTGTCAAGATCAGGGCAGACGCTATCGGGCATCTCCAGCCCGAAATCAGAAATATTGATGGTCAGGGTTTGTGCTAAATCATCATCTGATTCCAGGGGATGGATGGAAAAAGGCCGCTCGTTAATAACATGCAAACCCATTCCTTCCAGCATTGGCACGGCATCTGACAAGGTCAATGTGCGGTTAAAGCGATAGATACGCACCCGCACCGATTGCGGGGAGGCTTCATCTGGTCGGTGAAGATAGATGATGGGGGATTTATCTTCATCCTCCATGATTTGCTGGGCAGCGGCGATATCAGACAAGGCCCATGTTTTGTCAAAGGCTTCCTGATAGCTGACGGGGAAGGCATTTTGATAGCGTTGGCGATAATGTAATCCTTGTTCCGGGCCATAGGTGTCATTCAGGGCAATGACGAGATGATCCATCCAGTCGCGGCAGGTTTCGCGTAGTCCGGCTTCAAGCTCGAGAATGGTATAGGGTGGAATCTGTCCGGGTGTGGTTTTGAGAATATAAAGAATCCGGGCCAGCGGATCTTCGCTCATTTCGGTATAGTGGCGGCTCAAGGTAGCGTTCAGGGCTTTTGCCAGATATTGTCCGGCATCATTGCGCAGTTGCGATGAAAAGCGTTCGCGCGGCAAATAGGTGATTGCGGTAATATGGCGCTGGAAAGGGTCTGTGCGTAAAAGCACGGCCGGGCGCGGGCGTTGATGGAGATCAAGCATGCGGATGGCGTTTTGCTTTAGATCGGCGACAGATATTTGAAAGAGTTCATCGCGCGGGTAGGAATTAAGGATGTTTTCCAGGGTTTTTGCATCATGGCTGCCGGTTGCATAGCCCAGAGCCTGTGCCACGGCATCAACCTTTCCGCGCAGATAGGGAATACGCAAGGCGGGCTGGTTATAGGCGGTTGAGGTGAAAAGCCCGGCAAAACTATGTTCGCCGATAGCCTGCCCGTCTTCGCCAAAGCGTTTGATCAGGACGACATCAATATGGGCATTGCGATGGACTCGCGAGCGTTTATTGGCTTTCACAACCCGCATAAGCTGGGGCTGTTTGAAGGATTCACGAATTTCCATCGGAATTTCGTGCATATTCTGCAACCCGTCAAAAAGCTGAAAGTTCGGATCGCGCAAGATACCAAGGCCAGTGCCCTCTTCAACAATCAGGCGGCTTTTATCTCCTTCGTCCTGATAGGTGACACTGCGGTGGCCCAGAAAAGTGAAATGGTTGGTCAAAAGCCAGGTCACAAAGGACATGCTTTCTTCAACATGCATCAGGTTAAGATCAGGCCCGGCCAGACTTAAATCCTCAACCGCCTGGCTGGCAACAGCGCGCATGCGCTCCCAGTCGGCGACGGCATAATGCACATCGGTGAAAGCCCCTTTCAAGGATTCCTCGACGTCCTCGATAAGTTGCGGGTCACTGACAGGATTAACCATCACCTGCATGGTTGAAAATTTTCCACCATTCGGCTCAACCAGTGTTGGGTGGGCCAGATGCAGGACTTGCAGGGAATGTTCGGCCAGGATCAGGCCCAGCGTATCAACCAGAAAAGGCATGTCCGGATTGATGGCTTCAATAATCGTGTGCGGCGTATAGAAACCGTCTTTTTTCTGATCGGGGTTATATATTCTGACGGCACTGGGTTTCCCTTGCTTCCAGACAGACTGGGCAAAGCTGTAAACGGCTTTGATGGCCCCCAGTTGATCCTCAACCGAAAGAGTCTCTATATTTTCATCAGCAATATATTTGCAATAATCTTGGGCAAAAACTTCAAGCTCTTCATCGGCCTGTGATTCCGAAAGAGTCTTTAAAAGTGAATCAATATAGGCTTTTTTCTGTTTTTGTATGGTATTTGACATGATGATACCCCGTATAAATGCCGGTCACGGATACACGCCAATAGTTTTAGGGCTGTGTTCTGTAAAATCAAGCCTCATGTCATTTTTTATCTTTATTATCTGCGATAATGGCCCAAAAATAAACCGGTTGCTCCTCCAACAGAACAATCACGGATCAAGGAAACTGTCTTGTATCGGTGGTGGCTGAACTGGTGGCGTCCAGCCAATATAGTGCCAGCCAGGGCGGGTCAGCATACGTCCGCGCGGGGTGCGCTGCACCAGGCCTTTTTGAATAAGGAAAGGCTCGACAACCTCTTCCAGCACATCGCGTTCATTGCCAAGCGCGGCAGCCAGAGTCTCAATTCCTGCAGGACCGCCGCCATAATTTTCAGCCAACAGCTGCATATAACGCCGGTCCATGGCATCCAGCCCGGCCGCATCGACATCAATCCGCAGCAAGGCACGGTCTGCATCCGCCCGGTCAATATCCTCCACGCCTTCAACGATGGCAAAGTCGCAGACCCGGCGCAGCAGCCGATTGGCAATACGCGGCGTGCCCCGGCTTCGCTTGGCGATTTCATGCGCACCGTCTTGTGTTATCTTCTGTTGCAGCACCTCTGCGGCGCGTGAAACGATCAGAGTCAACTCCTCATCCGTATAGAAATTCATATGAAGGGGAATGCCAAATCTTTCGCGCAAAGGCGTAGTGATCAAACCCGCCCGGGTGGTCGCCCCGACCAGGGTGAACGGCGGCAGATCAATCCGCACCGACCTTGCAGCCGGGCCTTCGCCAATAATCAGGTCCAGCTGAAAATCCTCCATGGCGGGATAGAGAATTTCCTCAACCGCCGGGTTCAGGCGATGAATCTCGTCAATAAACAGAACATCGCCAGCCTGGAGATTGGTCAATAAAGCCGCAAGGTCGCCTGCGCGCGCAATCACCGGGCCAGAGGTCGCCCGAAAGCCGCTGCCAAGCTCCCGCGCCACAATCTGGGCCAGCGTTGTCTTGCCAAGCCCGGGCGGTCCAAAGAACAACACATGATCCATGGCCTTGCGCCGGGTGCGGGCGGCTTCAATAAAGATACCAAGGTTCTCCCGGACCGATTTCTGCCCGATAAATTCATTTAATGTTAAAGGGCGCAGCGATCCTTCTTCGGCATCGCTGTGGTCTGCCTGTCGTTCGGCTCTTAAAAGCTGGTCTGGTTCTGATTTCGGGTCATAACCCGGTGGCTGGTCATCACTGTTCATGCCTTCGCCATTTCTTTCAAAGCGGCACCGATCAAAGCGCGGGTCAAGGCATCCGGGCTGCTATAGTCTGTTACCTCCATCCCCTCAAGCGCACGATGGACGGCCTGATAGGCTTCGGCGCGTCCATACCCCAGATTGGACAAAGCCGACAGCGCATCGGCCAGCGATATATTCACAAAAGACGTATCGCCTTGTGCAGGAGTCGGCTGAGCGGGATCATGTCCTGATATGCCGGATGATTTCGCAAGACCGGCCCCTGCGCTGGCGGTAACCGGATCGGCGGGGATATATAGGCCGGGTTTGTCTTTAAGCTCTCCGATAATTCGCTGGGCCAGTTTGGGACCAACCCCTTCTGCCCGGGTGAGCATGGCCCGGTCTTCTGCCAGAATAGCGCGGGCTATATCCTCCGGGGTCAGCATCGACAGGATCGCCAGAGCCATTTTCGCGCCAACCCCCTGAACCGTGATCAATAGCCGGTAGCAATCGCGCTCGATAATTGATTCAAACCCGTAAAGATGGATATGATCTTCGCGCACCAGAGTTTCAATTTCAAGCTGTAATGAAGCCCCGACTGGCGGCAGTTGGTCAAGGATACGTTGCGAGCAAAAAACCCGATAGCCAACCCCGCCCACATCCAGAATAAGCGCGTTGGCTTCTTTTCTTTGCACAATGCCGCTTAACCAGCCAATCATCACGCCAGCCTTTTTTGTTGTTCCAAAGTGGTCTTTTGTTCTAAAGCTGGGGCATGATGCGCATGACAAATGGCGACGGCCAGCGCATCGGCCGCATCGTAAGAGGTCGGATCAGCCCCGGGCAGAAGCATTTTAACCATGGCTTTGATCTGATCCTTTCCGGCTGCGCCTGCGCCGGTGACGCTTTGTTTAATGCGTTTGGCCGAATATTCATGGACCGACAATCCATAAAGGGCCGGGGCCAACAGGGCAACGCCCCGGGCCTGTCCCAGTTTAAGGGTTGAAGCCGGGTTGCGGTTTAAAAAGGTTTCTTCCACGGCAGCAACGTCTGGATTATAGGTTTGCAGAACATCGGTAAGTTGATGATAGAGGTCTTGCAAGCGTTCGGCCAGCGGTGCATCGGTTACAGGATGCAGCCCTCCGGCAGCAATAAAGCGCAGCTGATTATGTTTAGAGTCAATGATTCCATAGCCGCAGTGCCGCAAGCCGGGGTCAATGCCGATGATACGCTGTGTGACGGTCACGGGGCCAGCAGGGTCAGGCACCGGGCCGTTGCCGCCAGGGATTGGCAGGATAGACGCCAAGGACTTTCAGATGGTTGGAGAAATATTCCACTTCCATCAAGGCTTGCACAAGCTGGCGTTGATCGGGGTGTCCTTCGATTTCGGCATAAAAGCTGGCCCGGTCGGGGCTTTTGAGGCCAATATAGCTTTCGAGGCGGACAATATTGATGCCGTTTGTGGCAAAGCCGCCAAGGGCTTTATATAGGGCTGCGGGGACTGATCGCACATCAAAGAACAGGCAGGTCAGGAAATTTGTTGCTTCATCAAGCGGCGGCAAGATTTGGCGGGCCGAGAGGATAATAAAGCGGGTGACATTTCCCATGCGGTCTTCCATACGGTTACGCAGGAGGGTGAGGCCATAGAGTTCTCCGGCCAGTTTTGAGGATAAAACCCCGGTTGTGCGGGCTTTGGGATCATCGGGGTTCTGGCTGGAAAGGTCGCGTGCTGCTCCGGCTGTATCAGAGGTCACTTCTGCCTGAATACCAAGCTCTTGCAGGCTGAGGCGGCATTGCGCCAAGGCTTGCTCATGGGAGCGCACGGTCTTTATATTCTCGATTTGCGCGCCCTTTACGCCCCATAAGCAGTGATGGATTTGAAGAAAATGCTCGCCGACAATATGAAGCCCTGCGCTGGGCAAAAGATGATGGACATCGGCTACCCGCCCGCCAAGTGAATTTTCAATCGGAATAACCGCATAGGTTGCTTTTCCCTCGGCCACAGCCTGAAAGGCTTCTTCAAAGCTTGGGCAGGGCAGGGCCGTGGCTTCTGCAAAAATCTCCTGCACAGCCAGATGAGAATAGGCCCCGGCCACGCCTTGAAAAGCAACCCCGGCTGTTGCCTCTGGAAGAGAATGCGCAGAAAGCGGCACATTGGTTTTGATCATGATCGTCCTGTTTAAAATCTATACATAAAGATATGTTGCGTCCCTATGCTTTTAGCTTGCTATTCGCGATGCTTCCAGTCCCAAATAAAAGCCATCAACCTTATTCCCTTTATAAGCGATTTGCTATAGTGAATTGAAACATCAAGGCGCGCACCTGTGCGCGGGATAAAATATCACCTCCTTTAGATTTGACTGGTTTACGGATGAAAATGATTGGCCGCTTGTTGCTTGCCCTTGTTCTTCTGGGGATAAGTGTTATTGCTATTGCGGTCGGCGGATGGATGGCGGGCTGGATACGCTATCCGGTGGTTGAAACAGCCTTGACCCATCGGCTGAATAATCTTGTTCCCGGCTATCAATTTTCCTTTGATCAGGCGCATCTGGATTTATCCGGTCTTGAATGGCGCAAGCTGGATTCAACAATTTTTGATGAACCGCTTGGACTTTCTGTGGATAGAGTCAAAATCATTGATGAACAGGGGATCGAGATTGCCGATATCGACAATTTACGGGCTTTGATCGAGGTTGATTTTGTCCCCGACCTTGTTTTTCGCATCATCGGACTGGAGCTTGGGGCAGTCGCTGCCATACTTCCTTCAGATAAAATACAAGAACTGGACAGAATTTTTACCTCCCCTTTGCCGGGTGGGTCGCTGGAGGGTTTCTCCCTGCCCTCTACGTCACAAGAAGCTGCTAAATCAGATATATCTTATGAACAGGTCAATCAATTTATCCGCCAATTTATCCGGGATTTGGTTGAATCAGGCCTGATGGCTTTCACGCAAAACCTTGCGCTATTGCCCGATGGATTGACCAGCTTGCAGCAACTGGTGGTTAAACAGGCGACAATCCACCGCATTGAAGATGAAAAGATTCTTCCGGTTGCGCAGGATTTTTCTTTTGAACTGGTTTCGGGTCGTTCTGGCTCTATTGACGTAAAAAGCCAGGCGCAGGTGATGGTTCCAGAACTTTCTGATCAACCTGTCCCGCTGTCTTTCAGCCTTATGATCAAGGACCAGCCGCAAGAAAAAACCCGGGCTGGCACGCTTTCCCTTCTTATTGAATCAAGCCCGATTGTGCATAATCTTTATCAGCTTGGTCAAAGCCTGCCGGGCCTTAATCCATCGCTTGAAAGCTGGCGCGAAAAACTCCTGTCCTCCGACTTTATGCAAGCAAACACTGATCAGGACCTTTCTCTGACAGCGCGCTTTACGTCTGATCACTCAACAAAAGCCTATGAAATTCAGGATATCGACCTGCGCCTGGACTCCCGGGGGAGCGAAAACAACCCCGGCCCCCTGATGTCGGTTGCGCTCAAAAGCCAATCCTCAGAAGAATTTGAAGGACATCTGGTCTTTTCTCATATGACGCTGGCCTCCTTTTCTGACCAGATACAGACAGAGCTTCCTATGTTTCCTTTAGATGAATCTTCCCTGCAAGGGCAGATGAAAGGGCGCCTGTCTTATTATTCAAAAGCCGCTGGCGGTGCGCGTGAACATTTAAGCATAACTTTAGAAGCTCTTGGCGATGAGCCGCTTGTCGTAGAACATCCAGATTATAAGCTCACATTCTTCAACCCTGCGATCAATTTTGACCTGCCGCTTGCACCTGACGAAGCAATGGATCAGGCCTTTGACTTCACCAGCGAAAATATACGGATTGACTCGCCTGCTCATTTTTCAAAACCACTTGATCTCTATGGGTTCAATGCAAAAGCCCGTTTTGAGGAGACAGGGCTATCGCTCCAGACCTTTGATGTCAGGCTTGATCCATCCGCCCGTGAAGCGGCCAGGCTCAAAGGTCAAGCGACATTCTCTCGCTCAGATGAAGAAACAAAGGTTCAACTGTCAGCCCGGATCGCCAATTATCCCGTCCCCATGCTTGCCGATCATTGGCCAAAGACTCTTAACCCTCCAACCCGCAGATGGGTCACCCGGAATGTCACAGCAGGTCATATATCAGACGCACAGGTGGAATTGTCTGGAACCTATGCCGATGGAAAATTTACCCCGGATACGCTTGAAGGATCAATCGCTCTGGTTGACGGGACGGTTGATTATCTTTCCTCCATGCCGCCTGCACAGGTTGAAACGGTGCAGATCAATTTTGATCCCTCGGCTTTCAAGATTGCTATTCAGCAGGCTGAAATTGATACAGATATTCAGGTGCAAAATGGCACGGTAGAGATTTCTGAGCTTGATCAGGAACGGCCCAGAATAGATATCACATTGCCTTTTAACGGCTCGCTGGCCCGGACTCTTGATGTTTTAAAAGGCCCAGCCACGCAATTCTCTGATCAATTATCGCTTACGGATGCGACTGTTTCGGGGGAAATCAATGGATTTATTGGCGGAACCCTTAAAACAGGCTTTGACCTGTCGCAAGATGTCCAGGCTGATGAGGTGACTGTTCAGGCAACCGGACAGATCACAGATTTATCCTGGCAGCGGCAGGCTGTGCGGCTTGATAGCGGCATGACACTCCCTGCCGGGAAGCTGATCAGCAATATACTTGATTTTAACATGACCCGTGAGGCCTATGACATCAAAGGCAATGTGCAATTTCTTTTTGATGAAGCTGGCCTGTCCCCGGAAGCACAGGACAGCATGCAGGCAGATATTGTCTGGCAGCAAACCAGTGGCGATGAGGATCAACCTGCCCGTGATTTGCAACTGGTGCTTTCAACCTCGGCCAAACAGCTGGATCATTTCGGCCTGCCGGTGACCAATATCGTGCAAGGGCCGATTGATCTGACTCTATCTTATCAGGAATGGCAGCAGCGCACGCAGATTATCAGCACAATAGATTTAACCGACAGCGAACTCACTCTTGAAGGGGTGAGCTGGTCAAAAGACCGCGCGGTGCCAGCCCGGCTTTATATGCGGATTGAGCCCGATCTATCCAGCCGCCAGTTTATGGTTGAAGATTTTTCCTATCGCGATGATCAGGCAACCCGGATTGCAGGCACGCTTTCTATTGCGCAGGAGGATGCGACAGGAGACTATCAGATTCAATCGGCTCTGCTGGGGCCCATGCAATTCAAGGGTGCCGATCTTGATGCGGTCACCTATCAAGCCATGGAGGATCAACATTTCGTTGAAATCAAAGGCAAGACCCTTGATCTTGAGCAAATATTGCCAGCCGATGATCTTTCAGAAAATGGAAAGGAAGATGGAAATCTTCCGCAAAACCCGGTCGAGTTCACCTTAAATCTGGATCAGCTGACGCTTGAATCAGGCACAAATCTATCCGGGGTTGAGGCTTCCCTGATCCATAAAGCGCATCAGGGAACCGGCTATATTGAAAGGCTTGCGCTGACCTCGTCACGTGGAGGGGATCAGCTGCTAAGCGTCACTTTGTCGCCATTTGATCAAGCCGGTGCCCCCCCCGGCGCAGCAGTTTTTTCTGCCAAAGGACCGACAGCCAGTCTGCTTCTGGAATCAATCGGTCTTGGCGGGCAAATTGAAGGCGGGGCCTTTCAGATTGAGGGCATACGAGAACGCTCCGGCCAGCCCTTTAAAGGCGCGGTGATGATTGAAGAATTTACCTTGCGGGATGCGCCAGTGATGAGCAAACTCCTGCAAGTCGCCAGTTTGACCGGCATTCTTTCTGCCCTGACGGAAAGCGGCCTTTCCTTTATTGAAATGCGCGCGGACTATAGCTACGACCAAGGGCGACTTGCCCTGGAAAATCTGATCGCGCCCGGTATCTCAGTCGGGCTGACCGCCAGGGGATGGCTTGACCTCCCGGATAAAAATATTGAACTGCAAGGCCTGATTGTTCCGGCCTATTTTGCCAACCAGATCCTTAATCTTATCCCTGTGCTGGGGACCTTGCTGACTGGCGGAGACGGCGGCGGACTTCTTGCAGCAAGCTATCAGGCAAACGGCAATTTATACGACCCGGATATATCGGCAAATCCGGCAACTTTGCTGGCCCCCGGCATTATCCGTGAAATATTTCGCGGAACAACCCTGCCTGACCAATAGTCTTATGATGGCCCAACGCTGATAATGGTTGGCTCTGGTCCGTCCAGCAATTCTTTTGCAAGACGTGCCACATCTTCTTGCGTCACACGGTCAATCAGGGCGGGCCGTCTTTCAGGATAATCAGCCCCCAGTCCATATTGCTGAAGACCAGAAAGTCGCCGTGCAATCGCTATACTGTTTGAAAAGCCCAACGCATAGGACCCGGACAAATAGGACTTGGCAGCTTCCACTTCCTCCAGTGTTGGCCCTTCTTGCGCCAGATTTTTCATGGTCTCTTTAATTACCTGCAATGTTTGTTCGCGGGTGTCAGCCGATGTTCCGACGCTGCCAAATAGGAAAGCGGCTTGCTCCAGCGTATAAAGGCCGGTGCCGATTGAATAGGCAAGCCCGCGCTGTTCACGGACTTCTCGATTAAGGCGGGATTCAAAAGAGCCCCCTCCCAGAATATAGTTAAGGACGCGGGCTGCGAAGTAATCGGGATGATCGATCCCGCGCCCCGGCAAGGCGAAGTTGATGCGGGCCTGAGGAACATCCAGAGGGACCTGTTTTAGAGGGGCACCAAAGTCGGGTTCATGCAAGGGCAGATCGGGGCAGGGCTTCCCGGAGGGCAAAGCCAAAAACAAGCGATCAAGCAGCACCGACAAATCCTGTGCATTGATTGCGCCGGTAACCCCGATAGACAAGCGGGCGCGCACAAAATGTTCAGAAACGAAATCTTGCAAGTCTGATTTTTCAATCTGTGTCAGGGTATCGATGGTCCCTTCAAGGGGCTGTCCATAGCCATGATCGGGAAAGAGGGTAGCGAAAAGTGCCTGATAGGCTCTTTCGTCCGGGTCGGTTTCATCCTGAGCGAGCGAGGCCGAGATTTGCGACTTGAGACGAGCTACCGGTTCTTCATCAAAGCGCGGTGAGGTCAAGGCCTCAGCCAGCAGTTCAATGCCAATATCGCGATAGCGGTCAAGCATGCGAATCTGTCCTCTGAAATCATCGAGTCCGGTATTAAACCGCATGGTTATCGAGTAATCTTCAAGTAATTGGCGCACGGTTTGAGAATCCCGGTCTCCTGCGCCTTCATCCAGCGTTGTGCTGGCCAGGTAGGCCAGTCCGGCGCGTTCAGGCGGGTCATAGGCAGCCCCGGCCTGGCAGAATGAGAAGGACAGCGCGATTGCCGGAATACTGTAATCTTCAATGAGAAAGGCCTTGAGGCCCCCCTGACTTTCAACGGTTTGAACCGGGGCCAGGGCGCGGGCCGCTGGATTAAAGCCCAATAGGACAAGCGCAAGGAGTCCTGAAAAGGCAGCATGTTTTAATCTTTTACACATTATATGTCCTTATGCGTATTCTCGTTTTGGTCTGTTTCATCAGCCGGTGCTGGTTTATTGGGCAGGTGCAGCACGGTAAAGGTGCCGCGATAGGGAAAGAAATAATCAAGAATGAGCATAACAATCAAGCCGATTGGCAATCCGAATAGCGTGGCGCCAACGCCGGTGATTCCGAACCAGGCCCGGGCGTGAGCCGTGGCATCATCAATCATGGCTGGATGAGTCCAGACAATATAAAAGGCTGTAAAGCCTGCCCCGGCGATCATGGCTGCAATAGCTGGAACCGGGGTCACCGGGCGCACCCATATATTGAACAGGAGTACAGGCGACAGCCCGGCTGCGGCCAGTGAGAAGCCATAGACAATAAGCGTGAGCATACTGGCATAATCGGCAATATTTTCATGGATGGAAATGGCGAGGATAAGCAGGGCAGCCAAAATCAGCACAAGGCGACTGCGATGCCATTGCGCGAATCCGGCACTGCGCAAGGCATTGACCAGAATAAGCGATTGACCGGCAAATGCAGCCAGAATAGCGGCTCCGGCGGCAGCCAAGATCAGGCCGGCGAACACTCTGGGCAAGCCAAATACATCGGGGATCATCAAGACAGCAGCTGGCAAGACAATCTGAAAAGCGGGGTCGGATAAAATATCAATGTCCTGATTCTGGCAATTTTGAAGGACAGCTGCGGGCGATTCAGCAGCTGCGCCACAAATTGAAATGAACCCGGCTTTGCCATAGCTGAAAATCCAGTCTGGCAGCTGTTCAATATCATTTAATGTCCGCATATCGTGGCCGAGGATATTTCCATAGATCATTTGTTTCAGGAACACCGCATAGGCCGGAATCATCAGGCAGAGCAGCATGGCCAGAACAAGGGCCCAAAAGATGATATAGCGTGACCGGCGCACGGAGGCGGACTGGGGAAAGCCTGATGCCCCATGGACAAGAACGGCTGTGCCGGTGGCAAGGGCCAGGATCAGCCCGATAAAATTTAGCTGGTCATCCAGATTATCTGGCGGCTGCATGAAAGGTGGCGTGGTGATCAGAATTTCGCGATAGGTTTGCAGGGCCGCAAGATCGTTTAAGGCCTGCCCATAGGCGCTGAAAGCCACCGGGTTTCCGGTTTGCTGAAAGGCCACCATGGTAATCGGGGCCAGAAAGCCGATCAGTAAAATCGTGTAAAAAGCGATTTGTGCCGCACGTAACCCGCTCCATTGGCGGGGCAGCATGACCAGCAGGATAACAAGAAACACCAGAGCCGCAACCAGTGCAAAGGGCAGGGCAAGCAGACTGGCGATCAGGTCAAGAGCCTGAATTTGGGCCAGAATAATAAAGAATCCGGCACAAAGGATAATCAATGAAGCGATGGCGGGCACCAGTTTGTTTTCGCTTTGGCGGGCAAGGAATTCTGGCACACAATCGGCCCCGGCGCGTGCCAGATAGGGGGCTGAAAGAATGCTGGCAAGCGTCAAGCCGCTGGTCCAGCCAAGGATAAAGCCAAGCGACAAATAATCTGATTGATAGAAGCCCCCGGCAAGCGCAGTGATTCCGGCGGCAGAAATCCAGCTGGCACTTAAAGCCATTCCGCTGAAAAAGGGGATATTTACGGATTGTCCGGCGAGACCGGTTTGCCAGCCCATCTGGCCGAGCAAGGCTGAAAACAGACCGGCCAGCAAAGGCAAAAGCGCACATATCCATAAAACATTACTGGCGATGAGTCCCAGCTGTTCAGCAACGGCAATGATGAGAATGATTGCAAAATAGGCAGCACAATAGGTCCCATAGATACGACCGGGATGTGCGATTTTCTCCGCCATTTTATCTTTTAAGGATCAGTTGTTGTGGCGTTTTAGTCTTGGTGGCGTTTATTCTTGGCGGAGTTTATAATCTTCGTCAATGCGGGCCTGACGGACTTCGTGCCAATAGCAAAGGCCGATCAGGGCCAATGGGGCAATCTGGGCGGCGACCAGAAACCCGAAAGGAAAGCCGAAAAGCGTGATTTCGTTCAGGGCTTTTACAAATAGATGGGCAAAACAGGCAAAGAAAAACCAGATAACAGCGGCCTGTAAAAGCAGTTTCAGCGTATTGCGCCGATGGCGTGCTTCAGGGGTTTGCGGGGTCACGGGGTCACGGGGTTTACGGGATCAAGTCTGTGCGCGCCGGTCAATCTTGACGGCGACACGGTTATTCTGACTGCCGATTGTGCCGGTAAACAAGTCTGCATCTCCGCAGCGCAAGGTGACCTGTCCATTTTCCCGGACATTGAGCGGCAAGAAACTGCCGACTTCCCAGGAAAGAACCTGCGAGAGATTCATCATGGTGCGATCAAGAACAGCTTCCAGCTTGACTTCTGTAAACCATAATTCGGTTGCCAGGTGGTTTTCCCAGATTGAATCGCGGCCAAATTTTTCCCCCATAAACATTTGCAGCAACAGCTCGCGCACAGGTTCCAGCGTGGCATAGGGCAAAAGCAGATCAAGCCGTCCGCCGCGGTCTTCCATATCAATGCGCAGCCTTGCAACAATGGCGGCGTTGGCCGGGCGGGCGATGGTTGCAAAACGGGGGTTGGTTTCCAAACGGTCAAAGCGCATGGTCACAGATGAAATAGGCTCAAAAGCTGCTGACAGATCAGTCAGGACGACATTGATCATGCGTTCGACCAGGCTGCGTTCAATCGTTGTATAGGGCCGACCTTCAATCCGCATGGTGGCAGTGCCGCGCCGTCCCCCCAGCAACACATCAACCACCGAATAAATAAGCGAGGAATCAACGGCGATCAGGCCAAAATTATCCCATTCCTCTGCCTTGAAAACGGTCAGCATGGCCGGAAGCGGAATTGAGTTTAAATAATCCCCAAAGCGAACCGAATTCATGGAATCGATGGTTATTTCAACATTATCCGATGTGAAATTACGCAGCGACGTTGACAGCACCCGTACAAGCCGGTCAAACACGACTTCCAGCATCGGAAGCCGCTCATACGAGACCATGCCCGATTCAACAATCGCCTCAATCCCGTTGGTATTTTTTTCCTGTTCAGTGCTTTCCTGAAAGCCAAGCAGATTATCGATTTCATTCTGATTAAGCGCCCGGCTGCTGGCATCGGCTATATTGGCAATGTCAGGGGAAAGTCCATCCCATGCTTTGGTGATATCGTCATCATCACCGCCTTCGCCTTCGGCGTCTTCGGCAAGAGATTCACCTAATGCCTGGCGGCGTTCCTGAAAATCCGCATCGTTGGCATTTCCCGCACCATCTGCCCCCTCTGCATTATCTGTCGCATTTTCTGCGTCATTTGCAAGATCTTCATCAGCCACGATTTATATCCACTTTCACTTTAGATTTATGCGCTTCTGCGTTAATTATCTTCTGTTTTTAGGCGCAGGCTTCTGATGTTTGCTTATTCTGAACTATGATTACGAGAGTGCAATCACTGATTCTTTATCGTGAACAGAACCCCATTTTGATTTATAGAGAGAATTTAGCACGATTCGATTCCGGTGCAACAAGAATTTATCATTTTACCCGCTATAAAATAGCATATAAAAAGAATATGTTAGAGTCTGCCGGGAGGGTCCGGCTTTGGGGGCGTAGATTTTGAGCAACCGGATGAAAAAAGAACGTCATTTAAGGCCTGATTTAAGGTCTGGAGCTGAACAATCAGGTGTCGGGTTGGCAGCTATAATTGTCGAGGTCCTTGACCGGAATAAAGCGGAAGAAATTGTGCGCTTGCCTTTAGAGGAAAGCAGTTTGATGGCGGATGAAATGATTGTCGCCAGTGGATTTTCGGCGCGCCATGTCAGAGCCTTGTCAGACTATGTGCTTGATTCTTTAAAAGATAACAAGGTCAAGAATGCAGCTGTTGAGGGCCAGGAGTTGGCGGACTGGATATTGATTGATGCGGGCGATGTTATTGTGCATTTGTTTCAGCCGGAAATTCGCTCTCTTTATAATCTGGAAAAGCTGTGGGGTCCTGTCCAGAATATGGATAAAGTCCAGAGTATAGATAAAGATTTGTAATTCTTTGCTTTATTGACTTTTTAACCATAGAAAATCCGGATGCGCCCTCATCTGCTAAACCCGTTTTTTATGCCGCTTGCCAGTCTGAAAGGCATCGGGCCGACGGTTGCGCGGAAACTGGAAAAGCTGGTTGACGGGGCCAGTGTCCTTGATCTGGTGTATCATCTGCCGCGCGAAATTCTGTATCGAAAGCTGGCCCAGCGGGTACGCGATTTGCGCCATGACAGTGTAGCCACCTTGCAAGGGACAGTTGGTCTCCATCATCCGGGGCGGCCTTACCGGGTGGAGTTTCTGGATGCGAATGGCGATTGTCTGCCGCTGGTTTTTTTTCATGGCAATCGGTCTTATCTGGAAAAACGGCTGCCGGTTGACCGGCCCGCAGTGATCAGCGGGCGGGTTGAGAATTTTTCAGGCTTCCTGCAAATGGCCCATCCGGATTATATTGAAAAGCCGGAAAATTTATCCCGTATCCCGCAATATGAGCCGATTTATCCCTTAACCGCCGGGGTTGGCAATCGGCAGTTTCGCCAGTTTATTGCCGAGGCTTTGCGGGAGTTTCCTGACCTTCCCGAATGGCTGGAGGCCAGCGACAGAACCGGTCAGGACAGTTGGCCCGGTTTTCTTGAGTGCCTTCGGTTGCTCCATCATCCTGATCGTGATTCTGCGTTGGATCCGGTGCTTTCGCCTGCCCGCTTGCGGCTGGCCTATGACGAGCTTTTGGCGGGTCAGCTGGCTCTTGTGCTTTTGCGCCGTCGCTTGCGCCAGCAACAAGGCCGGATATTGAACGGCAAAGGAAATTTGCGCCAGGCCATGCGGGCGGCTTTGCCGTTTGATTTAACTGCCAGCCAGGATCAGGCGATTGAGGAAATTCTGACTGATATGCGCTCTCCGGTGCGGATGCTGCGGCTTTTGCAAGGCGATGTCGGCACCGGAAAAACCCTGGTTGCGCTGGCGGCGCTTTTGAATGCAGTTGAAACTGGTGCGCAGGCGGCTTTACTGGCCCCGACCGAGATTTTGGCCCGCCAGCATTTCAAGACATTATCAGGCATTTGCGAGCAGATAGGCGTCAAGGTCGGGCTGCTGCTTGGGCGCGGACGGGCACCAACCCAGGAACGCCGGGCGGCATTGAATGACCTTAAAGACGGCACCCTTCAAATTGCGGTCGGCACCCACGCTCTTTTTCAAGAAGACGTGACATTCCCCGACCTTGCTGCGGTGGTTATAGATGAACAGCATCGTTTTGGAGTCCATCAGCGGCTGAGCCTGTCTGGCAAGGGTGCACAGGCTGATTTGCTGGTGATGACCGCCACGCCTATTCCGCGCACCTTGATGCTGAGTTCCTATGGCGATCTTGATCATTCGCGCCTGACTGAAAAGCCGCCAGGCCGTCAGAAGATTGTGACGGCAGTGGCTTCGCTTTCCCGCTTGTCAGAGGTGATTGAGCGGATTGCCGCCCGTCTGGAAGCTGGAGAACAGGCTTATTGGGTCTGTCCTTTGATTGAAGAAACCGAAGGCACGCGCTTTACCCCGGTTGAGACCAGAACCCGAATTTTAAAGGAGGCCATCGCTGAGCGTCTGGGGCCGGCGTGGGCAGCACGGGTGGAGCTTATTCATGGACGGATGGCGGCGCGGGATAAGGATGCAGCCATGCGGGCTTTTGTTGAGGGTGAAACCCGTTTGCTTGTGGCGACCACCGTGGTTGAGGTCGGGGTGGATGTGCCAGAAGCGACGATTATTGTGATTGAACATGCTGAGCATTTTGGCCTGGCCCAGCTTCATCAGCTGCGCGGGCGGGTCGGGCGCGGAGACAAGGCCTCCAGTTGTTTATTGCTGCGGGCCGAAAACATTAGCCTGACCGCCAAAGAACGTCTTAAAGTGATGACGCAGAGTGATGACGGGTTTGATATTGCTGAAAAAGACCTTCATCTGCGCGGGGCTGGCGAGGTTCTGGGGGCACGGCAAAGCGGGCTTCCGACCTTTTCTTTTGTCGATATCGCGGTGCATGGTCATTTGATGGATAAAGCCACCAGAGAGGCCCGCGCTATATTGGAAAAAGACCCGCATCTTTCTGGTGCGGAAGCAAAAAACCTGCGTCTTTTGCTTTACCTTTTCCGCTATGACCGGGCGATGGATTATCTTTTGTCGGGATGACTTTTTCACGCGCTGTGGTGGCGGATCAGGGATTTGAACCCCGGACACAAGGATTATGATTCCTCTGCTCTAACCACTGAGCTAATCCGCCTTTTAAACGGGTCCCACAAACAGTTTGGTCAATTTGCATAGTTTATAGTGTATTGCAACTGATACTTGGGTTAGTTTCGTTTAACTGCTTTCCCGGTTTCGTTTGACGCTTATATACTTTCGTTTAATCGCTTGCATGGGAAGGTCGAACTCTTTAAGGTAAGACCATCGGCTTTGGAAAAGGTTTTTAAGCGAGGGGGGATAGGCGCGATGAATGTGCGTGATATAGGCCATTATATCATCATTGCATCAATCGGTCTTTTTGCGCTGTTCTTTGCCAATGTTGTTATTGGCTCGATGGGGGGAAGCGTCTTTCTTTCAGACATTGTTGAAATGCTGACTCTCTTTGCGGCCTGTATTGTTTTTGTGATCGGCATTTTATACCGCGAACGAAAAGCCGCCGATCTTTCATCCACAGAAACATCTGAAAATTCAAATAATACATCCAAATAAGGAGGATATCCTTTATGCGTAATGATCAAGCAACAAAAGAACTGAAATCGGCTGAACGCCGGAATTTCCTGAAATTAACCGGGACCGGAGCTTTTACAGCCGCCATGGTTGCCGGGGCGGCAGGGACCTTATGGTCTGATAAAGCCGTGGCCCAGACTGCGCGCGAGGAAAGCGAGCGTGAAGATGCGGCCAGTCATGTGATGACGATTGCAACGGCCTATGTTCTGGGTGCCTCGCGCAGCTATCCGATTTTGCAGCTTGATTTAAAGGAAAATATCCAGAATGCGACCAACGGGCAGGTTTATGTCAAGCTGGCCCCGGGCGGACAGCTGGGGGCTGGTGGCGCGCTTGCCCAAAAAGTGCAGGGCGGCACCATTCAGGCAGCACAGCATTCTTTGTCAAACTTTGCGCCTTTTGCGCCAGCGATTGACCTTATTAACCTGCCTTATTTCTGCGGGGCCAACCAACGGTTTGTCAATTTGGTGAGTTCCGATGCCTGGAAGAACGAGGTGCATCCGAAGGTTGAAGCCAAAGGATTCAAGCCGCTGTTTTATGTGGTGATTGATCCGCGTGTGGTTGCCGTTCGTAAAGGCGGGGCTGGCGCGGTGCTTTCGCCAGGTGATCTGGACGGGGTCAAATTCCGTGTGCCGGGCTCAAAAATGCTGCAACAATATTATCGCATGGTCGGCGCCAACCCGACGCCGGTTGCCTGGGGCGAAACGCCTTCTGCAATCAAACAGGGCGTTGCCGATGCGCTTGATCCTGCGGTCGGGGCGCTGTTTGTCTTTGGCTTTAAAGATATTTTAAGCCATGTGACCTTTACCCAGGCCGTGCCGGACAGTCAGGTCTATTCCTGTAATCTGGAATGGTTCAATTCCCTGCCAATGGATGTCAAAGACGGGATTGAATTTGCATCGGAAATCACGATGCAGCAGAATCTTGCCAAAGTCCCGGCTGCCCGCAATTATGCGATGGCCGAACTGGCTAAATCCGGGGTGGAATTCCATTCGCTCAGCGATTCACAACTCGGTGAGTGGAAAGCAGCCGGTGGCTATCAGCGCAGCGAGTGGGATACCTTCAAGAAAGAACTGGCGGGTTCCATGTCCACCTTTGGCCGACTTGAAGACGCCGCCAATACCATGTCCAGACATTATGTCCACGACGCCTAAACTTAATGCCTAAAACCGTTTAGCTCTGCTGGAGGCCTCTCTTCAGGCCTCCAGCAGAAACGCAGCGTCTCGTTAAAATTTTCGGACCCGATATATGGCATTTCTAAAGCTGATCGATAAAAACCTCGAACGATGGGCCTTGCTGGTTTTCTACACCATGCTCGTCGTGACAATGGCCGTCGAAGTCATCCGGCGAGAGCTTTTTGCCTATTCCTCCATCTGGGGGGAAGAAGTCGTGCGCTATGCCTTTATCTATCTGGCCTGGATCGGAGCCGCAGCAGCCGTGCGGGACCGCGCCCATATCCGTATCGATGTCCTCTATCACTATGTCCCGCCACGAATCAAAGCTCTGCTCTATATTTTTGGCGACCTCGCCATGGCCGTTATCGCCGTCTTTGCCGTCTATTGGTCCTTCGAAACCGTCGCCGTTGCCTATAAATTCCAGTCAGTCAGCCACGGATTGCGCGTGCCAATGGTCTGGTTCCTGATGGCCGTGCCAACCGGCTTTGCACTCATGCTTTTTCGTCTCGCACAATCTTTGGTGCGCGATATCGCCGACTTACGCGCCGGGCGACCCGTCCACGAAGGCGAACAGCTGTTCGATTAGGAGACGAAAATGCTCTGGCAACATATGCAGCAACAAACAATCGAACTTGGCTGGGCATTCTATGCTCCGGTGCTGTTATTCGTTCTGCTTGCCGCCCTCGGTGTGCCAGTCTGGGCCTCTATTGGGGCGGCAGCCGTCAGCATGCTTATCTGGTCCGGGGCCATGCCTTTATCTCTGCTTGGCGAATCGCTTTTTGACGGAATTGATGCCTTTGCCCTCACGGCGGTGCCTCTATTTATCCTCACCGGCGATGTGCTGGTCCGTACCGGGCTCAGCCGCAAATTCCTCAATGTCGCAGAGGCTCTGACCTGCTGGACTCGCGGCGGGTTCGGATCGGCAACCGTGCTGGTCTGCGGCATGTTCTCGGCTATTTCCGGCTCTGATGCCGCCGGAGCAGCCGCCGTTGGCCGCATGACCATCAACCGGCTGGTTGAATCAGGCTATCCCCGGCCCTATGCCTGCGCGCTGGTGGCTGCCGGGGCCTGTACCGGTATCCTGATCCCGCCTTCCATTGCCTATATCATTATCGGGCTGGTGCTGGGGATTTCAGCCTCCGTCCTGTTTCAGGCCGCCTTGATTCCCGGCATCCTCATCCTCACCTCTATCCTGATCACCAATATTGTGATGAATCGCATCCATGCCTACGAACACGGCGGGGCTATCACCTGGGGCGAATGGCTGAAAAATATCAGCTTTGCTATCAAGGACGGCTGGTATGCCTTCATCGTGCCCGGCATTATTTTCTATGGTATTTTCTCCGGACGCCTCACCCCGACCGAAGCCGGGGCCACCGCCGTTATCGTCACCATCATCCTTGGCTTCTGGCTTAAAACCATCAAACTTTCAGATTTTCCCGCCATGCTGGGCAGTTCAGCCCGGGTCAATGGCGTGATCCTGCCGATCATCGCCCTTTCACTGCCATTGGCGCAAACGCTGGCAGCCATGGGGGTCCCGCAAGGCTTTGTCTATGCCGTCACCTCGCTCACCGAAAATCCTTATATCCTCATCCTGCTGATGATCGGGATTCTGGTGGCTGCCGGATGCGTGATGGAAACCACCCCGAATATCGTTATTCTCGCCCCGCTGCTGAAACCTTTGGCGGACGAAATCGGCATGAACGAAATCCAGTTTTGCGTCATGATGATCACGTCTCTTGGGGTCGGCTTCATCACCCCGCCGCTTGGATTGAATCTCTTTGTTGTATCAGGACTGACCGGGGAATCTATTCTCAAGATTGCAGCGCGGGCCGTGCCCTATGTGTTCTTTATGATGATTGTGGTATTGCTCATCGCCTATTATCCGCCGCTCTCCACAACCCTGCTTCCTGAAGTCTATCAATAAGCCATTTGGCAACGATCATGGCCCGCATCTATCTGAAAAAAGCACAAAAAACATCCGCGACTGATTCAAGCGATGTGCGCGAAACAGTCCAGACCATTCTTGATGATATCGAAAAAGGCGGCGAAGAGGCTGCCAGAAAATATGCTGAAAAATTCGACCGCTATCACGGGAATATTATCCTAACCCGCGATGAAATTGATGCCGCTGCCGCGCAAGTGCCGCAAAAGCTGAAAGACGATATCCGCTTTGCCCATGATAATGTCCAGCGGTTTGCCAATGCCCAGATGCAAACCCTGACAAATATTGAAACCGAAATTGTGCCGGGTCTGATTGCGGGGCAAAAAAGTATCCCGGTGCGGGCGGCGGGCTGTTATGTGCCAGGCGGGCGCTATAGCCATATTGCCTCGGCCATTATGACGGTGACCACCGCGCAGGTTGCTGGCTGTGCGCATATTTCTGTCTGTTCGCCTCCGCGCCCGGAAGTCGGCGTCCACCCCGCCATTATCTATACGGCTGATCTCTGCGGGGCACATTCTATTCTGGCCATGGGCGGGGTTCAGGGCGTGGCTTCCATGGCCTTCGGGCTGTTTGGTCAGCCGGAAGCTGATATTCTTGTCGGGCCGGGCAATCAATTTGTTGCCGAGGCCAAGCGCATTTTATTCGGTCGTGTTGGTATTGATATGTTTGCCGGGCCAACGGACAGTTTGATCCTGGCTGATAAATCTGCAGATGCCGATATTGTGGCCGCTGATCTGGTTGGACAGGCCGAACATGGCTATAATTCCCCAGTCTGGCTTGTGACAGATGATCAGAATCTTGCAAAACGTGTGATTGATCTGGTGCCGTCGCATATCAATGATTTGCCGGATTTAAACCGCGAGAATGCAACCGCCGCCTGGCGGGATTATGCTGAAGTGATTGTCTGTTCTGATCGTGAAGAAATGGCGCAAACCTCTGATGACTACGCGCCGGAACATTTGACGGTGCAGGCACAGGACCTTGACTGGTGGCTGGGTCGCTTGAAATGTTACGGGTCTTTATTCCTGGGCGAAGAAACAACCGTTGCCTTTGGCGACAAGGCTTCTGGCCCCAATCATGTTCTGCCGACATCAGGGGCCGCGCGTTATACGGGCGGGCTATCGGTTCATAAATATATGAAAATTGTCACCTGGCAGCGGGCCACCCGGGAAGGGGCCAAGCCGGTTGCCGAAGCCACAGCCCGGATTTCCCGTCTGGAAGGTATGGAAGGCCATGCCCGCACAGCCGATATCCGGCTTAAAAAATATTTTCCGAATGAAACCTTTGATTTGGCAGGTGATTTGGCGGGTGATGCGTAACAATCCCCTTATATCCTGCCCCCATTCTGTCTGAATATGTCTTTATTTGATGTTCAGGGCAAAGTGGCCTGTGTGACAGGAGCCAGCAGCGGGCTTGGCCGGGTTGCGGCAGAGGCACTGGTCAAAGCCGGGGCTTCGGTTGTTGGTGTGGCCCGCCGATCAGAAGAACTTGCAACCTGGTCCTCTTCAACGCCGGGCAAAACCGCTTTCGTGGTGGCTGATTTATCCAGGCGAGAGACGATAGCCGATACCGCTCAATCTGTTAGCAATATCTTTGGACCGCCAGATATTCTTGTCAATGCGGCCGGCATTAACACGCGGGAGGCTGCGGATGACGTGACGGCGGAGGGATGGGATGTAACGATCAACCTTAATCTGGCGGCCCCGTTTTTTCTGGCACAGGCTCTGGTGCCTGCGATGAAAGAAAAGTCTTGGGGCCGTATTGTCAATTTTGCTTCCTTGCAATCCAGGCGAGCGTTTGCTGGTGGATTGGCTTATGGCAGCTCCAAGGGCGGGGTCGAGCAAATGACTCGCGCAATGGCCGAGGCCTGGTCCCGCGATGGCATAAATGTCAATGCCATCGGACCCGGATTCTTTCCAACTGAATTGACGGCCCCGGTTTTTTCCAATTCAGAGCAATCGGCGCGCAATGCAGAACAAACCTGTATCGGGCGCAATGGCGCGCTTTCAGACCTTGAAGGCCCGTTGCTTTTCCTCTGTTCCGAGGCTTCGGCTTATGTGACCGGCCATGTGTTATTTGTTGATGGAGGCTTTACGGCAAAATGAAGGCACTGGTTTACACACAGCCCCATGAGGTCATCTACCGCGATGAGCCAGACCCGGTCTTGCAGCCGGGGGAGCTTTTGGTGCGGGTTGATGCGGTGGGGATTTGCGGGTCGGACATGCATGCCTATCTTGGGCATGATGAGCGGCGGATTGCCCCCCTGATTTTAGGCCACGAGGCCACCGGCGTGGTTGAAGGCGGAGATCGCCATGGCGAGCGGGTGACAATCAATCCTTTGGTGACCTGCGGTAAATGCCCGGTTTGTTTGATGGGGCGGTCCAATTTATGTGGCAAGCGGGAAATTATTTCGATGGCCCCGCGCCAGGGGGCTTTTGCCCGCTATGTTTCGATGCCGGAGCGCAATCTGGTTACGGTCCCGGAGGGAATGAAAACATCGGTTGCGGCCATGGCAGAACCGATTGCCACCAGCTGGCATGCGGTGACCAAAGCGGCGCAGGCTTCTTTCCGGCCATTGGCAGAGTGCCGGGCACTTGTCTATGGTGGCGGGGCGATTGGGCTGGCGGCGGCCCTGGCTCTGCGGGCGCAAGGATGTTCGGATATTCTGCTGGCAGAGACCAACGCATTGCGCCGAAAGACTGTGGCCGGGCAAAATGTCTGCACCCCGTTTGATCCGGTATCCAATAATCTGGTGGCGGATCATTCTGCTGATATCGTGGTTGATTGTGTCGGCGGCAAACTGACCCGGCAAGGCGCGATACGTGCCGTCAAGCCCGGCGGCGTGATTGCGCATGTCGGTTTGATGGACGGGACAGATGGCATGGATGTCCGCAAACTCACGTTGCAGGAAATCACTTTTATCGGGATTTACACCTATACCATGACTGATTTTCAAGCCACGGTTGCGGCCATGGATTCAGGGGCCCTTGGCAATCTGGACTGGTATGAAGAGCGTCCTCTTTCAAAAGGAGCCGGGGCTTTTAGTGATCTGTTGAACGGGCGCACAGCTTCGGCAAAAATTGTGCTGCTGCCAGAAGTATAATCGCTTTTTAATCCTGAAAATAAAAAACGGCACGGGATAACCCGTGCCGTTCTTCGTTCCAAACGTTGCCCCAGATAATTTTGGAGGGGGGGATTAAGCGGCAAACTGTTTGGTGAATTTGTCAAAGGCCGAATTCGCATAAGCCTGAAGCGGCGCTGCGGCATCGTTGGCAACCTTGAAGGACATTTCAGAAATACGGGAAGATTCTGACACGAATTTGTCGAACCCGCCGCGCATGGCTTCGTTTTGTGCATCCAGAAGTTCGTTGACATTCTTGGCCCCAAACATGGCCTTGCTGGCTTCAACCTGTGCTTCGGCATTGGCTTGAGCGAGTTCAAACCAGGCGCGGCTGATTTCTTCCATGCCTTTTGCAAAAACGGTGGCTGAAAGCATAACGGCATCAACCTGTGCTTTGCTGGTTGTGGCCGCATCATCAAAATTCTTGATTGCAGCGGTGGCGGCTTTATCAACCTGAACCTTGGTGGCTTCAACCGTCTTTTCAACGGTCTGTTTGCCAACGGTGACGGCATCTTCAAGTTTACGCGCGTTGGCGGCAACGGCAGCTTCGATCTGCTGGGCGTTGACGGCGGGGGCTGCTTTCTTTGTATTCATTGTCTTCTCCTGATTGATAGACGGGTCGGGTAGAAACTTTGTTTATGTTGCGCTGCGTTGCAGCAATCATGTAGGCCTTATAGACCGTTTTGTTTTGCGTTGCAATAATTATATTGCATTGCAACAAAATTTATTTTTCTGACTAAAATTCTGATTTTAAATGATTTGTAATAGAGTTGACTTTAAACGGCAGTAAAAAATAATGTGGGGGGAGGTAAAAAATGTCCGGTTATCCTCTGTCTGCTTTCTTTGTCGTTGTATTTTGGCGAATCATTGTAAATAGTAGAGTGACGTATGGTTTATTATACCTGCTAATAAGGAAATCACTATGGTCAGGCATTATTCACAGCTTTCTAATCAGGGTCGCTCTCCTGTTCAGCGCAGCAGCTTGCGCACGCGTGAAGAGGCCGAGCGTGAGCTTGCGGATGAAATCATGGATATGGCCTTGGACAGTGATTTTGTTGTTCTGGCGCGTTATGATCTGGAGAACCGGGAGCAGGCGGCGGACTACAAGATTTATAATCTTGAAACGGGCGAGGCCGAGGTGCAAGACATCCCGCAGCGTCCGACCAGCGACGGGATTTTCATCTGGTATTTTTGTCAGAAGGATGATCCGGTTTTTCGGTGTCGCAAGTTGCTGATTGAGTTGGTCGATGGTTGTTATGCCAGTGGTCAGCTTGCCAATTATGAGGGTTATTGGGAAGATTTTGGCCAATATGTGACGGAGGACAGGTGGGTCCACGGTTTGCCAAAGAATTCTTCGGGACTCCGTTGACGTCTTCAGGAGACCCTTTTCTGGATGATCCGTTTGGAGATGACGCACATCCGATAGATCAAGTCCGGCAATATCAGCCAGCGATTTCGGAGTCTTCTTTTCTGGAGAATTTAAACGCGGATCAGCGTGAAGCTGTGCTGACGACTGAGGGTCCGTTGCTGGTTCTGGCCGGGGCCGGGACGGGGAAGACCAAGGTCCTGACCACCCGTCTGGCCTGTATTATTGAGCAGGGTCTGGCGCGCACAGGCGAGGTTTTATGCGTTACCTTTACCAATAAGGCCGCAAACGAGATGCGCGGGCGGATTGAGGAATTGATCGGCTATTCGCTTGGCGGGATGTGGATTGGCACCTTTCACGCTTTATCGGCACGGATGCTGCGCCGCCATGCCGAGCGGATTGGAGTCTCTCCGGATTTCACGATCCTTGATACCGATGACCAGATCCGCCTGATCAAGCAGCTTGCCGGAGAACTTTCAATCGACCTTAAAACCTGGCCGCCGGGTGTTCTGCTCAATCGTATAGGACGATGGAAAGACCAGGCCCTTGCGCCTCAAGATATTCCGGCGGATATCTATGCCAGCCATACGGGCAGTGGCCTGGAACGGCTTTATCCACTCTATCAAAACCGCTTGCATGAGCTTGATGCCCTTGATTTTGGCGATTTGCTGCTGCGCTCTGTTCACCTGCTTCGTGACCATACGGATATTCTTGACCACTATCGGCAACGCTTCCGCTATGTGCTGGTTGATGAATATCAGGACACCAATATGGTGCAATATCTCTGGCTGCGGTTACTGGCGCGACCCATCAGGGAAGGAGAGCAGGCAAATATCTGCTGTGTCGGCGATGAAGACCAGTCTATTTACGGCTGGCGCGGAGCTGAAATCGGCAATATTCTGCGTTTTGAAAAAGACTTTGACGGCGCACGAGTCGTACGCCTTGAGTGCAATTATCGCTCAACCCGGCATATATTGGGGGCAGCCTCCGGCCTGATCGCCCATAATTCATCGCGGCTGGGCAAAACCTTATGGACCGAAGCCGATGGCGGCGACAAAGTTCAGGTCCTCGCCTGCTATGATGATAAAGCCGAAGCTCAAGCAGTATCCGTTGATGTTGAAAACCGGCGGTTATCCGGCGTTCCCTATAAGGAATGTGCGGTTCTGGTGCGGGCAGGATTTCAGACCCGCTCCTTTGAAGAACAGTTTATCTCCAGCCAGATTCCTTACCGGGTGATCGGCGGACTTCGCTTTTATGAACGCGAAGAAACCCGTGATGCTATCGCCTATCTCCGCCTTTTGCGCCAGCCCGCCGATAATCTCGCCTTTCTGAGGATTATCAATAAACCGACGCGCGGGATCGGCTCCACATCACTTAATCATATTCAGGAACATGCATCGCAAAACGGCTGTTCCCTGATGGCTGCAACCCAAAATCTTTTAGCAGAAGACGCCTTCAAAGGGGCTGCCAAGCGTGGGCTTGAGAAAATTATTGATCAATTCGCTGCCTGGCGTGCCGATTTGAAAGATGGACAACATGCCGGGCTGGCCGCGCAAATCCTGGATGAAAGCGGCTATATGAACCTTTGGAAATTGTCCAAAAAACCCGATGCGCCCGGGCGGGTCGAAAACCTGAATGAACTGGTCAGGGCCATGGCAGATTATGCCGATCTCGGGGCCTTTCTTGATCATGTCAGTCTGGTCATGGATGGTGATGAAAACAGCCAGGAGGATCGTGTCTCTCTGATGACCTTGCATGCGGCAAAGGGGCTTGAGTTTGATTGCGTCTATCTGCCGGGCTGGGAAGAGGAACTTTTTCCCCATCACCGCGCCATCAGGGAAACCGAAAACCGGCTTGGCGGCGGGGTCGAGGAAGAACGCCGCCTCGCCTATGTTGGACTGACCCGGGCACGGCGCTGGTCAATGATTTTATTTGCAGCGCGCAGACAACAATATGGAACATGGGGCAATAGCTCGCCTTCGCGCTTTTTATATGAATTGCCACGCGAACATATTCACGCCTTGTCTTCACAGGATTTAGTCCGGCCCAGTAGTCATTATGGGGGTCATTATGGACAGAAGATAAATATGCCCTCTAATACCAAACCGGCGAATGCCACACCGCCTGCACCAAAACCGCCAGAAGACAGCAGTTTTCAGTCGGGCGCACGGTGTCAACATGCTCTTTTCGGGCAAGGCACTGTTCAGGAATGCAATGGCCCGCATGTGCGCGTCCTTTTTGATTCGGGCGATGAGAAGCTTCTGATGGCTGATTTTCTGAAACGGCTTTAGAGATGAGCAGCCTGGACCTTTCTGATCCAGAGCAATTCCTGCGCGGATTATTTGCCGAGGCTTTAAAAGCGGTTGATCCGCAACAGCCTATTATAAGGGCTTTGCCCTTATTGCCTGATATTCCCTATAAGGGACGTGTTGTTGTGGTCGGGGCAGGAAAGGCGGCTGCAAAAATGGCTGCTATTGTTGAAGCCCACTGGCCTGAAGAGAAAGTGCCGCATCTGGAGGGATTGGTGATCACCCGCTATGGGTATTCTGTGGACAGGCAAGAGGCGGGCCGCATAGAGGTTGTCGAGGCTGCGCACCCGATTCCGGATCAAGCGGGGATAGATGCAACGCAAAGATTGATGCGGCTGGTTGAGAGCGCAAGGCCGGATGATCTGTTGCTTTGTCTGATTTCTGGAGGCGGTTCGTCTTTGCTGGTGGCGCCGGTTGAAGGTTTGAGCTTTCAGGAAAAGCAGCGAATCAATGCGGATCTTTTAAAGTCGGGAGCTTCCATTCATGAGATGAATTGTCTGCGCAAACATTTAAGCCGGATAAAGGGTGGGCAGCTTGCAGCCTTGGCCGGGAGTTGTAAGCTGGTCACGCTGGCGATTTCGGATGTGGCGGGAGATGATCCGGCGGTGATTGCCTCTGGCCCGACGGTGCCGGACTCTTCCACGGCGCAAGAGGCTCTGGAGATAGCCAGACGCTACCACATTACTTTGCCAAAGGCGGTTATTTCAAGACTTGAAGAGGGGTTGCTTGAAACCCCGAAGCCCGATCATCCGGCTTTTGCGCAATCAGAATTTCATATGATCATCACCGCCCGGACGATGCTGGAGGAGGTTGCCAACTATGCCCGCACTGCAGGCATTACGCCATGGATTATCAGTGACCGGCTGGAAGGCGAAGCCCGCAATTTAGCTAAAAGTCAGGCTGATCTTGTCAGGCGAGTCAAGATGCAGGGGAGTCCAGTTTCTGTGCCGTGTCTGTTGCTCTCTGGCGGGGAAGGCACGGTCACGGTGACCGGCAATGGCTGCGGCGGGCCAAATGCTGAATTTAACCTTTCTCTTGCCCTGGAGCTTAAGGCATTAGAACTTGATGAAATGGCAGGAGTCTATGCCATATCCTGCGATACCGACGGCATTGACGGGCAAGCGGCTGTCGCCGGTTCTGTGATCGGACCGGACACCTTGCTTAAAGCCAGAACGAAAGGCCTGGATGCCCGGCGGATGCGCGATAATAATGATGCGCATACATTCTTTGCGGCCCTTGATGATCAGGTCATCCCCGGGCCAACATTGACCAATGTTAATGATTTTCGGGCCATTCTTGTTCTTTAGTCCAACAGTTTTGTCTTATGAGTCCTGACCCTAACGCCTATATAAATATTGCAAGCCCTTTTTGCCTATGCTAAGCCCCGCGCAAACAGGCATAAATTCAAGGCTACATCGCCATAGAGATAACGCCATAGTGATGCTTGGGGTTCACCAATTTTTAAAGGGGTTGCACGCGCGTGCCTGCAAAATCTAATCCGACTCTTATTGCCGGACGTTATGCCAGAGCCCTTATTTCTCTTGCGGGGGATGCACCTGCGAAAGGCCGGGCTGCAAAAGGTTCTGCTGCAAAGCTGTCAGACGCTGAACGCCGCAAGCGGGAAGATGTGATTGCTTCTGACCTTAATAAGCTGGTGCAGACGATTGAGGCGCATAGCGACTTGCAAAACCTGATGAAAAGTCCGACGGCCCTGCGCAAGGATCAAGAGGCGGTGCTGTCCAGACTTGGCGAGAAAATGGGACTTGATCCATTGACCGGCAAGTTTGTCGGGCTGGTTGCCAGTGTCGGGCGGGCGGGGCTGCTTTCGCATATGGCGCGTTGTGTTCAGGAGCAGTTGGCGCAAGCCCGCGATGAGGCTGTGGCACAAGTCACGGTTGCCCGTGCGCTGGACCGGGAGAATACCAAGGCTTTGAAAGATGAATTGAAGAAAGTTTTTGGTCCGAATGTAACCATGGAGACCGTGATTGATTCGCGGTTGATTGGTGGTTTAACCATTAAAATGAAAAGCAGACTATTAGATGCGTCAGTTGCAGCGCGGCTGGAGCGTATGCGACTTGCGATGAAGGGAGCTTGATGATGGAAATGAAAGCTGCGGAAATTTCCGCTATTTTGAAAGAGCAGATTGCGAATTTTGGGCAGGATGCTGAAACGGCTGAAGTCGGGCAGGTGATTTCTGTTGGCGACGGTGTCGCGCGGGTTCACGGGCTTGATAATGTGCAGGCTGGTGAAATGGTAGAGTTTCCCGGCGGGATCAAGGGCATGGCTCTTAATCTGGAGACCGATAATGTCGGCGTGGTTATTTTTGGTGATGACCGTGATATCCGTGAAGGTGATGTAGTTAAACGCTCGGGCGCGATTGTTGATGCGCCGGTTGGCAAAGGGCTGCTGGGGCGGGTTGTCGATGCGCTTGGCAATCCGATTGACGGCAAAGGCGATATTGCAGCCACAGAACGGCGGCTGGTTGAGCTTAAGGCTCCCGGCATTATCCCGCGTAAATCGGTGCATGAGCCGGTTCAGACCGGGATCAAGGCTCTGGATGCGCTGGTGCCTATCGGGCGCGGGCAACGCGAATTGATCATCGGTGACCGCCAGACCGGGAAAACCGCCGTCGCCCTTGATACGATCATCAATCAAAAGGCCGTGAATGCGGGCAAGGATGAATCCAAAAAACTCTATTGTATCTATGTTGCCATCGGGCAAAAACGCTCAACGGTGGCGCAGGTGGTCAAAACCCTGACCGATCAGGGGGCCATGGATTATACGGTTGTGGTTGCGGCCACGGCTTCTGATCCGGCCCCGATGCAGTTTCTTGCCCCCTATACCGGCTGCACAATCGGGGAGTATTTCCGCGATAACGGCATGCATGCCCTGATCATCTATGATGATCTGTCCAAACAGGCGGTGGCCTATCGCCAGATGTCCCTGTTGCTACGCCGCCCGCCAGGCCGTGATGCCTATCCGGGGGATGTGTTCTATATTCACTCCCGCTTGCTGGAACGCGCCGCCAAACTCAATGACGATGAAGGCGGTGGGTCCCTGACCGCGCTTCCGGTGATTGAAACGCAGGGCGGGGACGTGTCGGCCTATATTCCAACCAATGTCATCTCCATCACCGATGGACAGATTTTCCTTGAATCCAAACTCTTCTATAAAGGCGTGCGCCCGGCCATCAATGTCGGCCTGTCGGTGTCGCGGGTGGGCTCGGCTGCGCAAACCAAAGCCATGAAAAAAGTCGCCGGGTCGATTAAACTTGAACTCGCGCAATATCGGGAAATGGAAGCCTTTTCGCAATTTGCCTCTGATCTCGATGCGGCAACCCAGAAACTGCTGGCCCGCGGGGCGCGGCTGACCGAATTGCTCAAGCAAGCACAGTATAAACCGCTTTCAGTGGCTGAACAGGTCGCGTCAATCTATGCCGGAACCCGTGGCTATCTTGACGGGATCGGGCTTGCAGATGTCGGGCGGTTTGAAGCGCAGCTTCATGATCATTTGCATGGCAAACATGCCGATCTGATCAAAAAACTTGATGAAACCGGGGTGCTTGATGACGAGACCGAAGCTTCATTGAAGTCGGCGCTGGATGGCTTTACAGCCAGCTTTTCGTGATCGTCTCCCGGCTGGTTTCTAACGGACAAGGTTTAAGGCTATTCCTGAATGACCGATACGGCACACTATAGTCCCAAGGCTCTGCGCCAGCGCATTGACAGCACGCAGGCAACGCGGCGCATTACCTCTGCCATGAAGATGGTGGCGGTGACCAAGCTGAAAAAGGCGCAGGATGCGGCGGAAGCCTCCCGCCCCTATGCAGAACGGATGGCCCGTCTGATGGGCGGTCTGGCGGCTGGTAGCGGGGCAGGCGGGCCGAAACTTCTTGCCGGAACCGGGTCTGATCAAACCCATCTGATTGTGTTGATCAGTTCAGATCGCGGACTTTGTGGCGGGTTTAACGGGCAGCTTGCCCGGGCGGTCCGTCAACAGATTATAGCGTTACAAGGTGAAGGCAAAAGCGTCAAACTGATGATTATCGGGCGCAAGGGTGTGGCCCTTCTCAAGCGCGAATTTGAACATATCATCATTGAAAGATTTGAAGAACTGGCAAAGCCAGCCCCTTCCTTTGCGCAAGCCCAGCAGGTCATGGATAAAATCCTGTCATTGTTTGATGCGGACGAATTTGATGTCTGCACCATCTATTATAATAAATTTATTTCTGCGATGAGTCAGGTCGTCACCCCCCTTCAGGTGATCCCCTTTGTGCCGACTGAAGAGGAAAATGACGGCGATGAAAAGCCGGATGCTTTAGCTGACAGGTCTGCAAAAGCGCAATCCGATAGCCCTTCTGCTCCTTATGAATATGAGCCGGATGAGGAAACCATCCTTGCGGCCCTCTTGCCGCAAAATCTGCGGGTGCAAATGTTGCGGGCGATGCTGGAATCCTTTGCGTCCGAACAAGGGGCGCGGATGGTGGCGATGGACAATGCAACGCGTAATGCCTCTGACATGATTTCTACCTTGACCACCCGCTATAACCGGGTGCGTCAGGCGCAAATCACCAAGGAACTGGTTGAAATTATCTCTGGTGCTGAAGCACTTTAATGAAAGCAGGAGAAATAGAATGGCAAGGACTCCAAAAGCCGCAAGCGCAAAATCGAAAAAAGGAACAGCAGAAAAATCCGGTAATCACGGCACGATCTCGCAGGTTCTGGGGGCTGTGGTCGATGTGAATTTTCCGGGTGATCTGCCGCCAATCCTGAATGCCCTGACGGTTGCTATGGAAGACCGGCAGCTTGTGCTTGAAGTCGCACAGCACCTTGGCGAAGGCACCGTGCGCACGATTGCCATGGATATGACCGATGGTCTGGTGCGCGGTCAGCCGGTTGTTGATACAGGCGAACCTATTCAGGTGCCGGTTGGTCCTGAAACCCTGGGCCGGATTATGAATGTGATCGGGGAAGCCGTTGATAATCGCGGCCCGGTCAAGACCGCAAAAACCTATCCGATCCACCGCCCGTCCCCGGAATATGTTGATCAGGCAACGGAAACCGAACAGCTGGTCACCGGGATCAAAGTCGTTGATCTGCTGACCCCCTATCCCAAAGGCGGCAAGATTGGCCTGTTTGGCGGGGCCGGGGTTGGCAAGACGGTGTTGATCATGGAACTGATCAATAATATTGCCAAAGGCCACGGCGGCTATTCGGTGTTTGCCGGGGTTGGTGAACGGACAAGAGAAGGCAACGACCTTTACCATGAAATGATGGAATCCGGCGTTATCCAGCTTGATGGTGATTCCAAATGTGCGCTGGTCTATGGGCAGATGAATGAACCGCCAGGGGCCCGCGCCCGGGTGGCCCTGTCCGGGCTGACCCAGGCCGAATATTTCCGCGATGAAGAAGGCCAGGACGTGCTTTTCTTTGTGGATAATATCTTCCGCTTTACCCAGGCCGGGTCAGAAGTGTCTGCCCTTTTGGGGCGCATTCCTTCTGCTGTCGGTTATCAGCCAACCCTGGCCACCGATATGGGCGCGATGCAGGAACGGATTACCTCAACCCGCAATGGGTCCATCACCTCGGTCCAGGCGGTCTATGTGCCAGCCGATGACTTGACCGACCCGGCCCCGGCAACCACCTTTTCGCACCTTGATGCCACAACCGTGTTGTCACGCCAGATTGCTGAACTGGGGATTTATCCGGCGGTGGACCCGCTTGATTCAACCTCCCGCATTCTTGAACCCGGCACTGTCGGCGATAAACATTATCAGACAGCGCGGGCTGTTCAGGAAACCTTGCAGCAATATAAATCCTTGCAGGAAATTATTGCTATTCTCGGCATGGATGAATTGTCCGAACAGGACAAACTCACCGTGGCCCGGGCGCGGAAAATTCAACGCTTCTTGTCACAGCCTTTCCATGTGGCCGAAGTCTTTACCGGATCACCCGGTAAATTTGTTGATTTGCAAGATACGATCAATGGTTTTGCCGCGATTTGTGCCGGGGATCATGATGATCTGCCTGAAAGCGCCTTTTATATGGTCGGATCAATCGAAGAAGCCATTGATAAAGCCAAGAAATTGGCGATGGCAGCCTGAATATGCTAAATTTTGAACTGGTTTCGCCGGAACGTTTGCTGATTTCCCGATCAGTCGAAATGGTTGTCATTCCCGGTGTCGAAGGTGACATCGGGGCTTTGGAGAACCATGCGCCTCTGGCAACCGCCTTGCGGGCCGGAACCATCACAATTTTTGAAAATGGCGCGGCGGTTGAACGGTTGTTTGTCGCCGGAGGCTTTGCCGAACTTGGCACCACAGGCTGCACGGTCTTGGCAGAAGCGGCTGAACCTCTGGCAGATTTTTCGGTGGATCAGGCCCGCCAGCTGGCCCGCGACTGTCAGGATCAGCTGGATGCAGCACGTGACGATCAGGAACGTCAGGAGGCTATGCAGGCCCTTGATATCGCCAATGCCCGGCTTGCTGCGGTTGAATCGCCCGCTTATTCATAAGAAAAAATCCCAAGCTATAAATTTACTGCCCGTTTAAAAAACTTTGGGCTTCCTGGCTTGGCGGGTTTTCAAAAAAACTTTCCTTATCGGTCACCGCATCCAATCGCCCGCGATTCATAAAAAGAATATAATCCCCCAATCGCCGGGCCTGCTGGATATTATGGGTGACAAATAAAACCGGAAGGCCATTCTCGGCAACGGTTTTGACCTCTTGTTCAATGCTCTGCACCGCCGCCGGGTCAAGATTGGCGGTTGGCTCATCCAGCAATAAAGCTTCCGGGTTAAGGGCCAGCGCCCGGATGATCGCCAGTTTTTGCTGCTCGCCGCCAGAAAGCGTCGGCGCAAAACTGTCAGAAAGATTCTGCATCCCGTGGGCGGTTAAAATCTCTTGTGCTTTCTCCCGTGCTTTATGTCTTGTTGCACCATTCAGTTTAAGCACATAGGTCAGATTTTCCAACACCGAACGGCGAAACACCACCGGCCTTTGCAGCACAAATCCAAGCGCGCGGGCGCGGGCCTGATCGGGCGGCTGTTCGGCCCAGCGCACCCGGCCTGTATCCGGGGGAACCAGGCCGGCAAGCACACGCAGCAAAAGACTTTTGCCGCAGCCATTCGGCCCAATCAGGATGGTCACGCCCGGGGCTTCCAGACAAAGGTCAAGCTGATCAAGTAAAGTCCGCCCTTGTCGAACAACCCGCACATCGTGCAGTGTGAGCGGCAATATTGTGGGCATCAGGGTATTATCCAAACAGATCAGCCAGCTGTGCCATCATCGCCCCGCCCAGCTGCCCGACATCAACAATGGTGACGGCGCGTTTATAATAGCGGGTGACATCATGGCCAATCCCGATGGCGACCAGTTCAATGCGTGAAGTCTTTTCGATATCGGTAATCACATCGCGTAAATGCCGTTCCAGATAATTCCCGGAATTGACCGATAACGTGGAATCATCAACCGGGGCTCCGTCCGAAATAACCATCAAAATCCGTCGTTCTTCAGGTCGGGCCAGCAAACGCTGATGGGCCCAGAGCAAGGCCTCCCCGTCAATATTTTCTTTTAACAGGCCTTCACGCAGCATCAGGGCCAGATTGCGTCTTGTCCGGCGATAGGGCGCATCAGCTGACTTATAGATAATATGGCGCAAGTCATTCAACCGTCCGGGATTGGCCGGTTTATCGGATTTAACCCATTGTTCGCGCGACTGCCCGCCTTTCCAGGCGGTTGTTGTAAAGCCAAGAATTTCAACCTTGACCCCACAGCGTTCCAGGGTGCGGGCAAGGATATCTGCCGATACTGCCGCAATCGTGATCGGCCGCCCGCGCATGGAGCCTGAATTATCAATCAACAAGGTGACCACGGTATCGCGAAATTCGGTCTCTTTCTCCATTTTATAGCTTAAAGGATAGCTTGGATCGGTCACCAGGCGCGACAGTCTGGCGGTATCCAGATAACCTTCTTCCAGATCAAAAGCCCAGGAACGTTGCTGTTGCGCCATCAGTTTGCGTTGCAACCGATTGGCCAGCTTTGCGACAACGCCTTGTAATTGGGAAAGCTGGCTGTCCAGCTGTTGGCGCAGCTTGGTCAGTTCAGCCTCGTCACATAGATCATGGGCTTGAATGATTTCATCAAAACGCTGGGTAAAGACATGGTAAAATTTCTCCCGCCCGATGCCCGCCAGATCATGTTCTGGTCGCCAGTTCCTCGGGTCGCCCATCATGACATCTGCCCCCTCGGTCGGGTTGCCCTCGGACATTTCTGTCTGATCCGAATCCAGTTCCTGATCCTCGCTATCCGTACTTTCGCTGGCTTCGCTGCTCTCCATGGTCTCTTCCACGCGCGACTCATCGGTTTCGCTGGTTTGCTGGCGTGGCTGCTGATCTTCAATATCAATCGCCTCGTCATTTTCATCAATCAGATCATCCGGGCGATCCGTCAGTGTATTTGGCGGCAGAAGATAATCCTGAATCAAGGTGCGTGCCGCCTGGCCAAAGCGTTTTTGATCCTCAACCAAGGGGCCAAGTTGTGACAGGGCCTCTGTAATTTCTGCTGGAAGCTGACCGCGCCAGGCCGCAACGGCAGGCTTCATGGTGTCAGGAATCTCCATTTGGCTAAGGGCCATGCGCCCAAGCAGACGGACAACGGATGGGAGGGTCGATTCAGAAGCAATGCGGATTTTATTGATCCCTTCCGCTTCCAGACTTTGCATCAAATCTGCATCAAGATTTGAGCGCACCCCGGCCATATGGCGGGTGCCAAGGGCCTCTGTCCGGGCTTCTTCAAGCGATTCAAACAGGCGCGATGCCAGCGGGTTTGAAGGGTTAAGCCTGGCGTGTAACCGCTGATCATGATAACAAAGACGAATGGCCTGACGATCCACCATGCCCCGATAAAGACGGCGTTGTTCAGGGCTGGCATCTACCGCCGGGGTGGCAAGGCGCAATTTATCAGCCCCGGTCTGGGCCGTGGTCGATGAAAAGGTGACTTCAAGGTCCGGGGCTTTGGCCAGAGCCTTAACGCATCCGACCGTGGCGCGCTTGAAGCTTTCACCCGGCTTTTCGTCCGCTTTTGACATCAGAAAACCTGTGTGCTTGCGCTTTTGGCCTTACGCGGTGTCTTTATCTGGCCCGGTGCTGCTTGATCCGCTTTTGATATCCCGGTCAAAGCACCGCTGATAAAGCTCATTCAAAGCCGCATGTTCGGTCTCGTCACATTTATTCAAAAACGTCAGCCGGAAACTTAAATCCAGATCATCAAAAATCTGGTTGTTCTCGGCCCAGGTGATGACGGTACGCGGACTCATCACCGTTGAAATATCCCCGTTCACAAAAGCCTGGCGAGTCTGCCCGGCCATGGAGACCATATTTTCAATCAGCGAATGGCCTTCGGGTGTATTATACTCCGGGCATTTGGAGAGAATAATACGCACTTCCTCTTGCATCGGCAGATAATTTAAAGAGGTCACAATCGACCAGCGATCCATCTGGCCCTGATTGATCGGCTGGGTCCCATGATAAAGCCCGGAGGTATCGCCAAGGCCAACCGTATTGGCGGTTGCAAACAGGCGGAACCAGGGATTGGGCCGAATCACCCGGGATTGATCCAGCAGGGTCAGCTTGCCTTCAACCTCCAGAACCCGCTGAATGACAAACATGACATCGGGCCGCCCGGCATCATATTCGTCAAAGCACAGGGCCACCGGATTCTGTAAAGCCCAGGGCAGAATGCCTTCTTTAAACTCTGTCACCTGCATGCCATCGCGAATGACAATCGAATCCTTGCCGATCAGATCAATCCGGCTGATATGACTGTCAAGATTGATCCGGATACAAGGCCAGTTCAAGCGGGCTGCGATTTGCTCAATATGGGTTGATTTTCCGGTCCCGTGATAGCCTTGCACCATCACACGGCGATTGAATTTAAATCCGGCCAGAATTGCCATGGTCGTGTCATGATCAAAAATATAGGCCGGATCAACCGGGGGAACATGGTCAGTAGGCGTGGAGAAAGCAGGGACTTCCATATCACTGTTCAGGCCGAATGCCGCACAAACGGTTACAGACTGATCTGGCGTATTTTGAGAATCAAGCGTCATCTGGCTTTCGCCGGTCGCGGGGTCGGCTTTCATTCGGCCCTCCAGTTATGGGGAAATAGTTATTGACCAGTATATGCTGGTTTTATCATTAAAGGCTTTTACAGCGTGCGTTCTGCTTTGCCAAGTCCCGCCAAAAATAAGTCCTGCCAAAGATAAGGGACACAGGTTATTAAAGTCGGGTCAGGATTTACTTTCCAAAAGCGCAGGAAATTCTTTGAGGCTTTGAATCGTGACGCTGGGAGTTATGCCCCAGGGGTCAAAAATCATGGACTGATTGCGCTTTAGCCAGGCCGTGTTGAATCCTGTTGAATGTGCGCCAATAACATCGAATGGATTGCTGGATAGCAACCAGGTTTCAGATGCCGAAGACTGTGTTTTTTCAAGAAAATATAGATAGATATCAGGATTGGGCTTGAAGGTTTCCAGTGCCTCTACACTGATAATACCGGTAAAATAGGGGCGAATAGCGGCATGGTTCAGCAAGCCTTCTACATGATCAGCCCGGCCATTTGAAAAAGCAAACAGGCGATGTCCGGCTTGATGAAGCTGGTTCAAGGCCTCTGGCACATCCTCAAAAGCAGGCAGGCTTTGATAGGCTGCCATCGCCTGTTGCTTCTGGCTGTCCGACAAGGGAATATCCAACGCCTGACAGGCATAGTCCAGAGCCTCTTTCGTGCAGATGGAAAAATCCTTATAGGCCCGCATCAAGCCTCGGCGAAAGGAATATTCAAGCTGCTTGCTGCGCCATAAATCTGAAAGCGGCCTGGCTTTTTCGCCTGCCATGTCTTGTAAGGTCAGGATCACGCCAGCGGTGTCAATCAGCGTTCCGTAAATATCAAATGCAATCGTTTTCATTTTCCCCACATACTTCCGGTTTTTCAAGCTATAAACAATCACTCTTATCCACAGATATTAAACCCTGCAAGAAAGATATATAGAGATAATATATGACAGTATGATTGACGCGCCCGCGATAAGGCCTTAACCGTAAGCCCGACAAAAGATCGGTTGCGCCGGTTTATGATATGTGAGGAAAGATGCCTAAACGTCAGGATATTGATGCGATTACGATTATTGGAGCCGGACCGATTGTCATTGGTCAGGCCTGCGAGTTTGATTATTCCGGCACCCAGGCTTGCAAGGCTTTAAGGGCTGAAGGCTATCGGACGGTCTTGGTGAACTCTAATCCGGCGACGATTATGACCGACCCGGCGACAGCCGATACCACTTACATTGAGCCGATTACGCCAGCCGTTGTTGAAGAAATTCTGCGTAAAGAGCGTGAGCGTTTCCCCAATGAGCGCATGGCTTTACTGCCGACAATGGGCGGGCAGACAGGGCTGAATACCGGGCTTGCCCTTGACCGGCAGGGGATATTGGCTGAACTGGGGGTCGAGATGATCGGGGCCCGGGCGGACGTCATTGACCGGGCAGAGGATCGTCAGCGTTTCCGGGAAGCCATGACTCGTATTGGTCTGGAGAGCCCGAAATCGCAGCAGGTGACAAATCTTTCCGATGCCCATCGCGCCTTGCAGGAAATTGGTGGCTTGCCAGCGATTATTCGCCCGTCCTTTACGCTGGGCGGGGCTGGTGGCGGGATTGCCTATAACCTTAATGAATTTGAAACCATTGTCACGGGCGGGCTAGAGGCTTCCCCGGCCAATAGCGTCCTGATCGAAGAATCTGTCCTTGGCTGGAAAGAATACGAAATGGAAGTTGTCCGGGACCGTCAGGATAACTGCATTATTATCTGTTCCATTGAAAATATTGATCCGATGGGAGTCCATACCGGCGATTCGATCACGGTTGCTCCGGCCTTGACGCTGACAGATCGCGAATATCAGGTGATGCGTAATGCCTCGATTGCGGTTTTGCGCGAAATCGGGGTCGAGACTGGCGGGTCAAATGTGCAGTTTGCCATCAACCCGCAAACAGGCCGTCTGGTGGTGATTGAAATGAACCCGCGGGTGTCGCGCTCTTCTGCCCTGGCCTCCAAAGCCACGGGTTTCCCGATTGCCAAAGTGGCAGCGCGGCTGGCGGTGGGCTATCATCTTGACGAGTTGGCCAATGATATCACCCGGGTGACTCCGGCAAGTTTTGAGCCAACCATTGACTATATTGTCACCAAAATCCCCCGCTTTGCTTTCGAGAAATTCAAGGGAGCCTCTCCCAATTTGACCACATCCATGAAGTCGGTTGGCGAAGTCATGGCTATGGGGCGTTCGTTCAAGGAAAGTATGCAGAAGGCTCTGCGGTCGATGGAGACCGGGCTCACCGGGTTTGATCCGGTCCGGCTGCCTGATGATCGCGAGGGTGCAGAAGCCTGTATTGCCAAACCGGTGCCAGAGCGCATCCTTTATATTGCCGAGGCTTTGCGGCAAGGATGGTCGATTGATGAGGTTGCCCGTTTGAGCCATATTGACCCCTGGTTTTTGCGTGAAATTGCCGAGTTGGTTGAGGAAGAAAACCGGCTTCTGGAACAGGGGAAAAAAGATAAAAACCTGCCAACAGCGACTGACCTGTCCCGGTTAAAGGCGATGGGTTTTTCCGATGACCGACTGGCTGAACTTTGCGGAGTGGGACCAGGTGTCATTGAAGCTGCCCGGCTTGAATTTGGAATTAACGCCCGCTTTTTGCGGGTTGACAGTTGTGCGGGTGAGTTTCCGTCCTTCACCCCGTATCTTTATGCCACCTATGATACGGCTCCGCTTGCCAGCGATGTGGTGTCCCCGATCCCGGACTGCGAGGCCGAGATCACAACACAGAAAAAAGTCATCATTCTGGGCGGAGGCCCCAACCGGATTGGTCAGGGGATCGAGTTTGACTATGCCTGCGTTCATGCGGCCTATGCTTTGAAGGAGATCGGGATTGAAGCCATCATGGTCAACTGTAACCCGGAGACGGTTTCAACTGATTATGACACAGCAAACCGGCTTTATTTTGAGCCATTGACCACGGAAAATGTTCTGGAAATATGCCGCCTTGAGATGAGCAAAGGCGAGCTTTTAGGCGTTATTGTGCAATTTGGCGGTCAAACGCCTTTAAAACTTGCCAATGCGCTTGAAAAAGCCGGGGTGCCGATTTTGGGAACATCGCCGGATGCCATTGACCTTGCCGAGGATCGGGAGCGTTTTCAGGCTCTTATTCAGGACCTTGGTCTGTTGCAGCCGCCAAACGGGCTGGCGCGCTCCCGGCAAGAAGCCTTGAAAATTGCGGACGAGATCGGCTACCCCGTGGTTATTCGTCCGTCCTATGTTTTGGGCGGGCGGGCCATGGAGATTGTTCATGATTCCTCTGCGCTTGAAAATTATATTGAAACAGCGGTGCAGGTGTCCGGGCAGAATCCGGTCCTGATTGATTATTATCTGACTGATGCGGTCGAAGTCGATGTGGATGCGCTTTGCGATCAGGAGTCGGTCTATGTGGCCGGAATTATGGAACATATTGAAGAAGCAGGCATTCACAGCGGCGATTCAGCCTGTGCCTTGCCGCCTCATTCCCTGTCGGCCAGCCAGATCAAGACCCTGGCCGATCAAGCCCGGGTATTGGCCCATGCCCTTGGAGTCAAGGGGCTGATGAATGTCCAGTTTGCGCTGAAAGGTGATCATATTTACATTCTTGAAGTCAACCCGCGGGCCAGCCGGACGGTGCCGTTTGTCGCCAAAGCGACCGGGGTTCCGCTTGCTGCCCTGGCAACCAAGGTCATGGCAGGTGTTCCACTGGCTGATTTTCAACTGACTGAATGTTTGCAGCCCGATCACACCGCCGTCAAGGAAGCAGTGTTTCCCTTTAACCGCTTCCCTGGCGTTGATGTCTTGCTGGGGCCGGAAATGAAATCGACCGGAGAGGTCATGGGCATTGACAGCAATTTTCAGCGCGCCTTTGCCAAGGCGCAACTGGGGGCAGGGGTGCGCCTGCCAACAAGTTCAGGGCATGATGAATCGGTTAATTCTCAAAAGATGGTGTTTATCTCGCTTAAAGATTCCGACAAGGGTAAAATTGTTGAAGCCGCGCAGCTGCTTGTCGATCAGGGGTTGCGGCTCTGCGCGACATCGGGAACCGCCAATTTCCTGAAAGAAAAGAATATCCCGGTTACCACCATCAATAAGGTCCGCCAGGGGCGTCCGCATATTGTCGATGCCATCATCAATGGCGAGATTTCACTGATCCTGAATACAACTGCCGATCAGCAAGCGGTTGAAGATTCCTTTTCTTTGCGGCGGATGGCCCTGCAATATAGTGTGCCGTATTATACCACTCTGGCCGGGGCGATTGCGGCGGCCGAGGCGATAAAGGCGATGGCCGGGGAAAGCCGTCTGCCTGTTCGCTCGCTTCAATCCTATGGATAAAGCCACTTAATCAAAGCGGCTTTTATTTAATCTGATACGCTGTCTTCATCATTTCATCAACCGTGCGCATGGCGGTGGCAGCAGATGAATAGGCCCGTTGCACAACAATCATATTTGTGAATTCATCGTTAAGATCAGCGGTCGATGTTTCATAATAATTGGGGATTATTTTGGCGCGGTCCGTTGTCTTGAGGTCATAAAGTCGCAAGTCGCCGGTATTTTCATTCAGCGCATAATGCGTCATTGTGACCGGGGTCAGAGAATCCATGGCGATGACATCTCCAATAGCCATTTTTGCAATCGGACGGCTCTGACCATTTGAAAAATTACCCGTCAAAACACCGAATTCATCAAATCCATAGGAGGTTAAAATGCCATAAAAATTGCCATCTATGTCGTAATCAACCAGACCGGGAGTCATATCCCCGCGCATTGAAAGTTCATCAATATCAAAACTTATTTCGGTGGGTTCTTCTTGTCCATCCCATGTGATGGACAGGGGAATGGTAAAATCAACGCCTGTTTCTTCTTCTTCAGTATCGTCTGTTGTTTCATCTGCCGCTACATCATCTGCGGCTTCGTCTGCGTTTTCTTCTGTTGCATCGTCTGTTGTTTCATCTGTCGCTTCATCTGTTGCAGCATCCGCTGTTTCTTCAATCAAAATAAGCGGTTCTTCTTCGGAATCTTCAGGCAGGACTTCTTCAACATAAAAAAGGTTGCCGTCTCCGTCAAAGGCCACAATATAATCATTTGAATTGACGGTGCCGCCTTCGGCTGACAGACTCATCTGCCATTCATAGCTTCCTTCGATATCCGGATCATCAGGAAGGCGCGTAAAGTTAAACGTCACTGTCTGGAATGTATCTGGCGTATCAATCGTGTCCAGCCCGTCATAGATGCCAAGCGTGATTGCCAACTCATCAGCCGGGTTGATTTCATCTCCGGCAGAAGAATCGGCTGGCAAAACAGCTGTCATATCAATCTTGTTCGTTGCAGTGGCCTCATAGATATTGGCATCAGTCCCGATATCAACCGGGCTTAGCGAATCAATGCCTTCTCCGACATTAAAATCGTCTGTCTCCGGGTCCCACAGCCAGGCAAGCGCATAGTTTCCTTTAAGATCAACCAGGTGAACACGCTCTGTTGTTGTTGCATTGCCCTCGTCATCGGTGCTGTCTTCTTCGGAAACAAGCGGGCGCAGCCGACCTGCATCGGTCAGCTCAATCGTTTCGTTTACCTGATCAAATTCGGTGCTGGTCACCAGCATACCACGGCCATTGACCGCGATATCGAGTGGATTATTGACTGTTTGAAACAGGCCATCCTGCTGGATGAAAGGACGGTCTTGAGCCGTTAATCCATAAAACCCCTGATAGGCCCCGCGATCAGGCCCGACCATATCACGAAACTGGGTCTCGCGGGCTTTATGGCCTTCGGTGCTGACATTGGCAATATTGCTGCCGATAGTGCCAAGGGCCTGGCTGTGACCGTAAAGGGCCTGGACACTTGTTGCGAGCATTGCGGCAAGGGTCATTGCTATACTCTTGTAAGTATTATTAGACGATTTGATGTATAAAGCAATAATCGCGCCATGATTACTATGTTTTATCATATTTCTGTATTTGCGGCTTTGTTTTGCTGCATAAGATTTACAGGGATCATATTTATTGAGTCTGGTTGTGATGAATGAAAAATTATGGCAATGACAAGTCACCTGCAGCTTTGAAGGTCTTTTGATCAAAGTGGGGGATCGTCTAACGGTAGGACTACGGACTCTGACTCCGTCAATCCAGGTTCGAATCCTGGTCCCCCAGCCAAGTTATATAGGCCAGATTATATAGTCCAAATTTATAAACCAAGTGACCATGGATCATTCGCCCGGAAATTCTCCTCCAGATTCGGCTAAACAGCAAGGGCTTCTAAAGAGAGGAGGCCTGGGAGTGCGTCTTCTTTCTGCGTTTGGTTTGGCGAAGGGCCATCACCAGCCGCCGGATACACAGCGGTTTTTGACGATTCCGCCGCCGCTTCCGGCTGGAGATCCCAAGCGCGGGGCTCTGGTTCTGATCAACCGCTATAATTATGCTGAAGCAGGGCAGGCTTTGCCTGAAAATCCGTGGCAATTAGCGGGTCAGGAGACTGATCGTGCCTGGATTGAAGCGATGTATGGTTTTATCTGGCTGGATGATCTGGCCAGTCATGGCGGGCGGGTTGCGGCTTTAAAGGCGAGGGGGCTGGTTGAGCACTGGATTGATTACCTGCAAGCCTCTGGCGGGTTTAAGCCAGCGAATGTGCGTTTCAGAGACGATATCATTGCCGAGCGGTTGAGTCGTCTTTTGCGCCGGTCTTTATTTTTATTCAGCCATGATCCGCCAGAGAGTTTCCGGGCGCGTATTCTTGGCGCCCTTAGTCTGGAGTCTGCGCATCTTATCCGCAGCCGTATCCGCAATCATACGCAGGGCCCTTCCCCTAAGCAGGGGACAAATCTGTCCTCTTTTGATGAAGTCCGGGCTTTGATCGGCGCAGCTTTGGCTTCTTTGTCCCTTGAAGGGCACGAGGATGCGCTTCCCGACTTGATGAAGATTCTGGATATGCGCCTTGGCAAGCTGGTTTTACCGGATGGCATGATTGCCAATCGCTCCCCCTTTGCACAGATTCGGCTGCTGATCGCTTTGTGTGGTTTAAAGCAGGCGTTTGATCATGCCGGGAGCCCCTTTCCTGCATCCATTGAAAAGACCATGCACAGAATGGCAGCGGCGGCGCGTATGCTGCGTCATGGAGATGGCGGGCTGGCGCAGTTCCATACCAGCCGCGAAGGCAATACGGCCCTGATTGATACGGCTATTGCAGGATCCGGCAGCAAGGAGCCCCGGCCAACTATTCTCCCGGACGGTGGATTTGCCAGAATGCAGGCCCGGGATCTGTTGGTTATCGCTGATGGAGGCGGGCCTCCATCGTCCGAGAATCTGGGGTCTTACCATTCAAGCCCGCTGGCGATTGAAGTCAGCCACGGGCCGGAGCGGATTATCGTGAATTGTGGCACCATGCGGCTTGATCACCCTGAATGGCAGCGTGTGTCCCGGTCGAGTGCGGCTCATAGCACGGTGGTGCTGGATGATACCAGTGCGCTTGACCCGGACAATCCACCTGCGCATTTTAACGGCTCTATGAAGCAGAGGATCGTTGACGGTGCTGTCTGGCTTACCCTTTCCCATAATGGCTACCAGCCGCTTTATGGGGCCGAGTTCGTGAAACGCAAGCTCTATATGCCGCCAAACGGGCAGGAGCTTCTGGGAGAAGACCAGATTGCCCCGACACAAGATTCGTGTCCTTTTGTTATTCGCTTTCATCTCCATCCATCGGTTGAAGTCACCTTGATTGGCGATCCGGCGATGCCTTTGTTGCGCTTGCCATCAGGTATGAACTGGTGGTTTCGGGCCGACGGGGTGTCGATTAACCTGATGGAGAGTGTTTACCTTGGCATGGATCGTCCGACTGTTCCGACCCGGCAAATTGCCCTGACCGGCGCAACAAGTTACGAGACAACCCATATCAGCTGGATGCTTGAAGCAGCAGCCCCTGCTGAGTGATATGCTGGCTGGCCCCCGGATTCCATAAAAGACAGGGGCTTGACAGGCTATAGGCGGCTGCCTAAAACTATAGAGAATTGCCGGGTTGGAAAAGTCCGGCATGATAATTCTGGTGGGCAGATATCATTCTTATAGATTTTTAAGCATGTTTCCGCCTGACTGGAGGAAAACACCAGATTCTTACACACCTGATTGTTAGGGGAGGGTTCTTTACATGAAAAAGTTTCTTTTAGCTGCCGCAGCCGGATTGCTGTTATCCACACCTGCATTGGCAGAACGCTATGTGATGGTCACGCATACACAAGGCACAGACCCGTTCTGGCCGGTGGTTGAAAAAGGCGGCAAGGACGCTGCAGCAGCCATGGGGGTTGATTTTGAATATAATTTTGCCCCGTCCGGTGATATGGCTGATATGGCAAAATTGATTGAAGCCGCAACCGCAACCAATCCTGACGGCATCATCGTTTCGTTACCTGATCCGGATGCGCTGGGTAACGCCATTCGCGGGGCCACCTCTGCCGGGATTCCAGTGATCACGATCAATTCAGGGCTTGAATCCTATAAAGATGTAGGCGCGCTGATGCATATCGGTCAGCCGGAGCGGCTGGCAGGTGAAAAAGCCGGTGAACGCGCGATGGCCGAAGGTGCAACCAATCCTCTTTGCCTGAATCAGGAAGCCTTTAACACGGCGCTGGTTGACCGGTGCAGCGGGTATTTTGATGCGATGGGCAAAGAGCTCAATATGATTGATGTCTCGACCGATGTTGCACAGATGAAAACCAGGACGGCTGCTGCCTTGCAGGCTGATCCGTCGATTGATTCCCTGCTGGCTGTTGGACCACATGTCTGTGAAGCTGCCGCAGAAGCTGCCGACGAGGTTGGGGCTGATGTTCACCTGTCGTGCTTTGACATGACACCCGGGGTGATCAATTTGATTAAGTCCGGCGATGTGAAATATACGATTGATCAGCAACAACGTCTGCAAGGCTATATGCCGGTTGTCGTGCTGCATCTTTACAACACCAATGCCGGGATGCTGCCGGGATCAAATATCCCTTCAGGCCCGGGCTTTGTTGATGCAAGCAACGCTTCGGCAGTCGCAGAACAGGCTGGCGTCAATCGCTAAACCGACTATTCCCTTCTTCTCTATGTGATTTGCCTTATAGATATATAACGGCAGCATATGTGGAAGAAGGGTTTTATCTGCTTTAGACGGGCGGCATGTTGATAAAGCCTGTTCCCGTTTATTTGCTGTTCTTGTCTGGTTACTGATTTGGCCCGATGACTGATAAAAGCACCCAAAAGCGAAACGAATCAGATCGCTTATCCAAAGAATCAAAATTGCTGCAACTGGTGCGCCGCCCTGAAATTGGCGCCTTTAGCGGGATGCTGGTCATTCTGCTTTTCCTTGCTATTGTGGCAGGCGATGTGGTCTATAACCCGCTTGGCATTAAAAATAATCTTGCGATTATTGCCCAGCTCGGGATCATTGCCATCGGGGCCTGTTTATTGATGATTGCCGGAGAATTTGACCTCTCTATTGGCTCAATGATTGGCTTTTCCGGTATGTCCATGGCAATGATGATGAAATGGGGGCTGCCGTTCGGACTGGGCGAAGCCACGCCATTGACCGCCTTTCTTCTGACATTGATCATGACGATGGGGATTGGCTGTCTGATTGGCAATATTGTTGTCCGCTCCGGTTTATCCTCCTTTATTGTCACGCTGGCTTTTCTGTTTATTCTGCGTGGCCTGACCGAGGTCTGTTTTCGGGAATTTAACGAAGGCTCGACCCAGATTTCTGGCTTGCCCGATTTTAAAGAAAGTGATGGGGTGGCCTATTTATTTGGCGGCGAAACCTTCAAAATGCTTTTCGCCTTTTTATATGACATCGGCTGGAACGTGAACCGCAAGGGAACCCAATGGGTGACCGGGCTGGATGCGCGGGTCGCCTGGTGGATTGCCCTGACTATTTTGGCCTATATCGTGCTGGCCCGCACACAGCTTGGAAACTGGATTTATGCCACCGGCGACAATAAAGAAAGCGCACGGGCAAACGGGGTCCCGGTCAATAAGGTCAAGATTGGCCTGTTTATGTTCACAGCCTTTTGCGCCACTTTATTTGCGGCCTGTCAGGTTTTTGACACCAATACGGCCGATGCGGCCAAAGGAAATTTGAAAGAACTGGAAGCGATTGCCGCAGCCGTTGTCGGGGGAACCGTGATGACCGGGGGCTTTGGCTCGGTCGTTGGCGTATTATTCGGTGCCGTGATCTTTGGGCTGGTGCAAAATTCAGTCTTTTATATTCCCTGGATTGACGGGTCCTATTATCGGGTCTTTTTGGGAACGGTGCTTTTGATTGCCGCATTTGCCAACGAAAATATCCGCAAGCGCATCACAGGCGGTATATAATGGCAGACCCGCTTATTCGTGCTGAAAAACTTGTTAAACGCTTCGGCCCCTTTACCGCGCTGGACGGGGTTGACCTTGATGTCTATCCGGGCGAAGTCCATGCCCTTTTAGGCGACAACGGAGCCGGGAAATCAACTCTGATCAAGGTTTTGGCCGGGGTGCACGAACCAACATCCGGTCAGCTTTATGTTGCAGGGGAGCCGGTCAATTTCCGCTCTCCGCGTGATGCTTCAAGTGCCGGAATTGGAACGGTTTATCAGGACCTGGCCCTTAACCAGCTTATGTCAGTTACCCGAAATTTTTTCATGGGGCGTGAACTCTATAACGGGGCACCGCCCTTTGGTCTGCTGCGTATGAAAGAAATGGACCAGATTGCGCATGATGAAATGATTAAGATCGGGATTGATATTTCAGACCCGCGTCAGGCGGTTGGCACCATGTCTGGTGGACAACGCCAAACCCTGGCGATTGCCCGGGCCATCTATTTTGGCGCGCGCGTGCTTATTCTGGACGAGCCGACTTCTGCACTGGGTCAAAAGCAGCAGATGGAAGTCTTAAAAACCATCAAACGTGTCCGCGCTCTGGGGTCGATTGCGATTATCCTGATCACGCATAATGAAATTCATGCCCAGCTGATTGCGGATCGTTTTACCTTTTTATCGCTGGGCAAGGTGATTGGCGGCGGCACGGCTGAAAATCTGGTTGGCTCAGATATCCGCCAGCTGATGGCCGGGGGCGCGGAAATGGCTGATCTGGAACAGGAATTATCCGCGATTTAAGCCATGAACTATGCGGGCGTGGTCCAGAAATATTTCTCTATTCGTAAATATCTAACAAACTGATCATGGACCGCCAAAGCCCCTTGAATGAATTTCATGCCGAGTGCGGAGCGCGCATGATTTCCTTTGCGGGCTGGTCGTTGCCTGTTCAATATTCAGCCGGACTTATTGCGGAGCATCAGGCGTGTCGGGAGAAAGCCGCTCTTTTTGATGTCTCGCATATGGGGCAGTTTCAGCTTTCGGGTGGTGGTGCCGCAGAATTTCTGGAATCACTGACGCCCGGCGATGCCCTCAATCTCAAAGCAGGCCAGTCACGCTACACGGTTTTGACCAATGAGAACGGCGGCATTATTGATGATCTGATTATCAGCCGTCTTTCAGAGGATTCTTTCTATCTGGTGGTCAACGGGGCCAGACGCGATGTTGATAAAACCCATCTGCAAGAACGGTTGCCCGCCTCTTTGACCTTGCACGAACAAAGCGACAAGGCCCTGCTTGCCATACAAGGACCGATGGCCCGCCAGATAATGGCTGATTTTTTCCAAGAAGCCGCAAAACTTCCCTTTATGCATATGACTTCCCTTGAATCTGCGGACTATGGACAGGTCATGCTTTTCTGTCAGGGCTATAGCGGTGAAGACGGGTTTGAACTCTCGATAGATGCCGATAAAGCCCCCTCTTTTGCCCGGCAGCTGACCCATCATCCGGATTGTACCCCGGCTGGATTGGGCGCACGCGATTCATTGCGCCTGGAAGCTGGCTTGCCCTTATATGGAAACGACCTTGATATGGAGACCAGCCCGGTTGAAGCTGGTCTTGCCTGGATTATTCCTAAAAGGCGGCGGGTGGATTCAGGCGATAAATCTTTGATGTTTCCGGGATCAGCCCGAATTTTGAGCGAGCTTGCAGATGGTCCCTCCAGACAGCGGGTCGGCTTCTTCCCGGAAGGCCGGGCCCCTGCGCGCGCCGGGGTCGAAATCATTGACAAGCACGAACGCCCGGTTGGAATTGTGACCTCTGGCGGCTTTAGCCCCAGTCTTTCGCTTCCGGTTTCGATGGGTTATATTTCCTCGCCTGTGCAGGAGTCCTACAAGGTGCGGATACGGGATCGCTTGATTCCGGTTCGCTTGCAAAAGCTGCCATTTGTGGCACATCGCTATTACCGGTCATAATTACAGGAGAGACCAGATGACGATCTATTATTCCGAGGATCATGAATGGCTACGCGTTGAAAAGGATGAGGCGACACTTGGCATCACCCTTCATGCGGCAGAGCAGCTGGGCGATGTTGTCTTTTTAGAGCTTAAAGAGGTCGGCTCTGTGGTGGAGGCCGGGGCTGAGCTTGGCGTTATTGAAAGCGTCAAGGCGGCGAGTGAAATTTACGCCCCGGTTTCGGGGGAGGTTCTGGCGATCAATCAGTCCTTGCTTGATGAGCCGGGCGGGATCAATGCTGCGGCAGAAAGCGAAGACGGCTGGTTATGCCGCATTCGCCTGAGCAATAGTGCGGAGCTTGAAAAGCTGATGGATGCGGCAGCCTATAAGGCTCTGGTTGGCGGCTAAAGCTCTGTTGACACGTCTATGTATTTTTCAGGAAGGCCGAAAGGATCGGGTTGAATTTTTCAGGATATTCCCAATACATCATATGTCCGCCGAAAGATTCAAATTGTGACTTCGGGCATTTTTCATTGATAAAAGCCTTGGCGGTTTCGCCCCAGTGATTTGCCGCGATATGCAATGACGGGATTGCGTTATCAATGGCAACAGCCTCTTCCACATAATTTGAAAAAGCGATATCTGTGATCAGATTAGCTGCGATAATCGGGGGCGTGCACAGGCTTTGCTCTACGACCCATTGCGTGAGTTCTGGCGACATGTCCTGTTCAATCATCACATTATCTGCATACCATTCAACAACGCCGCGCAGACCGGCAGGCGTTTGAACGCCTTGGAAAAAGTGGGCTAAATCTTCAAAGCCAGCTTCAATCCAGTCTCCGGGATTGGGGCTTGTGCCGATGGGTGGCATGTCAATATTGACAAAGCCTGCCAGATTATCCGTCCCGTAATGCCGGACATAGTGCCACACCGTGCAAGAGCCAGCAGACCAGCCAACCAGCACCGGATTTTCAAGTTCAAGCTGGTCAATCAGTTTTTTCAGGTCTTGCGCATGGGTTCCATAATTGTTCCCTGAAAAAGTCACGCTCGAGCGGCCATGGCTGCGCGGATCATACGAGATCACACGATGGCTTTTTGAAAAATGGGCAAATTGACGAGAAAACACCCGGGTGGTAAATGTCCAGCCGGGGATAAATATAATCGGGCGGCCTTTGCCGACATCCTCGACATAAAGTTCAACACCGGGTTCAATCTCGATATACTGACCGATGATTGCATCTGATTGTTGCGCCATAATTATCCCCTCCTGCTGATATATAATAGTTTATGATAATAGGGTGAATGGCTTTTGTCACCACTTATGAAAGGCAGATTGAGAGAAAATTTAAGACTATTTATCGTGACCGGGTGTAACTGGCGCAGATCCCCTGCCATTTACCCTTGATTTTTTCTGCAAAGCAGCCTTAATAGAATAATGAGGCAACAAACCCTGTTCAGGTCTTTTATGTGAGATTTGATGGGGTTATCCGGGTAAATTGGCGGCAGTATTAAAACAATAGTATAAAAAGAGCAGCATGAAAGCACTCAACCAGATAAAACGCCAGCATTTGTTTGCGTACAGGCACAATGACTCTGTTAAAGGGCATAATCCTCTGACGGTCTATTGCGCAAAAGACCCGGCAGAGGACGATGTGAAATACGGAAATGGCAACGCAACCGATGTGCTGGCGAAATCACGCCCCAAGCTTGCAAAACCCCCGCTTTTCAAGGTCCTGATGGTCAATGATGACTATACGCCCATGGAATTTGTAGTCCATGCGCTGGAAACCTATTTCGACAAATCCCCGGAAGAAGCCATGCAGATCATGCTCAGTGTCCATAATAAAGGAGTCGGGATTTGCGGAGTCTTTACCCGCGATGTTGCCGATACCAAGGCACATCTTGTTGTTGATCTTGCGCGCTCGCACGGGCATCCGCTTTTATGCAAGATCGAACAGGCTTGAAACATACCTTATCCAGAAAACATATAATAACTGGTTCCTGCAAAAGCCTGATCAACGCATGACTCGATCAAAAAGGTAGCCCCGATGTTTTCAGATGATCTGCATCAGACCGTTTTGCGTGCCGTTGATCTTGCGCGCTATCACGGGCATGAGTTCACCACGGTCGAGCATCTTTTGCTGGCGATGATTGATGACGAGGGAGCAGCAGATGTCTTGCAAGCCTCTGGTGTTAATCTGCGCAAACTCCGCGATGATTTGCTTGGCTTTCTGGAGCAGACCCTGAGCCCGATGCTGGGCAGCGGCAGCCGTGATCCTCAGCCAACCAGCGGCTTGCAGCGCGTGTTGCGTCGGGCAGCCGTGCAGGTTCAACATGCCGGGCGCGAAGATATCTCAACCGCCAATGTTCTGGTGTCCATGTTTTCGGAACGTGACAGCCATGCTGTCTTCTTTTTGCAGTCTCAGGATATGTCGCGTCTGGATGCGGTGAAATATATTGCGCATAGAATCCGCAAAGTCGCCCCGCCGCCAAACCGGTCAAACAAGAAAATATCAAATGAGCGACCAGATGATTCACCGTCTGAATCCTCCACAGATTCAGGGGATCAAACCCCGCCGAAATTATCGGATGCGGCTTCTGACTCCGATAATATATTTGATGATACGGCGGACAGTTCTGCGCAGGATGCATCAGACAAAACAGAAGAATCGTCTTTGTTCAAAGATAGTGACGAAAAATCGGAACGAGTCATTGATAATTACTGCACAAATCTTAATCAGAAATTCCGGGAGGGCAGCATTGACCCCCTGATCGGGCGGTCGCGGGAAATTGAGCGTGTTTTGCAGGTTCTTTGCCGACGCAATAAAAATAATCCGCTTCTGGTTGGCGATCCCGGCGTTGGAAAAACCGCGATTGCCGAAGGACTGGCGCGGGCGATTGTCATGGAAAAAGTGCCGGATATCATCAAGGGCACAGAAATTTATGCGCTGGATTTGGGGGCTTTGCTTGCCGGAACCCGCTATCGCGGTGATTTTGAAGAACGGCTGAAAGCGGTTTTGAAGGAACTGGCAGAGTTGAAAAACGCCATCCTTTTTATTGATGAGATTCATATGCTGGTCGGGGCCGGGGCGACAACTGGCGGCGCGATGGATGCCAGCAATCTGTTAAAACCTGCGCTGGCATCAGATGGTTTGCGCTGTTTTGGCTCCACCACCTATAGTGAATACCGTAACCACTTTGATAAAGACCGGGCGTTGTCGCGCCGTTTTCAGAAAATTGACGTGGCTGAACCTTCGCAAGAAGACACAATCAGCATCCTGCAAGGCCTCAAGAGCTATTTTGAAGATCATCACAAGGTGCGCTATGCCCGGGATGCCTTAAAGGCAGCGGTCAGCCTGTCGGCCCGCTATATCAATGATCGCAAGCTGCCGGATAAAGCGATTGATATTGTGGATGAAGCCGGTGCGGTTCAGCAGTTGCGCCCGCCTGGCAAACGCCGCAAGGTTATTCAGGTCAGCGATATCGAATCGGTGGTCTCCCGTATTGCCCGTATTCCAACCCCGCAGGTCAGCCGCGATGATAAAAGTCTGCTGCTCGGTCTGGAATCCGGCCTCAAGACTCTGGTTTTTGGTCAGGACCTGGCCATAGAATCGCTGGTTTCGGCGATTAAATTGTCCCGGGCCGGGTTGCGTGATCCTGAAAAACCGATAGGCTCCTATCTCTTTTCAGGGCCAACCGGAGTCGGGAAAACCGAAGTCGCCCGCCAGCTGGCCCAGCATATGGGGATGGAGCTTAAACGCTTTGACATGTCCGAATATATGGAACGCCATGCGGTTTCCCGCCTGATCGGGGCCCCGCCGGGCTATGTCGGGTTTGATCAGGGCGGGCTTTTAACCGAAGCCATTGATCAGGTTCCGCATTGTGTATTGTTGCTGGATGAAATTGAAAAAGCGCATCCCGATATCTTCCATATTCTTTTGCAAATCATGGATTATGGGCATCTGACCGATAATAACGGCAAGAGTGTCAGTTTCCGTAACGTCATTGTGATTATGACAACCAATGCCGGGGCAGCAGAAATGGCGCGACCAGTCATGGGATTTGGGCGCACCAAACGCGAAGAAGAAGATACAGCGGCCATCAATAATCTTTTCCCGCCAGAATTTAGAAACCGGCTGGATTCGGTTATTCCTTTTGCCGGGCTGTCCTCGGTGATTATTGCACAGATTGTTGATAAATTTATCTTTTCGCTGGAAGCGCAACTGGCTGATCGGGACGTGACCATTGAATTGACCAATGGTGCACGCGCCTATCTGGCCCGCAAAGGCTATGATGCGGCGTATGGCGCAAGACCGCTTGCCCGGCTCATTCAAAGTGAAATCAAGCAACCGCTGGCAGAAGCCATTTTATTTGGTGATCTGCAAGTGGGCGGGGTTGCGCGGGTTGCTCTTGGTGGTGATCGCAACAGTTTAACCTTTTCCTATATTCAGGAGAAAGCGGGCCCGCCGCTTAAGCCCAAATCTGACGCGATACCGGGCGGAAAGAAAAGCAAAAAGGCGAAGAGTACGGGCGGTGTAAAATCCAGCCGCAAGCAAACGTCCTGAACTGGACCCTGAACGCGCTGGATATAACGCACCGGAGATAAGGGCCTGTTGGTTTGAACGGGCCACGAGATTGGAGAGACCATGATGTTACGCGATGCCTTGCAAGCAGAACTCAAGAAAGCCCTTCTGGCCAAGGAGTCGCTGACCAGCGGGACGATCCGGCTGGTTCTGGCGGCTTTAAAGGATCGTGACCTTGCCAACCGGGCCAAGAGTCTGCCACCGCTGGAGGAAGCCGAGATTTTGTCGATGCTGCAAGGGATGATCAAGCAGCGGCGTGATTCGATGGCTTTATATGAGCAGGGCGGGCGGATTGATCTTGCCGAACGTGAGCAGGAAGAGATTGTGATTATTCAAAAATTCCTGCCAAGCCAGCTGTCACCGGAAGAGATTGAAGCTGCGATTGATCAGGCGATTGAGGCCCTTTCACCTTCCGGGTTGAAGGATATGGGCAAAGTCATGGCGCAGTTACGCAGTGATTATGCGGGAAAACTTGATTTTCAAGTGGCAGCCGGTCTGTTGAAAACGAAGCTTGGTCAGTTGGGGACGTCATGATTCGTTTTGCTGCAATCATCACGGTTGTTGTTCTGGGACTGGTTGTGATTGGCGGTGGCGGATTGCTGGTGATTGATATTCCGGCCCCGGTTCAGTCGATTGAGCAAAGACTTGAAGCCCCTCAACCGCGTGAAATTAAATAAGCCCGATGGTTAGGGGCAAGATGATGTTGCGTTCAGGTGCCGCGCTGTTCTGTGCGGCTGCTTTCTTTTTTGCAGGCGGACAGCTGCATGCGCAAACGTCAGATAGCCCGATCCAGCTTGTCCCTGCCTTTCCGACCGAGGAAACCCCGGTTGAACCTGTTGAGCCGTCTCCACAAGCGCCATCGGATGTTTCAGCACAAAATATAGGACAGGATAGTCCTGAAAATCCGTCCCCAGAGGACAGTGCGGCCAATATAGATGAGATAAACGAGAATATACAGGATAATGCGACAGAAGCAGTCGTTGACACCCAAGATGGTGATTTACGTCTGGAGGCTGAAACACTTGTCCCGCTTGATCCGGCAGGTACAGGGCCTTTGTCGCAGGAAAATGGCGGGCTGCCGGTGGATATGTGGCGCGGGGCTTCGCTGGACCGCATAGAGTCTCTGCTTGGTTATTTGCCAGACCGCCAGGACAGCCGGGTTTTGGAAGAACTGACAAGACGCTTCCTTTTGTCACAGGCCAGACTGCCAACCCCGGTTGCACCAAATAGCGAAAATACGTCTGAGCAAAATATAGATGCCGAAAATACAGACTCGGAAAATGCAGGGGATGCACAGCAAGGACAGGCGATTGTCAGCTTGCGTCTGGACCGGCTTGCCGCCCTTGGCTATGTCGATGCGGCTGTCGATTTCTGGCGGTCAATTAACCGTAAAATTTCCGTACCGGTTACGCCGCTGATTGAACGGCTTTTTGAAACCGGAGCCTTTGCACAGGCCTGTATGCTTATCAGTGAAACCCAAAGCCAGCCAATCGATGTTTTTGACCCCCAGGCCGTCATTTTTGATACGGCGTGTAAAATTCAAGCCGGTCGCCTGGCAGAAGCCGCGCTGAATATTGAACTGATCCGCGAATTTCCTGACAGCGATCCGGTTTTTCTCGACCTTGCCTGGCGGGCTGCGCATCCGGACTTTACGTTGGACACGCCGCTGCCCAGCCCGATTGCGCCGGTGCATTACGCCCTTTTAGCGCATTTGGAGGCTACGGATTTAGAAGAGGCTTATACAGAGCCTTCGCCGCTTGATCCGCAAGCCGTTCAAAGCGCAATATCCTCTTTGGAGGCCGGGGATCTCCCGAATCAGCCAGAAACTTGGCCTTTGCAGATTCTGCTGGGCCCCTCTGAAAACGCCCTTATTCAATCTGCGGCACCCGCACGGGTTTACGATATTTTGTACCAGCTTCCGCAAGAACTCTATTATAGCGAATTTTCGGTTGATCCGGGGTGGGAGTCCTTGCCGAACGGGGCCCATCATCAGCGCGCCGGGCTGGAATCAAGCGCGACATTGCGCGGGCTGATTGAACGGGCGCGGACCAACGAAAGATGGGGGGAAGCCGTGGCAGGTTATCTTATCGGGGCGCGGGGGCGTGATGTTGCTGATCTTTCTGCCGAGGAAATCGGTCTTGGCGCGCGTGTGCTGGTTGATATCGGTTTATCCGATCTGGCCCGGCTTTTTGCGCTTGATGCGCTTGAGGTTGCTCTTTTCCCGCCCCCACCCGAGCCAGACCTGACCGAGCCAGATACAACTGAGCCAGATATAGGCGACCCGTTTGCAGATGTTTCATCGCTTTTGACATCTGACAGTTCCGATAATTTTTCCGAAGAAGAGGATCAGCTTGAATGAATGAACCGGTTGAAATGATGTCGCTTGAGCAGGTTGAGCAGCAAGCCAGATCATCGCTTATGGAAGCGGGTCTGGATGAAGAAAATGCGAAAGCTGTCGCTGATGTGATCATGCGGGCCGAGCGTGACGGGGTCACCAGCCACGGACTTTTTCGCTTGAAAGGCTATCTTGCGGCTTTGACCAGTGGCAAGGTCAATAAAAAGGCCCGTCCGCATTGTCAGGCGGTTGCGCCGTCTGTTCTTAAAGTTGATGGTGATGGCGGCTTTACGCCTTTGGCCCATCAAGTTATGGAAAAGCCGCTGGTTGAAATGGCGCGAAAGCAAGGTGTTGCCATTGCCGCTGTCGTCAATAGCCATCATTTTGCGGCGCTCTGGCCAGAAATTGAGCTTTTGACCAATCAGGGTCTGATCGGGATGGCTTGTACCTCTTACATGCCGGTGGTTGCGGCTGCCGGGGGAACCAAGCCGATTTATGGCACAAATCCCTTTGCCTTTGGCTGGCCGCGCCCGGATGGCAAGGCGATGATTTTTGATCAGGCCAGTTCAGTCATGGCGCGTGGCGATGTGATGATTGCCGGGCGTGAAGGACGGCAGTTGCCGCCGGGAGTTGGTATTGATGCGCAGGGTGATCCGACAACCGATCCCGATGAAATTCTCAAAGGCGCGCAACTGGCTTATGGGGGATATAAAGGGGCCTCGATTGCGATGATGGTTGAACTTCTGGCCGGTCCGTTGATTGGTGAAATGCTGAGTTTTGAAACCGCGCAACATGATATCCTGGACGGGGGACCGCCACGCGGCGGAGAATTTATTCTGGCGATTGACCCTGCACGTACAGGGGCAGAAGGCAATGCGCTTGTCCATGGAGAGCGTTTATTTGCTGAATTGCTCAAAGACCCGAATGTCCGCCTGCCGGGCGAGCGTCGGGCCGAAAACCGCCAGCGCACCCGGGTTGAAGGGGTGCGAGTTGCGCATAAGTAATTCCGCCTGTCGCTGACCAAGCTGTCTTGAAAGCCTGTTAAATGACCACTCTGTCTGGAACCTACCCGGCCCGCACCCAGGATATACAGGATCAATTTTCTGTGTCCGTGGTGACGCCGACTGTTTTGCGCCCAACCTTGAAAAAAGCGATTCAATCAATTTATGCACAAAAGAACGTTCCATCCATTCAGCTGATGCTTGGCGTTGACAAGAACCTGTATGACAACGGGGATATGCTGCGCCAGCTGATTGAAGAACGGCCTGATCATGTTGGTATCACGGTTGTTGATCCCGGCTATTCGACTTTTTCTAGAAATGGCGGCCTTTATCAGGCCCTGGGGGGTGGGGCCATGCGCCCTGTCCTGACCTTGCTGGCCAATAGCCGCTATGTGGCCTATCTGGATGATGACAACTGGATGCACAAAACCCATCTCTCCGGCCTGTTACAAGCGATTGAAGGCAAGGAATGGGCCTATTCCTTCCGCTGGTTTTGCGCCCCTGATGGCGAAGTCCTGGGCTATGATATCAATGATTCAACCGGAGAGGCCTTCACATTCGCCGGGGTCGATGTGGCGTCATTCGCTGATCCAAACACCATGATGATTGATAAAATCGCCTGTGAGCAGTTTCTATTGTCCTGGCTCAATCCCTTTCTGGATGATGGCCATGGGGCTGACCGGCGCTTTGCCCGCGACCTTTTCCGGGATCGTGTCTATGGCATATCGCCTTTCTTTTCCTCTTTCTACCGCTTTGGGCCAGACGAAACCCGCTATACCGAAAAAATCTATCAGGCCGCAAAGGAATCAGCCAAGGCCAATAGTGAAACCAAGGAAGTCAAATTCGACTATCCACAGACTATTCGCCTGCAAGCCATACGGTCAAACTGGTTGCGCCCCTTGCGTCGTCTGGCAAAAAACAGCCGGGGGATCACGGTCGGTGTCCATGACCCCGAAGCCATAAAACTGGCTTTTGACCGGATCACACCCGATAAAGTGATTGCTTTCCCGCCCGGCACGGAATGGGGAGATCATAATCTGGAAGCTGATGAATCAGGCCTTCTTGCTGATTTTCTTAAAGATAAACGGCTCGAGATCAGGACAGAACCCCTGACCGAGGAAACGCTTGCAACACAGCCGATTGATAAAAGTGACTGGGTTTTCTGGCAGATTGATTGTTCGGACACATCCAAACCTGTGCAAAATCAAGTCGCCACGCTGCTGCCAACCTATGTTGCCTTGGCTAAAAGTCTTAAGCCCTATTCATTCTTGCAGGTGGTTTTAACCGGGGATGACAAGCGGGCAGAAGAAATCACGTCTTTTCTTTCTTCATCGCTGTCGGGGTCCTATCATATTGATCATTATGGAAAACATTCATTTTGTATTTGTCTAGGCTGGCGGCCAAACCAGACTCGTAAAAGCGGGTTTGTCCGCTATCGGTCCTGGAAAGGCGGGTCTGTCCATTGTAAAATTACAGCCCGTGACCGGCAGGAAAAATTACCGCAATCGCAGGATTTTTCCTTTCAGCCGCAGTCGATTATCCATGATTTGCCTGCTTTCTGGCTTGAAAAAAGCCCGATCCCCTATTGCTATGATGCGACCGAGGACCGGGTGCTGGCAGTCACCAAAAGCAAGTCCTGGGTGTTTGATATGCAGACAGGTTTTTCGCGGCAGCTTTATGAACAAGCCGAGGAATTTGCCTTTTTCAAGCGCGATGAACTTGCCGGTCTTTGCGAAGGTCTGGCGATTCCAGAGGTCTTGCCAGAATCAGTGACGCTGCTTTTGCAAGAGGATCAGGATAATCCCGATGTTATGAAGGGTTCGGAAAGTGCAAGCGGGCAGGATTTACCGCAAATGCTTGACGGAGATGTCATTGTTTCCATGCTCAATCAGGAAAGGTCTGTTCATTTGCCGAAGATTGCAGATGCGGATTTACATGCGGATATCCTGCGCCTGGCGAATCTGTTTGTCTTTACGCTGAAACGTCCAGCGGATGTGAATTTGCTGCTGAATATTTCGGCTGTTGATCCGGAAAAACGGCCCTTGGCCAGGCAGATTTTTTCAAAGGCAAAGCTGCGCGAAATAGCTGCCTGATCCTTTGACGACATCATGCTTTTTGATCTTTCTGCAATCTGCCGGAATCGGCAGCGGCTGGCGTGGTATAAGCGGCATAATCGGCTGGAGAACAGGCTGCATCGCTGGGCGGCTGTTGATCTGGTTGACCGGCTGGAGGAAATACGCCAGTCCTTTAGCCGTCCCCTGATTATTGGGCATCGGCTGGGGGATGTTCATCAAGCCCTTATGGAAAAGGGCAGGGGTGATCTTGCCAGTGCGGACCTTGCCAGTGCGGCGGTCGCTCTTGATTGCACTGTTCAAGCGGAAACCAGCCAATCCTTGCCGGTGGTGCAAGCGTCCCCTGATCAACTCCCTTTTGCGCCGGGCAGTTTTGATCTGATTTTATCCTCGCTTTATCTGCACTGGGCCGAAGATTTGCCGGGTCTCTTGAAGACGGCCCGCCAGCTTTTAAAGCCAGACGGGGTTTTTGTCGCCAATATAATTGGCGGGCATAGTCTGTTGCGCTTACGGCGTGCGCTTTTGACAGCCGAGTCCGATTATGCGGGCCAAGCATCACCGCGGATTATTCCAATGGTTGATGTGCCAGACGCCGGGCGATTGTTGCAGGGGGCGGGGTTTATTCTGCCGATGGCGGAGCGTGACCGGGTTTGCCTGCCGTTTAAAAACTTCACGGCCCTGCTTAAAGGCATCGCGGCAATGGGGGAGGGCAATGCGCTTGCCAAGCGCACCCGGCATTTTTCATCGCGCCAGCTGTTTATCCAAGCTGCGCTGGCTTATCAGAGCGACAAAATATATGAAGAAGAGCAGAATGCCTATACTCTTGATTTTGCAGAATCAGAACAAACGCCGGATATAAACCTGACCCCCTGTCGGGCCTGTTTTGATATCATTACACTGACCGGGTGGGCTGCCTCAAAGAGCTGATAAATAGGGATATTTTAGATATCAGCAGATGATTCCAGGACTTCAACTGTGCTATCTTCAGCGATTAATGTATCGCCAGAGTCGGCTTGCGCCTGATCAGCTTCGGTATCCTTTTGCTGTTCCGTCTGGAAGCGATTGAGGAATGAGGGGGGACCACCAGAACCGGCTGTTGCAAAGCTAAAGTTGCCATTCATAAAGCTGCCAAGCGACTCGCCGCCGCCAAAGGGAAGTGAAGGCATGCCGCCGCCAAAGGGCGCGCCGCCAGAGGGCCCGTTGCTAAATGGAAGCGAAGGCGTGAAATCTTCTGATGGAGGGTTGGTTGGCAGGGCATCGGTCTGACCAAGATCGAGTTCTCTGTCATCATCGGACGGTTCAACCTGAACAAAGGGTGGCCGGACAAAGGATGGCAGGGAAGGCGGTTGGAAATCATCCATTGATTTTAAGCCGGTTTCTTTATCGCTTTCCATGTCCTGCGCGTCACGTGCAACAAATGCGGGGATGCCTTCCCCAAAGGGCAGACCTTCTGGGGCGTTTTTAAACAGGGTGGCAAAATCTGGTGCGCCGCCGGTTGCGTCTCGAATAAAGGCCGGGGCATTTTGGGACAGGCTGGCAAAGTCTGGCGTTTCGCCAGTTGCTTCCTGGATAAATACTGGTGCCTCTTCAGGGATATCATCGGTCCCTATCACGGACAGATCAGGGGCACCACCGATCCCTTCGCGGATGGAGTCTGGTGCATTTTCAGCCAAGGTGGCAAAATCTGGCTTGCCGCCCGTTGCTTCCTTGATAAAGTCTGGCGCATCTTCGGGGATATCGGAAAGATCAGGTTTGCCACTGATATCTTCGCGGATGGAATCTGGTGCATTTTCAGAAAGCGTAACAAAATCCGGTGTTTCGCCGGTTGCTTGCTGGATAAAGACTGGCGCGTCTTTCGAGATAGCGGAAAGATCGGGTTTGCCGCTGACATCCTCCCGGATAGCATCGGCTGCATCTTCACCCAGTATATTCTCAGACAAGGTGACAAAATCCGGTTTCCCGCCTGTTACCTCCCGGACAAAATCCGGTGCGACTTCCATTATAGCGGAAAGGTCTGATTTTCGTTCGACATTTTCACGGATGGAGGCCGGGGCGTTTTCTGAAAGTGTCGCAAAGTCAGGCTGTTCGCCTTCACCCCCAAAAGCAGATTTGGCGACATCGGCGATGGAGTCGCTGATGGAATCAGGCGCGTTTTCAGGCAGGGAAATAAAGTCCAGCTTTCCGCCGTCATCCTCGACCATAGATTGCATCACGTTGCCGATTGATATCTGGACCAGGTCTGTTACGCTTTCGGATATGCTTGAAAGGTCAGGTTTGAAGCTGACAGCTTCTTGAATGGAATCCGGGGCATTTTCAGATAAGGTGGCAAAGTCAGGCTTGCCGCCGGTTGCTTCCTTGATAAAGTCTGGCGCGCTTTCGGGGATATTTGAAAGATCGGGCTTGCCGCTGATGCCTTCGCGGATGGAGTCCGGGGCATTTTCAGAAAGCGTTGCAAAGTCGGGCTTGCCGCCGGTTGCTTCTTTAATAAAGTCCGGGGCATTTTCAGAAAGCGTTGCAAAGTCGGGCTTGCCGCCGGTTGCTGCCTTAATAAAGTCTGGAGCGCTTTCAGGTATATTGGAAAGATCGGGTTTGCCGCTAACACCCTCGCGGACAGAGTCTGGTGCCTTTTCAGACAAGGTGGCAAATGACGGGCTGTCGCCATTGCTGCCGTCAAACATGACTTGCGCCATTTCCTTTAAGGAATCGGGAACGCTGTCAAAGCTGCTGTCTCCAAAAAAGATGGGGGCACTGTCAAAAATGCCTGTTGGCCCGCCAAAAGACAGTTCATCAAAAGACAGGGCCGAGACATCAGGCTTGCCCGCCCCGTCTGCCAGATCATTTTCGACAAAAGATTTTGCCAGTTCTCCAAATGCATCGGAGGGAGGGGTAAATCCACTTTCGGCCTCAAAGCGGCTGGCATCAAAACGCTCTGCACGGGTGCTAGACGGTGTGCTGCTCTGTGCGGCTCCAGCAAAAACGCCACCAGAAAAACCGCCAACACTTGAAGATGAGCCACTCTGGAAAAAAGAGCCTGAAGAAAAGGAGCCGGTATCAAACACGCTTTGACCAAACGGGCTTTGTCCGTTCTCGCCATCCAGGAACTCGTCTGCAAAAATAGAATATCCTGTATTTTCAGACTGCGTGCCGGACTCGTCCGCATCCAGAGTTAAAGTCGCACTTTGCTGAAGTTGCTCCGCCATTTCACATTTCCTTCATTAGAATTAACCTTATATAGGTGAAGGAAAACTCAAGTCCAGTGAAAATATAACTTTACTGCGTATATTTTATTTCCAGAGTTCTCTTGCATACATCAAGCGCATCAGCTTTTCTGTATCTCATGAACAGGTGTAGCCGACCACAGGAATATTTTCTGTGATAGTGATCACGGGACTATTCAGCAAGCATAAAAAGACCCTGCCGCATCTTTACAGACACAGCAGGGTCAAAAATTGAATAAATACAGCGTATTGAGAACTAGACGTCAGCTGAATCCAGGACTGCTGTGGTATCGTCTTCTGCGACCAGTGTTTCGGTCGAGTCGCTCTCGTTGCTGGCAGCCTCTGTCTCTTTTTGTTGTTCCGTCTGGAATCGATTGAGGAATGAGGGGCCGCCACCTCCGGAACCGGATGTCGGGAAGCTGAAGTTTCCGTTCATAAAGCCGCCAATGGAGCCTCCGGCAAAGGGGAAGGAGGACATGCCACCCCCGGAGGGCATGCTCGTCGGGAGCATATCGGGCGGGCCAAAGCCGCTTGCTGCGTCATCCGATGAACTCATCTGCCCGAATGAGGGCATGCCGCCGCCACCGAATGAAGGCATTCCACCCCCGCCAAAGGGCATACCGCCGCCGCCGAAGCTCATGTCACCTCCACCAAAAGGCATGCTGCCGCCGCCAAAAGGCATGCTGCCACCCCCAAAGGGCATGGTGCCACCCCCAAAGGGCAGGCTTGTCGGCATCATCTCGGGCTGGGCAAAATCAGTCCCTTTATCGTCATCTGACGGGGTTACCTGTTGCAGAAAGACTGGCGGACCATCCTGACCCAGATCAGGCTTTTCTCCCGCCGCAAGCGACTCTTTAATCGAGTCCGGTGCATTTTCAGCCAGAGCATCTACAGACAGAGCATCCGCAGGAAGAGCCGCAAAATCCGGCTTGCCGCCTGTTGCGTCCTTGATAAAGGCCGGGGCCTCTTCCGGGATATTGGACAAGTCCGGCTTGCCAGTCACACCTTCACGAATGGAGTCCGGTGCATTCTCGGCCAAGGTGGCAAAATCCGGGGTCTCGCCAGTCGCTTCTTTGATAAAGACCGGGGCCTCTTCCGGGATAGCGGACAAGTCTGGCTTGCCCGTCACACCTTCACGAATGGAATCTGGCGCATTCTCGGCCATCTTGGCAAAGTCCGGCTTGCCGCCTTCACCGCCAAAAGCAGACTGAGTCACATCGCCAATCGATTCGCGAATGGTCTCGGGCGCGTTTTCAGACATGGCTGCAAAATCCAGCTTGCCGCCCTCATCACTAAAGACAGAATGCATCATGGTCCCTATCGACGTCTGGATTGAATCCGGCGCCTGGTCAGACAAGGCCGCAAAATCAAGCTCTATCTCTTCATCGCTGAATACCGATTTCGCGATAGCACTCATGCCTTCGCTGATCCCTTCTGGTGCATTTCCAGCCATGGTGGCAAAATCTGGCTTGCCGCCGGTGGCTTGCTGAATAAAGTCCGGGGCACCCTCTGGAATATTTGAAAGGTCGGGCTTGCCGCTAATCCCTTCACGGATAGCTTCCGGGGCATTTTCAGCGAGTGTCGCAAAGTCCGGTTTGCCACCGGTTGCTTGTTGGATAAAGTCCGGTGCGCCTTCCGGGATATTGGAAAGATCAGGCTTGCCGCTGATCCCTTCACGGATAGATTCTGGCGCATTTTCAGCGAGCGTCGCAAAGTCTGGTTTGCCGCCTGTGGCTTGCTGAATAAAGTCCGGTGCGCCTTCTGGAATATTTGAAAGGTCCGGCTTGCCGATCACACCTTCACGGATAGCTTCCGGGGCATTTTCAGCGAGTGTCGCAAAGTCCGGTTTGCCACCAGTTGCTTGTTGGATAAAGTCCGGTGCGCCTTCTGGAATATTTGAAAGGTCCGGCTTGCCGATCACACCTTCACGGATAGCTTCCGGGGCATTTTCAGCGAGTGTCGCAAAGTCCGGTTTGCCACCAGTTGCTTGTTGGATAAAGTCCGGTGCGCCTTCTGGAATATTTGAAAGGTCCGGCTTGCCGATCACACCTTCACGGATGGATTCCGGGGCATTTGCAGCGAGCGTGGCAAAATCGGGCGTGCCGCCTGTTGCCTGCTGAATAAAGTCCGGGGCACCTTCTGGAATATTGGACATATCCGGCTTTCCAGTCACGCCTTCACGGATGGATTCCGGGGCATTTGCAGCCAATGTGGCAAAATCGGGTGTGCCGCCTGTGGCTTGCTGAATAAAGTCCGGTGCGCCTTCTGGAATATTTGAAAGGTCCGGCTTGCCGATCACGCCTTCACGGATTGACTCCGGCGCATTTTCAGCCATGGTAGCGAAATCGGGTTTGCCACCTGTGGCTTGCTGAATAAAGTCTGGTGCGCCTTCTGGAATATTTGAAAGGTCTGGCTTGCCAGTTACGCCTTCACGGATTGATTCCGGCGCGTTTTCAGCGAGTGTGGCAAAATCGGGTGTACCGCCGGTTGCTTGCTGAATAAAGTCGGGGGCACCTTCGGGTATATTGGACAAGTCCGGTTTTCCGGTCACACCTTCACGGATAGCTTCCGGCGCGTTTTCAGCGAGTGTGGCAAAATCGGGCTTGCCACCGGTTGCCTGCTGAATAAAGTCCGGTGCGCCTTCTGGAATATTTGAAAGGTCCGGCTTGCCGATCACACCTTCACGGATGGATTCCGGGGCATTTGCAGCGAGCGTGGCAAAATCGGGTGTACCGCCCGTGGCTTGCTGAATAAAGTCCGGTGCGCCTTCGGGGATATTGGACAAGTCCGGTTTTCCGGTCACACCTTCACGAATGGAGTCCGGGGCATTTGCAGCGAGCGTGGCAAAATCGGGCGTGCCGCCTGTTGCCTGCTGAATAAAGTCCGGGGCACCTTCGGGTATATTGGACAAGTCCGGTTTTCCGGTCACACCTTCACGGATAGCTTCCGGGGCATTTTCAGCCATCTTAGCAAAATCTGGGGTGGCAAAATCTGGCTTGTTGCTCCCCTCTCCGTCAAACATGGTTTGAGCCATTGCCTGTAAGGAATCGGAGATATCTCCATCCTCTCCGCCAGCAAAGAAACTGGAAGCCGTGTCGAAAATGCCTGTTGGCACCTGCCCGGATAATGCCGAGATATCAGGCTTCGCCCCGTCCTCTGTCATCGGATTGGCCGCAAAGGACTTGGCCATTTCTCTCAGCGCATCAGAAGATAAAAAGGACTCAGGAGAAGGACCTGACGAGGATTCGGCCTCAAAGCGGCTTGCGTCAAATCGCTCTGGCCGGCCGCCGCGCTCGCCATCCTCCGCAGCCTCACGAACACTGGCAGGAGGCGAGAAAGTGCTACCAGAGAATCCTGTGCCTCCAAGCGGTCCGCCTGTGAAGCCTCCAAAGCTCGAGGACTGGCTGCCAAAAGAGCCAGAACCAAACGGGCTTTCACCATTCAGCCCTTCCTCAGAGCCAAAAATCTCGTCCGCGAAAACGGAGTAAAGGGCATCCGTTGTCGATTCACTGCTGCTGCTTGCGCCTGCTTCGGGACTCTCCTGAAGTGCATCGGCCATTTTAACTCTCCTTCATTAAAATTCAATAATCAATACTACGATTATAATGCTTTTCTAAATATTAATCAATATAATTATTTTGAATATTTCATTTTATTTGAAAACAACATGTGAATACATTAAAAGAAGCCCGCTTGCATTAAATGGACGATGCTGGCATAGTGAAAAAATATCTGATAAAGACAGCTTTCTGATGCAGGAGACTTCTGATCAGATATATTCTCCGGGTTTAGAGGAAATACATCAATGGTCTTGACCAAAACCGATATCTGTAATTTTGGCTGGAAGGCCCCGCCCTTTACGCTTGATGAGCCGCAAGCAGGACAAAGCGCAAATACGCATCATACTGTCTCTTTGGAATCTGTGCGCGGGGAGCGGGCAACTCTGGTCATGTTTATCTGCAATCATTGTCCTTATGTTGTGGCCATCGCCAAAGAGCTTTCACAATGCTGTAACCGGTTGCAGAAACAAGGCGTTGGTATTGTTGCGATCAATGCCAATGACTGGCAGAATTACCCGGATGATGCGCCGGAAAGAATGCCAGCTTTTGCAAAGCACTATGGATTTTCCTTTCCCTATCTGATTGATCGGGACCAGTCGGTTGCCAGAGCCTATGATGCCGTTTGTACGCCTGATTTCTTTGGGTTTAATGCCGATTTGTCCCTGCAATATCGCGGGCGGTTCAGTGATCTTCGCCCGGGCATGGCGGCTTCTTCCAGCGCACAAGCTGATCTTGAACAGGCAATGTCCCAAATTGCCAAGACAGGTGAAGGCCCGCAATCGCAAATTCCCTCCATGGGATGTTCGATTAAATGGCGCCGCTAACGCTTATCAAACTGATAATAAAAACCGATAAACCCGAAAATCATAGCCATGGCTGATCTCTTTCAGGAAATTAACGAGGATCTGCGCAAGGATCAGGCAAAGCAGCTTTTTCGCCGCTATGCGGTGCCAGGTGCTGTCGTGCTTGCGCTTTTGCTTTTGACGGTTGGAGGGGTGCAGTTCTACCGCCATCAACAAACGCAAAATGCCGCAGATTTCACCCGTGCGCTTTATTCTGCGCTTTCGGCTGATCAGGACAATGCGTCTGCTGACGAAGGATTTCAAGCTTCTCTTGATTTTAGCGGGAGACAAAGCGATCTTGCCCGGATGAGCCTGGCTGCCGACCATATGACAAATGGAGACTATGAACAGGCCCGGTCTCATTATCAAAGCCTGTCTTCACAGACGAATTTGCCGGTTTTTGAACAAACATTGGCCCGCTTGATGGCGGTTGCGGCAGGGATTGGGCAGGGCGAGTCTTCGGCTCTCTTGCTGGATGAATTGACTCCGGTTATGGACAGTTTGTCGCCATTTGACGGCAACACCGATGCTCTTCCTGACACATTCACCCCGGATGAAGCCCAACAGCTTTTCCCGCTTGCGCAGATTCTTGCCGTGGAGTTGCTGGTGAGTCAGGGGCAAACCGGGGAGGCTGTTGAAATTTTGACCCAGCTTTCTGACTCGGTCATAACGCCAGCAGAATTGCGTCAGCTGGCGCGTGAGCTGGAGCGTATGATGGGTTCAGCGAATTAAGATAAGGGACAATGTTGAGTCGCATTCCTCGTCCAGCTTTTTTCAAAAATTCCGATGCAGGCAAGATCAATTCCCCGCTTATCATCGCTTTTGTTGTTTCGTTAGCTATCGTTTTGGTCGGCTGTGCCGGGGACGAAGAAACGCGGCTGCCCGGGACCCGGATTCCGGTGCTTTTGGGTAATGTCGAGCTTGAGCTGGATTCGGATATCCAGGATCAGCAATTAAAGATTCCCCGGCCTTTTGCCAATAACGGGTGGCCGCAAGCCGGGGGTTTTGCGGATCATGCCAACCATCATTTAGACCTTGGCGATGATCCCCGGCGCAGATGGTCGGTCAATATTGGAGAGATCATCAGTGATCGCGGGGAAAGCCCGGGTCCGGTTGTCGCAAACGGTCAAGTTTATGTTATGGATAGCCGTTATACGATCACGGCATTGTCTGAAGAAACGGGTCAGCGTCTCTGGCGGCAACGTCTGCCGGTCCCGCAAGAGGACGAGGACAGCATCGGCGGTGGTCTGGCCTATGAAAATGATCGTCTGTATGTTTCAACCGGATTTTCAGATGTTTTCTCGCTGGCCGCACAAGATGGCAGTCTTTTATGGCGCAGTTCTGCGGGGGCACCGATGCGCGCACCGCCTGCGGTTGCCGGGGGTAAAGTCGTTGTCTTGACCATTGATAATCAGGCTGTGGCCTTTGAGGCCGCAACCGGCATCCTGGCATGGCGGCATTTCGGGATTTCCGAAACAGCCGACCTGCTTGGGGCCGGGGCGCCAGCCCTTTCCGGCCCGGTGGCGATTATTCCCTATTCATCGGGCGAATTATTTGCCCTGCGCCTGGCCAATGGCCGTGATCTCTGGTCGGAAAGCCTGACCAGCCTGCAACCCTTGAATGCCATCACCAGCCTTGCCGATATCCGGGCCATGCCGGTGATTGATCGGGGAATCGTCTATGCCATCAGTCATGCGGGCCGCTTTCTGGCGATTGATCTGCGCACCGGCATCCGGGCCTGGGAACGACAGGTTTCCGGGACCCACATGCCCTGGGCGGCAGGGGATTATGTCTATCTGCTCAGCAGCGATTATACGCTGGCGGCCTTGACCCGGCGCGGCGGGCGTGTGCGCTGGCGCACCTATCTTCCGCAATTTGAAGAGCCAGAAGATCAGGAAGGCCGTATTTTCTGGCGCGGGCCAGTGCTTGCCGGAGACCGCCTTGTTCTGGGCAATAATCTTGGCGAGATTTATAGCCTCTCCCCCTATAACGGGGTGGTGCTTGGAAAAATTTCAATCGGCGCAGGGATTGCTGCCCTGCCGGTTGTTGCCAATCGCCAGCTCCTGATCTTGCAGAATGATGGCACCCTTAGCGCCTATCGTTAATGCCTATCGTTAAACCGCTTTCATTCAGGCTTTTGTGCCGTGATATGACGTAAGATGGCGTGATATGCTGGGGGAAAAATTTGGAATCACGGGAATTAGCCGCCAAAGCGCATCGGCAGGCCTTGTCGAGCAATTTTATATTGAACAGGATGCGCTGGTTGACGTTTTAACCTCTCTAACATCTTCTGAAAGCGGGGGCGGCCTTGACGAAGCCGTGCTTCTTTCTACCTGTGACCGGACAGATGTTTTTTACGCTTGCACCGATAGTGCCGCTGCACAGGCTGCATCAGACCGGATAAAATCACGTCTCGCCCGTCAGGCAGCGATTCCTGTCCCGGATATCCCCCCCGATGCCTTTTATCAAAAACAGGGGGCAGAGGCTGTGCGTCACCTTTTGCGGGTTGCCTGCGCGCTGGACAGCAAAGTGGTGGGAGAATCCCAAATTCTGGGCCAATTCAAAGCGGCCTGTTCTATTGCCCGCGAAGCCGGTCTGATCGGTCCGGTGATATCGCCGCTGATTGACAGTGCCAGTCGCCTGGCCCGCAAGGTGCGCTCTGATACGCATATCGGCAGCGGGGCCCTGTCGATTGCCAGTGCGGCTTCAAGATTATCAAAAGATTTATTTTCAACCATGCGCCAGCGGCCCGGCCTGATCATCGGGCTTGGCGAAATTGGTGAAATTATCGCCGATTATCTGGAACAGTCCGGCATTGCCCGCTTTGATCTGACCGGCCCGGCCCGCCGCACAGAACGCGAGGCTGCCTTTCGCGGGCGGCGATACCGCCCCTTTGACTCTATACAGGATTATCTGTCCGATTGTGATATTGTTATCATGGCGCACGGGGCGGGAAGCTATCTTCTGGACCGCTCCGGGATGGAAGCCGTGCTGCGGGCCCGGCGGCGGCGGCTGATGCTTTTGTTTGATTGCGGAATGCCCGCCGACTGTGCGCCTGAAACCCGAAAGGTGGATGACCTTTATCTTTATACCTATGATGATCTGGTTAAAATGACGGAAGAAACGCAGTCACAGCGCAGCGCGGCAGCACAAAAAGCCGAATCCATGGTGGAGGCGCATTTAGCTTCAATGGAGCAGACTGCGCTTGATACAACTGATCTGGAGCCCGCCTTGGCCCTGCGTGCCCGTTTTGAGGCCGAACGGGCGGATATTCTCGATCAGCATCCGACAGCGGATGCAAGCAAGGCCACCCGTCTTTTGATCAATCGTCTTTTACATGCGCCCACCCTGGCTTTACGCGGAGAGAGGGCCGGGGAAAATCATCAGTTGGACGCAGAATCGCTTGTCATCGCCGCGCAAATATTGTTTCCAGATCATTAGGCTCCTGACTCTGGAAACCGCAATAAAGGAAATATCATGATGGATCGTTGTTTGTTGATGTTCAAATGCTGGCTTTATGTGCTGGTGGGTGCTGTTCTTGCTGGCGGGATTTCCGCCCCTTTGAAAGCCGAGACCAAACTGGATGTTCTGCTTGACTGGTACGTCAATCCAGACCATGCGCCGTTGATCATTGCCGATAAAAAAGGCTTCTTTGAAGCAGCCGGGCTGGAGATCACGCTTTACCCTCCGGCTGACCCCACCGATCCGCCAAAATTGATTGCAGCCGGGCAGGCCGATATCGGTATTTCTTATCAACCGCAACTTTACCTGCAAGCTGCTGCCGGGCTGCCCCTTATGCGGGTTGGAACGCTGGTAGCCACGCCTTTAAATTCAATCGCCGTGCTGGCGGACGGGCCAATCAAGGATTTGTCAGACCTGCGCGGGCGTAAAGTCGGCTTTTCGGTTGCCGGGATGGAGGAAGTGTTACTGTCAAGCATGCTTAAAACGGTTGGCCTGGGGCTTGATGATGTTGAATTGATCAATGTCAATTTTGCTTTGACCTCTGCCCTGGCTTCCGAACAGGTGGATGCCGTCATCGGGGCTTTCCGCAATTTTGAAATGACACAGCTTGATCTTGTCGGTCGCCCGGGGCGGGCCTTCTTCATTGAAGAACATGGAATCCCCAATCATGACGAACTGATCTATATCGTTCAAAAAGGCCGCGAGGGAGAGGCTTTTGTCCCGAAATTCCTTGATGCAGTTGAAGCTGCCGGGTCCTATATGATCAACCATCCCGATGATTCCTTGCAGCTTTTTCTGGAAGCCTATCCTGATCTGGACGATGAGTTAAATCGCCGGGCCTTTGTCGATACCTTGCCGCGCTTTGCTCATCGCCCGCGTGCACTGGATAAAAACCGCTATATGCGTTTTGCTGATTTCATGCTGGAATCCGGTCTGGTTGATCAGCTGCCGCCTTTATCCACCTATGCGATTGAGCCGTGAGTTGATAAGGGGCTGTTCTTTAACAGGCCTCTTTATATCAAAGACCTGATATGTTAGGGTCTTTGCGAGAGACGTTTCCAGCCTTATAGTTATGCTGGCTGATCAACCTATTTATTTTCACAGGATTCGAGAATGATCGACAAAGTACCGATGACTCTGGAAGGCTATGAGTCAATGCAAAGCGAGTTGAAGCAGTTAAAGGGGACGGATCGCCCTGCGGTTATTCAGGCGATTGCGGAGGCGCGGGCGCATGGTGATTTATCCGAGAATGCGGAGTATCATGCGGCGCGCGAGCGGCAGAGTTTTATTGAGGGCCGCATTGCCGAGCTTGAGGACAAGATAAGCCGGGTTGAGATTATTGACCCCAGCAGCTTGAGTGGAGAGAAGGTGATGTTTGGGGCGACGGTGACGTTGGCTGATTGTGAGACCGACCATGAGAAGGTCTATCAGATTGTCGGGGAGTTGGAGGCTGATATTAACCAGAATCGGATTTCGGTTAAGTCGCCATTGGCGCGGGCGATGATTGGGCGCAATGTCGGGGATATGTTTGAAGTCCAGACTCCTGGCGGGGTCAAGGACTATGAAGTCGTTGCGGTTGCGTTTAAGTAGGCCCGGGTGGCAAATAAGGTGGTTTGGTTGATTAAGTGTAAAAAGAGGATGCGATGAGCGGCCCTGCAGCAGCAAATCCGCAACCGGTTACCGGCAAGAAGGATATTATTGACTGGGTTGCTTCTGGCGAGAAATCCCCGTCGGATTTCGGGATCGGGGCGGAGCATGAAAAGTTCATTCTGGATAGCAAGCTGTTGCGGCCTCTTCCTTATGAGTCCCCGTCTGGCGAAGGCGCAGGCATTGGCCTTTTGCTGGAGCAACTGGCTAAAAATTCATCTGATTTATGGCAACCGGTTTATGAAAATGAGCGCATTATCGCCCTAAAAGGCACGGATGGCAGTTCTATCACGCTGGAGCCTGGCGGTCAGTTTGAACTATCCGGGGCTCTTTTGCCGACCATTCACCATATTTGTCAGGAAACCAACCGCCATCTGGCGCAGGTTGGCAAAGCCTGCCGGGCGATTGGGGCCTCAATCCTGAGTATGGGGTTCTTCCCGGAGCTTGCGCGTCAAGATTTTCACTGGATGCCGAAAGGCCGCTACAAGATTATGCGCGAATATATGCCAAAACGCGGTAATCTTGGGCTGGATATGATGCTGCGCACCTCGACCGTGCAGGTTAATCTTGATTATAGCTCTGAAGCAGATATGGCGAAAAAATGGCGGGTTGCAACCGCCATGCAGCCGCTTGCTGTGGCGTTATTTGCCAGTTCCCCCTTTGTCGAGGGAAAACCCTCAGGCTATAAAAGCTGGCGTAGCCGAATCTGGATGGATACCGACCCGGACCGCTGCGGGATTCCGCGTTTTATTTTTGATGAGGGGCTGGGCTATGAAGCCCTTGCCGATTATATTCTGCGTATTCCCATGTATTTTGTTCATCGCGGCGATGATTATATTGATGTGTCGGGCAAAAATTTTGGCGATTTTCTGGAAGGTCGCTTGCAAGGCCCGCAAGGCGAACAGCTGGGCCAGGCCACCATTGGCGATCTGGCGGATCATGCGACAACGGCTTTTCCCGAAGCACGGGTTAAAACATTTATTGAAATGCGCGGGGCTGATGCCGGTCCCTGGGAGAATCTTTGTGCCTTGCCTGCCTTCTGGGTCGGGCTATTATATGATGATGCTGCCCTTGAAGCGGCTTACGCGATGATCCGTTCCTGGCGATATGAACAGGTTGTTGAATTGTCACAGCTGGCGGCGCGGGATGCGCTGGACGGGGTGGCAGAGGTTGGGTCTATTCGTGAATTGGCCAGTGCAGCCTTGCAGATTTCGCAAGATGGCTTGAAAGCCCGGGCACGGCTGGGGTTTGAGGGGCAGGATGAACGATCTTTTCTTGACCCGGCCCTTGAATTTGCTGAAACCGGAAAGACCATTGCGGACCGGATGCTGGCGGATTATGCCGGGCCCTGGGGCGGGCGGATTGCCCCGATTTATCGGGCCTATGGATATTGTATTGATGAAGAATCCTTTCCATGACCGAGCCTGAAAGGCCAGCCATGACCGAGCCTGAAAGGCCAGCCTCTAAAAGAACCGGACGAATGACAACCGGGGCAAAACGGCGCACTCCGCGTGAAAGAGGCGGCAGCCTGTTACGCATGCTCCCCAATATGATCACGGTTGCAGCAACCTGTGCCGCCTTGACCGGGGTGCGGCTGGCTCTGGAAGGACGTTTTGAATTTGCAGTCACCGCCATTTTGCTGGCAGCCGTTCTCGATGGGCTGGACGGGCGAATGGCCCGGCTTTTAAATGCAGCCAGCGCCTTTGGAGAACAAATGGATTCTCTATCCGATGTGGTTGCTTTCGGGGTGTCTCCAGCCCTGATCCTCTATTACTGGAAACTGTCAGAAATCGGCGAACCGGTCGGCGGAATCGGCGGCGGGTTTGGCTGGATTGCCGCCTTGTTCCTCGCCGTTTGCTGCGGGCTGCGCCTCGCACGCTTCAACAGCCGACTGGATGCGCTGCCCGCCTATGCCTATAATTATTTTCAAGGCGTGCCAGCCCCTGCCGGGGCTATGCTGGCCCTGATGCCGCTCATTCTCAGCTTTGTCCTGATCGATACCTTAAAAGTCACCAGCATCGTTATCCCGCCGATTGCTGTCGCTATCTGGACTGTCGCTGTCGGCCTGTTGATGGTCAGCGAACTGCCGACTTTCTCTTTGAAAAAAGTGCGGGTGCGCCCGTCACTGGTGCTGCCAATCCTCGCGCTGGCCGCTTTCAGCCTGTCCGGGCTGGCAGGCGCCCCCTGGATCACCCTGCTGATCCTGCTTGTCGCCTATCTGGCCAGCTTTCCCGTCTCGCTCTTGAGCTACCGGCGTCTGGCAGCCGCTGCACAGGGCTTGCGCAGCCCTCTGCCGTCCACGCCAGCATCAAATGACGAGACTTCTTCTAATAGAACCTAAAATAGCCCGCCCTCTTTATAAAGGATAGACCATGCGCTTTTTTATCGATTCAGCAGATATCTCCGCCATTGAAACCTATAAAGAAAGCGGACTGGTTGACGGAGTCACAACCAATCCAAGCCTGGTCCTAAAAGCCGGACGCCAATATGATGAAGTCCTGAAGGATATTTGTGCCTGTATTGACGGCCCTGTATCGGCAGAAGTCGTTGCCTTGAAAGCCGATGACATGATCAAGGAAGGAAAAAAACTGGCCAAAATCCATCCAAATATCGTGGTAAAAATCCCCTTGACTCCGGACGGATTGATGGCTTGTCGCGCGCTGGACGGGCTTGATATCAAAACCAATGTCACCCTCTGTTTTTCTGCGGTGCAGGCCTTGCTGGCAGCACGGGCTGGGGCCACCTATATCTCGCCATTTATCGGTCGCCTCGACGATAGCGGGATTGAAGGGGTCGAACTTCTCCACGATATCCGAACCATCTATGATAATTATGATCTGAAAACCGAAATCCTGGCGGCCTCCATCCGCACCAGCAATCATGTCAAAGATGCCGCACTGGCCGGGGCCGATGTCGCAACCGTGCCACCCTCTATTCTGGCCGGGCTGATCAAACATCCCCTGACCGATGCCGGGCTGAAACAATTCATGGATGACTGGAAAAAAACCGGGCAGTCCATTTTGTAATTCTATCTTCAGAATTCTATTTCGGGATTGGGGGCTTTAACTCCGGGACCGTTTTGTGTATGCGCTGATATCATGATCACACTTCATCACCATATCTTCTTGCCACAATGCCGGCGCATTCGCCTGACATTGGAAGAGAAAAATTTGCCCTTTACCCTGCGCAGCTGGAATTTCCTGGCCAGGGACACCGAATTTCTGGCGATCAATCCGGCCGGGCATTTCCCCGTGCTGGTTGATGAAGACGGCGGGACAGTCTGCGGGGCTCAGCCCGCCGCCGAATATCTTGATGAAATGTATGACCCGCCGCTTCTGGGCCAGGGGGCCGTCATGCGTGCAGAAGTGCGCCGGGTGATCGACTGGTTTGAATCCAAGTTTGAACCGGAAGTCACGCAGCTTATTGTCGGCGAAAAAATCTATCGCCGCCTCGCCGGAGAGGGAGAGCCCGATCCTTCGACCCTGCGGGCAGGGGCTCAAAACCTGACTATTCATATGAACTATATCACCTGGCTGCTCGAACGCCGCGCCTACCTGGCCGGGGCCAGCCTGACACAAGCCGATTTTGCTGCCGCCGCCCAGCTTTCAACCATCGACTATCTAGGCGAAGTGCCCTGGTCTAAATATCCCGACGCCAAAGCCTGGTACATGAATATAAAACATCGACCCAGCTTCCGGCCTCTGCTTCAAGACCGCTTGCCCGGCTTGCCTCCACAAAGACATTACCTCGATCTTGATTTCTGACTATAGTGGCCCCGTGGCTCAACCGGATAGAGCAATCGCCTTCTAAGCGATAGGTTGCAGGTTCGAATCCTGCCGGGGCTGCCAACTCACCAAGTTTTTTTGAGTAAGACCGCTATGGTGCTTGCTTAATTTAGCTTAATCATGCTATTTCGCACGGGCTAAGCGGGTGTGGCGGAATGGTAGACGCGCTGGACTCAAAATCCAGTTCTGGCAACGGAGTGAGAGTTCGAGTCTCTCCACCCGCACCATTCGTCCGTGCTTATAGGCTCTTTTGTCCTGCATTATAGAAAGTTTGGTATATGAATATTACGCTTGATCCTGCTTCTTCTGATTTAAGTCGCACTTATGCGGTGACGCTTGCGGCTTCGGACATTGACCAGCGTCTGGAGCGCAAGCTGGCGACGATAGCGACGCGGATTCGTCTTCCGGGTTTTCGGCCAGGCAAGGCACCTGTGAAGCTTTTGAAGCGGCGTTATGCCGGGGAGCTTGTTCCCGAGCTTATGCAAGACGCTGTTTCTGACGTTGAGAAGAATTTGCGGGAGGAGCATAATGTTCGCCCGGCCCGTCAGATGCGGGTTGAGAATGTTGTGTCTGAGTTGGGTCAGGATTTCAGTTTTTCGGTGAGGGTTGATTGTCTGCCGGAGATATCTGCGATGTCGTTCAAGGATATCAAGCTGACGTCCTATAAGCCTCTTGCGTCTGACAAGTTCCTTGAGGAGGGTTTAAGCAGCATTGCCAAGCGGATACGGGAGGCGACCCCGGTGACGGATCGTGCAACGCAATCGGGAGATCGTGTGACGTATTCACAGGTTGTGCGTGATTCGCAAGGCGAGAAGGTTGAGCATATGAGCCTTGAAGAGTTACAGGCTGAATTGGGGGATGACAATAATTTCGAGCCTTTTGAGGAGGCTTTTGCGGGCCGCAAGGTTGGGGAGACCTGTGAATATTCCCGCACTTATGAGGATGATCATCCGAATGGAGAACTGGCGGGCAAGACCTTTAGCTTTGAATGCACCTTGATCGGGATTGAGCAGTTGGCGGACCAGCCGGTTGACGAGAGTTTGGCCCAGAGGGTTGAGATGGAAAGCTTGGATGTGTTGCGGGAGCGGGTTCGCACGGAAGCTGAGACCGGGATGGCGACCCAGAGTCGGGAGCAGTTGAAGATTGACTTGATGGATGCGTTGAGTGCCGGGCATCCGTTTGAGCTTCCGCCTGCGATGGTTGAGGATGAGTTTTCGCAAATCTGGGCGCGGATTGAACAGGCGCGGGCGCAAAATACGCTTGATCCGTTGGACCGCTCCAAGGACGAGGCGGAGCTTAAAGCGGATTATCAGGCGATTGCGGACCGCCGGGTTCGACTGGCTCTTTTGTTTCAGCATGTGGCTGAATCGGCAGGGATCACGGCGAGCGAGGAAGATGGCCAACGGGCTTTGATGCAATATGCGATGCGTGCGCCTCAGCACGAGCAAATGATGCTGGGCCAGATGATGCAGCAGAATGAGAAGGCCTTGATCGAGAATTTCAGAGGCACGGCTCTGGAAGAAAAGATTGTCGATTACATTCTGGAGCAGGCGCAGATTGAGACCAAGGAAATCACCTCGGAGGAATTTGAGGAGATGATGAGGAATGAAACCCGTTTAGTGCAATCTTATTCTGGCGTGACTCAAAGTGCGGCGGATCATCATGATCACGACCATGATCATGACCACGACCACGATCATCACGACCATGATCATAGCGATCATGAGCATACCGATGACAATGACGGGAAGACAAAGTAAAGCCAGCAGCTTGAGGGGCCAGCCCCTGTTATATATCATGCTTCGGTTATACATCACGTCCCTGTCATAAATCACGAAATGACCTCCCAAAATTAAGTCGCGGCGTATTTAAGTTGCTGCGCTGCGAGTCAGCGAAAGGCGCACCGACTCAAGATGGGTTTTCATCTGGCTTGCCGCCTGTTCCGCTTCACGCGCACGAATGGCGTCGATGATGGCACGGTGATGACGGTTATAATCCCTGATCACAGCCGGTGTCAGAATCCTGTGACGCATCTGGACCCACTGCGTGTGATTGCGCACCTTGTTGATCTCGGCAATGATAAAGGCCAGCAAGCGGTTGTCGGTTGAACGTGCCAGAGCCATATGAAAGGCGGCATCGGCTTTTGAAAAACGGACCGGATCATCCTCGCTTTGCTCCATTTCACCCAGCAGAGAATCAATCTGCTTGAAATCATTGAACGTCGCATGCAAAACCGCAAGGCGGCAAATATGCGGCTCCAGCGCAAAACGGGTGTCAATCAGTTCAAAAGGCCTGGCGTCTGCAATAATATCCAGACTAAAGCCTTCATGTTCTGCCGAATATTCTTTAGAATCCTGTTGTGATGTAGCTTTGGCCGGGTCCAGCACATAGGCCCCGCTGCCCGGGCGAATTTCCAGCAATCCTTCGCTCTGTAAAAGATTTATCCCGGCGCGTACCGTCCCGCGTGCCACCTGCAAGGCCTCTGCCAGTTGGCGTTCTGCTGGAAGACGCACTCCCGGTGCAAAAGCGCCGCTCAGAATTTCCTGACGAATACCGGCCGCAATTTCGGCTGCTCCCCGTCTCACTTGGGATACCATTGATTTTGATCTTTGCGTAAAGGCATTACTATTTTAAATCCACTTCTGGTCCAAAATTATCGAGTCAGGTGTTTTGCGCAATAATTTAGTCCAATTTAGCACCAATATAAACAAAAAGCAAGGGAAATGCTAAAATTGGTTTAAAGGGGGTTGAGCCTTTATATAAGTCATGGCATATAAAAAAACTCTGTGAAGAGGGAGTAAATCACAGGTTGCGCCGATCATTATTGCGCATACTATATCGCAACGGAGGAAATTATGGCTGTTCCACATCAGGCTGAATATGTCATCGTTGGAGCCGGTATTCACGGGCTATCTGCTGCCTGGCGGCTGGCCGAGCGGATGATCGAAAAGGGGGAAAGTGTTGAAGGACGCATTCTTGTCCTGGATAAAGCCGGGATAGCGGCTGGCGCATCGGGGATTGCCTGCGGTGTTGTGCGCAACAATTATTATCAGCCTGCCATGCGCCGTTTGATGGCCCATTCGGTTGATGTCTGGGAAATGGACCCGGAGGCCTTTAGCTATCATCCGGTTGGCTATATGCAGATATCGCCTGAATCCATGCGCGAGGATGTCGCCCAGATTCATGCCGAGCAACAGGACATCGGCTATGAAAGCGTCTTTATTGAAGGGGAAAATGCCTCGACCAAATATATGCGCGGCATGTTTGATGACTGGCAAGCGCAAGGCATCACTTCGGTCCTTCATGAAAAGCGCGGCGGCTATGCCAATAATACAAAAGCGATTTATGGCCTGGCCAATAAGGCCGAGGCTCTGGGCGTGCGGATTTTATCCGGCGTGACCGTTAAGGGCTTCTTGCGCGATATGCGCAGTCCGGCGGTTCGGGCCGTTGAAACCGACAAGGGAAGCATTGCCTGTTCCCATCTGATTCTGGCCCCCGGCCCGTGGGTGCGTGATTTTTGGGATATGCTTGATCTCCCGCGCCAGATTACGCTCAAGGATTTGTCTGGCGTGACCCATGAAAATATCGATATGTGGCGCTTCTGGCAGCTTGAAGAAGGGGTGCTGCGCATCAAGCCGGAAACTCTGATGATGAATGATGGCGAAATGCCGCCGGTCCTTCATGTTGATTCGGATGCGCCGCTTTATTCTGCAGTGGACGGCTCCTTGATCACGGACGAAATGTGGGGGATTTATTACAAGCCGGACTGGCATTTCAACGGTATTCAAGGCGGGGCCGCCCCGTACAAGGTCGATACTCCGGTGCAGGAGGTCGAGATTGATCCCTATGGGCCAAGCAGCCCAGAATTTGTCTCAAGCCCGGAATTTGCCCATATGTGGGTGTCTGCTCTGGCGCATTGCCATAAACGGTTTGAAGGCATGATGCCGCATTATCATAAGGAACCGTCTGGCGGGATTGGCTGTTTTACGCCTGATTCATTCCCGATTTTTGATCATTTTTATGACAATGTGGCGGTGATTGCGGATTCCAATCATGGCTATAAAATGATTGGTGTTGGTCGGCTGGTCGCCGATGAGGTGATGGGAGAGGAGCAAGAGCTTTTAACACCTTTCCGGTTTGACCGTTATGAAAAAGGGGAGTTACATCCGACATCAAACAGTCCATTTCCCTGGAGCTAAAAGCTCCTTGTAAAAATGGAGCTAATAAAACAACTCCATTTACTGTTACTACATTATAACGCTACTTGTGGGAGGAAAAAACGTGGCAAAGCAAGATATTGAAGCATTCGTTGATGCACCCGGACGGGATGCAATGGTCAAGGAAGTCCGCAAGAAAATTGATGAACTGGGTATTGAATATTTATATATGCAGTTTGTTTCGATTACCGGGCGCATCTGCGGCAAAGGCATTCCGGCTGATCATTGGGAGCAAGTGGCCCAAAAAGGTTTCCAGCTGGTTTACGGGGCCACCGTTAATCTGTTCTTGAACCGGCATGGTGAATATCTGGGTTATGGGCCGGAAGCTGCTGAACTGGTCGGGATTCCTGAACCTGACAGTTTCTGCCAGCTGCCGTGGGACAAAAGGGTTGCCCGGGTCTTTTGCACCCTGTTCCGCAACCGGGAAGAACGCACCGATGCCGGGGCTTATCTGACCTCTGATTCGCGTGGCAATCTGCGCCGTCTTCATGATGATTTCCAGAAGAAACATGACGGTTTGCATCTGCGCGCCGGGACCGAGCCGGAAATGATGTGGCTCAAGCGCGATGAAAATGGTCAGCCGAACGGCGGATTCTCCAAACCCTATTGCTATCATATTGACCAGTTTGAAAGTTTGCGCCCGGTCTATATGCGGGTGATCGAATATTCGCGGGCGATGGGGCTTGATATGATCCAGGGCGATCACGAAGATGCGCCGGGCCAGCTTGAACTCAATTTCAACTTTGATGATTGTATGCGCAATGCGGATCGTCTGACCACCTATCGCCAGATTTGTGCGCAGGTGGCGCGTGAATATAATCTGATCGCCTGTTTTATGACCAAACCCTTTATGGGAGTCTCGGCCTCGGGTTGCCACCATAATATCTCGTTATGGCGCGGCGGTGAAGATCGCGACAAGCCGCTTGGACAAAAAAACCGCGCGGCCATGGATCAGGTCTTTGCCTATCGTCAGGGCGGGGAAAATACCTTTATGCCGGATGGAAACGACCCGCAAATGCCCGGGCAGATCGGGCAATATGCCGTGGGGGGCATTGTCCGTCACCTTGATGCCTTGACCGCGATTGGCTGTTCAACCGTCAATTCCTATCGCCGTCTATGGGATACCGGCTTCTGGGCACCGGTCTTTAAGGATTGGGGCTATCAGAACCGGACAACCGGCCTGCGGATTTCTGCGCCGGGCCGCTTTGAATTCCGGTCGGTTGATTCAATGGTCAATCCCTATCTGATGTCGTCAACCCTGCTCCAGGCCATGGACGATGGCATCAGCAACAAGATTCCGTGCGGCAAGCCGGAAGAGCGGAATATCTACGCCGCCATGGAAGAAGGCAAGGTCGTGCAGAAACTGCCGATGTCGCTGGGGGCGGCCCTTGAGGCCCTTTCCAAGGATGAGGTGATTAAATCCGGGATGCCGGGCGAGATGTTCCGCCTGTATCATGAATATAAGACTGATGAGTGGGAGCGCTTTATGCACACTTCTACGAATTGGGATCTGGAGACCTATCTTGATTATCTGCCGTAAGGCCAAATAATTTGAGGTGATAATCTGCTATAAAGGAAAGGTTATAGAGCATGTGTGGAATTGCTGGGCTTATTCATCGCCGTTCCGCCACGGATGTTGGCGGGGAAATGACTGCGATGTTGCAGGCTTTGAAACATCGCGGGCCGGATTCGACAGGTTTTGCGCTGTATGGAGCTGGAAAAGATGGCATTGTTTTGCGGATCAAGCTTGCTGAGAAGGAAGATATGAGCCGGGGCCGTGGCATCAAGGAGACGGTTGCCAAACGGGCTGAAGCCATTGACGAAATTTTTGCTCAACATGCTGTCGGGGTGAAGGAAAAGGACTGGGCTACGCCTTATGTCTTGCGCTTTCGGATTGAAGGTCATGACGATCTTGCCACGGTTGCCCAGCATATTGAGGAAATTGACGGGGTCGAGATTCTCTCCCTTGGAGAAGGGCTGGAGTTGATCAAGGACCTTGGCGATGCCAGCGAAGTTTCTTCTGCCTATCAGCTTGGCGGTTTCAAAGGCACGCATGGCATTGGTCATACCCGTATGGCGACGGAATCTGATGTCGATATCCGCTCGGCCCATCCTTATTGGGCCTATCCCTATAACGACGTGTCGGTCGTTCATAACGGACAGCTGACCAATTACTGGTCCATGCGTCGGCAAATGGAGTGGAAGGGCCATCGCTTTATGTCCAACTGTGATTCGGAACTGCTGGCGGTCTATACCGCGCATAATCTGGCCAACGGGATGAAGCTTGAAGACAGTTTGCGCCAGTCGATTGACGAGATTGATGGTGTCTTTACCTATCTGATCGCCACCCGTGACCAGCTTGGCATGGCCAAGGACACCATGGCCGCCAAGCCTCTGGTCCTTTATGAAAGCGATGACCTGATTGCGCTGGCCTCGGAAGAAGTCGCTATTCGGGCACTTTTGCCCCAGGAAATTGATACTTATGATCCCTATGATGAGGAGGTGCGCGTATGGCAAGCCTAAGCGATGCCCAGCTAAAGGAACTCTCTCAGGAAGAGCGGGTTAAAGCCCTTGGCATGACGACCGAGGAATTGACCGGACGCTCCATGTTCGTGTCGTTCCGCCCCGATGAGGAAGAACGTTTTACCTATCCCTGGGCAGATGATGTCGATTTTAATAAACGCACGGTTCTTGATGTCGGTGAATTGACCTCAACCGAAGCTAATGAACAGCTGCGGGCTTTAATGCGCGAAGGCTATGGCTCCATCGTTGTGCAAAATCCGCGCGGCAAACACGGCCTTGGTGTCGGGATTCTCAATCGCCTCAATCTGATCTTTGAAGGCTCGCTTGGCTATTTTGGCGTTGGGTTGATTGACGGGCCAAATGTCCGTATCTCCGGGCGTGTCGGCTGGTCTTGCGGTGAAAATATGATGTCCGGCACCGTGGTGATCGAAAAAAATGCCGGGTCCACCTTTGGCGCGGCTATTCGTGGCGGGGACCTTGTCTGTAAAGGCTCGGTGGGCTCGCGCACCGGCATTGATATGAAAGGCGGAACTATTCTGGTCGGCGGAGATACCGGTGCCCTGTCCGGCTTTATGATGCAGCGCGGGCGCATGGTTGTCTGTGGCAATGCCGGGAAAAATCTTGGCGATTCCATGTATGACGGCACCATCTACGTTGGTGGCGAAATCCAGTCGCTGGGGGTTGATGCGGTCACATCGCCGCTGACCGACCTTGACCAGGCCTGGCTCACCCGCAAGCTGACGCAATATGACCTGATGCCAAAATCAGGTGTCGGCCATTTCACCAAAATTGTCGCAGGCAAGCAGCTGTGGAATTACGACAATCTCGAACCGTCGGAAAAGAAACTGATTCTTTAAATCACGATGTAGATGCTCAAATCTATATAAAAGACAGGACCATAAAAAAGAGGTTGAAAAATGGGCTCAGAAGGCAAATTCGGACAAAAGCGTAACGCATATCATCTGGGAAATTCTTTTGTCTTCCCGCCGCATGTTATTGACGATATCCATATCAAGTCTGAACTTGGTCGCTATCGGATGCGCGGCTTTTCGCTGTTCAAGAAAATCCCGCACTGGGATGATCTGACCTTTCTTCCCGGCACCTTGACTCGTTTTGTCATTGAAGGCTACCGGGAAAAATGTGAAACCAAAACGGTTATCGGCCCCAAGGCCAAACGGCCTCTCGAGCTTGATATCCCGATTTATGTGACCGGCATGAGTTTCGGGGCCTTGTCCTATGAAGCCAAAACCGCCCTCGCGCGCGGCGCAACCATGGCCGGAACCGCCACCTGCTCTGGCGAAGGCGGCATGATCCCTGATGAACGGCGTTATTCCTCCAAATGGCTGTATCAATGTATCCAGTCGCGCTATGGCTTTAATCCCCATCATCTGGTGCTGGCGGATGCGGTGGAATTCTTTATCGGCCAGGGCTGTAAAGTCGGGCTTGGCGGCCATTTGATGGGCCAGAAGGTTACCGATCAGGTGGCTGAAATGCGCTCCTTGCCCGCCGGGATTGACCAAAGGTCTCCGGCCCGCCATCCTGACTGGCTGGGCCCTGATGATCTGGCCTTGAAAATTCAGGAAATCCGCGAAGCAACCGACTGGCGCATTCCGATTCAGCTTAAACTCGGGGCTGCCCGGGTCTATGACGATGTCCGTATGGCCGTCAAATGCGGGCCGGATTCAATCTATATTGACGGCATGGAAGGCGGCACCGGTGCCGGGCCGCACTTGGCGACCGAGGATACCGGGGTGCCCGGTATTGCTGCCATTCGTCAGGCCCGCCGGGCGATTGATGATCTTGGCAAGCGCGATGAAATCAGTCTGGTCTATGCGGGTGGTATCCGTAACGGGGCCGATGTCGCCAAAGCGATTGCGCTTGGGGCTGATGCCATTGCGATTGGTCATTCGGCGATGATGGCCCTGAATTGCAACAAGGATATCCCGGAAGCCAATTATCCTGAAGAAATGGGCGTTGAAGCGGGGAACTGCTATCACTGCCATACCGGACGCTGTCCGGTCGGCGTGGCAACCCAGGACCCCAAATTGCGCGCCCGGCTTGATCCAGATGAAGCCGCAACCCGGGTCTATAACTTCCTGCATACGTTGACGATTGAAGCCCAGCTTTTCGCCCGGGCTTGTGGCAAAACCAATATCCATTCACTTGAGCCTGAAGATTTGGCGGCTTTGACGATGGAGGCCTCGGCCATGGCCGGGGTGCCTCTGGCTGGAACCGATATGACGGTCGGGGTTGAGGATTATCATCACCTTTAAACGTGTGCGAGAATTTCGCGCGATAAAGAGGACAAGACAAAAAGGAATGAATGATGGCAGGAACCAGTTATAAAGGCTCAGAAATCAAGGAAGTCGATCAATTCATGAAGGATGCATCGGGCCTTGATTCCGAGCGTGAAAAAGAAATCGGTCAGCATATCGGCTATCGTTATGATGTGAATCTGGTGCCGGATTATTCGCGTCTGACCCCTTTCTTGAAAACCTATATGGAAACCATGGGCTGGGATGATCTCAACTGGCTTGAAGATGTCCATATGGGCTATGAAGAAGGCAATGCTGCGGTGTTTGATCGCAATATCAACGGCTGGGTGCGGGTGCCGGACTCGGTTGATCTGCCGGATAACCAGCAGGACCGCGATATGATCGCCCGTGAATTTCTTGTAAAATTCCAGATGTCTGACCGGCATCCGCTGGTGACGTTGCGTAAGGCCTATATGAAGTTTTAGGAGTCCTGACTCCAGGAGGGTGTGTTTGTATTATGGCAGGAGCGCGCACATTTCTGGCCTGGCAATGTCGGGTGCGGCAGTCGCTGGCACGCGAAGCAGGCGGGCGGCCTGATGCCGGAATTGCGCCAGCCATCTATCCTGTCAAATCAGCGGCCTCAACCGAATCTTTGGGCCAGATTATCACCGTGCTGATCAAACGGAGTGATCACTCAACGACGCCGGAATTTCAGCATATGGCCCGATCCACGACTGATCCGGCTATCCGGCTGGAAAAAATATTGAAATTCCTTTCTGCCGGTTACTATCAGGATGCCAGCAGTTTTGAAAATTGCCTCTATTCGACCTTTGCCGCCGGATCAAAACTGGCCAAAGATTTATGCCGCAGCGGCAAGACACGGCTGGTCTTTGACGCCTATGGGCATCATTTTGATCTGCCTTGTGATGTGCAGTTGCGACCGTCTGATGACCCGGGCTATCAGGCTGTCTGGTGGCATAATTATCTGTTCAACCCGGCCCTGCCTGCTGATTGCCAGGTTCTGTCCTTTCGCCCCGAATGGGTCCCTGAACAAGAAGGAATAAAGACCTGAACAAATAAGTCTAAAGAAATGAACCAGAATAATAAACCTGTTTACCGCGCTGGTTTCAGCGCATTTTTGACCCGCTACGGGTCGCCCTCAGTATTGTTCAAAAGGAGAGAGAAATGAACAAATTACTATCTTGTGTGACAGCTGTTGGATTGGGCCTCGGGGTGGCGCTTTCCAGTCCTGCGAAGGCGGCTGACAGTTCCGATCCCATTGTTATCGCAACCCATAACTGGTCCAGCCAGATTGTTATGACGCATATCGTCAAACAGATGATGGAAGGCATCGGCAATAATGTCGAGCTGGTTTCAACCGACAGCCAGGCTGTCTATGAATCAATCCGGCTTGGCGATGTCACGCTGGAAATGGAAGTCTGGGAAGGGGCCTTTGGCACGGCCTTTAATGAAGCCCTTGCCAAGGGCGGCATTGAAGATGCCGGCGATCATAATGCCATCACCCGTGAAGACTGGTGGTATCCGCTCTGGACCAAGAAAGCCTGCCCGGGCCTGCCGGACTGGGAAGCCCTGAATGAATGTGCCCATTTATTTGCGACCCCTGAAACCGGCGATAAAGGACGTTTCCTTGGCGGGCCGGTTGACTGGCTCAAACATGATGTTGAGCGGGTTGAAGGGCTTGGCATGAATTTCACGGTGGTCAACGCCGGTTCAGCCGCCGCCCTTTGGGCCGAGGTCAAATCTGCTGAAGCCACAGAACGTCCGGTGGTGCTGTTTAACTGGACGCCAAACTTTGCGGAAGCGGTCTGGCCCGGTGAATTTGTCGAATTCCCGACCTATTTTGAAGGCTGCAAAGAAGACGCCAGTCTTGGCCCCAACCCGAATGCCACCTATGACTGCGGCAATCCGCCGGATGGCTATCTGAAAAAGGCAGCCTGGGACGGCATGAAGGACAAATGGCCCCGGGCTTACAAGCTCTTGCAGGATATTTCATTCACCAACCCGCAGATTGCTGAAATGGCCAAGCTGGTTGATATTGATGAAATGGAACCCGAAGACGCTGCCACGGCCTGGCTTGAGGCTAATCAGGATGTCTGGAAGCCCTGGACGATGTAATTGGGACGATGTAATTCGGACCATGTAAGTATAAAGTCCTTTTAAGTTGAAAGAGGTCTGGTGCTTGTCATCAGGCCTCTTTTTTTATGGGGCCTTTATTACAGGACATTTTAACGGAAATATTTACATCTCCACCCATGCACGATATAGCCCTTACATCAGGCTTTATGCAGTGGAGAGAAAAAGGTGCGTATTTTTACACGATCTTATGTCCAACGCCTTTGCGGGCTTTTGTTGATTTTGATGGTTGCGGGCTGTCAGTCGCTTGCGGGCGGCGGCAAAGTCTATATCATTGATTCAGAGCAAGACGGGGCCTTGCGTGAAGAGCAAACAGCAACCCGTCTTTCAACCGATCTTACCCTTCAGGATTTTCGTGATATGGCCGATGATGTTGCGGCTGATATGCTGGCAAGTGACCGTTTGTTTCGTAATCAGGACAGCTATAAGGTGATCATTGGCAAAGTCCGTAACCTCACCGAAAACGAACGTTTGCGGGTGTCGGACCTGACCGACCAGATTGTCGAAGTCCTGTTGACCGACCCGCGCATCCGGATATTCAAGTCGCTGCAAGATGATCAGACCTATGCTATCCATACGGTTTTGAAATCAAGTGTGTCCACCAGGGGAAGTGCAAAACAGGTGGATTATGAACTGCGCTTTGAACTGCATAATTTCATGACCGATGAATATCTGGGGTCATGGAGTACGCAGCGCAGCTATAAGAAAACCGCGCGCACGTTATTCTGATGAGCGAAGAACTGGTCCCGCAAGAAGAGTTGATCCCGCAATATGATGATCAAGGTCTGATTGCGCTTTTGGATGAAAAAGGGATCAGCTATTCCCTGCATCATCACCCCCCGGTCTTTACGGTTGAAGAAGCGCAAAAATGGTGTGAGCCTTTGCCGGGAACTCATATCAAGAATTTATTTTTGCGTGACCGCAAGCGTAATTATTATCTTTTGACCCTGCGTGATAAAACACAGGTGGATTTAAAAGCAATCCGCCCTCTCATCGGGGCGTCGGGAAATCTCAGCTTTGCCAGTCCTGATGCTCTATGGGCCTGCTTGGGGGTGCGGCCAGGCTCTGTGACTCCGCTGGCACTGGTCAATGACCCGGAAAAGAATGTCTCTTTCTATCTGGAATCCGGGCTGGAGGCTGCGGATCGTCTGAACGCCCATCCTTTGCGCAATGATCAGACAGTTGGCCTGTCCGGGCCAGATTTAATACGCCTGCTTAAAGGCCTTGGCGTGAGCGTTCATTTATTATAGGTCATTTATTATAGACTCATCCTCTGTTTGAGGATTTGAAAGGGACAAAGATGGCTCAGATTGCACGCACAGTTGAACGATGGGGAACAGGTCTTGCGACTTTTTCAGTGCAGCGCAAATTCCTGACCCTCGCCTTATGTCTTCTGCTTGTGCTTGCTGGCGGCTTTGGCGGGCAATATTTAAAATTCTCGGGCGATTACCAGATTTTCTTCGGCGATGATAATCCCGAATTACAAAGGTTTCTGGCTTTTGAAGCCACCTATGGCAAAGCTGATAATATCACCTTTGTTGTCTTCCCCAAACAAGGCACAATTTATCAACCGCATGTGATTGCGGCGGTTCACGATATCACCACGCAGGCCTGGAACCTGCCGTTTGTTTCAAGAGTGGACAGTCTGACCAATTTTCAGCACACCTATGCTGAAGGTGATGATTTGATTGTTGAAGATTTGATCTTTGACAAAAGTGAAATTGATTATCCCGGCCAGATGCAGCGATTACAGATGATTGCTGAAAATGAGCCGCTTTTGCATCGCTTTGTTACATCGGAAGGCGGCGAAGCGACTATCATCAATGCGGTTTTACAAGTCGACCGCAGCATCGCTGAAGATGTGCTGGGTGCTGCCGTCAAAGCCCGCGAAATTCGCGATCAGATCATGGCAGACCATCCGGATGTTGAGGTGCGGCTTACCGGGGCTTCCATGCTTTCCTCAGCATTTAGCGAAGTCGGCATGGAAGATGCCGCCACGCTGACTCCGATTATGTATCTGATTATCACCAGCGTTATGATCATTATGCTGCGCTCGGTTCTGGCGACTCTCGCCGGGCTGCTGATTGTTTTCTTTTCAACCATTTTCGGTATGGGCTTTGGTGGCTGGATCGGGGTGCAGCTCACCCCGATTTCTATCGCCGCCATGACGATTATTCTCACCATCGCGGTTGCCGATACCGTCCATATCATGTCGGCTTTTCGCCAGCGTATGCAACGCGGAATGGAAAAACAGGCGGCCATCATTGAAGCCACAGCGACCAATACTTTCCCCGTGACCTTGACCTCCATCACAACCATTGCCGGTTTCCTCAGTCTGAATTTTTCAGACGCCCCGCCTTTCCATCATCTGGGCAATATCACCGCAGCCGGTATTCTGATCGCCTGGGTGCTGTCGCTGACTTTTCTGCCCGCCATCATGCGGCTATTGCCTTTGAAATATAAAGCCATCGAAAATGAAGCTGCACAAAAGGGCATGGCCTACTGGATTGGCCAGATGGTATATACACAACGCCGTGCAGCTTTGGGGGTGACGGTTCTTTTTTGCGGGGCCGCTATCTTGCTGATCCCGCGCCTTGAATTCAACGATGTCTGGTCAAAATATTTCGCAAAGGGCATCGATATTCGCGATTCAATCGACGCAACCCGCCCCTATTTCGGAACCGACAATATCGAATTTATTGTCGATTCAACCCGGTCTCAAGGGGTGCTGGAACCGGCCTTTCTCGAAGACGTCAATCGCTTCGCCGAATGGCTGAAAACTCAGCCAGAAGTCGCCCATGTCTATTCAATCTCGGACATCATGAAACGATTGAATAAAAACCTCAATGCCGATCAGGAATCCTTCTATCGTATCCCCGATAACCGAAAACTCGCCAGTCAATATCTGCTGGTCTATGAACTCTCGCTGCCCTACGGGCTGGACCTCAATGACCGTATCGATATCGACCGCCAGCGCACCCGCGTAACCGCAACCATCAAAGATGTCTCAACCGTTGAAGCCCGGACTCTGCTTGAACGGGCCGTCACCTGGGTCAATAGCAATAGCACCTCCGGCGCAAATGTCGCTGCAACCGGAAATACCACCCTGTTTAACTATATCGCAGACCGCAATATTCAATCCATGTTCAAAGGTAGCCTGGTGCTGGTCGGGGCTATTTTTGTCATCATGGCTCTTTCGTTCAGATCCATCGGTATCGGGCTTTTAAGTGTCGTACTTAATGCAGCACCAATCCTGGCGACCTTCGGACTATGGGCCATTCTCTCCGGCACAGTCGGTTTTTCTATCGCCATCGTCGGAGCCATCGCGGTCGGGCTGGTGATCGATGATACCGTCCATCTAATTTCAAAATATATGCAGGCCTATCGCCATCAGGAAAAATCCGTGCATGACAGTATCCTTTATGCCTTTGATACCGCCGGGACCGCTATTTTTGCCACAACCATCATTCTGGCAGCAGGCTTTGCCTTCTTGGCCACCTCCTCCTTCAAGCCCAACGTCGATACCGGGCTGGTCACAGGGCTGGCGATCATGCTGGCCATGTTCATCAATTTTCTGGCCTTGCCAGCTTTGCTGTCATTCAGAGATCAACAAAGCAAAGGGGATGTTTCATGAAAAAATCGCGTCTCTATTTTTCTTTATTGGGCTTTTCACTCTTGGGGTTGTTGATTTTTCAAACCTCGCTCCATGCGGAAACCGCACAAGAAAAAGGCTATCGCATCGCCGCACAGGCTGATCGCATGGATAAAGGCTTTGGCAGCAGCATTGCCGTGCTGGAGATGGTCTTGAAAAATGCAGCCGGGCAGACAACCACCCGGACCCTGGAAATAAAGACTCAGGAAAAACCCAATGACGATGTAGGGGATAAGTCGGTCACTCTCTTTTTCACGCCGCCGGATGTTGAAGGCACCGCGCTTTTATCGCATGCCAAAATCCTGGAATCGGATGATCAATGGCTTTATCTCCCCGAACTGGCGCGGGTAAAGCGGATTTCATCGTCTAATAAATCCGGGCCATTTGTAGGCTCCGAGTTTGCCTTTGAAGATTTGACAGCAGGTGAGCTTGGCAAATACGAGTATGAATGGCTTGAAGAAACCACGCTGGACGGGAGGACGGTGGACAAGGTCAAGCAGGTCCCGCTTTATAAGCGTTCTGGCTATACCCAGCTGATTGCCTATGTTGATCAGGAGATCAATCAGATCCGCAAGATCGAGTTTTATAACCGTGGGGGAACCCATTTCAAAACCTTGATCCAGCAGGAATTTGAAAATTACGGCGGCACCATCTATCGCCCGCTGGTGCAGCAGATGGATAATCATTTAACGGGTAAAAGCACGACCTTGCGCGCAGAATCCTATGAGTTTGGAATCACGCTTGATGATAATGAATTCAAACCGTCTGCGCTTAGCCAGCTTTAAAGTTTTTAGCCTCATCGTTCTGGTGGCCGGATGTCTGGTCACTCCCCCTGCAAGTAAAGCTGGTCAGCCCAGTTTTACCCCAAGTCTGGGCGGGGAGTTGCGCTTTTTCCCGCAAAGCCCGGCCTATGAGGGCCAGCTGGATTCACTGCAACCGTCTTTTATTTTGAGTGGAGATGGTCGCTGGACGTCTGATGATCGCAAGCGTCGGGTCCGGGTGAAGCCTTTTTTGCGCCTGGACGGAGAGGATTCCGAGCGAACCCATTTTGATTTAAGAGAACTCAGCTATAGCCAGCGGTTGCCTGAATTTGACGTGCTGGCAGGCAATGCGCAGGTTTTCTGGGGGGTTGCTGAAAGTCATAATGTTGTTGATGTGATCAATCAGTTTGATACGGTCGAGAATGGTGATGAAGGCGACAAGCTGGGACAGAGTTTGCTGCGTTTGGGCAAATTTACCGATATTGGACGTATCGAGTTTTTCTATCTGCCTTATTTTCGAGAGCGCACTTTTCCGGGTGAAGATGGACGTCAGCGTTCTTCGCTGGTTGTTGATACCGACAATGCCCGCTATGAGCGCAGCGCGGAGGAAACTGCCGGGGATGTAGCCCTGCGCTATAAACACCAGATTGATATGTTTGATGTCGGGGCGCATCTATTTGCGGGCACCGGGCGTGATCCTTTTTTTACACCAAGTGCTGATGGGGAAAGTTTGATTCCAACCTATCAGCGTCTGAGCCAGGGCGGGCTGGATGTGCAATGGACCTCCGACGCCTGGTTGCTGAAATTTGAGGCCACCGCCGCCAGCCAAAGTGCAGAATCGATTTTTTCAACGGTTGCCGGGTTTGAATATACATTTTTTGATCTAGGTGAGACGGGCATTGATGTCGGGCTTTTGGCTGAGGGTCTTTATGACACCCGCGATGATTCCGAGGTGCCTTTAACCCTGTTTGATAACGATGTCTTTGCAGGCACCCGCGTGACCTGGAATGATATTGATGAAAGTGAATTATTGGTTGGCGGGCTTTATGATGTAGAGACCGGGGCGGTGAGTGGCTCGATAGATTATGAGACCCGGATTGGCAGCGTGATGGTTCTGGAGGCCGAAACCCGGCTTTTATCTGCGCCAGAGGAGGATCCTTTATATCAGCAGCGGCGAGACAGCAATTTTACGCTCAGGCTGACGCGCTATTTCTAGGCCCCTTTTTTCAGGCACAGTAGTGTGGAACGATTAGCCACAAAATCTGTCCCGGTTTTGGTGCTGGCGGGTCCGACCGGTTCGGGAAAGTCCAGTCTTGCCCTTGAGCTGGCCCGTTCTGTTGGCGGAGAAATTGTCAATGCCGATGCCAGTCAATGTTATGCTGAATTGCCTATCTTGAGTGCCACCCCTGATAAAGCAGTGCTAGAAGCTGTGCCGCATCATCTTTATGGTTGCTGGCAGGCTTCTGATGGTGTGGTGGGGGCAGCGCGCTGGGCAGAGGCGGCTTTGCCCGTCATTATGGATATTGCAGCACGCAAGCGGGTTGCGATTGTGACAGGAGGCAGCGGCTTTTATCTGAAAGCATTGCGCGATGGATTGTCCGACATCCCGGATCCGCCCCCGGCTATTCGTTTTGCGGTGCGTGATCGGCTGCGCACCTTTGGGCCGGAAAAAGCCCATGAGTTTCTGACCCGTCATGACCCGGAAAGTGCTGCGACCATCCGCCCCAGTGATTCTCAGCGGCTTGCCCGGGCGATTGAAATATTACAAACCACGGGGAAGGGGATCAGCTGGTGGCATCGCCATTTTCCACCTGTTCCACCTGGCGGGGATTGCCTCTCTTTTTTTCAGATTCTTCTAATGCCAGTGATCCGCCATGATCAGGGAGAGGATTTTCAAAAGCTGCTGGCGCACCGCTTCCGAGCGATGATTGACGCGGGCGCGCAGGAGGAGGCTGATTTTATTGGTTCCTTAAACCTGCCACCCACCCATCCGTTGCTGAAAGCCATCGGGGTGCGCGAATTGCTTTCGGTTGCACGTGGGGAGACTGATCTGGAAGACGCTATTGACCAGGCTGTCTATGCAAGCCGCCGCTACGCCAAACGTCAGGCCACCTGGTTCAACCGCTATTATAGAGCTGATATGACGCTTTCATCACCAATGTCTGAAACAGAACTGCCGGGATTGATCAAAGCCATTGACAGCTTTCTTTTTTCTTATCAAATTACCAAACAAGAAACGGGCCTTTTAACGGGTGACGATTAAACGGGTGATATTTAAATAGGGGGAAGCTATGAAAACACGTGCAGCCGTTGCCTATAAAGCGGGCGCGCCTTTAGAGATTGAAACCGTCGATCTTGACGGGCCAAAAGCAGGCGAAGTGCTGATTGAAAATATGGCAACCGGGGTCTGTCATACCGATGCCTTTACCTTGTCGGGGGATGATCCGGAAGGGGCTTTCCCGGCGATTTTAGGCCATGAGGGCGCAGGCATTGTGCGGGAGGTTGGGGCGGATGTGCACTCGATCAAGCCAGGCGATCATGTTATCCCGCTTTATACGCCGGAGTGTCGATCTTGTGACTTTTGTCTGCATCCGAAAACCAATCTCTGTCAGTCGATCCGCACAACTCAGGGCAAGGGCGTGATGCCAGACGGGACCAGCCGCTTTTCTCATAATGGCAAGTCGATTTTGCATTATATGGGCTGTTCGACTTTTTCCAATTTTACGGTTTTGCCTGAAATTGCGGTGGCCAAAATCCGTGAGGACGCCCCTTTTGACAAGGTTTGCTATATCGGCTGCGGCGTGACCACCGGGGTTGGCGCGGTTGTTTTTGATGCAAAAGTTGAAACCGGTTCTACGGTTGCCGTATTCGGGCTTGGCGGTATTGGTTTGAATGTTATTCAAGGGGCCAGGATGATCGGGGCTTCCAAGATTATCGGCATTGACCTTAATCCGGCCAAGGCCGACCTTGGCAAGACCTTTGGCATGACCGATTTTATCAATCCCTCTGAAACCGATAATGTGGTTGAGGCGATTTGTGACCTGACCAATGGTGGCGTGGATTATTCCTTTGAATGTATTGGCAATGTCAATGTCATGCGCCAGGCCCTTGAGTGCTGTCATAAAGGCTGGGGCGAAAGCATCGTGATCGGGGTTGCCGGGGCCGGGCAGGAAATTGCAACCCGTCCGTTTCAGCTTGTCACCGGGCGGGTCTGGCGCGGATCGGCTTTTGGCGGGGCGCGCGGGCGTACCGATGTCCCGAAAATTGTGGACTGGTATATGGATGGCAAGATCAATATTGACGATCTGATCACCCATACCATGCCGCTTGATTCGATCAATGAGGCTTTTAGCCTGATGCATGAAGGCAAATCTATTCGCAGTGTCGTGATCTATTGATATGGAGCTGCTTGAAGAACATCTTTGCCATGGGGGGCAGTTAAAAGTCTGTCAGCACGAGAGTGCAGTGCTTGACTGCGCGATGAAATTTTCTGTCTTCCTGCCGCCGCAAACTGACGGTCAAAAAGTCCCGTTTGTGACCTTTTTATCGGGTCTGACCTGCACCCATGATAATTTTACGACCAAAGCCGGGGCCTATGGATTCGCCGCAAAAGAAGGCATCGCGATTATTGCGCCCGATACCTCTCCGCGCGGCGATCAGGTACCGGATGATTCAGCCTATGACTTTGGCAAAGGGGCCGGGTTCTATATCAATGCGACACAAGACCCCTGGTCACAGCATTTCAGGATGGAAGACTATATCGTCAGCGAATTGAACAGACTATGCATTGATCATTTTCCGGTTCTTGCGGACAGGCAAGGGCTGATGGGCCATTCGATGGGCGGGCATGGGGCCTTGACGCTGGGATTGAAATATCCGTCCCTGTTCAAGTCGCTTTCTGCCTTTGCGCCGATTGTTGCTCCGGCGCAGGTGCCGTGGGGACGCAAGGCTTTTTCAGGCTATTTGGGAAGCGATGAGAACGAATGGCAAAAGCATGATGCCTGTGCCCTGATGCAGGCGGCTGGAGACCGGTCCGGTTTTCCTGAAATATTGATTGATCAGGGTGGCAGCGATAATTTTCTATCCGACCAGTTAAAACCGGAACTCTTTGAACAGGCTTGCGCACAGGCCGGGCAGAAACTGTCACTTCACCTGCGTTCTGGCTATGATCACAGCTATTATTTCATCCAGAGTTTTATTGAACATCACCTTGCCCATCACGCCAAAATTTTATCGGCATAAGAATTTTATGAGTCCTGACCCTGGGTATCAAGCGCACGAATCAAGGCTGCAAATAGAGCACTGGCTTTCTTCTCACATTCCTTTTGCTCGCCCACAGGGTCACTGTCGGCAACCACACCGGCCCCGGCCTGAATGTGGATTTTTCCTTCACTTAAAATAGCTGTGCGCAGGGCAATGCAGCTGTCCATTGACCCGTCTGCTCCAAAATAGCCAACGCAGCCGCTATAAATCCCCCGGCGCAAGGGCTCCAGTTCATCAATAATTTCCATGGCGCGCACCTTTGGCGCCCCGCTCACCGTGCCAGCCGGAAACCCGGCTAAAAGCGCATCCAGCGCATCCAGATCAGCCCGTAGCTTTCCTTCTACATGCGACGCAATATGCATCACCCGGCTATAGCGTTCGATCTCATATTGGGCCGTCACATCGACCGAGCCGATTTCCGCCGCCCGGCCAACATCATTGCGGGCCAGATCAAGCAGCATAAGATGTTCGGCCCGCTCTTTGGGATCCGCAAGCAGGGTTTGTTCCAGCAATCTGTCTTCTTGATAGGTTGCACCGCGGGCGGCGGTCCCGGCAATCGGGCGAATTGTAATCGTGTTATCACGCAAACGCACCAAAATTTCAGGGCTTGATCCGGCAACCGAAAACCCTTCAAAGCGCAGGTAAAAAAGAAACGGGGCCGGATTAGTACGCCGCAATTCACGATAAAAATCAAAAGGCTCTCCTTCATAGGGGAAGCTGAATCGCTGCGACAGGACGACCTGAAAAATATCCCCGGCCAGGATATATTCCTTGGCTCGCTCCACCATCTGGCAATAGGCTTCAGGAGGCATGGTCCGTGATTGTTCAATCATGTCGGGAATGGAGACAGCGGAATGATTGGCCGGATTATATCTGGCAGGGGAGGGCGGCAGGGAACGATCAAGCCGTGAAATTGCCCATTCAAGCCGGGCCTGCGCCTGTTCAAAAGCGGCTTCTGCGGGCTCCCCATTATTCCAGGCCGGGGTGACCAAGGTCATTTGATCGGTGACAGTGTCAATCACCAAAATCACGGTCGGACGCACAAATAAGCCGTCTGGCAGGTTTAGCTGATCGGGCTTCTGGTCTGGAATCTCCTCAACCCAGCGCACGGTGCCATAGCCAAGATAGCCCACCAGACCAACCGACATCGGCGGCAGATGGTCTGGCAGCGCAATCCTGATTCCGCTAATCTGCTGGCGCAAGGAATCCAGGGCTGGCGCATCGACCTCTTGCCAGTCGCCTTGATTATTTTCATCAAGGTTTTTGACCTCAACCCGGTTACTCTTTCCCTGATTATGACACCTCCAGATCAGGTCCGGGCGTACGCCGACAAAAGAATAGCGTCCACGTGAGGCCCCGCCTTCAACCGATTCCAGCAAAAAAGCATTGGGGTCCGACCCGGCCAGTTTTAAAAAACAGGAAACCGGTGTCTCCATATCCGCGCTCAGTTCCTGATGGAGGGGCAAGGATTCTCCTGCCTGCCAGCGCGTTTTAAAATCCGCAAATTCTTCAGAAGATTTCAGCATATCTACTTTTGCAATGGGGTCTGCAGATTATTTTGCAGCCCGGCGGCGGTTCACGCGTGATCGGCGTCTTTTCTTTAAGCCAAGGGCGGCTCTGCGCTCGCGCAGACGATCAAGAATTTCCAGCTGGTCTTCTCGTTCAGCCTGTTTCCACTCACGGATTTCTCCGCGTGTGCGCAAACAGCCTTCGCAATAAAGCCCGTCCTCGCCAATCTTGCACACCCCAATACAAGGGGAGGGCAAACGGTCTTCTTGCGGATGAGCTGATGTATTTGTGCCAGTCATTTTATCTCCTGTTCGTCGGTTACAAGGTGGCCGGACCGGGCCCGGTCAATCAGTACAAGGCTGTTCTCCAGCCCGTAAAGGGCAAAAAAACTGCCGATACGCGGGCCTGAATCCTGTCCAAGCAGAATTTGATATTGAATTTTAAACCAGTCACGTAAATTAGAATAATGGGCTTTGCCGACCTGATAGACAAGGGTCTGAATAGCTTCTCCATCCAAAGTATTGTTGTCTTTGTAAAAGCTGCTAAGCGCCTGATAGAGTTCATTCAAGGCCTGCTTTTCTTCTTCATTGGCCAGGCGATAGGACTTTGCCGGTTTGACAAAGTCACGATAATAGCGAATGGCCAGATCAATTCGGTGATCAAGGTCGGGGTGGCTTTCCGGGCTGGTGCCTTTTGCATAGTTTTTGACGAAGCCCCATAGAATATCGCGGTTCATACTGTTTGAGGCCGAGACAAGATTGATCAAGAGCTGCAATCCTGGTCCATCATTTGCGCGTTCTTTGCTTCCCGAAGAGATACCGTCTGGATGCAAATGATAGATCGGGGAGTTGGTCTGTTCGTCTTCTGGCAGGTCTGGATAGGCTGCCAGCAGGGTCTGGTAGTCATCCACCAGTTTAGGGATCACATCAAAATAGAGCCGTTTACTGGATTTTGGCTTTTGATACATGAACAGCCCAAGGCTTTCTTTGGTCCCATAGGTCAACCACTCATCAATGGATAGACCGTTGCCTTTTGATTTAGAGATTTTTTCACCATTTTCATCCAGAAAGAGTTCATAAGTGAATCCCTCGGGCGGCTGGCTGCCCAGTGTCTTGCAAATCTGGCTGGAAAGGCGCACGGAATCGATCAGGTCTTTTCCCGACATTTCATAATTTACATCAAGCACATGCCAGCGCATGGCCCAGTCTGGCTTCCATTGCAGCTTGCATCGCCCGCCAGTCACAGGGGTTTCAACTTTCTGGCCATTTTCCCGTTGATAGGTAATTGTGCCAGCCTTGGCATCATGCGCCAATACGGGAACTTGCAGCACTTGTCCGGATTCTTCATCAATCGGCAAAAAGGGGCTGTAGGTTTCAGACCGTTCCTGTCGTAAGGAGGCCTGCATGATTTTCGTAATCCGGTCGTAATGGTCAAGAACAGCACGCAAGCCCGGGTCGAATTTTCCTGACTGATAATAGTCACTGGAGCTGGCAAATTCATAATCAAATCCGAACTGGTCAAGGAACCGGCAAAGCTCGGCATTATTATGGTGACCAAAGCTTTCATGGGTGCCAAACGGGTCCGGGATACGGGTAAGCGGCCAGTTCAAGTGCCGTTCAAGTATATCGGGGTTAGGCACATTGCCCGGCACCTTGCGCAGCCCGTCCATATCGTCGGAAAAAGCAATCAGGCGGGTTGGAATATCGGATAATTGCATAAAGGCATGACGGATCATTGAGGTGCGCAGAACTTCGCCAAAAGTGCCGATATGAGGCAAGCCTGACGGACCATAGCCGGTTTCAAACAGCACATAGCCCTTGGCTGGCACCTGCCCGGCCAGCCGGTCTAAAATCTTCTGGGCCTCCACAAAAGGCCAAGCTGATGAGTTACCGCCTTGCATAGATATCAATCTTTCTGTTGTATAGAGATAAGGTTGCATTGAACCTGATCACAAAGCCGCTATATCATATTTATTCACCTGCGCCACAGATTAAATCATGCTCAAGTGTAAAACTCCATCCTTGACCGATTTAACAAGTCATGCAAGGAGGAACCCACGAAAGAAAAGGCGCGATAAATGGCGATGAACTTCATAAAAATGCATGGGCTTGGCAATGATTTTCTTGTCCTGGACCGCCGGGATATGGAGGGTGAATTTATGCCGCGCCCGGATCAGATTATTGCTTTGGCGGACCGACGTGGAGGCATTGGCTTTGACCAGCTGATTGTTATTGATCGACCAGATAATGCACATAAAGAGCGGGTCGCAGCCAATCTGCGTTTTTATAACAGCGATGGCGGAGAAGCCGGAGCCTGCGGCAATGGCACGCGGGCTATTGCCGGATTCCTGATGCAGGAATTGAATCAGCCCAGGATCAGTTTTTCAACACGGCATATTATTCTGGATGCCTGGGTGCATGATCCGGCGCAGTCGATTGTTGCGGTTGATATGGGGGAGCCTGTCCGCAAGTGGCAGGATATTTCTGCGGGCAAACATGGTCAATGTGAAGATGTCGATCTTGATCATGTTAAATTGCCGATTCCAGATGAATTTGCTGATTATCAGGATTTGCAGGAGGGCGCGGTTGTCACCGGATTTGGCAATCCCCATGCGGTATTTGTTCTTCAGCAAGATTCTGCGCTTGAACATACAGAACAGATTATGCGCTTTTGTGAAAGCATGATGAAAGACCCACGCTTTAAGAATCTTTTCCCGGACGGCGTGAATATCGGTTTTTTATCGAAAGCCGATGACAATCGGTTGCGCTTGCGAGTCCATGAGCGCGGGGCCGGGCTGACGCTGGCCTGTGGCTCTGGTTCGGCGGCAGCAATGGTTGCGGCGGTGCAGCGCGGGCTGGCAACGCGCAGCGATAAATTATCGATTGATATATTGGTTGATGGCAGTTTTCATTTTGCAAAAACTGGCCATTCCCCTGATCAATGGCTTAAAGGCACATGGCGGGCCAGCGACAATCATGTCATTCTGGCTGGACCTTGGCAGGTTGTTTATCATGGCACGCTTTAGGGGTTGGGTATGAAGCGCAAAATTGTCACCCTGGGTTGTCGGCTTAATCGCTTTGAATCCGAAGCCATCCGGCAAATGCCCGACTTGGAAAATCATGCTGATACAAAGGATTCGGAGCTTTTAATTGTCAATAGCTGCGCGGTAACCAATGAAGCCGTGCGCCAGACTCGCCAGACCATCCGTAAATTGCACCGGGATAATCCGGCAGCCAATATTATTGTGACCGGCTGTGCCGCGACGCTGAACCCTGAGAAATTTGCAGCGATGGAGGGTGTGGCCAAAACAGTTGCCAACCGCGATAAACTCAATCCTGCGGCCTATCGGTTTGAAGATAATTCTCCCATTATTTCAGAAACAAAACAGGCTAAACTAAAGGGATTTGGCGGCAAGGCGCGGGCTTTTCTACAAATTCAAAATGGCTGTAATCACAGTTGCACCTTTTGTATTATTCCGCAAGGACGCGGGCCCAGCTATTCGCTGACACTGGATGACATCATTGATGAAGCCAGAAATCTGGTCGAGGAAGGAGTGAAGGAAATTATCCTGACCGGGGTTGATCTGACAGCTTACGGGCAAGACCTTGATCAGCAGCCTACTCTGGGGAAACTGGTCAGGACTCTTTTACAAGCCGTGCCGGGTTTATTGCGTTTGCGTCTGTCGTCTCTGGATTGCAGCGAGATTGATGAGGTGCTTTTTGCGGCTTTCGCTGAAGAAGAACGTTTGATGCCGCATGTGCATCTGTCGCTTCAAGCCGGAGATGATTTGATTTTGAAACGCATGAAGCGTCGTCATCTTTTTGCTGATGCCTGCCATACATCCAGACGTTTACGGGAATTGCGCCCGGATATTGTGCTGGGAGCTGACCTGATCACCGGCTTTCCAACTGAAAGTGATGAACGATTTCAGCGCACGCTTGATCTTGTGGAAGAATGCGGCTTGACCTTTTTGCATGTGTTCCCTTTTTCAGCACGCGACGGCACTCCTGCGGCCCGTATTCCCGATCAGGTGCCGGTGCCGGTTCGCAAGGAACGGGCTGCGCGATTGCGCGCCCTTGGCAGCAAGCAGGTTGATTCCTATATGTCGCATCAGCTTGGCCGCGAAGAAGCGGTTCTGATTGAATCGAATGGCTGTGGTCATTCTCCGGCACATGCGCCGGTGCGTCTGGTGGAGACGGGGCAAAACACGGCTTCTTTTCCAGAGGACGGGGCTCTGGTTCAGGTGCAATATACCGGCAAGCAGGATGGATATTTGCTTGGTCGCTTTAAATAGGATGCTGAAATCCTGATTTGCCCCCACGTTTAATGGGGGGGTAGCCGGAATTTATCTTGTCAATTTCATGACGAATCGCGCTATAGAATATCCTTTATCGATAAATAATGGATTAAAGTAATGGAGCGCAGCACACGCTTTCCCCCCGCACCTGATGCGACGACCTCTGACCCCTTATCTGATAACGGGGCCGAGCAATGGGACGATCAGAAAACAATTCGTACCCAGACAAGTGTGGTTGACTCGCGCGATGCCCTTCAGCTGACTCTGGACGGGTTTGAAGGGCCGATTGATCTTTTATTGTCGTTGGCGCGGGAACATAAAATTGATCTCTCCCGCTTGCAGATTTTACCGCTGGCAGAACAATATCTGTTATTTATTGAACAAGCGCAGAAACTGGACCTTGAAATTGCCGCAGATTATCTGGTGATGGCGGCTTATCTGTCCTATCTGAAATCAAAACTATTGTTGCCCATCAGCGGCGATGATGAAGTGGATGATGAAAATCTGGCAGAAAATCTGGCCTGGCGTCTCCAGCAGCTTGAAGCCATGCAGCTTGCGGCAAAACAGTTGCAAAATCGCCCGCGCCTGGGCGTTGATATTTTCCCCCGGCTTTCACCAGATCATATCGAAACCCGCCATAATCTGGTCTATGATATCAGTTTTTACGACCTCATTCGTGACTATGGACAAATAGAAAGTCGGCGGACCAGGGCAACCCCGCTCAAGATTGCGCCAACGCGCTTGCACTCAATGGAAACGGCTCTGGATCGATTGCGGGAGATTTTAGGACTTTCTGACCATGGAGGCCTGAAAGCTGCGCCTGAGTGGATGGCGTTTGATGGACTTGAGCTTGGTGTCGATGAAGAACCTCTGGTTCAACGGTCCATTATCGCTGCCAGCTTTCTGGCCTGTCTGGAACTGGCCCGCACCAACGAACTCACGTTGCGTCAGGCTGATCCGGCAGCCCCTTTATATGTTCGGGCTAAAGCCTGAGAACTAAAGAATAATCAATAAAAGAGGCAATAATGGATTCTTCTTTCCCTTCCAGCGAGGCGTTTCAGCAAGAGCCGATCACGCCTGAACAAAATGAACAGTTGCGTCTGCTGGAGGCTCTGTTCTTTGCCAGTGCCGATCCCTTGACGATGGATGATCTCTTGCCCTATTTCCCCGGTTGTGAACAGGAGGCGCTTTCTTGTCTGATTGAGCATCTATCAGACCTCTATCTTGGGCGCGGGATTGAATTGCGCCGGATCGGGGCCGGATTTGCTTTCCGCACCGCCCCCGACCTATCGCCACAGCTTAAATTGCGAGTGGACCGGCCACAGCGTTTATCGCGGGCAGCCTCGGAAACTTTGGCGGTAATTGCCTATCATCAGCCGGTCACACGGGCCGAGATTGAGGCTATTCGCGGCTATTCAGTCAATCGCGGCACCCTTGATATTCTGTTGGCCAGTGACTGGATCATGCCCAAAGGCCGCAAGCGTAGCCCTGGACGGCCTATGACCTGGGGGACAACAGCGGCTTTTCTTGATCATTTTCACCTGAGCAGTCTCGATGAATTGCCGGGCCTCAAGGAGCTTGAAGAAGCGGGCTTGATCGGAAGCACGGTGCCAAGCCAGATCGCCATGCGCGAAGAAGAGCTTGAACCAGAAAATAGCTGATCCAATTTACGCTTCCTTTTGACTTTTATGTGCCGAGTGCATTACTGGAACTATTATGGCTGGACATTCTAAATTTAAAAATATCATGTATCGCAAGGGGGCGCAGGACCGCAAACGCGCCCAGACCTTTGCCAAGCTCGGCAAAGAGATTATGGTTGCCACGAAGCTGGGTGGGTCTGATCCGGCTTCAAATGCACGTTTACGGCTGGCCATTCAAAGTGCAAGGGCCGAGCGGATGCCCAAGGATAATATCGAGCGTGCCATTCAAAAAGGCGATGGCGGGGCTGACGGGGCTGATTATGTTGAAATTCAGTACGAAGGCTATGGGCCTGGCGGGGTTGCGATTATTGTTGAGGTGATGACGGACAACCGCAACCGGGCTGCGGCAGAGATTCGGGCAATTTTTGGCAAGAACGGCGGCAATCTTGGAGAATCGGGGTCGGTTGCGTTTTTGTTTGATCGGGTCGGGGAGATTGTCTATCCGGCCGAGTGTGCTGATTCTGACACGATGTTTGAAGCGGCGCTGGAAGCCGGGGCGAGAGACATTGAAAGCGACCCGGAGGCGGGTCATCTGATTGTGACGGACCCTGGTCTTTTATTTGAAGTTTCCACGGCTCTTGAGCAGACCTATGGTGCGCCGGATCAGTTTCAGCTGGCCTGGCAAGCCAAGACTCTGACCCCGGTGGAGGCCGACAAGGCCCCGGCTTTATTGGGTTTGATTGACAAGCTTGAGGATAATGACGATGTCCAGAAGGTCACCGCCAATTATTCAATAGACCCGGATGTGCTGGCAGAGATTTCGGAATCCTGAGCGGTTTCGCAGTTTTCCCAGATGACGGATATCAAGAAATTACAGGCCTGGCTTTCCAAGCGGCAGGTTGACGAGGTTGAATGTCTGGTTTCTGACATGGCCGGAGTTGCGCGCGGGAAAATCCTGCCTGCCGGAAAATTTATCAAGAGCATGGAGGAAGAAAGCCTGCGTATTCCCGAAGGAGTCTTCGGGCAAACTGTGACGGGTGATTATGCGGAAACTTCTGGCGTGATGGATGAGGTGCAATTTGATGTCACCATGACACCGGACCCGTCGACTTTGCGGCTTGTTCCCTGGTATGAGCGTGCAGATGAGCCGAGTGCGCTGGTGCTTTGTGATTCGTATTATCTGGACGGGCGACCGGTTGAATTTTCGCCGCGCTATGTTTTGCAACGGGTTTTGGAGCAGTTAAAGGAGCTTGGCGTCAAGCCGGTTGTTGCCCCGGAGCTGGAGTTCTATCTGGTTGATCAGAATAAAGACCCGGATTATCCGCTCACTCTGCCGGTGGGGTTGAATGGACGGCGTGAATCCGGGCGTCAGGCGTATGGGATAGATGCGGCGAATGAATTTGATCCGATTGTGGAGGATATTTACCGCTATTGCGAAGAAGCGCAGATTGATATTGACACCATGGCACATGAAGTTGGCCCGGCACAGCTGGAGATCAATTTTAATCATGGAGACCCGCTAAAGCTGGCGGATCAGGTCTTTTTATTCAAGCGCGCGGTTCGTCAGGCAGCCTTGAAACACGGTATATATGCCACTTTTATGGCCAAGCCGCATGAAAATCAGCCGGGCTCGGCGATGCATATTCATCAGTCCTTGCTGGATATCTCGACCGGCAAAAATATTTTCTCGACAGCATCAGGCAAAGATTCACGGCGGTTCATGTATTATATCGGTGGCTTGCAGCGTTATCTGCCTGCCACAATGGCGCTGCTGGCGCCTAATGTGAACAGCTATAAACGAATCGCCCGCTATTCTGATGCGCCCATCAATGTGCATTGGGGGCATGATAATCGCACGGTCGGCTTACGGGTGCCGCTGTCTTCTGCCCAGTCAAGGCGGGTTGAAAACCGCGTGCCGGGTGCAGACTGCAATCCCTATCTGGCAATGGCGGCGACGCTGGCGTGTGGCTATCTTGGCATAAAAGACCGCTTGCTCCCCTCGAAACCGGTCAAGGGCAATGCCTATCGCTATGCTTTTGGCTTGCCGCTGCATCAGGTGGATGCGCTTGGCAAGTTCCATCATGCCCGTCGGCTTCGCGATGTGCTGGGCGAAGTTTTTGTCCGCGCCTATATTGAAGTCAAAAACACAGAATATGATCTATATCAACAAGTTATCAGTTCATGGGAACGTGAGCATTTACTCTTGAATGTCTGATGCTCGCTTGAAAACCCATGCGTTGAGCAAGTGCTATGGCGGGCTGCAAGCCCTTGATTCTGTCAGTTTTCAACTTCATGCAGGCGAAATGCTGGCCCTTATCGGGCCAAACGGGGCTGGAAAATCAACCTGCTTTGATGTGATCAGCGGCCTGACCTTTCCTGATCACGGGCAAATCTGGCTGGACGGGGTTGATGTCACCCGGCTGGATGCAGTTGGACGCTGGGAAAAAGGGCTTGGGCGCGGTTTTCAGCTGGCAGCAGGTTTCCTCTCCCTGCGGGTGATTGAAGCGGTTATGACCGCCCTTGCTGTTTCCGACTCTCCCTCCAAACCATTGCTTTTTGATGTTTTCTTGAGGGCGCAGGGACGTTTGCCCTGTTTTGGCTCCTTTCCTGCAACCTATAAAGAAAAAGCCATCCGGCTTCTGGAACAGACCGGGCTGTCACAGCGCATGGATCAGCAGATTTCTGCCTTGCCATACGGCGATATCAAACGGCTTGATCTGGCATTGGCTCTGGCCAATCGGCCGGGTGTGCTGGTGCTTGATGAGCCGGGGGCCGGACTGCCGCCTGCTGATCGCAAGGCCCTGGTTGAGTTGGTGCGTCTTTTGGCCCGAAAAGAAGGCATCGGCGTTCTTTTCTCAGAACATGATACATCGCTGGTTTTTGATTATGCGACCCGTGTTCTGGTTCTTGATCGCGGGCAGCTTATTGCAGATGGCAAGCCGCAACAGATTATGGCTGATCCCGTTGTCCGTTCGTCCTATCTTGGGCAATCGCTGAAAACCGCTTGTAGCACCGCATCGTAATATGATGACCAGCCCCCTGCTATCTATTCAGAATCTCTCAGCTTTTTACGGAAAAGCACAAGTCCTTTTTGATCTGTCGTTAAGCCTGAATGAAGCTGAAGCCCTGGCTATCATTGGCCCGAACGGGGCTGGCAAAAGCACCATGATGCAATCGATCATGCAGTTTTTGTCAACACAGACAGGTCAGGTTTTTTTTGACGGACAGCTGATCACAGGCTGGCCGGTTCATCGTGTTGCACAGGCCGGAATAGGCTATGTCCCGCAGGAGCGGCGGATTTTCCCACGCTTGACGGTTGAAGAAAATATCCGCTGTGGCCTCAAGCCCGGATCAAATCCTGACAAGCATAAAACGCCGCATAAAACTCAATGGAGTCTGGAGCGTCTTTATGATCTCTTTCCCAATCTTTCTGACCGCCGCTTTCACCTTGGCGGGACTTTATCAGGCGGCGAGCAACAGATGCTTGCAACGGCCCGGACTTTAGCTGGCAATCCTCGTCTTTTGCTTCTGGATGAGCCTGCGGAGGGGATTGCCCCGATTATTGCTGAAAATTTGGCCCGTGCGATTGTCGAGGCCCGGGCCGAGGGGCTGGCAGTGCTTCTTTGTGAGCAGTCGCAAGTTTTTATTGACCAGATTAACTGCGAGTCACGGGAATTGCATGGTGGAATTTTAAATACTGTGCTAAAATGATTGGTTAAAAATAATCATTTGAAGAGTGGATGATGAGTAAAGCCTTTGCCTCTCAGGGCGATCTTGCTGAAAAGACGATAAGTTTCACCGAAATTGGCCGGGATATTTACGCCTTTACGGCGCAAGGAGACCCGAATAGTGGCGTGATTATCGGCGATGATTGCGTGATGGTTGTTGAAGCGCAAGCCACGCCAAGGCTTGCAGAAAAAGTCATTGAACGGGTCCGGAGCGTTACCGACAAGCCGATCACGCACCTGGTGCTGACACATTATCATGCGGTGCGTGTGCTGGGGGCTTCGGCCTATCCAGCGAAGGTGGTTTTGATGTCGGAAAAAGCCCGCTCCATGGTGGTTGAGCGCGGACAAGAGGATTGGGAATCCGAATTTGCCCGCTTTCCCCGCCTGTTTCAAGGCCATGAAACTATTCCGGGCCTGACTTATCCGACCATGACCTTTCGCAACCGGATGAGTGTCTATCTTGGCAAGCGTCGGGTTGACCTGATGTGTCTGGGACGCGCCCATACGGCTGGCGATTGTGTCGTCCATGTGCCGGATGCCGGGGTCATGCTGTCTGGCGATATTGTTGAATATCACTCGGCCTGTTATTGTGGTGATGGTCATTTTCGCGATTGGCCAAAGACGTTACGCCGCATCGGTCGTTTTGATCTTGATGCGTTGATGCCGGGGCGCGGGGATGCCGTTAATAGCACTGATCAGGTGAAAGAAGCCCTGGCCACAACAGAAGATTTCCTGCGGGCCAGCTATGCCCCGGTTGCCCGGATTGCCAGTGCGGGCGGCAGCTTGAAAGAAGCTTTTGCGGCCTGCCGGGATGCCTGTGATGCAAAGTTTCGCGACTATGCCATTTATGAACATTGCCTGCCTTTTAATGTTGCGCGGGCTTATGATGAGGCCCGGGGGATTGATACCCCGCGGATCTGGACCGGCGCCAGGGACCAGGAAATCTGGCAGCAGCTTCAAAGCTAAATCACATGAATAATTTTGATCCACAATCACAAGCCCGCTTTATGAAGGTCCTGGTCCTGATGGAGCAGGCGGCAACGGTTGGGGAGAAATCTGCGGCACGGGCAGCCGCCACGCGTATGGCTTCCAGTGTTGGATTAACGCTTGAAGAGGCGATTGAGGTCATTCGCACCGGCAGCAGCCGTAAAGAGCGGGTGGAGGAATTGCGGGCACGCCGGAAAGCTGAGCGGCGATGGTCTCGTGATGAATCTTTTGCCAGTCCTTCTCGTCAGCGGGCGCGTAAAGAAGCCTGGCAGCGGGCTTTTGACGAAGCCATGGGGGGAAACAACGGGCCCAACAACCAGCCGCATGATTTTTCAGACCCGGTATCTTCTAATATCAGGCGGCAGTCAGGCTTTATCCCGCGTTATCGGCCAAGCTATTATCGACCGACAGCAGATGACCGCTTCCGCCTGATTTCAGGGCTTTTGCGCGATGGGGCCTCTATTGTGACCACGATGTCACTGGCTGAAGCCAGCCGGGAAGAGGTGGTTAAAGTCTGGTTGCTGGTACGAAACGAACGCCGCCCAAACTATACAAAAAACTATACAAAGGGGGGCTATACAAAAAACGCGCAGGTAAAAACCCGGCGGCCTGCTTTTTAACGACCTTGAGAAGTCCAGTGTAGCTTTAAATAATTAAACTGGCCAGGCCAAGAAACGATAAAAATCCGACAATATCGGTAATCGCAAAAAGAAAAACGCTGGACGAAATAGCCGGGTCCTTGCCTGCCCGGTTGAGGATAACTGGAATAAGAACACCTGCCAGACCGGCGATGGTGAGATTGATGATCATGGCCATGGCAATGACCGCCCCGATCAGGGGCGATTGAAACCAGGCCCAGGCAATAAGCCCCATGGCAAGGGCCAGGACCAGCCCGTTGCCGCCACCAACGATGGCTTCTTTGATCACAATGCCAAGGCCATTGGCACGGGTTAGTTCATTTGAGGCCAGGGCGCGCACGGCAACTGCCAGGGCTTGGCTGCCGACATTGCCGCCAATCGAGGCAACGATGGGCATCAAAATAGCCAGCGCGACCAGTTGGGCAAGCGCATCGCTGAAAAGACCAATCACCAGACTGGCTGCAATCGAGGTGCCAAGGTTGATCAGTAGCCAGGGCAGGCGGGCGCGGGCAGTGCGCAATGTATCGGTATAGAAATCATCTGCACTGACCCCGGCCATGCTGAGTAAATCCTCTTCGCCTTCTTCATGGATAACATCGACAATATCATCAATCGTGATCACGCCGATCAACCGCCCGGCTGAATCAACAACCGGGGCTTCAATCAATCCATATTGACGGAATAGAAAGGCAACATCCTCCTGATCCATTTCAACCGGAATCAGCTTGGGTTCGCGCTCCATAATAGAAGCCACCGTGATCCCGCGCCGGTTGCGCAAAAGTCGGTCCAGCATCAGCTGTCCAACCGGCTTGTGATTGGGGCCGACAATGATCAGGCTGTGGAAATTATCGGGCAGCGTATCCGGCCCGCGTAAATAGTCTATCGACTGGCCTACTGTCCAGAAGTTAGGCACGGTCACAACTTCCCGGCGCATCAGCCGACCGGCAGAATCCTCTGGATAAGACAGCCCTTGTTCAAAAACCGCCCGGTCTTTGGCAGATACCAGCTTCAGGAGTTCATCCTGCTCCGATTCTTCCAAATCTTCGATGATATCAATCGCATCATCTGATTCAAGATCAAGCAGAATGGCCGCCAGCTTTTCCGGGGCCAGTGCGCTGACAAGCTCAACCCGCACTGCGTAATCCAGATAACTTAAAGCCTCAGAATCAAGATCATGGCCAAGAATCTTGACCAGCGTATGACGCTCATCACCCGGAAGCTGTTCAATTAAATCAGCAAGATCAGCGGCATGGAGCGGGCCAACAAGACCAAGCAGGTCAGGGCGAATAATCTCCTCACCGCTTAAAATCTGGCGCACCCGATCAAGGTCATCTTCGCTATAGCCGTAAAGATCAGCCAGCGGGTCTCCATCATTAGGCGCAGGATTATTCAAAATATATCCGCTTTTGTTTTAATCTGCTTTTGTATCTGTTCTTTGGGCCGCCTCAACTCTTTGCGCATCAACCACAGCCAGAGCGGTCATATTGACAATATTGCGCACAGTTGTCGCGGTTGTCAGAATATGGGCCGCTTTGCGGGCTCCAACCAGAATCGGGCCAACCGATATACCGTCACTGAGCATTTTAACACAATTATAGGCAATATTGGCGGCATCCAATGTTGGCATGATCAGCAAATTTGCCTGGCCTGCCAGTTTGTTATCCTTGAGCAGACTGTCACGCAGGCTTGGCGACAAGGCGGTATCGGCGTGCATTTCCCCTTCAATTTCAAGATCAGTTTCTTTTTGAAGGATCTCAACCGCCTGACGGACTTTTTCAGCAGATTCAGCCGGGCTGGCCCCAAAATTGGAATGAGAAAGCAGGGCAATTTTGGGCGTGATCCCGAAATGGCGGACTTTCGCCGCCGATGAAATAGTGATTTCAGCCAGACATTGCGGGTCGGGGTCAAGATTGACATGGGTATCTGCCAGAAAATAAACGCCTTTGCTAAGGACCAGCATATTGATGGTCGCCAGTGTATGCACGCCTTCACGGGTTTGGATAATATCAGCCACATGCTCGACATGTTTGTCAAAAAAGCCAATCGTGCCGCAAATCAGGGCATCTGCATCGCCTAAATGCACCATCATCGAGCCTATCGCGGTATTGCGGGTGCGCATCACCACTTCAGCAAATTCCTGCGAAACGCCGTTGCGCCCGTGCATGGCATGATAGGTTTTGGCATAAAGATCATGGCGCGGGTTATTAACCGGTTCAACCAGCGTGAAATCTCTATTTTCTTCCAGACGCAAGGAAAGTTCCTTGATCTTTCGGGTGATAACGGTGCGCCGCCCCAGTAAAATCGGATGGGCCAGTTTTTCATCAACAATCGTGCGCACGGCATGGAGGGTGCGAACATCCTCACCCTCGGCAAAGACCACACGCTTGGGGTCGGCCTGGGCTTCGCTCATCACCGGTTTCATCACGGTGCCAGAACGATAGACAAATTCTTCCAGCCGTTTCCGGTAAAGCGAAAAATCCTCAATCGGTCGGGTGGTGACATCGCTGTCAATCGCAGCCTTGGCAACCGCAGGGGCTATTTCAAGGATCAGGCGCGGGTCAAAAGGCTTTGGAATAAGATAATCCCGGCCAAAACTGGCCACCGCTCCATAGGCCCGGGTGACCGTATCTGTCACCTCGCGCCGGGCCAGCTGGGCAATCGCTTTGGCGGCGGCGACTTTCATATCCTCGTTGATAACAGTCGCCCCGACATCCAGCGCACCGCGAAAGATAAAAGGAAAACATAAAACATTATTGACCTGATTGGGATAGTCTGACCGCCCGGTCGCGATGATGGCATCCGGGCGCACCAAAAGGGCCTCTTCCGGCAGGATTTCAGGTGTCGGGTTGGCCAAAGCAAAAATCAGCGGGTTATCGGCCATTTTCTTGACCATTTCAGGCTTCAGCACCCCGCCCGCCGACAGGCCAAGGAATAAATCTGCCCCCTCAATCACCTCCGCCAAGCTGCGCTGATCGGTCGCCTGTGCATAGCGTTCCTTATAGGAATCCATCAATTCTGTCCGCCCGGCATAGACCAGACCTTTAATGTCTGTGACAAAAATATTCTCGCGCCGGGCGCCGAAAGATTCCAGCATCCCCAGACAAGCCAGCGCCGCCGCCCCCGCTCCCGACACAACAATCTTGATATCCTCAAAATTCTTGCCAACAATCTCCAGCCCGTTAAAAGCCGCTGCCGCAACAATAATCGCCGTTCCATGCTGGTCATCATGAAAAACCGGAATATTCATGGTGGCCCGCAAACGTTCCTCAATAATAAAACACTCCGGGGCCTTGATATCTTCCAGATTGATCCCGCCAAAGCTGGGCTCCATCGCCGCAACCGCCTGGCAAAATGCCTCCGGCTCCGTCGCATTCAACTCAATATCAAAAACATCAATGCCAGCAAATTTCTTGAACAGGACCCCTTTGCCCTCCATGACCGGCTTGGCCGCAAGCGGGCCAATATCGCCCAGCCCAAGCACCGCCGTGCCATTGGTGATCACCGCAACCAGATTGGCGCGGGCCGTCAGATTGGCCACTTCGTGCGGATCGTTCTTGATTGCCAGAGAGGCCGCCGCAACCCCCGGCGAATAGGCCAGGCTGAGGTCGCGCTGGGTGCTCATCGGCTTGGTTGCAGTCACACTTATCTTGCCGGGCGGGTTGGCCCGGTGATAGGAAAGTGCCTCATCATCAAAATTCTGTGCCATGGCCCTGTCTTACTTACTTGGACAGGGAAGGTCCATAGTTTTGAAGAATCTTTTAACGCAGTGCCAGCCAGTCATGCGCGCTTAGATCATGCGCTGTTCGGTGATCTCCAGGCCAAAGCCTTGCAGGCCGACAATATTCTTGCGGGTGCTGGAGAGCAAAATCATCTGACGGATGCCAAGATCAAGCAGAATTTGGGCCCCGACCCCATAATCGCGCAGTCCCGCTGCCTGACCAGGGGCCTGGCCCATGCGGTTGCGGGTAAGGTCGGAAAGGCTGGTCGGTGAAGGCTCCCGCAACAGGACAATAACCCCGCGCCCGGCCCTGGCAATGGTTTCCATGGCATGATGCAGGGCATGGGCTTTGCCAGAGCCTTGATCGCCAAGCACATCATCCAGAATATTGATCGCGTGCATCCGCACCAGCACAGGCTCCGGCGTGGTGATATCGCCGCAAACAAGGGCAATATGTTCGGCATGTTCAATTTTATTGGTATAGAGTGAAAGCGTGAAATCGCCGCCATACTGGCTGGTGAAAGGGGTTTCAAGTGTCTTTTCAATCACCCGGTCATGGCGCAGGCGATAGGCGATAAGATCAGCTATCGCCCCGATTTTTATATTATGGTCCTGACGAAATTTGATCAGATCGGGCAGCCGTGCCATGGACCCGTCATCGTTCATAATTTCACAAATCACCCCGGCAGAGCGAAAACCGGCAAGCCGGGCAATATCAACGGCGGCTTCGGTATGACCGGCGCGGACCAGCACCCCGCCATTGCGGGCCATGAGCGGGAACATATGGCCGGGGGTGACGATATCAGCCTCGTCCTTTTGCGGGTCAACCGCAACCGCAATGGTATGGGCGCGGTCCGCCGCAGAAATGCCGGTGGAAATGCCCTCGCGGGCTTCGATGGAAACAGTAAAGCCGGTTTCCCGGCGCGGATTATTGCGTTGAGGCATCATTGAAAGCCCCAACTGTTCAATTCGTTCCTTGGTCAGGGCCAGACAAATCAGGCCCCGTCCGTATTTTGCCATGAAATTGATGACGTCAGGGGTTGCGGCTTCGGCCGGGATCAGCAAGTCCCCTTCATTTTCGCGGTTTTCATCATCCACAAGAATGACCATGCGGCCTTCTTTAGCCTCGGCAATGATTTCTTGTGTTGTCGCGAGATTGGCAGGGGCGGGGGCTTGCGTCATTTCTTTACATATAGGAACAGTATTTTACCCGGATGGCAGAAAAACGGCGATGCTGTGAGGCATCGCCGTTATCTGACTGGTTTTTATGCGCCAGTCTGGCGCATTTTCACAGGGACTTTAGCCATTCTTGGCGGCTTGTGCATCCCCGTAAAGAGCTTTCCCAAGCGCGATCATCATAAAGACCATCACGATGGTAAAGGGAAGCGCCCCGATGATCATGGCATTGCGCAAGGCCCCAAACGGGTTGGCTTCGGCCCCGGCATTGCCAGCAATGATCAGAACCCCGATCACCGAGGTCAGAATCAGTCCCCAGATGATGCGGTGCTTGATTCCGGTTTCCTGTGCGCCACCTGACATGATGGTATTCATGACCAGAATACCGGAGTCAGCTGATGTGACCAGGAAGGTCATAATCAGGACCACGCACATGACGGTGATCAGGCCAAAGAATCCGGCACTCAGCATATGACTGAGCGTTTCAAACAGCTTGGCTGTGTTGGAGGCCCCGATGATGCTGCCTTCGGCCACGCCGGACAGTTCAAGGTCAATGGCTGTGCCACCGAGAATGGTCATCCATAGGAAGCAGACAATCGCGGGGGCGATCATGCAGCCAAGGATGAATTCCCGCAGGGTGCGGCCTTTGGAGATACGGGCCAGGAACAATCCGACAAAGGGCGAGAAGGCGATCCACCAGGCCCAGTAGAAGGTTGTCCATCCGGCTTGCCATCCGAACTGCCGTCCTTGGGTTCCGGCCTCATAGAGGCTGGCGGCAAGGGCGTCGGCATTTTCCATAGATTTGACTGATTCGGGAAGCGATTCAGTGAAACCGGCGAGTGATCCCCAGGCATTGGTTGCACCGCCATAGACAGCTTCGATGTCGCTGGCTGAAAGTGAAGCGGCAGCAGCAGGCAATGCGGCGGTAAATTCTTCAAGCGATTGCGGTCCGTAGGCCCCGAAAGACATCTGGACGAAGTGAAGAATATAATCGACCATTCCGGCACCAAAGCGGGTCATTGCAAACAGGAAGGACCCGAAGATGACGAAGACCAGAATCAGGATCAGTGACAGTACCAGATTGAGGTTTGACAGATATTTGATCCCGCGACCAACGCCGGAGACGGCGGATACAATCGACATGCCCATGATGATGATCAGGGCTGAAATCAGGCCGACTGTGCTTGGTTTAGGCACCTCGCCAGCGGTATTCATCAGCCATCCCATATCGGTCACGGCATAAATTCCGTCTACGAACTGGCTGACCCCGAACCCGATGGTCACGGCAACGCCAAGGATTGTGGCGACGATACCAAGGACATCGACCAGATCGCCGATGATTCCGTTGACATGTTTGCCCAGCAGCGGAGTGAGGGCAGAACGAATGGTCAGCGGCATATCATGGGTATAGGCATAATAGGCCAAAGCCAGCCCGGTCAGCACATAAATCCCCCAGGCATGGAATCCGTAATGCAGGAAGGTATAGCGATAGGCTGACCCAACGGCTTCCGGGCTATTTGCGACAACATCGCCATCCAGCACCACCGGGTTGGAGCCCCAGAGGCCCAGAGGCTCGGCCGTGGCAAACACCATCAGTCCAACGCCAAGCCCGGCCCCGAACATCATGGAGAACCAGGAGAAAGTTGAAAATTCCGGCTTTTCACCTTCAACGCCCAGAATGCGTCGTCCGGTTTGCGGGATGATTGCAATGGCAAGCAGGAAGAAGGCAAAAACGCCTACGGCAATAATATAGAATGTATTGAAGCCGTTTAATATGGCTCCGTTGACCGCGCCAAGGATGGCGTTGGCGTTTCCGGGCCAGATCAAAGCCCAGAGGACAAGGACGGTCATGGCCAGTTTGCTGACAAGGGCGACGGGAATACGGTATCCCGCATAAAACCCTGCATCAGCAACTTTAATATCGACATCTGCTAATGGAGCTTTCATTGTTCTCTCCTTTTTGTTTTTAAGGTGGTTATCTTTGTTTTCAAGGTGGTCATCTTTGTTTTTTTAAGGTGGTCACACCTTGTTTTTAAGGTGGTAATACCTTGTTTTTAAGGTGGTAATACCTTGTTTTTAAGGTGGTAACACCTTGTTTTTCAAGGTGGTAACACCTTTAAACAACGACCCTTTTGAATAAAAGCTAACCTGTAAACTTCACACAAAAACCTGAAAAATACGACTTAATCTAAAGCAGCACTATAGCTATATTCGCCGTAAACGCCAAGCCAGAAAATAACAGCCCTCCAAAAGCCGCTTTTATCAAGCCTTGCGTGTTTTCAGGCTTATTGTTACAAGGCTCCTTCAAAACATATAAATTGACTTTTTAACGCGCAAGGTTTGCCATGACGACTGCTTCTTCTTCCCCTTCTGCTGCGGCTTCGGTCTATGATCTCAATAGCGATCAGGGATCAGAGCGTCGCCATGTTTTTGCGGTGATTGTTGATAATGAACCGGGGGTATTGGCGCGGGTTATCGGGTTATTCTCCGGGCGCGGCTATAATATTGAAAGCCTGACGGTTTCGACGGTTTCGGATGACAGGGGGGTTAGCCGGATCACGATTGTGACCAAAGGCACGGAAATGGTGATTGCGCAGATCAAGGCTCAGCTGTCCCGCTTGATCCCGGTGCATGATGTCCACGATCTTACCGTGGAGGAGGGGGGGCATGTTGAGCGCGAAGTTGCGCTGATAAAAGTGCTGGCGAAAGACCACCAACGCCGGGAATCCTTGCGCATTGCTGATATTTTCGGGGCCACGGTTGCCGATACAACCTTATCAAGTTTTTTATTTGTTCTGGAAGGCAAGCCAGAGAAACTTGATTCGTTTATTTCGCTGATGCGGGCTCTTGGCAGCGTTGAAGTTGCCCGCAGCGGCGTGGTGTCCATGTCCTGCGGGGCCAATATCCTGGTCGAGTAAAAAGTCGGCAAGTTCTCGCCCCGGCTTTTGATTTCGCTTTCTGTTCACCTCAAACTGTCTCGACAACGGTGTCATAAAGCCCGTAACGGCTAAGCCCCGGATGGCTATTGATGCCGCTGTAGGACAGGGATGCGTCTTCGTATCTACGGAATGCGAAAACTGCCTGATTCATATGCTCTGTATTGAAAACCTTCAGCCGTATCAACAGGTGAAAATCAGCGACGGTTAGACCAGTGACACTCAGGAACAAGTCTGGCTCAAGCTTCGTAATCACGTCCTGAAGCGTGTTTTCACGAAAATCCGTTAGATACATGAATGCGGGGATGCGTGTTGCAAATTTGATCAGTTTCTCTTGAACCAGCTTGCGCTTGGACTTGAACTCTTTCTCTTCATCAGAAAGCTCTTTCTCTTCCTTCTCGGTAATTTTGCCGGTCTTGGCCTTGCCTTTAAGCTCTTTGACTTTCTCACTCTTATTGATGATCGTTTCAATCACGTTGTCGCCCAATGCGCGCCAGCCTCCGATTCGCTCAACGGCCTTCATCGCCTCTTCGTTGTCCATGATCCGACGCAGGGTATCATTATCGACATTGACCAGCAGAGCGCTTTCCCATTTGCGGGCCAGCAGCGTTGCTGAAGTGCCTGCCATCGCAATATCCAGAATGCCGCCAGCGTCAATCGGGGTCATGTCTGCGCCGTCGTAGGCCAGCACTGGCAGGAATGACACAAGGTCACGAACCGCGTTTTCCGGGTTAGGCTCGTTAGGTGAAAGCCCAATGCCATATTCCGAAAGCTGACGAAGCGCGCGTGTTGGCGCAAAGTCGAAGACATAGCAAACAGGCTTCAGGACTTCTTCCTCATTGGGATTGTCGCCATTTGGGTTTTTGATCGCCCAAGGCGATTGCACCCGAAAAGCTGCCTGAAAATAGGTCTCGGGTGACTTCAAATTGCGCAGCATTAGAATGGAGGACCATTGCTTTACTGTCACGCCGGTTGTGAGCTTGCCACATGAAAGCGTGATCGACTTTGTGTCGAACCCGCTATCGATAGCCTCGCGAACGGGCTTCAATGCCTCCAGCCCGACACCCGCTGCACTGCCAGCCGAAACGATAATTCTGTATTCGTGCCAAAAGGTATTCTGACGCTCCGCAAGAAGATTTGCCATTGCGTGGCAAGCCGCAACATTTGGCAAAAACCAGAACGAATGCTGAAGATAGGGCAGCAAACGCACATCGGCGTATGGAAATGGCGGCTGCGTTCCGGTTCGCAGGTTGTCAACGGCGTGGGGGGCGTATTGGCCCTGGATGATCTTCAACCAGGTTTGAACTTCATTTTTATGTTTGAACGCGGCGGCCTTGCCTGATCCTGTTGCCGCGAAAAATGCGTTGAGGTCGAACTCGTCAAATTCGCCTGCGCTGGCAATGGACAATAGCTCATCGGGCATTTGATACGTTAAAAGCTGCATCTGTGGCAGCGCGCCATACGGGTTCCATTGATCGGGGTTATGGGTCGCAAATTCCGCTTTAGCGCGTTGTTCGTCTGTATAGGTCCAGTTGAATATCTGTTCTTCGATAAATTCGCCTGTAGCCAGTGCCTTAAAGGGCGTGCCTGATAAATATAGATAAGCGCGCGTTGTGATCATCGGCAGGAACTCTGTCTCTGCTTCAAGAGGTTCCTGCATTTCTGCCACGCGGTCAGTCAGCTTTTTTGCGTCGTCGAGAAGTTTTTCTTCGCGTTCAAGTGCCTCTTCTTCGCCCTCAAACAGTTCTTTGGCACTCTCTCTCCATGCGCCAAAGTGATATTCGTCAAAGACAACCAGGTCCCATTCGACCAGATGAATCCACTCATTTTGGGGCTTGATGTTTCCCTGTTTGTCCCTGCCCAGCATGTCCTGGAACGACCCGAAGTAAACAACCGGTTTGGTCGCGTTGATCTGGGTCGGGTCTGCGTCTGATTTTCGGGACAGATATTGCCAACCGTCAAAGTCCACATGGCTTTCAAGATCGGTTTGCCATGCATCTTCAACCGCCGGTTTGAAGGTCAGCACCAAAACGCGTTTTGCCCCCATTTTCTTGGCAAGCTGATAGGTCGTAAAGGTCTTCCCGTAACGCATTTTGGCGTTCCAGAGAAAGCGCGGGACTGCGTGCATATCTTCAGCCCAGCGTGACATATAATAGCTGTGGGTCAGGTCGACCGCCTCAGCCTGTTCGCGGCGCATCGGAAATTTCAGGTGATGCGTGCCGGACCATTTTTGGCCGGTGCGCAACTCAGTCAGAACGGTTTGCACATCAGCGACAGAACAGCGCATCCATTCTTTTTCAGTATTTACAAAACCCTTGCTGACAAGGCGTGCGCGTACTTCATGGTCGGTTATGAAAGACCCGTCTGCGCGCTCTGCTGGCTCATCAAGTTCGATGGTGAAATTCTTGATCGCGGCGGTGCCGAGTTGCTCGTTTACCCGTTGCCGCACATCCCGTGTGGTCTGCCCGACCTTCAACAGTCCGTCATGGGCAGGATCGTCAATCGTATAGGCGTATAGGCGCGGACGTGCTTGTGGTTTGGATTCCAGAATGTCTTCGATAGATTTTGTCATCAGTTATCCGTCAGATTGTCAAAGAGGTCTAATTCCATCGGGCGAACGATCTTTTCAACAAAGGCGATTTCATCATCGGACAGGCCATATTTGTTATAGAGCATTTTATCGGTCCATTGGCGGTCCCAGCTTTGCTTCGGCACAAAGGTATAGACCTTCCGAGTGGTATTGTGAGACGGCTTGTGGAGTAGGATAAGAAAACGGGTTAACCGACAAGATAAGTATGAAAGAGCACTTTGCGCTTCGCGTTGGTTGGCAAAAGGTCCAATATTGAGGTAGGTTTCGGAGGAGATTTCACCAGGTTGCCCGACAAAAGGTGTGCTGATTATCTTATGTGGGTATGTATCTTTGTTACCAGTTCCCGGTGCTGCAAAACCTATGAAAACCTTCCATTGATCAATGAGTTCTTGACCGTTCGTCGCTTCGCTTCGCGCAGCGTACCCTGCGCCACCCGCTCGGTAAATTTTAACATCCCCTTCTTTCTTTTCTACACGCCCTTTGAATGTCGAGTTTAATCCGTAAGGTCTTCTTGTGCTAACCAATTGATCGAATTTTGACATGCTAGGCAACGCCAACTGCGCGGTGCTTCCCTCATTCTCAAAGGAGATAACTTTCTTAAGAATATCCAACCCTTCATTGAAACGAATGAATACACTACTTCCCGGCTCCATTAAGAGCCGCTCATATACCTTCGGTTCATCGCCTGAGAAGTGAGTAGTGACTTCACACTTGCCACTGTGATTTTGGTCCCAGAGGAAATAACAAACTCCTCCTTTCAAAGCAACATTTGGAAAAACATCGGTTGCAAAAATATAGTCGTCGAGTGACCTCATACGATGATCCGTCAACATGCTTTCTCTAAATTCATCAAGCCCTTTACCACCAGTGAACCAGCGTGATGGGATAACCATCGACAAATACCTTGGGCCAAGCAATTTCGCTTGCTCAACGAATTTATTGTAGATAGGTCTCGCAGACGTTCCATCCCCACCGCCGTCAGATATCTGGTATGGCGGGTTCCCTATAATTACGTCAAATTGCATGTCACCTCCAAACAGTGCTGAAACGCGCTCTTGTATATTGTCTGTGTGAATGAACGCATAGGCATGGCTCTCTCTATCGCCACCCCTGTCCAAAGTTGATTGGCTGGCACCGCAAAAGATGCACTTGCCGTTTTTATCCCACGTGTGTTCAACACGCTCGAACCAGATATTGCCAGTCTGTGAATTGAAAGCGCGCGTTATTGAATGGGAACCGTTTGCGTGTTTGGAGCAATAAAGCGACCGCCGCGCCAGCATCGCTGTCAACTCGGTAATGGCGATACCAAAAACCTGTCGCGTCAGGATATGATCAACCCGTGTCTGAAGGTCGGGTATTTGCTGCTCTAGCCCGGCGATCAGACGCTTTGTGATCTCGCGCAGGAACACGCCCGACTTGGTGCAAGGGTCAAGAAAGGTAACTTCGGGGTTTTCCCAGAGGCTTGCGCCTGCGTTGTCTGAAGCCCAGGCCTCAGCAAGTGTGTCCAGCATTCGGTTGGCGAACTCAGGCGGCGTGAACACCTCATCATTCGACAGATTGGCTATGCACGACAGAACGTCTGGATTGCGTCCGCGCAATGTGAAGGCGGCTTGGCTCATGCCGCTGCCTCAGGTGAAGAGCCGTTTTGATTTGCAAGATCTTTAATTGTCATCAGAGCATAGGTTCTGGTTGGCTTAAATATTTCATGGTTTCCATGGCCCGCGAATAGCGGCACTTCAGCGTTAAATGCAGAAGCACCGATCAGAACGTCTAATCTAAAATCGCGGCGCTGAAATTTGCCTTTGCCGATATATCCCCATTCAGCAAATGAAATTGGATCACCCTCTGCTGTTTTCATCGTTAAAGCATCCCCATGCACGAGGTTTACTGATAAAATATAAGAAGCGGCCTGATAGAGGCAATCCTCAGCTTCAAGCCCAAGGTATTCTGCAAGAACTTCGAACATGTTCTCTCGGCATTCTGCGATATTGTCGGCAAGAAGCTCAATGCCGTATGTGCACATAAGCCCCAAAAGGGCATAATGCCGTTTGTTAAAGTCTGATTTCCCAAACTTCAGCTCGACCGCTGACAGTTTTCGTTGCAGAACAGGCACAAGGAAATTGCCGCTGCCGCAAGCTGGCTCAAGAAAACGCGCATCAATTCTCTCTGTCTCACCCTTTACGAGGTCAAGCATCGCATCCACCATCCAGGGGGGGGTGAAGACTTCCCCGTGATCAGCAACGCGTTTCTTTGATTTGATCAGGTTCATATGGTTTGAAATCTGTATTCGCGCGGGGTTCGTTGCCTGTCAGTTAAAGCAGCACGGGCAGTGAAAGCAGCGCGGGCAGTGAAATCAATCATTTATGAGAAAATGGAGCGGGCGATGAGGATCGAACTCACGACTTCAACCTTGGCAAGGTTGCGCTCTACCACTGAGCTACGCCCGCGCTGGAATTTGCATAATCAATCTTGCCGTGTTTGGCAAGCAGGTTTGGCACGTCGGTAATTCAGGTCAAATTATTCCCCTTGATTTAAAAAGATGTTTCAGTCAGAGTCTTTTTTTGAGGAACAGGTCCATATAGAAAACCGCACATAATACAGACAGAAAAAGTCCGCAATGCAAGAACAGACCAATGGAAGACTGGCGGCGATTTAAACAGGCTTTTCTCGTATTGGCAGCCGCCCCGACCTTTTGGCTGGTGGTCTTTTTTGTCATTCCGATGGGGCTGATCTGGCTTTTCAGCTTTGGCGAAAAAGACGGACTCATCGGGCTAAATATCACCGGCACGCTCGATAACTACGCCCGTATCCTTGATCCCATCTATCTGAAAGTCTTTGTTAAGTCTCTGGTCATCGCAGGCATCACCACGCTGATCTGTCTGGGAATCGGACTGCCGGTTGCGCTTTCTATCGTCTATGCGCCGCGCCGCTGGCAGCCTTTGCTGCTTTTGGCGGTTATCCTGCCATTCTGGACCAATCTGCTGATTCGCACCTATGCCCTGATTGCCGTCCTGCGCACCCGTGGCTATGTCAATTTTACGCTGGAATGGCTGCATGACTTTGCGCTGTCCGGGTTTCAGCTGATCGGCCTTGGCGGGTTCGGATCCCTGCTGCTGGGTGAACGATTTGAGCCTCTATCCCTGCTTTACAACGATTTTGCCGTCGTCTTCGGACTGGTCTATGTGCATCTGCCCTTTATGGTTCTGCCGCTCTATGCCGCGCTGGAACGGCTGGATCGCTCCTTGCTGGAAGCCAGCCTTGATCTTGGGGCCTCTCATTTGCGGACATTCGGCCTGATCGTCATCCCCCTCGCCATGCCCGGTATTGTCTCCGGCGTGATCATCACGCTGATCCCGGCCCTTGGGTCCTACCTGACCCCGGCCCTGCTCGGCGGGACAGACAGTGCCATGATCGCCAATATCATCGAACGCCAGTTTAAAGACGCAAACGACTGGCCTTTCGGGGCCGCTCTGTCCTTCCTGCTCATGTATGTCACCTTCGGAGTCCTGGCCTTGCGCGCTTTCCTGGCACGCGGCAAAGAAAGTAACATCTGATGACCCGCTTGCTCCTCTTTAAAAAATCAAGCCGCACGAAAATGACAAGAGACCGCCCGGCTCCGCTCAACTATCTGGCAAAGCGACCCATCCAGCTGATTCTACTCGCCACATTCCTGTTCCTCTATGTCCCGATCTTCACCCTGATGATCTTCAGCTTCAATGATTCTAAACGCAATATCGTCTGGCGCGGCTTTACCCTCGATTACTACGAAAAAGCCCTCAGCAACGACTCAATGCTCATGGCCTTCGCAAACTCGCTAACCATCGCCTTTTTCTCAACCCTGTTTTCAGTCGCCCTCGGGGCCGCCAGTGCCTTGCTTCTCTGGCGGTTCCGCTTTCCAGGAAAAACAGCCTACGAAGGCGTCATGGCCCTGCCTATCGTCGTCCCCGAAATCTGTATGGGAGTCGCAATGCTCGCCTTCTTTAACCGAATCGGCTGGCCTAATGATCTGCCCTGGCCGCTTAGCCTCGGCAATATCACTATCGCGCATATCGCCTTTTCCTTCCCATTCGTCGCCGTCGTCATCCGCGCCCGCCTCGCTGGCTTTAACCGCGAAATGGAAGAAGCCGGACGTGATCTCGGGGCCTCACAATGGCAAGTGTTCAAAGATATTCTCCTGCCCTTTATGCGGCCCGGACTGGTGGCAGGCGGGCTGCTGGCCTTTACCCTGTCGCTCGATGATTTCGTGATCACCTTTTTCACCTCTGGCCCGGAAACCGTCACCTTTCCGGTCAAAATCTATTCCATGGTAAGGTTTTCAGTCACCCCGGAAGTCAATGCGGCCTCAACCGTGTTGATTGTCGTCACGGTGCTGCTGACGATTCTGGCCATGAAAATTCAAAACCGTGATCAAAAGAAACGATTATAAAGGGGGCAGGCATGAGCGCACCAGTTATCGAGATTGCGGGAGTGAGTAAAATTTTCGCCGGGGAGGGGGGAAAGAGCGTCAAGGCGGTTGATACGACCAGCCTCACGGTTGAGGAAGGGGAATTCTTTGCGCTGCTTGGTCCTTCAGGCTGTGGGAAAACCACTTTATTGCGGATGATTGCCGGTTTTGAGCATCCCTCGGAGGGGCGGATTTTAATTGCTGGAAAGGATATGACGGGGATTGAGCCCAATGCGCGACCCACCAACATGGTTTTTCAATCCTATGCGGTTTTTCCGCATATGACGGTTGCCGATAATGTGGCTTACGGGTTGAAAATAGACGGGGTGCCTAAAGGCGATATTCCTAAAATGGTTGAAGAGGCGTTGGAGCTTGTCCAGCTTGGAGCCTTTGGAGCGCGCAAGCCTGATCAGCTATCGGGCGGGCAGCGGCAGCGGGTAGCCTTGGCGCGTGCGTTGGTCAAGCGGCCCAAAGTCCTGCTTCTGGATGAGCCTTTGTCGGCTCTTGATGCGAAATTGCGGGAGGCCATGCAGATTGAGCTGGTCAATCTTCAGCATACGGTTGGCATTACCTTTATTATGGTTACGCATGATCAGGATGAAGCCTTGAGCATGGCCAACCGGATTGCTGTGATGGAGCGCGGGAAGGTCCAGCAGGTTGCGACTCCGGTTGATTTATATGAATATCCGGAGAATCGTTTTGTGGCTGATTTTATTGGCAAGATGAATTTGTTTGAGGCGATTTATAAAGGCGGCGCACGGGGGTCTATAGATATAGATGCGCCGGGGGTCGGGCGGGTTTCGCTGCCGTTTGACCAATCGGATCAATTTGATCTGGAGGAGGAAATCGGGATTGCCATTCGGCCCGAAAAGGTCCGCCTTGATCGGGAGAAGCCGGCACAAGGTCGTATTGCTTTACCGGCGATTGTGCGGCAGATTGCGTATTATGGGAATGAGAGCCATTTGTTTTTGGAGGCCCAAGATGGCGGAGGGGAAGAGGTCATCAGGCTACAAGCCAGTATTCCCAATGAATCGCGAGGTCAGAACATGGATTTTCAGGTCGGCGAGACCTGCTGGTTCACCTGGAATCCTGGCGATACGTTGGTTTTGAGAGATTAAATGATGTCTGAAAAAGCGGGTTTATTACTGCCGGGTCTTTTATTAATAGGCAAGGTCGAACCTTGGATTCATCAGGAACTTGCGCAGAGATTTGACGTCCATGATTTCAGTCAACCGGACGATGAGACAAAGGCGGCTCTTGACCGGTTCCTTGACAAGAATGCTGCGAATATTCAGGCGGTGGCCACCAACGGGCATGACGGGCTTCCACTGGAGGTTATGGCACGGTTGCCTGATTTGCAGGTGGTTTCCTGTTATGGCGTTGGCTATGAAGGCATTGATGCCAAAGCCGCTGCTGCGCGGGGGATATGGGTCAGCCATACCCCGGATGTCCTGAATGATGATGTAGCGAATACAGCGATTATGCTTTTGCTGGCAACCGGACGCTGTTTAATCCGCGATGATCGTTTTGTCCGTGAAGGACGCTGGCCGCAGGAGGGCAACGCCCCGGTCACGCGGGCGATTGCAGGAAAAACCGTGGCCTTGCTCGGCATGGGGCGGATCGGGATGGAAATTGCGCGTAAATTGTCCGTCTTTTCGTGCGAGGTGGTCTATCACACCCGCACAAAGAAAAATGATCTGCCTTATCTTTATTATAATAGTCTGCTTGAAATGGCACAGGCGGCGGATTATCTGGTGATTATTGTGCCGGGAGGGGCCGAAACCGCTGGAATAGTTGATCGCTCTGTGCTGGATGCGCTTGGCCCGGAAGGCATTTTGGTCAATGTTGCGCGCGGATCAGTTGTTGATGAACCGGCCTTGATTGAAGCCTTGCAGACGGGCCGTCTGGCGGCAGCCGGTCTGGATGTCTTTGCCAATGAGCCGCATGTTCCCTCGGCATTTTTCGGGATGGACAATGTTGTCCTCTTGCCCCATGCTGGCAGTGCAACGGTTGAAACCCGCAAAGCCATGGGGGATTTGATGATTGAAAACCTGCTTTGCTATTTTTCCGCCGGGCGGGTAAAAACACCTGTGCCGGAATGTTCTGGTCTTATCCCGAAAGCATAATTCGGTTAACTCTATAGAAAACCCATGAAAGACAGAACTGACAGATTTGCAGCCGAAAAGCTTTCTGATTGGCAAAAATCCTATGACCGGGAGTGCAAAGCCGATGATGCCCATCAGCAAACACGGCAAAATGCGGCAGGTCTGGATATCAAACCCCTTTACACAAGCGATGATCTGGCGGGCATTGATCATCTGACAAATTATCCAGGCTCTGCCCCTTTCACCCGCGGGCCACGCGCCAGCATGTATACCGCCCGGCCCTGGACCATTCGTCAATATGCCGGGTTTTCAACCGCAGAAGAAAGCAACAAATTCTACCGCGCCAATCTGGCAGCCGGGCAAATGGGGCTTTCGGTGGCTTTTGATCTGGCCACCCATCGCGGCTATGATTCGGATCATCCACGGGTCGCAGGCGATGTTGGCAAAGCCGGGGTCGCGATTGATTCTATTGCCGATATGAAAATCCTGTTTGATGGAATCCCGCTGGATAAAATGTCTGTATCCATGACCATGAATGGTGCGGTTTTACCCGTTCTCGCCGGTTATATTGTTGCTGCCGAAGAACAGGGCGTGGCGCAGGAAAATCTGACCGGCACCATTCAAAATGATGTCCTGAAAGAATTTATGGTGCGCAATACCTACATTTACCCGCCGGTTCCTTCCATGCGGATTGTGGCGGATATCATCGGCTATACTGCGCGTCATATGCCGCGTTTTAACTCGGTCTCAATCAGCGGCTATCATATGCAGGAAGCCGGTGCGACCTTGAGCCAGGAACTGGCTTTTACGCTGGCGGACGGGCTTGAATATGTGCGGGCCGCCCTGAACAGCGGCTTGAAAGTCGATGATTTCGCCCCGCGCCTGTCCTTTTTCTTCTGTATTGGTATGGATTTATTTGCCGAAGCTGCCAAGCTGCGGGCGGCGCGGACACTCTGGGCCCGCTTGATGGAAAAATATTTTGCGCCCGCTGACAAACGCTCCTTGATGTTGCGCACCCATTGCCAGACATCAGGCTGGTCGCTGACCGCGCAGGACCCCTATAATAATATTATCCGCACCACGATTGAGGCTTTGGCAGCCACATTGGGTGGCACACAATCGCTTCACACCAATGCCTTTGACGAAGCCATGGGATTACCCACCGATTTTTCAGCCCGGATTGCCCGCAACACGCAGTTGATCTTGCAAGAAGAAACCGGGATTACGGCGACAGTGGATCCGCTGGCTGGCTCTTATTATGTTGAGCGGCTGACTCATGATATGATTGAAAACGCACAAAAGCTGATTGATGAAGTCGAAGAAATGGGCGGGATGACTCAGGCCCTGTCTCAAGGCTGGCCCAAGCGCAAGATTGAAGAATCGGCTGCCAGCCGTCAGGCCCGCATTGACCGGGGGGAGGAAGTGATTGTCGGGGTCAATAAATATCCGCCGCCAGAAGACCAGCCGCCGGTTGATATCCTGAAAATTGACAATAGTGCCGTGCGTGCACAGCAGATTGAACGATTGCAAACCCTGCGTAAAAATCGTGACAATGCGGCGTGTCAGGCCTGTCTCGATGATCTGGTCAAGGGGGCCGAGGGTGAAGCGAATCTTCTGGAGCTTTCGATTGCGGCTATTCGGGCGCGTGCCTCGGTTGGCGAAGTCTCCACTGCGCTGGAGAAAGTTTTTTCCCGCCATCAGGCTGCACCGGCCTCCATCAGCGGAGTCTATGCCCGTGGATTTGAAGATGACAAGAGCTTTGGCGATTTGCAAACCCGCGTTCGTGATTACGCACGTTCCTGTGGTCGTCAGCCGCGCATATTGGTTGTCAAACTTGGTCAGGATGGGCATGATCGCGGGGCGCGTATCATTGGCTCTGCTTTTGCGGATATTGGTTTTGATGTGGATATCGGACCCTTGTTCCAGACTCCTGAAGAAGCCGCCCAGCAAGCGATTGATGCCGATGTTCATGTGGTCGGGGTCTCCTCACAGGCGGCGGGACATCTGACGCTGGTACCGGCCTTGCGGGAGTCTCTGGACAAAGCGGGTGCATCTGATATTGAAATTGTCTGTGGCGGTGTTATTCCGGAACAGGATTATGCCGCGTTGCAATCTTCTGGCGTGGCGGCTATTTTTGGACCCGGTACGCCGATTATTGAGGCCGCAGGCCAGGTTCTTGATCTGATTGCTCAAAAGAAAGCCGCTTAAGGAAAATTTATGAACTCTAACCGCAATATAGAGCCCGAAAATGCTATTCCACCGGTTATCCTGATGGATATCCGGGATATTACACTGCGTTTTGGCGGGGTTGTTGCGCTTGATGGCATTTCATTTCACGTTGAATCAGAAGAAGTCCTGGCGATTATCGGGCCGAACGGGGCTGGCAAGACTTCTATGTTGAATGTTATCAACGGGTTTTATGTTCCCCAGCAGGGTGAAATCTGGTTTAAGGGAGAACCGCGCCTTGGCATGAAAGCCCATGAAGCGGCACGCAGCGGGATTGCGCGGACGTTTCAAAATGTTGCTTTGTTTAAAGGCATGACAACGCTTGATAATATCATGACGGGTCGGTTGACCCGCATGAAAAGTTCTTTTTTGAGTCAGCTGATTTACTATGGCCCCAATCAGGCGGAGGAAATAGAGCATCGCAAGCGGTGTGAGGAAATCATTGATTTTCTGGAAATTCAACATATCCGCCATACGCCGGTTGGGCGTTTGGCTTATGGGCTGCAAAAGCGGGTTGAGCTGGCCCGTGCTTTGGCGATGGAGGCCGAACTTTTGCTGCTGGACGAGCCAATGGCCGGGATGAATGCGGAAGAAAAAGAGGATATGGCGCGTTTTATTCTGGATGTGAATGCGGAATTTGGCACGACGATTATTTTGATTGAGCATGATATGGGGGTTGTGATGGATATTTCGGATCGGGTTGTGGTGCTTGACTATGGCCGCAAGCTGGCCGAGGGTCTTCCCGATGAAGTCCGAAAGAATCAGACCGTGATTGATGCTTATCTGGGAGTTAGCCATGACGGTTAAAATATCCATGATCCCGTATAAAGGATAATTTGATGGACCTGCTTGCGCAAATTTTGATTACGCCGTTCAGGGATATGGCTGCTGACCCGGCCTTTCTGCTGCAAACTTTATGGGAGGGGCTGGTTGGCGGGATTCTCTATACCCTGATCGCGCTTGGCTTTGTCCTGATTTATAAATCCAGCGGCATTTTCAATTTTGCCCAGGGCATTATGGTGGTGTTTGCCGCCTTGTCGCTGGTTGGCTTGAGCGAGCTTGGCCTGCCAGCCTATGTTGCGCTGGCCGGGACCATTGCAATTATGGCCAGTCTGGCCTGGGGGGTGGAGCGTTTTGTCCTGAAGCCTTTGGTCAATCAGCCGGATATTATCCTTTTTATGGCAACGATTGGCCTGACTTATTTTCTGATCGGATTTGGCGAGTTCGTCTTTGGCGGCGAAACCAAACAAATGATCACCGCCGACCTTGGCATTCCGACCGATGCCTTTGATTTCGATTTTTCGGACGGATTTGTCATTATTGAACAGCATGACCTGACAGCCGTTGTCGGGGCGGTTATTCTGGTCTGCCTGTTGCTGGCTTTCCTGGGCTTTACCGCAACCGGGCGGGCTCTACGCGCAGTTGCCGATGATCATCAAGCCGCCATGTCGGTCGGTATCTCGCTGCACTATATCTGGTTTCTGGTCTGGTTTATCGCCGGTCTGATCGGCCTTGCCACCGGTATTGTCTGGGGTGCACGCGCAGGTGTCTCCTTTGCCCTTGAAGTCATTGCCTTCAAGGCCTTACCCGTTTTGATGCTTGGCGGGCTGACCTCTGTTCAAGGGGCAATCATCGGCGGCCTGATTATCGGCTTTAGCGAAAAACTTTTTGAAATCTATTGGGGACAGCCCTTGCTCGGCGGCAATACAGAAAGCTGGTTTGCCTATGTGCTGGCCCTTATTGTGCTCCTCTTCCGCCCGCAAGGTCTTTTCGGCGAAAAAATTATCGAACGCGTGTAACCTTCTGATCTCCACCAGCGTAGTACATATATAGTAGGGTGTAATATGACCAGGTGGGGCAATCACGAGGGTCCTGACCCTAAACCAAATGGAAAGGAAAACACGATGAATCGCAGAAAAATCGCTTTGGGTATTGCTGGAACTGTTGCCGGAGCCGTTGCCGGGGCACTGGTTCTGGCGCAAGCGCCCGCAGAAGCCGCAGGAAAAGAAAAATGCTATGGCATTTCCTTAAAAGGCCAAAATGACTGTGCGGCCGGGCCGGGAACCAGCTGTGCCGGAACTTCCACCATCGACTATCAGGGCAATGCCTGGAAGCTGGTGCCAGCAGGGACTTGCACATCGGTTGAAACACCGCATGGCCCGGGGTCTCTGGACCCGATCAAGCGTCCTGCCTAAAGGATTTTCCTCATTTTTAAAACCATGCGTGGAGCAGGTCAAAAACAGTAACCAGTTGTGATTTGCCCGGAATCGATGACTCTGGCACTTGTGGCTCTGAAAAAGGGTTACGATTGATAAATCACTGACTATATAGACTGTTTTACCGGCTCCATTGCATGGTTGAATTCTCCCTGAAATCGCTGTCTGGCGAGTTATCTTTGTCTGTGGTTATTTTGGCCGCAGGACAGGGGACGCGTATGGGCGGCGATCTTCCGAAAGCGGCTGTTCCCTTGGCGGGGCAGCCGCTTTTTTCTTATGTGCTAAAGACAGCGCAGGCCTTATCCCCGGAAGAAATGCTGGTGGTTATCGGGCCAGAGTCGCCGTCAAGAGCAGCCCTTACTGACCTTATTCCCCCGGATGTAAAAACCGCGATACAGAAGGATCGGCTGGGCACAGGCCATGCGCTTAAAATTGCGCTGGATGATATAAGCAAACAGCCGGGGGTGCTTCTGGTTCTTTATGGCGACACACCCGGCCTGCGTGCCGATATCCTTGCGCAGCTTGCCAGCCAGATTGCAGAAGGCTGCACCGTTGCCCTTGCCGGTTTTGAAAGCGATGATCCGGGAAATTTTGGCCGGATTGTCACCGATAAAACCGGCACCCCGCAAGCGATTATTGAAGCCCGCGAGGCTGACGAAGCAACGCTTGCCATTGGTTTGTGCAACAGTGGCATTATGGCTTTTGACCGGCAGAAAATTTCTGATCTGGTGGCGCGCATAGATAACGACAATCAGAAAGGCGAGTATTATTTAACCGATGCTGTGGGTCTGGCCAAAGGCGATGGCGAACGTATCGGCTTGATGGTTGCGGATCAGGCGAGCCTGACCGGGATTGACACGCCAGCCCAGCTGGCCGAGGCTGAAGCCCGGTTTCAGTCTTCCATGCGGGCAAGCTTGCTGGCAGGCGGGGTGCGGATGATGGCCCCGGAGACGGTTTATTTTTCGTATGACACGAAGGTTGCGCCGGGAAGCGTGATTGAGCCCTATTGTGTTTTTGGCCCCGGCGTTGATATTGCCGAGGCTGCGCATATCCATTCATTCAGCCATTTGCAGGATTGTGTGGTTGGCAAGGGGGCATCAATCGGTCCGTATGCCCGTTTGCGGCCGGGGACTGTTATTGAGGCAAACAGCCGGGTTGGAAATTTTGTGGAGATCAAAAACTCGGTTCTGTCGGAGGGGGCAAAGGCCAATCATCTGTCGTATGTTGGAGACAGCAGGGTTGGAGAAAAGGCCAATATCGGGGCTGGGGTAATCACCTGCAATTACGACGGGGTGGAGAAGCACCGCACCGACATCGGGGCGCAGGCTTTTATAGGCTCGAACGTTGCATTGGTTGCCCCGGTGAAGGTTGGGGCCAAGGCGCGGATTGGGGCGGGATCAACTATCACGCAGGATGTTGAGGACAATGCGCTGTCGTTGAGTCGTGCGGCGCAGGTTATTCGTTCTGGAAAGGGGAAAAAGGCGTAATGTGTGGCATTGTTGGCATTTTGGGAAAGAGCGAGGCGGCGCCGCGTTTGCTGGAAGCTTTGAAGCGTCTGGAGTATCGCGGGTATGATTCATCGGGGATGGCGACTTTACTGGGTCAAGACCTGTCGATTTGCCGGGCTGAGGGGCGGATTGTGAATCTTGAGGCGGCGCTTTCAGACCTGCCTTTGAGGGGTTTTGAGGGCATAGGCCATACCCGCTGGGCGACCCACGGCCCCCCGTCCGAGGCCAACGCCCACCCGCATACGACAGAGCATCTTGCGCTTGTTCATAATGGTATTATCGAGAATTATCATATGATTAAACAGCGGCTATCCAATAGTGGCCGGGTGTTTTCTTCCGAGACGGATAGCGAAGTGGTGGCCCATCTGATCAGTTCGTATATTGACAGTGGCTGTGAACCGGAAGAGGCGGTGGCGCGTTCCCTTGACGAGATCGAAGGGGCTTTTGCGCTGGCGATTCTTTTTAGCGACGGGACGATGATCGGGGCCCGGCGCGGCAGCCCGCTGGCGGTTGGCTATGGCGACGGGGAGATGTTTTTGGGGTCAGATGCCTTGTCGCTGGCTTCGCTCGCTTCAAGGATTGCCTATCTGGAGGAAGGCGACTGGGTTATCCTCACCCATGACGGCGCGCGCATTTTTGATGAGCAAAGAAAGCCGGTCAGACGAAAAATCCACACCAATGATCATCGCTACCGGACCATGGATAAAGGCGATTACCAACATTTTATGCTGAAAGAAATCCATGAACAGCCCGGCGTGATTGGCGACAGTTTACATGCGCTGCTTGACCTTCAGCAGGGGATTACCGCCTTGCCGGACTTTCCTTTCGCGCCTGAAAATCTGTCCCGGCTTTCGCTGTCGGCTTGCGGGACGGCCTTTTATGCCGGGTGGATTGCCAAATACTGGATTGAATCTTTGGCACGGCTGCCGGTTGATATTGATATTGGTTCAGAGTTTCGCTATCGCGAACCGCCGCTTGACCCCAACGGGGCCGCGCTTTTTATCAGCCAGTCGGGCGAAACCATGGATACGCTGGAAGCCTTGCGCTATGCCAAACGCCAGAACCAGCCGATTGTTTCAGTGGTTAATGTGCCGGAAAGTTCTATCGCCCGCCAGTCAGACCTTTGTTTATTGACCCGCGCCGGGCCGGAAATCGGGGTGGCCAGCACCAAGGCCTTTACCACCCAGCTTGCGGTGCTGGCCGGATTCACGCTGGCGCTGGCCCGCGCACGCAAGCTCATTAACCGTGATCAGGAGGCCCGGCTGGTTGCCGCGCTGGTTGAAGTGCCCCGGCTGATTGCTGATATTCTGGCACTTGAAGGCGATATTGCAGCACTTTCGCCGCTTCTGGCCTCGGCCCGGGCGGTTTTCTATATGGGGCGGGGCAGCATGTATCCGATTGCCCTTGAAGGGGCGTTGAAATTGAAAGAAATCAGCTATATCCATGCCGAAGGCTATGCGGCGGGCGAAATGAAGCACGGCCCGATTGCGCTTATTGACAAAGAGCTTCCGACGGTGATTCTGGCTCCCTCTGGCCCGCTTCTGGATAAAATCAGTGCCAATATTCGTGAAATCGTCTCACGCAGCGGCAAGGTGATTGTGATTGGTGATCAAATGGCTCTTGACCATATTTCCCGGCAAGGGGCGATCACGGAATCTCTGGTGCTGCCGTCTTGTGAACCAGTCTGGGCGCCGATTTTATACAGTCTGCCGATGCAGCTGCTGGCCTATCATGTCGCCTGTCTGAAAGGCACCGATATTGATAAACCGCGTAATCTCGCCAAATCTGTTACCGTGGAGTGAGTGAGTTCAAGTAATAAATAGGTATTGTAAGTAAAAAAATTTTATTTTTATTTGAGTTTGGCCTGAATATTGCCTTTTGGTCTTCAAATGCTTTTTTTCATTTGAGGGCTCTACGATGGCTGATCTGAATCAAACCACTCAATTTAACCGATTGTCACAAACTCTGGTTGGGGCCGGGCGCAGTGCGCTGGAGATATTCCGCCAGCAGGCCAATGCGCTGACGAGTTCTGGTCAGAACGGGGCGCAAAACAAGACGGTGGTGACCTCGGCAGAAGATTTTAATTTTTCTGCCTTTCTGAACGATTACAAGCAAAACCAGCTTGATCAGGGGGAGCAGCCATTTTCAAGCAATCAGGTTGCGCGGGGTCTGGATTTTTCGCCGGTGACGACCAATACGGCGTTGAGCGAGCGGGCATTGCCGAGTGAGCCGCGTGTGCGCGATCAGGTCCGGGACAGTGACAGCGGCTTTGCGGCGACAAGGGAGCCAGCGGCGGAGCGTCCACAAGCGCGGCCTCAACAAGAGAATGAGCGGCCGGAGGCGGTCGAGCCTGAAACAGCGACGGCGCGCCCGGTTGAACGGGAGAGTGAACAAAGCGCGGAGCCAGCCCGTGCTGATGAGCAAAATACGTCCGATGCGCCGGATGTGACGGCAGCGCGGGAGCCTGCGCGCACCACCAGCGATAGTGATGAGTCGACTGCGCCGAGCGAGGCCCCGACCAACCAGCCGGATAATCAGGCTGCGGCGACAAATTCTGACGCGGACACGCCGACACAGCAAGATACGTCAGGCAACGAGACGCAGACGCAATCAACGCAGGAGGCCAAGCCGCAATCTGACTCTGACGCATCGCAGCAAGCGACGGTTACGCAGAATAGCAATACGGCTGCGGCCACGGCAAGCGATAAAGCGGCGACTCAATCTGCGCTGACCGGGTTGAATGCATCGGTGCAGAATCTTGTGGCGGATATAGAAACGGTCTCGGCCAATGTGAAGAATGTCAATGTGAACACGGCGCAGCTTGATGCCGCCCGCACCGCCGGGGTTGAGACGACCGAGGCGACGGGGGCCGAGACTGCCCGCACGCGCGGGGTTGAAAGCACGGTCACCAAGACCAGCGAGACGGTTACCGCCGCGACAACAAAGGCGGCGACAAACCAGAGTGATACGGGGAAGGTTCTGTCTGATCGCCAGTCGGAGGTTGTGGAGACGGTTGAGTTTGACGGCACCGAGGTTGAGCTTTCTGATGATCTTTTGTCTGATCTTGCGCCGGAAAAGCTGGAGTCTTCAAAGTCAAAAGAAGGGGAGGCGGCAGCGACTTTACTGTCCAGACCAACGGCTGGCCAAGCGACACAGGCCTCTTCTACGCAGACTCAGGTTGTTGAGGATACAACAAGCAAGGGCAATGTGGCGGCGGCTTCGACGGACAAGCAAGCCGCAAATACGCAAGCCACGGCAACGGCTGATCTGGCGAAGAATGCGGATGCTAATCTTGCAACAGATACATCGGTTGAAGAAAATCGTCCGGTCCAGCAGCAAAATATTCTGCAAACAGCCGGGCAGGACAGCAATCTTGATAGCGATCAGATTGTTGCAAATACGCCGCTTGCCCGTGAGGCGTTGGCGGCCCGTTCAACCCTGCGCACAGACCTGCCGCTTTCGCTGGCTTCTGGTCGCGATGGCGGGCTGGGCAGTGGGCTTGGCGGGGTGGCAGGTCAGGGGACGGGTGCCACCAGCACGGTCACCAGCACAGCGAATACAGCCGGTGTGAATAGCGCGGCGACAAAAGCCGCGAGCAGTCTGCAATCGGCAAATCAGGGCGCAAGCCAGTCAAGCGGTCAGGCCAATGGGCAAAGTGCCTTGCAATCGGCACAGCGCATGGATGGCGGGCTGCGGATGGATAGTCTGAGTCAGCTTAACAGCCGCTTTGATGCCAATATGACCGACACGATGTTTCGCGGGATGCAGCAGGCTGGCAGCGAGGCCGCCCGGGCAGCCATAGGCCCGACCAGCGGCTTTTCTGGCGGAGAGGCGGCTCTGCCCACCGGCCCGGCCCAGGCCCCGTCTGCCACCGCCAGCGAAGCTCAGCTGAGCCAGAATTTAACCGCCACCCAGCGTTATCAAAATGCGATGCAGGCTCTGGGCGAGCAAATGTCTCTACAAATCCAGCGCGGCCTGTCGAATGGCAATGATCGTTTAAATATCAGCCTGAACCAGAATGATCTTGGCCGGGTGGATATTAAGATGGAATTTGGCTCTGACGGGCGATTAAGCGCGATTATTACAGCAGATCGTGCGGATACTTTAGAACAACTTCGTCAAGACTCGCGATCATTGGTACAAATATTGCAAGACTCTGGTTTGCAGGCCGATAGTCAAAGTTTGAACTATAACCTGCGTGACCAGAATGGTGACAATAACGAAGCAAAGAAGAAATTTGCAACTGCGCAGAATGCGAATGGTGTAACCGGCGATGCGTTTGATGACTCGGGCGTTCCTATGTACGCGCGTGTTGCTCAAGGGCAAGGCGGTCTTGATATACATGTTTAGGTTGCCAGATTTGGTCTGAACAGGCGTGTTGTTGCGCAACAGTATTTTTGCGCGCGCAGGCTTACAGGGCAAGTCTGTTTCACACAACAGGTTCACGATTTCAGGATATAGAGAATGACTGATACAGCCACTTCTACGCTTTCGAGTTTGCGGACAGCCTATACGACGGCGACGACGGCGGAGACCTTTACCAGCGAGTCGGATAGTTTAACGCGTCTGAGTGATGATTTTGACACGTTTTTGCAGCTTTTGACGACTCAAATGGTTAACCAGGACCCTCTGGAGCCGATGGATTCTTCGGAGTTCACCAATCAGCTGGTTGCCTTTGCCGAGGCCGAGCAAGCCGTCAAGCAGTCCGGCCTTCTGGAGGATCTGGTGGGCGGTCAAAGTCTGACACAATCGGTGAATGCGACGAGCTACATCGGGATGGAGGTCAAGACGCAAGGAAGTAACTTTGTGCTGAATACCTCGACGGTTGAGAACGAGGACGGCGAGGAAGAAGAGCTTCCAATCGACGAGATCCTGACCTATACTTTGCCCGAAGAGGCCAGTTCGGCGGTGATGAATATTTATGACGAGACCGGTCTTCTGGTGCGCCAGTCTGATCTGGACAGGGAGCCCGGGACCTATAATGTGACCTGGGACGGCAGCGATAATAACAATGATTTTGTCGAAGCGGGAAACTATTCCTTTCAGGTCACCGCCAAGGATGCCAACGGTGATTTGATTGAAGGCATCACCTATGAAATTCGCGGCACGGTCAATAACGTGCTGTTTGACGGGGAAAATACGACATTAACCGTGGATGATCGTCAAATCCGGCTGGAGGATATTTCGGCTGTTGGCTATCATGGGTCCATATAAATAAAATATAAAGATATTCCAGGCCAAGATATGCGAAGGAGATCAAAATGAGTGTTTTCGGAGCCCTGCGATCCGGGGTCAGCGGGCTTTTCGCCCAGAGTCAGTCCATGGCGATGATTTCTGATAATATCGCAAACTCGAACACCTATGGATACAAGCGGGTTGAAGCCTCTTTTGGTCATCTTGTGACCGTGCCATCAGCCGCAACCAGCTATTCAACGGGCGGCGTCATGACAACGACCTTGCGGCATGTCGATCAGCAGGGGTTGCTGGAATCCTCGGTCAACTCCACAGATATGGCCGTCCTCGGAGACGGATTTTTCGCCGTCACTGATAATCTCGTCTTGAATGACGTGACCGAGGAATGGGAAGTCAGCGGCGAAGTCTTCTACACCCGCGCCGGACAATTCTACCCCGATGAAAACGGAAATCTGGTGACTCCGCAAGGATTCTACCTGCTGGGCTGGGAACGCAACGAAATGAATAGCGGCTATATCCAGACCAATGTGGTCGGAGACTTTGACGTGGTCAATGCCGAAGCCCAGACCATCGCCCCGATAGCAACCACCGAAATTGAACTCCAGGCCAACCTGCAATCAAGTGCACCAACCGATACAACCTTTCAAATTGCCTCTCAAATCGTCGATAAACTGGGAACCGTCAAGACTCTGACCATGACCTTCACCAAAAACGGCGACACCACAACCGATACCACCTCCATGGTCTGGGATATCACAGGCACCCTTTCCGATAATGCCTATTTCACCGAAATCGGCGAAGACGGCGACAGTGGAACCAATTCCGATATTCTGGCCTCCGATGGCTCCGGCAATCCGCTTGAAGACGTGAATCTGGGCAAAATATCCTTTCACTCCGACGGAACGCTCAAACGCTATATCCCGCCTGTCTATCATAATGACGTCGTAACCGTCATCGGAACCGTTGTCGATACCAACGCCGACGGAGTCGCAGACGGCATCGATATCAACAGTTTTGACGGATCAGACCTTGAAGACACCGATAACGACGGCGAAACCGCAAATATCATCGCCATTGTCGATATCAATGATGACGGAATCGCTGACCGCGAGGTTGACCTGACCATTCCAAACGAAGATGCCCCGCCCTATGTCGTCAATGATAACCGGATCAGTGTCTATTATATGAATGATGACCGCACCGCCTATGTTGACGCAGATGGAAATAACTCAAACATACCCGTGGTCAAATATAACGGCACCATTGTCGAAAGTGGCGCCGATCAGGACGGCGATGTTGAAGTCAAGATATCAAACGGCACCCTTGAATATTATGTCGATCATAATGACCGGATTTATCAAAACTGGACCAATATCGAAAATGCCAACGGCGATATTTATGTGGTCGATTTGCCAGGCGAAAATATTTATCAGGAATGGGATGTGATCAGCGATGGCAACTCCACCCTTTATGCCGATGCTGATGGCAATGTTTTTCTGACCACCACATCAACCACCTCGGTTGGCACCTATGATTCAGTCACCGATGCCGTGACCTATACCGATGGCAGGGAATTGGTCAATAACGGCACAGATGCCTATTTTATCGTCCCCCTTCCCACCGCAGGGACCTATGATGTTTATGACCTCTCCGATGTCGAACTGACAACTGTAATCGGCACCTATGACAGCGCAACCGAACAGATTGATTTCACATCTTCTGGCGGTGTCGTCGAAACCGGTTTTCCGGCAAGCACCATCACAGCCACCCAGGAAAATATGGACGTGACAGATAATGAATTTGTCGCCGTCGGCACCTATGATACGGCCACAAACGAAGCGGAGTTTACTGATGTCGGTGACCATAATGCTGGTGATACTGACACATTTGCTGAAACCAATACCACCAGCAAGGTCGAACTCGGGGACCTGGATGCCGAAGGAACCGTCAGCTATGATGATACCACCCTGCTTGATGTCGATAATTTTGTCGGGGTTGATGTCGAAGGCTCAATGGATGCCAGCTTGAACGGCACCCTGGAATTTTATGGCCGGGCGATTGATACCTCGGTCACCGATGCCTCGGACGATAATGACCTTGATGACGATAATGGCACGCAAGACGGCATTGTCGATGAAATCGACCTCCTGCTGCCCGGTGAATATATTGAAGACCCCGATACCGGCGAAATCACCTTCCATACCGTTGATGAAGGGCTCGACCCCAACGATGAAGACGACGATGTCTGGACAGAACTCACCGATACCGATGGTATCCAGAATTTCGCTATCGAGGACGTCAGCCTCGTCAACGAAGGCAGCCTTTATGCCAATAAATATGCCAATGATGAACATGACCCTATTCACGAAGTCATGCAGCTGACCATTGACTATGACGGCGACTGGGTCACCAACGAAGACCATGACCGGGTTGATGTGCTTGTCGATTTCGGACCACTTGGCGGAATCAGCGGCATGAAATCCTTTGATGAAGTCTCCTCGGTGACCGGGGTGAACCAAAATGGCGAACAGGCAGGCTCGCTCGCCTCCTTGTCCGTCAATGGCGACGGCGAATTAACCGGCACCTTCGATAATGGATCAGAACGCCAGCTTTACCAAATCCCGCTTGTCACCTTTGCCAATCCGCTGGCACTGGATGCACGCTCCAATAACGTCTTTGCCATCACTGAAGCCTCCGGCGAAGCCATCCCCCATGTGCCAAATACGGGCGGATCCGGCGAAGTTGTCCCTGCCTCTCTCGAATCCTCAGCCGTTGATATCGCACAGGAATTTACAAAAATGATCGTCACGCAACGGGCCTATTCCGCAAATACAAAGGTGATTACAACCTCTGATGAAATGCTGGATGAATTGATCCGCGCCAAGCGATAAGCCTGGCTAAATAAACGGCCCCTCTGGCTGATTACAGACTGGATCGCCTTTTTATCCCCTCTTTACCAAGCAAGGGCATGTGCAACCGCACATGCCCTTACCTTTTGGCCCTTATTTATCTCTCAAGACTTTAAAGCCTTAAAAACTGAGTGCCTGAAATTTTAGCGTAGAACCGCTTCAAGCTAAAATTTTTCCTTATAAGTCATCCGTTGAAAAGTATACTGAGCGCAGCGAGGGACTTTTCAACGCACTTATCTTTTCTTTGTGGGCTTGCCAATTCCGGCGTAAACGCGCATAAGGTGCCTTGCCGCCGTTCCTTTAAACAGATCACGTCAAAAGAGGCTCATGACCAAAGAAGATTTGATTACAATTCCAGGCGTCGTAACCGAAAAGCTCCCCAACGCGATGTTTCGGGTCAAGCTGGAAAATGATCACGAAATTATTGCCCATACCGCCGGTAAAATGCGCAAATTCCGTATTCGGGTCATGGTCGGCGATATGGTCAATGTTGAAATGACGCCGTATGACCTCACCAAAGGGCGCATCACTTTCAGACATAAATAAGCCATAAGGCAGATTCATCGTGCAACGACAGGCCAAAAGCGTCCGCAAAACCCTTGAAACCGATATCACAGCGCAGGTCAACCTCGACGGGCGCGGGGTCTATGATATTGACACAGGCATCGGCTTTTTTGACCATATGCTCTGCCAGCTCTCGCGCCATAGCCTGATTGATATCACCCTCAAAGCCAAAGGCGACTTGCATATTGATAGCCATCATACCGTTGAAGACTGCGGCTATACGATTGGCGATGCCCTCAACCAGGCCCTTGGCGACCGCGCCGCCATTACCCGCTTCGGCCATGCCTATACGCCCATGGATGATTCCTTGACCCGCGCCGCGATTGATCTATCCGGGCGGCCTTACCTGGTCTGGAAGGTCACCTTCCCAACCGCAAAAATTGGCGACTTTGATACAGAATTATTCAAAGAATTCTATCAAGCCCTGTCTCAGGCTCTGGGGGCCAATGTCCATATCGAAACCCTCTATGGACAAAATGCCCACCATATTGCTGAAAGCGGCTTTAAAGCGCTGGCCCGCGCCCTTAAAATGGCGGTTGCCATTGATCCTCTGCAAGCGGGTGTTGCCCCGTCAACCAAGGGCAGCTTGAATATCCGGAAATAAAACCATGCAACGCTGCGTGGTGATTGATTACGGGTCCGGGAATTTGCGCTCGGTCGCCAAGGCCCTGGAAAAAGCCGCCCCGGCCTCGATTGACATCACCATATCCAGCCATTCAGACGATGTCGCCAAAGCTGACCGCATTGTCCTGCCCGGCGTTGGGGCTTTTGCTGATTGTCATAAAAACCTGGTGGCTATTCCCGGCATGATGGAGGCTTTGCGCGGCACGGTTTTATCCCATAGGCGCCCGTTTCTGGGGATTTGTGTCGGGATGCAGCTGCTTGCCAAAACCGGTATCGAACACGGCACCCATGAAGGGCTGGACTGGCTGGGGGGAACCGTGACCCGGCTTTCTATTGATCAAAAAGCTGCCTCCGGGCGGCTTAAAATCCCGAATATGGGCTGGCGGCCGGTCTCGCCAACCCGCGACCATAAACTCTTCACGGGCCTTGATCCCAACCCCTGGATGTATTTCGTCCATAGCTATGTTCTCAACCCGGCCCATGCCACCGACGTGCTGGCAACCGCCGATTATGGCGGCCCGATCACTGCCGCCGTCTTGCGCGATAATATCGCAGGCACCCAGTTTCACCCGGAAAAAAGCCAGGCACAGGGCTTGCGCTTTTTAGAAAATTTCTTGCTCTGGACTCCCTGATTTACCGGGCAATTATTGAAAGAATTTGATGATTCTCTATCCCGCGATTGATTTAAAAGCCGGTGAATGTGTGCGCCTCTATCAAGGCGATATGGACAAGGCCACCGTCTATAACCGCAGCCCGCTTGATCAGGCCCTGCAATTTCAAGCCTTGGGGGCCGAATTTCTGCATGTGGTTGATCTGGACGGTGCCTTTGCCGGTCATTCTGCCAACCGCACCGCGATTGAAGATATTCTGTCACACGTCAAAATTCCGGTCCAGATCGGCGGCGGTATTCGCGACCTTGCAAGCGCAAAACAATGGATCGAGCGCGGAGTCTCCCGCATTGTGCTTGGCACTGCCGCGATTGAAAATATGGATTTTGCGCTTGAATGCTGCACAGTGTTTCCGGGACAAGTCGCTATTGGCCTCGATGCCCGCGATAACCGGATTGCCATACGCGGCTGGGCGCAGCTGACCGACTGGACGCCGCTACAGGTGGCCGAACGGTTTTCTGGTCTGGGGGAACAGGGCCCGTGCCTGATCTATACCGATATTGGCCGCGATGGCACCGGTTCTGGTAATAATATTCAGGCAACCGCCGCGCTGGCTCAGGCCCAAAACCTGCCGGTTATTGCCAGTGGCGGCATATCTGATCTCGATAATCTCAAAGCACTGGCGCAAACAAAATCTGTCGCCGGGGCCATCCTTGGCCGTTCGCTCTATAACGGGCAGATCGACCTTGCCGAGGCCTTGAAAACACTCTCACGGTGATGTGATATTCATGCCGCGAACCCGCTTTGCGCCCAGCCCGACCGGACATCTGCACAAAGGCCATGCATTCAGTGCCTGGTTTGCCTATCAAAGTGCCGGGGAAGGGCGCGATCACGGCGATTTTATCCTCCGTATCGAAGACATCGACCGCTCGCGCTGCCGTCCTCTCTTTGTCCAGTCCATTCTTGATGATCTCGCCTGGCTTGGGTTTAAATGGTCCGAACCCGTGCGCCATCAGTCCGATCATTTCGCCGATTATCAAGCCGCCCTCGATCAAATGGCGGACAGGGGCCTGCTCTACCCGTGTTTCTGCACCAGACGGCAAATTGCCGCCGAAATAGCCGCCGCCACCACCGCCCCGCACGAACAGCAGACCCCATTGATTGATCCGGTCTATCCCGGCACCTGCCGTCGGCTTGACCCTGAACAGGTGAAAGATTCTATGCAAGAAGGCAAACCCTATGCTCTGCGCCTTGATAGCGAACGCGCCCTTGAATTTGTGCACCAACCCCTGGAATTTATCTGCGATGGCGAAACACTCACCGCAAACCCGGCGGCTTTTGGCGATATTATTCTCGCCCGCCGCGATTGCCCGACCAGCTATCATCTCAGCGTCGTGGTCGATGATGCCGCACAGGGGATTGACCTTGTCACCCGCGGCATCGACCTTAAACCCGCAACACAAATTCACCGACTCCTCCAGGCTTTGCTGGACCTCCCGGTGCCAAAATATCAGCACCACCCTTTAATCCTTGATGAAAAAGGACAACGGTTGGCAAAACGTGCCGACTCCTTATCGCTGGCAACAATGCGCGAATCAGGCTTAACCGCCTCTGATATCCTCAAAGAATTTGCCCAAAAAGAGCTTGCAGATGTCTTCAACTGATTTTCTGTCCAAAATCCCACGCCTCGCCGGGGCACGGGTGCTGGTGATCGGCGACACCATGCTGGATCGCTATATCTATGGCACAGTTGAACGGATTTCACCCGAAGGCCCGATCCCTGTTTTCAAATATACCCACGAAGCCGTCTCGCCAGGCGGGGCCGGGAATGTCAGCCGCAATCTGGCTGCCATCGGAGTCAGCGCACATTTAATCGGCATAACCGGTCAGGACCCGGCAGCTACACGTCTATCCGAATGTTTGGCAGACCTTCCCGAAACCTCAACACAGGATATATCAGAACCTGTGACACTTGATCTCGTGCAGGACCCGGACCGCCCAACCATTGAAAAAATACGCTATATCGCCCATCGCCAGCAGATGATGCGCTGCGATATCGAAGCCAACCCCGACCTTTCCCCTACCCTTGAAGCAGAAATTATTCGCCGCATTCAATCTGCGCTTGATGATACCTCAAAACCCCCGATAGTTGCGATTGCGCTGTCCGATTATGGAAAGTCCTGCCTGGGCCCGAAAGTGCTGAAAACGGTTTTATCCATCGCCCGCAAGCGCGGCGTCGTCACCATCGTTGATCCAAAAGGAACCGACTGGGCGCGTTATGCCGGGGCCGATTATATCACCCCCAACCGCCATGAACTCTCCCTTGCCTCTGGCCTTGACTGCCGGACTGATGCCGACATTGAAAAGGCCGCCCGCAAGATGCTTTCCACCTGCAAAGCCCACGGACTGATTATCACCCGCTCCGAAGAAGGCATGAGCCTGGTGCTTGCCAACCCCGATTCAAAAGCGCAGGGCATTGTCACCATTCCGGCCCATGCCCAGGAAGTCTATGATGTTGCCGGGGCCGGGGATACGGTTGTTGCCAGCCTGGCCGCCGGACTTGGCGTTGGCATGACATTAAATGCAGCCGTCCGTTTTGCCAATCTGGCCGCCGGGGTGGTTGTGGCGAAACCCGGCACCGCCACCGCCGATCTGGAAGAAATATTGAATGCCGCAACCGCCGGACGCTTGCTTGATCAGCAGGATAAAATCGCCAGCCAGCCACAAGCCGAAATACAAAGCAAGCTCTGGCGGTCACAAGGTTTGCGGGTTGGTTTTACCAACGGCTGCTTTGATCTTTTGCACCCCGGGCATATTTCGCTGATCAAAGCTGCAAAAACCGGCTGTGACCGCTTGATTGTCGCCATCAATAGCGATGATTCTGTGCAGCGTTTAAAAGGCCCCACCCGCCCGGTTCAAAATGCCGATAACCGTGCCGTGGTGCTGGCAGCCCTTGAAGATGTTGATATGGTGACGGTATTTGGCACCGATACGCCGCTTGATCTGATCAATGCGCTGCGCCCTGACTGCCTGACCAAAGGGGCAGACTATAGCCAGGACGAAATTATTGGCAAAACCGAAGTCGAAAGCTGGGGTGGGGAGGTGCGCCGCGCCCCGTTATTGACCGGCCATTCGACCAGTAACCTTGTGCGCAAGGCGCAACCAGCCGAATAAGAATCTATTTCAACCGAAGTTTTTCGGGAATAAATCTCTCCAGTAGTGCATCGGCTGAAAATGCCCCGGGCCCATATTTCCAGGTCACCAGAAAGCATACGGCCCAGACTCCGTGGGTTGGCCAGGCGAACGGATAGACAAAAATCTGAATCACCAGAGTCATCATCAAAAGGGCCAGCGCAGAAAAGCGACCAAACAGCCCGATAAACAGCAGGATCGGAAAAACATGTTCAGCGATGGTTGCAGCATAAGCCGCAAATTCATGCGGGATCAGCGGCAGGTCATATTCATATTCAAAAAGAACAAAGGTCTCTTCACGGATCTGGAATCCATCAACTTTTGTCTGGCCGGACCGCCAAAAGACGCCTGCTGGCGCAACACGGGCCAAAAGCAAAATAATCGAAAGCGGGATCAGCTGCCCGCCATAATAGAGCTGGTTTGCCATTTTGATCAATTTATTCATTCTCTGTTCCTTCTTGAAAATAGATAGAGGTCATAATCGGATTTTCATGTAAAAAATGGAGGAGTTCTGATGCATCCATTTGATTATCGCCTGATTGATCGTCCAATGAATCAATCAGGGCCTCGGAAAGGCTTGCGCCGTTATATAAATGGTCAATAAAGGAAAAGACCTGCGCGGAGACTGGTATGATTTCAACCCGCTTTTCGGGCCGCGAGAGAATGACATATTCGGCGTTCCAGTTTGCACGGGGCGGAAGCGGCGTATCATTGACCTGGCTGCGATAAATCTGAAAGACCGGCCAGGGGGACTTTAACAGCCGCAAACTTGGATGCGGTGTAAAATAGAGCCGGGTCAGTTCTTCTTCGGACAATAAAGCCAAAGCCTGCAAATCGTGCCAGAAGGGGGCATCCTTTGCGTGATAGGCTTCCCCTTGCACATATTCCAGCCGGGCAACATCGCCAAGCCAGGGATAATCTGAAAGCAGCGGGCTTTGATCAAGGAAATCAGGGAAATTTTTGCCATAGCTTGCCAGAAACGGCTCGCCGGGAAGATTTCCTGCTGTGATATAGGCTGCGCAAAGCCCGAAAAAGCAATCCTGCCCGACCAGCTTTACACAAAGCGGAAAGCGTTCAGACAGCGCGGTCGAAAGGCCATGCAGGTGATTATGCTGATAGACGGCAAAGCCCGCTCGTTTCTCCTGGTCTTGATCGTCTTGGTTGTTGGCTGGCAGGGCGGCGATAAATTGGCGAGTCCACTCCTTATGATCATAAGGGCGTTCATGATCATATTGTTTCATGTCACGCCCTTTTGGCTTGTTTTTTCGGAGTCGAAATAAAGCCCGCAACCCGTTTGGTATCAGCGACAAACACCGACCAGTCGGGCAGGTGATTGTCCCATTCAATCAATATTGGACATGAAAAATCGGCGAGATTTTGGCTAAATAATTCATCAAGAAGAGTCAGGGCCGGATCGGCCACCGGGGCGGCATGGCTGTCAATCCACATCTGGTCACGGGTTTCAATTCCGGCCAGATGAATTTCCCGCAGCGCATGAAAGGGATAGTCTGCAAGCGCGGTGATGCTGTCAAAGCCAAGGTTTTGCCCGGAAATAGAAAGGTTGGTCAGATCAAGCAAAAGCCCGCAGCCGGTGCGCGCCACCATTTCCGACAGAAAGCGGGATTCGGTCATGGTTGTTTCAGGAAACTGCATATAGCCTGATGGATTTTCAACGGCGATGGTCTGGCCCAGGGCGTTTTGCAGGGTATCAATATGGCGACAGACTAGATCGAGCGTCGTCTGATTATACGGGATAGGCAGAAGATCGTTATAATAAGTGTCATCAAACTGACTCCAGGCGAGATGTTCTGAAATTCGGAAAGGCTGGTAGCGGTCAATCAGGGCTTTCAGGCGTTCAATATGCGCAGGATTGAGGTCATCCGGGCCAGCCAGAGAGAGCCCGACTCCGTGCAGGGAAACCGGATAATGCTGGCGCAGTGCAGCAAGTTCAGCGTGACGCGCCCCCCCTTCGGCAAAATAGGTTTCGGCATGAACTTCAAAAAAGGAAACGGGCAGATTTTGTCGTTCGCTGGCGGTTAGTGCTTGAATGGCCGGGAAATGGATATGTTTAAACCCGACCCCGATAAAAGGATCGTTGGTTATTTCAGGGGCGTTATGTTCAGCCCGAAGAGGGAAAGATGCAGCCATGATAAATAGTATTCGCGCAAGCGGGCTTGATGTTACGTTAAGGGTAAATATTTTGTGCGAGGTTTAAACGCCTTTCCAGACCGGATCGCGTCCTTCTGCAAAAGCCCGTGCGCCTTCCAGCTGGTCTTCCGAGCCATAAAGCCGGTCAACCGTTGGCAGTTGCCGTTTGGTTACACGGTTCATAATATCCTGAAAGCGTTGATTTTCTGCCTCACGGACGATTTCCTTGATCGCCGCCATCACCAGCGGGGGGCCGTCTGCAATCTGCCGGGCCAGCTCCCAGGCCCTTGCGCGTAATTGGTCTGGCACTACAATTTCTTTAATCAGCCCCCAACCCAAGGCTTCTTCGGCATCAAACCAGCGACCGGTCATCAACAGGTCCATGGCCACATGATAGGGAATACGCTTTGGCAATTTGATTGAAGCGGCATCGGCGACCGTACCTGACCTGATTTCTGGCAGAGCAAAACTGGCGGTGTCTGATGCCAAAATCAAATCGCAGGCCAGAGCCATTTCCAGCCCGCCGCCGCAGCAAATACCATTGACTGCACAGATCACAGGTTTATTCAACCCGGCCAGTTCCTGAAGTCCGCCAAAACCGCCAATGCCATAATCCCCGTCAACGGCATCGCCATCAGCGGCGGCTTTTAAATCCCAGCCAGCCGAGAAAAATTTCTCTCCAGCCGCCCGGAAGATCGCAACCCGCAAGCCTGGGTCATCGCGAAAGGACTGAAAACATTCTCCCATCTGACGGCTGGTCGCCAGATCAACCGCATTGGCCTTGGGCCGATCAAGCGTAACTTCCAATATTGTGCCGTCTTTTTTAAGCTGAAGGGGCGATTCTTGCATTGGTTTTCTCCAGAATAATGATGATGGCCTGATTTTCCATCATCCACCCGTTTTTGCAAGCAGAGGCTTTACTATTTACTTGCCTGTTTTGATGAATTTGTTATGTACACAGCATGAGAATATCGCTTGATATAACAGGAAAACTGTCGCTTTTAACAGGCGTTGCGGTTCTTTTTCTATTGGCGGGGTGTGCCAGCTCTTCACTCCAGCTTGAACGTTCAACCGGGAACGAGCAACCTGTCACAGGTTTTTCTTCTGGCGATGATAGGCAAGAAGAATCCAATAACGATCCGCTGGAACCCGTCAACCGCAGCATTTTTTCTTTTAATGTCGCGTTGCAAAAAACCTTTCTTCGCCCTGTTGCCAAGGGCTATGAAGCGGTGGTGCCAGAATTCGGGCGTGACCGGGTGAGTGACTTTATGACTTTTTTAAGGTCGCCGCTGGTTTTGGCCAATAATATTTTACAAGGCGATCTTAAAGGGGCCGGGAAAACAACTGAACGCATCATTGTCAACGGAACCGTTGGTTTTTTTGGCCTGTTTGATGTGATGAAGCCGGTTAACCCGCCGCAACGTGAAGATTTTGGCCAAACGCTGGGGGTATGGGGAATAGACAGCGGGCCCTATCTTGTTCTGCCGTTTCTGGGGCCTTCCAGCGTGCGTGATACGGCTGGCTTTGTGGGGGATATGGTTATTGATCCGGTCTCGGCAGCTGCCGGGCGAACGCACCGGATTGATCAGCAGGACTTTACCATCGCCCGGGTTTCTGTTGGTCAGATTAACCGCGAAGCAGGCACCTATCGCTTCCTTGAACAGCTGGAGCAGCAATCGCTTGACTATTATGTGGTGGCCCGCAACTGGTATATGCGAAATCGTCAGGATATGGTGACCAATCAACAACGCGGCGGCTTATATGAGACAATAAGCACGCCTGAATTTGGTGTCGGCAACCAGAATGGGGCTGATTTTGATATGGATGCCGATTTTGATTCTGATTTTGACGCCGAGTTTGATGCCGAGCTTGGCACCAAGTTTGATGGCGAGCTTGGTGAGGGGGTTTATAATTGGGGGGTGTTTGACGCCGACAAGACGTCCAACTGATCTTTTGTTGCCTGATGTCCAGTTTCTTTAAAATATTTTATTCGGGTCGTTTTTTTGCGCCCGGTTTGGCCTTGCTGGCGATGGCGATTGTCATCGTGATCTCCAATATTCTGGTGGCCTATCCGGTTGAACTCCTGTTGTTCCAGGTTAATCTGGCTGACTGGCTGACCTATGGAGCCTTTAGCTATCCGCTGATTTTTCTGGTGACCGACCTCACCAACCGGATTGGCGGTCCCACCAAAGCCCGGCAGGTGGCCTTAAGCGGTTTCGCACTTGGTGTTGTCTTGTCGCTTGTCTTTGCGGACCCGCGCATTGCCGTGGCTTCGGGGACAGCTTTCCTGTGCGGTCAATTTCTGGATATTGCGCTTTTTCATCGCTTGCGTAACGGAGACTGGTGGAAAGCGCCGCTTTTTTCTTCAATTGGTGCCTCGGTGCTGGATACCGTTCTGTTCTTTTCGATTGCCTTCGCCGGAACCGGCTTGCCCTGGATGGGCTGGGCGATTGGCGATCTTGGTGCAAAGCTTGTGATGGTTGCCGTGTTACTGCCTGCTTTTCGCTTTCTTAGTCTGGGCCTGGAGACCTTGCTTCGCCGCCCCCTGCCACATTGATATAGATACGGCGTGATTGATGAAGGTCAATCTCTTCGATTATCATCTCCCGTCTGACTATATTGCTCAACACCCCTGTAGCCCGCGAGAAGACGCCGGGCTTCTCCATATCGATGCAAGGGGCGGTTTGTCCGATTACAAGGTGCGGGATATTGAAAAACTGCTGCGCCCGGGGGACCTGGTTCTGGTTAATGACTGCAAAGTCCTGCCCGGTCGCTTAACGGCCAGGCGGTTGCGCCCGCACCAGAGTGAGTGTGATCAGGGAGCCATGGTTGATATTACGCTGATTGGCCCGGTTCGGGAAAAAGAGCATACCCATCATAGCCGGGTAGTTTGGCGTGCGCTGGCCCGTCCTTTAAAGCGCATTGATCCGGGAGACCGATTGATTTTTCTGACTGATCCTGTAACCGGTCCAGTAGAGGACCGCCTTATGGCTAATGTTGTTGAAAAACTGTCTGAAGCCTCCGGGCCGGGAGCTTTGCATCTTTCGTTTGACCAGAGCGATAATTCTGTGATGGATTTTCTGTGGCAAAAAGGCCGGATGCCTCTGCCCCCCTATATCAAGCGTGATCAGAATGCATTGCAGGTTGCCGAACAGGACCGGCTTGATTATCAATCGCTTTTTGCGGTTAAGGCAGGAGCGGCGGCTGCCCCGACGGCCAGTCTCCATATCACGCCAGAGCTTAAATCATCGCTGGAAAACAAAGGCATCACTTTTTGCCCGGTGACCTTGATGGTTGGCGAAGGAACGTTTCTTCCGGTTAAAGTGACAAATACGGATGATCATCGCATGCATGCAGAATGGGGTGATCTTGATGAAAAAACCGCAGAACGGATCAATCGCCAGCGTCAAAACGGCGGGCGGGTGGTTGCCCTTGGCACCACGGTTTTGCGGTTGCTGGAAGCCGCAGCGATCAGTGGAACCGTGCAGCCCTTTTCCGGTTATACCGATATTTTCATCACCCCCGGTTTTCACTTTAAGGCCGTTGATGTGCTGATCACCAATTTTCACCTGCCAAAATCAACCTTGCTGATGCTGGTTTCTGCCTTTCATTCCTTGCCGGTGGTGATGGCGGCCTATCAGCACGCGATTGAACAGAAATATCGTTTTTATTCCTATGGGGATGCCTGTTTTATTGAACGCCCGCAAGATTCGTCGCAGGATAATCTATTATGAGTTCCCCCTTTTCTTTTGAACATTTGGCTTCTGACGGGCAGGCGCGGCTGGGCCGGGTGCAGACGGGCCACGGAGTCATTGATACCCCGGCCTTTATGCCCGTTGGAACGGCAGGCACGGTTAAAGGCCTGCTGCCAGAACAGGTTGCGCAAACCGGCGCGCAAATTCTGTTGGGTAATACCTATCACCTGATGCTGCGTCCGGGTGATGAACGCATTGGCAGACTTGGCGGGTTGCACCGTTTTATGAACTGGTCAGGATCAATTTTAACCGATTCAGGGGGGTATCAGGTGATGTCCCTGTCGAAGCTGCGAAAAATTGAACCTGACGGGGTGCGCTTTGCCTCTCATATTGACGGAAGCCGTCATTTTTTAACCCCGGAACGGTCAATCAATATTCAGCAGAATCTGGGAAGCGATATTGTGATGGCTTTTGACGAATGCACGCCGTTTCCAGCCAGCTGGCAGCAAGCGTCGGATTCAATGGATTTATCCATGCGCTGGGCAAAGCGCAGCCGCGCGGCTTATTTGAGCGCATCGGAAGAGCAACGGCAGGGCAGGGCGCTTTTTGGCATTGTGCAAGGGAGCATTTACAGCGATTTGCGCCGGGATTCGGTCAATCGTCTTCTGGATATCGGGTTTGAAGGCTATGCGATTGGCGGGCTGGCGGTTGGCGAAGGCCAGGCTCTTTTATTTGAAACATTATCAGCGACCACGCCATTTTTACCAGACGAGAAGCCGCGCTATCTGATGGGGGTTGGCAAACCGTCCGATATTATCGGGGCGGTTGCGCGTGGTGTCGATATGTTTGATTGCGTGCTGCCGACCCGCTCCGGGCGCAATGGGCAGGCCTTTACCTGGAACGGGCCGATGAATTTGCGCAATGCGCGTTATAGCGATGATTCAGACCCAATAGACCCGGAGTGCAACTGTCTGGCCTGTCAGGGTTATTCGCGGGCTTATTTGCGCCATTTGGTTATTTCTGGCGAAATTTTGGCGGCGGTTTTGCTGTCCCACCATAATCTGACATTTTATCAGGATTTGATGCGGCAGATACGGCTGTCAATCCGCGAGGGGCGATTTGAACAATTTCAGCAAAGCGTCAGCTTTTAAACTATCAATTCTTAAGATAGCTTTCCATTGAATCATCCAGCTCCTCAACCCAGGAGGTGTGATGCATGGGGGCCATCGTCCCGGTCATGGGCGAGACATACTGATTATCCCGGAAGGTCATAATATCTTTCTTTTTATGTTTCTTCCATTGATAGAAGGCCTGATTTGCAGCCTCTACGTCAAACGACGGATAATCGGTATCACCAATCAGTTCCTGAACATAATCGCCCTGATATTTGATGCAGGCATAATCGTCTTCAAGGGCCCCTTCGGCTGCAACGCGGTCTTCAACATCCTTGAGCATCGCTTTTTTATCAGGAACGGCAATGCGCCCGAGGATAATATCACGCACATACCAAGCCTGCGCATCAAACATATTAAAGGTGTACCATTGATCCTGCATACCAAGATAAAAGAGTTTGGGATTATGGACCCAGACAACGCCTTTATAGAGATCAGCTGTGGCCAGACAATTTGCTGTTTTTAGCCGCAGGTCATCGCCCAGGAACGGGAAGTGATGCAAATAGCCTGTGCAGAGGATAATCGCATCAACCTCTTTATGGGTGCCATCCTTAAAGAAGGCAGTCTTGCCTTCGACTTTGACAAGGGCGGGGACCTCTTGCCAGTTATCCGGCCATTTATAGCCCATAGGCGCGGTCCTGTGGGCAACCGTGACTGATTTGCAGCCATATTTCCAGCATTGCGAGCCAATATCCTCGGCGGAATAGCTGGTGCCTAAAAGCAGAAGGTCCTGATTTTTAAATTCCAGCGCATCGCGGAAATCATGGGCATGAAGAATCCGCCCGTTGAAACTTTCAAATCCCGGATAATAGGGAACGCGCGGGGTGGAAAAATGACCAGAGGCAACGATCACTTCATCAAATTGTTCTGTGGCTTCGCTGTCCTTTACGCAATCGCGGACAATCAGGCTGAACTTGTCCTGATCAGCATGATAGCGCACATCGCGGACAACGTGATTAAAGCGAATCCAGTCGCGCACGCCTGCTTTTTTGACGCGCCCGGCAATATAGTCAAACAGCACCTCACGCGGAGGATAAGAGGCGATTTGCTTGCCGAAATGTTCTTCAAACGTATAGTCGGCAAACTCCAGCCCTTCTTTGGGGCCGTTTGACCAGAGATAGCGATACATCGACCCGTGATTGGGGTTTCCATATTCATCAAGTCCGGTGCGCCAGGAATAATTCCACAGCCCGCCCCAGTCGGCCTGTTTTTCATAACAGATGATTTCGGGGATTGCGCCGCCTTTTTCAGCCTCGGCCTTAAAGGCGCGCAACTGGGCCAGCCCTGACGGACCGGCCCCGATGATCGCAATTCTCTTGCTCATTTTTCTCCCTTTTTTGAAGATACCTCTTGCGTGAGGTGTCTATTCCTTATGGCTATCGTAGCGTTTCTTTTCGTATTTATTGCCAAAATAAAGCACGGCTGCACAGGCAATGAGGCCAAGGGTTGAATAGAGACCGGGCATTGCGCCGCCCCATCCCATAAACATGACTTCGCTGACAACGTCCCAGCTTGCTGTATCGTAGGGGAATCCCATGATCCTGATCCTTTCTTCTTTGTTTATCTTCTTTGTTTGCCCCCCGCAGAGGTCATGGTCAATAGAGCCAGACCTTCTGCGCGGGGTGTTTTAGATGATTACGCTTTTGGTTTTTCGGAAGCAGGAAAGCCTTCCGGATAGGCCTGTGCCGGAACTTTGACAAGATCAAGTCCGGTGACCTGGATATGATCCGGCACCCGCAGCATATCGAATTTCTTCAATATAAAGGCGGTGACGTAGCCGGGAACAAAGCCAAGCAGGAAGAAGACAATCGCGCCGACGATCTGCCCGAACAGCGAGATCGTTGGCACGCCTTCTGCCCCGGACAAGGCGGGATAGCCGGATGCAAAGACCCCGAGGATAATCAGACCAAAGAGGCCGATAGTCCCGTGGACGGTGACGGCCCCGACGGCATCGTCGATTCCCCAGCGTTCCAGTACATTTGCGCAGGGTTTGAGTATCAGCCCGGCGGTCAGTGCAATCAGGAAGACCAGTCCGGGGAAGTAGATATCAAGCCCGGAGGCGACTGAAATGATTCCGGCGAGTGCGCCTGACATCATCCAGAAGGGGTCTTTGGTGAAGACCCAGGCCCCGATAATTCCGCCTGAGACGGCCATGACGATATTGAAGGCCAGCGCGGAGAGGGTGATGGGTGTGCCATAGATGGTTGCGCCTTTTGCTGCTGACCAGCTCCAGGCTTCCCCGGGGACGATGATACAGGCCATGAGGAATCCGAAGAATCCGACGATAATCAGCATGAGGCCGAGCACGGTTGATGGCATATTATGTCCAGCGATATCGTTTGCTGATCCATCTTCGTTGAATTTTCCGACACGGGGTCCGAGGTGAATGAGGGCGCCTAGTGCGAAGAATCCGGCAACCGCATGGACGAGTCCGGCGGCCCCGAAGTCGTGAACGCCGAATTTGGTGACGAGCCAGCCGTCTGCGTGCCATCCCCAGGCTGCGGCGACGACCCAGGCGAATGAGCCAAGCACGATTGCGAGGATCACGAATCCCACGGTCTGGATACGTTCGATGACGGAGCCTGACATGATGGAGGCGGTTGTTGCTGCGAAGAGGGCGAAGGCTCCCCAGAACACGCCGGAGGCGTTATCGGAGAGGTTTGGTCCCATATAGGCGGCTGATTCGCCGAATGGCAGGGCAATTGCGCTTGCATAGTCCCAGCCGGAGATTTCATAGGCCCCCATGCTGAAGTCGATTCCGGTTGGCAGCGCCCAATAGAGCCACCATCCGAAGAAATAGAAGGTGACGATGACAAAGGCGAAGGCCAGCAGGTTTTTGATTCCAGATGACAGGACATTCTTGGCCCGGGTTGCGCCCATTTCGTAGGCGAGGAATCCGGCATGAATGATCATCATGAGTGGAATGGTTAAATAATAGTAGGTTTCAGCGAACATTGTGTTGGTTACGTTTGCTTTCGCAACCACGGCTGCAAGTTCTTGTTCCATTTATACCCCTCCTGGAAGTTAAATGTCAGAATAATTGTTTATCGAATGGTATGTTATAGTCCTTATATACTTTATACAGGCATAAGATAATTCGCTGTGATTTACAAGCCCCGAGGCTTTACGCGGCAAAACCGGCGCAAGGCCGGTTTTTTTAGTGATTAAAATCAAATAATTAAAAAGATTTCTCAGGGCAGGATAATGAGTCCCGTTCTGTTGTTATCCGTGACATTGTTTATATTTTTTGCCGCTTCCGCAAGGGCAGGGGGCGTTGCGCTGGACTTTTCCCCATGTCGCAGGATCGTTGGGATCGACTTTTGTCGGTCGCTTTCGGCTCGCGGACTGTTTGGCCCGCGCAGCCGGTTCGGAAGGGTGTGGTGGCGGCGGGGCCGCCTTGTAACTGCGTCCCAAAAGATCAGCAACCATTTGCACATCCTGATCATCGGCTGTGGGCAAAGCCGCAATATCTTGCGGGCTCATGCCGTGATGTTCGTGAATATCAAGCTGTGAGCGCGCCGGGGCAAGCGGTAAATCTGCGCCTGTATTGATATTGGGAATATTTAACTCAACATGACTCAGCAAAGCCGTGATCTGGGTGCGCAACTGGCCCAGCATCTGTTCAAACATTAAAAAGGCTTCCTGCTTATATTCATTAAGCGGGTCGCGCTGCGCATAGGCCCGCAGACCAATGCCCTGACGCAAATGATCAAGCTGCAACAAATGCTCTTTCCAGCTGTGATCAAGCAGCTGTAAAAGCAGGTTGCGCTCAATCTGGCGCATGATATGTGGCGAATATTTGACAGCTTTGCTTGCCATCAAATCATCAGCCGCTTTGGTGATTCGCTCCTGAAACTCGCGGCTGCCAACGCCTTCTTCATCCGCCCATTCCCTGACCGGAAGATCAAGCCCGAAACAGCCTCTTATTTCAGTATGCAGCCCGTCAAGATTCCATTGATCAGGCAAAGCCTCTGACGGGATATGACGGGCAACAAGATCATCTATACAATCATGGCGCATGTCCTGAATGGTCGATGAAATATCGTCTGTGCGCATCAGATCGCGGCGTTGCTCAAACACGACCTTGCGCTGGTCATTCATCACATCATCAAACTTCAATAACTGCTTGCGGATTTCAAAATTACGGGCCTCAACCTTCTTTTGCGCCGTTTCAAGCGCCTTTGAAACCCAGGGATGCGCAATCGCCTCCCCATCCTGCAAACCCAGCTTCTTCAACATGCCATCCAGCCGGTCAGTCCCGAAAATCCGCATCAAATCGTCTTCAAGGCTGACATAAAAACGCGAAGCTCCCGGATCACCTTGCCGGCCCGAACGTCCCCGCAGCTGATTGTCAATCCGTCGGCTCTCATGACGCTCGGTGCCAATCACCATCAACCCGCCAGCCGACAGAGCAATCTCGCGCTGGCTGGCAATCTCAGCGCGGATTTTCTCAATATTCTCGGGCGAATGATTGCCCTCCTCCTCCAGCTTCGAAAGCCGCATATCCAGATTGCCGCCAAGCTGAATATCCGTGCCGCGACCCGCCATATTCGTCGCAATCGTCACCGCTCCCGGCACCCCGGCCTCGGCAATAATCCCGGCCTCCTGCGCATGTTGCCGCGCATTCAAAACATTATGCCTGATATTCGCCTTACTCAACGTGCTTGATAAAACCTCTGAACGCTCAATCGATACCGTCCCGACCAAAACCGGCTGTCCGCGCTTGTGACACTCTTTAATCTCCTCAACCAAAGCTGCATCCCGCTCGCCAGACGTGCGATAGACCTCGTCATCATGATCCGCCCGCACCATCGGCTTGTTGGTCGGAACATCAACCACGCCAAGACCATAGATTTGATCAAACTCCCCCGCCTCGGTCAAAGCCGTCCCCGTCATGCCCGCAAGCTTCGGATACATCCGAAAATAATTCTGAAACGTAATTTGGGCCAAAGTCTGATTCTCAACCTGAATAGAAACATTCTCCTTGGCCTCAAGGGCCTGGTGCAAACCGTCCGAATAGCGGCGGCCCTCCATCATGCGACCGGTAAACTCGTCAATGATGATAATCCGTCCATCCTTGCAAATATAATCGACATCCCGCGTAAACAGCTTGTGCGCCCGCAAGGCCTGATTGATATGATGCACAATCGAAATATTCTGGATGTCGTAAAGCCCCCCCTCCTTCAAAAGACCCGGAATCTCCTGAAGCAAGGCCTCGGCATGCTCCTGTCCGACCTCGGTCAAAGAAACAGCACGCTGCTTCTCATCCTTCTCATAATCCTCCTCAACCAGCCGGGGAATAATCGTGTCCATCGTCCGGTAAAGAGCCGATGAATCCTCAACCGGGCCAGAAATAATCAAAGGTGTGCGGGCCTCGTCAATCAGGATCGAATCAACCTCGTCAACAATGGCAAAGTTAAAGTCGCGCTGCACCATATCAACCTCGCGCGATTTCAAATTATCGCGCAGGTAATCAAAGCCAAACTCGTTATTCGTGCCATAGGTGATATCGGCCTCATAGGCCCGCTTTCTGGTCAGCTCGTCAATATTCGGCACGATCACGCCAACGCTGAGACCCAGAAAATTATAAATCTTCCCCATCCAGGCGCAGTCACGCCGCGCCAGATAGTCATTGACCGTGACCACATGCACGCCTTTCCCAGAAAGCGCATTCAGATAAACCGGCAAGGTTGCAACCAGAGTCTTGCCCTCACCGGTTTTCATTTCAGCGATCTGGCCTTTATGCAGGACCATGCCGCCCAGAAGCTGGACGTCAAAATGCCGCATGGAGAGGGTGCGCCGGGCAGCTTCGCGCACCGTGGCAAAGGCTTCAGGCAATAAGCGGTCCAGACTTTCGCCATTTGCATGGCGTTCGCGGAAAAGCCTTGTCTGGTCGGCAAGCTGATCATCGGACAGCTGTGACAAGGTTGGCTCAAAAGCATTGATTCGCTCCACATCGCTTTGCAAGCGGCGGATCAGGCGATCATTGGTGCTGCCAAAGAAGCGCAAAAAGAGGTCAGAAAAACGCATTTAGACTCCTGCTACAGGATCGTGAGTTTTGTTGGCCTGATATAATGCGCGTATCTGCCAAGGTCCAGTGCCAGATTAGAATGAAAGTGAAAAATTGTCTTATATTTCCTGCATAGCCTCTGCAAGAGCGACCAGGTGAGCTTTAAAAGGCTTGGCGGGTTATGGATTTTCAATTATAGGGATTTTCAATTATGCGGGGCCTAAAATCGTGCAGCCTGCGAATATCTCTATACAATCTATGCTGTCCTGTCCACCGATAGAGGAGTCGCTAACAGGGGTCAGGATAAGGAGGGAAAAACCAATGAGAGTTATGCTATGAAAGCCAGTTCGCCTATTAAAATTGGGGTTCCGAAGGAAATAAAGGTCCATGAGTATCGGGTTGGGTTGACGCCTGCCAGTGTGCGGGAGTTATGTCATCACGGTCATGCGGTAAGGATTGAGACGCAAGCAGGCAGCGGGATCGGGGCGTTGGATGCGGATTATCAGGCTGCGGGTGCGACGATTATCTCCAGTGCCGAGGAAATCTTTGAAACAAGCGATATGATTGTCAAGGTGAAGGAGCCTCAACCGGATGAATGTCGGCGTTTACGTTCGGGGCAGGTTTTATTTACCTATTTACACCTGGCCCCGGATTACGCGCAGACCCGGCTTTTATGTGAATCGGGTGTGACAGCGATTGCCTATGAGACGGTTACCGGGCCGGGGGGAGGCTTGCCGCTTTTGGCCCCGATGAGTGAAGTCGCCGGTCGTTTGTCGGTGCAGGCCGGGGCCCATGCGCTTGAAAAAGCGCAAGGCGGGGCCGGGGTCCTGCTTGGCGGTGTGCCGGGGGTTCTGCCGGGAGAAGTCGTGATTATCGGCGGCGGCATATCCGGGGTCAATGCGGCCTATATGGCGGTTGGCTGCGGGGCGCAGGTGACGATTCTGGATAAATCGCTGCCGCGCCTGCGCCAGCTTGACGAGATTTTTCAAGGCCGGGTCTCCATCCAATATTCAACGGTTGATGCGCTGGAGCGCGCCATTCAAACAGCAGACCTTGTGATTGGCGCGGTGCTGATTCCAGGGGCCAAGGCCCCTAAACTGATTACCCGTGCGATGTTGAAAACCATGCGTCCGGGATCGGTGATTGTTGATATTGCGATAGATCAGGGTGGTTGCACGGAAACCAGCCGTCCCACCACCCATGCCGAGCCCACTTTCATTGAAGAAGGGATCGTCCATTATTGTGTTGCCAATATGCCGGGCGGGGTGGCCCGGACCAGCAGTCTGGCCTTGAATAATGCCACCCTGCCGCATGTGGTGGCTTTGGCGAATAAAGGCTGGAAACAGGCCCTGAAGGATGATGCCGGTTTATGTGAAGGGCTGAATATTCATGATGGACAGGTGACTTGTGCGCCAGTCGCCCAAGCGCATGATCTTCCTTTTACGCCTGCCGGGAACCTGTTGGCCTGAGATGCCTGAACCTTCAGCATCGGGCATTTAGCGCGTTGCCAATTCGCCTCTACATAGTTAAAAGATATGGTTAAGCAGAGAGAGTAAAGAGAGCCGTCAGCAAGAAAGCAAATATCATGGATATAAGCCGCAGCCGCCAAAATATGATTGATGGTCAGATTACGGTTAATCAGATTGATCACCCGGCTTTGCTTGCCGCTATGGCGATGATGCCGAGGGAACGATTCCTGCCTTCAAATCTCCAGATGCTGGCCTATAGCGATGCGATGATTGATCTGGCTGCTGGCGGAAAAATGCCGCCCCCTCTAGTGCAGGCCAAATTACTACAAACCGCCAATCTTGCACCCGGTGATTCTGTCCTGATTGTTGCTGCAAATTGTGGCTATATGGCCGCGCTTGCCAGCCAGATGGCCGGTTTTGTCTATGCCCTTACACAATCGCAGGCGCAGGCCGATCATTTGTCACGGTTGGCGGTTGATCTGGCTCTGGATAATCTGGCTTGCGGGGCCGGGGACCCGATGACAGGCTATCCCGAACAAGGGCCGTATCAGGCTATTCTTGTTGAAGGGTCTTTATGCAATGTGCCGGTTGCGCTGGATGAACAGCTGGCTGATGGCGGCTGTCTGGTCTATGTGCGTCAGGACCGGGTTGGTCAGCTGGCCAGACGCGTAAACCATGGCGGGTATGTCAGCGAAATTATTCTGGAGGATTTGAACGCGCCCCTCCTTGATGAAAAGCCGGAAGGATTTTCTCTATGCGCGTAAAATATTATCTTCCTTATGTCTTTTGCTCTTTTCTATCCGGTTTATTCGTTTTCTCTCCATCTTTAAGCGCACAAAGCCTGTCTGAGTCGCTGGTGATGGCCTATGAGTCCCACCCGGATATCCAGGCCGCCCGGGCTGATCTGCGGGCACTGGATGAAAGCATTGCCATTGCCAGAGGCGCCCAACGCCCGAGCGTCAGTCTTTCTGTTGAAACTGGCTATGAAAAGCAGGAAAGCAATCTCGACAGTGCGGATCGAAGCCGGGCGGACACAACCGGGGCCTTGTCACTTTCGCAAACCGTCTATGACAGCGGGGCCATGAATGCCAGCACCGATCAGGCCGAGGCAAACGTCCGCTCGGGCCGATCTGCCCTGCAAGAAGCCGAACAAGCGGTTTTTCTCAATACCGTGACAAGCTATATGGATGTTGCCCGCGATCAGGCGGTGGTTGAATTGCGCCAGAAAAATGTTGCCCGACTCACGCGCCAGCTTGAAGCCACCAATGACCGTTTTGAACTCGGGGAGGTCACGCGCACCGATGTTGCCCAGGCTCAAAGCAGCTTGTCTCAGGCCCGGGCTGATCTGGTCAATGCCCGGGGTCAGCTTGAAATCAGTCGCAATGACTACGAACAGCATGTTGGCAACAGACCTGCCGGTTCTCTTTCAACCACGCCGGATATCACCCTCGCTTTGCCGGAAAGCCGCGAAGCCGCCCTTGAAATGGCTCTGGCCAATAACCCGACCATCCATAGTGCTTCCCATAGTTACCGCAGTGCGCGCCAGCAGATTGAAATCCGGCGCGCCGGATTGCTGCCCTCGGCAACAGTTTCAAGCAGTCTCACCCGCGAAGACAATAGCGTGGCGCGGGGTTCGCGCGGGACAGGGGCCGCCTTTGGCCTGACCTTCAGTATCCCGATTTATCAGGCCGGGGTGGCCGAAGCGCAGTTGCGCCAGTCTCGCTCAAGCGCAGCAGCAGCCGGTCACCGTCTGCAGACCGCCCGCCGCCAGATCACCTCACAAGTCACCAGTGCCTGGGAACGCTATGTGTCCAGCCTTTCGGTTATTCAGGCGACGCAGGAAGGGCTGGAAGCCAGCCGGATTGCGCTTGAAGGAGTCGAACAGGAATCGCAAGTCGGGGCGCGGACGGTGCTGGATGTTTTGAATGCCGAGCAAGAAGTCCTGGATGACGAGGTTTCGCTGGTGCGGGCCAAGCGCGATTCAATCGTCGCCCGCTTCCAGCTGGTTCAGGCCACAGGCGGCTTGACCTTTAATGCCTTGAATCTGGATACCATAGATGCTGGTATTGATACCTATGACCCGGATGTCCATTACAAGCAAGCGCGGGATCGCTTTAGCGGCTGGGGCGATGAGAGCGATGAAACTTATCCCGAAGAATAATCAAGAAGAATGATTGGCCTATTTCTCTTTTAACAGTTTTTTGCGAATAACCCGGAAATAGAGGGCATGCGGCAATATTCGGAACAGTTTCAGCCAGAAGGTAAATTTCTTCGGGAAATGCACCTCAAAACCTGAGCCAAGCAAGCCATCGGCAATCTCTTTGGCGGCTTCCTCCGGTTCGATAATCATCGGCATTTTAAAGCTGTTTTTATCGGTCAGCGGCGTGCGCACAAAGCCCGGATTAATAATGCGGATATCCAGTTCGGGATTTTCCAGCTTCAATGTTTCGGCTAAATTGATCACGGCTGCTTTGGTTGCGCTATAGGGCTGGCCATTCGGCAAACCGCGAAAGCCTGCAATCGAACCGCAAAGGGCCAGCTGTCCATGTCCTTGCGCTTTCAAGACAGGAATGGCGGCATGGACAAGATATAAACTGCCCATCAGATTGACATCCACCAGCTTGCGGGCTTTTTCCAAATCCATCGCCCGCACCAGACCGGGTTCATATAAAGCCGCCAGATTGATGATATGGTCTATCGGCTTTAGATGTTTTTGTGCCTCCTCAACGGCATTTTTCACCGCTTTCGGGTCGCTGATATCAAGGGGCAGGATATGGTGGGTTCCGTTCAGGCTGTTTTTCAGTTCAAGCAGCTTGTCCTTGCTGCGGGCAGAAAGAAGCAAGGTCGCTTTACGTTCTGCCAGTTCCTGCGCCAGAGCATAGCCAATCCCTGTGCTGGCCCCGATAATCCAGACCTGTTTATTTTCCCAGGTTTGTTTATGTGAACTCGCCCCCATTATTCAGCATCCTGCTTTTGCATAAAAAGGGTTAGCTCCCCGACCGTCAGGCCAAATTTCTTCAAATAGGAACGGTTGATCAGCACCCCGTCATTCATCAGGAACATCCAGTCATCAAAGGTAATCCGGTAGGTCTTTCCCCCAACCTCCAGGTCCATCTGATAGGCCCAGCGCATGGCATTTCCCGACGTTGTGCCAACCGCCTTGTCAAGAATATCGCCAGCCCGTCCTTCGTATTTTCCCTGCTCAAGGCGGGTGATTTTCCAGATTCGCTCCTGCGTTTCGCCATCATAGAATTTGAAAGTCTCTTGCAGGGTCCCGGTATTGTCCTCCCAGGTGCCCATCATATCGACATCAAAACGCCGGGTAACTTTTCCGGTATAGTCCTGCACCACCCCCCAGGCTTTGAGCGGACCGGTGAAATATTCCTCCAGGTCCAGAGGCGGAGTCTGTTCCTGATAATGGCTGAGTGAATGACCGCCAATACAGCCGCTAAGAAATCCGAGTAGCCCCATGATCAATGCTCCTTCGCGTATTTTCATGATGATGTCCTTCCTTTCTGATAAGTCCCCAGAGTAGCCCGGCTGTCAGGGTTTTCAGGCAACAGGGGATTGCCGCATAGCTCACCAGCAACAAAAAGAGGGCCTGATCAGAATTATCCTGTCCGGCCTGAAACCCGCCTTTTTCAAGTACAATAAACGATACGCCGGTTGCCAGTGCCATGGATAATTTAGGCAGCAAGGCCAGCACGGCATAATATTGGGTTGCCTGTTCTTTTGCCTTGTTGCCGTTGATCCGTCCTGCGATCATGGCGGGAGGCAAGGCCAAGTCGGCCCCCAGCGCGATCCCGGACAAGATACATATCACGGCATAGGCAAACACATCGCCGGGCGACAAAAAGGCCGCACCAATAAAGGTGATAACCGATAGCAGCATGGCAAACAACCAGCTTTGATAGAGTCCATAGCGTTTGGCGGCGCGGCTCCACAGGCTAATGAAGGCGGCCCCGGCTATAAAATAGAGGGCGAGAAACAGGCCGGACAATTCTTCGGCTTGCAGGTAGTCGCGGGTAAAGAACAGGACCAGCGCGGCTGGCAGCGAGGCCGAGAGATAGGAGAGAAAACATATCCCGAGGAACAATTTGTCTTTTCCTTTAAAGATCGCATAGAGGGCAAAGCCCTGGTTGGTTTTGCCGGATGCAGAGATATTGCGGGCTGGAAAGCTGCGCATGAATTTTTGAAAGAGCCAGCCTGCCAGGATCAGCCAGAGGACAAACACCAGGAACACGGCAAGGAAGGATATTTTTACGTCAAAGCGGGTTTGCAAAGCGGGTGGGAGGATGGCGGCGATCAGAAGTCCCAAAAGGCCAAATCCTTCGCGCCAGGCAGATATTCTGGCTTTTTGTGCATCTTGGGGTTGCCAGAAACCGCCAAGCATTGTGATATTGATGCTCACCACACTATAGCCGGTTGTGGCAAGAATCATTGAAAGGGCAAACCATGTTGCTGTCCACCCCGAGAGAGGAGGCCCCATACATAAGCCCGCCAGACCGATGGTTAAAAACCCGGCTCCGGTGACAAGAATGGCCCCGCGCTGGTGCGGTTTTTGATCCGAGAGATAGCCAATAAAGGGGTCTTGAACCGCATCAAACAGGCGGATAGCCAGCAGGATTGTCCCCAGAACTCCAAGATTGATGCCAAATTCAGTGGCATAGAAATCCGGCATATGGATGTAAAGCGGCAATCCCGCAAACGACAAAGGCAGCGCGATCAGGCTGTAATCAAGCAACGCGCGTTTGCTTAAAGGGGCCTCACTTACCAATCAGCTGGTCCCTTAACTTGGGATACTCGGTCTTTTCCCCAAACCAGATATCGAAAAACCGTTTGCCAAACTCCGGGTCTTTAATCGTTCCAACCTCTCTTGACCCGTCAAAAAAGACGGTCTCCCTCGTATCGGTATAGACTCCGGTCAGCACCGTGTTCTTGTTAATAGGCGGGAAAATAGCTGTCATCTGGCGGTGCCATTCTGCTTGCTTTTCTTCGTCCTCAAAACCCTGCTGGCGCATTTGCTTGATGGTTTCATCCACCACGCGGGCAGTCGAAAGATTGCGCAGATAGGTGATGCTCAAGGCAAAAGGCTCATCAGGATTCCATGTTCCATCTGGTGCATAAAGAACTGAATCATAGACTGTCCAGAACAACACGCTCAACCGGGCCTCCCCGATTTTTTCGGCATTCGGAACATAGCGCAGGATAGGCGCATCCAGCGCATGGACGTCTTTTATCGCTCCGATCAAGAGCAGCATAATCACCAGATAACGGATTTTAAACATGTTTCAACTCAACCTGCATGACATTGATATGTTGGGTGCGAAAACCGGCAATGCAACTGGCCAGATAAAATCGCCATAGCCGGATAAAGGAATCATCAAAGCCCATGGATAAAATCTGGTTGCGCTTATGTTCAAACGTAGACAGCCATTCACTCAGGGTGCGGGCATAATCTTGGCCAAAGAAAAAATCGCTGTCATAATGCAGCCCGGCTTTTTGGACTTCTGCCTTGAAGCACGATACACTGGGCAGCATCCCGCCTGGAAAGATATGGCTGCGGATAAAATCCCCGCCCTTGCGATAGCGCGGAAAGTCATATTCATTCATGGTGATGGTTTGAACAAGCGCCTTGCCATTCTTTTTAAGCAAAGCTGCCATTTTTTCAAAATAGGTGGACCAAAATTTCTCGCCAACTGCTTCAAACATTTCTATCGAGACAATATGATCAAATTGTCCTGTTTGTGCGCGGTAATCCTCCAGGGCAATGGTGGCGCGCCCGTCCAGCCTTTTATTTGCATAATCATGCTGTTCATCAGAAAGCGTGATGCCTTTGATCGCAAAATCGCCTTGATCAACCGCACGGTCCGCAAAACCACCCCAGCCACAGCCAATTTCCAATAACCGACCACTATTGCCCTGCAAACGCTCAAGAATACGGTCATATTTATTATATTGCGCCTCCTCCAGACTTTCATCGCCGGTTTTATACAAAGCAGACGAATAGGTCATAGAAGGATCAAGCCATAACTTGTAAAACTCATTGCCCAGATCATAATGCTGGAGAATATTTTTGCGGCTGCCCGCTTTTGTATTCTGGCGCAGCATATAAGAAAAACGGGCAATCATGCGAAACAGAAAGTTGACATTGATAATCTGCTCAAAGGACTTTCTATTCATGATCCCCAGCATGATAAGACCCGTCAGATTATCGGTCTCCCACTCTCCATCCCGATAGCTTTCAGCAAGCCCGATATCCCCTTTATGAATAAGATCAGGAATAACCTGCCAGCTTTTAAGCTCTATGGTTGCCTGCTCGCCCACGTTCTTCCCGGCAAAAGTCCGGGACTTCCCGTCCGGCGTGATGATCGTCAATTCACCGCAGTCCAGCTTGTCCAGCTTGCCAAAAAGCTTTTCCTCAGAAAATTTTGCATAATTTGCAAACATCAGCGGTCCTTGCTCACTTTCTATAAACTTTGTTACGTGTTCTTCTGGACAGATGTTACTCGTATAAGCGACTGTTCAGGCTTTGCAATATACTTTATTCCTTTTACACATAATTTCAGGGCTTGCCAGTGAATCAGTCCGATGGCTTTCAAGGTCACCAGCGGATAGGCCCAAAAGGCCTTGCGTAAAGTTTGCACCGTCAGGGGGGCAAAATCGCCCGTCAATGACGTCAAAAGCTGCGGATTTCCCTGTGCATCATAATAATTGATCCGCAACCCGCAATGTTCCGCTGACAGATCAAAGCGAAAGGAATAATGCCCCTCCCGCTTTAAAAACGGCGAGACATGAAAGACTTTATCGCCTTCAAAAATATCGCCTGGCCTGATTTCTCGATGATCCTCATGCGCACATAAATAGCTATGAGTTTCGCCGAAAGTGTTATTCACCTCGCAAAGAACAGCCCGGATTTTACCTTTTTTATCATACATCAGCCAGAAACTCACCGGGTTGAAAACATAGCCAAACACACGCGGCAGGGCAATCAGCACAATTTCGCCATCCACCCCCTTGATGCCATATTGATCAAGAATAGAACGGGCCCAGCTTTCAAGATTACTGCCATCACGCGCGCCATGATCTTTAGCGTAAAAACTCAGCGGGCCAAAACGGTTAACTGGTAGCGGCAGCACGTTAATTTGCGACAGGGGAATGGCAAGATAATAGATGCCATAGCTGAACGCATTGACCTTTGGCAGCGTGCGCTTATGCATGACTTGCCCGAATAAAAGGGAAGGGGTCAGTGCCATGCGACGGTAATTCCCATCTTTTCAGCAATCCGCACGGCACTCAGCAATCCGTCTTCATGAAAGCCGTTTGCCTGATAGGCCCCGCAAAACCACAGGCCGTCTTTTCCCTGAATCTCGTCCAGCCGGGTCTGGGCATGGACTGCGGCGTGATCAAAAACCGGATGCGTAAAAAGATGTTCATCATAAATCAGGTCTGTTTGCGGGCGGCGGGCCGGGTTCAACGTGACGATCACGGGACTTTCACACTCAAGCGGCTGTAAATTATTCATCCAGTAGCTGACGGATAACTGGCTTTCCGTCTTTTCTGTTTTATCGGCCAGATAAACCCAGCTTGCCCAGGATTTTCGATGTTTTGGCAGAAAGCTGCGGTCGCTATGGGTAATGATTTTATTGGTTTCATAGGAAAATGCCCCGATAATATCTTTATGCAGCTTGGTTGGGCGCGATAAAAGATGCAGGGCTTCGTCAGCATGACAGGCAAAAACTACCTGATCAAAAACTGAAGAGCCGCCGTTTATATCCGTGACTTTCCATTTTCCTTTTTGCCGGGCCACAGATTTTACCCCGCAATCGAGCTTGATTTTATCTTTGAACGGGGCAGTCAGACGTTTGATATATTCGACGCTTCCGCCTTTAACCGTGTACCATTGTGGCCGGTTTATCAGATTCAACAGCCCGTGGTTTTTAAAGAACTGGATGAACGAACGGGCCGGAAACGCCATAATCTTGTCAGCCGGACAACTCCAGATAGCAGCCCCCATGGCCAGGATATAATAGTCGCGAAACCAGGGCCCAATCTTTAATTCATCAAGACATTGGCCAAGCGTAAGGTCCGGGGTTTTTTCAAGATAGGACGGTGCGGCTTTATTGAAGGTCAGAATATCACGCAACATCCGCCAATAGTCCGGCCTTACCAGATTACGAAAGGCTAACAGGTCATTTGATGAATATTCCAGCCAGCCTTTATTGATGCTGATTCCAAAAGACATATCGCTTTTGACGTAGGGCACATTCAGCAGGTTAAACAGGCCAAGCAGGTTGGGGTAATTCCAGTTATTGAAAACGATGAATCCGGTATCGACGGGAATTGTCTGTCCATCGCAGTTAATGGAGATGGTTCGGCTATGCCCGCCGACAGAGGGGTTTTTCTCGTAAAGTATTATATCGTGATGCGGGTTGAGCAGAAAGGCGGTCCCCAGCCCTGATATACCTGTGCCGATAATTGCTGTTTTCATGCGATTTTATACTGTTCGCAGCTATCCCTGCCAAGCATAATGCGTTTTTGCAGAATGAGCTTCGGGGCTTTGACGAGTTTATCCAGAGACAAACCACCGATAGAGGCCTGTGCATCGCCGCCAAGCAGCAGCGGGGCCTTGAACCAGTAAAGGTCATCGACCAGTCCGGCTTGAAGGAAGCTGGCGATCAGGCGCGGGCCGCCTTCAACCAGCACGCGGGTGAGACCAATTTGCCCCAGCTCGTGCAAAAGAGAGGACAGATCAATTTCCCCTTTTGATTTGCTTTCCAGCTGTAAAAGCTGCGCTGTTGCAGGCAAGCTCGGGATTTTTTGACCTTTGGGCAGGGCAAGAATAAATTTTTGTCCGGCTTCAAAAATCTTGCAAGAAGACGGCAGAGGTTGTTTGCCGCCAATAATCACCGGCAGCGGAGAGGTGTCTTCCATTCCGGCAAGGCGGCAGGTCAGTGCCGGATTATCCTGACGCAATGTTCCGGCCCCGATCAGAATGGCATCATGGCGGGCGCGCAACAGATGGCCATAATTGCGGGCCTGCTGGTTGGTAATCCATTGGCTCTCCCCGTTGGACAGGGCCGAGGCTCCATCGAGACTGCTGGCAATTTTCACGCTAACCGCCGGACGCTGCTTTCCACGTGATTGGCGATAACCGCTATAAAAATCCTCAATTTCAGGGAGCTCCAGAAGCATGGTTTCAATGCCGGCTTCTTGCAAACGCTTGATCCCTGCGCCGCTGACTCGCTTGTCCGGGTCCAGCATCCCGACCACCACCCGTTCGATCCCCGCCGCAATAATCGCATCGGTGCAAGGCGGAGTCTTGCCGTGATGGGCGCAAGGCTCCAGCGTCACATAAAGGGTGATATTCTGAAGCGCACCCGGTTCTTTACGGATATGGGGCGGGATATTTTTTAACGCTTCGGTCTCGGCATGGGGTCGCCCGCCCGCCGCCGTATGACCCTGCGCGATGCAAAAAGCCCCGGCCTGGCCTTGCTGAACCAGCACACATCCGACCGATGGATTGGGCCAGCACTGACCCTCGCCACGCCGGGCCAGCCCCAGAGCCGCGCGCAACCAGCGCGCTGCGTCCAACAAATACGCCGCGCGCAACCAACGCGCATCCTGATCAGTGATTGGCTTTTCCAAATTCCAAAGACGCTAAAGTTTAACCAGATTTTTCCTGAACCAGACTTTTTAGGGCTTCTTCGATGGCTTGCAAGGCCGCTCCGGTCTTTTCTCCATCCGGTCCCCCGGCCTGGGCCAGGTCAGGCCGCCCGCCACCGCCTTTGCCGCCAATGGCAGCCACACCAGAACGCACCAGCGTAACCGCATCAATCCGGTCCGTAAGATCATCGGTAACCCCGACCACCAAAGATGCTTTGCCCTCATTGACGGTTGCCAGCGCAATCACCCCGCTTCCCGCCGATGTTTTTAACTGATCAGCCAGAGGTTTTAACTCTTTTGGCGGTAAATCAGACAGGCTGCGAGTGATCAGCTTTATATCGCCTATAAGCTGATGATCCGCCTCATCGGATTGGGCTTGCCCGCTTTCGGTATGTGCAGAAGTCGATGACTGGCTTGCCAATGTGCGCTTTAAATCAAGGATTTGCCGCTCGCTGCGTTTGCGCTCGTCAATCAGACTGAACAACCGCTCTGGCACATCGGCAGGGGCCACCCGTAAACGGTCTGCCATCATCTTCATGCGTTGATCCTGATCATTCAGATAAGAAAAAGCGGCAGTGCCTGAAAGACACTCAATGCGCCGGATACCTGCCGCAACCCCTTGCTCGCCAATGATTTTAAACAGCCCGATATCACCGGTGCGGGCAACATGGGTGCCGCCGCATAATTCAATCGAATAGGGCTGCGCCTCCTCTTCTGGCGATTGCATAAAGACAACCCGCACCTCTTCGCCGTATTTCTCGCCAAACAGGGCCAGGGCTCCGGTCTTGATGGCCTCGTCAGGAGTCATCAGCCGGGTGCTGACTGGAACATTATCCTGGATCTGGCGATTGACCATGGTTTCAACCGCCAGAATATCCTCTGGCGTCATCGGCTTGGGATGCGAAAAATCAAAGCGCATGGATTTTGATTCAACCAAAGACCCCTTCTGGGTCACATGATCACCAAGCCGTGCCCGCAAGGCAGCATGGGCCAGATGGGTGACCGAATGATTGCCCCGCAAAGCCTGACGGCGTTCAGGATCAACCCGCAGGGTCAAAGCATGGCCCGGCTCCAGCTGTCCCTCTTCAACGCGCCCGATATGCAAAAATAATCCCAGCCGCTTTTGACAATCATGAATGGCAACCCGGGTGCCATTTTCAGCATATAAGATGCCCTTGTCTCCGGCCTGCCCCCCGGATTCCCCATAAAAAGGCGTTTGATTAAAAATCACAGTGACATCACTGCCAGTTTTGGCACTTTCCACAGACTGTCCATCAACAACAAGAGCCTGAACTTCGCCTTCGGCCTGTTCGGTCTCGTAGCCAAGAAAATCGGTTGCCGATATTTTCTCGCCAAGTTCAAACCACACGCGATCCGTAGCTTTTTCGCCCGACCCTTTCCAGGCTTGCCGGGCCTGTTCGCGCTGGCGTTGCATGGCGGCGTCAAAAGTGGCTTCATCAATGCCCCGGCCTTGCTTGCGCAGGATGTCACGGGTCAGATCAACCGGAAAGCCGCAGGTATCATAGAGCATAAAGGCAATGTCGCCCGGTAAATCAGCCCCATCGCGCAGTTTGCCGGTTGCCTCGTCCAGCAATTTCAAGCCGCGCTCCAGGGTGCGGCGAAAGCCGGTCTCTTCAAGTTTCAGCGTTTCGCTGATCAGGGATTCAGCGCGCCTCAATTCCTGATAATGGCCGCCCATGGTTGAGACCAGGGCTGGCAACAGGCGATACATCAAAGGCTCTTTCGCTCCCAACTGATGAATATGGCGCATGGCGCGGCGCATAATCCGGCGCAGGACATAGCCACGCCCTTCATTGGAGGGCAGCACCCCATCTGCAATCAAAAAGGCACTGGCCCGTAAATGATCGGCAATTACCCGATGGCTGGATAAATCTTCGCCCTTGGCGGCACGCCCGGTTAACTCAACCGAGGCTTCAATCAAGGTGCGAAACAGATCAATATCATAATTATTATGCTGGTTTTGCAGGACGGCGGCCATCCGCTCCAGCCCCATGCCGGTATCAATAGAAGGTTTGGGGAGTGGCTCCCGGTCCCGGTCCAGAAATTGTTCAAACTGCATAAAAACCAGATTCCAGATTTCAATAAAGCGGTCGCCATCTTCATCAGGCGAACCCGGCGGTCCGCCTGGAATATCTGGCCCGTGATCATAAAAAATTTCGGAACAGGGCCCGCAGGGTCCGGTGTCGCCCATCTGCCAGAAATTGTCAGAGGTCGGAATGCGGATAATCCGCTGATCGGGCAAATCGGCTATTTTCCGCCAGAGTGTAGCGGCTTCATCATCTTCAGCATAGACCGTGACCAGCAGCTTTTCTTTATCCAGGCCAAATTCTTCTGTCACAAGTTTCCAGGCCAGTTCAATGGCGAGGTCTTTAAAATAATCGCCAAAGGAAAAATTCCCCATCATTTCAAAAAATGTATGGTGGCGGGCAGTATAGCCGACATTTTCAAGGTCGTTGTGCTTGCCTCCGGCCCGCACCGATTTTTGTGCGGTGACCGCGCGGCTATAGGGCCGTTGTTCTTGTCCGGTAAAGACGTTCTTGAACTGGACCATGCCGGAATTGACAAACATCAGGGTCGGGTCATTGCGCGGCACCAGGGGCGAGGACGGCACCTGCTGATGATCATGATGATCAAAAAAATCGATAAAGGTGCGGCGAATATCGTTTGCGCTTAACATGGGAAATCCGTTTTTTATCTATCTGTATATAAAGGTTTAATCGGTGAAATGTTCTTTAAATTGATTTATGCACTGGCGGAATCCGGCCTCAAAATCGCCATTGCCGGGATGATACACGCTTTCAAGCGAAATAACCCCGTCATAGGAATCCTTGCGCAGATGATCGGCCAGAGGCTGAAATAACGGCCCCAGCTGTCCTTCCCCCATCGGTCGCACTTCAAGCGTTGCCCGCGGCGTATCGACCTGCACATCCTTGATATGAAGATGCCCCAGATAGCCATCGCGGATTTCTTCATAGCCATCAGGATAGGCCAGCTCATGACACCAGCAGTTATTGGCCGGGTCCCATAGCACCTTTAGCGTGTCTTTGGCATCCAGTTCATCAATCAGTTTACGCGCAGTATAATTGGAATTGACCATGGTGCCATTGCCGGTTTCAACCACCAGCGTTAGTCCTTCTGCCCGGGCCAACTCGACCGCCGGGGCAATCAGGGGCGCAGTCGTATCCCAGGCCCCTTTGGCAACATTCCATTTTTCAGCCCCGTTGCGGCCCCATAAAATTTGCTCTTTCTTCGGAGTCATAATTCGAACCAGTGGCGACTCCAGCACATGGGCCATATCCATCACCCGCTTCAAAGCCTCCATATGTTTGGTATGCAGCGCATCTCCCGGGCGATTGGCACTGGTCATGCCCGCAAAAACATGGCGCGACAAACAGGATACCGGCTTTTGATGGCGGGCTAATAACGTCTTGATCTCGTCAATTTCAGTTTTTGAGTGATCGCCGACCTCTTTTTCTCCAACAAATTGCAACTCTGCATAGGTCAGATCAAACTCGTCCATAACCCGCAGGGCATGGGAAAGATCACGGCTGATCCCGTCGCAAATCACGCCAAGTTTCATGGTTCTTCTCCTGATGATATTTAACGATGAAGCTCAACGCCGACAATTTCTTCAAGAACCCGCGTGACCACCCAGTTATCGCCTTGCGGATATTTCGTCTTTCCCGCATGAAAAAGCTGCATGGCCGTAGAAGCCGTATGAAGTGGCACACCCAGTTCTTCGGCCAAAGACAAGGCTATCGTCAAATCCTTATGCATGGTGGAAATATGACTGCCAGTTCCTTCAAAGGCCCGGTCTATAATCTTTTCCAGCGCATTATTGGCAACCCCGCAGCTTGCGCTGGACGTTGAAACAACCTTATGCAAGACCTCTCCCTTGACCCCGGCTTTGGCAGCCAGCACGGCGGCTTCAAAGGTGGCTGAAAAAATCGCGCCGATCAGCGATTGTAAACAGGCTTTGACCGTCTGGCCCTCCCCAGGCTTTTCGCCAACCCGGTGAATGGTTCCAGAGACAGCTTCCATCACCGGCGCAAATTTATCAAGAATTTTACCTTCTGCGGCAGCCATCATGGTCAAGGTTCCGCCTTGTGCGCCAGGGAATCCACCCGAAACCGGACTGTCAATCAACGCAATGCCCTGGTCCTTGTTGTGGTCCTTTTGTTCAGCCATCATCTGACCTATGCTGCGGGCTTCTGCTGGCTTGATGGTCGCCGTCAGAATAATTGCCCCGCCGGGGTCCATGGTATCAAGCAATCCACTCTCTTTTGTATCTCCATCTTCTCGGCCAAAAATCACGGACTTGGTCTGATCGCCGTTCATCACCATGACATAGACCGCATCGGCATTCTCTCCGACCTCGGCCACAGAGCCAGCAGGCTTTCCCCCCATATCAGCAAAAGCTTTCATCCGCTTTTCACTAAGATCATAGCCGGTCACCGCAAACCCACTGGCCAGCAGATTTTTGGCAAGGCCACTGCCCATATCTCCAAGCCCGATCACGCCTGCCCGCATGGGATTCTTGCCTCCGTTATCCTTGCTCATTTTTACGGTCCTCATACAAAATAATAGAATAATCGGTTAGTAGCATAGCCCACCATCAACAACAAATAAATGTCCCGTGCAGGCGGAGGAGGCGTCCGAGGCCAGAAATAACGCCATTTCAGCAATATCTTGTCCATTCAAACGGCGGTGTAAAAACTGGTCTGCCAGGATTTTAGCCTCCAGTTCCGGGTCAATCCACAGTTTCAACTGCTTTTCAGTGAGGATAGCCCCGGGCGTGATTGCATTGACCCGGATATTAAATTCTCCCAGCGTTTTTGCCATCGAGCGGGTCAGCCCGCGCACCCCCTCTTTACAGGCAATATAGATATGCAGATCATCGCTTGGAATACGCGGGGCGACTGATCCAAAATGGATGATGGACCCATGCTTGCGCTCTTTCATAAAGCGGGCCGCCGTCTGGGCCGCAAAATACTGATGCTTTAAATTGACAGCAACGGTCTGATCAAAAAACTCGGGGGTGGCTTCAAAGAAATCATGCCGCTGGTCATTGGCGGCATTATTGACCAGCACATCAAGCCCTCCGCCACGCGATTCAGCCGCAACCAGACTGGCGGTCAGCTGGTCCGGGTCGGTGATATCCGCTTTTGTGAAATGAATGCGTTCGCCTAATTCGCTGGCCAGTTTCTCCCCAGCTTCCTGATTGAGGTCAACAAAACTGACAATCGCACCTTGAGCATGGAAAGACTTGACAATGTCATGGCCTATGCCGGTGGCTCCCCCTGAAATATAGACAGATTTTCCCTTAAGATCGTGATAGCGGGCAACCGGTTTGGTCCTGGTGTCAGTCATGTTTATTTTCCTCCGTGAGCAGGGTTGAGGCTGAAAATTTAAGCGGTTTTCCTAATCGTCCGGCCAGGTCTTGCACATATTGATGGGCCACCCGGCCAGAGCGTGATCCTCTTGCCATCGACCAGGCCAGCGCATCGGCCCGCCAGACCTCTTTTTCACATTCAATGTGATAGGCTTCAATATATTTTGCAACAATCGACAGATATTGCGCCTGATCATAATTATGAAAACCCAGCCACAGACCAAAGCGGTCTGACAGAGATACTTTCTCCTCGACCGCTTCACCGGGCATGATCCCGACCGATTGCTCGTTTTCAATCATTTGCCGACTGATCAGATGACGGCGATTGGAGGTCGCATAAAATAACACATTGGACGGACGGCCTTCTATTCCGCCCTCCAGAGCTGCTTTCAGCGATTTATAGGCCGAATCCTCGCTTTCAAAACTCAAGTCATCACAAAACACCAGAAAGCGGCGATCAGCAACCGCCCGTAATTGCGATAAAAGAAGATGCAGGGTTGCGATATCCTCGCGCAGGATTTCAACCAGCACCAAGCGACCCGGTTTTTCTTTCCAGAGTTCTGCATGAGTCGCCTTGATCAAGGCACTTTTGCCGGTTCCACGCGCCCCCCAGAGCAAGGCATTATTGGCCGGAAACCCGTCGCGAAATTGTCTTGTATTGGCAAGAAGACGCTGTGCCTGATCTTCAACCCCGCATAACAGCGACAGCGGCACCCCGGCGACGTCCTGAACCGGGGTAAAGCCCTGCAATAGCTGTTGGCCATGGTTGAAATTCTGCCAGATCATAGCGTGCAGCGATGGATTATGAAGCTCTTCTTTGGTAAGAGGCAGGTCTGCTGATACCAAAGGCGCTTGCTGCTCTAATGCTTTGGCAATCCGGGTCAGGATAGTAATCAGATCAGAAGCGCTCATGATGTCTGGTCTTTCGGGAAATCTGGACCCGCAAAGCCACGATTCCGTTCATATAAAAGAGCCAGCCCGTTCAGGGTCAGTGACCGGTTTGTGTGATCAATCGCCGAGGTATGGTTGGCAAAAAGTTCGCATAAGCCGCCAGTTGCAATGATTTTAACCGATTCATTTCGCTTTAAGCCCATTTCGGATTTTAACCGCGCTGTCATGCCCTCAATCATCGAAATATAGCCAAAAAACACGCCTGATTGCATGGCATCCTGGGTATTTTTCCCACAGGTCGAGGAAGGCGGCGCAATCTCCACCAGCGGTAATTTTGCGGCAGCCATATAAAGGGAGCGCAAGGAAAGATGAATCCCCGGCGCAATCGCTCCGCCACAATAGCTGCCATTCCGGTCAACCACATCAAAGGTGGTTGCGGTGCCAAAATCAATGATGATCAGGGGCCCGCCATAATGCGCATGAGCGGCCAGCGCATTCAATAGCCGGTCTGCGCCAACTTCCCTTGGATTTTCAACCAGCACGTCAAGCCCGAGATCAAGGCCGGGCTGGCCAACCACCAGGGGTTCAACATTAAAATAGCGCCGGGCCAGGCTGATCAGGTTAAATTCAGCCTCCGGCACGACCGAGCCAATGGCGACATGCTGAATGGTGCGATAATTAAAGCCATTGATCTGCATCAAGGCACTTAGCCACACCATATATTCATCAGCTGTCCGTTCTGGTTCATTGGTTGTGCGAAAGGCCTTTAGCACCTGGCCTTGATCGGGGCTGTAAAGGCCAAAGACAACATTGGTATTGCCTGAATCAATAAGCAGAAGCATGAAAATCCCTTACGATTATAACAAGCCAAAGATGGTATGGGTGAGTGATTTGCGGTCAAGATTGGCAGGCGGACCTGCTTGCGTGCAAAGTGTATGGATTTGATCACGCAGCTGGATAAAATCTGCTGTCGGGGAGGTTGACAGAGTGCTCCAGGCTGATTGTTCTTCTTCAAGGATCGGCTGGAATAGTGTGTCCATAGATTTCACCCGGATAGAGCGCATCAGGAATTGATCAAGCAGCCAGCTAAAGTCAGCAAAAATAGTGCGGTCTGAGACCCGGTCGGCAAGGACATCAATGGCCCCAAAGCGGCTGGCTGGCGGTTCAGCGAGGCATTCAAGCATTTCTTTATAAAGATCAACCTGATCGCGTTCAATAATTTGGCTGGCCAGCCCCGGACAGCCATTTGCCAGCTGGATGGCTGTATCGATTGTATCTTCGGGCGTATCTGCGTGTAGGGCTTCCATAAGGGTGCGCATATCCGGGTCGGAAAGGCGGTTGGCCTGCAACCGGCGACAGCGGGAGCGCAAGGTTGGCAGCAGCCTGGCCGGGGTATGCGAAACCAGCAAAAACAGGCAATAGGCCGGAGGTTCTTCCAGCAATTTTAATAGAGCGTTTGCGGCCTGAATAGACAGATCATCGGCTGAATCAATGAGTGTCACGCGATAGGCCGCATTTGCGGTCAGGTTAAAAAAGCCTTTGAGGTCACGGATTTGCTCGACAGAGATTTGCGTTTTGCCATCGGGTATGTGCAGCAAGCGGAAGTCCTGATGGCTATTGGTTGCCAGCATATCGAATAGTGCATCATCGGTATCAGGGAGTTCAAGGCTTTCGGGCTGGCTGAGTGCAGGATCATCAGAAAAGAGGGAGTCCTGACCAAATTCAGGCGGCTGGCTCAGCACAAAACGGGCAATGCGATAGGCCAATGTTGCCTTGCCAACGCCGCGCGGTCCATCAACCAGCCAGGCATGATGACAGCGTCCTTGCTGCCAGGCGGAAAGAAAGGTCTGCTCGGCCTGTTGCTGACCAACAAGATGGCGGTTCAATCCTGGATGAAAATCTGGAAGGTCAGACATTATGCCAAAAGCCCTTTTTGCTGCAAGCACACACAAAGCCGCTTAAAAAGTTCCTCGGCCAAGTCTTCAACCGGGCGATCAGCTTCAACAAGCTGACAACGCGCGGGGTTTTCAAGGGCAATGGCTTTAAAAATCTGCTGTAACTTCATGTGAAATTCGCTTGATTCTGCTTCAATACGGTCAATCGTCTGCCCGCGAGAGGCCAGCCGTTTACGTCCAACATCAATGGGCACATCCAGGATAAATGTCAAATCAGGCTTGAAGGCACCAAGCACAAGGTCATGAAGCTGCTGCAAAAAGCCGGGATCAACGCCAGCGCGGGCCCCTTGATAGGCAAAGGTGCTGTCAAAGAAACGGTCGGTGATCACAATTTTTCCGCCCCTGAGGGCAGGGGTGATCACGTCGGTGACATGCATATGGCGGTCTGCGTAAAAGAGCAAAGCCTCGGCAATTCCATCAATGTGGGGCGCATTCTGCTTGTTTTCGCCCAGCAATAGTTCCCGCAAAGCCGCGCCAAGCGGGCTGCCTCCCGGTTCACGGGTGACCAGCACCTCAAAGCCACGCGCGCCGAGTTTTTCGGCCAGCAGCTTTGCTTGCGTGGATTTCCCGGTCCCTTCGCCGCCTTCAAGCGAAAGAAAAAAGCCGGTATGTCGGGGGGATGTTTTCAAACCTGTCCGGGACACATTTATTTTGGACAAATCTAGCCGGATTCGCCAAACAATAGATGGCTAAAGGCGGCCCAGATACGGGCGAAAGGCCCTAATTTTGCCACAGCATTGCTGGCAATCAACGGATAGGTGGCAATCGGCTGTTCATTAATGCGCAGTTCAAGCCGGGCTAAAGGGGCACCTTGTTGAACGGGGGCGGTGGCCGGGCTTTCGCCGGTCACATAAAAGCGCAGGTTTTCACGCTGAGCCCGTGGCAGGTTCAAGGCAACCGGGCGATCAACCACCAGATCAACCGAGGGATTATTCCCAAGCCAGATCGGCATGGTGGTCACCTGATCACCTGCACCGTAAAATTGGTAATAGCCCCATTGTTTAAAGCCCCACTCCAGCAGCCGTTCGGCCTCGGTGCGGCGGTCTTCGGAGGATTCCAGCCCGTGAACAACCAGCGTAAGCCGCCGTCCTGCCCGTTCGGCTGAAATCGTCACCCCGTAGCCAGAGGCCTCTACATGCCCGGTTTTTAGCCCGTCCACCCCGTTCACCCGGCGCAACAAGGGGTTGCGATTGAACTGGCGAATACCGTTATAGGTAAATTCCCGCTCGCTGAAATAATGATAAAAATCGGGAAAATGCGTGGTCAAGGCATTGGCGATCAGCGCAAGATCGCGGGCCGAGGAATATTGATCCGGGTCAGGCCAGCCGCTGGCATTCATGAAATTGGTATTGGTCAGGCCAAGCTCGCGGGCTTTGGCGGTCATCAGTTCGGCAAAGGCTTCTTCTGACCCGGCCAGCCCTTCGGCGACAACGATGGTGGCATCATTGCCGGATTGCACGATGATCCCCCGGATTAAATCTTCAATCCGCACGCGTTTATTGACTTCGACAAACATTTTGGAGCCACCCTTGCGCCAGGCCTCCTCACTAACGGTAAATTCATCATCCAGCGACAAGACCTTGCGTTGCAACCGGTCAAACAGCAGATAAATCGTCATCATTTTGGTCATGGAGGCCGGAGGCTGCCGGGCATCGGCATTTTTTTCAAACAGGACTTGCCCGCTTAGCTGGTCAATCAGAATGGCTTCCCGGGCCAGTGTGTGGAAATCCTGGCTGATCTTTAACGGCTCGGCAAGCGGGGCTGTTGCTTCTTGCGCAAATGCAGGCATCCCGCGCAAAAATAAACCGGTTCCGGCTAAGAGCCCGGCAAAGAGAATAAAAACGGTCAGCAGAATTTGAGAAATGCGCATATGTAAAATCAGCTTTTAGGGGTATCAGAGATAATCTGTGCCGCATCATAGCCCAAAGATTGAATTTTGACCAGCAGTGCTTCGGCCTGCTGCGTGGTCAGAGCCGGGCCAGCACGCACCCGGAACAGAGTCTTTCCATTCTGCTCAAGCGGGGCAATAATCACCGGAATCCCTTGCTTGGCGATAGCATCCCCGATTTTTCTGGCATTTGCCTGCAAGCTAAAGGCGCCGACTTGAATATAAAGCAGGTCTGTTGAGGTTGAATCTGGCGGGTTTTGCGGTTTTACGGGTTCAGGTTGGGCCACGCTGACTGCTTGCGGGGCTTTTGCTTTAGCCGGGCTGCGCTTTAAATCTGAGGAGGTGAAAGGTTTTCGCCCGGCGATCAGGGCAAATTGACGGCTTTCTTCGGGCAAGATTTCAACGCGCACCCGGGTTACGCCCTGTTTGAGAAAGCCCAGAACGGTTGCCGAGCGTTTGGACATATCAATAATACGATCACGGGCAAAGGGTCCCCGGTCATTGACTTTGACAACAAGTGTCCGGCCATTTTCCAGATTTGTCACCCGGACGATAGAGGGCATGGGCAAGGTGCGGTGCGCGGCGGTGAGCGCATTCATATTAAAAATCGCCCCGTTTGCCGTTGTTTTATTGTGAAAAGCCTCTCCATACCACGAGGCAATGCCTTCTTCGACATAGGCAAAATCTTCTTCGGGATAATACCATCTGCCTTTAATTTTATAGGGCAGGCCAACCTTGTAATATTCGCCTTTTTCAAGGAAGAAGCGGGTTTCTTCCTGTTCGTCCTGATTGCTGTCCAGAAATCCGGCTTGTGGCGGAGGAGACGGCACGGTGATGCTGCGGATTTTCTTGGCTCCTTCGGCGAGAAAGCTGATTTCGGCACAGCCGCTAAGCAGGAGAGCCGCAAGCGTGAGGACAAGAATATTGGAGTACAAATGGCGTGGTTCTGCCCGCGATTTTTGATCCAGTGCTGCGGGTTCAGGTGTCGCCACGGTCTTTATGCCATTGTCTCTATTTACGGCAGCAGGTGCTGCAAGGTTGTGGTGCCGGGATAGCCGTCTGCGACCAGGCCTTGTTGTGCTTGAAACTGGCGCAGAGCCTGACGGGTGCCAGAGCCAATGATCCCGTCCGGTTTGCCGGGAGAAAAGCCAAGTTGGGTCAGACGCACCTGCATATTCTTGATCTGTGCGCGTTTAAGCGGGGCCGGGTCGCTGGTTCGCTTGGCCTGTATACCGGGTCGCCCGGCAATTTGATCAGACAGCAAGCCGACGCCAAGCGCATAGAATAAAGAGCGATTCCAGCGCATAATCACATCAAAATTATCATAAATCAGAAAGGCCGGGCCTTGATAGCCCATCGGGATCAGCACGCGGGCTTCAAGATCGGCGGCAGGAAGCGGGCTGCCGTCCATGCGCCGGACACCCTGGCGGTTCCAGAAAGATAAAGGCTGTTTTTTCTGGCGATAGCCTGCCAGTTTAAAGTCGAAGGTTGGCGGCAAGGTGACTTCGCGTCCCCAGCGTTCCCCGGCTTTCCATCCCATCGCCTGGAGGTAGCGACCTGCCGAGACAAAAGCATCCGGGAGGTCACGGCGTAAAAGCACCGGTCCTGTTTTGCCATCGGCACGTCTGGCATAGCCGTGATAGGTGCTGGGCATAAATTGAAAATGGCCCATAGCCCCGGCCCAGGAGCCTCTGGCTTCGCTGGCAGGCAATGTCCCGGCTTCGATCATATCAAGGACGATGTTGAGTTCTTTGCTAAAGAAGTCGCGCCGCCGTCCATCGTAACTGAGGGTTGCCAGCGAATCCAGCACCGGCATTTCGCCAAGATGGGTGCCGTAATTGGTTTCAAGCCCCCAGAAGGCCAGAATAACATGGGCCGGAATGCCGTAAGGATTTGTGACGGTGCGGGCATAATTCACCGGCCCGGCGCGATAGAGTTCACGCCCGCGCATGATACGTTGTTCACTGATCACCCGGTCGATATATTGATAGAAACTGAGGCTGAATTCAGGTTGGCGGCGATCAAGTTCAATAACACGCGGCAGAAACTGGAGTCTTTGCAAGGCCTCTTGCACAACGGCAGGAACCGGGCGGTTGGCGTATCTTTTTGCGGTAAATTGTGCCATGAAAGCACGAAAGTCGGCCTGGTCATTGGCAAAAGCCTGATTGTTTGTGAATGAAAGAGCGGTAAAGCTGCATAAAGAGACCCATACAACAGAGACAAAAATCCCTTGAAAGAATCTGTTCTTCAGTGGCCTAAACCTTTTTTTACATTGCTTGTTCATTATTTCTTGCCAATTTCATGTGGTTTAAAATGTGGGTTTGCACATGATTCGACAAAAGTCATTCTCATTCATTAATGTGCCGAGTCCGGTATTTGTGGAATCTGGTCAATCGTGATCTGGTGCGCGGTCATATAGGCGTTTAATTGGACGCGCGCCGGTTTATCTGTTTGATGAAGGAAAACATTGAGGGCTTCTTCAAGGGAGGAAAGATTGATCTGGCGCACCAGGCGGCGAATGGGGCCGATGGCGGACGGATTCATCGATAGAGAGCGGACACCGATCCCGATCAAGGCGGCAGCTCCCAGGCTGCTTCCGGCCATTTCCCCGCAGACCGAAAGCGGCAGGTTGTGTTTTTTGCAGGAATCAACCAGCTGTTTGATAAAGCGCAGGACTGCCGGGTCAAGCGGGTCATAGCGGCCATCCAGTTTGGGGTTGCCGCGATCCTGTGCGAAAAGGAATTGCAGCAGGTCATTGCTGCCAAGCGAGACGAAATCGGCATGAGCCGAGAGTTCAGGAATTTGAAAAACCAGCGCCGGGACTTCAATCATGGCCCCGATGCGTAGTTGAACTTTTTGTCCTTTTATTTGTTCTTGCTCATTTAAAACAATGGCTTTGGCATCAATAAATTCCTGGACGGTGCTGATCATCGGAAACATCAGGTCAAGCGTTCGGCTCTTTTCAGCCTGTAAATGGGCAGCCTGTAAATGGGCGGCCTGTAAAAGTGCGCGGGCCTGATTTCTAAGAAGATCGGGCTGATCAAGACCAAGCCGGATGGCCCGCCAGCCCAGTGCCGGATTATCTTCTGGCTGGACAGGAATAAAAGGCACTTTTTTATCAGAGCCAATATCATAGGTCCGAAAAACAATGGGCTTGTCCCCGGCCTGCGCGAAGATACGCTGATAGAAGATGGTCAATTCCTCAACATCGGGCATATCACTGCGCAGCATAAGCGGAAGCTCGGTACGAAAAAGCCCGATTCCTGCGGCGCCGGTATGGGCCAGATGCGGAATATCCATCAGCATTCCGGCATTGATCGACAGATGGATGGTCTGTTTGTCGCGGGTCTGGCTGGGGAGATCGCGCTCGGTCTCATAGGATTTTTGCAACCTTTCCTGCATGGCCAGCGACTGGAGGGCTGATCGCCGCACCTCTTCATTCGGGCGCAGAAAACAGGCTCCGTTCGTCGCATCAACAATGATATCATCGCGCGAAGCCACACAAGACAGGATAGACTTCACCCGTCCCAAAATCGGGATGCCCATCGCCCGCGCGACAATCGCAACATGCGACGCATTCGACCCTTCCAACAGCACAAGGGCTTGAAGTTTCTCCTGATTATATTCCAGAAGTTCCGTTGGACCCATATTGCGGGCCACAACCACCGTGCGCTCCGGCAAAGCCCCAAGCCCAACCGGCAACCCCTGTTTTGCCGCAAGATGCCTTAATAAACGATTGGCCAGATCGTTAAAATCACTGATCCGCTCTCTTAACAGGTCATCCTTGATAGTGGCGATCCTGTCCTTTTGCTCATTGCGCGACTTGATCACCGCAGCCTCGGCACTCAGGCCTTGCAAGACCGTGTTCTTAAGCCGCTGAATCCAGCCCCGGTCCTCTGCAATCACCCGAAAAGCCCGCAGAATCTCCTCAACCTCGCGACCCGCCATATGATGAGTCGCTATCGTCTGATCCAACTCCTGATACATCGACTGCATCGCACTCTCAAGCCGGGAAAGCTCGGCCTTCGGGTCATCGCTGACCATGGTTTGCGCAAGATCAAGCTCTGCCCTGTGCAAAACAACCTGGCCTATCCCAATCCCGCTGCTCAGCCGAACCCCTTCCAGACGAACAGGATGACCCGCAACATCACTCGAACGAGTCAAATTCTCGGTGCCAACAATCTCCGCAACCACCATGCCTATCGTCGCCAGAGTCTCAATCTCCTCTTGCGCATAGCTGCGGATGGCCAGATTTTGAACAACCAGAACCCCCACAACCAACCCGCCATGAACCAAAGGAACCCCCATCATGGCATGATACGGGGCTTCCCCGGTTTCTGGACGGTAAGCATAGCCCGGATAAAGACTGGCATTACTCAGTGCCAATGGCTGACTGGTCGCCGCTATTTCACCAACAATCCCTTCGCCTATCCGCAGCCTGGTCAGATGAACCGCTTGCGGATTAAGACCATGGGTCGCAAAAAGCTCCAGCTTGTCGCTACCCCGCTTTAAATAAATCGAACAGACCTCAACCCCAAACCCAGTGGCAACCTGCGCAACCAGCTGATCCAACCGATGCTGGGTTGGCTCCTTCTTCGCCATAAGCCTGCGGACACTGCGCAGCAGAACAAAAGGATCGGCAAACGACACTCCCCTGGCAGCAGTCCTTTTGTCCAAAGAGGCGGGCTTTATGTCTGTCGCGGTCACGACCTGTCCAGACCATAGACCGTATGCAACGCGATCAAAGCCTCCTCCATCCGGCTTTCCTCAATCAGGGTAGAGACTTTTATCTCCGATGTCGCAATCACCTGAATATTAATCCCACGCTCGGCAAGAGTTTCAAACATTTGCTGCGCAACCCCCGCATGACTGCGCATCCCGACGCCAATCACCGATACTTTGGCAACCCTGTCATCCGTGCGCAACTCCTGATAGCCTATCGCCGCACGCTCTTTTTCCAAAATGTCCTGGGCACGCCCCATATCTGCACGCTCAACCGTAAAGGTCATATCGGTTTTCTGATCATCCGGCGAAACCGACTGCACAATCATATCCACATTAATCGCCGCCGCACTCAACGGCCCGAAAATACGCGCCGCAACCCCCGGCTGGTCATCTACGTTAAAAAGCGTGATCTTCGCCTCGTTATTGCTATGGGTAACCGCGCTGACAATAAGCTGTTCAACCATTTCATCCTCACTGACAATAAGAGTGCCCGGCAAATCCTGAAAAGACGACAGAATCTGCACTTTTAAATTATGATTCATGGCCAGTTCGACCGAGCGAGTTTGCAAAACTTTTGCCCCAAGCGAAGCCATTTCCAGCATGGTCTCATGGCTGACCTGATCCAGCTTGCGGGCTTTGCGCACAATGCGTGGATCAGCCGTATAGACTCCGTCCACATCGGTATAGATATCACATCTGTCAGCCTTGATGGCAGCAGCAAGGGCAACGGCACTGGTGTCCGAGCCTCCACGTCCCAAGGTGGTGATGCGCCCTCTTGGGCTTATACCTTGAAAGCCGGTGACAACCGCGACCATCTTTTCATCAAATCTTTGGTCAAGCGCACTTCGGTCGATAGATTCAATGCGGGCTTTGCCGTGCATTTCAGAGGTCTTAACCGGAATTTGCCAGCCCAGCCAGGAGCGTGCAGGCACCCCGATATCTTGAAGGGCAAGGGCCATAAGCCCTGCGGTCACTTGTTCCCCTGAGGAGACAATCACGTCATACTCGCGGGTATCATAGACATTGCTGATCTGGTCAACATAGGAAATCAGCTGATTGGTGGCTCCGGCCATGGCGGAGACGACAACGGCGATCTGGTGTCCTTCATCATAGGCATCTTTGACACGCAGTGCGGCATGGCGGATTCGTTCGATATCCGCGACCGAGGTGCCACCGAATTTCATAACCAGCCGGCTCATGGTAAGTTATTTCCACTATATTTAGCATGAAAGCCCGACAGATGCGCAGGCTGTTTGATGTATAGGTGAATATTCAGTTATGGCTTCGAGTGCAAGCATTTAGAGCACAAGCGTTTAGAGAAAAAACAGGCTGAGCAATGTATAGCTGAGCGCGCCGGACACCAGTCCCCAGATGATGGATTTTTTCAGGAAGAACCAGGCGAGCAGCGCACAGGCAAAGGCTGTACCGCGCACGGCGAAGGTGAGGACTGTTCCGCTTTCGCCTGCTGGCAGCAGCACCACGCGCACCAGCAGGGCGGCAACCATGGCATAGGATACAGCGGTGATCCATTGAAAGGTTGGGGAGCTTTCGTCGATTTTTCCGCTAAGGGCCACGCCGATGACTCGCCAGCTTAGAGTGCCTGCGATTCCGGCGCAAAGATAGAGCCACAGGGGCGGGCGGCTTATGAGTTCGCGCAGACTGTCAAATAGCTCTGAAATTTTTTGCTCCTGCAGATGGGGGCTTTATGTGAGAGGATTGATTCTGATGTCTTGTCACCAGCGCACATCTGTCTTACTTTCGGGTTTGGTTCAAAAAGGATGGATACAGAAAATGACGCGGCACCGCAACGGGGCAGATAGTCAAGACGATGGCTATGCATTATGGCAGCAGTTTAAAGCGCGCAGTCGGCCTTTATTTGTGAAAGAGCGGTTGGCAAGGGAGCGGGTTCAAAATAGACTCCCGAATGCGGAGCCCATAGATCATGTTCAATCTGGCAAGGTGGCACGCGCAAAAGTTAAAAGCCCGAAGTCAATTCAGAGTCCGAATCCGGGCCAGAGCCAGAAGATAAATCAGGCGCCGGTGACGCCGTTTTTATCAAAAGGATTTGTCACCGGCCTTGACCGCCGCCGGGCCAGAGAGCTTGCGCGGGGCAAGCAACCCCCGGAAGCCTCGATTGACTTACACGGGATGAACAGAAGCCAGGCCTATCATGCGATTGATCAGTTTATCCGCATGGCACGGGCAAAAGATTATCGCGTGGTTTTGATTGTGACTGGCAAAGGGCGCGGGGTTTTGCGCGACGGACTGCCCGATTGGCTTAATCGCCAGCATATCCGCGATCATATTCTTGCCTTTGACTTTGCCCCGCCGCAATTTGGCGGAGACGGGGCCTTTCTTGTTGTGCTGCGCCGGTGCAGGCGCGGGAGTGGGCGTGGGCCAGCCGTTGGTCCTTTATCTTAGAGAAATTTTTTCACCCATGCGCAACCCGATCAAACGCCCGCTTAAACGCTTTTTGCCCAAAACCCTTTTTGGCCGGTCCTTGATGATTCTGGTCACACCGCTGATTATCTTGCAACTGGTGTCGGCATGGATTTTTCTTGACCGCCATTGGGAGCGTATTTCCTGGCGGCTATCGATCACCCTGGCGGGGGAAATCGCCTTTCTGCTTGATCAGATGGCCCATATGCCGGATCAGGAGGACCGCCTGATTGCGCGGGCCAAATCGCTTGCCCAGTTCCGGTCTGTGCAAATTTTCCCCGGGGCCGTGCTGCCGGAACCGCGGATACGCGATACCCTCTTTTTGGCACCCCTGCGCCCGGAATCAATGGTTTTTGATGTGCTGCAAAGAGCCCTCGCGCAGCGATTGACCTATCCCTTCTCCATCGAAGCAGGCACCTATCGCGAAAATGTCCATATTTACGTGCAGCGCGGGCCTGATGTGATTGATATTCGGGTTCCCGGCAACCGGCTATTCAGCTCCACCATCTATATTTTTATTCTCTGGATGATCGGATTGTCACTGATCTTGCTGATTATCGCGATCCTGTTCCTGCGCAATCAAATCCGGCCATTGGCGCGTCTGGCGCAGTCGGTTGAAAATTTCGGCAAAGGACGCGACGACAAGGGCTATCACAAACTGGAAGGGGCCACAGAAATCCGGCAAGCCGCTTTGGCCTATAACCGGATGAGCGAGCGTATTCGCCGTCAAATCAAGCAGCGCACAGATATGCTGGCGGCTGTCAGCCATGACCTGCGCACGCCCTTGACCCGGATGCGTCTGGAGCTGGAGTTTCTGGAGGACCCGAAAACAAAATCGGCAATGGTTGAAAATTTACATGAGATGGACGGGATGATTGAGGCCTATCTGGCTTTTGCCAGAGGCGAGGAAGAGGAACTGGCCCAGCCCATAGACCTCACCCGCTTTACCGAGCGGATTGTGAAACGCTGGCAGCATGAAAAATTGACTCTGGATTCGCATTGTGAAGGAAGTTTGTCTCTGGTTGCCCGCCCGATCTCGCTGGGCCGGGCGGTGGATAATATCATTGCCAATGCCAAAAATCATGCGCAGCATATCCGCTTTTATGTATCGCGGCGCATCAGTGCCGGGGCGGAATTTATCGAATTTCTGATTGATGACGATGGCCCCGGTATTCCGGCAGATTTGCGTGAACAGGCCTTTCAGCCTTTTGTCAGACTGGATCAATCGCGCAATCCAGCCACCGGTGGCACCGGGCTTGGTCTTTCTATCACCCAGGATATTGTCACCCGCCATGGCGGGCAAATCACGCTTGAAGACTCGCCGATTGGCGGCTTGCGTGTGCGGATGCGGCTTCCGCTTTAGCCGTTTTTCTTCTCTTTTAAATCTCTGCTTCGTTTGACCGGTTACCCCGAAAAAGGGGGCTATAGGGGGCCGCCTGTGGGGACCACCTGCCCCCTTACTTTGACTTTATCTGGATTTAGATTCTATAATTTCCCATATATTCCTATAATATCCCATAAAATATATTGACATTATGCGCTTTTCCACATAGAATCATAAAAGGATGGGCTAAATAGCTGCCGGTAAAAAGTGCCAGTGTCTATTTGGGGGTGTGCCTGTCGCGGGAAGAGAATTTCCCCGAAATGAGCAGAAGGTAGAGAGATCAATGGTAATGTTTGCTGGCCAATACGAGAATAAATTGGACGGGAAAGGGCGTGTCTCAATCCCGGCACAGTTTCGTACAGAGGTCCTGGATTCTCAGCCGCTTTCGCCAGATACAAATGGCCGTCTATTTGCGCCGCAAGCGGCTGTGCGCCCGTCAGGCACAGGCGATGAACGCCAGATTTTTATTTATCGCTCCCCGCGCTATCCAGATGTGCTTGAAGGCTGTGACCGGGCCTATCTTGACGATATCCGCCGCAAAATGGCGCGTCTCTCGCAGTTTTCGCCGCACCGGGAGTTTCTGACAGATATTTATTTTTCTGGCTCGACCCGCTTTCTGATTGATGAAAATGGCCGGGTGATGCTGGGCAAGACGTTATGCGACTATGCCAAAATCTCTAAAACCTGCCTTTTTGTCGGGCGCAATGACGTTTTTGAAATATGGGACCCGGACAAATATAACCAGCGTTCGTTCCAGCCTGTCGATAAAGAGCGTTTTGAAAACGCCCATGCAGCTTTGATGGAGCTGCAATTTCCGGCTCAAATGTAGGGGGGAGGGGATGTCATGATCAATATTCCTCTTCATCAGCCGGTTATGTCTGGCGAGGTTCTTTCTGCCCTGCGCCCGTTTGATAATGCGGTCTATCTGGATGCGACCTTCGGAGCCGGAGGCCATAGCCGTCAGATTTTAGAAGCTGCCACCTGTCGGGTGATCGGGCTTGATCGTGATCCCGAGGCTGTAGCGCGGGGGCTTGCGCTGGCCCGGGACTATCCGGACCGTTTCAAGATGATTAAAGGGCGATTCAGTGATCTTGCCCATAAACTGGCTGATCAGAATATTGACCGGCTGGACGGGGCTTTATTTGATCTGGGGGTTTCCTCTCCGCAGCTGGATCAGGCGAACCGTGGCTTTTCGTTCCAGCAGGATGGTCCGCTTGATATGCGCATGGACGGAACTGAGAGTGATAAAAGCGAAAGCGCGGCGGCATTGCTGGCCCGTTTGTCTGAACAGGAAATTAGCCATATTCTTTATACCTATGGCGAAGAGCGCAAGGCCCGCCGGATTGCCCGCGCGATTGTTAAAGCCCGCCAGCAACAGCCCCTGACCACCACCAGCGAGCTTGCGGATATTATCCGTGCGGCCGTGCATACCGGAGGCAAGAAATCACCTGCCAATAAAAGCAAAATTGACCCGGCAACCCGCAGCTTTCAGGCTATCCGCATTGCGGTCAACCAGGAGCTTGAAGAAATTTCTGCCGGGCTTGATCAGGCAAGCCAGCATCTGGCAACCGGCGGGCGGCTGGTGGTGATCGCCTTTCATTCGCTTGAAGACCGGATTGTCAAGAAATTCTTCCGCTCAAAGGTGCAACCGCCGCAGCCTTCGCGCCATATGCCGTCTTTGGCAGGGACGGCAACAGGGATGCAGAATGCTCATGCAGCCCCGATGTTCAGACTTTTGACCTCAAAGCCTGTGCAGCCGGATGCGGATGAAATTGCGCGTAACCCGCGTGCCCGCTCGGCACGGTTGCGGGCCATGGAATATCTGCAGGCGGCATAGGAGGCAATGATGAAAAATATCCTTGCCAGTTTGCTCAATAGTGCCGTTCTGCTTGCGGTGCTTGGCAGTGGCTTGATGCTCTTTTACTTTAACCAGCAAGCCCGTAGCCTTGAAAAAGAGCTTGATCAGCTGAATAAAGCCATCAAGTCCGAAACGGTTGCCCTGCGCACCTTGAAAGCCGAATGGGCGCATTTAAGCCGTCCCGAGCGCATTATCAAACATGCGCAGAATCTGCTGCCAGAACTGGTCCCGACCACCGCCGGGCAGATTTACAATTTTCATCTTCATGACAATCAGCTTCCAGAAAGCAGCGCAAACGGAGACGATATTGCCGGGCAAGATATCAGCAAAAATCTGTCAAGCTGGCAGCCGGGGAATAGACCAATCTCTTATTCTTCGCTGCTTCAACAATATTTCAATTTATCCGGTCAGTAGAGAGAGGATATTATGACCAGACATGCCGTTCGCCCCTCTCGCTCTTCTCGGGGTAATTTTACGCGGGGTCGTTTTGCGCGTACAAGCTTTGAGAAGGCCAGTATTGAAGCCAATGTTGAAAATGCCTATGCACAGCGGCAAGCCATTTTTGAAACAGCCCGTCTGCGCATGATCTTTGTGGCCGGGGTTGTTGCACTGGCCTTTCTGGGAATAGGCGGGCGGCTGGTGGACTTGATGATCACTGCGCACGAAGACCCGGCACTGGTTAAAAAAACCCGGGAAATCTATGCCAAAATCCCGCCACGCGAAGACGGACGCGGCGAAATCCATGACCGCAACGGTGACCTGCTTGCTTATAATATTCAAACCCGCAAACTCACGGCCAAGCCAAGTGCCATGCTGGATATTGCGCATGATGCGGAACGGCTGGCCCCCCATCTGCCAAACTATGATGCGCAGGCCCTGTATGAAAAACTGACAGGGTTGCGTCTGGATTATGTCGAATTGGCGCGAAAGCTTACGCCGAATAAACAGCGTGATATCCTCAAGCTGGGCCTGCCGGGGGTTTTTCTGGTTGATGAAAAAACCCGCATCTATCCGCAAGGAAACCGTTTTAGCCATGTTCTTGGCTATACCGACTATAATGATGACGGGGTGCGCGGGGTTGAACGAAAATATAACGGGCGGCTGAAATCAAAAACAGACCCATTGCGCCTGACCCTGGATTCCCGGCTGCAAAACCGGGTGGCCCCTATTCTGGAAGCGGCGGCGCATGTCTATCAGGCCAAAGGCGGCGGCGCGCTGGTGATGGATATCAAAAGCGGGGAAGTGCTGTCGCTGGTCTCCTGGCCTTTTTATGACCCCAATCGCCCGCCACCCGCCACCAATCCAATTTTACATAATTATATGGTCGATAGCCGCTTTGAACTGGGCTCAACTTTCAAAATTCTCAATACGGCCATGTTCCTTGACTCAACAGGCGCGCATCTCCAGCAAAAGTTCGATGCCACAAAGCCTCTGCGCATCGGACGCTTCACAATCAACGACTATTATCCTGAAAACCGCTGGCTCAACGTGCGGGAAGTTTTTATTCATTCCTCCAATATCGGATCGGCCCTGATGGCAGAACAAGCCGGGGCCAGCGCACAAAAAACATTCTTTCAACGCACCCGTCTGCTGGAATGCCAACCCCTTGAAGTCGGTCGCTGTGTGCAGCCTTTGGTTCCTGAACGATGGACCCGGGCCAGTGCCATGACCATTGCCTATGGCCACGGGATTGCTGTCACCCCGATCAATCTGGTTGCGGCCATCCGCACCATTCTTGGTGACGGGGCCTATCGTCGCCCAACGCTGGTGGCTTCTGAATGGATGGATAAAAACGCCTCTTCGCCCAAAGCCACGCAAATATCTTCGGGGGGTCAAAATCCCGCCTTGACCCCGGTTGTCAGCCAAAAAACCGTCCGCACCATGCGCCAGCTAATGCGCGACAATGTGCTTGAAGGATCAGGACAAAGGGCTGATGTGTCCGGCTATCTGGTTGGCGGAAAAACCGGCACCGCCGAAAAATATAACCCGCTTATAAAAGCCTATGATCCCAAGTTGCTGGTGTCATCATTTGTCGGAGCCTTTCCGATGAATGACCCGCAATATCTGATCTATGCCTTGCTCGATGAGCCGAAAGGGACCGCAGAAACCCAGTTCAAGGCAACCGGCGGCTGGGTCGCTGCCCCGATTGTTGGCCAGATTGTCAAAGCCATCACCAGCCTTTATCTGATACCGCCCTATGTTCAAGAAGAACCGGGTGTCCAGTCCGCGATTCAAAATCAGCCAAAGCCGGATGCTCTGATCGCCTCCCCCACAGCGCAAAACCCGTAAGCTGCCATGAAAGAAATCTTTCTGGCCTCCTCGTTTACAAGAAACGATCTTCCCAAAGGACTTGCGGGAGTCACCTGTGACAGTCGTCAGGTCACGCCGGGCGATATTTTTGTGGCTCTTTCAGGAACGAAAACCGATGGCACCCGCTATATTGAAGAGGCCTTTAAAAAAGGTTGTGCGGCTGTTCTGATTGCAACAGATGCCCCCGTCCCGCCCGGACTTCCTGCCAAAATTCCGCTGCTTCGCAGTGATAACCCGCGCCGCGCTCTGGCCCGGCTTGCATCTCTATTCTATCCCCGCACCCCTTCTACCATGGTTGCCGTTACCGGGACCAATGGAAAAAGCTCGGTCGTGTCTTTCCTGCGCCAGTTCTGGGAATTGTCAGGATTTCAGGCCGCGTCGCTGGGGACCTTGGGGCTTGAAACCTCCCTGAATATTCCGAAGCTGGAGAAAATTGCTTCTGGTCTGACCTCGCCAGACCCGGTGGCCTTGCATAAAACCGTGGATGAACTTGATCGTCAGGACGTCCGCTTTCTGGCCCTTGAAGCCTCCAGCCACGGGCTGGATCAATACCGGCTGGATGGTTTGTCCCTGTCGGCGGCTGCCTTCACCAATCTAAGCCATGACCATCTGGATTATCATGGCACACAAGCCGCCTATCAGGCCGCAAAATTCCGCCTTTTCAAGGAACTGCTGTCCGAAGGCTCAACGGTTGTTGTCAATGGAAATTCCCCGCAAGCTACACAGCTTCATGAAATTGCGGTGGCGCGTAATCTTATTTATCTGGATTGTGGTCTGTCTGCTGGCCGGATTAACGCCCGGCGGATTGTTCCCTATGAAACAGGCAGTGCTATCGAACTGTTGATTGACGGGGAAAAATATGAAGCGACCCTTCCCCTGATTGGCAATTTTCAAATTGAAAATGTCCTGATTGCGGCCGGGCTGGCGATTGCAACCGGGGTGCCTGCAAGCACGATCAGCAACTGGCTGTCTTTCCTTCGCCCGGTAAAGGGTCGCCTGGAACTGATTGGTTCAACCGCGAAGGGGGGGCAGGTTTATGTGGATTATGCCCATACGCCGGATGCGCTGGCGCGGGTTTTGGGGGATATAAAGAGCCACCGCAAGGGGGAGCTTTCTGTGGTTTTTGGCTGTGGAGGCGAGCGCGATACTGATAAACGGTCGCGGATGGGAGCGATTGCTTCTGAGCTTTCTGATCAGATTGTGATTACCGATGACAATCCGCGCCATGAGGACCCGGTCGCTATTCGTAAAGAAATTCTGGCGAGCGCGTCCGGGGCGAAAGAAATTGCGGATCGGGCGAGTGCCATTGAACAGGCGATCAGCGATTTGCCTGCTGGCGGGACCTTGATTGTGGCGGGCAAGGGCCATGAGCAAGGACAAATCCGGGGGTCAGAGATTCTGCCGTTTGATGATGCGGCCCATATACGCGACTGTTTGAAACCGGCAGGATCAGGGTCATGAGCGTTTTGCAAAAAACGCCCGCCAGCGACGATGTCTTGTGGACAGCAGACGAATGTGTTGCGGCGACGGACGGAGTCTGGATGGGCAAGCTGGAAGAGAGGGGCATGTCGATCAAGGGGGTATCCATTGACACCCGGACGTTAAAAGCGGGGGATTTATTTATTGCCCTCAAAGGTGAAAATTTTGATGGCAATGAATTTATTGGCCGGGCCTTTGAGAAGGGGGCTGCGGCGGTTGTTGCCAATAAGGACACGATTGACGCGATGGAGGAAGACAGGCTTGCGGGTCTTTGGGACAAGCCGGTTCTGATTGTTGAGTCGACGGATGCGGCCTTGAAGGCGCTGGGAGTTTATCGCCGGGCGCAGATTCCGGGCAAGGTGATTGGCATTACCGGGAGTGTAGGCAAGACCAGTTTGAAAGAGGCGATGGCTTTTGTTTTTGGTTTTTATGGAAAAACGTCGCAAACAAAGGGGAATTTAAACAACAGGATCGGGGTGGCTTTGAGTTTATGCCGGATGCCCCGCGATTGTGAATTTGGCATTTTTGAGGCCGGGATTTCCCACCCGGGCGAGATGCCGGTTTTAAGTGATTTATTGAAGCCGGACCTTTGCGTGATCACGACGATTTCACCGACCCATAGCGAGTTTCTGGGCGATTTGATGGATATTGCGCTGGCCAAGGCGCAAATTATGGATTCAATGCCCAAAGGGTCGCTGGTTGTGCTTAACCGCGACAATCCGCTTTTTCCACTGCTTTATGATGAAGCCCGGCGCAGGGGTCTTGAAGCCGCAGGCTTTGGCTGTCACCCGCAAGCAGACGCCCGCATGATAGATTATGCCCGTGAAGGCGATTACTGCCGGGCCTATTATGCGGTTGGCAAGGCGGTTTTCAACTATTTCATGGTCAGCACAGGCCGTCAGATTGCCATCTTGTTTAGCGCCATTATTTTTATATTGTTAAAGCTGCACCATGATCCGTCAAAGGCCTTGCATGCTTTGTCGAGGCAGCCGGATATTCGGGGCCGTGGCGCGCTTTCAAGGCTTCCGCATCCTGATGGCGGAGAGTTTGTCGTTTATGACGAGACCTATAATGCGTCTCCGGCCTCCATGCGGGCGGCGATTGAAAATCTTGCTGAAACCGAGGCCACCCGTCATCTGGCTATTTTAGGCGATATGGGCGAGCTTGGTGAAGGCATGACGCGCCATCATGTGCAGCTGGCCAAAATTGTGGCTGATGAAAATATCGACCTGGTTTTTACCTGCGGGCGGGCAATGGTTGAATGCTATCATGCGCTGGAATCAAGCAAGCGCGGCGGCGGCTGGCTGGAATCAAGCCAGGCCGCAAAGGAAATTCCGGCTCTGGTGCGACCGGGCGATGCCATCATGATCAAAGGCTCCCGCTTTATGGAGATGGAAAATATCTTCAAGGCTCTGGTCGCGTTTTCCAAATCTTCATCCGCACAAAATAACGAAGGCCAAAATAAACAAGACGAAAATAAAGAAGAACAAACCAATGCTGTATAATTTGCTCCCCCCCTTGACGGACCTGTGGCCCGGCTTCAATCTTTTCCGCTATTTGACCTTCCGCACCGGCGGGGCGGTGATGACAGCTCTGTTGATCTCCTTTATGTTTGGACCCGGACTGATCGCATGGCTCCGCCGCAAGCAGGAAGGCCGCGCAACAGTCCGCGAGGATACACCCGAAACTCACCTCGCCAAAACCGGAACCCCCAGCATGGGCGGTGCCCTTATCCTTGTCGCCATTAGCGGGGCAACCATGCTATGGGCCGATATGGCCAATCCGCTGGTCTGGCTGGTGCTGGGAGTCACCATCAGCTTTGGCCTCGTCGGGCTGTGGGATGACTATCTGAAACTCACCCGAACCAACTCTAAAGGACTAAAGGGACGCCATAAACTGGCCCTGCAAATCATCATTGCACTGGTCGCAGCCCTGGCCTGTCAGCACCTCAGCCCCGACGATCTGCGCAACGGACTATCTATCCCCTTCTTCAAATCACTGCTGCTGCCACTCGGCGTCTTCTTCGTCCCCTTCGCCATGCTGGTCATGGTCGGGGCCTCCAATGCCGTCAATCTGACCGACGGACTCGATGGACTGGCCATCGCGCCAGTCATGATCGCAGCCGGAACCTTCGGGCTTTTCTCCTATCTGGTCGGAAACGCCCTCTATGCCGACTACCTGCAAGTCTTCTTCGTCCCCGGAAGCGGCGAACTTGCTGTTATCTGCGGCGCAATCCTCGGCGCAGGGATGGGATTCCTGTGGTTTAATGCCCCGCCCGCACAGGTCTTTATGGGGGATACCGGCTCCTTGTCTCTGGGCGGCGCACTCGGAGCCATCGCTGTCGTCACCAAACAGGAAATCGTGCTCGCCATTGTCGGCGGACTCTTTGTGCTCGAAGCCGTCTCGGTCATTGTGCAAGTCGCCTCCTTCCAGCTGACCGGGCGGCGGGTCTTTCGCATGGCCCCTATTCATCACCATTTTGAGAAAAAAGGCTGGGCGGAATCAACCATCGTCATCCGCTTCTGGATCATTGCCGGGATTCTGGCCATGATCGGCCTGTCAACGCTGAAACTGCGCTGATTCTATGATCATTCTGGAACAGGGAAATGTCACAAGTCGTTAACACCTATCAGGGACAAAAGGTTGGCGTGCTGGGGCTGGCCCGCACCGGCCTGTCAGCAGCAGCAGCCTTGATGCGCGGCGGGGCCAGCGTCATCGGCATTGATGATATGGAAAGTGCCCGCAACCTTGGAAAAGACCTTGGCCTTGATCAGGTCGTGGATTCCAGCCCCGATCATCTGGAAGATTCATTGACCGAGATTGCCGCCCTTATCGTCTCCCCGGGGATTCCGCGCCACCCGCCGCTTCATCCGGTTATGGCCTATGCGCTTTCAAAAGATATCCCGCTTTTAAACGATATCGACCTTCTCTATCTGGCCAATCCCGAAGCCTGCTATGTCGGCGTCACAGGGACCAATGGCAAGTCAACAACCTCTGCCCTGATCCATCATTGCCTGGTTGCCGGGGGACTGCAAGCAAGTGTTGGCGGAAATCTGGGGACAGCCGCCCTGACCCTTCCCAAACTTTCTGAAGACGGGGTTCATGTGCTGGAGCTCTCTTCTTATCAGCTGGCAGGGCTGAACAAGGCGCATCTTGATGTCGCCATTCTTTTAAATATCACGCCCGATCATCTTGACTGGCACGGCGGGTTTGAACCTTATGTGGCCGCAAAAGAAAGTATCTTTGACTGGCTGGATGATAAAGGCCTGGCTCTTGTCGGGTCGGGTCAATCCGCCTGCCGCACCATCGGCGAAGTGCTTTTAAAGCAGGGAACTGAAATGTCCTGGCTTGGGGAACCCTCAAAAGGGCCGGAGGGCCCGTTTGTGAAGGTTCCAGACCTGATCACACCAAATCTGCCGGGTGCGCATAACCAGCAGAATATTCAGGCCGCCTGGGCCACCGCCCGCCATTTCGGCCTTTGCGAAGATGTGATTGAACAAGCGATTTGCAGCTTTCCGGGCCTTGATCACCGATTGCAGAATCTTGGAACACTCAAACAAACAGGTTTTTTCAATGATTCAAAAGCAACCAATCCGGAATCTGCCGCCAAAGCTCTGGCCTGTTTTCACGATATTTTCTGGATTGCCGGGGGACTTGGCAAAGGGGGTGACTATTCAGTCCTCATGCCGCTGCTTGACCGGGTGCAGGCGGCCTTTTTGATTGGACAGGCAGCCGACGAAATACGCGATTTTCTGGACGGACAATGCCCCTGGGAAATCTCCGGCACATTGGAACAAGCCGTTGAAAAAGCCTATGCGCAAGCCAGCGCATTTTCTAACCGAACACAAAAATCCTCAACGGTTTTGCTCTCCCCCGCTGCGGCCTCCTTTGACCAATATGCGGATTTTGAAGCCCGCGGTAATCACTTCGCCTCACTGGTCAGTAATCTTCGCAGCCAGGAAGAACATCATGCCCTACATTGACCGGTCCGATAATTCGCTGGTGGGACGCTGGTGGTGGACAGTCGACCGCTGGACACTGGTGCTGGTGCTGGGACTTGCCGTGCTGGGGGCATTGCTCTCTATTACCTCAACGCCAGTCGTCACCGAACGGCTTGCCGCCTATGAAACCTTCGATATGGTCCGCCGCCAAATCGCCTATACCGTGCTGGCAATCATCATCTTCCTCTCAATCTCTATCGCGCCTGTCCAGGTCTTGCGACGCTTCGGCATCATCTTGACCGGCGTCGCCGTCGTTCTGCTGCTGGCAACCCTGGTCATCGGGAAAGACTATAATAACTCAACCCGATGGCTCAGCATTTTTGGTGTCAGCCTGCAACCCTCAGAACTGGTCAAACCCGGCTTTGCCCTCTTTTCAGCCTGGATGCTTTCTGCCCAACGGCTCGGGGCGCCCGTGCCAGGCTATATCATCGCTATCGGACTCTATGCAATCTGTGCGGTCGCACTCATCCTCCAGCCCGATTTCGGGCAAACCGTCATCCTCACCGCTATCTTCGGCGCACAACTCTTCCTGACCGGAATCCCCATCCTGCTCGTCATGGGACTGGTAATCCTCTGCTTGTTCGCCGTGGTCGGGGCCTATCTCATGCTCCCTCACGTCCGCACACGTATCGACGGATTCCTCAATATGCAAGCAGGGGATCGCTCGCAGGTGGATTTCTCCCTCGATGCCCTGCTGTCTGGCGGAATCTTCGGACGAGGACCCGGTGAAGGCCACGTCAAATCATACCTCCCAGACGGACATACCGACTTCATCTTCTCCGTCATCGGTGAAGAATTCGGACTGCTCGCCTGCATGGGACTGGTCGGAGTCTTCTTCGCAATCTTCATGATCAGCTTCCTGCGTATCCTCAAACAAAAAGACCTGTTCGTCCTCATCGCAGGAACCGGACTGCTCGTCCAGTTCGTCGGACAATCGCTGATCAATATGGCCTCTGCCCTCGTGCTGATCCCGCCTAAAGGAATGCCGCTGCCCTTTATATCCTACGGCGGATCCTCCCTGCTGGGAACAGCCATTATGCTAGGTGCGCTGCTGGCTTTGGGAAGAAAACAAAGCCCCGAAACTGCGCCCCTTGACTATGACGCAAACTATGAACCAAACTGGGGGACAGCGAAAAATGCCTGACCAAAAGGGCAAAACTCACAAAGATAAGCGCCAAGCCCCTATTATCATCGCAACCGGGGGAACCGGCGGGCATGTCTTTCCGGCAGAAGCTCTGGCAGAAATTCTTGTCGAAAAAGGCCATACCCTTGCCCTGGTCACCGATAAAAGACAGCTGCGCTTTTCAGGGATATTGGAAAAACTCTACCGCTATCGGGTGGAAGCCGCCGGGGTTGCCGGGCGCGGCCTTATCCATAAGCTGATTGCTATCTGCCGGTTGGGCTTAGGCTATCTTCAATCCCTGATTCTGATCCTGCGCTTGCGCCCAAAAGCGGTGATCGGATTTGGCGGCTATTCTTGTGTGCCGGTTGTGCTGGCCGCTTGCCATCTGCGGGTTCCAACCTTGATTCATGAACAAAATGCTGTTCTGGGTCGGGCCAACCGGCTGCTGGCCGGTTATGTGCGTGTGGTTGCGCTGAGCTTTGAGCCAACGCGGCGATTGCCTGCAAAAGCGCGCTCCCGAACGGTTCTGACCGGAAATCCTGTACGGGCCGAGATTGTAAGCCTGGCAGACAAACCCTACGAGATTTTGCGCGATGAAGAGAATTTTCGTATTTTGATCACGGGTGGCAGTCAGGGCGCGCATGTTTTTGCGGATATTTTGCCAAAGGCCATTGAGCAACTGCCGTCTGCTGTGCGCAAGCGTCTTGAGCTGATCCAGCAAGCCCGGCCGGAAGATGTCAATGGTCTGATCGAGACCTATCGTAAACTTGGCGTGCGGGCGAATGTCAGCCGCTTTTTCACCGATATGCCGCTTTATCTTGAAGAAAGTCATTTGGTGATTGCCAGGGCCGGGGCGACAACCATGGCCGAGCTGGTTGCTTCCAGACGGCCAATGATTCTGGTGCCCTATCCGCATGCCATAGATGATCATCAGGCGATGAATGCAGCCCATGTGGCAGATGCCGCGCTGGGCTGGTCTATTCCTGAATCCGATTTTACCGCAGAATGGCTGGCTGGCCAGTTCCTTAAATTCTTTGAAGACCCCAGCCGTCTGGTTCAGGCGGCGAATGCAGGGTCATCGGTTCGTATTTTTGATGCGGCCGAGCGGTTGGCCAGCCAGGTTGAAGGCCTGATATGATAGACTCTAAAGGCACAATGCAGCTTCATCACGGCTTGGGAAAGGTGCCTTTTTCAGTCGGACGGCTTCATTTTATCGGCATTGGCGGCATAGGCATGTCCGGCATTGCCGAGGTCTTGGCAACAATGGGTTATCAGGTGTCCGGGTCCGATCTTTCAGAAAATCAGAATGTAGAACGCTTGGTCAAACAGGGCATTGATGTCAAAATTGGCCATGATCCGGCTTGGGTTGAAGGGGCGGCGGTGATCGTTGTCTCCAGTGCGGTGAAGCAGGATAATGTTGAATTACAGGCCGCCCGCAGATTGCGGATTCCGATTGCCCAGCGGGCAGATATGCTGGTTGAGTTGATGCGCTTTAAACGTTCGATTGCCATTGCCGGGTCGCATGGCAAGACAACGCTGACCTCTTTGGTTTATCATATTCTAAGCCATGCCGATTATGACCCGACCCTGATCAATGGCGGTATTTTAAATGCGCAAGGCACCAATGCCCGCTTCGGCAAAGGGGAGTGGCTGGTTGCTGAAGCCGATGAATCCGATGGCAGTTTTACCCGCTTGCTGGCAGACATCGGGGTTGTGACAAATATTGATCCAGAACATCTTGATCATTATGGAACGTTTGAATCTTTGCTTGAGGCCTTTCAGCATTTTATTGAAAAAATTCCTTTTTATGGCTTTGCGGCGGTTTGTCTGGATCACGAGAATATCCGTGAATTGATGGCCCGGATTACAGACCGCCGGTTGGTGACCTATGGCTTTAGTCCCCAGGCACAGGTGCGGGTTCTGGACCGCCGCCCGGTCCCGGAGGGGCAGTGCTTTACGCTGGTGCTTGATGAGTCGGTTTCAGGGACCGGGGAGACAACGCAGCATGATATTATGTTGAGCCTGCATGGAGCGCATAATGTTGCCAATGCGCTTGGAGCCATCACGGTGGCCCATGGCATCGGGGTTGAGATGGATTCCATTGTTTCGGCCCTCAAGGATTTTCAAGGGGTGAACCGGCGTTTTACCCAGACAGGCTTTGTCAATGGTGTGCGGATTATTGATGATTATGGACATCATCCGGTTGAGATTTCTGCTGTGCTTTCAACTGCGCGGGAGGTCTGCCCGGCGGGTCGTATTCTTGCGGTGATGGAGCCGCACCGGTATAGCCGTTTGCAGGATTTATTCACTGATTTTTGTGGCTGTTTTCATGAAGCTGATCAGGTGTTGATTGCCCCGGTGTATGCGGCAGGCGAAAGCCCGATAGCGGACATTGACCATCATGCTTTGGTTAAAGGCATTGCGGCACGAGGGCATGGACATGTTGAGGCTTTGGACAATCCGGCACAACTGGCAGAACATGTTCATAGCCTGAGTGCCCCGGGAGATATTATTGTCTGTCTGGGGGCAGGCGGCATTACAAAATGGGCGCAAGCCTTGCCCGGGCAACTTGCAGAGCTTTCTGGTCAATAAGGGGATGACGAGATGATCTCTGCATTGACATCTTCTTCGTTCTGGAGCCGGAAAGCGGATAGTCCGTTGCATGATTTTGACTGGGAGTCTCTGGATTTGCGGGGCCGTCTGGAGTGGGAGGTGCCGATGGCGCGTTATTGCTGGTTTCGCGTCGGCGGGAGTGCAGGGGGGCTTTATCGCCCGGCGGACTGGCAGGATTTACAAGTCTTCATGCAAAATCGCCCGACGGATATTCCTGTCCATGTGATTGGCGCGGCTTCCAATCTCATTTTGCGTGATGGCGGGGTGCCGGGCATTATGGTCAAGCCCGGGCGCGGGATGAATGACATTCGTCTGGAGCCCGGCACCAACGGCGTCGAGATTTATGCCGAGGCCGGTGCCCTTGATATACAAGTCGCGCGTTTTGCCTTGCAGCATGGATTGACGGGTCTGGAGTTTTTAAACGGGATTCCGGGGACGGTTGGCGGCGGAGTGATGATGAACGCGGGTGCCTATGGCGGGATGTTTTCGTCGGTTCTGACAGAAGTCGATTTTCTGGATGAGCATGGAGAGCATCAGACCTGTCCGGTTGATGCGCTTGGATTTTCCTATCGTCATGCCGAAATCCCGCCTGGATGGATTGTGACTGGCGCGCGTTTTCGGCCATTGGGCAAAGACAATATCGCGACCATTGCCCAAAAGATGGATGATATTGCCCAGTCTCGCCAGCAAAGTCAGCCTGTGCGCAGCCGGACCGGGGGGTCGACTTTTAAGAACCCGCCGGGACAAAAGGCCTGGCAGCTGATTGATCAGGCGGGCGGGCGCGGGCTAGAGGTCGGGGGAGCGCGTATGTCTGACATGCATTGTAATTTTATGATCAATACGGGGACGGCGACGGCGCAGGACCTTGAAGAGTTGGGGGAGCAGGTGCGCATAAGGGTCAAGGAAAATAGCGGGGTAGATTTAGAGTGGGAAATTCACCGTATTGGAGTTGAGGCATGAAGGACAGATTTCTGATGCCTGCGGTGCCCACCTTTCCGCTTGGCAGTCCGGTGGTTCTTTTGCTGGGCGGGCCTTCGGCCGAGCGTGAAGTGTCGCTGGTTTCCGGCAAAGAATGCGGGCGTGCCTTGCGCAATCTTGGCTATAAAGTCCATGAATGTGACCCGGGGTCTGATCCGGCCGATTTGCCGGGTGCCTTGATGAAAGCCTTGAGCGAGACATCTGCAAAAGCCGTGTTTAATGCCTTGCACGGCCAGTACGGAGAAGACGGGCGCGTGCAAGCCCTGCTGGATATGCTGGGGGTCTCTTACACCCATTCATCGGCTTTATGCTCGGCGGTATGCATGGATAAAAGCCTGACCTGCCAATTACTGCAAGCCGCAGGCCTCCCGGTTCCTGACGGAGAAACCGTTTCTGCAAAACAGCTGCGCCGGGGCGTCACACGTCCTCCACCCTATGTTGTCAAACCGGTTGCCGAAGGCTCCTCGCTCGGGGTGGTGATTGTCAAGGAAACCGATCCTGCCCCTGACTTTTCAAACTGGTCCTATGGCGATGCACGGGTTGAAGAATATATTGCCGGAGAAGAACTGACCGTGGCTGTTCTGGACGATCAGGCACTGGCGGTGACCGCGCTTCATCCTCAGGCCGGATTTTATGATTATGCCGCCAAATATACCGATGGAAAGACCGATCACATATGCCCGGCCCCGCTTGATCCAGCTTTATATGACCGGCTGCTAAAACTGTCTGAATCCGCTTGCCTGACTCTTGGCTGCAAAGGCGCAAGCCGCGTGGATTTTCGCTATGATAAAGACGGCTATGCAGGAGCAGGACGGCTGGCCATTCTGGAAGTCAATACACAGCCCGGCATGACTCCGCTCAGCCTGGTTCCCGAACAGGCCAGACATATCGGCCTTGATTTTGATCAACTTGTTGGATGGATGCTGAACAATGCCTATAAACGAAGCTGAACATACGCCACTTGCCGATAAAGGGCTTGCAGATAAAGACCATTTGAAGCCGCAACGGTTGCGGGGGTTATGGCCCTTCTCCGGCCCCTCCAAACTTAAAGTAACCCTGGTCATGGTCACCGGTCTATGCGGATTGATGGTGGCCAGTTTTTACCAGTTTGCGCCGGTCCTTCCCGGCGGGCTTGAGTTGCTTGGCCGGATCGAAGCCTATCGCCACGAGACAGCAGATCGCTGGTCCCAAAAACTGGGCCTGCACGTCCAGCAAATTTACGTTGAAAACCATCACTTTACCCCCAAGTCCGCTATCCTGGAGGCTCTGGAGGCGCCAGCCGGAACTCCGATGTATCGACTTGAACTCGCCACCGCAAAAGAAAAACTTGAAAACCTGGGCTGGGTCGAAAAAGCCCGCGTGCAGCGTATCTGGCTGCCCGGCCAGCTCCATATTTCTATTCAGGAACGCCGCCCGCTCGCTCTATGGCAGCATAAAGGGCAATATTACCTGATCGATGAATCAGGCGAAGTCATCATCAAAGACCCCGATGCACGCTTTGCCTCCCTGCCGCTGGTCGCCGGACCAGGCGCCGAACAGGCTGCCGCAACCCTGATTGCTCACCTTGAAACCAATCCAGCCGTCTTTACCCGTATGACGGCGGCCTCGCGCGTTGGAAACAGACGATGGGACCTCTATCTTGATGATCGCCTGACCGTCAAACTCCCGGCACAAGGAACCCATCAGGCCTTTGAACGCTTGCATAACCTGCTCAGTGACCAACAGCTTGACCTCACACAGCTTGCCATCATAGACTTGCGCCTTCCAGACCGGATTATTCTACGCCCACATCCTGCTTTGCAACACGGCTGAGCAAATGCTATAACAGAGACTTGGAAATTCTTGGATTACATGTTGCATGACAAGACGACTCTGGTCATGGTAAATAACTGAAACAGTCAGTAAACCATCTAACAGGCGATAATCCAATGGCTGCAAGACCACAACAGGCCTTAATCTGGAACGATTTTCAAAGCTGGAGATATGTTCAAAAAGCAGTAATCGCTTGCTGTTTGCTTTTCGTGCTTGTCGGATGCGCTATCCCTAATCAGGCGCAGACCGTCGTCACCGGAAATTCCCCGCCGGTCAATGCCACGCAACCGCAATCAGAAGACGGAACACTGAGCCTCATTCCACCCAATGTGCTCAGCATTCCAGGCCTGCCGGTTCCAAGCGGGGCCGTTGTCTCTCTAAGCGATACCGTGATTGTCGGGGCCGATGAAGCCTGGACCGGACAGGTGGTCATGACCTCGCAAGAATATCAACCTATTCAGTTGGTGCAGTTCATGCGCCAGACCATGCCGCAATATGGTTGGGTGGAAACCGCTATTGTGCGCTCTCGCCGGACATCAATCACCTATGTTAACCGTAAACGCTACGCAACCGTGCGGGTGCAACCGCTTGACAGAGGCAGCGAAATTGATGTGGTTGTCTCCCCGGCCGGGCCAACAAATGCCGAATTGCAACGGCAAGGCGCCTATATTCCTGTGCCTCTGCAGCCAGAAAACTTCCGTCCAGCCCTGCCAAACCCGCCAGAGGCTGCCCCGACCGAAGGCGTCACGGTTATTCAGCCAACAAACTGAAGATAAAAAGTGGCTTATGATCAAAATAATATTTTCGCCAAAATCCTGCGTGGCGAAATTCCCTGTGACAAGGTCTATGAAGATTCATATGTGCTGGCTTTTCGGGATATAAGCCCCCGTGCCCCCGTGCATATTCTGATTATTCCCAAAGGGTCTTATGTTTCAACGCAGGATTTTTACGAAAGAGCAACCGAAGCCGAAATTGCCGGATTTATGCGGGCAATCCCGCATATTGCAGCAGAAGCCGGAGTCGCTGAAAGCGGATACCGCACCATTACCAATCATGGCCGCGATGCCCGCCAGGAAGTCCCGCATATGCACCTTCACATTTTGGGGGGAACAGATTTAAAGGCCATGCTGCCTTTAACGGAAAACTAGGGTCCTGACCCTAAGCCCCTTGTTGCATGATTATTTCATGGCTGCGGATGCTGAAAATTCCCCGGATAAACAGGATTTACCTGAACAAGACTTAAAAGTCGCTGTTCTTCCGGTTACGCCTCTACAGCAGAACTGCACATTGGTCTGGTCTCAATCGACCGGGCAGGGGGCTGTGATTGACCCCGGTGGAGAGCCAGAGCGTATCATCGCTGCCATTGAAAGCCAGAATATTGATCTGGTTAAAATTCTGCTCACCCACGCACATGTTGATCACGCCGGGGCTGTTCAGGATATAAAAGATCATTTTTCAGTGCCGATTGAAGGCCCGCATCGCGCTGATCAATTCTGGATTGACCGGATTGAAAGCGACGGGGTGATGTTTGGTGTCGGTCATTGCCGGACTTTTGTGCCAGATCGCTGGCTCGATCACGGGGACAAGGTGGAGGTCGGGCCGTTTGAATTTTCGGTTTTCCATTGCCCGGGCCATACGCCGGGGCATGTTATTTTTTATAATGAACCCGCACGTTTTGCGCAGGTCGGGGATGTGCTGTTTAAAGGTTCTATTGGGCGCACCGATTTTCCGCGCAGCAGCCATGACGATTTAATCCGCTCGGTCATTGATCATCTATGGCCGCTTGGCCGGGATGTCTGGTTTGTGCCGGGCCATGGGCCGATGTCGACGTTTAGTGAAGAGCGTGACAGCAATCCCTTTGTCGGCGATGCGGTTACCGGTCTTCGCTCTGAATAAGGGCCAGCACATAGGGGGCCAGTGATTCAGCAATAATGCGAATGCCCTCCTGATTAGGATGGATGCCGTCTGGCAGATTCAGGGACGGGATAGCAGCGACACCATCAAGCATAAAAGGATAGTGCAAAACGCCATATTCATTGGCAAGGTCTGGAAATATCTGATCAAAGTCTGTGGTATAGGATTCGCCGAAATTCGGCGGGGCTTTCATGCCAAGCAACAGGGCAGGGGTTTTTTCCGCTTTAAGGGTCTCCAGTATCGCCGCCAGATTTGCCTGCACGGCTGCTGGCTCAAGCCCGCGCAGCCCGTCATTTCCGCCAAGCCCGACAAGCACAAGATCATAAGGCCCATCGCCTAAAAGCCAGCCTATGCGGGATCGCCCGCCAGCCGTTGTATCGCCGGAAACACCGGCATCAACCACTTCAACCTTCTGGTTTTGTCTGGCCAGTGGTGCAACAAGCCGGGCTTTTAACTGCTCGACCAATCCATCACGCTTGTCCAGCCCATAGCCTGCGGTCAGACTGTCCCCAAGGGCGAGGATGCGGATCGAGTCCTGTGCTTCATTGGCTCCGTCCATATTGAACTTTCGATCAAGACATTCCCGGATTCGTACCCCTGTTTGAAGCAAAAGTGCTGGATAGAGTGCCGGGCCTTCTTGCAGGCTTTCTCCCAGCGGATCAAACTCTTGTGTTGGCAAGCCGGACATGTCTGCCATACGGGCAAAGAGAGGCGATTCTATGTCATATTGGGAAAAGAGACAGCCGCGCTCAGGACCATTCGCCCGCAAAACCGTCACCAGACCCCGCACAGAGAACGGGCTTGGGTCTTGCTGATTGGCTTTTGCGACCAGCGATCCTGTCGGGCTGAGGTCGTAGCGTTGCTCAAAATATTGTAATGTATCATGAAAGATAACGTAATTCTCTTTGGAAACAGGTGCCAGCAATGTCCGCAGGGATGCATCAATGGCGGACAGACGCGCAGCCATCTGACCAGCATTGCGGGCAAAATTTTCAGCATTTGCGGGATCAGCTTTTGCCAATAAACCGGCAATCTCCCGGGCCATAATCTTTCCATTTTCAACAGAGAGCCAAAAATAAGGGTCGGCACCAGCGCGATCTTTTTCTGTTAAAGGAGGATTCTGTTCATTCTGCCAAACCCCTGCATCCCGATCAGGGTAAAGTATAATGTCTGGGTTATCTGCCAGCCAATGGACCTGCCCATCTGCTTTTAAATCAGGCTCAAGGGTTTGTGATGTGGCAATAACAAGGTCAATTTCTTGCGTTGCATTTTCATGAAGCAGGCTGTTGGGTGCAAGCAAAAGCGGTGTTTCCACCCCCTGCATGATGGAAGCAATCAGCGAATGGATGGGCGGGATACTGCCCGCCACAATAAAAGAATCTTTTTCGTTGGCAGCTAAAGTTCCCTGCAAGGTTCCTGCACTTATAAAGACCATACAGGCGATTACCAGCGCGCGGATTTTTGGGAAGATGGAAAAATCAGGCAACATGCTGTTCCTCAGCGATAGCGCACGGCCTGGCGCAGGGCTGCGGCGGTTGCCAGCGGGGTCAGAGCCAGCCCGAGTGCCAGTAAAGCTGCGAGCAGAGAGAAGTGGGATATCACGGTTAATCCTTTGGCTGCGGATTGTAGAGCGGTCATGGCAAAGATAAGAACCGGTGCATAGAAAGGCAAGACCAGGAGGATGGTCAATAGTCCGGCCCGTCGTGCGCCGAGGCTCAAGGCAGCCCCCATAGCCCCGATAAGGCTGAGGGTTGGCGTTCCCAGCAACAGCCCGCCGATTAAATAGCCGAGGTCCTGTGGCGGAAAATGCAGCAGCAGTGACAGGACGGGCGCCAGCAGAATGACGGGCAGGCCGGTTGTCAGCCAGTGGACGAGCACTTTGGCGAGGACCAGCAGGCTGAGCGGCAGGGGGGAGAGGGCAAAGAGCGGCAGTGTTCCGTCTTGTGTATCGAGGGCGAAGAATCGGTCGAGTGACAGCAGGACGGCAAGCAGGGCGAGCACCCAGATCACCCCGCCCGACACTTTGGCGAGTTGCGCGCTATCTGGCCCGAGGGCCAAGGGGAAAAGTCCGGCTGCAAGGATAAAAAATCCGAGAGGCAAGATTGAATCGCCACCTCTGCGCCAGGCCAGGTGCCATTCGCATTGAATAAGGGGTGCGATCATTTTTGCGGGAGTTCTGGCTTGCGGGTTTTGGGCTCAGGAGGCCTGGCTGGCGGCATTTCGGATATAGCCGAGCATGGAGGCAAATCCGCTGCGCCGGTTTGGCGAGAGGTGAGAGGACAATCCGATTTGTTCCATGGTTTCTTCGAAGGGGATTTGCGTGATCAGGGTAGCTGGCTGGTCCTGGCAGAGTTCGAACAGCAGGCCGATCAGTCCTTTAACGATCAGTGCATCGCTGTCGGCGGCGAAGTGGAGGCAGGTCTGGTTGGCTTTTGTATATTCTGTGCTTTTGAACCAGACGGTTGAGACGCATCCTTGCAGGCGGTTTTGGTCTGTTTTCAATTCCTGGTCAAGTGGCGGGAGTTTTTTCCCCAGATCGATGATATGGCTATATCGTTCTTCCCATGTTTCGAGGAAGGAGAAATTTTCAACAAGTTCTTCAGGAGTAATTGCCAAGATATTTTGTTTACAGATTTGAAGTTGCAGTCCTGCCTTGATATAGAATATTTACTGCCGGTTCTTATATATGAAAGCCCTTACAAATGAAAGCAATGCTATGACCATAAAGACAAGTCCTTCTGATGTAAAGTCTCTGCTTCTTTTGCCAGGAGACGGGATTGGCCCGGAAGTTATGGCCGAGGTCGAAGCCCTGATTCCCTGGGTTGAGGAACAAGCCGGGGTGAAGTTTGAGCTGACCAGCGATCTGGTAGGGGGGGCTTGTTATGATGCGCATAGAGTTGCGGTCCGTGATGAGACGATTGTGGCAGCCAAAGCGGCGGATGCGGTTTTGTTCGGGGCGGTTGGCGGCCCGCAGTATGATAATGTGCCGCGTGCGCAAAGGCCGGAAGCCGGGCTGTTACGTTTGCGCAAGGAGCTTGATCTTTTTGCCAATTTGCGCCCGGCCATTGCTTTTGATGCGCTGGCGAATGCGTCGAGCCTCAAGCGGGAGGTGATTGAAGGGCTGGATATCCTTTTTGTCCGCGAATTGACAGCCGGGGTCTATTTTGGCCAGCCACGCGGGATGCAGACATTTGAAGGTCCAGAAGGCAGACAGGAGCGTTGCATTGACACCCAGTCCTATACCCGCGCAGAAATTGAGCGGGTTGCCGATGCGGCTTTTTCTCTGGCCCAAAAACGCAGCAGTCGCCTGCATTCTGTTGAAAAAGCCAATGTCATGGAAACCGGGGCTTTCTGGCGTGAGGTTGTCAGTGAATACCAGCAAAAAGCAGGCTATAGCGATATCGAGCTTGCCCATATGTATGCCGATAATTGCGCGATGCAGCTGGTGCGCTGGCCTAAACAATTTGATGTCATTGTCACCGATAATCTGTTCGGCGATCTTTTATCAGATTGTGCCGCCATGCTGACCGGATCACTTGGCATGTTGCCGTCGGCCTCGCTTGGCGCAGCCGATGCAGCCGGAAAACGTCACGCCCTTTATGAGCCCGTGCATGGCAGTGCGCCTGATATTGCCGGAAAAGGGCTGGCCAATCCTTCTGCCATGATTCTGTCCTTTGCCATGTGTTTGCGCTACAGTTTTGATCTGCATAATGTTGCTGATAAAATTGAACAGGCGATCCAGTCTGCTTTGGCTAAAGGGGCCCGCACGGCTGATATAAAAGAAGAGGGCACAAGAAGTTTGTCCACCCGCGAAATGGGTGCGGCGATTGCCGCCGAGCTTTAATATCCTGGATATGACCACGCCTCCAACAAATAACCGGCGAACCAGGCTCAGGACCCATAGGAAACCACCCCTGACACCAACCCGCGTGGTCACCAATGTGCGCCGCTGGGCGGTCAAGGAAGAGCGCACGATGCTTGATCTGCTGGCCCGGCTTGTCCATTATCGCCTCATTATCCCGATCAAACGCGGGCGGCGCAATCCAGCCTGGACAGCCCGCGGAGTCGCTATCGGTCTGGCCTGTGCCTTTACCCCAACCGTCGGGATTCAGATGCTTCTGGTGGCAGCACTCTGGAGTCTGGCAAAACTTGCCGCCCCGCGCTTTACCTTTAACCTGTTGGTCGCCATGGCCTGGACCTGGGTCTCCAACGTCCTCACCGCGCCCTTTTTCTATTATATGTTTCTGGTCACCGGAAATGTGATGATGCGCGACCCTGATCCTTTCACCAGCTTTGATGTTTTTCGCACCCGTCTGGAAGATGTGATGGCGGCTGATTCCGGATTTATCGAATCGCTCTGGCTCTATACCGAACAGATTTTTGCTATCTGGGGGGCACCCATGATGATGGGCTGCATCCCGTGGGTTATCCTTTCAGGCTGGCTTGGCTATGTCTGGTGCCTGCGCTTTCTTTCCGGCATGAACCGGCGACGCAAAAAGAAATCCCTGGTTGAAGTATAAAGAATAACGTGATGACGGCTCTTGTCCTTAATCGCCATGTCCTTGCGGATATGGAGCCTGCGGATCGCGCCCGGCTCTTGCGGCGGACAGAGGATAATCTTGAACCCTATATTGAAAAAATGGCGCCGATCATCGCAGATATCCGCAAAAACGGGGTCGATGCATTATGCCATTATATTCAAAAGATTGATCAGGCCCCGCTGACCCCTGATACGCTTCTGGCAAGCCCGGAAGAATTTGATCAGGCCTTCGCGCGTCTGGACAAAGAATTGATTGATGTCCTGACGTTCGCGGCTGATACGATCAGAACATTTCATCAAGCCCAGATGCCGCAGATGGAATTTCAGATGGAGATTCACCCGGGGGTCACGGTTGGCGAAAAAGTGACTCCGATTGATGCGGTTGCGCTCTATTCTCCACGCGGGAAGGGGGCGTTTCCTTCAGTAACGCTGATGACGGCGGTTCCGTCGATTGTTGCCGGGGTACCCTCGCCAGTTATTCTAAGCCCGCCCGACAAAGGGGGCCGGGCAGATGATGCCACGCTGGTTGCAGCCCGTCTGGCCGGGGTTGAGAAAGTTGCCAAAATCGGCGGCGGGCTGGCGGTTACGGCGGCTGCGCTTGGGCTTGGACCAATCCCGCGCTGCGCCAAATTTCTGGGGCCGGGAAGCCCCTGGGTCCTGGCGGCAAAACGCCTGCTGGTTGACGAGATTGATCCGGGCCTGCCTGCCGGTCCCAGCGAAGCGGTGCTGATGGCTGATGAAACGGCTGATCCGTCGATTGCCGCGCTTGATTTTTTGATTGAGGCTGAACATGGCACCGATGGCTCTTCCTATCTTGTCAGCTGGAGCGATACTTTCCTTGAGGAGGTTCAACGTGTCATCGGTGATTATTGCGCAGCTTTGCGGCCCGAGCGCGCCGAAGCCGTGCAGGCTGTTTTTTCAGGTCCACAAGGCGGGCTGTTGCTGACCCCGGACCCGCAAACGGCCTATGATTTTATCAACGACTATGCTCCGGAGCATTTGCAGATTCTGTCGAAAGCCCCTGAAAAACATCTTCCTTTTATCCGCAATGCCGGGGAAATCCTGCTTGGCGAATATACACCGGGATCAGCGGCAAATTACATGATGGGACCAAATTGTGTCTTGCCCACCGGGCAAGCTGCCCGCAGTCATTCCGCCTTGTCGGTGCATGATTTTTTAAAACGCACCTCAATTGGTCGTATGGATAAACAGGGGCTTGGTCTTTTGGGACCCAAAACAAAAATATTTGCAGAATATGAGGGTTTTGACGCCCATGCTCAGGCGGTTTCGGACGTGCGTTTCAAGCTGCTTGGCATAGATCAAAAACAAGCTGGCTAAAGATTTTTACGACGGGCCAAACAGGTCCTTGTAAGAGCGCATATCCCCAAGCGTCGCGGCTTCATAGACTCCGCGGGCAATCGCCCGGGCCAGGACATCCGCCCCCAGCATTCCCACCTGCCATAGGGCTGAAAACCGCGCACTTTGCTCCAGGACCAGCGATCCGGTTGACAGCACAAAGACACTGTCGCCATCCAGCGGGCTATGGACAGGGCGCAGGGCACGGGCCAATCCATCTTGCGCCATGATTGCAACCCGTTTGGCCTCGGACTTCGTCAGGGCAAGATTTGTTGCCAGCACGGCAAGCGTTGTATTGGTTGAAAGCCCTTCGATGGAAGGCTGATAGAGCATCTGCCCCGGGTCCGAATAGTCTGTCGGGTGAGAAAATAAAGCAGGGCGGCGACCGCCAAATTCGTTATTGATTTCAAACGGCCAGGCCCAAAAGACATCACTGTCCGGTATCAGGGGGCTGCCAAAGGAATTGACGGCTGCCAGCCCGCCAATCGTCACAGGTCCATTTTTCATTTCATATGTTAAAGAGGCCTGACCCAGCCCCCCTTTAAGGCAGATGTCCTCAATCCATCCGGCCTTGGCTCCGTAGCCTGCGCCAATATTGCCGTTTTCGCCTGTAGAGGTTTCAGGGGCCTTATCTATGGCTTGTTCTATAGCCTGATGAGCCAATGCCGGATAGGGATTATCGCTCCAACCCTTCTGCCCGCCATTGGCAAGGTCAAAAAGAATGGCCCCCGGCACAATCGGAACATGCGCCCCGGCGATTTCAAAGCCGCGCTTTTCTCTGCGCAACCAGTCAACCAGCCCGCTTGCGGCCTCCAGCCCGAAAGCGGAGCCACCGGAAAAAAACAACCCGTGAATTTTATCAACCGTATTGACCGGGTCCAGAAGTTCTGTTTCGCGGGTGCCGGGCCCACCGCCACGAATATCACAGGCCGCAATAACCGGCTGGTCGGGAATCATCACCGTGACCCCGGATCGCAAAACCGGATCATGGGCATGTCCAATCTGTATGCCCGCAACGTCAGCCAGTGAATTGGTTGGACCCGGTTTTACGCCAGAACGCATGTCTCTTTATCCATCAAGGTCCTTTTTCTCCCACAGGCTTTTAAGCTGATAAAGCGCATCCTGGGCGGCACGCGGGCTGAGCTGGTCCGGGTCCAATGTCTCCAGAAAAACCTGCCAAGCCGGGGACTCTTCTGGTTTTTTTGCTTGCGATTCTGCAAAAAGCGGCAAAGAGTTTGTCAGTTTGGCAAGCGCGCTATTGGCCTCGCCTTCGTTCAAAAGTGATAAAATCATACGTGAGCGATCAACAACCACCGCAGGCAAACCGGCCAGCCGGGCCACATGAATCCCGTAGGATTGATCGGCCGCCCCTTGCACGACCGTATGCAGAAAAATCACTTCTCCCTTCCATTCCCGGACTTTCATCGACATCGGCCGCAGCTTGTCCAGAGTTCCAACCAGCGCATTGAGTTCATGATAATGCGTGGCAAACATCGAACGGCAGCGTACCTGATCATGCAGATATTCTACGGTTGCCCAGGCTATCGACAGCCCGTCAAATGTGGCGGTGCCGCGCCCTATTTCATCCAGAATAACCAATGATCGCGGCGTTGCCAGATTAAGAATGGCGGCGGTTTCCACCATTTCAACCATAAAGGTGGACCGCCCACGGGCAATATCGTCTGCTGCCCCGACCCGGCTAAAAAGCCGGTCAATGATTCCGATTTTTGCCTGTTTTGCCGGGACATAGCTTCCGGTCTGCGCCATAAGGGCAATCAGGGCATTTTGCCGTAAAAAGGTCGATTTTCCGGCCATATTGGGGCCAGTGAGCAGCCATAATCGTTGCTCTTCGCCAAGGTCGCAGTGATTGGCAATAAAAGCCCCGTTTTCCCGTTTCAAGGCGGGTTCAACCACAGGATGGCGGCCTTCTTCAATCAGGAAGCTGTCATCGTCTGTAAGCACGGGGCGGCAGTAATTCTGTTCGGCTGCCAGTTCAGCAAGGCCTGCCGCCAGATCAATCCGGGCCAGACCATGGGCAGCCTGCTGAATGGCTTGACCATCTGCCAGTATTTTATCGCGCAACTGGTCAAAAAGCCCCTGTTCAATCGCAAGGGCGCGCTCCCCTGCTTCAAGGATTTTTCCAGCCAGTTCATTCAGTTCCGGGCTGTCATAGCGCACAGAGCTTGCCATGGTCTGGCGATGGGTGAAAGCCGCCCCGTCCATCCGTTCGGCATGGCGGGCCGGGATTTCAATATGATAGCCCAGAATATTATTATGTTTGATTTTCAGACTTTCAACTTTGGTTTCCTGACGATAGCGGGCCTCAAGCGCAGCAATCAGCCGCCGACCTTCATCGCGAAAGCGCAGACATTCATCAAGCTCCGGCGCATAACCCTTGCAGATAAAACCGCCATCGCGCGTATGGACTGGCGGGTCCTCAATCAAGGCCCGAAGCAGCTCATTGCCAAGTTCCGTATGTTCGCCAAGTTCCTCAATCGCCTGCAAAAGATCAGACGGCGGCGGCGTGCTTCCCGTGCCAAAAACCCCTTTCACCTGCAAGGTCAATGTCAACCCATGTCCCATCATGGAAAGATCGCGTGGCCCGCCGCGTCCAAGGGCCAGCCGCCCGTAAGCCCGTGCCAGATCAGGGACTTTCCGCAAAAACCCGCGCAGGTCTTGTCGGCGGTCCGGGTTAGACAACAACCAGTCAATCGAATCCAGGCGGGCAGAAATTTCTGCCGGATCACGCAAGGGCGCAGACAAGCGACTGGCCAGCAGACGCGCCCCCGCCCCGGTCAAACAGCGGTCAATAGCTGCTAAAAGGCTGCCCGCTTTTCCCCCCTGGCTGGATTCAGTCAGTTCCAGATTGCGGCGGGTTGCCGGGTCAATAATCATTGCTGATTCAGGGCCAAAGCGGCGCGGCGGGCTTAGATCAGGCATCCGCCCGGCTTGGGTAACTTCAAGATAGGAGAGAAGCGCACCCGCCGCCGCAAGCTCGCACCGGCGAAAATCGCCAAATCCGTCAAGCGATCCCACCTTGAAATAATTCATCAGGCGGGTTTCTGCCAGCTGGCTACGAAAGCGTTCAGCCGGAAGCGGGGTTGTGATCAGCTTGTAGTCCGCCACGGTCTCTGCCCAGTCCGGGGAGGCCAAAAGACTTTCCATCATCAGCAATTCACCCGGGTCAATGCGCGAAAGGGCCTGAGCAACCGCGTCTATCGTCAGATATTCGACCGCAAATTCACCGGTTGTGATCTCGCACCAGGCCAGCGCGATTTCTGACCCGATGGAGGCCAGTGCCGCCAGATAATTGGCCTTGCGGGCATCCAGAAAACTGTCTTCAATCAAGGTGCCGGGGGTAACAACCCGCACCACATCGCGGGCCACCACCGCTTTTGATCCGCGTTTGCGGGCAGCCGCCGGGTCTTCCATCTGTTCAACAATCGCCACCCGGAAGCCCTGGCGGATCAGGCGGGAAAGATAATTTTCAGCCGCATGAACAGGCACCCCGCAAAGCGGGACATCTTCGCCTTTATGTTTGCCGCGTTTGGTCAGCGCAATATCAAGGGCGGAAGCGGCCCTGATCGCATCATCAAAAAATAATTCATAGAAATCACCAAGCCGGTAAAATAAAAGACAATCTTCGTGTTTCTCTTTGATGGCAAAATATTGGGCCATCATCGGGGTGGTGGCTGAATCCATCTCAAAAAGGTTTGTCTGAGGGGACACTGTCATAAATCTATCCAGCAACAATGGCCCGGCTGGGACAATGGTCAGCGATCAGACAAGCCGCGCAATCAGGCGTGCGAGCTTTGCAGATATAGCGGCCGTGCAGGATCAGCCAGTGGTGGGCATGTTGAAGAAATTCGTCTGGAATAATCGCCAGTAAATCGCGTTCAACGCCATCGGGAGTCTTTGCCTTGCTAAAGGAAAGCCGGTGCGCCAGCCGGAAAATATGGGTATCCACCGCCAGCGTTGGCTCGCCAAAAGCAATGTTTAACACAACATTTGCGGTTTTGCGTCCAACGCCGGGCAGGGCGATCAAGGCTTCATGGCTGCGCGGGACTTGTCCTTTATGTTCATCAATCAGAATTTGCGCCATTTTAATCAGGTTACGGCATTTCGTGCGAAAAAGCCCGATGGTTTTGATACTGTTTTCAAGCGCCTGTTCGCCAAGGTCCAAAAGCTCTTGCGGGGTTGAGACCTTTTCAAACAGGGGACGGGTTGCTTTATTGACCCCGACATCGGTTGCTTGTGCGGACAAGGTTACGGCGACCAGCAGGGTATAGGGATTGGTCCAGTGCAATTCGCCTTTCGGGGTCGGGTTGGCACTGTGAAATGCACTAAAGATTTCTTTAGCCCGGGTTTTGTTGGCGCGGGTTTTACGGGTTGCCACAATGAAGTCCTGCTATGTTCGATACGTTTTCTGTTTGCAGGAATCCAGAGAAAGCCGATAAAAACAAGTAAAATCCATCCCTCTTTCAGCAGCCTTCAAGGTGTGGTAGCGGCCCCGGTTCCAGCCCGCCTGCCGAACACCGCACCAGAGGTCAGGCCCGACCCGCCGGGATAACCTTCAAAAAAGACTCCGCCAACCAGTTCGCCGCAGGCATAAAGATTGGGGATAATCTTGTCGTTTTCGCCCAATACCGTTCCATTTTCATCCGTTTTCAGCCCGCCATAGGTAAAGGTAATGCCGCCAGTGACCGGATAGGCGCGAAATGGCGGGGTATCCAGCCGTTGCGCCCAGTTTGATTTTTTCAAGGCAAGGCTGGGGGTGCCTTTGCCATCCAGACAGGTCGGATCAAAGGCCGTTTTCTCATCCACCGCCTGATTAAAAGCACGGATTGTTTGCAAGGCAGGGGAAGGGGCCAGCCCGTCAAGCTGATGGATTAAGGTCTCAAGATTGTCTGATTCGATATAATGGGCTTCCTGAAAGCGATATTCTTCATAGAGCAGATCAAAAACCTTGCTGTCAAAGATTTGCCAGGCCATTTGCCCGGGCTGTTCCAGAATGGCTTTGCCAAACTGGGCATAGGTATAATTGCGGAAATTGATTCCTTCATCGACAAAACGTTGACCGGCTTTATTCAGCATAATCCCGAGGAAATAGCAGATTTTGCGATAGTTCTTGCGCTGATGGGCTGGTAAATGCAACCCGCCATAATCCGGGGTCGTAAAGTCCATCGGGGTGGCATGGCAGCCTTGATAAAGCCCGTGTTCTCTGGCCCCGGCTGCCAGAGCCATACGCAGGCCATCGCCGGTATTATGCGGGGTGCCACGGACTTTTGCCTGCGCCCAGTGCGGGCCGATATAGCGGGTGCGCAAGTCCTGGCTGGCCTCAAACCCGCCAGAAGCCAGGATCACCGCATCAGCCTGAATGGTTTCGGTTTCGGTTTTAACCCCGACAACCGCGCCGTTTTCAACAATCAGCCCGGTGACCGCACATTCATATCTGATGTCCCCGCCCAGCCGGTTAAAGGCAGCCTGTTCCATATCAATCAGCCCGACTCCTTCATTCATGGCGGCCAGCGTTAAGCCGCCCCAGAAAATATAGCGTCCATCCTTTTCAAAGCTCTGGCGGCTATAGATCGGTTCAAACTTGACCCCATGTCCGGCCAGCCAGTGCAAGGTCGCAGTTGATTCATGAATCAAGGCGGTTTGTTCCGGGGAAAGCGGGCGTTCACCGTTAAAAAGAAGCAAGTCTTCAGTAAATTTTTGAGCCGTATAGGCCCCAAAATCAGTCAGCGGCAAGCGCGGGTCCGAAGGATCGCGGATCAGGGGCAGGATATCATCCCGACCATCATAGGCAAAGCGCATCGCCCCGGCGGTATAGCGCGTATTGCCGCCCGCAAGCTGCGGGTCAGCCTTTTCAAGCATCAGGACGTTTGCGCCTTTTTCAAGGGCGGCAAGGGCGGCGCAAAAAGCGGCATTTCCAGACCCGACCACGATAATTTTCTTTGACATTTTCTGCCCTTCACTTTATTTTGTATACAGTTGGATACAAAATAAGACAAATAAAAGTGAAGTCAATAAAAAACGCACCAGAGCCTCCAAAAGACAGGTCACAAGACCAGTCGCAAGCTGAAGTGGCCTATCAAAAACTCTATGAGTCTATTCGCAGTGGTTTGTTCGCGCCAGGTGACCGGTTGCGGGAAACCGATCTGGCCCAGCGGTTTTCTTTATCGCGCACCCCTATTCGCGAGGCCATTCACAAACTGGAATCAGAAGGTATTGTGTCGCATCGCGCCCGGCTGGGGGCGATTGTTAATAATCTTTCCTATACGCAGGTGATTGAACTTTACGATATGCGGCTGGTGCTTGAACAGACAGCTGCCGAAATGGCAGCCCAGCACGCCAGTACAGTCGAGATTGATGCCTTGCAGGATTTAAACGATCTTCTGGCGCGGGCAGGGGACCCGGCGCACGCAGCCGCAATCAATCAGGATTTTCATGCCTGTCTTTATCTGGCCGCCCGCAATCAGTTTTTGCTGCAAGCCACGCGCGGGCTCAATAATGTGCTGATTTTGCTAAAACCGACAACGCTTGCTGATGAAGAGCGCATCCGCACAGCGTGTCAGGATCACCAGAATATTATAGACGCCTTGCGGATAAGAGACCCGAAAATAGCGGGTCAGGCGGCGGCTATTCATCTGATGGATTCGCTACGCTATCGCCTGAAGACCATGCAGAAATGAAAAACTATATCAACAGTTTTCTTGTCGCCGCTATCGGGGTTGCGGTGTTCATGTTCCTCTCGCTGCCTCTGCCCTGGCTGCTGGGGCCTATCGCGGCCTGTTTGCTGGCGGCCGTCTGCGGGGTACCCATGCGCGGGATCAAACCCCTCAATCAATCCATGCGCACCATTTTGGGAGTCGCCGTTGGTGCAACCTTTACCCCGCTCCTGCTTCAGGAAATGGTCGGGCTCTGGCCAACCCTGCTGATGATGTCGCTGATGGTTCTGCTGATCGGATTAAGCGGGGTGCCCTATTTTCTCTATATCTGGAAGTTTGACTTTCCAACCAGCTATTATGCCGCTATGCCCGGCGGCTTGCAGGATATGCTGGTGTTTGGCGAAGAAGCTGGTGGCAATGTCCGCACCTTGTCGCTAATCCATGCCACCCGGGTTCTGGTGATCGTGGTTGCTCTGCCGTTCCTGCTGCAAGGCTTATGGGATGCAGACCTGGCAAATCCACCCGGAGTCCCGGCCGTCACATTGCCTCTGTCAGAAATAGCCGTGATGCTGTTTTGTGCGCTGGCTGGCTGGAAAATTGCTGAAAAAATCGGCATGTTCGGGGCCTCCATCCTTGGACCCCTGATTTTGACCGCCGGGGCTGCCTTGACCGGGCTGCTGGAAAACCGCCCGCCCGCAGAAGCGATCTGGGCCGCACAATTCTTTATCGGCATGACCATCGGCGTCAAATATACCGGCATAACCCCCGCTGAAATCAGACGCGACCTTTTGGCAGGTCTGGGGCTTTGTGTTATCCTGATTGGTCTGACTTTGGTCTTTGTTGAAGTGATCTGGCTCACCGACCTTGCGCCGCCAATGGAAAGCCTGCTGGCCTTTGCCCCTGGCGGACAGGCCGAACTCACCGTCCTCGCCCTTATTGTCGGGGCAGATGTCGCCTTTGTGATTGCGCATCACGTGCTGCGGATATTTCTGGTCATTCTGGGGGCACCGCTGTTCTCGCGGTTGTTTAAGCCATCTTAAAAGTCGCTGGCGACGGGGTCTTTCTCGTCAGAAGGCGGGCCAGCAGGGACCGGTGACGATTTTAACTTCTTGATCAAACTGTCAAGAAAACGCCCTTGAAACAGAGTAATGCCCATCATCTGTCCGGTGCGGATCATCGAATCATTGTCGCAGCGGGACAAAATAATCCGATGCGCATCAAACTTTTGAACGGCATAGGCTATTTCCTCCTGCGCGCGCGGGTCATCGCCTTCATTGAAATATTTTGTGGCAATCAGCTTGATCAGGTCTACGCCCATATATTTGCGCTTTAACATCGGCAAAATGCCATGATCAACACTATCTATACAAACGCGGTATCCTCTTTCTTTCATAAAGTCGCGGGCAAAAACAAAGGAATCATAATCGCCGAAAATATCGGCAATCTGCAACTCAATGACCAGAGTTCTGCGGGCCTCGTCAGTCAGGCTTGCATCAAATGCCAGAAACTCCTTGCCAAGAATTGTCGAGACATTGACGTTGATTGAATAAGAGGATTTCAGGGTCTTGTCATCGCCTCTGGTTAAAATCGCCAGCATCCGGCGGTCCAGGGTTTCGGTCAAATGCTGGAACAGCCAGCGATTGGCGGCAATCTGAACATCAGGCGCAACCGCCCGGGCAAGATCGGCGATGGAGATATAAAGCTCCATAAACAACGGGCGCGGAGGCGTATTGCCTTTGATCTGGCAAATAGCCTGACGGCGAAAGACATTGGATAGATCAGCCCGGCGCAGGGTTTCTTCCAACCGGGAGAGCTGCTCTGGAGTCATTGGTTGAGCGACAGTCTCCCCGCCAAAGCTGAGGGGATCGCCGCGCCCCTGTTTGGGTCTGCCCTGATCCATTTGGTAGAGTTCGTTCACTTTTGCCGCAAAATAATCATAGTTTTCAGCAATATCATAGATAGTGGCCAGCTGCTTTCCCTCATCTTGGGACATTGCCAGAGGATCCGACCTGAATAGAGCGCGCAGCCGGGCTATAATACCCTTAATATCTTCACGCGAAGCCTGACGCAAAATCGTCACCATATCATGGCTGCCCATGATAAAGACCTGGCCTTCAAAGGGGCTGACAGCTTCTTCAAGCGTGCTTAGCGCAATGCGCATATGATGCTCGCGCTGGTTGCTGACTTTCAGGTCGGAAAAGTGAAAGTGGATCGCCATACGGCCTTCGTTGCGGTTCTGAAGCCGCTGGCAAACATTAAGCAGAGCATATTCGTGGCTATGCTGAAAACTGTCGGACATCAGGCACTCGCAATCAAAATAAGCCAATAGGAAGGCAGGAGAAATATACTAAGAAGACTTACCTGCTGTTGCATCGTTGTGCAAGCCACCAATCTGGAGATCAACGATAGTCGATCAGCGATAGCTGATCAGCGATAGCCAATAATGCGCAAACGGGATCAGGACTTGTCAACTATGGTGGTTTCTGTGTAATTTCGCTGATGATAGAGATTCTCTTACAATTAAAGGGGCTGGTAATGGGAAAACTGTCAACGCATGTGCTTGATACAGCAACGGGGCAACCTGTTGCAGGTATGGCCTATGCGCTTTATCGCTTGCAGGAGGGAACGCCGCCTCAATTAATTACCAGCGGCCAAACCAATGCCGAGGGACGACCGGATGCGCCTTTGATGGATGGCAAGCTGGCGATTGGCCGCTATGAGCTGGTCTTTTCAGCCGGAGCCTATTTCCGGGCAAAGGGCTGGACCTTGCCTGACCCGGCTTTTCTGGATCAAATTCCGATCTGCTTTGGCATTTATGATCCGGGACAAAATTATCATGTGCCTTTGCTGGTTTCTCCTTATGGATACAGCACCTATCGGGGAAACTGACAAATGCCTTATCGCAAGCCTTTCGTGATTGTTACCCGCAAACTTCCGGATTTGATTGAAACCCGGATGATGGAGCTGTTTGAAGCCCGTCTCAAGCTGGATGACCAGCCGATGTCGGCAAAGGATCTTCAAGATGCCATGCAGCAGGCAGAGATTCTGGTGCCGACGGTGACGGACCGGATTGACCGGCAGTTGATAAAGTCGGCGGGGCCGCAGTTAAAGCTGATTGCGTCTTTCGGGACCGGTTATGATCATATTGATGTCAAGGCGGCGCAAGAGGCAGGGATTACGGTGACCAATACCCCTGATGTTTTGACCGAGGATACAGCCGATATGACGATGGCCTTGATTCTTTCGGTACCGCGTCGGTTGGTGGAGGGGGAGCATCTGGCCCGTTCCGGCACCTGGGGGGGCTGGTCGCCGACCACGATGTTGGGGCGGCGTATTTTTGGCAAGCGTCTGGGGATTATCGGGATGGGCAAGATTGGTCAGGCGGTTGCCCGGCGGGCGCGTGGATTTGGTTTATCGGTGCATTATCATAATCGTAATCGTCTTGACGATGAACAGGAATCGCCGTTGGAAGCAACCTATTGGTCTTCGCTGGATCAGATGATTGCGCATATGGATATTTTATCGATTAATTGCCCGCATACCCCGGCGACCTATCATCTTTTGAATGCACGGCGGTTGAAGCTGATGAAGTCACATGCCTATATAGTCAACACCAGCCGGGGAGAGGTCATTGACGAGGCGGCTTTGATCAAGGCTTTGAATGCCAAGGATATTGCGGGGGCGGGTCTTGATGTTTTTGAGCATGAGCCGCAGATCAACCCGCGTCTTTTGAAGCTTCCGAATGTTGTTTTGCTGCCGCATATGGGGTCGGCGACGATTGAGGGGCGTCAGCAGATGGGGGAGCGGGTGATTATGAATATCCGGCAATTTTCGGATGGTCATGCGCCGCCGGATACGGTGACGAAAAGCATGTTTTAATAGTGGCGTGAGTATGCTTCCAAACCTGAAAATATGGAAAAAATAATATTATGGAAAAAATGGAAAAAATAATATGACGGTTTTACATAATTTTACTTTATTGTTTTATAAAGGAAAAAGCGCGAAAAAATTGCGTGGCTTTTTTTCGGTTGCGATGCTTTGTTCTTTTGTGCTGTTTTCGGGTGCACTCAGCGGCTGTGCGGGGGCAGGTCTGGTTGTGGGTGCCGGAGCAGCTGTTGGCTCGATGGCCCTTGAAGAGCGCGGTTTGCAGCAAGCCGGTCTGGACAAGTTAAGTGAAGCAAGGATTGCGCAAGCGATATCGGCGATTGATATCAAGCTTTTCAATGCCGTGAGTGCCGAGGTCATGGAAGGTCGGGTTCTGCTTACGGGCCAGATCCCGCGCGAGGATCATCGAAGCCGGGTGGTGCAGATTGCTTTTAGCGATCCGAACACGCTTGAAGTTATCAATGATATTTTTATTGGCCCGCATGTGTCGGTTACGCAGGCCGCGAATGATCTGCGTATTTTGACGACTTTGCAGGCGCGGTTACTGGCGGACCCGGATATTCTGTCGGTGAATTATGGCTTTGAGGTCAAGAGCGGGCGTATTTCTGTGATCGGGATTGCGCAAAATCAGATGGAGGTGCGGCGTTTGACCAATCATGCTAGCAATATTCCGGGCGTTGAGGCCTTTTTGCCGCATATTCTGGCGAAGGACAGCGCGGACCGGCAGGCTCTTTTGGACAGGCTCAAGGCCCGAAAGTCTGAAGAGAAAAAAGCTGGTGGCTAGTTTTTCTATGGAGTTCATACACATGCTTACCCAAACTATCTCAACTGCTTTAAGTGTTATCAAATAATTTTTGAATTATGTTTATAGGAATATAGTGAATGGGTAATGAACGAAATACGGAAAATCTTGTGAGAAAACTGCTCATAGAGCAGGGTTATACAGACAATCCAAACATCACGGTTGAGGAACAAAAATCCGTAAATCCTAAAATTGATAAATTGCTCAGAAATGCTTCAAAAAAAGGAAGGGGCAGAGGGTTTCCTGAGTTCATCGTTACCTTTACCAATAAGCCTGAAAATATAGTGGTCATTGAGTGTAAGGCTTCCACGTCAAAGCATCAAAGCAAAACAAAAAAACAATATGCAGATTATGCTGTAGATGGTGCGCTACTATATGCTTCGTATCTGAAAGATGACTTCAATGTAATGGCAGTTGCGGTTAGTGGTGAAACAGACAAAGAGATGTGTATTTCGCATTTTTCATGGTTGAGGGGCAAGCAGACTTACAAAGATGTTAGCGATAAAAGCCTGTTAGACCCAAAATCACTATTTAGTGTGATTGAAAAACAATCTGCGCCACTTAAAGAAGAAGAGCTGATTAAAAAGGCTATTGAATATAATAATGACTTGCATTCTTACTCTATACCGGAAGTAGAACGCTGCACACTGATTAGCTCTATTCTTGTGGCATTACAGGATAAAGCTTTTGCTTCTTCCTATACTTCCTACCATGATTATGAAGAAATAGATGACACAAACCCTAATGATGCACTCATAGAAGCACTGCTGGCGGCTTGTCAGAATGTTCTAAAGCGTAATCATATTGATGGCTATAAAAGTGAAGTCATTTTACGTGAATATGGCAAAGTTCGATCTAATAACACTCTTCATAGCAAAACTGTGACAATTAAGCGTTTAGAAAAACAAAATACTATTCTGCGTGATTTGATAAATGACATTAACGAAAATATCATGCCATATATCAATGAGAATGTGTATGATGTATTAGGACAGTTTTATACGCAATTTATCCGTTATGCAGGCAGTGACAGCAAAACAGGATTGGTTCTAACTCCCCCGCATATTACTAATCTATTCTGCGACCTTGCCGGAATAAATAGCAACGATGTCGTATTTGACCCATGCTGTGGAACGGGTGGATTTTTGGTTTCTGCTATGAAATATATGCTTGATAAATCAGGGAATCATCAAGCAACGCACAAACATATCAAATCTAAACAGCTTATCGGTGTGGAAAAGCGTGCTGATATGTTTTCTCATGCCTGTTCTAACATGATGATGCGCGGCGATGGCAAGAGCAATGTCTATTTTGGTGATTGTTTCAGCAAAGAGAATGTTGAAATTGTCAAAATGGCAAAACCTACTAAAGCATTTTTGAACCCTCCTTATGATGTCGGGGAAGATGGTCAGCTTGAATTTATAGAAAATGCCCTGGAATGCTTGGAAAAGGGCGGTCTGTGCATTGCAATTTGTCAAATGTCGGCTGCCATTTCGGGAAAATCCTCAGCCCTTGAAGTCAAAAGGCGATTGATGCAATATCACACGCTTAATGCCGTATTGAGTATGCCGGATGATTTATTCTATCCAGTTGGTGTGATTACTTGTATCATGGTGTTCACCGCGCATACGCCTCATCCTGTGAATAAAGAAACCTTTTTTGGCTATTTCAAAGATGACGGCTATATCAAAGTAAAGAACAAGGGGCGCATTGATATAAAAAATCAATGGCAAAGAACCAAAGAAGAATGGCTGAGTGCTTATGTGAATAATAAAAAAATTGCCGGATTGAGTGTATGTAAGTCCGTGCGTGCAGAAGATGAATGGTGTGCCGAAGCCTATATGGAAACGGATTATTCTCAAATCACTCAAGCAGATTTTGAAGAAACAGTCAGAAAATTTGCCTTGTTCCAGCTAATTGGTGGATAGAAAGAATGATTGAACTGCAAGAGATTTTTGATGTCAGCTATGGCAATAAATTTGACCTAAACAAAATGGTCAAAAGTGAATTTGGCATAAACTTTATTGGCAGAACTGCTAAGAATAATGGCACTACTGCGGTTGTAGAAGAGATAGCCAATGTTACACCATATTCCTCTGGTTGCATAACTGTCGCGCTTGGTGGTTCTGTGCTGTCCAGTTTTCTCCAGCCAAAGGCTTTCTATACAGGACAGAATGTTGCCGTATTAGAAGCAAAAAGCGATATGACGGATGCAGAGAAACTATTTTACTGCCATTCTATACAGAGTAACGCATATCGCTTTTCTACTTGCGGGAGGGAAGCAAACCGTTTTTTGCGTGCTTTATTATTGCCCTCATTCGATGAAATCCCTGCATGGGTAAAGCAGACTGATATTCACAAATATGATGATGCGAAGCAGGTGGCATCACCTGCCCCAACACCTGCACTGAATACAAAAAATTGGAAGCCATTTCAGATATCTCAATTGTTTGATAGTTTCTTGCGGGGAAAATGCGAAAATGCACCAGCATTGCTAGAAGAAGGAAATGACATTTCATACATAGGCGCGAAAAAATCTGAGAATGGTGTTATGAGAAAAGCAAAACACAATCCAAAAATCACTTTCTCAGGTAATTCATTAGTGTTTATTACCAATGGGCAAGGTTCTGTAGGTTTTGCCTTATATCAACCACACGACTTTATAGCTTCTTCTGACGTTATCGTAGCATATAGTCCGCGCCTTAATCCTTTTATTGGCTTATTTCTGGTTACTGTTCTGGACTTAGAACGTTATCGTTATTCATTTGGCAGAAAATACGGAAAAGCCAGAATAATGTCTTCAAAAATCAAACTTCCTGTAGATTCGCAAGGCCATCCAGATTGGCAATTCATGGGAGATTATATCAAATCATTGCCGTATTCAGCAAATTTTTAGAAAGGATTTAAAAAAATGGAGCAAGAAGAGGTGAAAAAACTACAGGGCAACCCAAAAAGATTATGCTGAACCCTTTGAGTTATCAACAGAAGAAATTGCTAAAAAGATTTTTGAGGTTGCTAAAGTTAAGTGTGAATGATTTGAATATAGCTAAAGATGTATATAAATGCCTTTTATATTTTGCTGATCCTTTTTCTCAATCCTTTCTGAACAAGGTTGTTTTGCGATGACGGATGCCCCTTTATGGTCCCCCTCAAGCGCACGCACGGCGCAAAGCAATATGGTGCGTTTCATGGAATTTGTGAATGCGCGCCGGGGGACAGCATTTACCGATTATTTTTCATTCTGGCGATGGTCTACCGAGTCGCTGACGGATTTCTGGTCTGATTTTTGGGATTTTTCAGGAATCATTTCTGATGGCAAGGGGGGGCAAGTCCTTGTCGATGCGGATAAAATGCCGGGTGCACAGTTTTTCCCGGAAGCACAGCTAAATTTTGCTGAAAATATCCTTCATCTGCCAACAAGCCTTAACCCCGATGACGAGGCACTGGTCTTTTGGGTCGAGGATAAAATCCGCCGCAAAATGACCCGCCAGGAACTCTATGATTTGACCGCCCGCCTGTGCCAGGCCTTGATCAAAGCCGGGCTTAAAAAAGGCGACGTCGTCGGCGGCTATGTGGCAAATACCCCGGAAACGCTCGCAGCCATGCTGGCCGTGACCGCGCTTGGCGGGGTCTGGACCTCTTGCTCTCCAGATTTCGGGGCGGCTGGCGTGATTGATCGCTTCGGCCAGACCTGCCCGCGATTCCTCTTTGCGGTTGATGGCTATATTTATAACGGAAAACGCCATGATGCGATGGCAAAACTGTCCGGCTTTATCTCCGACCTGCCATCAGTCGAAAAAGTGATCGTCCTGCCACTGCTGAGCGATCTGAAAGACGGGGAAGGGCAGGGGACTTCTGCTAACTGGCCCAAACATGCCAAACGCCTTTCAGACTTCATCGCCCCCTTCACGCCCGACCCCATCCCCTTCGAACGAATCAATTTCAATGATCCGCTCTATATCCTCTATTCCTCCGGCACAACCGGCAAGCCTAAATGCATCATCCATCGCGCAGGCGGAACCCTGCTCATGCATCTCAAAGAACATGCCCTGCATTGCGATATAAAACCCCGAGACCGCGTCTTCTTCTTCACAACCTGCGGCTGGATGATGTGGAACTGGCTCATGACCAGCCTCGCATCCGGCGCAACCTTGATGCTGTATGACGGCTCCCCCTTCTATCCCGATGGAAACGTGCTGTTCGACTATGCACAAGAAGAAAACTGCAGCCTCTTTGGAATCTCCGCCAAATATATCGATGCCTGCGCCAAGGCCGGACTCTCCCCGGTCAAAACCCACCGGCTCCCCAACCTGCGCACAATCTGTTCAACCGGCTCCCCACTCTCCCCGGAAAGTTTTGACTATATCTATCAAAAAATCAAAGCCGATGTGCAACTCGCCTCCATGTCCGGCGGGACAGACCTTATGGCCTGCTTTATCGGCGGGGCCCCGACCCTGCCCGTCTGGCGCGGCGAAATCCAGGCCCCCATGCTCGCCATGGCCGTCGATATCTTTGATGAAAATGCAAAATCACTCTATGCAAACCCGCAAGGTGATCAAACTATACAGGGCGAACTGGTCTGCACCCGGCCTTTTCCAACCATGCCAATCGCCTTCCATAACGACCCCGACAATAAACGCTACCAGGCCGCCTATTTCGACTTTTTTCCCGGTATCTGGACCCACGGCGACTATATCTCTGGCACGGTGCATAAAGGGTTTATTGTCTCTGGACGCTCCGACGCGACACTCAATCCAGGCGGGGTGCGCATCGGAACTGCCGAAATCTATCGACAGGTCGAATCCCTTGATTTCATTCAAGAATCAATCGTTATCGGCCAAAAATGGGACCATGATGTCCGGGTCGTCCTTTTTGTCGTCCTGAAAGAAGGCTTTGCGCTTGACCCCTCCCGGGTTCAGACGATAAAAACGCAAATCCGGCAAAATTGTACCCCGCGTCATGTGCCGGCAAAAGTGCTGGCAGTCGCCGATATTCCACGGACACGCTCCGGGAAAATCACAGAAATTGCCGTGCGTGATGTTGTGCATAATTTGCCAGTTAAAAATGTCGCTGCGCTTGCCAATCCCGAAGCGCTCGACCTTTATCGGGATTTGCCAGAATTGCAGACTCCCTAAAATTAATTTGTTAAAAAATTAACGCGTTAAAAGGTTAACCGCTTTAAAGAGAGGATCAGAATGACCAAATATGTGTATCGCTTTGGGGAGGGCAAAGCAGAAGGCCGGGCCGACATGCGCGCACTCCTTGGCGGGAAAGGCGCCAATCTGGCCGAAATGTCCAGAATTGGCCTGCCAGTCCCCCCGGGCTTCACCATCAGCACAGAAGCATGCACCTATTTTTATCAGGCAAACCAGTCTTACCCGGCAAGCTTGAAAGGCGATGTCAGCGATTCTCTTGCCTTTGTTGAATCGCTGGTCGGGGCTGGCTTTGGTGATCCTGAAAATCCGCTCCTGGTCTCGGTGCGTTCGGGGGCACGCGATTCAATGCCAGGCATGATGGATACGGTCCTCAATCTCGGGCTCAATAAAGCCACAGTCGCCGGGCTGGCCCGCCGTGCGCGCGAAATCATGTCTGAATCCGCACCGCAGGGAAATGATCCTCCTTTATCAGATAGTCATTTGCTTGATCCGGGCCGCTTTGCCTATGACAGTTTCAGACGCTTCATTCATATGTATGGAAATGTTGTGCTGGGGGTTTCCCACCATGCTTTTGAAGATACGCTGGCGGACTTGAAGCTCCAGGTTGGGGCGGTGCTGGATACCGAACTGGACAGTGCACAGCTTGAAGGGCTGATCGCAAGCTATCTGGAACTGGTCGAACAGGAAACCGGCCAGCCTTTCCCGGAAGACCCGCAAGAACAACTCTGGGGGGCCATCGGGGCTGTTTTTAAAAGCTGGATGACTCCGCGCGCGCAGGTCTATCGCCGCTTGCATGATATCCCCGAAGAATGGGGAACAGCCGTCAATATCCAGGCGATGGTATTCGGCAACCGGGGCTCTGATTGTGCAACAGGTGTTGCTTTCACGCGTGATCCTGCGACCGGGGAAAATGTATTTTATGGCGAATATCTGATCAATGCGCAGGGGGAGGATGTGGTTGCCGGTATTCGCACCCCGCAGCAACTGACGATTGCCGGGAAAGAAGCCCATGGCTCTGACCTGCCCGCAATGGAAGAATCAATGCCTTCGGTTTTTGAAGAGCTTTTGCGGGTGCGCTCGATCCTGGAGGCCCATTACAAGGACATGCAGGATATTGAATTTACAGTCCAGGGCGGCAAGCTCTATATGCTGCAAACCCGCAATGGCAAGCGTAGCAGCCAGGCCGCTATCCAGATTGCCTGCGATCTGGTTGATGAAGGCATGATTGACAAGGATGAAGCGGTGCTGCGGATTGCCCCGCGTTCGCTTGACCAGCTTTTGCATCCCCGGCTTGATCCGTCCATTAAACAAGAGGCTTTGGCGAAAGGCTTGCCAGCCTCTCCGGGGGCGGCAGCCGGGATTATTGTCCTGAATGCGGACGAGGCCGAACGGCTGGCAGCAGCCGGGTCGAAAGTCTTGCTGGTTCGCGCTGAAACCTCGCCGGAGGATATTCACGGCATGCATGCAGCAGAAGGGATTTTGACCGCACGCGGCGGCATGACCAGCCATGCAGCGGTGGTGGCACGCGGGATGGGGCGGCCCTGTGTTGTCGGGGTTGGTGCGCTGCGTATTGACCCGAAAAATAATTCTGTTCAGATTGGGTCTACGGTGCTTGCGGCAGGTGACTGGATCACCATTGATGGCAGCAGCGGCGACATCTTTGCGGGCCGCATTGCCACCGTCAAGCCTGAGCTTTCAGGCAATTTTTCAAGGTTGATGGGATGGGCTGACCAGCGTCGCCGTTTAAAAATCAGGGTCAATGCCGATACGCCGGATGACTGCCGCACGGCGCGTTCTTTTGGGGCGGAGGGGATTGGCCTGTGTCGGACAGAACATATGTTTTTTGATGCCGAGCGTATTCTGGCGGTGCGGGAGATGATTCTGGCTGATGATACCGAAGGCCGCCGTCAGGCCCTTGATCGATTATTGCCGATGCAACGCAATGATTTTATTGAAATTTTTAAGGCGATGGAAGGACTGCCGGTGACGGTCCGTTTGCTTGACCCGCCCTTGCACGAGTTTTTACCACGCGAGGAATCGGAGTTTCTGGATCTGGCCCGATCAAGTGGAAAATCGGTGGAGGAAGTCCGTCAACGCGCCCATGCCCTGCATGAAGCCAATCCGATGCTCGGCCATCGCGGGTGCCGTTTGATGATCTCCTATCCTGAAATTTGCGAAATGCAGGCCCGGGCAATTATAGAAGCGGCGCTTGAGGTTGCAAAAACGGCGGGAAAAGACCAGCAGCCTTTGATTGAAATCATGATTCCGCTGGTCGGGATGGCCGGGGAATTGCGCCAGCTATCCGGCGTGGTCAAGGGAGTCGCCAAACAGGTTATGGCAGAACAGAAAAGGGATATTTCCTATTTGATCGGGACCATGATTGAACTGCCCCGTGCGGCTTTGCAGGCCAGCGAGATTGCAGAAGAAGCTGAATTTTTCAGCTTTGGCACCAATGATCTGACCCAGACTGTTTTTGGCCTCAGCCGGGATGATTCAGGCGCATTTCTGGGCGATTATCAGCGGGCAGGATTGCTGGAGCATGATCCCTTCCAGACCCTTGATCAGGCAGGGGTTGGCGAGTTGGTCAAAATGGCGGTTGAGCGCGGGCGGATAACCCGTCCTGACATAAAACTCGGCATTTGCGGCGAACATGGCGGCGATCCGGCGTCTGTGACCTTTTTTGATCAGGCCGGGCTTGATTATGTTTCTTGCTCTCCGTTCCGGGTGCCGGTTGCCCGCTTGGCCGCCGCGCAAGCTTCCATTAAAGAACAGGTTGCCAAAAAGCAGGACAAGGAGCAGGGCAAGTCGAAAGCAGCCTGAACATGCGCCCCTTAAACATGCGCCCAGCCGCCGATAATGCCCTGGTTATCGCACAATGGTTCTTCACGCAGGCCGAGCAGCAAGGCCGACGCTTGCAGCCTGGAAAAATCCATGCGCTTTTATATCTTGCGCAATATGCCTATGCCCATGAAAACAAGGGCCGGGTTTTGATGCCAGCCGCCTTTGTGGCTTTTCGCCAGGGCCCGCGTGAGGCTAATCTTTATGAAATTTTACAGCTACAAAGTGATACAGGTTTTATGCTCAGCAGCTTGCCGCCACTGCTTCCACTGAACGGGTTTCTGGACTGGTTCTGGCGCAAGACAGCGCATCATGGTTTTAAACATCTCATTGGTCTCATTGAAAACCAGCCCCCCTATGCCGAGGCTCTGGCAAAAGGGGAGGGCAGCCTGATCCCGCTTGAAGCCATCCTGCAACATGCAACCGCGCCGCGCACCTCTGATGCCGGTCATGTGGTGACCGCCGATGGCAGACGCCTTGCAAGATGGGTTCCGCCTGCGCGAAAAGCCCCCTGAAACCAATTGATTTAAATATCATGCGACTGGCAAACGCGACACTTTCTACTCTTCCCGGGGATATCAAAAAACCGCACTATGACCGGGCAGCCCTGCGCCCGGCTATTGTCCATATCGGGGTTGGCAATTTTCATCGTGCGCATCAAGCCTGGTATCTCCATCGGCTGATGCAAATGGGAAAAGCCATGGACTGGGCCTTGATCGGTGCCGGTATTCGCCCTTATGATGCCAGAATGCGCGAAAAATTGCAGGCGCAGGATTATCTGACCACGCTGGTTGAACTTGATCCGGCAGGAAAATCGGCTGAAGTGATCGGTTCCATGATTGACTATCTGCCGGTCGAAGACGGAAATGGTCCCTTGATTGCACAGATGAGCGATCCTGCCATTCGGATTGTTTCCTTGACCGTGACCGAAGGGGGCTATTTTATTGACCCGCTTTCGCGGTCCTTGCAGGGCGATCACCCGGATATCCAGCATGATGCTTGTCACCCTGATCACCCGCGCACTGTTTTTGGGGCCATGCTTGCTGCCCTCAGGCAGCGGCGAGCCCATAATATTCCGCCTTTCACCGGATTAAGCTGTGACAATTTGCAGGGCAACGGCACGATTTTGCGCCAGACGCTGGTTGAACTGGCGCGCTTGTCGGACCCGGATTTTGCCGACTGGCTTGAATCCTGTGGCTGTTTCCCCAATTCCATGGTTGATTGCATTGCGCCTGCAACCGGTCCGCGCGAGCAGTCCCTGGTTCAGCAGATGGGCATTGATGATCAGGCCCCGGTGACCCATGAAAATTTTCGCCAATGGGTGATCGAGGATCAATTTTCAATGGGCCGCCCGGACTGGGATGAAGTCGGGGCCGTCTTTTCCGACCGGGTTCATGATTTTGAAACCATGAAACTGCGGATTCTCAATGGCGGGCATCAAATCATTGCCAGTGCGGGCGATTTACTGAACATCGAAACCATTGCTGACACCATGGCGCATCCATTGATTCGGGCCAGTCTGGAAAAAATCTTGCAAGAGGAAATTGCCCCCCATATTCAGCCGGTTCCCGGTCATACGCCGCAGTCCTATTTGCGTGTGATTATGAAACGCTTTGATAATCCTGAAATTTTTGACACAACCCGCCGGGTTGCCTTTGATGGATCAAGCCGCCAGCCTGGCTTTATTCTGCCTTCTGTCCACGATGGGTTGGCAAAAGGAACACCGATATCGGGTCTGGCTCTGGTGCAAGCCCTCTGGGCGCATTATTGCGCAGGTGTGCGCGAAGACGGAAGCCTGATTGCCCCCAATGATCCTTTATGGGATGATCTTACGGCCTGTGCGACCAAGGCCCGGGCCAATTCGTCCCTCTGGCTCTCGCAGCAGCCTATTTACGGGGAACTGGCGACTGTGCCTGAATTTTCGCACGAGTTCTCCCGCTGGTTGTCGCATATTGTGGAACATAGCGTTGAAAATACGCTGCAGGCTTATCTTCAATCACCGAGTCCATCATAACAAGATTTGAAACATATTTGAATCTGGGTGGGGGTTTGGCTATAACCTTCCACCATATGACATATAAACGATAATATAAGGAATTTTTATGGCAAGCTATCAATATGTATTCGGGATGAGCAACCTCTCCAAGACTTGGCCGGGAGGGAAAGAAGTCCTGCGTAATATCAACCTGCAGTTTTTACCAGGCGCAAAAATCGGGGTTTTGGGCTATAACGGGGCCGGGAAATCGACGCTCTTGAAGATTATGGCGGGCGAACTCACCGAGTTTAATGGAGAAGCCTGGGCGGCTGCTGGCGTGAAGATTGGCTATTTACCGCAGGAGCCCGAGCTTGATGCCAACAAGACGGCGGGTGAAAATGTGATGGAGGGGTTGCGCGAAAGTCTGGATCTGGTGCAGCAGTTTGAAGCGGTGTCGATGAAGCTGGGCGAGGTCACGGATGACGAGGAGATGAATCAGCTGATTGACCAGCAAGCGGCTTTGCAGGAGAAAATAGACGCGGCTGATGCCTGGGATCTGGAATCGCGGGCCGAGGTGGCGATGGATGCCTTGCGCTGCCCGCCTTTTGAGGCCGATGTCACAAAATTGTCTGGCGGGGAAAAGCGGCGGGTTGCTCTGGCAAGATTGCTTTTGTCGCGCCCGGATATGTTGCTGCTTGATGAACCGACCAACCATCTTGATGCAGAATCAATTGCCTGGCTGCAAAGGTTTCTTGGCGATTATGCTGGCACGGTTGTGATGATTACCCATGATCGCTATTTCCTTGATAATGTGACAGGCTGGATTCTTGAACTGGATCGCGGGCATGGCATTCCCTATCAGGGCAATTACAGCAGCTGGCTTTCACAAAAGCAAAAACGTCTGGAACAGGAAGGGCGTGAACAAGCCGCCCGCTTGCGGACAATTTCTGCGGAACAGGAATGGATCAATGCCTCTCCGCGGGCACGGCAGGCCAAGTCAAAAGCGCGGGTTCAGGCCTATCAAAATCTTGTTGCGGATGCCGAGGCCAGAGACAAAGCCCTTGATAGCGCACAGATTATCATTCCTCCCGGCCCGCGTCTGGGGGACAAGGTGATTGAAGCTGATGGACTCACCAAAGCCTATGGGGAACGGTTGCTGATTGACAATTTATCCTTCCGTCTGCCAGCAGGCGGGATTATCGGGGTTATCGGACCCAACGGGGCTGGCAAAACAACACTTTTCCGGATGATTGTCGGGGCAGAAAAACCTGATAACGGCTCCCTCACCCTTGGAGATTCAATCAAACTTGGCTATGTTGACCAGTCCCGTGATTCACTTGATGCCAATAAAACGGTCTTTGAGGAAATCTCGGACGGGCTTGATATTTTAACGCTTGGCAATCGCCAGGTGCAAAGCCGGGCCTATGTCGGCAGTTTCAATTTCAAGGGGACCGATCAGCAAAAGAAGGTTGGCCAGCTTTCCGGCGGGGAACGCAATCGGGTCCATCTTTCCAAAATGTTGAAAAGCGGGGCCAATGTGCTTTTATTTGACGAACCGACCAATGATCTGGATGTTGATACCTTGCGCGCCCTTGAAGATGCGCTGGCCGGTTTTCCGGGCTCGGCGGTGGTGATCAGCCACGACCGCTGGTTTTTAAACCGGATTGCCACCCATATTCTGGCCTTTGAGGGCGACAGCGAGACGGTCTGGTTTGAAGGTAATTATGAAGATTATGAAGCAGACCGCAAGCGGCGGCTGGGCACAGCAGCTGATCAGCCGCACCGGATTAAGTATCGTCGCCTCGAAAGATAAGATAAAACGACAGACTTCACATAAACCGAATTTTGGTGTAATCTGTGAGTATGGAACAAAGAAAATATTCTTGGTCTTTTGGCCGTGTCATCACATTGCTTTTCGTCTGCGTGCCGCTGCTTGTGGCCTGTTCGGGCTATACTGGCGAACAGCGCGAAGCCCGTCTGGATTCATTGAGCGAACCCGAAGCGGCAAGCCGCGCCAGCGGCGCGATTGGCGGCCTGGCAGTCGGCGCGATGGCAGGCTATGCGCTGGCTGGCTCCGGGGCCGGGGGCATGGTAGCCGGGGCGGCTCTTGGCGGATTCGGGGCCTCAGCCGGGATCATGCTGGCTGACATGCTGATTGACGAAGACCGGGCAAGTTTCCGGACAACCCTTGATGGCTTGGCAACCGCCAATACCGGGGAGCCTATTGCCTGGCAAAGCAAGCGCACCGCCAGTCGGGGATCAATCACGCCCCTGCGCAGCTTTCTGGATGAATCAGGGCGGGTCTGCCGCGATTACCGGGCCCATCTGGTGATTGAAGGCGTTGATCATAGCGCGGTTGAAACCGCCTGTTTGACCAGTGTTGGCAGCTGGGTCGTTTACGCTGAAGGCTAACGGAAGCTGATGGGGCATCTTACACATTTTGTAACGGGAGAAAGACTGGCTGAACCCTGGCCGCCGGGGGCGTGCATTGCCCGCTTTGGTATGGGCTGCTTTTGGGGCGTTGAACGGCTTTTCTGGCAGCAGAACGGCGTTCTGGTCACCATGGTCGGCTATGGCGGCGGGCATAGTGCCAATCCCACCTATGAACAGGTGTGCGGCAAAGAAACCGGGCATGTTGAGCTTGTTCAGCTTGCCTATGATCCGAACATAATATCCTTTGATCAGCTGATTTCCCTGTTCTGGACCAACCATGATCCAACCCAGGGGGACCGGCAGGGCAATGATCGCGGTCCGCAATATCGCTCGGCTATTTTTGTTGAAAACAAGGACGAGATGGATCAGGCACTTGCCAGCCGGGAAGCCTATCAAAAACGCCTGTCAACTGCCGGATACGGACCGATCACAACCGAAATCGCGCTGCATAAAAACTTTTATCTTGCAGAAGATTATCACCAGCAATATCTGGCGAAAAATCCTCTGGGCTATTGCGCGCTGCACGGAACCGGTGTTCACTTCGATATCTGACCCCTTGCAGGTTGGCCTTATCCCTTGCACTTGGGGGGAGATGGAATGCTGGTCCAGCCCTCAGCCTGTTGCCTATCCGCATGCGCTGGAAGTCATGGAAGAACGGGTGCAGGCCATCCATGACCACCAGAAAGCTGGCCTATTGTGGTTTCTTGAACATGACGCCATCTATACGGCCGGAACAAGTGCAAAAACCGCTGATCTGCTTGATCCGCGCTATCCTGTCTATAAAACCGGACGCGGCGGGCAATTCACCTATCATGGGCCGGGCCAGCGCATCGTCTATGTCATGATGGATGTCAAGAAATGGCGCGCCGATGTCCGGCTTTTTGTAAAAGCTCTGGAAGAATGGATTATCCTGAGCCTCGCCGCACTTGGGGTTGAAGGGCATCGACGTCCAGGCCAGACAGGAATCTGGGTTACACCTGACCCAGTCCCCAACCGCCGGGCCGATAAAATTGCCGCGATAGGCGTGCGCTTGAAGCATTGGGTCTCCCTGCACGGGATTTCAATCAACCACGCGCCCGACCTTTCGGCCTATCAGGGCATTGTGCCTTGCGGAATTGACGAAGATGGACTGGGGGTGACATCCCTGCATGCTCTTGGCTGCCCCGCCAGTCTGGCTGACCTGGATCAGGCTTTGCAGGCGAATTTTCAACCCGCATTTGATCAGATATTATCAAAATCTCGTCAATAAGGGCTCGTCAATAAACCCTGCAGTTTTTGAAGCGGCGAAGACCAGTCACCTTTTCGGGTCTGACGCAATAGACGATGAGTCTTGTATAAAGGCGTTTTTTCGCCCGGCGCGTCATTTGGACTTCGCCAAAGCCAGGCAGCATTATAGGGCAGCAACAGGCCTGTTGGAATATTCATTGTCCCGGCAAGATGACCAAGGGCACTATCAATCGTCACAATATACGCCATATGCGTCAGGATTCCTGCGGTATCCATGAAATCCTGCAAATGGTCTCCTACAAACAGCACGCGCTCCGAGTTTTCTTCAAGCCAGGCCCGGTCTCCTTCATGTAAATCCTTTTGAATCAGAATATATCTCTCATCCGATGGCAGCGCAGGGATCAGGGTCTCCAATGTGATATGGCGATCTCTCTCTTTCAAATTGTCCCTGTTTCCCGAAATACATAAACCAATCATTGCTTGACCATCAATCGGGCCAAGCAACCTCTTTGCCTTTTCAATGGAAGCAGCTGTGGCGGTAATTCGAGGGGAAGGGGGTGGGTTTTTTCGTGCATGACCAAAAATATACGGCAGACTCATACTGCATAAGGCCCGATCAATCGCGGGCATGGCTGCATCGCCAAGAAAAACATTCTTCTTGCCAAGCACTTGTTCAAATAAAGGCTTCAATGCTTTCTGAGATTTTCGGAGGTAAAAAGAAAGCCGCTTTGTCTGTGCTTGCAATGGAGGCAGATAACGCAGGCAGAGTAAATTATCGCCAAGCCCTTGCTCCGCCAATATCAGGCAGTTTGCGCCCTTAAATTGCTCCAGAGAATTTGCTGTCACCGGTGGCAGGTCAGGATGCAGGGCTTTTAATTGACTCCAGCCCGAGACCTGTGGATTGCGCGCTTCAAAAGCCGCCAGCCCGGCAAACCAGTCTTTATCAAAGTCACCGCAGTGCAAAAGGAAAAGAGCCAGCCCTTCATATGCGCGGCTGTTGGCCGGGTTTAGCTGTATGGCTTTCCGGTAGGCTTCCTCGGCTTTATATCGATCAGGGTGATCCCAAAGCAGTCTGGCTTTTAAATACCAAAGATCGGATAAAGACGCAGGGTCCTTGAGCGTTGAAATGGCTTGCTCAAGCGGGGCAAGAGCCCGTTGATAAAGGGCTTTTCGGGTATTGTCATCAAGGGCTTGATCCAGAAACATCAGGCCCCATTCCCCATAAACCCGCAAGGCATTCAGAGCCGTTGGATAATGCGTAACCAGATCGCGCACGATGGGTGCTGCCGCTTTATCCTGTGACAGGTTGACCAGTGCGCTTGCCCAGAAGACCAGCCCGTCAAACTGATAGGGTCCAGCAGCATTGGCAATTTCGCGGGCATACTCAAGAGCCTTGTGATACTGCCCACGCGCGAAGTAATCACTGGCAGTATTGATTTTCTTTAAATCAGGTGAATGAGCATTGTGGGAATTGGACGGCATATCAACAGAAGATGAGATGGTTCGGCATGATCACTCTGATCATACATGCTCCATAGCCCTCAACCTTTGATACATCAAGCTCAAGGATCACTGGTAGCGTTTATATATACCTCTGTGTGAAGTATATTGTAATTAACAATTTATTAGAGTATTAATTTAATAATATATTCAAATGTAGGGTAAATTATATGAAACCGCCCAAGCAAAAAACTGAAGACGAAATCAAGGAATTGGAGGCTGCCAAAGCGCAGGCGCGGGAGTCAGCGGAGAAAAACCGGAACCTGCTTTTTGGTTCCCTGTTAATTTTTATTTTTTTAATCTTTGTCGTGTTGCAGACCACCGACGTCGATTTGTTAGTGGGGGCAACCATAAAATTGCCTTTCGAGAATGTCGATATTCCTTTATTTGCCTTTTGCCTTTTGTCCTCACCATTGGCATTTCTTGTTCACTTGAATCTGCTGCGTAACATTGAAGCACATGCCGTCAAATTACAGGCTTGGCAGGATATAGACAAAACGCTTAAAGCGGCTGATTTATTCCACTTTATCTTCGATTTCGCTGCTATTGATCGTGAAAGCTCGCTGGCTGGACTAACCCGCTGGTTTAGCCAGTTGGTGATCTATTGGCTAGGGGCTTTAACATTGCTTTTGATATTCTGGCGTTTTACCGATTACCAAAATTCCTGGATCACTGTTCTTCATGCTGTTTTTTTATTCATCGACCTTATTGTCTTGCGTATCATGCGTGAGAGAATTCTGGATATATTATCCAATAATGAATCACAGAATGCTAATAAAAGTGCAATTTTACCCGCTCGGCAAACTTGGAAATGGCATCTTTTTTTAATTTCAGGTGGCTGGGCATGTGCAAGAAGGGGCAAAGCGGAAAAGCTTAGTCAAATCGTTGGCTTTACAATAGTGCTTGTCTCTTACGTACAAGGGATCTTATTTATTGCATTCACCTTTTCATCACTTGATTTCGAGAAGTGGATTAATTTAGCTGGCAATACTTTAGCATATAAACGTTTCTTGTTATCTGAGCCCCCCACCGTTAAGGATTTTTCCTTTTTGTTGCCGATACTTATTATCGATCAACAAGAAAATTTACTTGCTTTTAATGAATCACTGTTACGCCTACAACATGAGCTCTCATCTGATCCAGATGAAAAATTTGGTATGTGGTTTATGGATCATGGCGTGGGGGTAGATTTACGTAAGCGGAATTTACGCTATGCCCAGTTGCCAAGTGCTGATTTGCGAAAAGCACAGTTAATGAAAGCAGATTTATTTTATGCAGACTTAAGCCGTGCGAAATTACAGGGCGCAGATTTAACACATGCAAAATTACAGCGTACATATTTAAACTGGGCTGAATTGCAGGACGCGAATTTAAGGCAGGCAAAATTGCAGGGCGCAAATTTAACAGCAACTCAATCAAAAGATGCTATATTAAGCAACGCTAAATTACATTTTGCAAAATTATCAGTTGCTGAATTGCAGGGCGCGAATTTATATAATGCTGAATTACACTTTGCGGACTTATCAAGTGCTAAATTACAGGGTGCAAATTTAAGGGATGCTGAATTGCAGGGCGCGGATTTAAGGGGTGCTAAATTACAGGGTGCAAGTTTAAGTGATTCTGAATTACAGGGTGCGTATTTGGTTGGGGCATACTTGCAGAGTGTCGATTTGAAGAAGGCTCACTTACAGGGTGCGGATTTCAAGCAGGCTCATTTACAGGGCGCGGATTTAAGATGGGCTGAATTACAGGGCGCAGATTTGAAGAAGGCTCACTTACAGGGTGCGGATTTACGAGCGGCGAAATTGCGAGGTACCGATTTAACAGATGCCATTCTTCAGGATGTTTTTACTGATAAGGATCTACAGTGGAAAGAGGGGCATAATCCTGACTGGAATACCCTTCGTCAACTTGCTGATAATCAATTTGCCGATAATATAGATTCTGGCAATAATCAAATTTCTCCTACCAATAAAACACAAGGGGTTTCTATCGTAGTCCGGATCAATCATGACTATAAAACGGAAGCAAAACAAAAGTATCTCAAGCGATTGGGTGAAGCTGAGGCACGTATCGTCAAGGGTAGGCAGAAAATACCAAAGGTAGAGCCTGTATCTCTCGAACGGTTGGTCAAAACTTTAACAGAAACCCTTTGCTCTATGAGACCAGAAGTACGCAAATATGCCCTTAAAGGCGTAGTGACTAACTATGGATTTCTTCCGAGTGATCTTTCTCGTATGCCAAAGCCAACCCCGAAAATGCAAATCGTGCATAATCATTTCAAGGTGTTAAAGGCCCCATTAGACTGTAAAAAAAATTCCTAGTGCCCAGCTTTATTGGCCTTATTCACTTTAAGTGAAGTATATCATTAAAGTCTCCTATTATCGCACAAGCTATTTCAGCGATTATATCGGTTGGCGGTTTTAGGTGCTTTGGCTTTTGTGTGTTTTAAAAATTAGCACTTGCTAAATTTATATTGTCTGGCTAAATGTTGTTGTGGGGGGGTAATTTTATAAGGGTCGATATCAGGAAAAAATGTGAAGATGTGAAGATGTGGAAATCCATCTGTTATAGTGTTGGTCTTTTCGGGGCGGTGTTTTGTGTGGGGCCGACGCTGGAGTCTGTGGCGGCAGCGGAGAGATTTAAGGCGGTGACGACCTTCACCGTGATTGCCGATATAGCCCGCAATGTGGCCGGGGAGGCGGCAGTGGTTGAATCCATCACCAAACCCGGGGCAGAAGTGCATGATTATCAACCGACTCCGCGCGATATTATCCGGGCGCAAGATGCCGATGTGATTTTATGGAACGGGCTCAACCTTGAACGCTGGCTTGAGCGGTTTTTGCAGGATGTTGATCATGTACCGGGTGCGGTTGTCTCCAAGGGCATTGAGCCGCTTTCAATCTATGAGGGAACTTATACTGGCAAGCCCAATCCACATGCCTGGATGTCGGTTGATAATGCTTTGATCTATATTGAAAATATCCGCAAAACCTTTGCTGATATGGACCCGGAGAATGCGGCAATCTATAGTAAAAATGCCAAAGAATATGGGAAAAAAATTCAAGCTATTCGTTCCGAGTTGATAGAAACCTTGAAAGATATTCCGGCGGATCAACGCTATCTGGTCACCAGCGAGGGCGCATTCAGCTATCTGGCCAGAGACTTTGGCCTGCAAGAGGTCTATTTATGGCCGATGAATGCTGACCAGCAAGGCACGCCGCAACAAGTGCGCAAAGTCATTGATATGGTGCGGGCCCATAATATTCCGGTGGTGTTCAGTGAAAGCACGATTTCGGATAAACCAGTCAAGCGGGTTGCCGCAGAAACCGGGGCGATTTATGGCGGGGTTTTATATGTTGATTCACTCAGCACCCCGCAAGGCAAGGTCCCGACCTATCTTGATCTTTTACGGGTGACCACGCGCACGATTGCTAAGGGGTTTGAAAGGGCCCCTGATAAATAAACCATGGAGATGTAAATAAACCATGGAGATGATCGCGTTACAGAATGTCGGGGTGACTTATCCCAACGGCCATGTCGCTTTGCAAAATATCAGCGGTAGCATGCAAGGCGGCAAGATTTGCGGGCTGGTTGGGGCGAATGGTGCGGGGAAATCGACTCTGTTTAAAGCGATCATGGGTTTTGTGACTCCGACCACGGGCACCGTCCGGATTATGGGACAGGATGTACGCAAGGCCTTGAAGCAGAATCTTGTGTCTTATGTTCCGCAGACTGATGATGTGGACTGGAATTTTCCGGTGCTTGTTGATGATGTTGTGATGATGGGGCGTTATGGCCATATGGGGCTTTTGCGCCGTCCTTCACAAGTGGATAGACAGGCCGTGGATAGTGCGCTGGAGCGGGTTGGCATGTTGGACTATAAAAGCCATCAGATCGGGGAACTCAGTGGCGGGCAGAAGAAGCGCGTCTTTGTTGCCCGTGCGCTGGCACAAAGCGGCAAGATCATTTTGCTTGATGAGCCTTTTACCGGGGTTGATATCAAGACTGAAGATTCATTGATTGCGCTGTTTCGTGCGCTGGTGCGGGAGGATCGGCTGATCCTGGTTTCCACGCATAACCTTGGCAGTGTTCCCAGTTTCTGCGATGATGTGATGCTGATGAATAGAGAGCTTTTGGCCTATGGTCCGGTAGAGACCACCTTTACAAAAAACAATCTGGCGCGGGCTTTTGGCGGGATGTTGCGCCATCACCAGCTGATCGGCGAAGAGCTTCATGAGGATGAAGATACGCGCGGGATCACGGTTTTGACTGATGACGAGCGTCCGCTGGTGCTTTATGGCGAGCGTGGCGGGGAAAAGATTACGCCGCACGATTCCAGAAATACCGGATGAAAAAATCTTTCAGAGCAATGTTTGACTATTTACTCGAGCCCTTTAGCTATCAATATATGTCCCGCGCGATCTGGATTTGCGCGCTGGTTGGCGGAGTCTGCGCTTTTTTATCGGCCTATCTGATGCTCAAAGGCTGGTCGCTGATGGGCGATGCGCTGGCGCATGCCGTTGTGCCGGGCGTGACACTGGCCTATCTGCTGGCACTGCCCTATGCCATCGGAGCCTTTTTTGCCGGACTGCTGGCAGCCTCCAGCATGGCGGTGATCAAGCAAAAAACCAGCCTGCGCGAGGACGCGATCATCGGACTGGTCTTCACAACCTTCTTTGCGACTGGATTATTGCTGGTCTCCCTCAATCCAGCAGCCGTCAATATTCAGGCGATTATCCTTGGCAATATTCTGGGCATCTCTGATGAAGATATCCTGCAAGTGATCGTGATTTCGCTGGTCTGCCTGATTGTTCTTGCGCTGAAATGGAAAGACCTGATGGTGGTGTTTTTTGACGAAAGCCACGCCCGCAGTATCGGGCTGCCAGTCAATATACTGAAAATACTCTTTTTTACCTTGCTGAGTGCAGCCTGTGTTGCCGCCCTGCAAGCCGTCGGGGCCTGCCTGGTCATTGCCATGGTGGTAACGCCAGGGGCCACCGCTTATCTGCTCACCAATAAATTTGATCGCCTGATCCTGATCTCGCTTGGCCTCGGCAGCCTGACCAGTGCCTCCGGGGCCTATATCAGCTATTTTCTCGATGCCAATCCGGGTGGGCTCATCGTGGTTCTGCAAACCCTGATCTTCCTGTCCGTCTTTACCTTCGCGCCGCAATACGGACTGATTCATAAAAAAAGACGTATGCGTGGGAGTCGTGTACAGGGGATGAGGGTACATGGATAATCTGTTCGCCCTGATCAGCGACCCGCTCTCCCACGGATTCATGCAACGCGCCCTTGCCCTGTCCGTGCTGATCGCTTGCGTCTGTTCCATCTTCTCCTGCTTTCTGGTGCTAAAAGGCTGGTCCTTGATGGGAGATGCCGTATCTCATGCCGTCTTGCCCGGCCTGGCACTCGCCTATGTTATCGGAATTCCACTCACCATCGGGGCCTTTGTCGCCGGACTATTCTGTGCCGTGACAACCGGCTACCTCAAAGAAAATAGCCGCGTCAAAGAAGATGCCGTCATGGGAATCGTCTTTTCAGGAATGTTCGGCCTCGGGCTTGTGCTGATCGCCAAAATCGAAAGCGATGTCCATCTGCTCCATATCCTTTTTGGAAATCTGCTCGGTCTCTCACAGGCCGATTTGATCGAAGCCGGAAGCATCGCCCTCTTTTGCGCGCTGGTCATGCTGTTGAAGCGAAAAGACTTCATGCTCTATTGCTTCGACCCGGCCCATGCCGGGACCATTGGTCTGCCCGTCCGCTGGCTCCAGTTTTTCTTGCTGATCCTGCTGGCCCTGACCATTGTCTCTGCCCTTAAAGCCGCCGGGATTATCCTTGTCATTGCCATGCTGATCGCACCCGGGGCCATCGGTTTCCTGCTTGCCAATTCATTCGATAAAATGCTGGGAATTGCCCTTGCGGCCTCCATTTTTTCCTGTGTTGCCGGAACCATCGCCAGCTTTCATCTGGATGCCGCAACCGCCCCCCTTATTGTCGTAATTCAAGGCGGGCTCTTCCTGCTGGCTCTTGTCCTTCGTAAAGGCCAATCTCTTGTAACGGGCATAAATCATGGCGGCTAAAGGGCGACAGAAACCGGCCCTGATCCTGGCTGATCCGGGCATACAGGCCCGGTGGTTCGCCCGTGTGCGGGAGGCTCATCAAAGCGAAACCATCGAAGATTATGTCGAACTCATCGCCGATCTGATTGCTGTTCAGAAGGAAGCACGCGCCAGCGATCTTGCAGCCCGCCTGGGGGTTGCCAATCCAACAGTGAGCAAGATGCTCTCCCGCCTGCAGGAAGAAGGCTATATTGACAGCCAGCCCTATCGGTCTATTTTTCTGACAGAAAAAGGGGAGCAGCTGGCCCGAAAATGCAAGGAACGCCACCAGATCGTGCTGGAATTCCTGATCCGTCTGGGCGTTGATCCCGAAACCGCAGAATTTGATGCCGAAGGGATTGAACATCATATCAGTGAGAAAACCCTGCGGATTATGCGGCAGTTTAAGAACGGGAATTGAAGGTTCTATTGACCGTGTAGCTTAATTAAGGAGAAAACGATGATAATTACGGGTTTTTACGCAGCATGTCTGTCATTTTTGTTTATTGCCTTAACCATCCATACGATCAAGGGCAGGCGTCAAAACAGGGTTCCGCTTGGCGATAACAATAAGTACGATCTTCAAAAAAGGATCAGAGCCCATTCTAATTTTGCTGAATATACCCCGATTTTTCTTATCCTGCTCGGGGTTCTGGAGTATCTTGCGCTCCCGGGCTATGGATTGCATCTACTTGGCGGGTTATTTCTGGCGGCCCGGCTATCGCATGCCTATGGGCTTACGATTGCCGAACGCTATGAAGAGGGGAAATTGCTTAATAGCAAATATCGCGTGCGCGGAATGGCCGGGACATTTTTTGCCATCGGTACCAGTGCATCGCTTATTTTGATTTTACTTCTGATGCGGATGGTCTAGTCTATCGCTTTCGTTGCCTTTGAAAATTTCTGAAAGGACTCTCTCATGTCAATGATGAATGCTGTTGTGTGGTTTGATATTTATGTCGAAGATATGACCCGTGCAGTCAGGTTTTATGAAGAGGTCCTTGATCAAAAGCTGGAGCCTTTGAATGATCCGACAGGTGAAAGCCAGATGATGGCGTTTTCTGCTGATATGGAAAAATATGGCGCAGCCGGGGCTCTGGTAAAAGCGGACTATGGCAAGGCATGCCCGGGCGGCACGCAGGTTTATTTCTCGGTTGAAGACTGTGCGGTGCAGCAAGAGCGACTGGTGAAGGCTGGTGGAACTCTTGTTCGCCCCAAATTCTCAATCGGAGAGTTTGGCTTTATTGTTCTCGGCCAAGACAGCGAAGGCAATATCATCGGCTTCAATTCAATGAAGTAAAAGCCTCTTTGCGTTAGGGCCTTACATTAAGGAAGGGGCACGCCAAGTACTTCGCCGAACAGAAGGGCGAGCGCGAGGATTGAGGTCATGATTCCCCCAATAAGGATGATCCAGCCTTTTTTGGTGAATTGATCGTGTTGTGCGGGCAGGATCAGGGCCAGTCCCAATAGAATGGCGGCAAGTGTAAAGCCGGTTATCGGGATGAGGGCGACGGCGACAAACATGACCACGGGAACAGAACCCATGCGGATCAGGGAGCCTTCAACAGGGGTTTCTGTGACATGGCGCGTGATCAGCAGTTTGATCATTGCCAGTCCGACCAGGGCGACCATGGCGATGGCGATGGTCATGGGAAAGACGGCGGCTTCCGGGTTTAAGGCGGAGGACTGCACGATAGCAACAAGGGCAATCCCGCCAAAGATTATCAGGCCAAGAAGGTCGCGTGAAAGAGCTTGCTTTGATGCAGGGGGTTTGCTTGCTACTTGCACAGGTTCTTTGCGGGAGATCAGGTGTTTAATTTGAGGCCAGAAGGGATAAAGGAAGCTGAGGCAGGTCAAGGCGATGATTCCGATGGAAAGCGGGCGGGTGAAGAACTGCCCCCAGAGGTTACCCATGGCATCACCGATGATCCAGCTTTGGACAAAGCCCTGTTCGGCGATGCGCCCCAGGATCAGCCCGAGGACAATCGGCGAGGCTGAAAAGCCGCGTTTTGAGGCGAGCCAGCCGATCACGCCGAGCGTAATCATGATGACAATATCCGAGACACTGTTGCGAATAGCAAAAGTCCCGATCACGGTCATAAAGGCGACCATGGGGACAAGCGCGGATTTAGGCGCGCGGACAATTGCCCCATAGGCGAAGCGTCCAATCATCATGCCAACGGGCAGCATAAGCACTGTGGCCAGCAGCAGGCCGAAGATGAAGGTATAGACGATACTGGCCCCTTCTGAAAATAGCGTGGGGCCTGTGCGCACGCCTTGCACCAGTAGTGCGCCAAGGATCACGGCATCTGGCGGGGTGCCGGGAATCCCCAGCACCAGAGTCGGAATGAAGCCGCCACCGACGGTGGCATTATTTGCTGATTCGGTTGCGATGATGCCGCCCGGATTGCCTTCACCATATTTTTCTTTTCCTTTTCCGCCGCGTCTGGCTTCGGAATAGGCGACCAGTCCGGCAATCGAGCCACCAGCGCCGGGCAGGGCCCCGACCATGGTTCCAATCACGGAACTGCGCAGGACATTGAATTTATTTTTCAGCATGATCAGGGCAGCTTCGGGCAATCGGAATCCCCGGGTATTTTCAGGTTGTTTTAAATGGCGGTCTGGTGTGGCGACCAGATCAATCAGGACCGGAATACAATAAAGACCAATCAGGGCAGAGACCGTTTCAATCCCGCCCAGAAGGATGGTGGAGCCAAAGGTAAAGCGCACTTCAGCACTGGTTTCAGATACACCGATCATGGCCACCAAGAGGCCAAAACAGGCCCCGATCATGCCCTTGATAAAGTCGCCGGTTGAAAGGGCTGCAATCAGGGAGAGGCCAAAAATGGCGAGCCAGAAATATTCGACCGGGCCAAAGGCCAGCGCGGCTTCTGCCAGCGGCGGGGCCAGCAGCAGCAAAGCCAGGGCACCGACCAGCCCGCCGATGACCGAGGCAAGACAAGCGACGGATACGGCCAGATCACCGTCTCCGCGCTTGGCCATGGGATAGCCGTCAAAGGTTGTTGCGATAGCTGAAGGGGTGCCGGGTGTGTTTAGAAGGATTGCGGCATAGGCCCCGCCATAGATTGCGCCGGTATAGATGGCCCCCATTAAAATGAGGGCACTGTCTGGCGACATGGTAAAGGTCAGCGGCACCAGCACGGCGACGGCCATGGTTGCCGTCAGGCCTGGAATGGAGCCGATGATGGTCCCGGCTGCGACCCCGAGCAAGGCCAGCACCATATTTAAAGGTGTGAAGGCTGAAAGAAAAAAATCAAACATTATGAGATCAGGTGAATACTGTCATCAAGCATTCCCCCAAATATGGGTTGTTTTTTGCGCAGGTTATCTGCCTGGCTGGTGCGCATTACACACCAGCCAGGTTCAGATAACCAGATTCAGATAAAGATTTAGTCGATCACGCCTGCCGATTTTGCAGCTTTAATATAGGCTGCTGCATTTTCAGCAATAAACGCATCCATCTCGTCACCATAGCCAACGTCAAGCAGCGCAAAGCCGCCATCAATCATTTGCTTTTGAAAATCAGGATCGGCATTGATGGCTGCGATGGCGTCCGAAACGGCCTGACGGGTTTCTTCGCTTGCGCTGTTTGGCACGGCAACGCCGCGATAGGCACCCGAGACAATATTATAGCCAAGTTCGCGGAATGTCGGCACATCCGGGAAAGCCGGGTGGCGTTCTTCCATGGCCACGGCCAGAAGGCGGACTTTTTCGCCTTGCTTGACTCCGACGGTGGTATAGCCCCATTCGGCCGAGACCTGTTTGCCCAGAAGCGCGGTTACAGCAGCACCGGTGCCTTTAAAGGCGACATAGGTGGTTTGCATTCCGGCCAGGGAGTCAAGGCGCACCTGCGCCAGATGATTGGCTGTGCCTTTGCCGGAGCCTGAAAAAATCACTTGTTTGGGGTTGGCTCTGGCATCGTCGATCAGGTCTTGCAGCGTGTCATATCTGCTGTCTGCATTCACAACAATCGCATCCGGGGTATAGTGGAACATATAGACGGCAGCAATATCATTGGTCTTGAAGCCGACATCGCCCTGTTCTGGCTTGATGACAATATGTGGAAGATTGATTCCCATGATAACAGAACCGTCTCCGGCCATTGTGTTTAGCTGTGACCAGCCAACGGCACCGCCGCCACCGGGCTTGTAAGAGACCACCAGCTGTTCGCCGTAGAGGTCTTCAAAATAGGGCTGTTGCAAGCGTGCCGTGATATCGGATTCACCGCCAGGTCCAAATGGAATAATATAGTCAACACTTCCGGCAGGGAAGTCGTTGGCGATAGCTGTGCCAGCAAAAGCCGTCAGCGCAGCAGAAAAAATAAGGGCTTTAAATTTCATGGATACAGTCTCCCTGTTTAACATGGCAGTTTAATGATAATATTATCCCAGGATGCCATACTCCCGAAATAATAAAGACAAACACACCTAATTAAATGTGCAACAATATATGCAGCAATATAAACGCAGGACAAGCCTTAAAAGCAAGAGTAGGGTCCTGACCCTAATCATTGATCGCTTGCGTGATTTCCTCCATCAGATGCGCCGGGACCTTTATGCCGCGTTCACGGGCAAGGGCACGCGATTGTAAACGGCCTGTGCCGGGTAGCCTGGCCCCGGACTGGCCTTCAATCTGGCTGGCCAATTCTTCAAGTCGGCTATGAAATGCCGGGGCCATGGCGCAAGCCGGATCAACGGCAATTATAAACTGCCCGACACCGACCGGCGCGCCTTTGGCGTCAAAAAAAGAACTTGCCTGATAGCTATTATTGGCACCGGTCAATGTTGCTGCAAGAATTTCAACAATCAGCGCAAGGGCGGACCCCTTGGCATCCCCCATCGGAAGCATCGTGCCTTCAAGAACCGCATCCGGGTCGGTGCTTGGATTTCCAGCCTTGTCCAGCCCCCATCCTTCAGGAATGGTTTCCCCTTTCTTCTTGGCAGCCATGACCTTGCCCCGGGCGACTTTCGAAAGCGACAGATCAATCACCAACGGGGCCGCTTCACGACGCGGGGCAGCAAAGGCAATCGGATTTGTCCCGAACAGGGCCTGGTCTCCTCCCCACGGGGCCATGGCTTTCGGCGCATTGGCCACCATCAAGCCAATCATGCCTTGTTCTGCCAGTTTTTCAACATGGGCCCCAAGCTGACCGCAATGATGGGAATTGGTGATTGCTGCGGCGGCAATGCCCGTCTTGCCCGTGAGGTTTTTCAGCTCCCTGATCGCCAGATCAATGGCTGGAAATGCAAATCCATCGCGCGCATCAATCCGAACGAAAGCGGTGCCAGCCATCTCAACAGACGGGGTGACATCGCCGACCACTTTCCCGACCTTGGCCTGCGCCGAATAAGACAATACACGCGCCAGTCCATGGCCGCCCTGACCATCAACCTCGGCTGCAATCAGCGCCTTTGCCACGCAAGCCGCATTCTCCCCGGAAACAGAATTTGCCATCAAGGCTTTGGCAACAAGGGCCTCGGCCTCTTCAATGGTCAGGATATGTTCCAAGATGTTTGGGACCTATGCCGAGCGATAAAGTTTCGTCATCGAGAATTCACGGTGACCAAGGGCTTCAGCCGCCGTATGGCGACCATTGGCCGTGCGGATAATCATGTCAATCAAAGCATCTCCGGCTTGCTCTATCGTCATTTCGCGGGTCAGAACCCCCGTGACATCAACATCAATGTGCTCCGACATTGTCCGCAACGTTCGCGGATTGCCTGAAATCTTGATCACCGGGACAATCGGATTGCCAACCACATTGCCTTGCCCGGTCGGGAAGGTGTGAATCACCGCGCCGCCTGCTGCCATCAAGGTCACACATTCTGCCGCCGCCGAGGAACTGTCCATAAAATAAAGACCCCGCCCCATGGTCGGGGCTTCCGCCGGACCAATGGCATCAATATATTGTGACGTCCGGCCAATCTTCTCCAGATTGCCCAGAGCTTTTTCCTCAATGGTCGTCAATCCCCCCAGAATATTGCCTTTTGTCGGCTGGCTGTCTGACAGATCATCCGTCTGATGCGCAAAAATCACCTCATCCGAATAGGCCTGCCAGATTTTCTGGAACTTCTCCCCCGCTTCAGGGGTCGCAGCGCGCTGAACACAAATATGCTCGGCCCCCGTGATTTCTGATGTTTCTCCAAAAAACCCGGTCATCCCGTGCGGCAAAAGCTTGTCATACATATTGCCAACCGTCGGGCAGGAGGACAAACCGGTTGTCGTGTCGCTTTCCCCGCATTTCGTCGAAACCCAGAGGTCCGAAAGCGCACATTCCTCTTTCTGTAACTCGGTGGCCCATTGCACATATTCCATGGCTTTCCAGCCAGCCTGGCGAATGGTCTCAAAATCGCCTTTTTGCTCAATCGAAAATCCGGTCACCGGCTTCCCGGTTTCAGCAATCCCGTCGGTAATGACTTTCGTCCATTCCGGCTCGATGCCAATCACCACAACCGCTGCCACATTCGGATTGGCACCAGTCCCGATGATGGTGCGGAAATGCAACTCCAGGTCCTCTCCAAACTGAAGACGACCATAGGCATGCGGGATGGCTAGCGTCCCCTTGACGTTATTGGCAACCGCCTCGCAAGCCGCATTGGAAATATCATCAACCGGAAGAATCAAAACATGATTGCGCACCCCGACACGGTCGTTCTCACGACGCCAGGCGTTGACTGTTGTCTTTGAAAAATCCTGAGCCATGCCTACCACCGTTTTGTCTTGCAATTATGTGTATGAACATGATCACCAACCCCTGCGGCCGCAACCATTTTCCCAATATCCTCGCCGTATTTATAGACCGTATCGCCTTGCGCCAACGGCTTCAACGCAACTTTATGCCCAATCGGAATGTCCGAGTTTGCAACCAGCTTGAAATCAGAATTGTCATGCGTCACAACGCAAAGCATCTCGGTTCCAGCCGTCAAACCCTCGACCACAACCACACCGACATTGTCTGCATGATCATGGACAAGTAACTGCGGGATTGCCATATCTCCCCCTCTTCGCTTAATGTAAACCTGAAAAACTATAGTGACTTATCCCGGCAAGTTCAATCCTCAAGTTCAGCCGATTTGTAGCCACTCAAGCGGGTCAACCGGCTTCCCGTTCTGGCGTAACTCAACATAAAGGCGCGGGGTTTCTCCATCCGATGACTTGTCGGTAAGCACACCTATCGGCTCGCCAGCCAGTACCCATTGATTTTGATCAACGCTCAAGGTCTTCATCCCGGCTAAAACAGAATGATAGCCGCCATCATGCTCCAGAATGATAACCAGCCCATATTCAAGAAAACTGCCAGCAAAAGCGACCTTGCCATCAAAAGGCGCAATCACCTGGGCCTGTGCGCGGGCTTGCAAGGATACCCCGCGTGATTGAACGCCTTGCGGGGTGTCTTCACCATATTTCTGAACCAGCTTTCCTGAAACCGGGCTGGCCAACTGTCCCTTTTTGGTCGGAAAAGGGCGTATGCCGTCTGGTCGCTCCAGGGCAGGGCTGGTGGTTTCAGGTGCAGGGGAGGGGGTAACAGCTGAATCCCTGATAGCCGGTAACTCTTCAGGTTGCAGCGAAGCTTGACTGGAATCCTCCTCTGACGGGGCGGGTTCCAGCGTGGCGACCTCGCGTTGCGGGGCGGCTCTTGCACGGCTAAGCCCGTTGATAAGGTCTTGCATAGACTGGGCCTTATCGACCAGATTGGCCAGTCGGCGATTGGCATCTTGCTCTTTATCCTTTGCCGAGCGAAGCAGCTCTTGCTTTCTGGCAATCAGAGCTTCCATCTGCTGTTTATTTTCAAATAATTTCCGCTCCGATCTATCAAGTGTTTTAATTTTATCTTCAATATCAATGCGAACGGTCGCTAGAGCCGCCAAGTCTTTATTCAGGGCAAGGGCCCGCTGGCTGATATCGGGGATGATTGCCGCACTCAAGACCACGCCTTGTGCGATGTCTTCGGGGGTTTCGGACAGAAACAGCAGGCTGGCGGGAGACACCCGGCTCATGCGCATGAACAGGGTCAGGGCTTGCGAGATTTGCGCGTTCCATTGCTCGGCAGAGACTTCGCGCCGGGCGAGGTCGCCTTGCAAGGCGGCAAGCTGTGTTTCAAGCCGGGTGGTGACGGCTTCGCGGTCCTGCATTTCCTGGGCGAGGGCGATGAGGTCGCGTTTAAGCACCCGGGTTTCCTGATCAAGTTCCTGTGCTTTTGAGGAGGTTGTCCGGCTGGAGGATTGGGCTGCGATGATCGCCTGATTGAGGCGTTTTAGCTGATCAGCGATAGGGTCGTCTGCGGCGTGCAGGTTCAGGGGCGAGAGCGCGATTATGAAAGCACTGAAAAGAAGAGGGAATTTTTTCATAGTGTCTTTATTTATTCTGCAAGCGATGAGGGCAAAAGCGCCTGGACATGGGCTGCGGCTGATTGACCGAGGGCTGCGAGATCATAGCCGCCTTCCAGAGCAGAGAGGATACGCCCTTGCGCATGGCGATCAGCCAAGGCGGATAAAAGGCGGGTTATTTCAGCAAAATCCTCTGCGACGAGATCAAGCGATCCCAGCGGGTCGGCGCGATGGGCATCGAATCCGGCGGAGATGATCAGAAGCTGTGGTTTGAATTGATCAAGCAGAGGAATAATCCCTTCCCGCCAGGCCTCGACCACGCTTTTTCCCGAGCTACCGGGGCTGAACAGAATATTGCGGATATTGTCGTAGGCCCCCTGTTCATCGGCCCGCCCGGTTCCGGGATAAAGCGGCCATTGGTGGCTGGAAGCGAAAAACCAGTTGCGTTTGTTCCAGCAAGCGGCTTGCGTGCCGTTGCCATGATGGACATCAAAATCAACAATCGCCAGCCGTTCAATCTTGTGGTGGGATGTAGCATGTGCCGCGCCAATCGCGACATTGTTAAAAAAACAAAATCCCATGGCCTGATCGGGTTCGGCGTGATGGCCCGGAGGCCTTGCAATACAAAAAGCCCGTCTGGTCTTTTTCGCCATGATATCGTCGATGGCCTGAATGACTCCACCAGCGGCATGAAGTGCAGCCTCCCCGCTGGTTGGAGAAAGCCGCACATCGGGGTCCCCGCCCAATAGCGAAATACCGGTTTTGGGAACAGAATCAAGGACATGCTGAATATGATCAGAGGGATGGATAGGGGTGAGATGCTCCAGCTGCGCCGGAGAAGCCTCATGCCAGGGCAAATCAGCAAATTGCGCAGCTGAAAGAGCCTTGACCACAGAATGATAGCGGCCTGGCTGTTCTGGATGATCCGGCCCCATATCGTGGGTGGCACTGATCGGGTGGTGATAAAGGCGTAAAGGGTCCATATAAAAGTCAGTCAAATAAATATATGCCAAGCAAATATATCAGGCTAAACCAAGTGTGCGGATAAATTGCGCGGCCTGATCAAGTGCTTGTGCATCAATTCCTGTATTATAGCCCTTTTTTTGCAAAAGCTGGTGAGTTTTTTGCGTATCGACATTGCCTTTTGCGCCGGGGGCATAGGGGCAGCCTCCCAGTCCGGCAATCGCTGAATCAAAGCAGCGCAGGCCATGGTCCAGAGCGACCGAGATATTATCAAGAGCCAGACCACTGGTGTCATGGAAATGTCCGGCCAGATGCAGCGGGTTAATTGATTCCATCAGCAGGCTGCAGAGTGTTTCAATTTGCGCGGGTTGCGCCCGCCCGATAGTATCGCCCAGGCTGACCTGATAGCAGCCAAGGGCCAAAAGATGTTTTGTAACCCGCTCCACTTGCTGCGGGGGAATATCGCCTTCATACGGGCAGACCGCAATGCACGAGACATAACCCCGCACCGGAATCCCGTCATTCTTTGCGGCTTCCATGATCGGTTCAATCCGTTCAAAACTCTCATCAATCGTACAATTTATATTTTTTTGCGTAAAAGTTTCACTGGCGGCAGCGATCACGGCAACTTCATCAGCCCCGGCGGCTTTGGCGTTCTGATAGCCGATCATATTGGGAACAATCGCGGTATAGCGAATAGCCGGATCGCGTTTGATTCCGGCCAGGACCTCTGCGCCATCTGCCAGTTGTGGCACCCATTTTGGCGAAACAAAGCTGGTGGCTTCAATTTTGGGAAATCCGCAGGCACTTAAAAGGTCAATAAGCTGAATTTTATCTGCTTTATCAATGATTTTTTTGATATTTTGCAGGCCATCACGCGGCCCCATTTCAAAAATGGCGACTGTTTCAGGCATATCCAAGCCATTTTTCAACGGACCCGCATAATGTATGACCAATCAAAATATGCATTTCCTGAATACGGGCTGTGACATCAGACGGGACAATAATCAGCGGTTCAGCCAGTCCAACCATGGCCCCGCCGCTTCCACCTGCAAGACCAAGGGCTGTTATCCCTTTATTCTTTGCTGTTTTCAGCGCGTCTATAACATTGGCACTGTTGCCACTGGTTGAAATGCCGAGGGCGATATCGCCAGGGCGGGCAAGGGCTTCAAGCTGGCGGGAAAAGATGCGCTCAAATCCATAGTCATTGCCTATCGCCGTCAAGGCCGATGTATCGGTTGTCAGCGCAATGGCTGGCAATCCCGCTCGTTCAACCTGATAGCGGCCTGTGATTTCTGCAGCAATATGTTGGGCATCGGCTGCGCTGCCGCCGTTGCCAAACAGGAAGATGGTATGGCCGCCCGCAAGACATTGCCCCCAGCAAATCGCCATTTCAGCAAAATCAGAGCCGCAGGATTGAACCAGTGAATCAACTGTGCGGCGATGGGCGGAAACTTCATCAGCAAGAAATTGTTGAAGCTGCTCGGAGACCAGCGGCGACACCATCAGGATTCGGTCTCTTGCTGCGGGATTGGTCTAAGCGATTCTTTGGTGATTTTATCCAGCCCCCCCATATAAGGCCGCAAAGCTTCAGGAATTACAACATCGCCCTTGTCAGTGACGTAATTTTCAAGCACGCCAATCAAGGTGCGTCCAACGGCAAGGCCGGAACCATTCAGACTATGGACAAATTTTGTGCCTTTCTCGCTGGTCTGACGCATGCGGGCATTCATCCGCCGGGCCTGAAAGTCTCCGCAATTCGAACAGCTTGAAATTTCACGATATTGCTGCTGCCCGGGAAGCCAGACTTCGATATCATAGGTCTTGCGCGCCCCAAAACCCATATCCCCGGTTGACAGAACAATCACCCGATAGGGCAGATTTAGCCGTTGCAGGATTTTTTCAGCAGATGCCGTCATCCGTTCATGCTCTGCCATGGATTGTTCAGGGGTTGTGATGCTGACCAGCTCGACTTTAGAGAATTGATGCATCCGGATCATCCCGCGTGTATCACGCCCTGCCGCTCCGGCCTCTGATCGAAAGCAAGGGGTCCAGGCCGTCAGCCGCCAGGGCAGGGTGGCCGGGTCAATAATCAGCTTGCCCGCACAGTTGGTCAACGGCACCTCTGCGGTCGGGACCAGCCAGAATCCATCCTCAGTGCGGAACATATCCTCCCCAAATTTAGGCAGCTGCCCGGTGCCATACATGGCCTCATCACGCACCATAAGCGGCGGCGATATCTCGGTATAGCCGTTCTCCGTCGTATGAATATCCAGCATGAAACTCGCCAAAGCCCGCTCAAGTCGCGCCAGAACCCCGCGCAAAAGAACAAAGCGCGCGCCAGACATGCGCGCCGCCGTTTCAAAATCCATCAAACCCAGATTCTCGCCAATTTCAAAATGCTGCAATCCCGGCTTGCCAACCGTTGCTGTCCCCCAGGTACGAATCTCACGATTTGCGCTTTCATCCTCGCCAACCGGCACGTCCTCCATCGGCAGATTGGGCAGAATACTCAAAGCATGATTAAGTGCCTCGCCAGCTTCATGCTCGGCCTCCGTCAACGCCGCCATATCCCCTTTAAGCGCCGTTACCTCATCCATAAGACTTGTTGCATCTCCGCCCTTGCTTTTGATCTCCCCAATCTCGCGCGAAAGACGGTTGCGCTTGCTCTGCAACGTGCCAAGCTCCGTCTGGGCCTGACGCCTTTTCTGATCAAGCTCAATCAAAGGGGCCGATGCATTCTTGCCAGCCCCCCGGTCCTGCATCGCACGGTCAAAAATCGCCTGATTCTCGCGAACAAAGCGTATATCATGCATGATCAGGGCCTCATATGCATTCTGGAAAACTATCCGGCTGGAAAAGCAGGCGGCGTGATCATCACCACGCCATTCGTTGTCACTTCCATAATTGCGTAGCCGCGTTCGGTCAAGCCTTGCTGTGTAAAGCGAAAAAAGCCGTTTGCACCCGCGAATCCACTGCTATCCATCAAATTTTGTAAAGAAAGTCCTTCGGCAAGAATTTTCATCGCAACAACGGCGGCATCAAATCCAAGCCCGTTCATCCGGGTGGGGCGGTTATTGAAAAACTTTGAAAAATACTGGGCAAAATTTTGATCTTCTGGCGGGCGTGTTACCGGAAAGCGCGCATTTAGCAAGGCCGGTTCGCGGGCAAGCCCGGACAGATTCTCCCAGGGACCAAGCCCCAGCAGGCGAACAGCCGGAGGATCAATATCATAAAGACTAAGTTGTGCTGTCAGGATAAACAGTTGTTCAGGATTATTGATGGCAACCAGCAAAGTATCAAAAGGCGGATCGCCAAAGGTTTCTGCGCCGCGCAGACGACGCAATTCAGCAATATTGGCCTCATTGGCAGGGTTAGCCTGTAGCTGTGCCAGATGGCGGCTTAGTGCTGCCGTGCGTTCATCGAAATTGGCCAGTCGCCGGGCAATCGCAGAAAAATTCTCGGTCTGCGGGGGGAAAAAGGCCCAGTCCACCAGTGACAAGCGATATTGTGCGAGAAAGCTGGAAAGTGATTCGCCAACCAGCCGCCCATAGGCATTGTCTGGTGCAATCAGGGCAAAGCGGCTGCGGCCTTCTTCAATAGCACTGGCTGCAATCGCCCGGACCTGGCTGGAGGGCAGATTGCCCATGATGACCACGGGTCCGCCAGCCACCCGGCTGGAGTTTGAAAAACTGATAACCGGCACATTTGCTTGCATGGCCAATGGTTTGATGGCTTCCACCGACTGGGCAAGCAAAGGCCCGACAAGCACCTGCGCCCCGTCAGCGATGGCGGCGGCAGCGGCATTTCTTGCGGCCTGTTCTGGTCCCTGGTTATTATTATTGCCAGTTGGAATAGTGTTTTGTGTGCTGTTTGCGCCGGATGAGGCGGCGGTGTCATAAAATGAAATATAGAGGTCTGGTTGATTGATTGTAAACAGGCCAAGAATGGCTCCCTGGCGCAAGGCCTCGCCGGTTGCCGCAAAAGGGCCGGAGAGCGGCAGCAGGAATCCCACATGAATGCCAGAACGCGATAGATCAGGGCGCGACAGATCACGCGGGTTATTGTCTGTGCCCGGATTCTGTAGACGAGGTTTGGGGCTTAAATCAGGGAACAGAGGCTCATCAGGAAATAGAGCGGCGGATTGATCAGCTTGTGACAGATCAGAGTTAGGGAAAGCTGCTTGCAATTCACCGGGATTTGCGGAGGCTTGGGGGGTATTTGATGTCCCGCGCATGACTTCTTGTGCCGGGCGCGGGAAATGTGTTGGCTGGGCCGGAATATTGCCCTGTTGTGGCGAGATGGGTTGTTGGGAGGTGGATGCACGGGGTGTTGTCTGTGCCCCGATGGTTGCTTGATTGCGGGCAGAATCAAAGCGTCCCCCCGGAACAGCGCAGCCCAGCACAAAGACTGCCAAAGCTATAACCGTAAAGGCTTTTGCAGCGATGTCAGATAACCGGAAACGATAGGCAGCAGGCATAGGGATAAATCACTGATGTCAGGTTGGGCTTTTCGGATCGCCAGATCGCGCGTATGTACAATCCATCTTTATCTTTACGCAATATTGTGAATGACTGCAAGCCGCCCCCCTCTATCCCTTTCAGGTTTTCAGATATCTGGTGACGATTCTCTGGCACCGGGCTTGTATCTTGTGGCAACGCCTATTGGCAATCTGGGCGATATAACCGTGCGTGCCTTGCAGGTTCTGGCGCAAGCAGATGTGATTTACTGCGAAGATCAACGCGTGACAGCAAAGCTGCTGACTCATTATGGTATTCAGGCAAAATGCCGATTATACCATGACCATAATGGCGAAAGGATGCGTCCTCAAATCTTGGCACAGTTGAAAAATCAGGCACGATTGGCCCTGGTTTCGGACGCCGGGTCGCCGCTTGTTGCTGATCCGGGCTTCAAACTGGTCCGGGAGGTGGTTGCGGCCAGGCAAGCGGTTTATTCTATTCCCGGTCCTTCGGCAGTGATTGCCGGATTGCAGATTTCAGGACTGGCCAGTGACCGTTTTCTATTCGCGGGCTTTCTTCCTGCCCGGCAAGCTCAACGTCGGCGCACGCTGGAGGATGTGCAGACCTCCTCCTGCACGGTGATTTTTTATGAAACTGCCCGGCGCATTCGCGCTGCCTTGCAGGATATGTTTGATGTCCTTGGCAATCGCCCGGTTGCTGTTTGCCGTGAAATGACCAAGCATTATGAAGAAACCTTGCGCGGACCCTTGGCAGAGGTGATTGATCTGGCCGCAGACATGCCTTTAAAGGGTGAAATTGTTGTCATTATCGCGCCAGCAGACCCTGGCATCAACACGGGAGCAGATTTTACCCCCGCCATTCGGGAGCATTTGCAGCAGCTTTGCCAGACCACAAGTTTAAGCCAGGCCTGTAGCCAGACAGCCCGTGCGTTTGGCCTGGATCGCAAGGCTTTATATAAGGCAGCCCTTAAAGAACACGAAAAGGCCCCGCTACAGACAAGAGGCGACGATGATTGACTGGACGGCCCTTGTCCTTTCACTGGAGCTTGGCCTGATATCGCTGCTTTTTCTGATTCCGCTGGGGCTTGGCCTCGGGCGGTTGCTGGCCTGTCAGTCATTTTTTGGAAAAAGCCTGCTGGAGGCCAGTCTGGCTTTGCCTCTGGTGATCCCGCCAACCGTGCTTGGCTATTATTTGCTCAGTCTGTTTGGTCAGGCCGCCCCGCTTGGTCAGCTTTGGCAAGAACTATTTAATCAGGGCTTCGCCTTCAGCTTTTCAGGCCTTTTGCTGGCGGCGATCCTGTTTAATTTGCCACTTGCTGTCTTTCCCATTCAGCGCAGCTTTGCTGATTTGCCACAGGATTTAACCGCTGCCGCCGCAACATGTGGGCTTGGTCCCTGGCGGTGCTTCTGGTTGATTGAAGCTCCATTGATCTGGCCCGGCGTCATAAGTGCTGCCGTCCTTTGCTTTGCCCATACGCTGGGGGAGTTCGGGGTTGTGCTGATGGTTGGCGGCGGGATTCCTGGCGAGACCAAAACAGCCTCGATTGCCATTTTTGATCAGCTCCAGGAATTTGACGATGAAGGGGCAGGGCGGATGGCCGGATTGCTGCTGGCGGTTTCTGGGGGCGGGATTATGCTGGTCCATATATTGGGACGGGTTTTTCAGTATCGTCGCTAGGACTGATGAATAAGGAAATGATGGATATAGAATCGAATGGGCTGGATGTGCGTTTGGTGCAAAAAACGCCGATTCCGCTTGATATTGAATTTCAGTGCCGCCCCGGTGAGTTATTGGCCTTGACCGGCCCGTCAGGTGGCGGAAAAACCACAATTTTGCGGGCGATTGCCGGATTGCCGCTTGTCTCTGCCATCAGTGGTCCACGCGTTTTATCCGGCTCCATCAGGATGAACGGGGTCGACTGGATGAATGAGTCTGTTTCCCTACCAGCCTGGCAGCGAAAAGTGGGGATGGTTTTTCAATCCTATGCGTTATTTCCGCACCTCACAGCATTGGAGAATATTGCCCTTGCGGTTTGTAGCGATCATCGGGCGCAGAGAAAAAGCCGGGCCTGCACATTGATGCAAAATTTCAAGCTGGAGGGGCTAGAAGACCGCCGCCCTTCACAGCTTTCGGGCGGGCAGCAACAACGGGTGGCGCTGGCCAGAGCCCTGGCTCGCGACCCGCAGCTTTTATTGCTTGATGAGCCGTTTTCTGCGGTTGATCCGCCGGTGCGCGCCAGGCTTTATGCTGAACTTGCAGCTTTGCGCCAGCGTCTGGCCACCCCGATTATTCTGGTGACGCATGATTTGAACGAAGCGATGATGCTGAGTGACAGGCTTTGTCTGATTGCGGATGGCCGGATTCTTGATCAGGGCCCAGCCCGGCAGATTGTCGCCCATCCTTCAAGCAGCCAGTCAGCACGGTTGATGGGTTTTCGCAATATTTTTCCCGTCAAAGCGCAACGTGGTCCCGGGGAACAGACGGTTGAATGGGCCGGGGGTAAAATTCAGGTAGCGGAAAAATTTCCTTCAACAGCAGGGCTGATGCTGATTTGCGATCATCGTGGTATGACATTCAGCACAAAAAAAGCCGCGCCTGTATCTGATGAGTCATGTATGGTTTCGGTGACGATTGACCATGCCTATCCGCTTGGCAGCCACTGGTGTTATGTCTGCCGGTTAGCTGATGCGCCCGAGATAGAAATTTTTGCTGAAATAGAAGAAACTGATGCGATTGATCATGCCTCAGGCGGCTATTTTACTTTACAAATTCCGCAGTCGAACTTTCAGCTTCTTCCAGCTTGACCACCCGGCAGGCGGCAAATTTAAATTCAGGGATTTTGCCATAGGGGTCAAGTTTTGGATTGGTCAGAATATTGGCAGCCGATTCAACATAGGCAAACGGAATAAACACCATATCATCTGAAACAGCGCGATCAGCCCGCGCCATCAAGGTGATGGCACCGCGGCGTGTTTCAACGGTAAGCGGTGCACCGGGTTTGATCCCCAGCCTTCCAAGTGTGCGTGGGTGCAATGCTGCCGAGGCTTCGGGTTCAGCCCAGTCAAGCACGTCCGAACGTCTGGTCATAGCTCCCGTGTGCCAATGTTCAAGCTGGCGACCAGTTGTCAGGATGAAAGGATAGTCTTTATCCGGGACCTCGGCAGGCGGGACAATATCGGCCGGAGTAAAGCGGGCGCGTCCGTTCTCTCTCGGGAAACGGTCGCCAAAGACAATCGGCTCTCCGGGTTGATCGGGTCCATGGCAGGGATAGGTCACGGCCCCTTCGCGGTCCAGCCGTTCCCAGGTGATATTATTTAAGGATTTCATCACCTGCTTCATTTCAGCAAAAACATCGCGCGGATGCTGATAATCCCATGAAAGGCCCAGCTGATTGGCAAGATCAACCGTGATCGACCAGTCGGCGCGCGCCTGACCGGGCGGGTTCAGGGCCGGGCGGCCCATCTGCACCTGGCGGTTGGTATTGGTCACGGTGCCGGTTTTTTCAGGCCAGGCAGCGGCGGGCAGGATCACATCGGCAAAATTTGCAGTTTCGGTCAGGAAAATATCCTGCACGACCAGATGATCCAGTTTGGCAAGTGCAGCGCGGGCGTGCGTGAGGTCCGGGTCCGACATTGCCGGATTTTCACCCAGAATATACATGCCTTTGATTTTATCGTCATGGATTGCATCCATGATTTCAACCACCGTCAGCCCCGGTTTTTCATCAATCGGCGTGTCCCATAATCTTTCAAACTGGCTGCGCAAATCTTTATTGGCAACGGGTTGATAGTCTGGCAGCACCATCGGGATTAGCCCGGCATCAGAGGCCCCTTGAACATTATTCTGTCCCCGCAACGGATGCAGCCCGGCACCGGGTCGCCCGACCTGTCCGCACATCAGGGCCAGCGAGATCAGGGCCCGGGAATTGTCGGTACCATGAACATGTTGGGAAATGCCCATGCCCCAAAAGATCATGGCAGCATTGGCGGTGGCAAAGGTGCGGGCAATCACACGCAGGGTTTCAGCCTCAACGCCGCAGACCGGGGCCATATCTTCAGGAGAAAAGCCGCTTAGATGGGCTTTCATGGCAGACCAGTTTTCGGTGAACTGGTCAATATAGGCGGGGTTATAGAGGGATTCTTCAACAATGACATGCATGATGGCATTGAGCATGGCGACATCGGTTCCGGGGCGGAACTGCACCATATGTTCGGCATAGCGTTTAAGGGCTTGCGCGCGGGGGTCCATAACAATCAGTTTGCCGCCGCGCTTGGCAAATTGCTTGAAATAGGTGGCGGCAACCGGGTGATTTTCAGTTGAATTGGCCCCGATGACAATGGCGACATCGGCATTTTCGATTTCATTAAAGGTCGCGGTGACCGCCCCGGAGCCGACATTTTCCATCAAGGCAGCCACCGAGGAGGCATGACAAAGCCGGGTGCAGTGATCGACATTATTATGGCCAAAACGTTGGCGGATCAGTTTTTGGAAAAGATAGGCTTCTTCGTTTGAACATTTGGCCGAGCCAAACCCGGCGATGGATTGACCACCATGATTTTTATCCAGATCAGTCAGGCCTTTTGCTGCAACATTGAGGGCTTCTTCCCAGGAGGCTTCACGAAAATGCGTGAAAGGATTTTTCGGATCAATATTAAGCCCTTTTGCCGGGGCGTCTTCTTTGCGGATGAGCGGTGTGGTCAGGCGTTGCGGATTGGCAATATAATCGAAGCCAAAGCGTCCCTTGACACAAAGCCGGTTTTCGTTGGCTGGCCCTTTGGAGCCTTCAACCCAGGCGATCTTTTCATCACGGATATTGAAAGTCAGCTGGCAGCCAACCCCGCAATAAGGGCAAACCGACTTGACCTGCCGGTCGACTTTACCGCGATCCCCGATTTCTTTATCATCAAGAATGGTTGCTGGCATCAAGGCCCCGGTCGGGCAGGCCTGTACACATTCCCCGCAGGCAACGCAGGTGGACTTGCCCATCGGATCGGACTGGTCAAAGATAATCTTGGCATTATGCCCGCGCCCCTGCATGCCAATCACGTCATTGACCTGCACTTCCCGACAAGCCCGCACGCAGAGCCCGCAATGAATACAGGCATCAAGATTAACCCGCATGGCCAGATGGCTGTCATCCAGAAGCGGCACCTGTTCTTTCTCGACCGGAGGAAAGCGGCTGGTTGCAATCTCGTTTTCATCGGCCATTTTCCAGAAATGCGACGATTGATCATGCGCCTGTTCTTTCGGGGGCTGATCAGCCAGCAGCAGTTCAACCACCGTGCGGCGGGCTGTCTTGGCGCGTTCAGATTGGGTGGTCACTTTCATGCCAGCCGTTGGCTGGCGAATGCAGGAAGCCGCAAGCACGCGCTCTCCTTCAATTTCAACCATGCAGGCCCGGCAATTCCCGTCAGGCCGATAGCCCGGATCAGGCTTATGACAAAGATGCGGGATATCTGTCCCCAGCCGTTTGGCAACGTCCCAGATGCTTTCATCCGGTTGTGCCTCGACCTCTTGTCCGTCCAGGGTGAAAAGAACAGCTTCTGCGTCGGGTATTTTTAACACCTTAAATCTCCTCGGCAAAATGCTTCATGGTCAGGCGAATAGGATTCGGTGCAGCCTGCCCCAGCCCGCAAATAGACGCATCCTGCATCGCGGTGCAAAGGTCCGACAAAAGATCGGTATCCCAGCGATCAGCCTGCATCAGTTTGACCGCCTTTTCGCAACCAACCCGGCAAGGCGTGCATTGTCCACAGCTTTCATCTTCAAAAAAGCGCAGCATATTTAAGGCAGCATCACGGGCCCGGTCTTTATCTGACAGAACAACAACAGCTGCCGAGCCGATAAAACTGCCTTCGGCTTGCAAACAGTCAAAATCAAGCGCAATCGAATCAATGGAGGCCGGAAGTATCCCTGATGAAGGACCACCCGGCTGATAGGCCTTGAATGTATGACCGGGCAGCATCCCGCCTGCGGCGTCAATAATATCAAGAATGGTTGAACCGGCTGGCAACAGATAGACTCCTGGCTTGCTAACCCGGCCAGAGACTGAAAAGGACCGCAAGCCTTTGCGGCCATTTTTATCAATGCTTGAAAGAATCTCAGGCCCTTCGCGCAAAACCCGGGTCACCCAATAGAGGGTTTCCACATTATTCACCAATGTCGGCTGTCCATAAATTCCGACTTTGGCAACAAAGGGCGGGCGATGGCGGGGCAAGCCGCGCTTTCCTTCGATGCTTTCGATCATGGCGGATTCTTCGCCGCAGATATAGGCTCCAGCCCCGCGGCGCAGCTCTATAAAGCCGGTTTCGACAATCTTTTCCTGCTCCAGGGCCGCAATTTCTGTGCGCAGGATGTCCAAAACAGCCGGATATTCATCACGCATATAGATAAAACAGCGTTTGGCCTCGACCGCCCAGGCCGCAATCAACATGCCCTCCAGCATAAGATGCGGGGTGCGCTCCAGATAATAGCGGTCCTTGAAAGTGCCGGGTTCGCCTTCGTCTCCATTAACAGCAAGATAGCGCGGACCACTTTCAGCCCGGACAAAAGACCATTTGCGCCCGGTCGGGAATCCGGCCCCGCCCAAGCCGCGCAGCCCTGAATCCAGAAGCACTTGTTCAACCTGTTGCGGTGATTGATCTTGGCCACTGCGCAGCTTTTCCAGAATCTGGTAGCCGCCCGCTTTTTGATAGGAATCCAGCTTCTCATAATCGGGAATGACAGCATGGGTTTCACGCGCCTCAACCGCTTTTGTGACAGTTTGCACGGTGGCATGATCAATCGGATTATGCCCCAACTCAACCGCCGGGGCTGTATCGCAGCGTCCAATGCAAGGGGCGCGAACAACCCGCACCTCTTTGGGGTCAAGCGCATCCTCAAGAGCTTTTTTCAGCTTCTGGGCTCCGGCAAGCTCACAGGACAGCGAATCGCAGACCCGGATGGTCAGGGCAGGGGGCGGGGTTTCGCCTTCGCGGACCAGATCAAAATGGGCATAAAAGCTGGCAACCTCATAGACTTCAGCTTCCGGCAAGCGCATTTCATCCGCCAGAGCCTTGACATGGGCCGCCGATAAATGACCAAAGCGATCCTGAACCAGATGAAGAAACTCAATAAGAAGATCGCGGCGGCGCGGCTGACTGCCCAGCAAAGACCGGACCTCCTCCAGTGCCTTGTCGTCAAGCTGACGGCCTTTCGGGGTCGCGCGGGCCTTGCGTCGCGGGTTGCCTTTTACAGCTTTGGGATCAATGTCCTGAACCGTCATGCGGTCTTTATCCTCCTGAGATTTTATGCCGTCTGAACCTTTGCCCAGACTAAAACCTTGCGCAAACCGATCTTTGCTTTATCCCAGCCCGTGTTTGGTGACAAGCGCTTTTAAGTTCTTGAGCGGGTTAGGCTTCGTGCCGATTTTTAAAGATTTCCCACGCAAAGCGGGCGCGCACCCCAAGATCAAGGAAGGGGCGCGGCGGCATCATGGCCGGGGTCCCAAGAGAGAGCATATCCTCTATCATCGGGTTATCCTGCCCAGAGGCCATATCAGCCACCAGCATCCCGCCGATGGTGCCTTTTGTGACTCCGACAGCATTCTGGCAGGTGGCGGACCAGATATTATCAGCAAGCTTGCCAAAGCCGGGTGCTGAATTGCGAGACAGGCATAAAAAGCCGGACCAGGTATGTTCAATAGTGACGCCTTCAAGCTGGGGAAAGCGCAGGTTGAACAGTTCTTGATGTTTTTGTTGCATCTGGTTGAGGTCTGCATTGGAAAAGCGGCGGCTGGGGCAATAGCTGATGCCTTGGCGAATTAAAAGCCGGTGGTCATTTGTATAGCGCATGGTGATTCCGGCAAAAGCATTGGCCGGAGTCAGTCCCCAGGCTTTTTTGACATTAAAGCGTTTGCGTTCTTCTTTGGTTAAAGGCCGGGTCAGGCTGCCATGGGCAACCAGATGCAGGAATCTGTTTTGATAAAAGCCGAATTGATCAGAAAATCCGTTGGTGGCCATGATCATTTTATGGGCGCGGATGGAGCCACTCCGGGTCTGTAATTCAATGCCGCCGCGATTTTTGCCGGATGTTGCGGCACCGGGGCTATTGTGAAATTCGACCACCGGGGAATTTTCATAAAGCGTGACATTGTCCGGCAAACTGTCTGCCAGCCCGCGTGTCAAGGCGGCGGGGTTCATCAAGCGTCCGCCCGGTGTATAGACAGCAGCGGTAAAATGGTTGGTTCCAAGTTTTTTCGCAAGATCGCTTTTTTCAATCCATTCAAAAGGCTCGTTTAAGGCCTTGAGTTCTTTTGCAAAAGGCTCAAGCACTTCTTTTGCGCCTCTTTCCGAGACTGCGGCGTGATATTTTCCATCCTCCGACCACTCACAGTCGATGCCGTGGGTTTTCACTGCTTTATCAAGCGACTCAATCGCCGTGCGGGCAAGGCGCATAAACCGCTGCGAGCCTTCCAGTTCCTCCAGCGAGGAGCCAACATTATGCGGCATATCAATCGCAAAACCCGAATTGCGACCAGAAGCATTTTCCCCGGCCTCTCCGGCCTCTATAAGGGCGATATGCTGGTGAGGATGAAGCTCTGCAAGCCGTCTGGCAGCCGCAAGGCCTGCATAGCCCGCCCCGACAACCGCCCAGTCCGCATGAATATCCTTTGAAAGCGATGGCGCAGCCTCTCGCTGTGACAAAAGAGCAGACCAGCCGTTGCGCTTGTCGTCTGCTGGCAAAATCCCGATTTTCATAACGGACTATTCCTTTTTATAAGGTCATTTCTTGTGAGACCATTTCTGGCTCATTTCTTCTGCTCAGGGCACTATTCATACGCATCTTCGGAAAGATTTGCAGCCCAGTTCGCCGGGTGAATAGCATAAAAAACCAGAGAATCTTCAGAAATATAGGTCATCTTCGTACCCTTCGGAAGCCATATACTATCCTTGGGCCGCAAGGTATGTTTCACATCCCCAATCAAAATTTCAAACACCCCTTCAATGCAGACAATCACCTCGTCATATTTGATCGTCCACGGAACCCGCGCATCCTTGACACGAACAAAACCCGTGCCAAGCTCGGTGCCCTGAACAGTGCCCGATACCTCCGCAACCTGCGCCTGATCGCCATACGCAAAGCGCGGCACAAACGACAGATCCTCAAACCTGACAAGCTGCTCTTTTGACTTTTTCATGTTCCGCTCCTTGCGTAAAAGTGATCAGGCTATTGAAAGGTCTTTTCACAAGTCTTATACTAAATATAGTCTTGGTGAAAAAATACGGTCAAGTCAATCAATATAAGTCGTCTAAATTATACGGGTTTTGAAGCCTCAATTTTAACCCGTTTTTCCTTTAATATCCTTCGTATTTAACGGGTTTATCCGGGGGGCTATCTGGGGGTCTATCTGACACAATGTTGACACTCTCTAACTGGCTTACACTCTCGCGTGTCGGGGTGATCCTGCCACTCGTCGCCCTGGCCTGGTGGGATTCCTTTGAAGCCCGATTGCTAGCCCTCGCCCTTTACCTCTATGCCTGCCTGACCGACTATGTCGATGGATGGCTGGCCAGAAACCGCGACGAGGTCACAGAATTTGGCCGCATACTCGACCCCATTGCAGATAAACTCCTTGTCGTTGCCTTGATGGTCATGTTGATCTCCGATCAGCGCATTGCCGGTTTTCATATCATTGCCGCCCTGATCATCCTCCTGCGCGAAATATTAATCTCGGGCTTGCGCGAACAGGTCGCCTCCTACCACGTCACACTCCCCGTGTCCGGCCTGGCAAAATGGAAAACAGGTATACAAATGACCGCCCTTGGATTCCTGCTGGTCGGAAATGCCATAACATTCCCCGTCAATGCTCAGCTTGTCGGTGAAATTTTGCTCTGGGTCGCGGCTGCTTTAACCTTTGTTACCGGGGCCAGCTATGTCAAAATCGTCTTTGCGCGTATAAACAGAACAGACCTTCAAGCCCCCGATTAAGACCGAATTTAAGGCCCGAATCTAAGGATACAGTATGCGTTTTCCGCTTATGCGTAATAATATCTCGGCCGATGATCTGGCGCATGTTATACAGCACCTGCAAAACCCTGACCCCAAACTGACACAAGGCCCAAAAGTCCGGGAATTTGAAGAAGCCTGGTCGTCGGTTCTTGGCGTAAAACATAGTGTCTTTGTCAATTCCGGGTCTTCGGCCAATTTACTGTCGCTGGCTGCTTTAAAGATTAAATATCCGCAAGGCGGAGAGGTCATTGTCCCGCCTTTGACCTGGATATCAGATATTTCTGCGGTGATTCATTGCGGCTTTACCCCGGTTTTTGTTGATATTGATCCCAAAACACTGGCCATGGACAGTGCGCAGGTTCTGGCCCGCTTGAATGACCACACAAGAGCGGTTTTTCTCACCCATGTTCAGGGGTTTGACGGGCTGGATGATTCTCTTCTGGATGCATTGGCTGCGCGCAATATTCCTTTAATCGAGGATGTTTGTGAATCGCATGGGGCGCGGCATAACGGTCAGCTGTTGGGCTCTTTTGGCTGGATGTCCAATTTTTCGTTTTATTATGCTCATCATTTAAGCACGATTGAAGGGGGCATGATTTCAACCGATGACCCGGAGGCCTATCAGATTTTGCGGATGTTGCGCGGCCATGGCATGGTGCGCGAAGCCGATGATCCGGCAACCCGCGCAGAGTATCAGCAAGCCTGCCCTGACCTTAACCCGGATTTTATCTTTGCCTATCCGGCCTGGAATATGCGCAACAACGAAATTGGCGGGATTTTAGGGCTGTCGCAGCTTGAACGTTTTGAAGATATTGTCAAAAGGCGCAACGAAAATCACCAGAGATTTCTGGATCGCCTTGATCCCGGGCGTTTTTACACGGATTTCAAGCTTGCCGGTGCCAGCAATTATGCCTTTAACCTGATTTTGCGGGATAAAGATACCGAGTTGGCGGACCGGCTCTGGGCTGGTTTGCGGGCAAACGGCATTGAATTTCGCCGTGGCAGCGCAGGGGGAGGCAATCAACTCCGCCAGCCCTACCTTAAAAAATGGCTTGAGGCCACTGCACTATCCGAGACAGAAAAAGCCCCTTACAGACCAGAGGAATTTCCGGCCTGCGAGCATATTCATTTTTATGGCTGCTATATCGGGAATTTTCCAAGCCTTGATGCGTCGGAGATTGATATCCTGACCGATATTATCGCGCGTGTTTAATGGTTCATCGCTTTCGTTTTTGTGGGGACAATCATTATGCCTGTGATTGCTATTGACGGGCCTGCAGCCAGCGGCAAGGGGACGTTAAGCCGCGCCTTGGCGACCCGGCTGAATTTTGCTTATCTGGATACGGGTAAACTCTATCGAGCGGTGGCTTTTCATTGTTTAGAAACCGGCGTTGATGAAGCGGCGGAAGTGGCCAAAAATCTTGATATAGACGGGCTGGATTCGCTTATTAAATCAGGCAATCTTGATGGAGAGAATATTGCCGCTCTGGCCTCCCAGGTTGCGGCCATTTCGGATGTCCGACAGGCTTTATTAGAATTTCAGCGGCAATTTGCCCGGATGCCGCCGCCCGGAAAGCAGGGGGCTATCCTGGATGGTCGTGATATCGGGACCGTGATTTGCCCGGATGCTGATGTAAAGATTTTTGTCACGGCCACGGCTGAATCGCGTGCTTTGCGCCGCTACCGTGAAGGGCTGGACAAGGGAGATCAAAAAGAGTATGAGCAGGTGCTTCAAGAGGTCAAGGACCGCGATTATCGAGATCAATCGCGTGCAGATGCACCACTCAGGCCAGCTTCGGATGCGGTTTTGCTTGATACGAGTGCGCTTGACATCGCTTCCATGGTCGCTAAGGCACATGAAATTATAAAAGGGGTAATGGGTAAGGTGTAAAGTCTTGTTTGCTGTGGCCCCAGCAAGCAGATTTATTGTTTTAAATCAACGGGCAAGTCCGGTCTTTGTGACTGGCAAACCAGGAGTGATCCGCGCAGGATCGGGTATTATTTATGGAACAGACAGAATCTTTTTCAGCATTACTTGAAGAAAGTCTTCAGGGTCAGGTTAATATTGAAGGCACGGTTATTACGGGGACGATCATCGCCATTGAGAATGACATGGTATTGATTGATGCGGGTTTGAAGTCAGAGGGCCGGGTTCCGATCAAGGAGTTTGCTTCCGGGGAGCAAGTGCCTGATCTTTCGGTTGGAGATTCGGTTGATGTTTTTGTTGAGCGATTGGAGGATCGCAACGGGGAGGCGATGCTGTCGCGCGAGAAGGCGCGTCGTGAGGAGTCCTGGATTCAGCTTGAGGAGCAATTTGGCCGCAATGAGCGGGTGACGGGTATTATTATAGGTCGCGTCAAGGGTGGTTTTTCGGTTGATTTGAATGGGGCGCAAGCCTTTTTGCCGGGGTCTCAGGTAGACATCCGCCCGGTTCGCGATGTTGCGCCATTGATTAACAAGGAGCAGCCGTTTCAGATTTTGAAGATGGATCGTTCGCGGGGTAATATTGTTGTGTCGCGCCGCGCTGTTCTGGAGGAATCGCGGGCTGAGAAGCGTGCTGAGCTAATTCAGGACCTGCAAGAGGGCAAAATCCTGAAAGGCATTGTGAAGAACATCACGGATTACGGGGCCTTTGTTGACCTTGGCGGCGTGGATGGTCTTTTGCATGTGACGGATATTTCGTGGAAGCGGGTTAATCACCCCAGCGAGGCCTTGGAGGTCGGTCAGCAGATTGATGTTCAGGTCATTCGCTTTAATGCAGAAACCCAGCGCATTAGCTTGGGGGTCAAGCAGTTACAGGCTGATCCGTGGGAAGGCATTTCGGCTAAATATCCGATCAGCACCAAGTTTATGGGTCGGGTGACGAACATTACGGATTACGGGGCTTTTGTGGAGCTTGAGTCCGGGGTTGAGGGTCTGGTCCATATTTCTGAGATGAGCTGGACCAAGAAGAACACGCATCCTGGCAAGATCATTTCGACTTCGCAAGAGGTTGAGGTGATGATTCTGGACGTTGATCCGGTCAAGCGTCGGATTTCGCTTGGGTTGAAGCAGTGTCAGCCTAATCCTTGGGATGATTTCAGTGCCAATTTCCCGGTTGGTTCGATTGTTGAGGGGGAGATTCGCAATATCACGGAGTTCGGGATTTTCATAGCCTTGACCGAGGATATTGATGGCATGGTTCATATGACGGATATTGACTGGCAGAAGGATGCGGATGCTGCGCTTGCTGGCTATCATAAGGGCGAGATGGTGAAGGCCCGTATCCTTGACATTTCGCTTGAGAAGGAGCGGGTGAGTCTGGGGATTAAACAGTTGACTGAGAATCCGGTTGATACGGCGGGCTATAGCAAGGGTCAGATTGTGACCTGTACGATTACGGCCCTGACGGATAGCGGGTTGGAGGTTCAGGTTGGCGATCAGGTTGCTGGCTTTATTCGCAAGGCTGATTTAAGCCGCGACCGGTCAGAGCAACGCCCGGATCGTTTTGCGGCGGGAGAGAAGGTGGATGCCAAGATCACGGCGGTTGAGAAGGGGACAGGCAAGCTGACCTTGTCGATCAAGGCCCGCGAGCAGGCCGAGGAGAAAGAGGCGATGGCCAATTACGGGTCGTCGGATTCCGGGGCCTCGCTTGGGGATATTCTTGGGGCAGCTTTGCGCCAAAGGGAACAGGAAGCTGAACCGGCCCAAGATGAACCAGCTGAACCTGAAGCGGCTGAACCAGCTGAACCAGTCGCAAAAAAAGCCAGCAAGAAGAAAGACGCCAAAAAAGAAGCTGCTGAAGAGGTCGCGCCGGAAGAGGCAACCCCTGAAGAAGCCGATACACCAGAAGAAACGGATTCAACAGACAAAAAATCTGGTGAAGAGGCGTAATCAGCCTGGTTTTATCGCGGCGTTTCAGGTGATAACGTCCTTTATCCCCCAATCGACATATAATGTTTAGCGGGTGATAGAGGCCTTTCTTGAAATGATGGCGGCTGAGCGCGGGGCTGCCAGCAACAGTCTGGCAGCCTATCGCCGGGATTTGGCAAGCTGTGCGCAAGCCCTTGGCGGAGAGAGCAAGTTGGAAGCCGCCAGTTCGGATGATCTGTCGCGTTATCTGTCCCATGCCGCCAGTCAGGGGGTCAAGGCCTCGACTCAGGCCCGCCGCCTGTCGGCTTTGCGGCAATATTTCCGCTTTCTGGCCAGCGAGGGTCACCGCGGGGAAGACCCGACCATTCACCTTGATGCGCCCAAGCTTTCCAGGCCGCTGCCGAAATATCTCAGTGAAGAAGATGTCTCGTCTTTGCTGGAGACTGCCCGCAATCATAATGGAAAACCGGATGCGGTGCGGCTGGAAGCCCTGATTGAAACGCTCTATAGTTCGGGATTGCGGATCAGCGAATTATGCCAGCTGCGGCTTACCCATATTCGCGATGACCAGCCCTATCTGCTTATCCGCGGCAAAGGCGGGAAAGAGCGCATTGCCCCCTTATCGCCGCCTGCGCAAGATGCCTTGAAACGCTGGATAAAAATCCGCACTGACCAGCTTGAAAAAGAACAGAACTTTGTATTGTCTTCTGTATCCTCAAAGACCGCATGGCTGTTTCCCGGGCGTAACCCGCAAGAACCGATGAGTCGCTGGCGGGTGGCCCAGCTTTTAAAACTTCTGGCAACCCGCGCCGGGATTGCGGCCAACCGGGTCAGCCCGCATGTTTTGCGTCATGCCTTTGCCAGCCATTTGCTGGCGCATGGGGCGAATTTGCGCAGTGTGCAAAAACTGCTGGGCCATGCTGATATCGGGACAACCCAGATTTATACGCATGTGCTTGATGAACGGCTGCGCCAGACTGTTGAAGCCCATCATCCGCTCGCCAAAAACAAAACAGATATATAAAGCCTTATTATTTGCGATAAGGGTGTTTCCATGACAGGTTTTGAGACAGGTTTTCAGTCGGTTGCCTGGTTTCTGGATCGCTGGCGCTTGGCAGGGGCTGAACATGTGCGCTGGCTTGAACAGGTCTTTTTTCCTGAATTTGTCCGTGCTGCGCGTGCGCGTAACGTCCTGCGTTTTTGCGATGCAGCTGATTTTTCATATTCCCTTGATCGTTTGCGTGAAAATGGTCACGTCACGCCCCCGCTAGCCGGTTTGCCGCTGGCCCATAAAGAAATTATTCATCGCAAGGGCTGGCCAGCCGAAGCTGGCTCTGTCACCTGGCATGGGGTCACGGCAACAGACACCGCACCTGTTCTACAACAGTTGGACAGGGCAGGGGCTTTGAATATGGGCCAGCTGGTCAGTGCCGAATTTGCGCTGAGCCCGACCGGGCATAATATATGGGCAGGCACACCGGGCAATCCATGGAATCCGGCCCATATCCCCGGGGGGTCCTCTTCCGGGTCGGCGGTTGCGGTTGCGGCTGGGCTTGTCCCGGTTTCGCTGGGCACCGATACCGCCGGATCGGTGCGTTTGCCTGCGGCTGCTTGCGGGTTGGCCGGGTTAAAACCGACATATGGTCTGCTTAGCAATTCAGGGGTTTTCCCGCTCGCCCCGTCGCTTGATACGGTCGGGCTGATGGCCCGCAGCATTCAGGATATCCGGCCAGTTTTCCAAATTTTAGCAGCAGGGGCAGCGGGTTTGCCTGAAAAGACGTATTCTGAATCTAAAGCCCGCCAGATCAAAATCGGGTTGCTTCGGCCCTATTTTTTTGACGCCTGTGCGCAAGACATCCTGTCTCCGATAGAAGAAACTTTAACCCGGTTTCAGGCCACTTTTCCTGCGGTGCAGATAAAGGATGATGTGCTTGCGGGTGCTGATCAACTCAACCAGTCGCTTGGCGTGATATTGGGATGGGAAGCTTCCAGATTATATGGGCATATCATAAAAGATAATCATAAACTGGGCATACAGGCGGCGGTCCGGCTTGGTGAAGGTTTGCAGGTTAAAGAAGCCGACTATCAATCAGTCTGCGCAGCACGCGACGATATGTTAGCCACGATGCTTTCTACCCTGTTTGACCGCCATGATATCTTGATCACCCCGGTCTGGAATTTTCCCATTCCAACCCTGACCGATACCGATTGTAATCAAAACCCGGAAAATAGTTCAATGCTTTTGGGTTTTCTACGTCAGGCCGGGCGCAATGTCCGGCCTTTCAGCTATCTTGGGCTGCCTGCCTTGACCCTCCCCATTGCGCGTGATACGCAAGGTTTACCAATCAGCATTCAGCTTGTCGGCAGACCTTTTGCCGATTTTGACCTGCTATCGTTTGCTGAACATATTGAACAAATGGTCTGTTTTTGGGACCAAAAACCGGAGGGGTAATCATATGAAAAGATTTTTAACAACGATGGGCGGCGGCATTGTTTCGGCCTCGGTCATGGCACTTTCAATGACAGTTTCAACACCTGCGATGGCTGAAAAAGTCGCCATCGGCGTGCCGTCCTGGACCGGGGCGCAGGCGATTGCCAATCTGATTGCTGTCGTTGTCACTGACCGTATTGGCGGCGAAGCCGATATGGTGCCGGGCAATAATGCCACCATCTTTCAGGCAATGGATCAGGGCAAGGGCGATATTGATGTCCATCCCGATGTCTGGCTGCCCAATCAGGAATCCTTCACCAATAAATATGTGAAAGGGGAAGGCACAGTTTCACTCAGCGGCAACCATTATGTCGGGAACCAGGGCTTTTGTGTCTCAAAGACTTTTGCCGCCGAAAATAATATCTCCGATATTGCCGATCTTGGTCGCCCCGATGTTGCCGCCAAAATGGATTCAGATGGCAATGGCAAAGGCGAAATGTGGATCGGCGCACCGGGCTGGGCCTCTGCCAATGTCAATGAAGTCAAAGTCCGCGACTATCAGCTGCTTGATTTCGTTGAACCGATCCGGGCCGAAGAAAGCGTGAAAACAGCCCGCATCAAGGATTCCATTGCCAAAGGCGAAGGCTATGCCTTTTATTGCTATGAACCGCATGCCGTCTGGTCAATGTTTGATGTGGTTATGCTCAGCGAGCCTAAACATGATCCGGAAAAATACAAGATGATTCAGCCTTCCGACTCTGCGGACTGGTATGAAGAATCTTTTGTCGCCTCCAAAGATGCCTTCAAACAGGTGCAGGTTGCCTATTCCAATTCACTGGCAGACCGCTCCCCCGCGATTGCAGAATTCCTGGCCAATATGCAGCTTGATGCCTCGGATGTCAGCCATTTTGCCTATGAAGTCGCTGGCAATGGACGTGATCCGGTCGAAGTGGCCAAGGAATGGGTCGCTGATAACTCGGCACGGGTTGATAGCTGGCTTGGCATGTAAGGTCGCTATTGTTCGGGGGTGTTCCTTATTTCTTTTAATAAGGAGCCCCCGATCAATTTACATCAACGCCTTTTAAGGCTGGATTCTGATGTCCCGTGAATCTGCCCGCGATAATTCCGAATTTGCTGTAGAACTCCGAAACGTCTGGAAAATCTTCGGCCAGAAAGCCGACCAGGCCATGGCGGCCTTGCAAGACTCATCGCTGTCAAAACAGCAAATTCTTGAAAAATATGATGCCGTGGTCGGGGTGGCTGATGTCAGCCTGAAAATCCGGCCAGGCGAAATCTTTTGTGTGATGGGTTTGTCTGGCAGCGGCAAATCCACCCTTGTGCGCCACGTCAACCGCTTGCTTGAACCCACCTTTGGCGAAATATGGGTGGACGGGCAGGATGTTTTAAAATTTGATGCCCAGGCCCTGCGCCGCTATCGCAATGAAAAGATTGCGATGGTCTTTCAAAATTTTGCGCTTTTGCCGCATCGTTCTGTGCTGGACAATATCGCCCTGCCGCTTGAAATTCGCCTGATCAATAAAAACCAGCGGCTGGCCCGGGCCGAAAAAATGCTGGAACTGGTTGAGCTTGATGGCTGGGGCCATAAATTTGCCCATGAATTATCCGGCGGGATGCAGCAACGGGTCGGGCTGGCCCGCGCTCTTGCCGCAGACCCGGATATTTTGCTGATGGATGAGCCTTTTAGTGCGCTTGATCCGCTTATTCGCCGCCAGTTGCAGGACGAATTTATCCGCCTGTCGGCTGTGATGAAGAAAACAACCCTGTTTATCACCCATGATCTCGATGAAGCGGTTCGGGTGGGCGAACGGATTGCGATCATGCGCGATGGCCGGGTGGTTCAGGTTGGTACCCCGCAAGAAATCGTGACGGCTCCGGCAGACGATTATGTTGCCGATTTTGTTGCCGGTATCTCCCGGCTTAAAATTGTCAAGGCCGGGGCGGTTATGCAGGACCTTGAATCTTTTGAATCCAGCGAAGGAACGGTTGACCGACAAGGCCCCGCCCTGGATATTGAAGACAGTCTAACAAATATTATCCAGACCCTGATCAAGGATAATCGACCGGTTCTGGTTAAAAAAGACGAAGCATTTGTTGGCATTATCACCAATCAGGATATTTTAAAGACCATTATTGAAGGGGCTGAAACGTCATGAGCGATGAAGTAACTCCACCCGCTTCTGCCCCCTCCAAAGCCAGTCAGGTTGCTGAATTTACGGTTACCAATCCGGCTTATTATGAACAGCAATTTCAAAGAATTGGTGAAAAATCTTCCTATCAGTTCAGTTTTAACCTCTGGGCTTTTCTGTTGGGGCCGGTCTGGTTTGCGTCGCGTTCAATCTGGGGACCTGCGCTGGCTTTTCTTATTCTGGAAACCGCTGGCTGGGTGCAGCTGGTGCGCGGGGCCTTTGGTGATCTGGCCGCCAGCGCGCGGGAGCGGGTGGAACAGATTGAAGGCACGCTGGCCTTTCGGCAAAAACAGCTGGAGACAGCGATTGAATCCAATTCCGATAAAATAGAGGTCTATCAGCGGGCGGTGGATTCGCTGCAAGCCACGATTGGCAGTATCCGTCTTGAAGCGGCGGCGGCTGAAGAATCCGGCATTTATGTGGCCTTGCTGGGGGCGATTTTGCTGCTGTTCTTTAAATTCAGCCAGGCCGCCTTGGCCAATAATCTGCTGGAGCGGCGTTTTTCAAACTGGCTGTCTGACCAGACAATTTCGCGCGGCATGTCGATAAAACATTTTCTGCTGGCAGGCGGTTTTTGCGGGGTGATCACCGGCACAACGGTTGTGCATTACAGTTTTCCCGATCTGTCGACCTTTTTAAGTATTTTTCCAACCCACCAATCCATTCGCCTGGTCGCCATTGATGGGGTGGAATTTCTGTTCAGTGCGGCGGTTTTGCACGGGGAAGCCTTTTTTGACTCCATCACCTACGGGATCAGGTTGCTGCTTGATTCGCTGGAACTGGCCTTTGTTGAAACCCCCTGGTTTGTCATTATCAGCTTTATTGTCCTGCTGACCGGCCTGTCGGCTGGCGTGACCACGGCGATCTATTCCGCCGCCTTTCTGGCCTATATGGGCTTGCTCGGCTTTTGGGACAAAGCCATGATCACGCTGGCTTTGCTTGGAACGGCGGCTTGCCTGTCTATTGCCATCGGGATTCCGCTTGGCATGTATTGCGCCAGACGCGAACGCTTTTATAATTTCATCCGCCCGATCATGGACTTTATGCAAACCATGCCAGCCTTTGTTTTCATGATTCCTGTGATTGCTTTTTTTGGCACCGGCAAACCGGCAGCCGTGGTAACAACCATGATTTTTGGCGGCACCCCGGTTGTGCGGCTGACGGTTCTGGGATTGCGCGGGGTGCCTGAAAATGTGCGCGAAGCCGCAATTTCCTTTGGCGCAACCAAATGGTATCTTTTAACCCGTATTGATCTGCCGCTTGCTGCCCCTTCTATCCGGGCCGGGATCAACCAGACCATCATGCTTAGCCTGGCGATGGTGGTTGTGGCCTCGCTGATCGGGGCCAAAGGACTTGGCGAAGATGTGCTGGAAGCCTTGCAATATGCCAATGTCGGGCAGGGGATTCTGGCCGGATTTGCCATTTTATTTTGTGCGATGATCCTTGACCGGATTATTCAAGGCGCACGTAAATAACCCCCCTATCTCCACAAAAAAAGAAGGCGGCATCCAGGGACCATCCAGGGACACCGCCTTCTCTTAAAGGTCACGACCAGTTTAAATTTACCGAATATCAAACCGGTCTGCATCCATGACTTTGGTCCATGCGGCGACAAAGTCTGATACAAATTTTTCTTTATTGTCATCCTGCGCATAGATTTCAGCATAGGACCGCAGGATTGAATTGGACCCAAAGACTAGATCAACCCGTGAGGCACTCCATTTCATATCCCCGCTCTTGCGGTCGGTGATATGATAGGAACTATGACCGTTCGGCTTCCATGCATTCGCCATATCTGTCAGATTAACAAAGAAGTCATTGGTCAGCGCACCTTCTTTATCGGTAAAGACACCGTGTTTGCTGTCGCCATGATTGGTGCCAAGCACACGCATGCCGCCAATAAGGACGGTCATCTCGGGACCTGTCAGACCCATCAGCTGACTGCGGTCAAGAAGAAGCTCCTCTGCATCAACGCTATAGTGCTTTTTCTGCCAATTTCTGAAACCATCAGAGACAGGCTCAAGCACGGCAAAGGAATCAGTGTCGGTCATATCCTGGCTGGCGTCACCGCGCCCGGGCGTGAAAGGAACAGTGACACTAAAGCCAGCGGCTTTTGCGGCCTGTTCAACCCCGACCGACCCGGCAAGGACTATCGTATCCGCAATACTGGCCCCGGCTTCTTTTGCCAAAGGCTCCAGCACCGACAGCACTTTTTGCAAGCGGGCTGGCTCATTGCCTTCCCAGTCCTTTTGCGGGGCCAGACGAATACGCGCCCCATTCGCGCCACCGCGCTTGTCTGATCCCCGGAAAGTGCGGGCACTGTCCCAGGCTGTGCTCACCATTTCCGAAATAGAAAGCCCGCTGGCTGCGATCTTTTTCTTCAAACCCGCAACATCATATTTATCATTGCCCGCCGGGATCGGGTCTTGCCAGATCAAATCCTCCGCCGGAATGTCCGGGCCAACATAACAGGCTTTCGGACCCATATCGCGGTGCGTGAGCTTAAACCAGGCCCGGGTGAAAACATCCGCAAAATAATCAGGGTCCTTGTAAAATTTCTCTGATATCTTGCGATAGACCGGGTCTTTAACCATCGCCATATCGGCATCCGTCATGATCGGATTATGTTTGATCGACGGGTCCGAGGAATCCGGCACCTTGTCTTCTTCCTTGATATCAATGGGCTCCCACTGCCAGGCACCCGCAGGGCTCTTCTTCAACTCCCAGTCATAGGTGAACAGAAGATAAAAATAACCATTATCCCACTTGGTCGGATTGGTCGTCCATGCACCTTCCAGCCCGCTTGAAACAGCCTGATTGGCCTTGCGTGTCCCACCCGGAATATTCCAGCCCAGGCCTTGCTCGCTCACATCAGAGCCTTCAGGCTCCGGGCCCTTCTCGGCACCGCTGGCGCCATGACACTTGCCAACCGTATGACCGCCAGCCGCAAGCGACACAGTCTCTTCATCATTCATCGCCATGCGGGCAAATGTCTCGCGAACCATCGCAGCCGTCTTCAAAGGATCAGGCTGCCCGTTAACCCCCTCAGGATTAACATAAATCAACCCCATATGAGTCGCCGCCAACGGATCCTCCAACGTCTCAGGCCTCGAAAGATCAGCATAACGGTTCTCGCTATTCGCCAGAAACTCCTTCTCGGCCCCCCAGTAAACGTCCTTCTCGGGATGCCAGATGTCCTCCCGACCAAAGCCAAAGCCAAACATCTTTAAACCCATCGACTCATACGCAATGTTCCCAGCCAGAATAATCAAATCTGCCCAGCTGACCGAATTCCCATACTTCTTCTTGATCGGCCACAAAAGCCGCTTGGCCTTGTCCAGGTTAACATTGTCCGGCCACGAATTTAAAGGCGCAAAGCGGATGTTGCCGCCGCCAGCCCCGCCTCGGCCATCCGAAACACGATACGAACCCGCCGAATGCCAGGCCATCCGAATCATCAATCCCCCATAATGACCCCAGTCCGCAGGCCACCAGTCTTGCTCATCCGTCATAAGCGCGTGCATGTCTTTTTTCAGCGCATCAAAATCCAGCTTCGCAAGCTCTTTCCTGTAGTCAAAACCCGGACTATGCGGAGATGTCTTCTCATCATGCTGATGCAAAATGTCTAAATTCAAAGACTTGGGCCACCACTCGGTCGGCGAAGACATATTGTCCGTGCTGCCTCCATGCATGAAAGGGCATTTGTCTAGCTGGTTCATATCGGCTCTCCTTTTTTTCGTCTGTTTTTCGGCCTGTTTTGCTCTATATGAGCTGTTTTTCTCTATATGGGTGTTGTTGCAAGAAGGGCAATAGAATCCCTGACGTAAATATCCCTCGTCTCAATATAATAGTCTTTAGGTTCTGTTTATCGTAGGAAAGAGCACGCATCAAGACAATCAATTTTTTTAATTGCGCATAAGGCTTTGGGTTGCTGCGGATTGCGCTTAATTCCTTATCTGCTATAGTGAATTTGACATCAATCCAGTTGCCGGACAGGCTGCGGATTGCGCTTAATTCCTTATCTGCTATAGTTGCACTCTGGCGGTGGATATCATATGTACTGCTGCGGATTGCGCTTAATTCCTTATCTGCTATAGTTGGTGACAGTACGGCCCGCGCTGACGTTGGCTGCGGATTGCGCTTAATTCCTTATCTGCTATAGTTCATCGGCGCGAATGCCAATCAAAACGCAGGCTGCGGATTGCGCTTAATTCCTTATCTGCTATAGTTTTATTGCACGCATATTTGCTGGCTGGCTGGCTGCGGATTGCGCTTAATTCCTTATCTGCTATAGTAAATCAAAGCCGATTTCATTACCATTCAGGCTGCGGATTGCGCTTAATTCCTTATCTGCTATAGTCTGCCGCATTCTATCCTGTGCTTAGACCTTGCTGCGGATTGCGCTTAATTCCTTATCTGCTATAGTGGAGTTCGCGCAGCTTTTTGATTATAAACGCTTTTCTCCGGGTTTGGCTGGTTAAAAAAGTTCCAGCTGAACCGGGGAGGGCGCGACAGGTTTCCGTTTTTTCCCATAAAAAACACGAATCCGTTCATATTGTTTATCCGTAATGATTAAAAAGCGGACCTCACCTTCAGGCGGAATACACGCCGACATACGGTCTTCATGTATCCGTGCATTTTCCAATGATGCGCAATGGCGAATATAGACCGAATATTGCATCATGACAAATCCGTCTTTCAATAAGTCCTTGCGAAACCGGCTATAATCACGGCGCATGGCAGGGGTGTCGGTTGGCAAATCGAACATTGCGATCACCCACATGCTACGCCAACTCCAGGGATAATTGCGTACTTTTTTCCATGCTTCGGCCTCGGCCTTATTGGTCATGTTGTATTGCCAGAAGGGGCATCAAGGGGCAAGCTTTGGGGCAGGGGAAGCGTTGCCTCGCCGTCTCCTGACAAGGCTCTTGCAAGGGTGGCGGCTGAAACCTCGATTGCCAAGGCTATTGGCCAATTCCGTTTTCCCAGCGTGATAACCTCGTTAAGCAAACCAAGCAAACGCGCACGGGTTGGGCGATTGTTCAAAGACAGAATTTCTGAATGATCTTCCTGTTCGATAGCAATTTTCATAACTTGCCAATCGACAAGCGGACGGAAAGGTTCGACCAGATCATCTGCAAGGCAAAATGGATTGGCCCGATGTTTATGAAACACGCCAAGCGCAGGATTCATCCCGCTGGCGACCAGATAGCGCGCACAGGTTGCCCGGACCACCGCATAGCCATAATTCAGCAGACTGTTAATGCCATCTGCCGTCTGGTCACGGCGGAAGCTTTTGCCCAGAAGAGCGGGCCAGTATTTCTGGGCAGCCCAGGCTTCAATATTATCAGGATCACCTGAGCGGACTTTGCTGGCCAGAATAGTTAGGGTCAAGACCCATAAGATTTATTCATTCTGCGCGTGTCAAATTTTTGATAGATGGGCTTGAAAAGCGCGCAGCGACTAGTACTGCATTTCAATAATTTGCCGAATCTGTCCGCAAGTTACGATAAGCAAATTATTGAAATTAAGCAGTACTAGCAAGTTAGTTTGCTAGTGCACCTTATGTTTCACTGATTTTCAAACGGACTAGCCGCAAGAGACGGAAAATCAGTGAAACGGTGCACTAGCCATCGCTAATCGCAAGCGGTTTGAAAGTTCAGATGCAAAAATTTGCCGCGCCTTTACAAGGTTGGTCAATAAAGGCAAATCTACGGCTTCAAACAAGCTCACCGTAGCTAAACTATGCTTTCGCTTGTTTTCATAGTATCTTTACCTTTCTTGACCAACAGAATGGATCAATTTTATGGGTCCTGACCCTGATCCACTATCAGATTGGTGAAAATACTTCAATACGCGGGCCTGACCAGCAATCTTGTTTTTCACAAGTTGCTGCCATAAGCGCTTTTTCAAAGGCAGACCTGCTTCCGCCTGAGCAATTTGTCTGGCTGCAACGCCATGATATCGATTAAGCGGCAGCATAAGACCCAGTGGAAGATGAGACTTGTCACTCGCCATAATAACCGCTCCCGCTTCAAGCACGCCGGTCAAGACAGAGTGTGTCAGGCTGCATTGCGTATTATCCAGAATAAGTAGCCCGATATCCTCAAGCGGAACACTGGCACTTTCACTTTCAGGGCGTTGAATAACCAGCTGCTGATGCTTGACTGACAGCCGCGCACCCGGCGTTGCGATTTCAATGGTTTTGCCTAACATCCCATTCTGCCATCCCTATTCTGCCATCTTTATTTTGCTTTTCGTATTCGCCCAATCGGATCAATGGATAATTTCTGGGCATTTGCTTCAATAAGGCTTGATGGCATTTTGCTTACACTTCTACGGTCTTTCGCGTCATTATGTTTTGCGAAAAACATTTGCCCCTCCTGACTGCATGTCAAAAGTTTAAAGTAATGCTCATCCTTTTCCCCCTCCGGGAAAAAGACAAGATCGCCTTTGCTGAGCGACATTATCAGTTCCCCACCATGTTCAGGATGCGTTTTATTGACAATCGGTTGTTTGCTCGCCAGTCGTTTCCTTGCCTCCAGAAGCGATACAACTTCATAGACTCCTTTTCCATTTGGCAGGCGATAAATTGAAATATGGTGTGTGTTCCCGGTTTTCACCCAGCTAGAGGCAGCCTCCATCATCGTCTTTGGCTGGGCTTTCTCCAGGATGCGTACCTTGCGGATTTCAGGCTCATGGCGGTCTTTCTGGCTTGGCAAGCGCGGGTATCCTATCTCTTCAACCTTTTTTAAACTCCCGGCACCATTATTCTTAATATATTCCTCAATGATTTCTCTGATCCGGTCATCGCGTATCCGGTTGATTTCGCCATCTGTAAGGCCCTCGACAGGTTTACGGACCACATAATAGTGATAATCGCCTTCACTTTTCTGGGTTTTGCCAAAATAGGTGCCTTCGTGAATTGCGCCAGACAATTTCTTGCGAACTTTATGCGAAACAATAATCTGGTTAAGGCTTTCCTCGACTGATTGTCTGAAATCAGACCATGGAGGACCAAAATGCGGACGTCTGGCATGGATATCATCCATTTTATGATGATATCGGCTAAGCTGATTTTCCAAGCCAGGAGTCATACAGCCTATAACGATAGCATCCAGAGCATGATGGCGATGATCATCACGTGTTTTCTTGTCGCTCCCCGATAAAATCTCGTTAAGCCCCCATAAACGGCGCAATTCCCCGGTGATTTTCCCTGAGTAGGTTTGCACACGAACAGGAGAATCTATGCCCTGATCCGGCCTGAGACGCTTGAGATAATCGCGCGCTTGTCGGGTGATATAGCCTGTATCCGTCAAATGACGGTTGGTAAAATCGTCGGGGATTTCTTCTGCCAGAAAGCGTTTCAGCTTTTCTTTATGCATGCCGTCTTTTTTGCCAACCATATCTTTAACCCGCTTGATCATCTGCGCATAAAATTCTTCTCTATGATGAAAGGCCTCATAAGGCGTGCGATCACCCTTTTCGCGGTTGAGGTCACTGCGGCATAAGGTCTTATTTTTAAAGGAATCATCCAGGGTTCGTGAGCGTGGATAGATATGTTCAACCTGAAACTGATTTTCAATAAACAGGTCATTATGTGAAATCGATGCGCCCGAATAAGGACATATCCATCCACATTCTTCAGCCAGCAAATATTTTTCAATGGTGTCATGGTTGGCCGGGATACTTTTTTCTTCAAGTATCTCTTTCGCTTTATTCCGGGCGTTTCTCTGTTTTGTCTGGGCTTTTTCCAAATCCGCTTTGGCCTTTTTGGATAAAGCCAGATCGCGGGTGACCTCCATCCGGATTAAATTCGGCTTTCCATACTGGCGGATTAAATTATTGGTCACTTTACGCAATTCATTCAAGCAGCGTTGCAGGGTCGGATTGCGTAAATTTTGCAGATATCTGGTTTCTTCTTTCCCCTGCTTTTTCTGGTTCGGGCTTGGAAGCTGGTCATGAAGCTCCCCGGTTGGTCTTTTCCGGTTGGGAAACATCTCTTTGCGCCATTCTTCAAAGACTGGCTCGTTCAACAAACGGCTAAAAACCTTCCCGCTTTCCAGTTCGGGCAAGAAAATCTGCAAGGCTTCTTCCGAAAAAGGCTCCCATCCTGTTTGCAGCTTGATTTCCAGCAGGTGTTTGGCCTGATCCTCTGACAGTGCATGTTCTTCGATAAGACGTGAAATCATCTTGCCGCGTTCCTCTATACGCTCCTGCTCCCGGCGAATAACAATACGCTGTATTTCGTCTGTGCCCGGCTTACAAATTTCATGATAATTTACCTCAAACAAATAATGATGGAGCTTATCACGCAGCACCTGTTTTTGTGGGTGGTCTTGCCACTGTTCGCCAAAGGCTTTGTGCAAACTGGCTTCAACCGGATTGCCCGGAATAGTCTTCTCTCCATTCACTTCAAGATTGAACTTTATGGTCTTTGGCAAACCCAGCAATTTACGAAGCGCGCCAAATGTAATGCTATTCTGTGTTTGTAATTTATTGATTACCAGTGTTTTTTCATCAGACTCCAGCGGAGGGAAATTGCCTTCGGCAATCTTAAGATTGTTGAGTTTCTCCAGCATCCGCTTTTGACAGGCCAGCCAGGAGCCTTTCTGGGCCGGTTTTTTTGATTCCGGACACCACTCACACTCTCCCAGCGTGCTAAACCGCCAAAAAACCGGCTTTTGCGCAAAGATAATATCCTCCAAATCACCCCGGATTGACTTTAAAATGGAATGATGAGGCTCTTGTGCCTCTATGATCCGGTTAAACTCGTCCTCAACCAAAGCTCGCGTCGCATATTTATTGCGCTTGGTCTCATAAGAAGAAAGCTTCGCCAAATGACTGCCAAGCGTTTCATTATTCTCTGCTACAGCCTGCAACAAATTCTTGCGCTTTTCTGCTGTTTTCGTCCCGCTTTCCTCTTTCTCCTCTTGCTTCTGCAATTCTTTTTCATCCATCGAGATCACCTGATCATCTCGACCCCGAAACTGTCGACGTGTCGCAATATGGTAAAGAACTTGACCCAGCTCATAAGACGATAAAGAACTGTGCAATGCCTTTGCCCGTAGCTCCCAGCTGTTGTTGCGACTCATCACCTGTTCCCACTCACTTGCGTTTGTCGCCGAATAGCGAGGAAGAAGGCCTTGATCGGCTAAATAACCGCGCAGCTGCTTCTTGCGCTCTCTGCGCCGTCTTGTCTGGCGGCGAACCATACGCGCATTTCGACGCTCCTGGTTAAATAAAACCTTGGTCTTCTGATCGCGGGTTTCCGGGAAAATACGAACACCGCTGTTGATGATACGATCAGGAATAATTGAGGACGGCGTTTCACCCTCCGCGCTGCCCTGCAAAACTGCCCACCCGATTGAAGTCGTGCCCAGATCAAAACTATAGACGATGGCCATTGGAGAACCTTTCCTGAATAGAGAAAATTTACTTGATCAATTAAAACGCGTCTAATTTAAAATTAACTTCTTGACGAAAAGCAAGAGCAAAATTAAAAACAATACTAGCAGATAAGGAAGAAAGCGTTCTTGGTGCTTTTATCTTGGTCGCGATCATGCGAGGCTTTTTAAACGCGCCTTTCCGTAGTAAATTGCTCTCTTCGTGCGGGCTGGGCATCCCAAAGAGCATGTGCCCAAACTTAAAAACTGTTGCTGCCTGCGCAGCAGCAGTTTTTGTTATGGGCGGGAAAGGAAGCGCAGCCAGCCGATCACAGAGATTGTGCCGCTGGCGGCAATCAGGGCGACCATAGGAAAGGCACTGTCTTGATAGCTATGGCCGATATAAAGCCCGGCAATCGCGGCGACACCGTAATAAAAGAGTCCGAAAAGGGCTGATGCAGCCCCGGCGCGTTCCGGATAATCTTCCAGCGCCCCGGCCTGACAGCTTGGAGCGGCCAGGCCAAAGCCGATCATATAAATGATCATTGGGCCCAGCAAAGAGGCAACAGACAAGAGCCCGCTTTGCAAAAAAATCAGCTGCGCCATGCCAGAGACAAAACATATTGCCGCCCCGACGCCTGCGGTTTTGGGGTTAGACCAGGGCAGGCGGGCGGCAGCTTGTGCGCCGATCATAAATCCGACAACGGCTGCGGCAAAGCAAAAGCCGAACTGGAAGGGCGAGAGGTGAAGCAGCTCCACAAACACAAACGATGAGCCGGAAATAAAGGCGAAAAGGCCTGTATAAATGGATGCGCCACAGATTAAATATCCGATATAGATGCGGTTGCGCAGCATATCGGCAAAATTTCTGACAAACAGGCGCAATCCAAGTTGGCTTGTCCGGTTCTGGTTGGTTTCAGGCAGTTGCCCATATCCCCAGATCAGCATAGAACCTGTTAAAACGGTCAGAAAAGCGAAACAGGCCTGCCAGCCAAATTCATGGGTTAAGAAGCCCCCGATCACCGGACCAATGATCGGGGCGACCGCCATGGCCGAGGCGATGCTTCCCAAAACAGCGCGCGAGCGGTCTGGCGGGTAGCTGTCACGCACCATTGCCCGAATAATAACGGGCCCGGCACAAGCCCCCAAGGCCTGAACAATCCGGCCAAAAATCAGGATATAAATTGAGGAAGAAAAGGTGCAGATGATTGTTCCCAGAAAGAACAGAAAAATGCCAGAGATCATTGCCGGACGCCGCCCGAACCGATCACTGAATGGCCCATAGAGGATTTGTGCCAGCGCAAAAACCAGCAAAAAACTGGTCAGGGTTAATTGAATATAAAAGACATCTGCGTTTAAATCTGTGCGCAGAATGGGCAGTGAAGGCAGGTAGAGATCGGTGGCCAGCGGGCCGCTGGCGGCCAGAAGGGTTAACAGAACAAGGAGACGGAAGGGCATAAGGAATAGCGCAGGGAGGATTGATCAGGAATCGTCAAGATCAGGAAAAAACTTTTGAAGGGGCAAAGGTCACCAGAACATCTCCGGCCGCAACCTGATCGCCAACCTTGACCGTGACGCGGTCAATTTCACCAGCACGCGGAGCTTCCAGAATTTGTTCCATCTTCATGGCCTCCATGCCGATTAAAACCGCGCCTTTTTCAACATAATCGCCGGGCTTGACCGCCACCAGACGAATGGCCCCCGGCATCAATGAGCGGACATCATCGCCTGTCCCGGCGGTGCTGTCATCTGCGCCGTCAAGTCTGTCCGCACGTCGATAAAGAAAATTCTGCGCGTTGTGATAAATCACCACTTCATCATCTGTTCTTCTATAATTCAGATGGCTGATTTTCCCGTCAATAGAAAGGCAAAGTGTTGCGTTATGAGCTTCATTCTGCCTGGTCTCATGCGTGGTATGCCCATGCGCTGTATAATTGGGCAAATGTTTGACGCATAACGGTTTAGCATCTGGTGTGACGGTTATATCAAACAGATGACCGCCTCCAGATGAAATATGGGGCAAGATATAAAGTGTCAGCGGATTTTCAGTTCCTTCAATTTTTTCAACCAGAGATATTGGCAAAGCGTCACTTGTCCAGAGACGAAAGCCGGGCAGCTGGTTCCAGGAATCGCGCTGTGTGTTTTCGGCCTGCATGGTTTCGGCCTGTGTGGTTTTGGTGCGTGTGGTTTCGGTTACAAGCGCACCGGCAAGCAGCAGACCTGCCGCCGCCTGGATGGTTGGAGAGGCAGGGGACGGCTCAATCAATTCGTCAAGAGCCCGCTCAATCAGCCCTGTATCCATGGTGGCCGTATGAAAGTCCTTTTGTCCCAACAGGCGATGAAGGAAGGACAGATTGGTTGTCAGGCCGTTGATATGTGTTTCGCTGAGAGCCTGCCTGAGCCGGTTAAGGGCCTGCGTTCGTGTTGCCCCTGAGGCAATGACTTTGGCAATCATCGGGTCATAATAGGGGGTGATCTCGTCACCGCTTTGCACGCCGCTGTCAATGCGCAGGGTTTGATCGTTGGAAGCCGGGAAATCAATAGCTGTGAGGTGACCAGGTTGCGGGATAAAATCCTGTGCCGGGTCTTCCGCATAAATTCGGGCCTCCATTGCAGCCCCGTTTAAAGGAATATCAGCCTGCTTGAGGGGAAGGGATTCTCCGGCAGCGATGCGTAATTGCCACTCCACCAGATCAATCCCGGTAATTGCTTCGGTCACCGGATGCTCCACTTGCAAGCGCGTGTTCATCTCCATAAACCAGAAGCCTTGGGAATGAAGTTTTTTCGCCCCGCCCTCGGCAATAAACTCAACGGTTCCTGCGCCAACATAGCCAATGGCTTTTGCCGCATTGATCGCTGCCGTCGTTATTGCCTTGCGGGTTGCCGGATCAATGCCCGGGGCAGGGGCCTCTTCAATTACTTTTTGATGACGCCGTTGCAGCGAACAATCCCGCTCATAAAGATGAACAACATTGCCCTGCTGATCAGCAAAAATCTGGACCTCGATATGGCGCGGGGTTTCAATCCAGCGCTCCAGCAAAACATGCGTATCGCCAAAACTGGCCGCAGCCTCGCGCCTGGCACTGTCCAGAGCCTGTGAAAAATCAGCAGGCGCATCAACCTTGCGCATGCCCTTTCCCCCGCCACCCGCACGGGCCTTGATCAAAACAGGATATTGAATTCGGCTGGCCTCGCTTGCCAGAAAAGCCGGGTCCTGATTGTCTCCATGATAGCCAGGGACAACCGGAACCCCCGCTTTCTCCATCAATATTTTAGCCTGATCCTTCAAGCCCATGGCCTCAATCGCCGAAGGGGGCGGGCCTATGAATGTGATCCCGGCCTTCTCACAAGCAGCCGCAAAATCAGCATTCTCGGATAAAAATCCATAGCCCGGATGAATAGCCTGCACCTGCTGCTCCCGGGCAATTCTGATCAGTCTATCCTGATCAAGATAGCTCTCACGGGCCGCAGATGGGCCTATATAAAAAGCCTCGTCAGCCAACCTTGTATGCAAGGCCCCTTCATCGGCATCAGAATAAACAGCCAATGTCCTGATCGATAGCCGCTGGCAGGTGCGGATAATCCGGCAGGCAATCTCCCCGCGATTGGCTATCATCACCTTTGAAAACATCAGACTATCAATAGGGCAAATGAGCAGGCAGAAGCAGGAATTTAACTCACCCGAATGCGTGGACGTTGCACAGACGATTGATCCTCAGAAAAGAGAGAATCTGTGATTTTTGTCGCAATCGCTTTATAGCAGCTGGCATGCGGGCCTTCCGGGTCAGTCAAAACAATCGGATAGCCCTGGTCCGAGGTCGTGCGAATAGAAATATCAAGCGGCACCTCGCCAAGAAAAGGAACAGACAGCCGCTCGGCTTCTATTTTTGCGCCACCCTGCCCGAATATATGAGAAGCATGACCGCATTCAGGGCAATGAAACACGGACATATTTTCAATAATCCCCAATACCGGAACCTCTGTTTTACGGAACATATTCAACCCCTTGCGGGCATCAATCAAGGCAATATCCTGCGGGGTGGATACAATCACCGCACCGGCAAGCCGTGCCTGCTGGCTTAAACTTAACTGGGCATCCCCGGTGCCCGGCGGCATATCTACGATCAGAATATCAAGCTCTCCCCACTGCACATCTTTCAACATTTGACCAAGCGCGCCCATAACCATCGGACCCCGCCAGATAACCGGCTCATCTTCTGGCACCACAAAGCCAATAGACATGGTTTTAAGCCCATAGGCCTCAATCGGCAGCATGGTCTTGCCATCACCTGTGTGAGGCTGTTCGCGCCGACCCAGCATGCGGGGCAGCGAAGGACCATAGATATCTGCATCCAGCAAACCAACCGTATGGCCCAGCTTGCTCAATGCACAAGCAAGATTAATGGCAGTCGTCGATTTGCCAACCCCGCCCTTGCCACTGGCAACCGCAATGATCTTTTTAATGCCATCAAGACCGGCTTGAGCAGAACCAGCCGCAGCTTCCGCCTGTTTGGTCGGGGCGGGGGTCTGGCTGCTTCCACGCTCGGCTGTCAGAATGACGGTTGCATTGAGAACCCCCTCAAGCCCCTGCACCATACTTTCGATGCGACTCTTTACCCCTTCATAAGAATTGGCATGAGCAGGATCGCCAATATCAAGGCTTAACTGAACCATCTTGTCCTTGATCGTGACTCCGCTGATTCGACCCGTATCGACAAGATTCCCGCCATCAACCGGGTCTTGAAGATCCGCCAGAGTCTCAAGAACAATCGCTTTGGTGACAGCCATAACAGAATCTCCTTTGATGTCTCATCAAATAACCTTTTGCTTTACGCAGTATAGTTTTTCAGGGTTGGTTTATACAGAAAAAACTAAGCCTCAAGAGTATTTTTGCAGGTGCGTTTGACAATTTCAATCACCGTCTGCACAGTTTCATCTTCCATAGAATGATATAAAGGCAAGGATATCGCCCGTGCACTATAGTTTTCAGAAACCGGGAAGTCACCTTCGCAAAAACCCTGGCGGCGGTAATAGGGATGCAGATGGACAGGTAAATAATGCACCTGGACCCTTAACCCTTCGGATTGCAGGGTGTTATAAAAATTTCTGTGCTCCTCGGGCGTGCCATTCACTTTTACAGAATAGAGATGCCATGCTGACTTTATACCAGCCTGTTCAATCGGCAAGGTAAGCGGTTTTATCTGACTGAATGCCGCCTGATAGGTGTCAACTATTTCACGCCGCCGCTGGATAAACCCCTTTATCCTTGAAAGCTGGCTTATAGCCAAGGCAGCCTGGATATCGGTCATCCGGTAATTGGCACCAAGCGACTGTTGTTCATAATACCAGCCATCATACAAGCCATTGGGGCTTTGATATTCAAACAAGTCCGGGTCTTTTGTGATGCCGTTATTTCTGAAAAGCTGCATGCGATGCGCCAGATCAGGGTCATTGGTGACCGCCATCCCGCCTTCGCCAGAGGTGATGATTTTGACAGGATGGAAGCTGAAAACCGTAATGTCAGACCAGCGACAGGAGCCAACCGGCACGTCTTTATAGAATCCCCCGATAGCATGGGCCGCATCCTCAATAATACGAAACCCGTATTGGCGCGATAGTGTATAAAGACTTTCCATTTCACAGGAATGGCCTGCAAAATGGACCGCCACCACAATATCAGGCAGCCGATTGTTCTCTTTTGCATTTTTCAGCTTTTTACGCAGTTCGTTGATCGAAAGATTATGTGTATCCGGGTCAATGTCGATAAAGTCGATGTCTGCATCGCACCGCCGCCCGCAATTTGCACTGGCAACAAATGTATTGGGGACAGTCCATAAAAGCCCGCCCTTTTTTAACCCCAGCGCATGGCAGGCAATTTCCAGGGCCGAGGTGGCACTATTCACCGCAACCGCAAATTTTGCCCCGCATTGATCCATAACAGCCTGTTCAAAGGCAGGAACGGTTGGCCCTTGTGTCAGCCAGTCTGATTGCAGGACTTTTACAACCGCCTTGATATCACTTTCGGATATGCTCTGGCGCCCATAGGGGATCAAGAGCCTACTCTTTCTTTTATTTCATCAATGGTCAGGAAATGCGGGTTTGTGCCGGAATTATACTCAAAGTCAGGGTGAACAAGTTTGCCCTTTTCGCCGAGTTTATTGATTGAAAAGTCAATATGTTTGCCGACAAAATTGATAGCCGGGCCGATTATGTAGGAATCATCGAATTCATAGGTTAAATGGGCATCATGCACCGGGCACATTGTTTCGTGGAGTTTTTCGCCGGGTCGCACGCCGACTTCGGTCATTTTGAGGTTTGGAGCCATTGCTTTGGCGATGTCCGTAACTTTTACGGAAGGAATTTTTGGAACAAAGACTTCACCGCCATGCATGATATTGAAGCTGCGCAGGACCATATCGACGCCTTGATCCAGGGTAATCCAGAAGCGAGTCATGCGCATATCGGTGATGGGGAGTATGTCTGCGCCTTCATCAATCAGCCGTTTGAAATAAGGGACAACAGAGCCCCGTGATCCGACGACATTGCCATAGCGCACGACGGAGAAGATGGTCGGGTGTTTTCCGGCCATATTATTGCCTGCGATAAACATTCTGTCTGAGCAGAGTTTGGTTGCGCCATAGAGATTGGCCGGGGCAGCGGCTTTATCGGTGGACAGGGCGATCACTTTGGAGACATTATTTTCGATGGCTGCACGGATAACTGATTCTGCGCCATGGATATTGGTCTTTATACATTCGAGCGGGTTATATTCTGCGGCTGGAACCTGTTTCATGGCTGCGGCATGTACGACATAGTCAACGTCACGCATAGCCATTGATACGCGTTCATAGTCCCGGACATCACCGACAAAATAGCGCATTTGCGGAGAATTGAATTTTTGCGCCATTTCGAATTGTTTGAGTTCGTCTCGCGAAAAGACGATCAGGCGCGATGGTTTATAGAGTTCCAGAATACGGCGGACAAAGCCATTGCCAAAGGAGCCTGTTCCGCCTGTGATGAGAATATTTTTATTATCGAACATGTTTTAAGCGGCCTTACGCCCTGTTTTTGATATTAGAGATTCTATAACGATTCCAGTTTAGGGTCAGGACGCATAAAATTCATCCATTCTGTTGGTCAAGAAAGGTAAAGATACTATGAAAACAAGCGTAGCATAGCCTTAGGCTAAAGCATAGTCTTAGCTACGGTGAGCTTGTTTGAAGCCGTAGATTTGCCTTTATTGACCAACCTTGTAAAGGCGCGGCAAATTTTTGCATCTGAGCTTTCAAACCGCTTGCAATTAGCGATGGCTAGTCGCTGCGCGCTTTTCAAGCCCATCTATCAAAAATTTGACACGCGCAGAATGGATGAATTTTATGCGTCCTGACCCTAGTAATTTTATGGTATATAATTGAGACCTGTTTAATCAATTTTTTCATATCAATCAAATCTGAAAAAGCGGACTGTATTCGTTCAGACAGGGAGGCATAGGCTGGCAATCGTGAGATCGACATCATTCACCTATATGGGGCAAGCCCTGGAGTTGGCGAGAGATGCGGCGCAGCAGCAAGAGGTGCCGGTTGGAGCCGTTCTTGTGGATTCAGCGGGCAGGATTGTTGCGCAGGCGCATAATCAATGTGCGGCGATGAAGGATTTGACTCATCATGCTGAGTTATTGGCTATCCAGGCGGCCTGTAAGGCTTTAACTCAGGCGCATTTAGTGGATTGCGATCTTTATGTGACGCTGGAGCCTTGTGCGATGTGTGCGGGAGCGATTTCTCTGGCCCGCATCCGGCGGCTTTATTTTGCGGCTTATGATCCAAAGGGCGGGGCGGTTGAGCATGGAGCGCGGTTTTTTGCGCAACCGACCTGTCTTCATGCGCCCGAGGTGATTGGCGGCCTGCGGGAAGAGGAAGCACGGGAGCTTTTGCAGGATTTTTTCCACTCCCGCCGCAGCTAGAGTTTAAAAGCACTATTTCAGATACGGATTTTGGGCATAGCGTGCAGAACGGCCAAGGCTTTCTTCTATACGCAGTAACCGGTTATATTTGGCCAGCCGTTCCGAGCGACTGAGCGATCCGGTTTTGATCTGCCCACAATTTGTTGCGACAGCGATATCGGCTATTGTGGTGTCTTCTGTTTCGCCGGAACGATGCGACAGAACACAGCGATAGCCCGCCTTATGGGCCATTTCCACCGCATCAAGAGCTTCACTCAAGGTGCCAATCTGGTTGACTTTCACCAGAATAGCGTTGGCCAGTCCATCGTTAATCCCGGCTTGCAAGCGGGCCGGGTTGGTGACGAACAGATCATCGCCGACCAGCTGGCAGCGCGCCCCGATTTCGCGGGTAAGCATCGCCCAGCCTTCCATATCATCTTCAGCCATGCCGTCTTCAATCGAGACAATCGGGTAATCATTGACCAGCTTGGCCAGATAGTCACAATGGGCGGCAGCATCCAGGTCCAATCCTTCGCCTTTCAGCTGATAGCGACCATCTTTAAAATATTCGCTGGAGGCACAATCCAGGGCAAGCGCAATATCCTTGCCCGGCTTGAAGCCTGCCTTTTCAATCGCGACAAGAATATGATCCAGGGCATCGCGGGCAGAAGAAAGATTAGGGGCAAAACCACCTTCATCGCCGACATTGACGTTATGACCGGCCTTTTTGAGTTCATTTTTCAGGGCATGAAAGACATCAACCCCGGCCCGCAAGCCCTCGCTGAAATGCTCAAAGCCAACTGGCGAGATCATAAATTCTTGAATATCAATCGGATTATCGGCATGTGCGCCGCCGTTGATGATATTCAACATAGGCGTCGGGAGAAGATGCGCATTGCTGCCGCCAATATATCTATAAAGTGGCAGTCCGGCTTCAATCGCGGCAGCCTTGGTGATGGCCAGCGAAACCGCCAGAATGGCATTGGCTCCCAGCCGTGATTTATTGGGGGTGCCGTCCAGTTCAATCATACGCGCATCAAGGTCACGCTGGTCTTCGGCCGGAAATCCTTGCAGTAAATCCTGTAGCTCGCCATTTACGGCGACAACCGCCTGTTGCACCCCGCGTCCGCCATAGCGGCTTTTATCGCCATCGCGCAATTCATGGGCTTCATGTGCCCCGGTGGAGGCCCCGCTTGGAACAGCCGCCCGTCCAATGGCCCCGCTTTCAAGCACGACTTCGGCCTCAACCGTTGGAAAGCCCCGGCTATCAAGAATTTCGCGCCCGACAAGGTGAAGAATATCAGACATTTTTTATCCTTATGCTAATGCTTTTATGCTAATGCTTTTATGCTAATGCTTTTTGGCACCGGCGACAGAGTTTTTCTGTATCCTCAGTTTTTGCATCCTGATGCACGGTCCAGCAGCGCGGACATTTATCGCCATCGGCTTTCATAAATTTGACCGCAATGCCGGGTTCACTGGCCAGACGGAAGGCATCAGAAGCATCATCCACTGGGCCATTCCCCCGTTCAAGCTGCAAGGAGGAGGTGATGCATAATTCATTAAGGATTTCATGGTCTTTTCCAAGATCAAGCGCTTTCATATCTTCGGCGATATAAATTACCGGGGCGGCTTCCAGTGAGGAGCCAATATCCTTATTGCTTCTGGCAGCTTCCAGCGCCCCATAAACAACGCTACGCACGCGGCGCAGAGATTCCAGCTGTTCATAGGCTTCGGCATCTTTCCAGGAATCTGGCAAATCGGGATAGAGGCACAGGTGAATAGATTGGGGGCCTGTATTTCCAGTCTGTTGGCGATATGTCTGCCAGGCTTCTTCGCTGGTGAAACAGAGAACCGGTGCCAGCCAGCTGGTCAGAAAACGGAAGAGATGATGAAGAAGGTCAAGGCTGGCCTGTCGGCGCGTGCTGATCACGGCATCGCAATAGAGGCTGTCTTTGCGGATATCAAAATAGAAGGCTGAAAGATCAACCGTGGCGAACTGTAAAAGTTCACGAAAGATGGTGCCAAGGTCATAGGTAACAAGGGCGGCGCGGAATTTTTCATCCAGCATGGTCATCCGGTGCAAAAGCCAGCGTTCAAGCAGGGGATAGTCCGGGGGGGCTTGTTTGCGCTGTTCTATTTGACCGGGTGTGTCGTTGGCCAGATTGCCAAGCAGCCAGCGTAGACAGTTACGGAATCGCCGGTAATAGTCGCCCAGCTGTTTGACGGTTGAAGGCCCAATCCGCAAGTCTTCGGCATAATCGGCAAAGACCACCCACAGGCGCAGGATATCGGCGCCGGATTCTTTGATGACATCTTGCGGGAAGATTTGATTGCCGAGCGATTTGGACATTTTGCGCCCGTCTTCTGCCATGACAAAGCCGTGAGTGAGCACGCCTTTAAAGGGGGCGCGTCCGCGTGTGCCGCAGGATTCGAGCAAGGAGGAGTGAAACCAGCCACGGTGCTGGTCAGAGCCTTCAAGATAGAGATCGGCAGGCCAGGCCAGATCATCGCGCGGTTCCAGGCAAAAGGCGTGAGTTGAGCCGGAATCAAACCAGACATCAACGACATCCATAATCTGTTCATAGTCCTCGGGGGTGTAGGAATCGCCTAAAAAGCGGGAAGGGGAGGAGGAATACCAGGCGTCTCCGCCTTCTTTGGCAAAGGCTTCGGCAATGCGTTCAAGCACCACTTTATCGCGCAAAATCTCGCCGCTTTCTTTATGGACAAACACGGGGATTGGCACGCCCCAGGCCCGCTGACGGCTGATACACCAGTCCGGTCTGGTTTCGATCATGCCGCGCAGTCGCTCTTTGCCGCGGGCTGGATAGAATTGTGTCTGATCAATCGCTGACAAGGCCATCTGGCGCAGCGTATCGGGCTTACCATCCGGGGTGCGGTCCATTCTGATGAACCATTGCGGGGTTGTCAGGAAAATCAGCGGAGCTTTTGATCGCCAGCTATGCGGATATTGATGGCGGTAGGTTTTCTTGTAAATCAGAGCCCCTGCCGCAACAAGATGGCGCATGACCTGACCATTGGCATTGCCTTCATTGCCGTCACTGTCGATAATCACGGCTTCTTCCATCAAGGGAACGTCTGGCAGAAATTTACCATCAAGGCCAACGGTTGGAATAGCATCAATGCCATGTCGCTGACCAAGGTGCCAGTCGTCCGGCCCGTGACCAGGGGCGATATGGACAAAGCCGGTGCCCTGTTCACTGGTGACAAAATCAGCCAGCAGCACCAGCACATCCTCATCGTAGCCCTGATTATGCCATGGATGGACACAAATGGTGCCCGCAAGGTCTTTTCCGGCAAATGATCCTTGTTTTTGATAATCGCTAACCCCGGCCAGTTGCATGGTTTCTTCAAGCAATATGTCAGCAAGCAGGTAGCGATCCCCGACCTTTGCGCCTTGATGAGAAGGGCGATCCGCTTCAACGACGGTGACTTCAACCAGCACATAGGCCATGTCCGGGTGACAGGCGATGGCCCGGTTGCCGGGAATTGTCCAGGGAGTGGTTGTCCAGATCAGGATATTTGCGCCGTTTAGAGCCTTATTCGGGGAGTCTTTAATCGGGAAAGACACGGTGATGCTGGGGGATTTATGGTCCATATATTCCAGTTCAGCCTCGGCCAGAGCGGTTTGTTCAACCACCGACCACATGATCGGACGCTGCCCGCGATAGAGCATACCAGAGAGCAGAAACTTTCCAATTTCAGCCGCAATCCGCGATTCTGACTGAAAATTCATGGTGCTATAGGGATTTTGCCAGTCGCCGATAACGCCAAGACGGCGAAATTCCTCGCGCTGAACGCCCAGCCAATGGGTGGCAAAAGCCCGGCACTCGGCCCGAAAATCAAGCACCGGGACAGAGCCTTTGTCCTGTCCTTTTGCGCGATATTGTTCTTCAATCTTCCATTCAATCGGCAGACCATGACAATCCCAGCCCGGCACATAATGGGCATCAAAGCCTTCCATTTGACGGCTTCGATTGATCAGGTCCTTGAGGATTTTATTTAAAGCGGTGCCGATATGGATATTGCCGTTGGCATAGGGCGGGCCGTCATGCAGGATAAATTTCTGTCGTCCCTTTGACTGTTCGCGTTGCAAGGCAAACAGATCAATTTCATCCCAAAAAGCCAGAATTTCCGGTTCTTTTTCAGGCAGACCGGCGCGCATGGAAAAGTCCGTATTCGGAAGCTTGAGGGTTGATTTATAATCCTGTGTCACTTTGAAGGCTCGTTTGCGATGCGATTGTTTAAGGTTCCTATAAGCCAGATTGAACAGAGGATCAAAGCTGTTTTTAACCCTGAGTGCCATGAAAGAGGCACTTATGAGAGACGTTGAGCAATCCTGACAAGCTGTTGTCGTAAATCAGGGTCAGGGATTGATGAAAATTCTCTGGTTATTTTGGCGGTTTCTGCCGGATCAGGTGGGGCGGGAGGCGGCGCGGCAACCGGTGCTTTAACCGCCCCCGTTGCCTGTTGCACCTTGATCCTGGTGATCACCTCAAAGCCGAAATAGCGATTGACGCGGGTGACGATGGTTTGTTCGCGAAAAGTCAGTTCTGTGACCGCCGGGCCTTCTGCCAGAATATGCAGCACACCGCCAGCGTGTTTGTCTGAGCGTTTATATGTGTGTTTTTCTTTTACTTTCTGGCCCGAAATATTAACCGGCTGGCATTTATGGGCAAGATCACGTCCGATAATCCAGGCCCATTCCTTATGCAGACGCACCGGGCTTACCCCGCATTGTTCAATCACCCGGGTAATCGGCTTTTTCAGTACGGAGCCAATACGCCGGGGTTGGCCAAGGCGTTGTGTTTTATAGGGAGGCTTGGAGGGGCTATCCTGTTTCATTTATGTTGCATATTGATTCTGTAGGGCATTGATTTTAGCGTTCTGTCATGCCAAGAGATAAAAGCGTTTATAATTCTGTTCTGCCTTTTAATTCTGAATAAGTGCAGCTTTAGACCTTATATCAATCTTCTGAATGATCAATCCTCTAAATTTTAAGGAGTCTTGCGGATGAGCAACATGGACGAGCGCAAAAAAGCCTTTGAGGGCCTGTATGAACGTTCGCAGGAGTTACAGTTTAAGGCGGAGATGCGGCGCAACCGGAAGCTTGGGAATTGGGCTGCGGCTCAGTTTGGCTTGTCTGGGGAGGAGGCTGATTCTTATGTTGCGCATGTTATTGAGTCGGATTTTGAGAAGCCGGGCGATGATGATGTGGTTGAGGCGGTTATGGCTGACTTTAAGGCGCGCGGGCTTGATATTACGGAGAACCGTTTGCGGATTGAGATGGAGAAATTTCTTGCCGAGGCCAAAGCTGAATTGATGGAAGATAACTAGGGTTGTGATGTCGCAAATGAGGATGTTTCAGCAACCTTTCTTTGAGACAAAAACCCTGTCTCAGATGACCAAAGCAGAGTGGGAGAGCCTGTGCGATGGCTGCGGCCAATGCTGTCTTCACAAGATTGAGGATGTCACGACGGGCAATTTTCATTGCACGCCGATAGCCTGCAAGCTGCTTGACCTGAAGACGGGCCGCTGTCGAGACTATGCGAATCGTAAAAAGCAGGTGCCGGATTGTGTGCAGTTGACTCCAAAAGGTGCTGCATCTTTTCGCTGGCTGCCAGAAACCTGTGCTTACCGGGTTCTGGCCGAAGGAAAACCGCTGCCGGACTGGCATCCCTTGCGCACGGGTACTTTTAAAACGGTCCAGCAGGCCGGGGCCTCTATTGTCGGGCGCAGTGTCAGTGAAGCGGACTATCCGTCCCCGGATGAGGCGATTGCCGCCTGGAATGAAAGCGGCAGCCCTGCTTTATGGATTCAATCAATAAGCGGTAGCTGATCAAGCTGGTTGACCGTTTACATTCAAGCCCTTAATATTATCGCCATAATTGATTGCTTATGCTAAAAGGCCTGTTTTATATGCCTCCCGTTTTATGCGCCATAAAAAAAGAGAGATTTAAGGATACTATTATATGTCTGATCCGAACGAATCGCTAAGGCGTATTTCAATTTTTGCCGATATTCCTGATTCGGAAATCGTGCAGATTGAAGCCAAATGTGCCTGGCAAAGCTATCCGCCGGGCGTCAATATCATTGACCGGATGTCAACCTCGCGCAATGTGTATTTTATCACCAAAGGCATGGTGCGGGTGATGGTCTTTTCTGAAAACGGGCGAGAAATCTCGCTGGATGATGTTGAAGCCGGGATGTTTTTTGGCGAACTGTCAGCGATTGACGGGGCACCGCGTTCGGCAAATGTTGTGACGGTCTATTCAACGACGGCTGCTGTTATCTCGCGCGAAAGCTTTCTGGAGATTTTGGCCGATCATCCGGCGGTTGCCATGGGGTTGATGCAGCGGATGACGGAGATTATCCGGGCTTCAACCAACCGGATTATGGACCTTAGCACCTTGTCGGCGCATGGGCGCATTTACGGGGAGCTCAAACGGCTGGCTGAAAAGCGGGTTCAGAAGGATGGTTCGGGGCGGATTTCACCGATCCCGGTGCATAGCGAACTGGCAAGCCGTGTTTCAACCACGCGCGAGACCGTGGCCCGGGTGTTGAGCGATCTCAACAAAAAGCGCATTGTGGTTAAAGAGCGCAATGTGCTGGTTGTTCAGGATATCCGCGCCCTTGATGCGCTTATGAAGATTAACTGACCCTAGCCAGCAGACCCTTGTCCCTTGCGCATTGAAGAGAATAGTCCGGCAAGCAAAGGAAAATCATCACCAGATGATTTGAAGGGGGATGATTTGAAACAATATCATTTTGACTGGTCGGATCCTTTTCAGCTGGAAGAGCAACTGACCTCTGAAGAGCGGATGATCCGCGACAGTGCCTGGGCCTATTGCCAGGATTCTTTACAGCCGCGTATTCGCGACGCCCATCGTCATGAAGATTTTGACCGCTCTATTGTGACTGAAATGGGCGGCCTTGGCCTGCTGGGGGCAACAATCCCGGAAGCCTATGGCGGGGCAGGGGTTGGCTATACGGCTTACGGTCTGATTGCCCGCGAGGTCGAGCGCGTGGACTCGGGCTATCGCTCGGTCATGTCGGTCCAGAGTTCGCTGGTGATGCATCCGATTTTTACCTATGGCGATGAAGCCCAGCGCAATCGTTATTTGCCCAAACTGGCAAGCGGGGAATGGATTGGCTGTTTTGGTCTGACCGAACCTGATCACGGGTCAGACCCGGGCGGCATGACAACAAAGGCCGTGCGCGATGGCAGCGGTTATCGGCTAAGCGGGACCAAAACATGGATCACCAATGCCCCGGTTGCAGATGTAATGGTTGTCTGGGCGCGCTGTGATTTTGGTGAAAACGACAGCGATACCGGAAAGATACGCGGCTTTATCCTTGAAGCTGGAATGAACGGGCTGTCAACCCCCGGCATTGAGGGAAAACTTGCCTTGCGGGCTTCTGCAACCGGGATGATCCAGATGGATTCTGTTTTTGTTCCTGCCGAAAATATGCTGCCCAATGCCCGGGGCCTGTCCGGTCCGTTCGGATGTCTCAATCGTGCGCGCTATGGCATTTCCTGGGGCAGCATGGGGGCCGCAGAAGATTGCTGGCATCGGGCCCGCACCTATGTGCTGGATCGCCAGCAATTTGGCCGTCCGCTGGCAGCAAACCAGCTTATTCAAAAAAAGCTGGCTGATATGCAGACCGAAATTGCCCTTGGCCTGCAAGGGGCCTTGCGGCTGGGTCGCCTGATGGATGAAGGCGCAGTGCCGGGCGAGCTTATTTCGCTGATGAAGCGCAATAATTGCGGAAAAGCCCTGACCATCGCCCGCGAAGCCCGCGATATGCACGGCGGCAATGGCATCAGCGATGAATATGGAATCATGCGCCATATGCTCAATCTGGAAGCCGTCAATACCTATGAAGGCACCCATGATATCCATGCCCTTATTCTGGGACGCGCGCAGACCGGCATACAGGCTTTCACTGGTGCCTGAGCAGAATGGTCCTTAATTAAATGGGATTAAATGGGATTAAATGACCCTTTCTTTGCCTGACCTTTTGAGATCAAATGCGTCAGACCCGTCAAGCGCATCCGTGAAACAAGATTCGTTAAATGCGCTTTGTCAGCACTTGCAAGCAGACTGTGAGGCTGTTGAGGCCACGCTTTCAGACGAAATTAACTGCGATATTCCCCTGATCCCGAAATTGTCACGCCATCTGATCGGGGCAGGGGGCAAGCGTATTCGCCCGCTCCTGACTCTGGCGACAGCGCGTGGCCTGGGCTATAAAGGGGCTGAACCGGTGGCACTTGCGGCCTGTATCGAATTTTTGCACAGTGCCAGCCTGCTGCATGATGATGTGGTCGATGAAAGTGTGCTGCGCCGTGGCAAGGAAAGTGCGCATCAGATTTATGGAAATCAGGCAGCGGTGCTGGTTGGCGACTTTCTGTTCGCGCGTTCTTTTCAGCTGATGACCCGGGCCGGGACTCCGAATGTTCTGGAAATCCTGGCCAATGCCACCGCAAAACTTGCCGAAGGGCAGGTGTTTGAACTTGAAACCGTCCATAATCCGGCCTTTGGTCAAGCCCGCTATCTTGATATGATTACCGCAAAGACGGCGGCTTTGTTCTCTGCGGCCTGTGAAATCGGCGGGGCAATCAGCCTGGCCCGGCCCGAACCTTCGGTCTCTTCAGTTGATGTTGCAGAAATACGCGCCGCACTCGCCAGCTATGGCACACAAACCGGCATTGCCTTTCAACTGGTCGATGACCTTCTCGATTATGTCGGCAATTCAGCCGAAACCGGAAAAGTCACCGGCAATGACTTTCGCGAAGGAAAAATCACCTACCCGGTGCTGGTCGCTTATGAAGCCGCAAACACACGGGAAAAGAAATTCCTGCAAGAAATCTTCTCGCCAACCGCAAAACGCACCGCCCGCGATTTTGAAACCATGCTGGAACTGATCAATCAATGTGACGGGTTTTCCACCTGCCGCGACAAGGCTGCCGATCATGCCAGACTTGCCGCTGACTCACTCGAAAACTGCGCTCCACTCCATCGCTATTGTGCGTCCCTTTCGCCAGATATAATCTGGCCATTGCTCGCTTCCCTCGCCAGGGAAAGTGTCACCCGAAATCTTTAGCATGAAAGCACGGGAGCCATGTCGTTTGATCATGCCTCAATCTGGACCGGTATCGAACAACTCGCCCTGCGCTATCGGGTGTCACTCGCCAGACTGGCCCAAATAGCAGGACTCAACCCCACAGCCTTTAATAGCTCAAAGCGCATCGCCCCAAACGGCCGACCGCGCTGGCCCTCAACCGAAAGCGTCTCTCGCGCCCTTGAAGCCGTCGGATGCTCCTTCGTCGATTTCGCCATGATGGTCGAAAGTGCCGGGCAAATCCAGCCGCAACTGCCAACGCTTGGCCTCAGTGAAATCGACCTCGAAGAATCCTTTCTCCACAATGGAAAACCAATCAAAGACCGATGGCGATCAGAACCATTTGTCGCAACAAACGATGCAGATTCCTATGCTTTGCTCATCGACAGGGAATTGAAAGCCGGAATTTTAACGCGCGGCACACGCCTGATTGTCTCTCCGGCTGCCAGTGTCAAACCGGGAAACCTCGTCCTGATCGGCTTTGTCAGCGGCATGTTCCACTTTGGAACAATTAAAAAGCAAACCGTCCATCGTATAGAAATTCAACCCATTAACGAAGAATCGCCTGTTGAAGAATATCTGCTCCCGGATATCGCCTGGTATAGCCGGATTATCATGATCGGGCTTTAAACCTGGAAACTTGCCGTAAAGGAAAAAACGATGAACAAATTAACCGAACGCCCCGCACTGACTTTTCATAACGGGCAATGGATTGAAGGCAACGCACCTCTTTTCGGCGCACTGACCCACGGCATGTGGCTCGGCAGTTTTGTGTTTGACGGTGCACGGGCTTTTGACGGGCTGGTGCCAGACCTCCGCCTGCACTGCGCACGCTGCATCGAATCTGCAAAACGTTTGCATATGGCCCCAAATATCTCTGCCGATCATCTGGTTGAACTCTGCCTTGACGGTGTTCAGCGACTTGGCCCCGATAAAGCCTATTACCTGCGCCCGATGATCTGGTGCGACAATGGCTTTATTGTCCCCGACCCGGATACAACACTTTTTGCGGTCACGGTTTGGGATATGCCCATGCCTGATGTGTCCACCGGCTTTAGTGCCATGTTGTCTGGTTACCGGCGACCCGCCCGCGATCAGGCCCCAACCGATTCCAAATCATCTTGCCTCTATCCCAATGCAGGCCGGGCGATGGCCGATGCCCGGGCGCAGGGATTCAACAATGCGGTTGTGCTTGATCCGGTTGGAAATGTCGCCGAATTTGCCAGCGCAAATCTGTTTCTGGTCAAAGATGGCACCGTGATAACACCGGCGCCCAACGGGTCCTTTTTAAATGGCATCACCCGTCAGCGCGTGATTGCCCTGCTGGAAGCCAATGGTATTCCCGTTTTGCAAATGCAAGTGACCGCAGAAGACCTGGAGGAAGCCAGCGAAATCTTTTCAACCGGCAATCACGCCAAACTTTCCCCCGTGACCCGATATGGAACCAGTTCTGCCGCATCCCGGTCACTGCCGGTCGGTTCCATCTTCAAACAAGCCCGCACCCTTTATATGGACTATGCAAAAGCCCAAACCATGTGATTTTTCTATGTAATTTCGGCTAATTATTCCTAAATTAATTATTCATAGAGTCGAAGAAATCGTTGTTGTTTTTCGTATGTTTCAATTTCTCGAGCAGAAATTCCATCGCATCAACAACACCCATCGGCATAAGAATACGCCGCAGCACCCACATTTTTGACAAGATACCTTTTTCAACCAGCAATTCTTCCTTGCGGGTGCCGGAACGTGTAATGTCAATCGCCGGGAATGTCCGCTTGTCTGACAGTTTCCGGTCCAGAATGATTTCAGAATTGCCCGTGCCTTTAAATTCTTCAAAAATCACTTCATCCATGCGGCTGCCGGTATCGACCAGTGCCGTGGCAATGATGGTTAACGACCCGCCTTGTTCAATATTGCGGGCGGCCCCAAAAAACCGCTTGGGGCGTTGCAGAGCATTGGCATCAACCCCGCCGGTCAAAACCTTGCCAGAGCTTGGAACCACAGTGTTATAAGCCCGCGCCAGCCGGGTGATTGAATCAAGCAGAATCACAACGTCCCGCTTATGTTCAACCAGCCGTTTCGCTTTTTCGATAACCATTTCGGCGACTTGCACATGACGCTGGGCCGGTTCATCAAAAGTTGAGCTGACCACTTCCCCGGTGACCGAACGTTGCATGTCCGTGACTTCTTCCGGGCGTTCATCAATCAAAAGCACAATCAAATAGACTTCCGGATGATTGGTGGCAATGGCATGGGCAATATTCTGCATCAACATGGTCTTGCCGGTGCGCGGTGGTGCCACAATCAAGGCCCGCTGCCCCTTGCCAAGCGGGCTGGTCAGGTCAATCACCCGTGTCGATACATCAGGCTGCGCACTATTGGCGCGGGTAAATTCCAAGCCAATTTTTGAACTGGGGTAGAGCGGCGTCAGATTATCAAAATTGATCCGGTGGCGGATATTTTCCGGCTGGTCAAAATTGACGGAATTGATCTTCATCAAAGCAAAATAACGTTCCCCTTCCTTCGGGGCTTTTAACTGGCCTTCAACCGTATCACCTGTGCGCAGCCCATAGCGTCTGATTTGTGACGGGCTGACATAAATATCATCAGGACCGGCCAGATAATTTGCTTCCGGGGAGCGTAAAAAACCAAATCCGTCTTGCAGGACTTCAAGCACGCCTTCGCTGAAAATAGGGCGGTCATTGGCGGCCAAACGCTTTAAACAGGCAAACATCAGTTCCTGCTTGCGCAGGTTGCTTGCATTCTCAATATCCAGCTCTTCGGCGAAAGCCAATAATTCTTGCGGTGATTTTTGTTTTAATTCTTTAAAGTGCATGGTGAATATTCCCATCTGTCGGGACAAGTCAAAAGGAATGGCAAGGATCAGAAAGCCTGTGCGTTTTTGCACATATGGCTGAAGGTGAAGTCAGTAAAACATATATCCAGAATAGCGGCTCAGTTGATAACTTCCAGTCTGTGTTAAGTCTGCAAGATTAAAGGATGAACTGAGAATGATATAAAGGCAGGAATCTGCCTGATGTCTCAGTATAGGAAGAAACCGGAGATAATGTCAATTTTTACTTTACGGGCTCAGGGATAAAATATTGAGTGAGAGGGTTTGAGAGTTTAGTGATCAGATTTGCCAGAGGCAAGCTTGGAGAGGCCTTTTGCAATGACAGGTGCAATCATCGGATCAGGCCCTTTTTGCAAGTCTTTGGCGATAAGATCACGCGCGGCTTCAACAGAAAGCAGGGCAAGTTCGGCCCGAAGGCTGGCAATCGCATCGCGTTCGGCCCGGGCTATCGATTCGCTGGCCTGATTTTTATGACGTTCCGTGACCTCTTTTAAACGCCGGGCCATTGTCTTTTTCAACTGGGCAACGTCCTCGCGGGCATGGGTGCGAATATCCTCGGCCTGTTCGGTTGCCTCCTTTTGCTGGCGGGAGGCCTGAGACAGGGCTTCCTTGGCTGAAAGCCGAAGCTGCTCGGCTGACTCAATTTCAGCCCGAATATCCGCAATCTTTGCACTCAGTGACTGGGAAATTCCTGCCCGGCCTTTCCACCAGACAAGTCCGATGAAAATCACAAAGCTGACAGCAACCCATGTGGTCGGATTCTCTAACATCTCACCCTTTACGTTTTCAGATCGCTATGTTTCCAGATCACTTCCAGTCTGTCCCAAAATCCGCATTATTCGCTTTAGGGGTTTAGTTCACAGAAGCCGATCTCCCTTTATAGACTTCAGTAAGCACCGCCGCAGACGGCCGCTTTCCAGTAATCTGCATGACAATCTCGCTCGTCAGGTCTTTACTGGCAGCAACCAGATCCTTCCGGGCTGCTGTGCGTGCCTCCTCAATCCGCTTGATGGCTTCAGCGGTCTCTTGCGCCAGTTCCTTGTCAAGCTTGTCCACCTTGGCTTTCATCTGACTTTCAGCCTCCTGCGTGGCACTTAAAACCTGCTGGCGAGCTTCCTCACGGGCGGCTGCAAGCTGACGCTCAACCTCTGCCAAAAGATCGGCTGCCTTGTCCCGGTCAACCCGTGCAGCCGCCAGATCCTCGTCAATCTTGTGTGCCCGCTTTTCAAGCGTATCGCCTATGCGCGGCAGGATAATGCGCGCCATCGTCAGATACAAAAGACCAAAAAAGACAATCAGCCAGAAAATTTGTCCGGCAAAACTGTCTATCTGGTCAAATTGAGGCATATATGTGTGCTTTCAATCCGGCTTATATATTAGCCAAAAAGAGCCATGAGTGCGACGATCAGCGCAAAAAGGGCAATAGCTTCTGTGACGGCAAAACCGATCCAGATATTGGCGCCGATTTCGCCTTTAGAGGCAGGATTGCGTGCCAGAGCCGTGATATAGCTGGCCCAGATGTTTCCGACTCCGATTCCGGCCCCGATCATCCCGATAGCCGCCAGCCCGGCCCCGATAAATTTTGCAGCTTCAGCTTCCATTGTGCGTCCTTTCTTTACGGATTTGAAAAAGCGAGTGTCTTGTTGGTTATTTTGTTAGGGCCATAATACAGGCTTAATGTAAATGCAAGGCATCATGCAGATAAATACATGACAAAATGGCAAAGACATAGGCCTGGATGACGGCGACCATGAATTCCAGAGCGGTTATCGCGACCAGTCCGAAGAGCGGCAGGATTCCGCCGATCCCGAGGGAGACGACGAATCCGGCCATGACTTTGAGCAGGACATGTCCGACGGTCATATTTGCAAAGAGCCGGACAGACAGGCTGATCGGGCGGGAGAGGTAGGAGATCAGTTCAATCGGGATGAGGATAACGGCGGTCCATAGGGGAGCCCCATGCGGGAAGAAGAGGCTAAAGAAGCGTCCGCCGTGCCGGACAAGACCGATGATGGTGACGCCGATAAAGATAAATGCGGCCAGCGAGAAAGTCACCGCAAGGTGGCTGGTATAGGTGAAAGCCCCGGGCAAAAGTCCCAGCAGATTACCGAACAGGACAAAGATAAAGAGGGTGAACACAAAGGGGAAATAACGTGCGCCTTCGCTCCCTGCATTATCGCGCACCATGTCTGCGATTGTTCGGTAGAGAAGCTCTGCGACAATCTGGCTTTTTCCAGGCACAATGTCGCGCCTGCGGGTTGCGAACAGCAAGAAGCCTATGGCAACGGCAACAGAAATAGCCATCCAGAGGGCTGAATTCGTGAAAGCAAGATCATAGCCCGCAACAGGAAATTCCTGGCTCAGCGGTTTGATTTGAAATTGCTCAAGAGGATTTGCCATCGCTATCTTTTCCCTTATTCCGCTTTTGGCGTCATTTTCTTCGCACGCTGCTCAAAGTCGCGGGCCGTGCGCACCATATTTAAAATTCCGGCAACAAACCCCAACGGCACCATTGCGACCATAATCCACGGACCTGTTTCAAACGTGCGGTCCAGATACCAGCCGATTGCCGCTGCGACACCGATTCCGGCAAGCAGATCCACAATAATGCGTATGCCTAATGCCGCCCCGTTATGCTGAACCCGGCTCTGCCGAGCCTGATCCGTTTGCGCCGAAAAGCCGCCCTGACGTTGCTCAGCCTCTTTTAACGCCTGATCAAGATGCTGCAAGTCTTTATCAAGTGGCGACATAACAAAATCCGATATCCAAACCTGATAAACAGGCTGCTATGCTGTTTTTGGCCCCGTCACGCATCACAGCCGTCCTTTAGCCCGTCCTTTGCCATTGTCCCGCCGTTTCGTCAAGCCGCCAATTCATGCTTATCTATCGCAGGCTGGCTGGTCCTACGCAAGAAAGGAATACTTGACGAAAGAGGATAAAACGCTAAACCTCTTATAAGGGAAATTTGTCATGTGTGAGATGAGAGAGAGTGTCCTGAATGGCTGATTTTGAAATTGCCAGCCTGTATGCGGAGAGCATTGCCCGCAGTCAGCCGGTGCGTTCTATCTTTGCGGTTGCGGCCGATGAGGCCACAGAGGCTGAAACCCGCAATCAGCAGAGCGAAGCCGAACGTTTGCGCACGGCACCTGATTCGGTGACCGTCAATGCCAACGAGCAGAATCCGGTTATCGTTGCCATACAAGAAGCCAACGCCGATCAGCGCACGGCCGTCAGTCAGTCCAACAATACGCGTGCGGTCACGACGGGCACTGCACAAGCTGCGGATGATGCGTTTTCGGGGGGTGGGGACGAGCGAAGCGTGCCGCTTTTAACTGATTCCGGGGAAATTGTTGCGGCCCAGACCCGGATTGAGACTCAGGCAACGGTTGATTTTGGCCGACCCGGGATTGACCCGGTTCCTGCTTCCCGGAATACGACAGATGCCCGGAGCACGGCAGATGCCCGTAACACGCCAGATACCCGGATTACGCCAGACACACAAGACCCGCGAGACATACGCGATGCGCGTAATACTCAAAATACGCAGGGGCTTGAAAATGATGTCACGGAAGAAACCCGTGCAGAGGATATCGAGAGCCAATTTCCTGATTTCCTGGTTGATCAGCAGAATTATACAGCAAGCCAGGATGAAGTTCGCACGGCCTATAGCGATTCACAGTTTTTAACCGATTCACTGCGGGCCGCGCTTGATCCGACTCGTCAGCTCACGCTTGAAGCCATTGAGGCGAGAAACGAAACGGCTCAGCAGGCCCGCGAACAGCAAAATCTTGAACAAGAAGCCGAACGCCTGGCCGCCCGGGGAGATGATCCTGAAACTATCGAAGACGAAACAAATGTCGGCTTTGACGAGTTCGGTAACCCGCTTCCAGTTACACTTGAAGATGAAACCGGGATTTCTGAACAAGATCAGGCGCAGGTTGATTCAAATTTTCAGCTTGAAGACTCCAGCACTGTTGATGGAAACTTGGATGACAACCGCTTCCGCATCCCCGGACAGCTGATTGACCGTTTTGCCTAAGTAAAGAAAAGGTAAAGAAAAGCTAAACACGATTAAAGAGATGGATAAACGTCTTAATATTTCAACCCATTCTGAATTTGAGAAAAAATACGGCTATTGCCGGGTCGTTAAAGTCGGAAACACCGTTTATATCTCGGGAACCGTCGGGGTTAATTATGAAACCGGCGACTGCCCCAAAGACCCTGTCGATCAGCTGCACCAGATTATAAAGAATATAACACCTTCTCTGGAAAAAGCAGGGGCCTCTTTAAAAGATATCGTGCAGATCACCACCTATATGACATCGGCTGAAGTCTTTGAGCAAATCGGCCCGGCACTTGCCAGTATCTTCGGGGATATCCAGCCAACCAATACCGCCCTTGTCGTCAATTTTCCGCTCCCGCATGTTAAACTTGAAATATCAGGAATTGCGGTTATCGGCTGCGGAGACGATTCCTGATCAGGAAATCAGCCACAGGTTCCTGGTGAATTGCGCCCCTGAACGAATACACCCATGCTTGACAGCGATTGCAGAACTCTCTATCCAGCCCAAATATCCCACGCATAAAGAGATCGGGCGCGTAGCTCAGCGGGAGAGCACTACGTTGACATCGTAGGGGTCGCTGGTTCAATCCCAGCCGCGCCCACCAAAAACCCCCTTCATTCGAATCATTGTTAACGACCACAGCTTTGGTGGGTAGGCAAGAGCTTAGTGATTCGGGATGAATGGTCAGGCAGAAATAATCTTTAAAGCGCAATAAAAAAGCCGCGCATCTGAGAAATGCGCGGCTTTTGAAACCCTTACTGTGAAGGACGGCTAACAGTGCCTCTTTTATAGACAGGGTCGCTTTGTCCCTAACCAGTCTCACATCTGGTTGAACTTGTTCATTCAATATGAACGAGCACATATACAATATAAAGCTTTACTTTTAAACTTTATCCTGCTTTAATTGTATTGTTGAATATGGAATTTTGCTTGGATGCGGGTTCAAGCTGTGTGCTTGTGAAATGGAACAATCAAACGACAGTCAGGATCAAAAATGACCGATCTCAAGTTCAGTATAAGAGTTGCTAGAATCCTACTCTATGGTCACCTCGCTCTGTTTTGCTTTGGGATTATTTTGGCCGCGAGAAACGACCGGTTTGACATAAAAGATACCGTTCATGTTCTTCTAATGGGCTTTCCAATGCTTGCTGCAACGGCATTAGCCGGAGTGAACCATATTCTTACCCGAAGAACAGCTGTTGATGAAGGTAACCCTGTTCATCCCGAAGTCGTGCGGATAACACAAGCTGTTTGTTTTGGGGCTATTGGCCTTAGTTTTATAGTATATGCGTTGCCGTATTTTGACTCGCGCCTGACAGTCGACGACATGAAAATTGTGATAGGCGTAGTCGAAACTATCTTAGGAGCATATCTTGCAAAAATCAGAGATCATCTTTTCCCCCCCAATGTCACCGGTAATTCGTAATATAGCAATGCTATTTTGCATCAGTTTCCTGATGTTTGGTACGGCAAATGGGCAGGAGCAGCCAACGTGGTCGAGCGATCCTGGCTCTGGCGGTTTTTTTGTACCAGACACGAATAGCCATGGGCATTTTGAGTGGGAGCACTCAGTCCCTCCAGGGAATGGGATGGACAGGCAATTCGATTCGTTCAGTCCTGACGAAATGAACTTTCATCTATATTCTAATAGACAATGGCAGGAAATTATTAGATCATACGTAAGGCAAAGTCCCGATTTTCTGCAAGGGCTCCTGGATGAAGAGCCAAATTTGCTTGATGGCCTCAAGATACCGCTACCTTCACTTGACAACTATCGACGCATAATTTCAGAGATTGAAAGCACCAATATTCCCGAGATTTCAAGCGGGATTGACTTTAGTGGTTTTCATTTAACTAAGGAGCAGGAGAGAGAGCTACGCCGACTTCTTGATTTTTCATTGATGAAAGCCGGAATAGCGAGCATTGATTCGACACATTGTCCTACTTGTGCTGGCGTGGGGCAGGGACCAACTGCTGGACCTGTTGTTACCCCGAATTTGCCAAAAGTTGCTGGAACACCAGCACATACAGTCTATGAGACGTATGTGAAGGATTCTAAAATACAAGGTGTTGATGAAGCATCCTTGGGGTCCGACTCACTGCGCCGCATTGCGGTCATTGAGTTGGCAATTGATCAGTTGATTGAGCAATCCAATGCTAAGCGGTTTCGGCCTCACTACTCTTTCGTCAATGACGCCACCGATGGAATTTGGTCGTGGACCAGTGTTTCGGTGGTTGTTAATTCGCATGTTATCTATCCGAAAGATACTAATAAGGGGTGGGCTGGTTTCCAGGTCACCTTGAGGGAACGCAAAACAGGCCTAAACTCCAATAATAGTTTTGAGACGGTTTTAATCGTTGATAGTTTAGTCCGCCGAGGTCGGGGTTGGGTTATATTTGGAAATGACGCTCCACCACCTGATGAAGATTTCAAGAGGATGTTGGATGACATTTCCGCCAGTAATCAAATTGAGCAACGCATAGCAGAGGACCTTATTGACATTGTTTTAAAATCTAGAGCCAGAACAGTCCTCTAAAAGTTGTCGGGGTGTTGTTTGCTTAGGGTCAGGACCCATAAAATTCATCCATTCTGTTGGTCAAGAAAGGTAAAGATACAATGAAAACAAGCGAAAGCATAGTTTTAGCTACGGTGAGCTTGTTTGAAGCTGTAGATTTGCCTTTATTGACCAACCTTGTAAAGGCGCGGCAAATTTTTGTATCTGAACTTTCAAACCGCTTGCAATTAGCGATGGCTAGTTGCTGCGCGCTTTTCAAGCCCATCTATCAAAAATTTGACACGCGCAGAATGGATGAATTTAATGGGTCCTGACCCTAGCTCATTTTGAACAAACGAGAGATTCTTTTGGTATGTAGAACGCGCAACCAGGCTATATGCGGCCCATTCATCAAACAGATTTTGATCAAGCTTATCTATCAAGCCAGTCTTTACCATATTTCGCTTCCGCTGTTTCGGTTCTTAAATTCCAATCACGAATAACCTGCGCTCCGCGTGATTTCTTTAAAGCCATTAAACCCTCAGCTGGGATAATGAGCTGCTGACGGTAGATTACAGCCTCATCATAGCGGTCAGCTCCTTTTAATTCGTTAATGCGCTGCAAAAGGCGCAACTGGGATTCATCGTCATCGCCGTAGGGTTTGCCGGTTTGTGGATCAACAGGTGTAGAATTGTCCATTTTAGAGTTCCTTTATCTTCAAGTGCAGAGTAGATTGTGTGTTAACAATATTATCAATGATTCGGTTGATTTTTGCAATGTTAATGGCCAAGTCAGCCTTGATGCCAAGAAAGTCGCGTACCGCTTTGGGCTGGTCAAAACTTGGCAGCCTGGTTCCAAAAGCCAAAATCATCAAGGCTGATAGTATCTGCGGTTTTGATAAACGATTGTGGATCTGATTCAAGTCAGCTTGTTTATTGCACGTAAGTGCATTGATTCCGATGCCCCGATTTTCAATAAGCTGGAAGTTGTGTGACGATGGGGCTGGTTCCTGAAAAGGGCCTGTTACATTAACCAAGAAGAAAGAATTTCCTGTAGTGTTTTCGTTGCTTTAGACAGCAATTCCTGAATAATTTCACGATCTGTTATTCTTTCAACAGCTTCTTGACCAGCGGCAAATGCTGCCCCTTTTGGAAATGCGACGGCAATGTCGCGGAGCTTGCTGCGCCATTGTTCTGGCAGGCGACTTTTTAGCTCATCACGTTCAGCTTCAAGGTCTTTAACTTTCTCTTGCAAGCCTTTGATAATTTCCAAGAGATCATTCAACGCCTTGTCTTGCTCTTCCGTCAAATTAACGGCCCCACGTTTGCGAATGATATCTGCCGTTTGGATCAGAAAATCTGCGCTATCAATTTGCACTTTTACGACTTTATAAATTACATTCTTTTCCGCTGCTTCATCTGTATTCAAAGGTGACGGTTCTACAGGTTCGCCCTCTTCAGGGATAATATCGGCACTATCTATTTGCTTTAGGGTAACGCCGATTGCAGAGCGTAGTTGACTCAAACTTACTTTTGTCCTCGTCAGGTCTGCCTTGGTCAGGTTTGCCTCCGTCAGGTCTGCTCCAGTCATGTTTGCCTCGGTCAGGTTTGCTCCGGTCAGGTTTGCCCCATTCATATCTGCCCCCATCAGATTTATCGCCGTCAGGTCTGCCTCGGTCATGTTTGCTCCGCTCAGGTTTGGTCCGCTCATGTTATTTTGTGCCATTGGTTAAATTCCTTGATTGATCGTCTCAGGAGTTCAACAATCTCTTCATCTGTCATTTTAGTTGAGCCCCCAAGGAAAACACATCTATTTTTGCCTGAATAAAGCTGAATTATTTTCACTTTGTCCAGCCCCAAGTTATGCCTTGTTTTTGAGGAGGGGCGGGTTGACGCACACCAAAAGCCGGTGCATATAAACAATATGGCAACAGAAACTTTAGACAGTTCTACCTATGGGGTCCGCACAGGTCGAGCGATTGCATTTGACACGCATCAGTTTGTCAAACGATTGACCAAGGCCGGAATGCCGGTTGAACAAGCCGAGGTCTTGGCTGATGAACAGGCTAATCTGGTAGAGACTCAGCTTGCGAACAAGCGCGACTTGAAAGAATCTGAAATGCGCCTAAAAATCTGGACGGGCAGCTTGCTGGTTGTCCATTTCACAGCCCTGCTGGCTGCAATGATGGCTTTTCAGCTTCTGAAGTAAAGGGCTCTGGCTTTAAAATCAACGGTTGGGCAGGCTCAGGAAGCTGTCAAGTGGCAGGCAGTTGCTGCGCAAAAGGCCAAAAAAAGAATCAATGGCTTTCGTGCTTTTTGAAAGATAGCTGGGATCGTGCGGGGCATAGATCTCGGTAATGCCCAAGCCTTTTTGCTTATGCCCCAGCTGTGCCGAGACTTCCCACGCCGGAACGCCTTGCTTGCGCAACCACCGCGCCATCGTATGACGAAGACTATAGGGGCGGACCTCATCATCAAGCCAGGCCCTTTTCCTTGCGGCATCCCAGGGCCTTTTGACATCTAAGATCGGGCTATCACTTTCGCCCACGACATGCATGTCTGGCGAGTGGCAATTATGCAAGTTTTGCAAAAGCGGCACCACGCTTTCAGGCATCCGAAGCGTTGGGCGATATTTTTTATTTTGCACGCGCCCTCGCGGGTTGAGGTCAATCAGGCGATTTTTGACATCGCATTGAGCCAGCGTTAACTCCAGAATAGCACTGGGGCGGGCAGCTGTTGCAACCAGCAGCACAACAAACGCTTGAAGCGGCGCATGCGTGCTGGCTTCAAAAAGCCGTGCAACCTCGGCGGGCTCCATTGTTCGCCCTTTTGGCGGAGCGGCTTGCTTATCCTGCGCAGTCGCTATTTCCTGAATAAAAGGCGGGTTTTTGATCTCGCCGCGCTTCCACGCCCGATTGATGGCTGCTCGTCCCACACCCAGGACTCGACTGACCGTCGTAACTTTCATGCCTTTGGCCAAAAGCCATTGGTGAAAAGCCTCTTGCTCGACAATTGGGCGCACATCAGCCAATGTCCTCTCCTGCCAAAAATCCACCCAGTAGCCAAGGGCAATCCCTGTGCGGTCACACGACGCAATATATCTGGCATGCCCCGCCCAATAGCGCGCCAGAATATCGCAAAGCAAAGCATTCTCCGGTTCTTCCTGTACCGGCTTTCGGTTAACAATATACCAGTCTGTTAATCTCTTTTTGGCTCTATCAAAATCCGTCGTGCCGAGGCTAGAATATCTTGTCTGCCCAGTACCTTCATCAAGCCAGGTTCGGTGCCAGCTTGCGTTGTTGGCTCGCCTCGAGAGCCAGTAGCCTTCAAGCTGGAAGGTGAGATTTTTCTGTTGGTTTTTTGGCATGTCGTACTCCTTTCCTGCCCAAGAAGATAGTCCAGCAAATGCCGTCCGAAATATTGAATACGTCTTTCGCTCACCTGCAAGAAGGCGATATGTCCGGCGAGGCGGATACGCTGCAAGGTGCTTGCGGAAACCCCGAGGATGGTCGCGGCTTCTTTTTCTGAGTAGCGTGCGAGTAGTGGCACACCGATGCCAGCGGCTAATTCATCTAAATCGTTGTTAGGTTTGTCTTTTTTAAGCATAAAGGGGTGATATTTAAATCAATTATCTGGCGCATTTTGAGTAGCAAGCGGGAAGCCAGCGGCTTCTTGCCAGCGATCTCTTGGCGTGTCATTTGCAGTTTAACTGCAAGAAATGGTCCAGAAGGGGTATTTTTTTGAGTTATTGTCTATGCTGGGAAGGAGTCCCGGCACATATATCATCCAATCAGGAGTTGTATGGCGAAGAGGACAAAGGCACTGGCGAATCCGTATTGGATCCATTTCATGATATGGGGCTGGTTGATTATATAGCCTGAGATCAAGGAGGCTGATGCGGCATATCCTGTAAATATGACGAAGGTCATAGCGACAAAGATGCTGGCGAGGAATGCGAGATAGAGGGTTATATTTTCGATATCGGGTGTGATGAACTGGGGGAGGAAGACGAAGAAGAAGAAGAACAGTTTGGGGTTGAGCACATTGATGAGGATTCCGCTGAGGATAATTTCCAGCGCAGAGGTCTTGGTTGTTGTTCTGGATAGATTGAGGGGGCTATTGTGTCGGACAAAGCCCCAGGCCATATAGAGCAGATAGAGTATTCCGGCGTATTTGAGGGTTTGCAAAGCCTGTGCGCTGGTATTTGAGAGGATATCGACTCCGATCAGGGTGACGATAACGGCGGGGACAATGCCGAGTGTGCATCCGAAGGCGGCGATGAAGCCTGGTCTGAATCCGCGTCCCAGGGCGGTTGCAAGTGTATAGATAACACCGGCACCGGGGACCAGGACGACGACCAGAGACATCAGCAGAAATTCATTGAGCATGATAGCGAATAGAATAGTAGCGAACACCACAGAGGAGGGAGCCTTTATGCAATTACAGACTATTTTGCGCGCCAGCAATTATCTTTATAGTAATTGTCTTGCCGCATAGAACATACTAGATAAAGTCCATGCAAGAAAATTTGAATCAGAATTTGTCACAGAACATACGGCCCTACCGTTTTATTCCGCGCAAACAAACCCGCCAGATCAGTGTTGGCGGCGTGAAGGTTGGAGGCGGAGCCCCGATAGCCGTGCAGACCATGACCAACACGCCAACGGGTGATGTCAAGGCAACGTTGGCACAAATTCAGGCTGCTGCGGCTGTGGGGGCTGACCTTGTGCGGGTGTCCTGCCCGGATCAGGAATCAACGACCGCTTTAAAGCAGATCGTTAAAGAATCGCCGGTCCCGATTATTGCGGACATTCATTTTCACTATCGCCGGGCGATTGAGGCAGCAAAAGCAGGAGCGGCCTGTCTGCGGATCAATCCGGGCAATATTGGCAGCAAGCAACGCGTGGCCGAGGTGGTTTCAGCTGCCCGCGATGCCGGAGCTTCTATTCGTATCGGCGTTAATGGAGGCTCACTTGAACGGCATTTGCTGGAAAAATACGGTGAACCTTGTCCAGAAGCTCTGGTTGAAAGCGCCTGCGACCAGGCCAGTCTTTTGCAAGACCTTGATTTTCATGAATTTAAACTGTCATTGAAAGCCTCTGATCCGCTTTTGGCGATTGCGGCTTATCGGCAGGTCGCTGAAATCCTTGACGTGCCGCTGCATCTTGGCGTCACCGAAGCGGGAGGCATGCGGATTGGCACGGTGAAATCGTCCATCGGTATCGGGCTTCTGCTTTTTGAAGGCATTGGCGATACGCTGCGGGTGTCTCTATCGGCCCCGCCCGAAGAAGAGGTCCGGGTGGGCTTTGATATCCTGAAATCTCTTGGCTTGCGGCATCGCGGGGTGAATGTTGTGGCTTGTCCTTCTTGTGCGCGCCAGCAGTTTGACGTGATTGCCACCGTGCGCACGCTAGAAGACCGCCTGTCGCATATCCATGAACCGATTACGCTATCCGTCATTGGCTGTGTGGTAAATGGCCCGGGAGAGGCCAAACTGACCGATGTCGGGCTGACAGGCGGCGGGCGGGGCACCCATATGGTCTATCGTATGGGGAAGCCGGATCACCGTTTTATTGAAAATAAAGAAGAAGGCCTGATTGATCATCTGGTTGGGCTGGTTGAAGAACGCGCCCGTTTAATTCGTGAACAAAAGACGGTTGATAACCATTAAAAAAGGATGCAACGGTATAATGGCAAAAGATATTTCATCTGATATTGGCCCCGATATGTGGGGGGTAACCATCAAGGAACCTGGCGGACCGGATGTCCTGACGCTTGGTCGTTTGCCGATTCCCGCCCCGGGACCCGGAGAAGTTTTGATCAAAGTGGCGGCAGCCGGTGTCAACCGGCCTGATTGTCTTCAGCGTGCGGGCCTTTATCCACCGCCGCCAGGGGCCAGCCCGCTTCCCGGCCTTGAAGTCGCGGGCGAAATTGTCGCGATAGGAGAATCTTCCCCCGATACACAGAACAGCACACAATGGCAGGTGGGTGATCAGGCCACGGCCTTGACCCCGGGTGGGGGTTATGCAGGCTATGCGCTGGCCCCGATTGGTCATATCCTGCCGATTCCAGGCGGGCTGGACCTTGTTCATGCGGCGGCTTTGCCCGAAACAACCTTTACGGTCTATTCCAACCTGTTTATGCGCGGCAGGCTAAGCGCAGGCGAAACTGTTTTAATCCATGGCGGCTCCAGCGGGATCGGAACAACGGCTATTCAGCTGGCCCATCTGATGGGGGCAACGGTTTTTACAACCGCCCGGACTACAGAAAAATGTGCGGCTTGCCGAAAACTCGGCGCGACAGAGGCGTTTAACTATGCCGAGGAAGACTGGGTGAATAAAACCCTGGAGGCCACAGACGGGCGCGGGGTAGATATGGTGGTTGATATGGTTGGCGCACCTTATTTTGACTCCAATCTGTCCTGTCTGGCAATGGACGGGCGGCTGGTCGTGATCGCGGTGCAAAAGGGCAGCCAGACTGATTTTGACATGCGCAAGCTGATGCTGAAACGCCATACCATCATGGGGTCCACCTTGCGACCGCAATCGGTTGAAGCCAAAAACCGTATCGCGCAAGGGTTAAAGCGCGATGTCTGGCCTTTGATCGAACAGGGGAAAATGGGGCCGATTTTACATAAATCCTTCCCGTGTGATCAGGCCGCAGACGCACACCGGCTGATGGAAAGCAACCAGCATATAGGCAAGATTGTCCTCACCTTTTAAGCGGATATTATTCTGGGGAAAAAGAGCAGAGATCCTGCTGCTTGACCCTTGTCAAAAGAAAATCCTAGCTTACATATAAAGCCGATTATTCACATATCTTCTATCTATTTTCTGATCTGCTTTAGGGGGCTACATGGTCAAAGAAGCCGTTAAAAAGTCTGAAACCAAACGAAAAACCAAATCTGCTGCAACCAAGCCTTTTCAGGCAGAAGTTGGTCGTCTGCTGGATATCGTCACCCATGCACTTTATTCCGAGCGGGAAATTTTTCTGCGCGAATTGATTTCCAACGCGGCCGATGCCTGTGACCGGCGGCGTTATGAATCGATTTCGCAGCCTGATCTGGCGACATCGGATGAGTTGGGCGTGACATTGCGGCTGGACAAAGAAGCCCGCTTGCTGACGGTTTCTGATAATGGCATTGGCATGGACAAGGCCACGCTGGAAGAAAATCTTGGCACGCTTGCCCGGTCTGGCACCAGTGCTTTTCTGGAAGGCATAAGCGGTGATAAAAAGAGCGATGTTAACTTGATCGGACAATTCGGGGTCGGGTTTTATTCGGCTTTTATGGTGGCAGACCGGGTGCGGGTGGTCTCCAGACCGGCCGGGTCGGACAAAGCCCATGCCTGGATCAGCGACGGGCGCGAAGGCTTTACGCTTGAGCCCGCCAGCCGGGATATGGTCGGCACCGATATTATTCTTTCCATGAAGGCGGAGAGTGATGAGTTTCTTGAACCTGCAAGGATACGCCGCATTGTCGAGACTTATTCAAACCATATTCCTTTTCCGATTCATCTGCTTGACGGGGAGGAGCCTGAATTATTGAATCAGGCCACCGCTTTATGGACCTTGCCCAAGGACAAGATTACAGACGATCAGCACCGCGAGTTCTATCGCCATACCGCACATGCTTTTGATGAACCGTGGGAAAGCATGCATTTCAAAGCCGAAGGCATGATCGAATATCAAGGCCTGATATATATCCCCAGTGAACGGCCTTATGATCTTTTTCATCCTGAACGCTCCAATCGTCTGAAACTTTATGTAAAGCGCGTTTTTATCACAGACCATTGTGAACAGCTGGTCCCGGCCTGGCTACGGTTTTTGCGCGGGGTGGTGGATTCCGAAGATTTGCCGCTGAATGTATCGCGTGAAATGCTTCAAAATAACCCGGTGATCGGGCGCATTCGCAGTGGTCTGGTCCGGCGTGTGCTTGATGCCTTGAAAAAGCGGGCAGAGGAAACCCCGGAAGATTACCTGAATTTCTGGAAAACATTTGGACTGGTTTTGAAAGAAGGCCTGTGCGAGCTTGATACGGATCGCGCCCCTTTGCTGGCTCTGTCGCGCTTTCATTCGGTCAAAAGCGGGCCGGACTCCTGGATCAGTCTGGAATCCTATAAAGAATCCATGAAAGAGGGCCAAAAGGCGATCTATTATCTTTCCGGAGAAGACGAAAAAGCTCTGCTTGCCAGCCCGCATCTGGAAGGCTTCAAGGCGCGCGGCATTGATGTCTTGCTCTTTACCGATCCGGTGGATGAATTCTGGGTGGGCTATGTTGGCACCTATGCTGATTTGCCCTTTACCTCGGTGACGCGTGCGGGCAGCGATCTTGATGATTTGCCGCGCCTTGATGAGTCCGATGACAAAGCTGATGGAACCTCAAAGGATACAAAAAAGACTGATGCGGCTGAAAGCGAAAAAGCCCTTCAACCTCTTTTGCAGGCTTTCAAGGCCAATCTTGGCGAGCTGGTCAGCGATGTTGTCTGTTCGCAACGTTTAACCGATTCACCAGTCTGTCTGGTCTCGGGAAGCGATGGCCCTGATTTGCACTTGGAGCGATTGATGCGCCAGCACCGCCAGTCACTTGATTTTAAGGCCGAGCGCATCCTTGAAATCAACCCCGGGCATGACCTGATCAAAGGACTGCTCAAATATGCCAGCAATGAAAGCGCAGATTCTGACCAGGAAAAAGTCAAGGATGCGGCTTATCTTCTTTATGACCAGGCCCGCCTGCTTGAAGGCGAAGCTCCGGTTGACCCGCCAGCCTTTGCCCGCCGCCTTAACCGGCTTATCCTGAATAGTGTCTAGAATCCGTAAAAGCCTCCAAATGTATAAGCGAATACGGGATAAACGCCAATTCTAACCCCTTAACGCCTTGCAAACCGCAGTTTTTCTGTATACATCACCTGTGAAAATTTTGTTGCGTAAAGCAGGAAATTTTCAGCGGGAGGTTTTTTTAACGGGGATATAAGATCAGGATTTTCCTGCGTTTCTCCCCCCTCAAATTAAGGATATATCTTTATGGCTGTTGAACATACTTTGTCTATCATCAAACCTGATGCAACCCGGCGCAACCTCACCGGAAAAATCAATGCCTTGATCGAAGAATCAGGCCTGTCCATCATTGCCCAGAAAAGGCTGCATTTGACGCAGGATATGGCCGAAACCTTTTATGAAGTGCATAAGGAACGGGCCTTTTATTCTGATCTGGTTGCCTTTATGACCTCTGGCCCGGTGGTTGTGCAGGTTTTGCGTGGCGAAAATGCGATTGCCCGCTATCGTGATGTGATGGGGGCGACCAACCCGGCAAACGCCGAAGACGGGACTATCCGCAAGTTATTTGGGGAATCGGTTGAAGCCAATTCTGTCCATGGCTCCGATGCGCCTGAAACAGCCGCGCAGGAAATTGCCTATTTCTTTGCAGGCTGCGATATTGTCGGCTAAGCATTTGTCGCCGCTTTCCTGCCTGTTTGATCTTATATGCCGGATGGGATGATATGCATATTACGCAAGATACAGCGGCGGTTGTAACCGGTGCAGCCTCTGGGCTTGGGGCGGCTACGGCGGCTGCTCTTGCCCGTAAAGGGGCAAAGGTTGCGGTTTTTGATCTTGATGAATCAAAAGGCCAGGCGGTTGCCAAAGAAACCGGCGGTCAGTTTATAGCCTGTGATGTATCGAACCCGGATAACGTGGAACAAGCCTTCTCAAAAGCCCGCAGTCTGCATGGACAAGAACGGATATTGGTGAATTGTGCCGGAATCGCCCCGGCAGCCCGGATAGCGCGGAAAGGTGTGCCGCATGACCCTGGGCTTTTTTCAAAAACCATCGGGATCAATCTGATTGGCTCTTTTCTATGTGCCAGTCAGGCGGCTGCTGGCATGAGCAGTGTGAACAGTGCCGATGATCAGGAAAACGGAATCATTATTCATACCGCCTCGGTTGCGGCGTATGACGGGCAAATCGGGCAAACCGCCTATGCGGCGTCCAAAGGCGGAATCGTCGGCTTAACCCTGCCGATGGCCCGCGATCTCGCCAAAGACAAAATCAGGGTCATGGCGATTGCACCCGGTATTTTTATGACCCCGCTTCTGGAAGGCATGCCGCAAGAGGTCCAAGATTCCCTTGCAGCACAAGTGCCTTACCCATCACGCCTCGGGCGGGCAGATGAATTCGCCAGCCTTGCCCTCTCGATCATTGAAAACCAGATGCTGAATGGCACCGTCATTCGTCTGGACGGGGCCATCCGTATGGGCCCTAAATGATAATCGGATGAGGAGGTCAGTGACCGATTCCCCATCCCCTCCAGCTTCTTCTTCGCCCCTTTCGGCGCAATCGCTTTTGATCACCCCTGATCCCGATAGTGACCGATTGACCCGCCCCTTTGTCGGGCTCGATCATCGCGGGCGCGAAATTACCTTGCAAACCGTGACCGAGCGGGCTTTGACCCTCTATCTCAATAGCCAGGAAATCATGACCATCATGACGATTGGCGATTACCCCGAATATCTGGGCGTTGGCTATCTGCGCAATCAAAACCTGCTGCTGGAAGATGATATTGTCTCCGGCGTTGATTATGATGATGATCTGGGCGTGATTGTTGTGCGCACCGAACGGCCTACCCGCTTTGAAGCCAGGATGAAACGCACGATCCGCACATCGGGCTGCGCACAAGGGACTATTTTTGCGGATGTCATGGATAGTTTTGCCCAGCGCAAACTGCCACGCGCAGAAGGCATGATGACACAAGACAACCTGCTTGCTCTGACCAGAATGCTGCCAACCATCCCATCGCTCTATCTCAAGGCCGGGGCAATCCACGGCTGTGTTCTCTGCCAGGGCAATACCCCGCTTCTCTATATCGAAGATGTCGGACGACATAACGCTGTCGACAAGATTGCAGGCTATATGTTTACCCATAAAATCAGCCCGCACGATAAAATCCTCTATACCACCGGACGGCTGACCTCGGAAATGGTGATCAAAACCGTGATGATGGGAATTCCGGTGCTTGTCTCACGCTCCGGCTTTACGGCCTTCGGCGTGGAACTGGCCCAGAAAAGCGAGCTTACCCTGATCGCCCGGGCGCGCGGGTTGCGCTTTCTGCTTCTCTCAGCCCCCTGGCGCTTTTCCTACAATGCGGATGCAAAATAACAAGCCAGAAAACACTCATGCAGGGCTGTTAAATATTACCTCGAGCCCCTGGTCGGTTTGAAGCTGTAAGCCTCCTGACTCAGCCAGACCCCTATAGAGCCCTCTATATTTTCCATCCTCAAAACTGATCGGACTATCAACCGCAGGGCCCCAGCCCTCCCAGGCCTCTTTTACAGGTAAAAATCCTTGTGTGCGCCAGATTGTGCGCCAGCTGGCAAAGCGCGATTGAATTGAAACAGCCAGCTCTTGTAAAAAAACATCCAGATCCTGCCAGGTGACCCCGACATCATTCAGCGCAACCGCTTTTTTCTGTTGCGGGGATTTTTCCCCTGTGATGGCCGGGGCAACAGAGACATTGACTCCGAAGCCAATTACGGTTGCGATTTCCTGTCCGGCCTTTCCTTGCGCTTCTGCAAGAATACCTGCCAGCTTGCCCTGATCAAGTAAAAGGTCGTTCGGCCATTTTAGTTGTAATTGCGGCTTTAATTCAGGCAAAAGAGTGACAAGCCCCTGCGCCAGTGCAACCCCTGCAATCAATCCAAGCTGATGGATCGGGGCAGAAGGCGGATCAAGAGACAACAGGCTTAGGTATAAATTGCCAACCGGCGATTCCCAGCGGTGATCGCCGCGCCCGCGCCCGCTCAACTGCCGCCCGGCCCGCAGCCCGGCCAGATCGGTTATTTTGCCTTCTTGATAAAGGGTGCGTATATCCTGATTGGTTGACCCGCTTTCTGCCACATATTGAATGAGCGGCAGAGGAAGGGAGGGGGCAGGATCACTCAAAACAGGCTATTGGCGGCTTGTGCAGCTGGCAGGGTTAAAAGGGCTGGATAGAGGACAAAGCCTGCGGTGACCAAGACTGCCAGCCCAACCACAAAGGCGGCCGCCCCTTTCCCGGCGCGATCAAGCGCAATATCTGCACTGTCAAAATACATGACCTTGACAATGCGCAGGTAATAATAGGCCCCTGCAACACTTGACAAGGCCCCGATAATTGCCAGCGTCAGCAGCCCGGCATCAATGGCGGCGGTAAAGACGTAATATTTGGCAAAGAACCCGGCAAGCGGTGGGATTCCGGCCATCGAAAACATGAAGATCAGCAAGGCCGCTGCCATGCGCGGATGACTATAACCATATCCAGCCAGATCAGAAATAGCCTCAACCGCCACGCCAGCCCGGCGCAGCATGACCAGACAGCCAAAAGTTCCAAGCACGGCGATGGCATAAATAATCATATAGAAGATTGTGGCCTCGACCCCTTTGACGCTGCCTGCTGCCAGCCCCATCAAGGCAAAGCCGATATTGGCAATCGATGAATAGGCCATAAGACGTTTCAGATTATGCTGGGTAATCCCGGCAATCCCGCCCCATATCATGGACAGGGCGGACACCACGATCAGCACCTGCTGCCATTGATCGACAATATCGCCGAAGGGACCAACCAGCAGCCGGGTTAAAAGGGCGATTGCTGCCAGTTTAGGCGCAGTTGCCAAAAAGGTTACAACCGGGGTGGGCGCGCCTTCATAGACATCGGGCGTCCACATATGAAAGGGGGTTGCTGAAACCTTGAACACCATGGCGACCAGCACAAAGACCAGACCGGTCAGCAGCCCATAGCCCGGATGCGTCCCGTTTCCTTCTGTTGTCGAGATCAGGTTTTGTGCGATGGCTTCAAAGCCGGTTGCGCCGGTGAACCCATAGATCAAAGAGGCTCCGTATAAAAACAGGCCCGAGGCCAGCACCCCCAGCACAAAATATTTAAGCCCGGCTTCCCCGGCCCGTGCATCATCGCGGGCAATGGCAGTCAGGACATAGAGGCTCAGGCTTTGCAGTTCCAGACCGATATAAAGCGACATCAGGTCACTTGCCGATATCATCACCAGCATACCCAGCACGGCAAAGCCGCCCAGCAGCGGATATTCAAAGCGGTCCAGATTATCGCGTTCAAGAAAATCGCGGCCCAGCACCAGGGCTGCAAAGCTGGCGACAAGTACGGCGCATTTCAAAACCCGCGAAAATTCATCCTGAATGAATTGATCATTGAAGGCGACGCCGGTTCCGCCAAAAATCTGGATCAGCAATGTGCCGAGAAGAATAAATAATGTGGCCCCGTACACGGTTTTGAATCTTTTTGATTCGGGCACAAACATGGCAACGGCAACCAGAAGGGTCAGGCCAAGAGCCAGAGCAATTTCGCTTAATGCAGGAAATTCAAACATAGGGTCACTGTCCTGTTATGGAATCAGGCGGAGAAAAGACAGGGTTTGTGTGAGGGCAGCTTGCGCGGAGGCATAGCTTTCCTGATTGATGGCGGCTTGATAGTTGGCGACCAGTGCATCGACCGAGGGCATGATCGGGTCGATAAAACTGGATGGATAGATGCCAAGCCAGAGGGTCAGAAAGATCAGGGGGGCAAAAATAGCGATTTCGCGTTTGGACAGATCGAGAAGGTTTTTCAGTTCATCGCGGGTGGCTTCGCCAAAAATGACTCTTCGATAGAGGTAAAGCATATAGGCGGCCCCCAGCACCATACCGCTTGCCAGCAACAGGGCGAGCAGGGCTGAATATTTATAGGTGCCGACCAGAATCAGGAATTCACCGACAAAACCGCCGGTTCCGGGCAGCCCGACCGAGGCCATGGTAAAGACCATAAAGAACAGGGCATAGCGCGGCATGATGCGGGCTATTCCGCCATAGCGGGCAATATCGCGGGTATGGAGTCGGTCATAGACCACGCCGACGCATAGGAACAGAGCTCCGGAGACCAGGCCATGGCTGAGCATTTGCACGATAGCCCCGGCGATTGCCTGCGGGTTGGCGGCAAAGATGGCGGCGGTGACGAATCCCATATGGGCGATGGATGAATAGGCGATGAGTTTTTTCATGTCGGACTGTGCCAAGGCGACCAGCGAGGTATAGACCACGGCAACGCAGGACAGAGTAAAGACAAGTGGTGCAAGATCGGCACTGGCTAGCGGCATCATTGGCAAAGAGAAGCGCAAGAACCCGTAGCCGCCCATTTTTAGCAGCACCCCGGCGAGAATGACGGATCCGGCGGTCGGGGCTTCAACATGAGCGTCGGGCAGCCAGGTATGGACGGGCCACATGGGGACTTTGACGGCGAAGGAGGCAAAAAAGGCCAGCCAGAGCCAGAACTGCATGGTTGGCGAGAAGGCAAATTGGCTGAGTTCGGGGATATCTGTGGTGCCTGCGATAATATTCATGGTGACAATGGCAACCAGCATCAGGATTGAGCCAAGCAGCGTATAGAGGAAAAATTTGAAAGCAGCATAGATGCGCCGTTGCCCGCCCCAGATTCCAATAATCAGGAACATGGGTATCAGGACACCTTCAAAGAACAGGTAGAAAACCACCAGATCAAGGGCGAGAAACATGCCGACCATCATGGTTTCGAGCACCAGAAAGGCGATCATATATTCTTTAATGCGCCGCTGGATAGACTGCCAGCTTGCCAGGATACACAGCGGGGTGAGGAGTGTTGAAAGCAGGACGAACCATAAGGAAATTCCGTCCACCCCGACTTTCCAGTCGATTCCGAGTCCGGTTAGCCAGCTTGCGGTTTCGACCATCTGGAATTCTGCCGAGGTCGAGTCAAAATTGGCGAGGATCGCCAGCGAGAGCAGGAAGGTGAAGAGGGTAGAGGCCAGCGCCACCCATTTGGCATTACGGGCCCCTTCCGGGGTGTCCTGATTTTGGACCAGCAGAACCAGAGCCGCGCCGACCAGAGGGGTAAAGATGGTCAGGCTCAGCAGCGGATAATGGAGGATGGCATCAGCAGTCATGGCGGATCAGCTCAATAAAACCCAGGCTACCAGCACGACAACGCCGATCAGCATAACAAAGGCATAGTGATAGAGATAGCCGCTCTGGGCCGCAGAAAATCGTGCAGACAAGGCGCGGGTGCGCCCGGCCACGCCATCGGGTCCAAAGCCGTCAATGACAAAACCGTCGCCTTTGATCCAGAAAAAGCGACCAAGGGCCTGGGCCGGGCGGACAAACAGGAAATCATAGATTTCGTCAATATACCATTTGTTGAAACTCAGGCGATAGAAGGGACCAAAGAATCTGGCGACCGACTGTGCGCGCGCTAACCCGTCGCGATAAATCACATAGGCCAGAGCAATGCCGCCAAGCCCCATGATCAGCGGCAGCCATTTGACCCAGAGTGGCACATCATGGGCCTGTTCAAATCCCGGGTGGTCGGGCAGGATAAACAGGGCATCGCCCCAGAATGCCTGCCAGTCATTTCCGACAAACCAGCCATAGAGCAGGAAGCCGGAAGTAACGGCGCCGATTGCCAGCAGATAAAGTGGCCAGAGCATCACGGGCGGTGATTCATGGACATGGGCAATCACGCGTTCATCGCCGCGCGGTTCGCCGTCAAAGGTGAGGATAAGCAGCCGCCAGCTGTAAAAGGCGGTCATAAACGCGGCCAGAATCCCGGCCCAGAAGGCGATAAAGCCGGTGCCGGTTCCGGCGGCATAGGCGGCTTCGAGCATGATATCTTTGGAATAGAATCCGGCAAAGCCGATAACGCCGGGGATTCCGATTCCGGCAAGAGCGAGTGAGCCGATCCACATCAAGGCCCGGGTTTGCCGGATATAGCCACCAATCCCGCCCATGCGCAGCATATTTTGTTCATCGGACATGGCGTGAATAACCGACCCGGCCCCAAGAAAGAGCAGGGCCTTGAAAAAGGCGTGGGTTGTCAGATGGAACATGGCGGCCGGATAGGCCGAGACCCCGGCGGCAAAGAACATATAGCCGAGCTGCGAACAGGTCGAATAGGCGATAACCCGCTTGATGTCGGTTTGTGTGAGGCCGATGGTAGCGGCAAAGAGGGCGGTTGCGGCGCCGACCCAGGTGATCACCATCAAGGCGGTATCGGAATATTCGATCAGGGGGGAGAGGCGGCAGACCATAAAGACTCCGGCGGTGACCATGGTTGCGGCATGGATAAGGGCGGAGACCGGGGTTGGTCCTTCCATGGCATCGGGCAGCCAGGTATGGAGGCCAAGCTGGGCTGATTTCCCCATGGCACCGAGGAACAAGAGCAGCGCAACAAGCGTGATGGCATCAAATTCCCCGCCGAGGAAATAGACGGATGATCCGATCAGGTCCGGCACAGCGGCGAAGATTTCAGAGAACTGGACGGATCCGGTCAGGATATAGAGGGCGAAAATGCCAAGGGCAAAGCCGATATCGCCGACCCGGTTGACGAGGAAAGCCTTGATCGCGGCAGCATTGGCACTTGGTTTTTTATACCAGAAGCCGATCAACAGGTAAGAGGCCAGCCCGACTCCTTCCCATCCAAAGAACATTTGCACCAGATTATCGGCCGAGACCAGCATCAGCATCATAAAGGTAAAGAGGCTTAGATAGGCCATAAAGCGGGGTTGTGCATCGTCATGGCTCATATAGCCGATAGAATAGATATGAACGAGGCTGGAGACCGAGGTGACAACGATGAACATCACCGCTGTCAGCATATCGACTCGCAAGGCCCAGTTGAAAGAGAAATCGCCGACGCTCACCCAGTCAAACAGCGGCAGCACATAGGCCGACATCAGGCCAAGCCCCATGCTGATAAAGAGAATCCAGGACAGGACAGCCGCAATCACCAGCCCGCCGACGGTAAAGGTCTGGGCGAAGGCGTTTTGGCTTTGATAGCCAACCAGCGGGGTGACGAACCCGGCAATCAGGGCGCCAAGCAGCGGGCAAAAGACGATGAATTGTGCAAGTTGTTCCATGGATGAGAAATCAATCTTGGCGGTTAAAAATCAGTTGTGATCCACAAAATGACTGGTCCTTATTATAAGGGGGCAAAATCTTGCGCTTTTGTGTTTTGCACTTTTGTGTTTTGCGCTTTTTTGCTTGGGGCATTTTCCTTAAAATCAGACCCGTTAAATTTCAAGCGATACTATGAGGCCGCACCCTAGCAATTTTTGCCGCACATGCAACCGCAATCGCATAAATTATTGGCTTGAAAAGAAATCTTGTCCATAAATCTTATGTGAATCCCTGATCAAAGCCTTACCCATTCCCCTTTAGATAAAGTGTGGATAAAGTGGTTTTACCTTGACAAATTTCCTGATGCATTTAAGGCTAAGTACATTAAATATGTTCTATGGAATCTATAGGGAATCATAAGGAACCATATAGAGAATCATGAAGAATCTGATGATTGATACGCTTGGCTATGCCGAAGCTTTGGAGCAATCCGGTTTTACCAGTGAGCAAGCAAAAGGCGCGGCTAAAGCGTTAAATAATACCGTTGGCGAAGAACTGGCCACCAAAGCAGACTTGGCCCAGTTAGGCAGCGAATTGCGTACTGAAATGGCTGAATCAAGCACTGAGTTGCGTGCTGAAATGGCTCAGTTAGGCACTGAACTACGTGCTGAAATAAATGAATTACGTGTTGAAATGGCTGAAACACGCGCTGAATTACGTGCTGAAATCGCTGAAACACGCACTGAATTACGTGCTGAAATGGCTGCAACACGTGCTGAGCTCAAAGGGGACATTAAACTTATTCGCTGGATTCTTGGCGTTATTGTTATTGCGGTTGTCATCCCCCTCATTCGCGATTTTCTGTTTTAGATCATCAACCCCGCTAAAAGGTAAGATAACCGCATATTGTGTACGCGTTCATATTGAATGAGACTCATTTTCCTTGATGATGTTTTGAAGGCGTAGATTTGCCTTTATTGACCAACCTTGTAAAGGCGCGGCAAATTATTGAAATGCAGTACTAGTTGCTGCGCGCTTTTTAAGCCCATCTATCAAAAATTTGACACGCGCAGAATGAATGAATCTTATGGGTCCTGACCCTGGCTACCTCAAAACATCCGTGGTGAGAGTGATGAGGTGCATACCCGTTTTTTATTATTGCAGAAGACAGATAGACTGGATGTGAGATGATGGACAATGATAGCTATCAAAAGCCAGTGAAATGGCAAAACCCGGATGTGAAGCTGTTCCCGCATCAGGTCGGTTTAACTTGCCCGCCACACGATTTTGACGCTGCACCTTCAGATTTCCTGCGTATGGCGCCCGAGACGGTAGGTGTGCATGGCCGCATGCTGCATGTTCCTGATTATCGGCATAAGCTGGATCAGCGTAAGCAGAATTTTGGCCTGTTAGAAGAATTTGTTGAATGTATGGCCAATAATGGGGTGGATGTCTGTGGTCAGGTCGGCTCAAACTGGGTGCATGCCAGCGGTCTTGGCGTTGAGGGTATCAAGCAACATTGCGACATGCTTAGCGATAAATATGAAACACCTTTTCATATGGCTGGCTATGCCATGGTTGAGGCTTTGCGTGATCAAAATATAGAGAAAGTCGCGCTCAATGCCTGTTATCACCGTGATAGCTGGTACAAAGGCACAGTCGGTTTTCTAAAAGAAGCCGGGTTTGATGTCGTCTGGGCTGGCAATTTTCATGATCAAGGCTGGTTTAAAACACAGCAAGAGGTGGATGATTGTGTCTGGTGTTTTGACGAAGCATTATTGTGGAAATCCTTTGATTATGTCGCGGATAAAGCGCCCCGGGCAGATGCCTATCTTATTAATGGCATGTCCAATTATCGCCGCCGGTCTGACGGGCTTGCCCGGCGCCCTGTGCATCATACCGCAGCATTAGAGGCGCGTTTAGGCAAATTAGTCGTCGGTCATGATACAGCGCTCTATTGGCGGCTCTTCAAAACTTTGGGGGTCAAACCGGCAATCGTGAATGGGCAGTTGCTGGCCTCTTTATCTTAAGGGAGTTTTACAAGAGACTTAAGGGAGCTTTGCAAGAGATGCACAAGATTGTTGCTTTATGGGCAGTGCCACGTTCAACCTCGACTGCTTTTGAATGGATGATGCGCCAGCGCGGTGATATTGCCTGCCTGCATGAGCCTTTTGGCGAAGCCTGGTATCAGGGTGAAGACCCGCTCTGGCCTCGGCTAACAGTCGATTCAGTGCGCACACCAGGGCTGACTCTGGAGACTGTTTGGCAATCCATGCTGGCGCAGGCGAAAGAAGGTCCTGTCTTTTCAAAGGATTTCCCGCTTTATATCAATCATATGTGGGATGATGAGATGCTCTCGCATTTCACCCATTCTTTTCTGATCCGCAATCCGGCTATGACCATCACCTCCATGTATGACAAATGGCCAGATTTCTATGAAAAAGAGGTGGGTTTTGCAGAACAGCGCCAGCTCTTTGAGCGCCTGTTGGATAAGACAGGCAGCCCGCCGCCAGTGATTGATTCAGATGATCTGTTGGAAAACCCGGCTGAGATTGTCGAAAAATGGTGTCTGGCAGTTGGTCTGCCCTTTATCGAATCTGCGCTGAGCTGGGCACCGGGCGCACGTGATGAGGTGAGCTGGTGGGATGGCGGTAGTTTCCATGCCAATCTGCGTAATTCTGACGGGCTGAAACCGCAGTCGCGCAAGAGCTATATCAAGATTGAAGACGCGCCTGCGCGCGTGCGTGAGGTGTATGATCGGGTCATGCCGCATTATGAATTTATGCACCAATATCGCATTTATTGAGACGAGCACATGGCGCGCCTGATGTCTGCTGTCGCTGAGCTCCATAAAATTGTTGAAGACAAGATGTGTCTGGGGTGCGGATTATGTGCCGCGCTGAATCCTGAACAGGTCGAGATGGGACGCGGTGCAGACGGGGATTTGCGGCCTTTTGCCAAAGACGGATTTCAGGATGAGCATATGGCGCGGGTCCGCCAGACCTGCCCGTCTCTGCGGCTTGAGGGTCTGCCGGTTGAAACAGCCAAACAGGCACCCCGTCATGACACGGTTTGGGGGGCTTATCATGAAATGAGTCTGGCCTATGCCGCTGATGATAAAGTGCGGTATGAAGCCTCAACAGCAGGCATTCTGACCATTCTTGCTTGTTATCTGCTCTGCGCAGATCTGGTGGATGCAGTTGTGCATGTGCACGCTGCAGATGGTGTGTCAGCACCGGCAAATTTTGGTATCGCCACCATCAGTAGAACGCAAGAAGAGATTTTGGCGGGCTCTGGCTCACGCTATGGCCCAACAGCCGCGCTGATAGATATTGAAGATGTGCTGTCCTCAAAAGAGCGATTTGCCATCGTTGCAAAACCTTGTGATTTAAATGCCTTGCGCAATCTGGCGCATCATGATGAGAGGGTGAATGCGCGTATCCATTACTGGCTCACCATGCTATGTGGCGGGTTTCAGCCAGATGAGTCATTCCGCAATTTTCTATCTGACAATGGGTTATCAGAAGAAGGCTTGACACAAGTGCGCTATCGCGGCTTTGGCTGCCCCGGCCCCACTAGCCTTACCTATCAAAATGGCCGTCAGACAGCGTTCCATTACCTTGATTTCTGGGGGGAGGATGAAAGCCAATGGGCCATGCCGCTTAGATGTAAAATCTGTCCTGATGGCATTGGGGAAGCGGCTGATATTGTGGCAGGGGATGCCTGGGATGGAGCCTCGCCAAAAAGAGAGGAAAGCAAGACAGATCCTGGCTTTAACGCGGTAATTACCCGCACAAAAAAAGGCTCCGCTTTGTATGAAGCCGCCATCTCGGCAGGCTTTATTGTGAAGTTAGAAGTGGTGGGTCGTGACTTTATGAGCCGCGTTCAGCCACATCAGGTCACCAAAAAACTGGCTGGTAAGGCACGCATTGAGGGCTTGCGTGAAGCAGAGACTGTCGCCCCTGAACTGATCAATCTTCGGGCCGAGGCCCTGGCAGATTTGCTGAGCGCTGAGGCTTATGATGCGCAGAAAAAGGGCGCAATGTTCCGCGCAAGAAAAATAAAAAGCGGCCAGGGTCAGGACTCATAAAATTGATCCGTTCTGTTGGTCGATAATGGCAAAGATATGACTATGCTTTTACTTGTTTTTATAGTATCTTCACCTTTCTTGACCAACAGAACGGATCAATTTTATGGGGCCTGACCCTAATTTCATTTTGAAAGGAGACTGTGATGGATGCCTATTACGCTCAGTCGCGTAAGATCGATCCCACGAAAGATGCGTATCTTGGTGACGGCACCCCAAATCAAAGTGATCGCATTGAAATCGGACCAACGCTTTTGGCATTTTCGGAATGGGAGGCTGCCGGTCTGGAGCTTCCTGATCTGAACATTGTGCGCGATCATCGCTGGCAGAGATTAACGCAGCATATCGTAGAGCGTGGCTATGCCGGTCTTCTTATGTTTGATCCGCTTAATATTCGCTATGCAACCGACAGCACCAACATGCAGCTTTGGAACACCCATAATCCATTTCGGGCTGTTTTGATTTGTGCTGATGGCTATATGGTGATGTGGGACTACAAGAACGCGCCGTTTCTTTCTAAATTTAACCCGTTGGTCAGAGAACAACGTTCTGGTGCTGATCTTTTCTATTTTGATCGGGGCGATAAAATTGACGTTGCTGCAGACTGTTTTTCGAATGAAGTGCGAGAACTGATTACGCAGCATGTCGGCAGCAACAAGCGCTTGGCCGTTGACAAGATTATGCTGCATGGCCTGCGCGCGTTGGAGGCCCAGGGGTTCGAGATCATGGAAGGCGAAGAATTGACTGAAAAGGCGCGTTCTATCAAGAGTCCTCACGAGATAAGAGCCATGCGCTGTGCCATCCATGCGTGCGAGATTTCTGTGGCCAAGATGGAAGCATTTGCCCGTGAAAATGTCCCGCATGGCGATGTCAGCGAAGATGACATCTGGGCGGTGCTTCATGCGGAAAACATCAAGCGTGGGGGGGAGTGGATAGAAACGCGGCTACTCACTTCGGGGCCACGCACCAATCCCTGGTTTCAAGAATGTGGCCCGCGGATCACGCAAAATAACGAAATCATTGCCTTTGATACCGATCTGGTTGGCAGCTATGGCTACTGCGTTGATATCTCGCGCACCTGGTGGATTGGAGACCAGAAGCCGCGCCCGGATATGGTTTATGCCATGCAACATGCGCATGAGCACATCATGGAAAATATGGCGTTGCTCAAAGCCGGTGTGATGATTCCGGAAATTACCGAGAAAAGCCACCGACTGGCTCCACAGTTCCAAAAACAGAAATACGGGGCTCTTATGCATGGTGTTGGACTTTGCGATGAGTGGCCGCTTGTCAGCTATCCGGATGCCAAGGTGGCCGGTGCATTCGATCACCCGCTGGAGGCCGGAATGGTTCTTTGTGTTGAGGCGTTGGTTGGCAGCGAAGGCGGTGATTTTTCTATCAAGCTGGAAGATCAGGTTTTGGTGACGGAGGACGGCTATGAGAACTTGACCCGCTATCCTTTTGATTCCCAATTGATGGGGGATGACTGACCTTAGCCCAAAGACCAACCCAAAGATCAATATAGCCAGAGGATATTTATGGTTAAACCAGCTCGATCACGTTCACAAAGCCGTGTTACGGAAGCGAAAGCTCTTGATGGAATGGCACAGTCGCTCCACGATTTCTATGAAAAATGGGCCTCGGACTATAATGAGGATTTGGCTAACTGGGACTATTTTGCGGTAAAACAGACTGTGGATATTCTGCAGAATTTACCGCTTTTTGAAGGGGTAAAACTTGATGCACGTGACCCCACACTTCGCATAATCGACGTTGGCTGTGGCACCGGTCTTGTTGGTCTTGAACTTTTTAGCAAGGGCTATTCGCAGATTGACGGCCTTGATCTCTCCCCGGGCATGATCGCGGAAGCGAAAAAAACCGGTGCATTTAAGAACCTCTATTCCGGTATCGATTTGAACATTCCTATAGAGCGCAAAGAAATGCTGGGCCAATATGATTGTGCCGTTTCAGCGGGTGTTTTCACGCCCGGGCACGTCGCACCAGAGGCTCTGGAGCATATGGCAAGTCTGGTCAGACCCGGCGGGATCCTGATTTTAAGTACGCGTGTCGAATACTGCGAGGCAACAAATTTTAGACAGGTCAGCAAGGAACTTGAACGTAAAAACTGTGTTCAACTCCTCAACGTCATCGAGAATGCCCCCTATGCTGATGACGGCGATGCACATTATTGGATTTTCGCAGTCCCAAGCAAGGATTAAGATGGTTTAACGCCACATTCCAGAAGCCTTAAAAAATGAGGCCGATGGTGTCTATCGATAGACCGTTGTCACAAAATAGACCGCTATCATAAGTAAGAAACAGGGATGGCAATTACCTCATGTGAGAGCGGGATATCTTTTTCAACAAAGCAAATCACCGCGCCTTGGCCGATTTTTTTATCCAGTTTTTCCAATAAATGAAAATGCTTTGAAGCTGTCTTTGACGGGGTGCCCGTCTTTTTAAACTCGACAGGATAGAGGTGATCGCCTGTTTCAATCAATAAATCGACCTCTTTTTGATCTTTATCCCGATAATAGTAAAAATTTGGCTCAATGCCATTATGCCAATAGCTTTTTAATATTTCAGTAAAGAGATATGTCTCAAGAATGGCCCCGGACATTGCGCCTGCCTCCAGCGACTCGCCATCAGGCCATTTTGTTAAATAGCAGCAAAGCCCGGTATCAAGAAAATAGAGCTTCGGCGTGCTGGTTATAAGGCGTTTGCCAACATTTCTTGAATAGGGATAAAGCATATAAACCAGCCCGGAAGCCTCAAGTGCCGATAGCCAGGCTTTCACCGTATTGCTACTAACCCCGACGTCTCTTGAAATATTGGCCAGATTCAGCATTTGTCCGGTTCGTGCAGCAACCGCGACAAGGAAGCGATGAAAAGCCATTTCATCAGTTATTTTCAAAACATCTTTAATATCCCGCTGAATATAGGTTTGCGTGTACGAACGATAAAATAGATCACGGTCAGGTGGATTGCGTTCATACATCTGGGGAAATGAACCGCGCCAGATACGCTCATAAACCTCTTTGAGTGAGGGTTTATTCTTATTGTTCGCCCGTGCAACCGCAAGCCATTCCGCCGTTGGCAAAAAATTCTTTGACGACTCTGCCCGCCCATCTATTTCAGCTTGCGAGAGTCCCAAAAGGTCAATGATAGCAATACGGCCTGCCAGCGTTTCCGTAAGCCCTTTCATAAGGTGAAATTTCTGCGAGCCTGTAAGCCAATAAAGCCCATTCTTTTTTTCGCGATCAACCGTGATTTTGATAGAGCTGAAAAGTTCGGGCGCATATTGTATTTCATCAATAATCAACGGCGGCTTATAGGTCTGAATAAATAACCCGGGATCATTTTGCGCCATTTGCCTTGCATCTAAATCGTCAAGGGTAATATAATTACGGTTATCTCCGGCACATAATTCCAGTAAAGTCGTTTTCCCAACCTGCCTTGGTCCCGTTAAAAGCAGAGCCCGAAAACTCTTGCTCGCTGTCTGAATTGTTTGGGCCAAGGTGCGGTTAAACAGAGGGGCAGTAGAATCGGACATCACATTTCCGTCTATATTGAAATTCCACTTCATATTAGACGAAAAAAATATAACAATCAATCATTATGCACAGCCTTTACCAAAGTCTTGACCAAACCAAATAAATGGCTAAAGTCGAATCGGTGGTGGCGTATTGTATTTTTAATGAAATGCAACGCAAGCTAAGAGGTTAATGTGTTTAGAAAGGCTGGATATTTTTTCGCCACTCTTTTCATTGCCGTTGGTGCGCTGTCCGGGTATGTGGCGTTTTCTGGCGCAGATTATCAGGCTCCACTGGGGAAAGTCTGGTTTGATCTCCACCTTGAAAGCCTGAATTTAACGCAGGTCGTGATTCAGCGGCATTTAAAGCTGCCTTTTATCTGGGATGAGTGGGTTGTGCCGATGCTCCAGCAGCCAGCCTGGCTGGTTATGGCCTATTTAACCGCAGGGCTGCTGATTCTTGCGCTTCTGTTTTTGCGGATAGGCCGCCCAAAACGTAGAAGATAGAGAAAAAAGCCGCATTTGCCTCATTCGCCAACAACCTTGCCAGTTTCAAAATGCAGACAAATAAATAATGTCTGATCATCCCGTCATTGATCCTTCTCATTTGCGCCGGGCTTTTTCCTCTTTCGTTACAGGGGTGACAATCGTCTGCTGCCGGAATCAAGCCGGAGAGCCGGTTGGCTTTACCGCAAACTCCTTTACCTCTGTGTCACTGTCACCTCCGCTGTTGCTGGTATCCATTACCCGGGGCGGGGCTGTTCATCAGTCCTTTCAAAAAGCCAATTCTTTCTCTGTCAGTGTGCTGGCCGCAGATCAGCAGGATATTGCAGATCGCTTTGCGGACCCTCATGCCTTGCGCTTTGCCCATACGTCAGAGGCCAGGCCGGTCTGGTCGCAGGGACTTCATGATTTACCCTTTATCAATAACGCGCTTTGCGTGTTTTTTTGTAGGCAACATCAATGGACTGAAGCCGGAGACCATTCATTGCTGATCGGACAAGTGGAGTCGCTTGACCATTCAGAGGATTCATCTGCAAGCGCGCTGGGCTATTTCCAAAGCCGCTATGTGACTATTGGAAGTACAAAGCTTTGAATTGTTGAGCAGTTGTTTTTCCGAATCGTATGGGCTAACATTTAAGGATAATTAGAGGATCAGGGCAGGGGACATCTTGTTTTACCTTTTCAATAAAATGCACCAGCCAGCAAGACAGATGGCGATGATTGCTTTTGTAACCGCCATTGCTGGAACAGGTACGACAATCTCAAGCAGTCAAGCGCAAGATTTAGCTTACGGGGAATATCTGGCCGGGGAATGTGTAAGCTGCCACGCACCAGCCTCTGCGGCGGGCGGTATTCCTGTGCTAGACGGGTTGCCAGCCGACTATTTTGTCGAAGCCATGGCGCAATATCGCTCGGGTGAACGCGAAAATGCCGCCATGCGCTCGGTTGTCCTGTCACTGGACGAAGAACAGATTAAAGCTCTTGCTGCCTGGTATGAACAGCTTGATCCCTGATCGCCGGTACAGTTTACATTAATTTGGCCGATTAAGGGCTTGACCAACGTTTTATTCAATGTTTTATTCACGTTAGACTATATGTCATGCGAATAGGCGTGACCTTTTTACAGGAGGGGCTGTTATGCCAACAACAAGACGTCAATTTATCAAAACCGGAACTGTTGCCGGAGCCGCCGTTGTTACGGCTTTAAACAGCCCAAGACTGGCGCGTGCGGCAAAGCCGAAAGTCGTGGTGGTCGGCGGCGGGATTGCAGGCGGAACAGCCGCCCGCTATCTGGCAAAAGATTCCAAGGGCGGGCTTGATGTGACATTGGTTGAGCCCTCAACAACCTATACGACCTGCTTTTTCTCAAACTGGTATCTCAGTGGCTTCAGAACGCTGGAGCAAATCCAGCATGGCTATGGCAAGCTGGCCAGCAACTATGGAATCAATATGGTCCACCAGCTGGCTATCGGACTGGATGCCAGCGCAAAGTCAGTTCGTCTGGCTGACGGATCGGCCCTGTCCTATGATCGGCTTGTCGTTGCGCCGGGGATTGATTTCCGCTGGGGAGCTATCGAAAATTATGACGAAGCAGCCGCAACTGTTCACCCGCATGCCTATAAAGCCGGGCCGCAGTCTGTTCTGCTGCATGATCAGCTGGTTGCCATGAAAAAAGGCGGAACCTTCTTGATGGTTGCCCCGCCGAATCCCTATCGCTGCCCGCCCGGCCCCTATGAGCGCATCTCGCTGGTCGCCCATTATCTTAAAGAAAATAATCCGACGGCAAAAATATTGATTCTGGACAGCAAGGATAAATTCTCCAAGCAAGGACTCTTCCAGGCCGCATGGGACAAATATTATCCGGGCATGGTGGAATGGCTTCCGGCTGAAATGAATGGCGGGGTTGAGCGTATAGATGTCGCCGCCAATACCGTTTATGCGGGTGGCGATGCCTATGAAGCCGATGTGCTGAATATTATCCCGCCGCAAAAAGCCGGAAATGTCGCTGATGCCTTCGGACTGACCAATGACAGCGGCTGGTGCCCGATCAATAATGCGCTTGATTTTACCTCTGCGCAGGTGCCTGATGTGCATGTGCTTGGCGATGCCTGCATCAACGGGGCCATGCCGAAATCAGGCTTCTCTGCCAATAGCCAGGCCAAACTTGTGGCCATGCAGATTCGCCATCAATTACTGGATCAGCCAGCTTTTGAACCGCGTTTGCGCAATACCTGCTGGTCGCTGGTGGCGACAGACGATGCGGTCAAGGTCGGGGCCAGCTATAAGGTTGAAGCCGACAAGACGACATCATTTGACGGATTTGTCAGCAAAAACGGCGAAGACAGCGCCCTGCGCAGCCAGACCCGGGTTGAAGCCGAAGCTTGGTATAATTCAATCGTTGCTGATGTGTTTGGGTAAGACCTGTTCGGTTTAGCTGCATATTTCCCGCAGTTTTTCGATAACATAGTCCTGCTGGTCTGGCGGGAGGTCCGGGTAAAAGGGCAGGGATAACGTCCGTGCGCCCCAGTCATTGGCAATGGGAAAATCATTGCCGGTCAGCCTGTATTTTTGCTGATAATAGGTCATTTGCGCAAAAGAGCGATAATTGACGGTTGCGCCGATTTGTGCGGCTCCAAGCGATTTCAGGACCTGATCGCGTGAAAACGGCGGCTGGATACCAACCGCAAATAGGTGATGGGCGTGTTGCGTGCAATGTGGCGCAATTTTCGGCATATCAAGCGGCAGGCCGGACAAGCCTGTTTGATAGCGTTGATAGCGCAGACGACGTTCTTCCAGTCTTTCCTCGGCAGCCTCAATTTGTTTGGGCAACAGGGCAGCAAGCAGGTCCGGCAGATTGGCTTTTGCTCCCAGACAGAGCATATCCCAATGGCGATATTGCCCGGTCTCATGGCGCGCGGCAGCCCCGGCACTCATCCCGTGTAGCCGGGTTTGCAGCAGCTTTTCATAAAGCCCCTTGTCCCGGGTGATAATCGCCCCGCCTTCACCACAGGTGATATTCTTTGTCGCATAAAAAGAAAAAATCGCCGCATCGGCATGGCTGCCTGGCCGTGCATCGTGATTGCGGGCTTCAAAACTATGGGCGCAGTCTTCAACCAGATAAATCTTCTGCGCCTGTTTTTTAAGCAGTGTTTGAATGGCAACCATATCGCAAAGCTGACCATAAAGATGAACCGGCATCACGGCTTTGGTCCGGGGGGTAAGCGCGGCTTCAATCGCTTCAGGTGTTATCAGCAGGCTTTCAGAATCAACATCAACAAAAACCGGCTTCGCCCCCAGCAATTCAACCACATTTGCCGTGGCAATAAAAGTCATGGCGGGCACAATCACTTCATCACCTGGTCCAACTTCAAGAGCCAGCAAACAGGCCAGAGCCCCGTTCGTCCAGCTATTGCATAAAAGGGCGTGCTCAATGGCGAAATAGTCGCAGAGCTGCCCTTCAACCTGCTTGCCAATCGAAGCAGACGTCAAAAACGGCGTATTGAGTACCGCCGCAACTGGTGCCGCATCGCTTGCAGATAGTGCATGGCGGTAAAAATCAACTTTCATAAATACTCTTTATTGTTTTGCGGCCTGCTCGTCCAGAACCTTGCGGGCGACACGGAAGCACTCCAGGGCTTGCGGCACCCCGCAATAAATGCCGATGATATGAATGGTGGCACGCAGTTCTTCAAAGGTAACCCCGTTGCCAAGGGCGCCCTTGCAGTGCGTTTCCCATTCTGCCATCTTTCCCAAGGCACCGATCATGGAAAGATTCATCAATGAGCGGGTTTTCGGGTCAATCGCTTCATCGCCCCAGCCAAACCCCCAGCACCAGGCGGTCATGGCTTCTTGAAAGGGGCGAGTGAGGTCATCGGCTGCGGCCAGATTCTTTTCAACATACGCAGCCCCCAATGTTGCTTTGCGTTGTTCCAGCCCTTTAAGAAATAAATCTTCATCAAAGGGGCCGTGGTTCGCTTTTGGTTCAGGCATTTTCAGTCCTTTCTTCATTATTTTCATTATTATTCGGCTTATCCAGAGCCTCGCGTATCCAGTCATGCAGCCGGGCAATAGAATGTTCGCTCATCACTCCGCATTTCGGATCAAGCACCAGGGGACCTGGCTTATAGCCCGGTGACTGCAGCCCGCGATAGACACTTTCGACCAGGTGGATATCCTCGGCAACCGTGGTTTCGCGGTCCTGAAGTGCCAGTTTGCTGATTACCTCGCTGTCGTTTCCGCCAGGGCTATACCATCCGCGCCAGACCACGACCTTGTCATGCTGGACGGGTCGCCAGTGATAGCTGTTCAGGATATTGCCCGGATAGACTTGAAAAGAAACCGTGGGCCAGAGAAACCAGCTTTGATAGTCCCCGGCATGATTGACTTCAAGATCAACAGGATAGGTCATGCGGTCCATCGCCTGACATTCGGTTGTATGGCGCAGAACATAGCCTTTTTTATCGGGTTGAATATCATAGGTCTCCGGCTTGATCACCCCTTTGGAAAAGGTCGGGTGGTTGGCGGCGCAATGATAGCATTCAGAATAATTTTCGACCGATACTTTCCAGTTACAATTTTCGGGAATCTCAACCCATTTTAAAGGTGCAAGCTGGTTGATATCGGGGACAAATTCAGCAAGCTCTTGACGGACATCTGGATACCATTCATCCATTGGTGCGGCTTGATCATCCAGATTGACAAAGATAAAACCGTGAAAAATCTCGGTCCGGACAGAGGTTAAACAGATTTTATCCCGGTCAAAGCCCGGCACATTACGGCTATTGGGTGCCGCCCGCAACTTGCCGGAAAGTTCGTAACTCCATTGGTGGTAGGGACAAACCACAACCCGCGCATTGCCGCTTCCTGAAACAAGCTGATGCGCGCGGTGCTGGCAGACATTATAGAAGGTGTTGATGTGTCCTTCGCGGTCCCGGATGCAAAAAAGACTATATCCGGCGATTTCAAAAGTAAAGTAATCGCCCGCCTTGGGGATTTCGGCCATATGACCGGCAAATTGCCAGGTGCGGGAGAATAAATTGACCTTTTCACGGGCAAAACAGGCCGGGTCTGTATAATAATGGGCAGCCAGTGCATGGCGGGGTTCCAAAGCAGACATCATGCGGCCCCCTTGACATAAAGGCCAAGATCATGACGGCGTTGATGAAAAGCCTCAACCCGTTTGACAATCGTATCCGATGCGCTGGCAATCACAAAGGATAAAAGCGTTTCCAGCAAAGCGATGATCGCCACAGAAGAAGGGAAAAACTGCGGCGTATCGATTGCAGTCACAAATCCGTAGTCGGCTTCCAGAATGGGTGGATTGACCAGGCTATCAGAAATACCGATAATTTTCATCCCCTGAGTACGGGCCAGTTTGATGGTATCAACGACTTCCTGACGACAAGGCGTATGGGTAAGAGCGATCAGTAAATCCCGTGAATCAGCCCAGGCCAGATCATCGCTGGCAGCCGTCCCGGCTTTCGGGATTGTGTGAAACTGCACCATCCCGGTTGAAGCCAGATAGGTGAAATTCTGGGCATTTGCATAATTCACGCCAACGCCCAGCGTGAAGACCGTGCGGGCATTCCAGATGGCTTCGGCAGCTTCGCGCAGGTCTTTATCAGAAATAGCGGCAAAGGTCTCTTCGATATTGCGCAAGGTTGCGCTGATCATATCGGCATAAAGCGGCCCCATATGCCCTTGCTTGCGCCGGTCCTGCAGCCAGCGGGCGCGGTCTGAAAAGCTCAAAGAGCCCTGGCGAATGGCTTCGCGAAAAGGCTGGCGAAAGGCTTCATAGCCGTCAAAGCCAAGCTGCCGGGCCATGCGGATAAAGGTATTGGGATTGACATCAGCAGACCTGGCAATTTCGCGCACGGTTGAAATCCCGACTTCTTGCGGGTTCTTTATGACAAAATGAGCCGCCTTTTTCATTTCTGGCGTTAATTCCTGCAAACGGTCAGCCAGAATATGAAGCGGCGAAATTGATACAAATGCTTGATTCATGATTGACAATCATACATTTGTTTGACTATGTTGTCGAGATAAATCCTGAGGGGTCTTAAGGGGCTTAAATGTCTGACAATTTTCCTACACAGGCTCAATGTGTTATCGTTGGCGGCGGTATTATGGGGGTTTCCCTGGCCTATCATCTGGCGCATCTGGGCTGGCACGATGTCGTTTTGCTTGAAAAAGCTGAACTGACATCTGGCTCAACCTGGCATGCAGCAGGCCAGATCACGCAATCAACCTCCTCTTACGGGTTGGGAAAATGTGTTGAATATAACATTCATCAATATTCCGGTGCGCTGGAAGCTGAAACCGGGCAACCCGTCACCTGGCATGGCTGCGGGTCTTTGCGTCTGGCCTATAGCACTGATGAACTCGACTGGTTGCGTCATACGCTGAGTGTCGGGCGTTCGCTTGGCTTTAATATTGAACTGATCACCCCTGAACAGATCGCCGACCTCCACCCTTTTTACAATCTGGACGGGGTACTGGCGGCCCTGCATACGCCTGATGATGGCCATGTTGATCCGGCCACGGCGACCATGGGTTTTGCCGCCGGAGCCCGTCAGCTAGGCGTGCGGATTATTCGCCGCTGCCGGGCCACTGATATCAAACAAAACAAAAGCAAAGAGTGGGTTGTGACAACTGAACAGGGAGCCATAACCTGTGCGCATATTGTCAATGCGGGCGGGACCTATGCCCGTCAGATGGGGGAATGGTCGGGTCTGCAACTGCCGATGACCTCCATGACGCATCATTATTTTGTGACCGAAAATGTACCGGAATTTATGGAGCTTGCAAGCGAATTACCGGTTGTCCGGGATGATCGGCTGGTTTCCGGTTATATCCGGATGGAGCAAAAAAAGGGCCTGATCGGCATTTATGAGAAAGAAAACCCCAACACGGTCTGGGAGGATTTTTGCCCGTGGGAAGCTGAAAACGAATTGTTTAAAGCGGATTATGACCGGGTTATGCCATGGCTTGAAAATGCCCTTGAGCGGATGCCAGTCTTGTCCACACTGGGGATATCGCGTGAAGTGCATGGGGCGATCAGCCACCCGCCCGATGGCAATCCCCTGATTGGTCCGGCTCCGGGAGTTCAGAATTACTGGTGCTGTTGCGGGGTGCAGATCGGGATTGGCTGGGGCCCTGGTCTGGCCCGGGAGTTGGCCCGCTGGATGGTGGAGGGGGCGGCAGACATCAATATGCGGGAGTTTGATCCCCGCCGCTTTGGAGCTTATGCCAAAAAGGACTGGCAAGTCACCAAGGCGAAAGAGGATTATTGCCTGCGCCACGAGATTCCTTTTCCGCATTTTAACCGGCTGGCGGGTCGCCCGGTCAAGCCCAGTCCGCTTTATGCGCCGTTGCAGGAAAAAGGCGCGGTTTTTGAAGAGGTCTATGGTCATGAGCGTCCGCGCTGGTTTGCCCGTGAGGGGGTTGCGCAGCAGGATCATTATAGTTTCCGGCGCAACATTGTCCATGAGCTGGTGAGCGCGGAAGTCAAAGCAGTCTGTGAAGCGGCTGGCATTATGGATATCACGGCTTTCACCAAGATAGAGGTCTGCGGGGCGGAGGCGGCGACATTGCTGGATCGGCTGGTGGCTAATCATCTTCCGCGCCGCGATGGGGGGATTGCGCTGACCCATATGTTAAATGAGGCCGGGCGGATTGAGTTGGAAACCACCTTGATCCGGTTGGCAGAGGATCGTTTTTATCTGGTCTGTGCGGCGTTTTTTGAGCAACGTCTGCTGGATCATCTGGATAAATATCGGGAAGGTATGGCGGTTGATATTATCCTACGTTCTGACGACTGGGCGGCTTTGGCTTTGAATGGCCCGTTGGCCCGCAGGATTCTGGCAAGTTGCAGTGAGTCCGATGTCTCACATGAGGCTTTTCCCTGGCTGCGCGCCCGGAATATTCTGATTGCCGGGCATGAGTGTCTGGCTTTGCGGATGAGTTATGCGGGTGAGCTTGGCTGGGAATTTCACATGTCGCGCGAGTCAATGCAGGCGGTCTATGCGGCCTTGTGGAATGCCGGGGCAGATTTGGGCCTTAGGGATTATGGCAGTTTTGCGATGAATGCCATGCGCATGGAAAAAGCCTTTAAAGGGGCCGGGGAACTGACCAACGAGGTCACGCCGCAAGAAGCCGATGTCATGCGTTTTGTGAAAACCGACAAGGATTTTATCGGCAAGGAGGCTATGCTGAAAGCCCCGGTGCGTTTTGTCTGTGCCTATATCGAGATTGACAGCGATGGCATTGTTGATGGCCATGGCGGGGAAGCTGTTTTGCTGGAAGGGACAGTGATTGGCTCCACCGCCAGTGTGGCCTATGGCCCGCGCACCGGAAAAACGCTGGCTTTTGCCTATATCAAGCCAGAAGCGCATATTGCCGGGCAGGACATTGAAGTCGTGGTTGCTGGCACACCGCGCCCGGCCCGTGTTCTGGGAAATCATGCTGTCTATGACCCTGAAAATAAAATGCCCCGCCAATAACGTGTTCTCCTGATCGGTTGTCATGAAAATCACCCGAATTACCGTCTATCAGAAAGATTTGCCGTTATCGCACCCCTATTATCTTTCAGGCGGGCGATTAAAATTTGAGGTGCTGGATGCGACCTTTGTCAAAATAGAAACCGACCAGGGCCTGACCGGCTGGGGGGAGGGGACTCCGTGGGGTCATACCTATGTCCCTGCGCACGGACCCGGTATCCGTGCCGGGATTGAAACAATGGCCCGGTTTGTGATCGGGCTTGACCCGCGCCATATGCTTTCGGTCGAACGGGCGATGGATATCGCCTTGCCGGGTCATCTCTATGCAAAATCGCCGATTGATATGGCCTGCTGGGATATTGCCGGGCAGGCCGCAGGTCTGCCAATTGCGGCATTGATGGGGGCGGTATCTTTTACGCCAAAGCCGATTGCGGCGTCTATCGGGGCCAAAACCATCGAGGAAACCCGCACACTGATGGATAGCTACCGTGCGCGAGGCTATATTGCCCATTCAGTCAAGCTGGGCGGCAATGTCGAGATGGATATTGCCCGCATCCGTGATATTGAAGCCTCCCGCCCGGATCAGGAAATTATTCTTTATGATATCAACCGGGCCTGGACTCGTCAGCAGGCGGTGCGGGTGATGAAAGCCACGGAAAGTCTTGGCATGATGTTTGAGCAACCGGCGGAAACGCTTGACGATATTGCGGCTATTCGCCCTTTGCATAGTGCGCCGGTCAGCGTTGATGAAAGTCTTATCAGCTTGCAGGATGCCGCCCGCATTGCCCGAGATGGCATTGCCGAGGTCTTTGGCATTAAATTAAACCGGGTTGGCGGGCTGACCAAGGCGGCCCGCATGCGCGATATTGCACTGGCGCACGGGATTGATTTGTTTGTTATGGCAACCGGTGGCTCTGTGCTTGCCGATACCGAGGCCTTGCATCTTGCGGCGACCATTCCTGACCCTCATTTGCTGGGAGTCTGGGCGTGCCAAGATATGATTGAAGTGGAGATTGCAGGCGGGCGCGGACCGCGTGCAGATAGAGGCCATTTAACTTTGTCACAGCAGCCCGGACTTGGCGTCCATCCGGATGAAGAAAGCCTTGGCCCGCCGCTTGCGATCTATGGGGAGGAATGATGAAAATAACCCGTATCCTGCTCTGGCATAAGAATTTAACCTCAAGCCAGCCCTATCATATGGCAGAGGGTAAAACCTGCGATACCGTTGAAACAGTGGTTGTGCGGGTGGATACAGACGCCGGGATTTCTGGCTGGGGAGAAGTCTGCCCGATTCCGCATTATCTGCCAGCCTATGCCCGGGGGGTTGCACCGGCGATTGTTGAAATGGCGCCGGTCCTGCTGGGGGAAAATCCGGTGGGGGCCGATGTCCTGACGCGCAAACTTGATTCATGGCTGATCGGCCATGAGTATGCGAAATCGGCCTTGAATATTGCCTTTTGGGATATCACGGGAAAAGTGGCGAATCTGCCGCTTTTTTCGCTTTTCGGCGGGCTTCAAAATGCGGCTTTGCCGCTTTATCATTCGGTGACCTGCATTGAACCGGACGAGATGGTGCGGATTGCTGTGGAGGCGCATAAAAGCGGAATCAGACAAATTCAGGTCAAGCTGGGGGCAGATAATGACTGGCCTGTTGATGTCGAACGTTTAAGTAAAATACGCGAAGCCATGCCGGTTGATGTGCTGGTCTATGGCGACTGGAATTGCGGGGCGGACAAGCTGACCGCAACCCGGGTTGGACGCGCTGTCGCGCATCTTGATGTCATGCTGGAACAACCCTGTGCAACCATCGAACAATGCGCCGATGTCCGGGCCGCAATCGGCTTGCCGATGAAACTTGACGAAAATATCCATGATATCCCAAGCCTGATCAAAGCTGCACAGGCAGGCTGTATGGATGCGGTCGCCATTAAAACCTCGAAATTTGGCGGGCTAAGCCGGGCTCGTCAGGCCCGAGATCTTTGCCAGACATTGGGGGTTAAAATGTGCATTGAAGACACTTGGGGCAGTGATATCATCACGGCTGCCGCCCTTCATCTGGGGGCTGCCAGTGAAACCAAGTTTCTGATGAATGTCTGTGATCTGTCCTCCTATGTTTCGCCGCGTCTTGATGCGTCCTTGCCCGGGCGTAAAGACGGTCATATTGCCCCGCCGCAAGGCATCGGGCTTGGGGTTAATCCTGACCCGGGGTCCCCCGATCAGGTTATTGAATAAGCAATCATTGAATGACCAAACGATTTAGCAGGAAAACCGATGTTTCTATCCAATCATTACCCCGTTCATGATCCGGACTGGATCGCCGAAACCCACGCACAGCATTATCTGCAAAGTTGGTCAAAACAAGGCAACAAACCCCGGGTTATTGTTGGCGGGAAAGGGTCCTGGTTCTGGGATAATGAAGGCAAATATTATCTGGATTTTCAATCCCAGTTGGTCAATGCCAATCTCGGTCATCAGCATCCGGGCATTATTGAAGCGATCAAGGCGCAGGCAGATAAACTCTGTTATATCGGCCCGGCTTTTGGTTCCGATGTGCGCTCTGAACTGGCGGCTATGATGGTGGATATTACGCCGTCCAACCTGACCAGCACATTTTTTACAACCGGCGGTGCGGCGGCTAATGAACTGGCCATGCGCCTTGCCCGCCATTATACGGGCCGTCACAAGATTGTTGCGCGCTATCGCAGTTATCATGGCGGAACTGGCGGTGCTTTGAGCGTCACCGGGGACCCGCGCCACCATTTAACCCGCGCTGATATGCCGGGGATTGTGCGCTTGCTTGATCCCTATGATTATCGCTGTCCGGCAGGCCATGCCGGGGATGTGGCAAATTGCCCGGTCTGTTCTGGCGGGCCGCATTTTGAAGAAATCCTGCAATATGAAAATCCTGAAACTGTTGCAGCGATTATCCTGGAGCCTGTGGTTGGCACCAACGGAATTCTGGTGCCGCCAGATGGATATCTGCAATCCATTCGCAAGGTCTGCGATAAATATGGCATTTTACTGATTGCTGATGAGGTGATGGCCGGATTTGGGCGCACCGGCAAATGGTTTGCGGTTGACCATTGGCAGGTCCAGCCTGATATTCTGACCGCCGCAAAAGGCATCAATTCCGGTTATGTGCCGCTTGGCACGATGAGTGTTTCGCAAGAGATCGCCGCTTGGCTGAAAGATTATCCCTTGCCCGGTGGATTGACCTATGCTGGTCATCCTTTGGCCTGTGCCTCTGGCGTGGCGGCTATTCGTATCATGGATAGCGAAGGGACGTTGGATCACGCCACAAAAATCGGGGTCTTGATGCGTGATGCGCTTCATCAGCTTGCCGAAAAACACCCGTCAATCGGCGATATTCGCGGCCTTGGCATGTTTAATGGAATGGAGCTGGTCAAAAACCGTGACACCCGGGTGCCGCTGGTGCCGTTTGCCGCCAAAGGGGCCGCAGCCGCTCCGATGACCGAGATGATGGCCTATGCCATGGAGCGCGGGTTGTTCCTGAGTTTCTTTTCAAATGTTATTCGCCTGACCCCGCCGCTTAATATCAGTGAAAGCGATATGATGAAAGGACTTGATATTATTGACGGAATGTTGGAAATTGCTGACCGTCACACCGTATAACCAGCTGCGTAGAGGCTTGGACAGGAAGATTTAAAGTCTGGCTTCAATCGCATCCCAAATATCAATCGCCGGATCATGCCCTGAAAAGCGGGCTGATTCCTGCAAGCCGGTTGGCGATGTCACGTTAATTTCAGTCAGATAAGCCCCTATGACATCAATGCCGGCAAAAATAAGCCCGTTTTCTTTTAAATGGGGGCCAATTACCTCACAGATTTCCCGATCCCGTTTTGTCAGTTCGGTTGGCTCAGCCGTGCCGCCAACATGCAGGTTGGAACGCGCCTCCCCGGCAGGGGGCAGGCGGTTTAATAGACCGCAAGGCTTTCCATCAGCAAGAATGATGCGTTTGTCGCCGTCGCGCACCTCTGGCAGATAGGTTTGAATCATCAAAGGCTCGCGCGACATATCGAAATAAAGATCAAGCAAGGCATTCAGATTATCATCAGAGGGGCTGATATGAAAAATACCTGCCCCGCCATTTCCATAAAGCGGCTTGACGATTATATCTTTTTCGGCCCGGCGAAAAGCATGGATATCCACGCGATTGCGGGTGATCAAGGTCGGGGGGATCAGCTGCGGAAAATGCGTCATCAGCAGCTTTTCCGGGGCATCGCGCACAGACTTCGGGTCATTGACAACAAGGGTGTCCGGATGAATATGCTCCAGCAGCCAGGTGGTGGTCAGATAGGCCATATCAAACGGCGGGTCCTGACGCAGCAAAACCACATCAAAGGCACTTAATTCTAGCGGCTCAACCTCGCCGAGCGAAAAATTTGTCGCCTCTTCAAGCCTAAGCCTTTGCCCGTTTGCAGACAGGCCCTCTTTCCCAAGGCGCAAGGTCTCGGGCAGATAATAGCTCAGCTTATGCCCGCGCCTTTGAGCCTCCCGGGCCAGCGCAACCGTTGAATCCGCAGAAAAATCAACGCTCTCAATCGAATCCATCTGAATGGCAACGCGCAAACTCATCCGCTTTATATCCCTAAATTAAGCCCGGACATGCTGCGCATAGGAATCAATCATGGCGCGCGAACAGTCTCCCGGCGTAAAGCGATGCGATCCTATCTCGGAAATCGGAGCAACCTCAACCGCCGTCCCCGTCAAAAAAGCCTCCTTGACCTTGCCAAGATCCTCCGGCGGAATATGACGCTCAACAACCTCATAGCCCGCTTGCCGGGCCAGCACGATCACCGTCTGCCGGGTAATCCCGTCAAGAAAACAATCCGGCGTCGGCGTATGCAAGCGGCCATCCTCCATCAGGAAAAAGATATTGGCCCCTGTGGCCTCCGCAACATAGCCGCGCCAGTCCAGCATCAGCGCATCGTCATAACCCGCTGCCTCTGCCTGATGCTTGGACAAGGTGCAAATCATGTAAAGCCCCGCAGCTTTGCTTTTGGTCGGTGCCGTCCTCGGGTCCGGACGGTGCCACTGCGATACTTGCAAACGCAGCCCCTTCATCAAGGCCTCCGGGCTGAAATAGCTGGGCCACTGCCAGCAGGCTACCGCCAGATGAATGCGGTTCTTTTGCCCCGAAACCCCCATTTGCTCTGATCCTCTCCAGGCAAACGGACGTAAATAACCATCCGTAATGTCATTGGCCTCAACCATTTGCATACAGGCTTCCTGTATCTGGTCCAGCGTATAGGGAATCTTGAAATCCAGAAGCCGCGCCGATTCAATCAAGCGCGCACAATGACCCTCCAGCGCAAAGGCCTTCTTGTCATAAACCCGTATGCCCTCAAAAACAGTGGAGGCATAATGCAAAGCATGGCTGAGAACATGACCTTTGGCCTCACGCCAGTCGACCTTCTGGCCATTCATCCAGATATAGCCATCGCGATCATCAAAAGATAGAGCACTCATCTCGGCCTCCTGTGTTATAATCATTCAAATAGGGGTTATTTCTCGCAGCAACAGAATTACACTTGACATCTCTACAAAATACTTTGATATACGTCAACATGGTTGACGTAATTTTATGGAAAAATATTTCAAGGGCCGCACGCACCCGCGCCAAGCGCAAGGGCGCACGGCCTAAAGCCCGCGATGTGGCCGCCGGAATCAGCCCGCTGTTCTTGACCGATCATGAATTGCGTCAGGCTATCGAGATGCTGTTCTTTGCCTATCGGGATTTTGTGGCAGAACCCGACCAGATTTTGGCAGGAATGGGCCTGGGACGTGCGCATCATCGCGCACTCTATTTCATTGGCCGCTACCCGGATCAGCCTGTGAGCAACCTCCTGCAAATCCTGCAAATCAGCAAGCAAAGCCTCAATCGGGTGTTGCGTGATTTAATGCAGCAAGGCCTGGTTATTCAGCAGCCAGGCCCCTCTGACCGCCGCCAGAGGCTTTTGTCGCTTAGCCCCGCCGGACTGGAACTGGAAGAAAAATTGACGGAATGTCAACGGCAGCGTATTCGTAAGGCCTATAAACAGGCGGGCGCGGATGCGGTTGACGGTTTTCGCCTGATGATGCTCTCATTGATGAGCAATGCCGAAGACCGGGACCGGTTTATGTCGGCGCCTGCACAAAATACCTCCAACCCGCAAAACCTGCCTCTCGGGGCCATAAAAGAAAAGACACCCGATAAATGATTATTGTTACCGGCGGGGCCGGCTTTATTGGATCAAATCTGGTTGCTGCCCTTAACCAGCAACTGGCTGCACGGACGTTTAAAGGACCGCTGGTTGTGGTGGACCGGCTTGGCTCTGGCGATAAATGGCGCAATTTATCCCGGCACCGGGTTGAACATATTATCCCGCCAGAAGATTTTCCAACCTTTCTGGAAAAATATAAAGGACAGATAGAAATCATCTTTCATATGGGGGCTTCCTCCTCAACCGTTGAGCGCGATGTTGATTTTATTCTTGCCCAAAACCTGGCGTTTAGCCTGATGATCTGGGATTATTGCGTGGCACATGAATGCAGGCTGATTTATGCTTCCTCTGCCGCGACCTATGGCGATGGCAGTTTAGGGTTTGTCGATGATAATCACCCCGATTCTCTTGCGCGCTTGTGTCCGCTTAATCCCTACGGCTGGTCAAAGGCCCTGGTTGACAGTGCCTTCAAAGCCCGGGCGGAAAGAGGTGAAGCTCCGCCGCAATGGGTTGGCTTGAAATTTTTCAATGTCTATGGCCCCAATGAATATCATAAGGGCGGACAAAGGTCCGTCGCCCTGCAGATTTTTGAACAGATTGATCAAAGCGGACGCGTTCAACTTTTTCGCTCCCATCATCCAGATTATGAAGACGGCGGGCAAATGCGTGATTTTGTCTGGGTTGGAGACTGCGTTGATATGATGGTGCATTTCCTGTTGCATCCCGATCAGTCAGGGATTTTTAACTGCGGAAGCGGGAAGGCACGCAGCTTTCTTGATCTGGCAAAAGCCTGTTTCAAAGCCGCCGGGAAGGCCCCGCAAATCGACTGGATAGACACCCCTGAATCTATCAGATCGCAGTATCAATATTTTACCGAAGCCTCTATGGAGCGGGCGATTGACGCGGGCTGGAAATCCCCCCCAACCTCCCTTGAAGAAGGTGTTCACCAATATTACACATTGTATACATCAGCCCATCCTTACCGATAATCATTTATCACAGAAAGCCTCTGGCCCAATAAGGCATCAGATTTGGTGTTGCGGACGTATTTTATAGACAGCAGACTTGGAATGCGCAGGTTCACCATAGTGACATATTAACAGCCGTCCGGTTTTCCTATTCCCTCGCTGGCTTCATATTCTGGTCGTAGTTCGATGGGACATAGAGGCGGCGGGTTAAGGTGATGCTGGTCTCCTCCAGCTTCAAAGATAGGTTTTCTATCAGCCCAGGCCCAGGCCTCATCAATTTGCGCTTGGGTCAGGTTTTCTGCACAACTATAATAAAAATCGTAAAAATTTATATTGCTGAGATTGGCTTCCCAGAGATCAGCATCGCTGAGATTGGCCTGGAAGAGAATAGCATCGCTGAGATTGGCTCTGGAGAGATTAGCATTGCTGAGATTGGCAAAGGAGAGATCAGCATCACTGAGATTGGCAAAGGTGAGATCAGCATCGCTGAGATTGGCCCTAATGAGATTAGCATTAGGCAACGACACATTAGCCAGAAAAGTGGGTGTGTCACAGCTTTTATTGTTTTCATCCATGCCGTCCATTGTTTCACAAGATAGATCAATTCCCTGCAAATTCTCTTTGGCGTTATACAATGTTTCCAGGGCAGCTTTTTTACCGGTATTGCCGGGAGATCGGTTCGACAGGATTTGCCAGGCATTGACGATACGGCTGTCTTCGGCTGCTTTGCGCGCCTGTTCCAATCCTATATATGCTTGGTAGTTTCCCCAAACAGCAGCACCCAGTGCCAAAACTGCAATGATTCCCAGACCGAGTTCAAATTTGCGCCAAAGGCGGATATCTTCGGACCAGTGGCGTTTGGGCTTTCTTCTTCTGAGATAGGGAGCGATGCGGTATTCCGGGTATTGTTTCGTGCGGGTAGGTTTCATCCTCTCGTTTCCCTTTGCTTTTTTGGTTGCAGGTCGCGGGAGAATATCCGGACAAATTTAAAAATTCAACAACCGTGCTGATTGAAAACAAAATCGCCACCGCGCCCATGATTGCTTGTAGCGCAGCAGGCCATTGTTTTGCATTGCGTCTTCAGAAGCAATTTATCGGGATTTTTAGCACCGGGGCGCCTTGATCATCTCGGGGGATGACGCCTGCGCGCATATTCACCTGTAGCGATGGAATGATCAGCTTTGGCATTTCCAACTGTGCGTCTCTCTCGGTGCGGAACTTTATAAAGTCCTCGCGGGTCTTGCCGCCCCCTACATGGATATTATTGGCGCGTTGTTGTCCGATTGTGGTTTCCCAGGCAATGGCGCGGCCACCGGGACCATAATCATGGCAGATAAACAAACGCATATCATCAGGCAATGACAAGACCTTCTGAATTGAATCATAAAGCTGCCCGGCATCGCCGCCTGGAAAATCCGCACGTGCGGACCCGCCATCCGGCATGAATAAGGTGTCACCAGCAAAAGCGGCATTGCCGACCACATGCACCATACAGGCAGGCGTGTGGCCCGGTGTCGCGATAGCAAAGGCGGTCAGACTGCCAATCGAATATATGTCTCCATCTTCGAACAGGGCGTCAAACTGTGATCCGTCACGCTGAAATTCTGTGCCTTCGTTGAAAATCTTTCCGAACGTATCCTGAACATCCTTTATTCGGGCCCCTACACCAATCTTGCCTCCCAGCTTATCCTGGATATAGGGGGCAGCGGACAGATGATCCGCATGGACATGAGTCTCGATAATCCATTCAAGGCTCAACCCACGGTTTTTGATCCGCTCAATTATCTGGTTGGCACTGTCATAGGCGATCCGTCCGGCGGCGTAATCCATATCCAGGACACTGTCATAAATCGCGCAGCAATCCGAATCTGGGTCTTTGAGCAGATAGGAAATCGTATTGCTCGCTTCATCAAAGAACCCTTCGATCTCCGGCACCAATGACATATTTAGATGAGGAAATGTCATGGCTTTAGGGTCAGGACGGCTCCAGCGGATCATTCGTTTTCTTTTGAGCCATGAAATTTTCCTTTCCAAAACTCTGCCCTGAAACTCTGCCCGGCACCACCCGGACGTTTGTCTTTATATTCCCAGGTCGAGACGTGGCTTCCAGAATGGGCGAAATAACTCAATCTTGGGGCAACGGTTCATCACGACCTTTAACCCTGCGTCTTCAGCCAGCTTCGCTGCCGCATCATCATAGACACCAATCTGACCCCAGACCACTTTAGCCCCGATGGCAATCGCCTGTTCAGTGATCGCATAAAACTCTTGCCTGGGGCGAAAGACCTCGACCATGTCAACCGGACGGTCAATCTCTTCAAGCGAATGATACACCGGTATGCCACGAATTTCGGTCAGAGCCGGGTTCGGATTGATGGGAATCATATCGTACCCGGTTTCATGCAGCACACGCAAGACCCCATAGCTGAATTTGGTCCTGTCGGCACTTGCGCCAACCATCGCGATGGTTTTGACTGACTTCAGGATATCTGAGAGATACGTCTGATCGTAGTCATAAAGGTCATCCAGAGCTTGAATGGGCATGGTCAGCTATCCTTCTCATGTTGCCCTACCGCTTCGCTGCTTGAGGGGAGCGGGCTCGCGATATCTGCTTTCAGCTCATGCGGTTCCAGCGGATCAAGGAAAGGGTTGCGGTAGAGTTTGTCATGGCTTTCAACCCCGATTTCAAGCGTGATATCGGTCGTTGGACGTGCGACGCAGAGCAAAACATAGCCGTTGTTGATCTGGCGGTTGTTCAGGGCAACCTGACGCCGCTGATCGACATCGCCAGCAATCAGCTTGGCCGCACAAGTAATACAGCCCCCGTATTTGCAGCCATAGGGAAGATCGACCCCTTGCGTGCGCAGGCTATCAAGCAGCGGACGGCGGGCTTCAACCTGATAGGTTGCGCCATCACGGTTGGCAATCGTTATAGTGCGCGTTTGGCTCATGGTCAGGTTCATAACCAGATATCGCTGGTACAATCACCACCGGGGTAGCGCGTTTCATGGCAGCGACTGGGGCCGTTGGGCTCCTTGCCGAAATCAACGATGAAGTCTTCGTTAATCTTCATGCCACCATTCACCGGATCACAGTCAATCATGACCATCACACCGCCTTTTTCTCGAATCTCCGGGTAGAACTGGTTGTCCCATGTCGAGAATAGTGACGTGGTCACATAGAGCCGTTTGCCGTCCAGCGAGAGCTGGAACATCTGTGGCCCACCAGCAACTTCGATGCCGTTGACCTTCGGAGCCCTGCCCAGCAGCCCGCCCATCCAGACCTGACCGGTTAGCACAGGGTTATGCGGGTCAGAAATATCATATTGACGCATGTCGCCGTGTAGCCAGTTGTTAAGATAAAGATATTTATCATCCATGGAGACAAGGATCGCGCTCATCACACCGGGAACCGGAATCGGCCATTCGGGGTGCGGCTCATTTCCAACGTCAATGATTTTTTCCCACGCCCATTTGCCCGCTTCCGACTTCCAGAAATGGATCACGTTCGAGGCCAGGGCCGCTCCACAAAACCCGTGAGTGCTGTCGGGGTCATGGTGAAATTTTACCTCAAGCGGAATCAAACCGTCTTCGCCAAGATACATTGATTCAACCGGCTTGCGTGCTTCGAAATCCCAGAAATGCAACTCGCGCCCGTATTTCAGATGCCCCACCTCTTCAAGGTCAAAGCCGGGCATAAAGGTGTTGGGGGAGGCCCATTCCGAACTGACCATCACATTATGGCGCGGTTGATACCAGAAGTCATAGCTGAATTTGATATCGCCCATGGAGTCTTCCCAACGCCCAACAATCTCGAACTCCTTGTTGAGATGCAAATAGCCTCCAGGGGCTTCACCTCGCGCATCCCCCAGAAACGAAATGATGATCTCGCTGCCCAGACAATGCACAGTATGCGGGCCACTCAAGTTGGCTTTTGATTTGATCTCGGCCCCCTTGATCAGCTTGTGCAAACGCGGGGCGCGCGGATCGGTGACCGTGTCGATAACATGGATATTGTTTGAACGCACACCCGGAACCAGCAGATATTTGCGCGACATGCCTGCATCGCCATGGCACGAGGAACAGGCATTCCACCCCATATGGTGCAGTTCGTCCCCGATACCCGGCATTTCAAGGCGGTGGATAACCTGTGAATAGGTCGGGCTTTCAGGGTCCGCATCAACCGTTGCAAGATAATCCGGTTTTTGAATGCCCGTCCCGGTATAAATGGCGATGGTATAGAGCAGTTTCTCGCGCGGGGCCTTGATGGCCTCTTCCGGGCTTGCATAGCCCGGACCGCAACAGGCACCGTCCATCATCCTATTCCTCCTTTTGGGGTGAATTTTCTTCCTTGTGAACATACTCAAAGTATCGTGAATCGAAAACACAATTATCGCAAGGCGAAAATATGTGTTTTGAAAGACTTATTTGTGTCCTCGAAATCTTTGGGCAGAAAGGGGAGGCAATCATCGCCGATATCTGTGCCCATTCTGATCTGCCCAAACCCTCTGCCTACAGACTGGTGAAGGATCTGGTCAATGTCGGGCTGCTGGAGCCTGTGGTACGCGGGCGGTTCACCATTGGTATCCGTCTTAAACAGATAACACCCAATCCGACCGCGCGCTGCTCGAACTCATTGCGCCCACTTTGAAACAATTCGCCACTGAAGTGGGAGCCGCCTTCTTCTTATCGCGCTCGCATGTTCATGGCAATGAGACAAATCCGCCAGATCGTGCGCTGATGGAAGCGGGGGCAAGATTGGGAAAGATTACTCAATTACCCGGTCAAATACCCAGATTTTGCAATTAAATTTGCGGTAGCAGGGCTGCAGGCCATTGGAATGTCATAGACGGTTGCAAGTCTTGTGAGTGCTTTGACATCGACATCATGAGGGTGCGGCGAAAGAGGATCAGTGAAGAAAATTAAGAGATCAATTTCTTCATTCGCGATCATTGCGCCAATCTGCTGGTCGCCACCCAGTGGCCCACTTTTCAACAAATTTAGATTGAGCGCAGGGCATGTTTTCTTAATAACCCCGCCGGTTGTTGCCGTACAATACAAGCGATGTTCAGCCAGATTACTTTGATGCTCGGCAACCCATTTGGCCAAGATTTCCTTTTTTTGATCATGCGCAATCAGCGCAATGGCTTTTTCTTGATCACTCATTTCAAACCAACTCCAATAGTAACCAGCTTAAACATAACCTTTGATAATAGAGAGCCAAGTTTTCAGATGCAAACCTGATCTATTTAATCAGGGGCGTTGTTGATAGACTGATTGCAAAACTACCATGCCAATCGCGACCGAGGGGCCAATCCCGAATGCGAAGAGCAGGGTTCCGATACCAACGGTCCCGCCCAGAAGCCAGCCGATGGCGACGACAGTAATCTCCAGACTGGTTCGGACCACAGCAATCGGCTGACCGGTGACGGTTTGCAGCCCTGTCATCAATCCGTCTCTTGGTCCGGGGCCAAGATTGGCGATGAGATAAATCGCGCCGCCAAAACCGGTGATGAATACGCCGAGCGCAGCCATCACTATGTTCGCAAGCAGACTTTCGAATCGTGGCAGGAAAGGCAGCAAATACTCCAGGATCAGCGCGATGATAATCGCATTGAGGATGGTTCCGATCCCTGGCGTTTGCCTGAGCGGAATCCAGAGCAGCAATACGCCAACACTTATAAGGAAGGTTGCAAAGCCGATACTCCAGTTGGTGATATGGGTGATTCCCTGGGCGAATACGGTCCATGGACTGACGCCTACGCCTGCGGCGATCAGAAATGCTTCCCCCAGACCGAAGAGGCTCAAGCCGACAACAAGATGGAGAAGCGACACCAGCGGCGGCCGGATCGTCAAAGCCTGCGGCGAGCTCCACCAAAGGGTTGGCACAGCTTTGACAGAAAGAAATTTCACCATATGAGATTCCGGTTAAATAATATTGATTTCACATGCTGGTGTGAAGATCGTATCCTGAATGGTATGTCAAGGTCACGTCTGTTACTGCGATTTCGTGATTCCAGGTTGTGCGGTTGAGAACAAACAGGGCATCACCCTCGTCAGCGGCCAGATAGGCGCAGAGGTCTGTATTTGCTTTTTTTGCGGCGAACGTAAGGTCACCATGGGTATAGGGAGCATTGGCGATCAGCCATTCATTTGCACTGACGCGGGATAAATCTGCGTTGAGGATTGTTGGAACAGCTTCCAGATTGATCCAGCGGTCTTCAAAGACATAGGGTTTCCCGTTGGCCAGATATATAGCTTTTACATGAAGGTTTTTTTCGCTTCTTGTCAGGTGCATCCGTGCGCGAATTTCGGCTGGCGGCTTGATGGTCTCTTGTTCAACAAGTGTGTAGGAATAGCGCCGGTTTTGATTTTCGATTTCCTGACGAATAATAGGGATGGCGAAGGTTGCTTTGCGGACGGGATAGGCGACAACCTGAGTCCCTGCTTTGCGCCGTCTTACAATCAGGCCGGATTCGGCAACCGCTCTGAGCGCACGATTGACGGTTGCGCGGGCACAGCCGAATTCACGCGCCAGTTCTGCTTCTTTCGGGATGAAGTCCCCGGGTTTCCACTTGCGAGAATTGATGCAATCAAGAATCTCGGTCTGGACATCCTGCCAGGTATTGAGGGCGCTATGGCTCAAATGACACCTTCCAGTTTTTGCATAGTCTTTCGATAATTCGCGACAATGGCCTGTCGATCTTTATGCTGGCCATGAGCGACTTGATGGCGACCAGCCGACCAGACATCCGTAATCATACGATCATCCCCGGCAAAAAAGAAGCTATCAAGCAGGCTATCCCCTTGTTTTTGCTCCAGATCAACATGTGTTTTGTCGAGTGCCAGCAAATCAGCCCAATATCCGGTTTCAATGCGCCCGGTTTTGCGTCCTGCGACCTGCGCACCGCCCTTTACAATTTCTTCAAAGATGCGCCTTCCCGTCGAAGCCTCGGGACTGGCGAGAGCCGCCCTGGCGTTATCGCGAAGGCGTTGCGAATAGTCGAGTGTTCGAATTTCTTCCGCGAGCGAGATTCGAATATTGGAGTCTGATCCGATGGCAAGAGAACCGCCATGATTGAGCCAGTTCACTCCATCGAAGATACCATCTCCCAGACTGGATTCTGTGATCGGACATAGACCGGCAGTGGCCCCGGTTTGCGCAAGCTTTTTTGTTTCGTGAGGCTCCATTTGTGTGCAATGGATTAGGCACCAGCGTTGATCAAGGTTCATATTTTCCAATGCCCATTCGACGGGTCGCAGCCCCCAGGACGATTTGACCTCTTCAACCTCGGGAAGTTGTTCTGCCAGGTGCATATGGAGCGGCCCATCTGTAAAGTGACGGGCAAATTCGGCCAGCTGATCTTGCCCGACAGCACGCAGACTATGCGGTGCGGCGCCAATAGAGTGATCAGCAGCCGACTGGCGAATGGCGCGCGCTGAGTCCTCGTGCAATCGTCCGTAGCGATCCGGGTCATTGCCAAATCTGATTTGACCGGGATTCAGAGACCTCTGATCACAGCCGCCAAACTGATAGGCAACAGGCAATAACGTTAAGCCAATGCCCGATTGTTCGGAGGCGGCGATGACACGCTGCGCCAGTTCTGAAAGTGAATCATAGGGAGTGCCGCCCGGCTGGTGGTGAATATAATGAAATTCGACATTGGTCGCGTAACCCGCTTCAAGCATCTCCATTTGAACAAAGGCCGTGATCGCTTCGATATGCTCTGGCGTGAGCTGGTCAAGAAACCGGAACATGAGATCACGCCAGGTCCAGAATGTGTCGGTTGGATTGGGGCCGCGCTTTTCAGTAAGACCGGCCATCGCCCTTTGAAAAGCATGGCTGTGTGCATTGACCGGGGCTGGCAGAAGCACGCCCGTCTGATGATCAGCTTGCACGCTTGCTCCTGTTTCGACGGATTTGATCCGTCCATCACTTCCGATAGTGACAGCAACATCATTGACCCATCCTGCGGGCAAAAGGGCAGATTTTGCATAGATGATCATTATAATAATCCTGTGAGTCCTAAACCTAGCTTGACAATTTAATATGTGCAGACATATAAGCTATTTATGCAACATATGCAACGCTCGGATATTGTGCTGAAAAACGGCACGCTTGCAACCATGAAGGGGTCGGAACCCTATGGGCTGCTTCGTAAATCCAGCATCGCGGTATCGGGTGGCTTTATCGACTGGATTGGTCCTGAGGGTGAACTGCCATCAAAATTTACAAATTACGAGCCGGTTGATCTTGGCGGTGACGTGGTCACACCGGGGCTGATTGATTGCCATACGCATCTTGTCCATGGGGGGGATCGCGCCAAAGAATTTGAACTGCGTCTGAACGGCGCAACCTATGAAGAAATAGCCGGGGCAGGGGGAGGGATTGTCGCAACCGTTGCAGCAACCCGCGGGTCTTCTGTTGATGATCTTGTCGAGACCGCGCTGCCCAGACTGGATGCCCTGATCGCTGAAGGTGTTTGCACCATAGAGATTAAATCTGGCTACGGGCTTGATGAAGTGACAGAACTCAATATGCTGCGGGCAGCCAGAGAGCTGGAGAAACATCGTCCGGTTCGGATAAAGACCAGCTTTCTTGGTGCCCATGCGATTCCCGCAGAATATGAAGGACAGCCAGATGCATATTTGGCGGATGTCTGCATCCCGACACTCCGCAAGGCGCATGATGAAGGGCTTGTCGATGCCGTTGATGGATTTTGCGAATTCATTGCTTTTGATGCAAAGCAGATCGAAACGGTTTTTGAAGAAGCTGCAAGGCTTGGACTGCCCGTCAAACTGCACGCCGAGCAACTGTCAAACATCGGCGGGACACAGCTTTTGGCCCAATATAAAGGGCTTTCCGCAGACCATATTGAATATGCAAGCGAAGAAGATGTTGCGGCTCTGGCCAAAGCAGGCTCTGCCGCTGTGCTTCTGCCAGGGGCCTTTTACACGCTTCGTGAAACCCGGAAACCACCCGTGCAAGCCCTCCGCGATCATGGTGTTGCGATAGCTCTGGCAACCGATTGCAATCCAGGCTCGTCCCCGCTTGCGTCTATCTTGCTGACCATGAATATGGGCTGCACCCTGTTTCGCCTTACACCGGAAGAAGCCCTGGCTGGCACAACGAAACAGGCAGCGCGGGCCCTTGGGTTGGTTGATTGTGGCACAATAGAGGTGGGTGCGCGTGCCGATCTATGCGTCTGGTCTATCAGGGAACCGTCCGAGCTTTCGTACCGGATCGGGTTTAACCCGCTCAGACTCAGACTGTTTGGAGGATGAGGATGAGTTTTATCCTGATTCCGGGTGAAGTCGGACTGTCTGACCTGCGGCGTATCTGGCAATCCGGTGCGTCCGTTGTGCTTCATGAAAGTGCCAGAGCGCGCATAGAACAGGCCGCCAAAATCGTTGAGTCTGCTGCAAATGGGTCCGATGCAGTCTATGGCGTGAACACCGGATTTGGAAAACTGGCGAGCATCAAAATCGCGGCAAAGGATACCGCCGCCTTGCAGCGCAATCTCATTCTCTCTCATTGTTGCGGGGTAGGGGAGGCGCTTGATCTTCCGACAACCCGCTTGATGCTGGTACTAAAGCTGATCTCACTCGGTCGCGGGGCCTCTGGTGTCACCTGGAACACGATTGACCAAATTCAAAGGATGCTGGCACGCGATGTCCTGCCCATTATCCCGGATCAGGGGTCAGTCGGGGCTTCGGGTGATCTGGCCCCTCTGGCGCATATGGCAGCAGCCATGATGGGGGAGGGCGAAGCCAGTTATCGTGGCGAAAGAATGCAAGCCGCCAAGGCTCTGGCGCAAGCCGGTCTTCAGCCTGTCATCTTTCAAGCGAAAGAAGGCCTTGGTTTGATCAACGGTACGCAATTTTCCACGGCCTGCGCTTTGGTCGGCTTGTTTTTGTCATGGTCCAACGCGTCAACTGCTGTCATCTCTGCGGCCCTGTCAACCGATGCGATTATGGGGTCAACCGCCCCATTTCTTGAAGAAATTCATGCGCTGAGAGGTCATCGGGGGCAAATTGAAGTCGCCAGAGCCATGCGCGCGATCATGAAAGGCTCGGAAATTCGTGAAAGCCATCGCGAAGGGGATACCCGGGTTCAGGACCCCTATTGCATCCGCTGTCAACCGCAAGTGACGGGGGCGGCCATGGACCTGCTCCATTACGCAGGAAAGACGCTGGAGATTGAGGCCAATGCCGCAACCGACAATCCGCTTGTGATTGCCGAGTCGGGCCGGATTGTTTCTGGCGGCAACTTCCATGCCGAGCCTGTTGCTTTTGCGGCGGACCAAATCGCATTGGCCCTTGCAGAAATTGGCGCGATCTCGCAGCGGCGGGTTGCGCTTATGGTTGATCCCGCACTCTCGTTTGATTTACCGCCTTTCCTGACACCAGACCCTGGCTTGAATTCCGGCCTTATGGTTGCCGAGGTCACGACCGCCGCCCTTATGAGCGAAAACAAACATCTTGCCAATCCATGTTCAACCGATTCAACCCCGACATCAGCCAATCAGGAAGACCATGTGTCGATGGCTGCCCATGCAGCACGACGACTTCAGCGCATGAATGTAAATCTCAACACAATCATCGGTGTCGAGCTTATGTGCGCGGCTCAAGGTATCGAGTTTCGCGCGCCTTTGCAGACAAGCGCACCGCTTGCCACCGCCATGACTGAAATCCGCCGGGTGATCCCGTCTTTGAAGGAAGATCGCTATCAGGCGGATGATATTGCCAAAGCCTCCCGGCTGGTTGCAGACGGCACGCTGACCACGGCCCTTGAGGTGGGCGGCTATGTGTGCGGAGAAACTTCATGAACCCGGTGGAGGTGAACAGAGGCAATTCCCCCATCGTTTTGGGATTGCCGCATACCGGCACGCATGTTCCCGATGACATCTTCTGCAATCTCAATGCGCTTGGTCAAACCCTTGGAGATACCGACTGGCATGTTGATCGCCTTTATGAGGGGTTGCTTGATGATGTGACAACCGTAAGGGCAACCTTTCATCGCTATGTGATTGATGCCAACCGCAACCCCGAAGATGAAAGCCTTTATCCGGGACAAAATACCACTGCTCTGGTGCCGCTTACCAATTTTGACGGGCACCCCATCTGGATTGAACCACCCGGTCCGGGCGAAACTGCCGCACGATTAGAAAAATTTCACAAGCCCTACCATGCGGCCTTGTCAAGCGAACTTAAACGCATCCATGCGCTTCATGGTGTCGCTCTTCTTTATGATTGCCACTCGATCAGGTCCAGCATCCCGTTCCTGTTTGAAGGCAAACTTCCAGACTTCAACATCGGGACGAATGACGGGCATACATGCGACCCCTCCATTGAAAGCGCTGTCCAGACTATTTGCGCCGATGCTGCCGGTTTTAGCGCGGTCTTGAATGGTCGCTTTAAAGGCGGCTGGACAACACGGCACTATGGACGCCCCGAAACCGGATATCATGCTATTCAAATGGAACTCGCGCAATCTACGCATTTAGCGCGTGAAGTGCCGCCGTTTGACTATAACGAGAACAAAGCGGCCCATATCCGGTCGCATCTTGAAAGGATACTCGAAACCCTGGTCGACCTAACCATAAAATTGGTTTAAAGAACTGAAAGAAAAATAAAAATGAGCAATTCTTCACCTACTTCCCGGCACAATCAACGCGATGTTTTTCCAGATACCGGACCCGAAATCACAGCCAAATCCTGGCTGACAGAAGCCCCTATGCGGATGCTGATGAATAATCTCCATCCAGATGTTGCAGAGAATCCGCATGAACTGGTTGTCTATGGCGGGATTGGTCGCGCAGCCCGCACCTGGGACGATTTCGACCAGATGGTTTCAACCCTCAAAACTCTTGAAGAGGATGAAACTATGCTCGTGCAGTCGGGAAAACCAGTCGGGGTGTTTCGCACGCATAAGGATGCTCCGCGCGTTTTGATTGCGAACTCGAATCTCGTCCCGCATTGGGCCAACTGGGACCATTTCAACGAGTTGGATAAGAAAGGCCTTGCCATGTACGGCCAGATGACGGCTGGCTCCTGGATTTATATTGGCACGCAAGGCATTGTTCAGGGAACATATGAAACGTTTGTTGAAGCCGGTCGGCAACATTACGGCGGCAATCTGAAAGGCCGCTGGATATTGACCGGGGGTCTTGGCGGGATGGGCGGGGCTCAACCTCTGGCAGCAGTCATGGCCGGGGCCTGTTGTCTTGCGGTGGAATGTGACGAGACTCGCGCGGACTTCCGGCTGCGCACAGGCTATCTTGATGCAAAGACAAGGTCGCTTGAGGAGGCCCTTGCAATGATTGATAAATGGACTGGAGCAGGAGAGGCCAAATCTGTTGGCCTGATTGGAAATGCCGCCGATATTTTTGCCGAGTTGGTCCGCAGGGGGGTGAAGCCTGACATCGTGACTGATCAGACAAGCGCGCATGATCCTGTCCACGGCTATCTGCCGCAGGGGTGGAGCGTCGCTGAATGGCGTGCAAAGCAGGAGAGTGAGCCAAAAGCAGTTGAAGCAGCCGCGCGTGCTTCCATGAAAAACCATGTGGCTGCGATGGTCGATTTCTGGAATCAGGGGGTTCCGACCCTCGACTACGGTAATAACATCCGGCAAGTTGCCAAAGAGCAAGGACTTGAAAACGCCTTTGCTTTTCCAGGCTTTGTCCCGGCCTATATCCGTCCCTTATTCTGCCGGGGTGTTGGCCCGTTTAGATGGTGTGCGCTATCGGGTGATCCAGAGGACATCTATAAAACGGATGAAAAGGTGAAGGAGCTGGTCGCGGATTCGCATCTTCACAACTGGCTTGATATGGCGCGGGAGCGCATTTCGTTTCAAGGGCTTCCGGCGCGGATCTGCTGGGTTGGCCTTGGCATACGCCATAAGCTTGGATTGGCTTTCAATCAAATGGTCCGCGATGGAGAATTATCGGCACCAGTCGTCATTGGTCGGGATCATCTTGATAGCGGGTCTGTTGCATCGCCGAACCGGGAGACAGAAGCGATGAAGGATGGATCAGATGCCGTTTCGGACTGGCCGCTGCTCAATGCGCTGCTTAACACGGCGTCAGGGGCCACCTGGGTATCACTCCATCATGGCGGCGGTGTTGGCATGGGTTTTAGCCAGCATTCAGGCATGGTGATCTGCTGCGATGGTTCCGCGGATGCTGATCGCCGACTGGAACGTGTTCTGTGGAACGATCCGGCAACAGGTGTTATGCGACATGCAGATGCAGGATACGAGATTGCGATTGATTGCGCCCGCCACAATAAACTTGATTTGCCCGGTATTCTGGGCCGCGCAACCTGAAAGCCCTATTTTATATTTAAAAGATTTTTAAGGGTTGGCCAAAGATTTGTGACGTCTTTCGTTTGCGGGAAATTATTATACATTAACCGGCCTTTCTCCCATAGTGACGTGCCGTCAATTTGAATTGTCGGGTCACGCACCATCCAGCAGATTTCGCCGGGTGGATAAGCTCCACAGGTATGAAAATGCACATAGCGTGGGCTGCCAAAGATATTGTTTGACCAGCGGTCGGGATCATCATTGATGTTATGCGGGTAAGAACAGGCCGGATGAATGCCTGCATGAAAGGAATGGACAATATATTTGTCGATGGCGAATTTTTTTGAAACAAATTCGTAATGTTTTTCTATTCTTGCGATGCTTTCATTATCGCCGTGAAATCCGGTAATTCTGCCTGCTTCAACCTCGGCAAATACCAGATCCTCAATTTTGCATACAGCCGGGGAATAAGAGCGCGAACCCGTTGGCGTAAGCCAATCTGCCAGCGCGACCCGACCCCTCATCTCCTTCGCCAATATCGGTTGTGGAACACAAAGCGGAAAACGCTTGACCGCAACATCACCGTATCCATAGCAATTTTCAGGGGAATAATCTTCAGCGGAGACATTGCATTCTATTTCGCTGCCAAGCGGGCAGGTGATTGTGATCCGCCTGGCCCTTGTCATGATCTGGTCGATAGAAGTTTTAAAGTGCTTCATCGCGTTGTGATCAATAGACGCATAGTCTGATTGCAGGGCGGCACCATCGCGCACATAAAGCATTGCCACTTTCTTGCCCGGCAGCTTGTCTGTGAAGCGATCCTGGTCCCCAATTCTTGACAGATAAATGATTGCACTGCTTTGGTTAACCATATCCTTGTAAGTAACTGGCAGCGGTTCATCGGGATGGCCCACTTCAATCATTGAGAACGCGGCACCAATCTGTTGAATGGCAGCACCAAGCACTTCAGCAGCTTCTTCATCATACCAGCCGAGTGCCGGGGACTCACAAACCAGAAGCACGGTGTCGCTTGCCTGAACATCCATGCAATTTTGCAGCAGATTCAGGGCACCGGACAGGTCTGGGGTGTTTTGCAACATTTTGGACTTACAGACTAAATTTCGTGTTCCTGGAACCTGACAAATAAAGCTGTTTTTATTTTTTTCGGTAAGCGAAAGCTTTCTCAAATCGCCAATTCAAATAATCACCGCAGGTGGTTGGTTGCTCTTGTGGTTTACACTCTTTGCCAAATATATCGCGCGGATCAATCACCGTTTCAGGATTTGGGTCAAAAGCCAGCACAATCGAAAGCCGCTCTTTTCCAGAACTGTTCACAACCCGGTGCGGGGTCGATTTATAGGCACCGTCCGTCCAACGGGCAAGCAAGTCCGCAACATTTACGACCAATGTCCCGTCGATTGGCGGGGCCTGCAGCCATTCACCGTTGACATCTTCGACCTGCAACCCCCCGACTGAATCCTGACATAATACCGTAAGCACACCGAAATCCGTGTGCGGTCCGACCCCGAATTGATCTTCGCCCAGTTCTTCTGGCTGCGCCGGGTAATATACCAGAGACGCCCGGCTCAAAGGTCGCGAGGCCGTCTGTAGAAAAAAACTTTCATCCAGGTCGAGGCCAAGCGCAAATCCGCGCATCAGGTGATGGGCGACCTCATGCGCACGTTCAAAATACTCCATCGCAGTCGTCTGTAATGCTGGCAGAAACGCAGGCCACTGATTTTGACCGCGCAAGGAATGATCCTCGATAGTCTTTCCAGCCTCATCCTGAAGGCCCCAAATGAAGCTTTCCTTAAGATCAGCCTTTTGCTTGTCCCCCATCTTCGCGCCGCCTGTGGCAAGCCAGCCCCGGTGACTGTTCGAGATTTTTACACACTCTTTCTCTTTGATATTTCTGTGGAAAAAATCCAGCCCCAGGCTTCGCATTGCCGCGATAGAAGCCTCCGGTATCCCGTGTCCGCTTACATAAATGAATCCTAAAGACTGACTTGCCGCATGAAGCTTTCTTGCAACAGACAGAGGATCAGACCCGTTACGCAACGGGGAAATATCAATAATCGGGATGGCTTCGGAATCGAGCTGTTTTGCCTGTGCATATGCCATCAATATTGCCTCCTTCTATTCCGAGCTAGTCACTTTTATAATAGCCGACGATATCTCCGTCAGTCGTGACGCCAAGGCCATTCAACTGCCGGTTTACATAATTAAAATAACCGATGATTTGATTGGCTTCCAAAATCTGGCCGTCATCGGCCCCGTTCCTGCGCAGGGCTTCGATATCCGCGCGATCCATCTTGCCCGGTTCAAGCGTCAGTTTTTCAGCATATTTCAAAAATGCTAACGCCAATCCATCAAACACCTCTTCCGGTTGCCGCGCGTGCAAGGCTTTTTGCACAGCATCAGCCTTTTGATCATCATTCATAAGATGACGCGCATTCGCCCAATGATTTGCAAGAGAATAGGGACAGTCATTCAAAATCGAAACATAAGAACTGATCGTCTCTTGTAACCATTCCGGTATCGTGTTTGTCGCATCGTGCAAAGCTGCACGATATAATATGACATGGCCTCTCATGGTGTTCGGACGCAACGAATGAACCCGCATCACATTGTCAACCGTGCCATGCGGCGTTCTTGCCATCTGCAAGACCTCTAAAAGCTCCTCGCTTGCCTCTTCATCCGATATCATCTCAATCCACGCAGACATCACTTCTCCTCATCCTCAAGGTTGTACTCACGCACGCTGATCCGTTTTGAGTTTGCGCTCAAGCCGACGAATCCCCGCAGAGACTATCAGGATCAAGACCAGATATTCAAGGACCAGAATTGTATAGATTTCAAGCGGCCTATATTCGGTGACAACAAGCTCGTTTGCCTTGCGAGTCAGTTCCTGCATCCCGATCACCGAAACCAGTGACGACATTTTCAGCATATAAACCAGCTGATTTCCTAAAGCAGGCAATATGCGCCGGATGGCTTGTGGCAGGATGACATATCTCATCATATCAAGATAATTAAGCGAAATCGAATAGGCCGCCTCGTATTGCCCTTTATCTATGGACTGGATGCCACCGCGAAAAATCTCGGCCTCAAACGCGCTGTCTGAAAGTGCCAGAGCAATCACGCCAGCCCAGAAAACCGATATTGTTAAGCCCGTTAGCTGCGGCAAACCGTAATAAACCCAAAGAATGAGGACCAGGATGGGAACCGCCCGTACGAGTTCTACATAAACCCGGTTAAATCGTCGCAAGGAAGGATTTTTTGACAGCCCCGGGAGTGCCACTGCTAATCCAAGCACGATGGAAATCACGATAGCGGTTAATGACAGAAGAACGGTGTAGTAAAGCCCGCTCAACAGAAACATCAAATTCGCCTGGCCGGAATCAATAGCAGGATTTACGACATACCAGCCCCAGTTTCCCGAGCACGCCGACAGGCCCAGCAAACAAACCAGCAAGATAGCCGGAAAGACACAAAATCTTTGAAAGTTCATTTCTCCAGCTTCACTCTCAATGCGCCTTATTCTTAATGTGACAGAATCCTGGACAGAAAATCCTGGCAACGCTCTGTTTCCGGCCGGGCAAAAAACCGCTCCGGTTCGGCTTTCTCAACAATCTCGCCATGGTCCATGAAAACCATCGTATCCGCCGCTCTTTTTGCAAACCCCATTTCGTGCGTCACACAAATCATTGTCATGCCACTTTGTGCAAGCTCGGTCATAACGTCCAAAACCTCGTTAATCATCTCGGGATCAAGGGCTGAAGTCGGCTCGTCAAACAACATGATTTGCGGCTCCATGCACAGCGAACGCGCAATCGCTACCCGTTGCTGTTGCCCGCCTGAAAGCTGAGACGGATATTTGTCAGCTTGCTCCGGGATTTTAACCCGCTCCAGATAAGAAAGCGCAAGTTTATCAGCGTCCGCATCCGCCATCTTCCTTGTGCGAATTGGCCCAAGTTTCAGGTTTTCCTTCACCGTCAAATGCGGAAACAAATTGAATTGCTGAAAGACCATTCCGACTTTTTCACGCACCGCTTTCAGACTGCCAGGATGGTCAGACAACAGGTTTCCCGCAACTGAAATCTTTCCCTCGTCGTGCTGCTCCAATCCGTTAATGCACCGAATTAACGTGGACTTTCCCGACCCCGAAGGCCCGCATACAACAACCTTCTCTCCCGGATCAACAACCAGAGAAACACTGTTCAACGCCCGGAAGTCTCCAAAAAACTTGGATATATTTTCAATTTCAATGCTGGGAGATGCGGACATTGCGTGCGGCTTTATGCGTTTGATCAAGCCCCATTTAATTCATGATTTCCATACACTTGCAACTTGTTTATTCCCTTGCAATTCCTATTATTCGCGCTAGTTTGAACTTTTACTCTGGGAGAAGCAAATGAAACTGATCACAACAGCTATCGCACTTGGTTTTTTGCTGGTTGCCTCAAATACGGCTAACGCACAATCAGCACTTAATGACATTCTCAATAATGGGGTTCTCAAAGTCGGGACAACCGGGGACTGGAACCCGATGACAATGAAGGACGTCGCAAATAATTCCTACACCGGTTATGATATCGACGTTATGACTGAACTGGCGAAGGATCTCGACGTCGAACTTGAATTTGTGCCAGCAGACTGGAAAACATTGGTAAGCGGTGTGACAGCCGGTAAATATCACATGACTGGGTCAGCATCGGTCTCTCCTGCGCGCGCCAAGGCGACGGGCTATTCAACCCCTTATTTCTCTTTGGCAACTGTCCCTCTGATTTTGAAAGAAAACGCCGGCAAATTCAAAGACTGGGAAGACATGAATGATGCAGGTGTTACGGTGGCCGCAACACTTGGAACAACGCAGGAAAAACAGGTCAAACAATATTTTCCTGACGCGAAGCATCAGATCGTGGAAGCTCCTGCACGTGACTTCCAGGAAGTTCTTGCTGGTCGTGCAGATGCGCATATTACCTCGAACGTTGAAGCACTCAAGCTGGTTGAAAAATACCCTCAAATGATGATCGTTCCGGTGTCTGCCCCAAAATCTCCGACACCGATTGCCATGCTGCTCCCGCAGGCGGATCAGGTTTGGATCAACTACGTCAACACCTGGATTGCATTGAAAACCGAACGCGGATTTTTTGACGAGCTCGGCAAAAAGTGGCGTCTTAAAGAATAAAACATGCAGGTTACATGAAACTGGGGGTGCTGTTCGCCCTATTGTTTGTATATGTTGCACCCCTGTTTCTATATGTTGAAGATGTGCGCCTGAACGGGTTCTCAAGCCAATGAGACTTGATCTTCATACATGGATGGAAGTCGAAGCCTATCTGAAGGAAAAGGATCAAATCATCATCCCGACCGGGTCCAATGAACAACACGGCCCAATAGGGCTGATCGGGACCGATGCATTATGCGCCGAAGCCGTTTCACGCAGGGCAGGTGAAAAAGCAGGTATCCTTGTTGCGCCAACACTCGCTTATACCCCGGCACCGTTTAATCTTCATTTTCCGGGAACCATTTCGATTTCTGAAGATTGCTTCAAAACTCTTCTTTGCGAGATTGTTGAAAGCCTTTACGCGCAAGGATTTAGAAGGTTCTATTTCCTTAATGGCCATGGGGCTAACCTCGCGGTTCTCAATAAAGTAAAACAGTTAAAGCAACAATTAAAAGGTTTTCAGATGCGGGTGCGCTCATGGTGGGCGTTTGAAGAGGTCAATAAATTGTGCACAGACCTCTATGCGGATTGGGAAGGGATGCACGCCACCCCGTCCGAGATCGCAATAACGCAAGCAGAATATCGGACTGTTCACCATCGGGCTGCCCTGCACCCCCCGCAGCAACTTACCCCGGAATTCATGCGTTCGCATGCGGGTGACCGCCACGGACCACCCGATCAACATAAGCTGGATTTTCCCGATGGACGGGTTGGGTCTCACTCGGCACTGGCACGCCCTGAACACGGAGAACAACTGCTGGCCTTGGCCGCCGAAGCGGTATCTAAAGACCTTACATCCTGGAATTAAATTTTTGAAATTAAATTCCAGGAATTAAAGCCGCAGCAAATGCGCGGGGTTGGCTCCGGGGGAAAGTTTTTTTCAGAAGGGGCGGGAGGGATTGAGGGGGGTTTTAACGCCCCTTTTTTGTGATGATGGCTTTGGCTTCAGAAATAAGCAATCCGTGCGTATCTGCCAAATCATCCAGCACGGTCATGTGATGTTTGTCTGGCACTTCCAGAAATTTCGCGCCATGGCTGCTTGCAAAGATATGGGCCTGACGGTGCATTTCTGGTGTTTCGGCTTCTCCGACTGCAACTGTGATGTGCTCTGCTGTTTGTGCTTGCCAGGCCTCCAAAGGTATGGCCCCGGCCATTTTATCTTCTGTCAGCCCGATTTCATCTTTCAAAAAGGACCATTGCAGCGGTTTGAGGTCATATAGCCCGCTGATCGCAAGGACACCCACAATCTGTTGCTTGAGTTCTTGTGCGGCCATGGTGGCGAGATGACCGCCAGCAGAGTGGCCGATGACAATCAATCGAGATTTTGTTTGTTCGGATAACATTCGCAATCCTGCCACGACATCGCCAATGATTCCTTTGAGAGTAACATGCGGCAGCAGTCTATATTCCAGGTTAGCGACCGCCCCACTCGCCCCATTTGCCCCATTGAGGCTTTTCAATGCGGGTAAAACAAACCGGTGTTCTTCAGCTGACAAGGCGCGCCAATAGCCACCGTGGATAAATACGGGTAGCACGCGACCTTCTTCTGGTGTGCCGGATATTTCAACCCATTGCCTGGGGTCGCTCCCGTAGCTTACCCGTTGGAATTCTAAAGACAGGTTTGCGCTTCGCCGTTCCATGCTTTGAAGATAGTCTTCAAAGTCTGGCAGAATTTTCCTGAACTGGAATTGCTGGTTCCAATAGCCAATCATCAGGCTTTGATCATCCGCATGACCGTGTCGATATTAAAGGCGAGTCGCTCGTCCAGAGCCTGTTTTGACATATATTCCTGCTCAAACAGAATTTCCCCCGAGAACCGATTGGTCAGATAATAATAGCCTATTGCCGCCAGGGTAATGTTCAGCTGCCTGGCATTGATGCCTTCACGAAAAAGCCCTGCTTTAGCCCCGCGATCCAGTAGCTTTTGTATCATGCTGATATATTGGCGGCTGGCCTCCCTGACATTTTCCAACCCCGTCAGGTGTCTGCCTTTATGGAGATTGGCACTGTTCACCAGGCGGATAAATTCAGGGTTCTCCAGATAGTAATTCCATGTGAATTCAATCAAGGTCACCATCGCCTCGTCGGGCGGCAAATCATCCAGATGAAGTCTATGCTCGGCCCTGCGGATATCAAGATAGGCGTGCTCCAGGACGGCGACAAAAAGCTCTTCTTTGCTGCCAAAATGATAGTAGATCATGCGTTTGTTGGCACTCGCCTTTTCCGCGATGCTATCAACCCGCGCCCCGCCCAGACCCAATAAGGCAAATTCCTTTTTTGCGGCTGCCAAAATTCGTGCCTTGGTTGCATCTGCATCTCTTGCAGGCACTTTAGTGGGCGTTTTTGTGTCCAGCATTCTCTTTCCGCCTTCGATCCTATAGTGAATAACCTGTGAAGAGTTCATAACCTACTTGACAGCGAATGAAAAGTATCGGTAACTAACTAGTGCGTTACGTAATGTAATGTTCTATGTAACGTAATGTTCCGGGCCAGTTTGTATCTGCTATGCATGATGGGCCAGTCAATTCACTGATTCACGGGGAGACCCGCGATGACAAGAATGTAAATACAGGGAGAAATTTCATGTCATTTATCAAAAAGTTCATTGAAGAAGAAAAAATCTCGCGCAGGAACTTCCTGCTGGCATCAGCCTTTGGCATCACGGGGGCGGCTGCTACCCAGATGCTTGGCCTGTCACCGGTCATGGCTGCAACCTATAAGAACCCGACGGTTGCCTGGAGCTACAGAAACCGCACAAATCCATATTGGAACGAAATCGTTTCCGGCGGTGAAGCCTTCATGGATGCGCAGGGCCTGGGCAAAGATGCTCTGGTTCACCTGATCAACGAGGGGTCGTCCGAAAAATCTCTTGCAGATGTGAAAGCCCTTCTGGCCAAGACCAATGGGGAGCTCGCCCTGGCCATTGACACCAATGATGCGCCAAATGCGCGTCCGGTTGTTGAGGCAGTTGCAGAAGGCGGTGGTTATGTTTCAACCATCTGGAATAAAACCGATGATCTGCATCCATGGGACTTTGGGGATAATTATGTCAGCCATATGACCTGGTCTGATGAAGGCCCTGCTGAGCAAACGGCACGTATCCTTCTTGAGGCTATAGGCGGCAAAGGTGGCGTGGTCCATCTTGGCGGCATCGCGTCCAACAACCCGGCGATTGAGCGCCTTAACGGGTTGAAGAATGCACTCAAAGACTACCCGGATGTGGAGCTTCTTGATGCGCAGCCAGCCGATTGGGACACCCAGAAAGCAAACCAGATCATGTCGTCGATGATCACCCGCTTCGGGGATGAAATCACCGGCGTTCACTGTGCGAATGACACCATCGGCTACGGGGTGTTGGAGGCCCTGCGCGCCGAAGGAATGGATATTCCGATTGTGACCTATGATGGCAATCCGCAAGCGGTTGATCTGGTGCGGGAGGGGCGTATTCTTGCAACCGTCTTTACCAACCCGCATTGGGGAGGGGGTATCACAGCAGCTCTGGCATATCATGCTGCGATAGGCACCTTCAAACCATCGCAAGAGTCAAAAGCACATCGCGAGTTCTACGGTCCGACGATTATGGTTACGCCGAAAGATGCTGCGGACTTCAAGACAAGCTATCTTGAAAACGTGCCGACTTACGACTGGAAGGATTTCTGGGGCCCGACCAACGGTCAGATCCAGTATAAATAATCTCTCCCCAAAAGTCGGCTGAGTAAATATGTTGGCTGACTAAATGATGCGGTCGCGGGGCGGCTTTCTGCTCCGCGACCGTAGTTTTTAACCCGGTAAACTAAATTTGTGTTGGAACTCTTGCCTTGTCAGAACGCCCCTTATAAAAACTTCCTATGTCAGAATTCGTAAAGAAACCAAAAGCCGCGCTCTTGAATCGTGAGCAAATCATCAAATGGGCACCGCTTCTCGTCCTGGCATTTCTGGTTCTGATCTTCCCGGTTTTTGAATGGCTTGAAGATTTTCAAGAAGGAAAAGATCACTTCTATTTACTGGATTCCCGGTTCTTCTCCATCCGAAATGCAGCGCGCATTGCCATGGCTGCAACGCCCGCCCTCATGGTCGCCATCGGCGTCACCTTTATCATCATAATGGGCTCCATTGACTTGTCGATGGAAGGCACAGTTTCCGTAAGCGCTGTCATATTTGCCTATGCGTTTCTGGCATTGGGCGGAACACTGGCCAGCTGGGCCTGGCTTGCCATTCCTCTGGCGTTGATGGTCGGCGCGGCAATCGGATTCGTGAACGGCCTCATCCATGTAAAACTCAAAATCCCGTCTTTTATGGCCTCTCTTGCCATTGGATTTGTGGGCACTGGCTTTGCCCTGTTGCTGACCGGTGGCGACCGGATAAGGGTGGAGGACGAGTGGTTCCGTTCGCTGCTGACAGTGCGCTGGTTGAATTTCCCGATCATGTGCTACATCGCGCTGCTTGCCTTGATTGTCACCTGGTTCATTCAATCACGGACCAGACTGGGAAGGAATTTTTATGCAGTCGGTGGCGGTGAAGAGCTTGCACAAGCCAGCGGACTGGATGTTCACCGCATCCGGATTTTGGGCTTCACGCTGGCAGGCGTATTTTTCGCGATGGGCGCATTGATGGCGGTGGGACGAATTGGTATTGCTGAAACCGCCACGGGTAATAATTTCATGTTCGTGTCAATTACCGCTGTTGTTGTCGGTGGCACGGCATTATGGGGCGGCATTGGCGGTGTGTGGAACACGCTGGTCGGCGTCTTGATCGTCAATGTGATCAATAACGGCATGGTTGTGATTGGTTTGCCCAACTGGATGCAAGACGGTGTGCTTGGCGTGCTTGTTATCATCGCTGTCGTTCTTTCCACTGACCGCAAGAAAATCAGTTTCGTGAAGTAGGGGCGGAAGATGTACGAATTGCAGCAGATAGACAAGCATTTCCCCGGCGTCCATGCTCTTAAATCAGTTGATTTTCAGGTCAATCGCGGGGAGATTGTTGGTCTGGTTGGCGAGAATGGCGCCGGAAAATCAACCCTGATGAAAGTTATCTATGGCACCTATCAGCCGGATAGCGGGAATATTTCTATTGATGGAAAGACAGTCCGCTTTGCCAATCCTCGGCAGGCTATGGACCATGGCATTGGCATGGTGTTTCAGGAGCAGTCACTGATCACCAACCTGACGGTGATGGAAAATATCTTCCTGGGCTTTGAGCAGCAATTTGTGCAATTTGGCATTATTAACTGGAAAGCCATGGCAGAGGCGGCACGCCATCAGCTCTCCAAGGTAAAACTGGATATTGATCCTTCAACCATCACCTCGCGGCTTAGTTTTGCGCAGCGTCAGCTTGTTGAGCTGGCGAAAGTGCTGACCCTGGAGGAACGGGTTGATGGAGACCTGGTTATCCTGCTGGATGAGCCGACTTCTGTGCTTGCGCAGGAAGAAGTTGCACTTTTGTTTCAGATTGTTCGTGATCTGACCAGGCGGGCGTCTTTTATCTTTGTCAGCCATCGTATGGAAGAGGTGCTGGAGCTGTCTGATCGCATTTATGTGATGAAGGACGGGGAGGTGGTTGATGTTGTCAGCCATAAAGAGGCTGACAAGGATGCGATTCAGCACAAGATGGTCGGGCGCGATGTTGACAAGGAATATTACCGCGAGCAGAAGCAGCAACCGTATGATTCTGCAAAGGTGATGGCTCGTTTTGATGATGTTTCGATGGGGTCTCATTTTCAAGATATCAGCTTTCAACTCCATGCAGGCGAGGTCTTGTGCCTTGTTGGCACCGAAGGATCAGGCCGGGAGGCCATTTTGCGCACGCTCTATGGTCTGGACAAGCCAACAGGCGGGAGGGTTGAAATCAAGGGTGAAACTGTTTCCTCTTTTTCGGCGCAAGACGGGGTGCGCAGAGGCGTTGGCTATGTCCCGCGCGAACGCAAGGTTGAAGGCATCGTTAATGGCATGAATGTCTATGAGAATATGACCCTCAGCCAGCTGCAGAACTACGCCACGCATGGCATTTTGCGGGTTGGAGAGGAACGTGGACTTGCAAGAACCTGGATTGAACGCCTTGGCATAAAGACGCCAGATGAACATAAGGATTGTGGAGGACTCTCGGGCGGAAACCAGCAAAAAGTCGTTTTGGCGAAATGGCAGTCAGGGGGCTCGGACATTATGTTGCTCGATCACCCGACACGCGGCCTTGATATCGGCGCAAAAGAAGATGTCTACGATATGGTGCGCGAAATGAATGCCAACGGCTGCGCCATCATTCTGGTGGCCGATACGCTGGAAGAAGCGATTGGCCTGTCGCATACCATTCTGGTTTTGAAAGACGGGGCCTTTCAAAAAGAATTTGATTGCACGCCAGGCAGTAAACCTTCGCTGTATGATCTGGTTCACCATATGATCTGATGGAGATGAAAATGGAACGCATCAAGCCACATCTGCCCTGGATCACACTGCTCGTGCTTACGCTTGCCGTGGGGGTCGCTAATCCCTCATTCCTGAACCCGTCGGGGCTTATACTTCTGATGGCTGATATTGTGCCCCTCTTTATCATGGCACTTGGAATGACCTTTGCCATCTATATCGGCGGTATTGATCTCAGCGTTCAGCAACTGGCAAATATGGTCACCGTCATCGCAACAGTCTATCTGGCTTCAATGGGAATCGGAGTCGCTGCCGTTGTCATTATCGGTGGCCTGTTGTTCGGGGCTTTGTCCGGCTATGTCACCACCAGACTCTATGTGCCTTCCTTTGTGTCAACCCTGGCCATCGGATTTGTCGCCCTTTCCGTCGCCAAATGGCTTTCCGGACAGCGCGCGCTCTATATGGATGCGGAATTGCGTGATAGCAGCTTCGGCTGGATGTATGGCAATAGCTTTGGGGTACCTCACGAGCTGGTCATTGCCCTGTTCCTCTTGATCTTCGCCTGGATATTGCAAAAGCGAACCACATTTGGTCGCAGCTTGAAAGCCGTGGGTTCAGGAGAACTCGCCGCTGTGGCTTCCGGTGTCAATGTGGACCGCGTGAAAATTACAGCTTTTGCCATTTCAGGCATGTTTGCCGCCATTGCCGGGCTGATGTTCTCTGTAAAACTGTCCGGCGGGGATGCGAATCTCGCCAACGGATTTCTGTTGCTGGCCATTGTTGTTGTGCTTGTTGGTGGCACGCCCCTGACAGGCGGGGTTGGGGGTGTTTTGAACACGGCAATCGGCACGCTTATCGTCATGGTCATCCGCGCTGCAATGGTTTATCTGGAAGTCGATGCCACAAAACAGCAAATGGTGTTCGGCATCGTGCTGATCATTGCCATTGCACTGACCATAGACAGATCCAAACTCAGAGGTGTGGTGAAGTGACCATCATGCGTGCGGCCTATCTTGTCGAGCCCGGGCGTTTTGAATTGCGCGATGTTCCCAAACCACAGGTGCAACCAGACGAAGCACTGATCAAAATTGCCCGCACCGGCATTTGTGGCACGGATATACATATTTTCCATGGTAATTATTCCGCAGAATATCTTCCGATGATCCCGGGGCATGAGTTTACGGGGCATATTACCGAATTGGGGGCTGAGGTGCGACATCTTGAAGTCGGACAACCAGTCGTGGTCGATATGAATATCGGGTGCGTTCGGTGTTACTGGTGCCGCAGAAATGAAATATTGAATTGCCCGGAAATACGCCAGATGGGCATCCATATGGACGGCGGATTTGCTGAATATATCGCGGTTCCTGCGCGACTTGTGATTCCAGCCTCGCCGAACATTCCAGCAGAAGTTCTTGCCTTAACCGAGCCACTGGCCTGTGTTGTAAGAGCCGCCCGCAAGTCGCGTGCGGGGCTTGGTCAGTCTGTTGTGGTCATGGGGGCAGGCCCGATTGGCAATCTGCACGTCCAGTTGTTGCGGACGATTGGTGCTGCCCCGATCATTGCGTCTGATGCCAATGCAGATCGCCGTTCCATGGCGTTGGCTTGTGGCGCAGATAGCGTGGCTACTCCTGGCGAACTTCGTGACAAGGTCATTGACATGACTCACGGACGCGGGGCTGACATCGTTATTGAAAGTGTTGGACTTCCTTCGCTTTATGCAGAGGCAAAAGACCTTATGCGTGCCGGAGGACATCTGGCTGCATTCGGGCTTACCGGACCGGACGAGACCTTGAGCCTTGATATTCTGACCACTATCCTTCAGGAAAATTCTGTCAAAGGCTCGGTCGCAGGTATGGGGGAAGACATGCATGATGCGCTGACCCTGCTGACTCATGGCCGCATTGATACCACGCCTTTCACGGGGGCAGAATTTCCACTGGACAAAATACAGGAAGCCTTTGACAGTTTCGCGGATCGCCCGCAGGATTTAAAAACTCAAATCGTAATGTGAGGAGGAAACCATGACGATTATTACTGAAAGCTATATGTCTAAACCGCAGGGAAAGATTCCAAATAACCGCTTTCCCTTGCTGGTGCACAGAAACGCAATTCCGGGCGGCGGGGCCGAGGCGGTCAAGGCACGCTTCCGTGAAAATGGCTGGTCAAACAACTGGGATTATCCGGGGATTTATGAATATGCTCATTTCCATTCAACCACGCATGAATGTCTGGGCTGCGCACAGGGGTGGATGGAATTCTCGCTTTCTGTCGGGGAGGGCGGCTGGTCGAAAGTGCGCATTGAGGCCGGAGACGTCATCATCATGCCTGCCGGGGTTAGCCATGAAATGATCTCGATGGCTGAAGACATTCATATGTGCGGTGGATATCCTGATGGCCGCGACTGGGATGACATTCAAGAGGCGTTTCTATCAGATGAAGACTACAAACGGGCGTGCAAGCGAATTATGATGTTGCCAATCCCGGCGAAAGATCCTGCGACCGGGAAACCGATGCCGGAATGGCACGCTGCCCCTTCTTCTGTGGAAGCGGGCTGGAACGACTGGCGCACCAGCCTTGATGCGACTTCCTGATGCGACGTATTTGGCAAACGGGCAAACTGGATAGAAAAGAATGAAAGAAACGGGCTACGATTACGTTATTGTCGGGGGCGGGTCTGCTGGCTGTGTGCTCGCTAACCGGTTGAGCGAAGATGCCGAGGCAAGGGTTTTGCTCCTGGAAGCAGGCGGGAAAGACAATCACCCGCTTATTCATATGCCTGTCGGTTTTGCAAAAATGACCACGGGCCCGCACACTTGGGGTTTTGCAACGGCGCCGCAAAAACATGCGAATAACAGGGAAATTCCTTATGCTCAGGCGCGTGTGATCGGCGGCGGGTCTTCTATCAACGCTGAAGTTTTCACGCGCGGCCATCCTTCAGATTTTGATCGTTGGGCAGAAGAAGAAGGCTGTGCGGGGTGGGGCTTCAAGGATATTCAGCAATATTTTCTGCGCTCTGAAGGGAATACAATTCTGTCGGGCGACTGGCACGGGACGGATGGGCCTCTGGGTGTTTCAAATATCCCGGACGTGCAACCTATGACTCGCGCTTTCATTCAAAGTTGCCAGGAAGCGGGTATTCCCTTCAACCCTGATTTTAACGGTGCAATGCAGGCAGGCTGTGGTCCTTACCAGACAACAACCAAAGACTATAAGCGGTGTTCGGTGGCGACTGGATATTTAAAGCCGATCATGAGTCGGTCCAATCTGACAGTCGAAACCGGCTGTCTTGTTCGGAAAATTGAATTTGAAGGACAACGGGCTGTGAGTATTCTCTATCATGACGGCAGGCAAGAATGCCGCGCCCGGGCGGAGGGCGAAATTCTTGTGACGTCCGGTGCCATAGGAACGCCTAAACTCATGATGCTGTCGGGGGTTGGTCCATCTGCTCATTTGGCTGAACATGGCATTGAGGTTGTGGCTGACATTCCCGGCGTCGGTGAAAATTTGAATGACCATTTTGGCATCGATATTGTTGCCGAACTGACCGGGCATTATAGTCTGGATAAATATAACAAATGGTATAATGCCGCTTTGGCCGGTATTGAATATCTGGCGTTTAAGTCGGGGCCTGTTACCTCGAATGTGGTTGAGGGTGGGGCTTTCTGGCACTCGGGCTTGAAGTCTGGCGATGTGCCTGATCTGCAATTTCATTTTCTAGCCGGAGCAGGCGCAGAAGCTGGCGTGCCAAGCGTCCCGCCCGGGTCATCAGGCATTACGCTGAACTCGTACACGGTGCGGCCAAAATCACGTGGCACGGTTCGCCTGCGTTCATCCGATCCTTCTGATCTGCCGCTTATCGATCCAAACTTTTTGGCAGAGCCGGACGATTTGAAATGTTCCGTTGAAGGTGTGCGCAAAAGCGTTGAAATATTCAAACAGCCGTCCCTGCAAAAATATATCAGAACCATTCGCTTCCCGGATGACAGCGTGAAATCGCAAAAGGATTTCGAAAATTATGCCCGCCAATATGGCCGGACGTCTTATCATCCGACTTGTAGCTGCAAGATGGGAGACGATGAAATGTCGGTCGTTGACAGTCAATGCCGGGTCAGAGGGCTTGACGGCATTCGCATCTGTGACAGTTCAATCATGCCAAGCGTGATTGGTTCAAACACCAACGCCTCCACCATCATGATCGCTGAAAAAGCGAGCGATATGATCCGCAAAAATCGCTAGAGTTGGCAGTTTATCGCTAGTCGAAATCAGGCGCGAATGGCACAAGGTCTTTGCCGACAATACGATAATTCTCGGCCGTAACCGCATCAATGCGCGCCATGTCCATATGGCTCAATGTGAAATCCATAATATTGTAATTCGCCTCAATATTCACCGGATTGGTTGACATCACATTGACGCTGACACCTTTCTGCAAAATCCAGCGCAAAACAACCTGGCCTGCTGATTTGCCATAAGTCTCCCCAATCTCGGCGAAAACCGGCTTCTTGAAGACTTCACCGCGTGCCACCGAACAATAAGCAGAAAGAGGCACACCTGTCTCGTTTGCGCCAGCCATCAGCTTGTCCTGATTAAGAAGCGGGTGGAACTCGACCTGGTTCGTCACCAAAGGCGCATCAACAATTTTTACAGCCTTGCGCAGCATGGCAACCGTGTAGTTCGATACGCCTATATTGCGCGCATAGCCTTTGTCATAGGCCTGCTGGAGCATCTTCAAAGAAGGCGCAATGTCTCCATCTGCCGGAGGCCAATGCAGCAACAGCACATCCACATAGTCTGTGCGCAGGTCTCTGAGGCTTTGCTCCACAGAAGGGAGGAATCTATCGTCAGAAAAGCACTCGATATTTACCTTGGTGGTGATACAGAGGTCTTTGCGGGCAATTCCCGTGGCTTCCAGTGCTTCACCGGTTGTGGCTTCGTTTTCATACATTTGCGCGGTGTCAAAAGCCCGATATCCCACCTTGGCGGCACATTCTATTGCATTCAATAATGTGTCATCCTTTAGCGGAAAAGTGCCGAATGCGCGCTGATGGTTCTTTTGAAAATAGATATTCATTGCTAACTCCTTCCATGAACAGGGCTGATGGTTTTTATAAGGTAACTGAATGGTTACTTTCAGGAAAGTGTTTATTTGCGATTGTTGATTTTTAAAGAGCTTTCCCCGCTTGATTCATTGTTTTAAACAGTTCATATATAACCAGTTAGTTACTTAATGTGCAAAAGTCAAAAGAGAGAACTGGATTTGAGCAAAGTTGTAACAGCGCAAGAGGCCGTTTCAAAGATCGCAAATGATTCAATCGTTGCGGTTAATTCTTCGAGTGGTCTTTGCTGCCCTGATGCGGTGCTTGCGGCACTTGGAGAGCGGTTTGACGAGACGTCAACGCCAACCAATCTGACAACGGTTCATCCGATTGCGGCGGGTGATTTTTTTGGCACCAAAGGCGTTGATCATATCGCCAAGCCTGGTTGCCTGAGCAAGATCATTGGCGGCAGTTATCCATCCGGCCCGACAAAAGCTGACCCGCCGAGGATATGGCAGATGATCACGGCAAATCAGGTGAAGGCCTATAATGTTCCTTCTGGCATTGTCTTTGACATGTTGAGGGAAGGGGCTGGTCAGCGTCCCGGCGTTTTGACCAAAGTTGGCATGGATACCTTTGTTGATCCTGCTCTTGAAGGCTGTGCGATGAATGACGCGGCTCGGGCGGAGCCGATTGTGGAACGCCGGAATTTCGACAATGAGGACTGGCTTTATTTTCGCTCCATACGGCCAGATGTCGCGATTATCCGGGCGACAACTGCGGATGAAAATGGAAACCTGAGTTTCGAGGGCGAAGGGGCTTATTTAGGGGCCATGGAAATGGCTCTGGCGGCACGAAATTGTGGCGGTATGGTCATTGCGCAGGTGCGACGCATCGCGCAGAATGGGTCTATTCGTCCGCATGATGTGCGGGTCCCGGGCATTATCGTCGATTACATCGTTGAAGCACCGGACATGTTGCAAACCACAGCAACCCCCTATGATCCGGCGATTTCCGGCGAGCTGATCCGGCCGCTTGAAAGTTTCAGCATCCCTGAATTCGGGGTTCAGAAGGTGATCGCACGCCGGGTTGCGCAAGAATTGCGCTCGGGCTGGGCGATCAATATCGGCTTTGGCGTATCTGCCAACGTGCCGCGCATTTTCCTTGAAGAGGGCAAGCACGGCGCAGTAACCTGGGTAATTGAGCAAGGGGCGGTTGGCGGGATTCCCCTGCTGGATTTCAAGTTCGGCTGTGCATCGAATGCCGAGGCGTTTGTCGCTTCCCCGCATCAATTCTCTTATTTTCAGGCCGGTGGATTTGACTGTTCTCTGCTTTCATTCCTCGAGATTGATGCCAGTGGTTCGGTCAATGTCTCCCGCCTGTCTGCGACTCCCCATCGCACCGCCGGAGCCGGTGGATTTGTCGATATCACCACGCGTGCCAGGAAAATTGTCTTTTCCGGCACGTTTAATGCTGGCGCAAAAATGCATATCGCGGATGGAAAGCTGGTCATCGACAAGGAAGGACATACCGCTAAATTTGTCAAAGCGGTAGACCAGGTTTCATTTTCAGGCACACGCGCGCAGAAACAGGGACAATCGGTGACCTATGTGACGGAGCGTTGTGTTGTGGAATTGCGCGAGCAAGGGTTGATGATTACTGAAATTGCGCCGGGCATTGATCTAAAGCGCGATATTCTGGATCAGGCTGCGGTTGATTTGCAGGTGGCTGACGACCTTAAGCCAATGGCACCGGGACTCTTTTTGCCGGGCTTGATTGGCCTTGACCCATGACGGACCAGCTATCGCTGACCATTGAAGGCCGAATTGCCTATCTATGTATTGCCAGGCCAGACAAACTGAACGCGCTTAACGCAAAAATGGTTGAGGGTCTTGCGCAACGATGCCGGGAAATTGAGCACAGCGCGGCCGATGTGGTTATCCTGTCCGGCGAAGGAAAAGCATTCAGTGCTGGCGGTGACATCGCCGCCTGGTCTGGAGAGAGCGCAGAAACATTTGGCCGCCATTGGGTGCGGGATGGACATGCTGCCTTTGATGCCCTGGCACGTTTGCGTCAGCCAGTGATTGCGGTTCTTGATGGTCATGCGCTGGGCGGCGGTTTGGAATTGGCGGCCTGTGCGGATTACCGGATTGCTGAAGAACATATAAAAACAGGTCAGCCAGAAACTGGCCTTGGCATTATCCCGGGGTGGTCTGGCACGCAACGGGCGGTGCGCCGCTTTGGCGCGCAAACGGTCAAGCGCATGGCTATTTTTGGCGAAGTCTTCACGGCGCAAGAAGCTTTGGCGGCAGGCATCGTTGACAAGGTTGTGGCAACAGGGGAGGCGATGGCTGCGGCAAGAGACCTGGCCAATCAGCTATTGCAACGAAGCCCCCGTGCGACAGAACTGACCAAAATGATGATCAACGCTGCAGAAGGGGAGGAGCGCGAGCGCATCATTGAATCGCTTGCCGGAACCATTGCTGCCGACACTGATGAACTGGCCGAAGGGCTGCGGGCGTTTCGTGAAAAACGCAAACCTGACTTTGGAGACGACATATGATCCGGCATCTTGTTGCCTTACGTTTTAAATCTGGAACTTCAGAAGTGACAAAAAACAGCCTCTATAATGATCTGGCCGGATTAAGCGGTCATATAGACGGTATCATGGATTTTCAAATACGATCAAATATCAGTGTTGAAGACCCTCTTGTAAGGGGTTTCCGCGATCTTTTCTGGTTTGATTTTCGCGACACCAAGGTGCGGGATATTTACCTTGAAGATGAAGCGCATCAAGCCATTGGTGCCCGCATTGTCGCCGAATTGGAAGGCGGTATTGAGGGCGTATTCGTGATGGATTTCGAAATTTAATCTAGGGTCCTGACCCTAGCGATACACCAACAGGTCGTTTGCGCCTTTTTGAACCAGCTTGCCATGTTGATTTGTCACTTCAAACGCAAGCGACAGCACAGACTGGTCGGAGGCTCTGGCAGGTTTTATCGCTATAATGGTAAGCATGGCGTGAATAGTGTCCCCGGCCAGAACGGGGGCCAGAAATTTCCATTCCCATTCTTTTGAAGCGCGGGTGCGAAATTGTGCGTCGGCCTGATTTTTCAGTCCATCGACAAGCGACAATATAAATAACCCGTGGGCAACTTGCGCATTGAAGCCGTGCTTCCGGGCTGCTTCGTCTGACAGGTGGATTTCAAAGCGGTCGCCGGTCAGTTCTGCGAAATTCAGAATCTTCTCGGCCGTCACGGTCACGGAGCCGCAGTCAATCCAGTCGTTGATAGATAGTTCATCTGCTCCGTATTGACCAGCCTTCAACGCATCGCGCATCATGCCGGAACCGGCGCATCTTCGCGCAGCAATCCCTTATGTTTGAGTTCTGCCCAGAAATCGGCTGGAATATCATGGCTGAACCAATCCAGATTTTGTTTAAGCTGCTCAACAGTCCGCGTGCCCGCGATGAAGCTGGGGATTGCCGGATGTGCAACAACAAACTGAAGGGCTGCTGCTGGCAGCGGTACATTATGGTCCGCACAGACTTGTTCGATTTTGGAGACTTTATCCATGATCTCGGCCGGGGCAGGGGCATAATTATATTTTGCCCCTTCCTTTGCGCCAGTCGCCAATATCCCCGAATTGAAGCCGCCACCGACAACGACTGCTGCGTTACGTTCTTCACAAAGCGGGAGGAATTCATTCAACGCTTCTTGTTCAAGCAGCGTATAGCGTCCGGCAAGCAGGAAACAGTCAAAATCATTTGCTTTCAGGGCGGCATGGCAGACTTCCCATTCGTTCACTCCGACACCGATGGCCTTGACCACGCCCTGGCTGCGTAAATCGTCCAGAGCCTTGTAGCAGGTATCCATCGCCTGACGAAAGACCTCAGGTTGCTCGTCTCCACGGGTAAAAAAATCTATATCGTGTATAAAAACGATGTCCAGATATTCAAGGTTCAACCGCTGCAAACTGTCCTCAAACGACCGCATGGTTCCATCATAGGAATAGTCAAAATGCATGGTGTTGCGCCCGGCATTTGTCCATGGCGCATAGTCAATATCGCCTTTGCGTGCCTGCTTTAGAACGCGGCCAACTTTGGATGACAAAACAAAGTCCTGACGCTCTTTCCAGCGAAGGGAATAGCCGGTCCGTAACTCACTCAGGCCATGGCCATACATCGGGGCCGTGTCGTAATAGCGCACGCCTTTATCCCAGGCTGTCTGGAACATGGCGTCAGACGTCTGTTCATCAATTTCCCTGAAAATATTTCCCACCGGTGCGGTGCCAAAACTGAACGCGGTAACCTCAAGGTCTGTGCGGCCAAACTTGTTCTTTGTTGCAGGATGCATGATGTTCTCCCCAAAATAACGACCAAAGTAACTGAATAGTTACTTATTGCGCATCAGTGGCCCGCAAGCAAGCCTAATTTTTACGTTATTCGGCTTGACGAATTGATAGGTAACCTTCTAAAGTAACTAACTGGTTACCAACAAGTACACGTGAGATATTTAATGTATCTATCAGAAACACATCGGCAGGTTCGCGATATGGCACGCGGCTTTGCCAACGAGAAAATTCGCCCGCTTGCGGAAGAACTTGACCGCGAGGAGCGATTTCCACATGACCTGTATCTGGAGATGGCAGAACTGGGTCTCTTCGGGATTGGTGTTCCGGAAAGCCTGGGTGGTCCGGGTTTTGATACGCTCACCTATGCCCTGATTATGGAGGAGCTTAGCCGTGGATATGCATCGGTTGCAGATCAATGTGGCTTGATTGAACTGATTTCGACATTGCTTGTTCGCCATGGCACAAAAGACCAGCAGGATAGATGGTTAGCTGATGTTATTGCTGCGAAAACGCTGGTTGCCTATTGCATTACCGAGCCAGAGGCCGGAACCGATGTTTCGGGCATTCGCACAGAAGCAAAACGCACTGGTGAGGGCTGGATTCTCAATGGTGGAAAAATCTGGATTCATAATGCCCCCGTGGCTGATCTGGCGTTTGTTCTGGCGCGAACTGATAAAGAAGCGGGCCACCGCGGCATGTCGATTTTTATCGTTGATCTTCATGCGCAAGGTATAGAGCGCGGCCCCAAGGAGCATAAGATGGGGCAGCGGGCGAGCCAGGTCGGCGCGTTGAATTTCACCGATGTGAAACTGCCCGCCAGTGCATTGCTGGGGGAAGAGGGGCGGGGCTTCCATATGATGATGTCGGTGCTTGACAAGGGGCGGGTTGGCATTGCGGCACTTGCGGTTGGTATCGCGCAAGCGGGACTGGAGGCCGCTGTTGATTATGCCCGGCAGCGCAAACAGTTCAATAAACCGATTGCGGACTTTCAGGGGGTGCAATGGATGCTGGCTGATATGGCAAAAGATATTGAAGCCGGACGTTTGCTGGTCCAGTCTGCGGCGCATAAAATTGACAATGGTGAAGATGCAACCAAAGCCTGTAGTATGGCCAAATGCTTTGCGGGGGATGCTGCGGTAAAATGCACGCAGGATGCGGTGCAGGTTTTTGGCGGCTCGGGATATATTCGCGGGTTTGAAGTGGAACGTCTTTATCGTGATGCCAAGATTACACAGATTTATGAAGGAACAAACCAGATTCAGCGTATGATCATTGCGCGGGAGCTTTTGAAAAACGGAGCCGGCAGTTGAGCGTTGCCCTTGTCACCGGGTCCAGTCGCGGCATTGGTCTGGGCATCGCGCGTGCTTTGGTGCAAGAAGGGTTTGCAGTGGCACTGAATGGCCCCGCAGATGATGAGGAGCTTGATGCAGCACTTGAGGCCATTAAACAGGCGGGGGGGCATGCAAAAAAAGTCCCGTTTGACGTGAGCGATCTCTCGGCGCACGAAAAAGCTCTGGCGGTTGTGGAAGATGAACTTGGGCCGCTTACAACGCTTGTGAATAATGCCGGTGTCGGGGTGCTCAATCGTGGAGACCCGCTGGACGTCCTGGAAGAAAGCTGGGACCGATGCCTTGCGATCAATACAAAGGCCTTGTTTTTCCTCACTCAAGCCTTTGCCAGACGTGTCGTTCCTCAAAAGCGAGACCCCGATAAATTCTATTCAATCGTCAATGTCACCTCATCCAATGCGGTTGCCGTTGCCGAGCCACGGGCTGAATATGCCGCTTCCAAGGCGGCTGCCGCAATGGTCTCCAAAACCTGGGCGGTGCGTCTGGGACGAGAGGGCATAGCGGTCTATGATGTGCAGCCCGGCTTGATCGCGACCGACATGACAGCACCTGTTATCGATCAATACGAAGAACGGGCAAAAGCGGGCCTCACCCTGTTCCCGCGAGTCGGTCAGCCGGAGGACATCGGCGCGATTGTTGCTGCGCTTGCTTCTGGAAAACTGCCCTACACGACAGGCCAAACCATTTCCGCTGATGGCGGGCTTCTTGTTCCAAGGTTCTAACAAGGCTCTAAGATGAAATTAAGACTCCCTGACATAGCTGGAAAATGGTCCGACTATCGTCTTCAAGGCACGCCAAAAATTGCGTCACCGCTTGGCGCAAATCCTGCCCGCGTAATATTTTCCGCCGCCCACGTCGTTGCCGACCCGTTCGCCGATTCAGACCCTTCCGGTCCGGCTGTTCTGGATTGGGAGGCAACAATGGCCTTCCGAAGATATTTGGCGGGTTTAGGCCTTGGCATTGCAGAAGCGATGGACACGGCTCAACGCGGGATGGGACTTGATTGGGGAGGGGCGTTAGAACTGATAACCCGGACCAGGCAGGAATTGCCGAATGCTCTGGTTTTTAACGGGTGCGGCACAGATCATCTGTGGCCTCAAGATGCGCGCTCGATTAACGACGTCACACGCGCTTATCTTGAGCAGCTGGCAGCCATTCAGAAAGTAGGGGGGCGCGTGATCCTTATGGCCAGCAGAGCCCTGGCTATTGTTGCACAAAGCCCGGATGACTATCTCAAGGTTTATCGCGAAGTTTTGGCAGCCTGTGATCAGCCTGTGATCCTTCATTGGCTGGGCGAGATGTTTGACCCGGCCCTTAAAGGCTATTGGGGGTCAGACGATTTTGATCAGACCATGGAAACGGTTTTGGCCGTTATCGAACAAAGCGTTGATAAAGTGGATGGCATCAAGATTTCTTTGCTCGACAAACATAAAGAAATCATAATGCGCCGCCGGTTACCTGCTGGCGTGAAAATGTATACGGGCGATGACTTCAATTATCCTGAAATGATTGCCGGTGATGAAGAGGGTTATAGTCACGCGCTTCTGGGCATATTCGACCCGCTTGCTGTTGCTGTTGGCAAGGCGGTTGGTCAACTGGGCGAAGGCGATGTAGCCGGTTTTCGTGAAACACTGGACCCCACAGTGCCGCTTGCACGGCTTATCTTCCGTGCGCCTACTCAATATTACAAAACCGGAGTCGTGTTTCTGGCCTGGCTAAATAATCATCAAGATCATTTTATAATGCCGGGGGGGGCTCAAGCCATGCGCCCGTTGCCCTATTTCGTTGAAATTTTTAAACTGGCGGATCAAAACGGTCTCTTGCGAAACCCGGACTTGGCAACTGAACGCATGAAGCATTTTTTGAAAGTCTACGGTGTTGCGTGATTTTTCAAATGATCATTCAGCCTTGGCCCTGAATACCGCGACACTGGGACATAACATTGATGGACACGGGGCAGGGTGGTTACCAGAACAGATCATTGACGCCTGTGCCGAGCGCGGCCTGGCAGGCATCGTTTTCTGGCGTCGCGAAATTGGCAAGCGCGCCTTTGAAATTGGGGAACGTGTGCGTTCCGCCGGGATGGAAGTCGTTGGACTTTGCCGGACCCCTTATCTCACGGGCTCTCAAGCCCCTGATACATTGGAAGAAGCAAAAGCCTCTGTCGAGATGGCAGCAGCCCTCGGCACCAAAGTTCTAACCATCGTAACCGGCGGAACCGAACCGAACACAAAGGGAATTATCGAAAGCCAGAAAAGACTGGCGGAACGAGTCTCCAGACTTGCAGAATTTGCAAATACGATGAATGTTCAGCTTGCCCTTGAACCCCTGAACCCGATGTTCGGAGGCAATCGCACCTGCATTTTCACGGTTGCCGATGCGCTGCGCGTTTGTCAGCAGGTCGGTGCCGAGAACGTGGGCATTGCGGTTGATGTATATCACGTCTGGTGGGACAGCGACTTGCAAGAAAGCCTCTTGAGTGCGCAAATAAACGCAAAAGGAAAAATTCTGGGCTATCATCTGTGTGATTGGCTGGAAGACACGACCGACATGCTTCTGGACCGGGGGATGATGGGCGATGGCGTGGCAGATTTAAAATCTATTCGCAAATATGTGGAAGCGGCAGGCTATGACGGGCCTTGCGAAGTCGAGATATTTTCGGCCACAAACTGGTGGCAAAAAGACCCCGCTGATGTTCTTGATATAATGGTCGAACGGTTTCGCTCAATTTGCTAGTAAGTGAGCCTGGACAAGATCATAGCGGCTCTGTTTTTTTGCCCTGTTTTTTCTTATGAATATGAAAATATTCGATTGACAAAGGGGACTAATCCGCCATTTATACTAAGTAACCTGATAGTTACTTATTCAAATTTTCAGGTTTCCAGATTTAGGGATAAAAACGATAAAATTTAAAGGGGCGAAAGCTATGAAAATCAAATCACTTATGAATACAACGCTGGCTGCACTTATGCTCGGCACAGTGCCAGCAGTGGCTGCGGATGTGGAAGTGCTGCACTGGTGGACTTCTGGCGGTGAAGCCGCAGCGTTGAACGTGCTCAAGGAAGATCTGCAAGGGCAGGGTATTGGCTGGCAAGACATGCCGGTTGCTGGTGGCGGCGGAGAGCAAGCCATGACGGTTTTGCGCGCACGCGTCACGGCTGGCGATGCCCCGACAGCGGTTCAAATGCTTGGATTTGATATTCTGGACTGGGGCAACCAGGGCGCACTGGCCAATTTGAACGATGTTGCGGCAAAGGAAGGCTGGGACGCGGTTGTTCCCGAAGCCCTGCAGGCTTTTGCAAAGGTTGATGGTAAATGGGTGTCTGCCCCTGTCAACGTCCATTCAACAAACTGGGTCTGGGCCAACAAGTCGGTGCTGGATGCGAACGGGATAGGCATTCCTGCAAGTTGGGAGGACTTCACTGCCGCCGTTGAAAAATTGAAAGCAGCCGGGATCACCCCCATCGCCCATGGTGGTCAGGCCTGGCAAGAAGCGACTGTGTTTGATGCGGTCGCCATGTCAGCCGGTGGCCCGGACTTCTATAAGTCCGCCTTCATTGATTTGGATGCAGACGCTCTTGGCTCGGACACAATGAAAGAAGCCTTTGATCGCATGGCCTTTATCCGCGCCAATGTGGATGATAATTTCTCTGGCCGCGACTGGAACCTTGCCACAGCCATGGTGATCAATGGCGAAGCCGGTTTCCAGATGATGGGCGATTGGGCAAAGGGTGAATTCCTGAATGCAGGCAAGAAACCCGGCATGGATTTCCTGTGCTTCCGTTTCCCCGGCACGGCGGATCAGGTGACATTCAACGCTGATCAGTTCGCGATGTTTGATCAGGGCGGGAGCGTGTCTAAAGAACAGGCCGCGCTGGCAAGCTCAATTCTGAGTCCATCTTTCCAGTCTGCCTTCAACGTTGTCAAAGGTTCAGTCCCAGCACGGACGGATGTTTCTGACGAAGCCTTTGATGCTTGCGGTAAACAGGGCATGAAAGACCTGGCGGCTGCGGCGTCATCCGGCAATTTGTTTGGGTCCATGGCCCACGGCCACGCCAATCCGGCTGCGGTGAAAAACGCTATGTATGACGTCATTACGGCCCATTTTAACGGCGAATATGACAGTGCAACCGCTGTTCAGGAGCTTGTAAGTGCTGTTGAGCTTGCGAACTGATTTCTGATCTTATGGGTCCTGACCCTAGCTTAAGGCGGCCCTCACTCTGGAGGGTCGCCTTTCGTTTCTTTGAGCGCAAAACGCTCTGAAGGATATAGTGCCAATGGCGGTTCAGAGCCAGGTTGACACACGAACCCGTCTGCAAAACTGGTTGCCGAAACTGGTTTTGTCCCCGTCGCTCGCGCTGATTTTTGTTTTCGTCTATGGCTTCATTCTGTTTACTGTCTATGTCAGTATGACAGACAGTCGCATTTTGCCATTTGTCGATAAAAACGGCCAGCCGACCTATGAGTTGATTGGGCTCGCCAACTACGAAAAACTTTTCAAACTGTCGCACTGGGATATCGCCGTTTGGAATATGGTGATATTCGCCGGGCTCTATATCATCATATGCACCTTGATTGGCCTGTTGCTTGCCATATTGCTGGATCAGAAAATTCGCGGCGAAGGGCTGATAAGACCGATATTTCTTTACCCGATGGCGCTCAGTTTCATCGTGACCGGCACCGCCTGGAAGTGGTTTCTCGACCCTGGCATTGGCCTTGAAAATATCCTTAATAGTTGGGGCTGGCACAGCTTTGCCTTTGACTGGATCAAAAACCGGGACTTTGCACTCTATACCGTCATCATGGCGGCAGTCTGGCAATCATCCGGCTTTACAATGGCGATGTTTCTGGCCGGTCTGCGCGGGATAGACAATGAAATTTTAAAAGCGGCGCAAATTGACGGGGCTTCAACCTGGAACCTCTATCGACGGATAATCTTGCCGCAACTGCGCCCCGCTTTCTTGTCAGCATTTGTGATTTTATCGCATCTGGCCATCAAGACATTTGATCTGGTCATTGCCATGACCGGTGGCGGGCCGGGCCGGGCGACAGAACTGCCTGCGACCTTTATGTATTCCTATACATTCAGCCGAAATCAAATGGGAATCGGGGCGGCATCTGCTGTCATCATGCTGATGACCATCGCGGCAATCATGATTCCCTATCTTTATTCCGAGTTGCGGGAGCGGAAAACATGAGTATCGCAACCCAGGACAATGCAATCCGGACCGGGCGCATGGCCCGCGCATTTGTCTATCTTGTGCTTGTTCTGTTTGCGCTGTTTTACCTGCTTCCACTTTACGTCATGGCGGTTAACTCGGTGAAGCCGCTGTCTGAAATTACTGGCGGCGGGATGATGGCTTTGCCGCAAATCTGGACCATTGAACCCTGGCTCAAAGCCTGGTCAACAGCACAAATCGGGGTCGAGCCCACAGGCCTGCGTCCTTACTTCTGGAACTCCATCTCTATGGTCGTTCCTGCCGTGGCACTTTCAACAATCCTGGGGGCGTTAAACGGCTATATTCTCACCAAATGGCGGTTCAAAGGGGACACTATTCTGTTTGGGCTCATGCTCTTTGCCTGCTTTATCCCGTTCCAGATTGTTCTTATCCCGATGGCCGCTGTTCTTGGTGCGCTTGGACTTTCCGGCACCACGCCAGGACTGGTGCTGGTTCATCTGGTCTATGGTATCGGCTTCTCAACACTCTATTTCCGCAACTATTATGCCGTGTTCCCGACTGAACTGGTGCGGGCCGCACAGATTGACGGGGCTGGCTTTTTTCGTATCTTCTGGCGCATCCTGCTCCCCTCGTCCGGGCCGATCTCTGTGGTTTGTATTATCTGGCAATTCACAAACATCTGGAACGACTTCCTGTTCGGCGCCTCCTTTGCAAGCGGAGACGGCGCGCCAATGACAGTCGCCCTGAACAATCTCGTGCAGAGCTCAACCGGGGTTAAAGAATATAACGTCCATTTTGCAGGGGCTATTCTGGCCGCACTGCCAACACTTCTGGTTTACATTGTCGCAGGTCGCTATTTTGTGCGCGGCCTCATGGCAGGGAGCGTAAAGGGCTAAAACCATGGCTTATCTTGATATTGAAAATGCAACAAAATCCTACGGCGCGGTTGAGGTATTGCACAAAGTCGATATAGCCGTTGAAGAGGGCGAGTTTCTTGTTCTGGTTGGCCCGTCCGGCTGCGGAAAATCAACGCTTTTAAATATGATCGCTGGCCTTGAAGACATCACCTCTGGCGAGATACGCATCAAAGATCAAGTTATGAACGGCGTTCATCCGTCCAGGCGTAACATCGCGATGGTGTTTCAGTCCTATGCGCTTTATCCGAATATGACGGTGGGCCAAAACATCACATTTGGCCTTGAAATGCACAATGTGCCGAAGGCTGAACGCGATAAAGCCCTTTTGGAAGTTGCCAGGCTTTTGCAAATCGAACAATTTCTGGATCGCAAACCCGGCCAGCTTTCAGGCGGTCAGCGTCAGCGGGTGGCGATGGGGCGTGCATTGGTGCGCGAGCCAGATGTATTTCTTTTTGATGAGCCGCTTTCAAATCTTGATGCAAAACTTCGCGTCGACATGCGGACTGAAATCAAGAAACTGCATCAAAACCTGGGCACGACCATTGTTTACGTTACCCATGACCAGATTGAAGCCATGACACTTTCAACCCGGATCGCTGTGATGAATGGCGGCTATGTGCAACAGTTGGGAACACCAAAAGAAATCTATGACACACCGGCAAACCTGTTCGTGGCAACCTTTATGGGGTCCCCGTCCATGAATTTGATTGAGGCAACATTGGAAGCAAATGGCTCCGGGCTGGTAGCGGTCGCGGAGGCTTCCGATGGCAAACCGGTTAAATTGAAACTGCCAAAAGCCCCTGATGCTTTGCGTGAGCGCACGGGTAAATCCGTTATTCTCGGGCTGCGACCAGAAGCACTGACGGATATGGATGGAGCTGATCAGCGCTCCAGACATGTTGAGACATTTGAAAACATGGTCTCCGTGGTCGAGCCTGCCGGGTCCGATACCTATGTGACAACAATCATTGGTGGAAAAGATTGCGTTGCGCGGATGCGCTCTGACACGCAAGCCATTCCCGGCAGTGCCGTAACCTTTGCCGCCAATATGGAGAAAGCGGTTTTCTTTGATCCGGTGACCGAACAGCGCATTGCCTAGTTTTTCCAAAAATGGATATGATTTCATTATTGTCGGCGGCGGCTCAGCCGGGTGTGTTCTGGCTTCGCGCCTTTCAGAAAACCCCGATGTTCGCGTTTGCCTGATAGAGGCAGGCGGAAGAGACTGGCATCCATTCTATAAAATTCCTGCCGGATTTGCCAAAATGACCAAAGGCATCGGCTCATGGGGGTGGCAGACTGTTCCTCAAAAACACATGAAGGGGCGCAAATTTGTTTTCACGCAGGCCAAGGTCATCGGTGGCGGCTCGACAATTAACGCGCAAATCTATACGCGCGGAAATCCCAAAGACTTTGACACATGGCGAGATTTGGGATGCGCAGGCTGGGGGTATGAAGACGTCTTGCCCTATTTCCGTAAATCTGAAGATAACGATGCGTTTTCTGAACCCTATCATGCTCAAGATGGGCTGTTGGGCGTTTCAAAACCATCAGCACCCCTGCCAATTTGTGAAGCCTTTTTTGAAGCTGCAAACAGTTTGGGAATACCCTTCAACGCAGATATAGCCGGTGAAAAACAGGAAGGTGTGGGGTATTATCAACTCACGCAGAAACATGCGCGGCGCAGTTCAGCCGCCAGTGCTTTTCTGTGGCCAGCAGCGCGGCGACCTAATTTAGACGTCAGAACCAGCGCACAGGTCGGACGCCTGATTATAGAGCGCAGCCGTGTGACGGGTGTTGAGCTTGCGCATGAAACACTCACCGCTTCCAAAGAGGTTATTGTCAGTTGCGGTGCGATAGGCTCGCCAAAACTTTTGATGCTGTCAGGTATTGGACCTGAAGAACATTTGCGGCAGGTCGGCATTGACGTCATGCATAAAGCCTCCGATGTTGGCGCGAACTTGCAGGATCACCTCGACCTTTTTACGATTTCGGCCTGCACGGGTCCGCATACCTATGATCCATATGCCAAGGGCGTAAAATCTCTATTTGCGGGATTGCAATATCTGCTATCCCGCTCCGGCCCGGCAGCCTCCAGCCTGTTTGAATCTGGCGGCTTTTGGTATGCAGAAGAAAACGCATTTTCGCCAGATATACAGTTTCATCTGGGATTGGGCTCTGGAATTGAGGCAGGTGTCGCGCATATGGACAGCGGTGGTGTTACGCTCAATTCAGCCTATCTACGGCCCAGGTCGCGCGGGACGGTCCGCCTGGCTTCTGCTGCGCCCGACATTGATCCGCTTATTGATCCAAACTATTGGGCTGAAGAACATGATCGAAAGATGGGGTTGAAAGGCTTGCAAATGGCACGCGAGATCATGCGTGCCAAGCCGCTTGGAAAATTTGTGAAAAAAGAGCTTCTGCCTGGCCCCGATGTTACCACCGAACAGGATCTGATTGACTATGCCTGTGAAAACGCCAAGACAGATCATCATCCGGTTGGCACCTGCCGCATGGGAATAGATGCTGACGCGGTCGTTAATCCTCAACTGCAATTTAATGGCCTTGATGGATTGCGAGTCATTGATGCCTCGATCATGCCGACACTCATTTCGTCAAATACAAATGCAACCACGATCATGATCGCAGAAAAGGGGGCTGATATGATCAAGCAGACTCATCTGCTTCAGAACAGGGGCTGATTCAGAAAAAGGAATGAAAAATGCCAGAAAAAGAACATGCAGAAGTCGCACATAAGGTCTCCGTCATTACCTATAAAACCGCAGCCTCTTTGATCAGCGTGGCTATGGATCATGCTATCGAAAATGACTGGAATATCGCGGTGGTTGTTCTCGATCCATGGGGGGCGCAAGTGGCTTCCGCTCGTATGGATAGTGTATCGCCCATTGTTTTGGACATTGCGACCGACAAGGCGTTTACGGCAACGCTGGGCAAGTCGACCAAGGACTTCTACGAACGTATGTCCTCTTCCAATGATTTGACGTTGGGACTGCAAACCAGACCCAGACTATGCGCCTGGGAAGGGGGGCTGCCAATCTTCAGCGATGGTTGTTTAATCGGCGCAATCGGCGTCTCTGGTGCTCAGGGATTTGAGGACGTTGAATGCGCACAAGCGGCTTTAACCAAGCTGGGACTGATTTTATCTCGTCATGCCACATGAGCGATCAACAGGGCGTTATCAATGGTCCTGACCCTAGGCAGTTGCGCCGGGGATCATTGAAAAGCCGACATCATATGTACTGGAAGTTTCTTCATTGTTGATTCTGGCTAAAACCATTTCAGCCGCGATTTGGCCAATTCTCAGGTGTGGAACGGCTGTTGTTGTAAGGCGCGCGGGCAGAATGGAGCCAATGGGTAAATCGCCCCAGCCTGCGATCCCGATATCGCCTGGGACGTTTAAGCCAAGCTTTTGACAATAGTGAAGCCCGCCCACTGCCATATTGTCATTTTGAAAATATATAATTTCGATGTCATTTTTTGACGCAAGCAGTTGTTCAGTGCCATAATATCCGGTGTAAAACCCCGGTGTATCTTGAAGCAATAATTGTTTTTGAAGCGATCCGGATGCATCTTCAATTGATTTGGCATAACCACGCAACCGGCTGCTGGCAGCATTTGCTATGTCGTGGTAAGTACCGACATATCCAAATTTCTGATAGCCCTTATTCACCAGATGCTGTCCCATTGAAAAACCGCTGTCATAGTGATTGAGGCCGACGGACATATCAATTGGACTGGTGTTTAAATCCCAGATTTCGACGACGGGTATGCCTGTTTTTCCAAGCGTTCTGGTTGCTTTTGGGCTATGTGAGCGGCCGGTCACAATCAATCCGGCCGGCTGCCAGGTCATCACGGTGTCAATCCATCGCTCTTCCTGATCAAGCAGATGTTCCGTCATTCCAAGAACAGTTTGATGCCCGAATGAACCAAGTTTCCGGTCTATTCCCTCCAGAACCTGTGTGAATATTTCGTTTCCAAGCTCTGGGATTGAAACACCAACGAATGTCGATTTTGCGTCACCTGAAAAAATGCTTGCTATGCGGTTAGGCACGTATCCAATGCGCTCGATTTCAGCGAGCACACGGGTCTTTGTATCTTCAGAATAACCGCCTTCGTTACGCAAAACGCGGCTTACCGTCATCTTGGACACGCCTAATGATCTGGCGATGTCCGCGAGGGAGTTATTTTTATAACTATTCGGTTTAAGTGATGTTTTCGTCATATCGCAAATATTTGTGTTACCGGTAACTCTTTTTAGTTGACAGATATAAATTTTACAATAATGTTAACGAAAGGTTACCGGTAACTTAACATAGGTTACGGTAAATTTGTTCCTGTTCTCGGGTACAAATTTTGGAGGGGCATGTGATTAAGCTGGCGCAAAACAACTTGTTTTTTGATGGTGTCAAGAAACATTTCGGCGGTACGTATGCGCTACGCGGTGTTTCCTTGAATATCGAGAGAGGCGAGATTGTTGCCCTTCTTGGGGAAAATGGAGCGGGTAAATCGACGCTGATAAAAATTCTTGGCGGCATCCATAAAGCGGATGAGGGCAAGGTGTTAATCGACGGTGAGCCTTACGAGCATCGTCCGGGCAGTTTTGGTGAACGGCAGTCTGTCGCATTCATCCACCAGGACCTCGGGATGATTGAATGGATGACTGTGGCTGAAAATATCGCCCTGGCACTTGGTTATAGGAGGAAAAACGGCTTGATTCGGTGGCGGTATGTTGAAGAAAAGGCTCTTGAGACTCTGGGCAGAATTGATTGTGATATAGATCCCGCAACGCGAGTCCAGGACTTGTCCAGAACCGAGAAATCACTGGTTGCGATTGCCAGAGCATTGGCCGTTGATTGTGACTTTCTGGTCCTGGATGAACCAACAGCTTCTTTACCTTCGAACGAGGTTGAGCATCTTTTTAGCACCCTGCGTTCGTTGCGCGGAAAAGGTGTTGGAATGATCTATGTCTCGCACAGGCTGGACGAGATATTTCGAATTGCAGACCGCGTGGCGGTGTTGCGCGACGGGGAAATGGTTGGAATGCGCGCCATAGAGCATACCAGCCCGGAAGAACTCATTTTAATGATTGTCGGGCGAAAAACGCGCGAAGTGCGGAAAGTCGAAGGCGATTCGGGAGACGTCGTTCTTTGCGTTAACGATATGGTGACAAGTGAAGCTGGCCCGGTAAGTTTTAGTCTGCTTCGAAAAGAAATGGTGGGTCTGGTTGGTCTGCGCGGGGCCGGGCATGCATCTATTTCGCGGGCTTTATTCGGCGCAGAAAGTTTTAACGGTCAAGTCGTCCTTAACGGTCAAGCGCCTGATTTGTCTACCCCTCAAACAGCAATGCAGTCCGGGATTGGTCTTGTTGCACGAGATCGCACCGAAGAATCGGTGGCAATGGCGATGACAATTCGTGAAAATACTTTTCTAAATCCCTCTGCGGTCGGGCGTTCAGCCCTGTCGTTTATGAAACCACAGGACGAGAAGCTACTCGCAGAAGAAATTGGCCGTCAAGTGGCTTTATCTCCAAACGATCAAAGCATGGCTATTGAAAGCCTTTCCGGAGGCAATCAACAAAAGATTGTCATTGGACGCTGGTTGGCGACTCAACGCAATTTACTCATCTGCGAGGATCCTACGGCTGGCGTCGATGTCGGAGCCAAAGCGGAAATTTACGCCCTTTTGAACTTGGCACTCGAAGGCGGAATCGGGATTCTGATCGTTTCAACGGATTTTGAAGAAATCGCCTCTATTTGTCACCGGGCGATTGTTTTCAGTCAGGGTGAAATTGTTGATGAACTGAAAGGGACTGAACTTAATCCTGAAAATCTTATTCAAATGGCATCTGCGACGAATCGCGCTGGCAGTTGGGACCCAATACCATGCAATCTTTGAAATCAAACGCTTTAGAGCCAACCAGGGCAGAACTGAAAGGCGCAGACCTCAAGACGCGTATTCTCAGGTTTCTTCCGGTTTATGGTCTGGTGATTTTGACAGTTTTGCTGATTGTCATTTTTTCAATCATGTTGCCAGATACTTTCCCCACCCTGCTAAATCTAAGGGCGATTATTTCTGACAAGGCGATTATAGCCTTGCTGTCACTCGGCGCGATGATCCCGATGGCTGCCGGGCGCATTGATCTTACTGTTGGATACGGAATTGTGCTATGGCACATTCTTGCCATTTCGTTGCAGACAACATTGGGAATTCCCTGGCCTGTCGCTGTTGCGATTGTCTTGACACTGGGCCTCTTTGCCGGATTTTTAAACGGCCTGCTGGTCGAAATCGCCAAAATAGACAGCTTCATCGCTACACTTGGAACCGGTACTGTCTTATATGCCCTGGCTCTTTGGCATACAGGAGGCCGACAGATGGTTGGCCTTCTACCAGACAGTTTCTATGCCATAAACGGTACATTTATTCTGGGACTGCCAATCACCGGATTTTATGTTCTGGGGATCACCATCACAATGTGGCTGGTGCTTGAATACACACCTGTTGGTCGTTATCTATATGCAATCGGCGCAAATCAGCGCGCTGCCGAACTCAATGGTATTCCGACACGAAAATTCGTCATCAGCGCGTTTATGACATCGGGTTTTATCACGGCATTTGCCGGTGTTCTGCTTGCTTCAAAACTTCGTATTGGTCAGGCTTCTGTCGGGCTGGAATTTTTGCTTCCGGCTCTTGTAGGTGCGTTTCTTGGATCAACGACAATTAAGCCGGGGAGAGTGAATGTCTGGGGGACCATTGTTGGCGTTGCCATTCTCGCAGTGGGTATTTCAGGCATTCAGCAATTCGGTGGATCCTTCTGGGTCGAACCGATGTTTAACGGGGTAACTTTGCTCATTGCCATTGGCATAGCAGGCTACGCACAACGGCGTAAAGGCGCCAAGAAATAAACCGATCATAATTCAAGGAGGGATTCTAATGCTTAGAAATATGCTTATGGCGCTTGGTGCTTCAGCCGCAGTCATAGCCGCAACAGGTTTTGCAACAGCCGAAATGCCATTTGATGGTCCTGCAAATGGACCGAAAGCGGCAGAAAACAAATCAATTGTCGTCGTTGCCGGTGATTTGAAAAATGGGGGTATTCTGGGCGTCACCAAAGGCGTTGAAGAAGCCGCTGCAAAGATTGGCTGGGCTGTACGTGTTCTTGATGGTGCGGGGTCCATTCAAGGACGAACCGCAGCGATAGGGCAGGCGTTGGCTTTAAAGCCTGACGGAATGATCATAAATGGATTTGATGCTGTGGAACAACAGGCCGCGCTGGAAGGCGTTGTCTCAGCGAATATTCCCATGGTTGCGTGGCATTCCGGGCCAAAGATCGGGTGCGAGGCACCTGGCGGTATTTTTGCAAATGTTTCAACGGATGCCATGACCGTATCGGAAGTGGCTGCGGAATGGGCTATGGAAGATGGTGGAAATAATGTTGGTGCCGTAATTTTTACGGATTCGACATACCAGATCGCAATAGACAAAGCTGATCGCATCAAGCAAACCATCGAAGAAATGGGCGGCACTGTCCTGGAATATGTTGACACGCCTATTGCGGATACGTCTACGCGCATGGGCCCGTTAACGATTAGTCTATTGCAAAAATACGGGGATAAATGGACTCATGCTTTGGCCATCAACGACCTGTATTTTGATTTCATGGGGCCTGCTCTTGCTTCTGCGGGGATCTCGGCCAAAGATGGACCTCAGGCAGGTTCTGCGGGTGACGGATCCGAGGCGGCTTTCCAACGTATTCGTTCGCTTAATTATCAAACGATTACTGTCGCAGAACCCTTGAACTTGCAAGGCTGGCAACTGGTGGATGAACTTAACCGGGCAATCCAGGGTGAAGCATGTTCTGGATATATCACATCCCCGGCGTTGGTCACACAAGAAGGCCTTGCCAATATGGGTGACAGTAATCTTTTCGATCCCGACTCGCCGTACCGTGAAAGCTACGCCAGGATCTGGGGTAAATAATCACCAGGGTCAGAATTCTCCGTTGAATTCTCATTTTCAGGCCACCACCCGGTGGCCTGAATGCCTGTTGGGCTACGAAAAATTTAACCTGTTGAAAAACAAGAATAATAAAAAATTTTTTCCAGCAATTTTTGTGTTGACTCTTATCCTCTAATCGTTTCAATTAAGCTTAAGTTACCGGTAACGCTACTTGTAAGAAAACTTGCCGAAAAACTTGGGAGAGAGGTTTTTAGCCAAGCTGTTATCTGAAGATCGGCCAGCTGGATATCCAATATTTGGATATCCATACTGCTTCTGGATATCTCAATACTGAACGGCCTGCTGAAAGCTCTCGCTCCACGTCGAATAAATCAAAGCAGACCGGCAATTGGTCTGCCAGCGGGTGAAAATACAGGCGGGTGAAAATAATGGCGGGTGAAAATAATGGCGGGTGAAAATAATGGCTGAAGCACTTGTAAAAATGCGTGGCATCACAAAACGGTTTGGAGGAGTCACTGCGCTTTCGGATGTTGACCTGGATGCGTATGGCGGAGAGGTTCTGGCAATCGTTGGTGATAACGGGGCGGGCAAATCGACGCTCATCAAGATTCTTACCGGTGTGTACCAACCAACGGAAGGCACGGTCTTTCTGGACGGGAATCCGGTCAGTTTTTCAAACCATGCAGATGCAATCGAAAAAGGAATAGATGCGGTTTATCAAACCCTGGCACTTGCTGACCATCTGGATCCTGCTTCTAATATGTTTCTGGGAAATGAACTGACGAAAAAAGTCCTGGGCGTGTCAGTCCTTGATAATCGGCGCATGCGGAATGAAACCGAGCGTGTTTTGATGGAGCGCCTTGGTGTTAAGCTCAAGTCACTCGACGCGCCGACTGAAAGCCTTTCGGGAGGCCAAAGGCAGGCTGTTGCCATTGCGCGTGCTGTCTATCATGAAGGCCTGCGAGTCCTGGTAATGGATGAGCCGACTGCGGCACTTGGCCCGCAAGAAACCGCGCGGACACTGAAGCTTATCAAGACCCTTAAAAAGCAGGGTCTGGCGGTTATTCTCATAAGTCACTCTCTGGATGACGTCTTTGAGGTCTCTGACCGTATCCATGTTCAGCGCAGGGGCAGATGTGCTGGCGTTGTGAAAACTTCAGAAACGACAAACCAGGATGTCCTGGGACTGATCGTTGGCGCAAAGGAGGCGGCGTAATGACTTCTGCGACAGAAATTTTAAAGCCATCACTTAGTGATCGGCTGGAACCGTATATTGCCGTCATCGGTCCGTTATTTATGATTTTAGCCGTCCTCATTTTTATGGGAATAGCAGAGCCAGCCAGATATTTTCGGACGACGAACCTCAATTTGATTCTGCTGGATGCTGCGCTGTACATGCCGATGGCGATGGCAATGACCTTTGTTATTACGCAGCGCGGCATTGATCTGTCTATTGGCTCAATCGCTGCACTGTCCAGCATTATAATGGCCTTTCTGATAAAGCAGTATGGATTTTCCGTTTACATTGCCGTGCCAATTGCAATTTCGCTCGGGGCCTTGATGGGGCTGATCAACGGGCTGATTATCACGCGCTTTAATGTGCCTGACTTGATTGGAACATTGGCGATGGACCTGGTTTATCGAGGCTTCGCGCTTGTTCTGGCCAAAGGGTTAGTGCTTGCGCGTTTCCCTGATTTTCTTACAGACATTGGGCGTGGCCAAATCCCCGGTTTTATCCCAATTCCGGTGATACTTGGCATGGCCACCATGGTCATCGGTTTTATTTTGCTGCGGAGCACCTATTTCGGACGCTACACGGTGGCGATTGGCTCAAACCCGGAAGCAGCCGAGCTAACCGGCATCGGGGTTAACCGCTATAAAGTCTATGCCTATGTATTGTGCGGAGCATGCGCAGCCCTCGCCGGGGTGATGCTTACCGGAAAACTTAACGCAATCCAGGCAACCTCTGCACCTTACTTCAATCTGCATGTCATTGCCGCGGTGGTGGTCGGCGGAACCTCGCTCTTTGGTGGTCGTGCTTCAATGCTTGGCTCATTCTGCGGGGTTTTGTTGTTGAGCATGATGATCAATGCGCTTGTGACTCTTCGCATCGAATTTTTCTGGCAATCTGTCGCTTCTGGCGTGGTGATTGTAAGCTCAGTCGCTTTATACGCCTGGATTCAGAAAAGTGACCGCGATGGCTCTGGAGGCTGGATGAGTGCGCTCACAACCCCGGAAGGACTGAAAATGTTTCGGCTGTGTGCCGCTGTGATCGGCATCTTGATTGCCCTCCTGGCAGTCGGATCGCTGTTGGCTGGAGACCCTGTTCCAAGCGGGTAATCGGCAACCAAGGAGGCTGATAGTGCGTCATGCAGATCAGCCAAATGTAAAACTCTAAAATCTCTAAGGGGAAAAAAATGAAGAAACTGGCTTTAGCTTTAGCGGCTGCGGGAATTGCGTTTACAAGCGCAGCCTATGCTCAGACAAAGCTTCCATTGCGTGAATTGCCTGGCATCGCTGATCGGGATCACTGGGTGCCGGGTGAAGTGAATGCCGATGGTAAACTTGAAGCAATGCAAGATGTTGTTGGCGCAACAGCTGTTCCGTACAAAGGGATGCTGGACAAACCAGTTCAGATTGCTCTGATTTACCCGTCCGCCGATACATCAGACTTTTGGGCGCGCAACTACCTTGCATTGACCAAGCGCCTGGACGAACTGGGGATCAAATATGAAACGACAGAATTTGCCTCTCGTCAGATCGAGCACTCGCTTCAGTCGACATACGCAAATCAGGTTGAGCAAGATGCCGATCTTTATGATTATGTGATTTTTGGTCCGTCAGAATTGGCAATTCAAGCGGACAATATAGACAAGCTGTCAGCCAATGACGGCTTTAGCACCTATGTCTGGGCTTTCCATACACCTTTGAAGGCTTTGGAAAATCAGCCTGATGCCTGGTTTGATTTTTCATCTGCAGCAGGTGCTTTGGTGATGTGTGATTATATGATCGACAGACTGGGCAACAATATCACAATGGCAATGAACCGTGGCATTCCGGGTATTACGGACAACCAGCGTTCTGGCGACTTCAAGGCCTGTGTTGAAGAAAAAGCAGGCTGGACGACAGCTTACGAACATTACGGTGAATACCAGCGTGAAGGTGGTTTCGAAGGCACAACGCTTATCATGCAGGCCTATCCGGAAGCCAAGGTCATTCATAACGCAAATACTGCTATGGCGATGGGATCCGTTGAGGCACAAGTTGCCATGGAGAAAACAAAGGAAATTTTCTCCACTGGATGGGGTGGCACAGGCCTTGAGCTTGACGCCATTCGTCGCGGTGAGCTTGATGCAACGCCAATGCGTATGGGCGATGATGTCGGTGCTGCGACAGCAGAAGCGATTAAAGCCGATCTGGAAGGCCGCGCGGGAGATGTCCCGTTTGTGTTCCTTGGGCGTATCACCGTGGCACATGATCAACTGAGTGCAGATGAAATTGACGCTCTTGAGAAAGAAGCCTTTCGCTTCTCTGGTGTTGGTGCGCTGAAGCGTTAACATCAATTCATGTGTCCAACAGGACAACAGGGGAAGGCGGGCTCATTAAATCAGGTTTTTTTGAGCCCGCATCTTCCCCGGTTCACTTCATGCCTGGTTCACTTCATGCCTGGTTCACCTCATGACAGGGTTGTTCGGCTTTGAGCAAGTGAACGAATCAAATTTCTTGAACATTAATTATATGCAAGGTGGAAGCAGATTGTGGCACAATCAATGATGTTGGTTGAAAAAAGCAGTCATTGTCTAAGCTGGTATGATATCGAAACTGGTGCCAGACAGGGCAGGCTTGATTTACCCGACTATCCCCATGAGTTTGTTGTAGATAGTGATCTCAAATATGCCTATGTCAGCATATATGGTGTCCAAAATTCTGGCATTGAAGGAACGGACGGGCGTTCAGTCGTGGTGGTTGATATCGAATGCCAGTCGATTGTACATATATATGCGCTTGGCGAACATGCCCGCCCACACGGGATTGATCTCGATTCAAAAGGCAGGCTGTATGTTTTATCCGAATGGTCAGCGCATTTGCTCGTTAAAGAGAAACCCCGCGTATTTGATCAGGGCTGGGACCATATCGTGCCCACGGGTGGTGTAAAACCGCATTTGTTTTCCATAACCAACGGGGGAGAGCAGGCTTATGCCATGAATCTTGCCTCGGGTGACGTTACGGCGTTCAAGCCGTATGACCAAAATGTGCAGCCCGTTTCAATCAGGATAGGTGACAAACCCGAAGGCCGTTGTCTGCGAGAAGATGCCAGAATATTATATACGTCACAGCGGATATCGAACACTGTCGCAGTTATCAATACTGAAAGCCTGGAGCTTCTGCGTACATTTCCAACACCGGAAGATCCATGCAGACTCTATTACGACGGCAAGCGAAACCGTCTGGTGACCATGAACTATCGCGGGCGTTCATTTTCAGTTTTTGATGAGACAACCGGAGAAATGCTGCATGAGCAGCAAACGCCAGCCAACCCGCTAGCCATGTGCATTGATGACGACTCAAATTTTGCCTATATCGCAATCGATTGCGAACAGGTTCAGCGATTTAACCTTGATACTTTTGAAATTGTTCAGACGTTTGAAACCGGCCTGGAGCCTGATGTTATGGTTATTTTGCCGGACGGATATTCAAATCATTGGGAGAGCCTGAATTGACCAAACCAAGAATTGCAATGATCCCCGGCGACCCTGCCGGGATTGGCCCTGAGCTTATTGCCAAACTGCTAAATGAAGAAGGCGTAAAGCAAGCGGCTGATATCCTTCTCGTTGGCGATAGCCATTTGTGGATACAGGGCTCAAAGCAAGCCGATCTGCCAATAGAACTAAATACACTGGAAGAAGATGCAATTTGCGATGAAACAGGCCTGTCTCACCTGGAAATGAATACGATTGCACCCGAAGACGTTACTGTTGCGGAAGTTACTGTCGCTGGAGGCAGCACATCTTTGCGCTGTCTGGATAAAGCACTGGACCTTGCGCTTGAAGGGAAGGTCGATGGCGTATTGTTTGCGCCGTTTAATAAAGCCTCAATGACTTCGGCTGGCCTGAATGCTGAAGATGAACACAGGTATATGGCCAAATACCTCGGTTTTGAAGGGTATCATTCTGAAATTAACGTGCTTGATGACCTTATGACCACGCGTGTCACGTCTCACATCGGGTTAAAGGATGTTGCCGAAAACATAAATCAGGACGGCATTTTGAAAGCGGTTAATCTGGCAAATCAGACGCTTTTGAAAGCCGGTAATGCCCGACCGCGCATAGCGGTGGCTGCCCTTAATCCTCACGCAGGCGACAACGGCAAATTCGGGCGCGAGGAAATTGATATTCTTGAGCCTGCAATACGGGCTGCGCAGGATCGTCAAATAAATGTGACCGGGCCCTGGCCATCGGATACAGTTTTCCTGAAAGCCAGACGCGGAGAAATAGATGCGGTGGTCACAATGTATCATGACCAGGGTCAGATCGCGATCAAACTTATGGGCTTTGAAAGAGGTGTGACAGTCGCTGGTGGACTACCAATCCCGGTTACAACGCCTGCTCATGGAACAGCGTTCGACATTGCCGGGCAGAATAAGGCAAATGTTGGCGCAACACGTCAGGCGTTTGACCTGCTTGTGAAGATGGCGAAAACGCACCGCACTCATCGTGACACGACTTGGGAGACAAAAAAGTGATCAAGATTAAATCAGTACGGACAAAGGTTTGGAACTGGAAGGGGCCGGTTGTCCCGCCTACCGGAAATTTTTGCACGAATGCCTCGGATGTCCTTTGGGATAAAGGCGATGCTATGGCCTCGTTCCGTTTCCACCAATGGCTAACGTGTGAAATTGAAACAAGCGACGGCACCATTGGAATCGGCAATGCTGCGCTGGCGCCTTCGGTCGTGAAAAAGGCGATTGACGACTGGTTTGCGCCGCTGGTGATCGGTGAAGACCCTTTTGACTACGGATATCTATGGGAGAAAATGTATCGTCGTTCTCACGCATGGGGCCGCAAGGGGATTGGCATGATCGCAATTTCCGCGATTGATTTGGCGATATGGGACTTGATGGGTAAGCTGCTCAATAAGCCGGTCTTTAAATTGCTTGGGGGGCGGACCAAGGAAAAAATTCCAGTCTATTATTCCAAGCTTTATTCGGGGCCGGTTGAATCCATGCAACGGGAAGCCGAAGAAGCCAAAAGGAATGGATATTCAGCCTACAAAATGCGGTTTGGCTGGGGCCCACGACATGGGTCGCAAGGCATGCGGGAAAATATAAAGCGCGTGGAAGCTGTAAGAGAGGTCATAGGTTATGATGCCGACTTGATGCTTGAATGCTATATGGGCTGGAACGTTGATTATACCAGACGCATGTTGCCGAAGCTCGCAAAGTTTGAGCCCCGTTGGCTGGAGGAGCCGGTCATCGCGGATGATGTTGAAGGGTATCGGCAGCTTAATGCAATGAACATCATTCCTATCTCTGGCGGTGAGCACGAATTTTCCGTTATCGGTTGCAAGGACCTGATTGAAAAGAAAGCCGTGAGTGTGCTTCAGTATGATACCAATCGAGTTGGCGGGATTACTGCGGCACAAAAAATAAATGCAATTGCTGAAGCATTCCAATTGCCTGTTATCCCGCATGCAGGACAGATGCATAACTATCATCTGACCATGGCCAACGCGAATTGCATGATTGCTGAATATTTCCCGGTTTTCGATGTCGAGGTTGGTAACGAGTTGTTCTATTACATCTTCAAAGGTGATCCGGATGCAGTCGATGGTTTCATTGATCTTGATGACAAGGTGCCCGGCCTGGGTATCGAGATTTCCAGTGACCATCTTTCCAATTTTGAGATTGAGGAATAGCTGTGGCCTATTCAGGAATATGGCCGGTCGCGCCCACGCCTTTTTTTGAGGACGGATCGCTTGACCTTGAGGGTATGAAGCGTGTTCTGGATTGTATAATTGATCAAGGCGCAGACGGGATTTGCATTCTTGCAAATTTTTCTGAACAGTTTTTATTATCTGATCAGGAACGCGAAATCCTCACCAGATTGTCCCTTGAACATATCGCGCGACGGGTTCCGGTTATTGTAACCATCAGCCATTTTGCGACACAGATTGCTGTCGAGCGGGCGAAGTTCGCCAAAGCACTTGGCGCTGATGTTGTTATGATGATGGCACCGTATCATGGTGCTTTATTGAAAGGCAATGCCACTCAAACTTTTGAACAATTTCAAAAAGTTGGCGATGTTGGAATCCCGATTATGGTTCAAGATGCCCCGTTGTCAGGCGTTGAGTTGCCTGTGCCGTTACTGGTAAAAATGGCGCGTGAAATTGACATGGTGAAATTGTTCAAGATTGAATGTCCAAGAGCAGCCAACAAGATTCGCTCATTGATTGCCGAGGGAGGCGATTTCATTGAAGCCCCGTTTGATGGAGAAGAGGCCATTACCTTGCTGGCTGACCTGGATGCCGGATGTACCGGGTCGATGACATCGGGTTTGATTGTTGATCAAATCAAGCCGGTTATTACACATTTTCATGCGGGCCGGGTTGAAGAAGCGACAGCGGCATATGGGCGGGTTGCCATGGCAATCAATCATGAAAACAGGCAGTGTGGCTGGCAATCTTGCAAGGCCGCGATGGTAGAAGGAGGTGTTATTAAATCAGAAGCCTGCCGTCACCCGATTGAACCTCTACATCCTGAAATACGCGCGCGTTTGATCAATTTGCTAAAACCGCTGGACCCGCTGGTCCTCAAATGGGGGAAATAATATGATATCTGGAAAGAATCTGATTGATGGTAATTGGGTTGGTTCCGATCTGGTGGAAGTTTCTAGGGTCAGGACTCATAAAATTCATCCATTCTGTTGGTCAAGAAAGGTAAAGATACAATGAAAACAAGCGAAAGCATAGTTTTAGCTACGGTGAGCTTGTTTGAAGCCGTAGATTTGCCTTTATTGACCAACCTTGTAAAGGCGCGGCAAATTTTTGTATCTGAGCTTTCAAACCGCTTGCAATTAGCGATGGCTAGTTGCTGCGCGCTTTTCAAGCCCATCTATCAAAAATTTGACACGCGCAGAATGGATGAATCTTATGGGTCCTGACCCTATGGACTTGAATGGTCAGGAATTTGCTCAGGCAATGGTCAGTCAAATTGACGAAGCCTGTGTTGCAGCGCGCCGTGACTTCCGGGCCTATAGTTCTGTTGCAAGAGTTGATCGCGCCCGTTTTCTCAGAACCATTGCTGAACAGATTGATGTGTTGGGAGAAAAAATCACAAAAACGGCGATGGCGGAAACAGGTTTGCCTGAAGCCAGACTGAATGGCGAGCGTGGAAGAACGACCGGACAGCTTGAGATGTTCGCAGAATTGATTGAATCGGATGATTATCTTGATCTGCGTAAAGATAAAGCTTTGCCAGAACGTCAGCCAATACCACGCCCGGACATACGTTTGACACATAAACCCATCGGGCCGGTTGCTGTGTTTGGAGCTTCAAATTTTCCACTGGCATTTTCGACAGCTGGCGGAGATACAGCGTCAGCATTGGCTGCCGGTTGCCCTGTTGTTGTGAAGGGGCATGGAGCCCACCCGGGAACCGCTGAATTAGTGGCTCAGGCAATTGCGCGCGCGATTGAGATATGTAACATGCCAAAAGCGGCTTTCCAGATGGTGCAGGGTTCAGGACATGATGTCGGAACGGCGTTGGTGCAACACCCGGAAATTGCTGCAGTCGGATTTACAGGATCACTTCGCGGTGGGCGTGCACTTTTTGATCTTTGTCAGTCACGCCCGTCACCGATTCCATTTTTTGGGGAGCTTGGTTCAATTAATCCTGTGTTTTGCCTGCCTGCTGCTTTAGCCGCTCAAGCCGCAGATATTGGTGCAGGATGGGCTTCCTCCCTGACCCTTGGCGCAGGCCAGTTTTGCACCAACCCGGGGGTTGCTGTTGTTTTGGCCGGGGAAGATGCTGAAAAGGAAGATGTTGAAACATTCGTGCATGCAACCAAAAGCGCGTTGGAAATCACCGCAGAACAAAAAATGCTGACAGCACCTGTTCTTGACGCATATCATAAAGGGATTTCCGCTTTTTCAGAAAAGATGGAGACTGTTTTTAAATCCGACACTTCATGCAGCGAAGGTGCGGCTTTACCGGCATTATTTTCTGTCACAGCAAAAGACTGGATGCAGGATCGTGAATTACAACATGAAGTGTTCGGCGCAGTGGGTATTGTTGTGCAATGTGACAGCATTGATGAAATGATTGATCTTGCTGAACAGCTGGAAGGCCAGCTGACAACGACTTTACATATGACGGAAGATGATACTGAATTAGCTGGTCGGTTGATGCCTGTTCTTGAAGAAAAATCGGGACGCATACTGGCGAATGGATTCCCGACTGGCGTAGAGGTATGTTCTTCAATGATGCATGGCGGGCCTTATCCGGCTTCAACGGATGTGCGCGCAACCTCGGTCGGTACATTGGCAATTAACAGATGGTTACGTCCGGTTAGCTATCAGAATATTCCCTCTGCCTTGCTTCCCATTGAATTACGGGGGTAATGGAATGAATTACGGGGATAATGGAAACAGCATTTGAAGGTTAAATTGTAAATTGCCTGCAGGAAATAACGCAATTCTGAAAGTGAAATTGAAGCAAGCCTGAAAGTGACATTGAAAAATGTGTTCGCCCCCTGTCCTGCCCCACCGCTCAAAGGAAAAAATCACTGGCAGCGAGATAGGTTTTCCCGATGGGCGGGTTGGGTCTCACTCGGCACTGGCACGTCCCGAACATGGAAAACAACTGCTGGCCTTAGCCGCCGAAGCGGTATCTAAAGACCTCGCGTGCTGGGATTAGATTCTAGACATTAAATTTTGGGAATTAAAGCCGCAGCAAATGCGCGCTCTCGGACTCTATCTTTCCCAGCCTCTAACAGGTTGCGCCATTTATGTTTAACGGGTTACCCCAAGGGGGCCCAGTCTGATTCCAGGGCGTAAGTTGTGATAAGGTATATTTTCAAGTTCACATGGAAACCAGCCCGGGGAGGCTACATTCAAAACAGCACGACTGCCCGGTTCAAAATCTGCGCGAAAATGAACAGTGCTTTTCACACAGACAATTTGGAAATCATTGGGCTCAAGTCCAAAATGCGTGAAAAGTGACCGATCAAGACATTGGGTTCGTTCTGAACTCACAACAATAAAAACTTCACCTGTGATATCTTCAACAGAGAGCAAACAGCTTGCCCCCATCTCGCAAATACTGCCGCCATACATATCACCGCTATAGGGAATAATGCCCTCACTAAGGGCCCGCACTTTGAATTTCCCTTCAAAGGAAGCATCTCCTTTCACGCCAGACTTCCCGCCAAGGGTGCCTGTTATCACAGAATCACATCCCGCCTTATGGGCTTTGCGGGCGATGTCAGCATCCGCCATGACGCCAAGCAGGGCACTGGTTGCTTCACACGCGATCAAGGCACGAAGCAATCCGGTCGTATCGGTGCTGCCACCAGCACCTGCATTGTCTTGGACATCTGCCAGCACAACCGGGCCGGTGCCCTGGATTGACAGGGCTTGGGTAACCGCTTCAGTAGCACTTAATAATCTGGTGTTAAAAATAGCTTCACTTGAACAGATATGATTGAATATCTGATCGGCAAGTTGCTCGGCACGTCTGGCAGAATTCGCATAAGTGACAAGGGATGGGCCGCAATCAGGGATATCTGCAGCTGTAAACCCCATCGCGAGTTCACCATATTCTTCGGGGCCTGAAGGTAATGTATCCAGTAATTTATAAAGTGTCTGGCAAGGTTCAGCGCCGGTATTCTGGGCATGCAGGGGAACAAGAAAAGGTCCCTGTCGAAAGGCAACATGACGCTGGCACCCATCCAGATTTTGCAACAATTTGGTCATGCAACGGTGACCGGTTTTGGCCATATCAAGGTGAGGATAGGTGCGATAAATGGTAATGACATCGGCATATTCGACAAATCGGGGCGAGATATTTGCGTGTAAATCAAGGCTGATACCAATAGGCAGTTCTGGTCCAAAATTCTGGCGGATACGGCGCAGCAATTCGGCCTCGCCATCATTATGGCTGTCCGTGACCATGGCGCCATGTAAATCAAGATAAATGGCATCGAGTGCTGCCATAGACTCTGCTTGGGAAAGCCCCGCCAGGATCATGCCTGTAACCCAGTCAAATGCCTCATCTGTGACGGGGCCGCTTGGCTCTGCTGCACACCAAAGCAGGGGAACAAGCTCAATATCACCAGTTTGTTCCGCTGCCAAAACAGCCCCCGCTACAGGCAAATTCATACCGCGTGTGCCGTCAACCACCTCCTGCCCGCGAAGTAGTCTGGGCCAGCTGTCAGCTTTGCGAAATTCGGCTATCCCCGCATATGAGGGGGCGAATGTATTCGTCTCATGCTGAAATCCAGCAATCGCGATTCGTCGATGGCTCATTTCCCTTAAACCAGGTCTCTGGGAATATCTTCTTGCCAGTCTCTTTCGCTCACCACATCATCTCGATAAGTGGCAACCAACCTGGCTTTAATGCGCCAGACATCTGCCAGCGCCTCCACTGAAACTTGCGTTTGTATTCGGGCCTTCCAATCGCCACGGCGGTAGGATTTGCTCCACTCTTGTATGCCAACCGCAGAATTAGGGTCTTTGGGATCAATCCGAAACATCTCATGATTGGTGTAATGCACACTGATATCGGTGTGAAGGTGAGTTTCCTCGCCAGTGTCAGATCGTCGCTCAAATGTCTCGATACCGGTAATATGGTCGATCAGTCGCCTGCGCTGATAATCTCCTTCGCTGATTACGTCTGTTTTTAGAGGGGGCGCACTTTCCGCAGGCAAGAACGGGTGAAAGGAATCATCCACATCATCATTTGATCGGAGGGGTAAATCAATCCGGGCATTTTCCAAAGCCAGGCTAGCCTGACTTTGAGAAGGCCAGATAACCGGCCAATAAGCTGTTGCCAATGACAGGCGTAATTTTTGACCCCTGGCTATTTTTTGCCCGCAAGCGTTCAGTTGAACACGCGCTTTAACCGCTTTGCCGATGGGCAGCCGTTCGGGATGGGAATGGCTGTTACGATGAGTCAAATTTAACACGCCATAGGAAACAAGCGTTGCACTGCCATCGTCATTAACGGCTGAAAGCGTAACGGCAATATTTGCCTGGGGAACATCACTTGTGACATCAGCGTGGAAGATGGGAAAACCCAATAACAGCAAATCCTCTTGAAGCGGAGGCGTTTCAAATGATGTCATCAACCCGCTTTCACCATTTTGGTCAAGCGGCCCATCGGCAGCCACACCATAACTACACCAGGCGCCAGAGGCTACGCCCGCATTTTGCGGTGACTGGATGCTCAGGGTTTCCTGACTTGGTGTGGGGGGCAATTCCGTCCCGCCGGGATAGAGTGATTGACATGAAATGCCGACCCCCTGCCAGGATGGCTCGCTCACCCAAAAGCCCGGGCGGGTTTCATGAAAGGGGGCAGGAATGGTCGGTTCTTGCATCCATACTGTAAGCTGTGGTTCATCCATAATGCCGGTATCAAGGTCTTTGAGATGTTGATCCCACCAACGTAGACATTCCTGTAAAAAACCGATATGCGGGCCTGGCCTGGCAAAATGGGGGTATTTATGGGCCCAGGGTCCAATCAGACCTTTCCTGGGGCCGGGTAGATGCTCCAAGGTACGAAAAATCGCATTTGTATAGCCATCAGCCCAGCCACCGACCATATAGACGGGTATGTCAATATCGTCATAATTTTCACAGACAGAGCCATGTTCATAAAAGGCGTCGCGGCGTTGATGACGGAACCAGTCAAGCATCCATAAGCCGTTATTTTCCAAGCGTTCTTTCCACATATCCAGCCAGCGATCTTCGCCGACAATGGCCGGATCAGGCGGGGTATTGGCGATTGAAAAAGCCGTTGCGCCCCAATTCAATTTATCCGTCAGAATACAGCCACCCATCGTGTGAATATCATCGGCATAGCGATCATCGGTAGAACAGAGCGAAATGACGGCCCCAAGGGCTTCGGGGCGGCGGGCAGCAATTTGCAGGCCGTTAAATCCCCCCCAACTGATGCCAATCATCCCGACCTTGCCCGAACACCAGCTTTGCGCTGCAATCCATTCGATAATCGCCATGGCGTCATCTTGCTCTTGCAGCAGATATTCACCCAGACAGACGCCTTCGCTGTCCCCGGTGCCGCGCATATCAACACGGATACCGGCATAGCCATGCCCGGCAAAATAGGGATGGGTGAGCGCGTCCCGTTCAACCGTTCCATCGCGCTTGCGATAGGGGAGATATTCAAGGATGGCGGGGACGGGATCATCCTCGGCATCTTCTGGCAACCAGAGGCGTGCCGCCAGCTTTTTACCGTCTGGCATAGGTATCCAGAGATTCTCAATCTCGCGAATTTTGCGCGGAAAATCAGTTTTAATATGAATATCATCCATGACTTACATGCCGTTTCGCGGGATTTTATGGTTCCAATCTACATGGTGGAATTGTTCCTCACCATCCCAGCAGGTGACGGAGGCTGTTAAGATAAAATCTGTTTCCGTCGCCGTCATTTCAGCATAGGTCTTGATCCGTGCTTTCCAGGCGCCTCGTTCAAAAAAGCTCTCTTGCTCCATCGTCGCGCGACAGGAAAGCGGGTCATCTGGCTTGATGCGATAAACGCGATCAGAAATATCAACCAATTCTGTGCCAATATCATCCAGGCGAACCCGTCCGACAGGCCCAAAAAGCCCGCCATCAAGGAAAAAGCGCGACACCCATTCCCCTGTGGTCAGGTCTATCGAGATCGAACGGTCCATCGACCCTTCGCGGATATTGGTGATTGGACGCTTTTTTGTGCGGGGCTTGGGTTTGGCAAGGGGGCGCGGGTTGTCATCAACGGCACCGCGCAGTGGAAGTATCAGATGCGACTGCCCGGCATTCATGGTCAAGGTGACCGGCTTGGGGGCTGGCCAAAGCACAGGCCAATAGGCCGAGGCAATTTGAACCATCAAGCGATGGCCTTTGGCTAAATGATAGCCGATCCCATGAAGCGGCACCGCCACATCCATCACTTCGCCCGGTATGACCGGGGCAGGGGACATATCCGAATGGCGGTGCATGAAATTGGCATAGCCTCGGCTGATCAGGGTTTGTGCGCCATCGGGGGCTTCATCAACCAGCAAGACGGCCACAAAGGCCTGAGCCTGGTCAGCGGCTATTTTCAAATTCACAATCGGTTGTCCAAGAATATCCAGCGCCTGGTCTTGCGCATCCATCCGGAAACATAGCGCCCCCGCCGCATCTATGCGGCAATCAACCGGCATGTCCCCGGGAATGGCAAAGGAACACATATCCCCGCCAGTTGATCCAAAGCTTTGTGGGGAACAGATCGACATCGCTGCCCCTTCTTTGGGTGCCTCCTCCAGAGTCCCGTCATTTAGCCAGAATGTCTGGTTAGATATATTGGGCGAGGGCCAGGCTTTTTCCTCCACCCACCTGCCAGAGCGGGTTTCATGTGACCCTGCGGGCGGGGTTGAATCTTGCAAATAGAAACGAAGCTGTGGTTCATCCATCAACCCCTGATCAATGCCCTTTAGTGTATGATCCCAAAAGCGGATCATTTCATCCAGCCAATCTATTGTCGGTCCGGGCAGGGCTTCATGGGGATACAGATGGGCCCAGGGCCCCATCATCATTTTCAGCGGTGCTTTTAATTTTTCGGCAATCCGGAATGGTGTGTCACGAAACAAATCAGCCCAACCGCCAAAAAAATAGACGGGAATATTGATGTCGTCATAATTTTCTGAAATCGACCCCCGCCGCCACATATGATCGCGGGTTTGATGTTCCAGCCATTGGGCGGGCCAATAGGTCATAGCGTCCAGCCGTTTTTTCCACATGTCCCGCCAGTTATCATCCCCGACTATTTCAGGGTCCGGCGGCATCGCATTATAGAGCTGCATTACAGAACCCCACCAGAAATTATCGCTGGCAAGGACGCCTCCATAAAAATGAATATCTTCAAGCCAACGGTCATCGGTTCCCATCACAGGCGCAATGGCTTTTAGGGCTGGCGGGCGTTTGGCAGCGACCTGGAATGAATTATAAGCTCCCCAGCTTTTGCCAAACATACCGACATTGCCATCGCACCAGTCCTGTTCAGCAATCCATTCTATGGTATCGACCCCGTCCCGGGTTTCGATATCCGCATATTCATCCAGCATCACGCCTTCGCTGTCTCCTGAGCCGCGCTGATCAACCCGGATCGCGGCGTAGCCTGCTTCAGCAAAAAACGGGTGAGCCGCTTCATCGCGCATGCGCGTGCGGTCACGCCGACGGTAGGGGATATATTCAAGAATGCAGGGAACAGGCTTTTGACGTGCTCCATCAGGCAGCCACAGCCGGGCGGCCAGTTTCGTTCCATCTGGCATCGGAATCCAGACAGTTTCAATTACCTCAGTCATAAAGCCTCCTGTTTGGCTGGTGGTTTTTCTCCCGCTTTTAGGGGAAAGTGACAGGCAAAGCGACGATTATCGGTTTCGCTTATATCGGGAACGATCTGGTGACATTTGTCTTTGACCCATGGGCATCTTGTGTGAAATTCGCACCCTGCCGGGCGGGAAAGCAGGGATGGCACTTCCGCAGGCAGGGTGATCCGATTTTTTGCCTTTTCAGGGTCGGGCTCCAGATTAGCTGATAACAAGGCCGCCGTGTAAGGGTGGGTTGGGGCTGAAAACACTTGCTCGGTCGATCCGGTTTCAACAAAACGGCCAAGATACATCACGGCCATTTCATCAGCGACATGATGAACCACATGCAAGTTATGGGTGATAATCATCATGGCCAGCCCCAGCCGCTCGCGCAAATCATTCAGTAAATTCAAAACTTCGCCTTGAACCGACACATCCAGGCCTGCTGTTGGCTCATCGGCAATAATCAACTTCGGATTAAGGGCAAGGGCGCGCGCGACACCAACCCGGCGCGCCTGACCACCCGATAATTGATGGGGGAAACGACTGGCAAAATCCATATTCAACCCGACAAGAGATAATAGCCGTTCAGTCTCTTCTTCCTTGTTGAAGGAAACTTGATGAATATGAAAGGGTTCGCTGACCAAATCGCCCACTTTCATACGCGGAGAAAGGGACCCGACCGGGTCTTGAAACATCATTGACATGGTTCGGCGCAAGGGTTTCATTTCGCGCCCGCTCAGCCTGTCAATCCGCTGGCCATCTACGGTCACACTGCCTGCAGAAATGGCCTGCAGACCATTAATCGCGCGGGCCAACGTGGTTTTGCCTGATCCGCTTTCACCCACAATCGCCATGGTTTTGCCCGGACTTAATGTAAAACTAACCCCGGCGACTCCCAATAAATGGCTGCGCTTCATGAATGAGCCAACCGGGAAGCGCACTTCCAAATTACTGACCTCAAGGATGGGAGCGTCAATTTCAGGCATCAGGCGGACCTCGCTTGTCTATATACCTGACTACAGCGGGTGAAGTGCTGTTCTTTTATCGGACGCTCGCTCAATGCTTCTGCGCAAGCCTTGACCCGCTGATCACACCGGTTGGCAAAAATACACCCCGCCGGGCGGTGCCTGAGATCGGGAATGTCCCCGGGAATAGTCGGCAGAATTTGTGATCGCGCGGGCTGGCGTGCCGGATCACATTCAAGCAACCGGGCGGTATAAGGATGGCAGGGACTGTTGAATATCTGCCGCATCGACCCTCGTTCGACAACTTCCCCTGCATACATGACCACAACCTCGTCACATAGCTCGGCAATAACGCCTAAATGATGAGAGATAAATAAAACCGAACAGCCTATTTCCTCTTGCAACTCTTTGAGCAAGTCAATGGTTGTCACCTCTAACGTCGCATCCAGTGCGGTGGTGGGTTCATCAGCGATCAATAAGGAAGGCTTCATCATCATCGCCATCGCAATGGCAATGCGCTGTTTCATCCCGCCAGAAAACTGATAGGGATATCTTGCAAGGGCTTGTTCTGCATCGGGAATACGAAGTCGCTGTAACATCGCGATAGATCTGTTATCTTTCTCTTTTTTGCTAATATCCAGCCGGAACTGGATATTCCGCATCTGCTGACCCACGCTGATAACAGGATTGAGCGCCCCCATCGGGTCCTGAAACACGGTGGAAATATGCGGGCCTCGCAATTCTTGCATTTTGGCATCATCCAATGACGTCAAATCTTGTCCTTGAAACAGGATAGAACCATGATCAATACGCCCGTTATCAGCAAGCAATCCAAGGATCGCGTTAATCAAAGTCGATTTGCCACACCCCGATTCACCGACGATTCCTACGATTCGTCGGTCTGGAATTTCAAAACTGACATCACGCAAGGCATGAAGATCGCCATGATCGGTGGCGAAGCTAACATTCAAGTCACTGATGGTTAATATACTCATGCCCGTCCTTTTAGCCTTTTGCTTTTAATCGGGGATCAAACACATCGCGCAAGGTTTCGCCTAAAAAGGTAAAGCCAAGTGTTGTGAGTATGATCGGCAACCCGCCAGCAATAGCAATCCAGGGCGTGTCACGAATGGCAACAAACCCGTCATTCAAAATAGCCCCCCAGCTGGGTGTGGGAGGACGCACACCAAGGCCCAGGAAACTCATCCCGGCTTCGACAGCAATCACCACAGGGATATCCATCGAGGCCAATATCAGAAGCGGGCCAATAACATTTGGCATGATATGAACCCGCAGGATTCGTGCTGAGCTTGCCCCCATGCTGAGCCCGGCTGTGACGAATTCGGATTCTTTCAAGGCCAGGGTCTGGGTGCGAATAATACGGGCATAGCCGGGCGCATTGACCAGAATGATAACAATAATGACGGCGGTTAAAGACGGGCCCAGCAAGGTCACAAGGGCCAGGGCCAGCATGACGGTGGGAAAGCTTTTGACAGAATCAAACAAGAGCAGCATCACATTATCAAGCCAGCGTGGGCCGTAGCCTGCTATCAGGCCAAGCACAACGCCGATGACCAATGATACAAAGGTGGCGAATAAGGCAACGGACAGGGCTATGCGACTTCCATGCAAAACCCGTGAGAACAGGTCTCGTCCCAGATGATCGGTGCCAAGCAAATGTTCCCAGTCAGGCGGCAGGAATCTGTCGCGTGGTGAGATTTTACTGGGTTCATAGACGCTAAGCAGATCAGCAAAAATTGCACCCCCGGTCATCAGAATAATCAGGACAATGCCCAGCATACCGAGCGGTTCTTTCATAATGCGCTTCAGCGCAAGCAAGCGGCTGGATTTGAAATTAGAAACGGCTGCGCACACGAGGGTCTAATGCTCCTATAATTAAATCGGCAACAAGGTTAAGCAGCACGAATAAAACAGTTGTCACCAGCACCGCCCCTGTGACCAGGGGATAATTGCGTGTGAGAATAGCGTCATACACAAGCTTTCCAACACCGGGGCGAGCAAAGACAATTTCTGCAAAAACAGCAGAAGAGAGCATCTGACCGATGCCTACGCCTAACAGCGTAACGGTGGGCAAAATGGCAATGGTCAAAGCATAACGATAGGTGATCATGCGTTCTGGCAGGCCAAAGGCGCGGGCTGTGCGAATATGCTGAGCTTCCAGGACTTCCAGCATAGAAGCGCGCACCATCCGGGCAATATAGCCGACCCAGCCAAGCCCCACAGCAAGCGAGGGAAGAATGAGATGCAGTAATTGATCACCGATATTGCCGGGTTCTCCAGCCCCGATGGCGGGAAGCCAGCGCAAGGTGACGGCAAAAATCAGCAAGGCATAGATCGCCACCACGAATGAGGGAACCGCAATGACACCGACTGAAAGCAGGCCGACAATCTTGTCACTTAGGCTGCCACGCTTGGCGGCAGCCCAGACACCCAGGGGAATGCCCAGCGCTACCGACCAGCTAATACCCCCCGCAATCAGAAGCAAAGTATAGGGAAGTTGTTCCATAACGACCGTCAATACAGGCCGGTCTGACAGAACTTCGCGGCCCAGATCTCCGGTCCAGGCATTAAGCAGGAAATTGCCGACTTGCTGCCAGACAGGTTGATCGAGACCCATTTTTACGCGCAAGGCTTCGCGCATGGCCTCGGTCGCACGCGGCCCCAGAGCAACCGCCGCCGGATCACCCGGGATCAGATAGATCATGCAAAACAGGATCAACATCGCCACCGACACGACGATGACGGCAAGCCCCAGGCGTTTGATGGCGTAATTCAACATAACGAATAGACGCCCTGCTCAGGGTCAGGACCCATAAGATTCATTCATTCATTCATTCTGCGCGTGTCAAATTTTTGATAGATGGGCTTGAAAAACGCGCAGCGACTAGCCATCGCTAATTGCAAGCGGTTTGAAAGTTCAGATGCAAAAATTTGCCGCGCCTTTACAAGGTTGGTCAATAAAGGCAAATCTACGGCTTCAAACAAGCTCACCGTAGCCAATACTATGCTTTCGCTTGTTTTCATAGTATCTTTACCTTTCTTGACCAACAGAATGGATCAATTTTATGGGTCCTGACCCTAAACAGGGCGTCTTTTTCATTAAGCCATTTTAAATTCAGACAACAAAGATTCCCCGTTCGGCTTTAAGCCCGGTTTTATGCTATCACGATGGATGGCGCCAACCACTTCATGGGTCAAGAAAACATAACAGCCGCTTTCATCCATAAGTCCTTGCATTTTCTTATAGATTTCGTCACGTTTGGCGGTATCTGATTCTTTCAGACCTTCGTCATGCAAGGCTTTATATTCAGCATTGTTAAAGCGTTCCCAATTCCATACGCCCACCTGTTCAGGTGTGAACCAGACAGTGGCCCAGCTTGGGTCAGGCTGCATGGAAAAGCGACTGAGCACAAGCTGTATATCCATGAAATAATCGCCATCTTTTGATCCCAATGTCCAGAAGGTCCCTGAATCATTTTGTTTGATCTCGCAGGTGATACCAACATCGGCCAGATTTGCCTGAATGACCTGTGCCGCCGTCAATCTTTCCGACTGATTAAGAATATCCAGCGTCACAGATAAATTACCCGCGCCTGCTTCGTCCAACAAGGCACGGGCTTTGTCGGGATCATAATCATAGGTCACACTATCGCGCGAACCGGGCAGTCCCGGGGCAATAATACCATTGCCAACGCTTGCAGCCCCATAATAGGCCGCATCCACAACCGAAGGACGGTCAATGGCGTGCTGAATGGCCCGGCGGATACGCACATCTTTCATGACCTCGTTATCCTGGTTCATGCCCAGCCAGACATAGGCAAGAGATGGTTTTTCAAGCACAACAGAATTGGCTGGCGGGTTTTCCTTCAAACGCGGCAATGAACTGACCGAAGTCCATGTATAGTCCAGATCTCCTGCTTCAAAACCACGTTCCGCAGTGGCAGGGTCTTCAATGGGGATAATATGAATTTCTTCAAATCCACCTGGCTCATGGGCCCAATCGGGGTTACGCTTCAAGACAGTTTTCTGTTTTGCCTGCCAGTCCGCCAGAAGATACTGGCCTGATTGCGCAACGGGCTTGGTGGTAATTTTGTCCCCCAGCTCTTCCAAGGCTTTTTTAGACACAATACATGAAGCAGGTGTCGGCAAAGTTGTCGTCCACAGAGGCACAAACTTGTTCTTTAAATGAATAAGGCCAGAGAGTTTATCTTTGACCTCAACCTCTTTCAACGCGCCCCAATCGCCTGCATAAGGGCTTTCGTTGGCAGGATCAGCTATCCGCTCGATAGAAAACTTCACATCTTCAGCGGTCATCTGACCATAGCCATCGCTAAAGCCAATATTATCTTTCAGCTTGAAAGAAACCGTGACGTCATCAAGCTGTTCGATTGAATCGACAGCAACAGGCTTCCACGCCCAGACATCACCCGCTTGCGGGATAACCATTGGAGCAAAGATTGAGCGGATAATATCATCTTCTGGCAATGAAACACGATAAGCCGGATCAAGAATCTGTAAATCTGAATAGGACCGGATTGTCAGCACCTTGCCATCGCTACTCAGTGCTGTGCGCGGCAATGCCATAGAAGCAGCCCCAAACGCGCCAGCGGCAGCTAAAAATGAGCGCCGTGATAAGCTATTGATAAAGTTTGTCATGTCTCTCTCCCTTTTTTGTTGAGTTTGGTTTTAATTGAGCTTGGTTAGGTGGAAATCTGTTATCTTATGGGTCCTGACCCTAGCCTTTTTGCTTGTTTCTGGACTGTTCCAGCACAACGTCTTTTGGCACAACAATCGGAGAAACAGCCCATAAAAGCCTGCTGGGGCGATCCGTATCATTGCGCGCATTATGCGGGATGTTGGTGGGGAAACTGTAGCTATCCCCTTGCCTGAGAACAATTTCCTCATCGCCAATTTGCATAATCAATTCACCCTCAACAACATAGCCATGCTGTTCGCCATCATGTTGATACATCGGGTGTGCCGCGCGATAGGAATTTGGCTCATAAGTTGCGATTCCCATACATAGTGTGCCGCTTATGGAACTTGACAGCAGCTGATCTGTCAGCCCAAGCGTTTCAGCACTTTCGCCGTATAATTTATTGATGTTCCGCCGGTTTTGGCGGCGGACAATATAGGCCTGTTCCATTGGCCCCCGGCCGGAACATCGGGCAAAAAACCAGTCTGACGAGATATTAAGGGCCTCGCTAATGCGATAGACAGCATCCAGGGAAGGGTTAACCGTGCCACGCTCAATAGCACTAAGGTGGCTAATGGAAATATCGGCTGCTTTTGCAAGCTCCTTGAGCCGCATTCTTCGGGCTTTGCGCACCTGCCTGACCTCGGAGCCGAGGAGCAAAAAGCTTCGGGTCATAGCCAATATATTATCGCCTTTTTGCGATTGTCCCTTGTAAGCAGAGCCTTTTGGAGACTCGCCTTCATCTTGCTTGCGATCAGATGATGTGTGATCCAGAGAGATGGATTGTTTTCCCAACTTAATTGCCCCCTCCCAAATTAATTACGCTTTTGGTTTAATTGCACTTTTGGCTTTTCTTAAGTTTGCCTCTCCAAAAACTTGTGAAAGAATATAGAACAAATAATTTTTAACAAGAAGAATTTTTATAAAAAATTCTTTTTTCATGATAGGTTTTGCCTAAAATTCATTGTGATATACATATATTACGCCGTTATCTTAATGGACGAATGAAAGGAAATCGCTAAATGAGTCTTCCCGTTACAGAGGTCGAACACCAATGGATAACAATGCCAGATGGTGTGCGCCTGTCTGCCCGTTTATGGATTTCTCAGGGTAAGCCCTGTCCTGCCATATTAGAATATATTCCCTACCGCAAACGGGACATGGTGCGCGCAAGGGATGAACGAAACCACCTCTATTTTGCGCGCCATGGCTATGTTTGTATTCGTGTGGATATGCGGGGGTCGGGAGATAGCGAAGGTATTATGCCAGATATGTATCACCAAAACGAGCTTGATGATGCTCGCCATGTGATCGACTGGATTGCCAGGCAGCCATGGTGCAATGGGCATGTTGGCATGTTTGGAACCTCATGGGGGGGTACGGCAAGCTTGCAAGCCTCTGTTGCGGCCCCCGAACCGCTGAAAGCTGTCATCGCCAACTGCGCAACCATAGACCGGTTTGAAGATGACATCCATTGGATGGGAGGCTGTTTGCTCACAGACAGTATGGAGTGGGGGGCAACCCTTCCTGCCATTTTGGCTTGTCCGCCTGATTCCGCGACACTTGGCAACGAATGGTGGGACATATGGCAAGCCCGTCTTGCACAAACGGCTTTCCCTTTTGAACATTGGGTAAAAAACAATCAAAGGGGAGGGTACTGGCGCCACGGGTCGATTCGTTTTCAGGCTGATCGTCTGACTTGCCCCATCCTGGCAATAGGCGGCTGGTCAGATCGCTATTCAAATTCCGTTATGCGTCTGGCCTGTGCGCGCCCCGATATTTGTAAAGGAATCGTCGGCCCCTGGGGACATCATTACCCTGACCGGGGTGAACCGGGTCCGGCGATGAATTTTCAGAAAATAGCTCTTATGTGGTGGGACTATTGGCTAAAATCCAAACAGACAAATGTTCAAAATTGGCCAAATTTGCAGCTTTGGCAACGTGAATATGATCCTCCACAAAACCATTTAAGCCTGCGCCAGGGCCGCTGGATTTCATTAGATAAGCCTTCTTATATAGAAGAATCGAGGGAGCTTTATCTGGGTGATCATTCCTTGTCATTCCAAGCTTTCGCCACAGGCGAAAAATATACGGTTCCTTTTGATCTTCGTCACGGCGAATGTGCAGGCGATACCGGCTATTTTGGACGCGTTGGCGGGTTGCCTCTCGATCAAGCTCCTGATGATGCGCGTTCATTATGTTTTGACAGTTTACCGCTTGAAGAAGACATAGAGCTTGTCGGGCATGTGACTTTATCCGCTGAAATTGAAACTGATCAGGTGCCAGCACAAATTGCGTGCCGGCTTTGTGAAGTGACACCAGAGGGTTGCTCTAACCTTGTTACGCGAACAGTGCTGGCACTGGAACTGGACGAGAGCCTGGATCACCCGCGCGCTCTGCACCTTAACACGCCCACCCGTTACCGCATTGAATTCCCGGCAACGGCTTACCGTTTCCAAAAGGGCCACCGCCTTCGACTGGCTATCGGTGCCTCTTATTGGCCATTGGTTTTTCCTGCATGGCGTGAGCCCTCTCGTTTGACCATCCATGCCAAGGACGCGATTTTATCACTCCCTAAACAACTCTGTAAGGAGATAAAACAGGACTCACCATTGAGAATGGCCGAGAATCTGCCTGACATCAAAACCTGCGACATCATCACAAAGGGTGAGTTGGAACGCACAAAATTTGAAGAGCATGAAAATGTAATCTCTGGCGGGTGGCATCAACCAGAGCTGACAATGAAATTCACGAACATTGATCTGGAATTTTCTTATGAAACAACGGCAAACTATACGCTAAACCCCCATCACCCGGACATTGCCACTTGTTCCATGGAGCATAAGATTGCCATCCAAAGACCTGACGGTATAGCCAGAATCCACAGCCGCCTTGTTAACACAGCTAAGCCAGATGGCTTGACCTGGAAGGCTGATTTATCAGTTCAATGGAATGATGAGATAATCAAAGAAACAAGCGCAACCGGTCACGATAAATAGCTGGCTTGATTGGTATTGCGCTTTTATAGTGTGATAGTTTGGTTTGGTGGGCCATTTGCCCGTAGGGATTAAAGGAGACGGAGGCAAATCTCGTGACCAAAGTAGGCATTATTGCAAATCCGGTTTCTGCGCGGGATATAAGAAGAATAGTCAGCCATGCGGGTAATTTGCCGATTAATGATCGGGCCAATATTGTTTTACGCATGCTAACAGGACTTTCGGCAACCGGTGTTAAAGAGGTTGTCATTATGCCGGAGAATGGGGGGATTCGCACCCAGCTTATGCGGACCATTGATCGTGAGTCAAAGGTCGGTCAAAAGCGTTTCCCCAAGGTAAAATATCTGGATATGCAGGTTACCTGCACGTCTGAGGACAGTGCGGAAGCTGCCCGACAAATGCATGATCAAGGCGTTGGGGCCATTGTTGTCCTTGGAGGGGATGGCACCAATCGAGTCGTTGTCTCCCGGTGTGGAGATATCCCCGTTGCAGGTGTATCGACAGGAACCAATAATGCTTTTCCTGAGTTACGAGAGCCGACCATAACCGGTCTTGCCGTTGGTCTTGCGGTCACCGGTCAGGTGCCATGCGGTCATGCTTTTTCTTACAATAAAAGGCTGGAAGTTCGTGTGAATGATCAACGCGAAATTGCTTTGGTCGATGTCGCCGTTGTTGCAGAGCGTTTTATTGGCGCGCGTGCTATTTGGAAGACAGAAAACTTTCGTGATCTCTTTGTGACATTTGGACGTCCAGACGGCATTGGCATGTCTTCAATCATAGGATTGCTGGCGCCTTTGGACAGACAGACACCCATCGGTAGGCGGGTAAGGCTTCTTCCGCTTGAGTCTGCAAAGGTGCGTCTGATGGCGCCCATCGCGCCGGGCCTGATTGAGCAGGTTGGCATTGGAGCGGTTGAAACGATTGAGCCTGAAGCTGTCTATCTTCCCAGTGTATCTGCGGGTTCCTTCGCGCTCGATGGCGAGCGCGAATTGACCTTCAGCGAGAGTGATGACGTGAGTATTCGGTTGCAAGCCGATGCCTTTCGCACCATAAATGTAGCTGATTGTATGGCCTATGCTGCAAAGCACGGGCTTTTCACCAAAGAAGCGAATGATTTGCCTGTGACTCAGTAACAATTTGTCGTTCAATAATAACTTGTCGCTCAACAACAAAAAGGGAGGATCAGATGAGCAACCCATTTCCAATAGAAAAAGACGGGCTTCTTGATGCCTATCGCCGGATGAAGACGATCCGCGAATTTGAAGAAAGACTGCATGTTGATTTTGGGCGCGGAGATATTCCGGGTTTTGTGCATCTTTATGCGGGCGAGGAAGCCGCCGGTGTTGGCATTATGATGCATTTACAAGATCATGATCGTATTGCTTCCACCCACCGCGGGCACGGTCACTGTATTGCCAAAGGCGTTGATGTCAAAGGCATGATGGCTGAAATTTACGGAAAGACCACCGGGTCTTGCGCGGGCAAGGGCGGGTCCATGCATATTGCTGATCTGTCAAAAGGCATGATGGGTGCGAACGGCATTCTGGGTGCAGGGGCACCGTTGGTATGCGGTGCTGCGCTGGCGGCTCAAAAACTGGGGCATGACGGGGTAGGCATCACCTTTTTCGGAGACGGTGCCTCAAATCAGGGCACCGTTCTGGAGAGTATGAATCTTGCTGCAATCTGGAATTTACCGGCCATTTTTGTCGTTGAAAATAACGGTTATGCAGAATCAACATCTGTTGATTACGCTGTTGCGTCTGATTCATATGTGGATCGGGCTACAGGCTTCGGGATGCCGGGTATTACGGTTGATGGAACAGATTTCTTTGCTGTTTACGAAGCCGCAGGCGAAGTCATTAAACGCGCCCGTGAAGGGGCTGGACCCACCTTGCTGGAATGCAAGATGATCCGGTTTTTCGGTCATTTTGAAGGGGATGCACAAACCTATCGCGCCCCGGGTGAAAATGAGGACAATCGGGCAAATAACGATTGTCTCAAGATTTTCCGGGCAAAGGTGACAGAAGCTGGTGTGCTGAGCAATGCCGAACTGGATGCGATTGACAAGGAAGTTCTGGCCCTGATCGACGAGGCGGTTGAAGAAGCAAAGGCAGCCCCTTTACCGGGTCCTGAAGAACTGACAACCGATGTCTATGTCAGCTACTGACCATAGAGATAACGACTAAAATAGAGATAAAAGGAGGACCAAAAAATGGCCCGTACATTAAGCATGAAAGACGCAATCAACGAAGCGATTGATCAGGAAATGGCGCGCGATAAAACCGTTATCATGATGGGTGAAGATATTGTCGGTGGAACGGGCGCAAACGGGGAGGAAGATGCCTGGGGGGGTGTCCTTGGCGTCTCCAAAGGGCTGTATCACAAACATCCGAACCAGATGATTGATACGCCTCTTTCCGAAAGTGCCTATGTTGGAGCCGCCATTGGGGCGGCAACCTGTGGGCTGCGTCCTATTGCAGAACTGATGTTTATTGACTTCATGGGCGTTTGTCTTGATCAGATTTACAATCAGGCTGCGAAATTCCGCTATATGTTTGGCGGCAAGGCAGAGACCCCTGTGGTTATCCGCGCTATGTGTGGAGGCGGTTTCCGTGCAGCGGCACAGCACAGCCAGATGCTTACCCCTATTTTCACGCATATTCCGGGGGTAAAAGTGGTGTGTCCGTCTAATGCCTATGACACCAAAGGCCTTTTAATCCAGTCAATCCGGGATAATGATCCGGTGATTTTCCTGGAGCATAAAAACCTCTATGCCTCTGAATCGGATGTCCCGGAAGAACCTTATGCCATTCCTTTTGGGGAAGCGAATATTGCACGTGAAGGCGGTGACGTCACCATCGTTGCCTATGGTCTGATGGTGCCAAATTCGCTTGCGGCAGCCGATACCTTGAAAAAGGAAGGGATTGACTGTGAAGTCGTTGATCTGCGGACTTTGTCTCCTATTGATATGGACACAGTGATCGAAAGCGTAGAAGAAACAGGTCGCCTGGTTTGCGTTGATGAGGCGAATCCGCGCTGTTCTATTGCAACAGATGTTTCAGCGAGCGTTGCACGCGATGCATTTAATTCATTGAAGGCACCCATTGCGATGGTTACGGCACCGCACACGCCTGTGCCGTTCTCCCCTTCGCTGGAAGACCTTTATATCCCTTCACCTGATCGAATTGCCGAAGCCGTTCGCAAAACTGTGGGAGCATAATCAAGATGAGCGATCAAATCGTCCCTATTCTTATGCCAAAGTGGGGGCTCTCGATGAAAGAGGGAATTCTGGCTGCATGGCATGTAGAAGAAGGCACAGAAATAAAGCCGGGCGATGACATTATGGATGTCGAAACCGACAAGATCGCAAACGTTGTGGAGGCTGCCGATGGTGGCCTCCTGCGACGCTGCGTCGGCAAAGCGGGGGAGGTCTATCCTGTTCAGGCTTTGCTTGGTGTTCTGGCCCCTGCAGACGTTTCGGATGCTGATGTCGATGCCTATGTGGATTCATTTGAAATGCCCGAGGCAGAAGAGGATGAAGAGGAAATTCCAACCCATCTGACCGTTGATCTTGATATCGGGCGCATCCGTTATATGGCCCGCGAAGGCGATGGGACCCCTGTGATTCTCATTCACGGATTTGGCGGGGACAGTGATAACTGGCTCTTTAACATCGATGCGATCAGCGCAGAAGCCCCTGTTTATGCTCTGGACCTGCCTGGTCATGGTGGATCGGTAAAAACAGTCGATACCCCTGATCTTGGGACAATGGTAAAGGCGGTGATTCTGCTCATGGATCATCTCTCTATTGATAAAGCGCATCTGGTCGGTCATTCCATGGGAGGCCTCATTTCAGGAAAAACAGCAATTGATCATCCGGGCCGCGTGGCTTCTCTGTCGCTTATTTGCCCCGCCGGGCTGGGAGAGGAAATCAATTCGGACTATATTGATGGCTTTGTCTCTGCGGCTTCAAGAAAAGAGCTTAAACCAAAGCTGAAACATTTATTTGCGGACGAAAGCCTTGTCAGCCGTTCTATGGTGGATGACCTTCTGAAATATAAACGTCTGGATGGCGTGCAAGCATTTCTGGAAGCCCTGAAAGAGAACCTGTTCCTGGATGGCAAACAGGCTGCAAATATTACAGAAGGCTTGGCCGCAACCAATGTCCCGATCACGGTGATCTGGGGCGCAGAAGATGCTGTTATCCCGCAAAATCACGCAAACGCCCTGCAAGGGGCAACCGTTGAAGTGATCAGCAATGCCGGGCATATGGTGATGATGGAAAATGCAGGACGGGTAAACGAGCTGATCAAAAATCAACTCTGATCTATCTCTGTCAAAGAAAAACCCAGTAAGGAAAAATAATGAAAATTGGAACAAAAATACCGTCAACACCCGTCCAGCAACTGGATGGAGGGGATTTAAAACAAATCGATCTGGCTAAATTTTCGGCAAATAAAACGGTTCTGCTGGTCGCAATGCCCGGGGCCTTTACGCCGACCTGTTCAAACGATCATGTGCCGAGCTATCTCCAACAGGCTGGAAAATTTCTGGAAAAGGGAATTGATGAAATCGTTATCCTGGCCACCAGCGATTTCTTCGCCGTAAAAGCGTGGGCCGACAGTCTAAATCCGCCTGCCAACGTTCATTTTGTCGCAGATGGCAGCCAGCTTTTTACCAGGGAAGCCGGACAATTACTTGATTTAATTGGTCTGGGGCTGGGGATGCGGACACAGCGATATGTCGCCGTTGTCCGCGATGGCGAAGTTATCAGTTTCGCGGTAGAACCCGATGCAACCGCTGTGACTGTCACAGGGGCAGATGCCGTTTTAAACAGTCTTTAATGATTGGCGTATGACTGTTGCAATCGACCCGAGTCCGGAAGAATGAATTACGGTCGTACGTTCGCGAAATGGCGCGATAATGCGCCTTATTGGTCAGATTATATCGGGCATCACTTTGTACAGGGCCTCGGCGACGGGACCCTGCCAAGAGAAGCATTCCTGCATTACCTTCAGCAGGATTACATCTTCCTCATTCATTTCTCCCGTGCCTGGGCACTCGCGGTCACAAAGGCTGATACTGTCGAAGAGATGCGGCTTGCCGCAGGAACAGTCAATGGCTTGATCAATGAGGAGATCGCCCTCCATATTGATATCTGTGCCAAAGCCGGGATTGATGAAGCCACCCTTTTTGCCACAGAAGAGCGGCAAGAAAACCTGGCCTATACCCGCTATGTGCTTGATGCTGGACATTCTGGAGACCTGCTTGATTTGCTCGCTGCGCTGGCGCCTTGTGTGATGGGATATGGGGAGATTGGCCTTGCTCTTGCGAAGTCCAAAACTTCAGATACATATGGAGAATGGATCAGCACCTATGCAAGCGAAAGCTATCAAAGCGTCTGCAAAGATGCAGGGGCGTTGATTGACGGTGCCGTGGCGCGAAGATTGGGCGATGACCCAACCACCAGCCCGCGCTGGCCTTCATTGCAAGCCCGTTTTGATACGGCAACCCGGCTTGAAGTCGGCTTTTGGGATATGGGGCTTACGCCGTGAACATTAGGTAAATTGAAGGAAAACGATTATGCCAAAAACACAATTTGCTGTGCAGATGGGAATGGGGACCGATTTAAAAGGTCAAGACTATACAAAGGCGGCTGCACGCGCGGTGCATGATGCCTTGCATCGGAACTTTCTGGTTGCGGGGGCTGCATTTGGCTTGCCCCTGGATGAAATGATCGTTGATATTCGGGTTGGCGTTTCCAGGCCGGAAGCTGTGGACCTGGATGTTGTAAAAGCAGAAGCGCCCGTCGGCAAGGTCTTTGCCGAAGCGGTATCAGGCGGTTTGGAGGTCGAGATGATGGGACATAAAACCCTTATCGCCAACGCAATCGTCACCGTATCCTATGATGTGGATATCCCGTCATGAAACCGCTTATTTGCGAGCTCGGGATGGGTGCCGACGTTCATGGCAAGGACTACACAAAGGCGGCTCTGCGCGGTATTTCCGACGCCATCAGGCACAGTTCTCTCACGATATTTCACAGCTATAAACACCCTTCCGAGATGTATATAGAGGTGACAGTGGGGGTGCCTGAGCCGGATCTGGTCGATCAAAAAGCCGTTGCCGGCGCTTTACCTTTTGGCAGCGTCAAGGTCACAGTTGTTAAAGGCGGACTTGATGATATGGGTATGGGCGGGGCTGAAGACATCACCCTTGCCGCCGTCGCCGTGAAAGCCTGGCTTAATGTCGACGACCACGGCTTTAAACTATCAAACTAGGTGGATTAAATGAGTTCGTCGCTGCGGTCGTTGGTTTCGCCAAAGCGTTTTAGGACGGCAGGTTTGGTGCCCTCGTAAACTTTCGCGAGTCCTTTGGCGATGCGATTATTTTCGCGTTCGAACAGGCTGTTGCCGTCTATGTCACTTTCGACGATGAAGGGGCCAAAATTCTCGACTTCCAGCACCCACATGGCCTGGGCAATCCCCAGGTCGTCGAGCCAATGAACATCGCGCACCCGTGTCACGCCACGCCCGAGCAACGCGCCTGTGCCGTAGCCGACCGTGGTCAGGTAAACGGCACCGTTAGGCACGAAGTAACGGCGGTAGTCGTCCGGGTTCATGCCGCCCTTGCCAATGACGAGTTTGCATCCGGAGATGCGGAACCAGTCTTCCAGCCATTTTGAAAACCGGAAGGAAGCGGTCGCCGTAACTGCGCTGAGGGCGTAGCTGCCGTCGGGTCTGCGTGCGGCGGCAGGGGAGCAATGAAAATTGGCGGCACTTTCGGCGGGCAGGTCCATGGGCGGTTTGGCCCCGTCCTCGACCACCTTCATATAGACGCCTTCGCGACCAGTATAGACGACGCCGCTTAAATAGACCACATCGCCCAGTTCAAGCGCGCGAAGCGCTTCCGCGTCCGGGTTTGTGCTCAGGCTGACTTTCTTGAGTTTTGCGCTACTCTTGAGTTTTCCGTTATTGGCCATTCGACCGTCTCCCGGCGTTGATAGGGGGTGAACCATTGCGGGTCGGTGCGATACTCCACCGATCCGTCGGGGTGAATTCGTGCGCAGGCGCGCCTTGACGACAAGCAGAAGGCATGGACGCTCATCTGCATACCACCGGTGTGGCAATAGCCGACCTCGATATGTGTATCGATGACCATCGACTTTCCGACAAACCCCATGGCCCCCATGCCGATGGAATTTCCAAGCTCGGTCAGTTCCAGTTCCAGTGCGGCGATTTTGGGGTCCGGGTTGCGGTCGCCGACGGTACGCAGGCAGGCGGCGCGTTTGCCGTGAACCATGCAAGCGTCCTTGGAGCCGCCAAGCCCGATACCGATGATGGCTGGCTGGCAGGCCAGACCACGCTTGCCGAAGGCAACAAGGCTATCGAGGAAGAACCGTTTGATGCCCTGAATGCCGTCACTGGGGAAAAGCATCCGGTAATCGGTGCCGAACAACCCGCCCTTATGCACGGTGGTCAGGTCGATCCAGTCGCCTTGCGGCTCGAAAGCATATTCAATCTCGGGCGCGTTAATGCCGACGTTATTGTTGTGGTCCGTCCGCCACAATGGATGCACCCGGTTGGGCCGAAGCGGGATATCATTGGTGGCGGCAGCGGTGGCGCGACGCAGGGCCGTCTCCAGGGCGAAAGGGCCGCCTTCCATCTGCGCTTCATTGCCCATCTTCACATACCAGCGCGGGCATCCCGTATCGCCACACATGGCGCGCCGGTCTTCCTTGGCGGCTTCGTAATTGTCCAGCATCGCCTGCAGGACAAAGGACGAGAGATCCCCATCCTCCACACTGGCAGCGGCCTTTAATCCCTCCAGGTAATCATCTGGAATTTCGATAGCGGCTTTTTTCATGAGGGTCACCGCCGTTGACTGGATGGCGTCAATGGGAATCATGGTCGGCTCCTTAATTTTGGATATTTGCGGCAGCGGTAATCGGGGACATGTCTTCAACCAGAGACTCGCCGGGTTTAACGATGGTGAAAGCGACATTCTGGCGTACGACATCCAGCTTGCCGTCTTTTTGGCGGGCCAGGGTGAAATAGGAGGTGTCGAGGTCCCCTTGCTCGGGGAAGTCTTCGCGAAAATGGGCACCGCGCGAGTTTTCCCGCGAAAGGGCTGCGATAGCGATGGCCTCGCTGATTTCAACGAGGCTGCGCATATTCATCCAGTCATGCCAGGTGAGGTTGAAGTTCATGTCATGGTCAGCAAGACCCGTTTCCATGAGTTCCGTCTGCAATTCGCGGATATTCGTAATCGCCTGCTCGAGACGATCAGCGGTCCGCATGATGCCTACATCGTTCCACATGATTTCCTTTAGCCTGTCGCGCAGGTCATGGATGTTGCCCGGCTTTTTCGAGAACGGGTGTCGCGCCCGGGCGATCTCTGCTTCAATCAGATCTTCATCGGGATCACGTAACGAAGTTTCGGCCATGGCATCCTTGCCCATGACATCACCCGCTATACCCCCATAGACGGTTGAATTGGCGACACCGTTACCACCAAGACGGTTCGAGCCATGGGCTCCCCCAGCATCTTCCCCGGCAATATAGAGGCCCGGCAATTCGGTGCGGGTATCCGGGTCAACGACGACACCGCCCATGAAGTAATGCGCTGTCGGCACCACTTCCACCTTGCCAGCTGCCAGATCAAAACCACTGTCGGCGCAACGTTTGACCATGCCGCTGAAATTCCTGGCGACGTTCTCCGGCCCGAGATGGCTCATCGAAATATAGACACCCCCGTTTGGCGACTGATTGCCCTTGCGGATTTCATCATAGATCCCACGGCTGACGATATCACGGGTGGCGCGCTCGCCCTGTTCGTCGTAATCGAACATGAAACGCCGGTTATCGCCCCCCAGCAAGTGACCGCCTGCTCCGCGCAGACCTTCCTCCAGCACTGTGCCGGTCATCCGCGATTCTTTGCTGGCCAACAGGCCGGTGGGATGGAATTGCACCATTTCCATATCGCGCAAGGGCAGACCAATGCGTAAGGCCATGGCCTGGCCGTCCATGGTCTTGTCGCCGGACGGCGTATGATAGCGGTACATGGTCGGCCCCCCGCCGGTTGCCATCAGCACAGTTTTGGCCCGCACAAAGCGGAAAACGCCGTTACGCATGTCGATCAACAGAACACCGGCAAGAGCATCGCCGCTTTTGGTCGGGATGAAGGCCACGGCACGGTGTTCCTCCAGCCGCTCGAGGGGAAGTTTCATCACCTGTTCCATCAGGCGGCTGATGATCTCAATGCCCGTAAGATCGCCCTTATGGACGGTGCGATCAGCTGTTTGTCCGGCGAAGGCCTTGTGATGGAGGGAGCCATCGGAATGACGGTCGAAGAAACAGCCAATTTCGTTTTCCAGTTCCCGAACGCGGGTAACGGCTGTTTCACAAAGCCGCCAGGCCATATCCTGATCGGGCAGCCATTTACCGCCGATGATGGTATCCATGAAATGGCGTTCGACCGAATCGCCGGGTCCCAGGGCAACGTTGTAGCCCCCCTGGACCATGCGGGTGCAGCCGCATTTGCCGATCAAACCCTTGACGGCGATGGTGATTTTTTGATCCGGGGCGGCTTTTTGGGCATGGAGGGCTGCAAACAGGCCCGCCCCGCCGGTGCCGAGGATAAGGATATCGGTGTCGTGACGTTCAAATATGGCTAAATCGCATTCAGGAAAAAGCCGCAAGCAACGAAGAAAGATGCTGCGATTGCGATTGCGGCATAGGTTTTCTGGCGCGGTGACCAGGGGAGGAATTCAAGGGCGAGCAAGCGCAGGCCGCCGAAGATATGGACGGCCAACAGAAAGACCAGACCTGCTTCGGCAAGTTTGACCAGCGGCAGTTCGGCCCAGTTCAGAAACCCGTCGAGGCGTGCGGTGTCACTGATCGCCAGGCCAAGCACGTAAAAGTGAAAGGGCAGAAACAGTGCCAGACCGATACCGGACAGGCGATGCAGCATGAAAGCCATCCAGAGTGGCTGATTCCGGTGTGGTTTAATCATCATATTGTCACGGCGTAGACGGCACGGCCCCCCATGATGAGAAAGACTAACGCTGCAATGATTGTGAAGGCGTTCAAGACGGTGCCCGATACCTTCAGGTATTCATGTGTGATAACGCGCAAGCCGATAGCCGCGTGCAGCGATACCGCGATGACGAAAAGACCATAGAAACAGCCCCACCACAGGCTTCCCTGGGTGCGCGACAGGATTTCCGCTGCGCTCAACCCGCCTTGAATGGCATAGATCATGACCGCGAGATGCGTCAGCACCAGAGGCGCCATGATCATGGCGGAGATGCGTTGAACGAGATAGAGTTGAACATTCAGCATGGGGTCAGATTTCCCCCTTCAAAGCGGCGCGGGCCGTGACCCGCTTGAGGCCAGCGATTGACAGCGTTGGATTGAGTTCATTGGGGCAATAGGTCATGCATCCTTGCTGTGAGTGACAGTTGTGGCACCCGGCATCGCTGGCGACGGCACGCAAGCGGGCGATTTGGCCGCCATCGCGGACGTCATTCACCAATGTCCAGGCGCGATTGAGGGCAGCCGGGCCGAGGTATTCGGGATTTTTTTCAACCACGTCGCATGAGGCGTAGCAGATGGCGCAGTTGATACATTCGATAGCAGCTGCGGCGGCTTGACGTTCTGGGGAGTCAGGAGAGACCGGCGCAACAGCATCTTCACGTGTTTTTGTCGGATGGAAAACGGCCTCGGCTTTTTGCCATTTTGCGAAGAAACCGGTCATGTCGCAGGCCAGGTCCTTGATCACTGGCAGATTTCGCAACGGTCCGATTGAGACCTTGTTTTTCTCCAGAACCGTGTCCACATGTGTCCGGCATGTCCAACGCGGTTTTCCGTTAACCATCATGCCGCAGGAACCGCACATACCAACACGGCAGGCGTAGCGATAAGACAGCTTCGGATCGAGGTGGCGCTGGATGTAATAGACGACATCGAGGATGGTCTGACTTTTCTCGCGCGGGACGTTGTAGGTGACGTAGTCGCCGCCACTGGCATCGCCGCGCCAGACCGAGACCTGCATCATTTGCCCGGATGTTTCCCCAGATGATTTCAATATTCGTCCTTCCACGGAATTCACGCGCCAGCAATTACTGGTAAATATGGAGGAAATTATTATATGTAAGAAAAATCAAATGGTAGCAAAAAAATTTTGCCTAAATCGTAAGTTTTTCTTTATTTTCATATTTCGATACGATGACGATATGACTATGCGTAGATGGCTTTGACCTCACCGGCGGCCTCGACGAGGGCGACCAACTCCGCATACAGAACGTCAATAAACTTAAATTTGGTGGTATCGGTGCGTGAGGCCAATCCCAGTAATCTGGGCCGCGCGGTCTCACCCGTCGCCTTATCTAGTGGAATTCGTTTGACAGGCAGGGGATGAGGGGAAGGAACACAGCGTTTGGGGACAATGGATACCCCTAATTCGTTGTAAACCATGGAGGAGATGGCCTCCAGCGTGTCCAGTTCCATGCTTTCACTGACGGTCAGTTTCCTTTCCTGAAGCCATTGTTCGATCATCTGCCCGACCCAGGCCCGGCGGTTAAAGCGTATGTAGGGTCGGTTTTTCAAAAGAAATTCCGGATCGTCAGAGGTCTCATTCGCTGGTGCCAAAAGGATAAGGGGCTCTTCTGCAAACGGTCGCCAATTCATATGTTTCGGCAAGAACGGTGGTTCGCTGATGATCGCGGCATCCAGTCCGCCTCGATCAACCTGCGGCAGAACATCGGCAGAGAGACCCGGTGTGACGCGAATATGCAAACGCGGGTAGCTGTTTTTCATAATGCGGATGGCCTGAGGAACCAGGCCTGTTATGGTTGTCGGCAAGACGCCGATGGACAACTCCCCCATCAGGCCCTCTTCCCCGATGATCGACTGCACCATATTGTCGTAGGTATGCACGACCTCGCGCGCCCGGCGGACCAGCGCCTGACCCAGAGGGTTGAGTTCCGGCGAGCGTTTGGTTCGGTCGAACAAGGCGACCTGGAAGTCATCCTCCAATGCCTTCATCTGCTGGCTAACGGCGGCGTGGGAAACGAAAACGGTTTCGGCTGCGGCGGCGAAGGTTCCCTTCTCGGCGATGGCGATCAGGGTTTTGAGGCGTCGAATGGACATCCAGCTATCCTATTTTTTGTATTCCGCTGTTTCGTAATAATCTCTTGCATATGTAACAATGTCTTACATATATAACAAAAATTTTTTGCTAACATAAATATAATCTTAATGTCATAACTTAATATCATAATTGGACATAAGGAGGAGTCAGTTATCATGGCAAAAGTGGGTTTCGTAGGACTTGGGCAAATGGGGAATGCCTTTAGCCGCAACCTGATCAAGGGCGGTCACGATCTAACGGTTTTCGATATCTCGCGCAGCGCGGTTCAGGCGATTGTCGATGCGGGGGCGAAAGCCGCCGTCAGTGCCAAAGCAGCGGCAGAAAGTGCCGAGGTGGTCTTTACCATCTTGCCTGTCGGTGCCAATGTTGAACAAGCCGTGTTCGGCCCTGATGGCATCGCCGAGGGGATATCCAAAGAGGCACTCTTTGTTGATATGAGCACCATCTTGCCTGATGAAATCCGTGCCATCGGCGCGCGTCTAAAAAAGCAAGGAATCGCCATGGTCGATGCCCCGGTTGGCCGGACTTCTGCTCATGCGGTGGCGGGAACCTCGACCTTTATGGTCGGTGGCGACAAAGCTGATGTGGCGCGGGTGACGCCCTTTCTTGAATGTATGGGGCAGAAAATCACCCATTGCGGCCCTCTGGGTGCGGGGGCTGTGGTGAAACTGGTCAACAATTATATCTCTGCTGTCTCCAATCTTGTGACGGCAGAGGGAATGGCCCTTGGATTGGCGGCGGGCGTTAGCCAGGACACCATGGTCGAAGTGATCTCGCAAACACCGGCAGGGCTTGGCCATATCACCACGGCCTGGCCCGCCAAGGCACTGGTCGATGATCCATCGCCAGCCTTTATGCTGGACCTGGCCCGCAAGGACATAGGTCTGGCGCTGACTGCTGCTGCCTCGGCCAAGGTGCCGATGAGCACCGGGGCGGTTGCACGCGAAATATACAACATTGCAAGTGCTGCCGGGCGCGGCGAGGAAGATTGGACAACAGGGATCTACCGCACGCTAAAGGAGTTGGTGCCCAATCTCGCTTGTCAGGTTACGTCAAACCGTGTATCGTGAAAACAGTTGGAGCAGGCGTGTCGTCACAAGAGTATAGCTAACGGGGTCAAGGAGGAGGAAACCCTGAAAAATCTAAATCTGTAAAATTACCCAACAACAAACCAATTAAGGAGGAAGAGTATGGGAATTTATGATCGTGTAAAAGGGGTCTCGCGCAGAGATTTCTTTAAAATCGCAGGCACATACGGAATGAGCTCGACGCTGCTCGCCGCAGGGGCTGCTGGCGGTGCAATGACGGCCACCGGTTTGGCCAAAGCGGCCGAGTCGCAATATAACCGCCGCTATGCAAAGGAGCCAAAATTCAACCTGAAATTTGGTGCTTCGGGCTTCAATCAGGACAACCTTCTGATCGAACGCGCCGGTTGTCTTGAATTTGTGCGCGATCTCGAAGACCGGACGGACGGCGAAATTCGCATTGAATTCATCGGTAACAATCAGATTTGCGGACAATTGTCTTGTGTCGAGAAAGCGCAGCAGGGTATTGTCGATATCTATGCGGCCTCGACTCAAAACTCGGCTGGTGGCGCGCCCTATCTGAATGTGCTGGACTATGCCTATATGTTCCGCAGTCGTGCAGATCAGTATCATTTCATGTACTCGCCTGCCTCGCAGCGTGTCTTGCGCGATCCCTTCGAAAAGATGCACGGGCTGAAGTTCCTCTTTACCCATGCAGAACTTCGCGGCATTCAGCTGGGGCTGGCCTGGGAAGACAGGGACACCGTGACCAGTGTTGAACAGCTTGCGGGCACCAAAAACCGTGTCACGGGTACCCAGCTTGGCCGTATTGCCATGCAGGCGCTGGACCTGAATCCGGTCCCGGTTGCCTGGGAAGAAACCCTTGATGGTCTGAAGCAGGGCTTGATTGATGGCGCTGAAACCTGGGCCTCGGCTGTGGCCTATGCCAATATGTCGCCAGTGGTCTCGCAATGTGTTGACCTTCGCTTCTTCTGCGGAACCGAGCATACGGCGATGGCTGCTGCAACGTTTGATAGTTTGGGCGGCACATTGCAAGACGCGGTGATGGAAGCGTCATATCTGACACAGGTGCATGTGCAAGCCGCGAACGAGGCCGCACTTGTGAACACTGTTGGCTTTTCGCATCCTCACCAGGGCCCAGACACGATTTTTGCCAAGAACAACGTGCGCGTTGCTGCGTTGTCCGACGCCGAAGTCAGAAAAGCGGAAGAAATGTGCTCTCCCGAGTTCCAGCCCCAGCTCTGGGAAGCCTGGCGCGAGCGCATCAACGGCTGGGCGGGTGGCATCGACACCTATCAGGAGATTTACGACGAGGTGCGCACCAACCCGCACACCCTTGCCGAGAATGTCGAGCCCCGCCGCTGGTGGAAAGGCTAAGATGGCATCGTCAGGAGTTTTGTTATAGTATCAGGGTTATAGTATCAGGTCGCCCCCTCTTTTCGAGGGGGCGGCTTTTTTACATGCTGCTGAAAGCATTTCTATATGCTGCTGAAAGCATTTCTATATGCTGCTTAAAGCAGCGGGGGTCATGACCAGGGAGGGCAAAACGTGTTAATTATCACCGACATTGGTGCGATTTTTTCGGCACTGGCTGGCGGGGACGCCTGGGGTATTCGCAACGCTTTGAAAAGCGATGCAGCCTGGACCCTTGGCATCATCGTTGCCCTTTTAGGCGGCTGGATTATCGCAATGATCTACAAGCGCATACCGTTGCTAGACCGTCACCTTGAACGGAGCTTCATGGTATTCAGCTATCTCGCGATTGCCTTCATCATTTTTTGGGGTGTTGTAGACCGGTTCATTTTTTCCAATCAGCAGCCCTGGTCAACAACGATTCCACCGCTCCTTTTTATGATCATGGCGTGGTTCGGGGCGACCTACAATGTGCGTCTGCGCTCTCACCTGAGCTTCTCTGAATTTCGAAGTCGAATGGGACGCGAAGCACAGTTTGCCTGCCTTTGCCTCGATAATATTCTCTGGATGGCGTTTTGCGTGATCGTCATCGTCACAACCACACGCGCTGTGGCCTTGTCAGCATCGAATTTCCAGATTGTTCTGGGAACAGATGATGTGATGCAGTGGTGGTTTTTGATCACCGCGCCTTTCGCCTTTGTCCTGATGGCGGCGCGCATCGTTGAAAATTTCATCGAGGATGTCGAGAATTTCCGTAACGGAAACGAGCTTATCCAAAAAGCGGTTATCGGAGGAGGCGACTAATGACTGACGGCACATTTATAACGCTTATCTCTATCGGGGCGACATTTCTCTTCATGCTGGGTGTCCCGGTGTTTCTTGTGATTGCAAGCTGGGTTGTCGGGTGCTCCTTTGTCCTTGGCTTGACACTCGACAATATGGGGGCCGAGCTGCTCAACGTCTTTAACAAGGGTTTCGCGCTATTGGCCATGCCGCTCTTTATTCTGACGGGGGACCTCATCAACAAATCAGGCATTGCGCGCCGGTTGTCAGATTATGCCTATGCCTGTCTTGGCTGGGTGCGCGGAGGGCTGGCAATGGCCTCGCTCGGGGCGTGCGGGCTTTTCGCCGCCATTTCTGGCTCGAACTCGGCGACAACGGCGACCATTGGCTCGATGCTGCACCCCGAAATGGTCAAGGGCGGCTATGACGAACGGTTCTCTGCAGCAACGGCCGCCGCAGGGGGAACGGTCGGCATCATCATTCCACCGTCAATTATCTTCATCGTTTACGGATTCCTTCTAAACCTGCCAATCTCCGATCTGTTCGTTGCCGGAATCATTCCCGGCGCGCTGATGGTGATTGGTATGCAATTTGCCTGTTGGCTGGTCTGCCGCGCCAATGGATGGGGCCATCTGATCCAGATTCAACTGAACCGCGTGCTAAAAACCGCCTTTGGGGCCTGGCTTGGCTTTTTCGCTATCGGCCTCGTCCTTTGGGGTATCTATACCGGCAAGTTCTCTCCAACAGAAGCCGCCGGTGTCACGGTCGGCTTTTGTATCATCGCAGGGCTTTTGAGCTGGGTTGTCAGTCATATGCTCAAGGTCAATATGGATAGAGACTGGTCCGAAAAATCTTACCCCGAAATGATGGTGGTCGAGGGCTTTACCCTGCGCGAAATTCCCGGCATCACCATGCGCTCTGCACAAATCACAGGCGTTCTGGCCCCGCTGATCGCCATCTCGGTGGTTATGCAACAGATATTATCGCTTTTGGGAGCCCAAGTTGTCATCACCGACTTCCTCACCTCGCTCGGTGGATATTATCCGGTGCTGCTGGCCGCCATGGTCATCGTTTTTGTTTCTGGCATGGTGCTGGAATCGCTGCCGGTGACGATCATCCTGGCACCAATCCTTGCACCAATCGCCGCGAGCGTGGGGGTCGACCCCATCCATTTTGCCGTGATTTTCCTTGTTGGAGCCTCAATCGGGTTCATCACACCGCCCTATGGGTTGAACCTTTATGTTGCGTCAGGAGTGACAGGCGTCCCTTACTTCAGACTATTGAGATACACGCTCTATTACCTGATCGCGCTGATATCCGTCTGGTTCCTGGTTGCCATGACGCCGGATCTTGCGCTCATGCTGTTGCCAAACCGATAACGGTCGCTTGAGATCATCCTTTGTGATGCAAAACACGCATCAGCCAGCCGAGGCGCAATACGATTATATCATTGTCGGTGCAGGCTCCGCAGGCTGTGTATTGGCCAACCGGCTGAGTGGCGAGCCCAACAAGCGGGTATTGCTGTTGGAAGCAGGCGGCAAGGACTGGTACCCGTGGATTCATGTCCCTGTCGGCTATTTCAAAACCCTGCACAATCCCTTGACCGACTGGAGTTACAAAACCGAACCGGACCCCGGCTTGAACGGTCGCGCCATTGACTGGCCGCGTGGCAAAACACTCGGCGGATCAAGCTCGATCAATGGTCTCCTGTATATCCGTGGCCAACGTCAGGACTACGACCACTGGCGCCAACTCGGCAACGCAGGCTGGTCTTTTGAAGATATATTGCCTTACTTCATGAAGTCCGAAGACCAGCAGAATGGTGCCGATGCGTTTCACGGAACCGGAAATGAGCTGGCGGTCCAAAATATGCGGGCCAAACGTGATATCTGCGAAGCATTAATCAACGCAGCTGGCGAGCTGGGGGTGCAGCGCAATGCCGATTTCAACGGTGCCGAACAGGAAGGGGCCGGATATTTTCAGCAGACGGCGCGCAATGGATTGCGTTGTTCCACGGCACGCGCATTCCTCAATCCTGTAAAGAACCGCCCCAACCTGGATATCGTCACCCATGCCCTGGTCGAAAAGGTACTGATTGAGAACACCAGGACCATCGGCATTGCTACCTCAATCAAAGGTGGCCAGCGCAGATATCACCTACGGCCTGGCGGCGAGGTGATCCTCAGTGCTGGTGCAATCGGTTCGCCTCAAATTCTTCAACTCTCGGGCATCGGGCCGGGTGCCTTGCTGCAGAGCCTTGGTATTGAGGTCGTTAAGAATTTGGATGGCGTCGGCGCAAATCTTCAGGACCACTTGCAGATTCGGACCGTTTACGAAGTCAACGTGCCCACCCTCAACGAAGAGATCAATAGCCTGTTCGGTCGCATGATGATCGGCATGCAGTATGTTTTCGCGCGTTCCGGTCCGATGAGCATGGGCGCATCGCAGGTCTGCATCTTTGCGCGTTCCAACGACCATGTAGAAACGCCCGATATTCAATACCATTTCCAGCCGTTGAGTGCCGATAAACCGGGCATTGAGATGCACCCGTTTCCCGGGGTTACGCTATCCGTCTGCCAGTTACGCCCGGAAAGTCGCGGACGTATCGAAATCATATCGCCCAACCCGGAAGCCTACCCGGCCATCCACCCGAACTATCTTTCCGCCGAACGGGATTGCCAGACGGCCATTGATGCGCTGAAATTCACCCGGCGACTGGTAAAGACCAAGGCCCTGAAATCCTATATCGTGCGCGAACATCTTCCAGGGCCCGGTGTTGAAACCGATGCGCAACTTCTTGATAGCGCGCGCAATATCGCGCAAACCATCTATCACCCCACCAGCACCTGCAAGATGGGAACAGACCCGATGTCTGTGGTTGACGAACGTCTGCGGGTTCATGGTGTCAGCGGCCTGCGCGTCGTCGATGCTTCGATCATGCCGACCATTACATCGGGCAACACCAACGCCCCGACGATTATGATCGCAGAAAAAGCCAGCGATCTTATCCTCAAACATCGCGTATCCCGGTGATAACGAAGGCGAGGATAACAAAGGCGAAGCGTCCGAAAGAATTACCCGTCACAAGAGGGATTGGCTTCGCTTGCGCTTTGCCGCACCTGCGCGATAGCTGTCGCTATCGCTTGACAGCAACTGCTGCCATCGCCACAAAAGAGGGATTGGCTTCGCTTGCGCTTCGCCGCACCTGCGCGATGAGTGCCGTCATACATTTGACGGCAACTGCTGCCATCGCCACAAAAGAGGGATTGGCTTCGCTTGCGCTTCGCCGCACCTTCACGATAGCTGGCGCTATCGCTTGTTGTCGAACCCTCTGCTCGGGTTCAAATCCCCTTAACCCATCATATATGTAACCATAGGTATCATTCGATACCATGGTTACATATATGGCGGAGAGAGAGGGATTCGAACCCTCGAGGCGTTTCCGCCAACACGCTTTCCAGGCGTGCGCCTTAGACCGCTCGGCCATCTCTCCTTATGATCAAAATCTTGTATACAATTCTATCTTCCAGGTCATGCCTTGTGACAGACAAGATTCATGTGCGTCTGTTTGTCCTGAATAAAGAGCAAGGTCAAGAGATTGTTCATCAGCAATCAAAATTTATAACAGATATTTTTAATCTGTTTTATGATGAGTTCTTTTTAATCCATTGATAAAATGAAACATATGAAAGCTTTGTTGTGGTGTTTCATATTGATAATCCCGCCCGACCGGACAAGCCAGACGTGCGCGGCAACCCTTGGTTTCACAGGGTTTCCCGGAAGGTCCTTCAATCCACGCCAGGCATTTTTTGGTGTTATAATGCGGTGGTTTTGTTCCCGAAAAGGCATTGACGGGACAGGCTGAAAGACAGGGCTGATCACGGCAGGTCAAGCAGGGCGATGGAACAGGTGGTTTTTCAGCAGGCGGGTTTGGCAAGTCCGGCAAAAGAAAGGCCCCGCGCCAAGCACTCCATAATCCAAAAACCGGATGAATAAGCAGCCCGAGGGGGGAAGCGGACAAATCAGGATCAGCCTGCCTGGCCCATTTTTGAAAAGGATAAAACGGGTCTTTATGATCTGGGAACAGGGCTTTCAAGCCAGATTCTGCGGCGATATGACCAAGTTTTTTGTGGCTCCATTGATCAAGCGGGTTGGGGATTTCTGAATGTTCTTCGGCCCAGGCTGAAAAATAGGGCCAGAACGTACCGCCACGATGGCAGACCATCAAGAGGGCCCGCCATTTTGGATCAAATCCATCGGAAGCTTCCAGTTCAAACCAGCCGCCGCTGGTCAGGCCGATAGCGGTCAGTTGTTCCTCAATCCCGGTCAGGTCAAACATGGTAACTGCCTATGCGGGTTAGCGCCGTCCAAACAGCTTTTCAATATCAGCAAGTTTGAGTTCAACATAGGTAGGCCGCCCGTGATTACACTGACCGGAATGCGGGGTGGCTTCCATTTGCCGCAAGAGGCTATTCATCTCGGTTGCATTCAAGCGGCGACCTGATCGCACGGACCCGTGACAAGCCATGGTTGCCAGCACCGCCATCAGCCGTTCCTTCAAACCAAGCGGTTCGTCGGTGTCATTGAGTTCATCGCAAAGATCAGTGATCAGTCTTTTGACATCGAATTGACCAAGCAGGGCAGGGGTCTCCCGCACCAGCACCGCTCCAGGTCCAAAGGCTTCAAGCACCAGCCCAAGGTCCGCCAGCATATCACGCCGGGCCAGTAAATCTTCGCTCTGGTCGCCCAGTTCGACCACTTCCGGCAACATTAAAGCCTGTCGCCCGATGCCGTCTTTTTCCAGCGCGGTTTTCATTCGTTCATAGACAATGCGTTCGTGTGCAGCATGTTGATCAACAATCACCATCCCGTCCGAGGTCTGGGCGATGATATAATTTTCATGGACTTGCGTGCGGGCAGCCCCCAGCGGATAGTCGATGGCTGCAAGATCATCGCTTCTATTGTCATTGGCTTCTGGGGCGGCTTCTGTTGAATTGTCTGTTGTTTGGGGGGCGGGAGGTTTGATCGGATCAATCGGTGCGCCGGGTGCAAGCCCGGGATGGAGGAACGATTGACCTGAAAAGGCCGGACGAGCAGGCCCTTGCGGATTTGTTTGCGTATCGGGTCCTTGAAAGGTCATGGCGCGTTCATATAATCGGGGGGGCGCCTTGCCTTTCACAGGGGCATAGCTGACATCTCCTGAAAAACTGGCACCAGACGAAGGTCCGCCGGAAAAGGCTTGCAAAGCGGCTTTGGCCACGGTGGTTGAGGCCTGATGTCCAGCCCCGGTCAAGGCCAGGCGCAGGGCTGAAATAATCAGGCCGCGTACGGCTCCGGCATCGCGAAAGCGCACTTCGGCTTTGGCTGGATGCACATTGACATCCACCATTTCGCTGGGAACGGACAGAAAGAGGGCCAGCAGCGGGTGGCGATTGCTGGCCAGAAAATCCTGATAGGCCGCACGCACAGCCCCGGAAAGCTGGCGGTCTTTGACCGGTCGCTGATTGACGAAAAGATATTGTGACTGCGCATTTCCGCGGTTCAGGGTCGGCAGCCCGGCATAGCCGGAAAGTTTCATCCCCTCGCGTTCAATCTCAATCGGCAGGGCATTTTCAGCAAAATCACGTCCTATAATCTGTTCAAGGCGGGCAAGCAGAGACTCTTTTGCGTCCCTGTGCAGGTCTTGCGCAACTGGATAAGCCCGGCGGCGTTTTCCTTCATCAATCAGGGTAAAGCTGGCAGCCGGATAGGCCATGGCCAGACGATCAAGCGTATCCACCACCGCCATCCCTTCGGCACGGGACGAGCGCAAAAACTTCAAGCGCGCAGGCACGGCGTAAAAGAGATCGGTCAGGGTGACCTTGGTGCCGGGTTGGGCGGCTGCGGGTTTGACCGGGCCTTTTTCACCGCCTTCAATGGTCAGGGAAAAGCCGGTTTCAGACTCTTTCGGACGTGAAACAAGGGTTAAGCGACCAACCGCCCCGATAGAGGGCAAGGCCTCCCCGCGAAAGCCGAAAGTATGGATATGAACCAGATCATCATCCGGCAGTTTGGAGGTCACATGCCGGTCAACCGCCAGTTCCAGGTCCTCCGGCGACATGCCTTTGCCGTTATCGGTAATTTCAATAAAGCTGCGCCCGCCATCGCGGATTGAAACGGTGACCTCGTTGGCTCCGGCATCCAGGCTGTTCTCAACCAGTTCCTTGACTGCCGCTGCCGGGCGTTCAATCACCTCGCCAGCCGCAATCTGATTTACCAGATGAAGAGGAAGTCGCCTGAGCATGATACTATCGTCTGATCTCTCAATCTTAAAGGGTAAAGCGGTTCGCAAGATAACGATGGATACGTTGCTTGCCATCCTCTACGGCTGGCTGGTCAAAGGCATTGACGCCCATTGCATCAGCGATCAAAACCGTCTCCAGCATAAAATGCATGAAAAGCGCACCCATGGCCTGTTCATTTATATGCGGAATTTCGAACCAGCGCAATGGACATCCATGGGCGGTCAGGCTTTCCCCGGTTGCCCGCATGGCGGCATACATCAAATCGCCAAGCCGGTGGCCTGAAAGATAGGAAAGCCGTTGATCATTGGCAAGTGCAGCCTCATCAAGGCAAAATTGACCGGACAGGCGCGGGGTGCCAAGGACGGTGAAAACCTTGTCGCGCGGGCCGTCAATCCATAGCTGGAGCTGGCTATGCTGATCCACCGGCCCGGTGGCATAGATCGGGGTGGCGCCCATCCCGTTTTTGCCCAGACTTTCTGCCCAGAGCTGGCGATGCCAGCGTGCCAGCGATCCCAGGCGATCAGAATAGGCCAGCATGACATGACCGGTTAAGCCTGTGGCTTCTTGCGATTGAGCATTATGAAGTTCTGACAGCGCAGCAGCCCCGATTCCAGGCTGACAATCGACTGCCTTGCCTGATTTCAAGGTCTGATCGCGGACCAGGCGCGCCCCTTCGCGGACCAGCCGGGGATCGAGTCCGGCAATCAGGGCGGGCAAGGCCCCGACCACGGTCAAAACCGAATAGCGTCCGCCAATCGCTTGCGGATGGTCAAGAATCCGGGCCTTCAACCTTTCGGCCAGGCTACGCAGCGGATTATCGCCGGGGTCGGTGATCATGATCAAATGATTGGCGATATCCTGCGCCGGAGCAATGGCGCGGCGCATCAAGGGCAATATCGTATAAAGCTGCATCAGGGTTTCAACGGTATGACCTGATTTTGAAATCGCAATCACCCCAGTTTTTTGCCAATTCTGGCGGTCGATCAGTTGTTCAAAGCTGAAAGGATCAATATTGGTGACAATAGAAAGACGTGTTCCGTTTTGATTGTTCTGACGGCCCCGCATGGCTTGCAAAGCCCGCCCGCCAAGGCTTGATCCGCCGGTGCCAAGCACAATGACTTCCTCGAACCCCTGAAAGGATGCGGCGGCTTGTGTGACTTCGGCAAGGTCATGTTCCCAGTCTGCACTTTCAAGAAAGGGGCTTTTGCCTGCCTTAAAGGCCTGGCGCATGGTCTCGATTCCCTGATCAATCCGGGCAAGAGCGGCGTGAAATCTTGCGTCACTCAACCCGGCAGGCCCGACATTGGCAGAAAGCAGCGCGGAAATATCCTGGCTATAGGGCCAAGAATCGAAAGACAGGGGGAGAGAAGACACAGGCGTTAATCCTCTTTATTTTGACCAGTGTTGCCGCAAAGCGGGCAGGCGGGATTACGGGCAAAATCGATCATATTGATCGACACATCAAGCGCATCATATAAAAGAAGTCGCCCGACCATGCTTTTTCCTAAACCAAGCAGTTCTTTTAAGACTTCGGTGGCCTGTAAAGAGCCCATGACTCCGGCGATGGCCCCGAAAATGCCGACGGTCTCGCAGCGTGGAATAAGGTCAGCTGGCGGGGCCGAGGGAAAAAGACAACGATAGCACGGGCCGCCTTCGTGCGGTTTATAGGTGGACAGCTGCCCTTCAAAGCGGATGACCGCTGCGCTGACAAGTGTTTTGCCCAGACGGTAGCAAGTATCATTGACCAGATAGCGGGTTGGAAAATTATCGCTGCCATCAACGATCAGGTCATAGGCTTGAAACAATTCTTCGGCGTTGGTTTCATTTAGCCGCGCCCGATGGCGGTCAAGGGTGATTTCGGGGTTGATCGCTTCCAGCCGTTCGGCTGCGCTGTCAATTTTTGTTTGCCCGACGGTTTCTGTGTCATGGATGATCTGACGCTGCAGATTGCTGAGGTCAACAATATCATGATCAATAATACCCAGATTTCCAACCCCGGCGGCTGCCAGATACATCAATACCGGGGCACCAAGCCCGCCAGCCCCGACCACCAATACCCGCGATTGCAAAAGCCGTATTTGTCCTTCCTCCCCCACTTCATTCAAAATGACATGGCGGGCATAGCGGGCAAGCTGTGCATCATCCAGTTCCATCATCTTATGAGTCCTGACCCTAGAATCCATCAAATAGCGGGGTCGAGATATAACGCTCCGCCGGGCTTGCCAGGATCACCACTAGCCGTTTGCCTTTGTAATCCGGGCGCTTTGCCACTTCAAAAGCAGCCGCCAGAGCCGCGCCAGAAGAAATGCCGCAGGCCAGGCCTTCCATTTTTGCGGCCTCGCGGGCGGTGCGAAAAGCCGTCTCGTTGGCAATGCGGACAATATCGTCAATAACATCCATATTCAGATTGTCCGGGATAAATCCTGCCCCGATGCCTTGAATTTTATGAGGGCCGGGTGGTCCGCCCGATAAAACCGGGCTGTCTTCCGGCTCAACCGCAATCACCTTGAAAGCCGGGTTATAGTCCTTTAACACTTCGCCAACCCCGGTGATGGTGCCCCCCGTGCCAACGCCGGCGATCAATCCATCGACCTCTTCAGCGCAATCCTCCCAAATCTCGCGGGCAGTGGTCCGGCGGTGAATCTCCGGGTTGGCCGGATTGATAAATTGCTGCGGCATCAGGGAAAAAGGAATCTCTTCCAGTAAAGTTTCCGCCGCTTCAATCGCTCCTTTCATCCCTTTATCTGCCGGAGTCAAATGTAACTCTGCGCCAAGAAACTTTAACATCTTGCGCCGCTCTATCGACATGCTCTCCGGCATTACCAGGCACAGCCGATAGCCTTTAGCCGCCGCCGCAAAAGCCAGCGCAATGCCCGTATTGCCAGAAGTCGGCTCAACCAAAACCGTTTTGCCCGGTGTCGCCAGTTTCTGCTCTTCAAGATAATCCAGCATGGCGCAGCCGATTCTGTCCTTGACGCTGGAAAGCGGATTGAAAAACTCCAGCTTGGCCAAAACCTCGGCTTTCGGCTGGTAATGCGCACTCAAACGCGGCAGACGAACCAGCGGGGTCCTGCCTATCGTCTCCAGAATCGAATCGTAAATCTGCGGGCGGCTCATCCCTTGGAAATACGAAATATCCCAGAAAAAAACCACAGAAAAAACCACATAAAAATGGGGAAAACACAGAACCTGTGATGAAGCTCTGGTCTTTTTGGGTAAAACCGCCTATATCCATCATAGATTTTACACTAAAGAGGCTCATCATGCAGGATATTAACCATCTGTCCGAAGAGGACCCTTTTGCCGATCCCGTCACAATCCCTCATCCAGAGGAAGCTTTGAGTCTTTCTGAATCTGCCGCAAAGCGAATTTTTGTGCTGGCAGAGCAAGAAGAAAAACCCGGCGCGATGCTGCGCCTGACCGTTTCAGGCGGCGGCTGTTCGGGCTATCAATATCATTTTGATTTTGCCTTTGACACCGGTCCCGATGATCATATCTTTGAAAGCGAAGGGGCGAAGCTGGTCACTGACAGTGAATCGCTTGTCTATCTTCAAGGCGCACAGGTGGATTATATTGACAATCTGACCGGGGCCTATTTTACCGTCAATAACCCCAATGCAAAATCATCCTGCGGCTGCGGGGTCTCTTTTGCGGCGTAATCTTTCATATATTGGGAAGTCAAGATTGTCTGGAGATAATTTATGAAAAAAATCAATGTAAAAGAGCCAGTGGTTGAACTTGACGGGGATGAAATGACCCGTATCATCTGGTCTTTTATCAAGGAAAAACTGATTCTGCCCTATCTGGATATTGATTTAAAATATTATGATCTCGGGATGCAGGCGCGTGATGAAACAGATGACCAGATTACGATTGACTCAGCCCATGCAATCCGCCGCTATGGAGTCGGGGTTAAATGTGCAACCATCACCCCTGATGAAGCCCGTGTTGCTGAATTCGGGCTGAAGAAAATGTGGCGTTCGCCGAATGGAACCATCCGCAATATCCTGGATGGCACAGTCTTTCGTGAACCCATCGTCTGCAAAAATGTTCCGCGTCTGGTCCCCAGCTGGGAAAAGCCGATCACTGTTGCCCGCCATGCGTTTGGCGATCAATATCGGGCCACCGATTTTCTGGTGCCAGGGGCCGGGCTTTTGTCGATCACCTTCACGCCCGAAGACCCGAAAGGCGAAACAATTCGCCATCAGGTCTTCCGCTTTGAAGGGCCGGGGATTGCGATGGGCATGTATAATCTTGATGCCTCGATCACCGGTTTTGCGCGGGCCTGTTTTAATTATGGGCTAATGCGCAGCCTGCCGGTTTATCTGTCCACCAAGAACACAATTCTCAAAGCCTATGACGGGCGATTTAAGGATTTATTTCAACTGGTTTTTGATAATGAGTTCGCAGAGCGCTTTAAGGATGCAGGCCTCTGGTATGAGCATCGGTTGATTGATGATATGGTGGCCTTTGCCTTGAAAAATCCGGGCGGCTTCATCTGGGCTGCCAAGAACTATGACGGGGATGTGCAGTCCGATTCTATTGCACAGGGCTTTGGCTCGCTGGGGTTGATGACCTCTGTCTTGATGACTCCGGCCGGTGATTGTGTTGAATCGGAAGCCGCACATGGCACCGTCACCCGCCATTTTCGGATGCATCAGCAAGGCAAGGAAACCTCGACCAATCCAATTGCCTCTATTTTCGCCTGGAGCCGGGGTTTGCGCTATCGCGGGAAGTTTGATGATACGCCGGATGTAGTTGCTTTTGCTGAACTGCTTGAAAAAGTTTGTGTGGACACGGTTGAAAGCGGCACCATGACAAAGGACCTTGCAATCTTGATCGACCCGGATCATCCGTATGCCACGACCCGGGGTTTTCTGGATGCGGTTGCAGATAATCTGCAAACAGCGATGAAAAGGGCCTGATCATGGCAAAGCAAGCGGATTCTGTTCCCAAAGACTCTATTCCAGAAGACATTGCCAAATTGAGCTTTGAAGAGGCTCTGGATGCGCTGGAGACGATTGTCCGCAACCTTGAGCGCGGGGAGACTGCGCTGGAGCAAGCGATTGATGTCTATGAGCGCGGGAATCTTCTGCGTCAGCATTGTGCGCGCAAGCTGGCAGAGGCCAAAGCCCGTATCGAGAAGATCGAGGAAGGAGCTGGCGGGGCTTTGCAGACCACGCCCTTTGACCCGGATTGATTCAGGGTCAGTTACCGCGTGTTATGTTGTTGATTGTCTTTAATAGATGACTCATATTTATTTTGACTGGCGCGTTGATCCTTTTACGGGCTGGGGGGTGTTTGGCCAGAATTTAGCCAAATATGCGGCTTTGCATGGCCACCGTGTATCAAATTTTATAGCCCCGCCAGATATAAGTGGCATCAATCCCCTTGATAAGGATATATTTACCCGTTTCTATCGGCAAAGTTACGAAGACTTCAAGCAGGTTGAAGCCAAAGGCTCTCTCACAGACCCGCAGGCCTATTTTTTCATGGCATTGGGCGGAAACTGGAAAGACTATGTCAAGCGGCTAGAAGAGTCGAAAACCGTTAAAGGATCAATCCCGGTCGGGGTGATTGCTTTTGAAAATATCACGCCTCCCCCGGAAGCCGTGGCCTTGATGAATCAAAAATTGGCCGGGGTTATTTGTGTGTCCGAGATCAATCAGCGAGTCTTGCAGGAACATGGCGTAAAAAACACCGCAACCATTATTCAGGGCGTGGCAACGGATATATTCTCCCCCAGCCTTGTTGCTCCACCAATCGACTTATCAGGAAATAACCCATTTTATATTTTTTCCGGCGGGAAGCTTGAAATCAGAAAAGCGCAGGATGTTGTCACCAAAGCCTTTCGCGAAATCCTTAAATCGATTCCGCAGGCTGTTCTGGTCACCGCCTGGCACAGCAGCTACGGGGCAGGTTTTGTGGACCGATTTAATCGACAAAAGGCACTGGAACATCCTTTTGTCTACGACAGCGAGACCGAAAGGCTTGATGTGGTGGCTTCGCTTGAAGCCAATGGTATTTCATCGGATCGGGTGATTGATCTGGGGCCTGTCGAAAATCCGGATTTTGCGGCAATCCATCGCAATATGCATTGCGCGCTTTTCCTCAGCAAATTTGAAGGTGGGACCAATCTTCCTGCCATGGAAACCATAGCCTCGGGCGTGCCAACCGTCTTGAGTGCTGCAAGCGGTCATCTCGATCTTTTGAATATCTCGCCGTCTTTGACTCCGTTTGCGGTGTCACAATCTGTTATGCCAAGTTTTGTTGATCAGGGCAGTGGACAAATTTTATCGCTTGATCAGGTGCCGCGCTTTAAAGGCTGGTTTTTTCCATCGGTGAGCGAAACTGTTAAAGCCATTGATAAAATTTATAAAAACTATGATTGGGCGCGTTCGCTTGCCCTTAAAAGCGCACAAGATTTAGCGCATTATAGCTGGCATCGGCAAATTGGCGCCATGATCGACCAGGCCGACCAATGGGCGCAGGAATGGCAACAAAAGGGAAGGCAGGGCGCATGACCGTTTTCTTTATTGGAGCAGGACCAGGCGCCCCCGACCTTTTGACCTTGCGTGGGCGTGATATTATTGCGGCTGCCCCCGTCTGTCTTTATGCGGGATCGCTGGTGCCAAAGGCGATTCTGGATCATTGTCCTGAAGGGGCGCATATTGTGAATACGGCTCCGCTTAGTCTGGATGATATCATCGCGGAATGTAAAAAAGCCCATGAAAAAGGCCTGGATGTCGCCCGGTTACATTCAGGTGATTTATCGATCTGGTCTGCGCTTGGTGAACAGTTGCGCCGTTTGAAGGCGGTGGATATCCCAACCCAGGTTGTGCCGGGTGTGCCTGCCTTTTGTGCGGCTGCGGCAGCTTTATCCTGCGAACTGACCTTGCCGGGGCTGGCGCAATCGGTTGTGCTGACCCGGACGTCAGGCCGGGCCACCGCCATGCCGCCGGATGAAACATTGCAAAATTTTGCCAAAACCGGCGCAACGCTAGCTATTCATCTGTCCATTCATGTGCTGAAACAAGTTGTGGAAGAACTGACACCCTATTACGGACCGGACTGCCCGGTCGCCGTGGTTTATCGGGCCAGCTGGCCGCAGGAAAAAATCATCCGCGCTACCCTGTCCACCATCGAAAAACAGATTGATCCTTCCATTCAGCGCACCGCCCTTATTCTTGTTGGCCAGGTTTTAGGGGAAGATGATGCGCTTTTTGACGAAAGTCAGCTTTATGCCCCTGATTATGAACGGCGTTTCCGCCCGCTTAATGCGGCTAGTAATAAATGACTCAAAGTCCGGGACTCACACCTGATATCCCGCCGGGTATCCTGATTTCAGCCCCCGGGTCGGGAACCGGAAAGACAACCGTTATGCTGGGTCTTTTGCGGGCCTTGAAGGAAGACGGGCTTTGTGTCCAACCCTTTAAATCCGGCCCGGACTATATTGACCCGGCTTTTCATCGCGCTGCTGCCGGGCGGGCTTCCTATAATCTTGACAGCTGGGCCATGACAGAGCCGCTGCTTTGCCAGAATTTGTCTCAGGCGCAAGGGGCGGACCTGATCTTGACTGAAGGCTCAATGGGACTATTCGATGGCGTGTCAAAACCGGGTGCTTGCGGGAATGGCGCAAGTGCAAATATCGCCATTCGATTTGGCTGGCCGGTTATTCTTGTTCTTGATGTTTCGGGACAGGCACAATCTGCGGCAGCCATTGCCATGGGGTTTGCCCGCTATCATGCTGACCTGCATCTGGCCGGTGTTATTCTTAACCGGGTTGCCAGCCCCCGTCATGAACGGCTGGTGCGTGAAGGATTTAGCCAAATTGATATTCCGGTATTGGGGGCCTTGCCACGGCGCGGCGATCTTGTCTTGCCAGAACGCCATCTGGGACTGGTGCAGGCGCGGGAGCATCCTGAACTGGAAAAAGCCATTGCCGATTATGCAGATTTCTTGCGCGCCCATATTGATCTTGAAGCGGTTCGGGCTGCAGCCAGGAAAACGATTTATGCCTCTAAAATGTCTGATTCTTCCCACGATCTGGACCCGCCTGGGCAAAGAATAGCATTGGCACAAGATGATGCATTTTCATTTGTTTACCCGCATATCTTGACACATTGGAAAAGGGCAGGGGCGACGATTATTCCCTTTTCCCCGCTTGCAGATCAGGCCCCGGACCCGGATGCCGATATTGTCTGGCTGCCCGGTGGTTATCCCGAGCTTCATGCCGGGACATTGGCAGCGGCTGAATGCTTTAAAAAGGCCCTTGACCTTCACGCCCGAACCCGTCCAATACACGGCGAATGCGGGGGCTATATGGTGCTGGGCCAGACGCTTATAGACAAAGACGGGCAGGCGCATGCAATGGCGGGGCTTTTAGGGTTGGTCACAAGCTATCACAAGCGGCGGTTCCATTTGGGATATCGCCATGCGACGCTGGAGCATGAATCGGCAGGATTAGCGGCAGGCACGGCGTTGCGCGGGCATGAGTTTCACTATTGCTCTGTCATTGAGCAGCCGGATCAGCCGTTTGCGACGGTTCTTGATGCCCAGGGCGAGATCGTGCCGGAGACCGGGTCGGTCAAAGGCCAGGTTTCGGGGACATTTTTTCATATGATTGCGCGGGCCTGACCAAGGAATAAAAGAAGATGAGCGGCTTTATTTCTTTTGTTTCGGCCGGTCCGGGTGATCCTGAATTGCTGACGCTAAAAGCCGTCAATCGCTTGCGTCAGGCGGATGCGATTTTATATGATGACCGGGCGTCTGGCCCTATTTTGCGTGAAGCGCGGGCAGGGGCCGATCTGGTCGGGGTTGGAAAGAAGGTTGGTCGTGCGTCTCCGCGTCAGGCCCATGTGAGCCGTTTGCTGATTGATTATGCGATGAGCGGGTCACGGGTTGTCCGTTTGAAGTCAGGCGATGCCGGGCTTTTTGGCCGGTTGGAGGAAGAACTGACAGCTGTCCATGAAGCAGGTATTGAATATGAAATCGTGCCGGGTGTGCCGTCGGCCTGTGCGGCAGCAGCCCTTTACGGTATTCCCCTGACCCGCCGGATGACCGCGCGGCGTGTGCAATTTGTCACCGGTCATGATATTCATGGCCAGTTGCCGACTGATTTACATATTTCGGCACTGGCTGATCCGTCGGCCCTGACGGTTGTTTTTATGGGCAAGCGGACCTTTCCGCAGCTTGCTGAAAAACTGCTTGCGGCAGGTTTACCAGGCTCAACCCCGGCATTGCTGGCGGATTCAGTCTCTTTGCCGGAGGAGGCGTTTTTTCATACAACATTGAGCGATTTGGCGGCGCGTATGGCCGTAGAACCGGGCGATGGACCGGGGCTGATCCTTTACGGGGCTTTAGAAGGAATAGCCGGGCAGAAATAAAGCCATTTTTAAGGTTTGGGGTTTTTACCCCCCCTTTTGAAATCTTGTGCGATCAAATAGGTTTCGGGCGATTCTTTGCGGCTGGCAGCCGGTTTGGCATGACGAAAGCGGCTAAAATGCTGGCGCAGGCTTTTGACCATAACATCGCCGGAGCCGCCTTGAAAAACCTTGGCGATAAAACAGCCGCCGGGAGAAAGCTTGTCCAGCGCAAAAGCAAGCGCGGTTTCAGCCAGAGCCTGCGTGCGCAGATGATCGGTTGCCCGGTGACCGGTGGTCGGGGCGGCCATGTCCGACAGCACAAGTGTGACCGCGCGTCCGGCAATAGCCTGTTCCAGCAATTCTTCGCCTTCAGGCTCCATGAAATCGGCTTTCAGGTCCAGCACGCCGGGGATCGGCTCAAGCGGCAGGATATCCAGCGCAATGACCGCGCCTGGCTTGAATATTTTGGTGGCCACCTGACTCCAGCCGCCGGGCGCACAGCCAAGATCAATGGCGATCCCGCCTGATTTTGCGGCTGTTTCCAGAAAGTGGAATTTTTGTTCCAGCTCAATCAGTTTATAGGCTGAGCGGCTTCGGTATCCTTCTTTTTGTGCCTTGATGACATAGGGATCATTTATCTGACGTTCCAGCCAGCGGGCTGAGGAGGCTTTACGCCGGGCGCGGTTATGGAGTTTTTGAAACAGGCGTCCCGTTTTATCAGACGTCATAACCGTCTTCCCGCATCATGATGGTCAGCATTCCTTCGCGCAGGCCCCGGTCTGCGACCCGGAGCCAGGGGACAGGAAAAGCGGTCCATAGAGCGCGCAGGATCATGGTTCCGGCGACGATCAAGTCGGCGCGGCCTGGCCCGATACAGCCATAGTGCCGTCTTTGTGCCGGAGTCAGGACGGCAAGTTCATCTGCCAGCACGCAGGCTTTTTCGCGCGACAGAAAGGTTCCGTCCACTTTTGCCCGGTCGTAGCGGGGAAGCCCCATCAAGGAGCCTGCCAGCGTGGTGACGGTTCCGGAGGTTGCGATGATCTGGGTTGTTTTTTCGTCAAGCACCAGGTCATGGCGTTGTGCAAATTCGACAAAGGGCTTGGCCAGTTCCTGTTGAATGGTGCTGGTTTTTTCAAGCGTGAAAGGACCGGCTCCATATTGATCAAAGAGCGTCAACACACCGGTTGGCACTGATAGCCAGTTTATCCATTTCCATTCTGGCCATTTCCATTCTGGCCATTTCCAATCTATTGTTGTAGCTTGAGGGTCTGTTATGGTTGCGGTTTTATGTTCACCTAAAACAGCTTCACCTAAAATGACCTGAGTTGAAGCCCCGCCGATATCAAAGATCAGAATTTTTTGTCGGGAGGGAACAGCAAGCGGCAGACAGCCGGACCAGGCCAGTTTTGCCTCTTCAATCGGCGAAATGATATCAATTGACAGTCCCGGCGAGACCTTGACCAGATCAAGGAAATCCTGCGCATTTTCGGCCTGGCGACAGGCTTCGGTTGCAATCGCATAGATGCGCTCTGCTCCGCGGGTTTTAATCTTTGCCGCACAAATACGCAGAGCCTCGCGGGCCCGGCTCATGGCCGCCGGATCAAGCCGTCTGTTCTTGCTGATGCCCCCGCCCAGCCGCACCGAACAGGAATAGGCATCAATAATCTTCATCCTGTTTTCAGGGCTATCGTCCGGGCTTCCCGGTTTGGCGATCAGCAAGCGGCAGTTATTGCTGCCAAGATCAATAGCGGCATAGATCGGTGTCATGGCAATAGGTGTTCTTACAAGGCCATTTATAGCCCATTACAGCGGGAAGCTTGGCTATAAAGGCTGTTTTACGCGCTCCCGCTTATAGAATAAAACGGCTGAGATCAGCATTGCGCGCCAGCTCGGCGACCCTTGATTCAACCATATCGGCATCAATCAGAATATGTTCTCCCCCCCGGTCAGAGGCCGTAAAACTGACCTCTTCCAATAGTTTTTCAAGCACCGTCAGCAAGCGGCGTGCGCCGATATTCTCAACCGAGGTGTTAATTTCAAGCGCAAGTTCGGCCAGCCGGTCAATGGCCGGATCAGAAAACTCCAGATCAACCGACTCCGTTGCCATCAGCGCGCAATATTGCTTGAGCAGACTATTTTCTGTTTCTCGTAAAATACGGACAAAATCATCCTTGCCAAGGGCTTTCAAACTTACCCGGATCGGCAGGCGTCCTTGCAATTCCGGCAGAAGATCAGACGGTTTTGCCTGATGAAAAGCACCAGAAGCAATAAACAGAATATGATCGGTCTTGACCGGCCCATGGCGGGTTGAAACCGTGGTGCCTTCAATCAGGGGCAGCAAATCACGCTGCACCCCTTCACGCGAAACATCCCCGCCACGCCCTTCGCTGCGCACCGCAATCTTGTCAATTTCATCAATAAAAGCAATGCCATTTTGTTCAACATTATCAATAGCTTTTTGCTTTAACTGATCATGGTCAAGCAGCTTGTCCGATTCTTCTTGCAATAAAATTTCATAGGATTCAGCAATTTTCATCCGGCGTGCTTTTTGCCCGCCGCCAAAGGCTTTGCCAAAAATATCATTCAGATTAAGCATTCCCATCTGGGCCCCCGGCATGCCCGGCACATCAATCGAGGGCATTTCAATCGCCGAACTGCTGGACTGGACTTCAATTTCAATCTCTTTGTCATCCAGCTCCCCGGCCCGTAACTGACGGCGGAATCGCTCCCGCGCTGCCGTGCTGGTCTGGTTTTTGCCAACCAGCACATCTAAAACCCGCTCTTCCGCAGCCTGTTCAGCTTTGGCGCGAACCTCCCGGCGATTGGAGTCGGTTTCAATCTGGATGCCAATTTCAACAAGATCACGCACAATCTGCTCAACATCACGGCCAACATAGCCGACTTCAGTGAATTTTGTCGCCTCCACCTTGACAAAGGGCGCACCTGCCAGCTTTGCCAGACGCCGCGCAATCTCTGTCTTGCCGCAACCGGTCGGCCCAATCATCAAGATATTTTTCGGCACCACTTCATCGCGCATATCCGGCTCCAGCCGCAGCCGCCGCCAGCGATTTCTAAGCGCAATGGCAACCGCCTTCTTGGCTTCTTCCTGACCAATGATAAAACGGTCAAGCTCCGAAACAATTTCGCGGGGGGAGAAGTCACTCATTATCCTGTCCTGTGGGTTTAAATGACCCGTCTATACCGAAAGCGTTTCCAGAACCACACGCTCATTGGTGTAAATACAAACACGCGCAGCCACCGCCATGGCCTGGCGGGCAATTTCATCTGCTGGCAAATCGGTTGAATCCAGTAAAGCCCGCGCCGCTGACCAGGCATAGGAACCACCAGACCCTATCCCAATCAGGCCGTCTTCAGGCTCGATCACATCGCCAGTGCCGGAAACCACCAGCGAGGTTGTTTCGTCCGAGACCGCCAGCATGGCCTCCAGCCGCCTGAGGTAGCGGTCCGTGCGCCAGTCCTTTGCCAGTTCAACACAGGCCCGGGCCAGCTGGGCCGGATATTGTTCAAGCTTGCTTTCAAGTCGCTCCACAAGGGTGAAGGCATCAGCCGTTGCCCCGGCAAATCCGGCAAGCACCTTGTCGCCAGCCAGCCGCCGCACTTTTCGGGCATTGGCTTTAAAGACGGTTGAACCCAGCGTTACCTGTCCATCTCCGGCCATCACCAGAAGCGGCCCGCGCCGCACACATAAAATCGTTGTTCCGTGCATGTTTGTTGAGGGCTTTAGTGTATTGTTCATACAGGTGCTATGACGGGATTAAACATATTCGTCAACGCCTCGGCATGATTTTATTTTGAAAGCCGAGCGAATCTAGGTATAAATAAGTCTATAGTTGATCTGGTTTATATTATTTCTCCATAAAGGTCAGGCGCAAATCGCTATAATGCAGATCACCATCATGATGCAGATCACTGGATGAGGAACATATGATTACACCCGCGCAGATACGCGCCGGGCGGGCCATGTTGGGCGTGAAACAGTCTGATTTGGCGATGGCTGCGGGACTTTCGCTTGCAACGCTTAATAATATTGAGCGCGGCCTGAGTGATCCGCGTGCCAGCACGTTGGAGGCTCTTGCCCGTGCTCTGGCGCAGGCCGGAATTGAGTGCCAGACGGATTCGCTGTCTCATTCTGTTCATTTTTCACTGGCAGCGCGACCGGCTGTGGTTGATTCCCTGCATGCCAGTCAGCAAATCCTTGATGCCATGCGGCCAAGTGCGCTTTTGAAGCCGCAGTCTATTCATCTGTTTGCCTGTTCAAACGAGACGTCCCCGGATGCGACGCGCTTTTGCGTCCTGATTGAAGGAAAAGAGCGGGCTCTTTTATACGATCATACCGCGCTGGTTCTGGACGGGTCCGTGCGGGCCGCAGAAATTGCCGGAATCGTTTTGGCAACCGTTTTGCTTTATCGCCAGCATAGCTATTATCTGCCGCATATAACAGCCGATACAAGCACATTTGCCTTGCAAACCGCTTTGTCCGAGTTACGGACTGAATCCTGGAGTGCTCTTCAAGACCCGGCAGACTTTCTTTCCCTGTTCCGCCCGTGGGATGACCTCTGCCGTGATTTTGCAGAAATTCCTGGCCATCCGATTGCAGACTTGCTGGCTTTGCGGGAGCGTTTGCTTGCGACTCCTGCATGATTATGGTGTAATTATTGCCCTTCACCCGCGTGCCGCCTGATCAAATTTAATGCCGCGCCTGTTGCTTTTCTCCGCTGGTCGCTTTCTGATAACGCTCGTGGCCGTCTGGGGCCTGGCAAGTCTGGCCGTATTTGCCGTTATGGAGATTTTGCCCGGTGATCCAGCCTCGGTCATGCTCGGCGTGGGGGCGCGTGAAGATACCTTGCAGGCCTTGCGCGCAACAATGGGCCTCGATCAACCCGTCTATATCCGCTACATCAACTGGGTTGCCGCCTTTGTCACCGGCGATTTTGGCGCCAGCTATACCTACGGAACAGCCGTTGACGAACTGGTCGCCGAACGCCTGACCCTGACCCTGCCTTTAACCGGTCTGGCAATCCTGATTATCCTGCTGCTCGCCATTCCACTCGGAACCATCGCTGCCGCCTTTCATAAAGGCTCTATTGATCGCACCTTGACCGGACTGGCCCAGCTGCTGATGGCAGTCCCCAATTTCTGGCTCGGCCTCATCCTGCTGCTGATATTTGCCGTCTGGCTCGGCATCACACCAGCTGGCGGCTTTCCCGGATGGGACTCACCGCTTCTGGCCTTGCGGGCTCTTATTTTACCGGCTCTGGCTCTGGCCTTGCCGCAAGCCGCTATATTGGCGCGCGTCACCCGCGGAGCCGTGCTGGAAACCGTCAATCAAGACTATTTCCGAACCGCACGGGCCAAAGGACTGCCCATGCGCCACGCCTTTATCTTTCATGCTCTGCCAAACAGCCTGATCCCCATGATCACAATCATCGGAATGCAGTTCTCCTTTCTGCTGGCAGGTGGAATTGTCGTCGAAAACGTCTTTCATCTGCCAGGCCTCGGCCGGTTGCTCTTTCAGGCCATCGCCCAGCGCGACCTGATCACCGTCAAGGCCATCGTCATGCTGCTCGTCACAACCGTCATCATCGTCAATCTGGCTACCGAATATGCCTATCGCCTGATTGATCCGCGCTTGCGACCTTGATAAAGGAACTGGCTGCGGTGAAAAAACCTGAACAACTCCAGCTTTATAGCGGATTAGCCCTTCTTTTTATATTGGGCGGGGCAGGGGTTCTGTCTCTTTTCTGGACCCCGTATGACTATAATTTTATTGATATTTCTTCTCGCTTGAGCGCACCGGGAGCCGACTATCTGTTGGGCAGCGATGCGTTTGGCCGTGATGTCCTGTCGCTTTTAATGGTTGGCGCACGCTATTCGCTGATGATCGCTTTCTGCGGGGTATTGCTCGGTGTTGTGCCCGGCGTTGGACTGGGGCTTTTTGCCGCCGCTCATCCCGGATTTTGGGATCAGTTTTTCACCCGCATCAATGATGTCGTTTTCGCCTTTCCAGCCCTTTTAACCGCCATCATGCTGGCAGCCGTCTATGGACCCGGACCCGGCGGGGCGATCATTGCTATCGGACTGTTCAATATTCCGGTTTTTGCCCGGGTCAGCCGGGCCCTGGCACTGGTTGTCTGGCAACGCGACTTTATTCTGGCAGCCCGACTGGCGGGGCGGCAAAGCCTGTCAATCTCCTTTATCCATATTCTGCCCAATATCGCCAATGGTCTTGTCGTGCAAATCAGCTTGCAACTTGCCGTGGCACTCTTGATTGAATCGGGGCTGAGTTACCTGGGCCTTGGGGTGCAACCTCCCGCACCAAGCTGGGGACGGATGCTTGCTGATGCACAAAGCTACCTGTTTCATGCCCCCGCGCTGGTTATTTACCCTGGCCTCGCCATTGGCCTTGGGGTGCTGGGCTTTAACCTTCTTGGGGATGGATTGCGTGACAGGCTGGACCTTCATGCGTGAAAAAACCATGACGAAAGGTCTGAATATTGCCAATCTGACCATCAGCCTTGACAATATACCACTTGTTCAAGGCCTCAATCTTTCGCTGGCACCCGGCAAGCGTCTGGCTCTTGTCGGAGAATCCGGCAGCGGAAAAAGTCTGACCACCATGGCGATTGCCGGGCTTTTGCCTTCCTCTTTGCGCCATCAAGGCATGATCTCGTTTAATGGCCAGAACCTCGACCAGCCGCAAGACTGGCAGAAAATTCGCGGGCGACAGATCGGGATGATCTTTCAAGAGCCCATGTCAGCCCTTAATCCCTTAATGACAACCCGTGATCAAATTGCAGAGGGACTTTATCATCATTTTAAGCCAACCCGTGGCACAGCAAAAAAACAAGCTGAAGACTGGCTGGCACGGGTCGGAATGGATCCCGGGCTTTATGCAAAACGCTATCCGCACCAGCTTTCCGGCGGGCAACGGCAGCGCGTCATGATTGCTATGGTGGCGGCTTTGCGCCCATCGCTTTTGATTGCCGATGAACCAACCACCGCCCTTGATGTGATTTCGCGTCAGGATATTCTGCAATGTCTCGATCAGCTGGTGCGCACGCAAGAAACGGCCCTTATCCTGATCAGCCACGAAATGACCCTTGCCGCTAAATTCTGTGATCAGATTGCCGTGATGGCACATGGCCGTATTGTTGAGGCTGGCCCCGCCAACCAACTGCAGGAGACCCCTGGGCACTCACAGACCCGGGCTTTATGGAAATCTGAATCCAAACTCTATGAAGCCGACTTTAAAAAATTAATAAATAAAGAAAAAAACAAATCCCTTCTTTCGGTTAATTCGCTTTATGCATCTTATAAAAACTCTGCTTTTTCCCCGTCTGTTTTTTCTTTGGCAGACATTTCCTTTCAGCTTGCTTCAGGTGAAAGCCTGGCGATTGTCGGTGAATCCGGATCAGGTAAATCTACGCTTGCCCGGATTATTGCCGGTTTGCAGGTTCCAACCGCTGGAGAAATCCTGATTGACGGTGAAAACCCGCGCGATGCTTTCAATAAAGCGCAAATGATTTTTCAAGACCCCTATGGCTCCCTTGATCCCAAACATACGATAAAGACGATTGTGGCAGAGCCCTTGCGTCTTTTGCCGCAACAGCCTGATCCAGCCACCCGCAAGCAGCGCGTGATCGCAGCCCTTGAAGAGGTCGGACTGGATGAAAATGCTCTTGATCGCTATCCCGCGCAATTTTCAGGCGGGCAGCGTCAACGTATTGCGCTGGCGCGGGCCTTGATCATTCGTCCCGCCCTTCTGATTGCTGACGAAGCAACCAGCGCGCTTGATCCGACCGTTCAGGACAGAATTCTTGATCTTTTAACTTCATTACAGGCCCGGCATAACCTGACCCTTTTGATGATCACGCATAATCTTGCGGTGGCAAAGCGCATGGCTAGTCGCTTGATTGTTATGAAAAACGGAAAAATTGTTGAAGCGGGAGCAACCAAACAAGTGATCACATCACCGCAATCTTTCTATACCAGACAGCTTATTCAGGCATCGCAGATAAACCAAGAATCTGACGGCTGCCCTGTTGTTCAAAGCGAAAGGGAATTTCAATAAGGGGCTGGAGAGCCGCCCGCACATGCGCCTGATCTCTTGGCGGCACAAAAAACAGCAAGAATCCCCCGCCACCAGCCCCAAGCAGCTTTCCGCCTACGGCTCCGGCTGCCCGTGCTTTTTCGTAATAGCCATCAAGCACCGGGCTTGAAATACGCGGATGAAAGCGTCGTTTGAGCATCCAGCCATCGTGCAGCAGGGTGCCGATCTCTTCAATCGGGCGCGAGGGATCAAGCAGCGAATCCTGTGCTTTTTCAACCAGCGCCCGCATTTGATGGAGTTCATCTTCAATCAGCCCGATTTTATCGACCATTGCCCCGGCTATTTCCGAGGCAATACGCGTGATCCCGCTGAAAAAAAGCATTGTATGTTGTTCAAATTCAGCCAGTTTGTTGGCAGGTAGAGACAAGGAGGTGAGGCGATAACTGCCGTCTTTATGAAAATCAATACGGTTCAATCCGCCATGTGCGCAGGCAATCTGGTCCTGAAATCCGACGTTTTCTTTTAGAAGGTGATGTTCGGTATGAATGGATTGTTCGGCCAGTTGATGCGCTGTTGGTTTTTTATCTTCAAGCAAGGCCAGCGCATGGAGCAGACCGGCCACAAAAGCGGAGCTGGAGCCAAGTCCCGAGCGGGCTGGCAAGTCGCCGGTATGATGGATTTCAAGCCCGTGCGGTGGCGGGTTGGCCGATAAAATAGCGCGGACGGCGGGGTGCTGGATGTCCTTGATGTTTTTGACATTTTCGATCAGCGAGTGAACAATCCGGTGGCGATGCGCAAAGAAAGGCGGCAGCACTCTGGCACTGATATAGCAATATTTATCAATCGAGGTTGAAATGACGGCCCCGCCATTCTGGCTGACCCAGGATGGATAGTCGGTTCCGCCGCCAAAGAAGGACACACGAAAGGGGGTGCGGGTAATAATCAAGAGCCGGGCGGCTTTCAGACAAGCACATTGGCTGGCGGCTTATCCCCCAGGAGTTTCCGGCGCAAGGCGATTTTGGTCATGTCTTGAACATTTTGTCGTTGCTGGAGTCCGAAAACCTGTTCAACCTTGTTGAGGTAGGCCGGGTTGGTGAAATAGGTCTGCCAGGCCTTGTCTCGAAAGCGCAGGACGTCTGCTGCGCTGACATGGCGGGTCGGGAGGGGTTGTGCTTCATAGGATAAGAAGCCGTATCCCTGATAGCTTGTTGGCAGAGTCCAGCCTTCTTGTCGGGCGCGTTGATGCATGGGGCTTCCGGGCAGGGCCTGGCAGGGGTACATATTGGCGGTTTCGGTATTTAGGCTGAGTGCAAGGTCGAGGGTTTCTTGCATGGTGTTGTGGGTATCTTCGAGAAAGCCGAAGATATAATTGCCGATGATATGAATCCCGGCCTGATTGATTTGCGTGCAGACATCGGAGATATCAACGTCTTTGAAGGAGCCTTTGGAGGCTTCTTGCCGGACGGCGCGATTTCCGGCTTCGATTCCGAGAGCCAGCCAGTCTATTCCGGCTTTTTTGAAGAGGTCGAGATAGTCGGGTCGGGTAGTATCGACTCGCGAATAGGCCCAGAGGTGAAATCCATAGTCACGTTCGATCATATGGCGCAAAAGCGGGTCGTAGTATTTTCTGTTGAGGAAGAACATTTCGTCGCTGAGCCGGATTCGGGTAACGCCGAGGCGGGCGAGTTTATCCATTTCATTGAGAACCCATTGGAGGCTCCAGAAGCGCATTCCGCGGAATTGAGCGGCATGGACCTGGTCTTCAGAGGATTGACGATTGATGATATTGATCATGCAAAAATCGCAAGCAAAGCGGCAGCCGAGCGAGGTATAGATAGCGGCAAACGGGGTGCGCTGGTTATGATCGAACCCGGCATGCCAGAAATGCGCCCGGTAGAGATCAAGCGGTTTTTGTTTGTAAGGCAGCAAGTCCCAGGCATAGCCGGGTAAATCGTGATCCATGCGGTCTTGCGGGACAATGATTTCGGCAGGAGTCAGGCGCGGGGGGGCATTTTCTGCGGGGCGAAAGCCGATTCCTTTGATTTTTGGCAAGTCATCGGCAAGATCGCTGGCCAGCAGGTTATGGAGCGCATAGACCCCTTCGCCGACGATAGCGATATCAAATTCCGGGTGCTGTGTGAGTACATCCAGCGGCAAGGCACTGACGTGCGACCCGACAATCGCAATTTTCAAGTCTGGCGCGTGGGTTTTTGCGGCTTTGGCCAGCGTGACGGCTCCAACCATATTGGTGGTGCCCGAGTTAGGATTTTGCCCATAGACGGTGAACACCACCAGACGCGGGTCAGCTTCGATAATAGAATTGACAGCTTTTATCAATTCAAGGCGCAATGCATCGCAATCCAGTATTGCGGTTCCGAATCCTTTGGCGCGGCATGATTCGGCCAGCAGCAGGGCCCAGGTGGGCGGTTCAATCGCTGAATAGAGGTTTGCCAGTCCCTGATAGGCCCGGGCCGAGGAATCAGGATTAACAAACAAAACATCAAGAGAGCAGTTTTTAACAGATTTCTTATTCATTTATTTTTCAATGTATAAAAAATATACTTTAATGTGGATTATAAGGCGGAAAGCGGGTGCGCTTGGCAACAACTGCCCAGTCCAGATGATTGCGGACATATTCCTGAGATGCATCGCGCACCGGCTGATAATCCCATGAAGTCAGCTGCCCGGTGGTCATGGCAGCATTGATGGCCCGGCGTTGTCGCTGGCTGGCCAGAACCTGTTCACGCAAGGCCGCACTGTCCCAACGCTGCACAACTTCAGCTGAAAAATCCTCAACCATCGTTCTATAGGATGGATGAATCGCCAGATTTTCCTGCTCCAGCGGGTCTTTTTCCAGATCAAAAAGCTGCGGCGGATCGCTATCACAATGAATATATTTATACTGGCCTCTGCGAATCATAAACAGCGGATAGCCTGTGCATTCCCCGCAATAATCGCCAATGACCTCGCCTTTCGGGCGGGCTTTTCCTTTAAGCGTCGGCCATAAGGATATCCCGTCAATGTCACTGCTCATTTCCGGGCAAGGTTTTCCTGAAGACCCCGCGATATCAAGAAAAGTCGGGAAAAGATCAACAAGCGACACCGGTTCCGGCACATTACCCTGTTGCACACCGGGCCCGGCCACAACCAGGGGCACCCGTGCGGCTTGTTCAAAGAAATTCATCTTGTACCATATTCCGCGCTCGCCCAGCATATCGCCATGGTCAGAGGTCACGACAATCAGTGTATTGTCAATCAGGCGGGCTTCCTCAAGTGTTTTGACGATCACATTGATTTTACTGTCAATATAGCTGACGTTGGCATAATAGGCCCGTCTGGCCCGGGCAATATCCTCGGGCGTGACCGGTGTATCCTCAATGCCGATACCCTGGCGCAGCCTTTTGGTATGGGGATCATCGGCGGGCGGGCTTGCGGGCGGGTCAATCGTCACATCTTCATACAGGTTCCACCATTCAGGCCTTGCAACATAGGGATCATGCGGGTGAAACAGGCCAACCATCAGGAAAAAGGGATGATCATCGGTCATCGCATAGTCAAAAATCCGCCGCCTGGCCAAAAAGGCAACATCTTCATCATATTCAAGCTGATAGGTGGTCGCAGCCGGTCCGGCCTGAAAGACCGGCTCCATATTATGATACCATCTATCTTGCCGGACATCGGGGGTTCGCCAGTCGGGGGTCCAGGCAAAATCAGCCGGATAGATATCGGTTGTCAGCCGTTCTTCAAAGCCGTGCAGCTGATCGGGTCCAACAAAATGCATTTTGCCGCTTAAACAGGTATGATAGCCCATCTGACGCAAATAATGAACAAAGGTTGGAATAGACGCCGGGAACTCGGCAGCATTATCATAGGCCCCGATTTTGCTGGCCAGCTGACCTGCCATAAAGGAAAAGCGGGCAGGGGCGCATAAAGGCGAATTGCAATAGGCCGCATCAAAGCGCATGCCGCGCCTGGCCAATGCATCCAGTGCCGGGGTTTTGACCAAAGGATGACCATAGGTCCCGCAAAAATGCGGTGCAAGCTGATCAGCCATAATCAGAACAATATTCGGCGGCGATGTATTATTGCGATTTGTATTATTGCGATTTGTCATCTGGCTTCGCAGATTATCTGGTTTTGCCGGTTATCTGTAATTCTTGGCAATTATTCTAAAGCGGTTTGATTTTTTGCGAAAGCCCTTTTTATACTTGCTCTTTAGAGGCTTTGATATGCTTGTTATCAGTGGCGCATAGGGGTATCTTGCCAAGAATAAAAGATGAGAGAGGCTTCATGAATTTCAGTTCGGATAATGTATCGGCTGTATCGCCAGCTATTCTTTCCTATCTGGCTTCAATGTCCAGTGAAGCTGCGTCCCCTTATGGCGCGGATGCTGAAAGTCTGGCCTTGCGCGATCACCTTCGGATTATTTTTGAAAAACCTGATCTTGAAGTCTTTCCGTTGACCACCGGCACAGCCGCCAACAGTATTGCCATTGCCGCCATGGTTGACCCCTGGGGGGCGGTGATCTGCCATAAATTGTCGCATATCAATGTCGATGAGTGCGGCGCACCCGAATTTTACAGTGGCGGTGCCAAGCTGCTTTTATGCGGAGAGGGTGATCCCGTCAATGATACGGCAAAACTAACGCCCGAGACCATTCGCCAGCGTGCCGCCAACATGCGCGGGATTGTCCATCGAGTCCAGCCGCAAGCCATTTCCATTTCCAATCTGACGGAACTTGGCGGCGATTATAGCCCGGCTGAACTGGCCGAGATTGGCAAGATTGCCGATGAGCTTGATCTGTCGCTGCATCTTGACGGAGCGCGCTTTGCCAATGCGCTGGCCCTCCATAACTGCGCCCCGGCTGATCTCAGCTGGAAGGCCGGGGTGGATATGCTCAGCTTCGGAGCCACCAAGAACGGCGCGATGGCCGCAGAAGCTCTGATCGTCTTTAACCCTGCACAGGCTGAACCCATTGCTTTTCGCCGCAAGCGGGCTGGCCATTTATGGTCAAAACAACGCTATTTATCGGGTCAACTGATGGGCTATCTTGCCAATGATCTATGGCTTGAAAATGCCCGAAAAGCCAATGACTATGGCCAGCAACTGCGGCAGGGACTGGTAAAAGCCGGGATCAGGATGGTTCCAGGCACCCGGGCAAATATGCTCTTTGTCCAGTTTCCACCTGATCTGGTCAAACACTTGCAGGCCGAAGGCTTCTATTTCTATCCGTGGGAGGATATCGGCCCGGATTATTACCGGCTGATCACCAGCTGGAACAGCAAGCCCGAAGATGTTGAAAAATTTATTGCCTGCGTTCAGGCCGGATAAGGTGTTACCAGGACAAGCGCATGGATGTTGAAAAAAATCATATTTCTCAGGGGAGGGAAAGGCTTCCAGAAAAGCCTTTAACGGAACTTTTAGCCGTTGACCTTTCTGATAAATACACGAAAAGCACCGGGCGGGTTTTTCTGAACGGCACCCAGGCTCTTGTGCGGCTGATGATGATGCAAAGCCAGCGCGATCAGCAGGCCGGACATCGGACAGCCGGATTGATTTCAGGCTATCGCGGATCGCCGCTGGGTGCCCTTGATCTGGAGCTTTCCCGGCTAAAGCCCATGCTTGACGATCATGCGCTACGCTTTCAACCCGGCCTGAATGAAGATTTGGCAGCCACCGCTCTTTGGGGGAGCCAGCAGCTTGGCCTGTTTGAAAAGCCACAGGTCGAAGGGGTTTTTGGCCTCTGGTATGGTAAGGGCCCTGGCGTTGATCGCAGTGGTGATGTCTTCCGCCATGCCAATATGGCCGGAACCGCCCCACTTGGCGGGGTGCTGGCCGTGGCTGGCGATGATCACGGGGCTAAATCCTCAACCACCGCCCATCAAAGTGACTATGCTTTTGTGGATGCCATGATCCCGTTGCTCAGCCCGGCTTCAGTCGCCGAATATTTGCAGTTTGGCCTGATTGGCTTTGCCATGTCACGTTTCGCCGGGTGCTGGGCCTCTATGAAAACCGTTGCAGATACGGTTGAAACATCAGCTTCTGTAAATCTTGGCGATCTGCCAACGATTACCTTGCCGGATATTGAAAGACCAACAGGCGGACTCCATATCCGCTGGCCGCATACCCCTCTGGAACAAGAAGAGCTTCTGCACCGCTACCGTCTGCCAGCCGCGCAGGCTTTTGCCCGCGTCAATCAGCTAAACCACATCTATTTCAAGCGGAATAACAAAAAACCTGCACGTTTGGGCCTTATTGCCGCTGGAAAGTCCTATATGGATTGCAGGCAAGCCCTGGATGATCTTGGAATCAGCGAAGAACTGGCACGGGATATCGGTATTTATCTTTATAAACCAGGGATGGTCTGGCCGCTTGATAAAGCCGAAATTCAAACCTTTGCCAAAGGTCTGGATGAAATTCTGGTCATTGAAGAAAAACGCCCGCTGATTGAAGGACAGGTGCGTGATCTTCTCTATCCTCTGCCCACCGATGAACGACCGGCTGTGCTTGGCAAAATCGACCTTGAGGATCAGCCTCTTTTTCCGACATGGGGCGAAATCAACGCAACAGCCATTGCCAGAGTCATTGCGGCGCGTCTACAAAAGCTGGTGCCTGACGGGTTTGATCAATATTCTGATGTTCAGGCCCGGATTAAAAATCTTGAGGCAAAGCAAAATAATACAAAAGCTTCCACCGCTCTTGCGCCGCGCACACCCTATTTCTGTGCAGGCTGCCCGCATAACAGCTCAACAAAAGTCCCGGAAGGAAGCACCGCGCTGGCAGGCATCGGCTGTCATTATATGGCCATCTGGATGGACCGAGAAACCTGCACCTATACCCATATGGGCGGGGAAGGGGCCTCCTGGATTGGGCAGGCTCCTTTCACGGACCGGCCTCATGTTTTCGCCAATCTCGGCGATGGCACCTATAACCATTCGGGCCTGATGGCGATCCGGGCGGCTGTCGCTGCCAAGGTCAATATTACCTATAAAATTCTGTATAATGATGCGGTTGCCATGACTGGCGGGCAATCGCATGATGGGGCCTTGCAGGTTGATGATATCGCCCGCCAGCTTCTTGCCATCGGGGTCAAGCGGGTGGTGATTACAAGCGAAGACCCGGCACGGCAAAAGGCCAGAGACCTACCCCCGGATGTGCCAGTCTATGACCGGCGTGATCTGGATCGTGTGCAACGCGAGTTGCGTGAAATCACTGGCGTGAGTGCCCTTATTCATGATCAGACCTGTGCAGCAGAAAAGCGGCGGCGGCGCAAGCGCGGCACATATCCTGATCCGAACAGGCGGCTTTATATCAATCACCGGGTTTGCGAAGGCTGCGGAGACTGCGGCATTCAGTCAAATTGCATCGCTATCAATCCGCTGGACACGGTTTTTGGCCGTAAAAGACGCATTGACCAGAGTGCTTGCAATAAAGATTATGCCTGTGGCGAAGGCTTTTGCCCAAGTTTTGTCTTTGTTGAAGGGGCCGCAAAAAACACACCTCCAAAACCAGATGCACAAAAATCAAATCAGCCGGTTTTATCGGATATCATCGGACCGCCGCCCGGTCCGCCACTGCTTCCCTCGGTTGATGAAAAAATCTATAATATCCTGATTACCGGCGTTGGCGGCACAGGCGTGGTGACGCTTGGGGCTATTCTTGGCATGGCAGCCCATATGGAAGGGAAAGGGGTGACCGTCCTTGATATGGCAGGCCTGGCTCAAAAAGGCGGCCCCGTGATCAGCCATATCCGGATTGGAAAAACCCCGGAGTCTATCCATAGCAACCGGGTCGGGGGCGCACAGGCTGATCTCTTGCTTGGCTGCGATTTAATGGTCGCCGCAAGCCCGGCCGGGCTGGATGCGATTGACCCTGAACGAACCCGCGCGATCATCAATCTGGACACCGCAATCACCGGTGATTTTACCAGAAATCCTGAATGGACATTCCCGCAAAATAAATATGTTGATGCGCTGGTTGAAAAATCCGGGGCTGATCAATGTGATTTCCCCGCCGCCAGCGATCTGATCGCCCGCTTGCTGGGAGATCAGCAGTTCGTCAATATATTCATGCTGGGTTATGCCTTTCAAAAAGGCCAGTTGCCGCTTTCGCGTGCCTCGATTGAAGCGGCTATCCGGTTAAACGGGGTGCGTATTGAACAGAATATTGCGGCCTTTAATGGTGGTGCTTTAGCAGCCAATGATCTGGATAATCTGCTGGATAAACTGGCCCCCACACAAGTAACAAGCAAAACGCCTGACATAAGTTCTGATGATATCATCGCGCACTATGCGGCTGAATTAACCGCTTATCAATCCAACAGACAGCTTCCCGAAAAATTCAATGCCTTGGTGGACAAGGCCCGCCAAATTGAAGAAAAACTGAATTTAACCAAAGGAGACCTGTCCCAACCCGTGGCGTTTTCCTATTTTCGGGTGCTGGCGGTAAAGGATGAATATGAAGTGGCCCGTCTTTTGACATCCCCTGAGTTTAACCAATCCCTGCAAACAGATATGGGAAAAGGGCGTATCAGTTACTTGCTTGCGCCGCCCTTCCTGCGCCAGATTGACCCGATTACCGGTCGCCCGCGTAAACGCCGGTTTGGCCCGTGGCTCTATCCATTCTTGCGTGTGCTGGCCTCCATGCGGCGGTTCCGTGATGGCCCATTTGATCTTTTGCAATATTCCCATGAACGGCGGATTGCCACCCGTTTGCGCCTGTGGTTTGAAACAGAAATTTCTGATCATCTTGACATGCTTACTAACCAGTCACTTCCGGCGTTTCTTGACCGTTTGCGGGAATATGATCATGTGCGCGGCTATGGGCCGGTTAAAATAAAAAACTTTGAAAATTTCACACCACCCGCCTATAATTCGGCAGATATATGAAAGGACGAACGTGATAAAATTTTTATGCAAGTGCAAACCACAGGCACTGTTTGTGCTTATGGCTGCCTACACACTTATATCATTCACCCTGAATAGCCCCGCAGGGGCTGTGGAGACCATAGAGCATATGTCAAAAGCTAAAAATGCCACAGCGGCAGAAGAAATCACTGAAGACAAACCCAAAAAAGTGAAGAAAACCAGCGCCAAGAAAAAGACAGCTGCGACAAAGGATACGGCTAAGAAAACGGCTGCAAAAAAGACGACACGATCAAAAAAGCCAGCACAAAAGAAGAAATCACTGGCACAGAGCAGCGCGCCTACTCATATCACTTTGCAGCTTGAAGGCGGCAATGTTGTGATTCGCTTGCGGCCAGACCTTGCTCCCGGCCATGTCGAGCGGATTATTCAACTGACCAACGAAGGTTTTTATAACGGTGTGCCTTTCCACCGGGTTATTCCGGGCTTTATGGCCCAAACTGGCGATCCAACCGGCACCGGCATGGGCGGTTCAACCTATCCCGATTTGAAAGCCGAATTTACCAATACCCCGCATGTGCGCGGCACCGTTTCCATGGCCCGGGCCGCAAATCCGAATTCTGCCAATAGCCAGTTTTTCATCTGCTATGCGCCTTCGCAATGGCTGGACGGGCAATATACCGTCTGGGGCGAGGTTGAAAGCGGCATGGAACTGATTGATGCCTTGCCAAAAGGCCAGGGGTCTTCGGGTATGGTGCAGGACCCCGCGCTTATTCTCAAGGTCATCATCGGAGATGGAAAGGCGAAAGGCTAAGTGTATCGTGATCGCAGTCTGCAGCCGGGGGAAACAGTCAAGCTGATTGCCCTTGGCTTGCTGATTGAAGCACCGCGTACCTACGCGGACCTTGCCAATGACATTCGCTATTTTACGGCCCGGATCGTCGGGCCTTCGCTGGACTTGCTGGGATCGTCGCTTGAAATTCTTCGCCTTGAAGGATGGATTGCCCCCAAAGAAGGAGAAGGGGATAAAGGGCCTGGCGATCTGATCAGCCTGACCGATTCTGGCTATGAACAGTTTCTTTCGTTGATGAATGCGCCTTTGCGCATCCCGCTGAATGACAGCAATCGGCTGGCTCTTTTAACCAAACTGCGGTTTTTGTCCTATTTGCCGGAAGAAACCCGGCTGGATCAGATAGACCTGATTGAAGAGCTGGTTGAAAAAGAACAGGCCTGGAATGCCGAACTGGCCCGCGATTTTCCCCAAACGGCCCTTGGGGCCTGGGTTGAAATGGAATCCAGGGATTTAAGCGCAAAACGTGCGTGGCTTCAAACACTTTCCAAACCCAGTGGTTCATGAATTTTATCGGGTCTGATCCTTACTTTTCACATACGCTGGCGCAGTATGGGCGCAAGATTGCTGATTTTGTCCTGCCGCCAGCTTGCCAAATATGCGGAAACGAGATCATGGAGAATGGCGCGCTATGCCCGACCTGCTGGGGACAGCTGCGCTTTATTGGCGCACCGCTTTGCCATATTTGCGGAATGCCTTTTGAAACCGCCCCGTATCTAAGCGACTTTGACCCGGAACATTTGCGCTGCGGCCCGTGCCTTATTCGCCAGCCCCGGGTTTTGCAATCCCGTCAGGCTCTGGTCTATAATGAAGCCAGCAGCCGGATGATTTTGGCTTTTAAACATGCAGACCGGACTGAAATGGCACCATTATTAACCGGTTTTCTGCGCCGGGCAGGAGCGGCGTTTTTCATTGAAACCGATCTTATCGTGCCGGTGCCTTTACATTATCAACGCCTTGTCCGGCGACGCTATAATCAGGCCGCGCTGCTCAGCCGTCTGCTAAGCCGACATTACCTGATCAAACACGGGGCCAATGTTTTAAAGCGCATCCGCAAAACCCCTTCGCAAGGACATCTAACCTTTCGCCAGCGTCGGGCCAACGTCCGCAATGCCTTCGCAATCAATCCGGCCTGGAATATTTCTGGCTTACGGATTTTACTGATAGATGATGTCTTTACCACCGGGGCAACACTCGAATTCTGTGCCGCCGCGCTATATAAGGCTGAAGCCGCAGAAGTCCGGGCCTTGACATTGGCGCGGGTTGTAAAACCTTCCAGCGTGTCATGAGTTTAGAGCGTTATTTGGTAGAGGGGTCATAAAGTGCGGCGGCACGTTCTTCAAAGGCCTGGGTGATCCGCTTTACGGCCTCGTTAAAGACAGGTCCCAGAAGCCGGTCCAGCATCCGTGACTTAAAAGCAAAACGAATCGAAAAGGTCACTTGCGTTTGCACGGTTGATTTTTTCTTATCTGTAACCTGATCAGCAAAATGCCATTCACTTTCCAAAAACTGGAAAGGCCCATCAAGATAAATCACCCCGATATGTTTCTCTGCCGGGTCCAGCGAAACCTCACAGCGAAAACCCTCTCGATAGAATTTAAAACCGATCTCCAGATCGGCCTTCAGCTGATGATCGCTGCGCTGGCGGATACGCAACGCCTTCACCCAGGGCAGAAAATCAGGATAACGCTCAATATCAGCCACCAGCGCATAAAGCTGCGCGCGGGTATAGGAAAACTGACGCGTTTCTTGATGACTATACATGGCGGCAACGGTATAGAAAATTATCGCTTAAAGGCAAGCCACCTGTTTGATATATCGCTTGCATATATTGCTTGGCATATATACGGAAATTCCGTATATATGCAGCTATGGAAACTGAACCAGACGATTTTAATGTTGATACCCCGCTGACGGATGAAGAAATTGCGCGGGGACTTACCGCCATGCTTGCCCGAAATGCGCGCGCGGCAACCGGGTTGTCGCAAACAGCCTTTGGCAAACGCTATAATATTCCTGTGGGTTGTATTCGTGACTGGGAGCAGGGGCGGTGTATGCCGGATAAAGCCACACAAAGCTATTTGAAAGCCATTCAAAAAATACCGGATGAAATTGCTTTTGCCCTGCAAGCTGTATGAAACATAGCTATATGACGATGGTTTTTCTATGACAGAAGCTTCTGCCTTTACCCGCGCATTTATTCGCCCGCTTTATGACTGGACGTTCCGTCTGGCGGCGCATCCACAGGCGAAATGGGCTTTGTTTCTGGTGGCTTTTGCTGAAAGCAGCTTTTTCCCTATCCCGCCGGATGTTTTGCTGATTCCACTGGTTTTGGCGCGTCCAACCGAGGCCTGGCGGCTGGCCCTGATCTGTCTGGCCGGGTCGGTTTTGGGCGGGGTCGCTGGCTATGCACTTGGATTCTTTTTGTATACAACGATTGGCGTGCCTATTCTCAGTTTTTACGGATACGAAAACGGTATGGCGTCCTTGGCTGCGGCCTATGATGTCTATGGCGGATGGATGGTGCTGGCCAGCGCGTTTAGCCCGATTCCCTATAAAGTCTTCACCATTGCCAGTGGAGCCATGCAATATGACCTGCTAAACTTTATCCTCTTTTCAATCATCGGGCGCGGCGCACGATTTATGCTGATTGCCGGGCTTCTTTATAAAATTGGCCCGCCCATCCGTGATTTTATTGAAAAGCGGCTTGGTCTTATGACATTATTGGCGATTATCCTGCTGGTTGGTGGCTTTATTTTAATCGGGATGGTTTAGGGTCAGGACCCATAAGATTCATTCATTCTGCGCGTGTCAAATTTTTGATAGATGGGCTTGAAAAGTGCGCAGCGACTAGCCATCGCTAATTGCAAGCGGTTTGAAAGTTCAGATACAAAAATTTGCCGCGCCTTTACAAGGTTGGTCAATAAAGGCAAATCTACGGCTTCAAACAAGCTCACCGTAGATATAACTATGCTTTCGCTTGTTTTCATTGTATCTTTACCTTTCTTGACCAACAGAATGGATGAATTTTATGAGTCCTGACCCTAGATGATCGCTTTTTTCTATAAACGACCGTTTGAAACCTTACTGGCTTTGTCCGTGGCTGTGCTGGCGACAGTTTTTATTGCTGAATATGGCTTTAACCTTAAACCCTGCGCGCTTTGTATCTGGCAACGCTGGTTCTGGGTCGGTTCAGGGGGACTTGCCTTGCTTGGAATGATTGACCCCCTAAAAACACCTGCCATAAAACCGGTGATTCATCATCTGATTGCCCTTGTGTTATTGGCCGGAGCAGGTCTGGCTTTTTACCATGCCGGGGTTGAATATGGATTTCTGCCCGGCCCCAGCGGGTGCAGCGGGCCAGTTGCAACGCCTCAATCAGTTACGGATTTGCTTTCAGCAGCAAATACGACCCGGGTTGTTCCCTGCGATCAGGCGGCTTTTGTCTTTTTAGGAATCAGCATGGCGGGCTATAACGGGCTTTTATCGCTTGCAGCCGCGATTTTTGCTTATCTATCCAGAAAACAGGCTTAAATATTTGCCATAAAGCGTTGAGTTCAAGGCAGGGGGCAATGGAAGGTCAAGCACGCCCATTTTTTCAAGCTGGATCTGACCCAGCGAACGTCCGTAGCTATCAAACCCGGCACTGATTCCTGTTCCGGCAACCCGGACAAGCGGGATGCCTTGTTCAATAGACCGCAGCCGGGCCTGGGCAAGATGCTGATAGGGCCCGGACGTGCGGCCAAACCAGGCATCATTGGTGATATTGATCAGCAGTTGCGGTTTTTCTGCTTTTTCATCGCTAAGCATTGCTTTTGGGAAGATCACTTCATAGCAAATCAGCGGAGAAAATGAGGGAAATCCTTGATCTTCAATCAGCATAGGTCCTTGACCGGGTTGAAAATCCAGTGTGCCAACCGTCAATTTGCGTAACCCCAGATGTGACAGAATTCCTGAAAAAGGGATATATTCACCAAAGGGGACCAGCTTATGCTTGTTATAGCTGGAAAGAATACGGCCCTGATTATCAAGCGTGATCAGCTGGTTATAGAGACTTTTGATTTCTCCATTTATACGGCTAATACCCTGAGTGCCGGTAATCAGGCGGCCGCCGGTGGGGAGAACAGAAGCCGCATAGGTCAGAAGTTCCGGGTTGCTGGCCCCGACAAAGGGCATGGCCATTTCTGTCCAGACAATATCCCGGATGGTTTCTGGCAAATCCTGTGCACTCATGCGGCGGTATTTTTCAAGGTTTGGAATGAGTTTTTCAGACTTCCATTTTTCGCTTTGCGGGATATTGGCCTGGACTAGACGGATAACGGGCGGTCCATATTCGGTCAAAGGCGGGGCCTGTGAAAGCCGCAAGGCCCCAAGGGTGAAAAGAGCAACCGGCAGCAGCAGCCCGATAGCAGCAAAACCACCCCTGAAGAGCGGGGATCGCCCAGAGCTTGATTTAAGATGAAACAGGATATAGGGCAGCAGGGCGGCACTGATGACGGCGATGCCCATACCGGATGCCCCCCACCAGCTGGCTTGCTGAGACAGGATCAGGTTATCGGCCCAGAGATGCCCGATACTGTTCCATGGAAAGCCAAGCCCCCAGTCACCCCGGATATGATCGGCCAGGTTCCAACCAAGCACCAGGGTCAGGGCGGCGCCAGCCAGTCCATAGCGTTGATTGGCCCATTGGACGGCGACAAGCACCCCGCCATAGGGGAGGGACAGCAACAGGCAAAGACCGGCAACGGCTGGTGGAGCCAGAAAAGTCAGGGTGTTGTTATAGACAGAGAAACTGACACCGATCCAGTAGAGCCCGAACAGGAAATATCCAAAGGCAAAGGCAAGGCCGATCAGGAAATGATGTTTATAGGTTGGCGGGTTAAAGGGATCGTTGTGCCGAACCATATGGAGCAGCAAGGGAAAGCCGAGGTATATAACCGGCCAGAAGCCGACAGGTGGCAGGCCAAGGGCTAAAAGACAGCCTGCGGCGAAAGAAAGGAGGAATCGGTAGCGTGTGATGATTCGCTTACACCCCTGGAAACTCACATACCGGGCGCAATGGTTGCCCGCAAACCGTCCATTTCTTCGGTAAGTTCAATCTGGCAGGAAAGGCGGGAGCTTTCTTTCACATTATCTGCAAAATCAAGCATATCTTCTTCGTCTTCCTCGCGGGCGGTCAGTTTTTGAAACCATTCCGGGTCAATATACATATGGCAGGTAGCGCAGGCCAGACAGCCGCCACATTCGGCGCGAATATCCAGTCCGGCATCGACGGCGACCTGCATCAGGGTATCGCCGGGCTCGACAGTCAAATCGTGGGTTTTTCCGTCGGTATCGGTCAGGTGGATTGTAATGCTCATCGAACCCCCAGTTTCTTTTGTAGATTGCTTGAAGATGTTGTGTATTGAAAACGTAGACGGATGCCGGGTCGGGCATATTCAAAAGCCGCCTGAGACATCAAGGCTGCTTCATGAAAACCTGATAAAATCAGCTTTAACTTGCCCGGATAGCTGTTGATATCGCCGATTGCAAAGATGCCTTTGCGCCCGGTTTCAAAGCGTGCCGTATCAACCGGGATTAAATTGTCTTCTAACGGAATGTCCCAGGTGGCAATCGGTCCCGGTTTCATGGTCAGGCCAAAGAATGGCAACAGATAATCGCATTTTACGGTTTCTTCTGTATCCGGGGCTTTTGAAACCGTGACAGAATGCAGTTTGCCCTCTTCGCCGTGTAACCCGGATACCTGGCCAACAAGAAAACGGACTTTTTGATCAGATTTATGCGCTTCAACCAACCCCATGAATTTTTTGACTGAATCGGGGGCGGCCCGAAATTCAGGGCGGCGGTGAACAAGAGTCACACTTTTGGCCTCGGCAGAAAGATTTAACGCCCAGTCCAGGGCTGAATCCCCGCCTCCTGCAATGACCAGGTCAGCATTGGCAAACTGGTCTTTACGGCGGATCGCATAGATTGCCGATTGTCCTTCATAGGATTCGATATCAGGGATATTGGGGCGTTTGGGCTGGAACAGCCCACCACCAGAGGCCACCACCACAACCTTGGCCTTGATCTGGTCACCTTGGTCGGTTGTCAGGCTAAAGCCTTCTTCCAAGGTGCCTTCCAGTTTTTCAACGCTGCGTGAAAGCAGAATTTCAGGGCTGAACGGGGCAATTTGCTTCATCAACTGATCTGTTAAATCCTGGCCACTAATCACTGGAAAAGCTGGGATATCATAGATTGGCTTTTCAGGATATAATTCAGCACATTGCCCGCCCGGACGATCAAGGATATCAATCAGACAGGCCTTGAGATCAACCAGTCCCAGTTCAAAAACGGCAAATAACCCGACCGGACCCGCCCCGATAATGGCGACATCGGTCTCAATCGTTTGTATAGTGTCCGGGCTTTGGATTCTATCGGTCATTAAAATATTTTCTGGCGTTAAATATCGTCTGTTTTGGGGTGGATGACCGGACTTGAACCGGCGACCTCCAGAGCCACAATCTGGCGCTCTAACCAACTGAGCTACACCCACCATCTGTCACGAATATACATTCTTTGCCCCCGATCATTCAGGGCTGATATTCGCGTGATGTGTTTAAGCGGTTTATATGCTTGCGTCAATAATGGTTAAGACGCTGCATAGTTCATATTGGATAAATCGCTGGTTGACATTAAGGGGTGGCAATTTAGGATAAAATTGTGGAGCGAAACCATTCACCGGCACGGCGAATTGGTCGTATTATCACCCCCTGATATTATCAAAACCCCCAAAGGGAGAGGAACTTATGAAAAAAACATTTAAAGCCGCCTTTGCGGCCTTTGCTGTAAGCGGTTTTCTTGCTGCTCCAGTTCTCGCACAAGAACTGCGCTTGTCGCATCAATGGTCAACCAAGGATGTCCGCCATAAAGTCGCCGAAATCGTTGCCGAGGAAGTTGAAAAAGCCGATGTTGGCCTGTCGATCAAAATCTTTCCGTCAAAGTCTCTGTTCAAACCGCGCGAGCAATATAAGCCGCTCAGCCGGGGACAGCTGGATATGACGGTTTTTCCGCTCTCCTATGCAGGGGGGCAGCGGCCCGAATTTAACCTGACGCTGATGCCTGGCCTGGTCAAAAATCATGATCATGCAGCCCGGCTCAATCGCTCGGCCTTTATGCAGGAAATTGAAAAGCTGATGGCTGAAGATGATGTTATGATCCTCGTCCATGGCTATCTGGCAGGCGGATTTGTCGGCAAAGATCGCTGCATCACCGCGCCAGAACATGTCCAGGGCTTGCAAACCCGCGCAGCCGGAAAAGCCTTTGAACAAATGCTGGCAGCCGCAGGGGCCTCAATCGCTTCCATGGCCTCCTCCGAAATCTATAATGCCATGCAAACCGGGGTTCTGCAGGCTGCAAACACCTCTTCCTCGTCCTTTGTGTCCTACCGGATTTATGAACAGGTGAAATGCTATACACCGGCAAGTGATGTCGCTCTCTGGTTTATGTATCAACCCCTGTTGATGAATAAATCAGCCTTCGAAGGCCTGACCGATGCCCAGCAAAAAGCTGTCCGGGAAGGCGCCCGCAAGGCCGAGGCTTTCTATCTCGCGGAAGCCAAGAAACAGGATGCGGCCTCGGTCGATGTCTATCGCGATGCCGGGGTTGAAATTGCCTCCATGAGCGCAGACGAATTCAACGCCTGGCGCGAAATCGCCAAGGAATCCTCCTACAAAAACTTTGTGGAAACGGTTCCAGGCGGGCAGAAACTTCTCGATTTGGCACTCGCTGTCGAATAATCCCGCTGAGATGCACAGCTAAAATAAGAATGTGTGGGGGAGGGATGTTGCCTCCCCCATACATCGCTTGCGTAAAATGGGCTTGCCCGTAAAATGGCCTCTCTCGGAACAATTCATAAAATAGCCCGGACAGGCAACAGCCGGTTCCTAAAAGCAGTCGCCAGACTGTCCTTCGCCAGCGGCCTGATCGCCGCCTTGATGATTCTGCTGGCTGTCCTCATCACCTGCCAGATGATCTTTGTCCGCTATGTGCTAAACCAGTCAACCATCTGGCAAACCGAAATGGTCGTCTATCTGGTGATTGGCGCAACCATGCTCGGTCTGCCCTATGTCCAGTACTTGCGCGGGCATGTGAATGTTGACCTCGTCCCGATTGCCGCACGCGGTCAAATGCGCTTTTTGCTCTATATCGTCACATCAACCCTTGGCATCGGGGTTGTCGGTTTGATGCTCTTTTACGGCTTTGAATATTGGTATGAAGCCTATTCGCGTAACTGGCGGTCTGATACCGTTTGGGGGGTACGGCTGTGGATTCCTTATCTGGCCCTGCCAGCCGGGTTCTTCCTGTTCCTGTTGCAGCTGGTCGCCGATTTCTATGCCGTCATGGTGGGCATTGAACGGCCTTTTGGCCTGGAGGATGATCAATCGCCTGTCCAGGAACAGATAAATACGCAGGTGAGAAATGGGGAATGATCCGCTCACCCTTGGTGCCATTATCGCCATTGCAACCATTCTGGTCCTCTTCTCTGGCGTGTCGGTCGCCAATGGTCTTTTAATCGTCGCCGCGGTTTTCTTGCTGATTTTTGACGGTTTTCGCTCGCTGGAGCTGATGCCCGAAATCCTTTTCGGCAAACTGGACAGTTTTGCCCTGCTCTCCATCCCGATGTTTATCATCATGGGAGCTTCCATCGCCTCTACCCGGGCCGGAGGGGACCTATACGAAGCGCTGGAAAGATGGCTCACCCGTGTCCCCGGCGGGTTGGTGATTTCAAACTTGGGGGCCTGCGCCCTGTTTGCTGCCATGTCCGGCTCATCGCCCGCAACCTGTGCCGCTATCGGTAAAATGGGCATCCCTGAAATGCGCAAGCGCGGCTATCCTGATGGTGTCGCCGCCGGGTCGATTGCCGCAGGCGGTACGCTTGGCATCTTGATCCCGCCCTCCGTCACCATGATCGTTTATGGAATCGCCACCGAGACCTCCATCGGACGGCTGTTTCTGGCCGGAGTCCTGCCCGGTGTGCTGCTGGTTGGCCTGTTTATGGCCTGGTCTCTGTTTGATACCTGGCGCAATGGCTCTGCGCAGGTGCTTGCCGCAAAATCCTATAGCTGGCGGCAGAAATTTGAAATCATGCCCCGGGTGCTGCCGTTCCTGCTGATCATTATCGGGGTGCTCTATGCCATGTATGGCGGCATTGCCACACCGTCCGAAACCGCAGCGGTTGGCGCGCTGCTTTGTGTCCTGATTGCCTGCGTGATTTATAAATTATGGCAGATCAACGACTTATGGATTGTCTTGCGCGATTCAACCCGCGAAAGCGTGATGATCCTGTTTATTATCGGGGCTGCCGGAGTCTTTTCCTATATGCTTTCAAGCCTGTTTATCACCCAGTCGATTGCAGAATGGATCGCAACATTGGGCGTCAATAAATGGGTTTTGATGTTTGCGATCAATATTTTCTTGCTGGTTGCCGGGTTCTTTCTGCCACCAGTTGCAGTTATTCTGATGGCGGCGCCTATTCTTCTGCCTGTGGTTACCGCCGCCGGATTTGATCCCTACTGGTTTGCGGTGGTGTTAACCATCAATATGGAAATTGGCCTTATTTCTCCGCCAGTTGGGCTTAATCTTTACGTCATCAATGGAATAGCCCCGGACATCCCCTTGAAAACCATTCTTAAAGGCTCCATTCCCTATGTTGGCTGCATGGTGGTTGCCATTATCATTCTGTGCCTTGTGCCAGGGCTGGCCACCTGGCTGCCCGGGGCCTTGATGGGAGCCGCCGTGTGAGGTCGTTCTTTGAGCAAACGACCAAGAGAGCAGGTGACTGAACATGCCTAATTGCCTGTTTGACGCATTATTCGCGCCACATATAAACAGTGACAAAACACTGCTGATCTTGAAAGACGGGACAAACATATCCCATAAGAGTCTTTTGGCGCGTTCGGCCCGTTTTGCTCATGTGCTCCGCAGCTTTGACATCACACCAGGAGAACGCATCGCCGTCCAGATCAATAAATCACCCGATGCCTTGGCTCTTTATGCGGCAGCCATTCAAACCGGTGCGGTTTTTCTGCCTCTGAATACGGCCTATGAAGGGCAGGAAATTGCCTATTTCCTTCAAGATTCTGGGGCGCGTCTGCTGATCTGTGATCCTGACAAAGAAACAGAACTTTCCCCCATCGCGGCAGCATCCTCTATACATCTTTTAACCATGAGCGGAACCGGCACCGGCAGTTTGCCTGAAGCAGCCCGTAGCAAGGATATTTCAGAAAAAATTCAACCCGTTAATCGTGCGCCTGATGATCTGGCGGCGCTGCTTTATACCTCCGGCACAACCGGTCGGTCAAAAGGGGCTATGCTGACCCACCAGAACCTTTTGTCCAATGCAAAGGTTCTGGTCGATGCCTGGGGATTCAGCGCACAGGATGTTCTGCTTCATGCCTTGCCGATTTTTCATACCCACGGGCTTTTTGTTGCCATCAATGTCTCTTTGCTGGCCGGATCACCGATGATTTTCCTGCCAACATTTCAGCTTGATGATGTGGTCTCCATGTTGGGACAGGCAACCAGCATGATGGGCGTGCCAACCTTCTATACCCGGTTATTGCAGGATGAACGCCTGAGCAAAGACCTTGTCCAGCATATGCGTCTGTTCATTTCCGGCAGCGCACCGCTTTTGGCTGAAACCCATGATGCCTTTGAAAAACGGACCGGACACCGGATTCTGGAACGCTATGGAATGACCGAAACTAATATGAATACCTCCAACCCTTTACAAGGAGAGCGCAGGGCAGGGACGGTCGGTTTTCCTCTGCCAGAGGTGGAACTTAAAATAACTGACCCCGAAACCGGTAAAACTTTGAAAACCGGCGAAACCGGCATGATCGAAGTGCGCGGCCCCAATGTCTTTAGCGGCTATTGGGGGATGCCTGAAAAAACCAGGGAGGAACTGCGCGAGGATGGATTCTTTATAACCGGCGACCTCGCCAAGGTGGATGCAGACGGCTATATCCATATCATCGGCCGCTCAAAAGATTTAATCATCTCTGGCGGGTATAATATCTATCCCAAAGAGATTGAATTATTGCTTGATGAAGTCGATGGCGTGCTTGAATCGGCTGTGGTCGGGGTGCCGCATCCCGATTTTGGGGAAGGCGCCATCGGTATTCTGGTGCCAATGCCCGGTGCAACGCCTGATCTGGACGACATACTTTCACAGCTTGTCGGAAAAATTGCCCGCTTTAAACAGCCCAAAAAGCTGTTCCTGATTGATGAACTCCCCCGCAATACAATGGGCAAGGTCCAGAAAAACCTGCTGCGCGATCAATACGCCAACTCTTTCAAATAGTCGGCATCAGCCATCTTGTGGCTCCAGCTTGACCAGCAGAGCCCCGTCTTGAACCTGATCTCCAACAAAAACCAGGACTTCTTCAATGATGGCATCACGGCTCGCAGCCAGGGCATGTTCCATTTTCATGGCTTCAAGAACCATGAGGCGCTCACCGGCCTTGACCTTTGCGCCCTTGACCGCATCAAGCGCTATCACGCAGCCAGGCATCGGGGCGATAATCACGTCACCAGCATCCGCATCTTCGTCCTCCCCCTTCGTTTTGTCTGGAATCTCGAACGAAAATACGCACCCGTCACGGGTGACATCAACGACCGATCCACGCCTGTTCACGTGCAATTTTGTTCTATGATTCCCGGCTTGAATATTTAATCCACCATCAGCGCGCATATCAATATCAAGCTCTTGAACGAATCCGTCACATGCAACCTTAAATCTGTCATGGCGTATGACCGACACAATAGATTCAAAAACGCTATCTTCAAATTGAAGGGTTATATTGTGATGGGCATGGGACCAATGTCGCCAGCCGAATAGCGGATCGGCTGAAGAACCTTCTTCGTCCGGGGGGGCAACAAAGCCAAGAGCAGCCAGGGCCGCTGCGCAGAGAACAAGCTCATCCGGTTTATCAAGCGAAATCAGACTATCGAAATCGCGCGCAATCAAATTTGTATCGACATGTCCGGTTGCAAAACCGGCATGATGCGCAAGTGCGGAGAGAAACGCCAGATTGGTTACTGTTCCGCCGACCCGATAGTCACGCAGAGCACTGCCCAGCATTTTGAGGGCTGTCTCTCTGGTAGGTCCATGCACAATGACTTTGGCGATCATCGGATCATAGAAGGGACTAATCGCATCGCCCTGTCGAATTCCGCTATCGATCCTGAGAGAACCGGGCGCAAATTCCGAAGCATCAGGGCAAGCGAGATAGTCAACCGTTCCGGTTGCCGGAAGAAATCCCTTTGGCACGTCTTCCGCATAAACCCTTGCTTCAAACGACCAGCCATTGATCGATAAATCATTCTGGGAAACGGGGAGCGGTTCACCGGATGCGACACGCAGTTGCAATTCGACAAAATCAAGGCCGGTGATGGCCTCCGAGACGGGATGTTCTACCTGGAGCCGGGTGTTCATCTCCATAAACCAGAAGCCATCTTCACGAAGCGGCCCCGATCCGTCAACGATGAATTCGATGGTCCCGGCCCCCGCATAACTGATTGCTTTTGCAGCTTCGCAGGCTGCCTTTCCCATGGCTTTTCGCACGTTCGCTGTCATGCCGGGGGCTGGCGCTTCTTCAATGACTTTCTGATGCCGCCTTTGCAAAGAGCAATCGCGCTCAAACAAATGAACGACATTGCCCTGTTTGTCCCCGAATACCTGCACTTCTATGTGACGGGGCTGGGAAATATATTTTTCGATCAGGCAAACCGGATCACCAAAGCTTGATTCAGCCTCGCGTTGCGCGCTTTCCAGATTGCTCGGGAATTCTTCCGGATTCTCGACAAGGCGCATACCTTTCCCCCCGCCGCCAGCCCGGGCCTTGATCAGGACAGGATAGCCGATCTTCTGTGCCTCACGGGCCAGAAATGCCGGGTCCTGATTATCGCCGTGATAGCCGGGAACAACCGGAACATTCGCTTTTTCCATCAAGACCTTGGCAGAATCCTTGAGACCCATGGCTTTAATTGCCTCGGCAGAAGGGCCGATGAATGTCAGGCCCGCCTTTTCGACATCGGCGACAAATTCAGGATTTTCGGAAAGGAATCCATAGCCGGGATGAATGGCCTCAGCCCCTGCCTTCAAGGCACATTCAATAATCACATCACCCCGGAGATAACTCTCTGCAGCCGGTGGCGGCCCGATCAAAAAAGCCTCATCGGCCAGGGTAACATGTCTGGAGTCGGCATCGGCCTGTGAATAGACAGCAATAGTCTGAACACCCAGACGTTTGGCGGTTGTCATGACGCGGCAAGCAATTTCACCGCGATTTGCGATCAGTATTTTCTTAAACATGATCGCCCCCTCACATTCTGAACAGGCCAAATTGCGTATCTGCAATCGGCGCGTTGAGGGTGGCTTTCAGGCTAAGAGCCAGGACCTGTCGTGTCTTGCGTGGATCGATGATGCCATCATCCCAAAGGCGGGCCGAGGCATAAAGCGGATGACTTTGCTTTTCAAACATATCAATGGTTGGCTGTTTGAAAGCGGCTTCTTCTTCGGAGGACCATGAACCGCCTTTGCGTTCAATCGCCTCGCGCTTGACTGTTGCCAGCACGCTGGCTGCCTGTTCTCCGCCCATGACTGCGATGCGGGAGGTCGGCCAGGTCCATAAGAAACGCGGTGAATAGGCACGACCGCACATGCCATAATTGCCTGCCCCGAAAGACCCGCCAACCAGCAGGGTGATCTTGGGGACAGACGTTGTTGCGACTGCGGTAACGAGTTTGGCCCCGTTTTTCGCAATGCCCTCGGTTTCGTATTTCTGGCCGACCATAAAGCCGGTGATATTTTGTAAAAAGACAAGCGGTGTTTTTCGTTGCGAGCAAAGCTCGACAAAATGGGAGCCTTTTACCGCCGCCTGCGAAAATAAAATGCCATTATTGGCAATGATGCCAACCGGCATGCCCATGATATGTGCAAAGCCGCACACCAGTGTTTGCCCATAGCGTGCTTTAAATTCATCAAAGCGTGAGCCGTCCACCACACGCGCGATGACTTCACGGATATCATAGGGTGTTTTAAGGTCAGCCGGAACAACCCCCAGTATTTCATCGGGGTCATATGCGGGGTCTTCGGGGGTGCGCAGTTCAATTTCGAACGGTTTGCGCCGATTGAGATTGCCAACGACTTCACGGGCAATCGAAAGGGCATGTGCGTCATTATTGGCAAGATAGTCCGCAACGCCGGAAAGACGGGTATGGACATCGCCTCCACCAAGGTCTTCGGCTGACACGGTTTCGCCGGTTGCGGCTTTCACCAGAGGCGGGCCAGCTAAAAAGATCGTGCCTTGTTCCTTGACGATAATAGAGATATCCGACATGGCTGGCACATAGGCCCCGCCAGCCGTACAGGAACCCATGACAACGGCAATCTGTGGAATGGCTTTTGCCGACATATTGGCCTGATTGTAGAAGATGCGGCCAAAGTGGTTTTCGTCAGGAAAGACCTCATCCTGGCTGGGCAGGTTAGCCCCGCCTGAATCAACAAGATAGATGCAGGGAAGGTGATTTTCCTCGGCAATCTTCTGGGCGCGCAAATGCTTTTTGACCGTCATTGGATAATAGGTGCCGCCCTTGACGGTTGCATCGTTACAGATAATCATCACATCGCGCTTGCTGACCTTTGCGATTCCGGCAATCATTCCGGCTGCAGGGCAAGCCCCTTCATAAAGCCCGAAAGCTCCAAACAGACCGACTTCAAGAAAGGGAGAGCCCGGGTCTATAAGGGCTGCGATGCGATCTCTCGGCAGCAGCTTGCCGCGTGCAATATGTCGCTCTCTGGAAGCTTCTCCGCCGCCGCCGATGCAGACCTGCTCGGCCTCCTTTATCAGCTGAATTGCGGCCTCATGTGCTTTTTCATTTGCAAGAAAGGCCTCTGACCTCGCAGATATATTTGATAATAAAACCGGCATCAGCGCATGGCCTCCATGAGCTCCCGGCCAATCAGCATGCGCCTGATTTCTGACGTGCCAGCCCCGATTTCCATCAGCTTTGCATCACGGAAAATTCGACTCACCGCCGTATCATTCATAAATCCGGCACCACCCATAGCCTGAACGGCCTGATGGGCAACAGTCATCGCTTCTTCCGATGCATATAAAACACAAGCTGCAGCATCCTGGCGTGTTACCTCTCCACGATCACAGGCCTTTGCCACTTCATAGACATAGGCCCGGGCCGAATTCATTTTGGTATACATGTCTGCGATCTTGCCTTGCATCAGCTGGAAATTGCCGATGCTTTGGCCGAATTGTTTGCGCTCGATCATATAAGGCATAATCTCGTCAAGACAGGCAGCCATGATCCCGCAGCCAATCCCCGACAAAACCACGCGTTCATAATCAAGACCCGACATCAGCACTTTCGCGCCAGCACCTTCTTCCCCAAGAATATTCTCAAACGGGACCTCTACATCCTCAAAGACAAGTTCGACCGTGTTGGACCCGCGCATGCCCAGCTTGTCAAAATGACTGGACTGGCTGAATCCGGGCATGTCCTTTTCAATCAGAAAGGCAGTAAGGCCTTTGGCACCCGCTTCGGGATCCGTCTTGGCATAAACAACCAACGTCGCGGCTTCACCGCCATTGGTGATCCAGAATTTGGTGCCGTTGAGCTTGAAATATCCGTTGCCCTTATCGGCTTTCAGCTTCATGCTCACAACATCGGACCCGGCACCGGCTTCCGACATGGCCAAAGCGCCAACCCTTTGTCCGGTGATAAGCGCAGGCAGATATTTTGCCCTTTGCTCGTCATTGCCATTCAGCGCAATCTGATTGACACAGAGATTGGAATGCGCCCCATAACTCAACGAAACAGACGCGCTTGCCCGGGCAATTTCTTCAACAGCAATCGTATGGGCCAAATAACCCATGCCAGCCCCGCCATCTTCCTCGGGAACGGTAATTCCAAGAAGACCCAATGCCCCCATTTCTTCCCATAGTTCGTCAGGAAATTCATTCTTCTCGTCAATCTGCGCAGCAAGCGGCTTGACCCGCTCCTGAGCCCACCGATGGACCATCTCTCTAAGGCTATTGACCTCGCTGCCAAGATCAAAATTCATCGTTGCAAGAAACATTATTCTCCATTTCTGCTGCATTCAGCAGCAAATTTCATACTACCTAACACTAAAGGAAGATTAGCCGGTTTCGCCGGAAAGCATCTCCAGCATTTTGTCCCGCATGATAAACTTCTGGGGCTTGCCCGTAATCGTCATCGGAATCTCGTCAACAATCCGGATATGCTTCGGCACTTTATAATGCGCAATCTGGCCTTGGCAAAAATGCTGTATGGCCTCCGCGCCAAGGTCCGCACCCGGTTTCTGGATGATCCAGGCGCAGACTTCTTCTCCGTACTTTTCATCCGGGATGCCGAAAACCTGTGCCTCGGATACCTCTGGATGGCGGAACAGATATTCTTCAACCTCTCGCGGATAGATGTTCTCCCCGCCGCGGATAATCATATCCTTGACGCGCCCGACGATTGTACAAAAACCTTCTTCATCAAAGGTGGCGAGATCGCCGGTATGCATCCATCCATCAATGATGCTTTCACGAGTCCGCTCGTCATCATCCCAATAGCCCTTCATGACGGAATAACCGCGCGTGCAAAGCTCACCCTGCTCGCCGACAGGAACAATCTGGCCCCTGGCATCGATAATTTTCACCTCCAGATGAGGATGTATGCGCCCAACCGTGCTACACCGTTTATCAACCGGATCAGAAACAAAGCTTTGGAACGAAACCGGAGATGTTTCCGTCATACCATAGCAGATGGTCACTTCATGCATGTTCATCTGGTTATTCACCCGCTCCATAACATCAACAGGGCAGGGGGCACCTGCCATAATGCCTGTGCGTAGCGCACCGAGATTAAAAGGCTTTGTCTCCATCTCCTGAAGCATGGCAACAAACATGGTCGGCACACCATAAAGGGCGGTGCAGCGTTCTTTGGAAAGGGCTTCCAATGTCATCACCGGATCAAAGGATTCGCCCGGAAAGACCATGGTTGCGCCTTTGCTAACCGCGCCAAGGACACCCATCACCATGCCAAAACAGTGATAAAGCGGTACCGGAATGCAAAGGCGATCATTATGCGTCAGTTCAATGCGATCAGTGACAAAACGGGCATTATTGACGATGTTATAATGGGAGAGCGTTGCCCCTTTTGGCGCCCCGGTGGTTCCAGATGTAAATTGAATATTGATAGGGTCATCGGGGTCAAGAGAGCTATCGATCATGGATAATCGAAGCTGTTGAGCGGGTCCGCCAAGGTTTTTTACCTGCTCGAAGCTGAAGGCGCCGGGTCCGGGGTTATCATCCATAACGACAATATTTTTGAGTGCTGGCAGTTTCACTGAATTCAATCGACCTGGCTCACAATTTTCCAGTTCTGGCGCCAGTTGCCGGATCATATCAAGGTAGCTGGAGGTCTTGAAAGACTTGGCCAGAATGAGTGCTTTGCACCCGACTTTGTTCAAAGCATATTCGACCTCGGCCAAGCGGTAGGCCGGGTTGATATTGACCATAATCAGGCCAATTCTTGCTGTCGCGAATTGCGTAAGAATCCATTCGTAGCGATTGGGAGACCAGATACCAACTCGCTCGCCCTTTTGAAGGCCCATTGCCAGCAAGCCGCTTGCCAATGCATCGATCTCGCGGTCGAAATCATAGTAGCTTCGCCGCTCGCCAGTATCGGCGAAAATCACGGCATCGCGCGGGCCGTGGCGTGAGACCGTGCCACGCATCAACTGTGGAATGGTGATATATTCCAGCTCTGCATTTGTTTCGCCCCTGACATACGAGACGCTATTGACAGGGGCTGTGTGAGACACATCCTTGTCGCGGGACAAGTTTCCGGCATCCCGGATCTGATTTGCAAGACTTTCGTTCAATATTGACATCAAACCCTCCTCACATCGCGCGCCAATCACCGCTTTGTTCAAAAGCGTGGGCGGCCTGGTAAATCTTCATTTCCTGATAATGCGCCCCAACCAGCTGCATGCCGATTGGCAGACCTTCACTCAGACCACAAGGAATGGTCATCGCAGGCAGTCCGCCATTAAAAGGCACCGTATTTGCTATCATCTCAAAGGCGCGCTGCACATAGAGACTGATTGAACAATCAGGCGGCGGAATCTCTTGCGGCTTGTGCGGAATTGTCGGCATCAGCAACAAGTCAAAATATCTGAATGCCTCCAGATACCGCTTGTTGCATTTGCGCATGATATTCTGCCCCTTGCCGTAAAAACGACCTCGATACTGGGTCTGGAAATGTTCCCCGATAAACATACAGGCCTTGAGCGAATGACTGAGTTCATCCGCACGATTGCGCCACTGGGCCATATGATCCATCATCGAAGGCAAGAAAAGTCCACGGTAATTACTCCCCGCAGAGTTGCCCCACATCATGCCATCCATCAAACCTTCATTGGCAATAGCCCCCCAGGCATCAGGGGCTATATGATGCTCGGGGATCGACACCTCTTCGACTCGCGCGCCCAATTCGCGAAACCGCTCGGCTGCGGCCAGGACCTTCTGGCTCACATCGTCTTCGCTGTTTTGATGCGCAAATCCTTCCTTGAGGATGCCAATCCTCATGCCTTGAACACCGCGCCCCAAAGCCTCGGTATAGCGATAAATCTTTGGGTTATACTGGCGGGGATCAAGGCCGTCTTCACCCGCCAGGACTTCAAGCAACAAAGCATTATCCGCGACATTGCCGGTCACCGGGCCAAGATGGTCAATGGTGACTTCAATCGGCATGGCCCCTGTGTAGGGGACGACACCGTGCGTTGCTTTCATCCCGTAGACACCGCAATGAGAGGCGGGGAGGCGGATCGACCCCCCCTGATCCCCGGCAATGGCCATATCGACTTCACCAGCTGCAACCAAAGCGGCTGACCCGCTGGAGGAGCCGCCTGCCATATACCCACGCTTCCACGGATTATGGACAGGTCCTTTGGCATTGGTATGTGACCCGCCGGAAAGGCAGAAATTCTCGCAATGGGCTTTTCCGGCAATGATCGCCCCTGCATCCAGCATCCGGGTAACGATGGTGGCATCTATTTCGGGCGTATAGCCTTCCATGATTGACGAGCCGTTCATCATCGGGACACCGGCCAGACAGATTGTGTCCTTCAATGCGATACGCTTGCCCCGCAAGGGGCCGTCCGGGGCCCCGGCAATGTTGGTTTTAACGTACCATGCGTTCAGCGCGTTTTCGGACGGGTCAGGAAAATAGCCGGGACTGCGCGGGTATCTGACCTCGGGCAAATAATCCGGCATGGCATCAAGCCGGTCATAAGCCTGCATTGTGGGCTCGATGATTTCGCGATATTCCATCAATTCTTCGTCGGACAGGCTCATGCCGAAGCGCGTAGCCATTTCACGCATTTGAGCAAGGGTTGGGCGTTTAATGGTCATGGATGTCACCGTTGAATGAATGTTGGTTTGAAGCGGTCCTGAGATGATCTGCCGGGCAGGCACCGGATATGTGGGGACGGGGGTTTTTCTGCTGACTGGATCAGGAGAAATGGAAGTTGAGCGGGTTGAGCGGATCACACCGAATCCGAGAAATGAATCGATTTTTGCCTGATCGGTCAGATCACTGCGCGATAATTCACCGGTAATGCGTCCGCGTTCAAGAACCAGCACACGGTCGGAGAGATCCGCGATGAAATCAAAATTTTGCTCAACCAGCAGGATGGTCAGGCCCCGTTTTTCGCGGATATTTGAAAGCGTTTGTGCTATTTCCTCGATAATGGAGGGCTGAATGCCTTCTGTTGGCTCATCAAGAAGGAGGAAGACCGGATCACCAACCAGACAACGGGCAAGCGCAAGCAGTTGCTGTTCGCCGCCGGACAAGGCGCCGCCTTCACGGTCTAAAAGAGGCACCAGACGCGGAAAGTCCTTGAGAATATTCGCGATGACTTCATCTTCCGATCCGCCAGAATAATCGTGCCAGGCAAACAAAAGATTATCGCGGACCGAAAGCTGCGGAAAAATGCCTCTGCCTTGCGGCACATATCCGATGCCCAGGCTTGCCCGCTCATTGGGTGTGCTGCGGGTAATATCGCTGGAATGAAAGCGGACGACTCCGGAGGAGGCTGGCAGAAATCCCATCAGTGTCTTGTGCAGGGTCGATTTCCCCATACCATTATGACCAAGAATGCCTACCACTTCATTTTCGGCAATCGAGAACTCAATTCCATGCAGGACCGGCACTTTTCCGTAGCCACCGGACAGGCCTTTCACATCAAGAAGGATGGTGCGTTCATCCTCACTCATGAATTTTTCCCCAGATATACATTACGGACAGTTGGATCGGACATAACCCGGTCCACATGGTCTTCCATCAGCACCGCGCCTTGATGAAAGACGGTCACAGTCGAAGCGATTGACCGGATAAACTGCATGTCATGTTCAACAATAATGACAGCTGCCGTCTTGATCATTTCGTCAATGATGGCGATCATCCGCTCAATATCCTCTGCCGACATGCCAGCAGCAGGTTCATCCAGAAGCACAAGCCATGGATCACCAACAGCCACCAGTCCAAGCTCAACCCTTTGACGCTCACCATGCGCAAGCTGACCCAGATCAGCTTTGGCAATGGGTGAAAGCGCAAGCCGGTCAATAATATCTACAGCCCGGTCAGACGCTTCCTTGGCTGGATAAAACCGCCGTGCGGCCATCCAGATATTTTCAAAGACGCTCAGACCATCCAGAACGTTTGGCACTTGTGTCTTGATGCCCACGCCAAGGGAGGCAATCTGGTGCGGATGCCAGCCGGTTGTTTCCTCTCCACGCATGAAAACCTGGCCTTCGCTTGGGGTATGAAGGCCGGTCACACATTTGAAGAATGTCGATTTACCCGCCCCGTTTGGACCAATCAGACAGCGCAATTCACGCGCGCCCAGTTTGAAATGGACGTTATCGGCGGCGGTGACCCCGCCAAAGCGCATGGTCAGGCCAACTGTTTCAAGAACCGTTTCAGGCATGGTGTGTCCCTGCAGTTCGTATGCGGCGGCGATTGTTGTTGCGCTGCGCGGAACGCCGCCCAAAAATTGAGCGCCACAGGCTTACAGCGGCTGGCACAAGTCCTTTTGGCAGGAAGAGGACGAAAAGAACTAGGATAAGGCCCATGATAATGGAGTTATCGATCAAGGCTTGCTGTCCAAGCATGAACTTTAAATAGGCAAGACCAGCTGCCCCAATGACGGGGCCAAAGCGTGTGCCAAGCCCGCCGACGATGCACCAGATAATGATTTCTGCGTTTTGTCCCAGGCTGAACAGGCCGGGGGTGACGATTTCTCCCCAATTTGCGAAGAGAGCACCGGCAAGACCGGCAATGGCTGCGCCGATGGTGAAAAGGGCGGTTTTTCTGGCTGCCACGTTATATCCCATCAGAGAGATTCTGGTTTCATTCTCGCGAATTCCAATGGCGATGCGCCCGAAGGATGTCCTGAGCAGCCAGGTCACAAAGAAAAAGACGATCAGGAGGGCAAAGGCACATACATAGTAAAGGGGATCTCCCCAGATGAAGTTATCCGGTTGCCCTGGCACATTGAGGGTATGGAAACCGGGTATTCCGTTAAAGCCCCCCAGTCTGGCATTACCGATAACATATTGCGGCCCGGCGGTTGAATTGACGAGTCGGAACAGGATGAGCGTGAAGACGAGGGTGATGACACCAAGATAGACATCGCCGAGACGTCCATAGAACATCATCGCGCCGAGAAGTGCGGCAACGATGGCCGGGACAAGGATTGCAAGCAGCATTGGCAATGTGCTTTCGCCGATATTGATGGCAGCTATTGCGTAAGTATAGGCCCCGAGGCCAAAGAAAGCGGCCTGTCCAAAGCACAGAATTCCGCCAAATCCCCAGACAAGGCCGAGGCTTAATCCCAGCATTCCATAGATGACCAGGATTGTCAGGGTATAAGTGTTGATGAGTGTTGGCAGCAGCCAGATACCGATCAAACCGATGACGAGGGCAAGAAGGTCCTGTTTTCCCCACAGATTCTTCATCACATTTTTCCTTTAAAGAATCTGCTGGTGATTCCTTGCGGGATGAGGCGCAGGATAATGACGGCTGCGATCAGAATGGCGACTTCACCGAAGACGGCTGACGAGCCAAAGGTGATGATCTGGTTGATGCCTCCGAAGATGGTGGAGCTGCTTAACAGGCCGGTGATCATCGAGGGGCCACCGGCGACAACGGTAATGAAGGCTTTTGCCATATAGGCTGTGCCGGATGTCGGGACCAGACCGACCAGAGGCGCAAAGATAGCCCCTGCCAGTCCGGTCAGGGCAGAGCCGCAAAAGAAGGTTGCCATATAGATGCGGTCGGGGCTGTATCCCAAAGCGGCGGCGATATCGGAACGCTGCATGGTTCCGCGTGCAATCAGGCCAAAGCGTGTGGTCTTGAGCATAATATACATGGCAATCAGCAACAGGCAGGCTATGAAAATAATGAAGAAATTATAACCGTTTATTTGATAGTCTCCGACGGCAAAGCCGCTGATAGGGGTTGTGATACTTGTGGTGGTATTGCCAAAGATCATGGTGACAATACCGATAAAAAGCAGGCTGAGTCCCCAGGTTGCAAGCATGGTGTCAACCAGGCGCCCATAGAGATGGCGAATGACCAATCGTTCAACGACAAGACCGATAAGCCCCACGGTCAGCGGGGCGATGATCAGCATGGCAACAAAGACATTGATGCCAAGGTTTACGGCTGTGATGGTGACATAGCCGCCAAGCATCATGAATTCGCCATGGGCAAGGTTGATGACTTTCATCATCCCGAAAACCACAGCCAGTCCGGCACTGATAAGAGCCAGAGAGGCGATGGCGTAAAGGATTTCCACCAATATGACGAAGAACAAATCCATTCAGACTTCCAGGGTCAGGACCCTAAACCCCGACTTGCAAACACTGGTTTGAAAAAGCGGGGGCAGCGCGAAGGCTGCCCCCACAGCACAAGTGAAGTGGGAGAGTTAAATCTTGATTTCGTATTGCGTATTATCGTCCGGGTTTGCGAACAGATCACAAACAGCCTGCGTGTCGGCTGGTTGACGCTGTGGCAGTGTTTCGATGACATTCATCTTCTGGTCTTTGAATTCCATGATGTGAACGTCAAGAACCGCATGGTGGGTCTTTGGATCAACCGTCACCTTGCCCCCCGGCCCATCGATTGAAATGCCGCTTTCAAGGGCTTCAATCACCTTGTCCCGATCAAGCGATCCGGCTTTTTTAACACCGGCAGCCCAGGTCAGGATACCACTATAGTTGGAGACAGCAATTTCGTGCATGCTCTGATCACCGTCATAAGCGTCAGCCCATGCTTTCTTGAATGCGTTATTTTCCGGCGTATCGAGCTCCTGACTATAGTTGAAAGCAACCATGATGCCATTGCCTTCTTCCGGCGTCAGGACCTTATGCTCGTTGCCAACGCCCAGAGTGGTCGAAGCCAGGGGAATTTTGGAATTCATACCGGCCGCAGCCCATTGGCGGAAGAATGAAAGATGCGCCCCGCCAACAAGCGGCGCAATAACAAGATCAGGCGCGGCTGTCTGAATTTTTGCGATTGTTGAGCCAAAGTCAGAGACATTGAGCGGGAAGAAATCGACTCCAACCGTTTCGCCACCATTGTCGGCAACAAATTTCCGGATCCAGTCTGCCATATACTGACCGTAGTTATAGTCAGCGGCAAGGACATAGACTTTCTTGCCAGACTTGCCCATGGCGTAAGGCACCAGAACCTCGACCTGCTGGGCGGGCGTGATGCCGTTGATAAAGATATTGCGGTCACAAACACCGCCTTCATAAAGCACATTATAGAAATAGAGTGTTTTGGTCTTGCGCATGGTCTGGCGAATGGCTTCGCGTGATGCAGACAGAATGCCGCCGTGGACAACATCTACCTTGTCCTGGCGAGTCAGTTGCTGACCATATTGCGTGTAAAGGGCCATGTCGGACTGGGTGTCATAGGCAACGACCTCAACCTGCTTGCCCAGTAATCCGCCCTCGGCATTGATCTTTGCCACGGCCAGTCGCAATGCCTTGTCCATGGGTTTGCCATAGGCATCGAATGGCCCGGACGTATCAAGGACAGAACCCAGCTTGATGGTATCTGCTGCACCTGCCAGGCGCGGCATCACAAGTGCTCCACCTAACATGCTCCCGCCCAATGCTGCACTTGCCGTCAGAAATTTACGTCTATTCACTGTCATTTATATCCTCCATTTGTGGCTTTCATTTGTTGTTTTTACTTATCGTTTTCTAGGCCACGCTTGTTGGCGATTATGTCTCTATTTCTTTCGATCCCCGGAAGGGTCCTTTGCCTTGAGACGATTGGCATAGTCGGCCGTGCGGCCAGCAAGATTGGCGTCAAAATCAAGACCGATTTCTTCCCCCATCTGCTTCATTGCCGGCAATCGCACGGCCATGCTCAGAATTTGATCCATCGCGGATCCGAATGCACCATCAAGACCGGTCTTGCCATTATCGGTGCCACCATTACCGGTGCCACCGACTCCCAGCCCGCCGATCTGGTTGATCTTGATCGAGTCAATTTTTTCAACCGGCTTCATCATCTGCGCCATAATTTCAGGCATGCGATCAAGCCGACGCTCTTCCAGCCGCATGGCAATCAGTGCCGGATCCATAGCGTTTTCTGCCGCAATCATGGCTGTGCGCGCTTCGGCTTCTGCGGCGGCTTTCGCAAGCTCCGCCTTTGCCTGCTTCTCTTTTGCCTCGGCCTCCGCCCTGGTCCTTGTGGCAAGTGTCTGCGCATCGCTCTTGACCTTGAGATCGTTGAGTTCAAGCTCTTTCACCAGACGGGCCTGCGCTGTTTCATGCTCGCGTCTGGCAACGGCCAAATCTTTCTTCGCCTGCACCTCCTCAGCCGCAAGGACCACCTGCACACGCGCAGATTCCTCGGCAGCCCGGGTTTTGAACTCCGCTGTCCTCAATTTTGTCAGATGCGCCTCATTCTCAATCTTTGCCTCTTCAAGGCCAAGAATCGCCGCCATTTCAGAACGGCGCAATTCCTCATCATTGGAAACTTGCGCCGCCTTGACTCTCTGCTCGGTTTCAATGCGGGCGCGCTCGGCCTCAAGATCAGCCGCAGACTTCGCCTTCGCCGTTTTTGCACGGGTCTCGGCCTCACGCTTTTCTATCGCCTCTTGATGCGCAATCGATGCTTCCTTCTCAATGCGCTCAATCTCAAGCTGTCTTTGATGTTTCACCAGGCCATTCTCACGAACAGCAATTTCTGTTTCCGTTTCAATCCGAACCCGCTCCCGACGCTGCTCGCAGACCAATTCTGCATGACGACGCATGCCTTGCGCATCAAAAGCATTGCGCTCGTCAAACTGCGAAAGGTCGCTTTGATCAATCCGGATGATAGACGCCGAAATAAGACCAAGACCCAATCGCTCCACTTTGCTTGCAACCGCACTTTGAACTTCTTCACTCAATATGGCTTGATCGCGATGGAGGTCTGCAAGCGATTTTTTAGCCGCAGCACTCTGCATGGCAGCAACAAGCGGTCCACGAACGATCTCTTCGATCCCTTCGCTGCCGCGCTCCACGCGTCTGCCAAGGGACTGCGCCGCTGCCGCAACGCCTTGCTCAGAAGGGAGGACTTGAAACTCGAATTCCATTTCAATGTCCGCACGCAGCTGGTCAGCTGTCAACAGGGCCTCTTTGCCCGTGCGGGCAACCTCAATCGAAACCGCACTCATATTGACGCGCTGAATTTGATGGATGATCGGAAGGGAAAGGCAGCCGCGACTCAAGATAACGCGCTGACCCCCAAAGCCTGTACGCACCAGTGCCAGATTCAGCGTTGCTTTAGCGTAAAACCTTTGAAGAAACAATATGCCCACAAGCAGCAGGATGAGGGCTAAGGCAGCAAAAATTATCCAGCTCAAGATGATCCTCCCCAATTCTCATTGAAACTTTCGGGCCGTTGTTCGTGGCCTGAAAATCTCTCAGAAGGTAAAGGACTTTATTTTCCGTTTCAAGTATTTTGTTTTCCAATTCAACAAAAAATATTTATACATATGATTTTTATAACTTTTTAACAATCTCGAACAATACGCCATTGGCTTTTGCAAGGTAAATCGGGCATTCGTTGCCATCTTCTGTATCGGATTTTGTGCGCCGAATACTATTGTAAGTCACTTGCTGCAACACAAGGCTATTTTGCTGTTTCCAATCATCTGGATGATGGGCAAGAAGCCCTGCAAGGAACTGAACACCCTCATAGGTCGACTGCCCGAGAGCATTCAGGACAGGCGCACTTTCTCCATGCATTCCGTAGTATTTTTCCTTGAAGATATTATTCTCGTTCGTCTCCATCGACCCGAAGTAGGAAGCCGCAGAATAGAGCTCCATCAAATTCTCGGCACCCGACGCAAGCAGCGCATTTTCCTCAATGGCGCAGGAAAACCGAAGCATCTTTTCATGCAGCCGGGTCTCGCCGAATGCACGATTAAAGATAACAGCATCCTGACCAACAAGCGAGATCAGAACAGCTTCAGCCCCGCTGCTTTCCAGCGCAGCAACAATCGAGCGCATGTCAGATATTCCAAACGGGAGATAGCGTTCATAGGCGACAGTCGATCCAAGGGCTTTCAACTTGCGCTTGGCATAGTCGTTTGACGCCCGGGGCCAGACATAGTCATTTCCGACAAGTGCCCAGCGTTTAATCTTTCGTTCCTGATGAAAATACGCAAGTGCGGGCCCAAGCTGGCGTTCGGGTGTATCGCCAATCGCGAAAATCCCTTTGGTCCTTTCCCCCCCTTCGTAAAGAGGCGTATAGACATACGGAACACGCTGTTTGACGATCTTGCTCAGATTTTGACGAACCGCGCTGATATGCATGCCAACGATTGCGTCGATGGCCTTGATCTCGATAAGCGCGTTGATGACCTCTTCGACCGGCGTAGAGGCTTCAATCGCAGAATCGATCATAATAAGTTCCAGGGAGCGTCCGCCAATGCCATTGTTGCTATTTAATTCAGCAACAGCAACCTGTGCGCTGGCAATGCAGGACGGAGCCCAGATTCCGGCCGATCCACACATGGGAATCAACAGGCCTATGCGAAAGGTAGAACCGGGCAAGGCAAACCGGTCATTTTCCAAGTCCTTCAACTCGCTGAGCGGAAAATCAGGAACATCTGACTGTAATTGCACAGCCCGATTAAATGTGACGCCTGGCATAATAAGAAATTATTGTTGAAGTTATTTTCCAAGTCAAGTAAATTGTTGGCTCATTGAAAGGATGCGTTGCGACATGAAAAATACTTACCCGGTCCAGTCTTATATCTCCTATTCGTTAGCCATTGCACATAGAACCGTTCACACGTCTCTGACACGTCGTTTGAAACAGTTCGGTGTGCAAGTTGAAGCTTGGCGTGTGATGGAAATTCTTGAAAATGAAGAAAAGCTTACAATGGGCGATCTGGCCGAGCTTGTGCTGATGAATCCGCCCACGCTAACAAAACTCGTTGACCGCATGGTGGCGGATGGTTTGGTCCATCGGCAAGTTGCAACATCTGATCACCGCCAGATCAATCTGGGTATTACGGCTTTGGGGCGCAAGCGGATCAATCAGGTTCGAGAAGAAGCGCGTCAGGAAGAAGAGCAGATTGAAGACAAGATCGGACGCGAACGCGCTGATTTGCTCAAAAGCATCCTTATTGAGCTTGGTCGCTCTGAAATTCGCTGATTTTTTTGATGCTGGCGGAGGGAGGGGGACTCGAACCCCCGCACCGCTTATCACGGTGACGGATTAGCAATCCGCTGCATTACCACTCTGCCATCCCTCCAGACGGCTTTAATCGCTTTGGTCATTGCCATAAATTACAATCATGCGCAACGCACAACATTGAGGGCGAGAAAATTTTATGTTAGTGGTGTGCGTGATTTTAATGATGGAAAAAGAAGCGCATGAAAAATCAGGTCAATAAATACGCTTTACGCATTGACTGTTTGCAATATTCAAACTGGTCGCGGGAGATTTTCCTGCAACTGCGTGAGGCGGGGCTGGATGCGGTCCATGTGACGATTGCCTATCACGAGGATTTCCACGAGATGGTGCGCGTATTGATCAGCTGGAATCGCCATTTTGAGGACAATGCAGATATAATCTGTCGGGCTGGAACGCTTGAGGAAATTCATGCGGCCAAACAGCGTGGATGCACCGCGATTATCTTTGGTTTTCAAAATCCGTCCCCGATTGAGGCAGATATCGGGCTTGTCGAAATCTGCCACCAGCTGGGTGTGCGCTTTATGCAGTTAAGCTATAATAATCAGTCGCTTTTGGCGACCGGCTGCTATGAGATGGAAGACCCCGGTATCACCCGTATGGGGCGCGAGGTGATTGCAGAAATGAACCGGGTCGGCATGGTGGTGGATATGAGTCATTCTTCCACCCGTTCAACGCTGGAAGCGATTGAGATATCGCAAAGACCTATCGCGATCACCCATGCCAATCCGGCATTCTGGCATCCGGCCAGACGTAATAAACCGGATGACGTCCTGAAGGCATTGGCAAAAAGGGCCGGGATGCTGGGCTTTTCGCTTTATCCCCATCATTTGAAGGATGGAAGTCAATGTTCTTTATCGTCTTTTTGCTTGATGATTGCAAAAACAGCCGATATGATCGGGATTGATCGTTTGGGAATAGGCTCTGACCTTTGTCTGGGCCAGCCGGATTCGGTTGTGGAGTGGATGCGTAATGGACGCTGGACCCGATCTCGTGATTATGGAGAAGGCTCAGCTTCTGCGCCCGGTTTTCCAGCCATGCCGGACTGGTTTCAAGATTCCAGAGGCTTTCACAATTTGGCTGAGGGTCTGGCAGAAGCAGGCTTTCAGGATCATGAAATCCAGGGACTGCTAGGCGGCAACTGGGCCCGTTTTTTTGAAGATTCTTTTGTACCGCAAGTGACCAGTGATTAAAAAAGTAACCAGTGAACGCGTATAAGCGAACATATATATAGAGAACATGTGTATAAGGGGCTTTAAAACAACAGGTGAATAATGGGCGGATATCGTAAAAAAGAAGCCAGTTCAGGTGTTTTGAGCCCAGCGGGACCAGGAGCTTTACGCCCGCCAGAAATGGTCATGCGTCTGGCACGGCTTGGCAGTTTTCATGCATCTCGCCTTTCCTTTATGCGGCAGCTCTTGCGCCGCCTGGGCAAAGAGGCCTGGCAATTTGCCCGCACAGAATTTTGTCTTGATGATAAAGGGGTTGGCTATGCCTGTTATCAGGCGACTCGGCCTGCTTCGTCCCCGGAAGACAATGATCGCCCCTATACATTGATTGCTTTCAGCCATGATCTGCCAGCCGACCAGCGGACTGACCGGGTGATTGCAACGCAGTGGGATGTGACCATGACCCTGTTTGACGGGGTGCCGACGCAAGAGGATATCCAGCGGTTATCCCGTAATGTGCCTAAACAGGAAGCCGGGCGAGTCAGTGGTCGGGAGTTGATCCTGTCACGGGCCAATCGCTCGGGCCGGTTGTTTGATCATGTGGTTGAGCGGCTGGCAGCCGGGCTGCAGCCTGACCCGGATTTGCTGCGCAGCACTGGCTATTTATTGCGGACAACAGCGGTTTATGGGTCTGGAAAATTCGGGGCGTGCGATTATAACCAGTATAGCATACGGCCCGAGTTTCAATCGCCTTTTCAGGCTGAAATGCTTCTGGTTTATTTGACACGCTGGTTCAGCATTGATCTGGTTAACCATCTGGCGTCTGCATCTTCTCAGAAAAAAGGGGCAACAAAAGGGAAAGCGGTATCTTTGTCGCCAGAAAACAGACACAAGCTGGGGATTGGCAATGCCACGGGACTTGGCATGGCCCCTTATTTGATGAATCATCCAGGCTTGCTGAATGAATGGATTTCAGCCAGAGAGCGGGCTTTTGCCAAGGTGCGGAATATCGAGCACCCTGACAGAAAGGCGGTTGACTCTTTATATGCTCTTGCCCGGCGTTCGATGCAGGGGCTGGCGGCCTGGACAACCGATCATCCTGTGCAGCAACAAAAAATCAGCACTTTGAAGCAGGATATGCCTGTTTTACTGGAGAAAATTGAATCTATTCAAGATCAGGCCGGGGAATATCCATGGCAGCATCTATGGGAATGGAGCCTGGATGCCCTGGATCTGGAAGCGCAGGAGTTGCTGGTTTCCTTGCTGATCGAGCAATACCCGGACCTTGTTGATGACGAAGCAACGCGCATGGCTTTTGACGAGGAGGAATATCAGCCGATTGATACAAGCGGCACGATTGGGGACTTGCTATCGCTGGTTGATACGCATTACGGGTTCAGCAATGAACAATCAATGAAATCATCGCATTATATCTGGTATGTATCGGCCGAAAAGCTGGAGCCAAGGCTTGGCGAGCGGGCAGGCAGTGCGCTTGATTCTTATGAGCTACCGCTTGGACCGGCGAATGATATCGTGAGATTAAAAGATGCGCTTGAATCCTGGCCTGCGCAAACACCTCTGCCGGAATTTCTGCAGGAAAATCCAGACGTGCGTCATGTCGTTCGGCGTGTTCAGGCCTGTGCGGATCGGCCCTATGCTGAAATACACGATAATACTCTGGGTGATGATCTCTATCCGATCAATCTTCTGCGCTGTAAATTATCCTTTTTTGGCGCAACACATTTTGATCCGCGCTCGGACCGCTGGATACGGATCAATATGTTTAAACAGACTCCGTATCCCGACGAACTCACAATGGAAAATTGCGATGTCCCCGTCGATTATTGATCTTTCCTTTAACGAGGCTGCGGCCCTATGTCGCAAAGCCGCACGCGGTGCGGGCTATTCATGGGGAGAAGCCGATGATGTGACGGCGGCCATGATCGCCCTGGCCAAAACCACCTCTTTCCCGTCTTCTTTCTTGCGGGCCGCCTTGAAGGCAGACCGGAAATCTATGGGCTGGAAGGAAAAATATTCATCTGAAACTTTTGTCCTTTGTCCGACCGATGAAAAAATCCATCCGCTGGCCCTTGGCATATCCTTTCTGGACCGGCGTCATTTCTATGAAAATCTGACCAGAGAATCCGGGTTTCATCTGGTTATTAAAAAACTTGCCTGGCCGGTTTTATTCCTGGCCTTCCTGCGCTTTTGCCCCGGATTCTTTATTCAGATGGATGAACAGGAATCGGCGATCTCGGCACGGGGCAAGCTTCGGGTGACCGGGGACTGGCAAGACCCGGTTGGCACCTTGACCATCATCCATTCACCGGAACCCACGGATGTTTCGACAAAGGAAGTCGCCTGGCGCACGCGGTTAGTGGTCGATGCGGCGAACTATGAACAGCTGGAGCAACTGGCGCACGAAACCTATGCACCAGCCGATCCCACACGCAGGCAGGATGCCGGAGAGTAAGCAATGTAGGGTCAGGACCCAACCGATAATGGATAAACTGCGGAGCTTTCAGTGACCCCCGGCAAACCAGGAGTCACAGACTATATCTGGTTGCTGCTTTTAGCCATGATCTGGGGCTCCAGCTTTATGTTTATCAAGCTGGCCAGTGACGAGATTCCACCAAGCTATATCACAGCCGGGCGTATCAGTCTGGCCGCTATCGTCTTTATGATCCTTGTCTGGGTGATGGACCTGCGCTTGCCGCGCAGGCGACGGGCCTGGATTGTTATGATCGGTGCCGCCCTTTTTGGCAGTGCCTTGCCTTTTTACGCTATCGCCTGGGGGCAGGTTTATATCGACAGTGGCCTTGCCGCCATGCTGATGGCCTTGACGCCGCTGGCCACGCCGACATTGGCTCATATTTTCACCCGTGATGAAAAATGGAATTTCCAGAAATTCATCGGCATTGTCATCGGTTTTATCGGCGTTGGCCTGATTATTGGCCCGGAACAGGCCTTCAGGTCCGAAGCAGGCTTTGCCCTTGAAACATTAGGCGCTTTGGCCGTTTTAAGCGGGGCCTTATGCTATTCTATTTCCGCATTGCTCCATAAATTATTGGCAAAAGATGCGCAGGAAGAAGGATTTTCTTTCCGCGCCCTGTCCGCCGGAACCATGATGCTGGCTGCCGCCATGACCATTCCGGCGGCCTTATGGGTTGACCCGCCTGTTTTGCCGCTTTCCGGGGCGCAGATAAGTCTATGGCTGTCAGGAGGTGGTCTGATTGCCATCGTCAGTGTGGTTTTTCTTGGTCTTGTGCCAACCGCCAGCGGCAATCTTGTCATGCTGAAAATCATCCGCGCCCAAGGAGCCAGTTTTCTGTCAACGGTGAATTATCTGGTGCCTGTTATCGGGGTTGCGCTTGGCATTATATTTTTGGGGGAGCGGCCTGCGCTGATTGACTTTGCGGGACTGGCCCTGATTTTAGGGGGGATTTTCACCGCAACCCGCCTGGGTGCAAGATAGAAGAAAGAGCGTAAATGGTGAGTGAGCAGGAGAAGCAAAAGTCATTAGCCCGCGCCTGGTTTGAAAAACTGCGCGATCAAATTTGTCTTAAATATGAACAGCTTGAAGACGCGCTTTCAGATGAAAAAACAGGGGGGTTGCCGCCGGGCAGATTTACCCGCACCGCCTGGAAACGGCCTGACCCGGAAGGAAATAACGCAGATTGCGGCGGCGGCACCATGGCAGTCATGCGCGGGCGGGTTTTTGAAAAAGTGGGGGTGAATGCCTCCACCGTTTATGGTCGCTTTTCCGAAGAATTTGCCGGACAGATTCCAGGGGCTCTGGAAAGTGACCGCTATTTCTGGGCCAGCGGGATTTCGGTGGTTGCGCACCCGCATTCGCCGCATGCCCCGGCGGCCCATATGAATACCCGGATGATTGTGACCTCGCGCTACTGGTTTGGCGGGGGAGGGGACCTGACCCCGTCCCATCCGGTCGAGCAGGACACCAAGGATTTTCACGGTGCGTTTAAAACCGCCTGTGACCAGTTTAATCCAGCCTATTACCCCGAGTTTAAAGACTGGTGCGACCGCTATTTCTATTTACCGCATCGCCAGGAAACCCGCGGCGTTGGCGGTATCTTTTATGACTATCTGGATCGCGGTGGCTGGGAGGAGGATTTTGCCTTTACGCAAGCAGTCGGCTCCGCTTTTCGCGATTGTTACGCCATGCTGGTAGACCGACGTATGAACCAGCCCTGGACTGCGGAAGAACGCGAACGACTTTTGATCAAGCGGGGCCGCTATGCTGAATTTAATCTGCTTTATGACCGGGGAACAAAATTTGGCTTGATGACCGGGGGAAATACAGAAGCCATCCTGATGTCGCTGCCGCCAGAAGCTAAATGGCCATAGCGTCTTAACTTGGTCTTATCTCTCGCGAAAGGCTTCGTGACGCAATTTAAGCACCGGGCGGATCAGAAAATCCATCACCGTGCGCTTGCCGGTATGAATGTCAACGGTGGCCTGCATGCCGGGCTGGATTTCATACTGCCCCGCTTCGTCTCCCAGATAGGTTTTATCGGTGCGCACCACCACATTATAATAGGGAACCCCGTCTTGCGTCATATCGGTGGAAGCCGCAATCAGTTCGACCTTGCCATCCAGATCACCATAGCGGGCATAGTCAAAGGTGCTGACTTTAACCCGGGCCGGAAGCCCTTCAATCACATAGCCCCGGTCTTTGGGATCCAGCTTGGCCCGGACAACCAGCTGATCGCTTTTCGGAACAATATCCAGAATGGCTTCCCCCGGCTGGACCACCCCGCCAATCGTGTTAAAGCGCAGGGTCTTGACCACGCCATCAATCGGCGCGCGCACATCGGTGCGCTTATCCTGATCCGAGGCCGTGTTCAAGGTTTCAGCCAGGGTATTGATCCGACGTCGCACCTCGCCAAGCTCTTCAATCGCCCGCCTTGTATAGGCTTCGCGCTCTTCAGCCAGTTCGGCTTCGGCTTCCTTGATCGCCGCCGATGCCCGCGGCAAAGAAGCCTTCATCACGTCAAGCTCGCCTTCCATCTTGGAAATTTCTGCTTGCAAGGACACATGCTCCATGCGCGGGGTCAGGCCTTCTTCAACCAGCTCGCTCGACATTTGAAGCCGCTCCTGACCCAGACCAAAATCACGCTGAAGAGCGTCTCGATGCGCAATCAACTCGTCATACTCCAGCCGACGCTGCCGGATACGCTCTTTCGTAACCGCCGTGCGCCGGGCCAGCTCATCAAGCCGGGCCTCGTAAATCGCAAGCTCACTCTCCGCCAGATCAGACCGCCGCGCAACCATCTCGGGATCAAACTCCGGCTCGCGCCGCCCAGCCTCTGCCTCCAGCCGCATCCGGGTCAGCTGAAAACCGTCAATCGCCGCTTCAATCTCGCTCATATTGACCGCGCTGGCCCCCAGCTTCAACCGGACAAGCAAATCACCTGCCTGAACCGGATCCCCCTCCCGGACCAGAATCTCCTCAACAACCCCGCCCTCCAGATGCTGGACAACCTTGAGCTGATCCTGCGGCACAACCTCCCCAATCGCAATGGCAACCTCATCAAGTTTCGCGAAAAAAGACCAGCCAATCAGAATAAAAAGAAGAATCGAAATTACCCACATGCCAGCCCGGACACGCCCGAAACCATATTCTTTCCGCAACTGATTGAGCGGATTGTTAGCAGCAAGGGAAATGGTTGTCGCCTCAGCCATTTTTTTATCTCCTGAGTGTCGGTTTTGCACGCACCGGGGCTGCCTGATCATTTGATTTGGGGCGCAGGGCATTCAAGGCTGCCTGGCGTGAGGGGTTAATCGTCAAAGGCTTTGCTTCAACCTGCTGTTGTGGCTCAGCTTGTGCTTGACTGGCTTGGGGTTGATTCGCTGGTTGCTGCACGGTTGGGCGCGGGTCTGTTTGTTCCTGGACCGATGTTACCGGCTTGATCCCGATTTTGTTCAGCCAGGCCGTCATTGTCTTTTTAGCTGGCCCGGCCATTTCAACCTGCCCCTGATCAAGGATCAGAACTGAATCAGCAACGCTTAAAACTGCCGGGGCATGGGTGGCAATAATCACGGTGTGATTTGTGGCCAGCCGACGCAAACCTTCCAGCATGGCATGTTCTGATTCATGGTCAAGATCAGCCGAAGGCTCATCAAGCAGAATAACCGGCGGGTCTGTCATCAGGGCGCGGGCCAGGGCAATCCGCCGCCGCTGTCCAGCCGAAAGTCCGCTGCCGCCTTCGCTCAGCGGGGTGTCATAGCCATCAGGCAAGGCCAGAATGGGCCCATGCACGCCAACCGCCTTGGCAGAGGCGATCATTCCTTCATCCCCGCGTGCCGGATTGCCAACGATAATATTGGATTTGATGGTTCCCGCAAAAAGCACACATTCTTGAGGCAGATAGCCAACCCATGACGCCAGATCAGCCCGCGAAAACTGGGCGATATCGGCCCCGTCAATAAAGACCCGGCCTTCATTTGGCGGCAAGAGACCGGCCAGAACTTTCAAAAGCGTTGATTTCCCTGCCCCGTTACGGCCAACCAGACAATGCAGCCCGCACGGTCCGATAACGCCGGAAAGTTTTTTCAAGGCCGGGGCCCCAACCGGTTCGCCATCCTTTTCATAGACATAATTGATGTTATCCAGCTTCACCCGTCCGGTCGGGCGGTCAAGCGGCAAGGCCGCATCTGGCCGTTCGGAGGGCAAAGCGAAAAATTGGGCCAGCCGGTCAATCGATTGCACAAAGCTCTGGATCAGGCGCCATTGCCCGACCAGACCGGCAATCGGCTGAACCAACCGGGCACTCAGCATATTGACGGCGATCAGGGTGCCCATGCTGAGTTCCTGTTCAAGGATCAAGAGGGCCCCGACACAGGTCAGGGTCACGGTTGTCCCCATTGTCATGGATTGAGCCAGGACCTGATGGAAATCTGCACTGGCCCCGCGCTGAATAGAGGCACGGATGGTATCGGCATGGGCGTTTTCAAAGCGCGGCTTGAAGGCGGGGCCAAGGGCCAGCGATTTGATGGTTGACCGGCCAACCAGAATTTCATGGACGAGGCCTTCGCGGCTTTGCGACATTTCGCGCTCTTCATGCGCAAGTTTGGAGATCACATAGCCGGACCAGAAAGCCAGCAGCACATAAAAGGGCAGCAGGAATAGAAAAACCACGGTCAGATCAGCCGACAGGTTAAAGATGACAAACAGAAAAAGCACTGCGAAGGGCAAATCAAGGAAGGTAAGCATTGACGGACCAGCCAAGGTCTGACGGACGGTTTCAACATCGCGAAAGGCCGAATGCCAGGCAGGGGCGTTGCGGCTTTCCAGCGTGGAGAGCGGCAGCCGCATCAGCTTGTCATAAAGGGTGCGCCCCAGTTCAACATCGACTGCCAGTCCAATCCGCTGAAACAGCCGGGCGCGGCCAAAGCGCAAGATGGTATCAAACAGGATAACAATGCCCATGCCAATCACCAGCCCCTGCAGCGTTGCAATGCCTTTATGAATCACCACACGATCATAAATCTGCATAACAAAAATCGGGACAGACATGGCGATCAAATTGGTTGCCAGCGACATGAAGACGGCTTCCCAGAGCGGCCCGCGGGCAGAGGAAAGAATTTCTCTGAGCATGCCGAACAGGCTGGCTTTGGCCTGTTTTTCGGCAACGGTCAGATCACTGGATCTTTGAAAGGCTTTTGTCATATGTGGCTGAATTATCGTAGAAAATCTTGGAGGGGCAGGAAAACCTTAAACGGGCTGCGAAAGAGAATTATGTCCGGCACCTGCTGGCGTTTGATCAGGCATATTTTGTGCCATATCATTTTGCGCCATATCTTGGGCAAACCGGTGGAACAGATAGCGCGAATCCTGCGGCCCTGGCGAGGCTTCAGGATGATATTGCACCCCAAAGACCGGTTTGTTTGACAGTCTGAACCCGGCCAATGTGCCGTCAAAAAGCGATATATGGGTGGCCTCTGCGCCGTCAGGCAGGCTGGTTTCAGGCACGGCAAAGCCATGATTCTGGCTGGTGACTTCGACTTTTTGGGTTGTATGATCATGGATGGGGTGATTGGCCCCGTGATGCCCGAAGCGCATCTTTTCGGTTTTTGCACCAAGAGCCAGGGCCATCATCTGAAAGCCGAGGCAAATCCCGAAAACCGGCAGGCCACTGGCCAGAAGGTCTTTTAAAATCGGCATGATCTTGGCAGCCGTTGCTGCCGGGTCGCCGGGGCCATTTGATAAAAATATCCCGTCCGGCTGGAGAGCAAGAATATCTGCGGCCTTCATATTCCACGGCACAACCGTAATTCGGCAACCAATAGCTGTTAAATGGCGCAGGATATTGCGCTTTATGCCATAATCAATCGCCACCACATGAAAGCGCGGCTGGGTGGGCGGGGCAAAGCCGGAAACCCGTCCGCTGCCATCCGCACTTTCCCAGAGACCGTCGCTCCATTCATAAGGGGCAGGGGTGCTGACCGTGCTGGCCAAGTCCATGCCATCGAGGCCAGGCCACTCCCGGGCCTGACGATAAAGCGCAACAAGATCAATAGAATGATCATTAGACCTTGAAGTAGATTCTCCGCCAGAAAAAAGGGCTGCATTCGGCGCACCCTGTTCACGAACAAGGCGGGTTAAACGGCGGGTGTCCACCCGGCTGATGGCGCCAAGCTTATTATCACGCACCCAGTCCGACAGACCACTATGCGCCCGGTAATTGGAAGGAGTCTCAATCGGCTGCGCGGTTACCAGTCCCAGCGCATGACAGGGTGCACCTTCTATATCCTCCGGGTTGGCCCCGACAATCCCGATATGCGGGAAGGTAAAGGTTATAATCTGCCCGGCATAGGACGGGTCGGTCATAATCTCCTGATAGCCGGTCATGGCTGTGTTGAAGCAAAGCTCTCCAACACAGGTCAGAGGCTTTTCGCGTGGAATATCTTTGCCCAGAAAAACTGACCCATCGTCCAGAACCAGAGCAGAATGCGCTTCGGCAGGGATTTCCATATGCTGAAGCGTTTTTTCGCGCTGCTCAATCTTGTCTTGCGTTGACATTTTTTTGCTCGCTGGCAATTTTTCACTCATTGTTTGATTGTAAAGAGATATGCGGGAACAGATACGCAGGAGATTTGCTTGTCAGCATAGATGCTCTTACACTATTTTTCCAGACCCGTCATTAAAAGTCTGATTTTTTTATATGTCAGGGGTTAAAAGTTTTTCAAGAATGAAGACAAGAATGAGGATAAGGCTTTTTCTGTGCCAAGGTGCGCCCAGGTGCCTGAATAGATTGTTCCAAAAAGCCGACCTTTGCGCATGGCTTGATCATAGATCGCATTCAGCGAAAAGGGGGCTGGCGGGCAATGCGCAAAGGCTTGTGGCGTTAAAATCTGCATACCGGTGAAGACGTAAATATTGTCGGGCGATGTATTTTGTTGGTCGCGCAAACGGGTTAGCGGAAAGGCTGTCTTTTCAGGATATTGCGGACCATTTTGCCCTGAAAGCTCTGGTGCCGCTGTAAAATCCCCAGCCCCCCTATAGGCCCCGGGGAACGGATTGGCCTGCGAAAGGGGGACCAAAAGCAAGAGCGCATCCATATGTTTGGGGTCAAGTGCCTTATAAAGACAGGAGATGTGAAGGCAGGAGACAGGTTTTTCATCAAGAAACAAACTGTCGCAATTTGTCACCAGAAAAGGTGTGTTGTCAGGATTTTTCGCTTTATCTGAGCTGCCGAGAACGGACGGAAACATGGCGGCAACACTGCCGCCGGTATCCAGAAGCCGGGGTTCGTGAAACAGCGAGACATCGGTTCTGCCCGAAAAATGTTTTTGAATCTGTTCGGCTTTATAATGTGTATTTATGGCAAAGTAATCAATGTCTTGGCGCTTGAAGTCAGCGATGATGCGGTCAATCAGGGTCGCTTCGCCGCAAGGGAGAAGCGGCTTTGGCGTGTTACGGGTTGCTGCCCCCATACGTTTGCCGAATCCGGCGGCAAGAATGATCGCGGTGTTTCTGGCTGAAGATATCATATGTCTTTTATTGGTTTTGGCTTTTGTTGGGTGTGGATCGTTTATGTGCGCGCAATCACTGGTTTTTTTGCGCATTTGGTCACTTTAATAATAGACAAAGCGGCCTAAAAGTAATAGAGTAATTTTTATCAGTTCTTATAGGAAACCCGGTAAATGCCATCATGTGTTATTGTCATGGACTATTGTAAGGGTGACTTGTCTCATGGTGGAGCGGCATAAGAGGCCCTTCTATTTCAGAGCGATAGCGGGGAAAACAACGGGAGCTGGAAGCCATGGCTGATCGGTCCGAGTTCGACTTTTATGAGACATCTTTTGCATCGCCAGATGAGATATCGTCTGATTATAGCCCAGAAAACTTGAGCGCAAAAGACCAGAGCGCATTGAATCTCCAGACAGAAAGCTCTGTTCTTCTTCCATCTGCTGAATTTCTTACCGATGCTGCACTGGTGCGCCAGAATGAGGATCTGGTCCTGACCTTGCCCGATGGCCGCGAAATGGTGGTTGAGGGTTATTTTGCTGCGGACCCCCGTCCGACATTGACGCTGGCGGATGGTGTGGCGGTTTTAACGCCGGAGCTTGTCCAGTCATTCCTGCAAGAAAGCATTTTTGCCGGGGAGGGGAGCGCAACCGCCACAGATTCAATCACAAACTCCACCACCAACTCACAAGGTAGCGCGATTGGCAATGCGGAAACCGTTATTGGTGAAGCCATCGTCCTGCGTGCGGGACAAAAGATACCGCTTGAGGCGGGCGATCCGGTGTTTGAAGGCGATATTATCGAGACTGAAACCGGCGGCTCGGCCAAGCTGCGCTTTATTGACGAGACTGTTTTTTCAATTTCCGAAGAGGCCCGGATGGCCCTGGATAAAATGGTTTTTAACCCCGAAACTGAACAAGGTGAAACCGTCTTGTCTATGCTCAAGGGTGGATTTCTGTTTGTGTCCGGGCTGATTGCCAAAACCGACCCGTCGGATATGCAGGTGGTGACTCCTGTCGCCACGATTGGCATTCGCGGGACGATTGTGACAGGAACGATCAACCCCGGGGAAGCTTTTGAATTTTCAGTGATTGACGGCGCGATTGCGGTTCAGCCGCAAGGGGCCGATGAACCGATTGTGATGGATAATGCGTTTGCCACGCTGGGGGGCAGCATCTCTGAAAATGGAGAGATCACAACCCGGATAAGCCAGGACAGTGCGCGCGAGGTGATTGAGCGCAACGCCGGTCAATTTGCAACCTTGAGCGATGCCGATGTCGCCGTCATCGAAACTGCGGTCACGGCAACGGCGGTGCAGAACGGCGAAACCGTGACGCTTGATCTTCCAGATTTGATTGAAGAGGTTGTCGCTGAAATAACAGCAGCCGATGCAGCAGAAGACCAGGATGCTGTCCTTGAGTCACCTGTTGAGCCGGTTGATACAACGCCAGTGACTGAAACGGATGAAACGGGTGACATTGATTTAGAGCCTGTTGAGGAGCCTGTTGTCGTTACGGTTGTAGAGCCTGAACCGGAGCCTGAGCCCGAACCCGACGACCCGGAGCCCGAACCCGACCCGGTTGTCGCTGTCGATCCTCTTGTTATTTTTGCGCTTACTGGGGTTATTGGCCGGGCAAATGCGATTTTATCAGGGACCGCACAAGCCGGAGCCACCATTGAGGTTGTCGGCACCTTGAACGGGGTCGAGGAGCCAGCCCTGACAACAACTGCAACCGGCGGCAACTGGAGCGTTGATCTTGGCGCAGACAGCAGTTTTAATCCAGATAACGTCATCTATACCTATAGCGTGACAGCCACCGATGCAGCCGGCACCACCCTTGACTCGGCCACAACCGATGTGCAGCTGGACTTCGTTGCGCCGGAAGTCGCGCTAGATAGCACTTTAACAGACGGAACAACGCTTGCCGATTCAGCCAGCACAACCTTGAGCGGGACATCAAGCGGGGAGGCCACATCCGTTACGGTGGTACTGACTGCAGACAATGGACAAACAGTCACCTATGACAATATTGTGCCAGCCGCTGACGGGGCCTGGAGTGTTGATCTCACCACAAATAGCAATCTGGATCAAAGCGGGGCAACAACCTATAATATAGCCGCGACAGCAAAAGATGCGGCAGGAAATATAAGCACTGCGGACACCGTCAATAATATAAGTGTGGATTTGACTGCCGGTCTGCCAAATGCCACCTTGGCATCAGAAGGTACAGCAAATACCATGCTTGTTTCAGGAGATAGTGCTGAATCAGGTGCAACCGTAACCGTTGATCTTATGGATGCTACAGGTGCCGCCGTTGGATCAAGCCAAACCGCAACTGTTGATGCAAATGGAGACTGGTCTGTCAGTTTTTCTGATGTTTTATCTGGCAATTATGAAGCATTGATCACCGCAACGGATTCAGCTACAAATAGCAGTGAATTTACAATAGATTCAACTTATGTTGCGATATATAACGAAGATTGGACCAATCTCGGCGCCCAAACCGTTGATTATTCAACAACCCATACAGGCGGCGGCGTTGAGATAATAACCTCAAGCGAGGCGGATACTATAACCACAACAGATTCTGCGGATATCATTACATCCGGCAGCGGAAATGACATTATAAATACTCTTGATGGGAATGATGAAATCAATCTGACCTATAGCGATTATACGGTCTTTGATTACGCCACCTATTCAATTGATACCGGTGCTGGTGATGATACGATCAATGCCTCTGACCAGGCTTTTAATGTTATCTATTATAATACAGCCGATGAAGTTGGCTTTGATGGCGGTGCAGGCGATGATACGTTTGTCATCTATAACGAAAATGCAGCACAGGAAGTTGCAGCTGGGAACAGCACTTCCCTTAGCGGCTTTGAGACAATTATGGTGATTGGGGATATAGAATATGATTCAACAATGGATCAGAAAAAACTGACTCTGACAGATAGTGACGCGGATAATGCTACTGAATCATATCGCTCCCCAACATTCGCCCTTGATTCCGATGGAGATTTGTCACTAAGCGGGCAGATTTTAAACATTGAAACTGTGACCATTGAAAATGCAATGGAAGTGATCTGGTGGGAGTCAAATTCCTATCCTGACACAGTCAATGATGATGACGGCAGCACTGTCAATGAAATTACCTTGTCCGCTGGCATCGACAGCGATACCCGCACCCAGCTAACCCTGCGAGAAAATGTGTCACGCACTGATGCAAGTGAATATGATTTTCACGTCAAAAATTCTTTTGTTCTTGAAGCCAACACGACTCTGACTCTGCAAGCTGATGGGAGTGTAACAGCAGACGCAGCGGGAGGCTCTAGCATGTCCAATCTGCTCAAGGTTGGCGAGGATAGAGGGAAAGATGAGTTTATTATGCATGAAGATGCCAAGCTGGTGATTGATTTTCTTGACCTGCTAAACGGTGATCTTGTCAATGCAGAAAATGTTATTGATTTCACCAGTGTGGATACGGATGACAGCGAAGCTGATCAATACCAATATCTTGATCTTGCCGGAACCCTTGTTTTTCAAGCTGATACTGCCATTAATCAGAATGCCTCCTCGGGCGATGAGCAAACGATTATTGCGATTGATAATGACGGGGCAGAATATACCACATTTGACGAAATACTCTTTCTCACTGAAGACGGAGGTAACCTTGTTACAACCGGCACAGTGAACGCATTGGTGCCAATTTTCGATATGGATACAACGCAATCAGGCGATTATGGCCTGAAACTTAAAGCAGTGACGGCAGAGGGATATGTAAATGGGTCAACGATGTTAAGTGATTCTGCTGCCTATTACACAACGGCAAGCACGACAACAACAGAAATATCAGCTGATGACACCAACACTGGCACATTCACTGACATGTCATTTTATGGCTCCAGTAGCGGTTCTGATACATTTACGATTTCCAGTGCCGACCAACTCACCTATTTTGATGGGGGAAGTGGGGATTATAACGATACGTTAAAAATTGTTGCACCCGCTTCAGGGGACTCCGCAGAGGCTATCCAGTTTTATGATAGTTTCCCGGAGGGTGCTTTTGGCAGCGGCGGAGCATCTTTTTTTGATACAGCCCTGATGGATTTTCAGGTCAACCGCATTGAAACCCTCGATATCAGTGAAAATGGGGCTTATGATAATGACGCTCTGATGCTGAGTGTCGCAGTGATCAAAGCCCTCACCGAAGATACAAATTCAACTCTGGCGGGTGAAAGTTTGACATCGGACATCTCTCATTCTTTGATCCTGAAAGTCGGGAAAGATAATGAAGATCGTTTTGATACCGCAGGCTGGACCAAGGACGATGCGGCTACAAATGCAACAAACTATACAGTTTACACGCAGGATGATGCCCGCGTTTATATAGATGCCTCCTGAATTAAAGAGGTTTTAACAGGGCAGGGAGCCAGCTTGCGTTATAAGGCTCTTTTATTGACTAGAGTTCTTTTATTGGCTCTGGCACAATCACAGCTTGCGTAAGCAGCGTGAAAATATTGGCTCTAGGGTCAGGACCCCTAAAGATATAGGCCCCATAATTTATCCAAATTTTATGGATAAGTGCGTTTGATGTATGACCTTGGTCACTTACGTCAGCGATAATTTGTAATAGACAAGAACATACAAAAAGACTAAACCTTGTGAATGAATATTTGAAGAAAGCCCCATAAATACTTCGGTGAATACTTCTGCGCAAATATTGTCATGTAAAAAAACATGATGAAACACCTCGCAATATAAAGAGGTCTCGTAGCACAAAAGAGATCGCGCAGACACACAATGAGGAGGGCGAAAAGCCATGGCTGAACTATTCAATCTTGAAACACAAAACCCGGAATCAATTATTCTTCCGGCAGCTGAATTTATGACAGACGCTGCTCTGGTCCGCCATAATGATGATTTGATCCTGACCTTGCCAGACGGCCGCGAACAGGTTGTTGAAGGTTATTTTGCCGCCGATCCGCGCCCGACCTTGACGCTGGAGGATAGTAGCGCTGCTTTAACCCCGGAACTGGTGCAGTCATTCCTGCAAGAAATTACTTTTAGCGGGGAGGGGAGCGCAACCGCAACAGACTCACAAGGTAACGCGATTGGCAATGCAGAAACCGTTATTGGTGAAGTCACTGTGGTGCGTAATGGTGAAAAGATAACCCTTGAAGCGGGTGACCCGGTGTTTGAAGGCGATATTATCGAGACTGAAACCGCAGGCTCCGCCAAACTCCGCTTTATTGATGAAACGCTTTTTTCTATTTCCGAGGAGGCGCGCCTGGCCCTGGATAAAATGGTCTTTGACCCTGAAACGGCGGAAGGCGAAACCATTCTGTCTATGCTCAAAGGCGGGTTTTTATTTATATCGGGCCAAATTGCCAAAACCGACCCGACGGATATGCAGGTTGTGACTCCTGTGGCGACGATTGGCATCCGCGGCACCATTGTGACTGGAAATGTCAGTCCGGGAGAATCTTTTGAATTTTCAGTGGTTGACGGGGCGATTGCCGTTCAGCCGCAAGGGTCTGATGAACCGATTGTTATGGATAGTGCTTTTGCCACGCTGGGCGGCAGTGTTTCTGAAAGCGGTGCCATCACCACCCGGATAAGCCAGGACAGTGCCCGCGCCGTGATTGAGCGCAATGCGGGTCAATTTGCCACGCTAAGCGATGCCGATGTTGCCGCCATTGAGACTGCGGTCACGGCAACGGCGGTGCAAAATGGCGAAACGGTGACGCTTGATCTCCAGGATTTGATTGAAGAAGTTGTGGCTGACGCAACGGGAGACGATGCGCAGGATGATCAGGATACCGTTACGGAGTCGCCTGTTGTTGAGACATCGCCAGTAAATGACACGGTGACTGACGATTTGGGCGATGACCTGGGCAATGAAACAGGTGATATTGATGTATCGCCGGTTGAGCCTGTTACCGGCACAGGAGACGGAAATACAGAAGAAACACCGCAAGACGACGATGATGATGGTCCAGTTACCGTTGAAATACCGGTTACTGTCCCGGTTATCAATGTGCTGTCCGGGGCCATAAGCCGGGCAAATGCGATTTTATCGGGGACCGCGCAAGCCGGAACCACCATTATTGTTATTGGCACCTTAAATGGCATTGAAGAGCAAAGTTTTTCAACAACGACAAGCGGCAACGGCACCTGGAGCGTTAATCTTGGTGCAGACAGTAATTTTGAGCCAAATGGTGATACCTATAGCTATAGCGTGACAGCAACCGATTCAACCGGCACCACCAGTGCCCCGGCCACAACCACGGTGATATTGGATTTTGTTAATCCTGATGCCCCCATGGCAGCCACGCTTGACCAGACCTCAACCGATGTCATAACCGTTTCGGGGGATTATTCTGCCGAGCCCGGGATAACGATGGTCGTTGAGTTAAAAGGCAGCTTGGGCAATACAGTATCAGATGAGGTGACTGTTCAAACCGACGGAACGTGGTCTATTGGGTTTTCAGGCCTCTTGTCTGGAACCTATGAGGCATCGGTCTCGGCGAAAGATGAAGCCGGCAATACATCAGGTTCAGTTGACGCAACAATCAGCACAACATCTACGATTACTTCATATATCGAGGATTGGATCAGTCTTACCGAAGGCGGAACGGCTAATTATTCAACCAGCCATACATCAGCTGTTACGATAACGACCTCAAGCCATGCCGATAATCTAACCACAACGGATTATAATGATACCGTCACATCCAGCAGCGGAAATGATACAATATACACCCTTGGGGGAGATGATGAGATTGATTTAACCTATGACAATTACGCAAGCGGGGAGCGGCCGACTTCTTTTGTTGATGCGGGTGACGGGGATGATACGGTCATTGTCTCGGACAAAGCGATTGATATTGAAAGTACAGGTATCGCCCTTGAAGGTGGTACGGGAGCGGATACCCTGGTAATCTATGATGAGCAGGATGGCGATACAGTTACAACCACTGGTGATACGCTGATTAAAGGATTTGAGACAATTATTCTTGTTGATGATGAATATGACAAGACCGCAACAGATCAGAAGAAAATAACTTTTACCGATAGTAACGCTGATAATAATTCTTCTTATTCTTTTCCCAAAGGTTCTTTTGATGCAGACGGCGGCTTAACCCTGCAAGGCAGCATGACGGCTGACGACATCACGGTTGAAAACGGGATGCAAGCGGTCTGGAAAGATTCAAATGAATCTAATGGCAATGCCAACACGGCTAACAGCAGCACGATAGACACAATCACATTATCTAGTGGCACACTATCCAGCGACACCCAGCTCACGCTACAAGCCAATGGGTCTCTCACAGACGGTGCCGCGCATGATTTTGTGGTTACAGATAATCTAACGCTTGAGGCGGGTACAACCCTGACCCTGCAAGCGGACGATAACTCAACAACATTCGACGCAAATGGAGTGCCCCTGAATGGGATGTCCCGGATTCTAGAAATTGGTGATGGCGATGCAGCAGATTCATTTCATATGGACCGGGATGCAACACTTGCCATTGATTTTTCAAATTTGAGCGGAAATGATCTTTTGAATGCATCAAATGTAATTGATCTGTACGATGATGCTAACTACGTTAACACTAACGCGAATTTTGCCGGTGCCCTTCATATACATGCCAACGACGATATCACTAACGGCGGAACTGAGGACCAGACAATTATTAGAATCTATGGGTCTACTTCCACGTTTGATGAAATACTCTTTCTTGGCGCAGACGGCAGCAATCTTGTCGGGGCAGAAGACGACGGAAGCGTTTCAAGCGGCACAGACAATGCTTTGATCCCAATTTATACGACCAGTGATGGCATACAGCTGAAAGCCGTTGAAGCGATACAGGTTGACACAGCGACGCTCGGTGCAACGACTGATGGGGCTTACTTCTCTACAGTTGCAACAGAAATATCAGCAACGGGTGCAGGAGGAGGCACCACCGGTGTTGCTTTCTACGGCTCTAATAACCACGCTGACACATTTGTGATCTCCAGTGCCGAGCAGATTGCCTATTTTGATGGCGGAAGCGGAGACCATAATGACACCTTAAAAATCACTGATAATGCTATTCAGTTTTCGGATATTTATGATACTTCCAACACAGACGACGTTATGGATTTTCAGGTCAACCGCATTGAAACGCTGGATATCAGCGGCAACGATGCATATGAGACCACAAAGCTTGACCTGAGTGTTCAGATGGTCAAGGCACTCACAGAAGACACAAACGCAGCTTTAAATAATGCCGCGAATGCCTTGATCGTAAAAGTCGGAAACGGCAATATGGATAAAGTTGACCTGAGTGGATGGGGAAATAGCACGAGTGTAGATGTTAATGGCACAACCTATAGCGTATATGAAACGACAGACACTGACGGTAATGTTGCACGACTCTATATTGATAAAAGCCAGTAAGGAACACAAACCCGGTAAGAGACATAGACAAAGGGCAGGGGACTTAACCGTTAAAAATCCCACTCGACAGCTTGCCATGATAAAGAACGGAAATGAACCAGCCACAAAGTCAGACCTTGTCGAACTTAAACATGACCTGACTGTCCGCCTTGGAGGAATGATCGCCGCCGCAGTTGTCGTCATCGGTGCAATGATCAAACTCTTATAAAATAAAAAAGAGGGTTAAAATGAAAGAGGGCAGCGGTTTTAAATGAGGGGTAATATCGCAACAAAAGCTGACTTGCTCGCGCTTGAATTGCGGCTCACTTTTAGATTAGGGGCAATCACTGTCGCCACCATAGCTGCCATGACAGCTTTCATCACAATTATCCTGACAATCCTGTAAGAACATCGCACCCCCATCATATCACTTACCCAGCACATCACTTATAAGAAGCGGCAATATCCTCAATCAATAATTGCCAATCAAGCAATAATAGGCAGCCAGAACCCGCAAAGCACGGGTGACTTGCCCCATAAGTGATCGATGATAGGGGTTAATCAATTTACGCACAGTCGCTTCGCTTATACCAAGGCGAGCCGCCAGAGCAACCTTTGTCAAATTCTGGCGACGCATTTCCTGATAAAGGGCAAGTTTGGCCGCCGTCACTGGCTGTAAGGGGACAAGAATATGATGCGTTCCCAAACTTTCAGCTAAACTTCCAGGCTGTGGCAAATCAAGACGCCTTTCAACATAAACACTCAAAGCGCAGGCCAGCGCATCTTCAGCCATTTCAAGGGCGTGGGAATACGTCTCGCCACAGGTAAGGGCTTCCGGGACATCCGGAAACTGCACGCTAAAACCACCATCCTCTTCAGGTGTTAATTCGCAGGGATATGCATATTTCATTTTTAGAAATTCTCCTTCTGATCACCGTCTCTCGCTTGGGGATGGTTTGAGCCAAAAGTCCGATAAGATATATTATGGTGAATTATTTGTTATGTTATATAACCATGATATATCCGGCTACATAGGTGAATTATTCACCATAATATATAACCATAGTCTATCAGCTTAACTCCCTGTATCGGCGTAAAACTATATCAGCGAACAAAAGCTTGACCTTACAGGCGATTAACTTAAACACTCATAATCATGGAAAAAACAACACAACAAGAAAATCTTTTAATCATCGGTTCCGGTGCGGCGGGCTATACGGCGGCGATTTACGCGGCGCGCGCCAACCTGTCACCGGCTCTGATTGCCGGTTTGCAGCCCGGTGGCCAACTGACCATCACCACCGATGTTGAAAATTATCCCGGCTTTTCAAAAGTGGTCCAGGGTCCATGGCTTATGGATGAAATGCGCATGCAGGCCGAACAGGTTGGAACAAATATTATCAATGATTTAGTCGTGGATGTTGATTTTTCAGATAAAGACAATTTGATCGTCACCGGCGATTCCGGAACCACCTATACAGCCCGTGCCGTTGTGATTGCGACGGGTGCACAGGCTCGCTGGCTTGGGCTTGAAAGCGAAAATAAATATCAAGGCTTTGGAGTCTCGGCCTGTGCAACCTGTGACGGTTTCTTTTTCAAAGGCAAAACAGTTGCCGTGATTGGCGGTGGCAATTCTGCGGTTGAGGAAGCCCTTTACCTGACCCACCATGCCGAGAAAGTTTATCTTGTTCATCGCCGTGATCAGCTGCGGGCTGAAAAAATCCTGATCGACCGTTTGCTGAAAAATCCCAAAATCACGCCACTCTGGAATCGCCAGGTCAAAGAAATCATCGGGACCGACAAGCCTCGTTCTGTCACAGGCGTGCGGCTTTCATCCACCCAGTCTTCTGAAGAAGAAACACTTTCCCTTGATGGTGTTTTTGTGGCGATTGGTCATGTGCCAGCCACCTCCCCTTTCACCGGGCATGTGGATATGGATGCCGAAGGCTATATCCGCACCGCACCGGATTCCACCCGCACCTCGCGCCCCGGTGTTTTCGCAGCCGGTGATGTCAAGGACAAGGTCTTTCGCCAGGCTGTCACGGCGGCTGGTATGGGATGTATGGCGGCCCTTGAAGCTGAGCGTTATCTTTCAGCCTGATTCCTCCAGATTGGCTTTTATATGGCTGATATCCTGATCGCTGATGATGACAGAGCCATCCGCATGGTTCTGACCCGCGCTTTCACCGATCACGGCTATCAAGTGCGTGCGACCGGATCGGCGGTGACTCTATGGAACTGGGTTGCAGATGGTCTGGGACGGATTGTGATCAGCGATGTTATTATGCCGGATGGCGATGGACTCGATCTTTTGCCGCGTATTCTTGCACAACGCCCCGATTTAAAAATTTTTGTCATGAGCGCCTATACAAATCTGGGGACTGCCGTAAAGGCCACCCATCGCGGGGCTTTTGATTATTTGCCCAAGCCTTTTGACCTGAACGAGATGGTTTCACGGGTTGAACGGGCCTTGCAGGGCGGATCCGCAGCCGATTCCTTATCCTCAGAACAAGAGGCATCTCCCCCCTCCCCTTTATCCAAAAAACAAGACGAACATACGACCAGCAAAATTATTACGGCTGCCCATATTTCAAACGGGCGTATCCCGGATGAATTCGGGATGATCGGGCGTTCTGCGGTCATGCAGGAATCCTTTCGTCGCATCGCCCGCTTGTCGGCAACCGACCTGACTGTGCTGATTATTGGTGAATCGGGCACCGGGAAAGAGGTTGCCGCCCGCGCCCTTCACCATTTGTCAGACCGCCAGAATGGGCCTTTTGTTGCAGTGAATATGGCGGCAATTCCCCGCGAATTGATTGAAAGCGAGCTGTTTGGCCATGAAAAAGGTGCATTCACCGGGGCAACCCATCGCCAGATTGGCCATTTTGAGCAAGCAGATGGCGGATCACTGTTTCTGGATGAAATTGGTGATATGCCGCTGGAAGCACAAACCCGTCTTTTGCGCGTCCTGCAGGACCGCCGTTTTAACCGGATTGGCGGGCGGGCCTCGATTGCGACCAACGCCCGCATTCTTGCTGCCACGCACCGCGATCTTGGCCAGCTGGTTGCCGAAGGCAGTTTTCGCGAAGACTTATACTATCGCCTGGCGGTGGCGCCGGTTTCTATTCCGCCATTACGCGCACGGCGGGCTGATATCCCTGAACTGGCAGTGCATTTCCTGCGAATTGACGAAGAGGACGGGGATGGTCGCTCCATCTCTAAATCACTGTCAAAAGGGGCGCTGGAGCGTTTGCAAGCTCATGACTGGCCCGGCAATGTCCGTGAATTGATGAATTTAATGCAACGGTTGAATGCGCTTTGCCCGGATGCAGAAATTGATGTCGCGCAAATTGAAGATGAATTGATGATTCTGCCAACCGCGCCCCTGCAACAGGCCGCCGCCGATTCTTCTGCACCGTCTCCTCATCGGCATGGCACCCCAACTACCGGCGCAAATAATGGTCTGGACTCCCAGCTTACGCAAGCGGTTGAACGTATCTTGCCTGATTATTTTCTCTCTCTGCCGGAGGATAGTCTCCCCTCCCCGCAGCTTTATGGCCATGTTATCCGCATTATTGAAGAAGCACTTTTTTCAGCCGCCTTGAAAGCCTGCAATGGCAACCGCACGCAATGTGCAAAATTACTGGGAATCAACCGCAATACGCTACGCACCCGCCTGAACGCAATCCGGGACGCTTGATCCCGATAAAGCTATCTGGCGCCAACCATAGACTCCGCCTGGGCATAATCGGCTGGCAGACCAATATCAAGAAACGGAGCCGCTGAGGACAGCCCGCAAAAAACCTCTTTTCGGGATAAAAGAGGCTGCAAAATGCTTTGCGTTAAAAGCCCGCCCGCCTGAATATTAAACCCGTGTAAACTGGCGGGATTAAACAGATAAACCCCGCCTTCGACCGGTTGACCGAGGTGGTCCGCCTTGTCCGCTCCCAGCCCGCTGATCAACTGCCAGTCGGTTGAAGGGGTGGATTGTTCTGGTAAAAGCTGCACCGAACCATAGCGGCCGGGCTCTTTATTCGGGGTCAGGGCCAGAGTCCAACTGGCCTTGCTGGCCTGATGTGCGCTGATCAGATCGGCAAGCGGCACGGGGAACCAGGTATCGCCATTGAGCAGCAAGGTTGGCTGATCTGGCAGATGACCAGCACAATTTATCAAAGCCCCGGCAGTTCCAAGCGGCTGGTCTTCAATATGAAAGGTTATTGTTGTATGGCGATCTTTAAAATAAGACGTAATCGCCTGATGACGATACCCCACACAGAGGTGAAAATCGCGGATTCCCTGGCCCTGCCAATAGTCCAGCAGATAATCAAGAAAAGGCCGCCCCCGGATGGGTGCCATCGGTTTTGGCTGATCAGGCAATACCGAGCGTAAACGCTTCCCCAGCCCGCCTGCAAGCACAACGGCAACCGGCGCACCGTCTTTTATGCGGGTTCTTTTACTCATAGAGGCTTGCCCTATAAAAGATCAGCAAGAATCGTCGCAGCGCGGTCGATATCCTCTTCCCCAAGATAGAGCGGTGTTATGCCAAAGCGCAGGATATCTGGCGGGCGAAAGTCGCCGACAACCCCTTTTTCAGCCAGGGAGTCGATAAGCTCCCCTGCCCTTTCATGACGGAAACAGACTTGTGATCCGCGTTTATCAGGATCACGCGGAGAGACCAGCGTCAAATCCGGACAAAGCTGTCCAATTCTGGCGATAAAACGCTCGGACAATTCGATGGAACGTGCGCGCAGCTTGTGCATATCAACCCCGGCCCATAGATCAAGGGCTTCCTCCAGAATAGACATCTGGACAACCGGCGGGGTTCCGATACGAAAGCGGTCGATTGACGGGGCCGGAACATAGGAAGGGTCAAAATCAAACGGGGCGGCATGTCCCAGCCACCCGGCAAGAATTGGCTGGCATTCAGCGATATGATCAGGGCGCACATAGATAAAAGCGGGGGCACCTGGTCCGCCATTTAAATATTTATAGCAGCATCCGGCAGCAAAATCAGTCTGGCAACCGGCAAGGTCAAGCGGCACCGCCCCGGCACTATGCGCCAGGTCCCAGATGGTGAGCGCACCGGCCTGATGAGCTTGCCTGGTTAAGTCCTCCATGTCATGCATTCGACCCGTGCGATAATCAACATGGGTGAGCAAAAGCACCGCCAGATTGTCGGTCTGGTCAATCGCATCGGCGACTTCTTCCGGGGCAACAAGCTTTAGCTGATAATTTCCGGGGTAATGGTCAAGCAACGCCCGCACCATATAAAGGTCAGTCGGGAAATTGCCGTGGTCTGAAAGGATATAATATGTCTGCGCGCTGGAGGTGTCAGAACGCTTTTGATGAAGATCAAGAGCAGCGGCAACGGCCTGATATATTTTGATTGAAAGTGTGTCTCCGGCAACAATGCTTCCGGTCACTGCTCCCAGTAAAGGGGCAATCTTGTCGCCGACGCGCACCGGCTGAGTCATCCAGCTGTTTTTTTTCCAACTGGATATCAGATTATGGCCCCATTCTTTTTCAAGAACATGTTCGGTTCGTGCCAGTGCCGCTTTTGGCAAAGGCCCCAGCGAATTGCCATCCATATAGATCAGACCGTCCGGCAGCGCGAATTTTTGTCGGGTTAAGGTAAAATCCATCGGCTATTTTTGTCGGCTATCTTGGGCAGAGGCCTGTTCTTAATACATTTTGGTTAAAATGGTTTTATAGAGCGAGATATTCTTGAGCGATTCCCCGGTTCCGCGCACAACACAGAGCAACGGGTCTTCTGCAACATGGACAGGGAGTGATGTTTTATCACGCAAGACAGTGTCCAAATTCTTTAAGTTCCCGCCACCGCCCGTAAGCATAACGCCAAAATCAGCAATATCGGCAGCCAGTTCCGGCGGAGTCTGTTCAAGGGCAACCTTGACAGCTTCAACAATCGCGCCGACCGGCTCGGCCAAAGCCAGCGCAATCTCGCGCGCACTGATTTCAATTTCACGCGGCACCGCATCCACCAGATGTCGGCCCTTGATCACCATCAACTGCCCTTGCCCGCCATTATCATCGGACTTGGGCTCACAGGCCGTGCCAATGTCTATCTTGATCCGCTCGGCTGTTCCCTCCCCGATCAAAAGATTAAAGGTCTTGCGAATATGGGCAATAATGGCTTCATCCATTTTATCTCCACCTACCCGAATCGGACGCGAATTCACTATCCCGCCAAGCGAGAGAACCGCAACCTCGGTCGTGCCGCCGCCAATATCAACCACCATAGACCCTTTCGGATCAGTCACCGGCAAACCCGCCCCTATCGCAGCCGCCATCGGCTCTTCAATCAAAAAGACCTGCCGGGCCCCTGCACTCTCGACCGAATCATGAATGGCCCGCCGCTCAACCGGAGTTGACCCCGAAGGAACACAAACAACAACCCGAGGCCGCGCCAGACTCCCCCCGCGCAAGGCCTTGCGAATGAAATGTTTGATCATCTCCTCCGCAACCTCAAAATCAGCAATCACCCCGTCGCGTAACGGGCGAATCGCCTGAATGTTCCCCGGAGTCCGGCCCAACATCACCTTGGCCTGCTCGCCAACCGCAACAACCTTCTTCTCGCCCTTGATCTCTGTAACCGCGACAACCGAAGGCTCGCTCGTGATCTTGCCTCCGCGATTATCCGGCACGTAAACCAGCGTATTCGCCGTCCCTAAATCAATCGCAATATCTGTCGAAAGTAACCCAAGCAATCTGGATAACATAGCATACTTCCCTTTAATCAAATGATGCCCCGGCACATAGTCTGGCCTCACCGCTTTTACAAATCTTCTGGCGATGGGGCAATAGCCTTAAGCCTATGAACAAATAAGCTTAAGCCGATAGAGAAGATAGCCTTAAGCCATGGGACAGATAAGCTTCAACCGGGCTTGTGTGTTTGGAATGGATTGGCTATGGAACGAAAGCTTATTTGCATATTGCGCCCGTAGCTCAGCTGGATAGAGCGTTGGCCTCCGGAGCCAAAGGTCGCAGGTTCGAATCCTGCCGGGCGCGCCATAAAGCCAATGTTTTAGGGGATTTTGGCTTTAATTGTTATCCAAAGAACCGCATGGCGGCCAGAACACCAACGCCAACCGTAACTATGGCCCCCATACGCAGCGTCAGGTCATAGCGCAAACGGGCTTCAGACAAAGCAATCTTTGCAGAGAGTTCAGCTTCAAGCCGTGCGATATCATACTTGGTTGCAACCGTGTCCTTTAAAGCCACATCCAGAGCTTCAGCAGCACCTTTGACTTGTGACTCGCTAAAGCCACTTGCTTGAAGCCGCACAACATATTCCAGCTTGTCAAATGTGATTCCGTTTGCCATAATTTATAGCCTTTCATTTTACTTAATCGCATATCAGGCCTGCCGTCAAGACTTGCGGTAATTCTCCCAAATTCAGAGTTGTTTTAAAACTCAAACTCTCTCTTCCAAGGTGCTGATAATGTGTCATTAACTTGAATCTTCGATATCAAGCAAAATAATAACAATGCCCACTTCAACATGTGCAGGTGCATCAGAAATTTCTGTGCGCCTTCCCACACCTTATCGCCTCCCCCCACACCCTAAAGCGCAACGCAGGACATAGTAATGAGTGAATACTCACAATGAGTGAATGGCCAATAAGTGAATGGCAGATGGTGCTTTTGTTGGCCGGAGCGGTCGCAGGCGGGTTTATAAACGGTCTCGCAGGTTTCGGAACGGCTCTTTTTACACTCGGATTCTGGCTCCAGTTTATGGAGCCATTGCGCGCCGTCTCTATCATTGTGGTCATGTCAGTTATCACCGGGCTGCAGGGCCTCTGGATCGTGCGCCACGCCATCCTGGAAAATCCTTCCCGTCTGGCACGATTCCTCATTCCCGGAATTGTCGGGATCCCGCTTGGAATTATAAGCCTGACCCACATCAATGCAGAAATGCTCAAGCTGGTCGTGGCGGCCATGATGTTGCTTTACGGAGGCTACTTTCTTGGTCGGCGCAACCTTCCGACACTCAATCGACCAACCCCGGTATTGGACAGTGCAATCGGTTTTGTCGGGGGTATCCTCGGGGGGGCTGCGTCATTGTCCGGGGCCTTGCCGACAATGTGGTGCGCCCTGCGACCCTGGACCAAGTCCCAGACCCGTTCGGTCTTACAATCCTTCAACGTCGTGATTCTTGGCCTGACAGCAGTCATTTTCGCCGTCACCGGCGTATATGATCAACAAGGGCTGTTCCTCATTGCCCTTGCCGTGCCGGTCGCGCTATTGGCCTCAGTGCTCGGCGTCATGGCATTCAAACGGCTGCAAGATGACCATTTTCGCAAACTTCTGGTCAGCATGATGTTTCTATCCGGCGGTATCCTGGCAGCCAGGACGCTGATCGAAATTTGACGCTCTGCGATGAGTGCCGATAATTTGCCCTCAACTTGAGCCCTCAACATCAAGCGAAATGATAACAAGGCCTGCTTCAACATGTGCAGGTGCATCAGAAATTTCTACGCGCCTTCCCACAATCTGAATAGTCTTCATGCGATTTTCTATGTTGATCACAAACCCCTTTGCACGGATCATGTCTGGATGATCTGAAAAAAGTGTTTTCACATATTGGTCCAAATCCACCGGACCTTCTGGAACGATCACTTTGGTCTTGTAGTTCGACGCATGAGATACAGGCGTTTTGCCCGTTTTCTTTGTCGATCTGTTAAAGGGTTGTAATATTATGTCACTGGCTGCGCTTGCAAATTCAGTTTCAATCATGATCGCGTCATCGGCCATTTGCCTGAGCCGTTTTTTTACGCTGCCAAGCACCTTCGGCGCAATGAGATCGCATTTATTCACCACCAGCAAGTCTGAATTTTTTATCTGATGTGCAATGGTGTCTTCCAAATAGCGGTTTGCAATCTGATCCATGATCTGAGAGGCATCGACGATGCAAATGATGCTGTCGAGCTTAATCTGACTGACAAGCGATAAGGAATCGGCGATTGCGGAAGGAATGGCGACACCGCTTGCTTCCAAAACGATCTGGTCTGGAACAGGATCAAGAGTCTTTATGTTCAAGAATGCATCGATTAAGCCGCTTGCGTAACTACAGCAAACGCATCCGCCTGAAATGCTAATCATTTGATCGTTTTGTGCTTCAACAAGATCAGCATCAATGGCCAGGTCACCAAATTCATTGACCAGGATAGCAAGCCGCAGGCCATTTGGATTGCGAAGAAGATGATTCACGAGCGTTGTCTTGCCAGCCCCCAGATATCCGCTGATAATACTGACTGGAATCTCGTTCATGACATTGCTTACATCCCTAGATTTCTGAAGCTGCAAATACTCTGCCGCCCAGCACAGTGCCCCAAACACCGACATCTTTTAGAGCCATCGGATCAACCTGAGTCGGGTCTTCTTCCAAAACGGCAAAATCCGCTTGTTTTCCTGTTTCAATGGAGCCGATTTCACCATCAAGTTTCAAGGTATAGGCTGCACCCAGCGTAATGGTTCGCAGGGCATCGTCAACGCTGATGCACTCGCGTTTTCCAAGAACCCGCCCCGTAGCTGTTACACGATTGACAGCACACCAGGCTGTATAGAGCGGTGCAAGAGGGGTAATCGGGGCATCCGAGTGTATTGCAAGCGGCACGCCATTTGAAAGGGCTGTTGCACATGCATTCATTCTTGCAGCGCGTTCCGGGCCGACGGTAAGATGATAATGCTGTTCCCCCCAAAAGTAGGTGTGATTTGCAAACAGATTTACGCAAAAGCCAAGCTTGGCAATCTTTCTGAATTGCGCCGCATCGGCAAGCTGGCAATGCTGCAGCGTAAATCTGTGATCTGGTGAAGGCGTTTCACGCAGGTTTTTTTCCAATGTTTCAATGGCGAGTTGTGTCGCTTCATCGCCATTTGTGTGTGTGTGGACAAGAAGTCCGGCTTTCAATGCCAACCCATACACTTTGTCCAGTTGATCCGGTGGCACGTACCACAGGCCGTTAGGCGCCCCGTTGTAATATCCCGGTGCACGCAGGCGTGCTGTAAATCCCTGAATGGAGCCATCTGTGACGATTTTGATATGGCCAAGCCGAAGTTTGTCGGTAGACTGTGTTTTCAGCTTGCTGGCATGTTCAATCAAGTCAGCCGGAGACAGGCCATGAAAAAACCGAAACGGCACAACGCGTGCTGGATAGTTTTCGTCTTCAGTGACCTCCAGCATCATTGAAACGAGTGTTTCGTCAAGCCTGGAGGCAAGATCTGTCACCGTTGTTACGCCTGCGCGCACGCAAAGCCTGGCAAAGTCTCTTAGTCCTTCCTTGTCACAATCAAGCATGTCCCGGCCAAAGCCTATGTGCTGAAATACCGGAGTCATGACGTCAGGGCCACGAAGCTCACCTGACGGCAGGCCGTCTTCGTCCAGCGGAATACCGGGGTGATTAAGGCCGCTCTTCAAGTAACCGGCCAGTTCGAGTGCTTTGGAATTTGCGTTCAAAATATGTCCCGAGGCATGGAGGACCCCAATCGGTCTGGTTGACGAAACCAGATCGAGGTCTTTGCGGGTGATTTGAGCATCCTCAAAATAGATCGGATCAAGCTGCCAACCTGGCAAGGGTGCATCCGGATCATCCATTCGAGACGAGGCTTCTTTCAATCGATTGAGAACAGCCTCTTTAGATTTCACGCCTTTCCATATTTTACCATCTGGAGACATTCGGTCAAAATAGCCGCAATAGACGTGTCGCCAGAGTGTCCCTTCCATTGAATGGGCGTGTCCTTCGACAAAACCTGGCATGAGTATTTTTTCGGCGAATTGATCATTAATTTCATGCTCCCCCCAGCCTGTCAGTTCTTCCAGCTTTCCTGCGCCCAGTATTTTGCCGTCTTTAACGGCCACATAGTCTGCAACCGGGTTGGACGGGTTCATCGTCAGGATTTTCCGGGCCTTGAATATGGTGATCATGATAAATCCGGTTTAGGGTCAGGACCCATTAAATTCATCCATTCTGCGCGTGTCAAATTTTTGATAGATGGGCTTGAAAAGCGCGCAGCGACTAGCATCGCTAATTGCAAGCGGTTTGAAAGTTCAGATACAAAAATTTGCCGCGCCTTTACAAGGTTGGCCAATAAAGGCAAATCTACGGCTTCAAACAAGCTCACCGTAGCTAATACTATGCTTTCGCTTGTTTTCATTGTATCTTTACCTTTCTTGGCCAACAGAATGGATGAATTTAATGGGTCCTGACCCTAGTTTGTAGCTTGATCAAACTTACTCTCATCCTAGACAAGAATTAGATTTCTACAACACCCAATCTGGAGTTGCTGTCTGGATGTCTCCCCGGATGTTATGCGCGAAATCTTTGTTGACTCATCAAATTTATGCGCATTAAGTAAATTCAAACGTATTAAATGGAGGGAATAATGATAAAGAGAAATTTCTTGAAGCTGATGAGTGCTGCAACGGTTGCTGCGGGATTGGCCGTTGGACTGGGCGTTTCATCTATACCTGCGATTGCGGCTGATGTTACAATGAATGTCGGGTTTGGCGCACCCGAAAAATCGCTTTACGGACGATTTGGTGCTTTATTCCAAAAGCATGTTGCGCAAGAAAGCGGCGGGAACATTGAAGTCAAACTGCGTTGCTGCAACCAGATCTCAAGCGAAGATGAAGCATTCAAGGCCATGCAGCTTGGCACGGTTGATGGATTTTTTATTACAGCAAACAACGTCTCGCCGCATTGGCCCCTGATGGACGTTACCGTGCTGCCGTATATTTTTCAAAACGCCGCCCATCTTGATCGCGTGCTGAATGGGGATGTCGGCGGCATGATGAAAGAAAAGCTGCAAAAAGACACAAGCGTTCACTTGCTGGCATTTGGTCCGGCCTTATACAGGGATTTCTATAATTCTATTCGTCCCGTCAACACGATGGCAGATATGAAGGGATTAAAAATACGCGTGCCAAAGAACGAGGTGATGATTGCGACGTTTGAAGCCTTTGGGGCAAATCCGGTTCCACTTGCGTGGTCAGAGACACCTACAGCCCTCCAGACCGGGACAGTTGACGGGGGAGACAATGGCACATCCTTCATTCGGGATATGAAGTTTTTCGAACATCAGCCCAATCTTGTGATTCTTGAGCACTTCGTTGCTTTTGCGCCGCTTTTCGCTTCTGATAATTTCATGCGTAAACTGAACGATGAGCAGCGTGGCCAGATTTTGGCTGCTGCACAAGCTGCAAGTGACGCGTTCGCCGCACAAATTGCAAATGAGACGGAAGAGGTGCGCAAATGGTTGGTTGATGAAGGCGGAATGGCCATGACACGGCCCGACAAAGCCGATTTCATCAGCGCAGCACAAGGGGTCCAGAAAACATTCGCCCAGAAACGCGGCGCGGACTTTGTTGAACTTGTCGGTGCCATTCAAGCCGCTGCAGAATAACACCAATATATATCAACTGTTCAGGAGAGGTGCTGGCAAAAGAGGTGCTGGCCCCTCCTGACCCTAGAGAGCAACATGCAGATCTTGCGTTGGCTTGAGCGACATTTCGAAGAACTGATCTGCTGTTCCTGCCTGGCAGTTATTGCTGTTTCTGTTTTTGCGCAGGTTGTCGCACGTTATATTTTCCAGGTGGCTTTACACTGGACAGAAGAAACGGCGGCGATATGCATGGTCTGGGCTGTCTATATGGGGGCGTCGCTTTGTGTGCGCGAACGTTTCCACATACGCATTATGGTTGCTGTGCAGGCCTTGCCAACGCGATTTGGCAAGTTTGTGATTTTCATCGCAGACATATTCTGGGCTTTCTTCTGCTTGTTCATGCTGCATGTCAGCTGGGACTATTTGTCTGTCTTCTGGCGATTTACTGAAACAAGTCCCTCACTCGGGATCGATCAATTCTACCCGCAAACCATATTGGTCATTGGCTATGGGCTGATGTTGATCCGGCTGATTCAATCCTATTATGTCTGGTGGCGAGAAGGTCACAAAGGGCTGCCCGGAATGCTGGAGGAGGAAGAATGGGAAAAAACCGATAAGGACCAGGAGCATCATCCATGACTCCTTTGATGACATTGGCGGTCGTTTTTGTCGTTCTTACGATCATGGGCGTGCCTTTATTCGTGTCGGTTGGCCTGACAACCATGCTCGCCCTTTTCCTTATCGACATCCCCTATACCTTGATGGCGCAGACTGGCTACGGCAGTTTGACGCCATTTCCCTTGCTAACAATTCCAATGTTCGTGCTTGCCGGACGTCTTATGGAAGTGGGGGGCATGGCAACACGGATGATCGCGATTGCCACGAACCTGGTCGGCGCCTATCGCGGTTCAATGGGTTTGGTAACCGTCTTTGCCTGTATGCTGTTTGCTGCCTTGTCCGGTTCCGGGCCTGCAACAACCGCAGCTATCGGGTCTGTGACCGTCCCAGCAATGCGACGCGAGGGCTATGATGTGCCATTTGCGGCTTCTATCACAGCAAGCGCAGGGGCATTGGGAAGTCTTATTCCGCCATCCAATTTGCTGATCATCTATGGACTGGTTTCAGAAACGTCGATACCCCGTTTATTCCTTGCAGGACTCATACCCGGTGTCGTGGTTACGCTCTTGCTGATGATTACCACATATATCATTGCACGGCGCAGAGGCTATGGCGGGGGCGGAGACCCCTTTACATGGAGGCCGTTTCTCAAGGCTGCCTGGGATGGCAAATGGTCAATCGGGGCGCCGGTCATCATTCTTGGAGGTATCTATGGGGGTGCCTTTACCCCGACCGAGGCGGCAGGCGTGGCCGTGTTTTATGCGCTGTTTGTCGGATTGTTTGTTTACAAAGAACTGACAACCAAAAAAGTGATCGAGGCTCTCAGATTCACCGCTCTATTGACCGGTATTTTGATCTTGCTAACACCAACCCTGGCATTCGGCCAACTTACAGCCTTTTACGATGTCCCGACTGCGGTGCAGCAAGGAATCACCTCCATCACCGAAAACAAGATATTGGTGCTGCTTCTGATTGGAATATTCTATATTTTCATCGGGACCTTTATGGAATCTCTGGCGCAAATCGTTTTGTTTACGGCAGTCTTTTTGCCTCTGGTCTCCTCTCTTGGGGTTGATCCGGTTATGTTTGGTATCTTCACCGTCATCACCTGCGAGATCGGATTTCTTACGCCGCCTCTCGGGGCTAATCTGACCGTTGCGTCTCGTATCTCGGGGATCTCCATCGAGCGGATTTCCGTGGCCGTCTTGCCCTTTATTCTGGCTTACATCATCGGTTTGCTCATTCTTGTCATATTCCCGGAACTCACGGTGTTCTTGCCGGATTGGGCTTATGGTGAAGCAAAATAGGGGTGAGGCCAAATAGGGGCGAGGCCAAACAGGAGATATTTCTATGGACTGTGTTTTAAAAGGCGGCACAATCTTTGATGGCACCGGCGCAGACGGTTTCATTGGCGATATTGCGATTTCTGGCGAAGAAATTTCGGCAATAGGGCCGGCGGGTGAAATCCCGGTCACGGACGCAGAACAGGTTATTGATGCTTCTGGCTTGATTGTCGCCCCCGGCTTTATAGATATGCACACGCACTCTGACTTTACGTTGATCGCAGATGGCAGAGCGCAGAGCCAGGTGCATCAGGGAGTGACAACCGAAGTCATCGGCCAATGTGGCATCAGTTGTGCGCCGGTCAACAAGCCTGATGATATTCGCCGGGTTGCCCCCTGGTATACCGACAAGGCCGAACACGCGCAGTGGCTTGGGTTTGGGGAATATCTGGATGTGCTGGACACGATTGGCCTTGGTGTGAATGTGATGGCTTTTGTTGGCCATGGCACTGTCCACAGAGCCGTGTTGGGTGATGAACTCCATGCCGGAGAAGTCGAAGATGTTGCCAAGATGGCGCGCCTTGTGGATCAATGCATGGATGAAGGGGCTGGCGGCTTTTCGACCGGGCTTGAGTATTTTCCCGGTTCATTGGCTGCGCCGGAAAATCTTGTGCCTTTGTGCGAAGTCGCAGCGAAATACAAACGGCTATATGCCACGCATGTTCGCAATCGCGATACCCACTATGACGTGGGGTTTTGCGAAGCGATTGCGACGGCCCGCCAATCTGGCGCGAAGCTTCAAATTAGCCATATCCAGCCGAAGTTTGGCGCGCCAAAACATGCAATGGAGCATACGCTGGAGCTCATTGACCTGGCTCGACGCCAGGATGTTGACATTGCATTTGACGTTATTCCCCACGATTGGAACCATACCTTGATGGCCGCAATCTTGCCCAGGTGGGCACAAGCCGGAAGCATCGATGATGTCCTCAAAAGACTGGAAGACCCTGACTGTAGAGAACGGATAAAAGCAAATCCGCAACCTATGTGGCTCATTGTCAAGGCCGAGAAATGGTCTGACATTATGCTGCTAAACGCCACACACAACAAAGACCTCGTCGGGGCAAACTTTGCCGAAATCGGTCGCATGCGCAACTGTCACCCCTACGATGCTGTCCTGGATATCCTCTTGGAGGAAGGCGCTGACATGATGTCGTGCATGTGGACGTCCAAATCCTTCAAAGACAGCGATGTGGATCTGTGTCTGGATCAACCGGAGTGTGCTGTTATATCGGATACCGTCGCAACCGCAAACGAAGGCGTTCTTGCCGATCATCTGGGCTCATTATCCGGGTATGGCTGGGCGGCCCGTTTCTTACAATATTATGTCAGGGATCGGAAAATTCTAAGCTTGGCTCACGGACTGGCGAAATTGACGTCTGTGCCTGCGAAGCGTCTGGGCTTGAAGGATCGCGGCTGCCTTGTGCCTGGCCATAAAGCCGACATCTGCGTATTTGATCAAGCGAATATAGCCAGCAACGTTACCGCCAAAAATCCGCGTCGCTATGCTTCCGGGATTGCGCATGTGCTTGTCAATGGTCAGCTTTCGATGCGCGATGGCAAACGCACTTCTCTCAACGCCGGTCGCGTTGTCCGGGACTTCGCCGCTTAAAGTATCATGTCTTTTCATAGCTATATCGTGGCCTGCAACGCGCAGTATACCACTGGCAGAGCGGTCGAGCATTCGTATCGCCTAGCTTGACCTGATTTCATAAGAAAGAAGCCCTATATGAATAGTGATATCAATGCGAAAAATCTGATATATACGACACAGGGACAGGATTGGTTATATCAGTTTGAACCTATTGATCGACAATCCGCTATTCTCCTCGCAAATAATTTAACCCTTGTATCTCATATGGAATTTGAACGTAACCTTAGTGCAAAAATAACGGGCGTTGTTTCTGGTATTACGGGGAGTGTTGGTTTCTTTTCTGTCAGAGAACTAAAAAAGGGAAACGGAAAGCCTCTCCCTTTTTATTCTCAGGCTATTGTTAGCGAAGATGAGAAATCTAAATCTGTTAATGCGTTATCACCTTCGGCTGACCAAGGAAGTGAAGCTAAGGTTGCTCATATTATCAGGCAAATATGTAGGTCCGATCCTCAAAAACACCTAAATCACCCGACGATAGAACCGTTAAGAGAAAGTAAATCAGACGCGATTATATTTGTAGACGACTTCATTGGCTCTGGTAGCCGGGTTAGAGATTTTTTGGATAGCTTTTGGCTTGAAAAGACAATCTTGTCATGGCTTTCAGGGAAGCACATATCTTTTCACGTTATTGCTTATTCTGGAACAGAATCTGGAATATCATACGTAAAAAAACATAAGTCTAAGCCGTATGTTCATATTTTTAGAGATGCACCTCGTTTTGACACATTTGCGTGGGATAAAGAGCGAAAAAATCAAATCAAAAAGCTTTGCCAAAAGTATGGGCATATTGCCAATAAGAAGCGTAAAAATATGTGGCTTGGCTACAAAGAAGGAATGGCCGCTATTATTTTTGAACACGGATGTCCGAATAATACGCCCGCAATATTATGGGAGCCAGATTTTAAAGGGAGTGGATGGAAAGGATTGTTTCCAAACCGCACCATATCTCCATCCGTTGCATCTGTATTTCCAACAGAGATAGTGAGTGGAGACCATGTTCAAATTTTGAAAGATGCTGGCCAGAACAAATTAGCCAACTCTGGGGCATTATTACGAAGTAAGCGGGCTGGAAAAATGATTCTGGTAGTCCTTGCTCTAATAGCAAAAGGACAAAGAAAGCGCAGCACACTTTCATTTTCTACTGGATTAGACGTAGAAAATTGTGAACGCACAATTGAGGCTTGCATTAGATACGAATTCATTACTGCTCAAAGAAGAATTACTGAAAAGGGTTTGGCGGAACTCAATGCTGCTAGAAAGTTAAAAATGGTGGAAGCTAGAACTCTTGATAAAGGACCTGATCACTACTATCCTAAACAATTGAGAGAGGCCACACATAATTAGTGTTAGCAAGCAATGTAAAAGTTGCGGCAACCACGTTTGTGTGGTTGCTGGGGTAAGGATTTCCTGTGCCTCATGGAAAAGCCCACGCTTGACTGGAGACAGAGCGCTCTGCCTTTTGCCTACGTGGTCTACGGTCGCCAGAGCGCTCTGTCGCCTGCGGCGACAATCGGAGTATTTATGATGTGGTCTCCTCATTCTTATAAACAGCGCGGGTTAAAAGATGGGCTTTCTGAAGAATTGCTAGAAACCTCAATCTCCCAGACTGAACTTGTTTTAAATTCTCAATATCGCTTACCATCTATTCTTTCTTTAAACCATTTGGCAAAAAGAACAGGTATAAATTATCAAAAGTTAAGAGGTTTTGTTAACCGTTCCAATTATGATGCATATAAAAGGTTTTCAATAAAAAAGCGATCTGGAGGCAGAAGGTTCATCCATATTCCTCAACCAGACCTAATGCATATTCAACGATGGATTAATGAATATATACTCAAACCAATTCCAGTCCATCCTGCCAGTTTTGCCTTTACTAAAGGAAGCTCTATTCAGAAATGTGCAGAAAGGCATTGCGAAGCGAAATGGCTTATCAAATTTGATGTGGCGGACTTTTTTGAATCTATATCAGAGATACAAGTCTTTCGGTTATTTAAAGAATGTGGTTACCAACCAATTGTTGCTTTTGAAATGGCCCGTCTTTGTACAGCACCTACTTCATGGAAAAGTCCCAGAGAGAATTATACACAATGGCATGTATGGAAAAATAATAAAGAAATCCCAGAATATAATGAGAAATTATTAGGTTATTTACCTCAGGGTGCGCCTACCAGTCCATTAATTTCGAACCTGATAATGAGAGAATGTGATGATAAGTTAAGTAAGGTCGCAAGCAAGTATAAACTCACATATACAAGATATAGCGATGACCTAAGCTTTTCTCCAAGGCCAAAAGATTTTTGTCGGAAGCAAGCTCAGAAGATTATTTTTGAAGTTTATAAAGTTTTGTCGGAATCTGGTTATAGACCTCAATATAGAAAAACAAAAATAATCCCGCCTAACAGCAAAAAAATTGTTCTAGGCTTAAATGTGGATGGAGAGCAACCCCGCTTGCAAAAGGAATACAAGGACAAGATTCGACAACATTTGTATTTTCTGGAAAAATTTGGTGTCAGTGAGCATGTTACTAATAGAGGCTTTGACTCCATTTGGGGGTTTAAATCTCACTTAAGAGGCATGATTGATCATGCAAAAATGATTGAGCCAGAATACGCCCAGAAATGCTATGAGAAATTTTCAAAGATTGACTGGCCTGTATAAAAGTTGATCAGATTGCCTTTTTTCCCAACAAACAGGCCGCCAGCTTAAAACTGTCTACTGCTAACCCCATCTAAATTCGAGAGGATTACCATCATATCTTCTATGCGGTTTTGCATAGCCCGGCTTACCGGGCGCGCTATGCTGAATATCTTAAATCTGACTTTCTGCGTATTCCTTACCCGCCGGACTCCGGGACCTTTTATGCGCTGGCTGAAAAGGGGGAAGCACTGCGCGCTCTTCATCTGATGGAAAGCAAGAAGCTGGAGGCACTGGATTCAACCTATCCGGTTTCTGGCACGCATATGGTCAAAAAGCCCCGATTTGAAAAAAAGCACAAAGAGGGCGACACCGGAGAAGTCTGGATCAATGAAACCCAGTATTTTGGCGCTATTCCGCAAGTCGCGTGGGAGTTTTATATTGGCGGCTATCAGCCCGCACAGAAATGGCTAAAAGACCGCAAAAACCGAAATCTAACCCTGGATGAAATTCAGCATTACCGCAAAATTATCAAAGCACTACACGAAACATCACATATAATGAATGAAATTAACCAAATCCCCTTCCTGCCTGTCAGCAAGAATTGATAAAGTTCATAGTCAAAATTATCAATGCCTTATTAACAACCCTGCCCCAGAATACAGCCATCACAGCTAAAGCAGCGGGTTAGAAAGAATATGGGTTCATTATCTAGATCAAACTCGAACAAAAATCACTATCAGTGAACTTGCTCTGCCTTGACATTTTGCGAATCGCAACCTATATTGAAGTTGTTCAAGCACAAATGTGACCGGAAAAATAAGTCTTTATACCTGTAGCCTTGGGGCTCATGGAGGAAATTTCCTCTACCGCTTGCTGCGCTGACGCCCACCCCTCAGATGAGAGATGAGCCTCGGTGCCGCGTAGCAGACACCGCCCAAAGACTAGTGCGGTGTCTATGCATGACGGTGAAGCTGACGTGTCCGTTTTTGAGTTGGTAAAGACCCCTAGACAATTCCGTCTAGGGCAACTCGAAAGGAACTTCCTATGATGGAATCTTTTAATGAACCACGTAAGCAGCGACTGAAACGAAAATGGCAAGATTGGCCGATCTGGCTTCGCTTAAAGTACCTAATTCGTTGGCTCTCCTTTGGATGGCCGTTCGCATATCAATTGTACAAGATGGCATTAGCTATCTTTAGCGGTGATGGCGGATAAGTCGCTAACCTGATTGTATTTTGATTAAAGAAACAGGCGATGATATCTGAAGCCTTAAGGCTATTGCGGGTGTTTCATGATCTGAAACAAAATGAACTCGCAGCGCGTCTCGACCTCTCGAAATCATATATTTCTGAATTGGAAAAAGGTCATCGAACTCCATCGCTTGATGTCATTGGAAAATATTCAAAAGAGTTTAACATCCCAACGTCATCAATCATGTTCTTTTCTGAAAATCTTGATAAGGCAGGCAGCGGATCTTGGTCTGCTGGAAATGCTAAACGCGCCATCTCAAAAAAAGTGATTGGTTTCTTACAACTTGTAGAAAATAAGACGGAAGCCGAAAGTGCCGCAGACTAATAAATTCCATCCGCTGGAAAACAGCAGCTTCTATGCGCTTAAAAGCATGAACAAATTGGCCACACTATTGTACTCGAGCGTCAAGGGCTTGAATGCTCTCGGACAAACCGAAAAACGTTATCGCTGTTGGACTGAAAAGAAAAAAAACGGCGGCGAAAGGCATATTGAAGCACCAGATGACAACCTCAAACAAGTTCAGCGGCGAATTGCGGATTTACTCCAACGAATTCAACCGCCAGATTATCTTATGGCACCGGTAAAGGGGCGTTCCTATGTAGACAATGCCGCTGTTCATAAAGGCGCAAGGGCATTTTGCCTTCTGGATATCGAGGATTTCTTTCCTTCTTGCACGGACAAAAAGGCATATTGGTTCTTCAACAAACGAATGAAGTGTGAAGAGCATGTCGCATCACTGCTAACGAAGCTTGTCACATTTAACGGACACTTACCACAAGGTAGCCCATGTAGTCCGATCCTCGCTTATTTATCTTATTCAGATATGTGGGATGAAATAAACAAAATTGTCCAAAATTCTGAATGTGCGCTTTCAATTTATGCGGATGATATCACGATTTCAGGAAAAACTGTTTATGGTCGAGATGTCTGGAATATAAAAACCACGCTTTTTCGACACGGCCATAGATATAGCCCAAAAAAGGAACGTCATATTGTCAATAAGGCAGCCGATATAACGGGCGTAATCGTTTCCGGTGACATACTTCTTCTTCCCAACAGACAGCACCAAAAAATTTCCGTTCTAAAACGCAAGCAACAATTGGCTGGATCAGAAAGGGAAAAGGAAACAATTGTCCGACAGTTGCGTGGTCGGCATGCACAAGCATCGCAAATCCAAAATCACCTAGCTAAGAAAGCCGGATAAACTTGTGCGCTCCATGCGGCATTTCTTACGATTTTTTATCAAATTTCTTGAGCAGATAATGCTGACATTTGCTCATAAACTGAAGATATGAACAAGCTCTATAATCAGGAAATGGCAGAGCTACAGAAAAAGGTGGCTCTTTCGGCGGATATGGTGGCTCAGCGACAAGCAACACTGGCGGCGTTAGCCCCAAAACCGGCACAATTTATTCTGGAGCTTGGTAGCGGAAATGGCATCTATCTGAATGAAATTTTTAAAGAAATGAACGCGACTGGCAAAGTGGTCGGGATTGATTCTTCCCCCGCGATGATCGAGATGGCTCGGCATATCTGCCCGGCAGCAACTTTCATTGAGGCCTCTGCTACCGACCTGCCGTTTGAGGATCAGTCTTTTCACGCAATCTGCGCCAGTCAGGTTTTCTGCTTTATTGACGATATTGATCAGGCCTTGTCAGAGGCCTGGCGCGTACTCAAGCCCGGCGGAAAAATCGTTATTCTTGACACTCACTGGGATTCCCTGATCTGGAATTGCCAAAATAAAACCCTGTTTCAAAAGATAAAACCTCTATTAACCAAAACTTATGCCTGGGCAGATGCCCCGCAACATCTGCCGCGCCGACTAACCCGACAAGGCTTTCGCGTCACCGATAAAATCATCCATAATCTTGTGAACTGGACCTATCAGGAAGACTGCTATGCCGCCTTTATGATAGAATATTTAAAGAATATGCAACAACAGGAATCCTGTCTCGGCGATCAGGATATACAAACATGGATTGATGATCAGTATGAAACAGACCGCAAGCAGGAATATCTCTTTGCGCTTAACCGCTATATCTTTGTCGCCACAAAATAAACGCGATACAAAATAAGCGCGCTACAGCCGATTTTCAGGCTTTTTCATCCTGCACGCCATAGCCTTTGAACATGCGTTTGGTGTCTTCAATCTCTTCTTCGGACAATAAATGCGGGGTGCCTATCTGCAAGGAGAGATGATATTGGCGGGCGATGGCTTCAAGCTCCCCTGCCCGCCACATTGCCTGTTCAAGCCCAATTCCGGTTGCCACAATCCCGTGATTTGCCATCAGGCAGGCCGTGCGCCCTTCCAGTGCGCTCACCACATGGTTGGCCAGTTCAGGGGTGCCAAACGTCGAATAATCAGCAACCCGGACATCCATCCCGCCGAATGCGGCAATCATATAATGACAGGACGGAATTGGTTTGCGCAAAATCGCCAGAGCGGTTGCATAAGGCGGGTGCGCATGGACCACGGCGGTCACGTCTTCGCGCTGCTTCATGGCCAACCAGTGAAAACGCCATTCGGTCGACGGCTTTAATGGCCCCTCCCAGCGGTCAGGCATGTCTCCGGACAAATCAAGCGAGGCCACCATCTCTGGCGTCATTTTTTTATACGGCGTTGCCGATGGCGAAATCAGCATTTGATCCCCATATTGCGCCGAAATATTACCTGATGTGCCCTGGTTGAGGCCAAGCGCATTCATCTCCAGGCACGCCGCGATTAAATCCTTCCGAATGTCTAACTCTGTCGCCATAATGTCTCCTTCCGCTAACTTGCCATAACCTATCATCGAGGTGATACAAATGCAAACTGTTAATTGACATTTGCAAAGAAGAGCGATAGTGAAAAAAGATATCACGCCGCTAATCAGGCATGATTGCGCTTTTCCAAAAATAGTTAAACGCGTGGCAGAAGATACTTTTGATCTTTTCATTATCGGCGGCGGGATCAATGGCTGCGGCATTGCCCGCGATGCAGCAGGCCGAGGCCTCTCGGTTGGCCTTGCCGAAATGAATGATATCGGTGGGGCGACGTCTTCGGCCTCCACCAAGCTGTTTCACGGCGGGCTGCGCTATCTTGAATATTTTGCCTTCGGGCTTGTTCGCCACGCCTTGAAAGAACGCGAAGTGCTTTTGCGCGCCATGCCGCATATTGCCTGGCCGATGCGCTTTATACTGCCTTGTCACCCAGACATGCGCTTTGAAAATACAACCCCGGTCTCGCGCCTTTTAAACCGACTGATGCCCTGGATGAAAAATCAACGTCCCGCCTGGCTTATCCGCCTCGGGCTTTTGCTCTATGATCATCTGGGAGGGCGCGACATCCTGCCAGCAACACGCTCCTTAAAGCTTAGCAATACGCCGGAAGGCTTGCCACTCAAAGCGAAATTCAAGCACGGCTTTGAATATTCTGATTGCTGGGTGCAGGATAACCGTCTGGTCATCCTCAATGCCCGCGATGCACAAATGCGCGGGGCTAAAATTATGCCGCGTACCCGGGTTGAATCAGCCTTGCGGACAGACAATCACTGGACAATTACCCTTAAAACCTCGTCAGGAGAAACCATCACCCACCGGGCTAAAATACTGGTCAATGCGGCAGGTCCCTGGGCAGGTCAGGTGATCAATGCAACCATGCGCCTCAATTCATCTGAAAAAGTGCGGCTGGTGCGCGGCAGTCATATCGTCACCAAAAAACTTTACGATCACGATAAATGCTATTTTTTTCAAGGCCAGGATGGCCGGATCATTTTTGCCATTCCCTATGAAGAGGATTTTACCCTGATCGGCACCACTGATGCCGAACATGACGGGCCTGATGATCAGCCTGTCTGCACGGATCAGGAGCGCGATTATCTGATTGCTTTTATCAACGAGTTTCTTGCCAGCCCAATAAGCACCGATGATGTTGTCTGGTCCTTTGCCGGGGTGCGCCCGCTTTATGATGACGGTGCGGCTTCGGCAGCAGCAACAACGCGCGACTATGTACTCAGCATGGATACGCAGGGCCCACCTGTCTTAAATATATTTGGCGGGAAAATCACCACCTATCGCTGCCTTTCAGAAGATGCGCTGGATAAAATCGCTAAACATCTTTCTGTTGGTCCAAAATGGACGGCAGGCGTAGCTTTACCCGGCGGTGATTTTTCGGTTGATGGAGCGCAAAACCTTAAAACCTCCTTGATAGAGGACTATCCTTTTTTGACGGAAAGCTGGGCATGGCGGTTGGTTCGGGCCTATGGCACCGAAAGCAACAAAATTCTTGGCACTGCGCGCAGCAAAGAAGACTTGGGAGAGGATTTTGGCGCAACCTTGAGCGAGGCAGAATTGCGTTGGCTGATAAACCATGAATATGCAACAACTGCCGAGGATGTGGTCTGGCGGCGCAGTAAATTGGGCCTTCGGCTGACCAAAGAGCAAATCTCCCGCATAGATCACTGGATGCAGGATATAGGGCAGCCCCGGTCAGTCCAGTGAAAACTGCGGCACAATAAAATCAGGCATCGCGCCAAGCCCTTTGGCGGTTTCTTCAATTTCCGCCATAGACAAGTCGGCTGATAGTCCACTTCGGACAAGGGCTGTTTGCATGCCCAGAGACTGTGCCCCGACAATATCATGGGCAAGACTATCCCCTATACAAACCACCCGCCCCTGCTTTGGAACCAGACGCAGAGCATGATCATAAATAGCGCGGTGCGGTTTGCCAATCCACTGAACCTGCCCCCCCATCTCTTCATAGAGTTTTGCAATCTGCCCAACCCCGAAACGTGGGCCGTCTGCGGTCAAACGCACCAGATCGGGATTGGTACATAAGCATGGCAGGCCCCGCTCAATCGCCGCTTGAAACCGTTCTTTATAGGCAGAAAGCGCGCTCTCCCGCACACCGGCAAGTATAAGGAGATCAGCCTTGCCCATCGTATCCACATAGTTCGCATCAAGGCCTTCAAGCGGGGATGCTGTCTGGTTTTCAGCCTCATACCAGACATTGATCGGGCCGGATGACTTGATTTGCCCAGAGAATGAATTATGAATTAACAGGTTATGCGCTGTTTCGCCTGAACTGACCACCTGCAGGGGTGGAAAGCCTGAATGTTCAAGGCGTTTAACCGTATGCGAAGCCCGCTTCCCGGAATTGGTCAAGACCACAACCGTCCGACCAAATTTAATTAAAGAGGTGAGTGCATCAACAGCACCGGGACAGGCCCCGTTTCCGTCAATCAGCACGCCAAATTGATCAACAAGAAATATATCGAACAGATTGATCAGGTGCTTTAGCGGCAGATGTTTCATGTTATTGCACGCTGGGCAAGAAGGGCTGTGCCGTAGGCGGCCTCGATAGAAAGGGGGCTGGCAAGCGGGGCAGGCAAAAGCCGTTCCCGTGCAGCCATCCAGGCCGGATTCTTCGTTCCGCCACCGGTTGAGAATATTTGCTGCGCTGGCGGTGCACCCATATTGGCAAGAGTCTGGTAGGCTTGCGCCTCAACCTTTGAAAGCCCGTCAAGCATTCCGTGAAGGAAATATGCATCGCTTTCCGGGCGAGGGGTCAAGCGCGGTAGCATGTCGGGGTCAGCAATCGGGAAACGTTCCCCCGGTTGTGAAAGGGGGTAATAATCAAGCCCTGAGCTTTGTGCACCATCAATCTGGCTGGAAAGTTCACTTAGTTCTTCAACTGGAAAATGATCAAGAAGAACCCCTCCCCCGGCGTTGGAGGCCCCGCCGACAAGCCAGTTGCCTGCAACCAGATGGCTATAGACTCCTGCTTCAGGTTTAAAAATCGGTTTTTTAGACAAGAGCTTGACGGTGAGCGTTGTGCCGAGGGCTGAAACGGCATCGCCTGGAATTGCAGCACCGGTTGCAAGGAAAGAGGCGCAACCATCCGTGGTTCCGGCAACGATTGTGACGTTCTTTGACAGGCCGAAATGATCGGCGGTTTTTGCGTCAATCGGGCCGATGATTTCTCCTGAAGCGACAATTCGGCACCGCCGATCTGAGGTGAGTCCCAATTCACCGACCCAGTCCGGCCAGTTGCCCAGCACTGGATCATAGCCGGATTTAAGGGAGGAACTGCTATCGCCAACCCAGAGGCCAGTGAGATTATAATTCAGCCAATCAGCCTGATGGAGCACCCGAACCGCTGGTTCTTGCAAGAGGGTGAGCGCACAAGCCAGCCCGCCGCTTTTCCCCCGCGCAGGAGTCCAGGCCGGGGCTTTAGCCTGGATAGAGGCGATATGGTCCGGGTCTGGACAGGGATCAGAATACATAAAGACAGACCCCGTTGGCTCTCCTTGTCGATTGACTGACAAGACAGTGCCTGATGTTGCGGAGACTGAAATACGCTTGATCTGTGCCCGGTCAGCCCCGGAAAGAGCCATTTCCATGGCATCGGCCACGGTTTGCCACCAGTGAGTCGGGTTGCGCGCCTGTTCCTGAACAAGCTCTGCCCGACCCTGTGAGCGCACAGGTGAACGCACAGAACCTTCAGGCCCGATAATAATCGCCCGCGCACCCGAAGTGCCAAGGTCAACGCCCAATGCAAGATGATCGGGCGCAAGATCAGACATTCGAATCCTCTTTGGGCTTTTTAATCAAAGACATCCGGCAAGTTAATCAAAAAATGATTGCCTGGGGTCAGGGCCCTAATCTGCCCGCGTTATTGCCGCTTCGCTACTGGCATCAAAAATATGGACATAGTCCAGCATGGGTTGCAGGGTGATCATGCTTTCCGGAGTCCAGCCCAGCCTTTCGCGCGAAATCATACAGATTTCTTGCCCGGCAAGGCTGGCATAGATATGGGTTTCAGCCCCCGTTGGCTCAACAACCGTGATTTTTGCTTCAATCCCCATATTGGTTTCAGACTGGATCAGGTGTTCAGGGCGCACGCCATAAAGTATTTTTTGCCCTTCCCGGACAGATATATCGGCTGGAATCGGCAAAGAGAATCCGTGTGCTTGCAGAACAACCGCCCCATCCTTGAGGCCAACAATCCCTTCAATAATATTCATCCCCGGTGAACCTATAAACTGGGCGACAAATAAATTTGCCGGGGTGTCATAAACATCAAGTGGTGTGCCGACTTGTTCAATCCGGCCATCGCGCATGACAACAACCAGATCAGCCATCGTCATAGCTTCAATCTGGTCGTGGGTCACATAAACTGTTGTCGTCTTGAGTGTTTGATGAAGTTCCTTGATCTCTGTGCGCATTTTCACGCGCAGTTTGGCATCCAGATTGGAAAGCGGTTCATCAAATAAAAAGACATCCGGGTTACGGACAATCGCCCGGCCCATCGCCACCCGTTGACGCTGCCCGCCCGATAATTCTTTTGGACGGCGATCCAGATAATCCTCCAACGACAGGATTTTGGCGGCCCAGTTCACCCGCTCTTCAATCACAGCCTTGTCAAGTTTCTTGAGCGACATCGAAAAGGCCATATTTTCACGCACCGACATATGCGCATAAAGCGCATAATTTTGGAAAACCATGGCGATATTTCGGTCCTTCGGATGAACATCATTAACAATCCGCTCGCCGATAGAAACGGTGCCGCCTGTGATTTCTTCCAATCCGGCAAGCATTCTCAGCAGCGTTGATTTTCCGCAGCCTGAAGGCCCTAAAAGGACGACAAAGCACCCGTCCTCAATATCAAGATTGAGGCCGTGCAGGACTTCGGTATTTCCATAGGCTTTAACAAGGTTATCAAATTTAACAGATGCCACGGTTTCTCCCCTTAACGTGATGGACGGCTGGAATAAGCATCAAGAATATGCGCACCGATTTCTACAAAGCCTGCCGCCCCATATGAAGGCGCAACAAATTTTGGCAAAGCCGTCATTCTTCCCTCATAGGCCATCACATTTGCGACCCCGCAGGAGTAGGGGAAGTAGCCAAACATGGGGGCATCATTTGGACTGTCCCCGCAATAAATAAAGCGTGTGCGCTCGGCTTCCAGGTCAATGTCAAATTCTGCTTTTAAGAAATGCCGGGACATTGTCAGCTTGTCCCAGTCTCCAAACCAGCCATTGACATGGATAGAAGACACTTTTGCGGTTGCACCCACTGCCGTGAAATGCGCAACAATCCGGTCGATATCGCTTTGTGAGAGCGGGGCAACGTCTTCGCAAAAATCAATAGCCAGATCGGCTTCACGGTAATTCTGGTCGGAAGCCAGCGCAGAGCCTGGAACATCCGACAAAATAGTCTGTGCAAGCCTGTCAAGTTTTTCTCGATTGCTCTTATAGCCTGCCTTGCTCATGCTTGAAAGCCGCCGCATTTTCCGGGTTTCGCGGTCATAGCGCATGGCCAGTGCGCCGTTTTCGCCCACCACCCCGGCCACGGGAAAAAATCGGGCGATCATATCGCACCACCCGGCTGGCCGTCCGGTGATCGGGATAACCAGAAGTCCGGCGTTGGTGAGTTTTTCCAGCATCGCATAGGAAGCCGCTGGAAGTTCGCCATCGCTGGTAATCGTATCATCAATATCGGTTAGAACCCCAAGCAGATTGGCACAAATTTCACCAGGAAGATCCGCAAGCGGGGCCATAGCAGACTGCGGAGAGCCGAATTGTTGAGACAATGCAAGATTCATCGGTTTACAAAATCCCATAAGCGGCTATTCCAGCTTGCCAGCACAGGCCAGAGATCATCATAAATTTTGCGCAAATCAGCATAGCGCGCAACATGATCAGGCTGCGGGGGGACTTCTTTAAGATCGGTCTGCACCATGGCTTTGGCAGCTTTTGAAACGGTGGGAAACCAGCCTGCGCCTTTGGCCGCACAAATCGCCGCCCCGAGGGCAGAGGCCTCGGCAACATCGGCCCGGCAGACCGGGGTATTGGTGGCATCAGCAATGATCTGCAATAAAAGGGGCGATGCGGTTCCCCCGCCGATGGCGATAATTTTATCAATACGGGCCCCTGTAGCCTGCGTGGCTTTTTCAAGCGCATAGGCCTGATCAAGCGCAAGGCCTTCAAGCAAAGCGCGATAGATATCTCCGCGCTTTGAGGAGCCGGAAATTCCGGCGATGATTCCGCGGGCTTTGGCATCCCAGTGCGGGGTCATGGAGCCTTGCCAGAACGGCAAAAGAGCAATCCCGCCCGCCCCGATTGGAGAACTCTTCGCTTCGGCCTCCAGCGCAGCAAGATTTGCATTGCCACCGAGTTCGCGCTGAAACCAGTCAATAAGAAAGGTGCCTGATTTTAAAACAGTTTCAAAGATATAGCCATCGTCGGATACCGCACTTTCCGTCCGAAAGGCCTGCGCATGGCCATAGGTTTTTGAAAAGACGCCCGACACAATGGCGGTTCCCAAATTCATATAGGCGACGCCCGGTTCGGTGGCCCCGGCCCCGGTTGCGGCGCATTGACCATCGCCACCACCGGCAATCAGAGGGGTGCCAGCGCGCAATCCAGTCTCGCTAGCGGTTTCATCGGTTACTGTCCCAATAGAAACTCCTGGACGGGCGAGGTCTGGCATGATCGTGCGTGAAATTCCTGCGGCTTCAAGCAGGAAATCTGACCAGTCGAGAGCCTCCACATCCAGCATCCCGGAAGGGTCGGCAGAGGCAGTGGAGGTCATCCATTGGCCGGTCAAACGTTTGGAAAGATAGCCATGAACATCCGAAAAACGTTCAATTTTTTCAAAGGTTTTGACTTCATTGTTTGCAACCCACATCATCCGCATAATCGGCAGGATAGGGTCAACCGGTTTGCCGCAGATTCCGCGCAAGGTTTCGCCCCCTACCCGATTGGCAAAATCTTCAGTTTCATCAAAGCCGCGTTCATCCAGCCAGACAATCGCCGGGCGCACGGCACTGCCATCTTCGCGAAAAACACCGAATGTTTCGCGCTGGTTCGAGATGGAGATCGCCGCAATCCGGGCAGGATCAACTTGTGCCAGCACTTGACGGAGTGCGCTAACAGTCGATCCCCACCAGTCCTGCGGGTTTTGTTCAAAGGTTCCTGGCTGCGGATTGGAAATAGGAATGGCCTGCCGCCCTTCGGCGACAAGATGTCCATCCTTCTGCCAGGCTGTTGCCTTGGTTGCAGAGGTTGATGAATCAATCCCGATGACCAGATCCCGTTCCATATTCACTTAAACGCTTTTATGTGATGTAAGGAATTCTTTATATAAGCAATAAGCCCCGCCCGGCAATAAAATCCGGGCGGGACTTGATGTACTTACCGCAGACCTGCGTCAGCAGTTGCTGAATCAACGATCCGTGCGACCTGATCCATACAGGCCTTCGCATCACCGTTATATTCCTGACCAGTCAGCAATTTGCCGAGTTCGGTCGGGATTTCGTTGGAAGACAGCCCGGCCCAAAGCGGCATATCCGGCTCCGAAGCGATGTATTTTTCAATCGTCTCCAGCACAACCGGCAGATGGCGGGTGGTCCCCGGGCCTACTTTGGCCTTGGCCAGCACCCGTGGGTCCGCAAAGGATGAGTTCCGCATCGGCGCAAAACCGCCACCAAGAGTCAGCTGCACCATGATTTCCTTGGAACATACCCACTGCATAAACAGCCAGGCGGCATCAATATTCTTTGAATAGCGCGACAGCGCAATCGAAGAACCGCCTTGATGGCCCCATTGCGGGATTTCGCCATAGCCTGCATCAGCCCGGTCACGCAAGGTGTGTGGTCCAATCAGCGGGATGGTGGTTTCCCACAGGCCTTTCACCGGGCTATCGTCACCGTCCATCCCCGGGAAGAACTCATCCCAGGACTGAATCATCGCAACCTGACCGGAATGCATCATCTGCCATTGCCCGTCCCAGGTGCTCTCCAGTGAAGAGGCCGGCGCATTCGCCAGCAACTCCTGATACCATTTAAGGCCCATGATTCCCTGCTCGTCATTGCCAGAGAACGTGCCGTCTGCCCGGAAGATCGAGCCTCCATGGCCCCAGACGGCCTGACTCCAGTCACATTCAAGCGAATAATGGCCTGATTTGGCTTGCAGCCCCGTCCCATAGATGCCGTTTTCCTTTTCGGCCTCCGTGATGAATTTCACCGCTTCGGTAAAGGCATCATAATCCTGAGGCACAGGAATCCCGTGCTTTTCAAGGATGTCCCGGCGGTACATGAAGGTGAAGATCGGAATATCAAACGGAATACCGACCCATTTATCGCCGATTTTTGAAATCCCTTCGACCAGCGGAGTCGAGAAATCATCAAAATCAAAATCAGGCATCGCCAAATCCGGTTTTTCTTTATAATATTCAACCGGATCAATGGTGTCTGGATAGAAAGTCGCGTGCCAGGCCTGATCAAGATAATAAAGATCATAGGTGCCAAGCTGACCCTGAACATCCTGGGTTGCTTTGGCAAGAACCTGCTCCAGCGGCACAATTTCAATTTCGACTTCAATGCCCGTCAGTTCGGTGAACTCGCCTTTAAGCTGATTGGCAACAACCGTCGGCGGCGTGGCTTCTGACGTATAGCGGATTTTCGTCCCCGCATAGGGTTTTCCGGCTTCACGCAGAAAATCCTTCATGGCCTGCGGGGTTGTTGCCTGTACAGGCGTGCCAAAGCGACCCCGGCGGGTGCCGCCCAGCATGCCGGTGGCAAAAGCCGAAAAGCCAATGCCAGCCAATCCCATTTTGCGCAAGAAATCACGTTTGGAAATCTTTCTTTGCGTATAGGCATTTGCCGTATCAATGATAAATTGTTGTCTTTGATGGTTTTTAAAGCTCATAATCTGTTCCTCCGTGTTGAGCATGATTGTTTACAGGTTATTTATGACTTCAGGTTTTATGTCTGTTCACCTCCTTGCTGGCATTTAGTCTTTGATAGCCCCCATGGTCAGGCCACGCACAAGGTGGCGCTGAACCAGCAGGATGAAAATAAAACTTGGCAGCATTGCCGAGGTGCCAAGTGCGCTGATAAATCCCCATTCGGAACCGGTCGAGGTAACAAATGTGGTAATTTTTACTGGCAAGGTTCTGATTTCGCTGGTCAGGAAGAGCGAGAGGATAAATTCAGTCCAGGAAAAGACGAAACATAAGACGGCAGTTGCGGCAATTCCACCACGGATCATAGGCAGCACGACGAGGCGAAAACTTTGCCAGCGTGTGGCCCCGTCAATCATGGCAGAATCATCGACATCTTTTGGCACATCTTCAAGAAAGGATTTCAAAAGCAGCACGGCAATCGGCAGATTGATCAGGGTATGGACGATGATCAGGCCCAGATGCGTATCGCGCAGCCCAAGGTCGCGGAACATAAAGACAAGCGGGACGATAATGGCAATCGGTGGTAAAAACCGGTGAGAGAGTATCCAGTTCAAATAAAGCTGGTTTCCCCTGAATCGCAGGCGCGAAAGGGCATAGGCCGCCCCGACGGCAATGGTAATTGTGAAAATGGTAGATCCGATTGCGATGACAAGACTGTCAAAGATCGTGCGCCGTCCGTCAAAGCTGTTTTCGCCACCAGTTCCCATGGTAGTGCCGGAGCCGGTTGACCCGCCGGTGAGTTCTGATGGATTTTCACCAAGGACCGTGACACGGTAATTGATCAAGGTTGGCTGGAAGTCAAAGACGACAACTTGTTCGCGGTTAAAAATGGCCGAGGTTGGTTTGATAGATGTCAGCCCCCACCAGAGTATGGGGAACATGAAGATGGCGGTGACCAGCAGGGCGGCGGCATAGCGCAGGATCAGCAAATGGAGGGGGGTGCGCATATCAGAACCTTACCTTGAAAATCTGGATAAAGATATTGGCGGTGATGATGACCAGGATCAGGGTCAGGATGGCGACGGAGGAGGCATAGGGGAAATTGGCGGACCCAAAGTATATTTTCCCGGCATAGGCGGTAAGTGTTTCGGTTGCGGTGCCGGGGCCACCGTCGGTCATGACCTTGATATAGTCATAGACCCGGAACAGATCGATGCCGCGTATAAGGACGGCAATCGCGATGATTTTTGACAGCATAGGCAGGGTCAGGCGTGTGAAGGCTTGCCAGGCATTGGCGCCATCGATAGCGGCGGCTTCAAACGGGTCTTTGGGCAAGGAGCGCAGGCCTGCCAGCATGATCAGCACCATAAAGGGAGTCCATTGCCAGATATCGGCGATCATAATGGCCCAGAGTGCCAATGCGCCGGTGGCCAGCACCGGTGTGTCGGGCGAAAGGAGTCCCAGCGCATGGAGGCTGCGGCTGATTACCCCGAAGCTGTTGTTATACATCAGGATAAACATCATGCCGGTGACGGCGGGCGGGACCACAAGTGGCAGGGTCATCAGCGCGCGCATCAGGCCAAATCCCTTGCGGTCACTGTCAAGCAGCAACGCAATCGCAAGTCCCAGCACCAGCTGGATGATGATGGCGACAAAAGTATAGGTAAAGGTAACCGCGATGGCATCCCACACGCGCTCATCAGCAAAAACCCGGCTCCAGTTCCATTCGGGATTGAATTGATTTTCGCGGGTTACCGGGTGGCGGCGGTGCAGCGATAGCCAGATCGCATAAAGGATCGGGTAAAGCCCGAACACGACCAATGTTGCGGTGGCAGGAAGTATCCAGGGCAGTGGGTGTTCAGACGTCAGACAGCGCGGCAGCACCCAGAATTTCTTCTGGCCAGCATGTATTGGCACATCGGCTAAAGCTGTCGCGTTCATTAGATCATTGCCGTTCGGGAGCTATGGCTCCTAGTATTTCTGCCGGGTGGGTGTGATACAGATTTCCTGAATCAAGGCGTTTTGGGGCATTTGATAGCTATGGAGCATGATTTCAGCCACATGTTCAGGGCCAATCCCGCCGCCCATCTTGATCTTGTTTTCTTTATAATTGGCAAGCGTCTGCTGGTCGAGAACGCCAGAAAGCACCTCGGTCTCGATCACGCCGGGCGAAAGCACAATCACCCGCACATTATAATCGGCCAGATATTCGCGGATGCTTTCCGAAACCGCATGGACAAAGAATTTCGTCCCGCAATAGACTGTATGATCGGGATAGACCTTGCGCCCGGCGATTGAGGACATCATAAAAATCGTCCCGGTGCGCCGTGCCATCATTCCGCGCATCACCGCATGGAGTGTATTCATCACGCCTTTGGTGTTGATATCAATCATCTCGTCCCATTCTTCCGGGGGCTGGCGGCCGATATCAGCCAGCCGGGCAATACCGGCATTGACAAACATCATATCGGTCGGGCCGTATTTTTCTTCGGCCTCTTTGACAGCAGCCGCAATCGCCGCCCGGTCACGCACATCAACCTGCCGACAAATGGAATGCGGAAGATTCATCGCTTCCATTTTTTCAATCCGGCGGGCCATCATCAGCACCGGATGACCGGCCGCCGAAAAAGTTCGGGCAACCGATTCCCCGATCCCGGAGCTGGCCCCCGTAACCGCAACAAGAGGTTTGACTGCAACAAGAGGTTTATCTGTCATTTCTCCCCCATTATCCTTTTTCTGTTCTTTCAGTTCTCGTTTGACGCAAAGGCCTCAAGAACCCCTGCCCCTGCGGCAATATCAATAAAGGAAAAGCGATTGCGCATTTCATGGTTATGCAGAACAGCTTCCTGGTAAAAATCAATGGGCAGGCCAAGTCCCTCAGCTGTTGTCGGACCGCCAACCGCTTCCAGCAAAGCTGTCATGGCCTCCACCGGAATCATAAAGGCTTGTAATTCAGCCCGCAATTCAGGCCAGATTTCTTCAAGCCTTGCGTTGAATTTCTGTGCGCTTTCTTCCGTAAAAGCCTTTTTGCGCCATTCAACCGCACATTCTTTTGCAATCTCGCGCCCCATACGCCGGGCCATATCTTTTTCGTCAATCATTGTCGGTCCAACGACGGGGGGGGCATCGCTGGATAGAAACTGCTGCTGAAGCCGGGCCATGGTCAAGGAAGCTACGCCCACCTGCTGTCCGTGAAGGGTGCCGGGATGACGTTCGCGTGCAAAACAGTCAATATAGTGGGAAATTTGATGCTCTCCCATCGATCCATGGTTGGACACACCAGTAAAGGCAATTCCCAGCCCGCACAGCGTTAAAACCCGGTAAAGGCTGGCCATGGCCTCAAGATCGCCGGATGGCAGGCGATAGGCCCGCGCATTTAAAATCTGTTCATCCGGCACTTCGATCATATAGGGCGATGACCAATATGCTGTTCCCAGCAAACGATGCGACATCCACCAGTCGATTTGCGCGACCGAACGGGCCAGACAATCGGCGAATCCCGATGCTGTCAGATAGGCCGGGGCTGAAGCCGAGACTTCAAGATCGACAAAAAAGCCTTTCGGGGCCTGCGCCGGGAGCGAAACCTTTAACCCGGAGGGCAAATTCATTGACGCGGTCGAAGAGGTATAGCCATTCATCGAGGCCGCCGTGCTGAACACGCAATAGCCACGCCCCTGCTGGTGGGTAGTATATTTGCAAAGGTCATTGATCGTGCCGGACCCAACCGCAATCACAGCTTCAACATTCTGGATCAGGGGCTTGAGGGTCTCAACTGTTGCCAGGTCAGCATGAGGGTTATCCAGCACGACAGGCTCAACCGGGCCAAGCGAAGCAATATTTTTTGCAACCCGCCCGCCAAGGGCATCGTAGGTTGCGCTATCGCAGACAACCGCAAAACTGCTGCCAAGGCCAAGGGAGTGAACCAGATCAGCTTCAGCCCCGTCAAGCGTGGCTTCAAATTCAATCCGCTCATAGTCAACCGGCACGATACGGCCAAGCTCGGGATTAAACCACCGGTCAGCCACGATATCATCAATCAGATGCGTCCATTTGCCGCTCAGCAATGGATTGGCGGCCCGGATATCCTGATTTTGCGGCTTTTCTTTGATGATTTCCTCAAGCGCGTGCATAAACACTTGCCCTCCCTGTTTTCAAATGTATTATCACTCTTTGCAAATGTAAACCCAAAAATATAACCTGCCGGATGCGCAAAAAGGGTGCAGAAAATGGCTCAAAAAGCGGCAACTAGAAAAAATATCGATGGCCCGCAGAAAGACCCCGCCTTGCTGCGGACCAGCAGAGAACCCCCGGTGATTCCGGAATCCTTTCCCGATATAGCCGCCTGGGCAGCCTGGCTTTATTTTGTTGATGAAATGACGCAAAGCGATGTTGCCAAAACCATCGGAGTCAGCCGGGTCACCGTCATCAAACTCTTGAACGAAGCCAAACAAAAAGGCCTTGTCACTGTTCAGGTTAACCCACCGCTGATGGCCCGCGTGGACAGCGCACGTGCTTTGGCTGAGTGTTTTGGTCTGGCCTCGGCGTTCGTTATTCCTGAAAACCCGCAGCGTCCTCTGGTTGACAGGCTGGGGGATGCCGGGGCAAGTTTGCTTCTAAACGACCTGAAACAAGGGGACGTGATCGGCGTTGCCTGGGGCCGCACCGTGCTGGCGGCTGTCAGCAGTTTGCGTCTGGATGCGCCGATTCCCGGCTTGACCGTGGTGCAGGTCTCGGCCAGTCCCAACGGTTTATCCAGCGACTTTTCTCCCGAACTTTGTGTCTTGCTTTGTGCCAATAACCTTGGGGCACGCAGCGTCAGCCTGTTGGCCCCGGCCATTCTCTCCACCCCCGACTTAAAGGAGATGATGTTAAAAGAACCCACAATCCGCACACAGATGGATGTCATCCGTTCAGCCAACAAGGTGGTTTTCGGCGTTGGCGAATTAACCGCAGAAGCAACCTTGCGGACCAGCGGACTCTATAGCCCAGCAGGCGTTGACGATATGATTAAAGCGGGGGCCGTTGCCGCCATTCTGGGCCGCTTTGTCGCCCCCGATGGCAAGGAAATGATCGGGCCGACTCATGACCGGATGCTTGGTTTAACGCTTGATGAGTTGCGGGCCATACCCAAACGGATTTGCCTTGCCGGGGGGCGACAAAAGACGGCGGCTATTCTGGCGGCACTGCGCGGGGGTTTGGTCACTGATCTGGTGACCGATCTTGAAACAGCAAAGATTTTGATGAAGGAGGCAGCAACATGACCAAACCTGACGCACTGGCTGAATTAGAGGCTTATTCAGCTGAAATAGGTTCCGACCCCTTGCTTATCCAGGGTGCAGGCGGCAATACATCGGTTAAATGCGCTGATATGATGTGGATCAAGGCTTCCGGCACAAAACTGAAAGAAGCAGACCGCAAGGATATATTCGTTGGCGTTGATGGCGAAGCTATTGCGGCTGCCGTGCGTGCAGGATCAGAGCAAGCCGACCAGCCACAAAATTTTCTCACGCAAGGCACGCTGAAACCGTCTATCGAGACCTGTTTACACGCCATCCTGCCGCACAAAGTGGTTATTCATGTTCATTGCATCAACACCATTGCTGGCGCCATTAGACAAGATGCACCGGATTATTTTGCAAAACAGCTGCACGGGTTTCCCTGGGCCTATGTGCCCTATGTAAAGCCCGGGGCCAATCTTGCGGCAAAAGTGCTTGAAGCCTCCGACAAGCCTGAAGATGTCTATATATTAGGCAATCACGGCCTTTTGATTGGCGCAGCAGACATGTCAGCAGCACGGACCTGTTTAAATAAAGTGGTCGAAGCGGTTGAAATAACCCCGGTTGTGTCTGAAAAACCAGTGACCGGACCCGATAGAATCGAGACCTGTTTTGGCTCCTTTATGCGTGCGCCAGAGGCTCATCCGCTCCATACCGCTGCCCTGTCCGAAGAAAAAACTCGCCAGCTTGGTACCTCTGCTCTTTTTCCAGATCAGGTTTTATTTATCGGTCCTGACGTTGCAACAATAACCGATCAGCAAACGGCAGATTCTGTGCTTGAAGAAGCTGCCCGGCGTTATGGCAAACCGCCTGTGGCCTTTTTGCTTAAAGGAAAAGCGGCCTATCAGCGTGCAGATTGTTCGCAAACCGAACTTGAAATGCTCCAGTGTCTGGGGGACGTGATGGTACGCACCCCCGCCGATGTTCCGCTTTCATTCCTGACAAAAGAGGATTGCGCGGCCCTGCTCAACTGGGACGCCGAAACCTACCGCCACCAACTCAACAGCCACGATGGAATGTAACCCTCACACGATCAGGCCGCATGTATTGAAAGCCTTTTGAGTCACGGCTTTTTCTTCTTCGCTTAATTGCAGCAAAGGCGGGCGGACCGGGCCACCGGCCTGGCCAAGCAATTCTTGCCAGTATTTTTGATGGGCCTGCGGTTTGCCGCCCGGACGGGTGTCTTTCAAGGCTTTGCGCACGGGTTCAAGGCTGCGCCAGACCCGACGGGCCTTGTCAACTTCACCGGCAAAGGCCAGTTCGGTATAATCGTGCATTCGCCGATCTTTTCGGGTCTGTATCAGATAGGGCGGGGAGGAACAGAGATAAAGCTGCCAGCCCAGTTCAATGATATTCTCCAACCAGTCTTCTTCGGAGGCGGTGCTGACCAGGATTTTTCCAGCCACCAACCTGGTCAATTTCACATACATCTCGCGCGGGACGGAATATTTAATCGCCACGATATTTGGCAAATCGGCGATGCGCGCACAAAGTTCAGGACTCATTAAATAGCCGGAATCAGGATGACTCCACATGGCAATGCCAATATCGACCTGATCGCAGATTGCTTTGTAATAATTATAAACCGTCTCGTCCCGGTCATGGATAAAATGCAGGATGGGCGCATGAACGACAATATAATCGGCACCGATATCTTGCGCATATTTTGCAAGCGCGATCACCTGATCAAAATTCTGATCAGAACAGGACATAATCGTCCCTGCCCGCCCCTGACAGGCTTCCACGGCCAAAGCAAAATTTCTCTTGCGCTCCTCCAGCGACATGGCAAAAAATTCCCCCTGCTTTCCAGCAATGAAAAACCCCTTGATGCCCAGATCCTCAATCCAATGGTCAAAATTCCCCCTTAACCCTTCTTCATCAATCGAAAAATCAGGCCGCATCGGGTTAAGGACAGCCGCCCAGATGCCTTTCATCTTTTCGCGGGCATAGTCTTTGGCCTCGGTCTTTTTATAGTTCATCCCGCTTCCTTCCATATAAATAAAGACATCATCATTTGCCCTGATATCATTCGCTTGGTCTTCTTATATCTATCCCTTATGATCTGGTTTTCCAATAAAGACGCAAGCTAAAGGGAGACACAGCCTATGGCGCATCAACTCAGCATTGCCATTGCAGGATACGGCGCAATCGCAAAATATGTGATCAGCAAAATTCTGCCGCATCCCGCTATAGACATTACAGCCATCGTCACCCGGCAAAGCTCTTTCGCGCCAGCCAGACAATTTGCAAATGGGCGTTTTCAAATCTGCATGGCAGTTGATGAATTTGATGTAAAGCCTGATCTGCTTGTTGATTGCGCTGGCCATGACGGATTGCGCCAGCATGTGCCAACCGCCTTGCGCAAGGGCATTGACGTTATTTCCCTTTCAACCGGGGCTCTGGCAGACCCCGGCACGTATGATCAGCTTGAAGAAGCAGCTTTTAGCGGAAAAAGCAGGCTTAAATTTCTCAATGGCGCGGTTGGCGGCATTGATGCGCTTGGCGCCGCAAGCATGGATAAGATCAGCAAAATCACCTATAAAGCACGCAAGCCCCCGCAAGGATGGGTCGGCACCTATGCGGAGCAGCACTGTGACCTGTTAAAAATTGATCGGCCTTTCACACATTTTACAGGAACAGCCCGCAAGGCCGCGCAGCTTTATCCTAAAAATGCCAATATTGCGGCGACAGTGGCTTTGGCAAGTCTTGGCCTGGACCAGGTTATGGTTGAGCTGATTGCGGACCCGGCGATCATGCAGAATATCCATGAAATTGAGGCTGAAGGGTGTTTTGGCCATATGGAGATCCGGATAAAAGGAAACCCTTTGCCGGACAACCCGCGCAGTTCTGCTTTGGCGGCAATGAGTGTGGTCAAAGAGCTTGAACGCCGTATTGCGCTGATCAGCCTGTGATTGTTTTGACAAGAATGATTTATTGGATAGAATAGCAGGGTCAGGACTCATAAAATTCATTCATTCTGTTGGTCAAGAAAGGTAAAGATACAATGAAAACAAGCGAAAGCATAGTCTTAGCTACGGTGAGCTTGTTTGAAGCCGTAGATTTGCCTTTATTGACCAACCTTGTAAAGGCGCGGCAAATTTTTGTATCTGAACTTTCAAACCGCTTGCAATTAGCGATGGCTAGTCGCTGCGCGCTTTTCAAGCCCATCTATCAAAAATTTGACACGCGCAGAATGAATGAATCTTATGGGTCCTGACCCTAGGTCCGGGTATGATATCAAATCATCAGCTTGTGAGTCTTGAGGAGGAGAAACATGCAGCATCCAGGTTTCAAGCCGTTCAATTTTGAAGGCTGGATTGAAAAGAATTTAGAATATTTGCGCCCCCCGGTTGGCAACAAACAGTTGTTTGATCAGGAAACGGGTATGGTGATTATGATTGTTGGCGGTCCCAATTCGCGTGTAGATTTCCATGATGACCCGGTCGAGGAGTTTTTCTATCAGCTGCGGGGCGATATGTGCCTGAAAATTGCAGAAGACGGGAAGATTTACGATGTTCCTATTCGGGAGGGTGAGGTTTTTGTGCTGCCACCGCATGTTCGTCATTCGCCGCAACGCCCGGTTCCGGGGTCTGTCGGGCTGGTTGTTGAAGGCACACGGCAGGAAACTGATCTTGATGGATTTGAGTGGTTTTGCTTTAATTGCGGCGGGCTGGTTCACCGGATTGAGGTCAAGGTGACGGACATTGTTAAAGACTTGCCGCCGCTGTTTCAAAAATTCTATAGCAGTGTTGAGGATCGCACCTGTCCGCAATGCAGCACGGTGCATCCGGGCAAAGAGCCACCAACGAACTGGGTGAATATATAGTCAACAAAATATATGAACATCACGATAAGGAGACAATAATGCGCAGAATTATCAATAAACTTATCATCAAGAAGTTTGGCCTGTCAGTGATCGCTGCGGGGATGGGAATCGCTTTTTCTTTGGCCGGCACCCCTGCCCTGGCCAAAGATTTCAGGCTGGGTCTTATCACCCCGCCCCCGCATATCTGGACAAAGGCCGCAGAAAATTTTGGAGCCGAGTTGAATACAAAATCAGATGGCAAATATAGCGTTCAGGTTTTCCCGGCACGCCAGCTTGGCAACGAAGCACAAATGCTGCAACAGTTGCAATCAGGAGCCCTTGATATGGCCTTTTTGACGGTGGCTGAAGTTTCTAACCGTGTCCCTGATTTTGGGGCCTTCTATGCGCCTTTTCTGGCAAAAGATATTGCGCATGCCTCCCGCATTTTACGCTCTGATCTGGCAAAACAGATGCTGGAACCGCTTCCCGCCAAAGCTGGCGTGGTCGGCATCAGCTATGGCATGGCAGGCCTGCGGCAAATTGTCAGCCGGGGCGATGTAAATAGCGCAGCCGATCTTGCCGGGAAAAAACTGCGGATTACACCGTTTGAACCGATCCTTGATTTTTACAATCTGCTCGGCACCGCCCCGACCCCTATGCCCTTGCCTGCCGTTTATGATGCGCTGGCAAATGGTCAGGTTGATGCCATTGATATGGACGGCGAATTGATCTGGGTGTTGAAATATTATGAAAATGCCGACACCATTATTGAATCAAACCATATGATGTTCCCGATGCTCGGGCTGGTCTCGGCAAGGGTATGGGCCACAATCCCTGATGTGGATAAAGATATGATCAGCACAATTATGACCAAGCATCTTGATGCGGTGGTGGATTCCTACGTTGAAAAAGACCCGACATGGATCAATGACCTGAAAGGCACCGGCAAGCGGTTTGTCACAGTCTCGCCTGATTTCTTTGGCGATGTGCCTGAAAAATGGGATGATATCTGGTCAAAACGCTCTTCTGTCCTCAGCGATATGCGTGACGTGGCAAAAGCCACAGAAAATTAGTCACCTGCTTTCGGCACTCGACCCGACCTGAAATGCCCGATATTCTTTCAAGATTCTGGCTTCTTTCAAGATTCTGGGCACGGGTCGAGATTGCCCTTTCAGCCAGCCTCGTTGCCATTATCACGGCCCTTGTCCTTATGAATGTGGTGGCACGGTCAATGAATCAGGCTGTCTACTGGGTCGATGAACTCACCATCTATGCCCTGGTCTGGATGACGTTCCTGTGCGCCTCTGCAGCGGTGCATTATTCACAATCGGTTGCCATCACCTTTATCAAGGATATGGTGCCCGAAAAAGCCGCCCGGCTTATGGGACGGCTGGTTGATGTCGCTGTCTTTGTCTTTGCTCTCGCCATGGTCTATTTGTGTTTTCGCTGGTTTATGCCCGTGCAACTGATGAAAGCAGGCTTTGATATCGAAGCCTTTCAATCCAGCAGTTTCAACTTCATTTATAACGAACCAACAACAACCCTTGGCATCAAAAAAGCCTGGGTCTGGAGCGTGATCTGGCTTTTTTCATTCGGGGTTCTATTGCATAGCACCTGCAACCTCTTCACAGAAAAAACCGCCAGACAATCCATCGCGCAGGGGTCCGCCAATGAAGGAAACCTTCAAGGCTAGGGTCAGGACTCATAAGATTCATCCATAAAAAATCTGGCCATGACCTCTGTAATCTTCGCCATTCTCTTGTTCGGTGCCGTGCCTATCTCTATGGTGCTGTGCCTGGTCGCCATGATCTATATCATCGAAACCGGCAATTTTATCCTCTTTGACAGTTTTGCCCTCCAGATGTTCTCCGGGCTGGAAAACTACGGCCTGCTGGCAATCCCCCTCTTCATGCTGACCGGAGAACTCATGAACGAAGGCGGCATCACACGCCGCCTGATCAATGTCGCCAGAATTTTTGTCGGCGGCTTTAAAGGCGGACTCGCCTGGATCAATATCATGGCCAATATGCTCATGGCCGCCATTGTCGGATCAGCCATATCGCAAATCGCCATCATGTCGCGCGCCATGGTCCCCGAAATGACAAAAGAAGGATACGATCGCGGCTTTGCTGCCGCAACAACCGCAGCCGGAGGGTTGCTGGCCCCCGTCATCCCGCCTTCCATGCTCTTCGTGATTTTTGCCGTTCTCGCCCAAATCCCCGTCGGCGATATGTTTCTTGCCGGAATCATCCCCGGACTATTGATGTTCGCAGGCTTCGCCATCGTTATCACAATACTCGGCTTCTTTTCGCCCTTTCCAATCGGTAAATGGATGCCCGCAGACCTTGCCTTGAAAACACTGGCAGTCTCTTTGCCCGCCATGCTGATTCCAGCCTCGATCACCGGGGCGATCCTGCTCGGTATCGCAACGCCAACCGAATCCGCAGGCGTTGCTTCCATCATCGCCTTTATCCTCGGTGCCTTCGTCTATAAAGAACTAAAAATCAACGCGCTGGCTCAGGTCTTTATCCGCTCGGCCAAAAACTCGGCGCTGGTCATCTTTATGATCGCCGCCGCAAATGTCTTCGGATGGGTCATCATATACGAAGCCATCCCGCAAAAACTCGCCGCTCTGATCACAACCATTACGCTGGACCCCTTCACCTTCCTGCTGATCGTAAATGCCGCACTCCTGATCGTCGGTATGCTAATCGAAGGCATTGCCGCTATGATCCTGCTGACGCCTATTTTGCTCCCCATCGCCGTTAATTCCTACGACATCAGCCCCTATCAGTTCGGGGTAATCATCGGGATTAACCTTATCCTCGGACTGCTGACACCGCCCGTCGGAGTCGGGCTTTACGTCTCAGCCGCCATGTCCGAAACAAAACCAATCACAATCTTTCGCTCGCTCTGGCCCTTTTTACTGTCAACGCTCATCGTCCTTATCCTGTTGAGCAAGTTCTCGTGGCTGACATTGGCCTTGATCTCGTAAACTCTGTATCAACGCGCAAAGGAGAAGAAAATGAACGCTGCTGTCTCCACAGATATCGACCTGTTTGATAACCAATCCATCAGACAACCCGAACCTTTATGGAAAGAACTGCGCGCTCTGGGCTCTGCCGTCTGGATGAACCGCTATGATATGTGGGCGATCTCGCGCTATGACGACGTCAAAACCGTGCTTGGAGACTGGAAGCTCTATACAACCTCCAAAGGGGTCGCAATGGACGAAAAGGTCAATGCCGCAACATCCGGACCCGGAAAAGCCAACTCTTTAACCAGCGACCCACCGCTTCATAACGATATCCGCAAAATAACCGGTGTGCCCCTACGCCCCGGTGCCATCAGAGATATGGAGGGTTTCATTCGCGAAAAGGTTGAAGAGCATTTTACCTCTCTCCTCCAGAAAAAAAACATTGATGCGATTGCAGATATTGCCCGCTTTATTCCCATGAATCTGGTGCGCGAATTTGTAGGCTTACCTGAAGAAGGACGCAATGAAATGCTGGCTTGGGCAGCAGCCACATTTGACGCCATGGGACCGATGAATGAACGCGGGAAAGCGGCTATCCCAAAAATACAGGAACTCCATCAATATTGTATTCACAAGGCTGTTCCGCCGCATTTAAAGAAAGACGGCTGGGCTGATAAAATATACCAGGCTGCTGATCAGGGAAAGATTGAGCGCGCGCAATGCCCGGGCATGATGCGCGAATATATTGGCCCGGCACTCGACACAACGATCTTTGGACTGGGTCATATGTTGCGCCAGCTCTCCTTGCATCGGGAACAGTGGGAAATGCTGAAAGAAGATCGCTCTCTGGTTCCAGCCGCGATTAACGAGACCTTGCGCTTAAATTCTCCGATCAATTCTTTCACCCGCTATGTCAATCAGGATTCAAAGATTGGCGATTCAAGGGTCAAGGCCGGAGATCGGCTGATCGTGCTTTACGGGTCAGCCAACCGCTGTGAACGTCAATGGGGTAAGACAGCTGATGCGTTTGATATCAAACGTGACAGCCGCCATCATCTGGCCTTTGGGCACGGCATTCATGCGTGCGGCGGGATGCATCTGGCGCGGCTTGAAATGCAGATTGTGCTGGAGACCATGCTGGACAGGATTGCCTATTTTGAGACCGAAGCACCGGAAATATTTTTAAATAACACGCTCAAAGGCTTTGCATCTATGAAGATGCGAATTTTCCCTCTTTAGCGCATAGCAACAAGCGGTATGGTTAAAATGGAAAAGACATATCCGGATATTCGTCTGTTTATTGATGGAAAATGGCGCGATAAAAGCGATCATCAGCCAATCATCGACCCTTCAAACGAAGAAGTCATTGGCCGGCTTCCTGTTGCAACAGGAAAAGACCTTGATGATGCCCTGGATGCAGCTCAAAATGGCTTGAAAATATGGAAACGCACATCCCCCATGGAACGCGCGCGCATTATTCAGTCGGCGGCCCGGCTGATGCGTGAACGTCAGGAACAGATTGCCTGCTCAATCAGTATGGAACTGGGCAAGCCCATTCAGCAATCGCGACTGGAAGTCATTCGCGGCTGTGAATTCTTTGAATGGGATGCAGCAGAAGGCCAAAGACTATATGGCCGGACAATCCCCGCCCCTGACGGGATTCGCTATACCGTTGTGCGCCAGCCCATTGGCTGTGTTGCCGCCTTTTCTCCCTGGAATTTCCCAATGAGTCAACCGGCGCGGAAAATTGCCGGAGCCTTGGCAGCCGGGTGTTCCGTCATCCTTAAACCTGCTGAAGAAACCCCTGCAGGGGCCGTCCATATTGCTCAGGCTTTTCACGATGCCGGGCTTCCACCGGGCGTTCTAAATCTGGTCTTTGGTCTTCCTGAACAAATATCCACGCATCTGATCCCTGATCCGTCAATTCGCCTTGTGGCCTTTACGGGTTCGACATATGTTGGAAAAAAGCTGACTTTATTGGCTTTTGAGCATATGACCCCGGTGCTGATGGAGCTTGGCGGTCATGCGCCGGTGATTGTCTGTGATGATGTCAATCCGCAAGAGGCCGGGGTTGCCGGGGCTATCCGCAAAATGCGCAATGCCGGGCAAGTCTGCACCTCACCCACGCGATTTTATATCGATGAAAAAATATACCAGCCATTTAAAGACAGCTTTAGCGCCTATGTGAAGACCCTCAAAATTGGCAATGGCCTGGATGAAGACACGCAAATGGGACCTGTTGCGCATAAAGGCCGGCTGGAGGCTTTACAAAATTTGACTGACGATGCCATTGCCCGGGGGGCAAAACTTGTGACGGGCGGGCAACGGCAAGCAGGCAAAGGTTATTTCTTTGCGCCAACCATCTTGAGCGAGGTTCCGGATGAAGCCCGTATCATGCAAGAAGAACCCTTTGGCCCAATCGCGATTTTAAACCCTGTTTCAAACCTGCAGGAAGCGATTGACAAGGCCAATAGTACCGAATTTGGCCTGGCGGCCTATGCCTTGACACATTCGGCAGCCAATGTAGATAAACTGACCAACGAGATTGAAGCTGGCAATCTGTCTATTAACACCCTTGAAGCCTCTGTTCCCGAAACACCGTTTGGCGGTGTAAAATCAAGCGGCTATGGTCGTGAAGGCGGCAGCGAAGGCCTTTTACACTATACCAACGTCAAAAATATTATGCACAGCATGAAAATTTAAACCCGCCTGCAGCACTGCGTGCTTGGCAATGAGCACTTGGCAATGGCGTCCCCAAGGGCTTGTTAGTAATTAGAATAAACCCCCTGCAAGAATCTGACCAATAATAGTTGATTCGGATTTTCCGTGTCAATTAAAACCGTCGGAGACAAATGTGACCACGTGGGGAAAAGGCCGAATTGAAGTAATTGCACTTCTTCCTGAGATTATTTCAAGAAGAGGAAAAGGTGAAAGTTTCACCTCAATTTTTAATGACTTTACTTCAAAGTCCAAGATTACAATCCAATACAAGACTTTTGTGAAGCAATTCGCAAATTTAACGCGGAATTTACCCGATCAACATAATGGTGTGTCCGCGCTTGGCAATGGAGTGCTAGGGCAAGCTGACCCAGCGCCACCCCCTCCCCTCTCCTCATCATCCCAAGATTCATTAGGTCCCGTTATCGCACGAGTCGGGATTAACAGTGATTACGCAAAAGCTGCATTAGAGCGCAAGGAAAGAGCTCGGCAGGTTCTTGCCGGTAATCTTGGTCCGCCCGTCACATCCCGGCTCAAACCTAAAGGAGATGATTGATGGCGCGTGTTTACATGATGTTGGCCTCCAAAGGAGGTGTGGGAAAGTCCTGGATTTGCGGTCTTATTGCCCAGTATTACCTTGTCGCTGATCGGAAGCCGATCTGCCTGGATACGGATCCCAGCAATCCAACATTTTCTTCTTATCCAGCCTATAATGCGCAAGTAATTCCGCTACTGGATGAATCTTTCAAAGTTATCAATTCTAGAAATTTTGACTTGATGATGCAAAAGGTCCTCGAGGCTGGGCCCGAGGACATTGTTATAATTGACACAGGGGCTTCAACTTATCTTCCCCTGGTTGATTATCTTTCAGAGCATGGCGCATTTGAACTCATTAAAGATGCTGGGCATGAGCTTATAATTCACACAATCTTGCAAGGCGGTGGTGCAGCCTATCAAGATACGCTGGATGCGCTTGGAGGGCTTTTTGCCACTTTTGAAGAGGTCAAGGCTGCTGTTTGGTTGAATGAACATTTTGGCTCATGCCAATTTGAAGGGCAGGACTTTGAAGACAGTAATCTTTATAAGAAATGGGTGGAGCAAGAACGTATTGAATCACTGATCCGCTTGCCTCGCGAACGACCTGATACGACGGGCATGGACCTGTCCACGATGCAGTCAATGCGTTTAACTTTTTCGGAAGCAGCGGGATGCACTGATATAAATATCATGGCCCGTGTAAGGCTAGGGCAAGTCTGGTCACGTTACTGGACAATCCTTGATGCCTCGAGGCTATAAAGATGCTTCGGGATAAAGACGAAGCCTTTGATGATCTGCCGCCGCCGATAGGGACGGACAGGGCGGATGATGTTTTGCCGCCGGTTGCCGATCCGGCTGATGAGACAGAGGCAAACTGGTCCAGCGATCTCAAAGCCGCAAAGGAGCTGCTGTGGCAAAAGCACGATAAAACAATCGGGGACAATGACCCGGTCCTGATGGTCTGGACTCTTCTGGATGATGCCGGGACACGTCTTGAGCACAGGCTCCAGACCCAACTGACAGAAATACTGAAAGCGTCTGAACAGAGGATTGATAAAGGCTTAACTGACGCTGGTGCAAATCTATCAGCTGAGATCAGTCGCATCCTTCAATCCTTGAAGGAAGAAACCCTGCGGGGTTCAATTCGTGAAAATCTGGCTCAAATTACCGAGCAGGTAAAATATGCCGAAAGCATAACCGGGGCTTTCAAAACTCACCGTAAATTTCTTTGGGCAATGACAGCAATAAACGGGGGGCTTCTGTTTGTTGCTGCCACCATTGCTGTCATATTTTTTCAACTCTTAAAGTGAAGGAAAAGAGAATGAAGAAAATGATGGCGATCAGCAATCGGCTTCAATCATACATAACGCGGAAAGGTTTACGTCAATTTTGTTCTCTGGCGTCTATAATCGCGCTTGGCGCGACTGGCTTATTGGTTCCAGAGGTCTTGGCCCAAAGCGAAAACTGGGCGGCTCCGGCAACCGAATTTCTGGAAACGGGAACATCAGAATTAAAGGCTATCGGTCGCTGGATTGCAGTGATTGCGGTGATTATGTTTGGGGTTGTGTGTTTGGTCACCCAGCGCATCAACTGGATGTGGGCGGCCGGAATTGGTATCGGCGCGTTGCTTTTATCAAGTGGCCCGCAAATCATCGAAAGCATGTTGGGCTGAGTCTTTGCGATGAAAGCCAGCGCAGCACATTTTACGGATATTCAAAAGCCCTTTACTTTTTATGGGCTGCCGCCGCGTGCGCTGGGCTGTTTTTTCGTCGTGTTTTTTGCGCTCTGGGTTGGACTTGATAGCGTTGTTGCGATTGATTCGGCTATCAGGTCTGTTCTGCTTCCGGGGCTTCTGGTTTTTGCTGTTTTGGGGCTTATCATGATTATTCGCCTCAATGGGAAAGACCCGCATTTTGAAACGGTTTTTATCCTGCCTTTTTCTTTCTGGCGTTTAAGCAATCGCCGCCGCCAGCTTTTGTGCGGGCCTGACCCTTCGCCCCGCAAGCGTCTTGGCGAGAAAAAAGGTGGCGGCAAATGAGCGGCCTGGCTTCTGTCATTGGCACCGGTATTGCGGCGGGCCTGATTGGCGGGCTTGCTGTTCCGGCAACGCGGAGATGGGTGCTGGGGTCTATTCAACAGGACTGGCTCTGCCATGAGCTGGAATTTGACCGCATTGACGAAGACGGTGTGACCGTCAGCCTAAAGGACGGATCGGCCTTTCGGGCTTTTCGGCTTCAAGGGATGTTGTATGAAAGCAGGGATGCTGACTACCAGCAACGTCTGGCCATAAGCCGGGCGGCGGCCTTGAGCCAGCTTGGGGATTTACTGGATTCTATTCGTCTGTTTGGCGTTAAGCGACAAGAGAACATCACCTATTCAGGTGAATGGCCAACAGAAGCCCTTGAAGAAATTGGCACGGCTGAAAGCCAGAAATTCTCACACGGCTTTATGATTGAGTGGATTGTCATATTGGCCGGGCGGGATCGGCGCAAACTCGGTGAAGCGGCAAAAAACTTTCCCAGCTTCTTTCGTGATTACAAGCCCACGGCTCTTGCCCGTCCTGAGGATTCAAGCGTGCCTTGTCCGCTGACGCGACTGGTCCATTATCTGGTCTGCGGCTCATGGTCTCACAATCTTTCATCGGTTTATCACAATATATCGGCCAATGTACCAGCAGCTGATCTGGATTTTCAAATACCCGGAGCTAAAGGCGAATCCGGGGCCGCCCTGGTTACCCATACACCAGAGGCGCAATTCCACGCGATGATTGGAATCAAGAGCTGGCCGGAGGATGTGAGCTCAAAGTTTCCATCCCAGATTATGGCCATTGCGGGCGATATTGAACTTTTTCAGGTTTTGCGGCCGCTTTCTGCTGATGTGATGCGCACGAAATTCAAGATGCAAATGCGTCAAAATGTTCTGGGGCTTTTTGCCAATCCGACACTGGCCGGGGAATATGCGGCTGGCATGGATGTGCTGGGTGAAGGCAAAAGTCGCCTTTTTGAAACGCAGTTTCAGATTGCCTTGCGCGCCCGCACCCATGAAGAATTGACGGTTCTGGTTGAAAAGGTGGCTGATCATCTGGCGCGTAGCCGGGTTGTCTATGCTGTTGAAACCCGTGGAATGCCGATAACCTGGTTTAACCGGATGCCAGGGCGGGATCAGCTGCTCCGACCGCTAAAGATGTTTTCAGAACCGGCGGCCTGTTTATGGAATTTTGCGGGGTCCCCACTCGGAATTGAAAGTTCGCCCTGGGACAAGCGACCCGTGAGGCTTTTTTCAACGCCCTCTGGCCAGACCTATCGTTTTCAGTTCCATGCCAGCGCAACGCCTCAGTCCCTGGGGCATTTTCTGGTTATTGCGCCGTCTGGAAGCGGGAAGTCAACTCTGGTCCTTCACTTGCTGGGAGGCTTGGCCAAGATGGACGGTGTGCGGTCCTATATCTTTGATTCCAAGGAAGGCACCCGCTTTATGGTCGAGGCATTGGGCGGCACCTATCAGGGCTATGAGAAGCTGTCTCTGAACCCGCTCGATGTCGGAGAGGACACCGTATCCAACCGCCAGCTTGTCCGGCAAGTGCTGATTTCCATGCTGGGCGATGTGCCACGCACCCCGGACATTGAAGCCGAGCTGGATCATGCGATCAGCTGTGCCTTCCGGGTCGATCCGCCAGATCGGAAATTGAACACCATCTATCAGCCAGGCTTTTCAGATCGGCACGGGGTCAAGGCGGCAATGGCAAAGTGGGTGGTGGATGCCAAAGGCAAGGCTGGTTCCTATGCGCATGTATTCAATGCCGAGCATGATTCTCTTTCCAAGTTTCTTGGCAAAGATTTTCTGGTCGGGATCAATATGAATGAAGCCTTGAGCGATCCAGTCCTGGGCGCACCCATCGTCACCCATATCGCACAAGCGATTGGCAGATCGGCCAGCCAGAATACCCAGAAGCGGGGCTTCGCCATTTTTGTCGATGAAGCGGCCAGGCTGCTTGAAAATGACGGCTTTCGTCTGACGGTTCAAGAGATGTTCCGTGAGTATCGCAAGCTGAATGGTGTCGTTGGCCTGGCTTTTCAAGACCCGGCTGCACTCCATCGATCCGGTATCGGGGAGGCTTTGATTGAAAATGCCGCGACCCTGATTTTCTTCCCCAACCCGCAAGGCAAGCATGAAAGCTATGACGCTTTTAACCTGGAAGAGGAGGAACTGGCTTTTATCTTTCATGGCACCGGTGGGACAGTGGAAGACGGCGGAGCAAGGCGGGTGCTGGTGGTCAAGCGGGATGCTGCCACAGATATGCGCGAAAGCGCAATTCTCGATATCGATTTATCACCTTACGGGATCGCTGCCGGTGGAGGTGGTCTTAAATATTATCGCTCCGGCCCTGATGCAGTGCATCTGATGGAAAATCTTCAAGCAGAAAAGGGGGACCAATGGGCCGCATTCTTATAAGCATCACCGCTTTTTATCTTCTGGCGTCAATGATTCCTGCTCAAGCACAAATGGCAGTCATTGATACGGCGGCCATCGGCAAATGGTCTGAACAGATTAACGCGATGACAGATCAAACCGAGATAAGCACTGAACAGCTTAGTGGTATTAACGATATCAGCCTGTCGGCCAAGGATACGGTTGATGCGATTGGCAAGGCCGGTTCAATTACACTGCCCTTTGCAAATATGGTCAAGCTGGGATCACAGCTGCGGCGCGATGCCATGTGTTTGCTTCCAAATCTTGAAGATTTGATGCCAGACCTGTCATTTGAAGATTTAAGCTGGAACGGGATTTGTCAATCAGCCGATCTTTATCGGCAATCGCTGTTTCTTGACGAAGATGATGGCACGGCAGACGGCGATGCGCCGCCCCAGTCATCAGCTGAAATAAGAGCCGCCCGCAACGCTATCCAGGATCGGCGTCAGGCTTTGTATCAGGACAGTGTGCTAAAGGGGCTTTCGGGGGGTGATATCGGGGTCAAGAGTTCTGAAGAACTTCTTGATGCGTCTGATGAATTGGAATCAAGCGCAGGTGGCGCAACAACGCAAAATGAACGCCTTGCCGTGATTGCCCGCGGGCAAGTGCTAACTGTTCAGGCCCTGGCCCAGCAAAACCAGATACTGGCACAAATGCTTAAATTGCAGGCCATGGTCGCCCTTGAATCCGGGTTATCGCTTCAACAGGTCACACATGCCCTTTCTGAAGGTGAAGAAGCTGTGGAGGGCGGCCAGTGACCTGTTATCATAATTCAGTTGGTTTTTGCTGCCTCAGCTCCTGCCGCAATCTCGTCAATCATCTCTATGACTTTCTTGTTTTCTATCCATTTCTTCATTTTCGCTTGCCAAGCTTCTTTGTCTTCTTCGGTGCGCCAATCAGGAAATTCATTGCAACTGGTTCCGAACAATCGGTCCCGCAATTCTTCACACAGCTTGGAATCAGTAAGTTTATTAAACTGATGCCCGTAGGAAGCGGCACGTCTAAGATATTCCCTATAGCGATGCTTCCACCATTTGTAGATAAGAACAATGTCATAAGCATGTTTAATTTGTGGCGCATTCTGTTGCTTGTCTATCAAGGGCAACAATTCTTTCCGATTAACAAAATCACGCCCGCCAATGTTTTCAAATGGTGTGAAAGCATCACGAAATACGAAAAAGGGCTCCTTAACTGTTCCCCATTCATCCATAGCTTCTTGATAGCTTTGCCGCCAAAATTCACCAGAGCCATCGAAGTCGTAATATTGCTCTTTGGTCGCAGCGGGTATCCATTCCAAATGCCGAATGTAGTCCTCCGAGAAAGAAGGGGAGGATAAAAATATGGAGGATGATAGCAATACTAATATAAGTTGTGGCCCCGGGTGTAAGGTCTTTAGCCGCTTTGTTGAATTGGGCGAGAGTTTTACCTCTAACCTTTCAACGGTTTTGCAACCCGGGCTTCGGGATATTTTTTTATCGGGTGTGGGGCTATGGATTCTCTGGCAAGCCATTCTTTTCTTCTCCTCAAAAAAAACACCGGGTCAGCTGCTTGTTGATTTTGCGCCGATTGCTCTGGCCTCAATCTTGATGGGAACGCACGGCTCCCAGCTTATTATCACAATTTACAATCTTGCACTAGCCACCATGTCGGGGGCAGCCAGCCTGGCCTTTGCTGTTGGCGGGGATGCGGTCACAACCACTGGCGAATATTCATCATTAAACAATCTGGCCACGCTGGCAGAAGATGGCCTTGACCGCGCCTTTAGTGCAGCGGAGATCGTCTGGGGGATGGGAAGTCTTTACAGCCCGGTCGCCTGGATTTTGGCGGGCTTCATCATGTTCTTCTATTTCGTGATCGTTGTTGTTTTTATTGGACAGCTGATTGTGGCTGTTTTCCGTCTGATCATGCTGTCGATCCTGGCTCCGTTTCTGATTATGGGCTTTGCTTTTAACTGGGGCCGGTCGATGGCCTTTTCGGGCCTTCGGACATTACTGGCAACGGTGGTTGTGGTCTTTGCCTCCACCTCGGCCCTGGCGATTGCGCTTTATGGGGCACAGTCGATTGATCCTAAACTCATTGAAGACCCCAACCTTTCAGATCCACAAATTCTGACCGCCATTGCCATGGGGGTTATTGGCTCGGCCTTGATGACTGAAGGGGTATCAACCGCCAACTCCGTAACACAATCCTCTCTGACCAATACAGCGGTCGGTGTCATGGCAGGAAGTGCCATGATGGTCGTCGGTGGAGCCAAAGGCATCGGTATGGCAGGCATCAATCACCGGGCAGCGATTGGCGGGGCGATAGGCAATGTGGCAGGCGGGGCCTGGTCTGGTGCCGGTATTGTCGGATCGGCTTTGAGCAGCCCCGGTGGGGCATCTTCTGCGGTTGCCTCGGCTGCTGCTGAAAAACTGGATAAATTCCGGGCCTTCTATGACGTGGGCAAAGATAATGCCAGGGCCAACTTCAACCGTTTTGCATGATGAAAGGTTAATCTGATGTCTCGATTACGCTCTTCTGTCCCCGTCTTTTTTAGCCTGGCATTTGTAACTCTGCTTGTCGGCTGCGCCCATGCGGATCGGGAACTTCCAGAGAACAACGCACCTGGCTCCGACAAGATGAAGAAAAGCCCGTGCGCGTGTGAGCAGCTTCCGTATCAACCCCGATCCTATAAGTGGCTTGGATAGGAGGCAATCAATGACAAAATCAACAAGACACCGTCCTGCGCTAACTAATCTGCATGTTCGGCACTCTTACCTGCTCCCCGACGTCTTGTTTTATGGTCTTGTTTTGTGGGTGATACAAGAAGCACTGCTACCGTTTACTGTCGCTGGTTTCTTCTTGACTGGATTGCTTGCGGGCTTTGCCTTTGACTGGACTCTTGAAAGAATTCTTGTCTGGTTCAAAAAGAGCCCCGCCTGGATTCGTCAAGGTCCTGATTATCCGCATAATTGCCTGTTTTCTTGCAAGGTCATTGTTTGCATGACCATCGTCCTTTGCATGCTGGTTGAGATCAATTTCCCTGATCCTTCGCCTTATTCCTGGATACACGGCTACATCCCGCTTGGCAGTGCTTTTGTGCTGTCTCATTTTGTCGCCGAGATTGTCCGCTGTGTTGGCTGGCGGGTGTTTTTGAGGGGGAAGGCATGACCAAGCTTCATTTTCCCTTCTGGCGTAAAAGCCTGCCTGTATTGAGCAGTGCGGGTGAGTCTGGTGACTTGCCGTTTCATGATCATTCAGGGGTTCGCGCTGTTGATCCTTATGCGTTTCAAGTCGCGCATAGGCGGCTTGCGTGGATGTTGCGGATATCGGCCGGGATGAATATTGCACTGGTCGCCGGTCTGGTAATGACCTTGTCGAGTTTTCAGGCTCTTCTTCCCTTAAAAGAAACCCAGCTGGCCCTTTTGCGTGTCGATCCGGCTGATCAGCGCATTTATCGGGTTGAGCCGATATCGGTTGAGGCGGATGGCTTCAAATTGCTCCTGGAGCAACGCGCACAGCGTTTTGTGATAGATTTGCTTGAAGTTGATCCGGTGACACAAGCGGCGCGTTTTCGTGATGCGTTGGGCGTTGCGGGGAATGAACTGCGTCCGCAGCTGATCCGGGATTTTGCCGATAGCGGGCTGGTTGACGATATTCTGAAGGCAGGCCTGACCCGTGAGATTCACATTGTAAGTGTCGATCATCTGCGCAGCTTTTCCGCTGGCGTTTACAAGCTGGCCGTTGATTATGAGCGGATTGATCGCAAGGGCGAGAAGGTGACGGCCAGGGAAGAACTGCGGGCTTATTTGTCGATGGCGGCGTTGGCTGACACGGTGCGCGAGACAGAGAAGTATGAAAACCCGCTTGGCATTCGTGTGCTTGCTTTATCCATCAAATTCAGAGGCATTGGGCAAGATGCTAATCAGGAGGTTTTGCAATGAACAGGCTTTTCATTCTGGCGTTATCATTGTTTCTGGTGGGCAACAGCGCACTGGCGCAAACGCCCTTACCTCCGCGCCCGGGACAAACGCCCTCTTCTATTCCGGGCTTTTATGGTGGCCCGCCGGTGCCGGACAATACGATTAAGCAGGCCCGCGATCAGGTCGAGGGCAATTATCCACCGCTTAATCGAGGACTTGGTGGCGGCCAGATTCAGGAAGGCTGGAACGATAGTGCGGACACAGCCGGGGTTATCCGTTATCCGACTTGTCGCGATTGCACCTATAAGGTGCGTCTGCGTGAATTTATGGTGACGGCCTTGTCGCTTCCGGTCGGTGAATCTGTGGCCAGTGTTGACCTTGGCGATGACACCGCTTTTGCGGTGGAGATACGCGGCCCGCGCTGGGTCGCCGTCAAACCGCTAGGCTTCGGGATGGACAGCAATTTACTGGTCTATGGCAGCTCCGGGGCTGTCTATCCTTTTTATTTGCGGGCCGAGGGTCATAATTCAAAGCATCTGCCGGATTTGATTGTCAAGCTGACGGGCACGGCTGAAAGCCTGGCTGATCCGGTTGACTTGCCTTCTATTCACAGCCTGGTTGCGCCACCGATGCGCAGTGCTGACAAGCCTTTACCAGATTTTTCGGCGGACTGGAGCGGTGACTTGCCAGCGTTGAGTGCATCGCAGTCTGACAGATCTGGCCGCACCAGCTCAACGCAAAGGGATTATGTTGAAGCGGTCGATTTTGACCCGGCAACTTTGCACGGTTTTAACGATTACACTCTTTGGGGTGATGATTCATTGCGGCCAACGCGGGTCTTTCGGGATCGGCACTTTACCTATGTGCAGTTTGGCCACCGGTGGGACGGGATTGAGCTGCCAACGGCTTATGTCGTGATCGACGAGATCGACGAGCTGGTCAATACCCGCTTGCAGGGCAAGACCTATATCATCGAGTCCGTGGCCGAACTGATCACGTTAAAGAGCGGCTTTTCGTATCTTTGTATCCGCTATGAAGGAGATGCGTGATGCGCTTTTCTCCTGGTCTGATGATTATGCCTGTTTTCTTACTGGCGTCCAGTCTGTCTGCGTTTAGCCAGGGAGCGTCCGTCACTGTTCAAGGTGAAACGGGTGCGGTCTGTGACTTCTTGGGCGGGCTTGGCTTATCGGGTGGTGGGCTTTGTGCTGAAGAGGGTGTGGGTGCTGGCACCCTGCCAGAGAATGATCAAGGAGTGCATGACTATCAGCTTCCAGCTGAGCCAACCCTGCCAGAGCCGGACTTCCCGGCTGTCATCAAAGAAAAGATTGTTATTAAGGAAGTTCCGGTGCCTTCTCCTCCCACGCCGGAGCCTCCTGAACCCGCACCTGAACCGCAAGTGCAGGTTATCATCGAGCAAGTGCCGGTCCAGCCGGATTTTACAGCTGAACGGTTGCAGCAGGCTTATCTGGACCGGCGAGCTGGCAATAGCGGATTAAGCACGATTGCGGTACCGGACTGGAGCGGCCTTGCCGAGCGGCCGTCTGGCACGTCTGCTGATAGCTTGCCGGGATTAGCCGGACCCGCCCTGGGCTCTGGCCAACCTGCAACGGCTCCACGCGACCAGGCGGCCGAACTGGCCGGAATGCCGGAAGGGTCATATTTGCATACGGTCCGCCAAAGCTCTTTTCCGGTCGATAACCGGCGGCTTTTGGCGAACGACCGCTATATCACCGGCATTCTGGAAACCGGGATCAATTCGCAGCTGGGAGCCACGTCTGAAGATGAAGACCAGGGCGCATCGGCTGGCATCATCATACAGGTTTCCCGGAATGTTTACGGCTATCATGGCCGCAATATTTTGATTCCCAAAGGGTCGCGCCTGATCTGTTCATACCTGGCCCCTGATTCACTTGGCATCAGCCGAATCGGGATTGTCTGCGAACGGCTTTTGCTGGCTGGCAACCGCGCAGAAATTTACGAGCTGGAGAATATCGGCACCGATGTCCAGGGGCGCGACGGCGTGACCGGCGAGGTTGATAACCGCTTTTTAGAAAAATACGGCACCGCCTTTATCCTGGCAGGAATCAGCGGGGCCGTGCGCTTGTCCTCGGCGCCGCTTGCCGATGATGACGATAGTGCGACCGGTGAGGTGCTTGATGAAGGCGCAGAGGAATTATCGGAAAAGCTGGGGGAAATCACCGCATCAATTTTGGAAGAGACTGTCAATTTGAATCCGATTGTCACCGTTGCACAGGGCACACGTATCACGATCCGCCCGCGCAATGATTTATACCTGAAACCTGTAAGCTAATGGAGAAATAAAATGGTGTGGGGCATATTTATGAATCAAAAAACAAAAGGATTTACGCCAGAAAGAAAAGGCGGCTGGTTTTGGCCTCACCTTGTCGATATTCTGGGTCTGTCAAGAACCTATAACCGTGAACGCAGCCTTACACGCCTTTGTATTTATGGGGCTGTCTTTATTCTCCTTGGCGTCATGCTTTTTGTAGATGCTGTTCGCAGCCAGGAGTCGGATTCTACGCTTTCAGCGATTTCAACGCGCACGATTGCCGATCTGTCGCTTGAAGATGGCGAGACCGTCCCGGTTGACCTGAAGCTGATCGATCTGCCAGGCGCACCTTCTGAACTCGATCTGACCACACCGACCTTAAAAGCCTACATGAGAGCGGTCGAGGTTGAAGACGAGCTGATCGGGCAGCTGGTGCTGGCCGGTGTTGAAAAAGACGGGGTGCTTGAACCGCTTCAACAAAGCGATTTTGCCGCGCAGTTTGAACTTGAGGATGCTGACATCAATGCTGGCGAGGCTCTGGCCATCAATGGCGACACAGTCGCTCTTATTGACGTTTTAACGCGCCTGCAAGGTGAAGAGGAGCAAGAAGTCGTTGAAGTGATCGCTGGAGCTGGTGGTGGAAGCGAAGCGGTCTCATCGGGCGGGAGCGGCAGTTCAAATGAACAGGCCGCCGCCTACACCACGCCTGACGCGATAGCCGCTAGTGATGATCCGGTGATTGCCGTGACCACAACGACTGAGGGCTGCGAAGTGCGGATTGATGAGGCACAAGGCGTGGCGATAGAACAATCGCGCTCGATCACGACAGAAGATGGCGTGGTCACGAGTGAGGGCACCTGTTCGGATACGCTCAATCGTTATTCACTGGAAAAAAGCTATGCGGCCTGTTCCGATCTGGTTGACCTGACCGCCATGACAGCAAGTGCGCAGTATGTGCTTTATTATGTCGATGACGGGGCGGAACGCCATGATGTGTCTGAGTGCGGGGTCGATCCAGACTATGTGTTCGAGATTGTCGAAGATGAAAGTGCCTGTTCGGTCTATCTGGACTTTGCCGATTATGAGGCCGTGCCGCAAGCCGCCCTGACCTATACCAACAAGAACAACGTGGAAACACAAGTGCGCGGCTGCCAGAATATGGAAGATGAAGCCATTGCGATGGAAGAATCAGCTGAAGGCTGCACCCTGCGCCATGATTTTGATGATAATCAGTCGGTGCAACTGACCAGCTGGACCTATCTGCGCAATGGTCTGACCTATCTGGCCCAGCCCTGCACGGATTCAGATACGACCTATGCGCATGAGGCTCGCTATTACAACACCGGTGGTGAATATCTGTGTGATCCGGTGATCAATGAGGAGGCCGGGACGGTCACCCTGCAATCCAAGATCGGGATCACGGTGGATAGCCTCTGGACGGCTATTGCAGAATGTGAGCCGGATCAAACCAGCCTGGCTGTATCAGCAACAACCGATGGCTGCGAAGATGCAAGCAAGTGGAGCCATGATCTCACTGCCAGTGTGTCCTACGGCCAACATCGGCATTATTATCTCAATGACGGGGACCGGGTTTATATCAACGACTGCCAATCAAGCAGCGTGACCTACCCGCATCAGATTGACCTGGTTGGCTACCAACGCCATGACAATAAGCTGCTGGCGTATCCTTTAACCGATATCTGGATTGAAACGGATTGGGGTAAATATATCGTCCAGAACAAGGCGGTCACACCAGGCGCAACAGCCATTCCCTATATCAAGATGGGGACGCAAACCCGGTGGAACGGACAAAGCGAATATACGGATAATTCTTGCACCGTTTATCGGCTTACTGATCAGGTTGAAGTCTGGCAGCGTCCTGATGTCAGCGAATATGAGAAGAAAATCGGTGAAGGCACCCCACAAGGTCCAGAAAATGCCTGCACATCAATCGCCATGCAGCCAATCTGGGAGTGGGACAAGGATACAAAAAATGGCAAGGTTAGTAATTCTACTTGGACGGCTACAGAGACATGCCGGAACAATGAGGGAAATACTTACTCCTGCAAAAAATCCTATATTTCCACAAATATATTAGGTGAATATCAGGGCCGACGTATCATTAACCGGGATGATGGCCGGGTGGTAACGCAGTATTCCAAGAATAAGTATTGGGTGGCATCAGGGTGCAAAGGCTATAGTAATACGGGGGTGCCACTTCCTAAGACCAAGGGATGGGGCTTTTATTTTGGCCGTCTAACTTCCTGTCCGGCCACCTATAACGGCTCTTCGGTCTATAGCTGGAATCAGGCTGAAGGCTGGTGATGGAGGCTCTCCAGGAATCCGCTCTTAATCCTGTTTTAAGGCAGGTGCTTGATCCGCTCTCGTCCTTTTACGAGGACAAGAGAACGGTCGAGGTTCGGATGAATCGCCCGAACGAGGTGATTACGGATCGGCGCGGGCAAGGTCTTCAAAAGCATACGGCGGCTGATTTGCCGCTTGGTGCGGTTGAAGAGATTTGCCATGCGCTTTCCAACGACCAGGGTGTTGAGTTTCATCCAGAGCGTAACCCCAAGCTGTCCTGCATCCTGCCCGATGGCAGGCATCGCTTTGAATGTCTGGTTGGCCCGTCTGTTGGCTCCCGCCTGTCACTGGCCATAAGATGCAAGCATCCCTTCACCCCGAACTGGCAACAGGTGGGAGCCGACAAGAAGGTCGAGGAGTGGCTACTTGGACAGGTGGCGGACGGGGCCAACATGATTATTTCAGGCGCGACCAATACCGGCAAGACCACCCTTCTAAACAAGCTGCTGGCCACCATTCCAGATGATCGGCGCGTGGTTGCGGTTGAGGATACGCCGGAGCTCACCCTGGAGCGTTTCTGGAACGGTGTGTCCTTATTGGCCGCACGTGAAGAAGCAAGGTCCTCTCAAGCAACAGGGATGGTCAGCTGGCGGGAGCTTTACGATCATATGATGCGTATCACGCCTGATCATATTGTCTTCGGGGAGATTTCCACCACCAATTCCACGGCTGCCCTGGCTGCGCTTAATTCTGGTGTCACCGGCTTTATGTGTACGATCCATGCCGAAAGCCCCTTACAGGCGATCCGGCGCAAGTTTGATCAAAATATTGCCTGGTCGGGCAATCCGATGCCGCGTGTGCCGGAGTTTCTGCAGGAGCTTGTCGATGTGGTGATCCAGATCAAGCGCGACAATAAAGGCGCACGGCGCATCACCGATATCTATATGCCGCGCCTGGATCGCTGGGTGATGGCGGACCAAGTGTTTACAGGGGAGGTTTAACCATGCGCGTTGGCATCAATTTTTTTATTTTCTTGTTTAGCATGTTGCTGATTCCTGCCGGTTGGTATTTGACCGTTGGCTTTATCGCGACAGAGCAAGCCTGGTGGGCCTGGCTTTTTGATGTGGCCTGGAACCATGACTTTTTTGCGGTGCCAGCTCTGGCCTGGCCGCTTTATGCTGGCATCGGTTTTCTTTTTAGCGGTCTGCTGCTTTCGCTCATTCTGTCCAACCGGGCCGGGGCCTCAACGATTTCAGGGGCGCGCAAAGCATCTGAACTCCACGGCACGGCAAGATGGGCCAAAAGACGCGATGTGCGGCGTGCCGGTCTTATGGGCAAGGAAGGCGTGGTTATTGGCGGCTGGAAGGGTGCCTTTGGAACCCGCACCCTGCGCCATAACGGGCCTGAACATATCATGGCGTTTGCGCCAACCCGCTCTGGTAAAGGGGTATCAATCGTTGTTCCAACCCTGCTTGAATGGGAAGGATCGGCTCTTGTTCTTGATATCAAGGGGGAGAATTACGCGCTCACATCCGGCTATCGGGCCAGGCAAGGCCAACGGATTGTCCGTTTTGAACCTGCTGCCGAATCTGGATCGTGCCAGTTTAACCCCTTGGCTGAAATCCGGCTTAAAACAGACCATGAAATACAGGACGCCCAAAATATCGCGGCCATGATTGTGGATGTGGCGGGGTCGTCTGGCAAAGACCAGTTCTGGTCACAATCCGGGGCCGAATTTCTGGCAGCTTGCATTTTACATGTGCTTTATCGGGTCGAACGAGAAGATGGACGTATCGCCAGCCTGGGCGATGTGCGCCAATATCTCTATAGCCCTGGCGGGGACGTTGATCTGGAAGATCCTGACGCACAAAAAGAGGTTTTGAATGCGCTTTTTGAAGATATGAAAGCCTTTGATCATGGCCGCGAGATTGTTGATGTCGAAGTAAAAGGTCAGGCCAATAATTTCCTTGGAATGGCACATGAAACCCGCACCGGTATTATGAAAAACGCGCTTTTCCAGCTGGGAATATTTGCCGATCCGATTGTTGCGCGCAATCTTTCGGGGAGTGACTTCAGGCTTTCCGATCTTATGGAAGGCGACAAGCCGCTTTCGCTTTATCTGGTCGTAAGCCCGCGCGATATGGAACGGCTAAAGCCGTTGTTGCGGATTCTGATTACGCAGGTCTTGACCCGTTTGACTGAACGGATGGAATTTGCAGATGGGGCGATGAAAGCCCATTACAAGCATCGTCTTTTATTGATGATGGATGAGTTCTCGTCCCTTGGCAAGCTGGATATCTATGAACAGACGATTGCCTTTATGGCAGGCTATGGGCTTAAGAGCTTTATCATCGTTCAGGATATAACGCAGCTGCGCAAAGCCTATGGCGACAAGGAATCTCTGTTTACCAATTCGCATATCAGAATTGCCTTTGCGCCGAACCAGCTGGAGACAGCGCGGCTGCTTTCTGACTTAACCGGTGTCGGCACCATTATTCAAAAAAAGCGCAGCCGGTCTTCCAGAGGCTTCCAGCTGGTTGGCAATGTGAGTGACAGCGTCAATGAAGTCCGTCGCACCCTTTTAACGCCGGACGAATGTATGCGCCTGCCCTTGATGGAAAAGGACGCGTTTGGCCGTATTCGGCCCGGCGATATGCTGATTTTTGCAGGCGGGATGCCGCCTGTCCTTGGCAAACAGAAGCTGTTTTTTCAGAATAAGGAATGGCTCAAGCGCACCAGGATTCCGCCACCGGTGAGACTACGCAGCCGCTTGCCGCTCCAGGAGACCGTGCCAGAGCCAGAAGAAGCCCCGCCTGAACCATCAAAGCCGATGGCCAAGTTTTAACTTATCCCTCAACCCTTAACCCCTCAAATCAAGGAGTAAAACCATGAAAACCAAACCCACTGCTGACGAATTGATGCGAGCTGACGCTTACAGCCTTTCAAGGATTGCTGGCGCGGGCGAAATGCCAGGCGTCGATCCAGACCTTGCCGACTTTATGGGAGCCTTCGAGGATCCGGCTCTGGATGCAGAGGCGGCCGCTGAAAGCCGCTTTGATCATTTGCTGGATGAAGGAGATGCCCAATGAGTGCCGATAACAACAACATCCGCAACGAGATTGCCCAGCAATTCATCGATGCCATCGAAAAGGGCGCAGCTCCCTGGCAAAAGCCGTGGGATGAAACAGTCGGTTCTCAGTTTAATCCAACAAGCCAGAGTAGCTATCGCGGGATCAACCAGCTGCATCTTGCGCTTGTAGCTGAAAAAAAGGGCTACACCGATCCTCGATGGATGACCTATCGTCAAGCACAAGAGCAAGGCGCACAGGTGCGCAAAGGCGAAAAGTCAACGCCGATTGAATACTGGAAATGGGAAGAGAAGATTCCTGCCCTGGACGATAACGGAAAACCCCGCCTTGATCAGAATGGCAAGGAATTGATGACGACGGTTAAACTTGACCGGCCGAAGGTCTTTTATGCCCGTGTCTTCAATGCTTCGCAAATTGAGGGACTTCCTGAATTTACACCTCCAAAAGTTAAATTTGATCCGATTGAACGAGCAGAGGCCGTGATCTCTTCAATGGGCGTGGCCATTAACGAGAGCAATGGTGCGAAGGCCTTTTATCGACCAAGCGATCATTCAATCACCATGCCCCTGAAAGAAAGCTTCAAGGATGCCTACGGCTATTATTCTGTCGCATTGCATGAGCTGGGCCATGCAACTGGACATAAGACGCTCTTGGCCCGTGATTTTGGCAATGTTCACGGTTCCACCGATTACGCCAGAGAAGAATTACGGGCTGAAATTGCGTCTTACATGGTCGCAAAGGAAATGGGCCTTGCGCATGATCCAAGCCGCCATGCGGGCTATGTGGAAGGCTGGCTGAAGGCTCTGAAAGAAGACCCGAACGAGATTTTCCGCGCTTCACGCGATGCCGAGCGGATCAAGACCTATATTCTGGAGCCAGAAAAGCGGGAAGAATTGATCAAGGCTGCACAAGCCACCCGCCAGTTGCGAGAAAAGGTTAAACAAGAGACCAATGTTGAAGACAAGACGCATATCCCAGAGGTCGTTCCAAAGGTCGTTAACGCTCAAACAGTGAAAGAGGAGGTCAAGGTGGATAAACAAAAAGAAACTAAAGAAAGTGCCAAGGTTTACCTTGCTGTCCCTTATGCTGAAAAAGACGAAGCCAAAGCTGCCGGTGCACGCTGGGACCGGGCGGCAAAAAGCTGGTATGTTCGCGAAGGCGCGGATATGGATGCGGTCAAGTCCTGGATAGCAACTGAGCAACCTGCCAAGCTGCCACCGGTCACCACCGATCCCAAAGCGGAGTTTGCTCAATTTGCCCGTGATCACGGGCTACAGCTTGACAATCCGGTTATGGATGGAAAATGGCGGCGGGCACCGGTCGAAGGCGACCGCAAAGGTCAAGTGTCAGGGGGCTACCGCGGCTTTACCGATGGACGAGCCAACGGACAGGTGCAGAATCATAAAACGCAGGATCAACCGGTGACCTGGGTGGCACAGGGCCAGGCTCTTGATGAAAAAGCCCGTGCTGCTTTGCTGGCAGAGGCCGCCGATCTCTATCAGAAACGGGATCAGGAATTGGCCGAAACCCGCAAGCAGGCCGCACAGACTGCGCAATCAATGTTACAGGCTGCGGCTGCGGCCCCTGACACACACCCCTACCTGCAAAATAAGCAGGTTGCCGCGCATGGTCTGAAACTTGGTGAAGACGGCAAGCTGTTGATGCCGCTCTATAATGCCGATGGGGAAGTCCAGACCTTGCAAGCCATCACCGATGGCGGCCAGAAGAGGCTCCTGAAAGGCGGTCAAAAGAGCGGTGGCTTTTATCCAATCGATCCTGAAGGCAAGATGGCCAATGGCTATAAAGGCGCGATACTGGTTGCTGAAGGCTATGCAACGGCCGCAAGTCTGCATCAGGCCACAGGTCTGCCAACCATTGCGGCCGTTGATGCCGGTAACCTGAAACCGGTTGCAGAAGCCTTGCAGCAAAAGCACCCGAAAGCTGCCCTGGTGATTGCGGCCGACAATGATCATCAACGGGAAAACAACCCGGGCCTGACCAAAGCCACACTGGCTGCCGAGGCGGTCAAGGGTGTTGCCGTTGCCCCCAAGTTCACCGATTCCGAAAAGGCCGCTGGCTTGACAGATTTTAACGATCTTGCGGCGGCAAGGGGCCTGAAGGCGGTGCAGGATGAGCTGAAAAGCCATCTGCCTAAACAGCAGGCCCGCAAAGCCAAAAAAGAACCGGCCCTGGTTGCGTGATGAGGTGTATGATGAACGGCCCTGTTCCTCCATTAGCGGCGATCTTCGCCTTGCAAGGTCGGCATGGAATTTTTTATGTCTCGATTGGACAGATTTTGCAATGTGTGCAGATTGCCGCTGCGGTCGGGGCCGTTCCCAAGCTGCCTCGCCGCTGGGCAAAGGCGAATATCCACCGTTCTTGTATCATGAGCGTCACACAAGCTGCCGACTGGCGCGTTGATCCAGAACGGGTGGTGCCAGTTGCACCCAACCTGCTTTCACCAAGAATCAACTTGGATCAGTTTGGCTGCTCTTTTGTAGAACGTGCTTCTGAAGCCTACATGTTTGAGGAAGTGGACAGAATCGAGTGGGTTCCTGCCTCTGATCCGCAGCCGCTTGTTAAAATTGCAGGGATTATCAGCCTCGATAATTTTGGCTTTTGCGGTGGTGAATATGCCTTTGGTCTGGATACCGTCAATGGGACTGAAACCGTTGGCCTGCAAGTGATCTTGCAGATGCTGAAGATTTGCGAAAAACAAGCCTATATTGAAGCACTCCCGACGGAGTCCTGGTGGCGGCTGATATCCCAACGATACGATAACGGTCTGCCTGAAGGTGAATTTGAATTGATCAAGGGAGAATAACAATGAGCCTGGATAAATTTGAAGTATCTCATCCATGCCTGTATCCGGTTGAAGTGAAGGGTCTTTGCCATCGCAATGTCCCTGTGAATGATCCTCCCCAAACATTTCGCCATTTGGTATATCAAAGAGAAGACAGGCCTCTTTTTGATGTCAGAACGCTAAAAATTGTTCGCAGAAACTTTGATCATATTATCCGCCTTATTTGTGAAGACACTGGCGTTAATTTTTCAAATGTTATGGCCGCGAAAATCCTTGGGGCGTATTTAGGTTCTGGTGAACAAGGAGAGTGTTGGCCACCAGCTCCAGAGTTCTTTATTCCTTGGCTTATCAGTCCTGAATGGCGCAATTATTCTTTGTTTGGGCAGTATGTCACAAACAATGCAGAGCTCAAAAATGCGATTTGTAAATGTGTCCCCGGCGCATTTGTTGATAAGAATGGAAGGGTTGGGGCAAGAGACGGCTGCCATGTGGGGATTAATTTCCATTTTATACATACCGATCTAGAACAGAAGCATGATGGAAGCTGGGTTGTAACAACAAAATTCAGTGTCCATTGTTCTCATGAGGACGAGGATGCTGATAAGAATAGCACTATTTATGAAAAGATTATCACAGCTGATCCTGAACGCTTCAAACGCCTGATCACCGCTCCCCCTGAACAGGCCAAGCGGGATCAAGCCCTGCTTGAATTAGCGGATCAGCTATTTCTTAAATATAGGCTTGATGTGTGATGCCAAGTGACCTTCCATTCATAAAAGTCTATCTCGCTCCAGAGAAAAAACAGGCGATTGCGGATGCGGCGGCACGGATCGGGTTGTCCTCTTCACAGTATCTTTCCAGATTGGCTTTAGGAACCAGGTTGCCAAGTTTTGGCCAGGCTGAAGCGGTACGCGACTTGCTTGGCATCAAGGCCGATCTGGCCCGCCTTGGCAATCTTCTAAAGCTGACTCTGGATAATATCAATGAGGACAATCTGGCCATTAACGTTGCAAAAATTAACCGAATCATCGATGATATTGATAGCACGCGATCTGCCCTGCTATCCAAGATAAAGGACCTTTGAAATGGACAAAGAAGGGTATCCGTGGCGTCATGACATCAACGCTCAAATTGAGCAGCTAACAAATAATGTTGATCATTTGGCAAAGAGCGTTGATCGTTTAGCCAGAAATCAGCTCATATTAACACGGGCAATCGTTATTGTTATTGGACTTTGGATTGGCCTTTTCATTGTAACATAAAGGAGATTTAATATGAACACTTCCACCCCTGTCGATCCGCAAACTGGCAAGCCCTACGGCGATGATCATGAATCGCAATTACGTCTTCTGCAACGTATCAATGAACTAAAACGAGCTGATAGATATGATGAAGCTGCACTATATCGACAGCAGTTGATCGCGCCAGCTGAGGCTTTGATGGTTTTAAAACAATCTCGAGGGGCACAGGTTATCCGTGACTGGAATTTAAGAACTGAAACGGCAGAGGCAAAATATGGCAAAGACTGGCTTAATAGATAAACTTGATCAAAATCTTTATGATGAACGCACGGCTTATGCTCTGACTCTTTTATCAAAAGAACAAAGAGAACTTTTTGTTGTTCAAGGTGAATTAACCAACACAGTCAAAGAAATAGCCCGTTCAGGCGATGTTGGGTTAATTTTGCAAACCGAGCGGCGATTTATTGAAAATGATCTTGCCCATTATGGCAATTCAACTGCTATGAGGGGTTCTCTGTCAGAGGCTTTGAATCAGGTCACAGCCGCACAAACAACATATTCCAAAGTCCATGATCCGGTTCTTTATAAAGGGGTAGATGAAGCTCATCAATCAAACAAGCACCGGATCGGTACCTTGCCGCGTGATGAGGTGCGTGATTTTTTTAAAAGGAACAATGCCCGTCTTTTAAATATGGATAAATCACGCCTGGACCCGTCCGAAAAAGAGATATTGGATGCCCGCCGCGCTGCCATGCGCTCCGGCGAAAAAACCTATATCGATCTGCAACGCCAAGCCCTTGGCCAAGAAAAAAAGAAAACCACCACGCCATCTTTCAGCCGCTAAAGCGAAGCGGCCATGCTTGCCAAGCATATTTCCAAAGACCCCAAGATAAAGGACAGCTTTCGGGCCTTGGCCGAATACATCGCTGCTGCCAAAGAAAGCGGCGAAAAGCTGGACCATTTCTGGATGGTCAACTGCGATGCTGGCGAACAGCTTGAAGACCTTGATCTGGGTATTCTTGAGGTCGAAGCCACACAAAGCCTTAATCAGCGGGCAGGCCCTTGTCGTTCCTATCATTTAATGGTCAGTTTTCGTCCAGGTGAATCACCGGCACCAGCTGAACTTCAGGCGATGGAGCTGGCGTTTTCAAAGGCTCTTGGTTTTCAGGATCATCAGCGCATCTGCGCTTCCCATATCAACACCGATCAGCTGCATTTTCATGTCGCCTATAACCGGATACATCCCGAAACCCTGAAGGCGCATACGCCGTGGAATGATTACCTGGAGCTGGAAAAAACCTGCCGGAAGATGGAGCGGGCTTACGGGCTTTCTATTGACCTTGGCATGTCCGATTATAAGGAGCAAACGGGGCGACCAAACAACCAGGGGCGGCTGTATGAATCGATGACCTGGGAGCAGAGCTTCCAGTCGTATGTTCTTGATCATCGCGAAGCCCTGGTTGCAGGCGTAGCCAAAGCCAAAGACTGGGCCGGAATACATCAGGTGTTGGCCGATTATAACCTTGAGCTCAAACGCCGGGGGAACGGCGTGGCTCTGGTCAATGCTGCGCCGAATCACCACGGAGAAGCGGTTAAGGCCAGCCTGATTGACCGTAGCCTGTCCAGGGGAGCTCTGGAGAAGCGTTTTGGGCCTTTTGAGGGTTTGGATGCCCCGTTGCACAAAAAAGCGCGTGAGAGCTACCAGAAACGCCCTGCGACCAGACATCCAGGGCAAAGACAGCTCTGGAATCGCTATTTAGGAGTCAGTCGCGGGAGATTAAAGCGTGAATCGGTTCTGGGAGAGGCTTTTCGCACCTGGCGGGAGTTCCTCTATGCCGATGCTTTGAACGATCCTCTGGCCATGGCCATCATCCTCACACAAAAGCGTATGATTCAAAGTCTGATTCCCATATCAAGACACAATGGGCCTGGATCAAAACCGCAACGCGGACCGGTTTTTCCGAAAAGCCTGGCACCGGTGATGAAAGCCTGGATGGAAAAAACCAGCTGGGCCGATCCGAAAGCGGCCGCCAGTTACTTTCTAGATTCTAGAATGACGATTTCAAATATGGCGGGCCTCAAGCAGAATGAGGACGGGGCAATGCTGGTGCCACTGCGCGACATCAAAGGGACACTCTGGGCTATCGAAGCCCACGCCCCGGATGGTCGCGTCTCCGTGATCGGACAAAAGAAACCAGGACTGGTGCATCTGGTTGATCCAAAGAGGCTCTTGCAACAAAAGCAAGCAGGACCGCCGCCAACCCTTCTGATTGCTGAAGATACAGCAACGGCGGCGGTTCTTAATCAGGCCACCGGACAACCAGCTCTGGCCACCGCCAATCCCTTTGAACTTGTCAAGGTGGCCAAACAGGCCGGGCGACAATGGCCAGGCGTCCCGCTTTCGCTTGTTGTTCCGCCCTCGCGGCTGGATACGGTGCGCAAAGCGGTCCGCCAGGCGGCTCTTTCTTCTGTATCAGTTGTTCCCCTGCCAGAGCCGCCAGAAGACAGAAAACTGACGGCCAGTGAGTTACGGGCGGCCTGTGCCGATTTGCTGAAAGATCGCGGATTTAAACGCTGGCACGAAACCAGCACCTGGGCCACGCCGGACAATGCGCCGGTGTTGAAGAACTGGGGCGTGCGGGGCTTTGGCCTCAAGGTTGAAGAGGACAAGATTCTGATTCCTCTCAAGGATAACAGCGGACGGATTCAGGATGTGCAGCTGATTGGAACTGATGGCAAAGCACACGATCCAGATCCAGACAAGAAAGACCTGGCTTTGCATCATCTGATCGATCCCGGCCACAAGATAAACGAAGGGCTTCTGATCGTGACACGTGGCTACCCTGGCGCAGCTGCCTTGCATCAAGCCACCCGCAAGCCCGTGGCCATGATCCCGGAAGATCAGGATTTTGTGGCCGCAGTCGATGCGCTGCGCCGCCGCTATAAAGATCACAAAATCCTGATTGCCGGAGAAATCGGAAAAGAAGAGGAAGACCGGGCGGCCACCAAAGCAGGGCGGGCATCACTGGTGGTGCCAGGCATTCCCGAAAATGAAAACCTCAATAACAAAAAGATTCTACGCCAGAAGGAAGAAGGTGAAAGCGTTCCAATCAATGACTTTCACGCTTTAGCCAGGGCGCACGGATTTTCTGCTGTGCGGGCGCAGCTGGTCGAGGCAATTTCTGATCAAACCTTTTCGCTCTGGAATCAAGCAACATATGACAAGGCTGCACCCGGCCCCGGCATCAAGGCTGCACCAGCTGAAGGCACTCTGGCTGAAGACTCCGGGACTGGCGGTGCGGCCTGGCTATTGCCGCTTTATGATCGATCCGGTCGACTGGCCGGACTGCAAGCTCTGGATAATGAGCTTAACCTTCTGGCCAACTATGGCGAAGCACAAGGCACCTGTCATGTGATCAAGCGCAAACGCGGTGACAATGAATCTGGCGAGCTTAAAATATTTGATGACTATGCAGATGCGCTTGCGCATCACCGCAAGACAGGAGATGCGGTCATTGTGTCTAACACCTCACCAGAAGAACAGGAAAAGCTCCGCACCCACTTCAAAAACAACCCGCAATACCTGACCAACTCACGATCCCGATCTTCTAAGGCGAATAAGGTCGATAAAGGGGTGTCGTTTTCATAGGGTTATTTTTTTATTGGTATCTTAATGATGAATCGGGGAGAATATAAAATATTTCATGAATATACCAATGTCCTCACACATCATCAAAAGAATGGGGCGATAATGAGGTAATAAAAATAGCGGTCGACATTTCATTAAAATTTTGATAGATTCTTCTTATTTCAAGGATCAAGAAAAAAGAGGATTACGGCTTTGCCAACAATCGTTGACTTATTTTCCGGCTGTGGGGGATTTGGTCTTGGAGCCAAACAGGCAGGGTTTGATTGCAGGGTTGCTATTGATGTTGACCCAGTTATTTTGTCTTCATATCGTTTAAATTTCCCTGCAACTAAATGTGTTCAGGCTGATATAGCTTCACTTGACAAAGGTTTCTGGGAACAATTTTTTAAGGAAAGCCGCCCGGATGGTGTTATTGGAGGACCGCCTTGTCAAGGGTTTAGCCGAATCGGCAAACAAGATGTTAACGATCCGCGCAATTCTCTTATTGACCATTTTTTCAACCAAATCCTGATTTTATCTCCCAAATTTTTCGTCATGGAGAATGTCGAAGGCATTCTTGATTCAAGTGTCTCATGGTTTCTTGATAATGCACTTGAGAAGGTCTCAAAAGAGTACAGGCTCATTGGTCCTTTAAAAATAAAGGCGTCTGATTATGGAGTTCCAACCTCACGCACACGCGTTATAATAATTGGTTATAGAGTTGATGAAATGAGCGAATTATCAGCAGATAATTTCCTTCCACCTGCCAAACTTAAAACAACTTTTGTACGAGACGCTATTTCTGATTTGCCTTCTCCAGTGTTTACAAAAGAGCATCAAAAGAGTTTCCTTTGGACTAAATATCCAGAAGCTTCACTATGCGATTTATCTCAATATGCGCGTAAAGCACGTTCTTTGCCAAGTCAAAAAGGAATTGGATACACTGAATCTCTTAATCGTTTGATGCAGGGGCAAAGTACGGGGCATTTAGGTAGTTACCACACTGCTCAAGTGTCCAGCCGTTATTCTGCATTACCGAACGGGTCGATAGATAAAATCAGCAAGAGTAAACGCCTTAAATGGGACGGCTTTTGCCCAACTTTAAGAGCAGGCACTGGACCAGAAAAAGGAAGCTATCAAGCTGTCCGTCCCATCCATCCATCAGAAGGCAGAGTGTTGACTGTAAGAGAAGCTGCCAGACTTCAAGGATTTCCAGACTGGTTTGTCTTTCATCCAACAAAATGGACCAGTTTTAGAATGATTGGCAATAGTGTTTCACCGTTGGTCGCAAATTTTCTTCTACAACAAATATTTGACAAACTCACATAGAAAAACTTTATATTATTGCTTAGCTGTAATCGGTTCTTAGAGGGAAACTCAGCTATGAATGAGACATTACGCGTAAATTTTGGTTTTGACCGTAATTATGTTTTGAGTGCTTTCAGTGCTGATATTTCAACCGCAGATTCTATCCTCGATTTAATTGACAATTCGATTGATGCCGCAAGGCGAAACATAGCCCAAAAAAATAGTCCGGGAGATGATTCATTTAGCTTACCTGATTCCTACGAAGGCTATGAAATTAGAATAGATTTAAATAATGATGAAATAACGATATCGGATAATTGCAATGGAATTGAAGAAGAAACACTGGAAAATAATGCTTTTAGATTGGGTGCGCGCACTCCCCAAGAGTTTAGTATTGGAGCTTATGGCGTTGGTCTTATTCGTGCGTTTTGGAAATTAGGAAATGGTTGTGAACTTAATACGGATACAGGTAATAATGCATTTATCCTTCTATTTTCCAAGCAATCAATTGACGATAGCGATAATATCCTGGCTGATCGTGTCGAAACAACTGGCAGACCTCACAACATCATAAAAATAACAAACCTGACACCTGAAGTTAATATAGATGTTAAAGATAGTGAATGGAAAAAAAGGTTCGCTAAACGATTAAGTAAGGTCTATGGGTTATGTATTCATAAAGGATTAAAAATCCAACTGGGAAGGGATGTTATAGAAGGATTTTGCCCGCAAATACGTTCAGATTTACCAGATTTTTCTCATGAAGAGGAGTTTGAAACAACTAGCGGCGTTCAAGTTAAGTGCCAAATAGGTATTCATGAAAATTACAGGTATAAAGATGAAAAGGGCTGGGCCTTAAGAAGTAATAGTTCTATTTCAAACGAATTCGGCTGGTACATTGTGTGTAATGATCGAGTTGTGCTAATCGCCGACACTTCAGAAGCTGTCGGATGGACAGCTAAATATCATACTGAATATAACGGAATCTTGGGATGGGCTTTTTTCAAGTCAAAAGAATCAAACCTTTTGCCTTGGGATACAACTAAAACAAATATTAGCCTGGAGAAAAGATCCCAAATAGAAGCTGCAAAACGCTTAAAGAGAATGTCAGATGACTTCCGAAAGAAAAATAAGAAGAGATATGACCAAGCAAAGAACAAGCCCAAGCCTTCCCTATCACCGCCGCCTTCAGGTCCGCCACCACGTCCCCCGGACCCGCCTCCGGGCCCGTCTCCACGCCCTCCAGAGCCGCCAGTGCAGCCTCCACCACCAAGTCCAATACCTGATACATTGGAATATTCTGGAGAGCTTTCTAGTGTGCTTAAAGAAATATTAAAAAGCCCAAAGCTAGAGCGTTTATACTATTCCCTTCGCCGAATCTCACTAAGTGAAGATCCTATACTTGCCTCAGTCGGGATATGGGTTTTCATAGAATGCTTTGCCAACCGCTGTGGAAAAACACACGACTCAGATTTCACATCCTTTTTTATGGATATTGGAAAAGATTACTTCACAGCCCAATCAGGTGCCGTAAATAGTAAAACAGTTAAGCAAATTTTAAATAGAATTAAGAACTATGGAAATTTGGATAAGCATGATCGTTCCTGGAATACCGGTGATGCAAGAAATTTTAGACCTGATATGGCTGAGATCACACCATTTCTAATCTGGTGCGCAAAAAATAATAATCCTGACCAGTAAGCTGGTTGCCTCATTTATTTTACAGCCCGTCCTACTGGCGTATGGCTGTTTAGCCATCTTTCGATTTTACGCACACTCTTTTACTCTCCGTTGAGCATGGAACATGCGAATAAGGGCAGCCGCAACGATGTTGCGGTCAGTCGGTGGGACCACCGACTATAACCTGCCAACAATACGCCAGGGGAAGGTTGGAGAGGATTAGAGAAAGATAGAGAAAACATTCGAGAATTGGAGAATATTAGAGAAAGTTATAGATAATTGCAGAATGTCATAGAAATAGGCTAATTTTCGGCTGAGCTTGATAAAATTTGTTTTCTTATTCATACTTTGTATGCCTTTAATCTTAGGAACAAAGATGAAGAAAGTAAGTCAACTCCCTCGAACCGCCATTTATGCACGCTACTCAAGCGATATACAGAACCCAAAATCCATTGATGATCAAATTCGTCTGTGTAAAAAACTAGCTTTAGAGCGGTTTGGCATTACCAGTTTCTCGACGTTTTCTGATATAGAAATATCTGGCGAAACATTATTGGATGATCGCTCAGGCTTACAAGAGCTCATGGGTCAAATTAGCATAGGACTGTTCGACCTTGTTATCGCTGAAGGTCTTGACCGTTTATCACGAAACACCTCGCATACAGCTAAGTTTTATGACTTTTGTGAGTATCATATGGTTAAGATCTTCACCAATCATGAAGGTGAAGTCGGTGTTATTCATGTCGGCGTGATTGGAGCCATGAACCAACTCTCCAACAAGAATATGCGTGATCGAGTACGCCGCGCTCATTCTGCGCGTGCAGCTGAAGGGCGTGTACCAGCTGGACTTGCTTACGGCTATAGAGTCATACGCGGAAAATATGATGACCGAGGTCGTCCAATAAATGGTTTACGTGAAATCGATGATGAACAAGCAGCAGTCGTTCGGCGAATTTATACTGAATATTCTGAAGGCAAAGCCGTAAAGTCGATAGTACGCGGTCTCAATAACGATGAGATTCCAAGTCCTTCTGGGCGGAAATGGTCATTTTCTTCTTTGCTTTGTTCTCAAAAGCGTCAACGTGGCATTTTATATAATGAAATTTATCATGGCTGGCTTGTTTTTAACAAAATGAGCACCGCCCGGAATCCGGTAACGGGTCGTCTCCGGTTTCGGTCCAACCCGGAATCAGAATGGGTGCGTCACTTCGTTCCAGAACTGCAAATTATAGATGATGACTTGTGGTCAATTACGCGAGATCGGATTGTTTCCCGCCCGCTACGTTCAGCCATTCCACGAAAAAAACGACTAAAGCACTATGAAACTTTAGTAGAACATACACGCGCTCGACCCTTGACCAGGCTAATCGTTTGTGGGCGTTGCAATGGTCGAAAAACTATAGCCAATGATCACCGCTATTTATGCTCAACTAATCGCTATTTAAAGAAATGTTCGAATGCACGCGGCACCAGAGAGCAGGAAGTTTTGTTTGCATTGAGCGCATGTCTGAGACGAGAGATTACTTCTCATGTTGACTGGCATCGAGATTTCGCAGATTATTTTGCTGATCGGCTACGCTCTCAAGAATCCGCAAGTAAAAAGATTGAGCAACTGGAACAAAAAATTGACAGGCTTGTTGAGGCTATTGACCGGGGCGTATCCGTTGATTCTGCCACTGAAAAAGTGATTATATATCAAAATCAGCTTGTTAAACTGAAAGGCTCTCAGAAGCAGAATATTTCAATTCTTACGCATGAAGATACTGCGTTATCCTTGCTTGCGGCCGTTCATAAACTCGAAAAACAATTTTTTGATGACAAGATGACTGAACCTATCCGGCAACTGCTTGTGACGATTGTTGACCAGATCACACTGACACCAATAGAGAATCGTAGGCGGGGTGAAAACATATCTATCACTCTAAAGCCTAGAGGATGGCCAAAGTTTTACGAACAAGCAAGATCAATTTGGCCGGATTAGACTTCTTGTCTAAAGGCAAATAAGCCAGTTTTTTTCTCTGGCGTATGAATGGGGCCGCCCCGAAAGGCGGCCCTGATTGTTAGCTTCGGCCCCAGAACAGGTGAAAGCCTGTTTCTTCTTCGAGCAAATTGGCAAAGATCGGCTGGTTCAAAGCGGGATCAGGGTTGCACCGGTCGCCGCCAGATGTATCGCGCCAAAAAGAAAGGGGGCATTCACCGGCTTCATCCTTCGAGGGAGAACAGAACGTGATGGAGAATAAACAAGCCGGAAGCTCAACGGTTCATCCGCCGCCAGGTTTCGGGATGGGTGAAGGTGCCTTGCCAGATACCCTGCGCTGTTAGCCGGGCCTGATACTCAAAAGGCAGATAACGTGCCGAATAGCGGCGGTAAGCCAGAGCAAGCCCCTGAGCGACCAATGTAGCTGCAAGGTCTGTTTGCCCTTCAGAACCAGTGATCCAGCACCTTGCCAGAAACCGGCCATATCTGTCTTTCTGGATAAGGGTGCAGCTGACGGGTCCCCGGTGCAGCAGTTTGTCCAGGGCCTCATGCGCAGCTTTCCCGCACGGCCAGCTGACAGAAGACGCGGTTTTGCAGGTTTGATCATATTCAGGCGCATCAATGCCAAAGAGCCGCACTTTCTGCCCCTTAAGCATCAGGCTGTCACCGTCCAGGGCTTGTCCCTGACCAGAGAGAACAGCCTGTGCTTGGAGGGCAGCAGGGCTTGTAAACAGGAAGCCTGACACAAGCCCCGCCCAAACGGATTTAAAAAGCGACATCGTCATCAGCTGGTTCATCAGCCACATCACCTGTTTCGTCAACAGGCATGTTTTCTGATTGCTGGGCCTTCTCAAGCAGCTGGATTGTCCCGCGAGAGCCAACCAGGACCTCGGTCGTCCACTTGGTGTTTCCTGATGAATCTTCATAGGATCGAGTTTTAAGCTGGCCTTGAACCAGGACAGGCTTGCCCTTTGTGGCCTTGCCTGCTAGATAGTCGATCAGACCTGTTTGGTAGGTGACAACGCGGTGCCAATCTGCCCGATTAACCCATTCGTCCTTTTCCCGATCTTTGTAGCTGGCATCGGTGGCCACGCTCAAATTAGCAACCTTTCCGTCTCTGCCATTCAGATTTTTATGCTCCATATCACTGCCAAGATGGCCGATCAGAGTAACTTGATTTATACCAAACATGATTTTTCTCCAATAATGTGGCGGCCGACTCGCCAGAAGAGAGGAAATATCCATCCGGTCGGCACGGATGAAACTCAAGAAAGATTTTGTGTCGTCATCAGCGCATCGACAGCCCGAAAGCGGCCATATTCGGCATAGTAAGCCCGCGCCATCCAGACCGGATCATTGATGTCCCGAGCAAAAGCCGCACGGCTGTTCTCGCCATGTTGATAGCGTTCAAAAAGCCGGTTTTTCTGGTTGTCAGGCAGTTTTTCTGCCCATAACCGGGCTAGGTTCAGCTGGCCGTCCGTGTAGCAATCAAGCGGGTTATTACGGTCGCGATCCCGGTAAACCTGATAACTAATCGACAAGAGCGGCCTGGTGCCACCAGAATTGTTCAAAGCTCCGATAAAGTAGGCCGCCGGTCGGCGGATCTGTTCGGCTCCGTCTTCACTGCCAGCGTATGTTTTCCAAGCCACCGACAGCAGCATCAGTGCAGCCGTTCGGCCATGACGCTCAAAGGAGGCAAAGAATTTTTCTCTGGCCAAGGTCGGCAAATATGCGCGGCTGATCTGCCACAATCCATCGACCATCCCGAATCGGCCATGAAACATTTCTGTGGCCAGTTTTCGATCCAGCCGGGCCAACATATCCCAGAACCAAAGGGCTTGCGTCGCGATCCCCGGCGTTTCTTCTGCTTCATCGGGTAACGCCCAGGGTCTGGTTTCGTCCTGGGGAATGGTTGCGGCTTCTCGTGCCGCTTGCCGAAGCGGTGACAGGATATCCTCCAGCGCGGCAACGCGATCAGATAACTCCATGCTATTTTTGGGCGGCTTGTCCGCCCTACAAGGCACAGGCTTTGGAGCAGGTTGCCGATCTTCGACCGGATGATCCGAATTTTCAGCGTTGCTACCTGTAAAAGACTTCGTTGTAGGTAAGATTATCTTAGATATATTGTTATTATCTGTAAGACTCTGTGCAGTAATTTGCATAGGTGAAATATTTTGCACAGGGTCTGGCAAATTTTTTTGCGTCAATTTTGTGGGTTTTTGAACAAGTGGTGGCTTCCTTACGAAGCCCGCTTTTTCTGTTCTCTGGCGTCTATCATCGGTTGGTTGATGACCAGCTGCTTGCGGCCGGAAGTTCGGCCCTGGCAAATAACGGTTGATCTCGCAGGCCTGATAGGACTTTCGCACCCGCTCTATTGTCAACAGGCCTGCAGATTCCAGCTTGCGGACAGCTGGCCACCAGCTGCGATCCGATATCATGGCCTGCCTCGATCCCGCTTTACCTGAAAGGTCAAGCGGCTGAATTACGCCATTTTCGTCTTGTGCAGGAATGCGATTGACAATCACATGCAGAACCCGCAGCTCCGCATCAGTGAAAGCGCGGCTGTTGATAATGGCATTAGGCAAGCAATCATAGGCCCACCGGGTCGCCCGCTTGACCTTTTCTGGATCATATTTGCCAGGTCGTCCCGGTTTGGCCGGGGCAAGAATTGAATTGTTTTCTTTACTGTCCGTAGTACCGAGCATTAGCATTTTTGCCTCTTCCCGGGATTCTGGCTAACCAGGTCTGCCATTGCTTTTCGTGCGATTGATAAATTCATGCAATTTATCTGTGAAAAGTGTTTGACGGACAAAGCGATCCTGTCTATAAAAGAGGCATATCGACGCCGTCCTTCACAGTAAGGATTTCAAAAGCCGCGCATTTCCTAGATGCGCGGTTTTTTTATTGTGCTTTAAAGATTATCTTCTGCCTGACCATTTATCCCGAATCGATTGCCCTTGCGAATCACCAGAAAAACTGCTATTTAAGCAGCATTGATTCTATAGCAGGGGGTAAATGGCGTCCCCAACGGGATTCGAACCCGTGTTGCCGGCGTGAAAGGCCGGTGTCCTAGGCCTCTAGACGATGGGGACATCGCTTGGAAGATGCGTGAGTGCCATATCCTGCAAACGCACCATATTGTCAACTTGATTATGTCGCTTTATGGGCTGAAAAGCGGATTTATCTGATTTGGCGTTATTTTAGAGCCGATTTGCCTGTGGCATAATCCCGTTGCCCCGACCAGATTTCTATAATAGGACAGGTCAAACGATCAATTTGCACAGGTTTAAAGGCTATAAGAGGGCGTGAGAGGGATGATTCTGGTTTGTGGAGAAACCTTGTTTGACCTTTTCCTGGGTCGGGAGGGTCAAGCGGATGAAGAATCCGGGCTTTCAGGCCAGATATCGCTTAAGGTCTCGCCCCCCAAGGTCTCGTCCCCCAGAGTCTCGCCCCCCAGAGTCTCGCCCAGGCTTTCGTTAAAGGCTGTTGCAGGCGGGTCGCCTTTTAATGTGGCGATTGGTCTGGCGCGATTGGGGCAGCCGGTTGGCTTATCGACGTATCTTGCGCACGACACCCTGGGCCAGCGTCTTTACGACATTCTCGAGCAGGAAGGCATCTGCCTTGATTATCTGTGCTATTCATCCAGCCCGACGCCTTTGGCACTGGTTGGTGGAAAAGATGTCCCCAGCTATTCATTCTATGAAATCCAGCCCCAGAAATCTTTGGAAAAGGTGGAGACCTCCCCTGCCCTCTATTCTTCAATTCAGGCGATCCACGCCGGTTCTTATTCGCTTGTTACAGAACCATTTCAGAGCGATTTAAACTGTTTATTAGCAAGTAAATCCAAAGATTTATTCCTGTCTCTTGATCCAAATATTCGGGCGTCGGTTGAGCCGGATATCACTCGCTGGCGGACACGGGTCGAGCAACTTTCCGGCCAAACATCCCTGATTAAAATAAGTGCCGAGGATTTGAATATTCTCTATCCTGATCAAAAAAGCGAGGACTTTGCTGCGGGGATGATCGGGTCCGGGGTTAAACTGGTTGTGGTCACCGATAGCGCACAGCCGATCAAGGCCTGGGCAGGAAATGGGGCTTCTGCTGTTTTGGAACCTGAAAAAATTGAGGTTGTGGATACGGTTGGTGCCGGGGATTCCTTTCAGGCGGCTTTACTGGCTGCTTTATTTGGTGACCCGCAAACCCCGCCTGATCTTGATCTTTTATCTTCTGACCGGCTGCACCATACCCTGACCTTTGCCAGAGAGGCTGCCGCCCTGACCTGCAAACGGCAAGGGGCCGACCTGCCTTTTCTTCACGAAATCAGATGACATCCCCGCTTTACACACGTGCACGCCAGACCCGTTCTGGTTTGTTTATCCGCGCGCTCTTTATCCTCATCATTGGCGGGCTGATTTTATGGGGTGTGGGCTTTGCCTGGTTTATGCTGCGGCTTATCCCGGCCCCGCCTGTGCAAGAGCGGCCAGATTATACCTATGAAGGGGTTGCCGTCTTGACGGGGGGAAGTTTGCGTATTGAAGAAGGCTTGAAGGCTTTATCGCGAGGCTGGGCAAAGCAGCTTTTTATTTCAGGGGTTTACCAGGCCGCAGATGTCCGGGAATTGCTGGCGATTTATGATCATGATCCGCAGCTTATTTTTGAGCGGATTGAGTTGGGTCATACAGCCACCAATACTGTTGGCAATGCCAAAGAGATTGCCGACTGGGCGCAGGCGAATGGCTATCCGGCTATTTTAATGATCACCGCAGCCTATCATGTTCCGCGCAGCCTTTTGGAGCTTGAGCGCGCCGCGCCAGGTCTTGAGGTGGATGTCTGGCCGGTTTATCCGGCCTGGACCAATCAGGCACAATGGTATCAGGATATCGGTCCGGTGTTTTTTCTTGCCGGAGAATATAGCAAATATCTTGTTGCCCGGGTCCGGTTTCAATTTGAGCGTATTTTAAGCTGGTAACGACAGGCTTTTACCGCGTATAGAATAGGTTTTTACCTATAATTAGATAGGTTTTTACCTATATGGGATAGGCTTTTGCCTATTATAGAATAGAGAATAACCGTGCCTGTTTCTTTTATCCAAAGCCTGTTTGGCCTGTGTCTTTTGCACGGCATGACTTGGAGTCTGGCGATTGTCTTTTTGCCAACCCTGCTGCTGCCCCGCGCTTATGCCATGGGTTTTTATCGTTTCTGGTGCCGGGCTTGCTTGCTGATTATCAGAAAAACGCTGGGGATTTCCTATCGGGTTGAAGGCACCATCCCGGAAGGGCCTTTTATCATTGCCTCCAAACATCAATCAATCTTTGAAACCCTGGCCTTTAATGTGATTTTTCCCAATGCGGTTTTTATCCTGAAAAAGGAATTGATGGCGATTCCGCTGTTTGGCTGGTATCTGTGGCGGGCCGGGAATATTGCCATTGACCGGGCAAGCGGCAGCAAGGCTTTGCGCAAGATGCAACAGGCCGCACAGGTGGCTCTGGAGCGCAATGATCCAGTCGTAATCTATCCGCAAGGCACACGAGTGCGCACCGGAAAAGCCGCCCCCTATCTTCCGGGAGTTGCCGGGCTTTACGGGGTGAAGAACTGTCCGGTGCTCCCCATTGCCTTGAACAGCGGGACCTATATGCCGCGCTCTACCGGCCCTTTCACCAGCGGTGAAATCACGATCCGGCTGTTAGAGCCAATCCCGGCAGGCAAAAACCGGCGCAGCTTTATGACACTGCTTGAAAAGACCATCGAACAGGCTCAAGACAGCCTTGAGCCAAACAAGCAAAATGATCTTGAGCCAGATAAATAAAATGATCTTGGAGACAGATTAAAGGCTTTGGGACTGGTATGTTTTCTTTCCTTAATGAATGGATATTTGTTGGTGACTGGCAGGGATTCTGGGTCTTTGCGGCGGTGGCGTCCTTAACGCCGGGGCCCAATAATACGCTGCTGATGACATCAGGATTGCGCTTTGGCCTGCGGCGCACCCTGCCCCATTATCTGGGCGTGATTTCAGGCTTTTCGCTGATGTTCCTCGCCATCGGTCAGGTCATCAAATTGCTCAATCCCGAAGTCTTGACGATTTTGCGCTATTTTTCAATCGGGCTTATCCTTTATCTGTCCTGGAAAATTGCAACCGCGCCGATTGCACTCGATACCGACAAAGAAGTTGGCAAGCCCTGGCTTTTTATTCAGGCCGCCGCTTTTCAATGGGTCAATCCCAAGGCCTGGATGATGATTACCGCCAGTCTGGCAGCCTATCATATCACACCGCTCAGCGGGGCCATTCTTTTCTCGATCACCAATTTTGGCTGTTTGATTTGGGTGGTCTCTGGCATTATGCTACATCGACTGCTGATGAAGCGACCCGCCTGGACACGCGGAGTCTATATCATGCTGGGGCTGGCTCAGGCTTCGACACTGCTGCTTTAAAGCTTTGAGATAACAGGAATAGAACCCAATGGATGCTGTTATTATACGTTTTCCGCTCTTGCTGTCAGGATTGGGGCTGACGGTCTCGGTCGCCCTGTTGTCGCTGATCCTCGCCATCGGACTTGGCCTGATCGGCGCCCTCGCCAAACTCAGCCCGAACCGAACCGCACAGACAATCGCACGCGCCTATACCACCCTTATTCGCGGAATCCCCGAACTCGTGCTTATGCTCTTTCTGGTCTATGGCGGACAGATCATGATCAATGCCGGACTCGAATCGCTTGGATTCGACCCCATCAATATCCCCCCGTTCCTCGCCGGAGTCCTGGTGATCGGCTTTATCTATGGTGCCTATATGACCGAAACCTTTCGCGGAGCCTGGCTCGCCATCCCCAAAGGACAGTTCGAAGCCGGAACCGCTCTTGCGCTCTCGCCACTGCAGCGATTCTCCCTCATCATCTGGCCCCAGCTTATGCGACACGCCCTGCCCGGCCTCGGCAATAACTGGCTGGTGCTCGTCAAAGCAACCTCGCTGGTCTCGCTCATCCAGCTCCAGGATATGGTCTGGGCCGCAAACGTCGCAGGAAAAGCAACACATCAACCCTTCACCTTTATCTTCGTCGTCTTCCTGACCTATCTGGCAATCACCTATCTGTCAGAAAAAGTGCTCAACTGGCTGGAAAACCGCTATCAGCTTGCAGGAGACCGAGGATGAGTTTCTCCGCCGACCTTATCCTCAAACATTGGGACGTCTTTGCCCTTGGACTCTGGACAACCATCCATATAACCATCGTCACACTGCTTGTCGGACTGGTGATCGCTATCGGGTCTGCTCTGGCCCTCGCCTACCAAACACCCGGACATAAACTCATACGCGGCTATATTTATGTCTTTCGCGGAACACCCCTGCTGATCCAGCTCTATCTGATCTATTACGGCTTTGGTCAATTCGAATTGATCCGCGAGTCTTTCCTCTGGCCGCTGCTGCGTGAACCCTATTGGTGCGCCTTGCTGGCCTTGTCCCTCAATACCGGGGCCTATACCGCAGAAATCTTGCGCGGCGCAATCATGGCCACACCAAAAGGCGAAATCGAAGCCGCAAAAGCCTTTGGCCTGCGTGAGTTTCTGGTCATACGACTGGTCATCCTGCCCAGTGCCTTCCGGCGCGCCCTTCCAGCCTATTCAAACGAAACCATTTTTACCCTGCACGGGACAGCCCTGGTCAGCACCGTCCAGATGATGGACCTGCTGGGAGCCGGACGGTGGCTGAATGGCCGCTATTATCTGACGCTGGAAGGGCTTTTGACCGCCGGGGTGCTTTATGCCCTCCTGACCGGATTGCTGGTCCTGATTTTCCGCTATCTGGAGCGGCGGTTGCTCAGCCATTTATCCTACGCGCGATAAAGTGACCAGGGCCGGGTAAAATGTATTCCAACCTGCCGGTTTTTGCATTTATACTCTTTATGACCTGCTTGGCGGTTTATGCCATCATCCCTGCCCTGTTCCGCAAAAACGAAACAGCTGGCCTGATCGCAGCCAGCCTTTTGGCTGGTGTTTATCTGTGCCTTTCCCTTATACAGCATGGATGGCAGCCTGCACTGGCAACCACGCTGATGAGCGCGATTACGGTGCAGGCTATTCTGCTGGCCGGGTGCCAGATGATATGGCGACCACAACCGGGCCTATTTTCCCTTTTTATCCCCTACGCCTTGTTGCTGGGGGGAGCCGGGCTGGTCTTTAGCTGGCTGGAATCGCCCACTCCGCCGGTTTCAGGGCCTTTAAGCAAATGGCTAATCGTTCATATTCTTCTGTCTGTGACGGGTTACGGATTGATCGCACTCAGTGCGCTGGCTGCCCTTGCTGCAATGATCAGGCGTTGGAAATTAAACCGGGTGACGCAGAATCCTTTAAATTCAGGCTTTTTTGACCTGCCAACCCTTGAAACAGCCCTTATTCTGCAAGATCGCTTGCTGAAACTGGCCGCTCTTGTGCTGACCTGTGCCGTCGCCGCCGGGACCAGTCTGCGTTGGCAGCACGAAGGGGTGCTTTTTGCCCTGGATCATAAAAGCCTGTTGAGTCTGATCGGTCTGGCCCTGGTCCTCATTCTGCTTGGCCTGTCAATCTGGCGCGGGGTCAGCGGACGCACAACTGCGGGCTATGGCCTGTTGCTATTTTTGATTTTCACCCTGGCCTATCCTGGCGTGAAAATGGTTCAACAAATACTTTTAATATCCTGAATAATTTACATTTAAATCTTTTATGAACACACAAGATTTTTACCTGACGATTCTGGAATCACTGCCCACCCCGGCTCTTGTCCTGGATGAGGAAAACCGGCTGCTTTATTTAAATCTGGCAGGTGAAAATTTTTTACAAATCAGCATCAAACGCGCGATGCACTCCAGTGACTGGACAAAATATGTGCCGCCTGAAATTGCCAATCTGCCGGATGCCGCCCGCCAACGGCAATCACTGGTCTGGGCGCGCGATATTCTTTTATCAGGGACAGCGCAAAAAAATCACGTCGGTGGGCATCACCTCTCCTCTGCGCGGTCTAACAATGTGATCCATGCCGCCGCACGTCCTTTACTGGATCAGTCATCAAAGAATGAGGCAGAAGAAAATGCGCATCTTGTGCTGTTTATTTACCCGCAACACACCGATGGACTGCTTGAAGCCATTGCGCATCGACGCGATCAATTACAGCAAATTGAATATTTATCTGCCCTTTTAACCCATGAAATTAAAAATGCCCTGTCCGGGATTCGCGGGGCCGCGCAATTCCTTGCGCCTTCCCTGACGCCCGAGAATAATGATCTGAGCGATTTGATCGTTGATGAATCTGACCGTATTGCCCGCCTGATTGATCAGGTTGAAACCATCGGGGCGACCATGCCTTCGCCCTCAACCCCGGTGAATATTCACGAAATCATTGACCGGGCGCAAGCCGTTGCTGAAAAAGGCTTTGCCAGTGGCATCCCGATTAAACGGCTTTATGACCCCTCACTTCCCGATGTGCAGGGGGATTTTGACCGGCTGGTTCAGGTTTTTATCAATTTAATCAAGAATGCAGCAGAAGCCCTTGAATCTGCGCAAACCGTAAAGGGGGAAATCCGTTTAATCACCTCTTACGCCAGCGGGATGCGGCAGGCCCTGGATGTTGACAGCGGTCATGCTGCCTTGCCGATTATGGTAACGGTTGAAGATAATGGTCCGGGCATTGACTGGTCTTTGATTCCAAGACTTTTCACGCCGTTTGACATGGGGGCCGCCCCTGACAAGAAGTCAGGAAACCTGCTGGCAAAGAAACTTGGGCAACGGGGCATCGGGCTGGCTTTGAGTGCCCGGATCATCTATGATCATGGCGGTTATATTGATGTTGATACGCAGCCTGACCGCACCCGCTTTCAGGTGTTCCTGCCGCTTTACAAGCCAGCCAGTAAAAAACAAACGCGGGAAACCCTAAAGATTTATAAAGAGCGACTATGACCCCGGACGACGATCTTCCGCTTTTTGCGCCCCGGCCTTCTTCGCCACCGAATGTTGAAGGTGAAAAGAATGACCAGGCTTTTTCGGTGCGTGAATTATCGGCTGCTCTCAAGCGGCTGGTTGAGGGGGCTTTTGATCATGTGCGGGTGCGCGGGGAACTGACGACGGTCAAAATTCCTGGCTCTGGCCATTGCTATATGACGTTAAAGGATGACAATGCCAAGCTGGAAGCGGTTTGCTGGCGTGGGACAGTCAACCGGCTGAAAGTCAAGCCGGAAGCCGGTCTGGAGGTCATTGTGACCGGACGGATTACGACCTATGCGGATCGTTCGCAATATCAGCTGGTGGTTGAGCAAATGGAGCTTGCCGGGGCCGGGGCTTTGTTAAAAATGCTTGAAGAGCGGCGTTTGCTTCTGTCGAAAGAAGGTTTGTTTGATGAGGCGCGAAAAAAGCCCCTGCCCTTGCTGCCGCAGGTTATTGGAGTCGTCACTTCGCCAAGCGGGGCAGTTATCCGCGATATCCTGCATCGTCTGGCGGCGCGTTTTCCCCGGCCTGTTCTGATCTGGCCGGTGCCGGTGCAAGGCGAACAGGCGGCATCCGAAATTATCAAAGCCATACAGGGGTTTAATATCCTGCCGCTTGCTTCCCCCTCTGGGGATTCACCACAGAATAATCCGGTGCGGCCTGATTTATTGATTATCGCGCGTGGTGGCGGCTCGATGGAAGACTTGATGGCTTTCAACGATGCCGAGCTGGTGCGGGCGGTTGCGGCCTCCAGCATTCCGGTGATCAGTGCCATCGGGCATGAAACTGACTGGACGTTGGTTGATTATGCCGCAGACCGCCGGGCCCCGACCCCGACGGCAGCGGCGGAAATGGCGACGCCGGTTAAAAGCGATCTTGTCGCGCATGTGAACGAGCTTGCCTTGCGGATGCAGCGGGCGGCGCAATCGCATCATCGTCACGGGCAGGAGCGTCTGGCCGGGTGGCAACGCGCCCTTCCTCATCCAAGCACCCTGTGCGAGGCGGCTGCCCAGCGATTTGATGAGCGCGTGGAACGGTTATTGACGGGCGGTCAGGGGATATTGAAATATCGCGCGGCCCGGCTTCAGGGGGCCAGCGAGCGGCTGACTCCGCCAGCCCATCTTGCAGTGACGGGCAAGAAACGGTTAAATGAACTGGCCCGCCAGGCCCATACCGGCATCAATCGTCTGTTATCCGACCAGAATCGGCGTCTGGAATCGCAAAGTGAACGGCTGGAGGCCAATTCCCATCGGGCAGTCCTGAATCGGGGCTATGTGCTGATGCGCGATATGAATGGCAAGCTGGTCAGTGACGGAAATAAACTGGATAGCGATATGATTCTGGAAGCCCAATTCCGCGACAGCCGCGTTTCCGTTAAAGTCACGGATTAGAGATAAAGAAGATTTAAAACCCGTTCAGATTGGCCAGTAGAGCCGGATTTTTCCATCTTGGCTGCCGGTCTTCAAATAAAACCGCGATATCCTTCTTCTCTTCGGAGGAAGCTGAGGCAACCGGCACACGCAAGAGCACCTGAATCCAGCGCGCAATCAGGTCATCATTCAACCGGTGCATGACTTGCCAGGTCAGTTGAATCTGCGGGTCATGCGCGCTGGCTTCATCCATCTGCGCGGCGGTTTCATGCAGGATCGCTTCAAATGTGCCCGGCTTCAGGATATAGCGATCTGGCACATAACGCAGCACAAGCTCGCCTTTTCCTGAAGAAAAACTGGTTGGCAATAAAGCCCGTTCCTGGCGAAGATAATCCAGCCCGCCAACCGGATTGCGCCCAATATAGGAGGGTAGCTGGACCGGTTCGCTTGAAAACGGAAAATCTATCGGCTGAGACATCAGGCCATCATAATATAATCACGCATCGCCGATGTTTCTGTCTCCAGAATAGAAATGCGGTTTTTAACCACATCACCGATTGAGATCATCCCGACAAGTTTGCCCTCTTCAAGCACAGGCATATGGCGAAAACGGCCTTCGGTCATCCGGCGCATGATCATATTGACATCTTCATCAGGCACGCAGGTTTCAACGGTTTTGGTCATATAGGCCTGCACAGAATGATCAAGACAGGTACGCCCTTCTGCTGCCATGGCCTTGATGATATCGCGCTCTGACAATACCCCGCAGAGTGACTCGCTCTCATCCACAACAACCACGGCCCCAATCCGCTTTTGCGCCAGTAATGTAACCGCTTCAATCAAGGGTGCAGACGGGGTAATCGTAATGACGGCGCCCTCTTTGCCCTGAAGAATCTGTGCAACACTCATTTTCTCCTCCCCATGGTTAGTGTGACTGATTTACATATGTGCGACTTTACCCAAACGATAAACCTACAGGATTTTCGGATCAAGCGACCCGCTGGCATAACGCGGGGCCATATCACGCAAAGGAATCGGCTTGATTTTCCCGGCTTGCCCCGCAGTTCCAAAGGCCTCAAATCTTTTTATGCAGACCTCGCGCATGGCGTCTCTGGCAGGTTTCAGATATTTGCGCGGGTCGAACTCGGCTTTGTTTTCGGTCAAAACCTTGCGGATGGCCCCCGTGATCGCCATTCGGCAGTCGGTGTCTATATTGACCTTGCGCACCCCGTGCTTGATACCCCGGACAATCTCTTCAACCGGCACCCCGAAAGTTTGCGGCATTTCACCTCCGTATTTATTGATCACATCCTGCAAATCCTGCGGAACCGACGAAGACCCGTGCATAACCAGATGCGTATCTGGCAGACGTTTATGAATTTCTTCAACCACATGCATCGCCAGAATATCGCCATCCGGCTTGCGGGTGAATTTATAGGCCCCGTGGCTTGTCCCCATAGCAATCGCCAAGGCATCAACCCTGGTTTTCTTCACAAAATCAACCGCCTGATCCGGGTCAGTTAACAGCTGATCTTGTGACAGACTCCCTTCTGCGCCATGGCCATCTTCCTGATCACCCATGCCCGTTTCAAGCGATCCCAGCACCCCAAGCTCTCCTTCAACCGAAGCCCCGATCATATGCGCCATCTCCGACACCTGCGCCGTCACCTTGACATTATATTCATAGCTGGCAGGCGTTTTGCCATCGTCCTCCAGCGAACCGTCCATCATCACAGACGTAAAACCCTGGCGAATCGCACTCAAACAAGTCGTCGCATTATTGCCATGATCCTGATGAACACAAATAGGAATATCCGGGTAAATCTCGCACAAAGCCTCCATCATCTTTGAAAGCATCTCATCATGCGCATAAGCCCGCGCTCCCCTCGACGCCTGTATAATCACCGGCGCATCCAGCTTGGACGCAGCCTCCAGAATAGCAAGGCCTTGCTCCATATTATTGATGTTAAAAGCAGGAACGCCGTAATCATGCTCGGCAGCGTGATCCAGAAGTTGCCTCATACTTATTTTTGCCATAGAAATAACCCTGTGCTGATGTGTAGATGTTCATCTAATATATAAACACTCATTTCAACTTTTTAAAGATTCAATCGCAAACAGATACTCGAATATGACAAAAGACCTTGCGCCAGCCCCTAAATTCGTCCTTGCCAGCAGTCTCGCCGGAATTCACAAAATCGCCTATTATGACTGGGGGCCTGCTTCGGCGCAGCAAACTATTGTTTGCGTCCATGGCCTGACCCGAAATGCTCTGGATTTCAACCGGCTGGCAGCTGAACTGACCAGGCGCGGCTGCCGGGTGATCTGCATTGATATGGTCGGGCGCGGCAAATCCGACTGGCTAAGCGATCCCGCCCATTACCATGTTCCACAATATATGGCAGACTGCATGACAGTGCTTGCCCATGCCGGCGTTGACGGACAAGTTGACTGGGTTGGCACCTCGATGGGCGGGCTTATTGGCATGAACCTGGCCGCTTCAGCCTCTCATCCGCCTATTCGCCGCATGGTCATCAATGATATCGGCCCCTTCCTCCCCGTCCTCGCCCTGCACCGAATCCGCGACTATGTAAGCCGTCCCTGGCACTTTCAGGACTGGACAACCGCCGCAACTCATATTCAGGAAGTCTATCAGACGTTCGGCAATCTGTCCGACTCCGACTGGGACTTTATTGCCCGAATCAGCCTGAAAGAAGCCAGCGATGGCGGCTATCAATGCAATTATGATGTCGGAATAGCTGAAAACTTCAAACAAATGGCGGTCATGGATGTTGACCTCTGGCCGGTGTGGCAGCAGGTCCGCTCTGAAAACCTTATTTTGCGCGGGGAAGAATCAGACTTGCTGAGCACAGAAACCGCCCAAAGAATGACGGAGAGCGGCCCAGGTAAAGGTCCGGGTGCTGAAATTATCACCTTCCCCGGCTGTGGGCACCCGCCGCCTTTGCTGGCACCGGAGCAATATATGCCGGTGGCAGACTGGCTCACCCGGCCTGAATAAATTTCACTCTAACGTTATACTGACAGCGTTATGCTGACACGTCGATCTCTTCTTCGACTGGCAGGTGCGGGCATGGGCTTCTTGTCCTTGTGTCAAAAAAGCCATGCGGCTGATCCCTCACAGGCAATAGATGCTTTCAAGGTTCGCGCGCTCGCCTCCTCAACAGAATTTAAAACCGACAACGGAATCACAGCGACTCTGGCTCCGGTTGCAGGCCCTGAACTGATCCTCCCCGATCAGCCAGATATTCACCGCAAAGCCAGAGAATTTATCTCTACACAGATAATGGACCGCCAGATAACGGCAATGGCAGATACCCCGGTTGATCGCCATAAACGCTATGCATTCTCACAGCTTCTGGATATATCCGGGAAAGACCTTCTGCCAAACCTGGTCGCAAGCGGCTGGCTTGTCGTTTGGCCCTATCCTGGCGCAGACCCCGATATTCTACGCGGTCTATACAAAGCCGAAGACAGCGCACGCAAAGCCGGGCGTGGACTCTGGAACTTGTCTAAACTCCCCTTCCCGCGCTTTGCAGCAGATCAACCTGAAACAATCCGCAGCTATCAGGGATTTGGCATTATCTACGGAACAGTCACAGCTGCACGGAAGGCAAAAAGTCAGACCTATGTCAATTTTGGCGCAGAATGGCGCAAGGATGTCTCTTTAGGACTTGCCAGAGGCCTTAAAAGCCTGCCACTTTTTCCAGATATACAAAATATAGAAACCGACCTTCCGGGGAGAAAAATTGAAGCACGCGGCTATATTCGCGCCTATAACGGTCCTTTCATAGACATCATGGCGTCCGGAGCAATTCGACCTTATGCAATTTAAAGACTTTTCTTTTTACTGATTTTGAATAAAACAGATATAGGGTGGGCAGAATGAAACAGATAATATGTTTATGTGAATAGAGAGCCTATAAAATGAGTGAATCAGCATCATCAGCCGCCACACAAGACAATAATGAACAAGAGTCTGCTTCTGATAATGCAGCGAAAGGAACGCTGCTTGAAAGATGGTGGGCAAAACTGAAAGATTCGCGCGGGACCATTCTGGCTCTGCTGATTCTGTCGCTGGGGCTTTTTGTCCGTTATATGGACCCTTGGTGGGTTGAGACCATCCGTTTGCGGACATTTGATGCCTATAATCAGATGCTTCCGCGCACCCCGCAAGAGCCCAGCCAGGTGACGATTGTTGATATTGATGAGAAGAGTCTGGCCGAGCTTGGGCAATGGCCCTGGTCGCGCCGGGTACTTGCAGATTTGCTTGACAGTATGCGTGAGTATCAGATGACCACCATCGGCTTTGACTCCGTGTTCCCTGAAGTTGACCGGACGAGTCCTGTTTTTCTTGCGGATGATATTGAAGACACACAACCGTTGCTGGCAGACAGGCTGCGGGAGTTACAGACAAATGAGGCCTATCTGGCAGAAGCTATGGAGAATTTTCCGACCGTGATGGGGCAGGCTGGTCGCAAAGAGCAGCCGATTGACCAGCTGCCGGATGCGGCGAAATTTACCTCTGTGCAAGGGGTGCTGGGCGCAAAAGGCGTCAAGAATCCGGACCCGACGCAGTATATTTTTGAACAGGCGACCCTGGTCCATAATCTTGAAGAACTGGAAGAAGTCGCTGCTGGCATTGGACTTTTTTCGATTGAAGAAGAAGTTGACGGGGTGGTGCGCCGGGTTCCGATGGTGATGTCGGTTGAAGGTGTGATCAAGCCGACCTTGTCGATTGAAACCTTGCGCGTGGCCTTACGCGCCAACAGTATTTTCACGATTGTCAATCAAGGCGGGTTGCAGACCGTCGGTTTGCAAACCCCGCAGGGCAATCGCCCGATTCCAGTCGATGGTCATGGTCGAATCTGGGTGTATTTCGCTTCCCCTGATGCGCCAAATACAAGAAATAATGACGGACGGCTCTATGTCTCGGCCGCCGATATTCTGAATAAACGCGTGCCTCCCGAACGATTGCGCGGCACAATGGGTCTGCTTGGCACCTCTGCGGTCGGGCTGGTCGATATTCGGGCAACCCCGATTGCCCCACGTCTGCCCGGGGTTGAAGTCCACGCCAATGTTATTGAAAATATTCTGGCCGAGGATTACCTGAGCTATCCCTTCTATATGATAACGCTCGAGATTTTGATATCCTCCTTTATCGGGGTCTTGCTGATCTTCTTTATTCCACGGGTTGGCCCAATGTTAACCCTTTTATTCTTGAGCATCGGCATCGGCAGCCTGGTCGCAACCAGCTGGTATCTGTTTGTGTCTCAAAGCCTGCTGCTGGACGTGACATATGGCAGCGGGCTGGTGCTGACCATCTTTGCTGTCACCGCCTTTTCCAACTATGCCCGCGATGCTCAGGAAAAACGGCAAGTGCGAACCGCTTTTGCCCAGTATCTTTCCCCGGACCTGGTCGAACAACTGGCGGAACATCCCGAACAGTTACGCCTTGGCGGCGACACCCGGCGGATGACATTGCTCTTTTGTGACGTGCGCGGCTTCACAACGATTTCAGAACAATATAAAACGGATCCGCAAGGCCTGACCAAGCTGATCAACCGCCTGCTAACCCCGCTCACCAACGAAATCCTCAGCGTGCGCGGCACGATTGATAAATATATGGGCGATTGCATTATGGCTTTCTGGAATGCCCCGATTGAAGACCCGGAGCAGGAGCTTCATGCCTGTCAGGCCGCTCTTTCCATGTTCACCGCGCTTGAAGCCCTGAATGCCGAGCGCGAGGAAGAAGCCAAAGAGGCCGGTATTCAATTCCTGCCCCTGCGCATTGGTATTGGCATCAATACCGGCGATGTAGTGGTTGGCAACATGGGGTCTGATCAGCGTTTTGACTATTCGGTTCTGGGGGATGCGGTTAATCTGGCAGCCCGTCTGGAAGGCCAGTCCAAGGATTATGGTGTGAAGATTGTCATTGGGCCCGAAACTGCCGATGAAATCACTGAAACCATGCCGGTGCTTGAGCTTGACCAGATCGCCGTCAAGGGCAAGACAGAGGCCGTGACTATTTATACCGTCCCGGGACCGGCAGAAATGCGCACAGATCCAGAATTTCAAAATCTGGTTCCTGTCCATGAAAAAATGCTTGCGGCTTACCGGCAAATGGACTGGGAGGGCGCATTGGAGGCTTTAAAGACCTGTCAGGGCCAGCTTGGTGGGGAGATGGACGGGTTTTACGCGGTTTACAAAAAACGCTTGCTTGACTATCAGGAAAATCCACCGCCTGATGACTGGGATGGCGTTTATGTCGCCACAACAAAATAATCTGTCTAACGAAAGCAGGTGAAGGCCATGAGTGATTTAAAGGTTGGCGATCAAGCCCCGGATTTTGATCTGCCCGGTGATGGCGACAAAGCTGTCCGGCTTCAGGATTATCGTGGAAATCCGCTTGTTTTATATTTTTATCCCAAAGATATGACATCGGGCTGCACCCGCCAGGCTGAGGATTTTCGTGATCAACTTGCACAATTTTCTGCCAAAGGGGCAGCTGTCGTCGGGATTTCGCGCGATAAACCACAAAGCCATGACAAATTTATTGCCAAACATGATCTGACCTTTCGTCTGGCCAGTGATCTTGAAGGCGATATGGTGCAGGCTTATGGAGTCTGGAAGGAAAAATCAATGTATGGTCGTAAATACTTCGGTATCGAGCGCACAACATTCCTGATTGACGGCAACGGGGTTATTCAGCGCATCTGGCCCAAAGTCAAAGTTCCCGGCCATGTTGCCGAGGTCCTGGCTGCCATATAACATAAAGTGATCGTTTAAAACCATGCAGACAGATAATCCGCTCTTTGAAGATTTAGCCCGCCTCGCAGGCGGGTTAGCCGGTGGCCCTGCAGCCATCACCCGCGAGATTGATCAGCTTGTTAAAGCCCGGTTAACCCGTATGCTTGCCGAATTATCAGTTGTTCCGCGCGAAGAGGTCGAGGTCATGAAAGAACAGCTTGCCGAGCTACGCGCTGAACAGAAAAAACTGCACGACCATATCACCGCATTGGAAAAGCAGCTTGGTCAATCTGCAAAATCCTCTTCAAAAACCTGATCCACCGCACACGATATATAAGGCTGACTAATGGACAAGAAAAAGGCACTGGATGCCGCCCTCACCCAAATTGAACGCTCCTTCGGCAAAGGGTCAATCATGCGGCTGGGCCAGCAGGAAAAGCTGGATATTGAAGCGATATCAACCGGCTCGCTGGGGCTGGATGTTGCACTGGGCATCGGCGGCCTTCCTAAAGGGCGAGTCATTGAAATTTTCGGCCCCGAAGGATCCGGGAAAACCACACTGGCTTTACAGGTTGTTGCGGAAGCCCAAAAATCCGGGGGCGCCTGCGCTTTTCTTGATGCAGAACATGCCCTTGACCCGGCCTATGCCAAAAAACTTGGCGTTGATCTTGATGAACTTTTGATCTCCCAGCCAGACACTGGCGAACAGGCCCTTGAAATTGCCGATACGCTGGTCCGTTCAGGCGCGATTGATGTGCTGGTGATTGATTCTGTCGCCGCGCTGGTTCCCAAGGCCGAGCTTGAAGGATTGATGGGCGATGCGCATGTTGGCCTTCATGCCCGCTTGATGAGCCAGGCCCTGCGCAAACTCACCGGCTCGATCAAACGCACAAATTGCATGGTGATTTTTATCAATCAGATCCGGATGAAAATCGGCGTGATGTTTGGAAGCCCCGAAACCACCACCGGGGGCAATGCGCTGAAATTCTACGCCTCTGTGCGGCTCGATATCCGGCGGATCGGCTCTGTAAAAGACAAGGAAGATGTGATTGGCAATAAAACCCGGGTGAAAGTCGTCAAGAACAAGGTCGCGCCCCCGTTCCGGGTGGTTGATTTTGAAGTGCTTTACGGGGAAGGCATCTCCAAAACCGGGGAGCTGATTGATCTTGGCCTCAGTGCCGGGCTGGTTGAAAAATCCGGGGCCTGGTTCTCCATGAACGGGGAACGCGTTGGCCAGGGCCGGGAGAATGTGCGCCGCTTTCTTAAAGAAAATACCGATAAAGCAACCTGGCTTGAGAACAAAATCCGTGAAAGCTCTGGTCAGCTAACTGATGCCATGCTTGCTGGACCTGAAACCGCACAAGAGGAAACCGACGCCAACCTTGGCCCGGAAAATGACGAACAGACAAATCAGGAAACTTAATCGCAAAACAGGCGCTTAGCCCGTTTGTTTCTCAACTCAGGCGAAGAGCCTCAACCAGTTTGCTGTGATTTATTGATTCCTGCTGGCTTTTATCAAGCCAGCGTATCTGCGCCATTTGCTCTTTCATTTCCTCTTCCCCGATAATCAGGGCTGCACGCGCATTGATGCGTGTTGCCTGACGCAACCGTTTGCCGAGATTTCCTTGATAGAGCCCCTCCACCCGTATGCCAGAGCACCGAAGCACCATGGCCATTCTTTGCCCATAAGCCTCAATTGCTGAAGAATTTTCACCGTCAGCAAGGATAATCAGGGCAACCGGACGCTCGGTTTGCGCGGGATCAGCCATCATCATCGCCAAACGCTCAACCCCGGCAGCCCAGCCAATACCTGCGGTGGCGGGCAATCCAAGCTGCTCAGCCAGACCATCATATCGCCCGCCAGCCAGGACAGCACTTTGTGCGCCAAGATCCTCGGTCGTAAACTCAAAGGCCGTGTGGCAATAATAATCAAGCCCGCGCACCAGCCGCGTGTTAAGCTGAAAATCAAGGTTTAACGCTTGAAGACCAGCGCAAAGCGCATCGAAAAACTCCACTGATTCTGCATCCAGATAATCTGAAAAGACAGGGGCAGCCTCCAGAAGTTTACGGTCGCCAGCATCCTTTGAATCAAGAATACGCAAGGGATTATGCGCAAGGCGGGTTTGTGACTCATCTGAAAGGTCAGCGCGGTGGCCTGAAAAATACTCAACCAGCGCGATACGATAGGCTGCGCGGCTTTGTGCATTGCCAAGGGTATTCAATTCCAGTTGAACGCGGTCCGCCAAGCCCAAAGCTTCCAAAACAGCAAAACCGCAGGCGATGACTTCAATATCTGCCTGAACAAGCGTTGAACCGCCAACCAGCTCCACCCCGATCTGGTGGAATTGGCGCAGGCGGCCTTTTTGCGGGCGTTCATAGCGGAACATCGGGCCGTGGTAAAATGCCCGCGTCAAGGCGTTTCCTTGCAAGACATTCCCGGCGTAAAGAGCCCGCATCACACCGGCGGTATTTTCAGGCCGCAGGCAGATATTTTCACCACTTTTATCGGTAAATGCATACATTTCCTTGGACACAACGTCTGATGTTTCGCCAAGAGACCGGGCAAACAGATCAACACGCTCCAGGATTGGCGTTGATATTTCTTCATAGCCATAGGTCAGCACGGTCTTGCGCGCCGTTTCAGTCACAACTCGATAGGACCGGCGCATATCCGCCAGATGGTCCTGCATCCCCCTGACTGGATTAGAACTGGTTTTTCCGGTGGATTGCGCCATGAGCTATTTCTTACCCAAGCCCGATATCAGCACTTAAATAGCCGGGTTTTATCCCGGCAGCCGTGAGTGCCTGAGTCCATTTTGTGTCAATACGCTGGTTCAGGATCAAGGCCGGGTCATGCGGTGCTTCAATCCAGACCCCCTGGCGCATTTCCTCGACAAGCTGACCATCGGCCCAGATCATATGGCCCAGAAGCACCAGGCGATCACGCGGACCATGATTATTGGCAATTTCAGTCAAGGGGTCAATGGTTGCACTCAGATAAAGGCCGGGCGCAACCAGCGTGCTGGTCCGATAACGCCGATCCGCAGAATGCAGGACAAAGCCTCTGGTGGTATCGGCATTTCCGCCAACAAATACAGGTACATCAGGCGGGTTTGAACATTCAATATTAAGCTGTTTTGCCAATTCGGGATAATTCATCCGGTCATGGAGGCGATTGACAATAAACCCTTTTGTGCCTTCGTCTTTATGTTCATAGACAATCAGCAAGGCCTGTTTATAGCGTTGTTCCTTGACGCCGGGGGCTGCCACCAGCGTCTTTCCTTCCAGCGAGAAGTCGGGTTCTGCGGGCTTTAGAGCATCGGGCGGCAGGTGGATTTCTTTATCACTCATCAGAGAATTAGCTTAGCCTGTTTATTGTTGAAGCCGCAGTTTTTCCCGGCGATAATAGCGGGTTGCGCCGGGATGCACGGGCAGGATTGTCATTTCTTCGATAGCCAGCGGGTCGGGCAATGGAGCCATTGGGTTGGTCTGCTGATAGATGGTGCGGGCCTGCCCCTGCCAGAGCGAGCGGGCAAGGTCATAGGCCAACCGTTCCGAAACAGAGTTTTCAACCACCCAGACTGTATCGATCCCAAGCGTCGGGATTTTGGGCTTGTTATAGTTTTCTGCTTCAATTTCAAGTGGTTTCATATAGGGATAGAGGGACTGCATGGTGCGTAAAGTCAGTTGATCAAGGGGGATTAGCTTGAGGTCAATTCGTGATGCGAGTGTTTGAATAGCAGGCACGGGCGGGCTTCCGAGTTCAAATACGGCGTCAAGTGTCCCGGCTTCCAGCGCATCCAGCGCGGTGCCAGCCATGATATTTTGTTCAATATAGTCACCTTTTTCCAGCCCGACAACGCGCAGCAATTTGCGCACCAACCGCTGGCGATTTGACCCTTCCCCGCCAAGGGCCAAGCGTCGCCCGGCAAGATCACGCAAGGTCGAGATATCTGAATCAGCCCGCACAATGATATGCAGAAGCACCGGATTTAAAAGCGCAATCACATTCAGCTGATCAAAGACGGGTTTGTTCAAGAAAGGCCCCCCTCCCCTATAGGCCATATAGACGGCATCGGCAGTGGCAAGCACAGAATTGACATGCCCGTCGCGCATCATTTGCAAATCATCGAAAACACCGCTGGAGGACTGAGCCACCGCCACCAGGCCGGGGACTCCGCAAATGCCGCTTTCATCGCAGGGGCTGGCCCCTTGCGGACGGCTGATCCCGCCGGAAATTGCGGCTGCCAGAGCAAAAAGCGACTCAGACGGAGGACCCGCCGCTATTTGCAGAAACATACTGGACTCGGACGGGCTGGAGGCAACAATTTCGCTTGGTGGAATACGCGGCGTGTCAGCCAGCACATTGCGGTCATATAGATAGAAAAAGGCGACCACCCCGATGAAATTAAAGATCATCAAGCCAGCAAAAGTCCATAGCCAGATATCTGCCGATATCCAGGAGAATTTTTTCGGCAGATTCATCTTGCCCCTGTTTAAACGAAAGAGACTTTATCGAAAAAAACTTTAGACCAGAAAGACTTTAGTTCTTTTCTTTATCAACCAGAGCTTTTTCAGCAATCCACGGCATCATCGCCCGCAGCTTGCGCCCGACATCTTCAATTGGATGGGCATCATTGATGCGGCGGGTGGCCTTGAAATGAGCCATATTGGCTTTATTTTCAAGCATCCAGTCGCGGGTGAAGGCCCCGGATTGGATATCCTTGAGCACCCGGCGCATTTCAGCACGGGTTTCATCGGTGACAATGCGCGGACCCGTGCGATATTCGCCATATTCAGCCGTGTTCGAGATCGAATAATTCATATTGGCGATGCCGCCTTCATAAATCAGATCCACGATCAATTTGACTTCATGCAAACATTCAAAATAGGCCATTTCAGGGGCATAGCCCGCTTCAACCAGGGTTTCAAAGCCGCCACGAATAAGCTCGACCAAACCACCGCAGAGGACAACCTGTTCGCCAAACAGGTCAGTTTCGCATTCTTCTTTAAAGGTGGTTTCAATGATTCCAGCCCGGCCACCCCCAATCGCAGCCGCATAGGAAAGCCCGACTTCAAGCGCATTACCGCTGGCATTCTGGTCAACAGCAACCAAGGTTGGCACCCCGCCGCCACGCGCATATTCAGAACGGACAGTATGACCCGGGCCTTTGGGGGCCACCATGGTGACATCCATATCCGGGCGGGCTTCAATCAGATTATAATGGATATTCAACCCGTGCGAGAACATCAGGGTTGATCCTTCTTTCATATTGTCGCGCAGGGATTCCCGGTAGATATCGCCTTGCAATTCATCCGGGGTCAGCAGCATGACCACATCTGCCCAGGCCGCGCCTTCATCAGGAGTCATGGCAGTGAAACCCGCAGTTTCAGCCTTTTTGCGGGTAGCCGAGGAGGCTTTGAGACCAATGCGGACATTCTTGGCCCCGCTATCCCGCAGGTTCATGGCCTGGGCATGGCCCTGACTGCCATAGCCAACCACCAGAACATTTTTGGACTTGATCAGGTTTAAATCAGCATCACGATCATAATAAACACGCATCTTTTTTAACTCCTCGCGCAGCAAGCATAGGGGAAGGAAAACACAGGTTTAATGGCGCATTTTTACGATAGACGCAAGTCTTTCGCGGAATATTCCGCAGAGATCGTGAGATATCAGGGAGATTAGAACTGTAAGCGGAAGTTCAAGGCCCCGGTATAGCTGGCATAGCCATCTTTCAGGGTGCTATCGATGTCAAAGCCAAGGGTGGTGGCATCGCTGGCATAGGTGATACCGACCCCGAGGGAGGCTCCGAATTTTTCAGCTTCAACGCCTTTGACGGTCAGTTCTGTGCCATCAGCATAGGTTGAGGTGGCTTCGGCTGTGTTCCCGATAAAGTTATAGCTGAGTGCGCCACGGACTTGCGGGCTGAGGGTTGCACCCTCTTCGGTTTCAATGGCCACGGTGTAGCGTCCCCCCAAAGATGCAGTAAATTCATCAACGTCATCCGGCACGACGGTCTGATTCAAGCCAGGGTCATTCGGGAAGATCAGCGTATATTCATCAGATGTGATGCGTTGGAAACTAAACGAGCCATAGGGGGTCCAGCGGGTGCCATCACCCATATCCATTGGGGTGCCGAGTCCGACTTTGGCAAGATAGGACAGCGAATCATATTCTGAATTTGAGCTGGAAGAACCAGACAAGGGATCGACCTCGGTCAAGGTTTCAACATTGCTCATGGAAGCCCCGACCTGCCAGTCAACGAAATAGTCCGACTGGGTAAAGTCCCCATAGACGGTTAGCTGATAGCCATCGATATCGGTCTGGGCATCGCCGCCGCCTTTACCGTCAACGTCAGAGCGCGTGATGGCAAGTGAAACACCAGCCCGCATATTGGGGTTGATTTCGGTATCCGAGCCCAGGACAAAGCCGTTTGTATCGGAATCATAGCCATCGGCATCCCGCGAATTGTCCTGAGACGCGGTGTTAAAGAACAGCTTGCCCCACATATTACGGTTCATGGCACCGTCACCCGTTGCGAAACCGGATGCGGCCTGTTCAGCTTCCAGGCCATAGGCCTCGCCGGTTCGTAAGGAAGCCAGACGATCAGCGGTGATCCCGGCAACCTGCGTGGCCGCGCCACTGATGGTCCCGGCAGAAGCGGTCAGGGTTTCTTCCTGAACTGCAGCCTGATCAGCAATCAAGGCAGCCTGAGCATCTGTTGCTTCGCCGCCAACAAATTCAGCAAATTCAGGATTTGTGCTGTTATTGAAAGCAGTCAGCAAACGCTCTGCGTTGGTTTCGCTGATGCTCAGCTCTTCGGCAATATCGGGTATCGGCTTTGACGCCGCCGTCAAAACAACATTGTTATTGGCCGTATCCTCAGTAATTGCAAAGGTCATAAAACGTCTATCATTGATAGTCGCATAAGTATTTGCGTCCAGACCACTACTAATATGGTTAACAAGGATTACTTGATTGCCGCTTTTCATCGCATTGGAGGCAACGATGTTAATTGCACCACTAGCAATCACCCCATCCTCATTTTCAGAGGCATCAATGGCTGTACCGCTTATAATCCCCAGTTCCAATGTTGAACCATCCAAGAAAGTTAAATCAGATGGATCATTAGCAAGCTTCAGAGTATTGTTCAGTTTAAGCGTGCCGCCATCTGCGACACGGGCCGTTGTAGTAGCGCCTGTGGTCAGGGTTGTGACATTATGTGTTTCGCCCTCGACAGCTGTCCCTCCACTGATAACCATTGTACCGCCAGCAGTTGCCGTTAAAGCGCCCGCAGAGTGGGCAACTGTGATGTCATCACCAAATGTCGCTGTGGAATCAGCAGCAACAATAATATCCCCATCGGTCAGGGTGACATCACCTGAAAAAGTTGATGACGAGGCAGCGGTGCCATTCCCAACCTCCAAATTGCCTTTGGTGAGTGTCAGGGCATCAGAAAAAGTGGCTACGGAAGCACCAAGACCACCAACGACAACATTTCCTTCGCTCAGCGTGACGGCAGTGGTGAAGGTCACGCCTGTTGCATTATCAACTGACAGATCGGAAGTCGTGGAACCCACAGCAAGAACCAAACCGGCAGTGGTCGTATCATCATTTGCGTCATCATCCACAACTGTTATTGTTTGGGCAGTTGTGCCATTGAATGTAAGGTCACCATCTACATGCGTAAAGTCAGTAACATTCAGGTCACTCTTAAGAGATAGATTTCCAGATGTTTGCTCGATCAACCCGATAGCTTTATCGCTGGCTCCAACATCACCTGTGACTGTAACGTTAGTCGTAACGCCGACACTTATTTGCATTTCCCCGTCGCCATCTTCGAAAGCCGAGATCGACCCTGTAATGGTTTGATCAACAGGCGAGCTGCTGGACTCACGAATACGCATAAATGCGGTACCACCGCTGCCGCCAGCAGCCTTGGTTGATCCATCATCTTTAAATGTGCTTGTGCCAGCATTACCATCTTTAAGAATGATATTGCCTGTTGCCCCTCTTAGAGTGTAGAGCGAAGCTTGACCACCAGCTCTACCGGCAGTTGTATTGGCTGCGTTTCCGCCATCACCACCAGTTAGAGTTATGGTATCAAAAATATAGGCCGTAGTAGAATTGAAGTCTGCTGTTGCATTATTACCTTCTGTATTCCCATCAGCATTACCGCCATCAACAGTCAGGGCTTTAATGCTTTTGTTATCCTCCGCCGTAGCCGGATCCCCGTCAGCATCAGTTCCTGCTGAACCAATCCGGACTGAAAGAGAGGATTGATAGTTTGCGACATCATCATAGCCTTGAATAGCAATGGTGCCTTCCCCTGAATTTGTGGCCGTAACCTCACCCAGAGTAAATATGTGGGTATGAGAAGAGTCCTGATTAAACCCGTTATTGGTAACGATCAGGGTGCCATCACCAGCAAAATTGACATTGTCATCTGCAGAGGCGTTTGCAATGTTACTGCTATCTTGGCCCGCTTCACTGGCCCAGGTCGGACTGCTGTCACCGGCTATTTCCAAATCAGCTGCCTGTGCCCGGGTGGTCAGAACAAGGGGGGCGATAACGGCAATGCCAAGACCAATAGCACTGGCAAGCGCGGTGGTGGCTTTTAGTGTGCGGGCTGCTTTTGGGTTTATTTTTGTTATACTTTCAGTCGCTGCTGAAAAATAAAATCTGGTCATCGCAATAGCCCTTTTTATTCAGGTAACATCATTATTCAGGCAAAATCATCAAGATTTGCTTGATTTGGTTCGCGCATATTTGTTGAGATTAACCAGTTTAGATTAACTAGTTTAGACCAAGTGCTTAGTATGGTCTTTTACAAGATATTTGCGCGCGAGTCTACCCTCGCGGGTTTTTAGCAAATTTACATAAAAAACTCTCCTTTTTCCAAGGAGGGTTTTTGAACAGTAAATTCTGCAGATATCGTGCGATATCGAGGAGGATTAGAACTGTAAGCGGAAGTTCAGGGCCCCGGTATAGCTGGCATAGCCATCTTTCAGGGTGCTGTCGATATCGAAGCCAAGGCTGGTTGTATCGCTGGCATAGGTGATACCGGCGCCGAGGGAGGCCCCGAATTTTTCAGCTTCAACGCCTTTGACGGTCAAGGATGTGCCGTCAGCATAGGTTGAAGTTGCTTCCGCCGTGTTGCCAATGAAGTCATAATTAAGCGCACCGCGCACCTGCGGGCTGATCATGCCACCGGATTCGGTTTCAATGGCGACGGTGTAGCGTCCCCCCAAAGATGCTGTAAATTCATCAACATCATCGGGCGTAACGGTCTGGTTCAAGCCGGGATCATTGGGGAAGAGCAGCCTATATTCATCAGATGCGATGCGCTGGAAACTAAAGGAGCCATAGGGGGTCAAGCGGGCACCTTCCCCCATATCCATTGGGGTTCCGAGGCCGACTTTGGCAAGATAGGCCAGCGAATCATATTCTGAACTGGATCCGGAAACAGTGGATGCGGGATCGACCTCGGTCAAGGTTTCAACGTTGCTCATGGAGGCCCCGACCTGCCAGTCAATGAAATAGTCGGACTGGGTGAAGTCCCCATAGACGGTTAGCTGATAGCCGTCGATATCGGTCTTTGCATCGCCGCCGCCTTTACCGTCAACGTCAGAGCGCGTGATGGCAAGCGAAGCACCAGCCCGCATATTGGGGTTGATTTCGGTGTCCGAGCCAATGACAAAGCCGTTTGTATCGGAATCATAGCCATCGGCATCCCCAGCATTGTCCTGCGACGCGGTGTTGAAGAACAGCTTGCCCCACATATTGCGGTTCATTTCGCCATCACCGGTTGCGAAACCGGATGCGGCCTGATCTGCTTCCAGGCCATAGGCATCGCCTGTCCGCAAGGAGGCGAGACGATCCACCGTGATATCGGCAACCTGATTGGCCGAGCCACTGATCAACCCAACAGTGGCGGTAAGCGTTTCTTCCTGAACCGCAACCTGATCTGCAAGCAGGGCCACTTGTTCTTCGTCCTCTAGCCCGCCCGCATAATCAGCAAAAGCAGAAGTTGTACTGTTATTGAAAGCCGCCACGAATTGTTCTGTTTCAGATTCGCTCAAGCCGAAGTTGGCTGCAATATCGGCAGTTCCTCTTGAAGTCGCTGTCAGAACAACATTTCCGTCAGTATCTATGGCAATATCGAAATCCGCAAGATTGCTGCTTGCGACATCGCCACCCGTACCATTGGTAATATGCGTTACAATGTGATTAGGGAAAAGCGAATCCACACGCTCAGCCACAACATCCGCTGTAAAAATGATAACTTCATTGCCGGGTTTCATTCCATTGGCAGCAACAAATGTCAGCGAATCAACCGCAGCATTATCGCTATTCAAATCTACAATAGAACCCGCAGTATTCTCAGCCGCTGTAATGGCCGTGCCTGATGTCATACCAAGAACAAGTTTTGTATGACCCGATATAGCAATGTCAGTTGAAGACTGCTCAAGCGTAAGGGTATCGTTCACTTGCAATGTACCATCAGTAACTGTTGAGGTGGAGCCAACACTTCTCAGTGTCCCGCCATTGAATACTGCCGTCCCGCCAGCCGCGACAGTCAATTTGCCTGTCGTAGTGTTACCTGAAATGTAAACGTTGCCTCCAAAAGTTGCGCTGGAGTTATCAGCTATGTAAACACCGCCACTTGATACCGTAACGTCATTGGTGAAGGTTACACCAGCCGTATTGGTAACCGTTATATCACCACCCCCGGCGGAGACCAAACCAGCTGTGCCGCTACCATCATCAGCTGCATCATTATCAACAACGGTTATTGTTTGGGCGGTGGTGCCAGAGAATGTCAGGAGCCCATTTTTGTGTTCGAAATCAGTGACATTAAAATCACCATTAATCGTAATATCTCCCTTGGCAGTTTGATCATAAGTATCGACATAAACACTGCCGTCATAGGTTGTGCCACCCGCGTTATGGGTGATTAATCCGATGGCTTTATCACTGGCCCCGACATCACCTGTTATTATAACGTTTTCCGTAGTCGTAGTGCCGCTGCTGCTTCTACTTTTATTGTTAATCACAATTTCCCCGTCGCCATCTGCGGCAGCAGTGATTGACCCGGCAATGGTCTGGGCAACAGCACCGCTTGTTGGATCAGAACCATTGCCAATAGACAGAACTGCGGTGCCGCCATCGCCACCAGCAGCTTTGAGCGTTTCATCATCGTTAAATGTGCTTGCGCCTGCAGCCCCATTATCAAGAATGATATTGCCTGTTGCGCCTTCGTGAAGAACGAGTTCAGCTTCACCGCCAGAGGCACCTGCAGTTGTATCGACTGCGTTTCCGCCAGTACCACCGCTTATGGTTATGGTATCAGCATAGGCCGCTCCAGTGATTGTTGTTACAGCAGAATTACCAGCTGTGTTAGCGGCTGCATTGCTACCATTAACGCTCAGGGCGTTAATGGCTTTGTCTGAGGTACCCACCGAAGCAATCTCGACTGTGAGCTTAGCATCATCTGCCTTAACAGCGACCGTGCCTTGTCCTGAATTTGTGGAGGTAACGGCACCAATCTCGAATGTGTCTGTATCGCTACTGCCATCATCATTGGCGCCGTCGTTGGTGACAGTCAGGGTTACATCAGCGGTAAAATTCACATTGTCACCAGCTGCAGCATTGTCACCTGCATTGGTTGCGGTTTCAGAGCTATCTTTATCTGCCCATTCTTCATTTGCCCCAAGCGAAATATCGGCCGCCTGGGCCGGAGTGGAGGCGATAGCGGCAATGCCAAGACCCATAGAGAGAGCACTGGCAAGCGCGGTGGTGGCTTTTAAGTCAAATTTGCTCATGACAGGTTACTTTCCTTGGGTTTGCGCACGATAGGGTTTGCCGCACGAGGGGCTAACAGATTAATGGGTATAAAAAACTCTCCCTTTGCAGAGAGGATTTTTGCGGATATTCTACAAAGATTGAGGGGCTTAGAACTGCAAGCGGAAGTTCAGGGCCCCGGTATAGCTGGCATAGCCATCTTTCAGCACGCTGTCGATGTCAAAGCCAAAGGTGGTGGCATCGCTGGCATAGCTGATACCGGCCCCAAGGGAGCCGCCGAATTTTTCAGCGTCAACGCCCTGAACGATGACTGACGAGCCATCAGCATAGGTTGAGGTGGCTTCGGCCGTGTTGCCGATAAAGTTATAGCTAAGCGCGCCACGCAACTGCGGGCTGATCATGCCACCATCTTCGGTTTCAATGGCGACGGTGTAGCGTCCACCCAGCGTTGCCGACAATTCATCAACATCATCCGGCGCAACCGTTTGATTCAAGCCGGGATCATCCGGGAAGATCAGGGTATATTCATCAGATGTGATGCGTTGGAAGCTAAACGAGCCATAAGGGGTCAAACGGGCACCTTCCCCCATATCCATGGGGACACCCAGTCCGACTTTGGCAAGATAGGACAGCGTATCATATTCTGAATTTGAACCTGAATTCAGCGTTGAGGCGGGGTCAATTTCGGTCAGGGTTTCAACGCTATTCATGGAGGCCCCGACCTGCCAGTCAACGAAATAGTCAGACTGGGTCAAGTCACCATAGACTGTCAGTTGATAGCCATCAACATCGGTCTGGGCATCGCCGCCGCCTTTACCGTCAACGTCAGAGCGTGTGATGGCAAGCGAAGCGCCAGCCCGCATATTGGGGTTGATTTCGGTGTCCGAGCCCAGGACAAAGCCGTTTGTATCGGAATCATAGCCATCGGCATCCCCCGCACTGTCCTGCGAGGCGGTGTTGAAGAACATCTTTCCCCACATATTGCGGTTCATTTCGCCGTCACCCGTTGCGAAACCGGTTGCGGCCTGTTCAGCTTCCAGCCCGTAGGCATCGCCGGTTCGTAAGGAGGCCAGACGATCCACCGTGATCGTGGCAAGCTGATTGGCGGCCCCACTGATGGCCTCGACAGAAGCGGTCAGGGTTTCTTCCTGAACAGAGGTTTGATCAGCAACCAGGACAGCCTGGGCATCGGTTGATTCGCCACCAACAAATTCAGCAAATTCAGAATTTGTGCTGTTATTGAAAACCTTCAGCAAACGTTCTGCTTTGGTTTCGCTTATACTAAGGTCTCGCGCGATAACAGGGATCGATTTTGAAGTGGCCGTCAGGATAACATCTGCCCCAATATCCTCAACGGCGAAATCCATAAACCGTCCACCTTCAAGCGTCGCATCAGTATTTGAATTCAAGCCGGAATTTTCGTTAACAAGGATGACTTGATCGCCGTTTTTCATCAAATTGGAGGCAACGATGGTAATTGCACCTCTGGCAGTCACCAAACCAGAGCCCACATCCGCATCAATGGCTGTGCCGCTTGTTATGCCCAGTTCCAGCGTCGCACCATCCTCAAAGGCTATGGCGGAAGCAGCACTGCCGAGTTCCAGGGTATTGTTCAGTTGAAGTTTACCCGTCGTTGCGACATTGGTTGCGGCAGCTGTGGTCAGCGTTGTGAGATTATGTGTTGAAGGATCGTTATCGTGATCTGTCCCGCCACTGATAATGGCTGTCCCGTCAACATCTAACAGACCAACACCAGTAAGCGTATTAAGAGCACCTGTAACATTTCTGCCAAAGGTCGCTGTGGAATTAGTCGTTATGGTAAAATTACCATCTGTGACGCTTACATCACCTGTGAATGTTGCTGTTGAGGCATTATCAGCACTGCCGTCCCCAACTATCACATTCCCTTTGCTGAGCGTCAGCACATCAGAAAAGGTTGCAACGGAAGTAGCAGACCCACCACCGATAGCAACATCTCCGTCGGTCAGCGTGACCGCAGTGGTGAAGGTTACCCCGGCTTCATTGTTAACAATTATATCGCCCACCTTGGAGATCAAACCGGCAGTGCCAGTATCATCATTTCTGTCATCATCAACGATTGTTATGGTTTGGGCGGTATCACCAGAAAATGTCATGTCTCCGTCAGTATGCAAAAAGTCCGTAATATATACGTCCCCCCCGAGAGTGAGTGAACCGGCGGTATGAAAAACGGTGCCAATCGCCGCGCTACTGGAGCCAACATTACCGGTTATTTCAACACCGGCAGAAGCTCCGCTAACAATATTATTAATAACGATTGTTCCATCACCATCTGCGGCAGCGGTGATAGACCCGGTGATCGTCTGCGCCACGGCAGGATTAGCCGAAGAGCCACCGGCGGGAGTAAAACCGGCTCCATTCCCGATACTGAGGGTTGCACTGTTGCCAGTGCCTGCTTTTAGCGCGTTGGTTGTGTCATCATCTTTGCCATCGGCCCCATGGGTGAGGCGGATATCACCTGTTACCCCCGCAAAAACAGTGGCCGTAGCCGAACCACCATTCCCCCCGTCATCTGTTAAGTTATCCGTGTCCGCGCCAGCACCGCCTGTGATGTTCAAATCACCAATCAGCGCACCTTGAAGAGTAACACTGGCGGCCCCACCATTTTGGTCAACATTCGCAGCCCCAGCCCCACCGGTTACGGTTACCGTATCAATATAAGCCGCAGCCGTATCAATCACTGTTGTGTTTGCCGTGTTGCCAATTACAGAGGCACCCCCATTACCGCCATCAACGCTCAGGGCTTTAACCGTATGATCAGCATCGGTTCCAACCGAATCAATGGTGACAATAAGATTACCATCGTGGATGGCAGGATCATTTTCTGCCTGAACGGCAATGGTGCCTTCACTTGAATTTGTGGCGGTGACGGTGCCAAGCTCAAAGGTGTTTTTGCCGCTGCCATCATTATTGTTCCCGTCGTTGGTAACGGTCAGGGTGACATCAGCGGTAAAATTCACATTGTCACCAGCTGCAGCAGCGTCGCCCGCATCGGTCGCGGTCTCAGAGCTATCTGTATCTGCCCATTCTTCATTTGCCCCAAGCGAAATATCGGCCGCCTGGGTCGGGATGGCCAGAGCAAGGGGGCTTATAACCAGCGCGCTGGCAAGGGCGGTGGTGGCCTTCAGAGTAAATTTGTTCATGACAAGTTACTTTCCTTGGTTTGCCGCAGGCGGAGGTAATGAACTGATAAGTAAAAAAAACCCTCCCTTTTCAGGGAGGGTTTTTGACAGAAAACGATGCTGATATCGTAAGATATCAGGGGGATTAGAACTGTAAACGGAAGTTCAAGGCCCCGGTATAGCTGGCATAGCCATCTTTCAGCACGCTGTCGATGTCAAAGCCAAAGGTGGTGGCATCGCTGGCATAGCTGATACCGGCCCCAAGGGAGCCGCCGAATTTTTCAGCGTCAACGCCCTGAACGATGACTGACGAGCCATCCGCATAGGTTGAGGTGGCTTCGGCCGTGTTGCCGATAAAGTTATAGCTAAGCGCGCCACGCAACTGCGGGCTGATCATGCCACCATCTTCGGTTTCAATGGCGACGGTGTAGCGTCCACCCAGCGTTGCCGACAATTCATCAACATCATCCGGCGCAACCGTTTGATTCAACCCAGGATCATCCGGGAAGATCAGGGTATATTCATCAGATGTGATGCGTTGGAAGCTAAACGAGCCATAAGGGGTCAAACGGGCACCTTCCCCCATATCCATGGGGACACCCAGTCCGACTTTGGCAAGATAGGACAGCGTATCATATTCTGAATTTGAACCTGAATTCAGCGTTGAGGCGGGGTCAATTTCGGTCAGGGTTTCAACGCTATTCATGGAGGCCCCGACCTGCCAGTCAACGAAATAGTCAGACTGGGTCAAGTCACCATAGACTGTCAGTTGATAGCCATCAACATCGGTCTGGGCATCGCCGCCACCTTTACCGTCAATGTCCGACCGGGTGATGGCAAGTGAGCCGCCAACCCGCATATTGGCACCGACTTCGGTGTCTGAGCCGAGGACAAAGCCGTTGGTATCGGAATCATAGCCTGCCGCTTCATCCACACTGTCCTGCGACGCGGTGTTGAAGAACAGCTTGCCCCACATATTGCGGTTCATGGCCCCGTCACCAGTTGCGAAACCGGTTGCGGCCTGTTCAGCTTCCAGCCCATAGGCATCGCCGGTCCGTAAGGAGGCCAGACGATCCGCCGTGATCGTGGCAACCTGCGCGGAAGCCCCGCTGATTGCGCCGGTAGCGGCAGACAGGGTTTCTTCCTGAACAGAGGTTTGATCAGCAACCAGGGCAATCTGTTCATCGGTTGTATCCGTGTCACCAACAAACGCAGCAAAGGCTGAATTTGTGCTGTTATTGAAAGCATTGAGCAGACGTTCGGAGTCAGTTTCACTTAAGCCAAGGTCTGCTGCAATATCAGCCGTTGATTTTGACGTTGCTGTCAGGACAAGACCATCGGTTTCAGTGGTAATGGCGAAAGTCATAAGATTGGTGCTTGTGGGATCAGTTACAGTCGCACCCGAAGCCACACCAGCAGCATCATTCGTAATAATGACTTGCTGACCGTCTTGCATTGCATCAGAGGCAACCACAGTAATTGTAGAACTAGCGCCAACGATCACCCCGCCAGTATTTGAAGATGCGTCAATGGCTGTGCCACTTGTAATGCCTAATTCCAGCCTTGAACCATTAGCGAAAGTTAAATCAGAAGGGTCATTCGCAAGTTTCAAGGTATTGTCAAGTTTAAGCGTGCCTGTGACTGTGTTCCCGGCAGCTGTGGTCAGGGTTGTGACATTATGTGTTGAACTATCCTCATCATGATCTGTCCCGCCACTGATAACGGCTGTTGCACCATCTGCCACTGTAAGGAAACCAGAAGTACCCGCCGTAACGTTACCCGCAAAAGATGCGATACCATCATTAATATTAATGTTACCATTGCTTGCGGTGACATCATTGGTGAAGGTTGTACCAGCGGTATTGTCAATAACGATATTGCCTTCAGTAGAAACCAAACCGGCAGTGCCGCTACCATCATCACTTGAATCATTATCAACGACTGTTATGGTTTGGGCGGTATCACCAGAAAATGTGATGTCTCCGTCGGTATGTGCAAAATCAGTGACATCCATGTTGCCCTTAACTGTAAGGGTACCGGCCGTCTGGCCATAGGTGCCAGCACTCAAGTTTCCGTCAACCGAGAGATTTCCAGCTGTTTGGGTGATTGACCCAATGGCCGCAGTGCTGGACCCAACATCACCTGTGACTGTGACACTATACACATTGCTGCCATCAGTATTATTAATAGATATTGCACCATCGCCATCGGCAGCAGCCGTAATTGACCCGGTAATAGTTTGGTCAGCTTTCGAAGAAGCCGTCCCATCGCCGATATTCAGGGTTGCGGTGCCGCCAGAACCTGCGACTGCACTACCGGTTGCATCAAGAACGTTGCCATCAGCCCCACTGGTAAGGGTAATATTGCCTGTTGCACCTGCATGGATAGTGGCGGAAGCTGCGCCGCCATTGGCACCAGCAACTGTGCTATCGGCATTGGTGTCTCCGCCAGCACCACCGGTGATGTTCAGGGCACCCGTAAGTGCACCTTCAAAAATTGCACTGGATGCACCGCCAACTCCTAAGCCCCCGGCTGAGCCATTACCACCGGTGACGGTTATGGTATCAACATAAGCTGCGCCAGCAACTGTTGTTGTTGCGGCATTACCAGTATTAGAATCAGCAGCATCGCCGCCATCAACGGTCAGGGCCCCGACTATCGCGTCTGTCTCTCCCATCGAAGCAATACTGACTGCGAGATTAGCGGCTGGATTGGTTGCGGTGTCATGCGCCTGAACAGCAATGGTGCCTTGCCCATTATTGTCTGTGGTGACGGCACCAAGAGTGAATGCGTTAGTACCGCCGCTGCCATCATCACTAGCCGTGCCGTCGTTGGTGACGGTAAGGGTTGCATCAGCCGTGAAATTAACGGTGTCCCCTTCCGATGCTGTTGTGATATCATCATCACTATCTGTTGGACTGCCACTACTAGCCCATGTAGAATCTGCTGCAACAGCATTAGTATCGGCCTGTGCATGCGTAGGGGCCAGAACGGCAACGCCAAGCCCCATGGCGAGGGCACCGGCAAGGGCGGTTGTTGCCTTTAAGGCACGGGCTTTATTGCCATCAGTTTTTACGTTGTAAATTGACTGCTCAACTGCAGATTGACCCGCGTTTTCAGTTTCAGCAGCATTAAAATCGAATTTGCTCATGACAATTTACCCTCTTGTTTTAGTTAAAGTCACTAGGTTATCAGTTAAGGTTAAGGTTACTCGTTTTTGTTTTTCCGCCCGGCTTTTTTGCTTTTTGTCTTTGTGCTTTTTAAGCCTTTGGACTGTTTAGCATTTCACCGCTTGGATTTGATGCCTGTTTAGCTTTAGACCGAGTTGGTGTTAAGCCTGTTCAGGCGGTTGTGTTTGTTTTTGACTAAGCCCCATTGCTTGTGTGTTTTTGTGCTTGTTTTGTTTGATTAGCTGTTTTGTTTGATTAGCCGCACTCAAACAGATTTCAATACTCATTTCCACTATTTAATGCTCGTTTACACTATATTCATCATTGAGTCTATAGCATTTTACCGGGCATTTTAAATCGCGTCCTGATCATTTTATCTGTCGTTGTGTTTCCCTTATTTTTTGCGTTCTTTGACCCTTGCTTCCTCTACCTGTGTTTCCTCTACCTGTTGCGTTCCCTATCCCCTGTTTGTTTTATCTCCAGATTTTGTCTGTTTTGAAACTCCGCCTTTATTATTGGCTCTACCTGTTTTAAGGCTTTGCCAGTTTCGAGACTTTACCTGTTTCAAACTAAACCATCTGTTTTAAACTAACCGGGGGTTTTGGAACCCTACTCTTCTGTATATGGGAATAGGGGGCGTTACATCATGAGTCAAAGTATTTATTCACCTAATTCTTTTCGCGCAGAGGATTCATCTTATGCGTGTTGCATATTGGCAACAGTTGATCGGCTTTTGTCTGGTTTTCGATTTTGCCAGATGGTTTGTTTTATGCACTGGCTTGCGCCAGTTGGTGATTAGGCCTGTTTTGATAAATGGCCGTCACCCATGCTGAAATGACGGTCGCAGCGGGTGGCGAGGGTCGGGTCGTGGGTGATCAGGATCAGGCTGCTTCCGGCTTCTTTGGTCATGTCAAAAAGCGAATCAATGACATGGGCGCCGGTTTTGCCATCAAGATTGCCGGTTGGTTCATCGGCAAGAATCAGGCGCGGGCGGGCGACAAAGGCCCGGGCCAGGGCCACCCTTTGTTGCTCCCCGCCCGAAAGCTGGCCGGGGTAATGATTAAAACGGTGCGACAGGCCGACGCGCTCAAGGGCGGCCTCGGCCTGTTGAAAGGCGGCGGTCTTTCCGCCCAGTTCCAACGGCAAGGCGGTATTTTCCAGCGCGGTCATGGTGGGAATCAGGTGAAAGCTTTGAAAGACAATGCCGATATGATCGCGGCGAAAGCGGGCCAGCCCGTCTTCATCAAGCGATTCATAGTCCATGCCCAGACAGGAAATATGCCCGGCGGTTGGCTGTTCAAGCCCGGCCAGCAGCATCAACAGCGATGTTTTGCCTGATCCTGAGGGGCCGACAATGCTCACGGTCTCGCCAGCCGCAAGGGAAAAGTCGATGGCTTCCAAAATTGTGACCATGCGCCCGGCGGCCTTTAATTGCAGCCCCAAGCCTGATGCGGTTAAGATATTATCAGAAGATTGCTTGCTCATGCGCTTGTTTATCTCGCGTCTATATTATTATGCTGGATGTTTAAAGGCGGGCAGGTGAAGAATCTCCCGCGCCTGATCAACCGTCGCCACCGGGCGTTCATATTTCTCACAAAGCTCCACCACCCGCGACACCAGCGCCGCATTGGACGGAGCCAGCCTATCCTTGTCCAGGCGCACGTTGTCTTCCAGCCCGGTGCGCGTGTGACCTCCATTCGCCACACACCACTCATTCACCTTTAATTGCCCGGCGCCTATGCCAGCCGCACACCACTCTGCGCCGCCTGTCCCAGATTCCGGAGATAACCTCTCTACAGTCCTCACATAATAATCAAAAACATCCCTATCAACCGGCATCGCGTTCTTGATCCCCATCACAAATTGAACATAAAGAGACCCCACCAACCTGCCATCGCGCTGCATCGCAAAGGCCTGATGAATATGGCTGAGGTCAAAAGCCTCAATCTCCGGCTTGATCGACAGGCCTTTCATCTCGGCCGCCAGCCAGTCAATCAGATCCGGCGAATTATCGTAAACACGCGTCGGAAAATTATTAGACCCAACCGCCAAAGACGCCATATCTGGCTTAAGCGAAAGCATCCCGCCACGCGCCTTGCCAGAACCCGAGCGACCCCCCGTCGAAAACTGGATAATCATCCCCGGACAGTAACGCCGCAACCCTGCTTGCAAAAGGGCAAACTTCTCCGGGTCCGAGGACGGGCTTTCATCCGCATTGCGGACATGGCAATGGGCTATTGTCGCGCCGACCTCAAAGGATTCATGCGTGCTTTCTATTTGCTCCGAAACCGTGATCGGAACCGCAGGATTATTCGATTTGCGCGGAACGCTGCCCGTAATCGCAACACAGATAATGCAGGGTTTGCTCATGGCGTTATGGCTCTTCATTGTTCTTCTGGAGGGACTATTAAACTATTTATCGGAAAGAGTGGCTCCTGTATAAGATGTTGTCCGCACTCTGTCAAAAAACCAAACTACACGAAAGAACCATAAACTGTCTCATCTCTACCTCATTGACGGGTCTGGCTATATCTTCCGGGCGTTCTACGGCTTGCCAGCCATGACTCGCTCGGACGGCACGCCGGTCAATGCCGTGTTCGGATTTTGCTCCATGCTGTTCGGGCTGCTGGAGGGAAATAACGCCGATTATCTCGCCGTCATCTTTGATGCCAAGCGCGAAAATTTCCGCAACCAGATCTATCCCGACTATAAGGCCAACCGCGCAGAGGCGCCAGAGGACTTGCGCCCGCAGTTCCCGCTTATCCGAAAGGCGGTCGAGTCCTTTTCGGTCCCGGCGATTGAGCTTGAAGGCTATGAGGCCGATGATCTGATTGCGGCCTATGCCAAAAGCGGGGTCGAGGCCGGGATGAAGGTCACGGTTGTGTCGTCGGACAAAGACTTGATGCAGCTGGTTCGCCCGGGCGTTTCGTTGTTTGATCCGGTGAAGAACAAGCCGATTGGCCCGGACGAGGTTGAGGCGAAGTTCGGGGTTGCGCCGGATCGGGTGGTTGATGTTCAGGCTCTTGCGGGGGATTCGACGGATAATGTGCCGGGGGTGCCGGGGATAGGGGTGAAGACGGCGGCGGAGCTTATCCGCACCTATGGCGATCTGGAGACACTTCTGGCCCGAGCGGAAGAGATCAAGCAGCCCAAGCGCAGGCAGCTTTTGCTTGATCATGCCGAGGATGCCCGAATCAGTCGCCAGCTGGTGTTGCTTGACGAGATGGCGCCGCAGCCGGCACCACTTGAGGGGTTAAAGCGTAAGAAGCTGGATCGTGATCTTTTGCGCGGTTTCTTGATTGAGCAGGAATTTAGCCGCTTGCTTAACCGGCTTGGCGGCGATGCGCCGGGGCGGGATCAGCGGATGCGTGCCAGTCAGACACCTGCTGAACAGGCCCCTGTTGAGACGCAAGCTTCTGTTGAACCGCAAACTGCGTTAAAAGCCAGCCTGTCTGAAATCCCTTTTGGCCCCTATGAGTTAGTGACCGAGGACTCACAGCTTCAAAAATGGGTCGAGAAAATCAGGCAACAGGGCTATTGCGCTTTTGGTACCGAAACCACCGGGCTTGATGTCATGCATGATCAGCTGGTGGGGATTTCGCTTTCCTGCGCGCCGGGGGAGGCTTGCTATATCCCGCTTGGCCACGGGATGAAGCCGCCTAAAGAATCACAAGAAGACAGCAGCAGCACACCCGATATGTTTGCTGCGCTTGAAGCTTCTGAAGCAGCATTAGAAGGCCAGCTTCCCAAAAGCCGTGTGCTTGCAGCCCTGAAGCCGCTGCTGGAAGATTCCTCCATCCTGAAAATTGCGCAAAACTGGAAATTTGACTTCTCCATCATGGCAAATGTCGGAATCAAACCCGTCGCACTTGACGATACCATGCTTTTGTCCTTCGCCCAGGCTGCCGGGCTGGGCAATCACGGCATGGATGAACTCTCCTTGCGGCACCTTGGACACCGGCCCATCAAATTTGAAGACGTCGTCGGAAAAGGCGCCAAACGAATCCTGTTCAGCGATGTCCCGCTGGAACAAGCCTGTGACTATGCCGCAGAAGATGCCGATGTCACCTTGCGGCTGTGGCTGATCTTGAAACCCGCCCTGCGCACCGCCGGACTCAGCCATTTCTACGAAACTGTCGAACGACCCCTGATCCCCGTCATCGCACAAATGGAATGTGACGGCGTGCGCATCAATCAGACCAAACTCTCGGAACTCAAAAACAGCTTTGCACAACGCATGACCGTACTTGAAGCAGAAATCCACGCACTCGCCGGAGAAAACTTCAATATCGCCTCGCCAAGACAAATGGCCGATATCCTCTTTGAAAAACTCGGCCTGCCTTCCACAGGAAAAAAAACCGGCGGCGGGGCTATTTCAACCTCTGTCTCCGTGCTGGAACCGCTCGCCAGAGACTACCCTATCGCGCGGCTTATCCTCGAATGGCGAATGCTCGCCAAACTCAGCAGCACCTATTGCGATGCACTCATCGCCGCCGCAGACCCACTCACCAAACGAGTCCATACCTCCTTCTCAATGACCGGCGCACAAACCGGACGACTAAGCTCGGTCGATCCAAACCTCCAAAATATCCCCATCCGAACCGAAGAAGGACGACAAATCCGTGAAGCCTTTATTGCCTCCCCAGGGCATAAACTCATCTCGCTCGATTACTCGCAAATCGAACTACGGCTGCTCGCCGAAATCGCCGGAATAGAAAAATTGCGCGAAGCCTTCAAAGCCGGACAGGATATCCATGCCGTCACAGCCTCTGACGTCTTTGCTGTCCCGCTTCAAGATATCGATGCAGAATATCGCCGCAAAGCCAAAGCCATCAATTTCGGAATCGTCTATGGCATCTCAGCCTATGGGTTGGCCCGGCAGCTCAGTATCTCCAATCAGGAAGCAAAACTGTTTATTGATCGCTATTTTCAACGCTACCCCGGCATACGCGGCTATATGAGCCGAACTATTGAAGCCTGCCATGCCTCCGGATATGTCGAAACCCTGTTCGGACGGCGCATCTATATTCCCATGATCCGCGATGCCAATAAAGGACGGGTTCAAGCCGCCGAACGACAGGCCATCAATGCCCCTATTCAAGGATCAGCCGCCGATGTTATCAAACGGGCAATGATTCGTATTCCCGGGGCTTTAGCGGAAGCCGGACTTGATCGGGTCAAGATGCTCTTGCAGGTTCATGATGAATTGATCTTTGATGTGCCAGAAGCCGATATCGATGCCGCTGTTCCGGTTATTACTCATGTTATGGAAACAGCGACCTTGCCGCTTAAAGCCATGAAAACCCCGCTCAAGGTTGATTGCGGGGTGGCCGATAACTGGGCTCAAGCGCATTGAAGGGGGGCGCATTAAAGCGCACTCACTAAAAAAGACGCACTAAAATAATAATGCCCGATCACTCGCAAAGAAAATCAGCCCCTGTTGTCGCTATTATCGGGGCAACCCGCGGGCTCGGGCTGGAACTCACCCGGGCTTTTGCCGCCGAGGGCGCACAGCTTGTCCTCACCGGGCGCGTCCCCGGGGCTTTGCAAGAAGCCGTTGATCTCTGCGCAGATTCCACTAAAGCCCCCTCCCCGATTGCAGCACTGGTTGACTTCAACAAAGCCGACGGAATCGACCATCTGGCCCACGAGATTTATCAGCAACTGGGCCATGTCGATGTTCTCATTTCAACCGTGGCGCAGGCCAGCCCGCTAATGCCAGTCGCGCATATCGCCCCCAAGGACTGGGAACAAATGCTCACCGTCAATTTAACCGGACATTATCGGCTTATTCGCGCCTTTGAACCTCTGCTGCGGCAAAGCTCTGCCGGGCGGGCCATCTTTACCACTTGCTCGCCAGACGATCTCCCCGCCGCCTTTTGTGCTTCCTATACGGCCTCCAAAGCCGGACTAAGCGCCTTGACCATGGCCTGGGCAGCCGAACTCAAAAACACCTCCATAAGAGTCAACCTCGTCGATCCAGGGCCAATGGCTACCCGGCTGCGCCAACTCACCTACCCCGGACGACCCGCCAGCCAATGGCCCAATCCCGCAACAGCCGTCCCGCTCTATACCGAACTCGCTCACCCCTCCTGCCAAAAACACGGGGAAATCATCTTGACCAATCCCTCTGCTTGCGCCAAATAGCAGCCTGATTGAAATCATTCTTCTTAGGGTCAGGACTCATAAAATTCATCCATTCTGTTGGTCAAGAAAGGTAAAGATACTATGAAAACGAGCGAAAGCATAGTCATATCTACGGTGAGCTTGTTTGAAGCCGTAGATTTGCCTTTATTGACCAACCTTGTAAAGGCGCGGCAAATTTTTGCATCTGAACTTTCAAACCGCTTGCAATTAGCGATGGCTAGTCGCTGCGCGCTTTTCAAGCCCATCTATCAAAAATTTGACACGCGCAGAACGGATGAATCTTATGGGTCCTGACCCTAGCTTTACTGTCTCATCTTGTTGAGGAAAAATATGTCGCAAGTCATTATCAATGGCCCCGAAGGTCGGCTGGAAGGGCAGTATCAGGAAAGTACCCTCGACGCAGCCCCAAGCGTGCTATTCCTTCACCCGCACCCCAAATATGGCGGCACCATGAATAATCGTGTCGTCTATACGCTCTATCAGCAATTTGCCCGGCGCGGATGTACCACTCTGCGTATTAACTTTCGCGGAGTTGGCCGCAGCCTTGGCGAGTTCTCGCGCGGCGAAGGCGAACTGGCCGATGCCGCCAGTGCCATGGATTGGCTCCAGCAGCAAAATCAGCATAAATCCCGTCAAATCAGCTGGATTGTCGGCTTTTCATTCGGGGCATGGATTGCCATGCAACTTTTAATGCGACGGCCTGAAATTGTTGGCTTTATCGGGGTGGCCCCACCGGTTAATCTCTATGATTTCAGCTTTCTCGCCCCCTGCCCGGCCTCTGGCTTGATTGTGCATGGTGAAGACGACCAGTTTGTCCCCGCCGCGCTGGTCCAGAAACTTCATGATCGCTTGCGGGTTCAGGAAGGAGTCGATGTCGCCTGCAGGATGGTGCCCGGTGCTGACCACTTTTTTACCAATAAAATTGACGATCTTACCGATCTGGTTGAAACCTACATGGATGAACGACGCGTCGGCGAAGAACTGCCGCCAGAAATGCCGGTGCATATCACCGATGAATCAGATGAATCCGATGACGGGCCTGATCCTGATGGCGATGACGAGTGATCTTAAAATCAAATGGTAAAATAAAGCAGCGACATAAAACACGCAGCCATGCCAACCCATCTTTCCATCAATCTGAACAAGGTCGCGCTTTTGCGCAACCAGCGCGAGTGTACCTATCCCTCACCAGTGCGGGCCGGGCAGATTATTCTGGAAGCCGGGGCTGACGGATTGACCGTTCACCCGCGCCCGGATCAGCGGCATATCCGCACACAGGATGTCTATGATATCGCCGCGCTGGTCAAGGAACCTGCGTGGAAAAAGCGCGGGATCGAATATAATATCGAAGGCTATCCCGGGCCGGAATTTCTGGAACTTGTCTGCACAATCCAGCCCGATCAAGTCACACTGGTGCCTGACGGGCCCCACGCGCGGACCTCTGATTCAGGCTGGAAACTTGAAAAGGAATGCCCGGACGACTTGATCCAGGTGGTTAAACGCTTGAAAAAACATTCTATGCGGGTTGCACTATTCATGGATTGCACCGATGATGATGACCTCAATAAACAACGGATGGAAAAGGTTAAATCTCTGGGGGCAGACCGGATTGAATTATATACCGGCCCCTTTGCCTATAAACTGGGGTTCGGGGCCATTGAAGCTGGCACCTCACGGCCTAAAGAGACCCCGGCTACAGCACAACAACTTGAACAGCTGGGCAAAGAAGCCTTGGAGCCCGTGCGCATGACAGCTGATCGGGCCCGCGAACTCGGGCTGGAATTAAATGCCGGCCATGACCTGAGCCTTGATAACCTCCCCCTGTTCATCAAGGGTTTATCTGATATTCAGGAAGTGTCTATCGGTCATGCCTTTACCGCCGATGCCCTGATTCATGGCTATAAAGAGGCCGTTCACCTCTATCGCCAAGCCCTGACCGCCTGACCCTTATTTTTCTTTACTGCGTCCACATCAAGCCGGTTGTTTTCCACCCGCGTATTCTTTAAAGACAATCTTGCAACATATGTGCGCCCCTAGCTCAACTGGATAGAGCGTCTGACTACGGATCAGGAGGTTGGGGGTTCGAATCCTCCGGGGCGCGCCAATAAAAACAATGAGCTAACAGAGTTTTGCAGTGGTGGCAATTTTCGATTTAGCGACCGGGTTTAGCCAGTTTTTGATCGCGGGTGTAAAAACGATCAGCAAGGGCGTGGATTTTTCCGGTGCGAAAAAGTTCAGGAAAGGTCCAGTCAGGCTGATCACCCGCAAATAAATCAAGAAATGCAATCGCCATCGCCGGGTCCTGGGCGACATTTTCCTGGAAGCTCCACCAGGTCTGCACTTCGTCCAGAAGCGCGCTTGGCTGCTGGTGGGATTGATAGTCACTTTCCAGCACCAGCCCCCGCACATTCAGGCAAAAGGCGACATATAAGTGGCCTTCGGGCCAGAAATAGGCGGGATTGGTATCATCGACCTTGTCAGGTTTTTTGACTTTTGTGACCGGATTTTGGCGGATAAGGCTTTTAAGCATCAACCCGGCAGCAAACCCGACATAGGCGCGTTTATCTTCAAGATAAGAGGGTTTTTGCGCCTCAAAAGCCTGAAACCATTCGTCAAAAACTTTTGCCAAGATGCTGTGACTGACGGAGAATTGATTACCGGTTTCAGCACTGGTCTGCTCGACCTGATGGCTAAAGACATCGACGAACCAGCGCAGGCGTTGCGCCGCTTTATGAAGCGGTTGATCGCTTTCAGGAAGTGCATTTTCAGAAATATTGGGAAAACTCATTGCAAGCCCCCCTGCCCGGTTTGGTTTAAAAGTTCCTGTGCGGTGACTTCATCGGTCACCAGCACGGTCGGCTGCACCGACTGGATCGCCGCGTGAATAATGGGCACCTTTTCAAGCCCACCGGAAACCAGCACTTTTTCAGGAATTTGTTTTAGCCGTTCCAGCGACATGGAAATCACCCGGCTATTGATGGGATGGTCAATCAGCTGGCCATTTTTATCGAGGAAATTATAAAGCACATCGCCGACTGCTCCGGCTTTGAGTAAAAGCTGCCGCTCGGCTTCGCTGATATGACCGGCGCGATAGGAGGTGCTCAGATGGGTGATCCCTCCGCAGGAAAGCAGGGCCATGGTGCAGGATTCGGCAAGTTGCAGGATTTGTTCAAGCCCGCAATGTTGCAGCAAGGCCTGTTTGGTTTGCGGAGAATCGACCACGGCCGGGGCTGAAACAAGATAGCCTTCGGCTTCAAAGAGTTCAGCAAACTGCCAGGCGAATTCTGCAGGATTAAAGCGGCGGGCCTGTGCAATACCGCCCAGCAGAGACACGACCCGCACCTGGTTCAAGGCCCGTCCTTCGATTGAGGAGAGCATGGTATGCAAGGTGCGTCCCCAGCCGACGCCGATGGTCATATCGTGGCCCATAATCCCGGAGACATAGGTCCCGGCGGCAGAGGCAATAAAGGGGGTTGGGTCATCTTCCGGGTTGTCCAGAGGCGCAATGATTGCTTTTTGCAGGCCAAATTGTTCTTCAAGCTGATGTTGCAGTTCGACCAGATGGACGAGCGGGGAGGTAATCTGGATCACGACTTCGCGGCGTTTTCTGGCTTCGGCGAGCAAGCGGTTAACCATGACCCGGTTGATATTTAGCTGGCTGGCGATGTCGGATTGTGTCATGCCCTTGACATAATAGAGCCAGGTTACGCGGATGCGCAGCTGGCTATCGGCCTGCACAGCAGATTTCTTGCCAGCACGCGGTGTGTAGCGGGAATCGGTAAAATTCTGGTCTATCGCAAGAGAATTTTTCATCTGCATCCCTTATTCTATCACATTTTTTATCGCTTCAGGATATTTTATAGAGAGGACTGGATAATATCGCTGATCATGGCGGTCTGTTCAATCTGCGGCATATGGCCGGTATTGGCAAGCAGGTGCAAAGCGGTTTTTCCGTTGGCCTGGAGGGCATGGTTCCAGGGAATAATCGCATCCTGCTTGCCCCAGATAATACGCGCAGGGATATCAAGCCGGTGCAGAGCCGAGCGCAAGTCAAAAGCCTGCACGCCATCCGGAAAAAGATGATCAGCCATTGATGATTGCAAAGCACGCAAGTCGGGGTCGAGACGTTTTGCCATGGAAAGCTCGGCAAATTGATCGGTGATCAGGGTTTCATCGGCAACCAGAGGTTTAAGCCATGGCATCAGGCTTTCTTTGCGGGTTGCCCGGCAGATTCCTTCAAGAACTGGGGCGTTGACTTCCGGGCCCAGCCCGGCCGGGGCCAGCAGGGTCAGTGATTCCAGCGTTGCGGGTTGTGTGTCGGCATACGAAAGCGCGATGGCTCCCCCCAGACTGTGACCAACCAGATGAAAGCGGTCCAGTTCCAGACGGTTGAGCTGATTCGCCACTTTATTGACAAAGTCGGGAAAGCCGGTGATTTTCAGCTTTGGCGATTCCCCATGTCCGGGAAGGTCAATCGCGATCACCCGCCGGTTTTTAAACGTCATGGCCAGGGATTTCCAGATGCTTGAATCTCCGGCAAATCCATGAATGAGAACCAGCGGAGTCTGATCGCCTTTTTGCAGGTTAAAGACAGCAAGGGCATCCGTCTTGTTCTTTTGGCTGACGATATCAGCAGCCTGAATGCGGCCATTTGGGCCGCTTCCTTGAATATCCGCAAGATCAATCCCCCTGTCGCGAGCCTGTTTGCGGGCTTTCGGGGTTGCGCGTTGCTTTTTGTTGTTTTCAGGGCGGGCTTCATCTTTGCCATAAAGCCACCCCACCGGCTGACCAATCGCAATCTCGGTCCCGGTCGGGGCTGGATCATGCAAAATACCATCGCCGGGGGCCTCGACCTCCATTGCCGCCTTGTCAGTTTCAATGTCAAACAACGGATCGCCTTTGGACACAGGCTGGCCCGCCTTGACATGCCATAAGGCAATCCGGCCACTGACCATATCCATGTCAACTTTCGGCATAATGACTTCAACTGGCATCATATCCGTCCTGCCACAAGGTCTTTTGCGGCTTCAATAATATCGTCGGTTTGCGGAACAGCCGCTTTTTCCAACACAGGATTATAGGGAATCGGGCAGTCTGCCCCGCCCAGCCGGACAATCGGTGAATCCAGATAATCAAAGGCCACGCTTTCAGCGACCATGGCTGAAATTTCAGCCCCGATACCAAGCGTCTTCACCCCTTCATAGACACAAATCAATCGTCCGGTCTTTTTGACCGCAGAAAGAACCACCTCCCGATCAAGCGGGCGTATGCTGCAAAGGTCAATGACTTCGGCCTCGATCCCCTCATCTGAGAGACTTTCGGCAGCTTCAAGGGCTTTATAGACCATCAGCGAGGTTGCTACAATCGCCACATGATCGCCGCTGCGGCGGACCCTGGCCTTGTCAAGCGGGGTGGTGTAATAACCTTCCGGCACCGGCCCTTTCACTTTATAAAGCAATTTATGTTCAAAAATCATCACCGGGTCCGGGTCCTCGAGAGCCGCCAGCAACAGGCCCTTGGCATCTTCAGGCGTGCTTGGCTGAACAACCTTCAGGCCCGGAACATGACCAAACCAGGCTTCCAGACTCTGGCTATGTTGCGCCGCCGCCCCGGTGCCTGATCCGGCCGGAAAGCGCATCACCAAAGGCACCGACACCGAACCGCCCAGCATATAGCGCAGCTTTGCTGCCTGATTGACAATTTGTTCCATTGCCAGCGTTGCAAAGTCTGAAAACTGAAATTCAAAAATTGGTCTAAGGCCGGTCAAAGCCGCCCCGACAGCGACCCCGGCCCCGCCCAGTTCGGAAATCGGGGTGTCGATAACCCGCTCTTCTCCAAAGCGATGGACAAGATCGCCGGTGACCTGAAAGGCCCCGCCATAAACGCCGATATCCTCCCCCATCAGGATAACCCGTTCATCGCGGGTCAGGGCCATCTCCATGGCCTCCCGAATAGCTTCGGCATAGCTGAGCAGACGCGGTTTTTTAGACATATTATCCCTGTTCATAACGGGGTATAGACATCGCGGGTCAGGTCATTGGTTGCCGGGTCGGGCTGATTGCGGGCAAAGGCAATCGCGCTTTCAATCGCCTGGCTGGTTTCCTGCTCAAGCGTTTCAACTGCTTTTCGGGTGATGATCTTGTGATCAATCAAGAGGTTTGCAAAGCGCGGAATGGGATCGCGAGTCATCCAGTCACTCATCTCTTCCTTGCTGCGATAGCGGTTGCGGTCAGATTTGGAATGTCCGCGCCAGCGATAGGTGATGGCTTCAATCAGGGACGGACCCTCCCCTGCGCGTGCGCGTTCCACCGCTTTTTCCATGGTGTCGGCAACCAGCAGCAGATCATTGCCGTCAATCGATTGCCCCGGCAGGTCATAGGCTGCTGCCCGTGCCGCAATGGAAGGCGCAGCTGTTGCTTTTGAGGCCGCCATTGACATGCCGTAGTGATTATTTTCGCATAGAAAGACAACCGGCAGTTTCCAGATTGCCGCCATATTGATGGCCTCGTGAAAGGCCCCTTCATTATTGGCCCCGTCGCCAAAGAAACAGACAGTGACATCACCGGTTTTCAGCCGCTTGGCACTTAAAGCCGCACCGACGGCAATCGGCAGGCCGCCGCCAACAATGCCGTTGGCCCCAAGGTTTCCGCCAGCCGGATCGGCAATATGCATGGAACCGCCACGTCCCCGGCAATAGCCGGTTTCCTTGCCAAAAAATTCGGCGAACATTTTGGAAATATCGGCCCCTTTGGCAATGGAATGTCCATGCCCGCGGTGGGTCGAGGTGATTTTATCGCTTTTCTTCAAAGGCAGACAGGCCCCGACGCAGCTGGCTTCCTGGCCGATACAAAGATGCATGGTGCCGTGGATAAGCCCGCGCATATAGCAGGATTCTGCCCCTTCCTCGAACTTGCGGATAAGATACATTTTGCGAAGTGCCTCGCGCAGGTCTTCTGGCGCAAAACGGTGAAGGACAGAAAGGGCTATGCTGTCCGGCAAAGTCTTATGCTCCATCTTCTAGCAGTTGATCCTGCTTCTGGCGTAAAGACACAAGTTTTGACGCAGGCAAGGCCACATTATCGGTTGTGATCAGTTCACCTTTTTTGATCGGCTTTATAACCTTTGAACAGGTCAATAAACCCGCTGGCAGGGCATGGGCTGCAACAGCGCGGGATCGCTCCATCGCCCAGGCCCGATAGCTATATTCACCAATCTGGTCCAGAACCTCCCCCGATTCCAGGTCACGCTTGGCCAGCGCACAAACCTCGGCCACCGGCTTGGCAAGCGGCACCATATCGGCCTTGCCGTAAAGCACCGCTCTTGCACAGGTCAGGGGCACTTCCAGCGAGGTCAGGTGATATGGGCGGATAAAAGTGAAATAAGGCCCCTCCCCCATCTTTAAATCGCGCAGACGTTCCTGCACACGCGGATGTTCGGCCTCGATAATAACAAAAACGCCCGGCGAAACGCCTTTGCCAATCGAATAATCAACCCGCCCGCACCCCGACAAAATCCCGCCGTCAGACGTGGGGATCAGGATTTTTGCAAGCTCTGCTGGTCCGGCAGCCGGGCCGTGCATCCCGTCACAATCCGGGACCAGCCCGGTGGCATTGGCAATCGCTGTCATTTCAACAGCGGTTTTTGAACCATCCACAAATTCAACCAGAAGCCGGGGATTCATATTTCTTTCTTTGGCTTCGGCGCGGTATAAATCCGGGGTGGCCTCAATATTCAGCGGGTTATTCTTGCCCTTTCCGGCACAGACAATTTTATGGCCCATCGAGGAGGCAAATTCGATCAGTTCCATACAGGCCGAAGGCTCGTCACCCGCGCCAAGGCTGTAAACCACGCCCAGTTTTTCGGCCTGATCACGCAAATAGCAGCCAATCGTGACATCGGCTTCAACATTCATCATTATCAGATGTTTTCCGCGCTCCATCGCTCTCAGGCCAATTTCTGCCCCGACCGCCGGAATGCCGGTGGCATCAATCACCACATCAATCAAACCGGATTCCAGAACCAGATCGCCCTGGTCAGTGATCGCGGTTTTTCCCTGTTCAATGGCTTTATTCAGGGCATCGGTGGTTTTAACAATTTGACCTGTTTGTTTATTAGGCGGTGTGGCAATCGTAACCGCTTTTTTGGCGGCTGGAATATTGACCTCGGCAATAGCGGCAACCTCAATGCCATCCATCATGGCCGCGCGGGTGACAATATCTGTCCCCATCTCGCCCGATCCGATCAGGCCGATGCGCACCGGGCGGCCTGCCTCTTCACGCGCAGCAAGGTCACGCGCCAATCCGGTTACAGCGATATTTGAGGACATTCGGGAACCTTTAGGCAAGATTAACAAACCTGTTTAAGCTATAAGAACATTTGATATTTTGTCAAATCAAATGTTCAAAAATGCTTGAAGAAACCACTGTATCAGGGCTTGCACAAATACCCGGAAAAGCGTTAACGTAAAAATAGATTTTCATCATGCAATAGTATCAAGGCGACAATTTAAATGGAGAGAACCATGCAGTTGCATAAAAAAATATCCAGACGCGCGCTCATGACAGGTGGGGCAGCTTTTGGACTGGCGGCTTTGTCCTCAACCAAAGGACCCTATTGGGGCGGAAAGGCTCTGGCTAATAGCTTGCCAGACCCGCAAAGCGTGCTTGACAAGATTTCGATCTCCGAATATGTGCGGGCCGATTACCGCGATCTTTATAATATGTCGGACAGCAAACCAATCTGGGACAATAACAAGGACTGGATCCGCACCGCAGACTGGGAGAAAATCCGCAGCGAGCTTTCAGGCACCACCGTGCGCTTTGCAGTCGGGGCTGCCGATGCCGAATCTGCCGCAGAAGGCCTGGCCCCGTTCAAGGCTCTTTCAGGTATCTCGGTGGAACTGGTGCCAATCCCGGATGACAGTTTCTATGACAAGGCCCTGACCGAATTTATTTCAGGCAATGCGTCCTTTGATGCCTTGCAATTCTTCTCGCCCTGGATGGGGGATTTTGCGGCCCCCGGATTTCTTTATCCCTTGCAGGAATTTGCCGATAAATGGGCTTTGCCGCTGGATGATTTCTATGACACCTATCGCCTGAATTATGGCTATTTCAACGGCGAAATGTATGGCATTCCCTTTGATTGCGATATCCAGATGGTTCACCTGCGCAAAGGCTATGTTGAACAGGTGCTGGGCGGGGCGATTGACAAATCAACCTCGGTTCCCAGCTATGATGAATTGATCCGGCTGTCAGGCGAACTCGACAAGGTGGAACCCGGGGTGTCCGGCGTTGGCCTGATGGCCGCACCGGGCTTCTGGTCAACCTATACCTGGGAGCATATTGCCGCCCAGGCCGGGATGATGCTGTTTAACGAGGATTGGGAGCCAATCTTCAATGATGATGCAGGGATGACCGGGCTGGATATTATCCTGAAACTGGCGAAAAATGCCAATGAAGGCCATGCCGGGGCCGGATGGCCGGAAAACCGGGCGGCCTGGCTGGGCGGACAGGTGGCAACCAATATCTCCTGGCAGGATTCAGGCACGCAAGCCATGCGCCCTGATCAAAGCCAGATTGTTGATGATTTTGTCACCATCTATGAACCGCGGATTGCGGGTGGACGCTTTGCTCCGCCCAATATTGCCGGGTCAACCTCTTGCGTGTCGGCATCGGCTAAAAACCCCGAAGGGGCCTTTTTGATGCTGGCCTTTTTAACCACCTCCTCGCTCATGGCGATGAATGAGGCCAATGCCAACGGCGTGGCGCCGGGCCATAAATCTGTGCTGACCAATACAAATCTGCATGAAGTCAGCCAGCCCGCCAAAGTCTGGGCCGATAGTCTGGAACATGCCTGGTGTGCGCCGCGCCTGCCCGGTGCTTTCCCGATTGAACAGGCGATTGGCAACGAAATCAACCGGGCAGTCGTCGGCCAGATTTCCGGCAAAGAAGCCCTTGATAACGCCGCCGCAGCCGTCAAAGAAATCATGGCGTCCAACGGCTTTTATCAAGGCAATGATCCGGTTGATTATGCCGCGACAGCCCCCGGGCTTTATGTCGGAGGCGGAAAGAAATTACCATTCTAGGCTGGCGTTCCAGACGCCTGGTTCCTTATCTGTTTGTGGCACCAGCAGTTATCTATCTGCTGGTGATCACCCTCTATCCGGCTATCTTTGCCATCTCGCAAAGTTTCCATGCCGTCAAATTCGGACCCTGGCGATATATCGGGTTTGATAATTACACCAAACTCTTTACCGACTACCAGTTCTGGGGAGCCCTGTGGAATACCTTTGTGATCGGGTCTATCGCCCTTACCCTGCAATGCGTGATCGCGCTGGCCCTCGCCTTTTACGCCTACCGCGACCCCTGGATAAAAGGCTGGCGAATCATCTTCCTCATCCCCATGCTCTTTATGCCCTCGGCCGTCGCCTTCCTCTATAAGCTCGTGTTCCTCGATGCCCGGGTGTTCTCAGATATCCTCATCACAATCGGCCTCATCGAAAGTAACCTCGCCATTCAATCCTCTATCTGGATGAGCCGAAGCCTGCTTATCCTCGCAGATGTCTGGCAATGGACCCCCTTCCTCTTCATCATATTCGTCGCAGCCCTGCAAAGCCAGGACCAAGAAGTCGAAGAAGCCGCACGACTCGACGGGGCCTCCTGGTCAGCAATCTTCTTTAATATCTCGCTCCCCCTCATGAAGCCCGTCATCGCCGTCGCCCTCATCCTGCGCGGAATCGATATCACAACCATGTTCGCAAACGTCTTCATCATAACAAAAGGCGGACCCGCCTTCGGAACCGAAACCATCAGCTATTTTATCTATAGAACAGGATTCAAATTCTTCAATTTTGGCTATGCCAGTGCAGCCTCGGTCATTATGCTGATCCTCACCCTGATCATTGCGCAACTGCTGGTAAAACGCGTCTTTGTCTCTCCCCGCCAGCAAACGACATAATAATCATGCGTAAAAAAACCAAAAACACCCGCGAAGCCCTCTTTATGCGCTACCTCGTGCTTGGCGCATGGGCCCTCTTTTGTCTGGTGCCTGTGATCTGGTTCCTCTCCATCGGCCTGCGACCAAGAACAGAAATCATCACCCCAACCCCCATCTATATCCCTACCCTCTCCCTCGACGCATGGAACATGATCTGGGAAGACTGGCCTATGGCAAAATACCTGCGAAACTCCGTGCTGGCCATCCTCGGGTCCGTCCTCATCGACCTGGTGCTCGCCATTCCGGCCGCCTATTCCCTCGCCAGATTCAAATATAAAGGACGAGACGATATCGGATTCTATATCCTCTCAACACGAATGATGGCCCCCGCTATCGTCGCCGTCCCTATCTTCTTCCTGTTCCGACATTTCGGACTGCTCGATACACTCTGGGCCTTGATGCTGATCTATGCCGCTGTCAACCTCTCCTTCGTCACATGGATTATCCGCTCCTATATGCTTGATATCCCCAAAGAACTCGAAGACGCCGCAAGAACCGATGGCGCAAGTGACCTGCGCATCCTGTGGGAAATCATCATCCCCGCTATCCGACCCGGAATCATCACCGCAGCCGTCATCGCAATGATCTTTGCTATCAATGAATTCCTCTTCACACTCTTGATTGCCTCAACGCCAGATGCCTATACCATGTCGGTCGCCCTCGCCAATTTTACAGGCGGATCAGACGGGGTGATTTATAACGCCATCGCACTGGTCGCCTTCCTGGCTTTCCTGCCAGTCTTCCTTGTCGTAATCGCAATCCAGAAACATCTGTCACGCGGACTCACTGTCGGCGCAGTTAAGGGGTAACATGGCCCGAATAGAACTGAAAAACATTCAAAAGAAATGGGGCCAAAAAGGCCGCGAAACCTGGGGGGTGCGCGCCTTGAACCTTGATATTGCCGATCAGGAATTTATCGTCCTGCTCGGTCCCTCCGGCTGCGGCAAAACCACGACCATGCGCATGATTGCCGGGCTGGAGGAGCCAAGCGACGGCGATATCCTGATTGACGGCGAAAATGTCAATGAGGTCGATCCACGCGACCGCGATGTGGCCATGGTCTTTCAAGGCTATGCGCTCTATCCCAACATGACGGTTTACGAGAATATCCGTTTTCCCCTGCGTATGCGCAATATTCCAAAAGACCAGCACCGCACGCTGGTCCAGCAGGCAGCAGAACTGGTTGATATTTCAAATTATCTTGATCGCAAACCTGCTGTGCTTTCCGGGGGGCAGCGACAGCGGGCAGCCCTGGCCCGGGCGATTGTGCGCCAGCCACAAATCTTTTTAATGGATGAGCCGCTGTCCAATCTGGATGCAAAATTGCGTCAGCATATGCGGGTGCAGATCAAACATATTCAGCGCAGTTTAAAGATTACAACCGTTTATGTGACACATGATCAGGTTGAAGCCATGACATTGGCTGACCGGATTGTGATCATGGATAAAGGGACCATTCAGCAGATTGGCATGCCGGATGAGATTTATAACGATCCGGCAAATTGTTTTGTGGCCGGTTTTATTGGTTCACCGCCGATGAATCTGATTGAGGGAACCCTGGAGAACGGGGTTTTTATAGCGGATAATGTGCGGCTTGAAGGAATAGCCCCTCTGCCGGATATTCCCCAAAACGGAAAGGTGATTTTAGGGGTTCGCCCGGAGGATTGCCAAGTCACTGACAGTAAGAAGGCTTGTCATCTCACGGGTCAAGTTTATGGTATTGAGCCAACCGGCGATATGACTTTTTTAACCGTGAAATGCGGAGAGAAAATGATTGAGGTCAAGACCGACCGCACTTACCGGGCAGAATTGAACAGCACGGCGCAGATCAGCTTTGACACAAAGCGTCTTTATTTGTTTGATTATAAGACACAGGTCCGATTAGGACCTGATCAATAATTGTATATAAGAATGTTATCTATGTGAGGCTTGCAATGCGCTTTGATTATACCGCGATGGGATTTCATACCTTTGATGCTTTATGCCGACCGGTGCAGGATATCCCGAAAGGCGGCGACACTTTTTTTGTCGATGAATTTACGCTGGCTGTTTCGGGGGCGGCGGGATCGGCTGCTATTGTTGCCGCAAAGCACGGGCTGAAGGTTCAGGCGGTTGGCGGGGTTGGCCATGACCTGATGGGAGACTGGGTCCTGCGCCGTTTTGCTGATTTTGAAGTGGATACGCACATGATGCAACGCTGCCCGGATTTTGCGACCTCTTCAAGCATTGTCACCACCCGCGCCAATGGACAACGCCCTGCCCTGCACAAGCGCGGTGCCACAGCCGGATTTTACGTTGAAGATGATCAGGTTGACCGGGTTCTTGATACGAAGATTTTTCATATTGGCGGGGTTGGGCTGATGGACGCCATGGACAAGGGCCGCAATGCCGAGCTTTTGTCCCACGCCAAATCGAGAGACATCACCACGACACTCGATGTTTTTGCCGCCACGCAGGATGATTTCCCGCTTGTTCGCCCGTTGCTTGCCCATACCGATTATTTCATGCCCTCTGAAGAAGAAGCCATGGCCTTGACGGGCATGAGTGATTTTGAGGATATTGCCGCCTTCTTTCTTGATCAGGGCGTGGGAGCCGTGATCCTGACCCTTGGCGCAGATGGAGCTCTATATCGCGATCAAAAGGGCCAGAAAATTGATAGCCCGGCCTATAACATTGATGTGGTCTGCACCTGTGGCTGCGGAGACTGCTTTAATGCCGGTTTTGCCACCGGTCTGCATCTTGGACACTCGATTGAGGATTGCATCCGCCTTGCCCAGGCCGCTTCGGCTCAAAATAGCATGGGACTTGGCTCGCAAGCGGTGGTCTCAACGCTGGAGAACACATTGGCCTTTATGAAAGAGACTCCATTAAAGCAAACAGGGTCATAATTCATTCCTTGCTTTTGCACGCGAATCAAAAGCATGACTATCTTTAGAGAGCATCTTGAGGAGTCATCGCATGATAGAGCCGCAAATAAATAGCCGCAGGCCTGCATCTTCCAGCACTTCCGACCTTCGCCGCCGGGAGCAGCGCAAAGGCGATCTGCCGGTTGGACTGTCAGGAGACTTGCCGGTTGAGCGTCCCATATCCTCGCAACCGGAGCTACCACCGCCAAATCTTGCCAATTTCCTGAGACGAACCGGCGAAAAAGCCCTTAATCCGCGCAATATTGGTCATGCCCTGCAACGGCTACGTGCCTTGCTGTTGCTTGATATCGAGCATGGACGGCGCGACGGACTGCCCGCCAAAGGCTATTACCTGAATATGCTTTTGTAGGAGTATTATTCTCCTTTACGGTATAGCCGGACGTTGCGGTTATGTTCAGCCAGCGTTTTGGCAAAGCGGTGACCGCCTTTGCCATCGGCCACAAAATAGAGATAGTCGCTTTTGGCCGGGTTCAGGGCGGCTTGTAGAGCCATGCGTCCGGGATGATTGATCGGGCCGGGCGGCAAGCCTTTGCGCTGATAGGTATTATAGGGATGATCTCGCCGCAGGTCCGAGCGGCGAATAGGCCTTTTTTCTGTTGAGTTTTCAACAAGGTCACGGGCGTAGACCACCGTCGGGTCGGATTGCAGGCGCATATTTTTTTGCAGGCGATTATGAAAGACTGAGGAGACCAGCGGGAATTCTTCCGGCTTTTGGGCTTCTGCCTCGATCATAGAGGCAAGGATAATCGCCTCTTCGGGTGATGCGAGTTCTGAATCTTCAGCACGGCGGTCCCATAATTCATCCAGGACCTGCTTTTGGCTGTCCTTCAAGCGATTTAAAAACGCCTGCCGCTCCACACCATACTCATAAGCATAGGTTTCCGGCAAAAGCTCCCCTTGTGCAAAATCAGCGACAACCCTGCCTTCCATGCCCGGTGCCTGATTGACAAGCTGTGCAATCTCGACAGAGCTTAACCCTTCGGGGATGGTCAAGGTGCGTGCGTGAGTCTTTCCTTCGGTCAACTGTCTGGCAACTTCTGCCGGGCTTGCCCTGGCTGGAATCAGATATTCGCCCGCTTGCAAGCTGCGCGCTTGCCCTTGCAAGGTGAGCGCAACCTTAAAAACAAGCGGATGTGGAACAAGCTTTGATTTATAGAGAAGATCGCTGATCATCTGAAGGCCAGCCCCTGGCGGGATGACCAAAAGCACTGAATTCTGGTGGTCTCCGGGGCTGCGCCAGGTCTGTAGACCCCAATAGAACCCTCCGCCTGCGACGAATAAAACAACAAGCCCCAATATAAAAATAGCCTTCCCTATAAGGCGGATAGGCCAGCGGGCAAGCCAGCCTTTTTCAGGCAATGATGGAGCAGCAGCCGTATCCATATGTTTTATGTTTGTTTATGCAGGAGCTTTAAGTTAACGCTTTTCTATGCACAACCCGCCCGATATTTCAATTCTTCAAAGCCTGATTGACGAGGATCAGCTGACCTTTTGCCCAAGCTATTCTGCCGGGCGGGAGGTGTCTATTCAGCCGGTTTTCTTCTACCATACCCCAAAGTCCGGGGGAAGCACGCTTTATCTCGGGCTACGTTCAGCCATGACCTTTGGCTATGAGTTCTTGATGAAGAAAAAATCCCCCTTGATTGACAGGGTGGATGCAGAACTCCCGCCCAGGCAATTTCTCAAGATGCCGTGGGGATTGATTGCCAGCCACCTGCCCTATGGAAGCCATCAGGAGTTTGCGCAGGATTTCAAGCTGATAGCCTGTTTGCGTGATCCAGTAGGCCGGGTCAAGTCGGCCTATGGCTATGAGATGATGCGCAATGACTGGCTGCCCGAACCAGAGGACTTTCAGGAATTCTTCATGGACCCGGTCCATTGCAATGTGACCACCCGGCTGTTTGCCCCTTCTCAACAGGAAAATAGCCCGGAGGATCCGCTACAAGCCGCACAAGAAAACCTGTCAGCATTTTACGCCTATGCGCCTTTAAGCCAGATTGATCAGCTGTTAAGCAGTCTTCTTTCGGACATGGGCCTGCCAAATGTGATTTCGACTCACCTTAACCCGACCTTTGACAAATATCGCCCGGATTATCCAGAACTGGACGAGACCATCATAGAGCATAATACCTATGACAGAGACCTTTATCAGACCGTGGAACAACAGCCCCGTTTTCCGCAAAACTGGCCGCATCTTCAATCAACACAGGATTTGAATCCCTATTATTGTCTGTGCTGTGGTCGGCAAACCACCAAGGGGGCACGTTTTCATTATTATTTTGTTACCGAGCAAACGCTGCGGGAGGCGATTGCCTCAGGCAATCACTATGCGACTTTGCAGGAGTTTGCTGTTGGAGAAATTTTACCCCGATCAAGAGAAGAAGAATTGCCTGAAAATCTGATGACTGACTCATCTGGAACTGAATGAGATTCTCTGAATGACGTTTTATAGGCAGTTGCCCACCATAGAGGAGACTGATATGAGATCAGGGTCAGGGCCCATAAGCAATAACCGACGATAAAGGGGATGCGATCATGTATTTAAAGGAATCTCGAAAAGTTCAGCTGGACTGGTGGCAAGAGCGCGTAGACTTGGCCGCAACCTTTCGCTGGACAGAGCGACTTGCCCTTAACGAGGCTGTGGCCAATCATTTCAGCCTGGCCATTAACCCGGAAGGCACCAAGTTTCTGATGAATCCGAACCAGATGTATTTTGGACGAATTCGGGCTTCTGACCTTTTGCTGATTGATGCCAATGATCCGCAGACCATGGAACGCCCGGATGCCCCGGACCCCACCGCCTGGGGGCTGCATGGATCAATCCACCGTCAGGTGCCGCATGCACGTTGTATCATGCATTTGCACCCGCCTTTTTCAACCACGCTGGCCTGTCTTTCTGATAGCACCCTGCCGCCGATTGATCAGACAACCGCCATGTTTTACGGACGGGTAGTGATTGATGATCAGTTTGGCGGTCTGGCCTTTGAATCCGAAGGCGAACGCTGTGCCACACTATTGACCGATCCCAAAGTCAAAGTCCTGCTGATGGGCAATCACGGTGTTCTGGTGATCGGACAATCTGTTGCCGATGCTTTCAACCAGATTTATTATTTTGAGCGGGCAGCAGCGAATTATATCCGGGCCTTGCAAACCGGTCAGAAACTGCGTGTGCTTTCGCACGAGATTGCAGAAAAAACCTCCAGCGAGCTGGAAAATTACCCCGGACATGCTGATATATTCCTTTCAGAAATCAAGGCGATGCTTGATGAAGAAGGAAGTTCTTACGCAAGCTGATAAAGGAGGCAGGATGATAACCGCACAGACCATAGGCATTGACAGCCCGGGCGGGCCCGAGCATTTGCGCAGCCGCCAGTTGACTCTGGAGGATCCGGGTCCTGGCGAGGCATTGATTGAGCAAAGTGCCGTTGGCCTTAATTTTATTGATACCTATCATCGCAGCGGCTTATATCCTTTGCCGATGCCAGCGATTCTTGGCATGGAAGGGGCCGGGAAAGTCCTGTCTGTCGGGTCGGGCGTGGAGGGGCTTAAAGCCGGAGACCGCGTGGCCTATGCCGGGGTAGTCGGAGGCTATGCAACCCACCGTCTGATCAATGCGGAGCGTCTGATCAAACTGCCGGAGACTATTGATGATGAAACGGCAGCGGCTTCTTTACTGCGCGGGATGACGGTTGAATATCTGGTGCGCCGCACTTATGCAGTGCAAGCTGGCGATCCGGTGTTGCTTCATGCGGCTGCGGGCGGGGTTGGACTGATTGCGGCCCAATGGCTGAAACGCATCGGGGCTATCACGATTGGCGTGGTCAGCAATGATGAAAAGGCTGAACTGGCAAAAGCCCATGGCGTCCATCATGTTATTGTCGGGCGCAGTGCCAATATTGCCGCCGAGGTCAAACGGATTACAGAAGGCGAAGGCGTCAAGGTTGCTTATGATTCAGTGGGACAGGCCAGCTTTATGGCGTCCCTTGATTCGCTGGCCCCGCGCGGGATGATGGTCAGCTTTGGCAATGCTTCCGGGCCGTTAAAGCCGTTTGATGCATCGGTGCTGGCAGCACGGGGGTCTTTATTTTTCACCCGTCCCAGTCTGATGCATTATGTTGCCAAACGCGCAGAACTGGAGGAATCAGCCAGTCATTTCTTTGCCATGCTGGCAGACGGGCTGAAAATTGAAATTGGCCAGCGTTATCCTTTGTCGCAGGCTGTTCTGGCGCACCGGGAGCTTGAAGCCGGAAAGACCAAAGGGGCCAGCCTTTTGCTTCCTCATCAATAAGAGCACAAGCCGTAAAGAGCCCAAGCAGTAAAGAATAGTCATGGATGCAGATTATGTGATTATCGGGGCCGGATCAGCCGGATGTGCGCTGGCGGCCCGGCTCAGCGAAGATGGCAACAGCCGGGTTCTGGTGATTGAACATGGCGGCAGTGACTGGGGGCCGTTTATTCAAATGCCCGCAGCCTTGTCCTATCCGATGAATATGGGGCGCTATGACTGGGGCTATCGCACATTGCCGGAGCCCGGATTAAACAATCGCTCGCTGGTCTGTCCGCGTGGCAAAGTGCTGGGCGGGTCATCCTCGATCAACGGCATGATTTATGTCCGGGGCAATCCCGGCGATTACAACCATTGGCAGGAAAGCGGGGCCAAAGGATGGGGCTATAAAGATGTGCTGCCCTATTTCAAACGGCTGGAGACTGCCGCACATGGCGACCCTGACTGGCGCGGCACCAACGGGCCTTTGACAATTACCCGCGGAGCCGCCGATAGCCCGCTTGACAAGGCCTTTCTGGAAGCCGGGAGAAGCCTGGGTTATCCTTTGCCCGTTGATTATAATGGTGAACATCAGGAAGGCTTTACGCCTTTTGACCGGACAACCCGCAACGGCAAGCGTCATTCCGCCTATCGGGCCTATTTGCGCCCTGCCCTGCAGCAGCGAGACAATCTGTCTTTGCTGAAAGGACTTGCGCTTAAGGTCACCTTTGACGGGCGCAAGGCAACCGGCCTCAAAGTTCGTACCCGGGCAGGTGAAGAACATATCACCGCCAGACGAGCCGTTATCCTCGCGGCCTCGGCGATCAATTCGCCCAAGCTGCTGATGCTCTCCGGCATAGGCCCCGGCGATAAATTGCAAAAGCTGAATATCCCCGTGATCGCCGAGCGAAAAGGCGTTGGACGCAATCTGCAAGACCATCTTGAGCTCTATATCCAGCAGGAATGTTTACAACCGGTCAGCCTCTATCGCTATATGAATGTCTTTCAGAAAATGCGCATCGGTATCCAATGGCTGCTCTTTACCAGCGGACCCGGGGCCACCAATCATTTTGAATCCGGAGCCTTTTTGCGCAGCCGTCCTGATGTCACCTATCCCGATCTGCAAATTCACTTCCTGCCGGTTGCTATCCGCTATGATGGCACCTCACCGGCAAAAGGCCACGGGTTTCAAGCCCATATCGGACCGATGCGGGCCTTGTCGCGCGGCCATGTTGAATTGACCTCTCCCGATCCTGATTCTGCGCCGTCTATTCTGTTTAACTATCTGACAGAAGAACAAGACCTTACCGATTTCCGGGCCGCGATCAGACTGGTGCGGAAAATTTTTGCAGCTAACGCGATGAAAGATTTTACGGGCGAGGAAATTGCGCCTGGTGCGGCGGTCACAGACGATAAGGGATTGGACGAATTTACCCGCAATAATGTTGAAAGTGCCTATCATCCTTGCGGAACCTGTAAAATCGGCGCAGTTGATGACCCCGATGCGGTGGTTGACCCGGAATGCCGGGTGATTGGTTGTGAAAACCTATATGTCGCCGACAGTTCAATCTTTCCGCGTATTCCCAATGGTAATTTGAACGCGCCCTCGACCATGGTCGGCGAAAAGGCGGCCGATCATATTCGCCAACATTTTCAAAGCTAAGTTTCCTCGGGGATGAGTAAATCAAAAGGCCAAGGAATATGAAAGCGGTTACCTATCAGCAGTTTGGCCCGGCCGAAGAGGTCCTGCACTATAAAGAAATGCCCACCCCGATCCCGCAAGCCGGGGAAGTGCTGGTGCGCATCCATGCCTCCGGCGTTAATCCGTCCGATATCCGGGCAAGGGCTGGCGGGCGACCGGGTGTCACCAAACCGCCTTTTCCTGAAATTATCCCGCATAGCGATGGTGCAGGCGTAATTGATTCCGTGGGAGCCGATGTGTCAACTAACCGGATTGGTCAACGGGTTTGGCTTTGGAATGGACAATGGCAGCGTGCCTTTGGAACCGCCGCAGATTATATCGCTTTACCTGCTGAACAGGCGGTGCCGCTTCCCGACTCTATATCTTATGAACAAGGGGCGGTGCTGGGTATTCCCGGATTAACCGCTTGTCATGCGGTATTGGGGGCGGGCGATTCTATTGAAGGCAAAAATATTCTGATCAGCGGAGGAGCCGGAACCGTTGGTCATCTTGCTGTGCAAATTGCCACCGCTTATGGGGCCAATGTGATGGCAACCGCAGGCGGGAAGGATAAATGTGCAGAAGCCCGTCAAGCCGGGGCCAGCCATGTTTTTGACTATCGCAGCGGTGATTTGTCTGAAGAAATTATGGAGGCCACGAAAGGTGCCCCGATAGACCAGATTATTGAAGTCGAATTTGGCAAAAATATTGAAATGAACAGTGCGCTGATTGCACCCGGCGGAACGATTACCGCCTATGGGTCAGCGCAGGATATGACGCCAACCCTCCCCTTTTATCCGCTGATGTTCAAGGCCGTGAATATCAACCTGATCCTGGTTTATCTCTTGTCCCCGGCACAGCGCACGACGGCGATCAAGCACCTCACCCACCTGCTTGAACAAAATGCCCTGAATTTAAGAATCTCCGCCCGGCTTCCCCTGTCCGACTGCGCAAAAGCCCACCAGCTGATTGAAAACAACCAACGCAATGGATCGGTTATTTTAACCAATTATTAACAAAAAGTTTTATATGATTTGAATTTTAATTTTGACATTTATATCTCATAGATATAGTAAAATTTTATAGCTTTGTTATTTAAGAACTACAGGTGATAAAATGAATGGCTTAGAATTTTGGGAAAATTTTCTTAGCATCCTGCTGGGGGGAGCATTAACCTTGCTTGGAGTTCAACTCAGCGACTATTTAAATCGTAGGCGAGATGACAGGCTTCGAAAGATAAAAATCAAAGGTAACATGGTGGTGCTGTATTCCGATTTGAATTACATTTTCAATGTAATTGTGGCGAACTATAAAAATATGAAAGCCGATATAGATAAGCAGCAGTTAAAGCGTTTTTATATTTTATTGCAATCACCAATTTTAAACTCTTATCATCATATGATCAGTGATATGCCGCCAAAAATTGCAAGTTTAATTCACGCCAAATATGGAAAAGTAAAGGGTTTATCTAAATATCTTGAAATGATTCAAAAAAATGAAATTGTGTCTGATGACGATTATAACGAAATTCTAAATTTCATGCAGACTATTATTGTTTCTAATGATAGTGATATTTTTGGCGAACTGCTTGAAATTTATAGCTTGATGATAGAATATGGATGTGAAAAAGATCAACCTGAATACGACAGACTGAATCATCTGAGTGAGCAAACTAAAAAAGCAGGTTATGCTCCAATGGCTTCTGGCAGATAAAAACAACTTTTATAAGTAGTTTTAATAACCACAATTATCCTCATAACTCCGATTGCTGTCTTTGTTCTAAACTTTTATATATGCGTTCGGTGAGGCGGGTGCCACCTTGTTCTTTGGTCAGGGGATGCGGTGAATGGGGCGGGGTGTTGAGCAAGGATAGAAGTTTTTTATCGTGGCCTAAATCAAAACCATCATCTGAAAAATAATCGTCCGAAAAATAATCTTCTGGCAGGGGTTTTATCCACTTATCCTGTGCAAGTTTGTTGAAGTGGACTATATCTTGGCTATTTCCGGGGAAGGATGCAATCGAGCAACCAAAGGCCAGCCCTTCATAAAGCGTGATTCCATAGCGGCAGATCAGCAGGTCTGCCCAGTGCAAAAAAGGGGCGATTGAGGGGGGGGAATCCTCGATTATCAGCCAGCTTTTATGCGCGTTCATCCGGCTATAAATCAAGCTGCGGGCGGTTTGTCCGATTGCTGGGCCCAGAATAATCCGGCAGGAGAGTTGTGCGGTCGCGGCACTGCTTAACGCCAGAAAATAATCCAGGATTTTAAGCATCCGTCCTTCCGGGTCGCTGCCGCCAAGGGCGATCAGGATATTCTTTCCGGTGTTTTTCTCAGGCTTTGCAGGTTCAGGGGTTCGGTTAAAACAGGCCGGAAGCACCATCCATTCCCAGCCTTGGAGAATATTTGTATGCGCACCAGCTTGCGGTGTTGCCGCATGGGGGGGCAGAAAGCTGAGATCAGCATCGAGATTACGGCTGCTGCCATCATCAATCAGGGCAATCAGTGGGCGGTTCCCCCCTGCTCGTTTGCTGGCAGGTGGAAAATCGCTTAAACGAGTCTGTCCTTCAAACAGGTCAAAAATAATCCCGTCACAAAGGGTCTCCGGCCTCGCCAGCCAGTCATATAAAAAGCGACTGCGCTTGCCGGGGGCTGGCAGGTTAAGGACAGGAAAACCGGACTCTTTCACCAATTTTCGGGCTGCAGCATTGACCGCCATGGTGACTCCAACGCCTAAATGATCGCGCAGATATTGCCCCAAGATCAGGCTGCGTTTGATATGACCAAGCCCAAGTTTTTTACCACCTTCGGTGACCATCAAAACACGATAGGTGACTGCGGCGGCTTTCTTCTGCTGAATATGGCGGTTGATGTCTAAAAGTCCGGGGTCTTTGCGCAAAAGTGCCAGAGCCTCCATCATCAAAAGCTGCCCCGGTGCGGCTGCACTTCGCTCATAAAGGGCCTGGATAAAGGATAAATCGGCAGGCGTATCAATCGAAAGCCGGGTCGAAGAAGAAAGCCCGGGCAATCGCCGCTTCTCTGGTAATGAAAGCGGCGCACGCTTTAGCCAGTCCGGCTTTTCAAGGTCAAGATAGCCGGTCACATGTTCTTTGATAATCTTGCCAGCTTCCGGGTCGGCTGCCGCAATATCAACCAGCCGCCAGAAAGCTGACGCACTGATCGGGTCAATGCCACAATCCGCCCATTCTTTCCCTTTAACAGCGCGGATCATATCAGCCTGACCGGTTTTCAATGCGGCAATCATCTGTTCGATCAGCCAGGGGTCAACCAGCGGACAATCGCCGCACACGCGCACCAGATAATCGGCAGGAAATTGTTTCATCGCCGTGATAAAGCGGGAGAGAACATCCTGCTCATCGCCACGAATTGATTCGATTGACATTTGCTCTGCCAGTTGCACCAGCGCATCATCCTGCGGGCGATTTGAGGTCAAAAGAACCAGTTTACAAGAGGCCGGAAGCGTTTTTAACCGATAGAGGCAATGGTAAAGCACCGGCTTTCCAGCAAGATTTTGCAGCATTTTTCCAGGATAGCGGCTGGACCCCATACGGGCCTGGACAGCCACCAGCGTTTGACCAGAACGGGATGCAGGGGGGCGGTTTTTTATCATATGTGCTATAGCCGGGCTTTTTTGCGGGTCTTTTTAAGAGGGCGCAGACCATCTTCCGGGTCAGCCCGCCAGTCACGCTCTGCCATCTCGCAAGGTTGCGGACGTTTAATCCCGTCGCCGCTTGCCTCCATGGCCTGGCGCACCAGATCAATCAAAGGCTTTATTTCGCCCGGCAGCCAGCAATGTCCGGGCGCAAACTCGACCCCGCTTTCATCGAGATCAAAATGGAACTCGATCATCGCGGCCTGATGACGCAAGGCGGCTGCCAGAATAACCGCCGGATCATGGCTATGGTCGGACCAGCCACACGGAAGCCCTAAAGACCGCCGCATCTTGTCAATCGCCAGAAGATTGGCGGCTGCAACCGGCGTTGGATAGGCCGACACACAATGCAAAAGCGTTAAAGGCCCGGCCCCGCTTTCGGCCTGATATAAACGCACAGCCGCACGCACTTCGCGCAAATAGGTCATGCCGGTTGATAACACCGTTGGCTTGCCCGATTGCGCGCAGGCTTTCAGCAAATCCGGCCAGCCCATCTCGTAAGAGGCTATTTTTAAAAAGTCACACCAGGGCAGAGCCTGGGCAAGAGAATCCAGATCAAAAGGCGTAACCCCGAATTGCAGGCCCAGCTCATGCGCGCGTCTATATAAATCAGGCAAAAAATCGGCTGGTAATTCCCAGTTGCGCCGCTCCTGATGAACCGGGCTATTGGCAACAATCTCAGGCGCAAAAAGCTTGTCTATGGAAAAAAGCTGGACCTTGACGCTATCTGCGCCGCAAGCGGCTGCGGCCTCGACAAGTTTAAGCGCACGCGATAAATCAGGCCCTTCACTTGTTGTGACATGATTACTGGAGATTTCAGCAATAAAGAAAGGAACGGGCATTATCGGGCCTATAAAATAGAATAGAGAATATATCGCCTCAATAATCATGCCAAAGAAAATGAAAACGCTAAAGATGATTGCATTTTCCAGATGAATAACGCAATCACTAAACCTATGACAAAAGTGACCAGTTTTCAAAAAGATTTACCCGGCCTGCAAGGAACAATTCAGGTCCCCGGCGATAAATCTATTTCCCATCGCAGCTTGATGATGGCGGCTGTCGCAACCGGACAAAGCCATATCTCGGGCTTGCTGGAAGGCCATGACGTGCTGGCGACGGCCCGGGCCTTGCGGGCACTGGGAGTAGATATCACCAAAGACAGCAGTGGAGTCTGGCATGTCGCCGGGCGCGGAGCGCATGGGTTAAGTGAACCCGCAGAAATTCTGGATATGGGCAATTCCGGGACCGGGATGCGCTTGCTGATGGGGCTTTTGGCCGGGCATCCTCTGCGCTGCTTTTTAAGCGGCGATGAATCCTTGAACCGCCGCCCCATGCGCAGAATCAGCGACCCGCTTGGCCAGATGGGGGCGCAATTTACCCTGCGTCAGGAAGAATTCCCGCCCCTGATGATGGAAGGCACCTATCCCTTGATGCCTGTGCGCTATCAGCTTCCCAAACCCTCGGCCCAGATAAAATCGGCCATCCTGCTGGCTGGCATGAACAGCCTCGGGCGCACCGAAATTATCGAACCAACCGCAACCCGTGATCATACCGAACGTCTTTTGATCGGCATGGGCGCACAGCTTGATATTGCCCCAAACCCCGATGGACCCGGCAAGTGTATTTCTCTGCACGGGCCAACCGACCTGAAAGCGCAGGAGTTTGATATTCCAGGCGATTTTTCAGCCGCCGCCTTTTTTATTGTCGCCGCCTCGCTGGTGCCCGGCTCAAAACTTCACATCAAAAATATTGGAATCAATCCAACCCGCTGCGGATTGCTGAATGCCCTTGATCAGATGGGGGCTTGTGTCTCCATGACCAACCGCCGCACCCGCACCGGCGAGCAAGTGGCCGATTTTACCATTGAAGCTGCCCCGATGCTGCGCGCCATTACACTTGGCCCCGAACATACCGCAGATATGATTGATGAATATCCTATCCTGTCAGTTGCTGCCGCTTTTGCCGAGGGAACCAGCCGCTTTGAAGGACTGTCGGAACTCAGGGTAAAGGAATCAGATCGACTGGCGGCTATCGAAAATGGATTGCTGGCCAATGGGGTAACGGTGCGCACTGGCGATGACTGGATTGAAATTGACGGGGGAAGCAACGCTGAAACAGGCGGCGGTCTGGTAAAAACAGAAATGGATCATCGTATTGCCATGAGTTTCCTGGTCATGGGTCTGGCTTCGGCAAAACCGGTCACCATTGATCATGACGAGATGATCGCCACCAGCTTTCCCGATTTTCATCGCTGTCTGGAAGGGATCGGGGCTCGTCTTTCTAACCCAGAAGACAGCGCAAATAGTCAGGCAGCTTGTCCGGCGTGACGGTGGCTTCGCGCACCAGTTGATCGAAGCTTTGCGTAAAGAAACGCACCTCCTCAGCCCCTGTGACCGAGATATAGGCCTGCCCGACATAGATTGCGGCCCGCATCCGGCCAAACACCGTGTAGGGCGCAAAAAAACTCTTCCGCCCGTCGAACAGATGCAGGCGCAGCGACGGGTAGTGCGCGTCACACAGTTCGGCCATATGCGCGATCTGACGCCGGACAATGCCGAGATCCGCGCCACGCCAGAGCCCCGACCGGGCTGCCAAAAGCTCCAGCCTTTGTTGCGGCATCGCGATTTCGAGGTCCATAGCGCCCAGGTCAAACCCGCTCAGCACCTTTTCCTGGCCCTCAGCCCCGTCCGCCTGGTTGGACAAGCTGAGCATGTCGGGCAGCATCGCAGGGACGTAGCGGAGCTTGTGGCCAGATGCCTCGGCATGCCAACGGGATAAAACAGACGTGCCGTTTGGGCCTTCCTCTGCCAGCAATTCGCTGCTTTGAGTCAATTCCTGACGGCCCGTGCGCGCGTTGCTCAGCGCCAGCAGCCAATCCACCGAGACACCCGTGGCCATCGCAATCCGCCGCAAGGTTTCAGCCCGGGGCAGCCGATCATGCTCCGGGTCGCGCAACTGTGACAGGGCAGAGCGATCCATGCCTGCGGCCCGAAGGAAGCCAGGAATGTCATCACGAAAGTCTGCGAGCAACAGCGCAAAGCGTTCTCGAAAGGCTTGACCAAGTTCTTGCCGCTCCATGTTTCCTCCGATATAATGTAAATACACAATAACAACTGTGTATTTACATAAAAAATACATATATACAACAAAAATACATACATACAATAAATATACATAATTGCACGGCCGCCTGATCTTCAGTATTTTCGCCTGTAAGCCACAATATGCAGGGTTTCCATGAAGATACACGAAGAGGCACCAACAATCGCATTGCTGATCACCGTCTATGCGGCCTTCGCAGCACTCACTTATTTCGCTCAGCACTTGCCAGTCGTCTTGACCGTCCTCGGGCTGGGCGTTGTGATCACGCTGCACTCCTCCTTGCAACATGAGGTGCTGCACGGCCATCCGTTCAAATCAGCCCGGCTCAGCGATCTCTCCGTCTTTCCAGCCCTCGGGCTGTTCATCCCCTACCTGCGATTCAAAGACACCCATCTGGCGCATCACTTCGATCCCAATCTGACCGATCCCTATGATGATCCCGAAAGCAATTTTCTGGATCGCATTATATGGCATAAATTACCCGAACCCCTCCAGGCCATCGCGCGATTCAACAACACTTTGCTCGGGCGCATGGTCGTTGGCCCGGTCATCTCGCTCGCCCCATTCTACGCAGGGGACCTGAAGCACTTGCTGCAGGGCAATCGACGGGTCTGGCAAGCTTATCTGGAACATGGCCTCGGCGTCGCCCTTGTTTCGGCCTGGCTTGTCCTGGTCTGCGATATGTCGCTCTGGCACTATATGATCTCGGCGTATCTTGGCATGTCGCTGTTGAAGATTCGCACCTTTCTTGAGCATCAGGCCCACGAACGCGCCGCCGCCCGCTCCGTTATCATCGAGGAACGCGGACCGCTCGCCCTTTTGTTTCTCAACAACAATTACCACGCCGTGCATCATGCCTACCCGAAGGTGGTCTGGCACAGGCTCCCCGCTTTGTTTGATCGTCGCCGTGACCAGTTCCTGCGCCGCAATGGCGGCTACACCTACGGCTCTTACACGGATGTGTTCAGGCAGTTTTTTCTGCGCCGCAAAGATCCTGTGGCCCACCCGATGTGGACCGTTGCCAACCGGCAAAACCGGAAAGGCGACACATGACGAGATGATCGCGACCAGCTTTCCCGATTTTCATCGCTGTCTGGAAGGGATCAGGGCTTATCTTGAACGTGGATAATGTGAAGCACAGATAATCTGGCTGTAAACCTGTATTTTCGGTTGCGCTGTCTTGCTGCACAAGATAGATTGAATGCTCACATTAACGAGAAGGAGTAAATCATGCGTTTTTTCAAAAAAGCACTGCTTGGGGTCGGGGCAGCTGCGCTTTTAACCGCCCCCGCTTTGGCACAAACAACCATCACGGTTGCAACCGTGAACAACGGCGATATGATCCGGATGCAAGGGCTGATGGATGATTTCAATGCCAAACACCCGGGTATTAACGTTGAGTGGGTGACTCTGGAAGAAAATGTCCTGCGCGAGCGCGTCACCACGGATATTGCCACAAAAGGCGGGCAATATGACGTTATGACCATCGGCACCTATGAAGTGCCGATTTGGGGCGCACAGGACTGGCTGGTTCCGCTTGAATTTAGCGCGGATTATGATGTCGATGACCTGCTGCCAGCTATTCGCGGCGGATTGACGCTTGATGGCAATCTCTATGCCGCGCCTTTCTATGGCGAAAGTTCCATGGTCATGTATCGCACCGACTTGATGGAAAAAGCCGGATTGAGCATGCCGGATGCGCCGACTTGGGACTTTATCAAGAAGGCAGCTGCCGCAATGGATGACCGTGACAATGATATTTACGGAGTCTGCTTGCGGGGCAAAGCCGGTTGGGGCGAAAATGTCGCCTTTTTGACCGCAACCTCCAACAGTTTCGGAGCCCGCTGGTTTGATGAAGACTGGACACCGCAGTTTGACAGCAAGGAATGGTCGAACACGCTGAATTATTACCTCGACCTGATGGGCAAATACGGCCCGCCCGGCGCAAGCTCGAACGGATTTAATGAAAATCTTGTTCTCTTCCAGCAAGGCCGCTGCGGCATGTGGATTGATGCCACCGTCGCTGCCAGCTTTGTCACCAACCCCAAGGATTCAACCGTTGCCGATCATGTTGGCTTTGCGCTGGCACCCGATAACGGACTTGGAAAACGCGGAAACTGGCTCTGGGCCTGGTCGCTGGCCATTCCTGCCGGTACGCAAAATGCCGATGCAGCAAAGACCTTTGTTGAATGGGCAACCTCCAAGGATTACCTGGCACTGGTCGCCTCCAAAGAAGGATGGGCAAATGTCCCGCCCGGCACCCGGACCTCACTCTATAACAATCCGGAATATGCCAAGGTGCCATTTGCCAAAATGACCCTGGACAGCATCAATGCAGCTGATCCAAAAAATCCGACCGTGGATCCGGTCCCCTATGTCGGCGTGCAGTTTGTTGCTATTCCAGAATTTCAAGGAATGGCGACGGCAATCGGGCAGGAATTTTCTGCCGCCCTTGCCGGAGACAAGACGGCCGCTGAAGCCTTGGAAGCTGCGCAGTCTATTGCCACACGCGAAATGGACAAGGCAGGCTATTAAAGCTGACAGCTTTAGTTTGACAATGGTCTGCGGACCTTGATTAACGGGACTGGTTTGCGTTTAGCACTGCACGTTTATGTGCAAGCTGGCGCAAACCATCCCTGTTAAACCAATCCCGCATCAAAGTGGTGCTGAAATAAAGAGTTCTCCTTTCAGTCCTTCGGGGTAAGCAGATCGCAGGATAAGCAAATGGCTACACAACATACCCGCGTTCTTTCGCGCTGGATGGTTTCACCATCGGTTGTTCTGCTTTTACTCTGGATGGTCGTGCCGCTTGGACTGACGCTGTATTTTTCTTTTCTGCGCTATAATTTATTGCGCCCCGGAACCAGTTGGTTTGGCTTTAAAAATTATCAATATTTTGTAACAGACCCGGCTTTCGGGGAAGCCCTGATCAATACGCTTGTGCTGGTTGGCGGCGTTATCTCCATCACAATTATTGGCGGGGTCTTGCTTGGATTGCTGCTCAATCGTGACTTTTGGGGACGCGGCATTGTGCGCCTGATGGTCATTGCGCCCTTCTTCATTATGCCAACCGTTTCTGCCCTTGTCTGGAAAAATATGTTTATGAATCCGGTCAACGGGATTTTTGCTTTTCTCTCCAGTCTGGCCGGGCAGGAGCCTATTGACTTTCTGGCGCATTATCCGCTGGCCTCAATCATCGGGATTGTCGCCTGGCAATGGCTGCCCTTTGCAACACTGATTTTACTGACAGCCCTGCAAAGCCTTGATCAGGAACAGATGGAGGCCGCAGAAATGGACGGCGCAAGCGTCTGGAGCCGGTTCCTCCATATCACCCTGCCCCATCTTGCCAGACCGATCACGGTCGTGATCTTGATTGAAACCATCTTTCTTCTGGCGATTTTTGCCGAGATTTTGGTGACCACCAGCGGTGGACCCGGCAATGCCTCAACCAATATCACCTATATGATCTATCGCCTGGCCAGACTGGGCTTTGACGCAGGCGGCGGGGCTGCTGGCGGGGTTATTGCGGTTATTCTGGCCAATATTGTTGCCATCTTCCTGATGCGCATGATTGGCAAGAGCCTGGATGCCTGAACCATGGCACGTCAGGCAAAAACATCCCATACACTCGTCTGGACCTTTCTGGCCTGGGCCATTGGACTGTTGATTTTTTTCCCAATCCTCTGGACAATTTTGACCAGCTTTAAATCCGAAGTCGATGCGATTGCCTTTCCGCCGAAACTTTTTGCCTTTGACTGGACGCTGGAGAACTATGCAACCGTGCAAGAACGCTCAAATTACGCCCGGCACTTCTGGAATTCAGTGGTTATCTCTTTGGGCTCAACGGTGCTTGGCCTTTTGATCGCGGTTCCCGCAGCTTGGGCCATGGCTTTTGTGCCCGGAAAACAGACCCGCAACGTGCTGATGTGGATGCTCTCAACCAAGATGATGCCCGGCGTCGGCGTGCTGGTGCCGATCTATCTGATCGTTCAGAAAATGGGCTTGCTCGATACCCGCATCGCACTGGTGGTGATTCTGATGCTGATGAATCTGCCCATCATTATCTGGATGCTCTATACCTATTTCAAGGAAATCCCGAATGATATTCTGGAAGCCGCCCGTATGGATGGCGCCAATCTCAAGAACGAGATTATCTATATTCTCACCCCGATGGCCGTGCCGGGAATTGCCTCAACCCTGCTGCTCAATATTATTCTGGCCTGGAATGAAGCCTTTTGGACACTCAATCTGACCGCAGCCAAAGCCGCGCCGCTCACCGCCTTTATCGCCAGCTACTCAAGCCCGGAAGGCCTGTTCTATGCCAAACTCTCTGCGGCTTCAACGCTGGCCATCGCGCCTATTCTGATCATGGGCTGGTTTTCGCAAAAACAACTGGTGCGCGGGCTTACATTTGGGGCGGTTAAATAAAACGCAAAGCAACCCGGACCATAAGCAAGAAAAGATAAACAGGGAAAGAAAATGGGACATATTATCCTTAAAAATATCACCAAGAGTTTTGGCAATAAACAAGTGATTCCGCCCCTGGACCTGTCAATCAATGCCGGTGAATTCATTGTCTTTGTCGGGCCGTCCGGCTGCGGCAAGTCAACGCTTTTGCGCCTGATTGCCGGTCTTGAGGATGTGACCTCTGGCGAAGTTGAAATATCTGGAAAGGAAGCCACGCACCTCCCGCCCGCAGACCGGGGGCTGGCTATGGTGTTTCAGTCCTATGCGCTTTACCCCCATATGTCGGTGCGTAAAAACATCGGTTTTCCGTTAAAAATGGCAGGGTTGGACAAGGCAGAAATCACAAAGCGGGTTGAATCAGCCGCCAGCACGTTAAACCTTGGGGACTATCTGGATCATCGCCCCGGGCAGCTTTCAGGCGGGCAGCGACAGCGTGTGGCTATCGGGCGGGCTATTGTGCGCGAGCCTACCGCCTTTCTGTTCGATGAGCCTTTATCCAATCTGGATGCAGCCTTGCGCGTCAATATGCGGGCGGAAATTACCCAGCTGCATCAAATGCTTGAAACCACCATGATCTATGTCACCCATGATCAGGTTGAAGCCATGACAATGGCTGACAAGATTGTTGTTCTACAGGCCGGGGTCATTGAACAATTCGGGGCACCGCTTGAGCTCTATAATTCACCGCGCAATCTTTTTGTGGCCGGATTTATCGGTTCTCCCAAAATGAATTTCATGACAGGTGAAATCGCCCAAAAGCATGGGGCCCATACCATCGGCATTCGCCCGGAGCATTTCAACGTTGTTTTACCCTCCGGCAAAAAGACCAAAACCGCAGCAACATGGCAAGGACAGGTTGAGCTGGTTGAATATCTGGGTTCTGACATATTCATACGAGTCCGGGTCAATGAGCGCGAGATTTTCACTGTTCGCCAGCCAGGTGATACGTCAGGCAACAAAACAATAAGCCACGGCGACACCATCGGGCTGGAGCCTTCCGGGAAAATATATAAATTTGATGCAGAAGGGTTAAGCCTTTAGCCGCTACTGGTCATAATGCGACTAGACAGAAAGATTGCCCTGATAACCGGGGCCGGGCGCGGGATTGGCCTTGCATTCGCCAAGGCCTATATCAAGGAAGGGGCAAAGGTCGCACTGGCTGACATTGATTTTGACCGTGTGAAGCAAGCGGCACAGGACATCGGCCCGGCAGCCCTCCCCGTCCAGATGGATGTCACCTCTTTGAGCAGCATTGAAGCTGCGGTCGAAAAAACACTGAAATCATTTGGTAAAATTGATATTTTGATCAATAATGCGGCGATTTTTTCGGCCGCACCGGTCACAGACATCACTGAAGCAGATTACTGCCATGTTTTTGCGGTCAATGTGAGCGGCACCCTTTTTACATTGCAAGCGGTCGCCAGACATATGATTGCGCGGGGTGAAGGCGGAAAGATTATCAATATGGCCTCCCAGGCCGGTCGGCGCGGGGAGCCTCTGGTTGCTGTCTATTGTGCCAGCAAGGCAGCGGTGATCAGCCTGACCCAGTCTGCCGGGCTTGATTTGATTAAACACCGGATCAATGTGAATGCGATTGCACCCGGCGTTGTTGATGGCGATCATTGGGACGGGGTGGATGCTTTCTTTGCCAGATATGAAAACAAACCTCCCGGCCAAAAGAAGAAAGAGGTCGGCGCATCTGTCCCCTTTGGTCGCATGGGACAGCCCGAAGATTTAACCGGCATGGCAATTTTCCTGGCCTCAGCTGAGTCCGACTATATTGTCGCCCAATGCTATAATGTCGATGGCGGCAACTGGATGAGTTAATCCATCAAGTAGAGATACCAGCAGGCTGTTTCATGCATGATCCAATAATTGATTTATATCAAAAAATGTTATATGTATGTTATGTAATTTTTGTAGTACAAGAATTTTTTCATCGAGGAATTCAAAATGAGCATTAGCGTCAGACTAGACGAGCAAGAAATGGTGCGCTTGCGGAATTTGGCTAAATCCACAAGGCGGACAGTAAGTTCTTACATAAGGGAGTTGCTTGACGAGCATCTCGATGATTTGGAAGACACTTATTTAGGAGAACGTGAATTACGGGCGTTGAAGCAAGGTAAAATAGAATCCAGATCACTTGAGGAAGTTAGTAAAGACCTTGGCCTGGACGATTAAATTAACGCCGAGCGCACAAAAACAGCTTTCAGCAATAGACCGAACACAAGCAAAAAGAATTCGTGATTTTTTGCTTGAACGTGTTGTCTCATTAGAAGACCCGAATATTCTATCGACAAAACTTAAAGGCGGAAAGTGGGGCGACCTTTGGCGGTTTCGTGTAGGTGATTATCGTATTGTCTATTCACCCGATTTTGATCAAAAGACACTCTTTATTGTTCGGATCGCGCATCGCAGCGAAGCCTATAGATAAATAACTCACTGACTTATGATAATATCGTTATAACGAATGTGTTGTTGAATTTAGGCTTTAATTGTTTGGGTTATTCAGTTAACATGCCCATAGAGAGTGAGGCAGATATTCAAACCACATTCGGGCAAATCTGGTGCGGGCGATAAACCTGCGCGAGCGAAAAAATCTACCCATAAAGTCCAAACCAACAAAAGGGAGTTCAGAATGTATTTTTCACTTGTATCAAAAGCAACAAGACGGGTTTTTATGACAACCGCTGCGGCGGGTTTGGTTCTTGGTCTATCGCATCTGGGAATGGACAGCACCGCCAAAGCCGATGGTCATCAGGTTGTTGATTCCATTCACTTTCTGATTCCAGGCGGGGCTGGTGGCGGCTGGGACGGCACCGCACGCGGGACCGGCGAAGCCTTGACCAACGCGGGTCTGGTTGGATCAGCAAGCTATGAAAATATGTCAGGTGGCGGCGGTGGCAAAGCCATCGGCTATCTGATTGAAAACGCTGACAGCCAGCACGGGACCTTGATGGTCAATTCGACCCCGATTGTTATCCGTTCACTGACCAAGGTTTTCCCACAAAATTTCAGAGATTTAACCCTGGTTGCCGGGACAATCGGCGACTATGCGGCTCTGGTAGTCGGAACAGGCAGCGATATTCAGGATATGTCTGGCCTTTTGGCAGCCTATAAGGCGAACCCGGACAAAGTTGCTGTTGGCGGTGGCTCGGTTCCCGGCGGCATGGATCATCTGGTGGCGGCCCTTGTCATGCAGGCGGCAGGTGAAGACCCGACAGCGGTCAAATATATTGCCTATGATGCCGGAGGCAAGGCGATGGCTGGCCTGTTGTCTGGAGAAATTCAGGCTCTTTCAACCGGATTCAGTGAAGCGATTGAACTGGCCAAAGCGGGTGAAGTCCGCATTATTGGAATCACAGCCGCTGAACGGGTTGATTCTTTCCCCGATGCGCCAACCATGAAGGAACAGGGCATTGATGCGCAGTTTGTCAACTGGCGCGGGTTCTTTGCTGCCCCTGGTCTGCCAAAGGACAAGCTGGAAGCCTATCAAATGGCGATTGCCAAAATGTATGACACGCCTGAATGGGAAGCAGTGCGGGCCCGCAATGGCTGGCAGAATATCCATAACTCCGGGGATGATTTCGAGACTTTTCTTGAAGGTCAGGAAAAGGAAATTGAAAGCCTGATGAAACAGCTTGGATTCCTTTAAGTTCATCTGTTCATATTGACGTTGTTGGTCTGAGGAGGGGGAACTGCCCCCTCCTCTACCTATAGATAACAGGCCCTGTTCGATGACACTTGCCCGATGACACTTGATCGCCTGATTGCCGTTATTTTTTTGCTGCTCTTTGTGGTATATGGCTATCACGCCTGGTTTGCCATGGATGCCACCTTGCCGCCGATCTTGCAGCGCAATCCGGTCTGGCCGTCAACTTTTCCCAAAGCCTTGTCGATTATCGGGATGCTTTCCTGCCTTGTCGTGATTTTCAATTTGGAAAAAACCCGGTTTGATCCCGAAAAACAAGATATCGATTATCGGCAGCTGCGCCGCTATCAGCTGGGCCATGCCATTGCTCTGGTTGCTTTTATGGTGCTTTATGCCTTTTTATTGCGCCCGGCAGGTTTTCTTCTGGCAACCAGTGGTTTCCTTGTTGCCAGCATCTGGCTGCTGGGAGAACGCCGGGTCATCCCGATCCTTATTGTCTCAGTCGCGGCAACAGGCGTGATCTGGTATCTGGTGGATCAGGTGCTTGGTATCTTTTTAAGACCCCTGCCCGATTTTTTAATGTAAGGAGAGGTTGATTCTTGAAGGATTTTTAATCGGGCTGCAGGCCGCTTTTTCGCTCACCAATATTCTTATGGTGATTGGCGGCTGTCTGGTTGGCACCTTTATCGGCATGTTGCCCGGGCTCGGGCCGATGTCGATTATTGCCATCATGATCCCGGTGGCTATTTCGATTGGTGACCCGCCTGCGGCCCTTATTCTTCTGGCCGGAGTCTATTACGGGGCAATTTTTGGGGGCTCAACCTCTTCCATTCTGATCAATGCGCCCGGTGTGGCCTCGACCGTTGCCACCAGTTTTGACGGCTATCCCCTGACCCGGCAAGGCAAAGCCGGGAAAGCTCTCACCGTTGCTGCCATTGCCTCTTTTAGCGGCGGCACCATCGGGGCCTTGCTTCTGATGGGGTTTGCCCCTGCTCTCGCTTCGGTCGCTTTATTATTTCACTCGGCAGAATATTTCGCACTGATGGTGGTTGGCCTGTCAGCCATTGCCACCTTTGCTGGCTCAGGACAAACCGGCAAAGCGGTTCTGATGACAATTCTGGGGCTGGTCATGGCAACCGTTGGCGAAGGGGCCTTGTTTAACGCGCCGCGCTTTACCATGGGGATTATGGACCTACAATCCGGGTTTGGCTTTATCACCCTGGCAATGGCCATGTTTGCTCTGCCCGAAGCCCTGTATCTTATTCTGGACCCGGAACGATCCAAAGGGGCGCGCCAGCAATCAGAAATCAAGGAGTTGCGTATCACCCGCGAAGAAGTGCGCGCTATTACCCCGGTGATCGGTCGTCAGTCCTTGCAGGGGTTTTTGATCGGTGTGCTTCCCGGTGCCGGGGCGACCATTGCCTCTTTCCTTGGCTATGCGGTCGAGCGCAATATCGCCAAGCCCAAGGACCGGGCTTTGTTCGGGAAAGGATCAGTCAAGGGACTGGCGGCCCCTGAATCTGCCAATAATGCCGCTTGCACCGGGTCATTTGTGCCGCTGTTAACGCTGGGGATTCCCGGTTCAGGCACAACGGCGATTTTGCTGGGGGCCTTGATTGCCCTTAATGTCACGCCGGGGCCACGGCTGATGGTCGATGCGCCCGAAATTTTCTGGGCGGTGATTTTATCCATGTATCTGGGCAATGTGATTTTGCTGATTCTTAATTTGCCGCTTATTCCCTATATTGCCAAGGTGCTTGCCGTGCCGCGCCCGTATCTGATTCCTTTTATCCTGTTCTTTACCCTGATGGGGGCCTATATAGGCCAGAACAATATGACGGAACTGTTGATTCTGGTTGGACTTGGCGTTTTTGCTACCGCCTTGCGGCTGGCGAATTATCCTCTGGCCCCGCTTTTGATCGGTTTTATCCTTGGCCCGATGATTGAAAATAACTTTGCCCGCGCCATACAGCTTTATGATGGTCCCGGCTTTATCCTTGAACGGCCAATGACGCTGGGGCTTTTGGGAGTTGCGGCACTCTTGATTGTCTTGCCGCTTTATCAGGCGCGCCGCCAACGTAAAGCCAGCACAGAACCGCCTGTCGCTTAACCGCTTAACTTTATATAAAGAGAGCTCAAAACGTGTCAAAATTCGATTCTATCCTGTCCAGCCTGCGTGCTGTTATTCCGCCTATTCATCCCGAAGGATGGCCCTTTATTGCGATTTTTGCCGTGGTAACGGTTATTCTTGGGCTGCTTTATGCGCCGTTATTCTTTATCGGGCTGGTTTTAACCGGCTGGTGCACATTGTTTTTCCGTGATCCGGCCCGGGTGACCCCGACGCAGCCGGGTCTGGTGATCAGCCCTGCTGATGGGGTTGTGCAGTCGATTATACAGGCCCCGCCCCCGGCTGAACTGGAGATGGGCAGTGAGCCCCTGACTCGCATTGCTGTTTTTATGAATGTTTTTAACGTCCATGTGAACCGGACACCGGTTGACGGGCAAATTGTTAAAATGGCCTATCGGGCAGGAAAATTCCTGAATGCCGATCTGGACAAGGCCAGCGAGGATAACGAGCGGCAATCCTATCGCATCATGATTGGCGATGGAAAGGACGAGCGGGAAATCGCTGTGGTGCAAATTGCCGGATTGATCGCCCGGCGCATCGTCACTCAGGTGACCGAAGGTGACAGCTTGAAAGCCGGGCAGCGTATCGGCATGATCCGCTTTGGCAGCCGGGTGGATGTCTTTTTGCCGCGCGGCGTGGTGCCGCAGGTCTGTGTGGGGCAGACCATGATTGCGGGTGAAACGGTGCTGGCTGAAATTTCGGGATTGGCGCCTAAAGGACGCCGTGCCCAACGGCAAGGAGAAATCCGCTAAGTTTTTATATGTTCAATGACTGATCTTTCGATAAGCGGTCGGGTATGGCGGCGTCGGCCGGTTGACGAGCGGATGAGCCGCCATTTATGCCAGCATCTTGGAATCGGGGATGATCTGGCGTCTATTCTGGTCGGGCGCGGTCATACCGTTGAAACGGCGGAAGATTATCTCAATCCCAGCCTGCGGGCGCATTTGCCGGATCCTTTGGTGCTGAAGGATATGGAAGCTGCTGCCTTGCGCCTGGCCCGCGCGATTGAAACCAGCGAACAGATTGCGATTTTTGGGGATTATGATGTTGATGGGGCAACCGGCACCGCGCTGTTAAGCCGCTTTATCCAGATGGCGGGCGGTAAATCGCGGACCCATATTCCGGACCGGGTGAAAGAAGGCTATGGCCCGAATATTCCTGCAATACAGAGATTACAGAGCGAAGGGGCAACGCTTCTGGTCACCGTGGATTGCGGGATCAATGCTTTTGATCCACTGCAAGCGGCACAAGAATCAAGACTCGATGTAATCGTGCTGGATCATCATCAGGCCGGTCCGTCCCTGCCGCCAGCGATTGCGGTGGTGGACCCCAACCGGCTGGATGATGTGGCAGAGCTTGGTCAGCTGGCAGCGGTCGGGGTCTGTTTTATGGCGGTAGTTGCGGTAAATCGCTTGCTGAGAGAACAGGGCTATTATCAAAAAAACGCTATTGCCGAGCCGGATTTACGCTTGCTGCTTGACCTTGTCGCCCTGGGAACGGTCGCCGATATGGTGCCTTTGACCGGGGTCAATCGTGTGCTGGTGGCGCAAGGGTTAAAAATAGCGCATCAGCAGCATAATATCGGGTTGCAGGCTTTAGCGTCTGTGGCCCGGATTGACAGCCCGCTTGACACCTATCATCTGGGTTTTCTGCTTGGCCCGCGAATCAATGCGGGCGGGCGGGTTGGCGATTCCAGTCTCGGGAGCGATCTTTTAAGCACAGAGGATCCGGCGCGGGCGGTGGCGATTGCCCAGCAGCTGGACAGTTATAACCGCGCGCGGCGCGATATTGAGGAGACACATTTTAACGAGGCCCTTGCCAGCATTTCAGACCAGCCAAATGAGCCCTGTTTATTTATTTTGGGACAAGACTGGCATCCGGGGGTGATCGGGATTGTCGCCAGCCGGTTGGTTGAGCGATTCCGCCGCCCCTGTTTTGTGCTTGCGCTGGATCAAAAGGCGGGATTGGCAAAAGGTTCTGCGCGCTCGGTGGTTGGAACCGATATTGGCAATCTGGTTGCTGCCGCCCGTCAGGCCGGTTATCTGGAGGCCGGAGGCGGGCATTATATGGCGGCAGGTTTTAGCCTGAACAGCGAGCAAATTGAGGGGTTCAAGGAATTTCTTTTGGCGCGATTGACCGAGAAAACCGGGGACAGTCCGGCGAGCTGGACCCTTGATCTGGATGGGATATTAAGCCCGGAGGGGGTGAGTCTTGATCTGACCGATGAACTGGAACGTTTGGCCCCCTTTGGTCAGGGCAATAGCGAGCCGCGTTTTGCCATTATGCGCACAAGAGTCAGCTATGCGCGGGTGGTCGGGAGCGATCATGTCAGCCTGTCGTTTGGCGATGAAATTGGCAAGAAAATCGGGGCGATTGCTTTTCGTTGTGCCGGGTCGGCGCTTGGTCAGGCCCTGCTTGCCGCACCCGGCGGGGAAGCCGTGTCACTGGCCGGGCGCATTCGCCGCAACAGCTGGCAAGGACGTCAGCGCGTTCAGTTACAGATTGATGATGTCGCTGCGGCTGGTTTTTCGATCACAGAAGATGCACAGGGTTAAAATTCAAGTGATTTGTGCGATAAAATTTTTATCCATTTGATAATATTTTAAAAAATTTGATTTTAAATGAGCCGGTATTTCGAGTGAGTCCACCTGTTGATTTGGTTTCTGTCGGGTGGGAGAATGCCCGTCACTCCAGGTTTCTGAAATCAGCCGGTCCGGGGATGGTATCTGATAGAATTGCTGCACAAGCTGACCCATAAAGCGATTGAGGTGGCTGGCATCGGCAAGCTGCCAGGTCCCGCGCTTGAGCAATGTCTGACCATCGCTTCCGATCACGGCTGCAAACGGACTCCAGTGCGGGTCCCCATAGACAGTGGATTCATCTGCCAGCAAATAGTCAAGAAAGGACGCAAAGGACAGGTCCTGATTTGGTGCCTTGGTAAGGTTTTGAAAATTGATATAATGTTCGTCAATGATTGTATGGGTTCGGTCTTTATAGGATAAACGCCGCCCCTGCCCGCGTATTTTTTCCAGATAAACACTGCGCAGCCGTTTTTCCGGGTCGCGGCCAACCACAAAAACCGGCAGTGACCCTGAAAAAGCCAGCTTGCGGGCTTCGTCGTAATTCAAAAAGGGCGCACAGATGCTGCGCGAATTGGCCAGGCGCGGATCATTGATCAGCCAGGTTTCCTGCGGATCAGGGAGCGGATAGATAAAGTCTTTCTGGCTGCCGTAGTATTTTTCAGCCGCCCAGAGTTTAAACTTTACCGCCGTCGAGGCACATTTTGGAATGATCACAACCGCGAAATGGCGGGATTTGGGGATAATGACCTGTGCAGTGAAGTTCATCAAGCACCTGCTTAGGGTCAGGACCCTAATAATTAAGCCGGATAATTAAAGCTGGCGGGCGGTTTCCTGTATATCAAAACATTCAACCATATCTCCTTTATGGATATCGCCGAAATTTTCAAAGGTCATGCCGCATTCAAATCCCTGACGCACTTCGCGCGCATCATCCTTGTGGCGTTTCAAAAAGCGCAGGCTGCCTTCGTAGACGACAATATCATCACGCAAGATACGCACCTTCGACCCGCGCCGAACTTCGCCTTCGGTGACCATCACCCCGGCAACCCGGCCCACCCGTGAAATGCTGAAGATTTCGCGGACCTCCGCCCGGCCAAGGAAGACTTCCTGCACATCCGGGGCCAAAAGACCCGAGAGCAGCGCTGTTACGTCTTCTATAATGCCATAAATCACTGAATAATAGCGAATGTCGACCCCTTCGCGCTTGGCCAGATCACGGGCTTGCGGATTGGCCCGCACATTAAAGCCGATCACCATCCCGCCAGACGAATAGGCCAGATTGACATCGGATTCAGCTATTGCGCCAACCCCGCTGTGCAGGATCGTCACCTTGACTTCATCGGTTGAAAGCTGCCCCATGGACTGGGCAATGGCTTCCAGCGAGCCATGAACATCGGCTTTGACAACAATCGGCAGTTCAGCAGCTTCGCCATCCTTGATCTTGGCAAACATCTGATCCAGCGAGGTCCGGCTGGCCCCGGCCAACTGTTCTTCACGCGCCTTGGTCTGGCGATATTCGGCGATCTCCCGCGCTTTGGCATCATCGGCAAGGACAATAAATTCATCTCCGGCCTTGGGCGTGCTTTGAAAACCCAACACCTCAACCGGAACCGCAGGACCCGCCTGTTTGAGCTTGCTGCCGCTTTCATCGGTCATAGCCTTGACCCGGCCCCATTCCTGACCCGCCACAAAAATATCGCCTTGCTTGAGCGTCCCCGACTGCACCAGCACCGTTGCAACCGACCCCCGCCCGACAATCTGTTTGGCTTCAACCACCGTGCCGCGCGCAGGTTCCTTCGGGTCGGCCTTCAATTCCATGATTTCAGCCTGCAGGGTGATGGCTTCCAGCAAGGTATCGAGGTTGGTCTTTTTCAAGGCCGAAACCTCAACCGTCTGGACATCGCCGCCCATGGATTCTGCAATCAACTCATAACTCAAGAGTTCATTTTTAACCCGCTCAGGGTCCGCCCCCGGTGCATCCATTTTATTGATCGCCACAATAATCGGGGCTTTTGCGGCTTTGGCATGGCTGATGGCTTCTATCGTTTGCGGCTTGACCCCGTCATCGGCTGCCACCACCAGCACCACAATATCGGTCACCGTTGCCCCGCGCTGGCGCATGGCGGTAAAGGCTTCGTGGCCCGGCGTGTCCAGGAAGGTAATAGAGCTATTCTTGCCATGGGTGACCCGATAGGCCCCGATATGCTGGGTGATGCCGCCAGCTTCGCCCGCCGCCACATTGCCGGTGCGCAAGGCATCCAGAAGCGAGGTCTTGCCATGATCCACATGGCCCATAATCGTCACAACCGGCGCGCGGGCGACAGGATTTCCACCGCCTTGAACAGAAGGCGGCTGAACCAGCGCGTCTTCAACCGACCCTTCAAAGACCCGTTTGACCCGATGGCCAAATTCTTCAACAACCAGCTGCGCCGTATCGCCGTCAATCGTCTGGTTGATCGTCGCAACCACGCCCATGCCGAATAGTTTTTTGACAACATCAGCCCCACGTTCAGCCATGCGATTGGCAAGATCGGCAACCGTGATCGTATCTGTAATAATCACATCCCGGATCACTTTTTCAGCCCGCGTCATCTGTTTATGGCGTTGACGCTCTTTTTCTCTTGCCCGCTTGAGGGCTGCCAGCGACCGTCCACGCGAGACGGCGTCTTCATCCTCTTCAGTAAGCGCACGACTGATCGTCAGCTTGCCGACCCGCCGCTTGGGCTCTCCTTTAACCCGGCCCATCGATTTATGACGTTTACCGGAGCGTTCTCCTTCGCCGTCATCATCGCTGTGACGGTAGTTTTTGTCGGATTTTGCATCGGTTTTGCCTGAACGATCCGCCACCGCACCGGAGTCCGGGCCTATTGAGTCAGATTGAGGTGCATCAGATTGCGGTGAATCAGATTGAGGCGCAGCAGCAGGTTTCGCAGATAATTCGTCTGCTTGCTGATCACTTATTGCCTGATTATTTGTTGCCGGGATACCTGCTATCTGGTCTTGTTGATCCCCGTCTCTTTGTGTTTGGGCGCTTTGGGTTTGGGTAATTTGCGTATCAGGGGCAGATTCTGAAAGCTCTGAAAGCTCTGCGCCTGGCAATTCAGCCGATTCAGGCTTTGATTCATCGGTGGCTTGTGCGGAATCGTCTGTTGATTCTTCAGCCTTGCGCAAAACTTCCTGGGCCCGCAACCGCTGCTGAGCCGCTTCAACATGCCGCCGTTGTTCCTCTTCACGCTTCGCCCCTTCAACCGCACGCAAACGGGCTTGCCGCTCATGTTCGGTCAAACCTGCCAACGGATTATCCGTGACCATATTATCCGCGTCGTTGCGGGCCGAGGGCTCCCGCACAAGGCTGGAAGAGCCAGAAGAAGCCAAAGTCGACCCCCGGCTGAAACTGCGGGTGCGCTTTACTTCAACCTGCACCGGTTTGGCTTTCGCGGTGCCTCTGGCCGACCGCGCAGACGAAACACTCAAGGTCGGGCGCGAAGCGGGGGCTGAATCACGAACCAAAGGCTCGCCAGCCGCTTCACTGGCTACATCAGACGTGTTAGCAGATATATTATCCGGGGCCGGTTGGGTTGCAGCCCCTGCCCCCAGCGTCAGCTTGCCACTGCCACGCAGGGTCATCGTCCCTTTTCCGCTATCCGGCGATGCAGGGCTTTTGTCCTCTTTCGTCGATGGTTTCGGCATATCACTCATTCGGTCTATATTCCTGTGTGCTTTATCTTAAAGGCTGTTCAGACGCATTCCATCATGCAAAATCGACCGGCCAAGCCGGGTTGGCTGAATAGCAAATGAAATCTTGCTTTCGCAAGAAGAAGCTCCCCCTGAAGAAGCAATCCAAGGCTTTCCCTTAAACAGCAAAGCCAGAGAAGCTGTATCAAGCGCAGCTGTATCAAGCGCAAAATCTGGACTGAAAACCACCTCCTGCGACCGAACGCTCTGCGATTCTTCAAGCAGACGGACAAGACCATGCCGCAAAGCCATAACCAGCTTGCGCATAAATGCCATATGAAGGGCCTGTTTTATCTCGTCAATCAAAGGCTGTGCTTCTATCACCTTTTGGTTCACGCGACCCCGAAAAGCCCGCTTGAACATGTTTTTTGTACATGCTCTCATAATGCACTCGACCCGGGGGCTCAACCAAATTCCACGCTGCTGAACCCGTGCGTGCGGATCAAACACAACCTTCCCCCTGATCACAACAAAGCGCAACATCTGCGCACCAGACCCAACCTGCCCGCAAGAAAGACACCGCCGCTGTCGCTCAAGACGCTTTTTCATGAATTGCCCCGCACATATGCCCGCACATATACCAGCAAACGCCTTACCTCCTGCCCGACCTCTTAGCGGCCAAACACTTGCTCGGTATCCTTGAAAGCCGCGCTGGCGGCTGCCTTGGGATTAACGCCAGACACATCCGCCATGTCAGGCTCCGCTTGCGCATTCTCCTCACTCATGGCCAGAGCTTGCTCCAAATCCTCCTCGCTCAGCCAGCCAACCGCAACCCGGGCCCGCAGAATAAGCTGCTCAACCCCTTGATGATTCAACGAAAAATCTCGCAAAATACCATCCGTCTTGTCCAGCAACTCATCCGCCGCAAGACCCGCAAGATCCTCAACCGTCCGAACCCCGTTCTCCCCAAGCGTGATCAGCATCTCACGCGTGAAACCCTCAACCTCGCGAAGATCAGCCGCAACCTTCAAGACATCAAGCTTCTCAAGCAACCGCTTCTCTTCCGCCTCAAGCCAGCTGGTCGCACGCAACTGAAGCTCCTGAACCAACTCCAGATCAAAACCCTCAATGCTCGTCATCTCGGAAGGATCAACATACGCCACCTCCTCAAGCGAGCGAAAACCCTCCGTCGCCAAAAGACGCGCAATAACATCATCAACATCAAGAGCCGTCATCAAACGCTCCGAAATCTCGCGCGATTCCTGTTGACGCTTCTCGCTCTCCTCAGCCTCCGTCATAATGTTGATCGACCAGCCCGTCAGCATTGAAGCCAAGCGAACATTCTGTCCACGCCGACCTATCGCCTTGGAATGCGAATCCTCCTGCGCGACAACGTCAACCGACTTATTGTCCTCATCAAGAAAAACCTTCGTCACAACCGCAGGCGCAAGGGCTTGAATAACAAAATCAGCCGTGTTCTCCGTCCAGGTGATAATGTCAATCTTCTCGCCTTGCAACTCATTGACAACCGCCTGAACCCGGCTGCCCCGCATCCCCACACAAGCCCCGACCGGGTCTATCGAACTGTCATTCGTAATCACCGCAATCTTCGCTCGAGACCCCGGATCACGCGCGACACGGCGGATCTCAATCACCCCGTCATAGACTTCCGGCACCTCCTGCGCAAACAACAAAGCCATAAAAGTCGGACGAGTACGCGAAAGAAGAATTTGTGGCCCACGCGTCTCCCGCCGGACTTCCGTAATATAAGCCCGCACGCGGTCTCCACGGTTCAACTTCTCGCGCGGAATAATCTCGTCACGCCGCAAATAAGCCTCCGCCCGGCCAAGATCAACCGTCACATTGCCATGCTCAACACGCTTGATAATCCCCGTGACAATCTGCCCAGCCTTGTCCTTATACTCCTCATACTGCCGCTCGCGCTCGGCCTCCCGCACGCGCTGGACAATCACCTGCTTCGCCGTCTGCGCAGCTATCCGGCCAAAATCTATCGGCGGTAAACGGTCTATAATAAACGACCCAACCTCCAGCGAAGGGTCCTTCTTCTGCGCATCAGACAACGGAATCTGCGTCTGCTCGTCAATCAAATCCTTCGGATCAACCACCTCAATATAACGGGCCAACGTGATCTCCCCACTCTTGCGGTCAATCACCGCGCGAATATCATGCTCAAGACCGTATTTCGAGCGACCCGCCTTTTGAATAGCCTGCTCCATGGCCTCCAGAACCAGCTCCCGGTCAATCGCTTTCTCCCGCGCAACCGCATCCGCAACAGCCAGCATGTCTGCCCGCGCAATCGTCAAATTATCGCTCATAGGAATACTCTCCTGTTTTTGTAAAATAATCCGAATTTAAGGTGAATTTCTTGTCGCTTCCCCAATAAGGGCAGGCGTCAGGACTAGCTGCGCATCCTGAATAAGCCTGTAGGGAATAGGCCACTCATGCTGCGTATCATCCTCCAGCAACACATGATCTCCGTCCATGCCTTGAAGAATACCCCGAAAACGACGGCGATTCTGCCACAGGACCTTTAAAGAAAGCTTGATCTCATACCCCTTATAAGCCGTAAAATCCTTGGGCCGGGTTAAAGGCCGGGCAATGCCAGGGGAACTGACCTCCAGCCGATAGGCCATGTGAATAGGGTCCTCAACATCCAGAATAGCCGAAACATGATGACTAGCATCAGCGCAATCATCAACCGTTATCGGCTTGCCGTCTGTACGCTCGATCATCACTTGCAGGGTCGGGTTGCGCTGACCACTCAGGCGCAGGCGAACAAGCTCAAAGCCTATCCCGGAAAGACTGGGATGCAGACGGGCCTCAAGCGTTTGCAGAGGACCTGTGTCCGCGCCTATCATGTCCGCGCCCATAAAGGCCCCTTCAGCAAATGAAGCAGGAGAATCAGCTGTACCCATGATAATCGTATCGCTTGCTTGATGTTCCGTGTGAATAATTGGCAAAAACCTATAAAAAAAGGTGAGTTTATAAAAAAAGGTGAGCCGGGGCTCACCTCCAAAACTTGATCCGTGATCGCGTCTATGAAAGCTGTGATCTCATTTAATCACAGTTTTTCTATACGCGACTCCGTAAAAATAGCAAGCGATTTTATCAGCCGCATACGGTTGGCATATGCTCTGTGTTTGAGAATATGTTTGAGGAAGCTCAAATTACCCATAAATAAAATGAACAGTGCATAAAGTGGACATTCACGTTGATCATTTGCCCGAAAGGGTGGTAATTTAGAATCAACCTTAATGAGGCAAAAGCTGCATGATGCAAGATGATTATTTTTACAATGAATTAGTTCCAACTGAGAATCTGGATGCGCTGAGCACGCACGATCAGTATCATCTTGTGCCGGGTGACTGGTATGTGATTATCACGGATGTGGTGGGTTCTACTCAGGCGATTAAGGACGGACGCTATCGGGCTGTGAATATGATCGGCGCGGCAACCATTGCGGTCATAAAAAATATTGCAGGCGAGATTGAATTTCCCTTCCAGTTTGGCGGAGATGGCTCCAGCCTTTGTGTCCCGCCCAGCTTGAGAGCCAAGACCGTTCATGCGCTAAAATGTCTGCTGGCTCATAGCGAGCGGATTTATGGTCTATCACTTCGTGCCGGGGTCTTTTCGGTCAAAAGACTATGTGCAGAAGGGGCCGATGTCCGGGTGCAGAAATATAGCCTCAGCCCCAATAATGAAATTTGCCATTTCACCGGAGACGGGTTGGGCCTTGCCGAACATTGGTTGAAACATCCCCCTCAAAACGACGCATCAAAAGAAAATGAATCAGGTGCCGATGAGGATATTTTATTGCTTGATACGCCGTCAGACATCGACGAGCAGGAATCACCGGACTTGCAAGGCTTATCTTGTCGATGGGCCCCTTTAAAATCGCAGCAGGGCGTGATGATGACAATCATGATCAAACCTGTTGAAGTTGAAGCCGATCAACAGGCCAAGACCCTTCGCTATATTTTGGGCGAATTTTCAAAATTGCTTGGCGGCAACCCGGTCACAGACTTTAACCCGGTGCACCAAAATAATTTGCGCCTGTCACAGACCAGCCCCTATCATGATATGGAAGCCCGTGCCATGCTCACCGGCAAACAGTTCAGAATACCAGGATTCTATGCGCTTTATCGCGCGTTCCTCAATATCAAAATGGTTGTGATGCGCATGTCTATTAAACAAAGGGTGCGCGTGGGGATGGATACCGTGCGCTATGTCGAGGATATTGAAAAAAACAGCGATCACGTCAAATATGACGGTATTTTGCGCATGGTGCTTGACCTGTCACAAGCGCAAGCAAAGAAAATTGAAGAATGGCTGGAAGCCGGTTGGCAGGAACGCCGGTTTATCTATGGCATCCATTGTGCAGAAAATGCCCTGATGACCTGTCTGGTTCAGGATATGTCCGCCTTCCGTCACATTCACTTCATTGACGGAGATGACGGCGGCTTCGCCCTGGCATCCGTCCCGTTTAAGGAACGGTTAAAAGCCTTTAAGTCTGAATAAGCGTTCAAGCTTTCTTTTGGGCTGTCTCGGAAGAAGAAGCCGTATCAGCAGAGTCGGGCTGGCGTTTTTGCGCGAATTTGATTTTGAGGTTGTCCCACAGTTTCGCCATTCCAAGTGGTTCATAGATCATGAAGATGATGATCAAGGCGCCGAAAACGACCAGTTCGATGGACGAGATAATGGTGGCATCAATCATGCCGTGAAAGAGTTCATTGCCCAGGGTATTGAGCACGACCGGGAACAGCAAAATAAAGGCCGCGCCGATAAAAGCCCCGTTGATTGTTCCCAGCCCGCCAAGGATGACCATAAAAAGAATACGGAAAGATAATTTGATATCAAAGGCCACGGGTTCCATGGATTTCAGATAGGTGAAGGCAAAAAGGGCCCCGGCGACCCCGCAAAAGAATGCGCTGATCGCAAAGGCCTGCAGCTTGGTTTTGAGGAGCGAAATGCCCATTGATTCGGCGGCAATATCCATATCGCGCACGGCCATCCAGTTTCGCCCGGTGCTGCCGCGTGTCATATTGATGGCAAGGACGGTCATGATGGTGACGACCACGAGAACGACAAGATACATTTCCAGGGGTGAGGTAAAATCTTTGCCGAGGATCACGATATCCTGCGCGGTGATAATCCCGGAGGAATCATAATTTTTGAACCAGCCGAATTTATCGATCATCCAGATGATAAAGAACTGGGAGGCAAGGGTGGCAACCATCAGATAGATTCCGCGCACCCGCAGGCTTGGCAGGCCGAACAGGATGCCAAAGGCTGCGGCGACCAGCCCCGAGAGGACGAGGTTAACCGGGAAGCCAAGGAACGGCAGGCGCAATTCCAGATTAAAGAGGGCAAAGGCCCCGGCAGCCATAAATCCGGCTGCTCCCAGCGCAAGCTGTCCGGCATAGCCCATGACGATTTGCTGTCCGATAGCGGCGAGCGACAGGCACAGCCAGGGGATGAGGATGGAGGAATACCAGTAATCTGTCTGCACCACGAGAGGAATGATGGCAAAGCCCAGCACCATCAGGATCAGCAGGTTGGACAGATCCCCGCGCGTATAGCTCATAAAGACAGGTGACGATTTCATGGTGCGGTTTCCTTACACACGTCGAATAATTTTTTCGCCGAACAGCCCTTCGGGCCGCCAGAGCAAGAATAGTATGGCGAGGACGAACGGTGCCCATCCTTCGATAGCCCCGCCGAAATAGGGTCCGATATAGACTTCAAGCACTTTTTCGGTGGCCCCGATAATCAAACCGCCGATGATTGCGCCTGGAATGGAGGAAAAGCCGCCAATAATCAGAACCGGCAAAGCCTTGAGGGCAAGGTCAACCAGCGCGAATTGCACACCGGCTCTGGCTCCCCACATCATCCCGGCGACCAGCGCCACGATCCCGGCGGCTGTCCAGACCATGAGCATGATATTTCCAAGCGGAATACCGATAGAGCTTGCGGCGCCCGGGTCATCGGCGACGGCCCGCAGTCCAAGGCCCATTTTGGTATATTTAAACATCAGGGCAAGGCCGGTGATCAGCACCATAGCGACGATACCGGCGGTGAGGTCAAGGGCCGAGATGAAAAGGCCGAGGCTTTCGATAATCCACGGGATGGGGAAGTCGCCAATCCCGAGGTCAAGGCGCCGGACTTCAACCCCCCAGGCGGCTTGCGCCAGTCCTTCAAGCACAAAGCCAAGGCCGATGGTTGCCATCAGCAGTGTATCTTCGCTCTGGTTCATCAAGGGTTTGAGAACCAGTCGCTCGGTTGCAAAGCCGACGACGGCCATGAGAGCGATTGTCACCAGAAAGGCAAGGATAAAGGGGAGTCCAAGCTCCATGAAGCCCACAAAAGAGAGGACGGCAAAAAAGACCATGGCCCCCTGGGCAAAATTGAAGGTTGCCGAGGCTTTATAGATCAGGACGAATCCAAGGGCGACAAGCGAATACATGGTCCCGGCGAGCAAACCGGCAACCACGACTTCGATAAAGAAGAGCAGATCAGTCATGGGCGACTCCCAGATAGGCATCGATGACTTCCTGGCTGGCGCGCACTTCATCGGGCGAGCCATCGCCGATGACCTTGCCGTAGTCGAGCACCACAACATTATCAGAAATATCCATAACCACGCCCATATCATGTTCGATGAGGACAATGGTTGTCCCCAGTTCATCGTTAACTTTGAGGATAAAGCGGCACATTTCGCGCTTTTCTTCGACATTCATCCCGGCCATTGGCTCGTCAAGCAACAGGACTTCAGCCTCGGTTGCCAGGGCGCGGCCCAGCTCAACCTTTTTTTGAAGACCATAGGGCAGTTTGGCAACCTGCGTATCGCGGATATCCTGAATTTCGAGAAACTCGACAATTTCTTCGCAGCGATCACGGTTGCGTTTTTCTTCACGCATGGCTTTAGGCAACTGCAGCGCGACTTCCATAAAGTTAGCCGTCGTGAAAAGCTGACGACCAACTTGAATATTGTCAATCACCGACATCCGTTTGAACAGAGCCAGATTTTGAAAAGTCCGCGATATCCCGACCCGGGATATAATGTTTGGGCTGATCTTTTCCAGCACATTCCCTTTAAATTTGATCCGGCCTTGCTGCGGCTTGTAAATCCCGTTGATACAATTCAGTAGCGAACTTTTTCCCGCACCATTGGGGCCGATAATTGCGCGAATTTCATGCTCCAGCACATTAAAAGAGGTGTCGGTTATGGCTTTAACCCCGCCAAAACTTAACGAGATATTTTGAACCTCTAAAATCGGGCTGCCAATCGGGAACTTTCGTTCAGGCGCTGTTGCTGCTTGTGCAGCCGCTTTTTTTGTCACCACCTTTTTCACAGCTTCTTTTTTTGTGGTCGCCTTTTTAGCTGGTGCGGTTTTTTTGGAGGTGCCAGCTTTCCCGGATGTCGTCGCTTTTGCGTTCATGACGAGGCCGCCTTGTCCTGATGAAGGCCCGCACGATGCGCACTTTCATCCAGAAGCGCACTGCGGAAATTCTTGCGCCCTTCCTTGGAAATGCCAAGATAAAGCTCTTTCACTTCATCGTTATTCAACAGACTTTCTGCCGTGCCATGCAGCATCACATGGCCGGTTTCAATAATATAGCCATAATCGGCATTGCGCAGGGCGACATTGGTATTTTGTTCGGCCAATAAAATACTGACCCCTTCTTTCTGATTCAATTCATTAACGATATTGAAAATTTCAGCAACCAGCTGCGGAGCAAGCCCCATGGAAGGCTCATCCAGAAGCAGCATTTTTGGCTTGGCCATCATGGCGCGGGCAACCGCCACCATTTGCTGTTCGCCACCTGACGTGAAGCCAGCCTGGCTTTTGCGGCGTTCTTTGAGCCGTTTGAAATAGCTATATATTTTTTCAAGCTCGTTGCGCATTTCAGCCGGAGTCAATTTGCGTGAATAGGCTCCGGCAATGATATTTTCTTCAACCGTCAAGTGACCAAAGCACCGCCGCCCCTCCAGCACCTGAACCAGTCCCAGTCCGACCATATCAGCCGGTTCCTGACTAGTGACCGCCTGACCGTCGTAGGTGATTGCGCCTTTGGTGACCTTGCCGCGCTCGCCCGCAAGCATGGTCGAGACCGCTTTCAAGGTTGTGCTTTTGCCAGCCCCGTTGCCGCCAAGCAATGCCACAATCGATCCGCGCGGAACGCTGAGCGAAACATCATGCAACGCCGCAATGACATTGTCATAAATGACCTCGATTGTATCAATTTCAAGGATATTATCTTTTTTTTCTGTCATTTAACTCTGGCATTTAATTCTGATGATACGGGTGATGTGTAATTCACATGTCTCAAAATAAAGAGGATGTAAAACCAGATTACTATTGGACAAGTTACAGTTGGACCGGGTCATATTTGGCACCCGGTAAAAAACCGGGTGCCAATGATATAACCCTGTTCAATCTGCGAACAGATCCTGAACGCAGCCTTAGCCACAGTTCTTGGGTGTGATCCCGTTTTCGCTGGCAAATTTTGCCGCAGAGGATTCAACCAGTCCACGGATATAGGCCGGATCAAGCGGAGCCTCCCAATCGGTGACTTGCTCAAACTTGGCGCCATCCCACTGCATCATGGCGAATTTGCCTGCCCCTTCGTGATTTTCACACGAGATCGAGAACGGGGCAATCATCCCCTTGATACCAATCGCTTCCAGCCGCGCATCATCCATGACAAGGCTTTCATAGCCATCACGGAATTCCGCACCAGTCACAGCCTTGCCGACCTTGTTATGCTTTTCCTGCGCAAGACGCAGAGCTTCGATATAGGTCACGGCTGCGCCAAGTCCACGATTCCAGTAAACTGTGCCAATCCGGTTTTCCTCGGCAAGGTTACCCTTGCCTGAACCATAGACCTGCTCCTTGATGGCTTGCACCAGCGGGAACTGATCGCCCGGCAAAGCATTCGCCATCGCATAGGTGCCGGTCGCCGCATCCCCGGCCGGGAACATATCTTCTTCAGCCGCACCAAACGTCACATAGATCATCCGGTCACGCGGAAAGCCAACCCGGGCCGCATTGGTCATAGCCGTCGAATTCATGCCGGAACCAGCCCCCCAGAAGGTCACCCAGTCCGGGCGTTCTCTGCGGATTTGCAGCCATTGTGACTGTTGCTCCAACCCCGGAGGCGGAATGGAAATCTCAACAAGGGTAACGCCCCAATCCTCGGCAATCGAGCGCATGGCAGGCAAAGGCTCCCGCCCATAGGCACTGTCAATATGCAAATGGACAATCTTCTTGCCTTTCATATTGGGAATGCCGCCTTCCTGCTCGGCCATGAATTTCATTTTCACAGCAATCTGTGACCAGTAATGGCTGGCAGCGTTAAAAACCCATGGCCAGACACGGCCATCCGCCGCATCCGTGCGACCATAGCCATATTGCGCCAACACAACATTGTCTTCAGCCATGCGATTGATCACCGCATAGGCGCCGGGCGTTCCCAAGGTGTCAAAAACAACGATGCGCTGACCGTCTTTTTCAAGCAAACGCTGATAGCACTCAACGGTTTTCACGGCGTTATATTCAGTTTCGCATTCCTGCCACTCCAGCATGACGCCATTCACACCGCCATTCATATTGACATAGTTCATATAGTCAATCTGGGCCCCGTAATAGCCTGTGCCCATCGCCGAATAAGGCCCGACACGGCTGCTGGCAACCGGGAAATATTGGGTTTCCTGCGCAACAGAATGTTCAGGAATACTTGCAGCAATCGCGGCAACTGCCACAACTGGTGCCGCCAGACCGAGTCTGAAATTTCTCCAATTCATTATTTTCTCCCCTCTTCTCTTTTATTTTGGGTGCACTTTATTTTGGTTGGCCTTTATTTTGGGTGCCTTTTATCTTAGATCGCTTTTGATTTCAGGTATATTTACGCGCGACCTTTTCGCCTTCCTCGTAAATTCGCATTCTTCATGAATTTCCTCACTTTAAATGCGGTTTATTCACGCTTACGCTCTCTGCTCATTCAGTGAATGTTTTAACTGCCGTGTATCTTATTATATCTGCGTCGGCGCTTAATATGTGTCTTTTGTTTAATATGTGCTTTTTTTGCACCAGACACTCAACACACCCTCTCTAAATCGCATTATATTATGAGGGGTGAACATTCACTTGGTCACATAATGAAATGTTTCATCAAACTGTCAACAAAAATTTTAAAGATAATTTTGACCTTGACTTGCGAACAAAATTAATTTATACAAGAATATAATTTAATTTTAGGAACAAAATGTGAATTTTCAATTCTTATGCTCCATCTTATATAATAGGGCTTATATAATAGGTTTCATATAGTACGAATGTATCCTGCCGCTGACATTTGAGTGCGGTTCAGCGTGAGTTTGCCCTATATCTGGTATCACTGTTCTTGTATCAGGCCCCCGACACAGAAAAATTCTGCCAAGCAGGGCTGCTTTTCAAAATCACGACATATTGCCCAACATATTGAAGGGACAGCTCTCCTGCCCTCAAATGTCCACCCCTATCAACCAATCTTGAAATGGGCCTTACACTGGAAGTCTCAATATGAAAAAAATCTTGATGTTCACCGATGCAAATAACCGTGATGTTCAGGCCTTTGTGCTGGGCGGGCCGGTTCATACGCTAACGCTTGACGAAAGCAATCTCCAGAATTTGGGGCCGTTCGACAGCGGGGCTCTGATTGAAATGGATGTGTCCGGCAGCTGCATGATTGCGGCGGGCAAAACCCCGGATGCCAGCGATCCGGACCAGTCCTTTACCATCAGCGATGCCACCCGCACCTATGGGTTGTTTAAAGGTCACAGTCTTTCGTTGATAGCAGTCAATGGGCCAGCAACCGTAGTGATTCGGGAATCCGGCCATGTTTAATCATCATGCCGCCTCCAGCGCGCAAGCCAGCGCAGAAGAAAGCTTTGAAACCATTGCCGGCAACCACCCAGCCTATCCCGCAACCTTGAGCTATGCCGCCAATGGTGCGCTGGACAGTAAGGTCCTTGAGACTGAAAGCGGGGCAATCACCATCGCCTATAGCTATAATGCAAGCGGGAGCTTGATCGCCAAGACCCTGTCCGGTGCGCTGCCAGCCGGGGTACCCGCCACAAAATATTATACCTATGATTTATCTGGACAATTAACAGGAACGAGCTACGCATCATGACTTTTTCTTTAAGCGGCACGACTATCACTCAATCCGGCACCGATGCAGACCTGAGCGGGCTGTCCGGCCTTGCTGGCGTTGACTATAGCGAATTAACAGGTGGGGAATATACGTTCCGCCAGGCACTCCTTCCGGTCAATCACATGCTGGTGATCACCGGCGATTTAACCCTTGATGCCAATACAGATTCTCTGGTGATCCCCCATACGTCCGGGACGTTTTTATGCCTGGATATTACCGCAAGCGGCAGCCTGAGCATCACCGATCAGAAGTCAGACGGTGCTCATACTCTAAATTATCAAAAGAAAGCCCTGCATATTTTAAACCAGACCGATAATCACTGGAATCCTGCAAACGGGGTCACCATATCTGGCGACTTGATAATGAAAGGTGGAGCGATAATATCCTCGTCTCATATCAATTTTCTGGCCAATTCCAGTTTAACGGTTGAAGGAGACTCCCTGGTTGCGGTTGGAGACGCGGCCTCTGGCAGTGCCAATTTGTTCCGCTTTGGAAACAGCCAGGCCGATGTGTCTATTGACGGGCTGATCCTGCAAGGCGGGTCTAACGCTTTTGAAACCGCACGGATCGCACAGCTAGATAACTATGCGCCACAATTCGCCACAGAAGGCATCATGAGTTATGGCACCGTAACCCTTTATGGCTATAACCCGCAAAATTGTGAAAAGGACTTTGCCTTTATATCAAGCGGCAGTTTCTACATTGTCTATGGAATGGCGGATAAATCCCCCTCGGCTTCGGTCCATTTTGATCATGCGTCTGCCTCTGGCGGCGGCTGGGTCAAGATAAGAAAATATTTAAACCTGACCTTGCTTGACGAAACAGGCGCGCCAGTTGCCAATGCTGCCTCCTATCTTAAAGATACCGATCACGCTCAAAGATATAACAAACTGGAAGATTTGACCGCTGACATTGAATATCTTGCAACCTCAGACGCCAATGGTCTGATCAATCACGATCTGTTGCTGGCCAATGTTCAAGTCGGCGCAGGTGAAAACGTCGGGCGGGACTCCGCCGCACGACCCGTTGATTACCGCAGCAAAAATAATTCGCATGAATATAAAATGGATGCCGCGCTTTTTGCCTATGGATACAAACCGCGCCTTGCCAATGACATTGACCTTACAGGTCTGGACAGCGGCGTAAATGTTGCCCTTGTTTTGATTGAGGACAAAGACATTACCGAACCCGATCAGACCATTGTTGCAGCCTATGATGAAATAACGACCGCCCCGCAATTTTATGATGCGGCCAAATTATGGCTGGTCAATCACTATAGTGGGCAAAGCCAGCCTCTGGTCAGCATAGAAGGCGGAGATACTGTGCTTTCCGATTATGATATTGTGGTGGATGCAACTGCCAACCAGGCTTTTGATTTTGATGGCTCAACCCTCACGATTAAGGCACACGTCTTTGAAGATAACCTGCGGCTGGAGAATGACAGCACGGTCACTATCCGTAATGGCGCAGAAGTCTCCGGCACGATTCAAGACAGGAACGGCGACAGTGTGGTGCTGATCACCACTCCTGCCGGTTATGATGATGAAGTCAAACTTTATGCCAGCCTTGCTGATGCGCAAAGTGACCGCACGACGGCTCTGATCTCGAGCGGGGATATCTTCCGCTATAACGCCAGCGAATATGGCGGGTTGACCCTCTATGTGCGGATGGAAACCGCAAACGAGTTATTTGCCATCAGCAGCTATCAGGTGCCGGTTGAACCCGGAATCTATGACGCCATGCTCCTGACCAGCACAACCGAACTTGAACTGGCCAATATCTCCAGCAAGATTGACAGCCTTACCGTCAAAACCCGCAATATTGAAGCCGCAACCCTGTAGGATGCTGTGATCTCATGAAAAAGAATATCAGGACAAACCGCCCCGTACAAAAGAGTGAAAAAATGCTAAAAACCCTCCATAAAATCATCAATATGCGGGGCGCGCTTGCCACTTTCTTGCTGGTTTTTCTAATCTGGAGGACCAAGCGGTTCTTTTTTGGTTCATCTGCCGCGTCACTGATTGCCAATCACAGCTATCTTCTTTTCCGGCTGAAAAACAACGATTGGCACAATCCTGCCTGCTTTTTAATCCATCAGGGAAAATGGTGGGGCTATGAAAAAAAGGACCAGCAGTTCAAAGCCCGGGGCCTTATTCAGCGCCGCAATCTGCTTGGCACAGAATATTGCCTGACGATTGATCACGCGAAGGCTGAAAAAATCTGCACCGAAAATAACGGCCGCAAATTTAAAACCCGCGATGACTATCTTCACCGCTTCTGTAACCCCGCGCTGTTTAAAGGAGTAGTCCGGTGAATGTCCAGAAAAACTCCACCCTGGATGTCCTGGAAGAACGATTAAAACATATGACCAGCGGACAGGAAAAAATCATGCGCAAGCTGGATTCGATGCAGGCCGAGGTCACTGAAAATTCCCGAATGCTTGGCGAAGGCCGGTTTATCTTTAAAAGCATCCAGAAAGACCTCGACCGGCTGGAAAAAGAACGGCTGAAAAGCGAAGCCAGACAGGAAAAATACCAGCGGCTGATCAATATGACCGTCGGTGGCGGGCTGGTCATCGGTTTCCTGCTTGCCTTTTTCAAAGATTTTATTGCCAAAAGGATTGGGCTTTAGGGTCCTTTCAAACATGCTCACATACAACTTAACCAGAGGTCACATATGATACAATTTTTGGCTGGGCCATTGGCGACGATTGGCGGCAAACTGATTGACCATTTATTTGAAACCGATCAAGAAAAGGCTGCCGCCCGCGCCCAGCTCATCAAGCTGGAACAGGACGGCCAGCTGGAGGAGCTCAAAACTCGACTTTCCGTGATGCTGGCAGAGGCGCAATCCCAAGACCCCTGGACCAGCCGTGCACGCCCGGCCTTTTTGTATGTGATCTATCTGGTGATTCTTCTGTGTATTTTTGGCGGGATCATCGGCATCTGGTGGCCTGATCAGGTGACACAGGCCGCTCATAATATCACCGCGTTACTGGGTGCCATTCCCGGCGAACTCTGGACCTTATTCGGCGCGGGCTATCTGGGCTATACCGGCGCGCGCAGCTATGACAAATCGAAACGCCTCACCACAAAGACATAATGATAGTGCAAAGGGGGGGGTGGTGGGCGCGGCTGGGATTGAACCAGCGACCCCTGCCGTGTGAAAACTGTTTTTTGACCTATAGGCTATATATTTCAACGTGTTAGATCTGCAAATTGAGGGCAAAAACACCCCTGAAAAGAGGGTTAGCGCGGTGATGGCGCGGCAATTTATTGGCATCATTTTTTGCCTCCATGTGGTCTGTCAAAAGCGTCCCGGGCCTGGCTCATAAAATCGGGGTGATGATGGGCATAGAGCTCGGTTGTGCGGGCGACTGAATGGCCAAGCCAGCGCGCAATTTCATATATGGAAACGCCTTTTTGAGCCAGAAAGGTGGCAGCGGTATGGCGTAGCACATGAGGGGTTACATCGTCAAAGCCTGCGATCTTGCAAGCATGGGCAAACGATCTGCGGAGGTTTTGAATCGGCTTGCCGCCATGGTTTACCACATATTCACAGTCCGGGTAGCGGCGGCGATAGGCCAGCTTAAGGAAGGTTGCAAGGCGGTAGGGCATAGGAAGGATTGGACGGCGTTTATTGGTTTGCTTTCGCCCTTCGGGTTGAAGGTTGATACGCTCTGCCTCAAAGTCAATCTGTGACCATTTCAAGTCCATAATCGCCTGTTTTCTTGACCCGGTATAGAGGGCAAGAATTATGAAAAGAGGCAAGTAATGACGGGTATAGGGGTTTTGCTTGGCCGCCCGAAGTAGCCGCGCCACCTCGTCTCTTGTAAGGAATCTTTCTTTAGAGGGTGGTGCAGGGGGCAAGAAGACTGTCACTGGCCGGGCCAGTCTGCCGTTACGGTATTCATAGTTTATGGCGGCTCTTAAAGTGTTTAATTCGCGGCGAATAGTGCCAGCTCCACATTTACGGAATGTCATATAATCGTTGCAAGTCTGGTTATTCACATCGGCGACAGTATAATCGATCCAGAAGCTTAGAAGGGCTTTTATGGAATATCTTAGCCGTTCTTTATCTTTAACGTTCTGCTGTGCATATTCATCACTGTAACGTTCCAGAGCATCTATGATCATATAGTCGCGGGGTTCAAAACAACCATCGGGCAGCCGGTTCCTGGCGACAAACTCGCTAAGGAAGTAATTTAAAGTTTTTTCAGCCGTTCGTATATCCTGCGTTCCTGTGCTCTTCTCATGGCGGCGGCCTCCTCTTGACCAGAAAATATACCAGTTGGGGCTACTAGGTTTCTTGCCGAGGTAAGGGGGTTTTGCTGGTCTTGGCATGGGCTGGCCTCTCGATTATTGAGGAAATGTTCGATATCGTTCGGGTTGAGGCGGTATCGGTTGGTCCCGCACGGCACCTTCGGCAAATAGCCATTGTCTACCCAATAGCGTACCGTGCTGACCGGCACTGACAGAGCGTCAGCGGCTGCTTTTGGAGTGAGAAGGTGGGGCAGAGGCATGTCGGGCAGCCTTAGAACAAGCCTTACAGGCTGGCGGACAGGCGCAAGGTGGCGGTGGTGGTGCCATTGTCGGCGGCTACCACGGCAACGCCTACCAGCTTATTGCCGCTGGCGGTGGCGGTAATTCGGCGATTGGAATCATCCCAATAGAGCTTGTCGCCAATGGCACAGACACTGTCAGCCTGTTTGACCAGGGCAAAGACCCCTGTCAGAGCCCCTTCAACCTGATTCCCTTGTTCAGCGGGCCCGGCGGCAATGGCAAAGATATTGCCAACCTTAAAGCCCTCTCCGCCTTTCAGGCTATAGGGCGCGGTCAGGGTCAGGACATCGCCTTTTTGGATATAGTTTTTCATAGTTTCATACTCCCTTACTGGTTGCAAAACGGATTTGACTTACAGGGCGGTCAGTCTGGGGGCTGGCCAGCAGCCTTTGCCATTCCGCCCGGTAGCGGTCACGCAATAAAAGCAATTCGTCGATCGGGGTGCGCTCCAATGACCGTCCATCAATGGAATAGCTTTTTTGATCCTTGGTCGCCCTCTTTTCTATGACGGCTTCTATGGCATCAATTACCCGGCGGACATGCTCAAGCTGGCTCATGGGCTATTTGCCCTCATTTCTATACCAGCCGCGCCAGTCAACAAAACCACCGCCAAAATCAAGGCGGATTTTGAAGTCCAGGCTGTCAGTATCAAAGCCTTCCCGGGTGAAGATTTGCGGGCCTTCATTGCCTTCAAGATAGGCATATTCAAGCCCATCAATCATGGCGGGGTCGGCGATGACATACCATGCTTTGGTATCAGTCAGGCGTGGTTCCACCAGCACCGTCAGTTCCTTGGCAAAAGGATTGTAGGTATCAGTGCTATTGGGGTAAATTTCTCCAAGGTAGACTTGGGCGGGAGCCTGATTTTCTGGTGCCACAAGCAGGAATTTAGGGGTGGCCGCAATCAAATTATCCCCCTGCCCTTTTAGGCGCTGCATGGATTCGCGCGCCTGGGTAAGGCTTGACACATCTATCAGACTCTTGGTTCCAGCCAGATTGCCCCGATCGGCATGGAAAAGGCTTTTGCCGTCATCCATAACAGGCCCGTTGCCGTCTGCGCCGACAAGCAGGTCGGTTAAAAACTGGTCTTCAAATGCAGAGGCGGCAAGGCCCATCCGGCGGGTGAGGTCAGCAAAGGCGGACAGGTCATCGTTAACCAGTGCCTGACGGCTAAGGCTTATGATGCGCCCGAAAGTATCCACCTTGTAGCTTTCCTTGGCCTCGCTCACGTAGCCGTGCTTATATTCGCCATGTTCATTGACCTTTGACAGGCCCAGGGGGACATCCATCTGAATCCGGCTTTGGGCGCGAAAATCCTTTGCCGTGGTTTGGCGGCCCAGCTGTCGCATACTGGACGGGGCGGCCTGATAGGCAGCTCTCAAGGTGCGGTTGGCACTATCGCCCAGAATAACGGGAAAGTCGCTTGTCCCCATTGCGCGGGTGATGATTCCATCGTGGGAAAGACCGGTGGTGCTTATCCCGTTACGGGTCAGGACATCGCGGGCAATATCAAGGCTGGTCATTGCCATATAGGGCCGGGCGGCTTCGCTTGGCTTGGCGGTTGGGGTTGCGCGGCAATAAAGAGCCTCCCCCATACGCGCATTGACTTTGGCCGGGGCGTCATGGCTTTGGACAAATGCGATATCGGCGGTTTGAATAACCGGATTTGAGCGGGTTTTCAGTTCGGCAAAAATCGCCTGGCGGGTCTGTTCAAGATCGGCTCCACCGTCAATGTGACGGTTGGCAAAGTCGGCGGGCAAACCCACCAGAGCGGTGAGTGACCTGATTTCGCCATTGATCTCGGCACGGTTTTCAAGCGGGGCGGCTTCTTGCTTGGCCGGTTCGGTTGTCATATCGGGCATCGGTTCTTTACTCCTGATTGTTGCGCCATAATCGGCAGGGGTTGTAACAAAGCTGATTTCAATCGGTTGCCAGCTGGTAGCGGTGTGCACGGGCAGCCCGGTTTCGGAATCGGTGCTGTCCTGCCATGCGCTGACGCTATAGCCGACACTCACCTTGCGGATGATTCCCGCTTCAATATCGTCGATCAGGGGGGACAGGTCAGGGCGGCGCGAAAACTGGATCAGGGCGATGGCCTGTCCGCTTTCTATCCAGGCCTTGACCACAGTGCCAATCTGGTCATGCAAATCGCCCTGGCGGTGGTTGTTTAATACGGGCCCGCCAGTCAGCTTTGAAAGGTCGCAATGACCTTGTTCAAGCGACAAACGCTCAAGATAAGGCCCGGTCAGCCCTTGCCGCTTTACATCGGCTCCGGTGGTGAAAATCACCTCACACGTCATCGCCTCCCGGTCAAAGCTGGTGGGCGTTGGGGCGGCGGCCCGGTGATGGGTTCTCTCAATCACGGCTTGGGACATTAGCGCATTATCAGGCATATCCGGCCTCCATTTCGCCAGCCTCCATTTCAGCGGGGTCAGGATCAGGGCTTGCAGGTCTGGGGCTCCGTCCAGCAAAGAGCCCCAGACCTTTGGCCCGCGCCTGATCGGCTGCGATTTCTGCGTCCACGCTTTCAGGGTCAAGGCCGCGCTCACTGATTGCCTCGCTCCGGCTTTTTATGCCAAGGGCAATCAGGGTTTCGGTGGCAGCTGCATCCTTGACCGGGTCCACCCATTGCCAGCCTTGCGGCACCCATTCGACCGCCAGAAGGTCGGGATTGCTTCCCATATTCAGCGCAATCCACCTGCGCCAGACCGTGCGGCAAAGCTGAAAGGCAATGATGGTATGCTGCGTCTGTTCCAAACGGCGGCGGCTTTCCACCAGCCCGGCCCGGATTGACGAATAATTGACCCCGGTCAGATCACCGCTTATCTGCTCATAGGTCAGATTGAGGCTGGCGGCGATGGCGCGTAAATTGGCCTTGATCAAGTCCGGCCCGTCACCAGCTGGCGGCGGGCTGGTAAAGGTGATTTCCTCTCCCGGGGCCAGTCTTTTGACCGTGCCGGGCTCCAGGCTTGCATCCAGAGTCCCTCCGGTTTGTGTGCCATCAAAGCCCCCCGTGCCTTCCGGGCTGGTTAAATAGCCGGTCAGCATGGCGGCAATTTGTGCCTTGGTCACCAGCGCATCAGCCAGCTTGTCCATTTCCTGCACCGCCAGCAGGGCGGGGGTGAGCCAGCTTATCCCCCGGATTTGTCCGGCCTGCACCGGGGCGAATAAATGAATCATATCATCGGCTGGAATCCGGATGGTTTCAAGGCTGGGCGGGGCCAAAGGATCACCAAGCGGGCGGGTATAGATATGATAGGCCGCCCGTTTCCCATTGCTGTCAAACTCGATACCGGCAATGATTTTTCTGCCATCGCCCAGATCGCGGGTCAGGTCCCGCGGCACCTGACCGGGATGGATGATCTGCAAGCGTAAATCGGCCTTGCCGTTTGATCCTTCCTCAATCAGCATCCGGCAAAAACTTTCGCCCTGAATGATCATGGTGCGCACCATCAGGCTCTGCAGCCCGTAAAAATCAAGCCGCCCGTCGCAGTCCGCCCGGTCTGTCCAGGCTGTCCATTCGGCTTTTAAGGCGGCGCGGGTTGTCGGGCTGGTTGATTTCGGTGATGGCATCAGCCCGGTGCCAATGATATTGCTGACGGCTGAATGGACCGCGCTGGCAATATAGGGGTTGTTCTGCACATAATATTCGCCGCGCTGGGCCAGGGTGCGCCCGGCTGCAAGGCTGGTCTGGTTAAAGTTACCGACAAAACCCGCCTGATTATGCCAGCGGCGGCCACCCCCCGCTCCTTCAAAATTACGCTTGAATAGCCGGGCAATAGTGCGGGTGAAGCTAGCCTTTGGCATTTTGAGACGCTTTGCCAGTAATTTTAACTCCCTTACCCTCTAGCTTTCTGTCTATTTCGTTCAATAACTTTTGTAAGGGAATAATAATATGCACATAGCCTTTTTCGTTAATTACTGGATTGTCTGTATAGTGAATATCGCATTCCAGAGTATTATGTAATTCATGCGAATATATCACTAAGTAATTAGCAGTATCCCTTCCTTCTCCCACGCCCAGATCATCACGAAAAAGCTTTCTCGTATAACGCGCAAAATTACTTGTGATTTCAGGGCGAATGTAAAACTGTGCGAGTCTGGCAGTGATTGCAATTTCATAAATATCACGCAGCGTAAAATACTGCGTTTTGCCTTGTCCTGATTTGCCAAGTTCAGGCTGAATATGATCAAATCGCACCCAATTCTTTATTGAGTCAGCGACTATGGGCACAACCTCCGAGGCTTCACGGATTGTGAATTTATAGGACCGGTTTCGTGCAAATAGTTCCATTGGAGATAACTGCATGGCTACCCTTCATTTCTTATGTAACGTTACTCCTATTTACTTGTGCTTGTATTGTAGTAACGCTACATAAGTCAACAGAAAAATTACCTCACCGCAGAATTATTTTTTTGAGCCTTTTTCTTTCTCGTCTCTAAGCTCAAAGAGAACGCGGGAGCGGTGCATGAAGCTGTCCAGCATTTCTGCGATTTCATGCTCCCTCCTTTCCATTCTAAAGGTGGTTAGCGGGTTGGGGTCGCGTAAATGGCGGATCAGCCATTCAATACAAACTGTTAGATCTTCCAGTGCCACCAGCCAATAGGCCGGGACGGGCGGCGGTCCGTCGTCATAGGGGGTTTTCTTTTCCTTGCTCTTGCTCATTGTGCGGGCTCCTCTCTGTAAAAGTGTGTAATTCTTATTAACCTATTAACATAATTTGTCAATATATTTGTAATGTTAATTGAATTTAGCTATCATGGAATGATGGTTGATAGTAAAAAGACTGAAGTAGTTACCCTTTTAGTCAGTCCCGAGGTATTGGCAGAAATAGACGATTGGCGGTTCTCGCAACGAATAGGGAGCCGGTCAGAGGCATTGCGGCGGCTGGTTATGCTTGGACTGGACATGGCTAAAAAGGGTGAAACGCCTACCGACTAAGCCAGCGGCTTTTATAGATGTGCCGGGGCTGGGTCGGGCGTTCAGGCTGTCCGGCGGTGACTTCGGCCTTTAGCGGATAATCGTCAAGCCGCATCGCCTCTTCATTCAAATTCAGCCCCATCGATTCCAGCCCGGCCAGCGCGGCGGCGGCATAGACGGCACAATCCAGGGCCTCATTGCGGGTGTGGTTATTTTCAACCTCCCATACCCGCACCGGTCGCCCGGCTTTATAGCGAATGATTACCCGTTCGGCTGTCAGCTGGTCAAAGAATGAATCGGTCAGGCTGGCGTTAAAATGGATATGGCCTGCCCCGATTTCTTCAATGCGCAATCTTGCGGCCAGCTGGTCTTTCAATCCATCCACCCCGATCAGGTAAAGGCGGCCCTGGCCCTTTGACAGTTTGGTTGGTTTGCGCGGCCAGGCCGGGATACCTTCACCGCCGCGCCCCTTGATTGCCCATATCCGGCGGCTGGCACGGGTGCTGCAAAAGCGATAAACGCTGGCGGTATGGTGACCACCTGAATCAATCGCCGCCGCCCTGATCTGCATATCAGGCAAGGCCCGGCTGTGCGGGTAAGGTTTTTCCAGTAACCGGTCCAGCGCGTCCCAGATTTCAGGCAGGGCGGGGTTGCCATGAATAATATGGTGGGCCAGCACCCATGCCTGATAATCACGCCCCCAGGCCCAGATCGTGACCTCCAGCCTGTCATCCTGACAATCCGCCCCGGCGGTCAGACAAACCACCTCGGCGGGCAGGGCAAGGCCAAAGGCGGTGCGGCGGCTGGCCAGCACGTGAGGCTTTATCTTGATGCTGGCCTGATCCTCCCAGCATAAGCCAAGTTTCAGGTTACGCCATGTTTTCAGACGGGGCGGGTCCTTACGGACGGTCAAAAACTCCCGGGCGATTTCTGCCCAGGTTTCAAATGGCGAATAAAGGGCCGAAAGGTGAAAGCCTGCACTTTTGCCGTCCCCCTTATGGCTGGCCCGCCATTCCCCTTTTGCCAGCATGGCAGGCTTTTCAAATTCAGGAATCAGCACCCCGCACGACTTGCAGGCCAAGGCCGCCTTTTCTGGTTCCCCCATAGGCCAGCGAATCGCTTCCCACTCGATCACCTGAAAGGTCTGGCATTCAGGACAAGGCACAAAAAAATAGCGTTGGTCTGATTCCTCGTAAGCCTTCTCGATCCGGCTAAAGCCGGCAAGGGTCGGGGTGCTGGCCATAAGGATTTTACGGCTGGCGCGAAAGGTCACGGTGCGCTGGGTGGCCAGCTGCACAGGATCACCCTCGCCATCGGCATCGTGGGGGTAGCCGTCCACCTCGTCCAGGAACAGAAAGCGGGCAGGCAATGACCGCAAGCCGATTGCCGAATTGGCCCCGGTCATTACCAGCAAGCCACCGGGAAAGGTCTTTTTTGTGGTGCTGTTCTGGCTGTCCTTGCTTTTGAACTCGGACACTTTCTCACGCAAGGTCGGGCATATCTCGATAAGCGGGTTTATTCGTGCGGCGGTGTTGCGCCGGATCGCGTCAATGGAGGGCATGACCAGAAGCGTTGTCGCCGGGCAATGATCAATGATATAGCCCAGCCAATTCAGCCCGGCCTCGGTTGCGCCAATCTGCGCCCCCTTCATAAAAACCACCTTTTCCCACGGGCTGTTTTCGGACAGGCAATCCATGATTTCCCGCAAATAGGGGGTGCGCCCGGTGTGCCAGGGGCCGGGTTCGGCGGTCAAGCTGGGCAATATACGGTTGCGGTCAGCCCATTCGCTCACGCTCAAGCGCGGTGGCGGGGCAAGGGCTTTGCGATAGACCTCATCAGCCCAGAGCGAATCAGCAAGCCGGTTATTCATCACCCAAAGCCCGGCGGGAAAGATAATCGCGGATTTCCCCGTCAAGCAGCTGAAAAGTCTTTGACGGCTCTGCCCCCAGTTTGCCCGCCAATATGGGCGCGGTCTTATGTACCCAGGCCAGCAGGGCATCCCGCTCGGTCCGGGCGCGGGAAAATATAACCCGCTCAATGGTGGCGCGCTCCACCAGCTCCCCTTCCTCTTTGGCAAGAGCAAGCCTGGCCCGTTCAAGTTTTACCCGCTCATTCTCTTTTTTAAGGTCCGTCAGGCTGTCCAAAGGATTATCCGGCTGGGGATGAAGCTGATCCGTTGCTTTGTCACTCACCAGCCCGGCTTTGCGGCGAATAGGGGACAGATTATTGTCAACCCATGAACAGGCCGCCGCAAAGTCAAGCCGTCCATTATCCAATACCGGCAAGCCTTGACGGCACAGCTGCGATACACGGCCACGGGTCAAACCCATCTGGCGGGCAAAATCAGCCTTGCTGATTTGCGGATTCGGGACTTCGGGCAGATCAGAAAACATCCCTAAACCGCTGGACTGTTTAGCTAAATTTTGCATCACTGGCTAGATAACCCCCGTGCCCCCGCCAACCACATACGGTGGCTGCAGGAAGGACCCGCCCTGAAAAAGCCGGTTGTTACCTTACTGTAACCTATCTTTTTTATAAGACAGGTCACATTTTTATTATATATATTAGTAATGTAACCTATGTAACCTGTGTAACCTGTGTGATATACGCGCGGGCGCGGGCGGGCGCGCCCCTGCATACCCGCAAGACAGGTTACACGGGTTACATAGGTTACATCCCTGAAAAACAATGATTTTTTGTAACCTATGTCCCTCTTGACTTGGGTTACAAAAGCGGTGAGACAGGTTACATTCACAGGTCAAGCTCCCCTTGTCTATCATTTCGGGGCGGCCAGAAAGCCTTCACAGCCCGGCCGCCCCGGGTGCGCCCTGTCTTATGCACCCACCCAAACTTTCTAAGGATTGCACCTACACGATCCTGATCAATCTTTGTCCAGTGACTCCTGTCTTTCTTGATTGCGCCCTCAAGGACCTGACCGGCCTTAACAAAGGTTGCCCCGGCAATATATTCAAGGATTGGCTCCTCCCACGGGTCGGATTCTATGCGGGCGGCCTGTTCTTCTCTCACCATCGCCAGCACCGGATCATCCTCATCAAACCAGTGCCGGGAATCATCCTGCTGGTAGCGGGCAAAGGCCTCGGCCCATAGCTGATCACGGTCACGGGCAAGGGCCTCCAAGTCTATATCGCCCACCTCGACAGGCCAAAAGCGGCGGCCTCCAGTCGGGTCGTGCAGATATTGGCTTAAATTGGTCGTGCCAACAAAAACAGTCTGGCGTGGCTCGTTAACCGGATGCCGCCCATAGGGAGGGCGATAACGCTCTGTCGTCCGGCTCAAAAAGCCCTTGATACTCTCGGCCTGTGAATTGGTTAAAGATTCCAGCTCGGCAATCTCCATAATCCACACACCGCCGAGGCTAAGGCTGGAATCCTTCGAGTGCATAGGGGGAAGTTGATCAGAAAACCACTCACCAGCTAACAGACTTACAGCACTTGATTTTTTACGCCCCTGATCGCCTTCCAAAATCAGGACATGATCAGCCTTGCAGCCCGGCTGGAAAACACGATCAAGGGCCTGCAAAAGAAACTTTTCGCCTATGGCTCGATTGACCTGATTGTCATCGGCACCAATATAGCTTGTAAGCCACGTTGCAAGGCGGGGCTTTTTGTCCCATTCAAGGGACCTTATATAGTCCCTTACAGGATGAAAGGGTCGCGCCCGTGCATTCATCGCAAGGGCACGGAAAGCCATATCAGGGGCAAGGTCTATCTCGTAGGTTTGTAGCCAGGCGGCAAGACAATCGCTATCATGGTCACCCCATTGCTGACCGTCCACCTCCAGCCACGGCACAGGGCCAAGCCGATAGACGCTGCGGCGCAATTCACACCAGCCAACACTTTCAGCTATAGGGTGATTGAATCCGTCCGGTTTCAGACTTTGAATGACTGCAACGGCGTTGTGCAGGATGGATTTGGGCTTGCCTTTCCCATCGCAAATTATACCATGCTGCTTTATCGCTTGCGGCGGGATTTCCAGGGCCTTCATTGCGGCCAGTTTGACTTGCTTTTTGCTCATGCACCCGCCCCCCGGAAAAAAGGGTTAGCGCGGCAATAACACGGCAAACTATGTTTTAGGTCGCTTTTTCTTTGCGATAAGTCATTGATTTTATTGGTGGGCGCGACAGGGATTGAACCTGTGACCCCTGCCGTGTGAAGGCAGTGCTCTCCCGCTGAGCTACGCGCCCTCTCCAAGTAACGCGTCTTCTCCAAGTAACGTGTCTTGAGCCAAGCCCGCTTCTTCTTTACGCATTAAGCACGGCAGCTTGGCCGCCAAACCAGGCGAAAAGCTAGGCACCAGCGACGTTCAGGAGAATCCAGCTTTTAGTCTTGGAAATCGGCTGGCATTCCTGAATGCGCACGGTATCACCGACTTTTGCTGCGCTATCGACATCATGCGCGTGCAAACGCTTGGACCGCCGGATTGTTTTTCCCATCACCGGGTGGCGCACGCGGCGTTCAACCAGGACGACAATGGTCTTGTCCATTTTTGTGGAAACAACGGTTCCTTGCATGATTCGTTTGGGCATATTGATTGGTCTCTTTATGGCTTTATGAGTGTGAGGCAGGGGCCTGCTTGCGCGCATTGAGGACAGTTTTCATCCGGGCAATATCGCGGCGAACGGCACGGAATCTGGCTTTATTTTCCAGCTGCCCTGTCGATGACTGGAAGCGCAGATTAAATTGTTCTTTGCGCAAATTGAGGATATCTGTGGTAAGCTCGTCGTCGGTTTTTGCGCGGATATCAGCAATTTTTGTCATGCGTCCCCTCCTTGCTGAGTGATACGCGATACAAAGCGCGTACGAATGGAGAGTTTTGCAGCCCCAAGCTCCATAGCTTGTGCGGCGGCAGCTTCCGAGACCCCGTCCATTTCAAACATGATCCGTCCGGGCTTTACCCGACAAACCCAGAATTCTGGAGAGCCCTTGCCTTTACCCATCCGCACTTCGGCCGGTTTGCGCGACACAGGCACATCAGGGAAAATACGAATCCAGACTTTCCCCTGGCGGCGAATAGAGCGGGTAATCGCCCGGCGTGCGGCTTCAATCTGGCGGGCGTTAATCCGTCCAGGCTCCATCGCTTTAAGACCATAGCTGCCGAAGTTCAACGAGAAGCCACTTTTGGCGACCCCGTGAATCCGTCCTTTATGGGCTTTGCGGAATTTCGTTCGTTTAGGCTGTAACATCTAAAGACTCTATGGTTAAAGGATCAAATAAAAAGCGCATCAACTTACTGGCGACCTGTCATGGCAGCAGAATCGCCTTGGCGCTGATCAAGGGCATAGGGATCATGGGCCATAATCTCGCCTTTGAAAATCCAGACCTTCACCCCGCAAATGCCATAGGTGGTATGGGCCTGGGCCGTTGCATAATCAATTTCGGCACGCAAGGTGTGCAGGGGAACACGGCCTTCACGGACCTGCTCGACCCGGGCAATTTCAGCCCCGCCAAGTCGCCCGCCGACTTGAATACGGATACCTTGGGCCCCCATACGCATTGTATTTTGCTGGGCGCGTTTCATGGCCCGGCGAAAGGCCACACGGCGTTCCAGCTGCTGGGCAATCGATTCAGCAACCAGCCGGGCATCCAGTTCAGGCTTGCGGACTTCAACAATATTCAAACTGACATCGGTGCCAACCATGCGGTTAAGTTCACTGCGCAGCTTTTCAATGTCCGCCCCTTTCTTACCAATAATCACACCCGGGCGCGCTGTATGAATGGTCACCCGCGCACGTTGGGCCGGGCGTTCAATGATCACCCGTGAAATACCGGCTGTTGACAGTTTCTTTTCAAGATAACGACGTAAAGCAACATCTTTATGCAACAGATCGGAATAATTCTGGTCCGCATACCAGCGTGAATCCCATGTCCGGTTGATTCCGACCCGCAGGCCAATTGGATTGGATTTTTGACCCATTAATGCGCCTCCCGGACGAGTCCAACAACGATTGTAAGATTGGAAAATGGCTTTTCCACCCGTGAGGCCCGTCCACGCGCGCGGGCACGAAACCGCTTCATCACAAGCGACTTGCCGACATAGGCGTGGCGAACATAAAGCTGATCAATATCCATTCCATCATTATTTTCTGCATTGGCAATCGCGGCGTAAAGCGTGCTGCGGACCACTTTGGCAATACGGCGGCGAGAAAATTCAAGCTCGGTCAAGGCCTGGCTGACCGATTTCCCCCGGATCAGGGCGGCAACAAGGTTAAGTTTGTGCGGGCTTACACGAATACGGTTGGTCATCGCAATCGCTTCGTCAACATCGGCCCGGCGATCATTCTTCGCTTTGCTCATGTTACTTCCTTTTCGCCTTCTTGTCGGCCGCATGCCCGTAATAGGTCCGCGTTGGCGCAAATTCGCCAAATTTATGGCCAATCATATGTTCGCTGACCATGACCGGCACATGTTTGCGCCCGTTATGCACCGCAAAAGTCAGCCCGACAAACTGCGGCAGAATCGTTGAACGCCGCGCCCAGATCCGGATCGGATCACGCCGACCAGATTCCCGCGCTGCTTCTGCCTTCTTCAGCAAGTAATGGTCAACATAAGGACCTTTCCACACTGACCGCGCCATCCTTAACTCCTGTAAATTGTCCGGTAAACTGACATCTTACCCACGCGACTTGGTTGCATGACGACGTCTGATGATGAATTTATCGGTCTTCTTGTTTGACCGGGTCCGCTTGCCTTTGGTTGGTTTGCCCCAGGGGGTAACCGGGTTCCGGCCGCCAGAGGTTTTGCCCTCCCCGCCGCCATGCGGGTGATCAACCGGATTCATGGCAACCCCACGCACGCTGGGGCGACGACCACGCCAGCGGCTGCGACCAGCCTTGCCGTCACTGATATTTTGCCAGTCCGGATTAGAGACCGCCCCGACAGTTGCCATGCAAGCACTGGGGACGGTGCGTAATTCGCCGGACATCAGTTTGATTTGTGCATAGCCCTGATCGCGTCCGGCAAGCTGGGCATAGGCCCCGGCAGAACGTGCCAGCTGTCCGCCCTTGCCGGGTTTCAGTTCAATATTATGGATGATCGTACCGACCGGCATATTGGCCAGTTGCATGGCATTGCCGGGCTTGATATCAGCCTGTTCGCCAGCAATCACCCGGTCCCCGGCTTTAAGACGTTGCGGGGCCAGAATATAGGAAAGCGTGCCATCTTCATAGCGGATCAAGGCAATAAAGGCGGTGCGATTGGGGTCATATTCCAGCCGTTCAACAGTGGCGACCATATCCCATTTGCGTCGTTTGAAATCAACCAGACGGTAACGCTGCTTATGCCCACCGCCACGATGACGCGCAGTGATCCGGCCATAATTGTTGCGCCCGCCAGAACGGGTCTTGCCTTCGGTGAGCGCCTTGACCGGCCCGCCCTTATGCAAGCCGGAGCGGTTGACAATAACCAGCCCCCGTGTGCCCGGTGTGATCGACTTGAAGGTTTTAAGTGCCATCAGAGAACCTTTTATTCTTGTCTTTACTTTTTAGCCTGGAGGACAGGTCTAAAGCCCGGCTTCCACATCAATAAGCTGTCCGTCTGCCAGCGTCACATAGGCGATTTTGCGATCCCGCAACTGCCCTTTGCGTCCACGAAAGCGGCGAATTTTCCCTTTCCGCACGCTGGTATTGACAGACTTGACCTTGACCTTGAACAATTCAGCAACCGCCAGCCCGATTTCATGCTTGTTTGCATCAAGCGCGACTTCAAAGGCAACTTGGCTATATTCAGACGCCAGCGTTGTTTTTTCGGTCACCAAAGGCCGGCGCAAGATAGATAGTGCACGGGCCCGACTGGGATGGCTGCGATTCCGATATTTCCAGCTCATTGAAACCGCTCCTCAATCATGGCGACCGCTGCCCGGCTGAGCACAAGGCGATCACGGCGCAAAATATCATAGACATTCAGCCCCTGCCCGGGAATAACATCCACACGCGGGATATTGCGGGCCGCAAGCTGAAAATTCGCTTCCAGCGTATCGCCCCCGACGAAAAGAGCACTTTCCATGCCCATGCCTTTGAGTTTGGCAACCAAGTCTTTGGTTTTGGGGGCATCAAGCTCGATCTTTTCAACAATAGACAGTTCACCGGCTTCAGCCTTGGCGGACAAGGCATGTTTTAAAGCCAGCGCGCGGAATTTACGGGTTAGGTCATGGGCATGATCACGCATATGCGGCCCATGCGCAACACCGCCACCGCGAAACTGTGGGGCCTTGTCGTTACCATGACGGGCACGACCGCCGCCCTTCTGGCGCGAGATTTTACGCCCCGAACCATTGATTTCACTGCGCCCTTTGACTTTATGGGTGCCAGCGCGGCGTTTTGCCAACTGCCAGTTTACCATGCGGGCAAGAATATCGCGGCGCGGGGTCAGACCAAAGATTGAATCTGACAGGGTAATATTCCCGGCTTCAGAATTATCCAGGTGTGTTACTTTCATACGCATGAGTCGACTCGGCACTTATATTCGTTGTCAGGATAAGATCAAATTAGCAATAAAACCAAACCGTTCAGCTTTGTGCTTCTGGCGCGGATTGATCGGCGGTTGCTTCTTCAGGGGCTGGTGCAGCCTCTTCCGTGGAAGATGTTGTGTCCGAAGCAGCAGGTTTTTCTTTGAGCTGGGCAGGAAGCGGCAGATCAACAGCCGCCTGTTTTTTGACCGCATCTTTAATCAGCACCCAGCCATTGCGCGGACCCGGCACCGCACCATCAATGAGCACAAGCCCGTTTTCAAGGTCAGACTCAGCCACCTGGAGGTTTTGCGTGGTGACCTGCCGGTTGCCCATATGGCCTGCCATTTTCTTGCCTTTGAACACGCGCCCGGGGTCCTGATTTTGTCCGGTTGAACCATGCGCCCGGTGAGAAACCGATACCCCGTGCGTGGCACGTCCGCCGCCAAACCCATGGCGCTTGATTGACCCGGCAAAGCCCTTGCCCTGGCTGACGGCGGTCACATCGACATATTGTCCGGCAACAAAATGAGTCGCCGCCAGCTGATCGCCAACAGCCAGCATATTTTCAGGACTGACCCGAAATTCTGCCAGTTTCTGGCGTGGCTCAACCCCCGCAGCAGCAAATACGCGCTGCATCGCTTTGGAGGTCCGGCGCGGCTTGCGCCGTCCAGCCCCAAGCTGAACCGCCGTATAGCCATGTTTTTCTTCTGTCCGCAGGGCCGTGACCGTGACATCCTCAAGGCTTAAAACCGTGACGGAAACCTGTCGCCCATCTGCATTCCAGATGCGCGTCATTCCCAGTTTCTTTGCAATAAGTCCGCAGCGCATCATCCACTCCCTACAGCTTGATCTCGACATTGACCCCGGCCGCCAGATCAAGCTTCATCAAAGCGTCAACCGTTTGCGGTGTCGGGTCAATAATATCAAGCACCCGCTTATGGGTGCGGATTTCAAACTGCTCCCGGCTTTTTTTGTCAACATGCGGGGAACGGTTGACCGTAAAACGCTCGATCTTGGTGGGCAGGGGAATAGGCCCCCGCACATCCGCCCCGGTTCGCCGGGCTGTATTGACAATTTCCAATGCCGACTGGTCAAGCACCCGATGATCATAGGCGCGCAATCGCAAACGAATATTTTGGCTTTCCATACCCGAAGCTCCTGGCACGTCAGTTCAAAAGGGAGTTGATGAGAGGTTTCGACAAACGTTCTAAAGCAGTCTCTGCGCAATCAGGCCACGATTTCTGCCACAACCCCGGAGCCAACAGTGCGACCGCCTTCACGGATAGCAAAACGCAGGCCCTTGTCCATGGCAATCGGGCAGATCAGTTCAACAGAGAAGGTTGTGTTATCCCCTGGCATGACCATTTCAACCCCGTCCGGCAGTGTAACCGACCCGGTCACATCGGTGGTACGGAAATAGAACTGCGGGCGATAATTGTTAAAGAAGGGGGTATGACGTCCGCCTTCTTCCTTGGTCAGCACATAGACTTCGCCTTTGAACTGGGTATGCGGGGTGATGGAACCCGGCTTTGACAGAACCTGGCCACGTTCAACATTTTCGCGTCCAACGCCGCGCAGCAAGGCCCCGATATTGTCGCCAGCTTCGCCTTGATCCAGCAGCTTGCGGAACATTTCAACGCCCGTTACAACCGTCTTGGAAGTGTCACGAATGCCAACGATTTCCACTTCTTCGTTGACCTTGACCACGCCTTGTTCAACACGCCCGGTCACAACCGTTCCACGCCCGGAAATAGAAAAGACGTCTTCAATCGGCATCAGGAAGGGCAGGTCTTTTGGCCGTTCCGGCTGCGGAATATAGGCATCAACCGCTGCCATCAGTTCGGCAATGGTGTTTTCGCCAATTTCTGCGTCGCGGTCTTCCAGCGCAGCAAGGGCAGAGCCTTTAACCACAGGAATATCATCGCCAGGGAAATCATAGGAACTCAGCAGCTCCCGCACTTCCATTTCAACCAGCTCCAGCAGCTCTTCATCATCAACCTGATCAACCTTGTTCAGATAGACAACCAGCGCCGGAACCCCAACCTGACGGGCAAGCAAAATATGCTCCCGGGTTTGCGGCATCGGCCCGTCTGCGGCATTCACCACCAGAATAGCCCCATCCATCTGAGCGGCCCCGGTGATCATGTTTTTCACATAGTCCGCATGTCCCGGGCAATCCACATGCGCATAGTGGCGGTTTTCTGTCTCATACTCCACATGCGAGGTGTTGATGGTAATGCCGCGCTCCCGCTCTTCCGGGGCTTTGTCAATGCTGGCATAATCAATAAATTGCGCCCCGCCCTTGCTGGCCAGACTCTTGGTGATGGCGGCTGTCAACGTGGTCTTCCCATGATCAACGTGACCAATCGTGCCAATGTTGCAGTGAGGTTTATCGCGGGAGAATTTTTCTTTCGACATGATCGCTACTCCGATAGTCAGCTTAAAGTTAGAAGTCTTACAGGATAACTGGGCTACTGGTTAAGGTTAAATAACAAAAGGTTATAAGTCGCACTCAAGCGGCATATTTCGATTTTACTTCATCGGCAACGCTTTGCGGCACCTGCTCATAATGGTCGAACTGCATCGTATATTGCGCCCGCCCCTGACTGAGTGAGCGCAAGGTATTAACATATCCAAACATATTAGCAAGCGGAACATGTGCATCAACAACCTGCGCAATGCCTCGCTGTTCCATGCCGCTGATTTGTCCGCGCCGGGAGTTCAAATCGCCAATGATGTCGCCCATATACTCGTCCGGGGTGACAACTTCAACCTTCATGACGGGTTCGAGCAAGCGCGGCTGCGCTTTCTGCATGGCTTCGCGAAAGGCCGCACGGGCTGCAATTTCAAAAGCCAGAACCGAGGAGTCAACATCGTGATAGGCCCCGTCTTTTAGCTCAACGGCAAAATCAATTACCGGAAATCCGGCAATCGGGCCATTTTCCTTGGCGGCAAGCATGCCTTTTTCAACCCCGGGAACATATTCGCGCGGGACCGAGCCGCCAACAATACTGCTTTTAAATTCATAGCCAAAGCCGGGATCACAAGGCACAAAGTCAATAATCACGCGGGCAAACTGCCCTGCCCCGCCGGTTTGCTTCTTGTGGGTGTAATCAACTTCGGTCTGTTTGACAAAAGTTTCGCGGTAAGCCACCTGCGGCTGTCCAACATTGGCCTCGACCTTAAATTCACGGCGCATCCGGTCAACCAGAATATCAAGATGCAACTCGCCCATCCCGGAAATAATCGTCTGGCCGGATTCCTGATCAACCCGCACCTGAAACGACGGGTCTTCTTGTGCCAGACGCTGAAGGGCCAGCGACATTTTTTCCTGATCGGCCTTGGATTTGGGCTCAACAGCAACATCAATCACCGGATCAGGAAATTCCATACGCTCCAGAATAACCGGCTTGCCGGAATCACAAAGCGTATCGCCAGTGGTTGTGGATTTAAGACCCGCCAGAGCCACGATATCTCCGGCAAAGGCTTCCTTGACATCTTCACGGTTATTGGCATGCATCAGCAGCATCCGGCCAATCCGCTCTTTTTCATCTTTCACAGAATTTTTGACATAGGACCCGGCAGCCAGCTTGCCCGAATAAATCCGGCAGAATGTCAAAGACCCGACAAACGGATCGGTCATGATCTTGAAAGCCAGCGCAGAAAAAGGCTCGTCGTCCGAGGTTTTGCGCTCAATCTTCTTTTCAATGTCATCAACCGCCACACCTTGCACATTGTCAACGTCCATCGGCGAGGGCATGAAGTCAATCACCGCATCCAGAAGCGGCTGCACCCCTTTATTCTTGAAAGCTGTGCCATTCAACACCGGCACAAAGGCCCCATTGATCGTGCCTTTGCGGATACAGGCAATCAGGGTGGCCTCATCGGGTTCCTGGCCTTCAAGATAGGCTTCCATCGCGGCATCATCCTGCTCGACAGCAAGTTCCACCAGGGCCATCCGGTATTCGGCGGCCTGTTCTGCGTGGGAATCAGGGATATCGACATAGTCAAATTTGGCGCCGAGTTCTTCGCCTTGCCAGACCACTTTTTTCATACGGATCAGGTCAATCAGACCGTCATATTCAGCTTCAGCCCCGACCGGCAGATTAACCACCAGCGGTACCGCGCCCAGCCGGGTTTTGATCATATCAACCGTGCGGAAGAAATCAGCCCCCAGGCGATCCATTTTATTGACAAAACACATACGCGGCACCCGGTATTTATCGGCTTGCCGCCAGACGGTTTCGCTTTGTGGCTCCACACCCGCCACCGAATCAAAAACCGCAACCGCGCCATCCAGCACCCGCAAGGAACGTTCAACCTCAATCGTGAAATCAACGTGGCCCGGGGTATCAATAATATTGATCCGGTGATCGCGCCAGAAACAGGTGGTCGCCGCCGAGGTGATGGTAATCCCGCGCTCTTGTTCTTGCGCCATCCAGTCCATGGTTGCGGCCCCGTCATGGACCTCTCCAATCTTGTGGGAACGGCCTGTATAATAAAGAATACGCTCGGTCGTGGTCGTCTTCCCGGCGTCAATATGCGCCATGATACCAATATTGCGGTAACGATCTATCGGATGTTGGCGGGTCATATCTTTCCTAATCTCATAGATGTTTGTTAAGTGCCCGCCTGTTGATTACCAGCGGTAATGGGCAAAGGCGCGGTTGGCTTCCGCCATTTTGTGAGTGTCTTCGCGCTTTTTGACAGATTGACCGCGATGATTGGCGGCATCATTGATTTCAGCAGCCAGACGATCAACCATTGTATGTTCAGAACGTTTGCGCGCCATCCCGATAATCCAGCGAAAGGCCAGCGCCTGCGCCCGGTGCGGCTTGACATCAACCGGCACCTGATAGGTGGCCCCGCCAACCCGGCGTGAGCGCACTTCCAGATGCGGGCGCACATTATCCATGGCGGACTTGAAGGTTTCCATAGGATCACTGCCGCGCGCTCCCAGCCGGTCAAAAGCCCCGTAGACGATTCCCTCGGCCACAGACTTTTTGCCTTTAAGCATCACCGCATTGATGAATTTCGTGATCATCACTTCCCCGAACTTCGGATCCGGCTGGATTTCACGATTTTCTGCTTTACGCCGCCTTGACATGCTTTGTTCCCTTTAAGGTTTCTCTCTTAAAAACTTACTTTGGCCGCTTGGCCCCGTATTTGGACCGACGCTGCTTGCGATTGGCCACACCAGACGCATCATGTTTGCCGCGAATAGTATGATAGCGCACCCCCGGAAGGTCCTTCACACGCCCGCCTCTGATCAAAACCATCGAGTGCTCTTTTAACTGATGACCCATGCCAGGAATATAGCTTGTGACCTCAAACCCGTTGGTCAAACGCACACGACACACCTTGCGCAAGGCAGAATTCGGCTTCTTGGGCGTCGTCGTATAAACACGCGTGCAAACCCCGCGCTTTTGCGGACATTGCTCCAAAGCCGGGGCCTTGTTGCGCACCTCTTTGGGCTTGCGAACCTTGCGGATCAACTGGTTAACTGTAGGCATCAAAATAATCCTTAAAAGACCTTATGAATGGCATAAACAAATGCCTCAACACGGCTTGCAGCCTTCTTTCCTTCCGCAAAACACGCAAAGAGAATGAAAACATATCTTCAGGGTAAACAGAAGCCGCATGCACCTGTTGCCATGCACCTGTTGGGAGGGGCTTAAACCCGCTTTTGATCAACATGTCAACCCTATATAGTCAATTTATTGATGCTAAATTTAGTTGCTACCGAAAATCAGCCAAAAGCCGCCTTGATCAAAGGCCAACTCACTCGCCTAAATGAAGCGCTTGCCATTTTCCAGATTATTCAGTAGCAAGCACCCATGCGCTTGTGCTGGAATAGGTAGACAGGCTACGTTGAGGTCGTAGTGTCGTAACTGACGTGTGGGTTCAAGTCCCTCCAAGCGCACCACATCCCGGCTTCTGGATTCATTACACCCTATAATATAGGGGTGCTATATGTCGGAGCGTGGCGCAGCCTGGTAGCGCATTCGTCTGGGGGGCGAAAGGTCGCAGGTTCAAATCCTGCCGCTCCGACCATGTAAATCACTTGGTCATATAAATCGCTTGACGATTAAGGGGTTATACATAAGGTATAGGATTTACTGGATCATAAAATCCAGATTACAAACCCAGATCATAAAATTAGGGGAGAATTCCATGTATGTATCAATTTTCGGGCGTCTGTCAGTTTTGGGCGCATCTGCAGTTTTAGGCGGCTTTGTTGCAGCGGCGGCCTTGACAATGGGAGCCGTTCAGGCAGCTGATCAGCGTTTTATCACGATTGGCACTGGCGGGGTCACCGGCGTTTACTATCCAACTGGCGGAGCGATTTGCCGTCTGGTCAACAAGGACCGGAAAAGCCACGGGATTCGCTGTTCAGTCGAATCAACCGGCGGGTCGGTCTATAACACCCGCACCATCCGTCAAGGCGAGCTTGATTTCGGGATTGTGCAATCCGATGTTCAGGTTGCTGCCCTTGCCGGTTCCGGGGCCTTTGAAAAGGACGGGGCCTATCCGGATTTGCGCTCTTTATTCTCGGTCCATCCAGAACCCATGCATCTGATGGCGCGCGCCGATGCCGGAATCAACAGCCCGGGCGATCTGGCCGGAAAGAAAGTCAATATTGGCAATCCCGGATCAGGGACCCGCGTCCTGGCTGACAAGCTGATGGAATATTACGGGTTAAGCCCGGATGATTTTAGCCTGGCGGCTGAACTCAAGTCATCCGAACAATCGGCTGCGCTGTGTGACGGCAAACTGGATGCCGCGATCTGGGCTGCCGGACTGCCCAACGGGTCTTCGCAAGAAGCCACGGCAACCTGCGACATTAAAATGGTCGCGCTTTCTGGCAAGGAAATTGACATGCTGCTTGGCGATAATTCGGCCTATGCAGCAGCGACCATTCCTGGCGGCATGTATCCCGGCAACCCGGACAATATCCCGAGCTGGGGGCCAAAGGCGACCGTTGTGACGTCAGCCAATACACCGGATGATGTGGCTTATGCGGTTGTCAAAGCCGTGTTTGACAATATCGATGATTTCAAAGGGCTGCATCCGGCTTTCTCCAGACTTGTTGAAAAAGAAATGATTTCTGACAGTCTGAGTGCCGATCTGCATCCCGGTGCCGCGAAATACTATAAAGAACGTGGCTGGATGTAGTCTTTAGTATCTGGTTTATTTATCGGAAAGCTGTCCTCTTTTCATAAAGAGGGCAGCTTTTCTGGTTTAAAGCTTTTCTTATTTAAATAAGGCATGGGCTATGGCTGATACAAATGTCCAGAAAATGGTGGCCGAAAGCGATACCGGCGGGCGGGCTCCGCACGGTGCGTTCTCCCGCAATTTGCTGTTTATTCTGCCGCTTGTCTGGGCCCTCTTTCAGCTATGGATTGCCTCTCCCCTGCCCTTTGAACTGGGAATCGGGGTGTGGAACGATACCCAGACCCGGGCCATTCATCTGGCCTTTGCCGTCTTCCTCGCCTTCGTCGCCTTTCCAACTTTAAAATCAAGCCCGCGCCATTATATCCCGCTCCAGGACTGGGCGTTCGGGCTGATCGCCGCAGCCTGTGCGGCTTATATCTCCGTCTTCTACAGCGCGCTGGCTGAACGCTCCGGCGCACCCAATACAACCGATATTGTGCTTGCCGTCATCGGCATCGCTTTCTTGATGGAAGCAGCACGTCGATCTCTTGGCCTGCCGTTGATGCTGGTCGCCGCCTTTTTCCTCTCTTATGTCTTTTTTGGCTCCTGGGACGGGCTGCCAGATGTCGTGCGCTGGAAAGGGGCCAGCATCGAAAAGGCCATGTCCCATATGTGGCTGACAACCGAAGGAGTCTTCGGGGTCGCCCTTGGAGTCTCGTCCGGTTTTGTGTTCCTCTTTGTCCTCTACGGGGCCTTGCTCAATCAGGCCGGAGCCGGAAACTACTTCCTGAAACTCGCCTTTGCAGCCCTGGGCCATCTCAGCGGAGGACCCGCAAAAGCCGCCGTCGTCGCCTCTGCCGCAACCGGGCTGATCTCGGGCTCCTCCATCGCCAATGTCGTCACAACCGGCACCTTCACCATCCCTTTAATGAAAAAAGTCGGCTTTACCCCTGCCAAAGCCGGTGCCGTCGAGGTCTCTTCCTCCATCAACGGAGTCCTCACCCCGCCCGTCATGGGCGCAGTCGCCTTCCTCATGACAGAATATGTCGGGATTTCCTATGTCGAGGTCGTCAAAACAGCCATCGTTCCCGCCGCGATCTCCTATATCGCGCTGGTCTATATCGTGCATCTGGAAGCCTTGAAATCAGGCATGCGCGGAACCAGCAAGGCGCATCCGCTTGTCGTCATGCTCAGTGCCAGCACCGCTATCCTTAGCGGGATTATCATTGGCGGGGTGGTTCTATGGCTCACCGGCGTGGTGGCCGATACGCTAAAAGACCTGGTTGGCCCCGCTGCAAGCTATATATTGATTGCAATGCTGCTGGTTATCTATGTGGCAGCCGTCTGGTGGGCTGCACAAAGGCCTGACCTCAGCCAGTCCATGGAATCAATGGAGGACCTCCCCCGGGCCAGAGAAATCTTTAAAACCGGGGCCCATTATATCCTGCCGATTCTGGTGCTGATGTATCTCTTGATGGTCGAGCGGCAATCAGCCGGGCAATCGGCTTTCTGGTCAACCGTCTTTATGCTGTTCATCCTGTTGACGCAAAATCCCCTGAAACAGTTCTTTCGCGGACAAGATACGATCAAACTGGCGTTCCAGCAAGGGATCGGCGATATCATGACCGGTATGGTCACCGGGGCCCGCAATATGATCGGGCTGGCCTGTGCCATGGGCGTTGCCGGGATTATTGTCGGCGCAGTCACGCTCACCGGTGTTGGTCAGGTGATGGCAGAATTTGTTGAATTTTTATCTGGCGGTCATTTGCTGCTGATGCTGATTTTTGTTGCCATTATCTCAATCATCCTCGGAATGGGCCTGCCGACAACCGCAAACTATATTGTGGTGTCTTCGTTGATGGCCAGTGTGGTGGTTGAGTTGGGCCAACAAAATGGCCTGATTGTGCCGCTTGTTGCCGTCCATATGTTCGTCTTTTACTTCGGTATTATGGCTGATGTCACGCCGCCTGTTGGCCTGGCCAGTTTTGCCGCCGCTGCTATTTCCGGCGCAGACCCCATGCGCACCGGCTTTACCGCCTTTTTCTATTCAATCCGCACCGCCCTGCTGCCGTTCCTGTTTATCTTCAATACCGACCTGCTGCTGATCAATGTCGGCTGGCTACAAGCCATCTTTGTCTTCTTCTTTGCACTCGTAGCAATGCTGATTTTTGCCGCCGGGACTATGGGCTATTTCTTGACCAAAAGTCGGCTCTGGGAATCACTGGCTCTGGTGCTGATTGCGCTGGTCTTGTTCCGGCCCGGGTTTTTGCTGGACCGGGTCTCTCCGCCCTATCAAGATATTGCGGCTACTCAAATAATAGAAATCGCCGAAAATGCCCCCGATAACGCCTCCATCCGGCTGGCTATCGAAGGCGAAACCCTGGACGGGACCTATCTTTCCTCCACCTTTATGCTGCCACTCGGACCCGCAGGACGCGACGGCGAAACACGGCTCTCAGAATCAGCCGGACTGGAAGTCATCCCGAGCGAAGACGGAAAAAACATGATCGTTGATTCCCTGACCTTTGCCGGTGCAGCCGAAAAACAGGGAATCGACTTCGACTGGACCATCACAAAAATCGAACAACCCGCAGACAGAATGCCTAAAGAAATATTCTATATTCCAGCCCTGTCGCTTTTCCTCCTCATCGCCTTTTTGCAATATCGACGCAAAAATGCTCCCTGACAGGTAGGGCTTTCAGGCAGTTGAGACTTTCAGGTAGGACTTTCAACCCTCTCGCTTTTATATTATAGGCGATTATATAAGCAGCTTATGCGCTCAACCGCCTAGCAGGGTGATGGCAAAATGTTTGACTATGATGCATGCTTTCAGGCCAGACTCAACCAGCTGAAAGATAATGGAAATTATCGGATTTTTGCCGAGATCAAACGTGAAGCAGGCAATTTTCCGACAGCGAAATTACGCCGCAAAGAAGATGGAACGCTGCATGATGTGACAGTCTGGTGCTCCAACGATTATCTGGGCATGGGCCAGAATCCGCAGGTTGTCGCCGAAATGCAGCGTATCTTGTCAGAACAGGGTGCGGGGGCTGGCGGCACCCGCAATATTTCTGGCACCAATGTGCTGCATGCTGATCTTGAAAAAAGACTGGCAGAATTCCATCAAAAGCCTGCCGCACTTTTGTTTAATTCGGGCTATGTCGCCAATCTGACCAGCCTGCAAGCTCTTGGGCGCGGCATCGAAGGCATGACCATCTATTCGGATTCGCTTAACCATAACTCCATGATCGAAGGCATCAAACAGGGCAAAGCCCGCAAACATGTCTTTCGCCATAACGATCCTGATCATCTGGCCTGGATGCTGAAAAGTGAATCGCCCTCAACCCCGAAAGTGATCGCCTTTGAATCGGTCTATTCCATGGACGGGGATCTGGGGCTGCTGGCCGAGTTCATTGAGCTGGCAAAGACACACGGGGCTTTGACCTATCTTGACGAAGTTCATGCGGTTGGCATGTATGGACCGACCGGGGCCGGTATTGCAGAGGCGCAAGGGCTTTCAGATGAAATTGACCTTATTCAGGGCACCCTGGCAAAGGCCATTGGCGTGATCGGCGGCTATATCGCCGGATCAACCCGGCTGTGTGATTTTGTGCGCTCTTATGGCAATGCCTTTATTTTTTCAACCGCCCTGCCCCCTTATGTCGCCGCCGGGGCCTTGAAATCTATTGATATTTTGTCCGGCAGTGAAGGGAAAGAGTTGCGCACCCGCCATCAGCAAGCCGCACAAAATTTGAAAGATTCATTGCTGGCCCGCAATCTTCCGGTGATGAACAGTCAATGCCATATTGTCCCGCTTCTGATTGGTGAGGCGGTCAAATGCCGAACAGCCAGCGATCTGTTGCTCGATGAATTTTCAATCTATGTGCAGCCGATCAATTATCCGACGGTTCCGGTCAAGACGGAACGTTTGCGGCTGACGCCGAGCCCCAACCATGATGCAGCCAAGATTGATGCCCTGGTCGAAGCGCTGGACCAGATATGGGAGCGGTTGAATTTACCACGCATGGATAGCATTGATCCTGCCTTGTTGAGTGCGCCCATGCCTCCAGCCCCTGATCGACTGATCTCGACGGGCCGGTTTAATAAACGGGCTGCCAACGGTTAAATTTACAGCGCACCGTCACAAGGAAAATATATATGTCCTCTGATTCAACGCAGGCTGATTCGCCGGTTATCGAGATTTATCACCGTCCTTTATGCGGCTTTTGCGCCCATGCTTTCTCTTTGCTGGAGCCTTTGGGCCATCCGTTAACAACCTATGATATTTGGGCCGAATCCGGGCGCAATGAAGAGATGCTTGAACGGGCCAATGGTCAGCGCACCGTGCCGCAGATTTTTGTCAATGGCACTCATATCGGGGGCTGTGATGACTTGATTGAGTCTCTTGGCAATGGCCGTTTTATGAATTTGCTGAATGGCGATGAAACGCCGCACTGATATTTCCCGCTGATATTCTTCCCTATGTCCGATTCATTGTTTCGCGTTGCCTTGATTCAAGCCTGCGGTCAGGATGATCAGGCTGCGAATGTGGCTTTATTTGCGCCTTTTATTAAAACAGCGGCGCAAGAGGGTGCGGGCATCATTTTTCTGCCTGAAGTCGCCAATCTGGTGGAGTGCCGCCGCCCTCGACTGTTTGAAAAAATCAGATCGGAAGAAACAGACCCATTTTTAGCGGCCATGCAGCAGCTGGCAGCACAATATAGTATTTATCTGCATATCGGATCGCTGGCATTGCAGGCGACTGTTTCTGATCAAACTGCACCCAAAGCGGTTAATCGTAGCCTGATGATTGACCCTGAGGGCGAAATTATCACCCGCTATGACAAGATTCATCTGTTCGATGTCAACCTGAGTGGCGGCGAGACCTATCGCGAAAGCGACAGTTTTATGGCTGGCGAGGTACTGGCCCTTGCCCCGACCTCTTTTGGCAAGATCGGGATGACGATTTGCTATGATGTCCGCTTTCCCATTCTCTTTCGCAAGCTGGTTCAGGCCGGGGCCGGAATGATCGCTATTCCAGCCGCCTTTACCCAGACCAGCGGCCAAGCCCATTGGCACACGCTTATCCGCGCACGGGCGATTGAAAATAGTGCCTTTATTTTTGCGGCTGCGCAAAGTGGCTCTCATGCCGATGGCCGACAAACCTATGGGCATTCGCTGGTGGTAGACCCCTGGGGACGGGTGCTGGCTGATGGAGGAACCGGGGCTGGCCCGGTCTATGCAGATATTGACCCTTCCCTTATCGAGCAAACCCGCCAGCGGATTCCAGCCGTCCATCATGATCGCCTCACCTATCCTTAAGGGAAATAAGGAAAATAATGAATAAAATCGATCAGGACCATCTGCGCCCGCCGCCTGATAACCGGCAGTTTGTTGCCCTGGCTCTGGGAAGCAATATGGGAGACCGGGTTTCTATTCTCCAGCAAGCAATCCAGCATCTGGCCGATGTGCTGGAGGACGTAAAATGCTCCAGCCTGTATGAAACCGACCCCATGTATGTTGAAGACCAGCCAAGATTTATCAATATGGCCCTTAATGGCTATACACACTTGCCGCCTTTAAGCCTTTTAAAGGCACTGAAAGATATCGAGAAATTACTGGGACGGACTCCCGGCCCGCGATTTGGACCGCGCCCGATTGACCTTGATATCATTTTTTATGGACAGGAAATTTTTAACCATCCTGACCTCACCATCCCGCATAACCGCTATGCTGAACGGCGATTTGTGCTGGAACCGCTTGGCGAAATTATGCCAGATTTTATCTGCCCGCTCCACCAGAAGCCTCTGACGGCGCAGTTAGACAGTTTGGCGGCAGAAGAGAAAATGCATAAAACCCCGCTTCCTTTTTTTTGAGGGCTTTTTTCTTGATGCTGGTTTCTCTTAATTTTGGAAGAAGGTTACTGGCCATAGCGGTTGGCCGTTTTTAGAAATTCTTCCTCCTCAGGGGTTGTCGCACGACCAAGGACTGCATTGCGATGCGGAAACCGTCCAAAACGTTCAATCACATCATGATGATCAACCGCCCATTTAACCGACTCCGGAAAATACTGCCTGAACAGCTCAAGACTGGTCTTTTGATGATCCAGATTTTCAGAATGCATCAAAGGCATATAGAAAAAATTGCGGCGATTGACTGGAATCTCCTGATCCAGTCCCCGCTCAATCCCGTTCAGAGTCAGTTTTACCGCCTGTGCATCTCCGGCAAAAGCCTCGGCCTTTGCGCGAAAGATATTGCGCGAGAGCTGATCAAGCACAAGAATTGCCGCCAGGGCCATCGTTGCATCTTTATAGGCCGCCTCCGGCACATCTGCCCGCAAAGCCGATAAAAACCCGCTGAATTTTGCCTGAATGCGCTGGTCCAATTCCGGTGTTGATGAAAACCAGTCCTTTGTCGTCAGTTCCTCAAACCAGAATGAAAGAACTTCTTTCTCCCAGCCTTCGGGAAGCAAATCTGCTGTCATCGTCTTCTCCTCTACTTTCTTTGGCCCATAACCCGGGCAGCAAGAGCGGTTTCCAAAAATCCGTCTATATCGCCATCAAGCACCGCCTGCGGGTTGGTGTTCTCAATCCCGGTGCGCAAATCCTTGACCAACTGATAAGGCTGCAACACATAAGAGCGAATTTGATGGCCCCAGCCAATATCACTTTTGGCCTCGTGCTCGGCAGCGGCAGCATCTTCCTGCGCCTTCAATGCCTGTTCATACAAACGGGCCTTGAGCATGCGAAAAGCCTCGGCCCGGTTGCGGTGCTGTGAACGATCACTCTGACACTGAACAACTATCCCGCTCGGCAGATGGGTAATCCGCACCGCCGAATCCGTCTTGTTCACATGCTGACCGCCAGCCCCGGAAGCCCGATATTTATCAATCCGCAAGTCCTTGTCCTGAATATCAATCTCGATCTCGTCATCAACTTCAGGATAAACCGTGACCGATGCAAAGCTGGTATGACGCCGGGCATTCGAATCAAACGGAGAAATGCGCACCAGCCGATGCACCCCTTGCTCGGTCTTGAGCCAGCCATAAGCGTGATCCCCCTTGATCCGCAAGGTCGAAGATTTTATCCCGGCCTCCTCCCCTTCACTTTCCTCCAGGATTTCGACTTTATGCCCCGCACGCTCGGCCCAGCGCATATACATGCGACGCAACATAGAAGCCCAGTCCTGCGACTCAGTCCCGCCTGCCCCCGAATGGACCTCAAGAAAAGAATCATTGGCGTCAGCTTCCCCAGACAACATCGATTCAAGCTGAAGCCGGGAGGTCTCTGTAACCAGACCCGCCATAACCTGCTGGCACTCTGCGATCAGATCGCTATCCCCCTCCTCGCTGGCCATCGAAAATAAAGCACGCTGATCGCTAAATTCCTGCTCAATTTTTTCAACGCTGGTCAGCTTCTGCTCAATGCGGGCCAACTCGCGCAACAGACCCTGCGCCTTTTCGGCATTATCCCATAAGTCACTCGCCGCACAAAGCTGCTTTAACTCATCACGCCGCTTTTGAAGAACCTCCCAGTCAAAGATGCCTCCTCAGCAAAGACAGACTTTGCTCTATTTGCTGCGATAAATGCTCAATTTCAGCAGACATGGCCTGTTATCTCAAACTCTGGATTTTCTGGTCAAGCTTCTCAATCAGACCCGAAAGCCCCTCTCGCCCGACAACAGACCGGACCTCATCGCGCAAAGTCTGGGCCATGCTCACCCCCTCAATCACAATGTCCGCTATCAGGAAATTGCCTTCTTCTCCACGCACCCGCCAGTCAACCAGCACCCCCTTGCCTCCATCGCGCGGGGTAAAGGTTGAAGAAACCAGAACATCACTGCGCCCAACCGGACGGGCCTCTCCCAGAGTGATGGAAGACCCCGGAAGGTCACTTATCCGCTTTGAATTAACCAACATGCTATAGGTTTTCAGCTTCTCCGCATAAACCCGGATATCCTCAGGATCAGCCTGGCGCGCCGTGCGTCCAAGCGCGAAACGGGCAAGCGTAATAAAGTCAAAATTCTCCTCCACCAACTGTTGAAAAGCCTGCTGCCGTTCCTCGTCACTGATATCTGCGCTTAAAAGCGGCTGGGCTTGCCCAACAAGGCCCTTGATATAGACTTCTTGATCTGTCTCGGCAGCAAGGGCTGAAAAACTTGCTGCAGAACCCAACAAACCTGTGAAAGCCAGCAACATAACAAGCATATAGAATATAGGTAATTTTACCGTTGATCGGGATAAAATTTTCATTCCTGCTCCTTGTCCTCGCTTCTGATCACAAACAGCCAAACCTGCCTTATGAGTCCTGACCCTAGACTTATTTAAACAAATCGGCTTGCGATTCAAGGTCAAAAATGCTGAAAATATAGGCAGCAAATTCTTCACATAGAGCCAAAATTATCGCTAAAAATCTGCCATGCAAACCCATTTCTCACCAGAGCAGCTTGAAAACCCAATTATCAGCGAAGCAGATTCAATTCTGCGTAAATGCGTGCATTGCGGGTTTTGCACGGCAACCTGCCCGACCTATGTGCTCACGGGCGATGAGCGCGACAGCCCGCGCGGACGCATCTATATGATCAAGGAAATGCTGGAGCAAGAGGCGATACCCGCCGCAACTGTGCCGCATATTGATCGCTGCCTGACCTGTTTGTCCTGCATGACGACCTGCCCGGCAGGTGTCGATTATATGCATCTCGTTGAAATTGCCCGCAATCGCATTACGCAGTTACATCCACGTCCCTTGATTGAAAAACTGATGCGCAAGTTTCTGGCAGGCCTGTTAACCCGCCCTCGCCTGTTTCGTTTGAGTTTGATCGCAGGCTTTCTGGCAAAACCTGTTCTGCCTATGCTGGCCCGGCTCGATATCAAGATGCTGCGCGGGATTTTACCCATGATCCCTGACCGTATTTCTCCGCCTGATGCGAATGCCCGTCCCGGAGTCTTTTCGCCCCCCAAACATAAACCGAAAGGACGGGTTGCTCTTTTGCCAGGCTGCGCTCAACAGGTCATTGGAACGCAGATCAACCGGGCGGCGATTGATTTGCTTAACCGCCTTGAAGTCGAAGTTGAGGTCATTAAAACGGATTGCTGCGGGGCCTTGCCACAACACTTGGGAGAAGAGGACCATGCCAACAGGTTGGCACAAGTAACCGCAACAGCCCTGCATAAAGCACATATGCGCGCACCTTTTGATGCCCTGGTCGTCACAGCCTCTGGCTGCGGCACAACGCTAAAAGATTATGCGCATCAACTCCCTGATCATCCCGGGGCCGCCCTTACCAGCCATCTTTCTCAAGATTTCTCAGAATATATCAGCGATTATATTGACCGCTACGGCCCTTTGCCAATTAAAGAAAAAGGGATGCATCATGGACTCACTGTCGCCTGGCATCCGGCTTGCTCGCTTCAGCATGGACAAAAAGTCAGAACTCAGCCCGAGGAACTCTTGAAAGCGGCAGGTTTCGTGGTGAAGACTCCAGATGAACCCCATCTTTGCTGCGGATCGGCAGGTGTCTATAATATCCTTCAGCCCGAAATTGCCAATGCCCTTAAAAAGCGCAAACAGGATTCGTTACAAAGAACCGGGGCTGTCATGGCAGCCATGAGCAACCTTGGTTGTATGAAGCAGCTGGATCAGGCAAGCTTGCCGACATGCCATCTGGCGGAACTGCTAAACTGGGCTTGTGGAGGAGAAGCCCCTTCTGGATTTAAGCGAACAGGATAAACATTTCACACGCAGGCTTGTCTTGCCCCGGAGGTTGGCCTACAACCGGGGCAAATAGAAGATTTCGTTCAACCCGGTTGATGAAGGGAAATAACCATGGCGCGTAATCGCATTGCTCTTGTCGGGGCTGGCAATATTGGAGGGACTCTGGCTCTTTTAGCAGGTTTAAAGGAATTGGGAGACGTTGTCCTTTTTGATATTACGGAAGGCGTTCCGGCGGGCAAGGCGCTTGATATTGCAGAGGCCTCTCCGATTGAGGGGTTTGATGCCAAATTGGCCGGGAGTGATGATTATAGCGCGATAAAAGACGCTGATGTGGTGATTGTAACGGCGGGCGTTCCGCGCAAGCCTGGCATGAGTCGCGATGATCTGATTGGCATCAATGCCAAGGTTATGAAAGCCGTTGGGCAGGGTATTCGCGAAAACTGCCCGGAGGCTTTTGTTATCTGTATCACCAATCCGCTAGATGTCATGGTTGGTTTGCTGCAGCGTGAGTCGGGTCTACCACCGAACAGGGTTGTCGGAATGGCCGGTGTTCTTGACTCAGCCCGGTTTCGCTATTTCCTGGCAGAGGCCTTTAATGTCTCGGTTGAAGATGTCACGGCTTTTGTTCTTGGCGGACACGGAGATACCATGGTGCCGCTTATCCGCTATTCTGCTGTGGCTGGTATACCTGTGCCTGACCTTGTTAATATGGGATGGGCCAGCCAGGAAGATATTGACGCAATCGTTCAGCGCACCCGTGATGGCGGGGCTGAAATCGTCAATCTGCTTAAAACCGGCTCGGCTTTTTACGCCCCGGCTGCGGCAGCGATTACCATGGCCGAATCCTATCTGAAAGATAAAAAGCGAGTGCTGCCCTGTGCGGCCTGGTGTGACGGCGTTTACGGGTTAAACGGGCTTTATGTTGGCGTGCCGACCGTGCTGGGGGCTGGCGGGGTTGAACGTATTGTTGAAATTGCTCTGAACCCGGACGAAAAAGCCATGTTTGACCGATCTGTACAGTCTGTGCAGGAGTTAAACACAGCCCTTGCAGCCCTAAATGACGCATAAAACTAAATGATGCATAAATATCTCACCCGCGTATCGTTTTTATAACCAACATGGATAAAATGGAGTATCCTGATGAATATTCATGAATATCAGGCAAAGCAGCTTTTACGCGATGCCGGAGTCCCGACCCCGCGTGGCCATGCGGCCTTTACAATGGCCGATGTTGACAAAGCCACGAAAGACCTGCCCGGTCCCATCTATGTTGTGAAATCGCAGATTCACGCGGGTGGACGCGGTGCAGGCCGTTTTCAGGATGATCCGAATGGCAAAGGCGGCGTGCGGGTTTCCAAAGGTGCTGACGAAGCCAAAAAGAATGCTGAATCAATGCTGGGAAAAACGCTGGTTACCAAACAGACGGGCCCGGCTGGAAAAACCGTGAAACGCTTATATATTGAGGATGGATGTGATATTGCGCGGGAGCTTTATCTTTCGCTTTTAATTGATCGCGCGACATCCCGGGTAACGATCATGGCCTCGGCCGAAGGCGGCATGGAAATTGAAGAGGTCGCAGCCCGCACCCCTGAAGCCATTTTGAAGCTGGCAATTGACCCGGCGATTGGCGGGATACAGGGGTTCCATACGCGCCGGATTGCCTATTTCCTTGGCCTTGAGGGTCAGCAGATCAAAAGCATGGGGAAGTTTCTTGATGCGCTTTATAAGGCCTTCTGGTCCTATGATGCCTCGCTGGTTGAAATCAATCCGCTGGTTGTGACCGGGAGCGGGGATGTGATCGCCCTTGATGCAAAGATGAATTTTGATGACAATGCGCTTTACCGGCACCCGGCGGTTGCGGAGTTGCGGGACCCGGATGAAGAAGACCCGGCCGAGCTGGAAGCGGCCAAACATGATCTCAATTATGTCAAGCTGGATGGCAATATTGGCTGTATGGTGAACGGCGCCGGACTGGCGATGGCGACGATGGATATTATTCAGCTTAAAGGCGGGATGCCGGCCAATTTCCTTGATGTTGGCGGTGGTGCGACGACCGAGCGGGTGACCCGTGCTTTTAAGCTGATTTTGTCTGACCCGAATGTGGAGGCCATTCTGGTTAATATTTTTGGAGGCATCATGCGCTGCGATGTGATTGCAGAAGGGGTGGTTGCAGCCTCGCGAGAGGTTGATTTATCGGTGCCTCTGATCGTGCGTCTGGAGGGCACGAATGTTGAAAAAGGAAAAGCGATTATGGCTGAGTCCGGGTTGCCTATTATATCGGCAGACAATCTTGCCGAGGCGGCAGAAAAAGCCGTTGCTGCTGTAAAGGAGAAAAACTGATGTCTGTCTTGATCAATCAGTCAACGCGGGTGCTTTGTCAGGGTTTTACCGGATCGCAAGGGACGTTTCACTCTGAGCAGGCTTTAGCTTACGGGACAAAAGTGGTCGGCGGGGTTACGCCGGGCAAAGGCGGAACTTCTCATCTGGACTTGCCGGTTTTTGATACGGTTGCCGATGCGGTGGACAAGACCGGGGCCAATGCTTCGGTGATTTATGTGCCGCCACCGTTTGCGGCTGATGCGATATTGGAAGCGATCAACGCTGAAGTCCCGCTGGTGGTCTGTATTACGGAAGGGATTCCGGTCCTTGATATGGTCCGGGTCAAACGGGCCTTGAGTGGATCAGCAACCCGCCTTGTGGGCCCGAATTGCCCAGGCGTGATTACGCCGGAACAATGTAAAATCGGGATTATGCCAGGCCACATCCATAAGCCCGGCAAGATTGGCGTTGTTTCGCGTTCTGGCACCTTGACCTATGAGGCCGTTGCCCAAACCACGGCTGCGGGACTGGGTCAATCCACTTGTATCGGGATTGGAGGCGATCCGGTCAACGGGACCAATTTCATTGATTGTCTGGAGATGTTTCTGGGTGACCCTGAAACGGAGGGCATTATTATGATCGGAGAAATCGGCGGCACGGCGGAGGAAGAAGCGGCTGAATTTTTGACAAAAAGCAAGGTTAAAAAGCCGGTTGCCGGTTTTATTGCCGGAACGGCGGCCCCACCTGGAAAGCGGATGGGCCATGCGGGGGCGATTATCTCTGGTGGACAGGGGACGGCTGCCTCGAAAATAGAGGCGATGACCGCCGCCGGTATTGTGGTTGCCGACAGTCCTTCGGCACTTGGAGAAGCCATGATCACCGCTTTGAGCAAGTCTCGTTGAGGTGAGCGAAGTAACAAATCAGCATCCCGACTCCGCACGGCAAGAAACCTACCCCGCGAGGCAGAAGACCCGCCCTGCGAGGAAAAAAAAGGGTCGGCTGGTTAACGGCTGGCTGGTGCTGGACAAGCCGGAAAATATAGGCTCCACCCCGGCGGTTGGTGCCGTAAAACGCTATCTGGATGCAAGGAAGGCCGGACATGCCGGAACTTTGGACCCGTTTGCCAGTGGTATTCTTCCTATCGCGCTCGGGACTGCGACGCGGACCATTCCCTATCTGGTCGAGAGCGAGAAACATTATACCTTCACCCTGCGCTTTGGCCTGACAACCGATACGCTGGACCGGGATGGAGAGGTGCAGGACCGCTGCGATTCTATGCCATCTGCCAGCGAAGTTGAGGCGATTTTGCCGCGTTTTATTGGGGAAATTGACCAGCGTCCGCCTGATTTTGCAGCTGTCAAGGTTGATGGCCAACGGGCTTATGATCTTGCCCGCCAAGGTATAGAACTTGATCTGCAGCCGCGTCCGGTCACCATTACCGCCCTGGAATTGCTGCATATGGAGGGCGCACAGGCCACCTTGCACTGCCAATGCGGCAAGGGCATGTATGTGCGCGCCCTGGCCCGCGATCTGGCCCATGCGCTTGGCAGTCTTGCCATGGTTGAACAGCTGCGCCGAACCCGGGTTGGACCTTTTGATCTTGAGTCTGCAATAGGGCTTGAAGAATTATCTGCAATCGGGCATAGGGAGGCACCACTTCTTCCGGTGTCAGCAGGGCTGGACGGTATCCCGGTTTTTGCCTTGACACCTGCCGAAGCGGGACAGCTTAAACGCGGCGGGTCTATCAGCCTGATGCGCAAGATGGATGAAGAGCGGATTGCCGGTCTTTGTTCTGAGGATGATATTCTGGCCAGCCTTGAAGGCACTGCCATAGCCATCTGCCATTTTGCCAAGGGTCTGTTGAAGCCGGTGCGTCAGCTTTCCTGAAGATTTAACTTTATATATAGCGATACCGGGATTGAGAAAAAAATGTCGATAACCAAAGATAAAAAAGGCTCGTTGATTACGGAGTTTGGCAAGGCCGAGACCAATACGGGCTCGCCAGAGGTGCAAATTGCCATCTGGAGTGAGCGGATCAAGAATTTGACGGAACATATGAAAGCCAATCCCAAGGATTTTCACTCTCGCCGGGGGCTTTTGAGTCTGGTTGGAAAGCGGCGGCGGATGCTGGATTATTTAAAGCGCATTGCGCCGGACCGCTATCAGTCTGTTATTAAAGCCCTGGGTTTGCGCCGGTAAACGGTCCTGCCTTAATTGCCTGCCTTAATCAATGGAAGGAGCAATCATTATGCATGATTATATTCTTGCCATTGATCAGGGGACAACATCGACCCGGGCCATTGTGTTTGATGAACGCATGGTGCCGATTGCAACGGCTCAGCAGGAGTTTACGCAATATTATCCTGCTTCTGGTCTGGTTGAACATGATGCAGAAGAAATTCTGGATACAGTTCGCCAGACAGGCCAGGAAGCGATCAAGAAGGCCACGGAAGAAAGTGGCGTTGACCCTGCAGCTATGCGGGCGATAGGCATCACCAATCAGCGTGAAACCTTGGTTTTGTGGGACCGGGAGACTGGAAAGCCTCTGCATCGCGCCATTGTCTGGCAAGACCGGCGCACGCATGATTTTTGCCAAAGCCTGAAAAGCCGAGGGCTTGAGCCGCTTTTTACCAAGCGTACCGGGCTGCTGCTTGATCCGTATTTTTCCGGGACAAAACTGGCCTGGCTGCTGGATCAACACCCGGACTGGCGTGAAGCCGCCAAGGCTGGCAAATTATGTTTTGGCACGATTGACAGTTTTCTGATCTTTCATATGACCGGTGGAAAAGCACATGTCACCGATGCAACCAATGCTGCACGGACCCTGCTTTATGATATTGACCGCAATGATTGGGATTCTGAAATCCTGGAGATTCTGAATATCCCCCCTGCACTGCTGCCTGAAGTCAAGGATTGTGCTGGCGATTTTGGTGCCTGCACCGCCGACTGGTTCGGGCTTGATCTGCCGGTGCGCGGGGTCGCCGGAGATCAACATGCGGCAACGCTTGGAAATGGCTGTTTTGAACCCGGTGCGGTGAAAGCCACCTATGGCACCGGCTGTTTTATGTTGATGAATGTCGGGGCAACCCGTGTGTCTTCCCATAACCGGCTGCTGTCAACCATTGGCTGGCGGTTGAACGGACAGACCAGCTATGCGCTGGAAGGATCCATCTATATTGCCGGGGCGGCCGTGCAATGGCTACGCGATGGGCTGGGAATGATTGAAAAAGCCGATCAGACTGGCACGATGGCGGCAAATGCTGACCCGGAACAATCGGTCTATCTGGTCCCGGCCTTTACCGGGCTTGGCGCGCCGCATTGGGATTCAGCTGCCAGAGGGGCGATCTTTGGCCTGACCCGCAATACGGGGCCCAATGAATTTGCCCGCGCTGCGCTGGAGAGTGTTTGCTATCAAACGCTTGATCTGGTTGCCGCCATGCAGGCCGATTGTGCGGCTTTGGAAAATCAGGGAGCCAGTGCCTTACCTGCCCTGCGGGTTGATGGTGGAATGAGTGCGTCTGACTGGACCATGCAACGGCTTTCCGATTTAATTGCGGTGCCGGTTGACCGCCCGCAGGTTCAGGAAACCACGGCCCTTGGAGCGGCCTGGCTGGCGGGCTATGCGATGGAGATATATCCTGGCCCGGCTGATTTTGCCAAAACCTGGCAACTGGATCGCCGCTTTACCCCACAAATGGCCGAAGGCGACCGGCAAAGCGCGATTGCGGGCTGGCAAGATGCGCTTTCGCGCACACTTTCAACCACTTCCTGATATCATAGGCGTAAAGTCTTTTTTGCCCAATAAAAGTGGGGGGCCCGAAAGCCCCCCAATTAAACGATTGTAAGAATTAGCGCGATTGCGCTGACTTACTTCATATATATTACGCTTTACAGGGACAAACGCTCAGCCGTTTCATTGGTCGGAACGCCATTTTTATCCCAGCCCCGGATCGAATAATATTCGGGCAGCATTTTATCCAGCTTGTTGGAAAGACCTTTGGCTGGCCCGGTCTTGGCTTTTTCAGAAACCAGCCGCTTGGGCAGATTGTCATCTTTGCTGGTCAGACCGGCCGCCAGATTATAGCGGCGTTCCATATTCCAAATTCTTTCGCCAACCTCCAGCAAACGTTCGGGAGTCCATTCCCCTTCACAGGCTGCATCCACCTGCGGGGCAATATCTTCCAGCGTCCAGGCAAAGGTCGTGAAAATGCAAAGCCCTGCTGAATCAACCGCAGCGGTTGCATCCTGGAAAGCCTTGACCAATTCGGCCTTGCCATCGGATTCCAGCGGATCGGTTTTGACCGGAATACCCAACACTTCGGACGCCACCGTGTAAGAACGCAAATGGCAAGCCCCGCGGTTAGAGGTGGCATAGGTCAGGCCCATGCCCTGTATCCCGCGTGAATCGTAAGCCGGGAATTCCTGCTTTTTCACAGACATGGAAAGTTCCGGGTGCCCGTGTTTTTCACAAAGCCGTGCAGAGCCAAGGCCGATTTCAGCCCCGAACCCTTCGCCTTTGCCGGTGAGTTCAGCAAGGTCGGTCAAGGCTTTGGCATTGCCGAATTTAAGCTCAATACCGCCGGTATGTTTGGTTGTGAGAACCCCCATTTCAAAGAGTTCCATGGCGGCCCCGACGGTGGCTCCGAAAGAAATCGGGTCAAATCCCTGCTCGTTACAGACGAAATTGGCAAATGTCAGAGCTTCCAGATCATTGACACCGGTTGCTGCACCAAGGGCCCAGGCCGCTTCATATTCCAGCCCGCCAGATGCCACTTGATATTGCGGGCGATCCTTGACGGTGTAATGGGTGCGTTCAATCTTCGACACCCGCTGACAAGCAATCGTGCAGCCAAAGCAAGCGGCGTTGCGCACAAGGTTGGTTGTGCCGTCCGCGCGTGGCTGCGCCATGGCTTCTGCAGAAATATCCTTTGCGCCATCAAACTGCACATCGCGGTGGTTATGGGTTGGCAGTGCCCCGACTTCGTTGATAACGTTCATCAGGACCTGGGTGCCGAAGGCCGGAAGCCCCTGCCCGGTCACAGCATTTTCTGCCAGAACCTTCTTGCCCGCCTTTGTCGCTTCAAAAAAGCGTTTGGGGTCCTTGACCTTGACGCCTTTCATCCCGCGCAGCGCAACGGCCTTGAGGTTCTTGGACCCCATGACGGCCCCGACGCCAGAGCGTCCGGCGGCCCGATCCATATCATTCACCACACAAGAGAAGAGAACGCCTTTTTCGCCTGAAACCCCGATGGATGCAACACGCATTTGCGGGTCCTGATGTTTGGCTTTCAGCCCTTCTTCGGTATCCCAGACCGACTTGCCCCAGAAGTCAGAGGCATCAATCAGTTCGGCATGATCATTTTCAACATAAAGATAGGTCGGCTTGCTGGATTTTCCTTCAAAGATAATCATATCCAGCCCGGCATTTTTCATCTCGTTACCGAAAAACCCGCCGGAGTTTGAACAGGCAATGGCGCCGGTCAGTGCGCCTTTGGTGGTAACCGTATAGCGGCCTGCGGTCGAAGCCGCAGTTCCGGTCAAGGGGCCGGTTGCCATAATCAGTTTATTTTCAGGGGCCAAAGGATCAACTTTGGGGTCTGTTTCCTCAACAAGATATTTGCTAGCCAGCCCGCGTGAGCCCAAATATTGGTTGGCCCACTCCATATTCAATTTTTCAGTCTTGCAGGTTCCCTTTGTCAGATTGACCCGCAGTAATTTTCCAGCCCATGCCATGATATAATCCTCCGTTTAAGTCTCAGGATATAATAACGTAAAGCCTGCAAATCAGGCATCTGCCGATGCCGCAGCATCGGTGCGGTTGGCCCATTCGCGCATGCGATCAAGCCCGGCATATCCGGCATCCACATAGGTGATGGCCTCCGTCGGGCAGGCGTCTGCACACTGCGGGTCTCCTCCGCACAGGTCGCATTTAAAGACCTTGCCCGTATCGGTGGCATAATTGATGGTGCCGAACGGACAGGCGATGGTGCAGACCTTGCAACCAACGCAGGTTGATTCATTGACGACTTTTGCGCCGGTTTCCGGGTCGAGCGAGATGGCATCAACCGGACAGGCTTTCAGGCACCAGGCTTCGGCGCACTGGGTGCAGGTATAAGGGACAAAACGTCCTTCATTATGGAATTTAAAGACTTTGATCCGTGACTGCGACAGCCCGAAAGCCCCTGTCTTTTCCATGGAGCAGGCAATTTCGCATTGCAGGCAGCCTGTGCATTTTTTTGGATCGATATTGAGTGCTTTAAGCATTTTTTACCCCCCTTTTAAGAGACATTCAGTAAAGAAACGCAGTTAACAAATTTAGCATTGTTTATAGCGGTATTGCTTATATCTATTATCAGTTATCCATGATTGCCGACAGAGAGTCAAGAGAGCGCAAAAATTTTTCTCAATTTAATGCAAATTAGTACGAGAAAGAGCGCGTAAAGAGTGGAAAGATCCGTTCTTCCAAGCCATTTTAAGCTATGATGAAGATGATATTTTTAAAAATTTCTCAAACCAGACTCAATGGCGTAGTGGGTATTAAACCCTTTGATTATTCTCCCCATACCTTCACTTTTATTGGCTTTTTTGTATCATTTGATAGCCGAGTGAAGCACTGACCTGTCTCAAGACCAGACAAATCAACGTTATCCCCAAGAACTCTTTTTAATGATGCTGGTCTTGCATTAGTCCTAAATGCCACTGTCAAGCCAACATTGGTAAGGAAATCTTCATTACCGCTGTCATAGTCATCAGGACTCTGAGACATGAATATTGTAACACCACCCTTGCTTCTAGATTGTCGCACTATGTTTACAAGAGACCTTTGACCTCTCGCTAATAATTCTCGTGCCTCATCAATTACCAGAACATTTCGAAGTGCTCTAAATTGTCCAGACTTCTCAGAATCCTGTTGCTTGGCATACCAATTCCATAACGCATCAAGGATAAAAAACGGGATTAACCGTTTGGCAGTCTCCGGAACATCATGAATGTCGATTATCCATGATTGAGAGAAAAACTCATCAAGTGTCATGTCTGGAGTGAAATAGTCAAAGTCACATAATTCGTCCAATGCGTTTTGCAGACTGTCTCGTCTTTGGTCCTCTTCTTCATATAAATCATCAAGAGCACGTTTTATCGAATGGAGTGTAACAGGAGAGTCGCTATTCATTGCTTGCTTTGCAGCTTCCAGGCAATTTCTTTGCTGGTTAGCGCCTATAGTGCTCTTGGGAACTTGAATAAATGTATCACGGAATTCTTGAGCTGCTGTGTTGATTTGATTTTCGGATTTTCCCAACGGCGTAAATGCGTCAACGGGAATAGCTTCATTGGAACATTTAATAACTTTTGCGCCAGTTTGGTTTTGCCTCTTGCTATCGGATAAATCACCTTTTACGTCAAAAATAAGAAAGCTCGCATCTGACTGCTGCTTTATCTGCTCGATTACCTGAAAAGCTGTTTCGGTTTTTCCGGTACCCATTGTCCCCATGAAAGCGAGAACGGGCGTATTTCCGTCCTTATTGACGTCCCAAACTATTTTTTCGCCAGTTTTGATATTTTGGCTCTGGCCAAGTGTTATCGAAACCCTGCCGGCAGAATGGACTTTTGGTGATTTAATAACCTCCTCATCTGATGCCGAATGAGAACTGCTGGACCCAGATGTATTAAGGCCAGCATTTTCTGCAAGATGTCGAATGAAATTGGCCCTGTTTTCTCCCGTTTCTTTCCAGAGGGCATTTAAGCCCTTTATTCCTGTATCCCATAAGGAATTTACAGTTTCCTGATAACCTTTTGTGCTAGAGAGGTCTGCACCAGGAAAAGCAGTCTTCATCAGTATCGTCCAGCAGTGGATGTCGTTAGTTGTCCCAAAGAGGTTTTCACCACGAATTATTCTCGAACTACCAGGGCCCGAAAGTTTTTCCAACTTACCTTGAGAAATTGCGAAAGCTATGGCAAGGCGCGCAGGCCCATATCGAAATTCAGAGCCAAGCAATTTCATCATTTTTTCGTTAAGCTCATCGCCTTCTTTTGAGATTTTAAAACCAATTTTCAAAATATCGCTTGGGGCCAGGTTCATACTATCTATCATTCAAAGTATCCCCTTGAAGCTGTACTATAACCGACACCGTCCTTGTTGTTATGGTTGATAAGATATGTATCGCTTATCTTGTCGTTCAGAATATCCAGATATTCTCCAACGATTTCAGTGTCAGTAGAAAGGAAAATTATTTGACGTCCTGAACCTTTAAAATATTCAAGAATCGACTTTCTATGGGTATCGTCCAATCGGGCTAAGGGGGTATCAACAATCATTGGAAAATCAAAATCAGAAACCTCGACAACTGAGGAAATAAGTGCCTGCGAAAAAATTTGCTCCTCACCAGCAGACATTGCAATTTCACGAATGTCTTTACCTGTTGAATTGAGGAGGTGAACACTAAAGTCAGGGTCAATTTCAACTTTCTTCACCACAGATTTGTTGGACAGACAGGTATAAATTTTGGTCATATTTTTAGCGAGGCCCTTCGATTGCACAGGAACTATTTCGGCAATCAAATTGTTAACAAACTTACTTACGCTCTCAGCTTTTTCAGCTAATTTGATGATTGGCTGAGAGGCATCATTTAGGTTTGTAAGCTGACCTAAGGTTGCTGTTTTATTATCGATATCCGCACCCAAGCCTTTCAAATGCGTTTCTTTAGAGCCTTTTTCTGTATAAAGCTCTTCAAGATTATCGGTTATAGTGCGCAATTCATTAGCAATCTCATCGTAGCGTGGCCCAATTGATTCATGATTACGAATTTCCCTATCATTACTGTCATGGGTCCTTTGCAGCTGATCTAAATCCGAGAACTTTTTGGATATTCCAGAGGCCGCGTCTCTCATGATGGATTTGAGCTTTAAGGATATTACGTCACGAACCGTACCAGTTAATTCAGGAAAGTATGCTTCATTTGTCATGCCTTCCGGTTTAGGGTACCAAATCGTGCCCCATGTGTTCTCCACAAGCGATATTATGGTTGCATGATATTGATCAGGAATCCCATATTCTTCCGACTCCAATGCGACTGATACAGAGTCCAAAAAATTTTTATACCCTTTGTCGCCTTGTCGTTTAGATGCAGTCCAATCCTGCAAAATTTTGTCTGACTCTAAAAATTCTGACGCTTTTTGAATTATGTCTTTGCCTGCCAGTCCCAGTGCGAAGTCAGAGACGATTTGTGACTGAATATTATCTTGTAGACTACTAAGTTGAGTTCGAAGATCACTTTGCATTTGATAGAGTTCAGCCAATCTCTGACTTCCGCTCATTCCTAAACTATGTAGTTCCCCTTGGAGTCTTTCTCTTTCAGTTTTAAATGAACGAATTTCGTCCGTGAAACCCTCAATCTCCCTTTCAAATCCATTTTTTTCACCCTTCAATTCTTCTATTTCTTCGCTCAGGGCCTTCACATTTTCAGCACTTTTAGGCGTTCGAACCTCTCCTCTTTTTTTATTAGCGTACGAAGCCAAATCCCCAATCAACTCTCGCAAGATTGGAATTCCCATAAGGCCTTCAATGCCTTGCTTGACTTGTGTCGCCATATCCATTTTTGCCCAGTCTCTAACCATTTCTCCATCAAATAGAAAAAATCTTGCAAGGCTATGCGGAATGAAATGTTCCGAAATTACGTCGTCTTGCCAATCTTCATCAGTTTGGCCCTCATCTGGCATTAAATATCGCCCATTAAGCCCCACTATAAATTCTTCGTCACCAGCATAATGAAGACCGGCAGGTGAAAAAAACCAACGCCTCTCGACAAATAGTTTATCGCCGTTTTCTTTCATGAAACTAATGTTTACCGTTATCTTTCTGGACGTTTTGACAGCATCCGTGTGCAAGACCTCACGCAGAAAATTATCATATGATACGCCAGGCCTCCCCATTTTTTGGTCAGAAGCACGAGCTAACAAAGGCAGTCCGGCTTTTCCATACAAACACAAAGTAACAGCTTCAAAAAAGCTTGTTTTGCCATGTCCGTTAGGAGCACCAATAACGACAATATCTGATTTTCCAGACGGATTAAATTCAAATCTGGCTTCAGAATAAGCTCGCCAATTAATAAGTTCAATTGAGAGGATTTTCATTTCAAATCCTCCTCAAAAATTCTTGAAAGTATGTCATCAAAAGCAGGGTATAAACCCCGCTTCTTCTGCTTTCCCATTTGCTTTAATTCTGCTTCAATCAATTCTTGAAAAGTCATAAAATCTATTCCGTTCTCGGAACATAATCTTTCGACGAGTTCTCTAGTTTCGTCTTTAGCAAGAAATGTTAATGTTTGAGTCATTGATTTAACTACCCACTGCAACTCTAATTTGAACTTCTTGCTGTAAGTCAGCGGCCCAAATAGAGTGAATTAAATTAATCTCTCTCTCAGTGATGAGTGCGCTTCCATAATCTAATTGCAACTGGAGAAGCCTTTCAAAAATCATTTTCCGGGCCTCTAAAGTGAATGGTCCCCGGATGAGTTGACCTTCCTTTGTGAACTGAACATTTCCATTTCGTCGCCTATGCATGCGGTTCTCTGGCAGGTCCCGTATTTCAATTAACCAATCTCTGAAATTTGAAAGATGCTCGAAATTTTCATAACCCGACTCAATGAAACCATCAAGGCTCTTGTCTTTTTTTACGACAGTGCAAGTCCAGCAACCAAATCTTGGTGATGTGGTTCCACAAGATGGGCTATCATCTTTACTCATTACGACTGGGCACTCCCCTCCAGCAGAGTCTCTATAAAGCTTAATCAACTCTGAGTGGTCAGTGTCCCAAAGTGGATTGAAGGTGCCCAAATATTCCCAAACATCGTCCACATCCAAATCCACAATCGGTTTAAAAATTTGGCAAGCTTTTATGTCGTTATGTCTACTCAACCGGCCCTCATGTTCATATTTTTTGATCGTCCTTGCTCGATTTCCACTTTCAGAACGACGGACTCCTAGCAACAAAATAACCGAACCGGTTTCATTAATTTTTTCCTCAATGAACGCGGCTGTGGGTCTGATTTTCAACCGGTCTGTACACCATCTAAAGCTTCTGGTGGGAGGCGGATAGCCTCTACCAATTAAATTAACCCAGAAATTCTTTTCAGAAGCGGGAATCGTTATTTTTGTTTTCACAGGGAGTTTATAAGCCCGAGAAGCCTCATCAATTTTCTCAATCGAACTTTTCAAATGGTCTATAACTAAAGGACTCTCAACCTGAGTATCATTCCCTATAACCCACACCTCTCGTTTTCTTTCGGACTTAGGCATTTCAGCGAGCATATCCAGGACTAAATGAACAACTAAAGTGCTATCTTTTCCACCAGAATAACCTATCACCCAAGGAGTTGAGTGGGGTTGGAGATACTCATCCAGGAGTTCCAGTTTAATTTTCTCAAAAATGTCCATAATTTTAGCGTGACTTCTTTGTTAAGATTAAAGCATCCCATCTGATAATGATTAAACTTTTATTCATTTGTGACTGATCTGTTAAGTGTCAACTTTTATCACTTACTATCTAAAGCGTTAGCCCCCTTTCGGGAATTCCCCTTTCTAAAATTTCTGTATCTCTGGTTCTTATTATCGCTTCATAGTCAGTGTTTGAAAATCCCTTATGAGTGGACACTTGAAAAACATCATTGCTTATGGATTTTATGATACCCTATATAATCAAATCGTAACCCAAATATCTCTTCTGTCAAGATATGTTTGCCCTCCTGAAACAGTGAAAAAGGATTGGCCTTTAATTTCGGGGCCATATACGTTAAGACCAGATGTTTTTTGATAAATGGAGAGCGTGATGCCGGTTGTTGATCCCCTGAGTGAAGAGCAGATGGAGGAAAGTCTGCGTGATCTTGTGCAGTTTTTTATGATCACGCTGGGAGGGGTGCCTAATTCGGTCAAGACCATGGCACATCGTCCTGAAATTGCGGAAACTTTTACAAAGCTTAATCAGGCGGTGATGGAATGTCGCGGGGCCTTGACTCCAGAGTTCAAGCGGCTGATCGGCTATATCACCAGCTATGTTGCGGGATGCCGCTATTGCCAGGCTCATACCATCCTTGCTGCCGAACGGTTTGGCGGGGAGCCTGACCGCTTGCAAGCCGCTTTTGACTATGAAAATTCAACCGCTTTTACAGTGGCCGAAAAAGCTGCCCTTTCCTATGCTTTTGCCGCCAGCACGGTGCCTAATAGCGTTACTGAAAAAATCATTGCTGACTTGCACCAGCATTGGTCAGACAGTGATATTGTCGAACTCACTGGCGTGATTGCGCTCTTTGGGTTTCTGAACCGCTGGAACGACACAATGGGCACAGTGCTGGAAGAACTGCCAACCGCTGCCGGGACAAAATATCTGGCAAAGCAGACCGGCTGGACAGCCGGAAAACATATTGCCTGAACAACAAGAGCCTAAAAGCAAAGCAGGACCCCATGACGTCAAGCCTGGATGATTTCCTTCATATTGCTGAAACACGCGGATTCCTCTATCAGGTCACCGACCGCGAAGGCCTGACCAACCACCTTAAAACCGCAGGGGCACCCGCCTATATCGGCTATGATGCCACCGCCCCTTCCCTGCATGTTGGCTCCCTGGTCTCTATCATGCTGCTGCGCTGGTACCAAAAATGCGGCCATCAACCACTCGTCCTTATGGGCGGCGGCACAACCAAAGTCGGCGATCCCTCCGGCCGGGATAGCTCACGCCAGCTGCTTGACAACCATTCTATTACAAACAACATCAAAACCATTCGACATGTCTTTGAAAAATACCTGACTTTCGGCGAAAATCCTTCAGACGCCTTGATGCTGAATAATGCAGACTGGCTCGATAAACTGAACTATATCGAATTCCTGCGCGACTATGGACGGCATTTCTCCGTCAACCGCATGCTCTCTTTTGACTCCGTGCGCTTGCGGCTGGACCGCGAACAAACCCTCAGCTTCCTCGAATTTAACTATATGATCCTGCAGGCCTATGATTTTTATGAACTCTCCAAACGATACGGCTGTATCCTGCAAATGGGCGGCGCAGACCAATGGGGCAATATCGTCAACGGCATAGAATTAACCAGACGGGTCACCCACGAACTGACTCCAGAAACAAGCAAAGAAACTGGCGCGCTCTATGGCTTGACAGTGCCGCTTTTGACCACGGCCTCCGGGGCCAAGATGGGGAAAACAGCCTCCGGGGCCATCTGGCTTAACGCCGATATGCTGCCCGCCTATGAGTTCTGGCAATATTGGCGCAATATCGAGGATGCAGACATTGGCAAGTTCCTTCGCCTTTTCACCGAATTGCCGCTGGATGAAGTTGCCCGGCTGGAGGCTCTGGGCGGGCAGGAAATCAATGAGGCCAAGAAAGTACTTGCCGATGAAGCGACAAGGCTTTGCCATGGGAGAGAAGCTGCCTTGCAAGCCCGCCAGAGTGCAGAAGCCACTTTTGAGCAAGGCAAGCTGGGCAGTGATCTTCCGCGCTTTTCCGTAAAGAGCAAAGAAACCGGTCTGCTGGAGGCCCTGGTCTATTGCGGGTTATGTGAAAGCAATAGTGCGGCCCGCCGGGCTGTGACGGGTGGAGGCATCCGGATTAACGATCAGATTGAGAGCGATCCAGCCCGGATGCTTGGCCGCCAGGATAGCAATCAGGCGGGTGAAATCAAATTGTCTTTTGGCAAGAAACGCCATAGTCTGCTTGTTATTGAGTGAAGGAGAGACAGATGCCTGAACCTGCGTTGAGAACCGTCATTGCTGGCTATGCCCGCACAGCTTTTCATCCGGCCCGCAAGGGTCAGCTGGTCGGGGTCAGGCCGGATCAACTGGCGGCAGCCCCTTTGCGCCACCTGATTGAGCAAAGTGCCATTGACCCGGCCCAGATTGAAGATCTCATCATGGGCTGTGCTTTTCCTGAAGCCGAGCAAGGCTTTAATATAGGACGGCTTGCTGTCTTTATGGCGGGTTTGCCGGAGTCAACAGCCGGGATGACGGTGAACCGCTTTTGTGGGTCTTCCATGCAGTCAGCACATATTGCAGCGGGGGCGATAGCACTTGGGTCAGGCCGTGCTTTTCTGGCGGCTGGTGTCGAGAGCATGAGCCGGGTGCCGATTGAAGGCTTTAACCCGATGCCTTCGCCGGATGTGGTTGAATTGTCGCCGGATGCCTATTGCCCGATGGGAACCACGGCCGAGAATGTGGCGAAAGCCCATGATATTTCACGCAAGGACCAGGAAGAATTTGCCCTGCTGAGTCATCAAAAGGCTGCGGCTGCTCAAAAGGCTGGCAAATTCAAAGCCGAAATCGTTCCGCTGGCGGGGGTGGAAGCTGACGGCTGCATTCGCCCCGAAACCAGCCTTGACGGGCTGGCGGGCCTCAATCCTGCCTTTGAAGCAAAGGGCACGGTGACAGCCGGGACCTCTTCGCCCCTGACCGATGGCGGGGCGGCTGTTCTTGTTCTGGAAGAATCCTTCGCCAAAGAGACCAACTGCAAGCCGCTGGCCCGGATACGTTCAACGGCGGTGGCAGGCTGTGCGCCGGGTATTATGGGGATGGGCCCTGTTCCGGCCTCAAACAAAGCTCTAAAGCGAGCCGGACTTTCCATAAAAGATATGGATATCATTGAAATTAACGAAGCCTTTGCAGCACAGGCCCTGGCCTGTTTGCGTACACTTGAAGCGGATATGGAGCGGGTTAATCTTGATGGCGGGGCCCTGGCACTTGGACATCCTCTGGGCGCAACAGGCGCACGGATACTTGGAAAAGCAGCAGCCCTCCTGCAGCGGGAAGGAAAGCAGTTTGCGCTTGTGACGCAATGTATCGGCGGCGGTCAGGGCATCGCCACCGTGCTGGAGGCGGTTTGATGGGCAAAAACCCGAACCTGAACCAGCCTTTCAGCAAGCTGGCGGTTATTGGCTCTGGCGTGATGGGGGCCGGGCTGGCCGCCCATTTTGCCAACGCCCGGTTTGACCAGAAAAACGGCAAAAAAGCCGAAACCAACGTGCTGTTGCTTGATCTTGCTGATGAGAAAGCAGCAGACCCAAGCCACCGGGCCAAAGAAGCCCTGCAAAAGCTAAAAAAAAGCAATCCGGCAGCTTTAACCCATCCGGGCCGGGCAAAAGCCATTCACTGTGGCAATCTTGACGATGATCTTGAAAGGCTGCGTGATTGTGATCTGGTGCTGGAAGCGGTGGTTGAACGCGCCGATATCAAGCGTGACCTTTATAAGAAACTTTCCCCCTATCTGAAGCCAACCGCTTTTCTTGCCTCCAATACCTCAACCCTGCCCTTGAAGGACTTGATGGACGGGATGGATTCAGGCCTTTCACCCCGCTTTCTGATCACTCATTTCTTTAATCCACCGCGCTATATGCCGCTGGTTGAAGTGGTGACCGGGCCTGATTTTGATCAGAAAAACGCGGTGGTCCTGTTTGACTTTCTTGACCGCTGTCTTGGAAAAACCATTATCCAGTGCAAGGACAGCCCCGGATTTATCGCCAATCGCCTGGGGGTTTACTGGGTGCAGACAGCCATCAATTTTGCCCGCAGCGAAGGGCTGAGCGTTGAAGAAGCTGATTCTATTCTTTCACGCCCGTCAGGTCTTCCCAAAACCGGGGTTTTTGGTCTGGCTGATCTGGTCGGGCTTGATCTGATGCCAGCGATTGAGGCTGCACTTGCTCAACATTTACCAGCAGATGATCCCTTATTGCAGGAAAAACAGAGCTTTCCAGTTTTTGAAGAAATGCTGGCAGAGGGCTATACGGGGCGCAAGGGAAAAGGCGGCTTTTACCGTCTTGAAGGTAAAGAAAAACGTAAACAGGCGATTGATCTTGAAACCGGCATCTATCGTGATCAGGTCAAATCTACTCTTGCCAGCGCAAAACTGCAAAATGAGAAATTTGCAGACCTCTTGGCGCACCCGGACAAGGGCGGGCAGTATGCGCGTAAAGTCTGGCTGTCAACGCTTGCCTATGCCCGGCAGATTGCCCCACAGGCGGCCTATAGCCCCGATGATGTCGATGCCGCGATGCGCCTTGGCTATAATTGGAAGCGCGGGCCTTTTGAACTGATCAACCTGATCGGGCCAGAAGCCTTTGACAAGCTGCTGGAATCTGAAGGGGTGACTCCATCCTCCCTGCCGGATCAAACGACATCATCGACCCGACCCGTCAGTTGGCCCGTCAATAAACCCCTGCAGCTTTCGACGATCAAAGCCGCCAGCCCCCCGGTTGTCAAAAATGCTTCAGCCAGCTTGTGGGATATCGGAGATGGCGTGGCCTGTTTTGAATTTACCTCAAAGATGAATACCTTTGACCAGGATACCTTCCAGGCCTTGACCAAGAGCTTGCGCAAGGTAAAAAGCGATTTTCAGGCTCTGGTTATCTATAATGACAGCAAGAATTTTTCAGTCGGCGCCAATCTTGGCCTGGCCAGTTTTGCCGCCAATATCGCCGCATTTGCTGAAATAGAAAATATCATTTCAACCGGACAATCCTGCTTCGCGGCAATGAAAGCGGCACCGTTTCCGGTGGTGGGCGCGCCTTCCGGCATGGCCCTTGGCGGCGGCTGTGAAATCCTTCTGCATTGCGATGCCATTCAGGCTCATATTGAAAGCTATATTGGCCTGGTAGAGGCCGGGGTTGGCATTGTTCCTGGCTGGGGCGGATGCAAGGAAATGCTGCTGCGCTGGGCGCATGCTTCGCCCGTCAAAGGGCCAATGCCTGCGCCGTCCAAAGTGTTTGAACTGGTTTCGGTGGCCCATGTCGCCAAGTCTGCCGATGAGGCGGCAACGAATCTTTTTCTGCGCCCGCATGATCGCGTCACCATGAACCGCACCCGCCTTCTGGACGATGCCAAGGCCCTGGCCTGTTCGCTGGTTAAAAACTATACGCCACCTGAGCCACAAAGCCTTCATTTGCCGGGCCCGCCGGGTCGTCTGGCTTTTAAGCTGGCAGCCGAATCCTTTTTCCGGCTGGGCAAGGCAAGTCGCTATGACTTGAAGGTGGCTGATGCGCTTGGCCGGGTGTTAAGTGGCGGCGAAACCGATGGGGTGCGCAGCCTGTCCGAGCAGGAAGTTCTTGATCTGGAGCGCGAAGAAATCATTAAATTGTTTCGGGAGCCCAAAACGCTGGAGCGCATGGCCCATACGCTTGAAACCGGCAAGCCGCTGCGCAATTAACCCTGTTAAGGATCTATTTCAAGCGGCTACAATTTCTTGATAATCCAGATGAATATTTTTCCGCAATAGACTGATTTCATTTTTTAAATCCATGAAATCTGAAAAGCCGCAGGCCTGCGCAATCGCCTGGCATTGACCTTTTGGAGCCGTCGCTTCGTCAAACATCCCTTTGCTGGTCAGACGCAAGACGCCTTGCAGCCGCCGCCATAAGCGCAAGCCGGTTAATAAACGGTCATGCCGTTCCTGCGAGATGATATCCGCAGACCGCAACCGTCCAAGCGCAATGGCGGTATCTGGATCAATCAATCCCTCAATCCGGCTGGCATGTTTCAACAATAGATATTGCACAATAAATTCGGCATCAATCAATCCGCCTTCCAGATATTTTATATCCCATGAATTAGCGGGCGGTTTCTCCCGGAAAATCCTTATGCGCATTGACAGCACATCATCGCGTAATCGTGCAGGATCACGCGGCTGGCATAAAATAACCCTGATCAACTGCTCAATTTGTTGATGGATTACACTGGAACTGGCCAGTATCACTCTGGCACGGGTCAGGGCCATATGCTCAAAGGTCCAGGCTTTCCCGGCAGCTGGCACCCCGTCTTCCAGCTGAAAATAGCTTTCCAGAGCCTGCAGTTTTGTGGCCAGAGGACCGGCTGTCCCGCCCGGGCGCAAACGCAGATCGACCTCATAAAGTCGCCCGTCCCGGCTATTGGCTGTTATCGCTCCCACCAGTCTTTGACAAAAGCGCAGATAGTAAACCTCCGTCCCAATCGCTTTGGGTCCGCTTGACAAGGCCCCATCCTCTGCACTGTCATAGAGGAACATCATATCTATATCAGACGCCGGTAAAAGCTCGTGTCCGCCAAGTTTCCCCAGACCTAAAAGCGCAAAACTGCCCGCGATGGTTCCGTATTGCGCGCTAAAATGCGACTGGACCAGCGGAACCAGCTTGCTCAGAGCCGCATCTGCAAGCCGGCTATAGCCCTGATTGGCAGCTTCGGGCTTGTCAATTCCCGTCAACAGCCGCACCCCCAGCTGAAACGCACGTTCGGCACTAAAGCGGCGGATAAGCGACAGGGCAAGCTCAGGGTCGCTTTGTACAGGCGCAAAAGATGCGTCTGGCGATGCTTCTATTAAATGGTCAAGAGCTTCCTGCAAATGTTCTGTACCCGGAAAAGGGTCATGGAATCCGGGCTCCAGCACGCAATCAAGGCGTGAAGGATCACGGGCCAACTCCTCCGCCAGACGCGGAGCATTGCCAAGCAAAGTGGTCACCAGATGTAAAAGCGACGGATTTGCCCGAAAAAGCGAAAAAAGCTGCATTCCGGCTGGCAAGCGCGTGAGAAAATCATCAAAGCGGCGAAAGGCTTCATCGGCATCCCCGGTTGCGCCTAAATGTTGCAAAAGCGGGTCCAGCAAATCAAGCAAAAGTCGCCGGGATCGCTCCAGCCCCAGGCAGCGCACCCGCCCGCTCAGCCAGATTTGAATGCGGGCATGAACGAAATCGGGCTCAGAAAAGCCGAAGCGACGCAGCTGATCAGATGTATAGCTGACAGACGGCGATAAAGACGCTTGCGAAACCGGCTCTTTTGCCCCGGAATTAACCTGATCAAGATGAGCATAAAGCTCTGCACAGGCTGAAGTCACACCCTGGAGATGGGACAGAATTTCGTCCTCAAAATTTCTGTCATCCACCCTTCCCATCAATTTTCTGATCGGTTGAAGACCCTCTGGACTATTGGGCAGGGTCTGGGTCTGCTGATCCTCAATCATCTGCAAACAATGCTCAAGCCCGCGCAAAAACAGATAGGCCTGCGACAAAACCTTGGCAGATTCAGAATCAATCAGCTGTTCGCTAACCAACAGGGAAAGGATATCCAGCGTGCGCGATTGGCGGAGTGACACGCGCCGCCCGCCCCAGATCAGTTGCAAGGTCTGGACAAAAAATTCAATCGCCCGAATACCACCTGCGCCCAGCTTTATATTGCGCCCCGCCAGCTGACCCGCCTGCGTGCGGTGGCTCTGTTCAATCTGGCTGTGAATGCGCTGAATATCAAGAATGGCTGAAAAATCCAGATATTTCCGCCAGATAAACGGCTGTATATGCGAAAGAAAACAATGACCCAACTCATAGTCCCCGGCGATGGGGTGCGCCTTGATCATTGCTGCCCGCTCCCACGTCTGGGCCAAGCTTTCATAATAGGTCCAGGCCGCTTCCAGCGCAATGATCGGCGGGGTTGCTCCGTGATCGGGCCGCAGACGCAGATCAACCCGAAAAACATAGCCGTCCGATGTGCGTTCTTCCATAATCCGGGTCAGCAAGCGCACGGCGCGATTTAATTCGGATTGAAGGTGATCCGGAGCCCGCGATTTTATACGCTCGGGATCAAACAAAAGAATCAAGTCGATATCCGATGAAAAATTAAGCTCCCCTGCCCCCAGCTTGCCCATAGCCAGCGCAACCACCCCACAGCGATCAATCGGCAGGGTCCAGTCATCTGCTCTTTCTGGCAAAGAACGGCGCAAACAGGTTTTTAAGGCGCAATCAAGCGCATGGCAGAGCGTGCGGGCGGCAACCCGGCTCAATCCTTCGGTAATCCATAAAAGCGGCTGGACAGCAGCAAGTTCGGTTAAGGCCAGAACCAGGGCCGCCCGGCCTTTGACCGTGCGCAACTGGCGCATCAAGACTTCGGGTTGTGGCGGGCGGGCTAAAGGGTCCGGGTTTACTGCAAGCGGCGCCAACACCTTATCCAGAGCCACAACCGGCCCGGTGCCAAGTACATCAACAAGCGTATCGCTATAGCGACAGATTAACCCGCGCAAATAGGGACTGGACTCAAGGATTTTCTTTAAAAACCGCAGCCCGTGATCGGGATGATCCAGAGTAGCAAGCCACTGCTGAATCGCCCGCACTGTTTGACCATCGGCCTCAATTTCAGCCAGTACATCAGGGGGATGCGCCAAGCCTTCATCATCCGTTACCTGCCATCTGTGATCAAGAGGAAACGGGCTCATTGCAAGAAGCGTTTAAAGGAACGGAAGTTCGCACAAGCGCGCTGAGTACTCCTGCCCGTTCATGCGAATAGTCACCGTCTCTCCAACATTCAAAGAGGCATGAACCAAGCCGAAACCTATCATTTTCTTTAACCGTAAAGAAAAAGTCCAGACCGTCATATGGCCCACATGATTTTGACCGGCATATATCGAAGACCAGCGCAGTGTCTCCCAACTCACCGGGGGAACCGGCTTTTCAGCACTGGTCTCGATCACAAGACCCAGCTGCTGACGCGCCGGGCCCTCATCGGCAATGCGCCGCAAAGCCTCCGCTCCGATCACATGGTCTGGAAGATCACGATCAACATAGCGACCAAGGCGGACTTCAAACGGATTGGTCTCGCCATCGGTATCCCCGCCCCAGGACAAAAGACCACTTTCCACCCGCTCAACCGGATTCGGATTTCCAGGCCCAATGCTCCAGGGCTTCCCGGCTTCCTTCACAAGATTCCAAAGGTCTGTGCCACGGCTGCCATCCATCAGGTAAAGCTCAAACCCGCCCTGCTTTGACCAGCCAGAGCGGGCCAGCAAAAGCGGAATACCCTCAATCTCAACCTCTTTGAACCAGAAATATTTGATATCGCGTACCCATTCCCCAAACAGGCTGGCAATAACATCTTCAGCCTTCGGGCCTTGCACAGCAAGCGGGGAAACATCAGGCTCATAGACCTTGACCCGTTTCAATCCGCGCTCATCGGCAACGGCTCTGGCCCAGAACTCAATCTGACTATCGGCAATTGATAAAAAGAAACGATCCTCGGCCACTTTCAAAAGAATAGGATCATTGATCAGGACCCCCGACTGCGTGCAAAGCGGCACATATTTCCCTTGCCCGATCACCATATTGTCAACGCGGCGCGGGCAGAGAATTTGTGCAAGTTCAGCCGCATCCGGCCCTTCCAGAGCTATCTGGCGTTCAACCCCGACATCCCACATGGAAACCCCGTTGATCAGCCGCCAGTATTCTTCTTCCGGGTGGCCATAGCTGGTTGGCATCAGCATCTGGTTATAGACGGAAAAGGACACCACGCCTTCGGCCTGTGTGGCGGCAAAAAAAGGCGACATCCGGCACCTTGGCGATGGCGAGAGAATATATTTCATATCAATGATCCCATATATCAGGTCATAAAATCAGGGATTAAGCGGGCCCCAGGCCGGATCAGACGCATCGCCCGGCGTGATAATTCGTCGCAAATTCCCGCCGGTTAAATCAATCGAATAGATTTCGCTTTTTGTTGAATTGTCAGGCTGGGGCGTTTGTTTAAAGAAGATAATCACCCGCCCGTTGGGGGACCAGCTAGGCCCTTCGTTATGGAAGCCTTCGACCAGCAAACGCTCCCCGGAGCCATCGGGACGCATGACCCCTATAAAGAATTTGCCCTTATAGAGTTTGGTAAAGGCGATCAGGTCGCCACGCGGCGACCAGACCGGTGTACCGTAACGGCCCGAGCCAAAGCTGATCCGTTTTTGATCGCTTCCATCGGCATTCATCACATAGATTTGTTGAGAACCCCCACGGTCCGATTCAAAGGTAATCTGCTGGCCATCGGGCGAAAAACTTGGCGATGTATCAATCGCCGGATCACCGGTCAAGCGGGTGACAACCCGTCCATCAAGCTGCATGACATAGATATCGGAATTTGCACCTTGTGCATAGCTCAAGACCACCTGTTTGCCATCCGGCGAAAAGCGCGGGGCAAAGGTCATATCTTCAAAAGCACCCAAGACTTCTTGCTGTCCGGTTTGAATATCAAAGATATAGACCCGCGGGACATCGTTGAAATAGCTTAAATAGGTGATGGTCTGGCTGGCTGGCGAAAAGCGCGGGGTAAGGACAAGCACCTGATCATTGGTCAAATAGCGATGATTTGCCCCGTCCTGGTCCATAATCGCCAGGCGTTTGATGCGCTGGTTTGCCGGGCCGGATTCCGCAATATAAACAATGCGGCTGTCAAAATAGCCGGATTCACCGGTGATCCGTTTATAAATGGCATCGGAGATAATATGCGCCACCCGCCGCCAGTTACCGCCACCCGCCGCATAGGCCATGCCCTGCATCTGGGTTTCGGCAAAGACATCCCATAGACGAAATTCCACACGCAATCGCCCATCGGCTTGGGTCTGCACCTGCCCATTGACCAGCGCCTGAGCATTGATTGTCCGCCAGTCGCCAAACCGGGGCCAGGACTGAATGTCAATTTCCTGCTGGATAAAGGCCTGCGGATTGACCAGCGTAAAAAGCCCTGAACGCGCAAGATTGGCCCCCACGACCTCGGCAATGCGGGTCCCGACTTCGATTTCTTGTGTATTCTCGCCTTGAAAAGGCACCAGCGCAATCGGGACAGGCTGAACATTGCCGCGGGTAATATCAATATTGACTTCCGCACGCAGCGAATCCAGCCATCCTGCAGCAATCCATACAGCAAGCGCGATGCAAAGCATATATAGACTGCGATAGACTGCGCGTATTTTAACCATGATCGTCTGTTTCTAAATATCCTGCTTGGCCATCAGTCGCCTAGAGCATCGCCATGCCGCCGTTGATATGCAGCGTTTGCCCGGTAATATAAGCCGCTTCTTCCGAAGCCAGATAGCGCACCCCTGCGGCAATATCTTCTGGTTCTCCCAACCGTCCTTGCGGAATTTTGGCTTTAAGGGCTGCCGCATGATCATCGGAAAGGCTTGCCGTCATATCCGTCACAATAAAACCGGGCGCAATGCAGTTGACAGTAAGCCCGCGCGTGCCAACCTCTTGCGCCAACGACTTGGAAAAACCAATCAAACCGGCTTTTGCAGCAACATAATTCGCTTGGCCCGAATTACCGGTCACCCCGACAATGGAGGAAATCGAAATAACCCGCCCCCAACGCCGCTTGATCATCCCTTTAATCACCGCACGAGTCAGTTTAAAGGCGGCGGTCAAGTTAACGGATAGCACATTTTCCCAGTCTTCATCTTTCAGGCGCATGGTCAGCATATCACGGGTAATCCCGGCGTTATTGACCAGAATGTCAATCTGCCCAAGTGCAGCCTCTGCCGCTTCTGCCAGACTGGATGGCGCATCAGCATCTGAAAGATTTGCCGGGACAATATGCACCGCCCCACCCGACTTGTTTTCAGCATGCAAAAGATCGGCTGTTTCTTGCAAGGCAGCTTCACGGGTGCCACTCAGGGCAAGCGAGGCACCGCCTTGATAAAGCGCAAGCGCCGTCGCCCGTCCAATTCCGCCCGATGCGCCGGTGACTAAAGCTGTTTTTCCAGTTAAATCGAACATGCCCCCCTCTTTGAAAATATAAAAGGCTTATCCTTTTAATGTGCTGAGATCATTGACCTCAATGGTGGCCCGTGTTCGATAGAAAACCACAAGAATAGCCAGCCCGATAGCGACTTCTGCGGCCGCAACGGTTAAAATAAATAAAGTGAACACCTGACCGGTCAAGTCGGACAGGGCGGCTGAAAAAGCGACCATATTGATATTGACCGCCAGAAGCATGAGTTCAACCGACATCAGAATCACGATGATATTGCGCCGATTGATAAACAGGCCGATCAGGCCAATCGCAAATAGCAAAGAGGCAACAATCAGATAATGGCTGGTTTCAATAGTCACGCTTTTTCCTCTTTATAGATCAATATATCAACGGCCTGAGACCAGAGTAATTTCATCGGCACCGCGTCGGGCCAACTGGTCACTGATATTCTGGCGGCGAACCCCCGGCCGGTTGCGCAAAGTCAGGACAATCGCCCCGATCATCGCCACCAGCAGGATCAACCCGGCCCCCTGAAATAAATAGATATAATGGGTATAGATGACTTGGCCGAGTGCACGGGTATTATCCACATCATTTGGCATTGGCAGGGCAGATTGCGGGCTTGCGACACGCCAGGCCAGCCCTGATGCGATAAGTTCGACCAGCAAAACACCGGCAACCCCGAGGCCCAGTGGAAGATAGCGCACGAAGCCGCCGCGTAATCTGGAGAAATTGACATCCAGCATCATAACCACGAACAGGAACAAGACCATCACCGCCCCGACATAGACAACGACCAGCAGCATGGCCAGGAATTCTGCCCCCAGCAAAAGGAACAGGCCTGCGGCGTTGAAAAAGGCCAGGATCAAGAAAAGCACGGCATGGACTGGATTGCGGGCGGTAATCACCAGCAAGGCCGACATCAGCAGCACGGCAGAAAACAGGTAAAAAAGACTGTCCACAATCATATCATCATCCAGATTCTATATACGCTTTATGCGCGCCTAGCGGTAAGGTGCATCTTTAGCCAGATTGGCAGCAATCGCTGATTCCCAGCGGTCTCCATTGGCGAGCAAACGCTGTTTATCAAAGAAAAGTTCTTCACGGGTTTCGGTTGAAAATTCAAAATTGGGGCCTTGCACAATAGCATCGACCGGGCAGGCTTCCTGACACAGGCCGCAATAGATACATTTGGTCATATCAATATCATAGCGGCTGGTCCGGCGTGAGCCATCGGCGCGGGGTTCGGCTTCGATGGTGATGGCCTGTGCCGGGCAAGCGGCTTCACAAAGTTTACAGGCGATGCAGCGTTCTTCGCCGTTTGGATAGCGGCGCAGCGCATGTTCGCCGCGAAAGCGCGGGGACAGAGGCCCCTTTTCATAAGGATAATTCAGCGTATGTTTGGGTTTGAACATCATGCGCAGGGTTATCAACATGCCGCCGATCAGTTCTTGCAGCAGAAAGGCACGGACGGTTGTTATTAAAGTCGTCATGAGGGAAACCGTTAAGGATTAAGGTTTAGGCGTCAAGTCAAAAGCGACCAGGATTCCGGCGGTCAGCACCAGCCAGAAGAGTGAAAAGGGCAGGAATACTTTCCAGCCCAGCCGCATGAGTTGATCATAGCGGTAGCGCGGGAATGTTGCGCGCACCCAGAGGAAGATAAAAAGCACGAGGGCGATTTTGAGGGCAAACCAGATTGGCCCTGGCAGCAGGGTAAAGGGCAGCATATCGAGGGGAGGCAGCCATCCGCCGAGGAACAGGACGACGGTCATTCCGCTCATCAAGATCATATTGGCATATTCGCCGAGATAAAAGAGCGCGAAGGTCATGGAGGAATATTCGGAGAAATAGCCAGCGACCAGTTCGGCTTCGGCTTCGGGCAGGTCGAAGGGGGCGCGGTTGGTTTCGGCGAGGGCTGAAATGAGGAAGACGACGAACATGGGGAACATGGGGACGACGTTCCACAGGCCGGATTGGGCTTCGACCACCCGCGAGAGGTTGAGCGATCCTGACAAGAGCAGGACGGACACCAGCACAAATCCGATGGAGACTTCGTAGGACACCATCTGCGCGGCCGAGCGCAAGGCCCCGAGGAATGGATATTTGGAGTTAGAGGCCCAGCCTGCGATAATGATTCCGTAGACTCCAAGCGAGGAAACGGCGAAAAGATAGAGTATTCCGACATTTATATCAGAAAGCACCCATCCTTCGTCGAAAGGGATGACGGCCCAGGCGATCAGAGCCAGCGTGAAGGTGATCATTGGGGCGATCACGAACAGGACGGGATTGGCTCCGGAAGGGATGATGGTTTCTTTTAAAAAGAGTTTCAGCCCGTCTGCGAGTGGTTGCAAGAGGCCGAAGGGTCCGACGACATTTGGTCCGCGCCGCAGTTGTATCCAGCCGATGACCTTGCGTTCAGCCAGAGTCAGATAAGCGACTGACACGATGACGGGCAAGACGATGCACAAGATGAGGAAAAGCGTCCAGACCAGCGGCCATAAATAGTCGCGCCACCAGATTGCATCAATAAGATCAGCCATAAGCCGCCACCTGTTCAACGTCAGCATTTACAGCCGATGATTCTGGCTCCCCGCTGGATGAGCGGGTGCATTCTGCCATGGTTTCAGAGGCCCGCCCGATCACATCGGTCATATAATAGGTTGTAACCGGATAGGTAAAATCTGCGTCTTTCAGGGTGCCTTTGCGGCCAAAGTTTTTCCATTCGACTGGTGGCGGCGTGTCCAGTTCGGCCATCATTGGATAGTCCTGATAGAGTTGCTGACGGAGTTCACCGAGGTGATCAAAGCCAGGTTTAAGGCCAAGTGCCCCGGCAAGGGCGCGCAAAATCGCCCAGTCCTGGCGGGCATCGCCGGGCGGATAGGCGGCACGTATGGTTTGCTGCACCCGTCCTTCAATATTGACGTAGGTCGCGTCCTTTTCGGTATAGGCGGCACCGGGCAAGATAAGATCGGCGATTTCAGCCCCGCAGTCGCCATGATGGCCTTGATAGATGACAAAGGCTTTCGAAAGCTGTTGATATTGGACCTGTGTGAGTTCGTCCGCACCGAACAGATAGACCAGTTTTATTTTGCCAGATTCACAGGCTTTGGCGATGCCATCAACCGCAAGCCCGCCTTTTTCCGGGACACATCCAAGCTCCAGCCCGTTGACCAGCCCGGCCTGATGCAAAAGGACATTAAAACCATTCCAGCCGTCCGGGTCTTTTTTGGAGGGTTTTTGAACCATCGCCGTCACTTCAGCAACTGCGCGGGCGGCAGAAAGAACAGCACGTCCGTCATCGCGTGCCAAAGCCCCCTGCCCCAGAATCAGGCCGGGGCGACTGGCTTTCGCAAAATATTTGGCAAAGCCGGTTTTTTTCTTTCCAAGGTCTTTAAGCAGCTGATCCAGCGCATTTGGTCCAGTGCCCAGATAATCAGCTTCATAGGTCAAAGCGGCTTGCGGGCCGATGATACCAATCGGCAAGCCGGTTTTCAGCCAGTGGCGGCGAATACGGGCATTGAGAACCGGGGCTTCACGCCCGATATCACTGCCAATAATCAAAAGCGCATCCATCTGGTCAATTCCGGCAATGCGGCTGTTGAACCGCCAGGAACAAGCCGCCGGGCCAGACAGGACATTGCCATCCTGGCGGCAATCCAGATGCGGGCTGCCCAGCAAGGACCAGAGTTTCTTCAAGGCATAAAGCGATTCAACATCAGCAAGATTGCCTGAAATCGCCGCTATTTCTTCGGGTTTGACCGATTTGATTTTAGCAGCTGCCGCAGACAGGGCGGTTGACCAGTCGCAAGGCTGCAAACGCCCGTCTTTCCCGCGCAAATAAGGGGTATCCAGCCGCTGGCGTTTTAAGCCATCGCAGGAATGGCGGGCCTTGTCGGTGATCCATTCTTCGTTGATATCCTCATGCAAGCGCGGCAATATGCGCATGACTTCGTTGCCCCGGGTATCGACCCGAATATTGGCCCCTTGCGCATCAGTAACATCAATCGATGGGGTTGGCGTTAATTCCCACGAACGGGCATGAAACTGATAGGGTTTGGAGGTCAGGGCCCCGACCGGGCACAGGTCAACCAGATTGCCTGAAAGCTCGCTTGAAACGGCTTGTTCAAGGGTTGATATTTCGGCGTAGGTGCCGCGATTTAAAAGCCCGATTTCATCGACTCCGGCGACTTCTGTGGCAAAGCGGACACAGCGCGTGCAGTGGATACAGCGGGTCATCACGGTTTTGATCAGCGGCCCCATATATTTATCAGCCACCGCCCGTTTGGCTTCGCGGTAGCGGCTGGCATTGGCCCCATAGGCAAAAGCCTGATCCTGCAAGTCACATTCGCCACCCTGATCACAGATCGGGCAATCCAGCGGATGATTGATCAGCAGGAACTCCATGACCCCTTTGCGGGCCTTATCAACCATCGGGGAATCGGTGCGGATTTTTTGCCCTTCTGCCACCGGCAAAGCGCAAGAGGCCTGCGGCTTTGGCGGGCCGGGCGAGACTTCGACCAGACACATCCGGCAGTTTCCGGCAATCGACAGCCGTTCATGGTAGCAAAAGCGCGGAATCTCGTAGCCAACCGATTCAAGAGCCTGCAGCACGGTCAGCCCGGCTGCGACCTCATATTCCTGATCATTGACGGTTATTTTCGGCATAAATGACGCCTCATCCGGTTGCCATTAGGATTACACTTTGATCTGGAAATGGTTTATCCGAAGCAGCCCTGATCGGCAAGCATTTTAAAAATGACTCTTATGAATCTGCAAAGGATTCAACCCGCAAAAGCTGCGGCGGACGGGTCACAGCCTCAAGCGCATTGATCGCCTCCACCCCCCGGCACATGGCACCACGCGCAATCTCGTGGGTGGTCAGGACCAGATCAACCTCGGCATGCGGGGCGCGGCCTTGCTGATAGATAGAACTCATGGAAATCGATTCATCTCTTAAAATAGCCGCAATCTCGGCAACCACACCGGGCCGGTCAATCACCCGCAGCCGCAAATAATAGCCATGGGCGCGGCTGTCTTCTGCGTCGCTTTTGCTATTTTGAGCAAGCGGATCACGCAGAGACTTCACTGGACAGCCAAAAACCGGGCTTTTACGGCCGGCAGCAAGATCAATCAAATCCGCCACCACGGCTGAAGCCGTAGGCTCCCCGCCCGCGCCGCGCCCTTCATACAGACTATCCCCAAGCCCGGTACATTCGGCGACAACCCCGTTAAACACGCCTTCAACTGCCGCAATCGGTGATTCAATCGGCACAAGGGCGGGCTCAACCGATTGCAAGACCGTTCCATCTGCCGTTTGTTCCGCCATCCCCAGCAGCTTTATCCGGTAGCCCAGCTGGGTTGCCGCCTGGATATCCACGGCCTCAATATCGGTGATCCCGCGACAGCGAATAGCTGAAAAATCAGGCCGGACGCCAAAAGCCAGCGCGGTCAACAGGCAAAGTTTATGCGCACTGTCCGTGCCTTCAATATCAAAAGCCGGATCAGCTTCTGCATAGCCAAGTTTCTGTGCTTGCTCCAAAGCTTCCTCAAAACTGGCGCCGCTTTCGCGCATCAGGCTCAAGATATAATTACAGGTCCCGTTCAATATGCCGTAAATCCGGCTTGTCCGCACCCCGGCCAGACCTTCACGAATCGCCTTGATAATCGGAATACCGCCAGCCACTGCGGCCTCATAGCGCAAATCAACCCTGTTTTCTTCTGCCATAAGCGCAAGTGCGTAACCATGATGGGCCAAAAGGGCCTTGTTGGCTGTCACCAGCGCTTTTTTATGTGCAAGCGTGATCTCGGCCAGCTCCTTGGCTTTCCCGTCCTCCCCGCCAATCAGTTCAACCACGACATCCACTTTTGCCTTTTCAGCCATAACAGCGGCATCGTCCCACCATTGCAGACCATCCAGCGTCACCGCGCGGTTTTTATTGCGATCACGCGCTGAAACATCGGTCACAATAATCGGACGGCCCGCGCGCCTGGCGATTAAATCCGCATTCTCGGTCAAAAGCGATACCACCGACTGGCCAACCGTCCCCAGACCGGCAACCGCCACACGCAACGGGTTCTTTTCCCCTCCCTGTTCAAGATTATCTTTCATCATGCTCAAACCTTTTAATTTTAAATCTGGTGGCCCGTTTCAGCAAAAAACCGGCCTATCGCACGGGTGGCCTGGCGAATACGCTGAACATTTTCAACCAGTCCAAACCGCACATAGCCTTCGCCATATTCCCCAAATCCAACCCCCGGTGAAACCGCAACCCCTGCCCCGGCCAGCAATCGCTTGGAAAACTCCAGCGAGCCTTCATTCGTCCGTTTAGCCCCTTCATTGCTTGCCCATTTGGGGAGCGGGGCCCAGACAAACATGGTGGCTTCCGGCACCGGGCTGTCCCACCCGGCCCGGCTGAGCCCGCTGATCAAGGCATCCCGGCGATCCCGATAAATAGTCCGCATCTCTTCAACACACTCCTGCGGACCATTCAAGGCCGCAACCGCTGCCACCTGAACCGGGGTAAAGGCCCCGTAATCAACATAGGATTTAATCCGTCCCAGGGCTTCAATCAATGCAGCATTTCCAACCGCAAAACCAACCCGCCAGCCCGGCATGGCATAGGTCTTGGACAAGGAAATAAATTCTACAGCAATATCGCGCGCACCCGGCACCTGTAGAACCGAGGGCGGCGGCTCCTCAAAGTAAATTTCAGCATAGGCCAAATCGGACAGAATATAGATATTATGCTGTTTGCAATAGCGCACGACCTCTTCATAGAATGAAAGATCAACGCATTGCCCGGTGGGATTTTGCGGAAAATTCAGCACCACCGCCAGTGGCTTTGGAATGGAATGGGCCACCGCCCGCTGCAGGGCATCCATAAAAACCTGCGTAAAATCAGAACCCTCAACGCCAACGGCTGGCAAATGGCGGATGGCCCCGCCCGCAATGATAAAACCAAAACTGTGAATGGGATAACAGGGATTGGGCACCAGCACGACATCACCCGGACTGGTAATGGCTTGCGCCAGATTGGCCAGCCCTTCCTTGGAACCAAGCACGGCGATCACTTCTTTTTCAGGGTCAAGATCAACCGAAAAACGTCGGGCATAATAGCCTGCACAGGCCCGGCGCAAGCCCGGAATCCCGCGACTGGTCGAATAGCGATGACTGCGCGGGTCCTGAACGGTTTCTATCAGTTTTTCAATGATATGCGGCGGTGGCGGCATATCAGGATTGCCCATGCCCAGATCAATAATATCTTCACCCCGGGCGCGGGCCGCCGATTTCAGCTGATTAACCTGCGCAAAAACATAGGGCGGCAACCGTTTGATTCGATGAAAATTCTCGGCATACATGCTCACCCGCCTGATCAGGACGCGATCCGTTTATACACACAAAAGCGGTGGGCCGGAACTGTGCTGTCGGACTGCACCCCGGCTTTTTCCTTAACAAGCATAAATTCATCCCGATTATACGGCGGAAAAAAAGTGTCGCCTGCGGGGGTGCTGTCAATTTCGGTTAAATATAAAAGATCAGCCTTTGGCAAAGCCGCCCTAAAAATCTCGCCGCCGCCGATATTAAAAAATAGTTTCTCTGGAAGTGAATCGGCCAGTTTGGTCGCATGATCATGGGCTTCGTCATAGGATAAAAAAGCAACCGCCCCGGCTTTTTCAATGTCGGTGGCATAAGATTGATTGCGCGTGACCACAATATTCGCCCGGCCTTTCAAGGGGCGCACCGGCAAGGATTCCCAGGTTTTGCGCCCCATCACAACCGGAGAACCCGTGGTGGCTGCCTTGAAATAAGCAAGCTCGCCTGGAATTTTCCAGGCCAGCCCGCCCGCATGACCTATCACCCCGTTGGAGGCCACAGCCGCAATCAATGCACAAAAAGCCATGCCTCTTGCCCTTAAACAGCTATTGGCGCAGAAATGGTGGGATGGGGATCATAATTTTCAAGCGTGAAATCTTCCAGGGTGAAATCATCAATATTTTTTCGCGCCGGGTTCAGGTGCAGGTGCGGCAAAGAACGCGGGGTCCGGGAAAGCTGCAAACGTGCCTGGTCAAAATGATTGCTGTATAAATGCAGGTCCCCGAAACTATGGACATATTTGCCGGGGGCCAGACCAGAAACCTGCGCCATCATCAGGGTCAACAGTGAAAAAGAGGCAATATTGAAGGGCACCCCCAAAAAAATATCGGCACTGCGCTGATACATATGGCAGTTGAGCTTTCCCTCCGCGACCTGAAATTGAAACAAACAATGGCAGGGCATAAGCGCCATTTCTTTCAGATCAGAAACATTCCAGGCCGACACGACAATCCGCCTTGAAGAAGGATCATTTTGGATAAGGTCCAAAGCCTCGACAATCTGGTCAACTTCTTGCCCGTTTTTTCCTGTCCAGCGTCGCCATTGCTTGCCGTAAACCGGGCCAAGCTCACCGTCTTGATTGGCCCATTCATCCCAGATTGAAACTTTGTTTTCTTGCAACCATCTGACGTTTGTCTCGCCGCGCAAAAACCATAAAAGCTCGATAATAACCGATTTAAAATGAATTTTCTTGGTGGTCAGCAAGGGAAAACCTTGCGCAAGATCAAACTGCAACTGCCCGCCAAAGACTGAGCGCGTGCCGACCCCGGTGCGATCAGGACGGTCAGTTCCATGGGTCAAAACCTCGTTCAAAAGATCAAGATAGCGTTTCATGGTTTTTATGTTGCTTTCTTTTCCTTTGGTTTCTTTTCTTTTAACTTTTGAGGCGGCTGGAAGGACTAGGGTCAGGACCCATAAGATTCAGCCTGCAAAAATTCTTCGCGGGTGTTTAAATTGACAAAAGGATCAAGGCCCGAATTTTTCCCTTCTGCCAGAACAGCTCCCGGCACCGGCCATTCAACAACCGCAGGCTGGTGGCGGCTGGTCCAGTTCTCAATCTTGCGATTCTCACTTTCATTCAAATAATTTTGTAAATCCGCCGTCAGATCGACATGCAAAAGACTACAGGTCGGATGGCGACGGTTGTTAGAGGCCGCCATCACCAATGGACGTGCCTGCGCAATCGCAACACTCATCAGGCGAACCGCCAAATCTTTTGGCAAGAACGGGCAATCGCACGGCGCACAAAGCAACCATTCAGACCCGATTTCTTTAGCCCAATAAAGGCCGGTCAGAATACCAACCAGCGGGCCCTGACGCCCCGGCAGACAATCTGGCAGGCAGGGCGTTGCAAAAGCCGCCGTAAAAATCCGGCCCGCCTTGCTGCCTTCTTCTTCATGCGCAATATTCAAGGCCAGATGCGACACCTGCGGGCGCAAGCAGCGTATGGTATGTTCAATCAGGGGACGCCCGGCAAAGGGCATAAAGGCTTTATCGACCCCCATACGCCGGGAGGCCCCGCCTGCAAGCACAAGGGCCGCCGGAGTCACTGTTCGTCCTTGCGAAAGCACATATAGTAATTCACATCCACATCATTTTCTTTCAGGAAGAAACGCCAGCGCAAAGGGTCAAAGACCAGCCCGGTGATGCCTTGAGGCTGCATATTATGCGGGGCCAGGAAATTGATGATTTCGCCGGGTTGCAGGAATTTTTTCCAGCTATGGGTCCCGCGTGGAAGCCAGCGCAGCACATATTCTGCCCCGACAATGCCAAGGACAAAGGATTTCAAGGTGCGGTTCAAGGTTGAGACCACCAGCAGCCCGCCGGGTTTAAGGCAAGCGGTGGCCTGTGCCAGAAAAGCGGCCGGGTCGGTGACATGTTCAACGATTTCCAAGGCCAGGACGACATCAAAAAGCATGTCTTTTTTGAGTGTGTCTTTTTCAAGCAGATCGGCGACTTCACCGGTTTGATAATCCAGCGAAAGCTTTGATCCATCATTCGCAATATGGGCTTGTGCGGCGGCAATCAAAGAAGCACTGGCATCTATCCCGGTGACTTCTGCGCCAAGCCGGGCCAGAGGCTCCGACACCAGCCCGGCCGCACAACCGATATCCAAAAGCTTGATCCCTGCAAAAGGACGTTCAGCCGGATTTCCTGATAATTTGCCAGAATTTTCCTCGTGCTTGCGAATCACAGATTGCAGATAATCAAGCCGCACCGGATTCAAAAGATGCAAAGGCCGCATCGGACCCTCCGGGTCCCACCATTGAGCCGCAAGAGCCGAAAAACGGGCCGCTTCCTCAGGGTCAACCGTGGTCTGGTTTTTCATCTCATTTATCATCTCTACAGGATGGTATCAGTCCTCGCGCGCTTTGTAACAGGCAACAACATAGACATCGCCTTTGCCTTTAACCTCTCTCAGGCCGAGGTTTTGCGCTTCAAAACTATCCTCGATATCATGCCATAACTCCTCCATAATCGCGACCGTCCCCGGATTGGCCTGACTGGTCATGCGCGACGCCATATTCACCGTCGCTCCCCAGACATCAAAAAGATACTTCTGCCGCCCAACCACGCCAGCAACCACCGGACCAACATGAACCCCGATGCGAACCGACCACTCCGGCAAGATTTCCGTCGCAGCCTCCGCCATCTTCAAGCCACAGCGCACCGCCGCATCCAGCGGATCAGCCTCAGGCAAAATCAAACCAGACGCAGCCATAAACTCATCGCCTATCGTCTTGATCTTCTCCATCCGGTGCTCAAGCACAATCTCCTCAAATTTCTCAAAAAGACTCTGAAGATTAGAAACAACCTCCTCAGGCGCATGCGCATCGCAATATTCCGTAAAACCAACAATATCGCAAAATAAAACCGCAACATTGTCATAACGTCGCGGCTCAACCCGACCATTCTTCTTTAACTCATTCGCAACCGGAGTCGGTAAAATAACATTGATCAAATCATCGCCACGCTTCTTCTCCTCACGAATCGTCTGGCGATATTGCTTCTCCTGATCCAGTAAACGCTTCTTCTCCAGACCAGCCGTCACTCGAGCCCTCAATAAAACCGGGTCAAAAGGCTTCAGTAAATAATCCTCAGCCCCAATCTCTATACACTCCGCTATAAAGGCAATGTGATCATCACTCGAAATAATAATAACAGGAACCTTCGAAAGACGCATGTCCAGCTTCATCGCCTCCAACAACTCCTTGCCCGTCATCATCGGCATGTTAATGTCTGACATAACAAGATCTATATGATTGTTCCGCAAAACCTCCAGACCCTCCTGCCCGTTCTTCGCCTCCATAACATGCTCAAAGCCTACACGCGTCAAATGTCGGCGCAGCAACGTCCGGTTAAACTGCTCATCATCAATAATAAGCAACCGCTTGTCGCCATAAGGATTCGAACGATTGTCGTCCTGATTCGATTCATCTTGTGTGATCATAATAAAACTCGCTTACCCAAAAGAAAGATGCCTTTAACAAATTAATATCAAGGAAACACTCCATGATTGATTGCTAGAATACATAGTGGCTTGTGACATATCAAAAATAAAATGCAACTTGTTTGAAATATCTCTTATTTAACAGGTCGTGGACCCGGCCCGCTATAGCTCCAGGTTTGTGGCGGAGGCAAAGGGCCTTTATTGCGCCCGCCTTGCTGTGTTTGCTCCCAGGCATGAGCCAAAATCCCAACAGCACGCGACAAGCAAAAAAGCCCGCGTGCAAGCGGGGCCGCAAAGCCCAGTTCCGCATAAATAACAGCTGTCGCACCATCAATATTAAGCGGGATCGCTTTGCCCTTTTCCTGTGCCAAGACCTGCTCAATCTGCCGGGCAATCGTGGCATAAAGGCCCGACACGCTCCCCTTTTGTGCAGCACCCTCAACCAGACTCAATAAACGCGGAGCCCGCGGATCAACCGGATGAAATCGGTGACCAAAACCCGGGATAAAAGTACCGGGCTTGCTTAAACGTTCTTTGATAATCTGGCGCGTAGCTTGTTCAAGAGCCTGTTCACGAATTTGACCTTCGTTAATTTTCCCGGCAATCGTCTGGTAAAGCTCAACCGCTTGCTCTCCGGCCCCACCGTGCACATCGCCAAGCACATTCAAGCCGGACGCCATCGCATTATTCAGCCCAACCCCGCAAGTTGCCGCCATCCGTGCTATCGCAATAGAAGGGGCCTGTGGTCCGTGATCAACCCCTGCCATCAAAGCCGTATCGAGAAGGCTGGCCTGATCAGCTGTTGGCAGTTCACCCCGCAGCATTAGCCAGAGCATCCCGGAAAAACTTGTGGTGCCAATCAGCTCTTCTATCGCATAGCCGCGATAGCGAATCTGCCCGGGTTCCATGTCGATGATGCCGGTCTGCCACCAGGCCTCGCCAGCTGTATCCGAAGGGGGCGGAGAAACTGTCATATGATCTTATCCTGTCTAAAAGCTTCAATCTCGGCGGTGGAAAAGCCAAGCTCGGTCAAAATCTCTTGCGTATGCTGACCAAGCACAGGCGGCGGGGTCTGCGTTTTCGGCACCTGACTATTCAGCTTGATTCCTGTCCGCGCAAGCGAAAGGTCGCGCTTCTCCCCGCTTGTTTGTGAGGGGTTAAATGAGGGGAAGGTCCCGATCATTCCCCGTTCAGCAATTTGCGGATGCGCCAGAGCTTCGGGGACCGACAGAATAGAACCGGCTGGCACCCCTGCCCTGTTGAGGGCCTGCGCCCATTGATCAGCAGAGTTTGTGGACAAGGCAGATTCCAGCGTGTCAGAAAGGGCCTTGCGGTTATCCAGCCGGGCCTGGCGGGTGGCAAAGCGCGGGTCGGCTGATAGTTCAGGTTTTCCAATAACCTGACAAAGGGATTCGAATTGTTCCTGTTTATTGGCGGCAATATTCAAGAGTCCATTGCCGGTTTGAAAGGTGCCGGACGGGCTTGCTGTGAAATTCTGATTACCCAGAGGCTGCGGGGGTTGACCGGCAATCAGATAATTGGAGACCACCCAGCCCATGGTGGCCATCACCGATTCCAGCATTGAAATATCGATAAAACAGCCACCCGGATTATCGGGATTTGTTGACCGACCAGCCAGTGCGGCTGAGATCGCAAAGGCTGCGGTCAGGCCGCCAATCGTATCAGCCACCGGATAACCTACGCGAAGTGGAGCGGTGGATTCATCGCCGGTCAGGCTCATGACTCCGGATAGCCCCTGAATAATCTGGTCATAGGCCGGAAGATCGCGCAGCGGCCCATCCTGTCCAAAACCGGAAATGGCGCAATAGACCAAAGCCGGATTTTCTTTGATCAGGACATCATAGCCAAGGCCTAAGCGGTTCATGACTCCCGGGCGAAAATTTTCGACCAGAACATCGGCTGTTGCCACCAGCTTTTTCAGGATTTTCTTTCCGGCGGGTGATTTTAGATCAAGCGTTATCGAGCGTTTACCGCTATTTTGCGCGAGAAAGGAAACGCCCATCAAGCTCTGGTTCAAGTCGGGATCAGCCCCCAGACGACGGGCCAGATCGCCGCCTGCCGGGTTTTCGATTTTAATCACCTGCGCGCCCAGATGGGCCAGCTGATGACAGCAGAAAGGCCCGGCCAGCACATTGGTTAAATCCAGCACCCGGCAGTTTTTAAGCGGTAATTTCTTTGTTTTTACAGCTGTTTTCTCTGGCAAGACTATAGCCTTCTTTTATCGAAATTATCATGCCTGTTACAAAGCACATTGCGGCACGGCAAATTTTTACTGTCCTTGTGCTTTGGGTGTGATGCTTTGGATTGATCTTATGCGCAACGCACCTTACATTGAAAAGACAAATCACATCCTGTGCTTTATTGTTTCGGGTTTCATGATCAAGTTCTCTGGTTATTAAAGAGTGCAGGCCACAACAAGAGGGAGGAAATTTATGAGTGTCAACGAGCGCATTGATTCTTTACGTCAGAAGCATGAGAATTTAGACAAGGCGTTGCATCGGGAGGAAACACGACCATCGCCTGATTCATCGGTTGTTACGAAGTTAAAGCGCGAGAAACTGGCGCTCAAGGATAATATACATAAGCTGGCTGATGCTGATACGGCTTGATTTTTAAGAGAGTTAAAGCATTTCGATGAGTGGCAACAGATTTGGGCATAGCCTGAGCTATCAAACCTTTGGAGAGAGTCATGGCCCGGCGATTGGCGCGATTATAGACGGTGTGCCGCCTTGTTTGCCGTTGAGTGAGGAGGATATACAGCCCTGGCTGGATCGGCGCAAGCCGGGACAATCGCGTTTTACGACCCAGCGCCGGGAGGCTGATCAGGTCCGCATTCTTTCGGGTGTGTTTGAGGGTCTGACGACTGGCACGCCGATAGGCCTGTTGATTGAGAATACCGATCAGCGCAGCAAGGATTATTCGGATATCGCCCGGAGTTTCCGTCCGGGTCATGCGGATTATACCTATTGGAAGAAGTACGGGCATCGGGATTATCGTGGCGGCGGGCGGTCTTCGGCGAGAGAAACCGCGATGCGGGTGGCGGCCGGTGCCATTGCCCGGGTTATCTTGCGCCAGTTGCTGGAGCCTGAAGCACCATCTGATTTGACCATTCGCGGGGCATTGGTGCAGATGGGGCCGCATAAAATAGACCGTAGCCGTTTTGACTGGACGCAAGTTGATCAAAATCCTTTTTTCTGCCCGGATCCGGTGGCTGCAAAAGAATGGGAGGCATATCTTGATCAGGCACGGAAACAAGGCTCCTCACTCGGCGCGGTGGTTGAGCTGGAAGCCAATGGAATCCCTGCCGGTCTTGGTGCGCCGGTTATTGACAAGCTGGATGCAGACCTCGCCAAAGCCCTGATGTCAATCAATGCCGTCAAAGGGGTTGAAATCGGCGATGGCTTTGCGGCGGCAGAATTGTCTGGCGAAGAAAATGCCGATGAACTCTATCCGGCACCCGATTCAACAGGAGATATATCTTTTTCTTCTAACCATGCAGGGGGCATTTTGGGTGGCCTGTCATCAGGGCAAGCGATCATCGCCCGCTTTGCGGTTAAACCCACCAGTTCTATTCTTATCCCCCGTCAATCCGTCACCACCGATGGCACCGCCGTTGAAGTCTCCACCAAAGGCCGCCATGATCCTTGCGTCGGTATTCGGGCCGTGCCGGTTGGCGAGGCCATGATGGCCTTCACGCTGGCCGATCATCTTTTAAGACATCGCGCCCAAATCGGCCCAATAAAGGGGTAAGCAGAAACAGAATGCCCCCGCGCTTTATCAAAAAAACAGCTGATTTAAAGGTTTTCTGTCAAGAACTGGCCAAACAGACCTATGTTGCCGTCGATACCGAATTTATGCGCGACCGGACCTATTGGCCGCATTTCTGTCTGACACAACTGGCAGGCCCCAAAGAAAGCGGGCTGATTGGTCTGGTTGATCCTCTGGCACCCGATATTGACCTGGCGCCCCTGTTCGCGCTTTTATGCGATGAGCCAGTCCTGAAATTGTTTCATGCCGCCAGACAGGACATGGACCTTTTCTTTCATATCAGTGGAAAGCTGCCCGCCCCGATTTTTGATACCCAGCTTGCTGCCGCCGTCACCGGCTATGGCGATCAGGTTTCCTATAGTGCCATTGTGGACAGGCTGTGCGGGGCAAAAATTGATAAATCCGTGCGCATGACCGACTGGTCAAAACGGCCTCTGCCAGCCAAGGCAACAGCCTATGCCTTGAACGATGTGGAATATCTGGGACCGGTCTATGAAAAGCTGGCAGAAAGCCTGGAGCGGCAAAACCGCCGCCACTGGATGGACGAGGAAATGGCCGTGCTGACCACGCCAGCGACCTATCAGACCGATCCTGAAGAAGCCTGGCGACGTTTAAAGACCACGCCGGGCAATCCGCGTTTTTTCCATCTTTTGACACGGCTGGCGGCCTGGCGAGAACGGACCGCGCAGGCCCGCGACATGCCACGCCCGCGAATCATCAAAGATGACAGTTTGATTGATATTGCCGCCCATGCCCCGCGAACCGAGCAGGAGATGGAACAAACGCGCGGCCTTCCACAAGGCTTTGCCCGGTCAAAATCAGGCAAGGACATGTTAAAGGAGATCAATGCGGCTTTGGAGTCTCCAGCCGCGCAATGGCCGGTGCCTGAAAAGCCCGCAGGCCGTCTTTCAGCCCGCCAGCAAGCCATGCTTGAAATCCTGAAGCTGATTTTAAAGTTAAAAAGCACGGAATATGGAGTCGCTGCCCGGCTGATTGCAACGGCGCACGACCTTGATATGCTGGTCCGCCAGCATGCTTCTTCTTCCAGAAAAAAAGGGCGTTCTGAACAAAAATTATTAGCCTGCCAAAAGGGCTGGCGGGCCGAGGTCTTTGGCGATGCCGCACAAAAAATGATGGATGGAAAACTATGGATTGGCTTTGATCCAGAAAGTGAAAAAATCACGCTACATGACGGCAAGGCATGATCACACTAAAAGAATAGATTAAAAGAACAGATTAAAAGAAATGGCCATCAAAATTCTTATGGGAATCGGCGTGCTTTTGTCGCTGGCCGGTTTATGGCTGCACTGGAAAACCCGCAAACATGTGCGCGGGGGCAATCTGCTTGCCTTGCGCAAAGATTCGCTGCTGCGCCGCCGCGATGATGTGTTGAAACCCGAAGGGCAGTTCTATGTTGGCTTGCAGCGGCTGGTGGTGCTGGGACTGCTTGTTGTGTTTGTCGCGATTATTTACCTGAACACCAATCCATAACCCGCACAACACTCACGCTATATTATTCAGCTGTTTCTTGATATCGCGCCAGTCCGGCATGATGCGGTCCATATGACGGGTAAAGTTCTTGTTATGCAAACGCTCCCAGAAATGGACCATTTCATGCACAATGACATAATCAAGGCAAATCGGCGGTTTTTTGATTAAATCAAGGCTGAGCCATATCCGCCGATGCTGCGGGTTGCAGGTGCCCCAGCGGGTTTTCATGCGTTTGATGCCATAGGTCTGAACAGCAAGGCCGGTGCGCTGTTCCCATTTTTCAATCAGCGGCGGGACAATCATTTTCATCTGTTTGCGATACCATTCGGTTAAAATCTTCTCGCAATCGCTCGGGCTGGCATCCAAGGGCACCTGCAAGCGCAGGATATGGTCTTTTTCCAGCGATACAGACGGTTTTTTATTCGCACGAATGACATTCAGCCGATAATCCTCCCCCAGATAGGGATGGATTTCATCCTCGGCAAATATTTTGGGAGCCGGTCGGGGCTGCGCGGCAACCACCGCCTGTTTCTTTTCAATCCAGGCCCGTTCGGCGCGAATAATATCCTGAATTTTTTTGGTGCCCAGAAAAAAAGGCACCGTCAGTCTGACCTCGCCATGCGGCGGGTGAACCGCAAAGCGGACATGCTTCACCCGTTTCCGGCTGACCAGAACCTCCATATCATCAACCAGCATCTGCATCTTGTTTTCACGTGTCATATTTTTACGGGTCATATCGGGAAGCCGGAGAAAGGATATTTTCCAGCGTAACGCCCGGCGCACGCGGAAAATCCGGAAGATGAAGGCTCAACCACTGGGTGGCCGCTTCTCCAAGGTCAATGCCGCCGTCTTCAAGGGGCTCCGGCGGGTCTGCATCGCCAGAGACCTCGCTTTGTGAATGACCTTTATACGATGTATAGAAATAGTGAAAAGCCCCCGAATATTCGCCTTCAACCGGGGCAAGAGTCAAAACACACGGCTGCGTAAATTCTGCCACAAGCATACCGTCCACTTCAATCAGATCACCAGCGGCTCCGCCTTTCACCCGCTTTCGTCCGCGCCCGCCAGAACTATCGCCAGACGACACCTCTACCGGGCTGCGATTGGGCAAAACCCGCACCCGCGCCCAGCCTTCAAGCTTGCGCAACTCAATCAGGTCAAGCCGAATCGCTAAAGCTGCACATTCTTCCGGCTTGGCAGAAAAATCAAACCGCTCCCCTTTAGCAGGCAAGTCTGATACGCGAAAAAAACGGCTAAATTCATTCTCACTGCCGGTTTTGGGCTTTAAAGCACGCATGACCAAACTCCATACCCGGATCGCAACCCAATCAGATCGTCACATAAACAAATACTGTGCCCAAAAAGACACGATAAACTATGGAAAAAAAGGCAGTTTGCTTGTAAACTCTTTTTTTTCATTTATACCCTGCACCATGCAACGATACAAAAACAATTTTTCGCGTGTCTTTTTTCCCCGTGTCTTGTCGGCTTTCATTGGCCTGCTTGGCGGGCTTGTGCTTCTTGGCTGCGAAACCACCGTGGTTGTGCGCGGAAACTTGCCTCCAGAAAGCAAACTGGCGCAAGTTGAAACCGGCAGAAGTGATCGCCAGCAGGTGATTCAGGCTCTTGGCTCCCCCTCGGCAGCGGCAGCCTTTGATGCCAGAGTCTGGTATTATATCAGCGAACGGCGCGAAGGATATGGGCCTCTTGATCTGGAAATCACCGACTACCGGGTGCTGGAACTGACCTTTGATGAAGCGGGTATTCTTGCCGACATTAAAAATTATACCCTGGATGATAAAAAGAATATTGTCTATTCGGCGGACGAAACCCCGACAGCCGGACGCTCCTTTTCATTCTTTGAGCAGCTTTTCGGAAATTTGGGGACCCGCCCTGTCGATCAGGGTGCCGGAACAGACTTTTAATGGCTGATTCTTAATGAAAGAACTGGTTGACTGTACCCGCCGGGATGGTCGTTCTATTGTCCTGGTCGGGATGATGGGGGCGGGCAAATCTGCTATCGGGCGGTTACTGGCGGCAAGTTTGAAACTGCCTTATATTGATGCGGACACCGAGATCGAGGCCGCTGCTGGCGAATCGATTGTTGATATTTTTGCCAATCACGGCGAAGCGTTTTTCCGCAGCCGGGAGCAGCGCGTGATCGAGCGTTTATTATCGGGCCCACAAAATATTATAGGCAGCGGCGGCGGAGCCTTTATTCATCCTCCAACCCGGGCGCATTTGCAGGACGGCGCGGTCACGGTCTGGCTGAAGGCCGAGTTTGATGTGCTTTGGCCACGTTTGAGTCGCAAAACCCATCGTCCTTTGATGAATGTTGAGGACCCGGAGTCGCAATTACGCAAGATGATTGAGGATCGTTATCCGGTTTATGCGCAAGCTGATGTAACGGCTTTAAGCACGAATGAGGATAAATCGCTGATATTGGCGCGGGTTCAAAACGGGCTTTTAGATTTTTACCAGCACTGATTGATGCCAGAGGACCTTATTCTTGTTACATATTTCTAAAAAGGCCATTTAGAATGCGTATAGTTCCTGTTAATTTTGATTCGCAAGCCCCGACAGCACAAGATTACGATATTCTGATTGGCGGCGGTATTCTGGATCAGCTTGGCCCGATGATCACTGAAAGGAATCTGGCAAAGAAAGCTCCGCTGGTTATCATCAGCGATGATCAGGTTGCCCCCCTTCATATAGAGAAAGTGCGGGCTGCTCTTTCTGCCTGTTGGCCAGCTTCAATCCATGAGGTTATCATTCCTGCCGGAGAGGCCAGCAAGGACCTTCATAAGCTGCCCGATTGCCTGGAAAAGCTTTTAGCCTGCCATCTGGAGCGCAACAGTCTTCTGGTGGCCCTGGGAGGCGGCGTGGTTGGCGATTTAGCCGGATTTGCGGCAGCTATCCTGCTGCGTGGCCTTGGTTTTATTCAAGTCCCGACCAGTCTTCTGGCCCAGATTGACAGTTCGGTTGGCGGGAAAACCGGAGTCAATAGTGCCACCGGGAAAAATCTGATTGGCAGTTTTCACCAGCCCCGTCTGGTTGTGGCCGATACTGATACACTGGACAGTTTGCCCCCCCGGGAGATGCGGGCTGGCTATGCCGAAATGGTGAAATATGGGGTCATTGATGACCTTGAATTTTTTGAATGGCTGGAAGTGAATGGCCAGAAACTTTTGGATGGAGATCAAAGCTGCCGGATTGAGGCGATCAGCCGATGTTGCGAAGCCAAGGCACGGATTGTTGCCGCCGATGAGCGAGAGAATAATCAACGTGCGCTTTTGAATTTGGGCCATACCTTTGGTCATGCGCTGGAGGCAGCAGTTGGTTTTGGTCAGGCCCTTTTACATGGTGAAGCGGTGGCGATTGGCATGGTGCTGGCCTTGAAATTCTCTGCCGGGCGCGGCTTATGTTCCATGCAAGACTGTCAGCGCGTAGAGAGGCATCTTGCCGCAGCCGGTCTGCCCACCCGCTTGTCAGATATCCCGCAATTCCAGCCTAAAGCCAGCGATATGGTTGATTTAATGCGCAGCGATAAAAAAGTTGAACAAGGCACCCCGCGTCTGATTTTATGCTGGGGGATCGGGCAGGCTTTTATTGAATCAGCGGTTACCCTTTCAGATTTACATGAATTCTGGGAACAAGAAATCGAAGCAATAAATTGATATTGTTAAGGTTCTAGATAGTGCAATCACGAGATTGGGCTAAAATCTCGTGACTAAACTGTCGAAGTTATATGCGCTTATTTTTGATTGTCTGTTTAACTTCCTGAATTGTATACGCAGGCTTATTTCTATGTAGCATGGCATGACAATTAGGACATACAGGAATTAAGTCGTTTATAGGATCAACTTGATAGTTCTCTTGAATTTCGGATAACGGCTTTATATGGTGTACATGGATATAATCTTTGCCGACCTCACCATAAGCTTGTTCAAAATTAAATCCACACACCTTGCAATCCAATCCATTATGCTCAATACATTTTGATCGTGCTTGATGATTTCGTTCATAAGCATTGACTGTGATTTGCTTTTTGGCTCCTTCAAAATAATTGTTGCTTTCATCAATTTCTTCAGGAAGGCAAGGCTGAAATAAACTCAACTCTTGTTTGTATTTATCTATCAAAGCACGAATTTGATGAAGAGGGCTTCCGTTATCTAGACTTGCATAATATTCAACATGACCTTGCGCTGCTTGCAAAGCATTGCGGAGTTCTTCAGGACCATAATCCCACAATATTGATTTAAAAAAATATTCTGTTGCCTCTGGATTATTTGTTCGGCTATAAGCCTCTCCTTTCATCATTTTTTCGAAGCAAACAATATAGTCAGCGGCTGACCACCTATTCATACCATGGTAATTTTCCAACTCATCAAGAGCGATTTTTTTCATTTTTTCACCATGATATACGCTCTTGGCTGCCATATATGCTGCCTCAGTCATTTCTTTTGTAATAGTAGCCATCCGCAATTCCTAGATAGTATAAGTCACGAGATTTTAGCCTATAGATAATTACATCTTATATGGATTGCAGCCAAGAACGATTTTGTATTTTTGGCATATCTGGCTGCAATTCCACTCTACCGCTTCAGATGATAGAATCTTTCTATTCCTTTTTTCTCTTTAAACCACAGAAGAAAAGAATAAAGCAAATTTTAGACCAATCTCTTGATTATACACTATCTAAGGAACTGGATCATTTGCCCGTTTAAAGACACCCGTTCACGTTCATGACTGTATTGAAGGTTGCCAGATGTATTTGAAACCGATACAGTCCCCCCAAATAAGATCGCATAATTTTATGCGCGTATAAATTAAGGGTGTGGTCCTCTAAAGCAGGCCAAAATTTAAAGCGGACAAACCATGTTCTATCGAGAAACCGGTCAGTTCAAATCAACATACGCAGCGGATATGGCTCTTTATCCGGTGCGCGAAGACCGGATTCTCGTCATCCTCTTCCTTGTTCTGGGGGCCGTGATTCTCCCTGCCATCGCCAGCGAATTTGTCTTTCAGGCCATGCTCATCCCCTTCCTGATTTACTATCTGGCAGCCCTGGGACTGAATATTCTCACAGGCTACGCCGGTCAGCTATCGCTTGGAACCGGGGCCTTTATGGGTGTTGGTGCCTATGCCTGCTATAAGCTGATCACTATCTTCCCCGATATGAACCTGCTGGTCGCAATCTTCCTGTCCGGATTCTTCTCAGCCGGAATCGGAGTCATTTTCGGTATTCCCTCCTTACGCATTAAAGGATTCTATCTGGCAATCGCAACTCTGGCCGCGCAGTTCTTCCTCAGCTGGCTCTTTACAAGATGGAGCTGGCTCTATAACGACAATACCTCCGGGGCTATCGAAGTCGCCCCCAATCAGATGCTCGACATAACCATCGCCGGACCAACCGCAGAACCCGTTGTCCGCTATTATATCATCCTCGGTTTCGTCATCGTCTTTACCATTCTGGCCCTCAATATCACCCGCTCTCGAATCGGACGAATCTGGAAAGCCGTGCGCGACTTTGATATTGCCGCCGAACTCATCGGTATTCACCTCCTCAAGGCTAAATTATCCGCTTTCGCTGTCTCCTCCTACATCATCGGAGTCGCCGGAGCACTGATGGTCTTCCTATATAAAGGCGCCGCAGAACCAATCCTGTTTGACATTAGCCTCAGCTTCCGTATTCTATTCATGGTGATTATCGGAGGACTCGGATCCGTGCTGGGAAGCTTCTTTGGATCAGCCTTCATCGTCATGCTGCCAGTTGTCATCAATCTTGTGCCCAGTGTTCTCGGAATCCCCGTTAACTCAACCGTTCTGGAACATGTCAATTTGATGATCATCGGCGGATTGATTATCCTGTTCCTGATCGTTGAGCCTCATGGTTTCGCCAGACTATGGGCATTGGCGCGTCAGAAACTACGATTATGGCCATTTCCGTATTAGGCCGCTGGTAAAATTCATGTGTCTTGTAGAAATTAACCGTAAATGAAGTAACCAAAGGGAGAACATCATGTCCAAAATATCTCAATTAACAGCAGGAAAATTTCTTGCCGCGGGCCTTGCTGCCGGACTGGCATTTGCCAGTGCCGGACTAACCAGCCTGTCCGTCACTTCTTCAGTTGAAGCCGATGAACTGCGTATTCCTATTCTGTCCTATCGGACCGGCCCTTTTGCCGGAACCGGGATTCCGCTGATGGACGGCCATCAGGATTATTTCACAATGCTCAATGAACGTGATGGCGGTATCAATGGAGTCCGCATCCTCTGGGAAGAATGCGAAACCGCCTATAACACCGAAAAAGGCATGGAATGCTATGAAAAAACCAAGGCAAACGGCGGCATTTTAACGCAGCCCTGGTCAACCGGCATTACGCTTCAAACCATTCCGCGGGCACATGTCGATCAAATTCCCCTCTATTCAGGAGGCTACGGCCTTTCCGCCGGAGCCGTTGGTGACCTATTCCCCTGGGTTTTCCTCCCGCCGCAGACCTATTGGGACGGGGCATCAGCCGCACTACACTATATGGCCGGCGGACGTGACCTCTCCAAGCTGAAAGGTCAGAAAGTCGCCCTTGTCCACCTTGATCACCCCTATGGAAAAGAGCCTATTCCACTGCTCCAGCGCATGGCGGATGACCATGGATTCACCTTCCTGCCAGTTCCCGTCGGAATCAAGGAAATGCAGAATCAATCGGCTCAATGGCTGCAAATCCGCCGCGAAAAGCCTGACTGGGTGCTGATGTGGGGATGGGGCGCCATGAATGCCGGAGCCATTCAGGAAGCCGTCAAAACACGCTTCCCCATGGAGCGCTTTATTGGCGTCTGGTGGTCTGGTCACGATGCTGACTTGCTGACAGTTGGCGAAAAAGGAAAAGGCTATAAAGCCCTGACCTTCAACCTGGTCGGCGATTATCCGGCTATTCAGGATATGAAAACCATGGTGGTCGATGCCGGAAAATCAAAAGTTACAGATGCGCAAACGCTCAACCAGACCTTCTATCAGCGCGGCGCCATCATGGCGGCAACCATTGGCGAAGCTGTTCGCACAGCCATGGATAAATATGGAAATCGTGCGATTACCCGTTCCGAATTGCGCTGGGGATTCGAAAACCTTGATATTACGGCAAACCGCTGGTCAGAACTGGGCTTCCCCGGTGCGGCCCAACCAATCAAACTGTCCTGTTCAGACCACTCCGGCCAGGCCCCGGTCTGGATCGTTGAATGGGATGGGGCAAAATTTGTTAAAGTCTCGGATCCGATTGACTCTAACCGCGAACTGGTGCGCGGGATGCTGGAAGAAGCGGCTGCGGCCTATGCTGAATCCAACGCCCCATGGCCCGGTCGTGACGGGATTCCCTGTGAGTCATAATAGCGTAACTTTAACCATCATCATTGGGGATACTGCGTAACTATAATCCCCAATTAACGTGATGCATTTCCGCTTGTCAGAAATCGTCACACAATGATAATACCCCCGCTTGAGGCATCATCACAGGCGGGGGTTTTCATTGGCGGAGTGTAGCTCAGCTTGGTAGAGCACTGTCTTCGGGAGGCAGGGGCCGGAGGTTCAAATCCTCCCACTCCGACCATTAAGATCGCTAGGTAGCGTACCTAGATGGCATCCTTCTGCTCTCGCTTGGCACAGGCAGGCTGGAGGTGGGCCTTACTGCAGAAAATATATAGCAGGATTATAGAAAAGCTTTTAGAAGCAAGTTTAACCAATTTGCGGCTTCAAGCCCGGAAGAGATTAAAACCCAGGATTCAGATGGGATCGCAGATAAAACCGTCTGCAGAAATTGCCTTGTTGATTGAGGTCGTAGTGTCGTAGCTGACGTGTGGGTTCAAGTCTCTCCAAGGGCAATGGTGAGCTCTTAAATATATATCTGAAATTTAAAGGACATAATAAATGGATGATCTAACAATAGAAGACTTGTTGCAAGTTTATAGCGATTTAAGCGCAAAGCAAAAAATGCTTAAATCAAACGGTGTCAATGACTACCACCTGATAACTTCGCTTTTGAAGAAAAGTGATGAAGTAAGAGTACATTCAAGGTTTTTAAAGTCAATGTTGAACCCAAGCGGGCTACATTACCAAGATGATGCTTTCCTCAAGTTATTTTTCAAATTGTTTATCCCGGAGAAAAATAGACCAAACCCTAGTCAATGCAACGTTTATGCAGAAAAAGATAAGATAGATCTTTTGATAGAAGATGGTCGTCAATTCATCATTATTGAGAATAAAATTTATGCAGCTGATCAGCCACTTCAAATTGCACGCTACGTAGATCATGTTTTGGCTAAAGGAGCAAAACCTGAAAACATCATTGTTATATATTTATCACTTAATGGCAAAAATCCATCCTCCTTGTCACTTAACGGTAAAAACCTATCCTCTGAAAACGCATCAACAAGCGAGGACGCACAATCCTATGGAGGATTCAAAATAGAAAATGGATTCCTTAAATGGGTTGGTAAGGCAAAAATAGACTTGGAATATGCTGAAAAATTAAGTGAGGAACCTGGCATACCGTTGATAAATCTCTCTTATCATAAGGACATAATGAGGTGGATAGATGCGTGCATTATAAAGCTTACTTCTAAAGATTACCCTCAAAGAGATAACACAGAGAACATCCTGTTCGCCTTCAAAGAATATAAATCTGTGTTGAAAATGTTGAATCCTAAAGAGGAGTGGAAAAAAATGCCGAGCTTATATGATGAGATTAAGTTTAATAAAGAAATGAGTACAGCATTTCTAAAATTTTCTCAGGATGTGAACGCCACACTTGGTGAATTTTTGTATAATTTCTTTTTGGAAATAGAAAGGGTATCAATCGCTGAAAATTTGGTTAAAACTAAACTAAATACAAAAAAATTTAATAACGAACATTTTGACACATATTCGTCAGGGGCTTGTAAAGATTTCTTTATCAAGGACAAGCGCGTAAATCACTTTGGTGTTTATTTTGAATTACAGAATGGAAAAGCCACTCCATACCTGCTCACGGTGGTTTTAGGAATAAAACGCATACATTTTGGTATACTCAAGCGTGATGTTAATGGCCAAGTTATCCGTATAGATGAAAACGAGATTTCAATTGAGGGCATGGAAATAAACAAATGGCGTGGCAAACTGAACTTATATTCCAAAGCTTATCGCTTGGAGCAAGAACCTGATATATTGATAAATGCTGAAGCAGAATTAAGGCCTTTAATTGATCATTATAAAAAGCTGGTAGAAAACCCGCAACCAGGCATCAAAACCTAAAGTTACGCTGCGGGTAGTGCAAAGGTGGTTTCGGTGTGCAGGTTCAGGCGGGTGAGTTGGTTGGGGGTGATTTCGCTCCAGCGGTCGGTTTGTCCATCCAGCGGTTCGGAGGCGACAACCATGCCCCCATCGACAAAATCACGCGACACATAGAGTGTTGGATAGCGGTGATCGCTGGCATAGCGAAAACAATAGAGGCTCTGCCCGTCAGAAAACACGCAGGTTTGTCGGAAAAAGGGTTTCACGCCGATATCTCTGGCGGTTTGGTTCAGTTGCGCAATCACATGATGACAGGCCTGTTCGGGGTCCTCTGCCAGCCCGGCATTAAGCAGCAGCAGAAACAAGAGTTCGGAATCGGTGCTGCCCCGGCGCAGGGCATAGAGATCATCCGGCAAGGTCGCTTCCAGAGGCCGGCGCAGCGACATAAAGGACCCGGTCTGGCCGTTATGCATAAAGCTCCAGTTTTCATGGGTAAAAGGATGGCAGTTTGCCCGTGCAACCTCACCATCGGTAGCGGCCCGCACATGCGCCAGAAACAGCGGTGATGTGATATGCTGGCACAGACTTAACAGGTTGCTGTCTGACCAGGCCGGGAGGATATCCTTAAAAAGGCCCGGTTCAGGCCGGTTACCATACCAGGCGATCCCGAAGCCATCCCCATTGACGGAAAGTTTTGCTTCCAGAGCTTCCTGGCTTTGCGCGGTCAGTGAATGGCTTGGATCAATGATAATCTCGGACAAGAGGCGCGGCTCGCCAAGATAGACCGCAAGACGGCACATCAGTTGCGTTTCGTCATGCGCATATGCATTTCATTGATCATACGGCTTGCGGTTTTTTTGCACAGGCAGGGGATCAGCGCATGGATAACGGAGGCCCCGCCAGCCGCCAGCAACCGCGAGGCAAACCACCCGGCAACCCGCATATGCTGAAAATAGGTTTCATTAACAGATTTTGGGTGCTCAATAAAAATGCGTTGCCATATATTTATCATCGTTTCGCTCTCACCCCCGGTCTTTCAGGATTATGCTCCAGCACGCATGCGCCTTATTCATGCATCCAGCGCGCGTGCGCTGGGGCCTTACGGGTTTGCGCCCATTCGTTGAGCATATCCCACTTCACATCATCCAGCTTTTTCTCCATATCCGGGGTCGAGGTGCTGACCGCCAGTTCCAGCCGGTGACCATTTGGATCAAAGAAATAGATGGATTTAAAAATAGTATGATCGGTAATCCCGATAACATTTATGCCGTCGGCTTCCAGCTTCTTTTTGGTGGCTTCCAGATCATCAATACTGTCCACCTCAAAGGCAAGATGCTGCACCCACTCCGGTGTATTGGGGTCTTTGCCCATTTCCGGCTGGGTCGGCAGTTCAAAAAAGGCCAGCACATTGCCCTGCCCGGCATCCAGAAAAACATGCATATAGGGATCGGGGGCCTTGGTTGACGGGACCTCGTTTTCAGAGATCGCCAGAATAAAACCCATATTCAGGTATTTTTGATACCATTCAACGGTTTGCTTCGCATCCTTGCAGCGATAGGCAACATGATGGATTTTACGAATTTTCATATATCCCCCCTCATTCCGAATAGCCCTAAATAAGGGCTTGCAGACCTACAGCCAGTCGGTTCCATCAGATATTCATCGCATAGGCCGACCCCGTGCTGGACAACCGAACCATGTGCGCCTCCTGATTCCAGATAGCTGCTGGCAAGATAGCTATGGGCCATTATACTTTGCCTTTAATAAACCTTACAGAGTCTATATATCCATTAAATTCTTAACCCTATCAAGGCAGGTCGTCTAGTCTATTTTCGTGCTTTTTTTTCCAAGAACATCAGAACGGCTTGAAAAAACGCCAGATAGATCAGCTGGCCAGATTAGCTCGCTTGGCGGCGGAGAAAGGCCGGAATCGTCAAGCTGGATTCATCAACCGCCCCATCACCAAAACCGTCTTCATGGCTCTCATCTGCGGCAATCTCATTTCCCTTTTTGTCATCCGAAACCGGACTTTCAGCAGGCACATCAGCATTTTGCGAAGGGACTGGAGGCAGATTGCTATCCATAAGCCCGTCAGACTTTTCATAAATAGCGGGCATGACATCGGAATCTTCCACCATTTTTGTCCCCCCGGAATGAGCCAATTCTGGACCAGCTTGCGCGGCAGATTGCATCACGGGTGGGGCACCTGATTGAGGCGCGTGTAAGGCGACAGGCTTTTCACTGCCCCGGATGGGACGGCGCAAAAACGGTGTTTTGCTCGTATCTTCATCAGCTGCTGACTCGTGTTGTGGCTTTTCATCGCTTCCGCGCCCTGAAAAAGTCCCGGTCAGCCCCGGAAGCCAGCTTGGCTTGCGCATTCCGGCCTCTTTGGCACTGTCTGCTCGCCCGCTCTCGCCCGCCGGTTGCACAGAAGGCGGCGGAATAAAGGCATCTGGCGGCGGCACACTTTCATCTTGTTGAGGCATATCCTGGTGACCAGCTTCTGCAGGCTGCGCTAACGCGCCATCAAAAAGCGATGATTGTGAATTCGCGTCACCAATCTTCGGACTGGCCTCCTGCACGTCTTCTATTTGACCTGGTTCAGGCAGTTCCTCTTCATTCATGTCAAAATCGCTGGCAAAAACCCCCGGCGTGACCGTTGACATGACCGTTGGCTCAGCAGCAGAATCTTCAAGCTCATATTCATCAGTGGGCTGATCTTCTGGCTCAAGATGTTGGCCCGCCAGACGAGCGGTTTCATGAAGGTCTTGCGGTGGCGTCTGCAAGGAGGACCGGCCAACCGAAGCCTGGTTAGCAGAAGAACGGTCAGCCGTTAAGGTCCCTGCATTGCGATCCAGAGCACGCTCAGAATCCCCACCGGACATGCGCCCCATCTCATCGTCCGCGTCAATTCCCGTGGCAATCACCGTGATCCGCATAGCCCCCTGGAGATTTTCATTCAAGGAGGCTCCGAAAATGGTATTGGCCTCTTCGCCGATTTCACGCCGGATACGGTCTGCCGCTTCCTGCACCTCCAGCAAGGTCATGTCAGGGCCACCCGTGATATTGATCAACAGGCTGCGCGCCCCGCTCATGGTGCTGTCTTCCAACAGAGGATTCGAAATCGCCGCCTCGGCTGCACGCAAGGCACGGTCTTCCCCCTCGGCATCGCCCGTGCCCATCATGGCCTTGCCCATTTCCTGCATAATCGTCCGCACATCCGCAAAATCAAGATTGATCAACCCCGGCATCACCATCAAATCAGTAATCCCGCGTACCCCGGTATGCAGAACCTCGTCCGCCATCTTGAACGCATCGGCCATGGTTGTATCATGCGTGGCAACACGGAACAGATTATGATTGGGAATAACAATCATCGTGTCAATATGGCGTTGCAACTCTTCAATGCCGCGCTCTGCTGCCCGGATACGCCGACTGCCTTCAAATAAAAACGGCTTGGTCACAACCCCGACCGTCAAAATCCCTTCATCGCGCGCAATCGCCGCAATAACCGGCGCAGAACCCGTCCCGGTCCCGCCGCCCATGCCCGCCGCAACAAAGACCATATTGGCCCCTTGAATAAAATCGCGGATTTCCTGTTCCGATTCATGCGCCGCATCACGCCCGACATCTGGATTGCCCCCAGCCCCCAGCCCTTTGGTCAGGCCGGTGCCTATCTGAATCTTTTTGTCTGCCTTCGAATGTTTCAACGCCTGCGCATCCGTATTGGCAACAACAAATTCAACGCCCTGCAATCCGGCCTCAATCATATTATTGATGGCATTGCCACCGGCTCCACCGGCTCCAATAACAACCAGACGCGGCTTGATGTCGGCTTCACTTGTCGGGGCTTGAATGTTCAGAGTCATCGGGCTTTCTCCTTGTCTCTTGTGTTTTTTGGGCTTTTTGAGGTCAATCTGTCTCTATTTACCAATCTACAGGCGGTACGCTGTAAGTAGTTTTGCAAAAACTATACCCGAATCTTTCTGCCGGGGTGAAAAAAATCTGCAAACACGCAATAAACTCCCAAAATTAATAGTTTCAGGGTTAATAGTTTTTACGAAACCATCTTAAAATGCCGGGAAAAAATCCCCGGGCATTGCCTGAATAAAAATCCTCGTCTCCGGTCAATATCTGGTCCAGCTGCTCATCACGGGCATAGCAGAGCAAACCGGTCAAGGTGGCCCCGCCCGGGCTTGAAAGATGGGTTGGCAGCCCGATCATATCCTTGGGCTTTCCAACTCGGGCCGGGGAATTGAAAAGGCGGCTGATCAGCTGTGTCATCCCCGGCAAAGAAGCCCCACCCCCCGTGAGGATAATCCGCCAATGGCGCAATTCCGTAATATCATTTGCAGCAAGGGCTTTGGCGACGCTTTCAAGAATTTCTTCAACCCGCGAAACAATTATGGTTGTCAGAACAGAACGCGGAGCACTATGCGCCGGGGTTAGTTTCGGGTTTTCGCCAATCAGATTATAATGAATCATCTGGCGGCTGTCAGAGGCCGCAGCCAAAGCATTGCCGTCTTTCATCTTGAAACTTTTGGCATCCTGGCGACTGACGCCAAGGCCACGGGCAATATCTGCAACAATATGTTTGCCGCCAAGCGGAATGCTGGAGGCAAAACAAAGGGCATTATCCATAAAGGCGGTGACACCGGTTGTCTCGGCCCCCAGATCAATGACGATGGCGCCCATATCGCGCTCTTCAGCTTCAAGCACACTGAGGCCCGCAGCATAGGGCGCAAAAACAAGACGGTCTGCCTTTAAATGACAACGGTCAAGGACGGTGTGAATATTCTTTATCGGGGCCAGGTCTGCCGTAATCGCACTTAAGGTGACCCGCAAACGGCTGCCATAGAGATTGAGCGGATTTTTAATCGGCGGACCTGAATCCAGCGTATAATTGACCGGCACAAAATGCAAAAGCGCACGCTGGTCATCCAGGGTCAGTTGCGCCCGCGCATCAAGGACCAGACGGCGGATATCTGATTCTTGTATTGGATCACTGCCAATTTGTATTTCATGGGTGATCTTGCGGCTTTGAGGGCGGCTGCGGTTCAAGGAGACCACCAAGCCTTCGACTTTTCGCCCTGCTCCGCGCTCGGCCCGGGAAACGGCCTGGCTGATTGCCTGATGGGCCTGAGAAATATCCGTAATCTGGCCTGCGGTTACGCCCGAAGACGGGCTGGCCCCGGTTCCGATAATCCGGAAATCGCCGCCTTCCTGTATTCCCATGAGGCAGCGAATGCTATCGGATCCAATGTCCAGACCTGTAAAATGCATAATGACTCCTTAAAACCCGGCAAATCATGGCTGAGTCGCATTTTTCATGCCAATTAAAGTGCGTTTTGGTAAAGCGCGTTTTGGCAGATAGAAATCAAAAAGACGTGACTGGATGGCCAGTCTATATAATCAGGATTTTTTGGGGGCGCGGCTGGAGAGAAGAGCCCGCAGGGCTTCCGCTCGTTCGGAACGAATAACCCCCGATTGTGCGGGGTCAGCAGATGGTTGTTGCTGTGGGGGGGGAACTTGCGGTGCGACGGGAGCGGGCGGTGCCACATCCTGAGGAATTGCGGGTTCCCGGGATTCCGGCGGCTCTGGCACTTCCGCAGTGCTTTGATCCGGGGGCGAGTCCGTGGCCCGCGGGGCCGCCAACAGATCGGCTATTTGGCGATTTTTCTCGGGGATTGGCACCGCAGAAGCAGGCGGCTCACTCTCGGCCTCTTCAGTTTCAGAACCGGCAGCAGACGCATGAATCTGCGCCCCTCCGGCTGGACCAGCAGAAGGCGCAATCACAGATAAATCAGCCTCATTCGGTGTGGGTTGGCCAGCAACGCCACCTCCGCCTCCACGACGACTATAGATAACCGGGCCATCTGCACTTTGCCCGGCTGCAGGTTGACCAACTGCCGCATCCCCCTCGTCCAGACTCACATCAGAGGCATCAGATTCATCAGCCTCATCCTCGTCCTCCATATCATCAGCGTCAGAAGGACTGCCCATCAACCCAGCCCCAATCTGCCGGTTGATATTCACCAAAACATCCAGCTTGTCAGGAAGCGGCTTCGAAATAAGCTCAACCGAACGCTTGTCAATAAAATTCGTCAAATTGATCAAATTCGAACGAACCGTAATCGGAATCTCGGTCTGCGGATCAAGCATCGCCGCCTGGATAATCGTCCAGATGCGCCAGTTCAAACGAACCGCATCCTTGATAGAATCCGGGTCCGATACCCGGACTCGCTCCAGCCTGCGCGCCATCTCCAATAAAGCCCAGCCTTCGGCCTTATTGGCAGGCGCGTTCAAAAGAGCAAGCCTCTGCTGATCAGAATAAGACCGCATTAGATCTGGCCAGACGGGTCCTTGGGCTTCATGAAGCCTCCTCGAGAATCAACGATAAACATTGCAAATATTGCGCAAAACATACAATTAAGCGCAATACTACAAGTTTCCACAATCCTCTATTTGCAGATTCTTGTCTATCTTGCCAAGTAAAAAATAATTTTAGTCCTTTGCTCTTCAAGTATCATTTTTTGTTTTTTCCCCTTTTTCAGCCATTTTTTCGGTCTTTTATTGCATGAGTACGTTTGTTCGGATACATGAGAAAAACCGTTTTATTATAGCTGTGCAGAGTTATTTAAGCGAATCAGTCGCCTAAGCTGCAAGCAAACCAGCAAGAGGCAAAAGGTGTCCAAAGAAGATGTGATCAGGCCTGCGGTTCTTATTTCGCAGATGGAGATTCAAGAGCGGGTGGTCTCGTTGGCAGCAGAGCTTGCACAGGCTCTTCCTCACGGGGTGACGGTAATAGGCTTGTTGAATGGCAGTTTTATCTTTACCGCAGATTTATTTCGTGCGCTGGGGAGTCATGACCTTCAGCCGGAAATTGATTTTATGCGCCTTTCGTCTTATGGAAAAGGCAAGACCTCGTCTGGAGACGTGGTGATGGTCAGCGAACCATCGGATATTTCAAAGCGGGATATCTTGATTGTGGATGATATTCTTGATACGGGACGGTCTATGGAATATGCCGTCAATTATTGCACCCGGCAAGGGGCCAAATCTATTACCACCTGCGTTTTGCTGGACAAGCCCGACCGCCGCCTCATCCCGATCACAGCCGATTTTACCGGCTTTGAAATTCCGGACCGTTTCATTGTTGGCTATGGAACAGATTATGACGGAAAATACCGCGATCTTAACTATATAGGAACTATCGACTGATGTCTGTTTCTATTGCCATATTGGGGGCTGGCGGGCGCATGGGCCGGATGCTGATTTCAGCCGCCACGGAATCAGACCAAGCGAATCTGTGCGGCGCAGGGAGCCATGCAAAAAGCCCGCTTGTCGGCGAAGACAGCGGGAGGCTTGCTGGCCTTGAGGAAAATGGAATTCCCGTCACTGCTGATGTTTCCGCTCTGTTTCACAGATTATCAGAAGAGAACGGGGTTGCGATTGATTTTTCCACCCCGGCGGCGGCGGTTGAATATGCCAGAATAGCGGTGGCTTCAAAGGTGGCCCTGGTCGTGGGCGTAACCGGCCTGACCAGGGAGCAAACGGCCCTGCTTGAGGATTCTGCCCGCCATATCCCGATAGTCAAAGCCGCCAATTTTTCAGCCGGGATTACTCTTTTGCGGGCCCTGACCAAACAGGCAGCCGCTATCCTTGGTCCCGACTATGATATCGAAGTGGTTGAGATGCACCATCGTCACAAAGCAGATGCTCCGTCCGGGACGGCGCTGGCTTTGGGGGAAGCTGCCGCACAAGGGCGCGGGGTCGTGCATGATCGGGCTGCCATTCTTTCGCGCGAAGGGCAGACCGGTCCCCGCCCGGTCGGGTCGATTGGCTATGCGACGTTACGCGGCGGCGATATTATTGGCGATCATCATGTGATGCTGGCTGGAAGTGGAGAGCGCATCACCCTTTCCCACACCGCCACCACGCGCCATGTTTTTGCCAGCGGTGCCGTGCGTGCCGCTATCTGGGCGGCCCGCCAAAAGCCGGGGCTTTATGATATGGAAGATGTGCTGGGCTTATCAGGCCTGTAATAGAGAAAAGCCTTTATTGACCATTAAGATTAAGGCGAATTCCGATATAGCGTCCCCCGCCCTGATCAAGCAGAATATGCGCCAGTATGGAGCCGCGCCCGTCTGCAATCACTTCATCAAGAGCAGTTTCGACATCGGCTTTTGAGCGAATATCCATCTGGTTCAATTCATCAATCACCATGCCCGGACGAATGCCTTTGCGGGCGGCATCGGATTCAGGCGCGACTTCCGTCACCACCATGCCGTCAATATTGTCCGGCACCTGATATTGCGCCCGGCTGGCCGGATTAAGCGCAATCAGAGCCATGCCCAGCTGTTGCAGCATCCGGTCTGTTGTATCGCTGGATGAATCTCTGTCTTGCGGAGTCCCGGGTTCTTCTTGCGGATCCAGCACGCCCGAGGTCTCCAGCCGACCAAGCGTGACATCAAGCATAATCGGGGCACCACGCCGCCAGATTTTCAAGGTGACCGTGCTTCCAACCGCTGTTTCTGCAATCATGCGCGAGAGCGCATTGGAGGATTCAACGGTTTTTCCATCCACTTCCAGCACAATATCGCCTTTACGCATCCCGGCCAGATCAGCCGGGCTTCCGGGATTGACCAGTTCAACCAGGGCCCCGTCGGTGGTTTCAAGGCCGAGACTGTCGGCAACATCTTCGCTGATGCTTTGAATGGAAACGCCAAGCCAGCCGCGCCGGGTCTGCCCATATTCACGCAGCTGCCCGATCACCTGTTGCGCCTGATTGGACGGCACGGCGAAACCGATGCCGATGGATCCCCCGCCCTGCCCGGCAAAAATAGCCGTATTGATGCCAATGACCTCGCCATCAATATTGAACAAGGGGCCGCCGGAATTGCCCCGGTTGATGGGCGCATCGGTCTGGATAAAATCATCATAGGGACCGGCTTGAATATTGCGGCTGCGGGCAGAAACGATCCCCGCCGTCACCGTTCCGCCAAGGCCAAGCGGGTTGCCAATGGCAATCACCCAGTCGCCAACCCGGGCCTGATCGGAATTGCCAAAACTGACTGACGGCAGTGTTTCGTCGCTTTCAATTTTCAACAAGGCGACATCGGTTCGCGGGTCTGCCCCGATCAGGGAGGCCGTAAAACGCTCCCCGTCCTGCATATTTACATAAATATTGTCACTGTTTTCAATCACATGATTATTGGTGACAACCAGACCTTCTTCGCCATCAATAATAAAGCCGGAGCCTTGGGACATGACCTGACGCGACCGTCCACCGCCTTGCCCCTGATTGGGAGCTTGCGGCAGCCCAAACCGTTTGAAAAATTCTTCCAGCGGAGAGCCGGGCGGAACCGAAAGCCCCGACCCGCCAGCCTCAATCGTCCGGTCAGTCGAAATATTGACCACTGCCGGAGAAAGCTCGTCAACAAGATCGGCAAATCCGGTATCAAGAACAGAACGCGCCACGCCTGGCGATGACCAGACACCAAGGACCATAATCATCACGCATAGACTCAGCAGACCAAATACGAATGCCCGCGTTTGAGCATAAATATGATTGTTTTGCCGGGTTTTTGCGTGATGATGATATGTCATTCTTTATACTCTGCTTCTTTGCATTCTGCTTATTTGTGGATCACTGATAGACGGATCAAACGCCGGGGTCAGGACCTAGTCAACCCAGACATCAAAATCAAAATATTTATCGTTGATTTTCTTGTAGGTCCCGTTGGCGTGAATAGCCTCGATTGCGGCAGAAAATTCATCGCGGAGCGCGGAATCTTCTTTACGCACCCCAATCCCGACCCCGTCACCATGGTGCTTGCGGTCATAATGGGTTTCGCCAAAGAAATCATAGCCCTGCCCTGCATCGGTTTGCAGGAAACCATCCAGAAGCGCAACCGAATCAGCCATAACGGCATCCACACGTCCACTGGTCAGGTCAAGGTTTGCTTCATCCTGTGTGGCATAAAAGACGGCTTCTGAATCAGGATAATATTCTTCCAGATAGGTGGCATGAATGGTCGCCCGTTGCACGCCAATGCGCTTTCCGGCCAGCGTTTCTGGCTTGTCATCCGAAAAAGCCCCTGCCTTGGCAATAAAGCGGGCCGGAGTCTGATAATAGGGGCGGGTGAAGCTGATCACGCGCTGGCGGTCTTCGGTGATCGACATCGAGGCGACAATCGCATCATATTTCTTTGCCAGCAGGGCTGGAATGATTGAATCCCAGTCTTGTGCCACCCATTCGCATTTGCGGTTCATTTCGGCACATAGCGCATTGCCAATTTCGATATCAAATCCGGCAACATTTCCGTTGTCATCAATCAGGTTAAAGGGCGGGTAGGCCCCTTCGGTCCCGAGAACAAGGGCATCTTCGGCCTGAGAAGCGGTGGTCATGAGAAGACCGGCAGCAGCCCCGAATATTAATGAGCGTATAATCATGTGTTTATCCTTTATGTGCAAGAGAGGCATTTATATGAATGTCTCGTGTTTTGGCTAAATATGGTTAATGGAATAGAGAGCCCCCTATAGGCAGCTTACGCTTAGTGCAAAATATAGTATAGACGCACAGCAGGTCAAGACTCACTGCTGTTAAATTCATCGGAACTAAATTCATTCGCTCCAAATTCAGACGAGCTAAATTCTTCTGAATTCATTTCACTGACACGCAAAGGCTTGGCACCCGGCAAATGAGTCATCAATGATTGCACGGCTGGATGGCGGGTGGCCTGTTCAATTCTGTGCAGGTTTTTCATATCTTCCTCTTCGGCGAGTGTTGCCGCGCCTTCGCTTTCAGTGAGGGTAATCTCCCACCCGATTCCGGTCAAAGCCTGGAGCCTGGCCCGCAAATCAGTCAGAACAGAAGACTGGCCCGGCATAATTTCTTGAAGGACCATTTTGCCTGGCGAAAATTCCACCAGCCGCACCTGGCTGCGCAGATAGCTGGACAGTTTGTCGGCCCCGTCATCGGTGAGTCGCCGGGTGAGGTCCTGAAAATCCTTGATGGGAAGTTTGTCATCAGAAAGCGGCGGGGGAGGAGGTTGCGGAACTGTCTCCGTTTCTGCTTTTTTCTCTGTTTTTGGCACCGGTGCAGCTGCCGGAGGGCTATTTTGAGCGATAGTTCCATTCTGCTTTATCGTTTGTTTTACCGTTTGGCTGGCACTTTCAAGCTTGCGGATAATACTGCCAAGCGGCGGCAGATGGCTGGCATGAAGCAGGCGCATAATCACCATATCCAGAGCCTGTGCAGGGACCGGCGCCAATTTTACTTCCTCCAGCCCTTTCAGCAAAAGCTGCCACATTCTGGATAAATCTGACGGTTTGACGTGGGCCAGTAAAGCGGTGGCCCGGGAGCGTTCCAGCTCTGGCGTGGTCGGTCGTTTTAAAAGATCGGGCGTCAAAGCGGCACGGCTCAGGAAATGGCAGGCCTCCAGCAAATCATGGACCGTATGGATGGGATCAACCCCCAGCCGGTTCATTTCGTCAGTGCGTTCAAGCGCGCGTGTGGAATCGCCAGAAAGAACAGCTTCAACCAGATCATAGACTCCGACCCGGTCTGCCAGCCCCAGCATGGTTTGCACTTGTTCCGCAGATACAGAACCGTCTCCCAAAGCGATGGACTGGTCAAGCAGCGACAGCCCGTCACGCACCGAACCATCTGCCGCTTTGGCAATCAGGGCCAGGGCTTCCGGCTCAATGGTCACCGTTTCCTTTTGTGCGATTTCATCATAATGCGCGATCAGCAAATCGGTGGATACCCGCGCCAGATCAAAACGCTGACACCGCGACAAGACTGTAACCGGGACCTTGCGAATTTCGGTGGTGGCGAAAATAAACTTCACATGGGCAGGCGGTTCTTCCAGCGTTTTCAAAATGGAGTTAAACGCACTTTGCGAAAGCATATGGACTTCGTCCAGAATAAAAATCTTGTAACGACCAAGGCCCGGCGCATAGCGCACGTTTTCGATAATCTCGCGGATTTCCTGCACACCATTATGGCTTGCAGCGTCAATTTCAAGCACATCAATATGGCGGTCATCCGTGATCGCCTGGCATTGCGGGCAAACACCACAGGGCGTTGCGGTTGGCCCCCCTGCCCCGTCTTCCCCGACACAATTCAGTGATTTTGCAATAATCCGGGCGGTTGTGGTTTTCCCCACCCCGCGCACACCGGTCAGCATAAAGGCTTGCGCAATACGACCAGAGGCAATGGCATTGACCAGCGTGCGGACCAGTGCATCCTGACCAATCAGTTCGCTGAAATTCTGCGGGCGATATTTGCGGGCCAGAACACGATAGGGCCCGTCATTTTTTTCCGAATTTTCACTTTTTTGTGAATCTTCAGGCAATTCAACGCCAACAGCATCAGCAGGGACATCAGCTTTTGCGGTTTTGTCTGACTCTTTCTTTTTCTTCGGGCTTTTATCTTTATTCTTCAAGATGCCACATCCGTCAAAATGACCGTTAAAACCCTTATTAAAAAAACCTTGCCGAAAAAATATGCAGGCGGAAAACAGACCAGAATGACCCGCGCTCATCCCGTTACGGCTGCTTCCTTTCGGACCTGACCGGGTTGGCGGGTGATCACGCCCATCCCGATCTGCCTTCCGGCTTCTTGTTAGCGGGAATAAGGCTTGGCTTCAACACTCAAAATACACTAAACACAATTCAGTCCCTATCTAACAACGCCTTGAAAAAATATATGTCAGAAACGCCCCTTCGTATTGTAACCGGCCTGCTGCTCTTGGCGACAGCCCTGCTGGTCATATGGGCTGGCGGAATGGTCTTTACCGTCTTTATGATTCTGGTTTTCATCGCTCTTGCCTATGAAGCCACCCTTCTTTTCAATCACATCGCCCGTAAAGCCACCTTGCGCTGGTTGCCGCGTATCAGCCTGGCTGTGGCACTTGGTATTTATCTGGTGCCAGCGATTGTGGCTGCGCTGCTGATGCGCGACACTATCCACGGGCTGGCCGCCATTCTATGGATCGGGGTAACCGTCAGTGCCGCTGATACCGGGGCCTATATCACCGGGCGCACGCTTAAAGGGCCAAAACTCTGGCCCGCCATCTCCCCCGGAAAGACATGGTCGGGCCTTGCCGGTGGACTGCTGAGCGGCGGGGCCATCAGCGCCTTATGCCTTTCTGATCCAGCAAGCGGCTTTCTGCTCGGGGTCGTTCTGGCATTCGCAGGCCAGAGCGGAGACTTGATTGAATCCTTCCTTAAACGGCAAGCCGGAGTCAAGGATTCAGGCCGCATCCTCCCCGGTCATGGCGGGGTTCTCGACCGGTTTGACGGTTTTCTACTCGCAACGCCTGTGGCCTGGCTGATGCTGGAGTTCTATCTGCTAACAGGATATACAACTGATCAGGCTGGCCCCTTTCATGCCTTTTTTTCATTAATCCCATAGATTTATCAAATGCAATTCTCTATATATAAAGGTAATATGGGGCCTGTGGAATGATTAAAGGATAAGTGATGATCTCTTTTGTGCAACGATCAAAGAAAACCCGGCTTTCTCTTCTGGCCTTGTTTCTGGCCGGAGCGGCTTTATTGCTGCTGCTGCCAGCCTGTTCATCCTATTATGACGGACCCAAAAGCATCAATTATGATGGCTCGAAATTTTTTAACCCCGGGGCTCCGCGCAAAGCCGGATTCATGACATTTCTACGCTGGCGATTGACAGGAGAGCGCGGCGAATGGCCCGAAGGCGAAAGACCAAACCCCTATGATGCTGTTCCTGTTGATCAGGTAACAGGCAGCTATCTTACCGTCACCTATATCGGCCATGCGACATTCCTTATTCAAACGGCAGGGCTGAATATTCTGACCGACCCGGTCTTTAGTGACCGCGCCAGTCCCTTTTCCTTTGTAGGTCCCAAACGCACCCATAAACCCGGGATTCAATGGGATAATCTGCCAAAGATTGATCTGGTCCTGATTAGCCATAATCACTATGACCATATGGACCTGCCAACTCTGGAGCGGTTATGGGAGCGCGATAAACCACGCATGATTGCCCCGCTTGGCAACGATACCATCATTCAAAATTATAATGAAGATATCGCGGTTGAAGCCTATGACTGGTATGATCAGGTTGCCATTACCGATCAGATAGTGGTTCATCTTGATCCCATGCAGCATTGGTCGGCCCGCGGACTATTTGACCGCAACAAAGCCTTATGGGCGGCCTTTACCGTTGAAACCCCGGATGGCAATATTTATTTTTCAGGCGACACGGGCTATGGCGATGGCAGCTATTTCAAGGAAGCCCGCTCCCGGCACGGTGAATTTCGCTTTGCCATTCTTCCCATCGGGGCCTATGAGCCGCGCTGGTTTATGGGCTATTCGCATATGGCGCCGGATGAAGCGATGAAAGCGCATTTTGATCTGGGAGCCCCCCCGACAGTGGCTTCTCATTTTGATGTGTTTCAGCTGACCGATACGCCTTACGGGGCGGCGCGGGAGGAACTGGACAAGCTTAGAAAAGACTTTCCAGAAGCCAATTTCCGGGTGCTTGAGATTGGGGAGAGCTGGGTCTTTTAAGTATTAAAACCCAGCTTTTCTAATGATAAGGCAAGTGCTGTAAAGGCACTTTTCCAGTCCCCCGGAGAACTCTGGCGGAAAAGCCGCAAGCCGGGATACCAGAGGCTGGTTTCCTTTTTGAAAGCCCAGCGCCAATCCGGCCCGTATGGCAGCAACAAACACGCTGGTTTCCCGCAGGTGCCCGCCAAATGCGCAAGCGCACTGTCCACACTGATAACAAGGTCCAGCTGCGCCATCAGGGCTGCACTATCGGCAAAATCTGTGATGTGACTGCCTGCCTCTTCGCCGCTTTGTAGCTGCTGCTTCTGGTCTTGCGACAGTTCATGCTGAAGAGAGATCAAACGCGCCCCCCTCAATTTTTCGCTGCGGGTCACTATGTCACGCAGAAGCTGCCAGCCAAGCGCAAAAGGAACAGACCGGCGGTGGTCGTTTTTATGGTTGGGATTGCCGCCAAAATTAACGCCAATACGAAGGGGAGAGCCCGGCAAGCTATTTTGCAGGGATGGAGGCTGGTTCGCTGCAAGCCAGTCTGCCCATTTTTGACCTCGCTCAACCAGCAAGGGATTTGAAAAATCAGGCGGAACCGGGGCTGGAACAGACTCAACCCGGCTTTGCAAGCGATACGGCAGGCTTCCCACACAAATATGAAAATCGGCTTTGCCAGCCGCAGCCTCGGCTTCTTTTGCGGTGGCGAAAATATGTCGGGTACCGGGAAGACTCTGTAGCAAAGGCGAAAGGGCTTCTGTATGCGGGCCAAGCACCATGCTGATCCGGGCGGCTTGCCGCGCTAAAGCCGGGACATAGCGCATCATCATCAAACTGTCACCATATCCGGCTTCACTGACCACCAGAAGATGTTTGCCGCTCAAGGGCTCGCCCTTCCATTCAGGGATTTTTCCCCATGCACGAATAGCGGCGGCATAGTCATGATCCATCCAGTGCTGGCAAAGAAAGCGCGCTTCATAATCACGCCAGCCTTTTTCAAAGTCACCTGCTGCCAGATGGGCTAATCCGCGATAATAGCGCAGATCGCTGTCTTTCGGGGTGCGCTCAAGGGCCTGATCCAGCCAGTCGATGGCTTCTTTATAGTCGCAGGTATCATAGGCGATACAGGCGCGTGTAAGATAAAGGCTGGCCCCTGAATAGCCAAGTGCCGAGGCTTTTTCGCAATGAAAGCGGGCGGCGGTGAGTTTGTTCAATTCTTCATACACGAGAGCCAGATTTGCGTGATAAAGAGGATTGTCGGGGGAAGCTGCAATCGCTTCGACAAAATAGCGGCAAGCTGCCGGGTGATCGCGCAGGGCCAGCGCATGCATCCCGCAGAGATTTTTGGTTGCATGAGCATCTGGCAAGAGGTTTTTGAGTTTTATCAGGGCTTTTTCGGCCTCGGTAACGCGCTCGATCTTGAAAGCGGCATTGATATAATTTTGTAAAAGAAATGTATCGTCTGGCGATTGCGCCAGCCCGGCAGAAAATTTATCAAAGGCGGTGGCGGCATCGCCCTGGCGGAGGTAGCAGACCCCCCAGTTCATCAATACGGTTTCATTATCGGGCCGCAGGCTATGGGCGGTGCTGAAATGCTTCATGGCTTCGTTATAGCGGCCTTGTTCCAGAAAGATAGTTGCCGCAAGCTGCCAGGCGTTAAAGTGATCGGGCTGATCGGCAATTATATTTTGATAGATAGACAGAGCCGGTTCCTGTTTTCCGGCTTGATGCAGACCATAGGCTTGTTGAAACAGGTCTGTAGTTTGAGAGGTATTTTGCCCTGTCAATTCAGCAGCCCTTCCAGCAGCTTGAGCACAGGCGTGTCGCGTGGTTTATCCTGTTCCTGAGCTGACATTTCATCCTGGCGCCGGGCAAGGTAGTTTTGGCAGGGATGATCGGCGGGCAGGGCTTTTTGCACGGCTTGCACGTCCTCTGCGCCTCCCCTGCCACCAAGCAGCAATTTTCCAAGGCTTTGTGTGCTTGTGCGGGCATCAATGCCGACGTCGGGCCCGGAGAAGGGACCTTTCACCCGCACCGGGGCTTCAATCGGCCCGATAGAGGGGGTGAGCAGCATATCAAGCGTTTCCTGCACAGGATTGATCTGGCCTGAAAAGCGCAGCAAACTCCAGGGTGCACCGGCAAATCCGTCTTGCAAGCTAATCGCCCCCTTTTCGGCAGATAAAGAGGTCGCCATACAATCAATTCTTTCATAGGAGTCACGGGTTCCTTTTAGCCCGAGAAAGGAAAGATTTGGCATAAGCTCTCCCAGCGTCGGAATGCGGACATTTTGGGCCCGCAACGCCCCCTCCCCTTTTGCATTGCCCATCAGTTCCTGGTTGGTGAGTCCGCTGCTTGCAAGCGTAAATTGTCCATTGATTTCACCGGAAGCAGGGATTTGGCTGCTAAATTTAGGGTCTAGTGCGGAGGCCAGCAGAGCAGATGTTTCTGAAAAATCGATATTATCAATTGTTAAGCGGGCAGTATAGGCGGGTGATTCCGTGTTTCCATCGACGGTTGCCCGCATATTGAGTGACCCCGGCCCCAGATTGAGCAAAGCCGGATCAAGGGTGAGGATACCATCTTCAACTGTAACCGAAAGCCGGGCATCATCGAGGGCAATCTGGTCATAAGCAACCCGGTCAATCGTCCAGTCCAGCGATAAAGTCTGGTCTTGCAGAAAGTCAAAAGGATTGTCTGTATCGGTTTGTTTTGAGGTTTTGTCAGCAGGCTCTTGGTTAGATACGGCGTTTTGTTGCCCTGTCGATTGAGTGGTTTCCTTCGGCCCCTTTTGAACAAAAGCTTCTGCCCAGGAAAAATCCAGCAGGTTGGAGGCAAGTTCTACGGTGATCTCTGGCCCGCCAACCGCCAGATTGACAGCACTTATATCGGCCTCCAGCGATCCGCTGATATCAGAAACATCCTGGCGAAAATCAATATCATCAACCCGTATCTTTCCGGGGAAGTCCCCCTGCACCCGGGCTTTGAGGGTAAGCGGCGGCACGTTTTCCACCCCGGCTGGCAGGGACAGGCCCGGCACATAGGCTTTAAGGGTTGGGGCTAGCTGGCTGGCAGAGCGCAGATCAATCACCGGGGCAAGGTCAATCTCGCGAGGTGGAAAAAGCCGTCCAACCTGTCCACTCACGCGCAACATCGGCGCATCCGGCTTGCCATAGCGCAGGTCTAACGCCTGTGCCGATAGCGTCAATGGACTTGTCCCGGCAAGCTGCCCGGCAATCAAAAAAGGCTCTGGAACGGGTGGAATATCCAGGATTGCGCTGTCACGCAGCTGGGGAATCGACTGCGGCAGTTTTTGCTGAAGAGTGGCAAGCAGGGCCGGATCAATCGCCTCAAACGAAAAGCCAAGCGCAAGATTTGCCAAATTCTGCAACCGCCCGACAGAGCCACTGAGTTCAGCCACCAACCCATCATCCCGGCCAAGCCGGATGTCCAGATCATCCACGGCCAGGCCTTCTTGATCGGGGCCAAAAATGCGCCCAACAAGCCGATAAGGCCCAAATTCCGGCAAGCCGCCATAGCCGCCAATCCGCGCAAGGTCAGCGAGCTCTTGTCCCTCCACCCTGGCCTTGATATCAATATCTTTCAAAGCAAGCGGGTCGCCAATCATGCCCTTTATATCAAGCAAGGCTGGCCCCAGTGACCCGTCAATCGCAATCGGCCAGCTTTGATCAGGGTCCATCATCGCCTCCAGCGCACCGAGGCTGCCCTCCACCGAAACCGGATGGCCATCGGCTTCACCTTGCAAGGAAAGCCGCATCGGGGCTGCCGGGTCAGGAGCCGACAAAGTGCCTTCGCGCAAATAAACCAGAACCGGTTTTGCGCCACCAGTTTCAGGGCTAATGGAAACCTGGATATCTGAAAGCTGCATATCCCGCACAATCGGAAAAGCAAAACCGCTTATGCCTCCAGGACTATCGGCACGCCTGTCCTCGCTATCTTGCCTGTTGTCTGACTGAACCGGCTGACTTTGGCGGGATTTCTGATTAAGGGTGCTGCTCTCCAGCGCGATGTCCAACCCCTCCAGCCGCAAGCGATCAACCTCCAGCCGCTGGTCTATCAAAAGCGGCAAAAGACGTAAACGACCGCTAAAAACCCCAAGCTCAAGACGTTGCAGATCATGACTGCGATCAGAACCAGCCTTGGAAGAACCACCTTCCGCAACTCTCAGCCCGGCAATATGAAAATCGGTCAGCGTACCAAGCTGTAAACGGACCTCGTCAATCGTCACCGGACGCGCCAACTCGTCAGACAGATAATCCGCAATACGCCCCCGCCATGAAGAAAAATCCGTATTCAGCGCATAGACAACCACCCCAACCAGCAACAGCAGGATAGCCGATACAAATAATCCAAAAAATTTAAGGACACGGCGCAGAATCATCTATTATAGGCTCCCGAAAACAATCAGAACTCATCAATTAACAGATAAACAGCGTGGTGCAAGCATGACCATAAAGGAAAGGGGATAGCTTGCTCTTGCAAAATCCGCGAACAGGTTTATATATTTTTCAGTGAAAACGGTCCGATATGAAGTCACTAAAATATTTGAGTGACCGCTGGGCGTGAAAAAACGCGCGATAGTTCAGGACCATAGACAGACGCTGACTCGCTATTTTAGGCGAGATTATTTGATCAGCTTTGATTTACGCGTTCAACTTGATCTGTCGGTTTCACAGGTAATTTTTTACAGTTCGTTTTTTACGAACATTTTTTGCACGCAATTTGTGTACACGCAATTTCTGGGGGCAGGAAATGCAAATAACAAAAATCGGGGGACCCACCCCATTATCATTTGGGTCAATTTTTATCGGGGCAGTCGGCATAGTTCTATTGCTGATATGGGGAATTTCGTCTTCACTGACTGTTCACACGTCTATTGGACTTGATGGAAATCAATCAGAAGATGGAAAAGCCAATCAGACTTCGGCTTTTCTAAAGATATCCAGCGCGCCACCCGTATCTGGAACAGCCAGCTATCAACTGGCGGCCGTGCGCGCCGGGCAAATTGCCGTGCCGCGCCAGATCATAGACCGTCTGCCCAACCGTCTTTACGAAACCGAAGATACCCAGGCCCGCAAGCAGATTTTTCTGGAAGCCCTGTTGCCGCTGGTCCTGATGGTCAACGAAGAAATAGCGCATACCCGGGTCCGCGCGCTTTCGCTGGCTCAACGCCAGCAGGTCGGGGAGTCTCTGTCTGAAAAAGATCAATTATTCCTTGACCAGATTTTTGATCACTACGGCGTTGAAACTGGAGACTGGGAAGAATTTAGCCGCCGGGTGGACATCATCCCGCCCTCCCTGGCTCTGGCGCAAGGCGCGATTGAAAGTGCCTGGGGCCGCTCACGCTTTGCCAGAACCGGCAATGCCCTGTTCGGACAATGGACCTGGCGCAAACCGGGCATTGTCCCCGAAGACCGCGAAGAAGGCAAAACCCACAAAATACGTAGCTTTGACACCCCGCTTGATGCCGTCAAATCCTATATCCATAATTTGAATACCCATTGGGCCTACGAAGAATTTCGCACCGACCGTGCCGAACTACGCGCACAAGGCCAGAAACTCCATGCTGCCTCCTTGCTGCCGGGTCTCAGCCGCTATTCCGAAAAACGTGAAACCTACCTTGACTTGATTCGCTCCGTCATCCGGGCTAACCAGCTTGAAGAACTCGATCAAGCCATATTGGTGGCCGCTCCTCTGGTATAATAGCGCATAAATATGCCCATGACGCTCGCTTCTCCTGCAAAACAGCCGCTGGTTCTCTGTATCATGGATGGCTGGGGAGAGCGCACAGAAACAAAAGCCAACGCCGTCGCTGCCGCCAACACGCCCTTTTGGCTGGGATTGCGTGAAAAATGGCCGCTTTCCTTGCTTGAAGCCTGTGGAAAACATGTCGGCCTTCCTGATGGGCAGATGGGCAATTCAGAAGTCGGCCATATGTGTATCGGGGCTGGACGAATTATGCGCCAGGACTTGCCGCGCATTGATCATGCCATCGAAACCGGGGAGCTTGCGCGCTCTGACAAACTCAATGCAGCAGCCGATTCACTTTTGGCAACAGGTGGACGGCTTCATCTTATGGGGCTGGTGTCACCCGGCGGCGTCCATTCTCACCAGAACCATATGGCCTGGCTGGCCAAATGGTTTGCAGAAAAAGGAGTCCCCGTGCTTGTCCATGCCTGGCTGGACGGGCGCGACACCGCACCGCGTAGTGCCGGCGGTTTTATGCAGGACTTCCTTGAAGCCGCCAACCATCCGACGTTGGCCAGTGTAACCGGTCGTTTCTATGCCATGGATCGCGATCAACGCTGGGCGCGCACCGAGGTGGCTTTCAGGGCCATGGTGAACGGTCACGCAGCAGTTTATGCGCCGGACTGGCAAACAGCCCTTTCACAGGCCTATGCGGATGGAAAGGATGATGAATTTGTCCCGCCAACCGTGATCACGCCAGAACAGACGCAAGCGGGACACTCCAACCCGCACGAAATGCGCAAGGGAGACGGTTTTCTCATCACCAATTTTCGGGCAGATCGCGCCCGGCAAATCACCCATGCCCTCATTGATCCGGATTTTCAGCTATTCAAGCGCGGGGAATTATATGCTGATGGACCCGGGTTTTCACCTTGCCTGACCATCGGGCTTTATGAGGATTCGCTGGCCCCTTATACGCAGGTACTTTTTCCGCCGCAAATCCCGCAAGATACTTTTGCGGAAACCATCTCGCGGGCCGGGCTGCGCCAGTTGCGGATTGCCGAAACTGAAAAATATGCCCATGTCACCTATTTCTTTAATGGCGGGCGTGAAGAACCCTTTGCCGGGGAAGAACGTATTCTGGTGCCCTCCCCCAAGGTTGAGACCTATGACCTGAAACCTGAAATGTCGGCTGAATCGCTGACCGACCAGCTTCTGGAAGCAATCAACGAAAATTGCCCGGATGTGATTATCGTCAATTATGCCAATCCCGATATGGTCGGGCATTGCGGGAAAATGTCGGCAGCAATTAAAGCGGTTGAAACCGTTGATCACTGTCTTTCCCGTTTGGTGCCGGTGGTTCTTGCGCGTGGTGGTGCGCTTTTGATCACGGCCGATCACGGCAATGCCGATCTGATGGAAGACCCGGAAACCGGCGAGCCGCATACCGCGCATACGCTTTCAAAAGTGCCGTTTTTACTTGCGGGCTGCGACGGTTTGACAATACGCGATGGCACACTTGCCGATTTGGCCCCGACTCTTCTGGATATGCTGGGAATTGAAAAACCTGCGGATATGTCAGGCAGTTCCTTGATTGTTTAAGCGCAATCATCATTTCTCGCTTTATTTCTGCCCTTTTTTAATATTGGGCGCATAAGTTTATGAAAACCATCCTTATTCTAAAATTCGGCGCACTTGGGGACCTGATTCAGACCTTTCCCGTGCTGGAAGCCATCGCTGCCCGCTTTCCCGAGGCTCAGCGAAAAATCATAACAGCCCCCCTCTTCACGCCCTTACTACAGACCTGCCCCTGGATCGCAGAGACTATCGCCGTTGAACGTCCCCATCGTTTCTCCCTGTCGCTTTTTGTGCTGGCAAGGCAGATTGTGGCAGAAAAGCCGGACCTGATTATTGATCTGCAAAATAACGGGGCCAGCCGCCAGCTTTTCCGGTTATTGCGCATGTATAAAATTCCCTGGTGCGGGTCGGTAAAAGGTTCTGCCTATTATACCCCGCCCCTTGATCATACCGAAAAGACAGAAAATTCTGTTCATGCTGTAAACTGGTTTCGCCGCCAGCTGCACCCGCTTGGAATCACCGATATTCCCGATATTGCGCATCAGATGGACTGGCTGTCGCAACCTCTTTCCAAAGACATCTCTGAACAGTCTAAATCTATAATCCTGGCCTCTGTTATTCTGGCTCCTGGCTCCTCCCCCACGCGCAAGGATAAACGATGGCCCGCCCCTTTATTTGGGCAGCTGGCAGAAAAACTTGGCAAAGAGGGCTATAACATCACCCTTGTCGGCAGCACATCTGATCAGGATACCGCTGCCCCCATTCTAAAATACTGGCCCGGAAGCAATAATCAAATCGGATGCACAGACTTATCCCAACTCGCCACCCTGATTGCCAATTCACGGCTTGTAATTGGCAATGATTCGGCTTGTTCCCATCTTGCTGCAGCGCTTTCAATCCCCGCGCTAACCCTTTTCAAACCTGATAGCACGCCATTTTGCCATGCGGCATTAGGCGAAAACAGCCTCTGGATGCAGGCCGACCAGGTTTTTTCTGATCTCACCCCTGACAGAGTGCTTGACAAGGCCCGTCTCTTGCTTCGTAAAGAGCCTATGGGGGGACCATGACAAAAAGTCCAATGACAGAAATTAAGGAGTCATAAACCCATGGATGCTTCAATGTTACACGCAGACCTCAATGGTTATTTTATCGAAGATTTAACTGTCGGGATGCAGGCTATTTTTGCCAAAACGATTACCGAGGCTGATATTGTCATGTTTTCTGGCGTGACCGGAGACATGAATCCTGTGCATGTGAACGAGGATTTTGCCCGCAATACGATGTTCAAGGGCCGGATTGCGCATGGCATGCTGACGTCTAGTCTGATTTCGACGGTTTTGGGGATGAAGATGCCGGGGCCGGGGTGTATTTACATTAGTCAGTCTTTGAATTTCCGCGCACCGGTTTATGCTGGAGACACCGTGAAGGCCGAGGCGATCATCACCGAGATTGTGCCAAGTCGCAAGCGCATTATCTGCCGGACGACGGCTTCGGTTGGAGACAAGCTGGTTTGCGATGGCGAGGCCAAGATGATGGTGCGCTCGCGCAAAGAAGAAGAACAGCGGTTATCTGCTGCCCAAACCAGCTAACAAGCCAGCTGACGCGCCAGCAATCAAATCAGGAGGGGACGGGTGCAAGAAGCCGCACAAGGCGACAAGCCGTATCCTGCCTATTCTTTTGTTTTTACGAAAGAATATAAAGGACAAAACGCCCTGCCCTTACCTGCCCCACCATTATCTACGCCATCCCCTTCGCCCGGGATTGCTGACGATCTTTATGGCGGCGTAGCTGCGTTGGGCAATTTTGACGGGGTGCATCCCGGCCATCAGGCAATTTTATCGACAGCCCGCACGCTTGCCCTGGAATTATCCACTGCTTCCAGCCCTTGCCCGGCGATTGCCCTTAGCTTTGAGCCGCACCCGCGGGCTTTTTTCGGACGAGAGTCACCGAATTTTCGGCTGACCCCGCCGCCTTTAAAAGCCGGGTTTATTGCCCGCACCGGCGTGGATGGACTGGTCACCCTGACCTTTAACCATGATCTGGCAAGCCTGTCTGCCCATTCATTTATCGAAGACTGGCTGATCAATTCTCTAGGATTGCGGGCTGTCGTCTGCGGGCCGGATTTTCGCTTTGGCAAAGGCCGGGAGGGCTCGGTTGACCTGTTAAAAGCCATCCCGGAGCTTGAGGTGCAGTGCATCCCGCCGGTGTTTGCGAAATCCGACCCGCCAGCCAGCGAAACGCAAGAGCAAGTGATCTATGCTTCTTCGACGATTCGCGAAAAAATCAGGGCCGGAGACATAATCACTGCCAACAACCTGCTTGGACGGCATTATCTGATTGCCGGGCTTGTGGTCAAAGGCCGTCAGCTTGGCCGGACATTGGGCTTTCCAACTGCCAATATTGATCTGGGTGATGCCTTGCCGCCTGCGTTCGGGGTTTATGCGGCGCGGGTTTATCTTGAAAATGGCACCTGCTGGCCAGCTGCTGTCAATTACGGGATAAAACCAACCCTGCAAGGCGATAACGCCCCTTGTTTTGAGGCCCATTTGCTGGATTTTTCCGGGACCCTATATGATCAACAGCTTCAAATAGAACTGATCGAGCGTATTCGCCCCGAACAGGCCTTTAGCGACCTTGCGGCTTTGAAAGCACAAATCAGCCAGGATTGTGAAGCCGCCAAAACTATTTTAGAGGATAAAAGATGACAATTTGGGGGAAAATTATCGGGGCAACTGCCGGTTTTGTGGTTGGGGGGCCATTGGGACTTCTGGTCGGGGCGATTGGCGGGCATTTTGTTGACCGCAAGGTCAATAGCCAGTCTTCTGACTGGGGCAACAGCTTTGAAAAATCGCCCTATCAGGACACGCAAGGCTATAAAGAGGCTCAAAAATCGATCACCTTTACCATCGCCGTGGTGGTTCTGGGGGCAAAGATGGCCAAGGCGGACGGGCAAGTCACCCCTGATGAGATCACGGCTTTTCAACGGGTTTTCAAAGTCCCGTCTTCTGAAATTGGCAATGTGCGGCGTCTTTTCAATCAGGCCAAGAAAGACCCGACCGGCTTTGAGCCCTATGCCAAGCAAGTTGCCGATTTATTTGCTGATTCACCGGAGGTTCTGGAGGAATTGCTCTGGTGTCTGGCAGAAATTGCCAAGGCCGACAACAAAATCCATCCCCATGAATTAGAGTTTCTGGAGACTGTTGCCGATATTTTCAATATTGATGCTGCCGGATTTGCCCGGATTACGGCCCTCAATAATTTTGAGTCTGGTGATTATGCAAAAAGCGGCTATTCCAGCCAGCGTGCGCAGCAGCAGCCGGTTTCTGATGCCGATTACCAGATGCTTGGTGTCAATCCGGGCGATGATTTTGCCACGATCAAGGCCGCTCATCGCAAGCTGGTGCAAAACCAGCACCCGGATCGTCTGATTGCCCAGGGCCTGCCGCAGGAGTTTATTGATCTGGCAAACGAGAAACTGGGGCAGATCAATGCCGCTTTTGACCGGATCAAGGCCCAGCATACCGGTGCCAAATAGGGGAAAATTTGCAAACAATCCACCGCCGCAAATCCCCCAATTTCAACCAGCGTCTTGTCGGTTCACAGCCGGTGCAGCCGTGTTGGCTGGTTTTTCATGCCACCGAGATGATCCATGCGCAGGATTCGCTTGATCGGTTATGTGACCCCGATTCACAAGTCAGTGCCCATTATCTGATTGATGAAAAAGGGGCAATTTTCAATCTGGTTGATGAAACCGACCGGGCCTGGCATGCGGGGGTGTCCTGGTGGCAGGGGCAAAGCAATCTCAACAGCCTGTCAATCGGGATCGAGCTTCAAAATATGCCGGGGGATTCTTTCCCCGAAGACCAGATCACGGCTCTGATCGACCTTTGCCGGGACATTCAAACCCGCCGGGGGCTTCATCCGGCGGCTATTCTTTCCCATAGTGATATCGCGCCGGACCGTAAATATGATCCGGGTGTGCATTTCCCCTGGAGTCAACTGGCACAGGCCGGGATCGGGTTTTTCCCCTCCCCTATACCAGACCAACTGCCAGTATTTGATGATTCCGTCTTTTTTCAGCTTCTAGGTGACATTGGATATAATCCGGAAGCCGACCATCGCATTGCGGCCTTTCAACGTCGCTATCGACCAGAGCTTGTGAATAATCAGGGGGATAAGCAATGTCAGGCTTTGGCCACACAGATCAGGACAAACTTCCCGCAATTTAAGCATCCGGTGGCATAAAAATATCCCCGGCAATGACTGGCTTTGTGACACCGGTTGTGCCAGGAAAACTTGAAGCGAGATCATAAAGGCGACGCACCGCCATATAGGCAAAGGCCTGAGCTTCAATAAAATCGCCATCCAGCTTGAGTCCTTCAAGATTCAGATTTTCAATCGGCTGCACAGAGCAGGGAATCAAACGGGTAAGCTGTTCCATCAAAACCGGATTATGCCGTCCACCGCCTGTGACCCATAAATGATCCGGCACGGGGTTATCCCCGGTGCGAAGCTGATCAAACGCCAGTGCCACAGACTGTGCGCTGAAAGCTGTCAGGCTGGCTGCCCCGTCAACCAGAGAAAGCTTCTCCAGCCCCGGCGTAGCCAGATCAAGCCGGTCCAGTGATTTTGGCCAAGGGGCTGAAAAGAATGGCTGTTGCAGCCAGGCTTCAACCAGAGACGAGTCAATTTTTCCCCGGCGGGCAAATTGTCCATCCCAGTCAGCGGTTTGATCTTTATGCGCCTTGACCCAGTCATCAATCCATCCATTTCCCGGACCACAATCAAAGGCCAAAACAGAATCCTCTGTGCCGGAAACCACGGTCAGGTTTGATATGCCACCAATATTCAAAAATCCATCTATATTGTTGCCTTTTGCCGCGCGGGATAGAGCCGTATGAAAAACCGGGGCCAGCGGTGCCCCCTGCCCCCCGGCCTCAATATCCCGGCGGCGAAAATCGCCAACAACTGTCACGCCGGTTTGCCGGGCAAGCTGCCTCCAACCGCCAAGCTGCCAGCTGAATTGACCAGCCGGGTCATGGGTGATGGTCTGGCCGTGAAAGCCGATCACATCAGGCTTGAATCCGGCTTTTTCGATCAATTCCTGACAAAGCTGGTTGTGGCGGTCGGTCAATTCCTGTTCAAGTGCAGATAATGCCGGATCAAGCACCCGCGCGCCAAATGAAGCCGCAAGCTTTTGGCGAAAGGTTTTTGGATAAACATGATGCAAAACCGGCCCAAAGGTATAGATTTCAACGCCATCGGTTTGAACATAGGCCCCGTCGATGCCATCAAGCGAGGTGCCGCTCATCAATCCCAACGCCCAGATTTTCTTCATCAATACACCTTATATAGAGAACATAAGTTTTTTGTGACATATCCCCGCACACTGCGTATAAGTTCGTTGACGTATAACAGATTAAGAATTTCTCGTGAACAGATTAAACATGAATAAAGACTCTCTTGTTCCCATCAAAACCGCGCTGCTGTCAGTCAGCGACAAGACCGATCTTGACCGATTAGGGCAAGCCCTTGCCAAACACGGGGTACATATTCTGTCAACTGGCGGTTCGGCACAGGCCCTGCGTGCGGCTGACCTGGAGGTGACCGATATTTCAGACTATACCGGCTTTCCAGAAATTATGGACGGGCGGGTCAAGACCCTCCATCCGCTGGTGCATGGCGGAATTTTAGGCAAACGCAACGCCCCCGCCCATCAAAAAGCCATGCAAGATCATCATATCCAGCCGATTGATTTGCTGGTGGTCAATCTTTATCCCTTTAGCGAAACCATCGCGAAAACCGATGATCTTGAAACCTGTATTGAAAATATTGATATCGGCGGGCCTGCCTTGATCCGGGCAGCCGCCAAAAATCATGCGTTTGTCGCCGTGGTCACATCGCCTGCGCAATATGGCGCCTTGATTGACGCGCTGGAGACACATAACGGTGCCTTGCCAGCCGCGCTGCTTCGGCAATTTGCCGTTGCAGCTTTTGCCGTCACCTCTGCCTACGATCAGGCCATTACCAACTGGATGGAAACGAAATATGAAAAAACCGATGGGGAAAAAGAATCAACACCAGAAAATATAACCTTAAATCTCAAGCGGGTTAAAACCCTACGTTACGGTGAAAATCCACAGCAAGCCGCCGCACTCTATTCGTTCGATTCAACCTCCAAGCATGGACTTGTCGATGCCACGCAGCTTCAAGGAAAGCCTTTATCCTATAATAATTATAATGATGCTGAAGCAGGCTATCTGCTGGCCGGAGAACTCAGCCTGCAGGATAATCCACCAGCCGTTGTCATCATCAAACATGCCAACCCTTGCGGGGTTGCTATCTGTCCTCCTGAAAAAGCACAAGCCAAAGACCCTGACAGCGGGCTGCTTTATGCCTGGAAAAGGGCCCTTGCCTGCGATCCGGTCTCGGCCTTCGGGGGTGTCGTGGTTGTCAATCGACCGATTGGGGCTACGCTTGCAAAGCAGCTGCAGACCCTGTTTCTCGAAGTCCTGATTGCCCCCGACTATACGCCGGAGGCTCTTGACATCCTCGCCCAGAAACCAAACCTGCGGGCGTTAAAAGCCGACCCGCTAGCCAACTATCAAAATCATAAAAATCAGAATGGAATCGATTATCGCTCGCTCTCCAACGGGGGAATGCTCATTCAACAAGCAGATTTTCAGCAGGTGACAGTCGATGACTTGCAATGTGTAACTACCCGCCAGCCAGATAGCCAGGAAATCAGCGATATGCTCTTTGCCTGGAAGGTGGCGAAACATGTAAAATCCAATGCTATCGTGCTGGCAAGAGACGGAATGACGCTTGGAATCGGGCCTGGACAAAGCAGCCGGGTTGAATCCGCACGCATTGCTTTATCCAAAGCCAATGCTGTGCTTGCTCACCCGGATAATGGCGAAATCGTCACTAAACAGTCACATAAAATGCTTGTTTCGGCCTCTGATGCGTTTTTTCCTTTTGCGGATGGTGTAGAAGTGCTTGCAAAAGGGGGCTGTTTAGGCTTTATTCAGCCTGGGGGTAGCTTGCGAGACAATGAAGTCATTGCGGCAAGTGATGAAGCTGGTGCTGTGATGGTTTTTACCGGGCAACGCCATTTTAGGCATTAAGTATTTTGAGGAGTGTATGATGTCACAGCGCAACGTGGTTGAGAATATTAGCCCCTCACGTCGCCTGAAGGATCGGGTGTCGGGAGGAGGAGACCTGAGCGAGGCAACGCTTGCAGCGATTGAGAAGCGGGTTGCGGTTATCAGCAATGAGTATCCGGCCTGGGCGCGCAAGGAGATGACATTGATGCATTCGATTTTGAATGACAATGTTCCACATCCGACGGATACGAAGCAGCTTCTTCCGAAGATTTATCATATGGCGCATGATTTGCGGGGTCAGGCGGGGAGTTTTGGCTTTCCGCTGGTGAGCGAGATTGCGACGTCTTTGTGTCGTTTTCTTGAGATGATTGAGAGCGCGAGCAGCGTTGACGAGACGGCGCGGGTGCTTTGCCAGACTCATGTTGATGCGATGTCGGAGATTTTTCGCACGATGCATAGAGACCTGGGCACCGAGAAGGATCGAGAGGCCGTTTCTGGTCTGAAAAAAGCCGTAGAGGTATATGCCAAGCGCAACAATTTGACCGTGATCGAGTAGATTGCCGGGTCTGATTGAGGAGTTAACTGCGCAACTGGGGGCAAGCGGCGTGATTGCGCCGGAGGCTGGAGCACATTGGCTTGAGCCTGCTGATTATCCTGCCTGGTTGATTGATTCGCGCGCCGAGTTTGAAGGCCATGCGCTGGCGGTTGCCCGGCCTTCTACACTTCAAGAAACAGTTGAAATTGTCAAAATCTGTCAGTCCCGCAGGGTGCCGATAGTCCCGCAAGGCGGCAACACCGGGCGGGTCGCCGGTTCTATTCCGCAAAAAGATTCTTTGCTGGTGCGGATGGACAGAATGAACAGACTCCGCACGATTGATGCCGAGGCTGGATTTCTTATTGCCGAGGCAGGCTGTATTCTCTCTTCGATACAAGAGGCCGCCGTATCGGTTGACCGGCACTTCCCGCTGAGTCTTGGATCGCAGGCAAGCTGCATGATTGGCGGCAATCTGGCCTCTAACGCAGGCGGGGTGCATGTTCTGCGTTACGGGAATTGCCGCGATCTGACCTTGGGGATCGAGGCTGTCCTGCCAGATGGCAGCGTATTTTCCAGTCTGAATGGTTTGCGCAAAGATAATAGCGGCTATGACCTTAAACATTTATTTATCGGCTCCGAAGGGACATTGGGCCTGATTACGGCAGCCAGCCTGCGGCTGTTCCCGCCGGTAAAAGCGCATTCAGCTGCTCTGCTGGCGATTGAGGATATTTTAAACATCAAGCCGCTCTTTGCCCGGGCCAGCGAAGAACTGGGGCTGTATCTTGAAGCCTTTGAAGTCATGTCGGCTGCGGCGCTTGATCTTGTGAAGACTCATATGAAAGAAATGATGATCCCGATGGCCGCAGAGCATCCATGGATTGTCCTGATCGAGCTTGGCGGCGCAACCCCTGAAACCGATGATCTTGCTGCACGCCTGACAGATTTTCTGGCCAAGGCTCTGGAGGATGATTTGATTAGCGATGCCACCTTGAGTGCCAATGACCAGCAACGCCAGAGCTTTTGGGCCTTGCGCGACGCGATTCCGGCTGCCGAGAAAAAAGAAGGCATTGCCGTCAAACAGGATATTTCTGTCCCCTTGAATGCCGTGATTGATTACCATCTTGAAGCAGCCCCACGGCTTGAAAAAATTCTGCCAGGTCTGCGCATTATTGCTTTTGGCCATTTCGGGGACGGAAACTGGCATTATAACCTGTTGCCGCCGCAGGGCATGTCGGAAAAAAAATTTCAGTCCTGTCGCCCGGCTTTGGCCCAAACAGCCGTCGAGACCGCCCTGTCATTCGGCGGGTCTTTTGCCGCCGAACACGGGGTTGGACAGGTAAAGCGTGACTGGATGCGAAACTATAAAGACCCGGTTGCACTGGCCCTGATGCAGAAGATCAAACAGACTCTGGATCCGCAAAATATCATGAATCCCGGCAAACTGCTGCCAGATATAAATGAAAGCCCGCAAAGTGGTGACTAGCAAGCTGGTGGTTGGAACCCGGGCCTCTGCGCTGGCGCAAGCCCAGACACAGCTGGCGATTGAGCAGCTTCAACAGGCCAGCGGCAATCTTTTGTCGATTGAGGTGAAAGCCATCACCAGCCGGGGTGACCAAATTCAGGACCGCAGTCTGGCAGATATTGGCGGCAAGGGGCTGTTCAGCAAGGAACTTGATCAGGCCTTGCTGGACAAAGATATTGATCTGGCGGTCCATTCCTTGAAAGATTTGGAAAGCACCTTGCCCGACGGCATAATAATCGGGGCCGTCCTGCCGCGCGAAGACCCGCATGATGCGTTAATTTCTGGTAAAACCGGCGGGCTTGATCAACTTAAACAAGGGGCCTTGATCGGGACATCTTCAGTGCGCCGACAGGCCTTGCTGCGCGCGTTGCGCCCGGATTTGCGCTTTACCTTGCTGCGCGGAAATATTGAAACCCGGCTTTCTGCCGTCCGGGATGGAAAAATTGATGCAACCCTGCTGGCAGTTGCCGGGTTAAAGCGCATGGGGTTTGATCAGCAGTCTTATCATATCCTCCCGGCAGAAACCTTTTTACCTGCTGTCGGGCAAGGCGTGATCGCGGTGACAATACGTTCGGATGCCCCTGATTCTCTTCAAGATTTACTGGCCAGCGTCAATGATCCAGAAACGACTCTTTGCAGCGATGCTGAACGCCAGTTTCTGGTCACACTTGACGGGTCCTGCCGAAGCCCGATAGCGGGCTATGCCCTCTTGCAAGAAAAACAGACCATCTTTTTTCGCGGCTGTTATGAAGCACCTGACGGCAGACTCCTGCATGTCACCCGCTCTGGCCCGAAAACAGACTCTCTTTTGCTTGGGCGGACAGCCGCACAAGACATTCTGGACCAGCTTGGCTGTTCAAAGCTTCCCGCTTGAGTTTCAAGGCAAAACCCATGCTGCAACCAGACTCATCTGGCCCGGTTATCCTGATTACCCGCCCCCGGCTTGATGCACAGGATTTTGCCGCTCTCCTCCAAAAAGAAGGCTTTTCCCCCCTGCAAATGCCGTTGGCGCAGGTGCGCTTTCTGGACAAAAACCCAAACGAACGCCAGCACCTGCGGGAAGCTCTTGCCCGGTCAAAAACCATCATGATTACCTCGGCCAACGGGGTCCGCGCCTTGACCCGACTCTTGACTGCCCGCGAAATCAGGCAAACCGCGCAACCAGTCTATTGTGTCGGGCAAGCCAGCGCAGCCCATGCCCGTGCGGCAGGATTTCCAGACATATTCTGCCCGATGGAAGCAGGCGGGGCCCGCGAACTCATCGCTTTTATGGGCAAAGAAAAAATTGCCGGGCCTGTCCTTCATCCTTGCGCCCAGGGTGTCGCCGGGATGACCGAACGGCTAATGACAGAAGCCGACCTCACCTATCAGGGATATCCCGTCTATCGCAGCCTTTACCGCAAAACCCTCTCGCCGCTGGTTAAAAAAACCTGGCGAGCCAGGGGGATTAACGCCATCACCTTTTTCTCCCCACGCCAGGCAGCCGTATTTTCTGAACTGGCCCATAAGATGCCAGCCTTGTCGATTCCTTTTGCGGTTTGTATAAGTCCTGCTATCGCAGCCCGGCTGGACACAAAGGTCTTTCAGTCAATAAAAACTGCGTTGCAGCCATCAACCACAGAAATGATGGTGGTTTTACGGGAAATATTCAAAGATAAATGATAAGGCAGAATCGATGAAGGACCCTGTATCCGATAAAAAGAAAGAAGAGTCTCCAGCAGAAGATGGACCAGATGACGATATACTTGATAAGGAAGAAACCGGGACAGCGCGGCCTTTCCCTTGGACCTTTATCCTGGCCCTGATTGCGATCATCGGGCTGTTAAGTTTTCCCTGGTGGCAAGCCCGCTGGGTTGCGGTTGTTGGTCCCTTGACGGGCATTGCAACGCCAGAACTCTATCAAGCCGATGTGGATCAGACAGATGAAAATCAGGCAGAAATGGCGGCAATGATTGCGCAGCTTTCCAGGCTTTCAGAACGGGTGACCCGGCTTGAGCAACAGATTGAAGAAGCCAGCCAGCAACCTCCTTCTTTAAATGAGCCTGTTCCCTCAAATAGGGCGGAGATCACAGAACTGACCCAACAGCTGGCGCAGCTTGAACAGGATGTGGCTGATCTTGCAAATGCGCCACAACCAGTCCCACAACCTATCCCGCAGCCAGCCCCGCAACCAATCCCGGAAATCAGCCAACCAGCACTTCAAGGCATGAATGATCGCATCAATCATATTACAACGATTGTTGGCGCAACCGTTCAACTGACCGCCCTTGAGCAGAATCACCAAAGAGGTCAAAGCCTGAAAGCTGGCCTTGACCAGCTTGCCCGCTCGACCGACAATCATCAAAATATCCAGGACGCCATCACGGCTTTGCGGCCCTATGAAAAAGGCGGGATCACAGCTTGGCGACTTGCCGGAAATTTTGCCCGGCATATTGCCCGGATTGAAGCTGATCTTGCCACGCCTGCCCAGGCAAGCTGGTGGCGGCAGGGTCTTTCAAACCTGCAAGCCACCGTGCATTTGCGCAAAGCGGACGAGCTTGAAAATCCGGTTATCCGTGCAGAAAGGGCGCTGGCTTTGCTCACCCGATCAGGCCCCGAGGCTGGCGCAGCACATAGTTCCCCCGATATTGCAGAAGCGGTTTCCATTCTCAGCCCCTATGAGTCGCAAAGTCAGATTTTGTCTGACTGGCTGGTGCAAGCCAATAAATGGTTACTTTCCAAGGCCGCGCTTGACCAGTTGCGCCAGGAAATAGCCGAAGCCGTGAAGATCAATAACGCAGGCAATACAAAAGGGGCGGATCGCTGATGTCCAGACGGCTTGTTGGTTGGCTGATCAAACTTGGAGTCATTGGCCTGATTACGGCCTGGCTGGTCCGCAATCCCGGCGTCATCCGCATAGACTGGTACGGCTGGCAAGCCCAGTTTCCAACCGCCCTTGCGGTTATCGTGCTTGGCCTTTTGATCCTGATTGTCTGGAAATTTGCGACCTTATGGACCTATATCAGCGAAAGGCCGCGCGTATGGGCGCAAAATCGCCAACGGCGGAAACTGGACAATGGCTATCATGCTTTGCAACAAGGCTTGTTAGCCGCCGCAACTGGCGATGGCGGACAAGCCCGCCGCCAGGCTGATCTGGCTGAACGGCTTTTGGGCAAACAGCCAGGCGTTCAGCTTTTGGCAGCACAAGCGGCACAACTTTCAGGCGATCACAAAGCCGCCGACCGGTTCTTCTCTGATCTTGCCCAGAAAGACAAAACCCGTTTGCCGGGTCTGCATGGACAATTACGGCTGGCCGAAGCCAATGACACCCCGATGCGTCAGCGTGAAATTGCCCGCGAGATTGTTGCCCTGTCTCCTTCTGATCCCCGGGCCCTTCATCATTTAATCGCTGATGCGACCGAGCAAGAGGACTGGGATCAGGCAGAAACCTATCTGCGCAAAGCGCAGCCGGGCAAGAAATCCCGCAAACCCGCTCCACTCCCTTCGCAAGCAAGCGATGACCCGACATGGAACCTTGCCGATATCCATTATCATCAGGCCTTGAAAGCCCGCGCCAATGGCTCAAAGTCTGATTCACTGCGGCTGGCTGCAAAGGCCTTGCAGCTGGACCCGGGCCATGCTGCTGCCGCTATTCTCACCGCGCAAATTCATCAGGATAACGGGCAAACCGGCAAGGCTCAACGGATATTGCGCGCCTGCTGGCGTCATCGCCCGGCCCCTGAAATCGCCGCTCTTTATCAAAAACTTGGCCCGAAGAATGAAGGCCAGCTTGAAAAACTGCGCCGCATGGAAAAGCTGATTGCCGATAATCCCGATCATCTGGAAAGCCGCTATTTATTGGCCGAGGAATCGCTTGATGCCCAAATCTGGGGCCGGGCCCGCCATCTTCTCTCCAGCCTGGAAAGCGACCTGGACGACCCGGCAAGCCCGCCTGCCCGCTTTTGTCGACTGATGGCGCGGCTGGAGGAAGAAGGAAACGCTGACGCGGAAGAATCCCGCCGCTGGCTCTTGGCCGCAGCCTTTCAGGCCCCGTCGCCTCATCTGATTGAACAAGAAGAATCTTTAACTGAACAACCGCAAGATACGCCTGTACCAGAGAAAGAAGCCGGTGCGCTGGTCACCACCATAGACAATGAAACAATAGCCTCTTCCAGTGACGTGAAGACCTAAAGCGCAAATATGCATATTTTTCTTACAGGCGGGAATGGCCTGGTCGGACGCTCCCTGCGCCGCCATCCAGAAGCAGAACAGCATAAAATTTCAGCCCCCGGCAGCCGTGACCTCAACCTGCTTGATTATCAAAAACTCCATGACTTTATCCATGACGACCCGCCAGATATTATTATCCATGCGGCAGGCCGGGTCGGCGGAATCACCGCAAATATGCATAACCAAACCACCTTTATGGCCGATAATCTCTATATGGGCATGAATCTTGTTGAATGTGCCGTAAAAGCAGGGGTTCAGCGCATCATCAATCTGGGAAGTGCCTGTATCTATCCGCTCAACGCACCAATGCCTCTACACCCCGACCGGCTCTTGACCGGCCCTTTCGAGCCTACAAACGAAGGCTATGCGCTGGCAAAAATGTCTGTGCTCAAATATCTGAATTTTCAACGAATGTCGGCGGAAAATCGCCACTATACTACAATTATCCCCGCAAGCCTCTATGGCCCCCACGATAAATATGACCCCGCCGCATCGCATCTTGTTGCGGCTATTCTTTATAAACTCCATCACGCAAAGAAAACCGGGGCGCCATCAGTTTCAATCTGGGGGGACGGCACCGCACGCCGCGAATTTATGCTGGTCGATGATCTCGCCGATGGCATCTGGTTTTGCCTGGATCACCTCGCAGAACTCCCCCCCGTTCTCAACCTCGGCATCGGAAGCGACCATAGTATCAATGACTATTATCAGCATATCGCCCGGACTATCGGCTACCCGGGCACATTTGACCATGACCTCGATAAACCGGTCGGAATGAAACAAAAACTGCTTGATAGTGCCGTTATCCACCAACTTGGCTGGCAACCGAAATGGTCTTTAGAAGAAGGATTGGCCTATACTTATCAATCCTTTCTGGAATCAGACTGGGCTTGATCGTCCCCTTTATCAAGGGGGGAAAAACCGGCTTGCTTTAGGATGGTTTGGGCTTTTTTGCTTTGCAGAAAAGCAATAAAAGCCTCTGTATCGTCTGGATTGCTTTGGCTGGCAGGGCGGGCAATCTGCGCCGCAAAATAAGGAATAGAAACCGGAAGCGGGAAGTGCCGAATTTCCGGGGGCGCCAGATGTTGAAAAGCCGTTGGCAACAGACCAGCCCTGACCTCTCCTGAAAAAACATAGCGCGCAGCTTGGGCGGCTGAATCACCCATCACAAAGAAGCGCTCAGGCTTTTCAGGCCAAAAACCTGATTTTAAAAGGATATCTTTTGCTGCCCGCCCATAGGGCGCATGGCGCGGATTGGCGATAGCAAAGCGTTGGTTTGGAGCAAAACGCTGGTGTGGAGAAACCAGGCCTTTTCTATCCAGAAACCAGGCAGACAGGATATCCTCAACCCTCTCATTTTCTCCAGATGTTTTAGAGTCAATATACAGCGACAGACTGCCGCTTGCAAAACGCTGCGCTGGTGCAGCCAGATGCTGACGTTCAGAAAGCCAGTCCATATCCTCCATGCGGGCGGAAAGCAAAATATCATAAGGCGCACCCGCTTCAATCCGTCTGGCAAGCAGGCCCGAAGCCCCATAGACCAGACGAAAAGGCCGATGCCCCTGATCCTCATAGGCCTGGTTTAACTGGGGCAAAACCTGATTAAGCGAAGACGCGGCTGCGATAATCCCTTGCGCCCAAACCCCGGATGTCACAAGAAAAAATAAGAAAACCAATGCCACCGACCTGTAAACCAAACCGGAAATAAAACAACGGAACTGAGAGCTATTTTTCACTATTCAGCATGTTTTTTTGCAAAAGGGCTTGATAGACAATCGGGCTGACACAGCTTTTTATATCCCCGCCATAGGCTGATATTTCTTTCACAAACCGGCTTGAAATAAACTGCTGAGTCTCGCCCGCCATCAGAAAAACCGTTTCAATATCACGGGTCTGACGGGCATTCATCCCAGCCATCTGAAATTCATACTCAAAATCAGAGATCGCCCGCAAGCCACGCACAATCATGCGCGCCCCCGTCTCTTCAACATAATGAATAAGCAATCCTTTGAAAGAACGCACTTCAATCCGGCGGGATAAATCAGCAGGAAGCTCGGCAATAACCTGATTACACAGGTCTATCCGCTCCTCAAGGTCAAATAAAGGGCCCTTCCCCGGATTGGACGCAATCGACACAATCAGCCTGTCACATAAAAAACTGGCAGCACGGATAATAATATCCATATGCCCGTTGGTGATCGGGTCAAAGGTACCCGGATAGACCCCGATACGCGGCTGCTTTTCAGCACTCATGATGTTTCATCTGGCACATTATCATCAGCTACTTCTTCATCCGCTTCTGGCGGCACCGATATCCGGGCAACAGAAACAAGTTTCTGATCGGCCTCAATATTAAACATGCGCACCCCGACCCCGCCACGCCTTCTTGGCGTTAAACCATCAACCGGGCAGCGAATAACCTGCCCGCCATCAGTCACCAGCATCACTTCATCCAGAGCAGGATCAATACGGAAACTGCCAACAATTCTGCCGCCACGCGCATCCATATTGGAAATGCCTTTTCCACCCCGATTGGTCACCCGAAAAGAATAGGCCGAAGCCAGTTGCGCCATCCCGGTATCCGCAAGGGTAAGGATAAATTGCTCCCGGTCTTGCATATCGCTATAGGGGGGAGATTGAAGCAGTTCCGCACGTTCCTGATCCCGCATCGTGTCGGGATCAGACTCGTCTGCTTCATCTGTATCCTCAGCCGGATCACTCATGGACAAGCGGCGTGCTGCCATCATAGCCTGGAGGTAGGTATTGCGCTCTTCAGCATCCTCGGCACCATGGTTTAAAATCGTCATCGAAATCACTTGATCCCCGTCAGCGAGTTTAATCCCGCGCACCCCGCTGGAAGACCGCCCGACAAAAACACGAATGGCCGTCACAGGAAAACGGATACACGCCCCTTTTTCGCTCGCCAGCATAATATCCTGGGTATCCTCGCAAGGGCGCACACCAATCAGACTGTCGCCGTCTTCCAGCTTCATCGCAATCTTGCCCGACGCCCGGATATTCACAAAATCGGATAGAAGATTGCGCCGCACCTGCCCGTTGGCGGTGGCGAAAAACAGACAGGATTGATCCGCATTCTCCGCGTTTTGCGTATCCGAGACATCCGGCATAGGCATAATCGTTGTGATGGTTTCACCTGCCGAAAGCGGCAAAAGATTGATCAAGGCCTTGCCTTTTGATTGCGGCTGACCAATGGGCAAACGATAGACCTTCAAGCGATAGACCATCCCGGTCGATGAAAAGAACAGGACAGGGGTATGGGTATTGGCAACAAATATCCGGGCAACAAAATCATCATCTTTGGTGGCCATGCCGGTGCGGCCCTTGCCTCCGCGACGTTGTGCGCGATAGGTCGAAAGCGGCACCCGCTTGATATAGCCCCCCATCGTCGCAGTGACCACCATGTCTTCCCGCTGGATTAAATCTTCGATATCGTGGTCAGCACCGCTTTCTTCTATCCGGGTCCGGCGCGGGGTTGCAAAACGATCTGAAACAGCCTGTAATTCTTCCTTGATCAAAGCCACCCGCACCGACCGGTCGGTGATAATTTCCAGATAGCCCTTGATGCGCTCTGCCAGTTCCCGGGTTTCTTCTTGCAATTTGTCCAGTTCAAGCCCGGTCAAACGTTGCAACCGCAAATCCAGAATAGCCCGGGCCTGAGCTTCACTTAGCCGATAGGTCTGATCATCATTGATTTGATGGGCCGGGTCATCAATCAGCGCAATAAAGGGCGCCACTTCCCCTGCTGGCCAGTCAACCGCCATGAGCCTGGTTCTGGCTTCAAGCGGATCACGCGCCTTGCGAATAAGCTCGATAACCGGATCAAGGTTCTGGATGGCGACCAGAAGCCCGGCCAACACATGGGCCCGGTTGCGAGCCTTGGCCAGAAGGAATTCAGTGCGCCGGCGGACAACTTCTTCACGAAAATCATTAAAGGCCAAAAGAGCATCTTTTAAGCTGAAAATCCGTGGCTGACCATGATCAAGGGCCAGCATATTGACGCCAAAGCTGGATTGCAGGGGGGTATGTCGGAAAAGCTGGGCTTTCAGGACATCAGGCTCCACGCCCCGTTTCAACTCGATCACCACCCGCACACCATCGCGGTCTGATTCATCGCGTAAATCTGAAATGCCTTCAATCGTTTTATCGCGCACCAGATCAGCAATCCGCTCAATCATTTTTGATTTATTGACCTGATAGGGAATTTCGCTGACCACCAGAGCCTGGCGATCCTTGGCAAAGGTTTCCACCTCAATCGCGGCACGGATAACAACGGACCCGCGCCCGCTGGCCTGGGCCTGCTGAATGCCAAGCCGTCCTTGAATAATGCCGCCGGTCGGGAAATCAGGACCCGGCACAATTTCATTAAGGCTGGCTTGATCCAGATCAGGGTTATCAATCAAGGCAATGGCGGCAGCGATGGTTTCGCCCAGATTATGGGGCGGGATATTGGTGGCCATCCCGACGGCAATCCCCCCTGCTCCGTTGACCAGAAGATTAGGAAAACGGGCCGGAAGAACGGCGGGTTCTTGTTCAGAGTCGTCGTAATTTGCAATAAAATCAACGGTATTGCTGTCAATATCCTCCAGCAGGGCTTCTGCGGACAGGGCCAGGCGGGCTTCGGTATAGCGCATGGCAGCCGGCGCATCGCCATCCATGGAGCCATAGTTTCCCTGCCCGTCCACCAGCGTCAGGCGCATAGAGAAATCCTGCGCCATGCGCACCATGGCATCATAAATCGCGCTATCGCCGTGCGGGTGGTATTTCCCCATGACGGTGCCGACGATACGCGCCGATTTTCGATAGGGTTTACCGGCATCATAGCCGCTTTCTTTCATCCCGTAGAGAATACGCCGATGGACGGGTTTCAAGCCGTCGCGCACATCCGGGAGCGCGCGCGAGACGATCACACTCATGGCATAATCGAGGTAGGAGCGTTCCATTTCCTCTTCGATACCAATGCCGAGGGTTCCTCCATCCGGGGGAGGAGGAACAGGCGGTTGGGTGAAGTTTGGATCATCAAGCATGAGTGCCACCATGAGGTTATTTTGGATTTTCGTAACAGAGTCGCTCGCCAGCAACAAGCGAAGTTTACAGGTGTGAATAGTCTGAAAATCAAGCCCGGACAGGCGTTAGAATACGGCGGGTAAAAGACCAGAAAACGCTTGCGATTTTGATATCTATGCCGCAAATATGACAGAAGGTATAATATCAAGATTGGAGAGATTAATGAGCAGAGTAGCCCTTGTCACCGGCGGCACCCGAGGCATCGGGGGTGCCATCAGCGAAGGATTGAAAGCTGCGGGATGTATTGTTGCGGCGAATTATGCTGGCAATGACCAGGCGGCCGAGGAATTTTCAAAGCGCACTGGCATTGCGGTTTATAAGTTTGATGTGTCAGACTTTGATTCTGTTCAGGCTGCGGTTGAAAAGATAGGCAGCGATCTTGGCCAGGTTGATATTCTGGTTAATAATGCGGGTATCACGCGAGACACGACTATTCAGCGCATGGATCAGGATCAATGGCAAGCGGTGATTGATACCAATCTTGGGTCCTGCTTCAACTGCGCACGAGCGGTTTTTCCTGGCATGCGGGAGCGTAAATGGGGACGGGTTGTCAATATTGGATCGGTTAATGGACAGGCTGGTCAATATGGGCAGGTGAATTATGCAGCGGCAAAATCGGGCATTCATGGATTTACCAAAGCCCTTGCTCAGGAGGGGGCAAAGTTCGGCATTACCGTGAATGCGATTGCACCGGGATATATTGATACGGATATGGTCCGCGCTGTGCCCGAGGCTGTTCTGGAGAAAATTATTGCCCGGATTCCGGTTGGCCGGTTGGGCAAGGCAGAGGAAATTGCCCGGGGTGTTTTATTCCTGGCTTCTGAAGATGCGGGTTTTGTCACGGGTTCGACCTTGTCGATCAATGGCGGTCAACATATGTATTAGAGTTTATGGAAAAAATTTCACAAGCTCTTCTCACAAGATACGACTGGGCTCACAAGAGACGATTGAGAATGACATATTTATTGTTCGGTCATAAAAAGAGAACACCCTGGACAGGTGCGCTGATTATCCTGTTGTCTGTTCTTGTGGTCAATCCTTCCACAGGATTGGCCCAATCAATTTCACAAGCAACAGGAGATGATCGCGCCCGGACGCTGGAGCAGGAACTCAGCCGGATGCGCCGTGACCTTGATGATCTGCGCAATCAGGTCTATCAAAACTGGCAGTCCTCCCCGGCACAAGCGGTGGACTCAAGGGGGAGTGGAACGGGCGCAGATAGTGCGGTTGAAAGCAGTGTTGCGGGTCGTCTTCAACTTAAAATTCAGTCGATTGAGAACAGTCTGCGCAGTCTGACGGGAAGGATTGAGGAAACTATTTTTCGCTTGCAGGCCCTGAGTGATCAGCTGGTCAAAGTCAACGAAGATGTCCAGTTTCGCCTGACCCGGCTTGAATCGCAGAGCCTTGCGCAAGCCGACCAATTAGCGACTGGAGAAGCAAATGACTTTTCCACCACGCCAGCCGCGCCCGTAACAACGCCATCCGGTAATAATGCAACCATTATTCCGGCTCCTGCCACACCAGAAAATAATGGTAGTTCTGGGCTTCTTTCTGCCAACCAGCCAGCAACAGGCCAACAAAATAACAATCTGGCAAATAACAATCTATTGGGGGCTATTGTTACCGATGAAACCGGCAATATTGTCGGCGCAAATGTTCAAGGGGGTGCGACAACAACACAAACCCCATCTTCCGCACAAGGGGCCTCCACCACACAAACAGCAAATACCACACAAGCTACTCCGGCACCGCGCGCCATTCCAGAAAACCCGCGCATTGCCTATAATTTTGGGCGTGAGGCCTTGCTCCGGCGCGATTTTGTGCTGGCCGAAACAACCTTCAAAACCTTTCTTGAAAGATGGCCGCAGGATAAGCTGGCCGGAAATGCCGCCTATTGGCTTGGCGAGACCTATTATGCCGATCAAAAATATAGCGCAGCAGCCAATGCCTTTATCGATACCTACACAACCTATCGCACAAGCCCCAAAGCCCCGGATTCTCTGTTAAAACTGGCCATGTCGCTGGGACATCTGAATAATTTGTCCCCTGCTTGCGATGCGCTACAGGCTCTGGAGGACGAATTCCCCGATGCCTCCCAGACCACACGCCAGATGGCGCGGGTCAAAAAGGACGAGTTTTGTCAAAATTGAGGACATATCTTGTTAAGCCTGGGCGCAGTTGGCCCAAAATCCTGAAAACAGCCTTTTACCTCTTTCTCGTCTGTTTTTTCTTTCCTGTTGACATCGCCTCTCCAGTCAATGCGCAAACCCAGCGCATGATCCCCGATTCACGCATGCAAATGACGCTCAGCTTTGCCCCGCTGGTTAAGCAAGTTTCTGATTCTGTTGTCAATATCTATGCAAAGCGGGTGTTAGAAAGCCGCGCCCCGCTGTTTCGTGATCCTTTCTTTCAGCGATTTTTTGGTAATCGCCTTGGACCATCGCGCCGCCGGGTGGAAAATTCCCTGGGTTCAGGGGTTATTGTCGATCCCTCCGGGTTGATTATCACCAATTATCATGTGATCGAAGGGGCCAGAGAAATTCAGGTTGGCTTGCGCGATGGCCGGACATTTGCCGCCCGGATATTGCTGCGTGATCAAAAACTTGATCTGGCCATCTTGCAATCAGAAGGCGCACCGCGTGATTTAAAACCGGCTTTGCTCGGGCGAAGCGAAGATCTTCTGGTGGGCGATCTTGTCCTTGCCATTGGCAATCCGTTTGGGGTCGGACAGACGGTTACTGTTGGAATTGTATCGGGCCTGGCACGCAGTGGTGTCGGGGTCAGCGATTTTCAATCATTCATTCAAACCGATGCCGCCATCAATCCAGGAAATTCCGGCGGCGCACTGGTATCCATGAACGGGGTGGTGATCGGGATCAATACGGCGATTTTCAGTCGCTCCGGCGGGTCACAGGGCATTGGCTTTGCTGTGCCAAGCGACATCGCCCGTCTGGCCGTGGAAGCCGCCCGCGAGGGCCGGGAAATCCGCCGCCCCTGGCTGGGTTTTTCCGGCGACAAGATAGAGCGTGATGTGATGGAGGCTCTTGGGCTCGAACAAGCCCAGGGCGTGATTGTCGCCGATATCCACCCGCAGTCTGCGGGACAGCGGATCGGGCTGCGCAAGGGCGATATTATTCTGTCTGTTGGTTCTGGCGGCCTTGCGAAAGGCAAGGCCTTGGCTGTTGGCTCTGAGGACCTTACGCAAGGCAAGGTGTTGTCTGATATGGAGGAACTGCGCTATCATGCTTTACTTGCCGGGGTTGATGAAATATTGCCGCTGCATATTTTACGAAAAAATCAACGCTTGGTGCTTTCATTTCCGCTGGAAGAACCGCCGCAAATCCCGCCGCGCAATCGCGTCACCATCGCAAACGGGCCGTTTAAAGGGGCGGTGATCGTAAATCTGTCCCCGGCTGTGATCGAATCGCTCAATCTTGACAGCGCAGCAATTCAAAAAACCGGGGTGGCGATTGAATCATTTACCAACCGGGCGCAAGCCAATCGTCTTGGTTTTAAAAAGGGGGATATTATCCTTTCCTATAATGGGCAGGATGTCCAGACAACCAATCAGCTGGCAGATTTGACCAGACAGGACACCCGCCAGAAATATCAGGTCATTATTGAACGCGATGGCCAGCAGCGGCGGGTCAATTTCCGCTAAATGATGGCGCCTCCTGATAACAGCCTTTTCGACCAGCTGGCCCCGACCCCGCTTGCAGAATCGCTACGCCCTTCCCGGCTAGACCAGATTTTAGGGCAGGACCATCTTTTAAACCCCACCGGCCCGCTTGGCGTGATGATGAAGGCCGGGCGATTGTCTTCGCTTATATTATGGGGCGGGCCGGGGTGCGGAAAAACAACGCTGGCCCGGCTTTTAGCCGATCACTTTACCCTGACATTTGCTTCTTTATCAGCGGTATTTTCCGGGGTCGGCGACTTGCGCCGCTGCTTTGCCGAAGCGCAGGAACGCCGCCAGTCTGGTCAGGGAACCCTGCTATTTGTCGATGAAATCCATCGCTTCAATAAATCGCAGCAAGATGCCTTTTTGCCGGTTGTTGAAAATGGTGTGGTCACCCTGATCGGGGCCACCACCGAAAACCCCAGCTTTGAACTGAACGGCGCGCTTTTATCGCGCTGTCAGGTTTTGGTCCTCAACCGGCTGGCAGAAGATTCGCTGGCAAAGCTGGTTGACCGTTCAGAAGACTTTTACCGACAAAAGCTACCTTTAACCGATCAGGGGCGCACCACGCTGGTGGAGCTGGCTGATGGCGATGGCCGTTATTTGCTGAATATGGTTGAAATGATTGCAGATTACAGTCTTTCTGGAAAGGGCGGTGCTGCAAAGGATAAGCCGCCACCGCTATCGGGAGAGGATATCGTCAAGCTGGTACAACGCCGCCGCCCGCTTTACGATAAATCAGATGACAGCCATTATAATCTGATCAGCGCGCTGCATAAGTCTTTGCGCGGGTCTGACCCGGATGCCAGTCTTTACTGGCTGGCCCGGATGATTGAGGGCGGGGAAGACCCCAATTATATTGCCCGCAGGCTCACCCGCTTTGCCTATGAAGATATCGGGATGGCGGACCCGCAAGCGGCGGTTCAGGCTTTGGCGGCCTGGGAGTGCTATCGCAATCTGGGCAGCCCGGAGGGAGATTTGGCCTTGTCGCATCTTGTCATCTATCTGGCGAGCGCGCCCAAATCGAATGCTGCTTACCGGGCCCATAAACTGGCGCGAAAAATGGCCAGCGAGACCGGGGCCCTGCCGCCGCCAAAACATATTCTGAATGCGCCGACCCGCTTGATGAAAGACCTGGGCTATGCGAAAAACTATCGCTATGATCATAATGAAGAGGATGCTTTTTCCGGGGCCAATTATTTCCCTGACGGGATAGAGCGGGCGAAACTTTACCAGCCGACCGGGCGCGGCTTTGAAAAAGAGATCGTGGAGCGGATTGAAACCTGGGACAGATTGCGCGCACAGAAAAAGACCGACCCGGACGCTGAAAGCTAGAAAAACACTAAGCCGATTTTGCTTCTTTGTATAAAAGATATAGTCCGGCTGCGACGACAATCAGGGAGCCATAGAGAACAGCAGGCGTAACGGTCTCATCCAGCAAGACAATCCCCAGAAACAGGGCAAAGGGCAGGCGTGTATAGCGATAGGGGATGACGGCCGATAAGGCGCTGATCCGTGTCGCATGGGTCAAGGTGAACACAGCCGCCGTTCCAAAAGCAGTCATTCCGATCACATAAAGCCAATGTTCCAGCGACACCCATCTTAAGGTTGATTGTAGAGATGAGGCCAAGAGTAATTCAACGATGATAATAAGAAATCCGACGGCAATGGTTGCCAATGCACCATAAAGGGCCAAAAGTGTTGCAGAATGTCGCCGCCCGGCAATCCTTGATCCCAAATCGCGCATGGCCATTCCAAGTGCTGCAATCAGGGCAAGGCCACTGGCCAGATCAAAATGGTCGGGATGGGGTTGGATAATCACCAGCGTGCCGACAAAGCCGCCAACAATAGCGAGCAGCCGATGCACCCCCAATTTTTCATGCAAAAAGATTGAAGCCGCCAGCGCAACCATGATCGGGACAATTTGCAGGATTGCTGATGCACCGCTTAAACTGCCATAGGCAAAAGCCATAATAATAAAGACAGCGGCAAGGACTTCGCCGAACGTGCGCAGGATGACGGCAGGCTCCAGGGCTTTTTTGGTGAAGACCGGGATCGTGTAATAGCGCGCAACGGCATAAAAATAGGCTGAACTGCCAATGCCAAGCAAGAATGCCAGCTGGCCAAAGCTGAAATAGTCAGCTGCCAGCTTTACGAAGAGATCGGATATGGCATAGCAGGCCATGCTGAGGACCATATACACAATGCCCTGTGTGTTTTGATCCTTCATGGAGACCGGTGCGGAGGGGAAAATTTAGGCGGAAATCTTTATAACGTGAAGAGAAAGAACGAATATTTCTTCACCAAAGATTATTTCATCTTTGATTCACGGAAGAGAACATGTTTGCGCGCTTTGGGGTCATATTTGCGCATTTCCAGCTTTTCGGTCTGTGTCCGCGGGTTTTTCTTGGTCACATAGAAATAGCCTGTATCGGCGGTGCTGACCATTTTAACCTGCAAGGTTGCTGGCTTTGCCATCATACTCTCCTTTATAAAAGCACATACTATCTAAAGAATGCTAGGGCTTTACAGCCCAGACATCAAATCTGTCAAGCAGATAAACAGGAACAGGCTTCACCTTGCCCCCAAAATCCCCCCTTTATATCACATACCATTATACATCGGGCCTTCTCCGCCTTGCGGGGCTACCCAGTTGATATTTTGAGTCGGGTCCTTGATATCGCAGGTCTTGCAATGCAGACAGTTCTGCGCGTTGATCTGCAAGGCAGGCCCGGTTTCTTTTTGCTGAACAATCTCATAGACCCCGGCCGGGCAATAGCGTTGCTCTGGCGCATCAAACTTCTGCAAATTGACATCTATCGGCGTGTCCTTATTGCTTAGAACCAGATGACAGGGCTGGTTTTCCTCGTGGTTTGTGCCGGAAAAAGCCAGATTGGTTGACCGGTCAAAACTTAAAACCCCGTCTGGCTTGGGATAGTCAATCGGCGGGCAATCGGCTTTGGCCTTGATCTGGTCATGGTCTGCCCCTGGATGATGCAAGGTCCAGGGCGCCCGCCCGCGAAAGACATAGGTATCGAGCGCATTATAGCCGATGGCTCCATAAAGCCCCCATTTAAAAGCCGGGTGCGCATTGCGGGCCAGATAGAGTTCCTCCCACAGCCAGGATTCTTTTAAACGTTCGGGATAGGACTCCAGCACCGGATCGGGCCAATCGGCTAAAAAGGCCTCCATAATCGCATCAGCAGCAACCATGCCTGATTTCATGGCGGTATGGCTGCCTTTAATCTTTGGCGTATTTAAAAATCCGGCTTCGCAGCCGACCAGAATTCCACCGGGAAACACCAGCTTTGGAATAGACTGGAACCCGCCCTCATTAAGGGCCCGCGCCCCATAGGAAATCCGGGTGCCGCCTTCAAGATGTTTGGCAATCGCCGGATGATGTTTGAAACGCTGAAACTCCATATAAGGGAACAAATTGGGATTGTGATAATCCAGCCCGACCACAAAACCGACAGACACCAGATTCCCTTCAAGATGATACAGGAAGGACCCGCCAAACGTGTCGCTTTTCATGGGCCAGCCAACACTATGGGTGATGAGGCCGGGCTTTGATTGCTCAGCCGGAATTTCCCAGAGTTCCTTCATCCCCAGCGCATAGACTTGCGGCTCACAGTCACGGCGCAGGTCATAGCGCGCCATCAGGCTTTTGCCCAGATGACCCCGGCATCCTTCCGCAAAAACAGTCAGCCTGGCGCGTAACTCCATCCCGCGCTCATGATTGGGACCCGCCGTTCCATCTTTCAACAACCCCATGTCACCCGTGGCGACACCGACAACCCGGCCATCTTCATACAGCACTTCTTGCGCCGCAAAACCCGGATAGATTTCAACCCCCAGATTCTCTGCCTGCTCCGCCAGCCATTTCACAACATGACCCAGCCGCACAATATAATTGCCCTTATTATGCATTTGCGGCGGAGTCGGAAGCTGAAAAGATTTATTCTCGGTCAAAAATAAAAACTGATCCTTGTCCGCTCTGGTCGTGATCGGAGCCCCAAGCTCCTGCCAGTTTGGTAAAAGCTCGTCCAGGGCCCGGGTCTCGATCACAGCACCCGAAAGCGTATGCGCCCCACACTCCGGCGCTTTCTCAAGCACGCAGACATTGATCTCTTTCCCCGCCTTCTCTTGAGCCTGCTTCAGCCGGATCGCCGTCGCAAGACCCGCAGGCCCCGCACCAACAATCACAACATCATACTCCATCGACTCACGCTCGATAGCATCAATATCTATCGTGTCCAAAGTCCCTTGTGCTTCGCTCATCCTCTTATCCCCGCAACGATAATATCTTCGCAAAAAATCATTACTCCTATAGAAACCCTCACCCCTCCTGTCCAGCCAAGTTTTCCCTCCACCCGGCGCAAAAACACATAAAAGACTTGCAGTCGCACGACCTGACCGCTACAGTCCCTTTTCCTAAAGATATGTCTCTATTACCATCTTGATCAGGCTTTACTTATACTAGCTTTTAGTTTTGTCCGCTTTACTCCGGGAGAGGAAGACGTTGCGCCTGTTTTTCGCTCAACTGCCAAAACGCATTTTTAGCCCCTTGCTGAAAGAGCGCGAAGTCTTCGTGCGTCAAGACGGCCATGTGCGCTATATCAAGCTGCGGCCTATTGGCCAGTTTTCAATGCTTTTTGCCTTTATCGCCCTGCTGGCCTGGGGAGGTTTCTTTACAGGACTTGTCTTCTGGCAGCAAGAAACGCTTGATATGCGGGCAGATGCACTCACGCAAAAAGAAGCCGAATATCAACAAATTCTTCACAATATTAACCAAAAAAAGGCCGACTTGATCGCAGAACAAGACCGGTTTGATGAAAAACTGGATGCGCATAAAGCCGTTTATCAGCAAAAGCTGGAAGAACGCGAAGTGGCTTATCGGCGCGGGCTTGATGCACAGCTGCAATCTCTGGTTGAAAACGCAGCCTTGCAAGATGACCAGCTAACAGAAGACCTTCAAGAAATTGCTAAAAATCATGGTGATTCCACACCACCGCAAAAGCTGGATCATATTTTACAAGCTTTTGAAAAACGTCTCATGGCACCAGAAAACCGGCTGTTTAATCCACCTTCTGATGAGGGAGTCCCGCAAATGGACCTGGCCCGGATTAATTTGGGACAAACCCTCAAAAATACCCGGGCCGGGGTGGTTGAAGACACAAAAGCCATGATCAGTCATCTTGAAACGGAACGGCGCACTCTGGCAAGCCTTGGACAGGCTTTTACAAGACTGGGAGAGCTGGTAGATACCCCGCCCCCTTCTGCGGCAAGCAATTCCCAAGCAAGCAGTTTACCAGATGCCGAAAGTCATCTTGCCAATATCCAGTCAATTGAAAAAATTTATGAATTTCAAAATAATATATCAACAGGATTCATTGACTATCTGAACCAGGATTATCAGCGCAAGCGCGATATTCTGGCGATGACCGAACAAAATGTCGATATGCTGCTCAATCTGGTTGGACGGCGACCACAGGCTGGTGGCGGGCTCGATAACCTCCCCGATGTTGGCGGCCCTGCCCTCGCCCTGCTTGAACAGCAGGGAGAAATCGAACTCGCCCTTGGACAGCTCCAGGCCATGGACCGGCTGTTTAACTGTCTTCCCCTGATTGCGCCGATTGATTTTTTCCATATCACCTCCCGCTTTGGTCCACGAAAAGACCCGATTACCGGGCGCAATGCCCAGCATAAAGGGCTGGACCTTGGCGGCTGGCCCGGGATTCCGGTCCTTGCCACGGCACCGGGGAAGGTCGTCAAGGCCAGACGGCACGCCGCCTATGGCCGGATGGTGGAAATCGACCATGGCTGCGGTATTTCAACCCGCTATGGTCACTTGCGTAAAATATCTGTCAAGACGGGACAAGAGGTCACTTTTCGTGACACACTTGGCACGCTTGGCTCAACCGGACGGGCCACTGGCCCACATGTCCATTTCGAGGTGATCATCCAAGGTCGCCATGTCAACCCTGAACATTTTATAGAGGCTGGACGTCATGTTTTCAAAATCAGAAACCAAATCGACAACACCCCCGACACCGCCGCAGGCTAGTTCCGCGCGTGCGGCCAGTTCCCATCCGTCGTTGCTGGCGGCCAACCTGCGGATGAGCGGGGAGATCGTCCTTGACGGCGATTTGCAGGTTGATGGCGAAGTTGAGGGAAATGTCAGCGCGCGCAAGCTGGTGATTGGCCAGACCGGGAGCATCAAGGGCAATATCACGGCTGAGGATGTCACCGTTGCTGGAAAGGCTGATGGCGAAGTCAAGGCCAAGCGGGTGATTTTACAAGACACTGCGCAGATCACGGGCAATATATGTTATGAGGTGCTCGGAGTCTCGGAAGGGGCGGTGATTGAAGGCGAATGCCGCAAGCAGGACTGGGCGAGTGTCGCCCCCCCTGCCCCGAACAAGATGAATGGCTCCAAATCAGCAGCGGGTTCAAAAGCGCGGGAAGCTGATGCGCCGCTTGCGCATTAGACCTTCTCGGCTTTAAAATTTTTGATAGCACGCTTGCAACAGCCCAGAGCCTAAACAATCAGGAATTGCTTGGCTGACAGGCGAGCTATTTGCCTGATGTTGCCGTTCGTCAAATGATTAAACCTGCACAATATGGGCTGGAAATCAGCTTTTTCCTTATCCTGCTGGCGGGCGGGCTGTTCTTTTTGCGTGATGCATTGGGCGCGGTCTTTATGGCCAATCCGATCATTAACGGCAGTATCCTGACGGTTCTGTTTATTGGGCTGATCCTGGTCTATAAAACGATTTTCGACCTGATTACCGCTCAAAACTGGTCAGACGAGTTCCGACGCAATGAAGAAAAAAATGAGGAAACAGCGGGCTATCTTGCCTCCAAGCGCACACCGCGCCTGATCCGGCCAACCGCAAATCTTCTGTTGCAACGTATTGAACAGCAAGGGTTTTTGCAGTTCAACAGTCAATCCATGCGTGCCATTCTGGACGGATTATCTGTGCGGCTGGAAGAAGCGCGCGAAACATTGCGCTATGTTGTCGGGCTCCTAGTCTTTCTGGGGCTGCTTGGAACATTCTGGGGACTTATGCAAACCATTCAGGCGGTGGGCGGTGTGATTGACAGTCTTCCGGCCGGAGATGCCGAGCTTGCCAACCGCTTTTCCAACCTGAAAGAAGGCTTGAAAACCCCGATCAGCGGTATGGGGACTGCCTTTTCATCCTCTCTATTCGGGCTGGCGGGCTCTTTATTGCTTGGCTATTGCGCCTTGCGGGTTGGACAGGCCCAAAACCGCTTTTATCAGGATTACGAAGAATGGCTGTCCAGCATGACCCGGCTATCCGGGGCCTTAAGCGGGGATGGCGATACCTCCGGCATGGGGCTGGCCTTGACACTGCTTGAACAATCCGCTGATTCTATTGAAAAACTCCAAGCTGTGATTGCGCGTTCTGAAAGCAAACAAGCCCAGCTTTACGGGCATATCGGCGAATTGAATGACCGTTTGTCCGGGCTGGTTGACAGCATCAAGGTTGAACAGGACCTGATGCGGAAACTGGCTGAAGGGCAGATTTCAACGCGCCAACTTCTGGAACGTATATATGACCGTGAGGACCCGGGCGATTCTTTGCCTGATGCCTTGAAGACCGTCAATCGCTATCTTGCAACCTTGTCAAGCGAGATGGTCACAGGCCGGGAGCAATCGGTGAAAACCATCAAGGATGAATTGCGCCTGATCTCGCGGACAATTTCAAATACCATCGGTGTGCGTGCAGCAAAGGGAACACGCGCGGGGCAGCTGCAAGCGGAACCCCCGCAAAATGAGGCCCCGGATACGGCTATCCCGCCGCCTTCACTGGCGGCACCGGCAGTCAATCTGCGCCAGCCGCCCCCCTTAAAAGCCCCTCTCAAGGCCTCGGGCATTAAAATATCCTCGACAAATCCCAACTCCGAGGAAAGTGACTAACCATGGCCGGTAGCCGCCGGCCGCGTAGCCAGGAATTTATATGGCCAGGCTTCGTTGATGCCCTGTCCTCTTTGTTGATTGTTATCATCTTTCTCCTGATGCTTTTCATCGTCGGGCAGTTTACGTTAAACCAGGTCCTTGACGGACGCGATCAGCAACTGGCGCGGCTGAACAGTGAAATCTCCGAACTTGCCGATATGCTGGCGATGGAAACCCGCAACCGCCAGGATGCCGAGGCTTTGCTGATCAACCTGCAAGATGAGCTTGCGGCCAGCCTGTCGGCGCAAGGCCAGCTGGAAGCCGATCTTTCCCTGACGCGTGCAGAATTATCGATGCATCAGGCCAGTTTGCAGCAACTGCGCACTGATCTTGAACAGGCCCAAGAACGCCAGCGTATTGCTGAAGAAACAGCCTCGGAAAGACAGGATGAGATTGATGAACAGCTGATCCAGCTTTCGGCCTTGCGCAATCAACTGGCAGCCCTTGAAGCTCGCCGCGATGAATTGCTGGGGGAAATTGCCAGCCGTGACCGGTCGCTTGATGAAGCTGAACAGGCCCGTATTCTCAAGGACGCCGAAGCGGCCCGGATCAATCAGCAACTTGCGGCCTTGCGGGAGCAGCTTGGCGAATTACAGGCTTTACTGGATGAATATGAAGAACGTGACCGCGAGGCAAAAGCCCAGATCGCCAATCTCGGCAGCCGGTTAAATGCTGCTTTGGCCAATAAAGTTAATGAACTGGCACAATATCGCTCGGAATTTTTCGGACGATTGCGCCAAATTCTGGGAGGCCGTCAGGATATCGAGATTGTTGGTGACCGTTTTGTCTTTCAATCAGAAGTACTGTTTGCCCCGGCCTCGGCAGAGCTGGGGATTCAAGGTCGGCTCCAAATGACTCGCCTGGCCAATACGCTGAAAGAAATATCACAAACCATTCCAGAAGAGGTTGACTGGATTTTGCAGATTGAAGGCCACACCGACTGGCGGCCAATCAACAGCCCGCAATTCCCCAGCAACTGGGAATTATCAACCGCCCGTGCTTTGTCGGTTGTTCATTTTCTTGAAGATCAGGGCATCCCGGCCGATCATCTGTCGGCGGCCGGATTTGGCGAACATCAGCCGCTTGATGATACCAATGGCCCGGCTGGCTGGACGCGCAACCGCCGAATTGAAATAAAATTCACCAACCGCTGACCTGTTGCTTATGCGATAATATCCGGGATCAGAAGATTACGAATATAGGCGATTTCATCTTTCAGCCGCAGCTTGCGCCTTTTGGCCCGAAACAGAGCCATATGGTCGAATTCATGATCATTGGCCGCATGTTTGACCATTAAATCAAGATCACGGTGCTCAGCTTCCAGTTGGGCCAGCCGTTCCTGATAGCGATCTTTTTCGGCATCAGTGAGTGGGTCTTTGGTCATGGATATCTAGTTTAGGGAAGCTTTTATTTTTGCAGCCGCCCGGCCAGGCGCAATCGTAAAGCCTGCAAGCGAATAAAACCTTCGGCATCCTGTTGATTATAAACCGAATCTTCTTCAAACGTGACCATCGCCGTATCATAAAGACTATTTTCAGACCGCCGCCCGCTGATCATGACATTGCCTTTATAAAGGATAAGCCGCACCTCTCCACTCACTCTTTGCGAAATTTGATCAATCGCCGCCTGCAAGGCCAGCCGTTCCGGGCTGAACCAGAAACCGTTATAAATAAGCTCGGCATAGCGGGGCATCAGTTCATCCTTTTGGTGCATCGCCCCGCGATCCAGGGTCAGGCTTTCAACCGCCCGGCGGGCATGAAACAAAATGGTGCCACCCGGTGTTTCATAGACCCCGCGTGATTTCATCCCGATAAAGCGATTTTCCACAATATCGGTCAGGCCAATGCCGTTATCCCCGCCCAGCTGATTAAGTCGGGTCAAAAGCTCGGCCGGGGAATATTTTTGCCCGTCAAGTGACACCGGATCGCCGTGTTCAAACCCGATGGTGATTTCTGTTGGCTGGTCCGGCGCATTAAAGGGACTTTTCATCCGGCTAAGCACCAGATCATAATCAACCCCGGCCCAGGGGTCTTCCAACATTTTGCCTTCAGAAGAAATATGCAATAAATTTGCATCTTGAGAAAACGGGGCCTCGCCGCGCTTGTCATGCGGCACCGGAATTTGATGTTTCTCGGCATAGGCAATCAGCTGATTGCGCGAATTTAGCGTCCATTCACGCCAGGGCGCAACCACCTTGATATCAGGGTCCAGCGCATAATAGCCAAGTTCAAAACGGACCTGATCATTGCCTTTGCCAGTGGCCCCGTGCGCAACTGCATCGGCCCCGACCTCGCGGGCAATTTCAACCTGACGCTTGGCAATCAGCGGCCTGGCAATCGCGGTGCCAAGCAGATAGGTGCCTTCATACAGGGCATTGGCCCGAAACATCGGGAACACATAATCGCGGACAAAATCTTCACGCACATCTTCAATAAAGATTTCTTTGACTCCCATCATCTCGGCTTTTTTGCGAGCAGGTTCGACTTCTTCTCCCTGGCCAAGGTCGGCGGTGAAGGTCACGACCTCGCAGTGATAGGTTTCAACCAGCCAGCGCAAGATGACCGATGTATCAAGCCCCCCTGAATAGGCCAGAACAATTTTCTTGATCTGCGTTGGTTTCGTTGCCTTGCTTTGCATAAATTTTCCTGACGTTATGAGGTATTTTTGATCACTGGTAATCATCCCTGCACGCAAGGTCAACCGCAACATCTTTTCATATATATTTTTCTGGAAGAACAGGGGCAGACACAGTATAGAAACCATGAAAGCGGGAGGCTCACCCAATCAATAAGGGAACAAGATGGTGTTTAAGAAAATAGGAATCATTGGTGCCGGAACCATGGGATCAGGCATTGCGACTGCTCTGGCGCAAGTTGGCGTTGAGTCTATTTTAACCGATTCAACTCATGATCAGGCTGCGGCAGGTCATGCGCGAGTCCGGGCTTTTTTTGAAAAGGCGGCAAGCAAGGGCAAGATCAGCGAACAGGCCGCACAAGAGGCGATTTCCCATTCAACGGTTGCCGACGGGCTTGATCAGCTTGCTGGCTGTGATTTGGTAATTGAGGCCATCTTTGAAGAATTTTCAGTCAAGGCCGATCTGTTAAAGCGGCTGGACAAGGTGATTGGGGCTGATGTTGTTGTGGCAACCAATACCTCTGCACTGACCGTGTCTGGATTAGCCGATCATATCAGCCAGCCTTCACGTTTTCTTGGGCTTCATTTCTTTAATCCGGCGGCGGTTAATCCGGTGGTCGAAGTGGTGCGCGGGCAGAAAACCGATGCTGCTTTATACGACGAGGCTCTGGCGTTTGTCCGCTCGATTGGAAAGACCGCGATTGCCTGCAAGGATTCCTATGGATTTGCCATCAACCGTTTCTTTGTGCCGTATGGCAACGAAGCCGTGCGGTTGCTTGATGAAGGGGTTGGCACGGTTCCCCAGATTGACCGGGTTGCCGAGGATGTTCTGGCAGTGGCGGCCGGACCGTTTCAGGTGATGAATCTGGTCAAACCGAAAATCATGTTTCATGCCCAGCAAAACCTGGCTCCGCACGGGCAATGGTATCAGCTTGCCGATACATTGAAAGCCCGGGGAGACAGCGATTACACCTTTGATCTTGAAGGAGATGACCGGGCGGGTTCTGATCCTGACGGAGATAAAAAAATCGGGGACCGTATTCTGGCTGCGGTCTTTTTCCCGATCCTGCAGGAAATTGATGAATCGGTGGCGACCCCGGCTGATATTGATGAAGGTGCCTTGCAAGCCTTGAAGTTCGGCAAAGCCCCGTGCCAGCTGATGGATGAAATGGGCTCTGACAAAGTCCGCGGGCTGGTCACCGAAATGATTGCGGGACTGGATCACACGCCGCCTGCTGCGCTTGCCAAAATTGGCGGGTTGCGCAGTTAAGGCACCGGACATATCGATGATACGGTGAGCGATTCTTTAACGTTTGCTGTTATTGGCGGGGGGGGCTGGGGAACAGCCCTTGCCGCCACGCTTGCCCGAAATAATGCATATGCCGTGCACCTGTGGATGCGGGATGAAGAGTGCGCGCAACAGATCAACCGCACACACGAAAATACCCGCTATCTTCCGTCTATTCAGCTTCCGCGAGCCATCAGGGCAACCACAGATATCAAACAGGCCCTGCAAACCGCAGATTATGTCCTCTGGGTTGTCCCCGCCCAGGCTTTGTATGATCTGGCGGGCTCTTTCAGAGAATTTTTAAAGCCCGGGGCTTTATTGATAAATTGCGCCAAGGGTATTGATCGAACAACCCTTGCTTTACCGGGCGACAATTTAATAGCCGCCTGCCCTGGCCATATTGTTATGGCGTTAAGCGGTCCCAGCTTTGCCAGCGAAGTGGCTTCCGGCAAACCAACCGCTCTGGTTCTGGCGGGCGTGGACACGGCTGAATGTCTGAAAGCGCAACATATTCTTTCAGGTCAGACCTTGCGGGTGTATGTCAGCCCGGATCGCATCGGGGTTGAACTCTGCGGGGCTTTGAAGAATGTCATTGCGCTGGGGGCCGGAATTGCGATTGGTGCCGGGCTTGGGGAAAATGCCCGTGCGGCCCTGGTAACGCGCGGCATTTCAGAGTTAGGACGATTGACCCAGGCACTTGGGGGGAAGCTGGAAACCGTTCATGGATTGGCTGGAATCGGAGACTTGACCCTGACGGCGATGAGTTCAACCTCCCGCAATACGGCCTATGGGCTGGCCATCGGGGCCGGAGAACCACCGCCTGCAAAGCTGGCAGAAGGAGTCTATACGGTTGAAGCTGCCTGCAAACTTGCTGAAAAACACGGGCTTTCGCTGCCGATCACCACAGCGATTGCGGCTATTTTACGCAAGGAGATTGCAATAGAGACGGCGATCAAGGAATTGCTGCAACGACCGTTAAAGAACGAATAGAACAATGGACCAGGCAACCATTCAGAATTTTCTTCAACAAAGTGACTGGCGGAGTGCAACATTCGGCGACCAGCTTGGGGATGCCTCTGCGCGCCGCTATATCCGGCTAAACGGTGGACCTGCCCCTGCTTTATTGATGGTCTGGCCCGGGGAACCTCAGGGCTTTGCGGCTTTTATCTCCATTGGTGCGCATTTACGCGCGATGGGCTTGAAGGCTCCGGCAATTTACGCACAGGATGCACAAAAGGGCCTGATGCTGATTGAAGATTTTGGTCCCAACAGTTTTACGCATGCTTTGCAAAATGACGCTTCGGCCCGGGGGCTTTACCAGCGCGCAGTGGATGTCCTGATCACCTGCCATCGCAAACGTGAACAGACGTTGAATCTATCACTTGCGCCCTATGATTGGACAGCTTTTGCCCGGGAACTTGCCCTGTTTAGTGACTGGTTCTGCCCTCAATTCATGCAAAAAGAGCAACAAGCAGGCGTAACCCAAAGCTGGCCTGCCGCCTGGCAGGAAGCCTGGAATATTCTGGCACAAAATCCAGCCCCGGTGCTGGTGTTGCGGGATTATCATATTGACAATCTCATTGACCTGAAAGGCTTCGAATCAGCGCAATCGGTCGGGCTGCTCGACTTTCAGGATGCGCGGCTGGGGGATCCGGTTTATGACCTGATGTCTCTATTGGAGGATGCACGGATTGATGTTGCCCCAGAAATCGTGACCGCCGCTTTTGAGCAATATTTTACGGCCTTTCCAGATATTGACCCCGAGACCTTTACCCGCCGTTATCATCTTTGGGCCGCACAGCGACACGCCAAGGTGCTTGGCATTTTTACGCGCCTATGGAAAAGGGACCAAAAATCCGCCTATCTGGCTCATCTGCCACGGGTTTTACGGCTTTTTAGGTCAAAGCTTAGCCTGAATTTGCCCGAACTTGCCCCGGTCAGAACATGGATTGCTGAACGGGGGGGCTTACCAGATTTTAATAAAAACATCTTTTGATAGTATAATTTTATTTATAATTGCACAGGCTTTTATTTTATGCCAAGCTAGGAAGAATATTTTTTATTACACAACTTAAAGGGGCTTTCGTGTCAAAAAATATCCCCCACACACCGTTTGATTCCAGGCCGGATGCTGCAACAGCTTCCGATTCTACAATGGATAACAGGAACGCGCTTAATCTTAAAATCGCGCAGCAAGTCAGCGATCTGCGCAAGGCGAAGGGCTGGACAGGCGCAGACCTCGCCAAAGAAATTGGCATCCCGGATGCAAAATTCCAGCAATATGAAAGCGGCAACCTTCCCTTTCAGGTCGCTCATTTAGGCCAGATCGCACGGGTCCTGTCGGTTCCGGTTGATCAGCTCTTGGGCATTGAGTCGGAAACAAATCATACATCTGTCCCGATAAGGGGCCCAACATTAGATGAGCTTTACGGGTTGGCCCATGATTTCGAGAGGATCAAGTCAAAGGCCCGCAAGCGCGCATTGCTCAAGCTGGTTCAGTCCATCGCCAATTCAAAAATGGGCCGGGCCGGGTAGAAGCTAGCCAGCTTGTTTGCCAGCCTGTTTGCCAGCTTGGCGGATAAACTCGGCCAGTTCTCCATAGCCGCAAAAAATTTTCTCATAGGAGAGTTCAAGAAAGGCAGCGGCGGCTTCAGCCTTTTGGTCGAGCTCCTTGTCCTCAACCTGCGCCAGATAGACCAGCCGATGATAATGGCCAAAAATCTGGTCCTTTAATTGCGGGTAGCGATCCAGCTTGAAGCCTTTTATGATCAGGCGATCAAAGAACAGAGCCAGATAATCGGTTAAATAAAATGTCCCGAGTTCGGCTTCCGCCAGTTCCTGAAAAGCCGACTGGCCTCTATAGGTCGCATAGCAATGTGGGCCCGCCAGCCGTTCGGCCCCGTATTTTTCAATGACGCGATCAATATGCCCGCCCGTCCCGCAATCAGCATAGGCAATATAGATTTTTTCAAAGCGACCTTGGGATTTTTGCAGCTTTTCGTCCAGCAAAGGGGCGATTTTATCCGGGTAATTATGAAGCTCTGCCGGAAGACAAGATAAAACGATTTTATCTTCAAGCTGGTTCGCCCGTATCAGGGCCACCAGCTCTTTGGCTAATGCCCCGCACCCCAGAACCAGCACATCCCCCCTGCCCTCTTCATCGACATTCTGGGCCGATTCAGGCGTGAGGATGCGGTTCATCGCGCCGCTTGGTTATGCTTGCGGGCCATAAATTCCTTGGCGGTTTCAACAGCAACGGCGGCATCCCGGCAATAGGCATCCGCCCCGATCTCGTTGGCAAATTCCTCGTTCAACGGCGCACCGCCAACCATCACCGTAATCTGATCGCGAATACCCTTTTCAACCAATGTATCAATCACAACCTTCATATACGGCATGGTTGTCGTCAGCAAAGCCGACATGCCAAGAATATCCGGCTTATGTTCTTCAATCGCTTCCAGATAGCTTTCAACCGAATTATTGATCCCGATGTCAATCATCTCGAACCCGGCGCCTTCCATCATCATGGTCACCAGATTTTTCCCAATATCATGGATATCGCCTTTAACCGTGCCGATCACCATCCGCCCTTGCGGAGGTGCCCCCGTTTCAGCCAGTAACGGGCGCAAAATAACCATGCCCGCCTTCATCGCATTCGCCGCCATCAAGACTTCCGGCACAAACAAAATACCATCGCGGAAATCAACGCCAACAATGCGCATGCCTTCAACCAGAGCTTCGGTAAGAACACGGTAAGGCATCCAGCCCCGTTCTAGTAGAATATTGACGCCTTCAACAATCTCATCGGCCAACCCGTCATAGAGGTCGTCCCACATTTGCTCGGTCAATTCCTCGTCACTTAACGAGCGCAAATCCAGGTCATCTGAAGCCATTAGTGTCCTCCTTTTGGAATACCCAAATTTAAGCTTTGTTTTTAAACAGATACTTTGCCCTTGGCAGAAAAAGTGCCCCTATGCAACTGATAAAATATCATGTCATTCGTCGATTACTAAAATACCCCTTGCAAGATTAATGCAGAACGGCACCGCAACAGGCTAAAAAGTGAATATAGAATGTAAGTATTTGCACACCTTATAAAGGGAAACAGTAAAGGCAAACAGGCGAAACTATTCAGCCACGCCTGGAAATACCAAGTCTTGACAGCGTTTCATCGGTTGGTACCCCGTCTGCATCCCAGCCGCGCAGACTATAATATTCCGGCAGCATCCGCGATAATTCACTGACCTTGCCTTCTGCGACACCGCTTGGAGCCGGAGCTTCCAGCATGCGCCTGGGCAAGGTGTCATCAGCCTTGGTCAAACCGGCTTCGATATTGAAAAGACGCTCCAGATTGAAAACCCGCTCCCCGGTTTTGCGCAAACGGTCTTCATCCCATTCGACCCCGAGGTCCGCACTTAGAAAATCGCTGAAAGTCTGTTCTTTAAATGCACTGCCAGGAAACAGGCACAGGCCGGTTGAATCAACAAAAGCCACCCAGTCCTGCGTTTTCTTGCACGGTTCGGCTTTTCCTTTGCCGGATTGATCGGCCATATCCTCGGTAAAAACATCGTGTTTTAAATGACAAGCCCCGCGATTGGAGGTGGCATAGCCAAGACCCATGCCTTGCAAAGCCCGGGAATCATAGCCTGCAAATTCCTGGCCCTTCACCCCCATAAAAAGATCGGGATGACCGTATTTTTCACAGAGACGCTTTGAGCCAAGACCAAGCACTTTTCCAAAGCCTTCCTGTAGCCCGGTCAGTTCGGACATGACAACCAAAGCCTCGGCACTGCCAAAATTAAGCGGGATCCCGCCGGTTTCTTCCGGCGTGATCACGCCCATTTCGTAGAGTTCCATGGCTGCCGCCAAGGTCACACCGAAAGAAATCGGGTCCATGCCATGTTCATTCATCATGTAACCGGCAAAGGTGCAGGCATCGATATCATCCACCCCGACCACAGGGCCAAAGGCATAGGCGGTTTCATACTCAAGGCCCCCGGACGCATGAAGATACTGCGGACGGTCCTTGACTGAAAAATGAGACGGATCAATATGGGCAATCCGGCCACAGCCAATGGTGCAAGCAAAACAAGCCTTGTTATGCAAAAGATTGCGGTGTCCGTTTGGCCGGGTTTCCATCATGCCTTCCACCCCGACCTTGCGCGCCCCCTCAAACTGGACAGCCTGGAAGTTATGGGTTGGCAGCCCGCCAAAGGTCTGCATAGACCCCATCATCGCATTGGTGCCATAGCGCGAAAGCTGTCTGCGACCGGGATCATCAGCCAAAACCTGATTCCAGTGACGAACGGCCTTTTGCATCTGCGCGGGTCGTTTGGCCCGCACACCCTGCGTGCCATAGGCGGAAATCGCTTTTAAATTTTTTGACCCCATGACGGCACCGACTCCGCAGCGCCCGGCTGCCCGATGCAGGTCATTGACAACACAGGCATAGCGCACGCCTTCTTCTCCGGCCTTGCCGATGGCGGCAATTTTGACTTCCGGATTTTGATGGCGGGCCTTGATCCAGGCATCACTGTGCCAGACCGTTGTCCCCCATATTTCCCCGGCATCATGGAGTGCGATGGCTTCATCCTCAATGGTCAGATAGACAGGTTTTGGTGACCGGCCGCGCAAAATCAGCATATCAAAGCCCGCATGTTTCAAGGCAGCCCCAAATTTCCCGCCGGAATTGGAACAGCCAATCGCATTGGTCAAAGCCCCTTTACAGGCAACCACATAGCGGCTGGCGGTTGAAGCATTGGTCCCGGTAAGCGGACCGGTTGCAAAAATCAGCACATTTTCAGGTGACAACGCATCGGCCTTGGGGTCCATCAACTCATAGAGATATTTTGTGGCCAGCCCGCGGGCACCCAGATAATCCTCTGCCCAGGATTCATTGACCGGCTTGATGGTTATGTCACCTGATGTCAGGTCAATATCAATATATTTTCTTTGCCACGCCATGATCAAGCTGCCTTTCCGGCTATTTCAGCAAAATGCTGCATTCTGTCCAAACCATTCCAGTTCGCATCGCGATAGGTAATCGCATCCGTCGGGCAAGCTTCCGCACATTTCGGGTCGCCGCCACAAAGATCGCATTTGGCGACTTTATGAGTTTGCTGGACATAATTGACTGTGCCAAATGGACAAGCGATGGTGCAGACTTTGCAGCCAACACAGACATCTTCCTTGACCTCGACCGCGCCAGTCGATGGGTTGCGCACCAGGGCTTCAACCGGGCAGGCTTTCTGGCACCAGGCTTCCGCACACTGGGTGCAGGTATAGGGCACCATCTTGGTTCCGTGATCATACTCGAACACCCGGATGCGCGAGCGGGCGGGGGAAAGCCCTTCGCCGTGTTCAAGGGAGCAGGCAAGCTCACATTGCTGGCAACCGGTGCAGAGCTTTGGGTCAATGACAAGCGATTTTAGCAAGATAGCCTCTTCTATTCAGGGTGCATTTTTTATCTTTATAAGGGCAGTTTCCATCATTTCACCGACAGCGTCAAGACCGTAGTTATGCACCTGTGCCAGCCCGTTTATTGCAAGCCTGTCCATAAGCTCGGGGTCCTGAAGGCCCCGTGCCAGCGCATCAGTCAAAGCCAAAATCACTGCATCCTGATCGTCAAGCGGAACCAGAAGCCCGTCACGCTGATCGCTGATCATTTCGCTTGGCCCTTGCGCGGCGGTGGCAATTAGCGGCACCCCGTGCGCCCAGGCATCCAGCACAATGATCCCGAACGGCTCATGGCGGGAGGGCACACAAAAAAGGTCACATTCTTCAAAAAACCCTTGTTTGTCTGCAATCCAGCCGGGAAATGAAAGGTGATTTTCAAGTCCGGCCTGCCGGGCTCTGGCCTTTAGCATCGGCAATAGCGGACCATCTCCGGCAATTTTTGCCTGAAAAGAAATGCTGCGTTTATGTAAAAGCGCAAGCGCCTCAATCAGGAGATCAAAGCCTTTATTATCATCGAGCATGCGGCCCATGGCCCCGATACAGGCCGGACGGTCTGTCTGCGCGTGTAGCCAGTTGCGCCGGGTAATCGGCTTTATATCGTCTAAATTGATCATATTGGGGATATGGAATATCTGGTTTTCAGCCATTCCGGATTGATAGAGCTGCTGGCGCAAGTCCTTGCTAACGGCAATCACGCTATCCATGCGCGCGAGATGTTTTAAACTATATCTATGCGCAAAGCCGACAACCGGCGCGATTCCTTTAAGGGCCCGACCAAGCAGAAGATTGGCCCTATTGCCGTGACAAAGGACGATATCTGGCTGGAACTGCTGCGCCAGCGACTTGAGGCGCAAAACAGCCAACGGGTCCCATTGCCCCCAGTTGGCAAGGGTTTTGTGTGAAATAGACGGTTCGGTCCGGCAGATTTCCTTGAGCTGCGGCAGGATTTCAGCTTTCGGATGCGTCAGAGATAAAATTTCATGCCCGCGCCGGGCCAGAGACTGGCTGGCATTCAGAAAGGCCTGTTCGATCCCGCCGAGGCCACGGCCAAACATGGCATTAATTATTTTCATTTAGGGATGAGGATTTGCACGGTGCAATTCTTGACATGAATATCTGTTTTAGGCATTTACCTGATCATGAAGCCTGACGAACAGGCGCGTATAATGGAATGATCATATAGCTAGGGTCAGGACTCATAAAATTCATCCATTCTGTTGGTCAAGAAAGGTAAAGATACTATGAAAACAAGCGAAAGCATAGTCATATCTACGGTGAGCTTGTTTGAAGCCGTAGATTTGCCTTTATTGACCAACCTTGTAAAGGCGCGGCAAATTTTTGCATCTGAACTTTCAAACCGCTTGCAATTAGCGATGGCTAGTCACTGCGCGCTTTTCAAGCCCATCTATCAAAAATTTGACACGCGCAGAATGGATGAATCTTATGGGTCCTGACCCTAATTATTGCTATAAAGAAAGTGCACAGGATGTCTGAACAAAGCCAGCCAGAGAATACCAAAAAAGAACGCGCCCCAAAGGAACGAGGAGGCCGCGCGGCCCGGCAGGCCAAACGATCAGCCAGTCAGTCAAAACTGACTTCTCCTATTCTTAAATATCAGATCCCGCCTTATAATATGTTTAGCGAGCAGCAGCTTGATATTCTGGAGAGCAATGCCAATCATATTCTGGAGAAAATTGGCATTGAGTTCCGCGAGGATGCTGAAGTTCTGGAGATTTTGGATGCAGCCGGATGCCGGATTGAAAAAGAACGCGTCTTTTTCCCGGAAGGTTTTTGCCAGCATACGATTAAAGAAAGCGCGCCTTCGCAATTTATGCAACATGCGCGGAATCCTGAACGCTCGGTCATTATGGGGGGGGATCATGTTGTGCTGGTGCCAGCCTATGGCCCGCCTTTTATCCGCAATCGCGATGAAGGCCGACGCTATGCGACGCTGAGCGACTTTCAGAATTTTGTTAAACTGGCCTATATGTCGCCGGGGCTGCAACATTCTGGCGGGACGGTATGTGAGCCGGTCGATATCCCGGTCAACAAACGGCACCTTGATATGGTTTATGCGCATATGCGCTATTCAGACAAACCGTTTATGGGCTCGGTCACCGCCCCTGAACGCGCACAAGATACAGTTGATCTGTGCAAAATCCTTTTTGGCGATTCCTTTGTTGATCAAAACTGCGTTACCGTCAGCCTGATCAATGCCAACAGCCCCATGGTCTGGGATTCAATGATGCTCGGTGCCTTGAAAACCTACGCAAGAAATAACCAGGGCACCGTGGTCTCCCCCTTTATCCTGTCTGGGGCCATGAGCCCCGTCAGCCCGGCCGGAACACTGGCCCAGCTTTATGCCGAAGCCTTGTCCGGCATGGCTCTCACCCAGCTGATACGAAAAGGCGCACCCGTTATTTTTGGAACCTTTGCGGCCTCGATCTCCATGCAGTCCGGCGCCCCAACCTTTGGCACACCCGAAGCCTCAACCGTTATTTACGGGGCCGCACAACTCGCCAGAAGACTCGGCGTTCCCTTCCGCTCCGGGGGTGGACTAACCGCCTCCAAAATTGCCGATGCGCAAGCCGCCTACGAATCAGCCGTCACCATGAATGCCGCCTTGATGGCCGGAGTCAATTTTATGCTCCATTGCGCAGGATGGCTCGAAGGCGGACTCGTCATGGGCTATGAAAAATTTATCATGGATGCAGAACAGGCCGTCTTCCTCACCCGACTGGCCCGCGGACCCGATGTCAGCGAAAATGCGCAGGCCATGGATGCTATCAAAGAAGTCGGACCCGGATCGCATTTCCTCGGTTGCGCCCATACACTGCGCAACTTCTCGGACGCCTTTTATAACTCCCCGATTACCGACAGCAATAGCTATGAACAATGGGCGCAGGAAGGCAGCCTTGATCTCGATCAACGCGCACACCAACAATGGAAATCCATGCTGGAATCCTATCGTGCGCCAGATATCGACCCCGGCATTGATGCTGCTTTATGCGATTTCATCAAAGAACGTAAAGCCTCGATGCCAGATAAGAGCTATTAAGTAAAAGCTATTAAAGGGCAAAAGCAAGTTTCCACGCTTTAAAATAGCCCAGGATCAGGACCCATAAAGCTTGACCCGGCGCAGACAGTATGTCACTTGAATTTTGAAAATTATGGGCTGTGAGCAGCTTGGTAATCGTATCGGTGACGCGAAAGGGGAACCATGGTCGTCGTAACAATTTTTGGGGGATCAGGCTTCCTTGCCAGTCATCTTGTCCCAAGGCTGGCCAAGGCAGGACATCGCATTCGTCTGGCCGTGCGCCGCCCGCAACGGGCCGAAAGCCTGAAAGTCACCGGGACCATCGGGCAAGTCACCCCTCTATCCTGCACCATCACCGATGAGTCCGATATCGCCCGTGCGCTTGAAGGCGCAGACTGGGCAATCAATCTTGTCGGCATATTGTTCCCGAGCGGCAAACAGCAATCGTTTAACTCTATCCATGCCGAAGGGCCGGGCCGCATTGCAAAAGCCGCCAAAGCCGCCGGGGTCAAACAGCTGGTCCATGTGTCGGCACTGGGGGCAGATGCGCAATCCGCTTCTGTTTATGCCCGCACAAAAGCCCTGGGGGAGCAGGCTCTTTTATCGCATTTCCCCAAAGCCGCTATTTTGCGGCCATCGGTGGTCTTTGGGCCTGAAGATCAATTTGTTAACCGCTTTGCAAAAATGATGTCCCTGTCACCAGCCGTGCCGCTGATTGGCGGACATAACTTCATGCAACCGGTCTATGGTGGCGATGTCGCAGGCGCAATTATCGCTTGTCTGGAAGGCCATGCGACGGCCCCGAAAAAAGGCCCGGCAATTTATGAGCTGGGCGGGCCAGAGATATTAACATTTCATGAAATCCTTCAAAATATCCGCACATGGAGCGGGCAATCTGCCGGTTTTATCCCGGTGCCCTTTCCAATGGCCTATGCGCTGGGTCGCGTGCTGCAATGGCTTCCAACCCCGCCTTTGACAGCTGATCAGGTTATCCTGCTACAAAAAGATGCTGTTGTCTCGGGCAATTATCCGGGGCTTGCAGAGCTTGGCATTTCTGCCATGCCGATGAAGCAAATTGTGCCGTTCTATCTGGACCCCTATCGTCCCGGCGGGCGGTTTGCCGAGATTAAAAGCTAGGGTCAGGGAGAACCCTATGTCGCAATCCGGACCCACCCGGCTTCCCACAGCAGAGGATGCACCGACAATGGCGGGGGCAGATAATTTTCTTTTGCTGGTTGGCAATGCAAACCTGCCTTTAGGGGATGCAATTTGCGGCTATGCCGGGATCAGGCCGACACAAACCAGTATCCGGCGTTTTTCTGATATGGAAGTCTTTGTTGAAATTCGTGAAAATGCCCGCGGGCGAGAAGTCTTTATTCTGCAGCCGACCAGCTATCCCGCCAATGATAATGTCATGGAGCTTCTGATCACCATTGATGCGGCCAGGCGCGGGTCTGCCAAGCGCATTACCGCCGTGATTCCCTATTATGGCTATTCCCGGCAGGATCGAAAAACCGGATCGCGCTCTCCGATCAGTGCGCGGCTGATGGCAAATCTGATCGAAACAGCCGGGGCTGACCGGGTTTTGACCGTTGACCTGCATGCCGCCCAAATTCAGGGATTCTTCAATATTCCGGTCGATAATCTCTATGGTCGGCGGGAGTTTGTCCGCTTTATGCGCGCCCAGGGCTATGAAGCAGAAAAGACAATTATTGTCTCCCCCGATGTGGGCGGCGTGGCCCGGGCGCGTAGCTTTGCAACACGGCTTGGCTGCGATCTGGCGATTATTGACAAACGTCGTCAGCGCGCAGGCCATAGCGAGGTCATGCATGTGATTGGCGATGTCGCGGGGCGTGCCTGCATTTTGATTGACGATATGGTTGATTCAGGTGGCACGCTTTGCAATGCGGCAGAGGCTTTACTGTCTTATGGCGCAAGTGAAGTCAGTGCCTTTACAACGCACGGGGTTCTGTCCGGGGGGGCGGTGAGCCGGATTGGCACCTCGGCCTTGAAGAAACTTTATATCACAGACACGATCCTGCCGCGCGAGGCTGTGCGCACCTGCCCGAAAATAGAAATCATTTCGCTTGCAGAACTGCTTGCAACTGCCATTCATAATACGTATTACAACAAATCAATTTCAGCCCTGTTTGACTAAGCCTGTTTGACTGGGGTCAAACTTTAAGCCCGCATAGAGAAATATCTGCCTCTTTAAACTGGAGGCAAATCATAGCTGTTAAGGAGATATCTGATGGCACAAGCCCAACTGGCGGCCAGCCCGCGTGACGTAAAAGGAAAAGGCCCATCGCGCGCTGTGCGCCGGGCTGGTCTGACCCCTGGCATTATCTATGGCGGGGGAGAAGACAATGTGATGATTTCGCTTGATCCGCGATTGATTATCAAAGGCTTGTCTTCGGGTCATTTCTTCAACACGATCTATGAGATTGTGATTGATGGCGGCAAAAAGGAAAAGGCGCTGGCCCGTGACGTGCAGATGCATCCGGTCTCGGACCAGCCGCTGCATGTAGACTTTATGCGGGTAACGGCCGGATCAAAGATCAATGTGATGATCCCGGTTGTGTTTATCAACGAAGATGAATGTCCAGGTTTGCGGACGGGTGGTATTTTGCAAACGGTGCGTGAAGAGGTTGAAATGATTGCGCCAGCGGATGCTATCCCGGAAAATATCACGGTTGATCTTTCCGGCATTGAAATTGGCGAGACAATCCGCTTTTCTGCGGCCAAGGTGTCTGGCGACGCCAAGCCGGTGATCAGTGATCGAGATTTTGTGCTTGCCACCATCCAGGCCCCGCGGGCAGTTGCTGCGGCTGATGAAGAAGAGCAGCAGATTGATGAAGAAAGCGCAAGCGAAGACGAAAGCGAAGAATAAGCGCACGCGCGAGATAATCGCAAAACAGGGTCACCCGCTTGACTGTTTTGATTGCCGGGCTGGGGAATCCGGGGGACAGCTACCGCAGGACGCGCCATAATATTGGTCAATATGTGGTTGAAAAGCTGGCCGCGCAGAATCAGTTCCCCGCCTTTAAAAAAGGATTTAACGGACGTTTTTCAAAAGCGGTTCTGGCTGGCCACCCGGTGATGCTGCTTGTGCCCGAAACCTATATGAATCTTTCTGGCCGCTCAATCCAGCCTGCCTTGTCCTATTATCGGCTGAAACTTGACCAGCTTCTGGTCATTCAAGACGAACTGGCCCTGCCCTTTGGCAGGATGCGTCTGAAAAAAGGGGGGGGATCAGCCGGTCATAACGGCATTCGTTCCATTGATCAGGCCATTGGCCCTGATTATTGGCGGCTACGGATTGGTATTAACCACCCCGGCCCCAAGACCCAGGTGCATCCGCATGTTCTTGGCAATTTTACGCCAGAAGAAGCAGACGGCGTGGAACGCATCACAGACTATATCCTTGAGCATATATCTGCTTTTACCCTATCTGCTCTTGATGAGCAGGAATATGCGAGATTTCAGGATATAATCGGGGCTTTCCGGCTGGAAAGCTCTTAATCGCGTCTTTCCGCTGGAAAGCACATAAAGCGTTCAGGAAAAACGGCGGCTCCTCTCCTGGCAGGCACCAAACAGCGCGCCAGTTTCTCCGCCAGTTTTCCCGAACACCAGTCTAAAAGATATTTAGCTATTCACAGAATCCTTCAAGGCCTTCCCAGGCTTGAACTTCGGCTGATTGGAAGCCGGAATCTGCATGGGTGCGCCAGTTTGCGGGTTATGACCGCTTGTTGCTTCACGATGGCGCACAGAGAACGTGCCGAACCCTACAAGGCGAACATCATCTTTGGAAGCAAGTGCACTTGTAATTGAATCAAATACGGCATTCACGGCGTCTCCCGCTTGCGCTTTAGTCAAATTGGCTGAGTCAGCGACCTCTGAAATCAAGTCTTGTTTGTTCACTTCACACTCCTATTACTAGTGGTTGAATTGGTATTATATTTAACGCGCCAACCCCCCACCGGGCCAACCGCGATCATTTCGGTAGCGGTATTTATGAAGTTCGTCAAGAGGATTGCGGGGGGTTTAAGTTGATTTTATTGACTTGGCTTTACGATAGACGGATATATTTGCTAATATATAGGGGAAGGTTATATAAGGGGTTTCAGGCCTGAACGGGGCGTCCTGACAAACGGGAGGATAGGACACTGGATACATTTCCAAAGCTTTTCCGCAATCATGCAGAAGTACGCGGGCAAGACATTGCTTTTCGCAATAAGGACCTTGGCATCTGGCAGAGTTACACGTGGCAGGAGTCGTGGGAGGAGACACGAAAGCTGGCCTATGGTCTTTATGATATGGGTTTCAAGCGCGGAGACCGGCTGCTGTTGGTTGGCGAGAACAGGCCTTATTTTTATTGGGCGATGGCGGCGGCGCAGGCTCTTGGTGGCACGCCGGTTCCGGCTTATCAGGATGGTTTGCCGGATGATTATGCTTATTTGATAGATCATGCGGAGGCCCGCTTTGCCCTGGCCGAGAACCAGGAGTATGTTGACAAGCTGCTGAGCGCCAGTGAAGGCGAATCGGTTTTATCTTTTATCATCTATCAGGATTCGCGCGGAATGCGCGACTATGACGAAGAAAGCCTGATTTCTCTTGAACAGATGATGGGGCGTGGCGCCCGTGCCGAAGCCGCAGACCCGGATCTTCTTGATCAATCGATTGACAAAGGCAGTGGCGATGACATTTCGGTTATTCCCTATACATCCGGGACCACAGGACGGCCCAAAGGCGTTGCGCTTACCTTCAAAAATGTGCTGGAAACGGCCCGGCTGGCGAATGAATTTGATGGATTGACCTCATCGGAAGATATTTTATCCTATTTGCCGATGGCCTGGATCGGCGATCATATCTTTTCTTACTGTCAGGCCCTGACCGCAGGTTTTACGGTGAATTGCCCGGAAAGCCAGGCCGCTGTGATGGTCTGCCTGCGCGATATCGGCCCGACCTATTATTTTGCGCCGCCACGGGTTTTTGAAAATCTGATCACCGATGTCACGATCCGTATGGAAGATGCCAGCGCGCTCAAAAAATGCCTGTATCGCCATTTCATGGATCTGGCCGAACGAGTCGGCGTGTCTATTCTGGATAACGAACCGGTCAGCCTGCTCGACCGCATACATTACGGAATTGGCCGCTATCTTGTCTATAACCCGCTCAAAGACACGTTGGGATTAAGCCGGACACGTCTGGCCTATACCGCCGGGGAAGCCATTGGCCCGGAAATTTTCCGCTTTTACCGCTCAATCGGGGTGAACCTCAAACAGCTTTATGGGCAGACCGAAGCCGCCGTCTTTATCGCCATGCAGCCCGATGGAGAAATTTTTGCCGATACCGTCGGCCCGCCTGCCCCGTGGGTTGAAATCAAAATCGATGATAATGGCGAAGTGCTTTATCGTTCAGTCGGGGTCTTCAAAGAATATCTTAAAAATCCTGATGCCACCAAAGAAACCCGCAGCAAAGATGGCTGGGTCCGTTCAGGCGATGCGGGCTATATCCTGCCAAATGGCCATTTGAAAATTATTGACCGGGCCAAGGATGTCGGCAAACTCAAGGACGGATCGCTCTTTGCCCCCAAATATATCGAAAATAAACTAAAATTCTTCTCCAATATCCGGGAAGCCGTTGTCTTTGGCGATAATCGGGACAATGTCACGGCTTTTATCAATATTGATATCAATGCCATGGGGAATTGGGCTGAACGGCGAACCATTGCCTATGCCTCCTATCAGGAGCTATCGTCTCTGCCTGAAATTGCAGGCGAGATCGCAACCCATGTTGCCAAAGTCAATGCCGACCTGGCGGCTGACCCGCAAATGGCCGCGTCAAAGATTCGCCGTTTTCTTGTTCTGCCAAAAGAGTTGGATGCAGATGACGGGGAACTCACCAGAACCCGCAAGGTCCGGCGTAATGCGATTGAAGAACGCTACGGGAATTTAATCAATGCCCTTTACACCGATGAAAGCGAATGCGAACTGAATTTGCAGGTGACGTTTGAAGATGGTCGCACCGGACAGCTCAATGCCAATGTTAAAATTCATACGGTAAACTGATTGCTCTTCGCAAAAATCAGGTCAGCCGGATGCCCTGATCACGCAGAATAGAGCCGACAAGATAAAGCGATCCGGTAATCAGAACCCGCCCGGTTTCTGGCTTTGACAAGGGCTTGAGTGATTTATTCAAGGCAACAATTCCAGCCGGAATATCAGCAAAATTTTCAATCGCTTTCACATTGCCATGACCCGCCTTGCGGGCCAGATCGGCCAGGTCTTCTGCTTTAAAACTATTGGGCTGATCAGGAATGGAAAGCACCAGAATACCGTCCACCACGCCCGTAAAAGAGGCCAAAAAATCAGCGGCTGCCTTGCTGGTCAACATCCCGACAACCAGAAAAATCGGGCCTGCCGGGTGATGCTGACGCCAACGTCTCAATTCCTTCTCAAGATTCGCACCTGCCGCCTGATTATGCCCGCCATCGACTGTCACCTGACAGGTTTGCAGGGAGGCGGACAGATTTTTAACCAGCGGCAGATCCGGCAATAAATCCATCAAGCGGCCCGGCCATTCCGCATGGCGCAGCCCGTCAACAAGGGCCTGATCCGTCATAGGGACCAGCCCCATCCGTCCTAGCCGACACGCCGCCAGGGCTGCCAGGGCCGCATTTCCATATTGATGCTGACCGCCAAGCACGGGGGCCGGAAGCTGCCAGGCCCTGTCTCGCTCATTCAGGATAAAATCGCCAGTTTCTAGCAGATCATACGACCAGTCATCCGGCGGGGTTGAAAGGTCCGCCCCGACCTGTTTGGCATAGGCTTTAAGTTCCTGCAAAACAGACGGCAGTTGCGGGCCTGAAAGACTGGGCCTGCCCGGCTTTTGAATCGCCGCCTTTTCGCGTGCAATAGATTCTATCGTGTTGCCAAGAAAATCCATATGGTCCATCGAAATCGGTGTTATCAGTGACAGGGCGGGGTCTTCAATGACATTTGTGGCATCCAGCCGCCCGCCAAGCCCGGTTTCAAGCAATAGAAAATCCGCAGGCACGTCTGAAAATATCTTGAAGGCGGCGGCGGTTGTCAGTTCAAAATAGGTGGCCTGAAAATCGCCATAGACCCGGTCACAATCCACCAGCAAATCATGGAGCCGTGTTTCATCAATCAGGCGACCCGCCAGACGAATCCGTTCGTGAAAACTGACCAGATGCGGGGAGGTATAGACATGCACACGCTGCCCGGCTGCTTCCAGAATCGCCCGCAAGAAAGCGATGGTTGAACCTTTGCCATTGGTCCCGGCCACATGAATGGTTGGCGGCAGACGGTGGTGCGGATTGCCCAGCCGTTCCAGCAAATGCAGCACCCGATCAAGGCCAAAATCAATCAGCTTGGGATGTTTGCTCTGCCATTGGTCTAAAAGGCGTGTTGATTGATGAGTGGTCATATTTACGTTTCTGCCAGCTTTACATTTCTGGCAGGCCAGTAAAGCTTGACCTGATAAGCGTAGAGCTGGCAGAATGTGGCGGGTGCTGCAATAAAGTCAATGACGGTGGCCTATAGCGGATCATGGCTCCGCTGCCGCCAGCAACCCGCTGACAATGAAAAGACTTTGTACGAAAATAGCGGGTTATTTTACCCAGCCGGGCTTTTTGATCATTGGGGGGACGCGGGAAGACAGCCAGCGGGATGGTTTTTATAATCTCCTGCCACCGATACCATAAAGGGAATTGCAGAAGATTGTCAGCACCAATCAAAAAGATAAATTGCCGCTGGCGACCATCACGGCGATTTAAGGCTTTTATCACATCAAGCGTATGGGTGATCCCGCGTTCTTGCTCAATGGTGCTGACCCTTATGCCTGGATGGCGACGGGTCAAGCGTCTGGCATAAGCAAGCCGCTTTTTATAAGGCAACAGGTCATCCGCAGATTTCAAGGGATTTTTAGGCGACACCAGCCACCAGACCTGATGGAGATTTAGTCTCTTTAAAGCTTGCTGGCTGATATAGAGATGACCGGCATGGGCTGGATTAAAAGAACCGCCTAACAAGCCAATCCGCTGCATCCTTTTTTCCGTTATGCTTGATTTTTATCTGTTATTGAGGCAATTTCGCAGGGATCTTGCCTGATTCTCTCATAGCAACCTTCTTCACTGGTAACAAGAGGCGACAAGAATGTCCACCGATCAATCGCAAGGCAAAAAAGAGCGATCATCCGGCAATATTCTGCGTTTTCCGGGGGCTGGTTCGCAAAGAGCATCTTCGGTCACCAATAGAGACATTCAAAAGACCGGGTCGACTGCCGAGCTGGAGTCTTTATTGAAAGAGGTGGCAGAGGCGACCGAGATCACGCTGGATGGCGACGAGGTCCCCTGTTTTTCACCAGAGGTCATCGGGCGCATAGGTTCTATGATTCGGGGACGGAATTATCGGGATATGAATTATCAGCTGGCCTGGCTGGAGCATGCGGCCTGGCGGATTGGAGAGCCGATTTTCGCCCTGTGCTGGGAGCCTTCACGCGGCATAGGGCTTTTATTGAAAGCTGATATACTGACGAATCCTTCCAGACAAAGCCTGTGCCTGACTCGCGAGGATGGCAATGAATTTATCATCCGGCGCAGTGCCTTGCGGCCGATCATGGCCTGGTATCAGCTTTTGATCTCTTTACTGTCTAAAACTGGCACAACTGGCAGTTTTGAGCAGATTGACAATATGCTGTCTGCCATGCGCAAGCAGCCTGTCAGCGAAAAAGACGTAGCAGAGACCGTCAAGAAACTTGGCAAAAGTTTTAATGAGGCCCTTGAGCCCTATATCCTGCCGCACCAGCAAACCGCAAAGTTTCGGGCTATTCGTGATTTTATGCAAGAATGGGTCGGGCCAGATTTTTCGCTTTATGATCTGAACGAAGAGGCGATGTTTCAATTCTGGAAAACCATGAATCAGCCAAGCTTGCCCGATAATCCAGAAAAGAACGAGGCCCCATTGCTTGAATTTACCAAATATGAAACCGTTGTGCTTGACTTCCACGCTTTCCGGCAGTTTTTCCAGGATATTCAGGATCAAAAATCAGCCCGACCCGATCAGCCGGATTCCATCTATATGACCGCTGATCATGAACAGGATAGCTGGATACGCGATGTTGATAGCACGGTCGCGATTCCTTACCTTATGCGTGCAGAGAATTGTCATGTGCTTTTATCATCGCCGCCGCTTGATGTGATCAAACTTGTTACCAAAGATGATCTTGACCTGATCACGCGGATTGAACCCTTTCTTGACAGTGCGCCGGATTCTGCCCGCCCGGTTCTGCGCTTTTTAAGTATTCGGGAAACGCAAAATAATCTGATCCAAGCCGAACGCGACTATACAGCCGGCAAGATAGGCGACAATCTTTATCAAGAACGGCTTCTCAACCCCGCCCGGCATGATTATCTATTCTGGCAAGAACAGCTGCAAGCCCTTGCCAGCCGCCTTTACGTCACCGCCCGGGCCGTGGCAGGCAAGCTGATTGCCGCAGAAGACAGCCGCTTCTTTCCGCTCTTGCCCGTCTTGATGACTCCCGATGAACTCGCCAGCTTTAGCGCGCATTATCGCCAGACTCATCAGGATTCTGATGATGACCTTGCAAAAAATATCTCTTTTCCGTCGCTGACCTCCATAGAAGATGGCGAAAGCCATCAACGACTGACCGAACTGATGACTGAATGCAAAGTAGCCGCCAAGCGGATTAAACGACAAGGATTTCATGATCCGGTTGACTGTGATGCCTTTGGCGAGGCCGCGCAGGTGCTCAGCCGCTTGTCGGAGCAACTCCGCAACTTGAACCGGCAGCTTGCGCAAACAGCAGACTGGTCACAGAACTATAGTGATGATCAAGCCCGCTTTTCTGCCGTGTTTGATTGCCTTTACCGCGAAAGGAAGAAACGTGACAATGGATGACTCAAAAGACCCTTCTGCGCAGTCTCCGGTCAAATGGAGTGCGCTGACTTCTGCTGAACAGGACCAGATCGAAGCCGCCTTTAGCTATGCAGGCCTGGCCCGGGATATACAAAACCGGGATAAAACACATAAAAGCAACCTCACCCCTCAGATGATTTACCGCTATGGGCAAGGGCTTATGGCTCTGACAAAGGATATTCGGGCAGCCCTGCTGGCCAATCCCGGCCTTAATCGAGACTTCCGCTATATTCGAGACCAGGCCGCCAAGGTCCAGTTTAGCCGTGTCGCTGCCGCTGCCAGCCCCGAAGGAGTCACCGACCGCGACCTCCCCGATGGCACCCGCATCAGCCTTGTCCCCTCCAAACGTAGCCATGACCTGTCAATTTTAACCATTACGCTGGTCAAGCCCCAGACATTGCGGTTGATTGAAGTCATCACGCCAGATAATCAGACCCTTGATCAGCATTTTCCCGTTGACGCAGATGATGAGCCGCTTATGCTCTATCAGCTTATGCTCAACCGGACAGCAGATCAGGACTGGCTTGAGGCCTATAGCCATCCGGCAAGCCGAATTCAATTATTGTAACAGTATAATGGGGGTTCTATGGCCCGAACAGGAATCGCGATTGCGACAACAGAAGGGCCCGCACTGATCCAGTATCTGGGGGAAGAAGACGCTGATCGCTCCAGTCTTTCCTTTAACGATACAATCAGCAATCGACTGAGCGGCGATTATAACAGTCTGCTTCAGCTGCTGATTCGCCCCAATCTTCTGAAAAATCAGAAAGAAACAAGCTATAATCTGGATATATCCAAAGATATCGGGGCGGGTGATAGCTGGAAACTTGGCGTTTTTATGGCCCATGCTCTATTGGCGCATCCAGCCGGTCAGCTTTATCCGCTGGCCCGAAATTCAGAAGATGCCGCCGATCCCTATGGCTTGAACAGAAGCGACCCGCCTGATCAGATTATCTGGGCAACCGGCAATGTCCAGCGCATGGACAAAGGCCCGATGGCCACAAAAATTGGTGGAATACCCGATAAAATCAAAGAAAGCCTTGGGTTTCTGCAAGCCTGTCAGGACCGTAATATTCCGGTGACCTTTGTCTATCCTGCACAGAATGAAAGCGATCTGTCAGACGAAGAAAAAGCACAGCTGCGTGATTTAAATGTAAAATTATATGCTGTGCGCAATGTTATGACAGCACTGGAGGCATTTGACCTTTTTTTTTATACCGCCTGGTGGAAAAGGCCTTTTTATTATGGGTTAGGGGCAGCCGGAATGGCTCTGCTGATTGTCGCTTCTTTGGCAGCTTATAACGCTGGCTGGATCAGCCAGGAAGAGCAACCTGTTCCCCAAAATCCTGTTGCACAAAATACAACTTCAGAAGACACACCTGAACCAGAAAAATTTGAGCCAGAAGAACCTGAACCGGATCAATCATCTGCTGAAAATAGTTCTTCACCAATAGAACCTGTGCCCCCCCTGCCGGAAGCTGAAACAGTGCAGGATATTCCGGTTAGCACGGCCCCTGCGCCAGACAGTGTTGAAATAGAAAATGTTGAAATATTGGCAGTCCTTCCAGAACCTGCCCCAGAAGAAAAATCTGTAGCAGAAAACGAACAGAACCCTGCCCTGCTGCAAACAGACCCCCTGCTGCAAACAAGCCTTGAAGCAACCGTGACGCTTAATCTAAGTTACGGTCGAAACCGCACCGATTGTTTCAGGACCAATAGTGCTTTCACGCTGGAAACCCTTGCCATCACAGCTTCGGAACCGGCGCGCTTTCATCTTGAGCCTGAATTATGCGCGGCTGTGCTTGAAGTGGAAAATACAAGCCAGGATGCGGGCAACATATTTGACCTGACAATAGACCAGGACAGCCGACAGATGTTTGAAACAGGCGGCGATCAACCCCTGCGGCTTGGCCCGGGCCAAAAAGGCCGCTATCCGCTCACCCTGCCCAAACGTCTGCCAGAAGAAGAAATTCTGGAACTTACCTTACAGAACAGCGCAAGCGATCAGCCGCCTTTTACCATCCTGCTTGAACTGGCCCCGCCAACAAAATCTATCTGGTAGGGATAATTTCAAGCCGACAGATGATTAACAAGCTGATGTAAAAATTTATCGCATTGTTTAAGCTGGGAAATATCCAGATATTCGTCAGGCTGATGCGCCTGTTCAATTGATCCCGGACCACAAATAACCACCGAGGTCCCGGCATTCTGGAAATGTCCGGCTTCGGTGGCGTAGGACACAAATTGCTTGTCATTGTCTCCGGTCAATGTGCGGGCAAGGGTTTCTGCATCGGAATCCAGCCGTGGCTCCAGTGCCGGGGCATGATGGATGCCAACCAGCTTCACCCCGCAAGCAGGGTCAATCGCCTGCATGGGCGGATTGATTTCTTGTTCAATCCAGGCATTGAGGTCAGCTTTAAGCTGATACGGGTCATCTTCGGGAATATAGCGGATATCGCACACGGCGGTGCAATCACGCGCGATAATATTTCCGGCCGTCCCGCCATTTATCATGCCAACATGCAAGGTGGTATAGGGCGGGTTAAAATGTGAAGGCGACGGCGCACGGGTTTTGGCTTCTTCTGCCATCAGGTGGATTTTATTGACCACACGTGCGACAGCTGTGACGGCACTGGCCCCTGTCTGCGGCAGGCTGGAGTGCGCTTCATAGCCGCGTCCGATGATTTTAAACATCATGATTCCCTTTTGGGCCGAGACCACTTTCATCATGGAGGGTTCGCCGACAATGACGATATCGGGCTTTGGCAGGTCATGGCCAAATTTTTCGATCACCAGAGGAATACCGAGCATGGCGACTTCTTCATCAAAGGAGAAGACAAGATATATGGGCCGGGTTAAAGAGGCCTTGACCATTTCGGGCACCAGATAAAGGCTGGAGGCCAGGAATCCTTTCATATCGCAAGACCCGCGCCCGTAATAGCGGCCTTCTTTTTCGGTAAGGGTAAAAGGGTCGCTATGCCAGTCCTGTCCATCGACGGGGACAACATCGGTATGGCCTGAAAGGGCGATGCCGCCTGTTGTATCGGGGCCGATTTTGGCGAACAGATTGGCTTTTGTGCCGTCTTCGCTAGGGATTCGGGTGGATTTGACTCCACAGGAATTCAGGTAATCTTCAACAAAGCCAATCAGCTGAAGGTTTGAATTTCTGGAGGTGGTATCGAAACCGACCAACTTTGCCAATATTTCATCAGACGTCATCTGCATAGCGGTTATCCCTTTATACTCAATCGTTCCAGAAGCGTGGATAGATAATCAATAGCAGCGTATAGATTTCAAGCCGTCCAAGCAACATGCCCAGCATCATGATCCATTTTGCAGCATCGGGGAGGCTTTCATAGGTGCTGCTGGGGCCGATGACCGGTCCAAGCCCGGGGCCGACATTGGCGATAGCACTGGCAGCCCCGCTGGCGGCGGTGATAAAGTCCAGCCCGCAGGCCCCAAGTCCCACGGCGATCAGGCCAAAGGTGATGACGTATAGAAAGAAGAATCCCATGACCGAGCCCGCAACATCGTCTTGCAGGGGTCGTCCGTTATAATAGAGGATAATCACGGCATGAGGCTGCAAAAGCCTGCGCAGTTGGGCTTCTGCGGCATAGGCAAGGACCTGGATTCTGAAAATTTTTAGCCCGCAGGTGGTTGATCCGGCACAGGCCCCAAGGAACATGAGGACAAAGAATAAAGGCGCAACGAAGCTGCCCCATTGGTCGTAGTTTGCGCTGGCATAGCCTGTTCCTGTCATCAGGGAGGTGGTGTTGAACCCGGCCTTGGTCAGGGCAGCAAAGAGGTCATTATTGCCCTGCATCATCAACCATAAAGTGACTGCCAGGACCGAGGTGATGAGAATAGCCAGGAACCAGCGCACCTGTGTATCGGCAAAGAACCCGCGCCAGCTGCCGCGCAGCCCCTGGACATAGAGCAGGAAAGGCAATGATCCCAGGATCATGAATAGAATAGCGACCCATTCGATCACGGCACTGTCATAATAGGAAAAGGACCCGTCGCGTGTTGAGAAACCGCCGGTTGCGACGGTTGTCATGGCATGATTGATGGCATCGAATCCTTCCATTCCGGCGGCCAGATAGAGAAAGGCACAAAGCCCGGTCAGAATGATATAGACAAGGGCGAGCCAGCCGCCAATCTGGGTTGCGCGCGGCATGGCCTTGTCGATGCGGTCGGAGAATTCCATTTTAAAGATTTGCATCCCGCCGAGGCGTAGTTGCGGCAAAGCGGATACGGCCATGACCACCACCCCGACTCCGCCGAGCCATTGCAGGATAGACCGCCAGAGCAACAGGCCGGGTGCCATCTGGTCCAGCCCGTCGAGGACGGTGGCCCCGGTTGTTGTCAGGCCGGAGGTCGCTTCAAACAAGGCATCGGTCAGAGTGAGGTCAAGGTCACTGAATATAAGCGGCAAAGCGGCGAAGGCTGGCAGAATCAGCCAGGAGACGGCGATCAGCAGGAAAATCTGTCGGCTGGACATGCTGGTGATTGCGGTGCGGTTGCCGAGTGAAAGCCCGGCTCCGATAAAGATGGTGCAGCCTGCGGCGAGTGCAAAGGCCTGATAGCCCGGGTTTCCGGTCAGCAAGTCTGCCAGAGCCGGAAGCCCCATTGCGGCCCCCAGCAACAGGCACATCAGCCCCAGAAGATACATCACCTGGCGCCAATCAAGCATAAAGCCTCCCAGCATAAAGCCCCCAAACACAAAGCTTACAAGCATAAAGCATCTGGGGGCCTATCATTTCATACATCATTTTATATAAGCCTGAAGCTATTTTACGGAATAAATATTGTGTCCTGTGGTATAATTCTATAGAGGGGAACAATGATAAGCAAGCAGCCCTATCGACTGAATAATGGTGGACAGATTGATCGTTCCGCCCCGATCAGCTTTACGTTTGACGGACGGACCTTTCACGGATTTGCCGGAGACACGCTGGCCTCTGCCCTGCTGGCGAATGGCGTGCGGACATTCGGGCGCAGTTTTAAATACCATCGTCCACGCGGTGTGATCGCTGCCGGGGTTGAAGAACCCAACGCGCTGATCCAGCTTGAAACCGGGGGCTATTCAACCCCGAACCTGCCCGCAACCACCATTGAACTCTATCCCGATCTTGTCGCCGAAAGCCAAAACCGCTGGCCCTCGCTGGCTTTTGATGTCGGGGCGGTCAATGGATTATTTGCCCGTATTCTGCCTGCCGGTTTTTACTATAAAACCTTTATGTGGCCGCGTAGCTTCTGGGAACCGGTTTATGAACGTTTTATCCGCAAAGCCGCCGGGCTGGGCAAAGCCCCCAAAGAAAACGACCCGCATGTTTACGCACAACGCTATTATCACTGCGACCTTTTAATTGTTGGTGGCGGGATTGCCGGGCTGGCAGCGGCGCGGATTGCCGCACGCTGCGGGGCGCGGGTTGTTCTGGCTGAACAGGATTCATGTCTGGGCGGGGCCAGTCTTTTTTCCGGCCCGGCAATAAATATTGACGGAAAGCCCGTCGCAACCTGGGTTGCCGAAACCGTTGCAGAATTGGAAGCCAGCGAAAATATTGATATCTGGACCCGGACAACCGCCGCCGGACTTTATGATGAAAATTATGTGACGCTTTTATCGCGCGAACAAGACCATCTTGGCCCGAAAGCCGATCCAGCCTGCCCCCGCCAACGTTTTACCAAACTGCGGGCCAAACAGGTTATTTTGGCAACCGGGGCATTGGAACGACCGCTGGTTTTTGCCAACAATGACCGGCCGGGGATCATGCTGGCCTCGGCCATTGAAACCTATATCAATCGCTTCGGGGTGCTGCCTGGTCGCCAGATGGCCTTTTTTACCAATAATGACACCGGCTATGGCCCGGCTCTTGCGGCTGCGCGGGCTGGCAGCAGTGTCCATATGATTGACCTGCGCCGCCAGATTAACCCCAAATTGATCGAAGCTGCCGCAAGTGCTGGAATTACCCTTTATCCCGGCCATGCGGTGATTGACAGCATCGGGCCTGTTGCAGGTGGATCACATGCGCTCACCGGCATTACCGTTGCCCCCTATGATCTTGAAACCGGGCAGGTCAGTTCATCACGCCAAAAACTGACAATTGATTGTCTGGGCGTTGCCGGGGGCTGGAGTCCGGTTGTCCATCTTTACAGCCATGCCCGGGGTCGTCTGGAATGGGATGCCACGCAGCAGTTTTTCAAACCGGCTGAATGTCCTTGGCCAGTGACAGCCGTTGGCGCGGCAAGCGGTCAATTTGACCTTGCCAAAGGCATCAGCGATTCGGATGCTGCTGCCCGGTCTTGCCTGCGCCAGCTTGGTCTTTCGATCAAGCGCGGGCAACGGGTACCAAAAGTTGAGGAGGATAAGGATACAGGGTTGCCTCTGGATATGTTTGCAGTGGATACATTGGAAGCTGTCTATGAAATCCCGGCAAAATCAGGGCAAAAAGCCTTTCATGAATTTCAAAATGATTCGACTGCCGAGGATATCCGGCTGGCCAAGCGTGAAGGCTTTGGCGCGGTTGAACATTTTAAACGCTATACCACCACCGGCATGGCGACCGATCAGGGAAAAACCAGCAATATTGCCGGACTGGCGGTGCTGGCCAAAGCGACCAACCAATCTATTCCTGATGTGGGGCATACAACATTCAGGCAGCCCTATACCCCGATCACCTTCGGGGCGATTGCCGGGCCAAATGTCGGGCCGCTCTTCCAGCAAGCCCGCGAAACCCCGATGCATTCAGAACATATCGCTGATCAATGTGTCTTTGAAGATGTCGGGGACTGGAAACGTCCGCGCTATTTCCCGCGCCGTAACGAAGATATGCACGCGGCTGTCCAGCGCGAATCCAGAGCCGTGCGTGATGGCGTCGGCATGGTGGATGCCACAACCCTTGGCAAGATTGATATTCAAGGCCCGGACTCGGCCTGGTTCCTGAATATGCTCTATACCAATGCCTGGGATGGCCTCAAGGTCGGGCGATGCCGCTATGGTCTGATGCTGAATGAACACGGCATGATCTTTGATGACGGGGTGACAACCCGGCTTGCAGACAATCATTTTCATATGACAACCACCACCGGCGGGGCCGCCCGGGTGCTGGGCTGGATGGAAGAATGGCTGCAAACCGAATGGCCGGAACGTCAGGTCTATTGCACATCGGTGACTGAACAATGGGCGGTTGCCTCGTTAAACGGGCCGGGCGCACGCGAATTGCTGCAACCCTTGACTGATATCAACCTTGATGCTGAAAAATTCCCCTTCATGAGCCTCAAAGAAGGACATGTCGCAGGTATTCCGGCCCGGGTTTTTCGCATCAGCTTTACCGGAGACCTTGGCTATGAAATCAATGTCCCGGCTTGCTATGGTCTGGCTCTATGGCAAAAACTGAAAGAAGCCGGAAAAGACCATAATCTTGTAATCTATGGCACCGAAACCCTTCACCTTTTGCGGGCAGAAAAAGGCTACATCATTGTCGGGCAGGATACCGATGGCACCATGACTCCAGTGGATGTCGGGATGGACAAGATGATCTCCAGGAAAAAAGAAGATTTCCTGGGTCGCCGCTCCCTTTTCCGCAGCGATTGTATCCGTGAAGACCGTAAACAGCTGGTCGGTCTGTTGACGGAAGACCCGAAACTTGTGCTTGCGGAAGGGGCCCATCTGACCAACAGCAATAATGCCACCCCGCCCGTCGATATGCTGGGGCATGTGACCTCCAGCTATTACAGTCCAAATATTGACCGGTCGATTGCGCTTGCCGCCGTCAAAGGCGGGTTGGCCCGCAAAGGCGAAACCATCTATGCGGTTCTGGATAACGGGCAAACAGCCCCGGTGACCATCAGTGACACGGTCTTTTTTGATAAAGAAGGGGCCAGGGTAAATGGCTGAAGCTAACCTGCAAGACAGAATGGAAACCCCGCTGCAAGGGGCCAGCTATGAATCATTATCTATCGATATCAAGGAACAGAAAGCTTGCGGAAAACTGACGCTGCGCGGCAATGCTGAGGACGCGAATTTTCGCGCGGCAATCAAATCTATCCTTGGCGAAAGCCCGCCGCAAACCCCGTTAACATCAATACCGCTGTTTCTTGAAGAAAATGGCAAAAAGCCCACCAAAGCCAATGGTGCCCTGATCTGGATTGCTTTTGATGAATGGATGATCTGGTATCCGCGAACATTAAACAACCAAATTGAATCGGGTTTGAAAGATTCTTTGGCGGGCCAACATGCTGCCTTGGTTGAAGTTGGCGATTATTACACCATTCTTGAACTTTCAGGCCCGCGTGCGCGTGACCTTTTGCGCAAAGGACTGCCGCTTGATCTGCATGAGACTGCTTTTCCGGTTGGTATGGCTGCCGCCAGCCACTTTCAACAAGCCGCCATTCTGCTTGTTCGTGATGCAGATAAAAAGGCGGACAAGCAAAGCAGTATCCCCTGTTTTTCGGTTCAGATTCGCTGGTCTTTTGCCCGCTATCTATGGGATTATTTCACTGACGGGGCAAAAGAATGGGCCAAAAAAGAATAAGACGGCACGCCAGTGAATGATCAGTGATCTTGCGCTGGAGCGCAGCCTTGTCCCACCCGGATCATATATTGTTGGCCTGGATGAGGTCGGGCGCGGGCCGCTTGCCGGGCCGGTTTTTGCTTGCGCGGTCGCGCTGGACCCGCATGGTTTTGACCTGAGCCTTTATCCCGGACTGGATGATTCAAAACGGCTTTCAGAACGTCGCCGCAAGCTTTTGGCTGGTGATCTGTTAAAATATGTTGATTTTGCGCTGGGGGCCGCCAGCGTTGCCGAAATTGACCGGTTGAATATCTTAAAAGCCAGCCTGCTGGCCATGCGCCGGGCCTTTATCCGCTTGCAGGATTTAAACCGAACACCTGTAATCCGGCATATTCTGGTGGACGGGCCGCATCTGCCCTCTTTGCCCGTTTCTTCAGATATGCCGGTGAAGGCTTTGATCAAGGGGGACAGTAAAGCCAGTTCCATCGCCGCCGCCTCTATCCTGGCAAAAACCGCCCGCGATGGCTTGATGGAAAAGCTCAATCGTCGCTATCCGGCTTTCGGCTTTGCAAAGAACGCTGGCTATGGAACAAAGGCGCACCGGCAGGCTTTGGAGCAAAAAGGCCCCTGCCCGCACCATCGCCGCAGTTTTGCCCCGGTCGCCCAATGTCTTGCCAGATGTCTGCCCGATTCAAATACAGGCCTTGGCAAAGAGACCCTTTAAAGCGTATGATAGGTTCTGTTTTGGGGGGCAATAAATGATCGGAATTGTGCTTGTCACGCATGGGGATTTGGGGCGTGCGCTTTTGTCAGCCCTTATCCAGATTGCCGGGCCGCAGGAACAGATGATGGCTGTTTCACCTGATACAAATCATGGCAGCGATCAGGGCGAAGGGGATGGAATGGACCAATCAGAACGCCAGATTGCCCTTGCCTGTGAACAGGTTGACCAGGGCAGCGGTGTTCTTATTTTGACCGATGTATTTGGCGGCACACCTGCCAATTTAGCGATGCGCCAGCTTGTGCCGGGCAAGATTGAGGTTGTGTCAGGGGTGAATATGCCGATGCTGGTCAAATTGTCGGGGGACAGAAAACATATGTCGCTGAATGACGCTGCCGAGGAAGCGCGGAAAACCGCACAGAAATCGATTATGATCGCCAGCCAGCATATGGAATCGCCTTATGTGAACCCCTCAAAGGAAAAAACCCAATAAAGGACAAACGATGACAAACCAGCCTGCCAACTCTGATATTTCTGGACCGAATATCGCCAAAACATTTGATCCGGGCGCAGACTTTCGGGAATTGCATAGGCCCGGCAATCCGTTTGTTCTGGTCAATGTCTGGGACAAGGGCAGTGCCATGTTGATGGCCGGGCTGGGGGCAAAGGCCCTTGGCACAACCTCGGCCGGTCATGCCTTTACGCTGGGCACCAAAGACATGGGCTATATCACCCGTGACCAGTTCATGGAACATGCCGAATCGATTGTCGAGGCCACACAACTTCCGGTGTCCGGCGATTGTGAAAACGGCTATGGTCATAACCCTGAAGAAATGGCTGAAACCGTTAAACTGGCGGGAGAAGTCGGTCTGGCCGGGATTTCCATTGAAGACACCAATCTGCCCGGCGTTGCCCCCTATGAAATGGAACTGGCGGTTGAACGTATTCGTGCAGCGGTGGCTGCGGCAAGAAATCTTGGGCGAGATTTTGTTCTGGTCGCCCGCGCCGATGGCATAATGAATGGCACCTATGATATTGAAGAAGCCTTGCGCCGCTTGAAAGCCTTTGAAGAGGCCGGGGCCGATTGCCTCTATGCGCCTTTGCCCAAGAAATTTGAAGATATCGAACGTATTTGCACTGAAATTCGAAAGCCGGTCAATGCACTGGCGGCCGGGCCCTATGTCAATTATTCGGTCAATGACTTTGCCAAAGCCAATGTTGCGCGGATTTCACTGGGGTCTGCTTTGGCAAAAGTCACCCATGCCGCCATATTGGCAGCTGGCAAAGAGATCATTGAAAACGGGCATTTTTCCCCACTCGAAGCCGGTAACCACGCCAGAGGAATCAACCGTCTGATCAACCAGGGAGGGCGGCCATCGTCTTCGGCTTTCTTCAAATGGAAAGAGAATCAGGCGCGTAAAAAGCCTGAATAAACGCCTCACAGGTTATAAGATGAATCCGCTTGATCTTGATGATCAGACCCGCCGCCGTCACGGGCTTTTGATCACCTGCGCCGGGGTGCTGATCCTGACCCCGGACTCATTGCTTGTCCGGCTGATTGCTCTGGACCCCTGGACGCTGTCCTTTTGGCGCGGCGTGCTGGTTTGTGTAGCCCTGTTGAGCTTCCTTTTAATCCGCCACCGCCCCATCCCGCTTTGGCAAAATATGAAAGCAGCAGGCTGGATGGGCTGGCTGGTCTCCGTATTATACGGGCTTTCCTCTATCCAGTTCGTGTTCGCCCTGTCGCTGACCACCGTCGCCAATGTCCTGATTATTGTCGCAACAATTCCACTCTGGGGGGCTCTTTTCTCGCTCTTTATCCTCAAGGAACGGCTGCGACTGGGCACATTTATCGCTATCCTTATCGCCATGGCCGGAATCCTCATCGTCTTTGTCGATGGCATAGACCGCCAGGGCGCCGGACTGGGCGAATTGATGGCACTGGCCTCTGCGGTCACATTGGGCCTCAATATGACGATTGCCCGCAAAGCCCGCGCCCATAGCATGGTCCCCTTTACCATGGTCGGGGCCGCCTTTTCCGCCGTATGGGTCCTGCCTCTTTCACAGCCGCTTGCCGTCAGTATGGAACAGATTCCGCCGCTGCTGTTGCTCTGTGTGCTGGTGCTGCCCGTCAGCTTTGGGCTGCTGGCCATCGCCCCGCGCTATCTACCCTCACCAGAAGTCGGCCTGTTTATGCTGATCGAAACCGTGCTTGGACCCTATTGGGTGTGGCTGGCGATTGGCGAATCCCCCGGCATTTACGGATTTGTCGGTGGCGGAATTGTGATCGGCGTGATGACCATACATACGCTCTGGCGGCTAAAAGGGCAAAATCAGCCCTCTTGAAACTATTCGTTACTCTTGAAGGCCGTGAAGAAAAGACGTGCCTCATCCAGTAAAGGCACCAGCCTGTCTGCCTGCGAAACCAGACAGTGACCCGCCGGAAGGGCTATCCCGCGAAAACCGGCCTTGATCAATGAATGACCCGTCTCAATGCCAACCGTTGGCAAATCCACGCGCTCATCCTGACCCAGCTTCGGGGCCTTGATCAAAACCGGGCCACCGCCTTCATGATGCGTATTATCTCTGCTGGCCAGCTCGCCCGCTCGCTCGATCATCGCATCGGTGCCTTCCGGCCCTTCAATCGCCAGAATCCGCCCGCGCTCAACCGCGATGGCCTGGCCGACATCGAGACCGGATAAAACCGCCAAAGCCTGACGGCCAAATTCAATATCCCGTTGATCATCGGCTGTTGGCTGAATGATGCCTTGATTACCAGCCTTAACCATTAAATCAGGTAAAAAATCCTGAACAGGTAACAGGGCAAAACCCTCCCTTTCAAGGAAATCAGCCACCGCCCGTAAGAGCCGACCATCGCCGCCTTGCAAAGCACGCAGACCAGCCCCCAGAATTTTTAAAGACAAAGGATCACGCAGCAAAGCCGACATCGGCGGGCGTTGAACCGGCCCGACCAGCACCAGTTGATCAATATCCTGATCACGCAGCAGCTGCAATAAAGCAGATGGTTTGGCCAGATCGACCCAAAAATCAGGCTCTAGCGCAGGGTCAGCATAGTCCTTAAAGCCGAAAACCAGACTGGAAGATCTGCTCCCGGACAGGTGATCACGCAAATAGAATGGAAGCGGGCCACCCCCTGCCAGAATCGCCAGGCGGCCGGTTCCTGTTTTCAGGAAATCGGGTCGTTTTATGCTAGACGCCAATATCTATTGCCAGGGTTATGTGCGGCGGGGCTGAACCAGCCCGCGCCGATGCTCGGCCCCGTCAATAAAATCAAGCAGGTCAATAACTGCTTGCTCGGTCTCACTATGTCGCAATTTTTGCACCCGTTCATGTTGCTGCTCGCCAGACTGATCGGGATCATCAAAAATCTGGTCACAGGCTTTGCGCAACTGGCTAATGACTGAGCGTTTTATCCCGTGGCGTTTTAAACCAATCAAATTAAGGCCGGATAAATGGGCCCGGTCTCCGACCACCAAGCCATAGGGAATCACATCGGCTTCAACCCCGGACATCCCGCCAATCATGGAATAGGCCCCGATGCGGACAAACTGATGGGCGGCTGCTAACCCGCCAATAATAGCATGATCACCAACCGTGACATGCCCGGCAAGGGTGGCATTATTGGCCATCACAACATAATCACCGATGATACAATCATGGGCAATATGAACGCCAACCATAAAAAGCCCGTGATTGCCAACCCGGGTTTCCATCCCCCCGCCTTCGGTGCCGGGGTTCATCGTTACATGTTCCCGAATACGGTTATGTGACCCGATGATCAGGCGTGATTTTTCACCTTTATATTTTAAGTCCTGCGGGGCCGAACCGAGAGCAGTAAACGGATAAACTTCTGTCGATTCGCCGATTTCTGTAATGCCATCAATCACCACATGGCTGTGTAAATGAACGCCTGCGCCAAGCTGCACCTGCGGGCCAATAATGCAATAAGGGCCAATTTTGCAATCCGGGCCAATCACGGCCCCGTCATGAATAACCGCTGTCGGGTGAATGGTTGTCATGGCTTAGCGATCACGGATCATGGCGGTGAAAACGGCTTCTGCTGCCTTTTTGCCGTCCACATAGCCGGTGCCATCAAACTTCCAGACCGCGCCACGCTGCTGCTGTTTGACCACATGCAGATAAAGAGCATCGCCGGGAACAACCGGCCTGCGAAATTTGGCTTCGTCAATCGACATAAAATAAACCAGCCTGTTCAAAGCCTCGGTCCCCAGACTTTCGGCAACAAGCACAGCTGCGGTCTGAGCCATGCTTTCAACAATCAGGACGCCGGGCATTATCGGTGCGCCAGGAAAATGGCCTTGGAAATGCGGCTCTCCAATAGAGACCATTTTCAGCCCGACAGCTTCTTCGTTCGGCGTAAGAGACACAAGCCGGTCCAGCATCAGCAAAGGATAGCGATGCGGGATAATTTCCTGAATACGGTTGACATCGAGATCAACCGGATTTTTGATAGGGGGCAGATCAGTCATGATTTTTCCTTAAATAAATCATAGTCGTTTATCCTATAGGGATTTGCCTGCATAAGTTCAAGCAGTGTCAATTTGCGGGGCATGATAAAGAAATTCGTGCAAGACCCCAAGAGCAATCACGCCTGGTTCTTTACCCGGCGGGGCGGCTTGGGCCAGAGGCATCTTGAGCGTATCTAATAATGAGTCAGCAATTCCTGTCTGGCGGTAGCGTTTCATAAAGCGGGCGGTCTTGCTTTTAGAGCCAATAATCCCGCGAAAACATAAACTGGGATGATTAAAAAGTTCCATGCCCAGCTGATAGTCGAGGTCATGGTCATGAGTCATGATGAGGGCCCCTGCCCCGTTTTCTATTTGCTGGACTCTTGAAAGCGGGTCTTCGCATAGAAGGGTACAATTATCCGGCGCGGCAAAATGAGTCATAATATCAGAGCGTGAATCAACCAGAGTCAGACGAATCGGCAAGGCACTGGCGGTCACGGCAATGGCCTGCCCGACATGCCCGGCCCCGAAAACATAAAGAGCAGGCCGGTGATCAGAAAGGGGCTGAATAAAATAGCCTGGGTCATTTTTGTGTGAAAGATCAGCATTTAATCCGATCACCGGGGCTTCCTGCGGGTTTTCAAGGTTAATATGCAGATATGCCCCACCTGTTTGCTCAAAATCAGAGGCATTCACCGACAAAAGCCATTTTGATGTCTGATCAAGCGGCTCAAGCAGGAATTTAACCCCGCCGCCGCAACATTGACCAAGGTCAGGGCCCAGCAGATATTCATGGTGGGAGCGCTTCCAGTCGGAATGTCCGGTCAGCATCGCGCGCGCCGCCTGAACGGCTGAATATTCAAGTGTGCCGCCGCCTAATGTCCCATAGATTTTTTCTTGATCAACCAGCATCCAGCAACCACGTTCGCGCGGGGTTGAGCCAGCATGATCGGTGATCAGAGCCAGCACCGAATTTTTGCCCTGGGCGATTATTTCCTGCGCAAGGTCAATCCAGGCCAAAGGGGCGACTGTTTTTGACAATAATAGCGGCCCTGACGCCGACCCGGACGATAATAAAGAGGAAGCATGTTTATCCATCAGATCATCCGTTTTTCCATTAAAAGCGCATCTGCGTTGCCGGAGCGTCCCTTATAATAGTCTGTGCGCCGATGAAAAACCTGAAACCCCATGGATTCATAGAGATTTCTTGCAGGAAGGCTGCTTTCAGCCACTTCCAGAAGAACTCTTTTTATCAAATTATTAGCAATAGTTTTGGTCAGTTCTTCGATCAGTTGACGGGCCAGCCCCTGGCGTCGTTTTTCAGGATGCACGGCCAATGTGATAATTTCGGCTTCCTGATCAAGAACCTGCGCAATCAGAATCGCCTCCAAAGACGAAGATGGATCATCGCTGCCGGTTGCCGCAAATCCAACAGATTCAGGTCGGGCACAAAAATCTTGCCATTGATCTGCTGACCAGGGCTTGCGCTCATGCGGGAAGCAAAGACCAAGAAGATGAACCAGCTCTCCTGCTGCGCTGGCACTCAAGCCGGGTAAAGAAATAATCATCCGCCCGCATGTTTTTGTATCAGAGCAACCAGCACGCGGGCCAAAAACACCATAAGGTCGGTTGCCAGATCGGGATGGAATCTTTTGGGATCGCGGCTGGCAAAAGCCACGACCATTGAAAGATCACTATGCTGCAAATGAACCAATGCCTGGGAGGCCACCAGACAGGCCTGTTCCTTGCCATAAATCGCCGGATCACCTGTGATATCCTGTTGCAGTTCAACAGGACGGGTGGTCGGGAAAAGCTGGCGAATCAAAGCCGCTTGCCCCGGACGAAAGATTGTCGGGCGAAGAATGGCACTGGCCCGGTTATCCAGACGGTCTTCAGCTGACAGAATAACAATCGCTTCCAACTCAAGCAGCAGAGGCAGGTCGGCGGCGATGAGGGGATGAAATTCGCTCATATCTCTGGCTTCAATCAAACGCAAGACAGCCTGATGAATCCGCGCTTGCTGACGACTGGTTTCGCGCCCGGCTTCAACGATTTCTGTCGCCAGATCACCAGTCTGGCTGAGTTGCTGACGCAAGGCCTTGATCAGGGCCGGTTGAAAATCTACAACCCGCGTATCGCCAAAATCGCGGGCCGGTGCCAGCGCATTCATCAATAAATGCGGATGTCTGAACAAAAAATCAGGATGGGTGCGCAGATAAGATTCAACATCGCGCTCGTGGAGCTCGGCAATCGGGGCTGCTTGTCTGGATTGGTCGTTCATTTTTTGTCATCTTGATCATATCACATTTTCTTTGATTCTATATGATCTGTGATATGGGGCAAGTTAAAATCCGCCTTTATCAGTATATAAGCCGTTTATTGAGTCCGCTTGTTTAGATTGATTAAATCTGCCTAATCAATTATACCAAAATTAAGCATAATCGGTTGTAAACCAGATAACACCGAAGGAAACACCTATGGCTGAATTTACACTCCCTGCCCATTCCAAAGTCGTGAAAGGAAAAGAGTGGCCCGCCCCCGATAAAGGACGGCTGAAAAAATTCATCATCTATCGCTGGGACCCGGATACAGGAGCGAACCCGCGGCTTGATACCTATACGCTTGATCTTGATGACTGCGGGCCGATGGTGCTGGATGCGCTGATCAAAATCAAAAATGAAATCGATACAACCCTTACCTTTCGTCGTTCCTGCCGCGAAGGCATCTGCGGGTCTTGTTCGATGAATATTGGCGACAAGCGTGGTGGCCTGAACTCGCTGGCCTGCACCAGCTTTATCGAACAACTGGAAGGCGATGTCTATATCCACCCCCTGCCTCATATGCCCGTGGTCAAGGACTTGGTGCCTGACCTCACCCGCGCCTATGCCCAGCTTTCATCTATCGAGCCCTGGCTGAAATCAGAATCTCCGCCCCCGCCCGATAAAGAACGCCTGCAATCTCCAGAAGAACGCAAGAAAATCGACGGACTCTACGAATGTATCCTGTGCTTTAGCTGTGCGACCTCCTGCCCCAGCTATTGGTGGAACAGTGACCGCTATCTGGGCCCCGCCGTGTTGCTGCAGGCCTATCGCTGGCTAGCTGATAGCCGCGATGATCATAAAGGCGAACGGCTGGATATGCTGGAAGACCCCTTCCGGCTCTATCGCTGTCATACCATTATGAATTGCACCAAAACCTGTCCCAAAGGCCTTGATCCGGCCCGCGCTATCGGCGAGATCAAAAAGATGATGGTGGAGCGTCAAGTCTGATAAAAGGCTCTCCCTCAAGCCCTGATTTTGACGTATTCTCCGGGTGCATCGCACAGTGCTGGTAGTTTACCATCACCGGGCGTACGCGCAGGAACCTTTTCATCATTCAAAGCCTGTAGCCAGCGCACCCATTCAGGCCACCAGCTTCCGGGAGATTGCGTGGCTTCCTCCAGCCATTGATCAGGGTCAGCCGGATTGGCTGAATTTGTCCAATAGCCATATTTAGGCTTTTTCGGATTCGGTGGATTGATCACCCCGGCAATATGCCCGGAGCCTGCCAGGACAAATTTTGTCGGGCCTTTATACTGATTAACGGCGGCATAGGTTGATTTCCATGGCGCAATATGGTCTTCGCGGCAGGACAGCAAAAAGGCCGGGATATCGACTTGCGTGAGGTCAATCGGGGTATCTGCCAGCGCAATGCCGCCAGGTTCGATCAATTTATTTTCCAGATACATCTTGCGCAAATAGAAACAATGCATAGCTGCGGGCATGCGGGTTGAATCCGAATTCCAATAGAGCAAGTCAAAGGGAAACGGCTGTTTGCCCATCAAATAATTATTGATCACAAACGACCAGATCAGATCATTGGAGCGCAACATATTGAAGGTTGTTGCCATCTGGCTGCCTTCCAGATAGCCGCGTTTAGACAGTTCCGCATCCAGCACTTCCAGCTGCTCGTCATCAATGAAAACACCAAGATCGCCGGGCTCGGCAAAATCGACAAGTGCCGTGAAAAAGGTGATATTGGCCAGACGATCAGCCTCTCCCTTGCTGGTTAAATAACTTGCCAGACAGGCCAGCAAGGTCCCGCCAAGGCAATAGCCAACCACAGACACCTGACGTTCGCCGGTTGCCACTTCAATCGCTTTGATGGCATCCAGCGGCCCTTCCAGCATGTAATCGTCAAAGGTCTTATGCGCCAGTTTTTCATCCGGGTTGACCCAGGATATACAAAATACAGTAAAGCCTTGACCCACCAGCCATTGAATTAGGCTGTTTTTTTCTGACAAATCAAGGATATAAAATTTATTAATCCACGGCGGAATCAACAAAAGCGGACGCTTCCAGACCTGATCGGTTGTCGGACTATACTGCAAAAGCTCAATCAGATCATTGCGATAGACAGCTTTGCCTTTGGCGGTTGCAACATTCTCGCCCAGACTAAAGGCTGATTTATCCGTCATCGAAATACGCAGCTGGCCTTCCCCGCGCTCAATATCATCCAGCAGATTCTGCAAGCCACTGACCAGATTTTCCCCCCGGCTCTTCAAAGTCTCTTGCAAGACATCCGGGTTGGTCGCCCAAAAATTAGTCGGCGACATCGCATCCGCAAATTGTCTTGTGTAAAAATCAACCTTGCGTGCCGTCTTCTCATCAACGCCCGACACCTCATTGACCGTTTCCTGAAGACTGCGGGCTGACAGCAGATAGGACTGTTTTATAAAATCAAAAAAGAGATTATCGTTCCAGACCTCCGACTTAAAGCGGCGATCATCGGCCTCTGGCGCGATCACGGGTTCAGCCTCCATCCCCCATAGGCGCCTTGTGCTTTGCTGCCAGAGATTCATATAATCACCCCAAAGCTTGGCCTGCGTTTGCACAAGATCGGCAGGATTGCGCATCATGGCCTGGCTAAAATCCATAAAGGCAGAGCCGATACTCAGCGGGTCGAGGTTGGTAAAGCCCGGCGCAGCAGCAGAACCCGACTCCTCCCGACCAAGGCTTCGGGCATGATGATGCATAAAGCGGGCGACGATTTCCTGGCTTCGCTCCCCGATCAGAGCCATGTTTTTGGACCATTCAGTCAGTTCATTTTCATTATGCATAGGCTTCTCCTGCTTGGACGAGGATGTGGAGGATTGAGAGGGGGACAGCTTGTCAAAAGCAGCGGTCTTTTCTATAGTAGGGTTCAAAGTGTCAGAGCTTGCTTGAGTGTTTTTTATATGCGCTGCAATAGAATCTTTTTTTCGTGGCGGTTTCTTGACGGTGTCTCTTTTAGATGATATCTTTTTATTGTTTGATTTCATTGACTATTTTTTCACAGAAAGTTTGCGGGATGTCTGATCAGTTATTTTTCTGCATTGCTTATAACCGGGAGTCACGATGATTCCAAGCAAATTGAAATCGCCCCCGAAATATTTTGCACGCGGGATGAGTGCCATTGCGGGTGCGCTGCTTTTAAGCAGTTGTTCGTCTGCGCCTGATGTTACGCAAACTCTGAACCCGGGCAGTTGGGTTGGCGGCTGGTTTGAGACCGAACAGGCCAGCGCGGCGGAGCGAGAAAGAACCGCGATTCCGGGGGAGGATGAAGATTATCGCAGGCTGACGATTGCCGAGCAGCCGTTTTCTGGAGATATCCGCCGGGATTATGAAGGCGTGGTCAATGCGCTGGTGGCTGACCGGCGACTTGCCAGCTATACGGATCAGGAAATTCGCAAGACGGTGCCGCCGGTTTCCCGTGTGCCGGTTTCAGATAGAGGGGGTGATTCGCTTGACCTGCCGGATGATGGCGGCGCGGCAGAGGCTTTGGCGAATCAGTTGCCAGACAATTCGGCAGAAAATATCCCGTTATCTGGTGAAAGTTCTGAGGATTCTGCCGTTGAAAGGGCGCCATCTGAGGGCGGCACTCAACAAGCCGCAAGGGCAACCCCGTCTGATCAGGCCAGCGAGCCTGAAAACAGCCGCGATACGTCACAAAATAGCCGTTCGCAGACCCGTGATTCAGATTTTGCGGTTTTAACCAATCGCAGCTTGCCACAGGTCGAGGCTCTGGGCACACCCCGCCTGGCCATTGGCAATAATGGCCGCTTGCTTGCCACCCTGTTCTATCCGCAAAATACGATTGAACTGCCGTCAGAAGATAATGAAATCTTTGATGAAATCATCCGCTTTTATCAGGATTATGAAGTCAGCCAGCTTTATATTATCGGTCATGCCAGCCAGTCTGATGCCGAAGGTTTTACCAGCGGCATGCTTTCAACCTATAAACTGGCCCTGGACCGGGCCATTCAGGTTGGCGAGCGGCTGATTGCCCGTGGCCTGTCTCGTGATACCATCCAGATTGACGGGCGCGGAGCCAACCAGCCCCTTTATTCCGAAGCAACCCCCAACGGGGCCATCGGAAACCGCCGCGTTGAAGTCTATGTTGAATTTTAAACCGCTTTATCTCGTCTATATTTTATAGCAGGTGTGTTTTTTTAATTTGGGGGCGGTTAGCTCAGCGGTAGAGCGTCTCGTTTACACCGAGAGGGTCGGCGGTTCAAACCCGTCACCGCCCACCAATAGATCAATAAAGCCCTGAAAATCAATGGCTTTAAGCGAGAAACGCCTTTACGACCAGGCTAACAATACCCGTCAGGGCCAGCGCAAGCATAACCTCCAGCCGGATCAAACGGCGTTCAAAACCTGCTATTTCTTCGGCAGCTTCACGGGCTTTTTCATCCGGCGCACCAGCCGCCAAGAGCGCATCATAGGTCTTTGAAAGCATCATAGCCATTTATTTATCCTTTATTAGCTTTATGTAAAACCATATTACGCCCCTTGTCAAGACTTGTGCCAAGACTTACGCACCATTTCCACTCTATCCCTGTCCCGTTAAAGATAATCGCATGCCCCCCCTTCATCCGTTTGAAAATAAGCCAAAATCAGATAGAATAAATGAATACCCTGTAGAATTAAAAGAGTATCCAGCCAATGACTGAAGACACAACGCCCGAACGCATTCCATTTGAAGAGCACCCCCTTTACCCGCTTTATAAAGCTGGTCGCCAACAATGGAACTTGTTTATGAAAGAGTATTTAAATGAAGATAAAATTACAGAAGTCGGAGAACGTAATCCAACCATGAAAGATGATTTTGAATCAGCATCAGCACTCACCACCGAACAAAAAAACCTATTCAACCAGTATATGAGCAGAAACCCGACCGAACCAAAAAAGAAAATAAGATTTATTTTTGGTACTCTTGATTTTGAAAACTATGATTTTGGAAATGACGTAAATTTTCGATACCACTTTTTCCCGAATTTTGTATCTTTCATGAACGCAAGGTTTTTAGGCCAAGTAAATTTTGAAAGCGCACAATTTTCAGATTGGACAAATTTTCAAAGTGCGCAGTTTTCGCAGAAGGCTTTTTTTCAAAGCACACAATTTTCAGGTCAGGCAGATTTTAAAAGTGCAAAATTTTCATTTCCAGCAGATTTTCAAAGCACACGATTTTCAGATGTGGCATATTTTCAAAGCACGCAATTTTCAGATATGGCATATTTTAAAAGCACGGAATTTTTAGGTGAGGCAGATTTTCAAAGTGCAGAATTTTCAAGTTGGGCATATTTTCAAAATGCACAATTTTCACGACAGGCAGATTTTGACCAGACTACCTTTAAAAGCAAGATAGATTTCTCTAATGCGACATTTAAGGCGGCCACTGACTTAACTGGAGCAAGTTTTGAGCGTTATGTTCCAGAGTTTTATGAAGCAACACTCCATCAAAACACAATTTTTGACAATACAATCTGGCCAAATAGTTCAAACATTCAAGATGAACAGATATTATCCAGTAATCAATCAGCTTATAATTGCCTTGTGCTGGAAATGAATAAACAGTTACGCCACGAGCAGGAACTATATTTCTTTGCGAAGGAACTGGAAATCAAGCGTCATATTCACTGGCACAGAAACTTTTTGACCTGGTTTCTGAATTTTCTTTATGATTTAGCCTCAGGTTATGGGCGATCCGTCAAGCGACCTATCTTCCTAATTTTATCATCGTTTATCGTTATTCTCTCAGTTAATTTTTACACTTATAATGACAAGTTAATCTTGGATGAGAGCGCAAGAGAGGCAGTCCTCCGCTACACATTTCTTGACTTTCTGCCGGGTGGGCCACTTTTACAGCAACGGGCTGTCGCCGGGTTATTTGAGGCAACTGACCCCTGTCCACCACACCTATTTTGCCCGCCACCGCTTTGGCTGGATATAGTGAACTCTTTCGCTTCTGTGGTTATTCTGGCCGGATTCTTTTTACTCGGGCTTGGGCTGCGCAACCGCTTTCGTATCCGCTAAGCCGTCGCCATACGAAAAGCATTTATAAAATCAGGCGTGGATTACTACTGCATATGTTTGATCACGCGACTTTACATCCGATCAATATTGACCGTCTGCGGGCGGAGGATGACCCCGGGCATAAACCGCGCATATTGATGCTTTATGGGTCTTTGCGCTCCCGGTCCTTTTCCAGGCTGGTTTCTCTTGAAGCAAAACGCATTCTTGAACATCTTGGCGCAGAGGCACGGCTGTTTGATCCAGCCGGGTTGCCTCAGCCGGATACAGAAGACCCGGAGCATCCAAAGGTTAAAGAGCTTCGACAACTTGCCATCTGGTCGGAAGGCATGGTCTGGACATCGCCGGAGCGCCATGGAGCCATGACAGGTATCATGAAAAGCCAGATTGACTGGATTCCCCTTTCGATGGGCGGGGTGCGTCCAACGCAGGGCAAGACACTTGCGGTCATGCAGGTATGCGGTGGGTCGCAGAGTTTCAATGCTGTCAACCAGCTGCGCATTCTTGGACGCTGGATGCGTATGATCACGATTCCCAACCAGTCATCGGTTCCAAGAGCCTTCAGCGAATTTGGAGACGACGACCGTATGCGGCCTTCGCCTTATTATGACCGGATTGTGGATGTGATGGAGGAGTTGGTGAAATTCACCTGGCTGGCAAGAGGCCGCGCCGACTATCTGGTAGACCGCTATTCCGAACGCATAAAAGCACAACAGAAGCCTCACAGCGCGTGAACCAGAAGTCTCTTTAGCTGTTTATGCTGGTAGCATCGTAAAGGCCGGGTTTGGCGGAATAGTCTTGAAATTTTACACTGTGATCAATATAAACACTGGGATCAATATGATTGCCGGATGCTCAGATTTTCCGAATGCCCAGATTTTCTGAACGCTCAGGTTTTAAGGAGTCAATTTGATGGCAGAAGCTTTCGTTTGTGATGGTGTGCGCACCCCAATCGGACGCTATGGAGGTGCGCTGTCATCAATCCGCACCGACGATTTGGCCGCTATCCCGATCACCGCCCTTATGGATCGTAACCCTGATGTTGCGTGGGAAACGGTTGATGAAGTGATCCTCGGATCAGCAAATCAGGCTGGCGAAGATAATCGCAATGTTGCGCGTATGGCGGCCCTCCTGGCAGGTTTGCCGCTTGAGGTGCCGGGGACGACGGTGAACCGGCTTTGCGCAAGCTCGATGGATGCTGTGGGATTCGCTGCCAGAGGCATCAAGGCTGGCGACTATGACCTGACCATTGCAGGCGGCGTGGAAAGCATGAGCCGTGCCCCTTTTGTGATGCCTAAAGCCGACAAGGCCTTCACCCGGACAAATACAATCTACGACACAACCATTGGCTGGCGTTTTACAAATCCAAAGCTTAAAGCGGCATATGATACCCATTCAATGCCCGAGACAGCGGATAATGTCGCCGCAGACTATCAGGTCTCCCGTGCCGATCAGGATGCTTTTGCCCTGCGCAGCCAGCAGCTTTGGAAAGCAGCACAGGATGCCGGTCGCTTTGCGGATGAAATCGTGCCTGTCCCGGTGCCGCAACGGCGCGGAGATCCTGTTGTGGTCACACAAGACGAACATCCGCGCCCGGACACCACGCTTGAATCCTTGCGCAAATTGCACGGGGTGAACGGCCCGGACCTGACAGTCACGCCGGGCAATGCAAGCGGTGTGAATGATGGGGCTGTTGCACTGCTGATCGCCTCGCAAGAGGCCGCAATAGCAAACGGTCTGACGCCGATGGCCCGAATTGTCGCCATGTCCTCTGCCGGGGTTGCGCCACGCGTGATGGGCATCGGACCTGTGGCAGCATCGCGCAAGGTCCTCAGCCGTTGCGGGCTGACCATCGACCAGATGGACGTGATCGAACTGAACGAAGCCTTTGCCAGCCAGGGCCTTGCAACCCTGCGCGAATTGGGGATTGCCGATGATGACTCGCGCGTCAATCCCAATGGAGGGGCCATCGCAATGGGGCATCCGCTGGGCATGTCCGGGGCGCGGCTGGTTCTGACTGCAGCTTATGAATTGAAACGTCGCGCGGGCCGCTACGGGTTATGCACAATGTGTGTGGGCGTTGGCCAGGGCACCGCCTTGATTTTGGAACGTGTTCAATGACCGTAAGGAGAACACCATCATGTATGCGCAAATGATCAAGTCCGAGGCCTCGCGCGAGGACCCCGAACAGCTTGCCGCCTTTCAGGCACGGATTGATGCGGGCGAAAAGATCGAGCCCAAAGACTGGATGCCTGCAAGCTATCGCAAGACGCTGATCCGTCAGATCGGCCAGCATGCGCACTCCGAGATCGTTGGCCAGCTGCCGGAAGGCAACTGGATCACTCGTGCGCCAACGCTGGAGCGCAAAGCTATTCTGCTGGCCAAAGTGCAGGACGAAGCAGGCCACGGGCTGTATCTCTATTGCGCGGCAGAAACGCTGGGCGTGACCCGTGATGAACTGATGGAAATGCTGAATGACGGGCGGATGAAATATTCGTCGATTTTCAACTATCCCACCCTCACCTGGGCCGATATGGGGGCCGTCGGCTGGCTGGTTGACGGGGCTGCAATCATGAATCAGGTTCCGCTGCAACGCACATCCTATGGGCCCTATTCCCGTGCGATGATACGTATCTGCAAAGAAGAGAGCTTTCACCAGCGTCAGGGCTATGACGTGATGATGAAAATGGCTAAAGGCTCTGAAGCGCAAAAGAAAATGGCCCAAGATGCACTCAACCGTTTTTGGTATCCCTCGCTGATGATGTTCGGGCCTTCGGATAAAGACAGCGTCCATTCTGCCCAGTCTATGGCGTGGAAGATCAAGATGAACACCAATGACGAGCTGCGCCAGAAGTTTGTCGATCAGACGGTGCCGCAAGCCGACTATCTGGGCCTGACGGTACCGGACCCGAACCTTGTCTGGAACGAAGAGACCGGACATTATGACTTTTCCGAACCGGACTGGGATGAATTCTACAACGTGCTGAAAGGCAATGGCCCGTGCAACACAGATCGCCTGGCCGCGCGCAACAAAGCGTGGGATGACGGGGCCTGGGTTCGTGACGGCATGCTCGCGCATGCTGCAAAAAAACATGCTAGAAAAACCGAATACAAACATGAACTCAACGCATAACGGTAACCCTGACACCGGAAACAAATCAGAACCGGCCCCTTCAAAAGAAGGGCCAAAAGAAGGGCCAAAAGAATGGCCGCTTTGGGAAGTTTTTATTCGCGGGCAACATGGTTTGGCGCATCGTCATGTGGGGTCTTTGCATGCGGCTGACGAGCAACAAGCGATGAATAATGCCAGAGACGTCTACACCCGCCGCAATGAGGGCGTATCAATCTGGGTGGTTGAGGCCCGACATATTGCTGCCTCCTCCCCGTCTGAGCGCGGTCCTCTCTATGAGCCGTCAGAATCAAAAGTATATCGGCACCCGACCTTTTTCGACATTCCCGACGAAGTGGGTGCTATGTAATGGATCAGAAAGCCGATCTCTTTGAAACGCTTTGCCGTCTTGGAGATAACGCCCTGATTCTGGGCCACCGCCTCAGCGAATGGTGCGCGCATGCGCCTGTGCTAGAAGAAGACATTGCGCTTGCAAATGTGGCCCTTGACCTGATCGGGCAGACGCAGATGTGGCTTGGTTATGCTGCGGAGGTTGAGGGGAAAGGCCGCACGGCAGACGATCTTGCCATGTTGCGGGATGCCTGGGATTTTCGCAATTTGCTTTTGGTGGAGCGTCCCAACGGCGATTTTGGCCAGACGATGATGCGCCAGTTCCTGTTTGACCATTTCCACAAACTACAGCTTGCTGCGCTTCAGGAAAGCACTGACGACAAGATTGCTGCGATCAGCGAAAAAGCCTTCAAGGAAGTGAGTTATCATGCCAGTCGATCCGCATCGGTGGTCATTGCATTGGGAGACGGGACGGCCGAAAGCCATGAAAAGATGCAGGCAGCCCTGAATGCGCTTTGGCCCTATGTCGGCGAGATGTTCAGCACTGATGAAGTCGATATGCGCATGGTCGATCAAAATATCATACCCGATGTATCCAGACTACGCGCTTTTTATGATGCAGATATCTTGCCGATATTGGCGCAGGCCACATTATCTGTTCCTGACAGCGATTTTTCGCATAGTGGCGGCAAGAACGGGTTCCGCCATTCAGAGCATCTGGGGCATCTGTTAGCGCAGATGCAATGGATGCAGCGCGCCTATCCCAAAGCACAATGGTGATCACACAATGGTGATCGCAAAACCGTCTCCTGCACCTGTCCCTGCAGCCAATCCGCTCAACACTATCGCTGAACCGATGGCGGCTGGTTCTGTTGAGACAAGTCAGGTTCTGGCCTGGCTTGACGAGGTGCCTGATCCCGAAATTCCGGTGCTGTCTCTTATTGACCTTGGTGTTATTCGTCACCTAGAATGGGTGGATAACGCACTGGAAGTCACCGTAACCCCGACCTATTCCGGCTGTCCCGCCACACGTGTGATCGAAACCATGATCATTGATGCGCTCATCGCGCGGGGTATTCCTGCGGTCACGATAAAAACCCGGCTGTCCCCGGCTTGGACCACGGACTGGATGACTGAAAAGGCGAAAGTGGCTCTTGAAAAATACGGGATCGCCCCGCCTCATACTTCAGGAGGGCCAAAACGGTGCCCGCACTGTGGCTCTATAGAACTGGAAATGATTAGTCCGTTCGGCTCGACCCCATGCAAGGCACAATGGCGGTGCCGCAACTGCCTTGAGCCTTTTGATTACTTCAAATGCTTTTAGGGTCAGGACCCTAAGAAAGCGCGCATAATGCCCCGGTTCCAAAATCTGACTGTAACCGACGTTCAAAAGACAATCCGGGATGCTGTCGTGGTGACATTGCAACCCGAGGACGGAAGCGATGTCTCGTTTATTCCGGGACAATATCTGACGTTTCGCCGGAAGTTCGATGGAACAGAGCTTCGCCGCTCCTATTCGATTTGTGCCGGGCGAAACGACGGAATCCTGCAAGTCGGAATCAAAAAGGTCGAAGGCGGGGCATTTTCAACCTGGGCCAACCAACACCTGAAACCCGGCATGGTGCTGGAGGCAATGGAGCCTATGGGCAGCTTTCACACGCCGATCAAGGCTGATGCTGCCAGGACCTATATCGGGTTTGCCGCAGGTTCTGGAATCACGCCCGTGCTTTCGATCCTGAAAACAATTCTGGAAGAAGAGCCTGACAGCAGATTCACCCTGATCTATGCAAACCGTGGTGTAAATACGATCATGTTTCGTGAAGAGATTGAAGCCCTGAAAAACAATTATATGGGACGCCTCAGCGTTATCCATATTCTCAAATCAGGGGCGCAGGATATCGACCTCTTTCAAGGGCGCGTCGATGCCGAAAAATGTAAGGCCCTGTTCCGGCACTGGGTTCCTGTCGAAAATCTCGATACAGCTTTTATCTGCGGGCCAGAACCGATGATGCTCACCATTGCCCAAAGCCTGCGCGATCATGGCATGCGGGACGATCAGATCAAGTTTGAACTGTTCGCATCGGCTCAACCGGGACGGCTTGCCCGGAACAGGTCAAAAGCCGGTCACGCCGTCAAAGAAGGCCCGAAGACAACGGTGCAGATTACGCTTGATGGCAGCATCCGCCGTTTTGAAATGGGAAATGACCTGTCAATTCTTGATGCTGCGCTTGAAAATGCAATGGATGCACCATACGCCTGCAAAGCAGGTGTTTGCTCCACATGCAAATGCAAAATCCTTGAAGGCGAAGTGGAAATGGCCGCCAATCACGCACTTGAGGATTACGAGGTCCAACGTGGCTACGTTCTGTCCTGCCAATCCTTTCCCACAACGCGCACAGTTACCGTCGATTTCGATCAATAGACAAGACGCAGCACAGATGCTCTATTAAACCCTAAACAGGCTGTCCTATCTATTGTCGATGACGCGCCTCGCCTTTCCCTGACTGCGCTCAACGCCGCCCGGGTCCTTCACATGGACCTCACTCGACACACCAATCAGGTCTTTTATGCGTTTTGACAATAGATCTGCAGCTGCATCGCGCGACGCTTCGTCTGCTGCATGTGGCAGAGCTTCAACCAATACGCGCATGCCATCCATACGTCCTGACTTATAAAGCTCAATCTGAAAATGCGGGGCGATGCCATCAGTCGCCAGGACTTGCTCTTCAACCTGTGTAGGGAAAACATTCACCCCGCGCAGGATAATCATATCATCCGAGCGCCCGGTAATCTTCTCAATACGCCGCATACTGCGCGCCGTCCCGGGGTGAAGACGCGTAAGATCCCGCGTGCGGTAGCGGATCATCGGCATCCCTTCTTTGGTCAGGGTCGTGATAACCAATTCACCTTCTTCTCCATCAGGCAGGACCTCGCCCGTCTGTGGATCAATAATCTCTGGATAAAAATGGTCTTCCCAGAAATGCGGGCCATCCTTCGTCTCCACACATTCATTGGCAACACCAGGCCCCATGATCTCTGACAGACCATAGATGTCAACAGCATGCATATCAAAGGCTTGTTCCACTTCCAGACGCATCGCATTTGTCCAGGGCTCTGCGCCGAAAACACCAACGGATAGCGCAGATTCTTTTGGGTCCATTCCCAGTTTGTGGAAGGCTTCAAGAATATTGAGCATATAAGATGGCGTGACCATGATGCCATCGGGTTTGAAATCATTGATCAAACCGACTTGCTTTTCGGTTTGCCCGCCACCCATCGGGACGACTGTGGCACCAAGACGTTCAATGCCATAATGGGCCCCAAGACCACCTGTAAAAAGACCATAGCCATAGGCATTGTGAATCATGTCTCCAGCGCGCAAGCCTGCAGCCCGAAGTGACCTGGCCAACAGATCAGCCCAGACATCGATATCATTTTTTGTATATCCAACCACCGTTGACTTGCCCGTGGTTCCAGATGAGGCATGCACGCGTATTATTTGATTGCGCGGGACAGCAAACAGGCCAAACGGGTAATTGTCACGCAGATCGTTTTTATAGGTGAATGGGAAACGCGCAAGATCAGTCAGATCGCGAACGTCGTCAGGATGCACGCCTCCATCGTCAAAACGCTTTTTATACATCGCGACATTATCGTAAGCATGTTTGAGGGACCATTTCAGACGATTGAGCTGTAAACTCTGGATTTCATCAAGGGATGCCGTTTCAATAGGCTCCAGATCGCCGTCTTTGGGACTAAGGTCTTTCATTATATATCCTCCCCTGCTCCTGCTTCAGGATGATCGAAAACGGGGCCATCTACTCTGCGCGATATCCCTCTGAATTCTGCAATCACTCTGCCGCTGTTATTCGTAACTTTAACGTCGTAAATCCCGCTGCGACCAGACATGGAGACCTCTTTTGCTGTCGCAGTGAACGTATCCCCCTTTTCACCAGGGGCCAGATAGGTGATAGAATTATGCTGGGCGACCGTGCGTTGATTTCGGCTGTTGCACGCAAAGGCAAAGGCACTGTCCGCAAGCGCAAACGTAACGCCACCATGGCACATACCAAATCCATTGCAATGATGCGCTTCGATCAAGAGGGACAGCTTTGCATATCCTTCATCAACCTCTTCAATGCGCATGCCAAACCAGTTGGACGCCCCGTCGTTGCGCCACATGGCCTCTGCCGAAAGCTGCGCCCGTTTCTTTGGTGTAAATTCAGTCATATTTCCAGAAATGCACCTTTACTTTCAGTAAAGGCATCTTCAGCATAGTCGACTTTTTCTTGCATGAACCAACCGGCTGGTCAATTATATTTGAATTTAGGGTCAGGACCCTGGGGAGAAGCTTAATGGACAAAGAGAGCCGCGCTTTACGTCATGTCTTTCTTGCCGAGCAGGCCGTCAAGCAACCTTCGCTCATTACATCTGTTCAACCGCGTGACCTCAAAAAAATCGCAATCGTAGGCGGCGGCCTTATGGGGGCTGGTATTGCCGGAGCCTGTTTGTCCGCAGGCTATAGAATTTCTGTGATCGAGAGAAACTCTGAAGCTGCCACCGCTGCCGTGAATCGGGTTACAGGGATTGTTGCCGGAGCCTTGCGACGCGGGAAAATTGACCAGAGCCAACATGATGCCCGGCTGGAATCATTGAGCGTTCATGCCAGCTATGAAGGAGCTTCTGGTGCCGACCTGGTCATTGAAGCGGTGTTTGAAGACCTTGAGGTCAAGCAACAGGTCTTCGCTTCCCTTTCCGATGTGGTCTCAAAGGATACAATCCTGGCGACAAATACATCCTACCTTGACCCGCGAGAGATTTTTTCAAGCACGCCCAGGTTGGAAAGGTGCATAGGTCTGCATTTCTTTTCGCCTGCCCACATTATGCGCCTGATGGAGATCATCCACCTTCCTGAAACAGCGCGCGAAACTCTGGCGAGCGGGTTTGATTTTGCAAAACGCTTGGGAAAAGTCGGCGTCCTTTCAGGCATTTGCACCGGTTTTATTGGCAATCGTATGCTGGCAGCCTATCGACGGGCCGCAGAATATATGCTGGCAGACGGGGCGTTGCCGCAGGATATAGACGAGGCGATGCGTGGCTTTGGCATGGCGATGGGGCCGTTTCAGGCTCAAGATATGAGTGGCTTGCAGATTGCGGAAGCAAACCGCCGCCGCCAGGATGCGACACGCGACGTGGCCGAGCGTTATGTGAGCATCTCTGATCAGCTTTGTGCATCGGGGCGGCTAGGACAAAGCACTGGACTGGGTTGGTACCGCTATGAGCCAGGCAACAAGACGCCTCAAACCGATCAATATGTGACAGAAATCATCCAGGCCTATTCTGAAGAAAACGGAATTACGCGCCGTCACTTCCCGGACACGGAAATTCAGGATCACCTTCTGGCGGTCCTTGCCAATGAAGGGGCCAGAATTATCGAAGAAGGGATCGCTGAAGACGAAGGTTCTGTTGATGTGGTCAAGATTCATGGCTATGGCTTTCCGCGCTGGCGCGGCGGTCCGATGCATATGGCCGCTGAAATGGGAGAGGCACGAATCATCAAGGCCCTTGATGCGCTGGAACATGCCAGCCCGGCATCATGGAAACGCGCCAAAAAATTTAGCTAAATACCGAATTTGGAGGCACCACCAAGGGCATTATCAAGGTGCTTTGAGCAATAGCATCATGAATTTGTTCAATATCGTCTGACAGCGGCTGGTCCTGCTTTGCGCGCGGTGACAAGGATTGAATTTTTGAAACAAGTTTTCTGATGTGAGACCCCGCCTCTGGTTCGGGGTCCCTCAACTCAAATGCCTGACAGGCGACCATCATTTCCACTGCAGACATGCGCATGCCAAGCTCGGCAATCTTCGCCAGACTTTTGACCGCCGTGGGTGAACCGGCAATACAATCTTCAACCCCGCCGCCGCCCGCGGATGGCCAAACAGGTCCGGGCTGGGCTGCTTGAGCAATTTCTGAAAACAAGGCTTCCTGAATTTTCAATATAGGCGCAAGTCCAGCAGAAGATACCCCGTCTTGTGTGAGATAAGCGGGCAAGTCGCTGAGCTGTGCGTCCATGTGCTTTGATGTTCTGGCAAGCTGGGCTGAGGCAAGATGGACAAATGCCCGGCATACGGCATCAATTGCATTACACAGTTCTGATGTAAAATAGAGCCCGCAAGATATAATGGCCTGATCATCAGGCAGAACGACGGGGTTATCGCTTACACCATTGATTTCGATCTCTATCGCTTCAGTTGCAAAGCAGATTGCGGAATGAACGGTCCCGTGAATCTGGGGGACGTTTCGGATCGACAGCGGGTCTTGAATCCGGCGCGCCTGCGCGTAATCAAAGAGTGCGCTTCCCTCCAGTCTTTTTCTTAGATCCTGTGCAGCTGCCATCTGGCCTGGCAAAGGTCTCAGTGCCAGGGCGCGCATATCAAGTGCAGAGAGATTGGCTCTAAATGCTTCAATTGAAAGTGCTGCAGCCGATTGCGCTGTTGCGTAGGCATGCTGCGCGTCTGTTAGAGCTATTGCGGCGAGAGCAGCGACAAATGAACTGTGCGATGCAAGTGCCAAGCCGTCGCGCGCTTCGAGTTTTAAAGGTCGAATCCCGTATTTTTCCATGACACGTGAAGACTGGTCAAGACTGTTATCACTACCATTATGCATCATACCTTCCCCCATCAAGGAAAGTCCGATAGCTGCATTCGGCAACAAATCTGCCACACCAATAGAACCGGTTGATTTGACAATGGGTGTGATATTTGCGTTTAGGCAGGCCGCAAGGTGCTTTGCAACATCTGCGCGCGCCCCGCTATGGCCGGTCAGGAGCGTGTTAGCGCGGACAATCATGGCTGCACGGACACTGGAGGAAGGGGTGTCGTCTCCGATAGTATGCGCTCTGCCACGCACGGTTTTCTCTGAAAAATCGGCCAGTTCATCGCGACCAAGCGTTTGAGTGGCTTTGGCACCGAGCCCCCTGGTTACACCATACACTGGCTTGCCCAGAGTTACGGCCTGATCAATGAGTTCTCGCGATGCCTTCATACGTTCAAGGCTGGCAGGGTCAAGAAGAATACCCTGCGATGACCTTGCAGCTTGAACGAGGGCTTGAATGGAGAGGGATGTGCCGTCCAGAAGAAGAGGTTCCATCATCAGGCCTCCCGATAGAGAAGGTTCTGAGTGAGTTTCATCTCGCGGGCGCGTTCCAATATCCTCGCCCCAAGCGCAATATCGCCAGTCGACATGCCACGATGCCAGAACAGAATGGTCTCGGTGCTGGACTCCCGACCGGGCTTCAAGCCAGCTGCAATTTCTCCAATCTCTGCATAGAAGCTCTCTCTCGTGAGTTTGCCTGCATTGATATGTGGACGCAGCGCACCCAAATGGCCCGCATTCATTTGACCCAAATCATCCATAACAAATTTGTCGATACCGTCTACAAAATCCAGCGGCAAGGCACTCATGGTCCCATAGGGAATAACCAGTGCGCCCGGCTTGACCCAGGAACGTTCAAACAATGGCGTTGGTTCTGTTAGCCTGGTGGCCTCAACCATGATATCAGCATCTTTCAGACAGGATTCCCAATCATCAGTGACGATGATCTGCTTTCCAAGGTCCTTGCTCAGTCGCTCTGCAAATGCCTGTCGGCTTTGCACCCGTCTGGAGTGAACGCGAATTTCTTCAAAATCAAACAGATGATCAAGAAGTCTGACGTTCCAGTAAGACGTGCCGCGTGCGCCGAGATGACCAAGCACTCCAGGCTTCTTCGGTCCCAGCCATTTTGCACCAAGGGCTGTGAGTGCTCCTGTGCGCATATCTGTGATGCCAGCTGCGTCGATGACGGCTTGAGGGGCACCGGTCCGCGGACAAAAGAGATTAAGCAGGGCGAGCTCCGATGGCAGGCCTTCCTTATAGTTGTTGTAGAAGTCGCCAACGATTTTCACTCCGGCATAACCCAGTGGAGCAACATATCCCCTGAGAACATTGAAATGACCATCCACCGATGAATCAGGTGTAAGATGCACACGCGGCTCAATCACGGTTTGCCCGTTCCCGGCAGCAATCAACCCGCCTTCAATGGCATCGAGGATATCGTCGTTAGACAGATTGATTCTTTCAATCTCGGGCTGTCCAAGATATTCTATTTCTATTTTTGCCATCGTGTTGTTTCTAAACAGGTGTATCGTCGATCTTATGCGGTATGCATGCTATTCAAACGCCTGGCCAATAACAGAGAAGCCTTGAGCTGAACGCCTAACCAATAACAGAGAAGCTTGAGTTCATATTGATCTCCCGGTTTCTGGAAAAGAAACCAAGCGAGATTTCATGTCCGATATTGTCGAGCTTGAAAGAAACGGGCTCAGCATCATGATCATGCCCCGCTTCACAGGCTTCAATGAGTGCCGTCATGATCTTTCCTGCGACCGGGGCATTTTTATACTGATTGCCGCTTGATCCGCAGGCCATGTAAAAGCCTTTGAGATCGGAACAGTCATAGATCGGCATCCAGTCGTCAGACACATCGTAAAGTGCGACCACGCCTTTGGCTGTGTCAGGAATACCAAGTTTCGGCAGCCGTTGAGCGGCGCGCATGACCATGGTGCGCCACTGGGTGGAAAAGTTCATATCGAAGCTGTCAGGATCATCGACCCATTCTTTTTGATCGCATTCGGGGTCTTCCGAGCCGATCAGGATATTGTTGCCTTTTTCAGGGCGCGTATAGACATGGGCGTCTCCATCGGATGACACGATACCATTTTCTTCCTTAAAGCCCTCTGGAGCAGGGACGTGAGCCACTTCGTGTCGCAAGGCACGGGTGGTCATTTTCATGGAAGATGCAACGCCTGCCATTTCGTTGATTTTGGATGAGTGAGGACCGGCAACATTCACAACGACAGGTGCTTCTACCGTGCTGCCATCAGACAATTCCACACCGCTGACACGCCCGTCTTTTTGAAGGATTCTCGTGACGGTCGTATTGAAGCGAAACACTGCGCCTTTCGCCTGTGCTGCATGCTGCACATTTTGCGCAGAGAGTTTTGGATCGTTCACATAGCCACCTCGGGGGAAGAACACGGCTCCTGATACGCTATCTGCTGTTGGCTCGCCAAAATCCTCGTCTTCAAGTGTTTTCGCAGGCGCGTAGCTTCGTGTATCAACGCCCGGGAGGTACTTTTCTATAGAGGCCACATCGACATGCATAAAGGGGCAGCCAATGTCCTCCATCGTTCTGCAAACCCTGGAGAGCTGCTGGTTGGTTTCGGTCTTCATAACCAGGCAGCCCGTATTGTGGTATTTTATCAGTTCCGTCTTTGTATCCGGCCCGATATAACCCGCCCAGTCTTTCCAGTAATGCCACCCTTCATATGCCAAAGCGCAGGTTTCAAAGGCTGAATAATATGTCCGAATAATCGCGCATGAGCCCGAAGTCGAGCCATGACCGGCTTCAGGCAACTTGTCGATTGACAGGGTTTTGTAGCCTTTTTTCGTCAACTCGTAGGCTGTACATGCACCTATAATCCCGGCACCGATGATGATTGCATCGTAATTTTCACTCATTTTTCTCTCCCTTTATTGCCGATCCTTCCTATATACACTGAGACAGGTAGGTTATTGTTATATGATTTATCTATCAACGCTTCAACTATGGCTCTTGTTTGCAGCAGCCCTCCCCTTGAGGTAAGACATTAAGGTAAGATTTGAGGTGAGACCTTGAAACGTGCAAGTTTACCCATGTATGACCGCCCGGAATTGAGGGAAGCACATGATGCTTACTGGGCGGCGATCCATCAAAGTCTGGAAAGCAGCGGCGTTGAGAGCCCGGCCAAGCTGGAGCGAAACGGGTTCGGACTGGATTTCTGGAGCGATGGCAATCTAATATTCAGCCAGACATGTGGTCTGCCTTATCGCAAGTATCTACATGACAAGGTCGGGTTGGTTGCAACCCCTGATTTTGGCATAGAGGGATGTCCGGAAGGATATTATCGCAGCTATTTTGTGGTTCGCAAATCTGATGATGAAGTGGATATCGCAAAATATCTTACAGCCACCTTCGCCTATAACGAACCGGACTCACAATCCGGGTTTGTGGCGGCATGGAACCACCTGAAGCCCCGCAATCAGTGGTTTGATGATTTCATTGAAACGGGCGCACATGTTGAATCTGCACGCCATGTCGCAACAATGAAGGCCGATATTGCAGCCATTGATGCCGTGACCTGGCGGTTGATCAGCAAATATGAGGATTTTGCCGATGAGCTTTGCGTCATCGAAGAAACCGCGCCGACGCCGGGATTGCCCTATATCACAAGTTTGGCTAACGATCCCGGCGTGGTGAATGCAGCTGTTATGCGTGCTGTCTCCGGTCTTTCAAGCGATGTTCTAAAAGCCCTTGGAATCCGCAGCATTGTGTCGATTCCCAAGGCTGCATATCTGAACATTCCTGTTCCGTAAAGAGGGTGCTTATAATTTAGGTGCGCTGTTTTCTCGTGTGGCTTTCTCAATTTTCAGTATGTCCGGTGCCGGTAACATGGAAATCTTCACGTGGGTTTCCTCCGGGATGAGGCCGCGCAATTGAAGATCGAGATAGCGCATACAACAAACTCTCAAAAATGAGGTGAAATTGCCGATATCATGCCCGGCATCAAGGCTTTCATTGTAAAGACGGTGCAACAGTTGCGGCACCGTTAGATCGTCGCGTTCCCCGATGGTTTCAAGGGTGCGCCAGAAGATTTCTTCCAAGCGCACGCTCGTTACCATACCGTCCATGCGGAAGGATCTTGTCTGTGGGGTCCATAGTGCTGGATCTGCATCTATGAAAAGTTGGCACATAGTCCTGACCTCATCGCCCCAAGCGTTCTTTGACATCAGCCGCAAAGTCTTCATAGCGACGCAGTGATTTTACCTCAACATTCACATGATGCCCCATTTTCTGCATGATCGGCAAGTCGAATAAGATGCGGTCGAGGGTGTCCGGGTCTTCTACATCGACGATAGCGACCACCTTTCGCTCGCCGACGACTTTCCACAAGTCTTTCACCACGCCTGCGGATTTTGCACCGAGTGCTGCTTCAGCCTCTTCGGCCCAGACTCCAAACAGACCTTGCTGGCCCATGGTTGCGTCGTATTCTACGGTAAAGTTCAACTGATAAAGCATGTAATCCTCCCTTAAGATTTGAATGGCTTTATTGGAATCGTCCGCCTCTCTCGATGACTTCAATCTGATAGCCATCTGGATCAGCAACAAAGAAGAAACGCGCAATCCGTTCGCCAGCGGGGCGGAAATCAACAATATCTTTAGGGCTCGCCCCCGCTGCAATTGTCTGAGCACGTGCAGCTTCAAGATCATTGACGATCAACGCCAAATGCCCATAGCCGTCACCCATGTCATAGGCTTTGTCACGCCCCTTGTTTACCGTGAGTTCAAGTTCGAAATCTGATTCTTTTGAGATGAGATAGAGAAGAGTGAAATTCTCAAAATCCAACCGGTCGTTGACCTTCAGATCAAAAGCCTTTTCATAGAAGGCGAGCGAACGAGCCTCGTCAGTTATGCGGATCATACTGTGTGCAAGTTTGACCATTGTCTCTCCTTTGAGATGACAGTAGCACTGCTTAAAATGGAGGTGGTATTATCCAGCTAATACAGCGAAAAAATATTATTCAGTTTTTAAGCAAAGGAAATGGCTGGGGCGGGAGGATTCGAACCTCCGCATGGCGGTACCAAAAACCGCTGCCTTACCGCTTGGCTACGCCCCAACACTGGACGATGATCGTGCCCGCTATATAATCAGCCAGACAAAGCAGGGCAAGTGTGAAAAAGGAAATATCCCGGCCTTACCGGTTTTTCCAGGTAGGCTCGCGCTTTTCAGCAAAAGCCGCCATGCCTTCCTTCTGATCGACTGTGGCAAAGGTAGAGTGGAACAGCCGCCGTTCAACCATAACCCCTTGTGAAAGGCTGGTTTCATAGGCTGCATTAACGGCTTCCTTGGCCATCATAACCACGGGACGCGAAAGGCTGGCAATGCGGCTGGCAGCTTTATGGGCTTCAGCTTCCAGATCAGCGAAAGGCACAACCCGGCTGACCAGCCCGGCACGTTCGGCTTCTTCAGCCCCCATCATCCGGCCCGTAAGAACCATTTCCATGGCTTTTGACTTGCCAACAAAGCGGGTCAGACGTTGTGTGCCGCCTGCCCCTGGAATGGTGCCAATGGTGATTTCCGGCTGGCCAAATTTAGCGTTATCGGCGGCAAGGATAAAATCGCACATCATGGCAACTTCACATCCGCCCCCCAGCGCATAACCGGAAACCGCAGCAATAACCGGCTTGCGGCAGGTTGTGATTCGCTCCCACCCATCGGTGATAAAATCGGCAAGATAGGCATCCATATAGGATTTTCCGGCCATTTCCTTGATATCAGCCCCGGCGGCGAAGGCTTTTTCTGAGCCTGTGAGGACGATAGCCCCGACCGCATCATCTTTTTCAAACTGGTCAAGGGCCTGGCCAAGTTCGGTAATCATCTGGCCGCACAGCGCATTCAGAGCCTTTGGGCGGTTAAGCGTGATATGCCCGACGGCATCTTTGGTATCAGTTAAAATCATTTCATAGGCCATAACAACCAGTCTCCTTTAGCAGACAAAGAACCTCCCGCGATGGTGCTGAATAGGCCGGTTAGCCCGCCCCTGTCAAGCATCAGAGATTTCAAGTGCCACAGACTATAGCAGACAGCCTATTTTGATGGGTGATCGCCTATTTCTTTCATATCAAACGGCACGCTCTGATAGACCTCATTGATCCAGTTGGCGACAAAAAGATGCGCATGGCTGCGCCAGACATTGGGCGGAGATGAAGCCGGATCGTTCCCCGGAAAATAGCCATAGGGAATATCTGTATCCAGGCCTGCTTTCTGGTCGCGATGATATTCATCGGCCAGCGTTGTCGCGTCGTACTCCAGATGATTGAGCATATAGACATGCCGGTGATCTTTATCCTGCACCATGCAAAGCCCGGACTGTTCTGAAACAATCAGCGGGGCAAGGGTCGGGATATTTGAAATATCCTCCAGCCGGGTTTCGCTATAGCGGGAAACTGGAATCCTGATTTCATCGGAAAAACCGCGCAGCAGCGGCGTATCGGTTTTCAAGACCTGGTGCGGATAGAGGCCGAACATTTTCTTTGCAAGCTGATATTTGGGGATTTTGTAAAAGTGATAGAGAGCCGCTTGCGCGCCCCAGCAAATATTAAGCCCGCGATGAACATGGGTTCGGGTCCAGTCAAAAATCTCGGTGAGTTCAGACCAATATTTGACCTCCTCAAAAGGCAGGTTTTCAACCGGCGCACCGGTTACAATAAAACCGTCAAACTTTTGATCCCGGACATCGCACCAGGGATGATAGAAAGCCTGCAAATGCTGGCTGGATACGGTTTTTGCCCGGTAAGTGCCGGTGGTCACCAGTGTCAGTTCAATTTGAAGCGGCGTTGCCCCGATCAAACGGGCCAGCTGAATTTCTGTCTTTTGCTTTTCCGGCATCAAGTTCAACAAACCAATGCTTAAAGGGCGGATATCCTGACGGATTGCATCGCGCTCCCCCATAACAAATAATCCTTCGCGCTCAAGCGCAGCACGGGCTGGCAAATGGTCTGGAATTTTAATCGGCATTTTTATCTAATCGGTTATAGATGCTTTTTCGCGGTTCTTCTGGGCAATCAAACATAAAAAATCATGCGCGACAGTTGCCGCAGCCAGGGCTGTTATTTCAGCATGATCATAGGCAGGCGCAACCTCAACCACATCCGCCCCGATAAAGTCAAGTGATCCCAGCCCCCGGACGATTGCAAGAGCCTGCGCACTGCTGAGCCCGCCCACAACCGGCGTGCCGGTCCCCGGGGCAAAGGCCGGATCAAGACAATCAATATCAAACGTCATATAGACAGGATGTTGGCCAACCCGCTCCAGAATCTGTTGAATCACCGATTCAGTTCCTTGGGTGTGAACATCGGGGGCGGTCAAAATCTTGAAGCCGCAATCCTGATCACACCAGGTGCGAATGCCCACCTGAATACTGCGTTCTGGCGCAATCACCCCTTCTTTGACGGCGCGGGAAAACATGGTGCCATGGTCCAGACGCACCCCGTCATCAGGCCAGCAGTCGGAATGCGCATCAAAATGGACAAGGCTGATCGGCCCCCATTTTTTGGCCTGTGCCCGCAAGATCGGATAGGTGATAAAATGATCCCCGCCCAGGCTTAACGGCCTGATCCCGGTATCAAGCAGCGATTCAATGGAATGTTCTATTGTCTCGCAAATTTTGTCAGGATACCCGGGGTCGAGGAAGATATCGCCCCAGTCACAGACTGAAATATAATCAAACGGGTCAAACCCGAAAGGAAAAGCCGGAAGTTCAGCCAGCTGCACGCTGGCGGCACGAATAGCCTGCGGGCCAAGCCGTGCACCCGAACGATTGGTGACCGACTGATCAAACGGGACCCCGACAATCGCCCAGTCAATTTTATGATCAGTTTTTTCGTTTTGATCCAAGTCACTATGTCGGCGATATGGGCGGCGCAAGAAACTGAGGGCTCCGCCATAGGTCATTTCTGCCCAGCGTCCTTTCAAGGATGCTTTGCGAAATGCCTGATCGCCGACCAGGTGCTTTTGCGAATTATCTGTCATAAAAATTACACATTAGAGGATTCAGGTTCTGGCCGGACTTTCAAGAAAGCGGTGATTGTCCAGTCGGAAAGCAGGTTCTCCTGATCATCAAACACTTCGACTTTTGCCGTAAGAGGCCCCCGATCTGGCAGGGATTTTGACCGCCGCACCTCGATCACCGTATAGCGAATATGAAGCATCTGGTTGGGTCGCACCGGCTTGAGCCAGCGCACAGGCCCCATGCCCGGTCCTCCCATTGAGGTGCCAACAAAAAACCCCAGGTCCCAGAACTTGCGAAACCCCATGCAAATCGTTTGAAAGCCGCTGCCGATCAACCCGCCAAATGGCCCATTTTCGGCCTCAATAGGGTCGATATGAATAGGCTGTGGATCATACTGCGTGGCAAAAGTGATGATCTCGTCTTCCGTCAAGCAAAAGGGCGGAATGTCAATCGTCTCGCCTTTGGTAAAATCATCAAGATAACGGCTTTTATCCGTTGGAAGAATCATGTTTTTATTCTCTTGAATTCTATAGAGGACCAAGTCTTTTCTTCTCTTACGGGTCACCAGCCAGAAGGTCAATAAGTCACAGGCATGAAAGCCCCGGACACTGGCTTGACAGCCCCGCTCTGGTAAAAGAATATCAACCCCGGAGTTGATCAGATCTTATCGCAAGGAGACTATAAAATGGAGTATGAATCCTATAATCCATTTGATTTCGCAAACCGCCGTCATATCGGGCCATCTCCAGATGAAATGGCTGATATGCTTAAAGAAATCGGGGTGGATGACCTTGAACAGCTGATCAGCGAAACGATTCCGGCAGACTTGCGCCAAAAAGACGCTCTTGACTGGGGCCCACCTTTGTCCGAGCGCGATGCCCTGTTCCAGCTGCGCGATATGGCACAGCGCAATACCGTCCTGACCTCCTTGATCGGGCAAGGCTACTACGGCACCACAACCCCGCCAGCTATCCAGCGCAATATCCTTGAAAACCCGGCCTGGTATACAGCCTATACGCCCTACCAGCCTGAAATCAGCCAGGGACGCCTGGAAGCCTTGCTGAATTTTCAAACCATGGTCTCTGACTTGACGGGCCTGCCTATCGCCAATGCCTCCCTTCTTGATGAAGCCACGGCGGTTGCCGAGGCCATGACCATGGCAAGGCGGGTCTCAAAATCCAAAACCATGGTCTTTTTTGTCGACGAAAATTGCCACCCGCAAACTCGGGCGGTTTTGCGCACCCGCGCCTGGCCACTGGAGATTGAAATCCTTGAAGGTCCACCGCAAGCTGCCGCCGATCAGCCCGTATTCGGCGCCGTCTTTCAATATCCGGGGACAACCGGCCATATTCAGGATTTTACCTCTATTATTGAAAAATTACATGCACAGTCTGCGGTTGCGATCATGGCTGCCGATATTCTCGCCCTCACCCTGTTAAAGCCTCCCGGCGAAATGGGCGCAGATATCGCCGTTGGCTCAACCCAGCGTTTTGGCGTGCCTATGGGCTATGGCGGGCCCCATGCGGCCTATCTGTCGGCACGGGAGATATATAAACGCTCCCTGCCCGGACGGATTGTCGGCGTAAGTGTTGATGCGCGCGGCAACCGGGCCTATCGTCTGGCCTTGCAAACCCGCGAACAGCATATCCGCCGCGAAAAAGCCAATTCAAATATTTGCACCGCACAGGCCCTTCCCGCCGTGATGGCCGCCATGTATGCAGTCTTTCATGGCCCGGCCGGGCTGCGGGCGATTGCCGAAAGCGTCCACCGCAAAACAGCCCGTCTGGCAAAAGGGCTGGAGGATTTGGGCTTTACCATTTCACCGGACCATTTCTTTGATACCATCGTGCTTGATGTCGGAGCCTTGCAGGGCGTAATTTTCAATGCCGGCTTAAAAGAGGGCGTGATTTTCCGCCGGATTGGCGATCATCAGCTTGCACTCAGCCTGGACGAACAAACCCGGCCTGAAACGATTGAAGCGGTCTGGCGCGCCTTTGGCGGCACCATGAAAGACGATAGCCAGCGTCATCGGCTGTCACGCTTGCCGGAAAATCTTTTGCGCACCAGCCCCTTTCTTGATCACCCGATCTTTCATATGAACCGGGCCGAAGCTGAAATGACACGCTATATGCGCCGGTTAGCAGACCGTGATCTTGCGCTTGATCGCTCCATGATCCCGCTTGGCTCTTGCACCATGAAGCTGAATGCAACGGTTGAAATGATGCCAATCAGCTGGCCAGAATTTGCCAATCTTCATCCGTTTGCCCCGGCCGAACATACCGTTGGCAGCCGCCAGATGATTGAAGACCTTAACGACAAACTCTGCCAGATTACAGGCTATGACGCGGTTTCCATGCAGCCGAATTCTGGTGCACAAGGCGAATATGCCGGGCTTTTGACCATCCGGGCCTATCACCAGGCACGCGGCGAAGGTCATCGTGATATCTGCCTGATTCCTGCTTCTGCGCACGGAACAAACCCGGCCTCTGCCCAGATGGCAGGCTTGCGCGTGATTGGCGTTGGAGCGCGGGAGAACGGCGATATTGATGTTGATGATTTCCGTGAAAAAGCTGAAAAATATGGCGATCAGCTTTGTGCGGCGATGATCACCTATCCCTCAACCCACGGGGTTTTTGAAGAAACGGTGCGCGAAGTTTCTGACATTACCCATCAATATGGCGGACAAATCTATATTGACGGGGCCAATATGAATGCCATGGTCGGGCTGGTCCAGCCCGGCAAGATTGGTGGCGATGTCAGCCATCTGAATTTACACAAGACCTTTTGCATCCCGCATGGCGGCGGTGGGCCAGGCATGGGACCGATTGCTGTCAAAAAACATCTCGCCCCGTTCCTGCCCAAACATGAATTTGGGACAAAAGATGAAACGGATATCGGCTGCGGCGCGGTGGCAGCAGCCCCTTATGGATCGCCACTCATTCTGCCGGTTTCCTGGTCCTATTGCCTGCTCATGGGCGGGGAAGGCTTAACCCAGGCCTCCCGCATCGCGATTTTGAGCGCAAATTACATCGCCACACGTCTGGCCGGGGCCTATCCCATTCTTTATACCTCGGCCAGCGGACGGGTGGCGCACGAATGTATTATTGATACCCGCCCGCTTCAGGAAAAAGCTGGCATTTCAGTTGATGATATTGCCAAACGTCTGATTGATTGCGGGTTTCACGCCCCAACCATGAGCTGGCCAGTGGCTGGCACCTTGATGATCGAGCCTACAGAATCCGAACCAAAAGCTGAGCTTGACCGCTTTTGTGAAGCCATGCTGGCGATCCGTGCAGAAGCAGAGGCGATTATTTCAGGAAAAATTGACCCTGAAAATAATCCCCTGAAACGCGCCCCGCATACGGTTGAAGATCTGGTCGGGGACTGGGATCGTCCCTATAGCCGCGATGAGGCCTGTTTCCCGCCAGGGGCTTTCCGGGTGGATAAATACTGGCCGCCGGTTAACCGCATCGACAATGCCTATGGAGATCGTAATCTGGTCTGCACCTGCCCATCGGTTGAAGAACTGTCAGAAGAAGAGCTTGCGGCATAAAGTCAGGTAAATGTCAGCACGTGCAGCAATGGATCGCTCTATTCTTGGCAGCCGCATTCGCCAGCGGCGGCGCGAGCTTTCAATCACCCAGACAAATCTTGCCCGGCAAGTCGGGATTTCATCGTCTTACCTCAATCTGATCGAATGGAATAAACGGCGGGTTGGCCCGGAACTGGCCCGGCATATTGCCGATGTACTTTCGCTTGATATCGAGGATTTATCGGGCGCCCCCTTACGCCATCTGCGCCAGATGCTGCATGATATGGCGCAACTTTCCCTGTTAGAGGAGACGAAGCCGGAAGCGGATCGTATTGATGAATTTATTGGCCGTTTTCCAGGCTTTGCCCGGTCGCTTGCCGCCTTGGCACAGGATATTCGTCAATCGCGCGATTACATAAAGATTTTAAGCGAGCGACTGGCCAATGATCCCTATCTTGGCACCAATATCCATAAAATGTTGACTCATATTTCTGCAGCCCGAGCAGCGGTTGAGATTATCATGCAGTATCCAGATGAATCGCGCGAACAACAGCAGCGTTTCTTGACGATTATCTATGATGAAACCCGTCAGCTTTCCAGCGTATGCGAAGCCCTGGCCGCTTATTTTGACACAGTGGATCTGCCAACCCGGATTTTGACTCCGCTTGATGAAGTCGAATCTCTATTTGCGGCAGATCAGAATTACTTCCCCTTGATTGAAGCTGCGCCATCCGCAGAGGCACTGGACAGAAAGATTGAAACCATCATTGAAAATAGTGATCGTTTAAAGACAGAACTTGGCCGCACCCGGGCGCGAAAAGCCCTTGCGCTTTATGCGGAGGATGCACGAAAACTGCCCTTTAAGGCTTTTTGTGAAAAAGCTGCCGCCGTTCGCTATGATATTTCTGCCCTGATGCAACAATCGGGCAGCGAATTTTCAGTGATTGCCCGGCGGCTGACGGCCCTGCATGAACCGGATATGCCGAAATTTACCTGGTTTCAGGCCAATGCAGCCGGGGCCCTGATCCAGAGACTGGGCGATCAAACCCTTGATTTACCCCGTTATGGCGGGGCTTGTCCGCTCTGGGTTCTCTATACGGCCCAGCAAACCCCCGGCCATATCGTCCAGCAATATGTTGTTTTCCCGGATGGCGGACGCTTTGTTTTTATCGCCTGTGCCAAGCACAACGGAAAGACCGGATTTAACCAGCCCCGCCATTATATCACCGATATGCTGGCACTAAGCGAAGCCGATGCCGGGCGAACAATCTATGCGCCGGATTCAACCCTTATGCCGGAAGAAGTCGGGGCAGGTTGCCGCTTTTGCCCGCGCGAACAGTGCCTGCACAGGGTCGAAGACCCGCTTACAGGATAGGGTAGAAGACCCGCTGACGGGCTAAATCATACGCACTGATTATAACGTCGGGAAGGAAAGCTGTGCGCCGGTGCGAATACCGGTGGGCCAGCGCGAGGTGACGGTTTTCAACCGGGTATAGAAATGCACCCCTTCCGGTCCATAGGCCCCGTGATCCCCAAAAGAGGACCGTTTCCAGCCGCCAAAAGAATGATAGGCTACCGGCACCGGAATAGGCACATTGATCCCGACCATACCGACTTCGATTCTGTCGGCAAAGCTGCGGGCTGCATCGCCGTCACGGGTAAAAATAGCTACGCCGTTTCCATATTCGCATCCATGGACAAGGTCGATGGCCTCATCATAGGAATTGACTCTTACCGTGCTGAGAACCGGGCCAAAAATCTCTTCGCGATAGATTTGCATGTCTGGCGTGACCCGATCAAACAGGCAGCCGCCCATGAAAAAGCCATTTTCATAGCCTTGCATTTTAAAGTCGCGGCCATCGACCACCAGATCAGCCCCGGCCTTCACGCCAGAATCAATATAGGCTTTGACCTTGTCATAATGCGCTTTTGTAACCAATGGGCCCATTTCTGCGCTTTGATCGGCAGCCGGACCAATTTTAAGCGTCTGCACACGCGGGGCCAGCTGGTCAATCAGGGCATCGGCGGTTTTCTCTCCAACCGGAACCGCGACCGAGACCGCCATGCAGCGTTCTCCGGCTGATCCATAGCCCGCCCCGATCAAGGCATCTGCGGCCTGTTCCAGATCCGCATCGGGCATAATAATCATATGATTTTTTGCCCCGCCAAGTGCTTGCACTCGTTTTCCGTGCGCCGTGCCGGTTGTATAGATATATTCAGCAATCGGGGTGGAGCCAACAAAACTGACCGCACGAATATCAGGATCGGTCAGGATCGCATCAACGGCTTCTTTATCGCCATTTACAATATTCAGGACTCCGTCAGGGAACCCGGCTTCTTTCCAGAGTTCACCCATAAACAGAGGGGCTGAAGGGTCACGCTCCGATGGTTTGAGAACAAAGGTATTGCCGCAAGCTACCGCCAGAGGAAACATCCATAACGGCACCATCACCGGAAAATTAAAAGGCGTAATTCCGGCACAGACTCCAACCGGCAGACGCAGCGCATAGCTGTCCACCGAAGGTCCGACATTGCGGCTATATTCGCCCTTCAGCAGATGCGGAATCCCGCAAGCAAACTCTACATTTTCAATCCCGCGCTGAATTTCACCCAGCGCATCTTCATGCACTTTGCCATGCTCGGCCCCCAGCATCCGGGCAAGCTCGGTCTGATTTTCAATCAGCAATTCCTTGAAACGCATCATCAGCCGCGCCCGCTTTGCCGGAGGCGTCTCCGACCAGGCCGGAAAAGCAGCCTTTGCCGCCTCAACCGCTGCGCGCACATCCGCAGTTGAACAAAAAGCAACCTCTCCGCCCTGTTCACCAGTTGCCGGATTAAAGACAGGACCGCTGCGGCTTCCCGCAGGCGTGTGAAGCTGCCCGTTTATCATACTTTGAATGGTTGTCATCTTGCTCTCTCGATCAGATATAGGGGGAAGAAAACGACTATTGTTTTTTCAGAATATCACGCAAGGTTGTGACAATCTGGTCGATCTGTTCTTTTTGAACGATCAGTGGCGGGGCCAGCGCAATAATATCGCCTGTCACCCGCACCAGAAGATTTTTTTCAAAAGCTTCTACAAAAATGTCAAAGGCCCGCTTTGTTGGCTGACCCGGAATGGGTTCCAGTTCAACGGCGGCAACCAGGCCGATATTACGAATATCAATGACATGCGGCAATCCGCGCAAGTCATGGACCGCGTCTTCCCAATAGCTGGCAAGTTCTGAAGCGCGGGTTAACAGCCCTTCTTCCTTATAGGTGTCCAGTGTTGCCAGACCAGCAGCGGCTGCAACCGGATTTCCAGAATAGGTATAACCATGGAAAAATTCGATCATATGATCGGGTCCGGTCATAAAGGTTTCAAAAATTTCTTTTTTGACCAGAACCGCCCCCATTGGAATGGTGCCGTTGGTTAGGCCCTTGGCGCAGGTGATCATATCCGGAGTCACCCCGAAATAATCGGCGGCAAAAGGTTTGCCCAGCCGACCAAAGCCGGTGATCACTTCATCAAAGATCAGCAAAATCCCGTGTTTGTCGCACATTTCACGCAAAGTCTGAAGATAGTCAACGGGTGGGGGGAGAACCCCGGTGGACCCCGCCATAGGCTCAACAATCAAGGCGGCAATGGTTGAGGGATCATGCAGTGTGCAGACCCGTTCAAAATCATTGGCACAGGCCTGTCCAAGCCGTGTGGGCTGCCCGCGCGTAAAAGCATTAACCGCAATATTATGGGTGTGCATGATATGATCAACGCCCGGCAGCATCGGGCCAAACATCTTGCGGTTAGGGGTGATCCCGCCAACCGAAATCCCGCCAAACCCGACGCCATGATAGCCGCGTTCACGCCCGATAAGCCGGAAGCGTCCCCCTTCGCCGCGCACTTTATGATAGGCCAAGGCAATTTTTAAGGCCGTATCAACCGATTCCGACCCGGAATTGGTAAAGAACACATGATCCAGTCCGGTTGGCGCAAGGGCTGCGACCCGGCTGGCCAATTCAAAGGGCTTGGGATGGCCCATCTGGAAGGTTGGGGCAAAATCAAGCTCGCTCATCTGTTTCTGGACAGCTTCAACAATGCGCGGGCGGCAATGCCCGGCATTGACACACCATAAGCCGGAGGTTCCATCCAGGACCTGACGTCCATCATCGGTGGTGTAATGCATATCCTTTGCAGCCACAAACATGCGTGGTTTCTGCTTAAAGTTCCGGTTAGCCGAAAACGGCATCCAGAAAGCTTCAAGGTTGTTTACGCCAGTGCCCGCGCTTTTGATATCAGGTTTCATATGTCCCCCCATGCAGCCGAATGATGATATATTTTGCCAGATTGGCGAAGCCTGTTGAATAATCTGGCCTGATCGCCTATTTGATCGCTCTTGACCCTATTTGCAAGCCTTTCCTATTGATCTGGTTCCTTTTATGGACAACAGGAATGAGCGCACCTGTTCAGCCTTATGCGCGCGAGGAATTGAAAATGAGCATTTTTACCTTTGAAGGCATATACACGCCTTTGGTCACCCCGTTTGATGAGTCGGGACAGGTTAACTATACAGTTCTGTCGAATCTGGTCGAGTTTTTGATAGACAAGGGCGTGCATGGCTTGATTTCTGGAGGGTCTACCGGGGAGAATTATGCGCAGACGCTTGAGGAGCGGCTGGAGATTGCCAAATTCACGCAGGCACAGATTAAGGGGCGTGTGCCTTTTATTGTAGGCACGGGAGCGATGCTGACCAAAGAGAGCCTGGAGATTGCCCGGGCTGCGCGAGAGATGGGAGCCACTGCAATTCTGCTGGCCAGCCCGCCCTATGCGGTTCCGACTGAAGAAGAAAATGCGCTTAATGCGCTGGCGATTGACCGGGCGGCAGATTTACCGGTCATGCTGTATAATTACCCGGGGCGCACCGGCACCATGATGGGAGATTCATTTCTGGACCATGTGTCAAAGTCCCGAAATTTCTGCGGGATCAAGGAAAGTTCCGGCGATATCAACCGGGTGCATGCGCTGGCCCTGCGTTATCCGCATATTCAGCTGGGCTGTGGCATGGATGATCAGGCCCTGGAGTTCTTTGCCTGGGGCGCAAAATTCTGGGTCTGTGGCGGGTCAAACTTCTTGCCGGAGGCGCATGGAGAGCTTTATCGCGCCTGTGTGCTGGACAATGATTTTGTAAAGGGGCGGCAGATTATGGCGGCCTTGATGCCTTTGATGAACGAGTTGGAGCAAGGTGGCAAATTTGTTCAAACCATCAAATACGGCACCTGTTTACAAGGCATTGAGGTCGGGAAGGCACGTGCGCCGATGTCTGACCTGGAGGCTTCTGGCAAGGAACGGATTGAAGAGATTATTAAAAACTGCCAATCCACTTTAAAGCTGGCCTCAAATCTGCTTCCATCCAAAAGCACATGAGTCCTTTTTCCTATAAAGACGGAATGCTTTATGCCGAGGATGTCGCCTTGCCCGCGATTGCCAAAGCGGTTGGCACACCGAGCTATATCTATTCCAATGCTGCCGTCTGCGATCAATATAGTGAATTTTCGGGGGCGTTTGAAGATATTGGCCTGAGCGCACAGATTTTCTTTGCCGTCAAAGTCAACGGGAATCTGGCGATCATTCGCACCCTTGCCGACCTTGGGGCCGGGGCAGATGTTGTCTCATTAGGAGAGCTTTTGATGGCCCGCAAGGCCGGTATCCCTGCGCAAAAGATTGTTTTTGCCGGGGTTGGCAAAAGTGCTGAGGAAATTCGCGTGGCCCTTGATGAAGATATTTTGCAGTTCAATGTTGAATCAATCCCTGAGCTTCACCTGATTTCAGAATTGGCCAGTGCGCAAAACAAGCGCGCGCGTATTGCGCTGCGGGTTAATCCGAATATTGATGCCGGGACCCATCGCCATATTTCAACCGGGCTGAATGAAAATAAATTTGGCCTTCCGATTGAAGAAGCGGAGGATTTTTATGCGCTGGCAGACCGTCTGCCTTTCATTGATCCGGTGGCGGTTGCGGTGCATATTGGCTCCCAGATTACAGACCTTGCCCCTTTCCGGGCCGCCTTTACCCGGCTTGCCGAGTTGGTCGGCACGTTACACGAAAAGGGTCATGATCTGCAGCGTGTTGATATTGGTGGCGGTTTAGGCCTTCCATTAGATACAAGTCTTTCGGACAGCGCGGACAATAGCCCCTCCCCGCCGTCACCGGCGGCTTATGCCCGTATGGTCAAAGAGACCTTGGGACATTTGAATCTGCCGATCATGCTGGAACCCGGGCGGCGGATTCTTGGCAATGCCGGGGTGCTTTTAACCCGGGTGATCTATGAAAAGCAGACGCCTTATCGCCGTTTTGTCGTGCTGGATGCTGCCATGAATGATCTGATCCGCCCGGCTCTTTACGGGGCGCATCATCCTTTTGTTCCGGTTGCCCGCCCGTCAGCGGAAAACCACAGAAGCATGGCTGATCTGGTGGGCCCGATTTGCGAATCCACCGATTGTTTCGCCCGCGATCAGGTGCTGCCTATTTTCAAGCCCGACGATCTGGGGGTTTTCACAAGTGCGGGCGGCTATTCGGCGGTGATGGCTTCAAGCTATAATTTACGGCCCCGGCTGGCAGAAGTGCTGGTTCGCGGCAATAGATTCGATATTGTGCGCCCGCGCCAGACCTATGATGACCTGCTTGGCGGCAGCTGTTTATCCTCCTGGCAGGTTAACTAGGGTCAGGACCCATAAAATTCATCCATTCTGTTGGTCAAGAAAGGTAAAGATACAATGGAAACGAGCGAAAGCATAGAATTAGCTACGGTGAGCTTGTTTGAAGACGTAGATTTGCCTTTATTGACCAACCTTGTAAAGGCGCGGCAAATTTTTGTATCTGAACTTTCAAACCGCTTGCAATTAGCGATGCTAGTCGCTGCGCGCTTTTCAAGCCCATCTATCAAAAATTTGACACGCGCAGAATGAATGGATCTTATGGGTCCTGACCCTAAAAGCTCAAAGCGCCGATAACGCCTTTTCGTGTAATGTTTGATTGGCAGCCGCCAGAATGCGCCCGCGCGGGTTATAGACCGGGCTTTCAAGAGTAAGCGGGCGGCCTTCCCAGTCACTGATCGCCCCGCCTGCCTGCGTGATAACCGGAACCAGCGCGGCGTAATCATAAAGCTGCAACCCGGCTTCAACGATCAATTCCACATGGCCCGCTGCCAGCAACCCTGCCGCATAGCAATCTGTTCCAAAGCGGGTAAAGGTGACGTTGCGGTGGATATTGTCAAAGGCCTGCGATTCTTCAATGCCTGAAAACATGCTGGGCCCGGTTGCCATCAGCTTGCAGTCTTTCAACAGATGGATATTCTGGTTGGCTTCAACAGTTTGCCCGTTCATACGGGTGCCACCGCCTTCATAGCCAATCCAGCGTTCGCGATTGACCGGCTGATCAATCATCCCGACAACCGGCACCCCGTCTTTTAAAACCGCAACCAATGTGCCAAAAACCGGAATCCCGCACATAAAGGCTTTGGTTCCATCAATCGGGTCAATTACCCACTGGATTGGACTTTCAGGATTCTCGGTGCCATATTCTTCGCCGATAATGCCATGATGCGGATAATGCTGCTTTATTTCCTGGCGCAGTTTTGCTTCGACAGCACGATCAGCTTGCGTGACCGGGCTGAGGTCGGCTTTGGTTTCAACGTGCAGGGGTTGGCGAAAGGCCGCGCGGACAATGGGGCCTGATAAATCCGCCAGATAGTCAGCGAATTTGGCCCATTCTTCAAAATCGCTCTGTTTATTTACCGCTTTCAGGGGTGGCCGCTTTTAGGGTAAAGGCTGCGGGCTGTCACTCAAGGTCCGCAAATAGGCAATCAAGGCCGCACGATCATTGACTTTGCGCAGACCGGCAAAACTCATGCGCGTCCCTTTGACCAGGCCCTTGGGATTGGCCAGAAACGCATTCAGGGTTTCATAATCCCAGACCCCGCCAAAACCGGCAAGCGCATCCGAATAAGCAAACTCTGCATTATTGGCAACAGGGCTTCCAATAATATTCCACAGTGAAGGACCGGTCTTTTTCGGGCCGTCCGCCATAAAAATATGGCAAGCCGCACATTTCTTGGCGACACTTTCGCCTTGCGCCGGATCAGCCATCGCAAGAAGCAGTGACACAGGCTCGACTTCTGCGCTTTGTTGGGTAGAACCGCTGGATACAGAAGCAACCTCCTGCACTTCAATCGGATAGCCTTCGGCCTCGTACTCAATATGATAAATCATATCAGACCCATAGCCAAGAAACAGCGCAAACAAAAAGGCAGCTAACAACCCGCCCGCGATCTTGTTAAAGCGCAGCGGGTCTTTCTTTTCAGGCTCGTTCGGGCCTTTGGCTGAGGGATCAGACATCGTAAAAATCAGCCTTGCGGGGCAACATGGACCAGCACCCGCTCCCGCGTGCGGCTAAAAGAGACCGTCCCGTCAATCAGGGCAAAAATCGTGTGATCACGCCCAAGCCCGACATTGCGACCAGGATGCCACTTGGTCCCGCGCTGCCGGATCAGGATATTACCCGCACGCACATGCTCTCCGCCATATTTCTTGACGCCCAGCCTGCGCCCTTTACTGTCGCGCCCGTTGCGGGAACTCCCGCCTGCTTTCTTATGTGCCATTGATCTATCCTTTAACGCTAGAAGCTGCTTACACCTGCTTTAGGCCGCATGAATGGCCGACACCCGAACACGAGTCAAATCCTGCCGATGCGTGTTAAAACGACGATAATTCTGACGACGCTTCTTCTTGAAAACATGAATCTTCTTGCCTCGATACTGATCAACGATCTCAAGGTCAACCGTCGCCCCCTTAACAAGCGGCGCACCGACTTCCAGCTTCTTCCCGTTATGAACAGCAAGAACATCCGTCACTTTGACAGTTTCTCCAACCTCCGCCGTCAGCTTTTCAAGACTGACAACATGCCCGACCATCACTCGATACTGCTTGCCGCCACTGCGAATAATCGCGTATTTGCTATCATCTGTCATAAATATACCTGTTTTCCGATCTTTAACCATATAAAACTGATTGCAAAAGGGCTATAAGCTATCGCCCCCAGTTCGTCAAGTGCGGCACTGCGATATAATCACGCTAAACTCACGCCCGCAGACGTTGATTCTCCGGGTCATACGGACTTTCAGCAATGACTTTGGCCTTATAATGTTTATCCAGAATTTTGACCGTGACCTCGCTTCCCGGCTTGCTGATGTCCGGCGAAAGCATCGAAAGGGCCAGGGCTTTTTCCAGCCGTGGTCCCCAACTTCCCGATGTCACCCGCCCGACCAGCTTGTCGCCAACATAAACCGGGTGATTGGCAATCGGGTCACAATCGCCGGTTCCTGCAATATCCAGCGTCGCAAACTGCCAGGAGAACCCTTTTTTCTGCCAGGCCAAAAGCCCTTCCTTGCCATAAAAATCTCCTTTGTCCAGCGCAACAAACCGGTCAAGCCCTGATTCAAGCGCAGCATATTCTATCGAAAGTTCTGTGCCAACCAGACGATAGGATTTTTCCATCCGCAGCATATTCATCGCCCGAATTCCGTAAGGTTTCAGGCCAAGGTCCTCGCCAGCCTTGAAAAGCGCATCATAAATATGATTCTGATATTCGATTGGATGGTGTAGCTCCCAGCCAAGCTCACCAACAAAATTGACCCGCACAGCCAGCGCGGGGGCCAGCCCGACTTCAATTTCTTTAGAGCTTAGCCAGGGGAAAGCCGCATTGGAGAAATCAGCCCGGCTCACCCGCTCCAGAAGCTCCCGCGATTTGGGGCCTGTCAGCACCAGAACCCCGATAGCATTATTCAGATATTCAAACTGGATAGGCGGAGGATTATGCTGCATCTGATAATCAGCCAGGCGTCTTGAAATCCAGTCGTGATCAAGCCGGGACAAGGTTCCGGCTGAGACCAGATAGAAGCTATAGTCCCCTTCCCGCAGGATGGTAAATTCTGAATGCACGCCGCCGCGATGGTCAAGCGCATGACATAAGGAGACCCGGCCCACCTTGCGCGGCAAGCGATTGGCCACCAGCCAGTTCAGGAATCCTTCGGCCCCCGGGCCGACCAGACGGCATTTGGCAAAAGCGGTCATATCGAGCAACCCGACATTATCGCGCACGTTCAAGGCTTCATTGCAGGCATGTTCAAACCAGTTTGATCGGCGGAAAGACCAGCCGTCTTTTGCTGGCACACCCGACGGGGCAAACCAGTTTGGACGCTCCCAGCCAAAGGCCTGACCAAAGACGGCGCCTTTTTCTTTCATCCGGTCATAGCAAGGGGCCATGCGGAGTGGTCGCCCGGCTTCGCGTTCTTCATCGGGGTAATGGACGGTAAAGACATTGGCATAGGCTTCTTCGTTTTTAGCCGTTAAATAGGACCGGGTTGTGTAATCGCCAAAGCGGCGGGGATCAACGCCAAGCATATCGATGGTTGGCGCACCCTCAACGATCCATTCTGCCAGCTGCCAGCCTGCGCCGCCCGCAGCCGTGACACCAAAAGAATGGCCTTCGTTCAGCCAGAGGTTGGAGATCCCCCAGGCCGGACCAATAATCGGGCTGCCATCCGGGGTATAGCAGATCGCCCCGTTATAGACTTTCTTGATTCCAGCCTCCCCGAAGGCAGGAACCCGTTCAATCGCGCTTTCAATATGCGGCGCCAGCCGATCAAGGTCTTCTTGAAAAAGCTCATATTCACTGTCCGCAGAAGGACCGTTTGTATAGCAAACCGGTGCCCCTTTTTCATAGGGACCCAGCACAAGACCGCCTGCTTCTTCGCGCATATACCAGCTGCCATCGGAATCACGCAGGACTCCCATTTCAGGAAGCCCGTCAGCCTTGCGCTGCTGAATGGCCGGATGGGCCTCTGTCACGATATATTGATGCTCGACCGGAATGACGGGCAGCTTCAAGCCCAGCATGTCTCCGGTCTGTTTAACAAAATTTCCGCTTGCCGTGATCAGATGCTCGCAAGTAATCGCGCCTTTATCCGTGGTCACATGCCAGTCACCATTCGCCAGCTTCTCAATAGCTGTCACCCCGGTGTTGCGATAGATTTCTGCCCCCTCATTACGCGCAGCCGTCGCAAGAGCCTGTGTCAGATCAGCAGGCTGAATATAGCCGTCCTCTGGATGACGAATCGCCCCGATCAGCCCCTTTGTTTCGCATAAAGGCCAAAGTGCCTTGACTTGATCAGGGGTCAGGAATTCAACCTTTACGCCGATGGTCTCTGCAACCGCCGCATATTGATAATATTCATCCATCCGGTCACGGGTTTGAGCCAAACGGATGTTTGAACATTGCGAAAAGCCAACCGTGCGCCCCGCAAGCTTTTCAAGCTCCTGATAAAAATCCACAGAATATTTATGAATTTGCCCAACCGAGTAACTCATATTGAATAAAGGCAAAAGACCCGCCGCATGCCAGGTCGAACCGGATGTTAACTCCTTGCGCTCAAACAGCACGCAGTCTCCCCATTTCTGTCCGCCAACAGTCTTGCGCGCAAGATGATAAAGCGTCGATACGCCAACAACACCGCCACCGATAACAACTGCCCGGGCCTTGTTTTTCATCTTAGTCCTCCGGTTTTATAAGCTGGTTTTTTTCCAGGGTCAGGACCCATAAGATTCATCCATTCTGCGCGTGTCAAATTTTTGATAGATGGGCTTGAAAAGCGCGCAGCGACTAGCTATCGCTAATTGCAAGCGGTTTGAAAGTTCAGATGCAAAAATTTGCCGCGCCTTTGCAAGGTTGGTCAATAAAGGCAAATCTACTGCTTCAAACAAGCTCACCGTAGCTAAGGCTATGCTTTCGCTTGTTTTCATTGTATCTTTACCTTTCTTGACCAACAGAATGGATGAATTTTATGAGTCCTGACCCTAATTGATATGCTATTTAGAGCCCTTGAGCCAATGTCACAAGTCCATAACCAGCCCCTCTATAGTCAGAACAGAGAATATATCTATCGGCGGGATTACTACCGTCTGATGATGATCACTGATTTTAGCGGTTTTTATCAAAAACATTATGATAGCGCATCTATCGGGGATGCACAAAAAGCTATCGCGGAATATACTGATCTGGTTGAGTCCTGTGTTCAGGCTGGCGTGACGTCTGTTCAATTACGCGAGAAAAATCTGGATGAGAGGGTTCTGGAGCAACTTGGCAAAAGTTTATGCCAGCGTCTGGGTTCAAAGGGGTCTTCTGATCGGGCTTTATTTATTGTGAATGATTCGGCTGATCTTGCGCATAGACTTTCAGCCGGTGGTGTGCATCTGGGCAAAGAGGATGGAGACCTGCAGGAGGCCCGCATTCTTTTGGGGAAGGAGCGTATAATTGGCCTGTCGGTTGATTGTGTCGAGGATGTTAAAAGAGCGAATCATCTGCCAATAGACTATATCGGAGCCGGGGCTGTCTTTGCGACAAGCAACAAGCCGGATGCCGATGATCTGGGGGGACCGGCAGGGTTGGTGCCGATTGTTCGGGAAAGCCGGAAGCCGGTTATTGCGATTGGGGGAATCAGTGTTGAAAAAGCCGCAGAGGTCATGGAATCTGGGGTGGACGGAATGGCAGTGATTGGGGCGATTAGTGCGGCTTCTGATCCGTTCAGAGCGGCGGGCGAATTGCGTCAGATTATTGATGATTTTCAGAATCGTTCTGTATAGACAGGTTTTATAATGATGGAGATGGATTCACCCGCAGCGCATATGGTGCCTGAAGAGGCACCAACAGAGGCGCAAGCTCCGGCAGAATTTGTACATCTGCGCGTCCATTCGCTTTATTCCCTTTCCGAAGGGGCCATTCATTTAAAGGGTTTGGTTGAACAGACTGATGAACAGGGGATGCGTGCCGTCTGTGTGACAGACAGCATGAATCTGTTCGGGTCTTTTCAATTTTCACAAGCGGCTGCTGAAAAAGGGATTCAGCCTGTTCTTGGTGCCATTCTGCATCTTCAGCCCTTTTCGGTGCGCGCGGGCGACATATTATCCGGGCAGATCGAAACCACGGGGGGTTCAGGTCGTCTGCAAACAACAGAGCCGCTTCTGCTGCCGATTTTATGCAAAGATGAAAAGGGCTATCGCAATCTGTGTCAGTTTCTTTCCAGAGCTTACCTGGATACCGAGGATCAACGTATTCCTTGGGACTGGCTACAACCTGAAAATTGCACCGGCCTGATTGCCCTGAGTGGCGGGCTGGATGGCCCGCTGGTCTATAGTCTGACGTCCCCGAAAGCCGGGAACAAGCCGCAAGAACAGGCCGATGCCGTTTTGAAAAAACTGGCCGATTGTTTTCCAGACCGCTTTTATATTGAAATCCAGCGTCACGATCTGGACCAGCAAAAACAGGTCGAACCCGCCTTGATCAGCCTGGCCGATCAGCATGAATTGCCGCTTGTGGCGACCAACGATTGTTTCTTTTTAACCCCGGATATGCACGATGCGCATGATGCCTTGCTTTGTATTGCGCAAGGCACACGGATCAGCGACCCCAACCGGCGGCGGGTGACAAAACATCACTGGTTCAAACCGGCAGACGAAATGGCCAGACTTTTCCATGATCTGCCGGATGCGATTGAAAATACCGTTGAAATTGCCAGGCGTTGCCATTTCTTCCTTGAAGCCTCGCCACCAATTCTGCCACCTTTCACCCCGCCCGAGGGGATTACGCAGGAGGATTATTTGTCCAAACTGGTCTATGAAAGACTGGACAGTTATCTGTCGAAATTGATTGAACGCCAGAAGCCGACAAAAGAAGAAGTGCAGGACATGCAGACCCGCTACCAGGCACGGATGCAGACGGAGCTTGACGTCATCAATTCAGCAGGATTTGCTGGTTATTTCCTGATTGTGGCCGATTTTATCGACTGGGCGCGCCAGCAAAATATTCCAATCGGAGTCGGGCGCGGGTCAGGCGTTGCCTCGCTGGTTGCTTTTTCCATGGGGATTACAGCGATAGATCCGCTTGTCTGGGACTTGATGTTTGAACGGTTTTTAAACCTGGAGCGCATCAGCCCGCCTGATTTTGATGTTGATTTCTGCCCGCAACGACGGGACGAGGTGATTGCTTATGTGCGGGAACGCTATGGCGCAGACCGGGTTGCCCATATCATCACCTTTGGAACCTTTCAGGCGCGGGCGGCCTTGCGCGATTGTGGGCGAGTTCTGGAAGTCCCCTATAGTGTCGTTGACCGGCTGGCCAAACTGGTCCCCTTCAATCCGAATGATCAGAAAGACCTGAAAAAGGTTTTAGAGACAGACGCGCAAATCCGCAAAGTTCTGGAGGCAGATGAACAACTGCAAACAATATATGATACGGCTGTCAAAATAGAAGGCCTGTGCCGTCATGCCTCTACCCATGCAGCGGGGGTTGTGATTTCTGACCGGCCCTTGCGGGAGCGGGCTGCGCTTTATCAGGATTATCGCTCTGCCCTGCCGTCAACCCAGTTCAATATGAAAGCCGCTGAATCAGTCGGGCTGATCAAATTTGACTTTCTGGGATTAAAAACCCTGACTGTCTTACAAGATGCCAAAGAACTGGTTGACGCACGCTTGGATCAAACACAGCCGCTGGATTATGATTTTCTGTCCTTTGATGACGAAAAAACCATAGATATCTTCCGAACGGCGAATACACACGGGATTTTTCAGCTTGAAAGCGGCGGAATGCGCAACTGGCTGCAGGCACTTAAACCCGATAATATTGATGACGTGGTGGCTATTGTTGCCCTTTATCGGCCTGGTCCGATGGACAGTATCCCAACCTATATTGCGAGGCGGTGGGGGCGAGAGCCTGTCGATTACCTGCATCCAAAACTGAAAGAGGTGCTTGGCCCGACCTATGGCGTTCTGGTCTATCAGGAACAGATTATGAAAATGTCACAAATTCTGGCAGGCTATACCCTTGGGCAAGCCGACGATATGCGCAGTGCCATGGGCAAAAAGAATGCAACCAAGATGGCGGCCCATCGTATCCGCTTTGTTGAAGGCGCGCTTGAACATTCCAATATCCAGCCAGATGAAGCAGGCGTGCTTTTTGACAAGATGGCCCCGTTTGCCAACTATGGATTTAACAAACCGCACTCGGTCGCCTATGCGATCATTGCCTATCGAACCGCCTATATCAAAGCAAACTATCCGCTGGAGTTCTACGCCGCCGCAATGGACCAGGAACGAAAAGCCGGAAATACCGATGCGATTTCAGGCTATTTTCGCGATGCCAAAAAGAATGACGTCTCTATCCTGCCGCCAAGCGTCAATTACCCCGTCACACGATTTGCTATCGAATATGATGCCGAAAAGCTACACGGCGGGCAGGTGCGCTATTGTCTGGGTGCTCTTAAAAACGTCGGAGATGCCCCCGTCCAGATGATCGCCGAGTGCTTCGCTAAAGACGGAGCCTTCAAAGATATCTATGACTTCCTGGAACGCATTGATCCTAAACTGTTTAACCTCCGCCTGTTTGAAATCTTTATCAAAGCCGGGGCTTTTGATGATCTTGAACCCAATCGCTATCTCTTGCTGCATAACGTCAAAATTCTCTATCAGCATGCACAAGCCAGCGCACAAGACGACAATCCCGGCCTGTTTGGTATTGATCTCGCACAAATGAACCGGCCAACCCTTGAACCGGTGACACCCTGGCCGCTCACCCTGAAACTGGCCGCAGAAGCCGAAGCCGTCGGCTTCTACCTCACCGGGCATCCAATGGATGCCTTTAGCCGTGAACTCAAACGACTTGATGTCCTGCCTTCAAGCGTGATCGGCGAAGATACCCTTGACCTTTATACCGATTTTTCACTCGCCGGAGCCGTGGTCTCTGCCAAAATAACATCGCGAACCAGCGAATATAAAACAGGCCGCAGAAAAGGCGAAAAATATACCTATCGGATGGTAAATTTAACCCTGTCAGACACCAATGGCCTTTATGATATCATGCTCTATGACCCGACCGACCAGCAAATTGAAACAATCCTGCAACCCGGCGAACTGATCTTTATCAATGCCATGCTGGTGCCAAACAAACCTGCCAGCGAGAATGCACCTAAACCACCAAATTCTGAAAACCCAGATAATTCTGATGCTGGTGCTTCTGAAGATTCCTCTGCGCCTAAAGAGGGGGCCGATACGGACTCCTCCTCCTCCGGGAAAAGGCTGCGCATCAAACGGGTGAAGTCTCTGGCCGAGGCCATCGCACATAGTGCAACTGGAGCGCATCTGGAACTGGCACAAGATGATAATGTAGACTGGCCAGCCTTGATGCGTGTTCTCAAAACCCAGACGCAGGAAGGAACAGGCCGCATAAGAGCAACCGTTCCAACCAGCCCGACAAATTTTCTGGAATGCGAACTGCCCGGACATTATGAAATTCTGCCCGGCTTTGCAGACAAAATGCGCGATGTGCGCGGGGTCGTGGCGGTTGAAGTCCTGTAAAGGCCGCTCTGTTATTTATCCTGACTTAGGGTCAGGACCCATTAAATTCTTTAATGCCGTCACAATCATTGCCGATGCCTGATCCACGTCTGATTCCTGTGTAAATCGGCCAAGCCCGATCCGTAAAGACGCATCGACAGCTGCCGGATCATGCCCAATCGCTTTTAGAACATGGCTGGCAGAGGTCCCGGCTGATGAACAGGCTGATCCGGTTGATACAGATAAATCCGGGATTTTTGCCAGAAGAGCCGCAGTCTCGACACCGGGAAAGGTCAGATTGATATTTCCGGGAAGACGCGATGGCAGGTTATCTTCAGAATGATCTTCTGAAAGAGGAGGACCATTCAGGGAAAAAGAAATATCTGCCTGCGTCAGGTTATTGAGAAAACGAATTGATAATTCATAAAGGCGGGCAAAATCAGATTGCATCTGTGCTTTCGCACGCAAGGCAGCGGTTCCAAAGCCGACACATAAGGGAACCGGCAACGTCCCGGCCCGCATACCCCGTTCCTGCCCGCCGCCTTCGATGATAGGCTGGACGGTGACTTTCGGGCCACGGCTGCGCATATAAAGGGCCCCGATGCCTTTGGGTCCATAGATTTTATGGCCAGACAAGCTCATCAAATCGATGGACATGCGATTGACATCAAGCGGGATTTTTCCAAAAGCCTGTGCCGCATCCGAATGAAACCAGGCCCCGCACGAATGGGCCAAAGCCGCAATTTTAGAGAGCGGCGCACAGACACCAATTTCATTATTGGCCGCCATCACCGATACCAGGGCGACCTTGTCATCCAGGGCATCTGCCAGCCGGTTTAAAGACAGGCTTCCATCCCGTTCAACCGGCAAGAGGGTGATTGAAAAACCTTCTGTGCGTAACCGGTTTAACGAGGCCAGGACACATTTATGCTCGCTTTCAGGGGCGATCAATCGGGTGCGGCCAGAATCGCGCCGCGCATAGGCAACCCCTTTGATCGCAAGATTATTGGCTTCGGTTGCACCAGAGGTAAAAATTATCTCGCGCGGCTTGGCCCCGACAAGATCGGCAATCTGGCCACGGGCTGTTTCAACCGCCGCCGCCGCTTGCCAGCCATCGGCATGATCGACTGAATGCGGGTTGGCAAACTCCTTTTGCCAGTAATCGGACATGGCCGTAACCACTGCCGGATCGCAGGGAGTTGTCGATTGATGATCAAGAAAGAGACGAGACATTAGGTTATTTTGGCCCCAGTCGCTTTTGTGCCAATCGCTTTTGCATAAGCGTCAATGCAACGGGTGATATCATCTTCTGTTGTGGTATATCCAAGCGAAAAGCGCAAGGCTGAAGCTGCCTGATCGGGGGCATAGCCCTGAGCAAGCAAGGCCGCACTTGGCGTGGTTTTTCCTGATGAACAGGCCGAACCGGTCGAAACCATAATCCCTTGCAGGTCCATCTTGATCATCAGTCGCTCACCGGATTCGCCGGGACTGATAACATTCAGCGTATTTGCAACCCGGGGGCGGTCACCTGCAACAATAGTCAGGTCTTTATTGACTGCACATAGGCCGGATTGCAGCTTATCCCGCAACGCCCGAAGTCGCGGCTGGTCAGACAATCCTTTTTGCAAGGCGACTTGTGCAGCAGCCCCGAAGCTGATCGCGCCCAGAAAATTTTCGGTCCCGGCCCGCCAGCGTTGCTCCTGCCCGCCGCCTTTAATCAGGGGAACCATCGTTAGCGGAACAGATTCACCGGATTTTTGAGGTTGGTTATGTTTTAAAATAAGCGCACCAATCCCGGCAGTCCCGCCCATCTTATGGGCAGACAAAACAAGGCTTAACGGGGTCGCTGGCAAATCGGTCAGATCAATCCGCCCGGCAGCCTGCACCGCATCAATATGCAGAAAGGCCCCGTGGGTTTTGGCGATGTCACCAAGGGCCTGAAGGTTTTCAATCACACCGGTTTCATTATGAACCAGGGTCAAGGCAACCAAAGCACCAGAAGAATTTCCTCGAAGAGAGGATAAAATCTCTTGTAACGAGTCCAGCCGGATACAACCATCCTGGCCCACTGGCAGTGGTCGGGCATTTGATAATTTATGATCCCCGTCAATCGCCCAGCGCAACGACTCATGGGCATTTTCTGCAATCAGGATTGGTCGATGGGAAAAACTCTGGAGAATAAAATTATTGGCTTCGCTCGCCCCGGAGGTCAAAATCACCTCGGTTGAAGAAGGATCGGCACTATTTGCGGAATTTTCCGGTGTAACCAGCGCGGCAATCTGGCGGCGGGCCACTTCTATATAATGACGGATGCGCCGCCCTGCCCCATGCGGGCTGGAGGCATTGCCAAACTCCCCAAGGGCTGCTTCCATGGCGGCTTTGGCTTCTGGAAGCAAAGGCGCACTGGCATTATAATCAAGATAGACCGGCTTGCGTGTCTGATTGCCAGTTTTACTCAGGGGTCTATGCTGGCCGGAGGCTGGCTGCGTCATCACGAAAGCCAGCTTTTCATCGGTACTCCCGGATCAGGAAGCACCAAGCGCATTAAGACGGCGCGACAGACGACTAATCTTGCGCGATACCGTATTGGCATGGAAAATCCCCTTGCCAGCCGATTGCTGCAAAAGCGGTGCAGCACTCGCCATCGCTTTGGTTGCCGCATCGCCGTCAGCCGCTTGCAAGGCTTCTTCAACCCGGCGGACCGCACTGCGCACCCGACTCCGCAAGGCCATATTCCGTAACGTGCGCTTTTTGGTCTGCCGAATGCGCTTTTTTGCAGAAGCATGATTAGCCATCAGATATCCTTTATGGAAAAAACGTCTCTTGGAAAGATCTCATCAATTTATGCTTTTATGGCGTGGCTTATACGCTTATCGGGCTAAAGCCGTCAAGTCCCGCGACAAGGGAATCATATCAGAAAATTTGCCCGGCAAGGACTATTGATTCTGATCGCACCTTGCTTGTCTATCGCCTTTAAATAGCCTATGGCAAATCGTAAATGGCAGATAATAGATGATCGTGACGTTGACAACAGGTGAAGCGGGAATGCAGACACAGGCCTCTGGTCTGGCAACAAGGCTTGCAGAATATTTGCAAAATTCATCTCTCAATAGAAAAATAGATACAAAAATCATCGCGAAAACAGTTACAATGCCGCGTGCGATAGCGTGGATGAAGCCGCATTGGGCGGCGTCCCTGATCAAGCCAGACAAAGATATGCTTGGCGCAAAAATTGTCATCAGCTGCGGGCGCAGGAGCGAAGCCATGTCAATCGCTTTGCGCCGACTAACAGAGGCCTTCACCATCCATATTCAAAGCCCGCATACGAAATGGCATCATTTTGATGCGGTGGTTGCGCCGCAACATGATTTTAAAGCAGGCGATAAGCGGCTCAATAACCCGGAGATAAAACCTTTCATCAGCCTTGGGGCCGTGCATGACATCACACCAGAACAGCTTGAATCTGCGCGTAAAAAATTTGCTGACCCCTTTCAGGCAATGAAGCAACCACGCATCGCGGTATTGATTGGCGGTAACAGCCGGACTCACACGCTGACCCCTGCTATCGCAGATCACCTGTGTCAAACCCTGCGCAAGCTGGCTGAAGACGGGGCGGGACTGATGATATCCTTTTCCCGCCGCACGCCTGATTATGCAAAAAAACAGATCGCAACGGCTCTTGAGGCGTACTCCCCCTATATCTGGCCCCGTTATGATGACAAATCCCCGCCACCAAACCCCTACAGGGGGCTTTTAGCCTGGGCCGATTATATTCTTGTTACCCATGATTCGGCCTCCATGGTGTCTGAAGCCACAGCAGCCCAAAAGCCGGTCTATCTTCTGCCTTTAAAAGGAACCTCCAAAAAATTTGACCGTTTCCATGACCAGATGATCGCGGCCGGACTGGTGCGAAAATTTGACGGAAAACTCGAAAACTGGCAGCCACCTGCCCTTGACGAAACCGGACGAATTGCACACATCCTTGCCGAAAGAATTCAACAGAGAATCAGCGTAACCTTAAAATAGACCCGATGAATATATATCGAGACCCCAAATGACGCTTTCCTTGATCATTACCGGACTGGCCGTTCTGGTTCTGCTGTTGATTTCCGGCTTTTTCTCGGGATCGGAAACCGCGATCACTGCGGCCTCCCGCGCCCGCATGCATCTACATGCCAAACAAGGCGACAAAAGGGCCAAGCGTGTGCTCAAGCTGCTGGATCGAAAGGAACAGCTGATCGGGGCCGTCCTGCTTGGCAATAATCTGGTGAATATTCTGGCCTCCGCCCTGACCACCAGCCTGCTGGTCGGATTTTTTGGCGATGCCGGGGTGGCCTATGCAACGCTGGGGCTGACTCTTATTGTTGTCATCTTCGCCGAAACATTGCCAAAATCCTACGCCATTTCGCATCCAGACCGGGTAGCGCAGCTGACGTCTTTGCCGCTCAGTGTAGCTGTCTGGCTATTGACGCCGGTGGCCTTTGTGGTCGGGCTGCTGGTGCGCGGGATCATGCGGCTTTTCGGCATTGGAGAAGACACGCTTTCCACCCAGCACCATGAAGAAGAATTGCGCGGAGCCATTGACCTCCATCAAGGCGATGAGCCTGAAATTGCGCAAGAGCGTTTGATGCTGAAATCGATTCTGGATTTGGACGATATCACGATAGAGGATGTGATGACGCACCGGCGGCGGGTTGAGATGTTCAACATTGCTGATCCGGCGCCTGTGCTTGTTGAAAAGATGCTGGCCAGTTCGCACACGCGGATTCCGCTTTATCGGGAGGATCCGGACAATATTGTGGGGGTTGTGCATGCGAAGGAGCTTTTAAAGGCGTTGCATGATAAATCGGCGGAGACGCTTGATCTTGGCAAATTGGCGAATGCGCCGTGGTTTGTTCCGGAGGGGAACACGCTTATGGACCAGCTTTTGGCCTTTCGGGAGCGTCGCGAGCATTTTGCGGTTGTGGTTGACGAGTATGGCGCGTTAATGGGCATTGTGACGCTTGAGGACATTCTGGAGGAGATTGTTGGCAATATTGATGATGAGACGGATATTTTGATTAAAGGCGTGAAGCCTCAATCTGATGGCAGTTATATTATTGAAGGGAGTGCGACTTTGCGTGAGTTAAGCCGTGATCTTGACTGGGACCTGGAGCATGAGGAGGCGGCGACATTGGCGGGTCTTTTATTGCATGAGGCCCGGCGGGTACCGGAGAAGGGACAAAAGTTTTTGTTTCAGGGTTTCCGCTTTGAGGTTTTGCGCCGCGTGCGCAATCAGATTACGGAAATAAGAGTGATTCCGCCGGTATCTGCCGCCGAAAAAGATGGATAAAAAAGACGGATAAGAAGAATGACGGTTTCACAAAATAATGGCGTTGCGGACCTTTGTATTGTAGGCGGCGGGCTGATTGGTCTGGTGAGTGCGATTGGCTTGCGGCAGGCCGGGTTTACGGTTAGCCTGATTGATCAGGCCCCGAAAGAGGCTTTTACGCCAACAAAAACGAATAAAGCCCCAAAAGACTCAGATGGCCGGGCCTCTGCCTTGTCATTCAGTTCAGCCTGCCTGTTTAAAAATCTTGGTCTGTGGGACAGTCTTGCCCCCTATGCTCAGCCGATGCAGCATATCCGTATCGCAGACGGCGATATTGCCGGGCTTGGCGATGAATCTGGTTCTATAAGCTCGCTTTTTATGGATTTCACGCAAGCTGATTTTCCGCCTTCTTTTGCGGATGAAGAACAAGAAGGTGAAGAAAAAAAAGCCTTTGGCTGGATTGTTGAAAACCGGATTATCCGCAAAGCCTTGATTGAAAAAATCGCTGCCGATCCCGACATTCAGCTTTATCCGGCCACCAGAGTCACCGGCTTGTCGCTTCCCCAACATCAAGAACTGGCAAGTTTAACCTTTGAAAACGAAAATATTAAAAAAACACAGCTGGTTATTGCAGCCGATGGCGGGCAATCTCCGCTGCGCGATCTGGCCGCTATTTCCTGCCACCAGCAAGATTATGACCAAACCGCCATGGTCTGCACGGTCAAACATGAACATGATCATGCAGGTACTGCGGTCGAGCTTTTCCTGCCAGGCGGGCCTTTTGCCATGCTGCCCATGGTTGACCGGCGCAGTCATATTGTCTGGTCCGAACAAAGCCAGCTTGCCGAAAAAATTATCGCCATGAATGATCATGATTTTATGCGTGAACTGCGTCACCGCTTTGGTGACTGGCTGGGCGATATAAAGCTGGATAGCCCGCGCTTTTCATACCCCTTGCGTTTATCACTGGCCAATAAAATGGCGGCACCGCGCTTTGCCCTGATTGGCGATGCCGCCCATTCGCTGCATCCTATCGCCGGTCAGGGATTTAATCTGGGTCTGCGCGATGTCGCGGTTCTGATTGATCTTTTATCAGAAGCCCGCACGCGCGGGGAGGATTTAAGTCTTGTCCCGCATCGCTACCAGCAACGCCGACAATTTGATGTCCAGAGTTTGTCGCTGATTTGTGACCGGCTGGTTAAACTCTTTTCGCGCCAACGCTCTCCGCGCTTTTTAAACCTCTGGCCTGGCGATTTTGCCCCAACCCGTCTGGCCCGGCGACTGGGACTTGCAGGCGTTGGCAAAATCCCGCCGCTTAAACGTCTTTTTGTCCGCCATGCCATGGGGCTGATGACCCTGCCAGGAACCGAACAGCCCCCTTTGCTACGGGCTGATAAAGCTGAAAAGACCTTATGAAACTAACCGCAACCATTGAAGGAGACCCTGATCGCTCCACGCCGCTTGTTCTGGCCCACGGGCTTTTGGGCTCGCGAAGCAACTGGCGAAGTGTCCAGCGAAAATTGATCGCTGCCGATATCTCTTCTATTGCTCTGGATATGCGCAACCATGGCGATTCACCGCATGCAGAACCGCATGATTACCTCACGCTTGCCAGCGATATTCTGCAACAGATTGATCTTTTCGGGAAAAAATCTCTGCCGCTGCTTGGTCATTCAATGGGCGGAAAAGCCGCTATGATCGCTGCTCTTTTAAAACCCGAAGCAATCAGCCGCCTGATTATTGTCGATATCGCCCCGAAAGCCCATCACTCGGTTCTCTATCAAGATGTGATTACCGCCATGCAGTCGCTTGATTTACAAAATATTTCAAGCCGCACCCTTGCCCAGCAAACCCTGGAACAAGAACTTGCCAAAGGCCGCGCAGACCCGGCTCTGTCTGCTTTTCTGGCGCAAAATCTTGCTCGCAGCGATCAGGGGATGGTCTGGCGGCCCGCCCTCGATATCCTGCTAAACTCTATGGCTGATATTGCGGCTTTCCCGGCTCCGACCGCAGCAACCTATCAAGACCCGGTGACCTTTATCAAAGGCGAAAACTCCGACTATATAAAAGAAGAGGATCAATCCCTCTGCCGCCAGTTCTTCCCGAACGCACAGTTCTTGACCATTCCCGCAGCCGGGCACTGGCCGCATAGCGAAAATCCTCCGGCCTTTATGACCGCCCTGTTCTCTGCTCTTGACCCATGAGTAAACTTGGGAGTGAACAGGAGGAAGTCCCTCTTGACCCTCAGATGGCCCGCTCCCAGCTGGAGCGCGGCGCACAAATTATCCGTTCCTACATCAAGCACCTCACCACAGGGCCAGGTGTCTATCGCATGATCGACAAGAACAACCAGGTGCTTTATGTCGGCAAAGCCATCGCCTTGCGCAAACGAGTCGCCAGCTATACAAGGCCAGCCCGCCTGCCCTTGCGCTTGCAACGCATGATCAGCGCAACCAACAGCATGGAGTTCCTGCTCACCGCCAACGAGGTCGAAGCTCTGCTGCTGGAAAATAACCTGATCAAACGCTTTCGTCCGCCCTATAATGTGCTTTTGCGCGATGATAAAACCTATGTCGAAATCCTGATCCGCCAAGACCACGACTATCCACAGATCATGCGCCATCGCGGTACCCATAAGGTCAAGGGCAAGTATTTTGGCCCCTATGCTTCCTCTGCAGCCGTCAGCGAGACCCTCAATTTGATCGAGCGGATATTTATGCTGCGTAATTGCAGCGATACAATCTTTAAAGGCCGAACCCGGCCTTGCTTGCAATATCAGATCAAACGATGCTCGGCGCCTTGCTGCGGGAAGATTTCAACACCAGATTATCAGCGCACCGTGCAAGAGGCTATCACCTTTCTAAATGGACAAGATCAAAAGCTGGGCGAGGGCTTGAGAACCCAGATGGACGAGGCAGCCGCCAATCGCGAATATGAGCGCGCCGCCAGCCTGCGTGATCGTATTCGTGCTTTAACCCAGCTGCAAGCCAGCCAGGATATCAATAATGCGATTTCAGGCGATGCCGATATTCTGGCCATCAGCACGGCTGGCGGGCAAGCTGCAGTCCAGTCCATTTTCTATCGCGGTGGGCGGCATAATGGCAACCGGGTGCACTTTCCTACTCATGGGTCTTCAGAAGATGAAGAAAATTGCTCAGCCCTGATGGCAGCGGTGATTGGCCAGCTCTATCACGATCTGGTTCCGCCGCCCTTACTGATTCTCAGCCACTTGCCCGATCAGGCCGATCTATTGCAGGATGCCTTGAGCAGACTGGCTGGAAGACGGGTCAAGCTGGAAGTCCCCAAGCGCGGGGCGCGGCATCGCTTGATCAGACATGCCATCACCAATGCCGCAGATGCGCTGGGTCGGCGGCTTAATGAGCGGGCAAGCCAGGCCCAGCTTCTTCAAAAACTGCGTGACTTTGCAGACATTTCAACCCCCGTTAACCGTATCGAGATTTATGACAATTCTCATTTGGGCGGGGTTAATCCCATCGGGGCCATGGTGGTGGCCGGGCCGCAAGGCTTTGAAAAGACTCATTATCGGACCTTTAACATAAAACAGGATTTCAGCCCTGCGCCGGATCATCCGGTTGCTCAGGTGCAACAAAGAACAGAAACTGCCGATGATTACGCCATGATGCGCGAAGTTATGATTCGCCGTTTTCGTCGCGCCCTTAAAGAACAGGCCAGCAGTGATCTTTCAGACGAAGATTCTCTTAATCCTTCTGAAACCGAGATATCTCCCTCTCAAGTGTGGCCTGATCTGGTGATTCTGGATGGCGGACTGGGGCAGATTCATGCCGCGATAGAAGCCTTGACCCCGCTTGATTTTTCGCCCGAACATCCCTTTCCCTTTCTGATGGCAGTCGCCAAAGGCCCGGAGCGCAATGCCGGGCGCGAGAAAATCTTTCTCTTTGATCCGTCCTCTCAAACAAAAGACGTGCGCGGGCCCATCAGCTTGCCCGAAAATGATGCTTTGCTTTATTTTATTCAGCGACTGCGCGATGAGGCCCACCGATTCGCTATCGGCACCCAGCGCAAACGCCGCCATAAAAGCACCTTTCATTCCCCGCTGGACGAGGTTGCCGGTATCGGCTCCAAGCGCAAACGACAGCTACTTTTGCATTTTGGCTCTGCACGCGCAGTGGCCGGGGCCGGGCTTGAAGATTTAAAGCAAATGGACGGTATTTCTCAGGCAATGGCGCAACGAATATACGATCATTTTCACCCCTCTTGAAATAAATTTTCATAGATATGATGAAATATTGTTGCGATTGTCTCAAATATATGCTTAATAAAACTGCTGTCAGTGAAATATTCGCTGATATTGATTCATATAAATCTGTTTTTCGCTTGACAGGTTGATGTGAATCACTTCTGGCAGAGAACTGTCTTATAAAAGTAGTCACAAGATTGTGGCGTCAGGGTAAGAGAGGGTTCAGATTCTTTTAGTCATGGTCAGCATCTGTTTTGATGCTGGAGGGACATAAAGAGCAGAATCTTTGATAACCGATACCGGCTTATGCTTGCTGCTTTGCCGAGCAGACCGTATAAACCGGGGCGACGACCGGCTAAGAAATATGCAGGGAGTGGCATAAGTGCTTTTGAGATTAGTTTGAAGAGAGAGAGAATATGAATAAAACAAAGCCAGAAAATCCACAGGTTCCTGTGGCCAGTCAAAAAGAGCTTCTGACCATGACGTCAGATATGGTCGCGGCCTATCTGAGCAACCATCATGTCAGTGATGCCGAAGTCCCCAATGTTATTGATCGCATTTATGCCAAACTTCAGGACTTGAACGGTCTGTCTCCCACACCTGCGCCAGCAGGCACCGGGCCGGGAGCCGTCGCAGGACCGGGTGCTGGACAATATAGCAGTGCCCTGCGCCCTGCCGTCAGCATTGAAGATTCAATCACGCCTGATTATCTGGTTTGCCTTGAAGACGGTGTGCGCTTGAAAATGCTCAAACGCCATTTGCGCGCGACCTATAATATGACTCCGGAACAATACCGCGCCAAATGGAGTCTGCCTGCCGATTATCCAATGGTGGCCCCTAATTATGCAAAGGTGCGCTCAGCCCACGCAAAGCGTATTGGCCTTGGAAAAAACGCAGATATGGCAAAAAACGCAGACATGAGCAAAAACCCGGATGCGAGCAAAAATACTGATCAAAGCCTCAATTAGGGCTTTCTGCTCACGCAGCACTTTCTAAAGGTACATTTTTTCCCGGTAAATATATGCGGGCCCAGGTGGCGGAATGGTAGACGCGCAGGCTTCAGGTGCCTGTGGGGGCAACCCCGTGGAGGTTCGAGTCCTCTCCTGGGCACCATTTATGGCGCATAGTCAATTGTTTATGCAGCACCAACAGCTGTAAAATATGCTTTTAAAAAATTAAAGCCAATCCTGTGCTTGATGGATGGGAAAACGCTGATTGATTTGGTCTATGTCCACTAAGATACTTGTCCCCAAAACCCTCACAAACATTAAAGCTGTGGATTTCGCTGAATCGATCATGAAGCTTCCACCCGATGAAAAATACATTTTCGATTTCAATGAGCTTGGTTGGATGGACCCATTTGGGATGTTATTCACCTCAGAGGCTTTACGATGTTTTATGCGCAAAAAATCTGCCGAGTATGAAGCCAAGTTTTCCGCCAAAAACTTTGAGAAGCACGGATACTACGGTCACATGGGCTTCTTCCAATGTTTTGGGCTCAATTTTGGTAACAAACCAGGAGATGCAGCGGGAAGCGAAAAATATCTACCAATCACAGAATTGCGGATTGATGATCTTCGAAAAGAAGCAATGGAATCATTTGAACCTATTGGAGAGACCGTAACAAAACATGCGGCGTCTATTGCAACTGTCCTGACTAGAGAAGATAGCGGCAAACTTTTTGAATCTTTGCGCTATTCAATACGTGAAGTTCTCAGAAATGTTGCTGAGCACAGCGAGTCAAAAGTCGTGCGGTATTGCGCGCAGTACTGGCCAACCAAAAATAAGGTTCAGATTGCAATTATCGACAATGGGATTGGTATTGCCTCATCTCTTGCTAACAACCCATATCTTGACATCCCAAGCGATGCTGATGCTCTAAAGCTTGCAACAATGCCTGGAATTTCCGGAAAGATGTTCAAAGGTGTCAAGATTCGTCAAAAGGATGGTTGGCACAACTCAGGTTACGGTCTCTACATGCTCTATCGAATGTGCCGCCAAGCTGGAAGCCTTCTGATGACATCCAACAATGCGACACTTGAGGTCATATCAAATACACACAAAGCAACTTCACGCAGCAGTTTGCCTGGCACCAGCCTACGCATTCAGTTCAACACCGAGAAACTAGACGATTTAAGAAGCCAACTGCAGCGCTACGCAAAGGATGGGCATGAACAGGCACTGAAGATCAAAGGAGCACAAACAATTACAGCTTCGGCTGCATCTCTCATGCTCCACAGTGAAGAGGAGTGATCAGACGGGGTTTGCAAGACTGAGGACTCGACTAACTTGAATTGTTCACATACAAGCATAATCGTATCAACGGCATCAAAAACTTCTGAAACTAGGCAAAGAGATATATGCACAAATTTAATGGTGTTCCAAAGACCTATTTTGGACTCTATCTGAAGGAGTGTGGATGGTGTTTTAACAATCCTACCTCAAGGCATAAATTATTGAAATTAAAGCAGTGAGTTAGAAAGAATACGGGCTGGGTATCCAGGACAGCGCCTAAAATAATTTATAAGCCAGCTTTCCTGAATTTCCCGCAATATAGAAATATTAGTGGATTTGATTTGTAATTGCTTATAGCCGAACGTTAATATGAGGTATAGTTGTTGAACAATAAGTGCTGTAGGAAAAGATAATTCAACGTCGTAAAAATTCACGCGTAAAACGCCCTACATGTTCTAAACGATTGGGACATTGCTCAATTCATGCCGCTCGTCATTGGTATGATCTTTCTTTTGGAACTGAGAAGATAAGAATTGGCTTTCGAGAAAGAGGTTTGAATGATCGTCGGCTTATCCATAAAGGCGAAGAGAAACTTGGTTTCAGATCTTTCACTCTTACTGCACTAAACAGCGAAATGATTAGTGCGCAGGCCAACAACTGGCTTAGTGTGCTATTTGGCGAGGATATGTTCATAGTCTGTGAAGAACGACAATCTCACGATCCGTCGTTACGAGGGCGTTTAATTTACTCAAATGACTGCACTCAAGACTTTATGGAAAAAGCCTATAATTGGACTAATAAAGAACTTATAAACGAATGGAAAGCGGAGGTCCTGAATTCAGCTTTTGGTTGTTTTACTATGGCTATCCAAGGCGGTCTTAACTACACCCCAATTACGCAAAGCTTGTTTGTTAATTGTCTTGAAAATCTTGCGAACGTCCGTAATTTCAATCCATCTAAGCATCGAAAGAGCAAACAGCGTCTTGGACCTAAATCATTTTTCAATCCATCTGAAAAAGGCGACACGGTATTTCTAGCTGACTTGGATGCGTTGATTGCTATTCGTAATATTACTGGCTTTCATTTTGGAGCACATCAAGAACGTGAGCGTACAAAACTCGCCAAGGTGCTTCGCAATAGTTTTAAAATTCGAGGAATATATTCACCTGAATTTATAGACTTAAGTTTTCATCAAGACCGTATAATTGGTGATATACACCGCGAAGCATGGTGGCTTTATCTTATGGCACTTAATCTATGCAGAGAAGCATTCACTCGCCTTATTGGTGCCAAGAGTGTTTTGGTTGCTGAGAAGGACCTATGGCCGTTTGTTTTAAATGCAGAAGCAGCACACTACACTGATTCCAATCAATCAGAGTGATAAGCGCTATTATCTAACCGAATAATCTATTCGTATCACTATCTCGGCGTGCATTTTCCAGCGCGTTTTGGTATAAAAAGGGAGGAGGCTGGTATGAGCGAAAAAATCTGGGGCTTACATATGGCCGCAATCGATGCTTTTGCTCCCATCAAGGGAGATTTTATCGGCATCGGCTGGGAGCATATGGGCGATTTGTCAATGCTTCCCCAAGAACGTGAATCTTTTAAAGCGCACTTCACAACAACATATCCACACGAAAAAACCGGTGCCATCCCCGCAAAGGCAGGGGTCTTGTACCGCTTTGCTTGCGATATAAAAATTGAGGACATCGTCATCTACCCCTGCAAGGCAGACCGGAGGGTTTATATCGGCCAGGTCACAGGGGATTATCACTTTTATTCTGACTTAATGAAAGACTACCCCCACCGACGGGCAGTAAAATGGATTAATAATCATCCACGAACCAACTTCTCCCAATCCGCGCTGCATGAAATCGGATCAGCGATTACACTTTTCCAGGTCACCACCCACAGCGAAGAATTTCGCGCAGCCATGGAAGGCAAGGCAACAGGGGCCGAGGATGTGGATGAAGATACAGCACAAGAGGTCTCCATCCAGGTCGAAGAATCGACTGAAGACTTTATCATCAAACGACTCAAAACAAAGCTCACCCCTTATGATTTTGAAAAATTTATCGCTCACCTGCTAACCTGCATGGGCTACCACGCACGCGTCACAAAGCAGTCTCATGACGGCGGGATCGATGTGATCGCTCATAAAGATGAACTCGGTTTTGAGCCTCCGATCATCAAAGTGCAATGCAAACAGACTCTTGAACAGATTGGGCGGCCCAAAGTACAGGAACTTCACGGCGCGATTGAAAATGGTGAACATGGGTTGTTCGTTACACTCGGATCGTTCAGTAACGAGGCCTTTACTTTTGAAAGATCAAAGCCAAACCTGCGCCTGATTGATGGGAACACTCTTATTGATCTGATCTATGCCCACTATGAAGCATTTGATCCGCGCTACAAGACACTATTGCCCCTCAAGCGCACCTATATCCCGGGCTCCCTCACGAGATCAGGTGAATGACAAAATTAAAAGGCCAGACCATTTTCAATATTTGATCACTCAAAATTAAAGGAGGAAATAATGACACAAAAAGACACGCATAAGGGGGCGGGACCTGAAGGGGTTTCTGCAACCATTCTATCAGGGCAAGCAAATAGGCCAGCTTTGGCTCAAATCAGTGCGGTGCAGAGATTTCGCATTGGCGAATTTACGGTTACGTCTCTGTCTGATGGGTATTTGGAGCTGGTTGCCGGGCTTTTCCCGTCTATGTCCGAAGAATCCTTTAACCAAGTGCTGGAAAATGCTTTTTTACAGCCCGGCGCCTATAAGGCGGCCCTCAATGCTTTTGTGATTGATAATGGCAAGGATATTCATTTGATTGATGCGGGAGGCGGGCCGATGGCCCCAACCGTTGGCAGGATTGAAGACAGTCTTCAAGCGGCCGGTTATCAGGTGGATCAGGTAAAAACTCTGATTATGACGCATCTGCACCCTGATCATATTGGTGGCGCGCTTCATGGCGAGGCTCCAAGATTCCCCAATGCGGAAATGGTTGTTCATGCCGCTGATTATGGATTCTGGACCAATGAAGAGATCAAGGCGCAAGTCCCGGATGACGTAAAGATTTTCTTCGATATGGCTGTGGGAGGCGTAAGCGCCTATAATGACCGTTTGCGCCAGTTTGACCGGGAAACAGAAGTCGTCCCCGGGCTGACCGCCGTGCCATTACCCGGCCACACCCCCGGCCATACCGGCTATATGCTGAGTTCAGGCAATGACACCCTGATGATCTGGGGCGATATTGTCCATGCTCCGCCGCTGCAATTTGCAAACCCGGAGGCCAGCATAGCCTTTGATGTTGATGCCGATGCCGCCGCAGCAACCCGGGCAAAGGTTTTTGACAGGGTAAGCACAGACCGGCTTATGGTTGCCGGCGCGCATTTAACATTCCCCGGCGTTGGCTATGTTGTCAAATCCGGCACAGGATATGAATTTAAACCCGCCGCCTGGCAATATCTGGATTAGGAGACTTTCTGAAGTAGCAGCCAGTAGTTGGGCCCGTTACCGGACACATCAAAAGCAATCTCATAATGCACTAAAATTGTCTCGCCCTGCGGCAAAGCGAGGCAGTCAATTCAATCCTGCTGCTCCATGACATAACTTCCAATTGATCCTCAAGTGGATTAGGATAGCTTGGTTCAAATTCCTCCACTGGTTATGAAACGCAGCATGACCCAAAATCAGTTAAAAACGAATTCTTTCCGGACCAACGCTCAATTAACCACTTGAATTTAAGAACAAATGTCGATAATTTCATCCCATTGAGAATAAGATACAGCCGCAAGCAACATATTTATCTTATCACTGCTTATGATTTCACAGTTTTCTGCAGTCGTACTCGCTCCAAGCTGCATAGTATAGTATTTACCAGATTTTAATTTTAAATTATACTCAATTTTTCTTAATTCTATGTTATTGTTTTGGATGACTTCTAAAGCTTTTTTTGAAGCAGAAATTGGCACCGATTCGCCAATGAAAAGCGCGTTTGTATTTATGCTTGTTTCAAGTACAGAACTAACTGGACGGTACCATAATCCTTGCTCATTAAAGCCCGCAGCAAGTGTATCAGATACTTCCTTAGTATCATGTTTTTCGAAAACAACAACTTCATAGGGCAGTTTTTTTCGTACGTCTATCACCAAATCATCATTAAAACTAGCAATCTTACTCACAGCGCCTGCTGAGACGTTAGGTGAAAAATAAAGATTAATATTATCCTCAATCATCTGATCCGCGAATGCATATGAGATCTTATAAAACTGTTCGATATTTTGACTATCCGATTCTTCTTGAGAATCACCCCACAATGCCACGGAATCATTAACTACCCCGGTTCCAACTGCCCATGCGTAAACAGGCTCTTGAAAAGTGATTTCTGAACCAACCATAGTAACATCAACTGCATCAATTTTTTGGCCGGTACGCGATGAGTGCAGAATACTTTCCCCATTTGAATCTTCTAACATAATACTACCTGCTATCTCATATTGAGAATCAGCTGAATTTAGAGAATCTTTTACTCCTTCTAACAAGTGTGCAGCATCAATTTTTTCTAGCTTAAGAGTGAAAGGATGCTCTCCTTCCACACTAGAACTGTATTTGTTAACAAGATTATAAGAATAGTTTATCGGATCTTGAGCATAAGCTGAACTTCCAAACAACCGCTTCACAGGATTATTGGACGCAAACTGCTTTTCCACGCAAGCTGGCTGGGTTACTTTAGGCTCAAAGCCATCAAAATCTTGACGATCTATCAAAATCAAATCTTCCATCATGCCAGAAAAAGGATTTGAAATTTGTACACTTGTAGCAATAGATTCGTTAGTTGATATACGTAAATCTATACACAAATAATCTTGCATTTTATATTTCACAAAATAATCAAAAATTTTGATGTGTATATATATGTGACCTCTTTCATTAGAAACAAAAAGCTTGTCACTGCCTGCAAGAGTGATATTAACACCTTCCTTCAGCGAATTTTGAATAGTGTGATCAGCTTTCTTAAACTTAACCTTTCCGCCAAAAACGTAATAACCTGGCGCAGAAAAAATTACTGCAAGCATGCAAAAAAATACTATAATTACTCTCAACCATTGAGGAACAGGAAAACGCATTACTAGTAGTAAATACTTCATAACTAATTGCCCCATGTAATAAAGTTATTACCCTTCCATAACAAAGTAAGGAAATTTTGTCAACTAGGCAGGTTTCAAAAATTTTTAGATTGTTAAAATTTTAAAAATAACGTTATAGTTTTATAATTTTGTGCTTTAATTGTCAAATTCTCTGAAGCAAAAGGTTAGCCAAAATTAGGCCTGTAAGGATTCGGCGAGGAGGAACGCCAGTTCAAGGGCCTGGCTGCCGTTCAGGCGGGGGTCGCAAAGGGTGGTGTAATTCTCCCCCAGCAAATCCTCTGCTGTGATATGCTGATCGCCGCCCATACATTCCTGGACATTCAGGCCAGTCATTTCAAAATGGACGCCGCCAGCGTGGGTGCCCTCGGCTTTATGAATGGCAAAGAAATCGCGCACTTCCTGCAAGATAACATCAAAACGCCGGGTCTTGCGGTTGGTTGAGGAGGTGATTGTATTTCCGTGCATCGGATCACAGGACCAGAGGACCGAGCGACCTTCGCGCTCAACCGTCTGGATCAGGCGCGGCAGGTGATTACCAATCTCGCTGGCCCCCATGCGCGAAATCAGGACAATCCGTCCCTTACGGTTGGTTGGATTAAGCTTGTCCAGAAGCCGGATTAAATCCTCATCACTCAGGGTCGGTCCGCATTTAATGCCAATCGGATTATTGACCCCGCGCAAAAATTCAACATGCGCCCCGTCAGGATCGCGGGTGCGATTGCCAATCCATAAAAGATGGGCCGAACAATCATAGACTCCGCCTTTTAAGGAATCCTGGCGAGTCAAGGCCTGTTCATATTCCAGTAATAGAGCTTCATGGCTGGTGAAAAAATCAGTGCTGCGGATTTCACGATGGGTTTCAGCCGTGATCCCGCACGCCGCCATAAAGCGCAAGCAATCATCAATCCGCCCGGCGATTGAATTAAACCGCTGCGACTGCGGGCTGGCGGCCGCAAAATCAAGATTCCATTTATGAATAATACTAAGGTCAGCCAGCCCGCCGCCTGCAAAGGCCCGCAACAGGTTCAAGGTGGCCGATGACTGATTATAGGCTGTCATCATCCGCTGCGGGTCAGGAATCCGCGCATCCTCGGTAAAAGCACTGCCATTGATGATATCGCCGCGATAGCTCGGCAGCGTCACACCATCGATTGTTTCGGTGTCTGAGGAGCGCGGCTTGGCAAACTGCCCGGCCAGCCGCCCGACCTTGATCACTGGCAAGCCCCCCCCATAGGTCAAGACAACCGCCATTTGCAGTAAAATTTTAAAGGTATCACGAATGCTGTCAGCACTCAGGGCTTCAAAACTTTCGGCACAATCCCCGCCTTGTAGCAGAAAAGCCTTGCCATCGCTTGCCATCGCCAGCTGGTGAATAAGCGCATTGATTTCACGGACAAAAACCAGCGGCGGCATTTTGCCAACATGCGCGGTTGCCGCATTGAGTTCTTCCTGATCCGGATAATGCGGCATCTGCACAACCGGGCGGCTGCGCCAGCTATCCATCGACCAGTCACTGGCATGAACGGGTTCAATTTTTTCAAGATGCGAAGGCAGCATATGGTTCATCATGTCGAAAGTCTTTCTTATGATCTCTAAAATAAATTACACTTTGCTTTGCGTATTAGAGGCTGAAGCAGTCGCCTTTTTCGGCGGGGCCGTGAGGGGCAGAATATTCCGCGATGGCAGGGCTTTTGTAGCCGGTTGACCCGATACTGGCGCAACCCCGAGCAGACCCAGCAGACGGGCAATGATCTCCCGCTGACGAGGGCGCGGGGCGATGGTGTCGATCATCCCGTGATCAAGCAAATACTCGGCTGTTTGAAAACCTTCCGGCAGACTTTCCCGAACCGTTTGTTCAATCACCCGCCGCCCGGCAAAACCGATTGTCGCCCCGGGCTCGGCCAGATGAATATCGCCCAGCATGGCAAAGCTGGCACTCACCCCGCCGGTGGTTGGATCCGCAAAAAGAACAAAATACGGCAATCCGGCATCCTTGACTCGCTGGACAGCAATAACCGTGCGTGGCAACTGCATCAGCGACAAGATACCTTCTTGCATCCGTGCTCCGCCTGATGAAGGAATGGCAATCAAGGCCGCTTTTTCAGAAACCGCTTTTTCGGCAGCCGCAATAAAGCCTTCGCCAACCGCCGACCCCATCGATCCGCCCATAAAGGAAAAATCAAAAGCCGCAACCACAACCGGATAACCCTGAATAGACCCGGAAGCGACAACCAGCGCATCTTGCCGCTGTGTCTTTGTCCGGTAATCCTTGATCCGGTCGCTATAGCGTCTGGAATCTTTAAACTTCAAAGGGTCTTGCGCGACAGCTGGCAGCGGGCACAGGCTGAATCCTTCGTCCAGAAGCTGCGCCAGCCGTGCATCAACCGGCAAGCGCAGATGATACCCGCATTCGCCGCAGACATAGGCATTGGCCATAAGATCACGGTGGAAAATCGCCTGCCCGCAGCCCGGACATTTTGTCCATAAATTATCAGGCACATCAGGTTTATCGCGCCCGACAATGGCCTTGATCTTCGGCCGAACAATATTTGTAAGCCAGTTCATATTTAAGTCTTATAGTGATTAACCGAACATCCGCTATTTTGCAGATGTGCTATTGGCAACCCCTTCTGCAAGCTCCCGGACAAATCCGGTCACATTGGCAATCAGTTCTTCTGGTGATTTTGTAGAGGCAGATTTTGCGACACGCTCAACAATCGCCGACCCAACCACAACCGCATCCACGGACCCGGCAATCTCACGGGCCTGGTCCGGGGTCTTGACTCCAAATCCGGCGGCAATCGGCAAATCAGTATAACGCCGCAGCCGGGCAACTGCATCCGTGACATTGCCAGCCTGTGCAGTCTTGCCGCCAGTAATTCCCAAGACATTGATATAATAAACAAAACCGGAGCTATTTTTTAACAGGTCCGGCAGCCGCTCATCACTGCTGGTCGGGGCCGCAAGGCGGATAAAATGCAGCCCTTGCGCACGGGCAGGCGCACAAAGCTCGTCATCCTCCTCCGGCGGAAGATCAACAATAATCAATCCGTCAATCCCGCTCGCAAGGGCTTTTTCAATAAATGCCTGCACACCAAAACTGTAAATCGGGTTATAATAGCCCATCAAAATCAAAGGCGTTGTCGTATCCGTTTGCCGGAACTCTGCGGCCATATCCAGCGTGCGCGCAAGGGTTTGTCCGGCTTTCAATGCCCGAACCGACGCGGCTTGTATGGCAACGCCATCAGCCATCGGGTCCGAAAAGGGCATCCCCAACTCTATAATATCAGCGCCTGCGGCTGGCAAAGCACGGACAAGATCAAGCGAGGTCGCATAGTCGGGATCACCTGCGGTGACAAAAGTCACCAGGCCTGCACGCTGCTGCTCCTTTAACGCCGCAAAACGTGCCGCAATACGATCAGGATTCATAAAAATTTACTCCAGAGAAACTGTTCTTCAAGTCAATGGCCAGCTGTCTTTACCGGGTGCGTCTTTACCGGGTGCGCCTTTTGAAGTCGCTGGCTTACAGCCTCCACATCCTTGTCTCCACGCCCGCACATGTTCAGGCAAATCAACGTATCCTTCGACAGCTTCGGCGCAATCTCCATAACATGAGCCAGCGCATGTGCAGGCTCCAGTGCCGGAATAATCCCCTCCAGCTTTGCACAAAGGGTAAAAGCCTCAAGCGCCTGCTCATCCGTGGCAGAGACATAAGTCACGCGCCCCTGCTCCTTCAACCAGGCATGCTCCGGCCCAATTCCCGGATAATCCAGACCAGCCGAAATCGAATGGGCCTCCTCAATCTGACCATCCTCATCTTGTAAAAGATACGTGCGATTGCCATGCAAAATCCCCGGACGCCCTCCAGCCAATGAAGCCGCATGACGGCCCGTCTCAATCCCCTCCCCCGCAGCTTCAACGCCAATGATCTTCACCTCCCGGTCATCCAGAAATGGATGAAACAGACCAATAGAATTAGACCCTCCCCCTATACAGGCTACCAGGATATCAGGCAGTCGGCCTTCGGCCTCCATCATCTGGGCGCGGGCCTCCTGACCAATGATCGACTGAAAATCTCGAACCATTTGCGGATAAGGATGCGGACCCGCCGCAGAACCTATAATATAAAAAGTATCCTCAACACTGCCGACCCAATCTCGCAAAGCCTCGTTCATCGCATCCTTCAATGTCCGGGAACCCGATTGAACCGGCTCTACTTCCGCACCAAGCAATTTCATGCGAAACACATTCGGAGCCTGACGGTCAACGTCAACCGACCCCATATAAATCTTACACGGCAGATTAAATAAAGCGCAAACCGTGGCAACTGCAACCCCATGCTGCCCGGCTCCTGTCTCCGCAATAATACGGGTTTTTCCCATACGCCGGGCCAGTAAAATCTGGCCCAGAACATTATTGATTTTATGACTGCCCGTGTGATTCAACTCGTCACGCTTCATATAGACTTTTGCTCCCCCCAGATGTTCTGTTATCCTTGGGGCAAAATAAAGCGGGCTTGGCCGACCCACATAATGTTTCTGATAATATTTAATATCATCCATAAATGCAGAATCTTGGCGGGCTGCGCGATATGATTTCTCAACATCAAGAACAAGCGGCATCAAGGTCTCGGCAACAAACCGCCCGCCAAATTGACCAAACCGGCCTGTGTCATCAGGAAGAGTCCGAAAACTGTTCTTTGCATCACCGTCCGATGAAGCCGTCGCGCTATTTTGCATAATATCCCGTCTGCCTATATGGAATAGATTTTATCTCCCCCGTTCCTAACGGATTAGGCCACGCTTGTCTATATATGTCTGAATATGTCTCAAAAAGGGTCTATATGTCCCGATTTTTGAGCGCATGTCTCCTATAGCAATATCTAAATTCAGGGAAATGTTAAATCGGGATTAAGTGGCTCCGCTCTGTTTTTATAGAGGTTGGGGTCCAGGATGTGACCTGGACCCCCTTCGTAACGCCGCGTGAGAGAGAGGAGAGGAGGGAGCCGCGTGCGATTACGAACCTCTTTATGCTTTACCGGTGGTCCCAATCAACCGCGCGGCTTGCATATGTGAATTTATATGCAATACCCGTGCCAAGTTATGTTCTTAATGGAAAGTCTTCTCGTAATCCTCGACCATATCGGCATAGGTGCGCTGGCGTTGATGGGCCAGACAATTCCGATGGAAGGTCAGCCATGTATCATCATCCTGTAACAGCAGCAGAGCTTTTTCAATAAACGCCTGATCTGTTTGAGCGATAAAGCCTGTCACGCCATCGATCACGCGCTCTGGCAAGCTGCCAATCGGCTGGACAACTGCAGGAATACCAAGGGCCTGAGCTTCTGCCACGGCCAGGCAGAAGGTTTCACCAAGGTCTCCTTTATAAAGCATAACACGACATTCTGACAATTTTTCAACAAGCTCCTTTCCACGAACAGGGTCAAAAACCTCAACCCCGGACAAGGCTGCATCATGTGCTTTTTGAAGGGCTGACTGGATAGAATGATAGTGCTTGCCCTTGCTTATCTGGTAGGTTTGAGTGCCAGCATAAATCCTGAGCCGCGCATCCGGCAGCTTTGACTGAATCCCCTCTGTCCAGCGATCAATCAGCCAGGAAAGACCGCGCGCAGGATGACTGGTAAAGACAGCCAGCGGTGGCGGAGCCTGTATTTTCTCTGACGCATCGCGAAACAGGTCATCAATACCATGCGGAGACACCATCTTGTCCCGGCAAGGAATATAAGCTGGACAAGTCTTTAGATGCGAAGGACCAAGAAGATGAACAATCGGGCGATAGCGCAATAAAGGCTACAGGTTCCTGGGCTTTCGCAAATATTGTGCGGGGTTATGCAACCAGAGAACTAAATTCTGCACGCCTTTCCCAAATCGCAACAAAGCCGCGTTCCGGTTAACAATGACCAAGTCGGCTTTTGCCGGGGAAACAGCCTGATTGAAAGCGCGCCAGTTAACGCCATTTACGCTGCCGACACCCGGTCCGTTGGTATAGCATGTCACGATATAGCCTTTATCAGCAAAGGCTTCAGCCAGATTCACAAAGGCTTTTTGAGTGCCGCCAAGAGGAAATTGGCGCATAGTTTCGCCATCAAAGGCGATTCCATCATCAAACATGGCGATTGTTTTAAAGCGCATAGATTTTGCACCCACTTCGGCTGATCACCACTTTATTTCTGCTGTTGTTCAAGCAATATACGGGCTTTCAGATAGCTCAAAAGCGGGAAAAGAGCTGCACAGAGGGCAAGGATAAAGCCATATCCGCCTTCTTTATAGCCTTTACGGATAACATAGCATTTCCAGAAACGGCTGATGATGCGACGCAGGTTTGAAACAAGTGACCCAATCCGGCCAGAATCAACCAGATCACGCGCTCTTTTTGATGAATAGCGATTGAGCCGCTCAATGGTTTCTTCGATTGAATCATCGACATAATGGACAAGGCGGTTATTCAGCCATGCGCCCTTTTTTCCTTCAAGCTGGATGGGCGGGTGAACGCGGGTATTGCCCCAGGTCTTTTTGCCTTTGCGGAACAACCCATGGTAAGCGGCTTTGCCAAAGGAAGCTCCCCAGCCATAGCGCACCAATCGCCCTCCAATATAATTATCAACCGGGATCAAGTGATAATCGGCCTCACTGCTTTCAACCATCTGGCGTATTTCGGTTGCCAAATCAGGTGGGACACGTTCATCTGCGTCAATTTCAAAAATCCATGCGCTCTGACAGGCTTCAATCCCGGCCATTCGTCGATGTCCTTCTAATTTCCAAGCCCCTTCTATGACCCGCGCCCCGGCCGCAAGCGCAATATCCTTGCTTGCATCGGTGCATTTATCCAGAACCACCAGCACTTCGTCTGCAAAAGTCAATGAGGCCAGGCAATCCGGCAGTTGCTTTTCTTCATTATGAACTGTTAGCAGGGCGGTTAATGTCAAGGGAGAATGGACCATCGCAGCACACTCATGAGATTAAGGACAGAACCGTTCATATCAAACCCGCCCTGCTGCATCAAGCAAGCCTTCTGGTTAAAATTTTTCTTTGTAAATCAAATATAAAAAACTATATTGAATTGAACCAAGCATTTTTTTACGAGGCATCATGTCCCATATCGAAAAGCCAAAAATTATCAGCGAAAAAGACCTGACCGCCCAGACTGCGGTTGAAACCCTTATCAGCTGGGCCGGGTTTGACAAAACGCATCCGAGTGTCAAGAAAACGCCTGCACGCGTCCTTAAGGCCTATCGGGAAATGTTCGCAGGCTATCATCAGGATGGCCCCTCTATTTTAAAAGAGACCTGTATGCCAGCCAAGAATTCAGATCACTGGATCATGGTCCGCGGCATTCCCTTTTTTTCGCATTGTGAGCATCATATGCTGCCGATTGTTGGCAAGGTTTTTATTGGCTATCAGCCTGGTCAGCAAAACGTGCAAATGGAATCGCTGCTCAAGCTGGTTGACTGCTATGCCCGCCGCTTACAGATACAGGAAAAGTTTAATGCGCAGCTTGTTAATGATATTGTGGATATCCTTAATCCGGCGGCGGTCGCGGTTCTTGTCGAGGCTGAGCATCATTGCATGACAACCCGCGGTGTCCATAAGAAGGGGGTATCGATGGTCACCAAGCGGCTTTATGGGCCGGTTGAGGAAAGCCGACTGCATAGTTTATACAGCGGCTAGTCGGCACATAAGTTAGCGACGACGAAAGGCGATATTGGCGGCGAATCCGGCAAGAGCCGCCCCGATAATCATGGCAATCCCGAATTCAAATGGATATTCGTGGGCCAGATAATAGACCTTTGAGTTCCAGCCCACTTTGCTGACGAACAAAGGCGTGACCTGCGCGCTGACGATATTTTGGTCCTGAATGAGAAGCGTTTGCACACTATAGGTGCCAATCGGCACATTTGCGGGCAAGTGGATTTTGGCCCGGAACAGGTTTGGGCCGCGTCGTTCGATTCGGGCAGGCTGTGCCTGATAATGGTCAATAGCAACTTTATTTCGGATCAGGCTGCGGCGGAATTGCAGGTTAGAAAACGGGTCAAGCCCTGCAACAGGCGGAATAGAGAGATTTTCGGGTCCGATGCTATGGCGGGTAAGGACGGATTGCGGCAGATCAAGGGCTTTATCGCCGCTGACAGCATAGGCGTAAAAGGACGGGATAGACGAATAGGTGACTTCGACTTCATTGAGCCAGATGCCGAATTTCTTGCCTTTGCGGGTGACACGGGTATCAACGGGAGGGCCGGTGACGGTGGTAATAATTTCGCCAGAGCCTTGCGTTGCGCCAAAGATCAAAAGTTCGGAGCCTGTGAATCCAGCGGTAATCTTGACCAGATGGCGGTCGAGGTCGGCATTGAGCAGGCTATTTGTATCTTGAGCGTGAGATTCTTCCCCCAAAAGGCTGAAAGAAATCAATATAAGCAAAAGTATCTTCTGCCAACAGGGGCGATATATAAGGGCAGGCAAAGAAGTCATGATCCCCCCGTGGCAGGAATCAGGATTTCTATTTCAAAGAGTTCGGACGGGGTCCATAGGAGAGTGACCAGAAGGCTACCGCCGACCCCGATCACCAGCAGCGAGAGGATCAGGCGCATATATTCCCCGCGCAGATGGATTGAGAATCGTGCGCCGAGTTGTGTGCCCAGCAGCCCGCCGACAATCAAGGCAGCGACCAGAGTCAAATCGACTGTCTGGTTAATCCAGGCCTGGAAAAGGGCGGTATTTGCGGTGACAAAAGCAATCTGGAACAGCGAGGTCCCGACAACCATCAGCGTTGACATACCGATCAGATAGATCATGGCAGGCACCATGATAAACCCGCCCCCAACGCCGAGGACGGCGGTTAACAGGCCGACGAATGCCCCGATAGTCAGAGGAACAAAGATGCTGATATAGAGGTTTGATTTACGAAAACGCATGCGCAGGGGCAAGTGATGAAAGAGATTATGTTTATGCAGCCGTCCGCGTGTTGCCGTTGGTTTTGAGGCCTTGCGCAATGTGCGCAGGCTTTCCACCAGCATCATCACCCCAATACTGCCAAGCAGCACGACATAACTGAGCCGGACGATCAGATCGACGAGTCCAAGATCGGTAAGCAGGCGAAAGAGAAAGACCCCGCCGCTTGAGCCAGCCAGCCCGCCCGCCAGGAGAACCCCGCCCATGGTCATATCAACATTTCCGCGCCGCCAATGTTCCATGACTCCAGAGACCGAGGAGGCAAGAATTTGCGTAGCCCCGCTGGCAACGGCAACGCCTGGGGGAATGCCCAGAAAAATCAGCATCGGGGTCATGAGGAACCCACCGCCGACGCCGAAAGCCCCGGTTAAAAAGCCGATAACCGCGCCAAGGGCCAGCAGCACCGTAATATCAATCGAAATTTCGGCGATAGGCAAATAGACGGGCAGCATGGCCTGGAGGCTTTCTACAGGTTTTCAGGGGCGAAGCGATATAAGATCAAAGGCCAGCAGCCCCCAGCCGAAAAGAACGATCAGGCCGGACGCCAGAGTTGTCAGAGCCATTTTTCGTTTAAGGCGCAGATTGCGTGGGGCCCCGGGATCATTCCCGGGAACCGGGGTTGAATCACGCTGAACGCCAACGGGCAGAAGCATAAAGAATATCAGCCACCAGCTGCTAACAAATAAAACCACACCGCCTACAAAACTCATTGGATATACCTGCTTATTGTGTTCGCCTATGATGCCAATCGCTTTAATGCGTGATTAAGCGCATCGGCCCGATCAAACCGGTCATCATATAAAAAATGCAAGGCTGGAACCCGCCGCAAATGGACTTTTTTTGACAGCAGTTTTCGTGTTTTTGGCGCGATGTCGCGCAGATTATCCATAAGGCTGGCGCGGGCATCAGCGGTAAATTGTGCCGAGCCCATTGGCACAATATAAACACTGGCATTGCGCAAATCCGGGCTGATCCGCACTTCTGTGACCGTCAGGGCATAGGTTTCGATATGGATGTCAAAGATATCTCCGCCGGTGAAAATCTGCGAGAGGTGATGGCGGATTTCTTCGGCGACTTTAAGCTGCCGTTGACTGCGTGATTGACTGGAATAATGACGGTCCATTGCTTATCCTTTAATCTTCACTCACGCGCCCATACCTGCGCTGGCGGTTCTGATAATCAACAAGTGCATCTTCAAAATCCCGGGCTGAAAAATCTGGCCATAATTTGTCTGTGAAATAAATTTCGCTATAGGCCAACTGCCAAAGCAAAAAATTACTGATCCGTTTTTCTCCACCACTTCGGATTAGCAGATCTGGCGGTGGAAAACCAGCCGTCATCAACGTTTGATTAAAAAGAGATTCATCAATATCCCCGGCGTTGAGATATCCGGCCTGAACCTTTTCAGCAAGCTGGCGGGTGGCCTGAATAATATCGGCCTGCCCCCCATAATTAAGGGCAATCCCGAGATGGATTTTATCATTATTGCGGGTAAGCTCTTCGGCTTCATCAATCATGTCCCGAATATCCGGGGCCAGTTCGGCGCGCTGACCGATAACCGTTAAACGCGCCCCGCGCTGGTGAAAAGCCATCACTTCTTTTTTAAGATAGTGGCGCAGCAGATTCATCAAGGCCTCAACTTCGCGGGGCGGGCGATGCCAGTTTTCAGAAGAAAAGCTGAACAGGGTCAAATAGCCAACCCCCTTTTCTGCCGCCGCAACCATGATATCTTCAATCACTGCCGCCCCGGCCTGATGACCGGCTGAACGCGGCAAGTTACGGGCTTTGGCCCAGCGACCATTGCCATCCATGATAATCGCAATATGATTGGGAAGCGACATCAGTCAAATCCGGGGAAAAAAGCGGTTTTGTCACTATGCACGCCAAGTACCTTGAAAATTGAGCCCATTTCAGCCGGAGCCATCAGCCGCAAAGCCCCCTGCCGCAACCGTGATACCCGCCCATCGGACGAATCCAGCCCTGCACAGAGCCGTTGCAGCCGGGTTTCAATCCCCATCGCTTGCAGCCATTGCCCTTGGCTGACAGGTCCATAGCACAGCAATCCCGCCGCATCAAAAGCCTTGACCAGAGCTGAAAACCCGACATGCAGACTAAGGTCACTTGATCCAGGTCCACCCAGCGGATCAACCGGCTGCCCGGCCCGCAAGGCCCGCAGACTGCCGGATAAACTATGGCTGGAATCATCATATCCATAATCAATCAGAAGGGCTGCCCCTCCGCGCCGGGCCAAAATACCGGCCATTTCCCCGGCCAATTTTTGCGCTGCTTCTGGCGCGTCTTCTATCCGTCTGTTTTCTTTTATATCAGACCCATCATCAGGATTGTGCCAACATAAATTTCCATCGTCATCAAGAGCAATCAACCGTTCAGTCCGATTGCCCTTTTGATCAATCACAAATTGACGGGCCGGAAGCGCATCAAAAAATTCATTGGCGACCATCAATACAGGCTGATTTTTGTCGCTTGCGGCTTCATCAAATCTGTCAGACCAGCGGGAGCGGGCAAAAAGTTCGGGATGGTGGGCTTCAAGACGCTGCTGTTGCAACGCCGTCAAAGTTGGGCTGATTTCTATAAAATGAATCTGCGCTGCTTCCAGAATCGCCGGGTCCACTTTAAAACTGCGCAGAATATCCAGCATCAAGGTCCCGCGCCCGGGGCCATATTCAATCAGGTCAAATGCAGCCGGACGATCCATTCCCTGCCAAAGCGCAACAAGAGCAAGCCCGATCATTTCACCAAAAAGCTGGCTTATTTCGGGGGCTGTGGTGAAATCGCCCGGCTGATCCGGTGATTTTTGACCAATGCCGGGGGCGGTCATATAATAGCCCGCTTGCGGGTCGTACAAAGCCAGTTCCATATAGTGGTCAAGACGCATCGGGCCTTTATGGCTTATTTCACGTTTGATTTTTTGTAAAAGCGCGCTTTCGCGCGTAGGGTCGGAGATCATACCAGCCGTGAGTCTTGCGTTCATGCGCGGTTACCGCAAGCGATTAGCTGGCAGGAGAAGAAAGCTCCCTTGCCCGATCTTTCGCTTTTGTCATGGCTGATAAAATAAGCGCATCAAGCCCGCTTTGTCCATCAAGAAGTACTGAAAGGGCGGCAGCGGTTGTCCCGCCCGGGCTGGTGACATTTGCCCGCAATATTGCTGGTGCTATGGTTGACTGGTGGGCCAGTTTTCCCGCCCCGGCGACTGTCAAAAGGGCAAGCCGTTCGGCCAAAGGTTGCGGCAATCCCAGTTCAACCCCGGCTTTTTCCATGGCCTCGATCAAGGCAAAAACATAGGCCGGACCAGAACCGGACAGAGCGGTGACGGCATCAATCAGGCTTTCATCATCAATAGCAAAAGCCTCCCCAACCGAGCGCAGAAGATTCTGTGAAAGACCAAAAATATCTTCCGGGCAAAAGGCATTTTTACATAAGACCGAGGCCCCTGAACCGATAGCAGCCGGGGTATTGGGCATGGTGCGTATAATCGGGACCGGGCCTAATTGCGCCCCTAAAGCTGCAAGGTCGGTTCCTGCGGCCAGCGATATAAAAAACCGCCCTTTGTGATCGGGGTTAAAGCCCGGGACAGAGCAAAGTTCATTGATCGCTGTTTCCATGATTTGCGGTTTGACCGCCAGAACCACGGCTTGCCGTGAGTCCGGGGATAAGAAAGAAGACGGCAGAGCAGATGCATGCGCCACCCATTGCAGGGTTGAAAAAATATCCGGTGCCGAACTGGAATCAATAATGCTAGGATCAATAATGCAAACCTGCTGCGGGTCAAATCCGTTGGCAAGCCAGGCTTTGAGCAAAGCCCCGCCCATATTGCCGCAACCGACAAGGATAATTGAGGAAGGCCATTTTGCAGGAGAAGGAGTCACATCTGACCTTCTTTAATGAAAACCATAAAAGAGATCAGGCCATTCCCTGACATTCAATCATTGCCGAGCGCACAGCCCGGTCATGGTCAATATGGCCAAAAAGCACAGCCTGAAAAGCCGGATAGAAACGCTCACACTCGCTTAACGCATGATCCAGCAAATCCTCCAGCTGCTCGCGGGAGAAACTCCGCACGCCACGAATAGGCAGGGAATGACGATAAGTCGGTGCCCCATTTTCCGAACAAAGGTCAAAATGACCCATCCACATCTCGCGGTTGACAGAAGCCAGCAGCTTCATCAACTCATGGCGGCGGTCCTGCGGAATCCGCAAATCATACGCACAGGTCGCATAAAGCAAATCAAGCTCACGATTAACCGCAAAATAAACCTGATAATCACACCAGCTTCCCGCCGTTTCCAGATAAAGCCCCTGGTCTACACCACGATGAAAGGGCCAATCATTATCCATAAAAAGCGACTCAAGAACGTCTAACGGATTTTGTCCTGCTGATACATAGGGATTGGATTGATTCACCTTTTTGCTCCTTCATCACCTGCAATGAGACACCAAATCAGCCCGGATCAACCTTGTTAAGGCTCAAATAAACAGACACATCAAATGATCGAAAGATTGTCCTGTTCAAGAACACCGAGTATGCGGGATCATCTAAGCAAAAGCAGTGCCACAAAATCGACCAAATCAATTTTAAAAATGAATTTTCTGAATCCATTCTCGAGTCATCCGCGTGACCCTTTGGAATCACTCTTTTTTCATGGCTCAGCTTGTTTTATCATGAAGAGGTCAATATAATTCCAAATGGCTGTGCCGGTGTTAACATACCGTAGCAGCTCTTTATCGCCGCACCGTTACCCCGGTGCTAAACCCTTATAATAAAAATAAATTCAACAGGTTAGAAAATGAACTCCTCTTCGGCTAAAGCGCAATCCTCCGCCTGGCCAGCCGCCTTGACCATTGCCGGATCAGACTCAGGCGGCGGGGCCGGCATACAAGCTGACTTGAAAACTTTTTCAGCCCTCGGTGTCTATGGCGCCTCAGCCATCACCGCCCTCACTGCCCAGAACACAAGGGGCGTGGATGGAGTCCTGCCGATTGAAGCCCCCTTTATTATCGATCAGATCCATAGTGTAGTCCGCGATATTGATATCCGTGCTATTAAGCTCGGGATGCTCGGGCCAGCAGAGACCATCGCAGCACTCGCAGAGGAACTTTCTAGTCTTTCAAAAGAAATCCCGATCATCCTTGACCCGGTTATGGTTGCCAAAGGCGGGGCCAGCCTTTTGCCCGATGCAGCCATTGCGACATTAAAAAACACATTGCTACCCACCGCAACATTGGTCACCCCCAATCTGCCAGAGGCTGAAAAACTTCTGGGCCAGCCTGCCGGGTCAATCAATTCCAGTACCGCCATGGAACAAGCCGCGCAGGCTTTGCTGGCCCATGGAACAGATGCCGTCCTGATCAAAGGCGGACATTTATCCGGACCAGAAAGCCCGGACCTGTTTGTTGAAAAAGGCCAGCCGCAACGGTGGCTTCCTGCCCAGCGCATTCAAACCCGCCATACGCACGGGACAGGCTGCACATTATCTGCGGCAATTACAGCTGGTATTGCCCGCGGGCTAACCCTTGGCGAATCAGTGGGGTCCGCAAAAATGTATCTGACCTCAACATTGATGGGGGCTGATCGGCTAAATATTGGCCAGGGCATTGGACCGGTTGATCATTTCCACCAGTTCTGGCCTGAAAAAGCCTGAAATCTTTATAAAGAGAAATCATCGTGTCTAGGGTCAGGACCCATAAACCATCCAGACGCACGCTCTTGCTTGGTGGCGGGGCGGGGCTGGGCTTCTTGGCAACCCCGGCTATTTCCAAAAATATTAAAGAAATCAGAATGCTTACCTCCTGGCCCAAAAACTCACCCGGGCCGGGGATGGCGGCTGAACGGCTGGCCAAACGTCTGGAAATATTAAGCGATCATCGCTTTGAAGTCCGCGTTTTTGCTGCCGGGGAACTGGTTCCGGCAACCGAAGTCTTTGATGCCGTGGCTGAAGGCAAAGCCGAAATGGCCCATACCGCAAGTTTCTATTGGGTCGGGAAAATCCGTGCGGCGGCTTTTTTTACAACCGTGCCATTTGGACTGGCCCAACACGAACATGCCGCCTGGCTGCACACCGGCGGGAGTGAAGCCTGGCAAAAACTCTATAACCCCTATGGATTGTACCCGATGGCAGCGGGCAATACCGGGATGCAGATGGCGGGCTGGTTCACCCGGCCGATCAATGGCCTTAGCGATTTAAAGGGCCTGAAAATTCGTATGGCCGGGCTTGGGGCCGATATCTATCGCGCTCTTGGAGCCAATCCGGTTTTCCTGCCCGTCCCCGATATGCTCCCGGCTCTGGCAAGCGGTCTTGTCGATGGAGTCGAATTTCTGGGCCCCTGGATTGATCAGGGCTTTGGCTTTGATAAATATGCAAAATATTACTATGGCCCCGGTTTTAACAAGCCAAACGGCACCTCCGAACTTTTGATCAATCATGAATTTTATACAAATTCTTCTGCAAGCGATCAGGCCCTGTTCAGTGCCGCAGCCGCAGCCGAAAATGCCTATGCGCTGGCAGAAGCCGATGCCAATAATGCCCAGGCACTTGCGCAAATTCAGAAAAAAGTAACGATAGACTCTATGCCAGCCGATATTCAAACCCGCGCCCGCACCCTGGCCACAGATATTATTGCGGCCTCCCTTGGCACCGATAGCCTGGGGATGACTATTCTTGATTCCTATCGACAGGCTCTGGCCTCTACTGCCCGATGGACCAACGCCGGGTTAGGCGCCTATATCGCCGGGCGCGGATAATAATAAAGACTAACCGTGACAGACTCACGAAAAATCAAGCTCGACCAAAGCTGGCTCGACCAGATTGGCGAAGAATTTGACAAACCCTATATGGTCAGCCTGCGAAAATTCCTTGCCGATGAAAAACAAGCCGGACAGGTGGTTTATCCTCCCGGTAGCCTGATGTTTAATGCTTTGAACAGCACGCCTTTTGATCAGGTAAAGGCCGTCATTCTGGGACAAGACCCCTATCACGGCCCCAATCAGGCCCATGGACTGTGCTTTTCTGTGCAAGAAAACATTCCAGTGCCGCCAAGTCTGGTCAATATCTATCAGGAACTGCGCGACAGCTATCAAAAATCTCCTCCCAAAAGCGGGGATTTGACCGATTGGGCCAAACAGGGGGTTCTGCTGTTAAACGCCACCTTGAGCGTGCGCCGGGGCGAAGCCGGATCACATCAAAATCGTGGCTGGGAAACCTTCACCGATGCCATCATCCATGCGCTTAACCAGTCACACAAAAATATCGTCTTTCTTCTCTGGGGCAGCTATGCCCAACGCAAAGGAGCTTTTATTGATCAGCACCGTCATCTTGTCTTAAAAGCCCCGCATCCCTCCCCCCTTTCAGCCCATCGCGGCTTTTTCGGCTGCGGGCATTTCCAAAAAGCCAATAACTATCTGGCCGCAAATAATATCACAGAAATTGACTGGACACGCACATGGTCAAAATAACAGGATCAGCAACACCATGAATATCCGTATCCTGATAACCGGCGGAACGCTTGATTGTGACCATGCTGATGATCAAGGCATCTATCAGTTCAAAGGCTCTTGCGTCCCCGATATGCTGGCACAAGGCCAGTTTCATGCGTCTGTCGAGGTCGAAATCCTCTTTTTAAAAGATTCGATTTACACAACCGATGCAGACCGGCAAGCAATCGTCCACGCCTGTCAAACATGCCCGGAAGACCATATTGTGATTACCCATGGCACCGATACCATGACGGAAACAGCGCAATTATTGGAACAGACAATCTCCAATAAAACGATTGTCCTTTTAGGCGCGATGATTCCTTTCAAGTCCGAAAAATCGGATGCGCTTTTTAATCTTGGCAGTGCCCTTGCTGCCGTCCAATGCCTGAAAGCAGGGGTTTATATCACCATGCACGGGCAAATTTTTCACGCGAACAATGTCAGAAAGAATAAAGACAAAAAACGCTTTGAGCCTTTAAATATCGATTCCTGAAGACTGATCGAGCCACAGCTGAAACATCAAAATCGTCCATATCTGATAAGACCAGTTGCGCTGACCCGATAAATGCTCTTGCCAGGTCGTGTGAATAATTTCCTTTGAAAAATAGCCCTCCTGTTGCAATCGGTCCGGGTCAATCAGGCTTTCGGCCCAGTCGCGCAACGGGCCACGCAGCCAGCTATCAATCGGCACCCCAAATCCCATTTTGGGCCGGTCGATCAGCTCCTTTGGCACATAGCGATAAAGCAGCTGACGCAAAAGTTTTTTGCCTTCTGATCCATCAATTTTCATGGATAAAGGCAAACTCCAGGCAAATTCAACAACCCGATGATCCAGCAGGGGCATCCGGGTTTCCAGCGATACGCCCATTGCCGCGCGATCAACCTTGACCATGATATCATCCGGCAGATAGCTGATTGTATCCAGATACATCATACGCTGTTCAAAAGTTGGCAAAGCAATCTGCCGTTCAGGGTCGGTTAAAGCGGTGAGGGGTTCGGTTGAACCAAGCACCAGACCAGTCGGATTTTTCCATTGCGAAATTAAATCGTAATAAATGGCCTCCCCGCTTTCAACCTCGATCATATCAGCCAGCTTATGCAGCTTGTCCCCCGGATTGCGATAATGCAGCCGGGCTGGCAGGCCATATTTCCCGACAGAAAACAAGCGGTCCCAAGTGCCAGGTGCCAGGCTTTTCATGCCGTGTGAAAGAATTTTGCGCATGAATAGAGGCGGTGCACCAAACTTGCGCCACAGACTTGCAGCCCAAAAGTAGCGATTATAACCGCCAAATAACTCGTCACCGCCATCGCCCGATAAGCTCACCTTGACATGCTGGCTGGCCAGTTCTGAAACCAGAAAAGTCGGAATTTGCGACGAATCTGCAAAGGGTTCATCATAAAGACTTGGCAAGCGCGGGATAACGTCGCGCGCCTGTTCTGGTGTGACATATAATTCAGTGTGATGACAGCCTAAATGCTTGGCAACCGCGCGGGCGTGGATTGCTTCATCATATGCTTCATCCTGAAATCCAATCGAAAAACTATTCACAGGTCGATTGGCCTGGGCCTGCATCAAGGAAACCACAAGCGATGAATCTATGCCGCCGGATAAAAAGGCCCCGACAGGAACATCTGCGATCATCTGATCAGAAATTGACTGGCGCAGAACCTTGTCGAGTTGATCCAGTGCCTCTTCGGAATTGAGTGCCTGGTCCGGTTGCTGACGGACAACATCGCTCATCTGCCAATAAAAATGCCGTTCCGGCCTGAAACCCGCCGTTGACTCCAACGGAAGAACCATATAGCTCCCCGGCTCCAGTTTATAAAGCCCACGATAAATCGAATATGGGGCCGGGATATAATTATGGCGCAAATATAAAGCCAGGACATTGCGATCAATCTCGGCGCAAAAATCTCTATGCGCCCGTAAAGCCTTGAGTTCAGAAGCAAAGATAAAACTTTTATTCTGCCAGCCGTAATAAAGCGGTTTTTCTCCCAGCCGGTCACGCCCCAATATCAAAGCACGATCCTGACGATCCCACAGCGCAAAAGCAAACATGCCAACACTCTTTTGCAAGGCTGCCTCAATCCCCCACTGCTCAAAGGCAACCAGCAATGTTTCGGTGTCAGAATGACCACGCCAGGAAATACCCTCTAACTCTTTTCTTAAAGCAAGATGATTGTAAATTTCTCCATTGAATATAAAAACATAACGCCCGCTTTGCGATTGCATGGGCTGATGGCCCGCCGGGGAAAGATCAATAATCGATAAACGACGGTGACCCAGGGCAACGCCTGTCTCCGCATCCACCCATTCACCTGAATCATCGGGACCACGATGTTCCAGCGCATCTGCCATACGCCGGACCTGCTGGCGCAAATCAGCTTCTGCTCCCATCGTGATAAATCCGGCGATCCCGCACATCGTCTTTATTCCTTTTAAAGCAGTTTGCTTTTAAGAAAGCCCCATTTCCCGGATCATAAATTCATTAACAAGATGGACAGCATATTTGCTTTGCGCCATCTCTAATGACGCTTGTCCCATTTCTAGCAGATTATCAGGTGCGTTGTAACATTCCCGGCAAGCCGTAACCAGACCCTCAACAGACTGCGGAGGGATGAGCCAGCCATTTTCCCCATGCACAACTGTTTCCCGACATCCCGGCACATCAGTTGTAATAATCGGCCGGGCCATCGCCATGGCCTCCAGCACCGCACGCGGGGTTCCTTCACGATAACTTGGCAGCACAAAAACATGACACTCAGAAATGAAAGGGCGCACATCCTCAACATTGCCATGCCATATAATTGCCCCTTGCTGCACCCATGAATCAACCTCCTCGCGGCTTATTCCATCAGGATTATCAGCATCCAGGCCACCAATAAGGTGAAATGTTATGTCAGGGGCTTGCTCCCGGACAAGCAGGGCAGATTGAGCATATTCGCGTATACCCTTATCCCCCAGCAAACGCGCCGCCATTAAAAAGCGCAGCGGAAAACTCGGCAGAGGGGTTGGCTTATAATAGGCTAAATCAACACCAGAGCCATTGACAATGCATGAAGGAACAGAACTCGGCAGGATGTTTGAATCCCGAAATAAAGCTTGGTCATCCGGGTTTTGAAAAAAGACTTTATGTGCCTTTTTCAAAGCCACCCGATACAAAAACCGCACAGCTTTTGAAATCCACCATCGTTTTCCTGAGAGCTCGCCAGTAAAGGCATAGCCCAGACCAGTTATAAGGCAAAAACACTTTGGCACCCCTGCAAGAAAGGCGGCTAAACTGCCCCATATAACCGGCTTTACCGTATAGCCCAGAAAATAGTCAGGGTTTATTTGGCGCATCAATCGCCATAGTTTCAGCATCATCCATAAATTGTCAAACAGACCAAGACCAGAGCGGCTAAAAGCAACTTGATGGATCGTTATATTATTTTCTTCAAAGAAATTTTTCTGCGCAGGGTTATCGTCAAAATCCGGGGCAACCGCATGGATATCATAGCCAAGGGCCTGAATATCTTTCAACAGGGCCCCGCGAAATCTTGATAAAGACAGGGCCTGATTGCCAAGAATTAAAAAACGCTTGGGACTCAAAGGCGCAAATCGCTTTCATCTTTGGAAAAGAGATGTTTCAGATCATAAAATATATGCCGGGCTTTGCCATAGCTGCGAATCTGCGCGCTGCCCATTCTGGCAAATTCGGCGTGCGCTACAGCGATAATAATACCATCGTAAGCCTGCGCTTGCGGTTCTTTAATCAGCGCAAGGCCATAAAGTTCTTTTGCCACCGTTGCGCTGGCGACCGGATCATAGCAGTCAACCTGGCATCCATAGTCTTGTAACTCCGTGACGACATCAACAACACGCGTGTTGCGCAAGTCAGGGCAATTTTCTTTAAATGTCAGACCCATAACCAAAATACGGCTTTTACTAACAGCAATATCTTTCTTGAGCATAGCCTTGATACATTGGCTGGCAACATAGCTTCCCATCTGGTCATTAAGACGGCGACCCGCCAGTATAATTTCAGGGTGATGGCCAATGGCTTCAGCTTTATAGGTCAGATAATACGGGTCAACCCCGATACAATGACCGCCCACCAGCCCGGGCCGAAAGGGTAAAAAGTTCCATTTGGTCCCTGCCGCCAAAAGCACTTCTTCGGTATCAAGGCCCATTTTATTGAAAATGATCGCCAATTCGTTGATCAGGGCAATATTCAAATCCCGTTGGGTATTTTCAATGACCTTGGCAGCTTCGGCGGTCTTGATGGTCGCCGCTTTATACGTCCCTGCCGTGATAATTGTAGCATAAAGGCGATCAATGAAGTCAGCAGCAACCTCGGTCGAGCCTGAAGTAACCTTGCGGATATCAGAAAGCCGGTGAACTTTATCCCCCGGATTAATGCGCTCTGGTGAATAGCCAACAAAAAAACCTTTATTGCAAAGAAGACCAGATTGTTTCTCCAGAACAGGCACACATTCTTCCTCGGTCGCACCGGGGTAAACCGTTGATTCATAAATGACGATATTCCCCGGTTGCAGATATTTCCCGATGGTTTCAGACGCTTTGCGTAACGGGGATAAGTCAGGGTTTTTATGATCATCAACCGGGGTTGGCACGGTTACAATATAAATCGTGCAATCGCTCAGATCGTCTGGATCATTGCTATATTCCAAATAGAGGCTGGTTTTTAGCTCTGCCGCATCAAGCTCGCATGTCTTGTCAGTGCCAGCCTGTAGCTCTGTAATCCGGGATTCACTGACATCAAAGCCAAGAACTGGATAGATTTTACCAAAGGCAGCTGCCAGAGGCAGGCCGACATATCCAAGCCCGATCACCGCTATTTTGATATCATTCTGATCAATCATAAAAAGCACCGTAAAATATCAGTAAATCAGGGTTTAGATATGATACATTTGATCAAGTGTCTGGGTTGGCAGCAGCATAGGCGAGATATCCTGACCAGGGTCAACATGGGCATGGACGAGAACCGGACCTTCATGAGATAAAGCCTTTGTGATCACAGTTTGTAGCTGGTCGGGCTGAGACAAAACCGCCCCTTTCAGCCCGCAGGCTTCAGCAATTTTGGCAAAGTCGGGATTTTTCTTGTCTCCACAAGCAGGGTCATCCTGCCAGTTGAGTTTTTGGAATTGAGATACAATCCCGTGTCGTTTGTTATCAACGCAGAAGATTTTGATATTCAGCTGATGCTCCCCGATGGTCGCCAACTCTTGAAGATTCATCTGAATAGAGCCATCCCCGACAATACAGACAATCAAGCGCTCAGGATCAGCAAAGGCAGCACCGATGGCTGCGGGCAGGTCATATCCCATCGCCCCCAGCCCGGCCGAAGTCAAAAACTGGCGGGTTGGATTGTCAAAGCTGAAATGGCGGGCGGCCCATTGCTGGTGTGAACCAACCCCTGTCACCAATGTGACGGATTGGTTTTGGGTGTGCTGATCAATAGAAGCCACGATGCGTTGCACGGTTAATTGATCATCAGGTCCAATGGGGAGAATATGTCCAGCTTTCCAACCCATTATCCGGGTGCGCCATGGGTCAAGCTGAGTTTGCAATGCTTTACGGTCATGGCTTTGAAGCTGTGCCAACAGAACAGGCAGGAAGTCACGCAAGTCAGCTTCTAAAATTTTGCCTTTCGTGATACGTCGTTCCTGAATTTCAACCGGATCGACCTCGATACGAAAAATCTTTGCCTGCGGGGCAAATTGATCGGTTTCAGTGCCGGTCTGGCGCAAATCCAGCCGTGAGCCCAAAACCAGGCAAAAATCACTTTGCTGAATGGCAAGCCCGGCAGCCTGATTGCCCGTATGACCATGATATCCGAGACTATCTGGCGCGTTGGTTGGCAAAATACCCAGAGCCGGTAAGGACTGGCTATAGGGCATCGGCATATCCTGATAGAGATCACGCACCAGATTTTGTGCCTGCGCTGCGCCGTTTCCGATCAGCAGGATGGGGCGGCGGGCTGCAAGCAGAGTGTTCGAGACCTCCTGCGCAAAATCACTCACGGTTGAGGGCGCAGGCTTGACTGTATTGTGAGTCCTTGAGACAGTAGAAGGCGCAAAACCGTCTGGCAGCGGCGCACGTTGGGTGGACATGGGAAGATCAAGAACCACCGGCCCCATGCGCCCGGATTCGGCCAGAGAAAAGGCTTTATCGAGCATTTCAGGCAGTTGTGTCGGGTCCCGCGCTACCAGAACAGCTTTGCTGATTGGCGCAAAAAGGCCTGCCGTGTCAATTTCCTGAAAGCCTTTTTGACGATGTTCAGGGTCGCGGCGCATATCGGCAACCCCGACCTGCCCGGTCATAATCACTAATGGAATCGAATCGCACCAGGCATCAGCCACCGGCGTCACGATATTGGTCACCCCTGGACCAGAGGAAACAAGAACCGCCTGTGCTTTTCCAAGCAAACGGGCTTCTGCCAGAGCGGCATAGCCAGCCCCTTGTTCGTGGCGTGTTACAATCAAGGGCATTTTTCGCCGATCAAGAGCTTCAATAACCGGGGCGATGGTCCCGCCTGGAAAAAGATAGACCCGTTTTTGTTGTCGCTCGACAATAGCTTCGGCGACAAGATCAGCATAGGTGACAAGATCAGCCGTCACAGGCTTGCTCCTTTACTTTTATTTCAGCCGTTTCTGGCGAATATATAATATCAGGTATCCGTTCTGGATATAGGGAAAACCTTCATATCAGATCAAGGGCTTATCTTCAATGATGGGCATAAAGATTCTGGAATCGCCGCCGGACAAAGAGGGCCTTCAATCTGGTCCCCTTGAATCCGGCATATGATATCTTATATGAAAACCGTAAAAGTGCGAAAATGCTTCGGGTTTTCGCTGTGATGTTAACTCTATTCGTGCTTGCCGCAAAGCGGCTGGCATCCTTGCCACAAAGTGGGAGGAGCAAAGGGGTTGAACGATGAATATTGAGAAATTTACCCAGCGCAGCCAGGGGTTTTTGCAGGCTGCCCAAACCATTGCCGTGCGTGAGTCGCATCAGCAGCTTTCAACGATTCATCTTTTGAAGGCCCTGCTTGATGATGAAGAGGGTATGGCGGCCAATCTTGTCCGTTCTGCGGGCGGGCAAGCACAGATTGCGGCTACACAAGTCACCCGGTCACTGGCGAAAATTCCCAAGGTTGAAGGCACAGGGGCGCAGTCTTTGCGCATGGAGCCTGCTTTTGTGCGATTTCTGGATAAGGCCGAGGCCCTGGCCAAAGAACTGGGCGATCAGTTTGTTGCGGCAGAAACCCTGCTTCTGGCCCTGACAGAGGAGAAAGGCGCGGCGGCGGATGCCCTTAAAGCCGCAGGGGTAACGCCTGCATCTTTGCGCGAAGCGATCAAGGTCTTGCGCAAGGGCCGCACGGTTGATCATGCCGGGGCCGAGCAGGGATATGATGCGCTGAATAAATATGCGCGCGATTTAACCGAGCAGGCACGGGCAGGAAAGCTGGACCCGGTGATTGGTCGCGATGAAGAGATCAGGCGGGCGATTCAGGTCCTTGCCCGGCGGACCAAGAATAATCCGGTGATGATTGGGGAGCCCGGGGTTGGCAAGACGGCGATTGCTGAGGGTTTGGCTTTGCGGATTGTCAATGGCGATGTGCCGGAGGCGTTAAAGGACAAGAAGCTTCTGGCCCTTGATCTGGCGGCTTTGATTGCTGGGGCTAAATATCGCGGGGAGTTTGAGGAGCGATTGAAGGCTGTTTTGTCTGAAATAGAGGCCGAGGCCGGACGGATTATCCTGTTTATTGACGAGATGCATAATCTGGTCGGGGCTGGCAAGGCGGATGGAGCGATGGATGCGTCCAATATGCTGAAGCCTGCTTTAGCGCGTGGAGCCTTGCATTGTCTGGGCGCGACCACTTTGGATGAATATCGAAAGCATGTTGAAAAGGATGCGGCACTGGCCCGGCGTTTTCAGTCGGTTTATGTGGGGGAGCCAACGGTGCTGGATACGGTTTCTATCTTGCGCGGTTTGAAGGAAAAATATGAGCTTCATCATGGGTTGACGATTTCTGACAGTGCGTTGGTTTCTGCGGCAAATCTGTCGAAACGTTATATTACGGATCGTTTTTTACCGGACAAGGCGATTGATCTGGTTGACGAGGCTGCGAGCCGTTTACGCATGGCGATTGATTCCAAGCCGGAGGCATTGGACGAGATGGACCGGCGGATTATCCAGTTGAAGATAGAGCGTGAGGCCCTGCGCAAGGAAAAGGATTCGGCTTCGAAAGACCGGCTGGGCAAGCTGGAGGCCGAGCTTTCACAACTGGAGGAAAAGGCGGCGACGCAGACTGCGGCCTGGATGGCTTCGAAGGCGCGGCAGCAGGATGTTCAGCAAGTGAAGGAAAAGCTGGAGGAGGCCCGCCGTGACTTGGAGCAGGCCCAGCGGGAGGGGCAGTTTGAGAAGGCGGGAGAGATTGCCTACGGCTTGATTCCGGGGCTTGAGAAGGCCTTGAGCGAGGCGGAAGCTGATCCTTCTGACAGCCTGTCCGGGGGGTCTTCTGGTGAGTCGGTGAGTGCGGAGGATATAGCGGCGATTGTGTCGCGCTGGACGGGGATTCCGGTTGACAAGATGCTGGAGGGCGAGCGTGCGCGGCTTTTACATATGGAAGATGCGCTGCGTCAGCAGGTTGTTGGGCAGGACCAGGCGATTCAGGCGGTTGCCGAGGCGGTGCGCCGGGCGAGAGCCGGGATAGCTGATCCGGCGCGTCCTATAGGTTCTTTTTTGTTTCTGGGACCGACCGGGGTTGGCAAGACCGAGCTGACCAAGGCCCTGGCGCAATTTTTATTTGATGACAGCCAGGCGATGGTTCGGATTGATATGTCGGAATATATGGAGAAACATGCGGTTTCGCGTTTGATCGGGGCCCCGCCTGGCTATGTCGGCTATGACGAGGGCGGGGCTTTGACCGAGGCTGTGCGCCGTCGTCCCTATCAGGTGCTGTTGTTTGACGAGGTCGAAAAGGCGCACCCGGATGTTTTTAATGTACTTTTGCAGGTTCTGGAGGACGGTCGCCTGACCGATGGCCAAGGAAGGACGGTTGATTTTCGCAATGTGCTGATTGTGATGACTTCCAATTTAGGGGCAGAGTTTCTGGCGTCTTTGCCTGATGATTCTCCCAGTGAGACTGTGCGCGACAAGGTGATGGGCAGCGTGCGTTCGGCTTTTCGGCCCGAGTTTTTGAACCGGATAGATGATGTGCTGCTGTTTGGGCGGTTGGAGCGAAGCCATATGCGTTCTATTGTTGATATCCAGCTGGCGGTTTTGGAAGAGCGGCTTCAGTCGCTTGGCCTGCGGCTTGATATTGAGGAAGCTGCCAAGGATTTTCTGGCGGATATCGGCTATGATCCGGTCTATGGAGCCAGACCTTTAAAGCGGGCCATTCAGCGTCATGTCCAAAACCCGCTTTCAACCCTTTTGCTGAAAGGGGAGATGAAAGAAGGGGCGGTGATAAAAATCGCTTTGTCCAACAGGTCTGGTCAAGCGGAATTGACGTTGGCGGAATTGATGTTGGCAGCGTAGTTTCGGGAGAAACGTCAGGCGTTAAGATACCCAACCAGCAACGAGATAAACGCCCCGATATGAACGATCATAATCGCTTTATCTTTCCACATCACGCCAACGGCAAACCATAGAAATATGCCGATGAAGAAAAGATAGATATTATAGGGAACCATATTCAGGCCGGTCATCCCATAGCCAATCAGCTGAATAACGGTTGCCAACCATTTGACCAGATCAACTGCTTTAGAGTCAGGACCCATAAGATTTGCAATCATTTGTCTCTTGTTTCTGTGAAGGGTGGTTTTAGGGTCAGGACCCATAAATCAGGGGAAAAGATCAGCTTTGCTTAAAGGCCGCAACAACTTCGTCTATAATGGTGGTAATATGCTGGCAGTCTTCTGGCGTAAAGGTCAAAGGCACCCGCATATCGCAGGTTGTTGATAAAATTTTCTGTGTTTGTGGAAGATGCGGGATGTCTTCTAAATACTGCCAGCTGTCATAGCGGCTGGTGAATCCGGTGGGGTCGCTGGCCCCGAACCATTTCAGATCAATCCCGCGCCCGGCACAGGCTTTGAGAAATTCAGGAATCCGGCTGGGCGCAAAAGCTTCAAGATGAAATTGAATGGAGGAGCCAACAAATTCTTCCGATACTGGCCGGTCAATCAGGCGCACACCTGAAATAGTGCGCAACCCGGCTTCCAGCACGCGATAACGTTCGTTCCAGCGTTGAATATTCTCATCAAGATATTTTAATTGCGGGCGCAAAATGGCCGAGCGCAGATTATCAAGCCGGGCTGAACAATTCGGGACCTGCAAGCGAATTGATTTGAATTGATCTGGTGGCGGGGCCGCACCATGGCGTTCATACATCATATAAGAGCCAGAAAGAATAATCGAGCGGGCTGCCAATTCCGGGTCCTCGGTGGTTATAAAACCGCCCTCCCCGGCATTCAGATGTTTATAGGTCTGGGTTGAAAAACAGGCAATCTTGCCAAAATTCCCTGATTTCTTGCGTTGTCCTGATTTTTTGCCAGACCAACTCGCCCCCATCGTATGGGCGCAATCTTCAATCAGGGTCAGACCGTATTCCGCGCAGATATCCATGATCCGCTCCATATCGGCGATATGGCCGCGCATATGCGACAAAAGCAAAAATTTGGCCCCGCTTTTGGCAGCCTGCTGGCAAAGATGGTCCGTATCAATGCACCAGTCATCATTGATTTCAACCAGCACTGGCTGTGCGCCAACCGCATGAATGGCCCCCGGCACCGGCGCCAAGGTATAGGCATTGGTTAAAATCTTTTCGCCCGGCCCTATCCCCAAAGCACGCAGGGCAATCTGCATCGCCTGCCCGCCCGATGTCACACATAGACAATAGGGGACTCCTTGCCAGGCAGCATATTCCTGTTCAAGAAGGGCGGTTTCGCTGATTTCTCCCTCAGCGGTATTATAGCGATGAAGACGGCCCGATTGTAAAATTTCGCAGGCCCGGTCAATGCTCTCACCCGGCAGCGGCTCCTGCTGGGTGAAGGATTTGGGAAAGCACGTCATGCGCCCGGATAAGGACGACTGGAATCAAAAATGGCCTTATCCCCCAAGGAAGAAAGCCATCAGCAGCAAAATAACGATAATCCCGATGGTTGACTGCGTGATCAGTTTTTTGATCCCGTTCCACGCCTGCACATGTTCAGCCGGGGCATTTTCATGATCAAGTTTATGGTCCATGTGATATATTCCTTTATGATATTTTTTAAGCCGGGTGATGTCTTTTAATCCGGGTTTGCAGCATATAACTGATTTTGTTCATATAGGATATCTTCATCAATTTCTTCAAGAACTTTCGTCAATTCCCAGCCGTCTTGCGGGCGATAAAGCCGGGCTTCGGGGTACCAGGGGCTGGTTTCGCCAGAAAAGCCCCACCACCAGTCGGGGCTACGCGGCAGGATAATCCAGCTTTTTCGTCCAAGGGCGGCCGCGATATGAAGCGCAGCACTGTCAGCCCCGATCACATGATCCATCAGCCGCGTCAGGGCCACCAACTCAGTATAATTCTGCGCAGCCTCTTCAAAATAGCGGATATGGTGCTTTTTCAAAAGCGCGCGGTCAGCTTTGCCCTGAACCGGAGTCAGGCAGAAATAATCGACATCTTTGAGGTTTTGGGTTGCCTTGATCAAATCTTCCAGATTGGGCCTGAGATCACGTCCTGATTGATGGTCATAAATTGGGGCCAGGCCGATTCGTTTTTTCCTTTTTTTGCCCTCGCCGTTGAATTTTATAATTTTTGCGCGCCATTTTTCCTCGCTAGGCGGATAGCCCAGCAAGTTCAATGGCACAGGCACATTTTCAGGCTTTGCCGTTCCAAACAAAAAAGGCAGATTTTGGGCGGCAATCCAGACCTCTGCTTCCGGCAAGGCCCCTTCCAGCAGAACCGTTGCACTCACACAACGCACGGGAGCCAGTACTTTCGCCAGACTGGCTTCTTCAGGCCGCAGCAACAGGGTCAGTTTCTTCAGCCGATCCCCGAATAGCGGCAAATAGCGGGCAAAAAGCAGGAAATCGACGGGGCCATTTTCAGAAAAAAGCACCAGTTCTTTGCCCTGGACCTGATCAATGGCATTCCATTTAATATCCGAATGGTGCAAGCCATTCAGCAAGGCGGACGGCGGCAATTTGTCCGATGAATCCTTTGCGATTCCCATTTTATGCACAAAGGATAACATCGGATTGCGCTGGGCATAGCGTTTAAACCCGGTTTCATAGGTGCCAAAGCCAAGGTCCAATGCGCCAAGGGCCGGTTTGGCCAATGCCGGGGCGGCCGTGGTTTCAGCCGCTTGCTGAAAAGCGGCTTGCGCGGCAAAGGGCCGATGCAAACGGACCAGGGCCCGACCGCGTCTGAAATGGGCATCGCCTTTCATCATCTGCCAAAGCGGCGACGGATTTGTATCCGCCATATAAAGGGCTTTTCCATAAGCAGCTTCGCTTTTCAAATCATCCCCTTCCAGATCAATCAGCCTTGCCAGCAGAAACAGCGCATCCGGGCGGGTTGGATGATCACGCACAAGACTATTGGCCAGCGTTTGCGCCTTGTCGGTCTCCCCTTTATGTAAATAGACAAAACCCTGGACAATTTTGGCCTCGTCATTATCGGGATTATACGCCAGGGCTTTACTTGCTGCCTCCCCGGCCTGTTCATAATCCTGCTGGATCGAACTCGACTTATCTGTTGCCTCATCTCCTGCCTCAAGCTGGGGGTAAAGCAGCACCGGATCGCCTTTGGCCTCCAGATAACCCCGGGCTAAAATCTTCTCCTCCGCCCGCCGCAAACAGGCCAAAGCCATAAAAGAATGAGCTTGCGATAAAGAAAGATCAATCGACTCATCCTGCCCTTCTTCCGCTTGCTCTTTATCCATATGAAAGGCCAGACTAGGCTCCAGCCACTCCACCGCAACCTCGTAATCCGCATTGGCAAAATAAAGCTCCGTAAGCTTGATCGCCGCGCCCAAATTAGAACGATCCAGCTCCAACCCGCTGCAATAACTGCCAATCGCCTCCTTCTCCCGCCCCAGCTTGAGCTGAAAATGACCCCGGCGAAAATAAAGATCAGAACGACCCTCCTTCAACGCAATCTGACGATCCAGCCACTTCAAAGCCTCCGGGTAATTGCCCCCAAGCTCCATAACATTCACTATATTCTGAATAACAGGCTTCGAATCAGGCCTGATCTCATGAGCCTTCGATAAAAACTTGATCGCCTCGTTCAACTGACCCTGCCGGGCTCGCAAGACTCCCAGCAACTGATTGCCACTAAAATCATCCGGGTTGATCAGTAAAATACGCTGGCATAAATCCTCGCAAACCGTGAAATCAGCTTGCTCGTAAGTCTGCATGGCCTGTTCAACCAAATGAGGAAGGTCTGTGCGCGATAATTCCATTGCTAAACTAGGGTCAGGACTCATAAGACAAAAAGATAAACACAAAACCTCTAAACGATCCTTTTAACCCCACGTTTCTAACAATAATTCATCGCTGCTGGCAAGGCATCTCACTGAAAATTGTGATAGTCATCACACATCCTTGTATTTGTAACACTAATCAATCTATATATGTGACAAGCATCACTTAATCATCCGCACAGGCCTGCTAGATATCACTCATCGACAGGGGGCAAACAAGCCCGGCAGACGGAAACATCTTGATGCCAGCTAGGTGCTCTACTTGTCGACTTTACCCCCGGCGCAGTTACCGTCATTTCCTGCCCCACCATTGACGGAACTGGCCGGGGGTCTTTTTTTCGGGGGCCTCTCTAGTTGAGAGGCCCCTTTTTTTGACCATTTAATGCGGCGATGCTTGCCAGATTTGCACCCGGCGTGATATAGCCAAGCCTCTAACTCAAGCAGGACAATCGCCAGCAGGTCTCACATGAACAAGCCTTTACAATTCCCAAAGTCAGAGCCGCCAACGCAAGAACAGGCTGAAGAGGCCGTGCGAACCCTGATTGCCTATACCGGCGATGATCCCCAGCGCGAAGGCGTGCGCGATACACCGGCACGCGTTGCCCGGGCCTATCTTGAAATGTTTGAAGGCTATCGCATTGACCCCGATGCTGAATTGCGCCGGACCTTTGAAGAAGTCGAAGGCTATGACGATATTGTGCTTTTGCGCGATATCGGTTTTGAATCGCATTGCGCCCATCATATCATGCCCTTTATTGGAAAGGCTCATATTGCCTATCTGCCAAACGGGCGAGTGGTTGGTATTTCCAAGCTGGCCCGCGTTGTCGAGGTCTTTTCAAAACGTCTGCAATCACAAGAAGCAATGACGACGGATATTGCCGGGACGATTGACCGGGTGTTGCAGCCACGCGGGGTTGCCGTCATTGTTGAAGGGGAGCATTTTTGCATGACCATGCGCGGGGTCCGCAAGCCGGGCGTGCAAACGGTGACCAGTCATTATCTGGGGGCTTTTCGGACCGACCCGCAAGAACGCCGTAACCTGCAGGCCTTGCTGCCCGGGCTTGCAGCTTAATCAGCATCCAAAGCAGGAGGATATTGATGACAAACAGGCTTTATCCTTCCTCTGAAACGCTTCTTGCAGATTTTCAAGACGGGGTCTTGACCCTGACCTTGAACCGGCCAGATAAATTAAATGCCTTTAGCGACTCCATGCTTCAGGATTTGCAGGATTTAACCGCTTCTGCTGCCAGTGATGCGCAAACCCGGGTCCTTGTGCTTACCGGTGCCGGGCGCGGGTTTTGTGCTGGTCAGGATTTATCGTTGCGTGATCCGACCCAGGGTCCCATTGACCTTGGAGAAACGCTGGAGCGTTGCTATAATCCGCTCATTCGCCAGCTGACCACGATGCAAAAGCCGGTGATCGCAGCCGTGAATGGCGTTGCTGCCGGTGCCGGGGCCAATCTTGCACTTTGTGCTGATATCGTGATTGCTGCCCATTCCGCCAAATTTATTCAGCCTTTCTCAAAAATCGGGCTGGTTCCTGATGCGGGCGGCAGCTTTAGCCTTGTTCAAAGCCTGGGACTGGCCCGGGCTAAAGGGCTTTCCCTGTTAGCCGACCCGATTGATGCTGAAAAAGCCGAAGAATGGGGATTGATCTGGAAAGCTGTCCCGGATGAAATATTTGAAAAAACAATATCAGACATCACGCAAAAACTGGCGAAAGGCCCCACCCGCTCATTCGGACAGATAAAAACCCTGCTTCATCAGGCCACGCATACGGACCTTGACAAACAACTGGATAGTGAGCGGGATACTCAAAAATTATTGGGAGAGGGCCATGATTTTGCCGAAGGGGTGCAGGCTTTTATGGAAAAGCGCCCCCCTCAATTCAAAGGGAAATAGGCTGCTTGATGCAGATAAAACCAGCGGCGATCATGCACAGGTGTCTTTATGACCCGTCAACCCTTTAGCACGACTGAACGTTTATGCTGTCTGCGCCTGATCCGCAGTGAAAATGTTGGCCCGATCACTTATCGGGAGCTTTTAAAACGCTTCGGGTCTGCCGAAGCCGCCCTTAAACAGGTCCCGCATTTAGCCCGCCGTGGCGGACGTTCGCGCATTCGCCTTTGCTCGATTGAGGATGCCAAACGTGAAATTTCCGCCATTGAAAAAATTGGAGCCAGGCTGGTTTGTCTGGGCGAACCTGATTACCCGCCTATCTTGTCCCGCATTGATGATGCTCCGCCAACCCTGTCAATCATCGGGCATGGCCATTTATTAACCCAGCCGATGATTGCCGTTGTCGGGGCGCGCAATGCCTCAACCAATGGCCGCCTTCTGGCCGAACAGCTGGCCCGTGATCTTTCAGCCGCAGGCTTTCCGGTTGTATCAGGCCTGGCCCGCGGCATTGATACAGCGGCCCATCGCGGGGCATTGCAATCAGCAAACTATCCGGGCGGCGGAACAATAGCCATTGTCGCAGGCGGCATTGATGTCGTTTACCCTTCTGAAAATAAAAATCTTTATGACCAAATCAGGGATCAGGGTGTGGTGATTGCCGAACAGCCGCCCGGCACGGAACCGCAAGCCCGCCACTTCCCGCGCCGCAACCGGATTATTTCAGGTCTGGCCCGTGGTGTGCTGGTGGTTGAAGCTGCCCCCGGCTCGGGCTCTCTTATCACCGCGCAACTGGCGGTTGATCAGGGGCGGGAGGTCTTTGCCATTCCCGGATCGCCACTTGATGCCAGAGCACGCGGCGGCAATGAACTGATTCGCAACGGAGCCACACTGGTTGAAAAAGCTGATGATATCATCTTTGCGCTGCGCGGGCTTTCTGGTCATCCTGACGAGATTTTTGAACCGGGTCACTTGTTTGATAGCTCTGCACCGCAGGGCTCTTTATTCGATTTTAATTCAGTCCCTTATCAAGAAGATATAAATGAAATCTCTGGTGAAGATATTCTCAATCTGCTCAGCACCAATCCGGTTCCCCTGGATTCATTGATCACTGATCTTGGCAAAAGCGCAGCCATGGTTCAGGCCGGGTTGCTGGAGCTTGAACTTGCCGGTCGCATTCAGCGTCACCCGGGCAATCATATCAGCCTTGCTTTTGAATCAGGCGATCTTCTTGGCTAAAGCGGATAATTCTGTCGGTCAAACTGTCCAGACTGTCGAAACAGGGCAAGCTTTGATTCATATGTTCCGTAAAAAGCGAAAGCTCGCTGCAGGCAATCAAAAGAACTTCCAGCCCCTGCAAAGATTCAACAATATCCATGAATGCAGGGCACTGATCCGATGCAGCTGCCCCGCTTTTGATGGCTTTGATAATTTTTAAGATATCCTCCTCACGCTCCGGAAAAACCGGGAAAAGATTTTGCCGCGCAAAGGTCTGATCAAAGACTCCGGTTTTCTGGATTGCAGGCGATGCAAGCATCCCGACCCGAACAGGCCTTGATTCCATAGAGGCCGGAAAAGCTGCGGCGATATCTTCAGCCGTTGCCTCCACCATATCAAGGAAGGGAATATCTATCGCTTGCAGAATTTCCGGGGCGTAGGCATGGGCCGTGTTACAGGGCATAGCCAGGGCCGCACAGCCCGCATTTTCCAGCCGCTTCGCCATGCCAGCCAGATAAACACCGGGATCAGGCACCGCTCTATTTTCAATCAGAGCCGCAATCCGGCTTGGAACCTGCGGATCATTATCGATCAGCAAAGGAATATGATCCGAATCATCCTGCGCAGGGGTTGCGGCAATAATCCGCTTGAACAATAGTGCGGTTGCTTCTGGCCCCATACCTCCAAGAATACCAATTTTTCGCGGCGAATGAGATACAGGCGATTTTATGCCAGAACTTTCAGCACCCGCCCGGTTTTTCACGCTCACAATGCGCCTTTAAACCAGGGAAGAAGAGCCGAAAAATCAAGGCCGCCATAACCACGCTCGACAAAAGTACGATATAAAGCCGCTGCCTCCTGCGAAAGCCCCTGCGGGGAAACGTCAGAACTGCTGGCGGCTTTGGGATCAATCCCTTGTGCCTGCAAGGCCAAAGATAAATCCTTTAACATCAAAGCGGCAGAAAATCCCCCTTGATACTCGCGGTTGGACGGTGCGGTTTCCACCAGCCCGGGCGATGGGCAATAGCTGGTCAAGGACCAGCATTGACCCGAAGAGCGTGACGCCACATTAAAAAGTTTGTCTGGGGCCAGACCGATTTTTTCAGCCAGCGCAAAAGATTCACACACCCCGATCATCTGTATGCCCAGCATCAGATTATTGCATATCTTGGCGGCCTGCCCGGCTCCGGCTTCGCCACAATGGATGACAGCTTTTCCCAACTGGTCCAATATTGGGTTTGATCGAGTGTAGGCTTTTTCCGCCCCGCCAACCATAAAGGTCAAGGTAGCTGCCGCCGCCCCGCTGACTCCACCAGAAACCGGCGCATCGACCATATCCAGCCCGCGAGAAGCGGCTAAATCAGCGACCTTGCGCGCGCTTTCAACATCAATGGTTGAACAGTCAATCAGCAGTGTATCGGCTTTAACGGCTGGAAGAATATCCTGCTCATAGGCACTGATCACATGGGTGCCAGCTGGCAGCATGGTGATCACCACCTCAGCCGAGGAGGCGGCTTTAGCTGCAGATTCTTCAATCACTACGCCAGCCTGTTTTGCATGATCACAGGCCGCAGGCACGGGATCATAGCCTATAACACGATGACCATTTTTAACCAGATTAGCCGCCATTGGGCAGCCCATATTGCCAAGCCCCAGAAAGGCGATTGTCAAAGGGGAAAGGTCGGATTCTGTTGTCATGTTTCTGAAACCTTAAAAAAGAGAGTGAAGTTGAGGGGCAAAAGCCGCGCGCAAAACTTGCGGGGTAATCGTGTCAAGATCGGCAGGCTTCCAACGCGGATTTTTGTCTTTATCAATGATCAACGCCCGCACCCCTTCATATAAATTGGCCTCGGAAGCAGTGAAATATTGGGACAGATGAAATTCCATTTCCAAAGCGTTTTTAAAGGACAGCCGCCGGGCTTTTCGTTGTGCGGCAACGGCAATCTCCAGCGACAAAGGACATAAACGGTCCATAGTCTGGCCCCATTCTTGAGCAAGCGGATTGTCTTGGTGTTCTGAAAGTCGCTGGCGGCAGAATAGTGCCCGATCCGTTTGAAAAACCTTTGCAATCAGGCTGCGTTTATCCGCATTGAGACCTGTTGCCGGAAAAGCACCGTCCGCATTTGTCCGCTTGCAAAAAGCCGTGATCAATGACCTGATCTTTGACCCTGAAAGAACGGTTGAATGCGATTTTTCTTCAAGATGATCCATCAATTCGTCATGGGCCGATGCAGGCAAAAGATGGGTTACGAGACCAAGGTCCAGACAGTCCGCCGCATTCAGCCGGGCAGTGGTCAAGGCCAGATAAGGCCCGATCCCGTCATTTAACCTGGAGAGTACCCAGCTTGTCCCTACATCGGGAAAAAAGCCAATATTGGCCTCTGGCATTGAAAATACCGTATTTTCGCTGGCAATGCGCACACTTCCATGCAATGAAATCCCGACGCCTCCACCCATCCAGGCCCCGTCAATCAGGGAAATAATCGGCTTTCCACATAAACGGCGATATTGGTGAATCAGGTTATTTAAGGAATATTCATCACGAAAGAATTCAACCGCCGCTTGCGGGTCTTTCAGCCCTTCTTGATAAATTGCACGGATATCTCCGCCCGCGCAAAAGGCCCGCCCGGGAGTGGACTGGCGGATAAAAATCGCTTTAATTGAAGCAACCTTGGCCCAGTGCTGCAACTGCTTATGCATATGGCGGATCATCGCATGGCTAAGCGCATTCAACGCCTGCGGACGATTGAGGATAATCAGGCCAATCTGATTGTCTGACCGACCAACTGTCTTGAAATAAATATCATCCATCGGATAATCGCTTGCTCTTTAAAGAAAGGTTATTATTTACAGGGCTCACACAAAGGGTCAAGCCGCCTTTTGTGAAAGAATGAAGCCTTTAAAAGCCTTCGTTCCTTACGCTAAAAATCACGTATTGCAGAAAAATGCGCCAGAGCAGCCAGATTTTCCAGCGCAGCTTTAGACCTTTTGCTTTGCAGGTCCGGGTCATTTGTGAGTTGCGCCAGATGGCTGATGGCCTGTTTGCTTAGTCGCTCTGCTTCAGCTTGCGCACCATCAATCCCTAAAATAGAAACAGAAGTCTTTTTATCTGTTTTTTCATCTTTGCCCAGGGTTTTGCCAAGCAGTGCGGGATCACCCTGACTGTCCAGCCAGTCATCCCGGATTTGAAAAGCCAGTCCAAAATCCCGGGCATAGGCGATAAGGGCTTGTTCAACAGTTCCCTCTTTAGCGGCCATAATCGCCCCCGACCGTGCGGCAAAACAGAAAAGAGCCCCGGTTTTCAAAGATTCAATGTGGCAAACGGTTGCAAAATCATCTTCTTTCTGCCCGGATTGATCAAGTCCGATATCAAGCATTTGCCCGGCTGCCATGCCAAATACGCCAGAGGCCTCACCCAGTGCAGCAACAAGGCGAATTTGTTGCGCTGCCTCTATTAAAAAATCAGAACGGGCCAGCTCGCTAAAAGCCTGGGTTAATAAAGCATCGCCAGCCAGAATAGCGGTGGCTTCGTCAAAAGCGCGGTGAAGACTGGGCCGCCCCCGCCGCCAGTCATCATCATCCATGGCAGGCAAATCGTCATGGATCAATGAATAGGCATGAAGCATTTCGATTGCGCCAGCAACCCGCAAGGCATCCTGCTCCTTGGCACCGCAGAGTTCGGCACTATTCAGGACCAGAAAAGCGCGCAGTCTTTTCCCCCCGCCAAGCAAGGCATAGCGCATGGCAGAAAAAAGCCTTGAGTCTTGTCCATTTTCAATAGAAGCCAGAACAATTTCAAGATGTTCGGTGCATTTTTGGGCGGCTGTTTCAAGCGCGGCATTAAATCGTATCTTGTCGAAAGGTGCCAGCGTGGATGACAACATGAGGGAGCTTTTCATTGTAAAATCAGGCCATCTTGAAACAGCATAGATTTAAGGGTAATAGGCAGAAGCAACCGCATAAGTCAAGAAAAGGGGCCGGGCCTTGAAAGACGGGTTATCCGATATTCTCTCTGAAGAACTGATCGCACAAATAAAGTCCGAGGTTGATATCGACCCGGCGCAAGGGAAAGTGGTTGTCGCCATGTCCGGAGGCGTTGATTCATCGGTGACTGCGGCTTTGCTTGCGGCTTTGGGCTATGATGCGATTGGCATCACCTTGCAGCTTTATGATCATGGCAAGGCCATTCAGCGCAAGGGGGCCTGTTGCGCTGGTCAGGATATAAAGGATGCCCGCCATGTGGCTGAGAAGATAGGCATTCCGCATTATGTGATGGATATGGAAAGCCGCTTTAAAGAGGCCGTAATTCAGGATTTTGCTGATTCTTATGCAGCTGGCGAGACACCGGTCCCCTGTATTCGCTGCAATCAGACGGTTAAATTTACGGACCTGATTGAATTTGCCAGAGACCTTGGCGCGCAAGCCCTGGCAACAGGCCATTATGCCCGGCGCATACGCAGGCAGGATGGGCATGTCGCCTTGTGCCGGGCTGCTGTTGAAGCCAAAGATCAAAGCTATTTCCTGTTTGCCACAACCTATGAGCAGTTATCTTTTCTACGCTTTCCCTTGGGGTCCTTGCCAAAGTCGGTCACCCGCCAGCTTGCGCATTATTTTAATCTGGGGCTGGCTGAAAAGCCGGACAGCCAGGATATTTGCTTTGTGCCGGACGGAGCCTATCACCGGATTGTTGAAAGATTGCGGCCTGATGCCTTTGTGCCGGGTCCGATTATTGATATGGCTGGAAGGGAAATTGGTCGCCATGAAGGCATTGCTCATTTCACCATCGGTCAGCGTCGCGGGCTTGGGATTGGCGGGCGCAAGCCCCCGCAAGCCGGACCTGACCAAGACCAAAGCGATACAGAACCTTTATATGTTGTCGCTCTTAAACCGGAAATAGCCACGGTTGTTGCTGGCCCGCGTGAAGCCTTGGGCCGCACCCGTTTGCGGATTGGCACGGTAAACTGGCTGGGGTCTGAATCCCCATCTGCACAAACATCAGCAAAAGACGGTGGACAGATTTTTCAAGCAAAAATCCGCTCCAACGCCCCCTCGGCAAGCGCGCGTATCCTGCCAGCTTCCGATTTATCGCCCCAATCTCACGCTTCTTTTGATATCGCTTTTGATGCGCCGCAATTCGGCGTGGCAGCCGGACAGGCCTGTGTCCTTTACGATGCAGATCAGGTGCTTGGTGGCGGCTGGATTACCCATCATCAGTAAATTGACAGTTTCGCAGTAAGTTGGCAGTTTCGCAGGTTTCGGGTCGCCTCGCTTCCGGTAAAATGGCAGAGTGTTTTCGTTGATGCTATTTTATTAAAGGAAAAGCCCAAAGGAAAAAGCGATGACGATTGCACAAGCCACCCATTACCGCCGCCTGGAGCGTGTTCTCGGCTATATCGCCGATCACTGGAGCGAACAGCCCAGCCTTGAGACCCTGGCAGATATTGCCGCCCTTAGCCCTGATCACTTTCAGCGTGTCTTTGCCGACTGGGTTGGTTTAAGCCCGAAGCAGTTTCTGGCTGCGATCAGCCACCGGGAAATCTCGACTCGTCTGCGCAATGGCGAAAGCCTGCTCGATGCCGCACTGGCTGCGGGCTATAGCGGCCCTTCGCGTCTGCATGACCTTTTTATCAAAATCGAAGCCATGACTCCCGGCGCCTATAAAGCCAAAGCCGAAGGGATTGATATTGCCTATGCGTTTCACCCAACCCCTTTTGGCGATGCCTTATTTGCGGCGACCACGCACGGGCTTTGTCATCTGGCTTTCGGGGACGAAGGAACATCGCTACATATTGATGACTTACATAAACGATGGCCCAAGGCCCGCTTTTATGAAGATGCCAAAGAAACCGCCCCCTATGCAGCTACCATTTTTGACAATAACCGTCCTGTCCAGGGGCCCTTGCGACTTTACCTGAAAGGCACAAAATTTCAGCATCAGGTCTGGCGCGCCTTGATGTCTCTACCCGCCGGAACCATCACCTCTTATGGGCGTATTGCCCGGGGTCTTGGCAGTTCACCGCGTGCGGTTGGTGGCGCAGTCGGAGCCAACCCGCTTGCCTGGCTTATCCCGTGCCACCGGGTTCTGGCAGAAAATGACCGCTTGCAGGGCTATCGCTGGGGGCTTCCGCGAAAAGTCGCCATGCTGGGTTTTGAAGCCGCCGGGCAAGGAATCCAGCTTTCCACTGCTGCATAAAGCAATCCTATTGAATCAATAAACGGGCGGCCTTTTGCATCAGGGATGATAGTCCGGCATTTGGTAATTCAGTGTAAGACACCCATTCGCCGCTTTCCTCTTTATCCGGCATTTTATCGCTGGCTTTATAGACTGAAAGATGGAGCGTGAAATGGGTAAATTCATGGGTCACCTGGCCAAGTCGTTCCATATTATAAACCAAGTCTTCCGGGCAAGGTTCTGAAGAAACAGCGGCTGATTTGTCCTGCCAGTTTGATCCGGGCAAAGCCAGAGTGCCAGACAAAAGCCCATAATCGGGGCGGCGTTGCAGATATAATTCTGATTGCCCCGCCTTCTCACGGGTATAGGCCAGCACATAGCCGCTGCGTTGTGGCTTTTTGCTGCGCTTTTCCCGCAGTGGCAAATCTTGCGCCCGATAGCTTCCCCGGCAAAAAGCCTCAATCGGACAATGCGAGCAATCTGGATTACGTCCCTTGCAGTGACTTTGGCCTAAATCCATCAGAGCCTGCGCATAATCGCCGGGCCGCTCATCAGGGGTTAATTGCTGCGCCCATTCTCGGGCCCGTTTTTTTGCTTCCTCTCGGGGTTCCGCGCAATCATGCAGGCGAATAAGGACACGTTCAATATTTCCATCGACAACCGCAACCGGCTCATCAAGCGTAATGGCTGCCAGAGCCGCCGCCGTATAAGGGCCAATGCCCGGCAAACGCAGCCACTCTGTATAGCTTTCAGGAAAATGGCCGGAATCGGCAAGATGACGCACGCTTTTCATAAGATTACGCGCCCGAGCGTAATATCCCAGTCCGGCCCAGGCCGCCATGACTTCGGCATCCTCGGCTTTGGCCAGATCATAAACCGTCGGCCATCTGGTCATAAATTTTTGAAAATAAGGGGTTACAGTGGCAACCGTTGTTTGCTGCAACATGATTTCAGAAAGCAGCACAGGATAGGGATCAATGACTGGTCGGAATTGCGCAGAAGGGCGGGGGGGATGCCGCCAGGGCAATTCCCGCGCATTGTCCCCATACCAGCTTAAAAGACGGGCCCAGTAATCTGCCAGCGCACCCCCAGAAACAATATGACTATTGGCAATATGACTATTGGCTTTAGCGGGCATTATTTCTTGCCGGATTCTCCAGAAAAGCGATCAGGAGGTGCCAGACCATTCGGGGAGCGGTTCACCCTTGACCCGTGACTTGGTGGGATCAAAATGCGGGACAGTGGTTATTTTTGCCTGCAGACGCTTTTGCTCGCCGTCCAAACAGCCGATTTCTATGTCGCTTCCGGGGGTGCTATAGGTGACATCAACCCGGGCAAGCGCAATCACCTGTTCCAGCCAGGGGGAGCGGGTGGCAGAGGTCACTTCCCCAACCCGGGCGCGCCCGACCATCAGCGGGGCACCGGTTGCCGGAATGGTTCCGCCTGAAAGCACCAGACCAACGGCTTTTCGCCGGGGATGCGCCTTTCGGGTTTCCAGGGCACTGCGCCCGATAAAATCGGCCTGCTGGGTTTTGAGCGGGACAGTAAAGCCGATACCTGCTTCAAAAGGATCGGTTTCAGAACAAAATTCATTGCCCGCAATAACCAGCCCGGCTTCAATCCGCAGCATATCAAGGGCTTTCATGCCAATCGGCTGCAAACCCAGCGGCGTACCGACTTCCATGATGGCGTCAAAAAAAGCAGGGGCATCTTTGGGATGGCAAAAAACTTCATAGCCCAGTTCACCAGTAAAACCGGTCCGGCTGACCACCGCGCCGGGGCCGTCTTCTCCACCAAGCCGGACGATTGAAAAGCGGAACCAGCCAAGTTCATCCATCGTCGGTTGATCAGGACGGGTCCAGATGATTTTTGACAGGATTTCACGCGATAATGGTCCCTGTATGGCAAGATTGCAGAGATGTTCGGTGGATTCGCGCACCCATGCGCCCAGCCCTTCGGCCTGTTCTTTTAGCCAGAGGCCGCTTTGATCCGACCCGCCAACCCAGCGGAAATTATTTTCTCCCAGCCGAAACAAGGTGCCATCATCAATCATTCCGCCGTGATCATAGCAAACCGCGCTATAGACCACCTGGCCGATAGATAATTTGGCAACATCGCGGGTGAGCGCACGCTGCACCAAAACTTGCGCATCCGGCCCGGTGATTTCATATTTCCGCAAAGAGGATAAATCCATCACCGCCGCTTTTTTCCGGCAAGCCCAATATTCGCTGGTTGCGCCAGCACCTGTCATCTCGTTGGCCAGCCAATAGCCATTGACCGGTGAAAAATCGCGGGTGTATTTTGCAAAACACGGATAAAAACCGCTCTGGCGTGTTTCTTCCATCATCCCCTCCGTTTGCTTGCGCCAGCCCAGAAACGACCGTGCGCCCAGATTGTCTTTATAGACCCGTATTTGGACCTCGCTGGGGTCCCAGCCATTGGTTGCGTCAATGTCACTCGGGCAAGCGGTTGACACACAGACCAGCGGACGCAAGGCCCGCATCAGGACATAATCGCCGGGCCTTGTCCAGGGGTCGTCATGCTGAATGGCAAGCCCGGCATCAAGACAGGTGTTAAAAAACAGGTTAACCGCAGGCCAGCTTTTACGCGCCGGAATCCCGTGTGGAGCCAGCGAACGGGTGATATTGTCCGAACAATTAAGATGGCCGGGATAGCCAGCTTCTTCATAGGTGCGGGCATTGCAAGCCAGCCCGAAGGTATCATGGCGTCCGCAGGTATCCTGCACCACTTCAACCAGGGGTCCATTGACACTCCAGTATTTAGTGGCCCGTGCGCCGCCGGGGTCGGGGTAAAGCTGGCCATTCATACTATGGGTTGCAGTTGAGGAAATCGCCCATTCGTTACCTTTGTCGAGAGCCAGTCGGTCAAAAGCCTGAAAGTCCGAACATTCGCGGCCCTGAACATCAAGCACTTGAATATATTGACCGGGTTCAACCACATAGGCAAAGGCATCGCCTGGCTCAATCGTCTGGTCGAGCAAGGGGTCGGCCAGCGGCAGTGGCGGTGGCAGCCGTCCTTTTTCGGTCAAGAAAGGTTGGGCGCGTTTGATATAGACTGCAATATCGGTTGGCGGGTTCTGGTCTTCCGGGCGCATTGGATGATTTGCCCCACCCCCCGGCGCACCGACAAGCAGATAGCCCTTGCCACTGACAGACATCAAACGGCGGGTGCCCGGCTTGGCCTGATCAAGGTCATAAAGACGCCAGCCCTTTATCCCCCCCGATTTTTTTGCATGGGCTTGTTTGAAAATATCAATGATCCCGCCACCTGTCACCCCGGCTGCGACCTGACCCTGGATGGTGGAGGCACATAAAGCGGGTAAGCAGAGGTCATCCATTGCTTTGGCATATTTGGGCGAAAGGCCCGGGTCCGAAGAATGAAGCGCAGGTGCAGCCGCCGTATCCATAGCGATCAGCGCAAGTTCTATCGGCTGCAAACCTTCAAGATCAATCAAGAGAATCTGGTCATCGGGAAAAACCGACAGGCCAATCACGCCGCCGCCTTTTACCGGATAGCGTTCGACTCCAAGAGGAAGCCGTTGCAATCCCGGCATAGACACCCCGGCATAGCCAAGGGGCTGCTCCCCAAATTCATGCGCAAGATACATGATCCCCCCTATTTGCCGCTTAAAGCTTTGCCGCTTAAATTCTTCTGCTATGAACTGCTGCGGTTTTGACGATTTTCAATCAGATCCTCAACCACGGACGGGTCAGCCAGTGTGGATGTATCGCCAAGGTTTGAAAAATCATCCTCGGCAATTTTGCGCAAGATGCGGCGCATAATCTTGCCAGAGCGGGTTTTCGGCAATCCGGGTGAAAATTGCAGCCAGTCCGGGGAGGCAATCGGGCCAATTTCTTTGCGTACCCAACTGACCAGCTCTTTTTTCAGCGCATCAGAACCTGAAAGCCCGACATTCAAGGTGACATAGGCATAAATCCCCTGCCCCTTGATATCATGCGGGGCGCCAACGACTGCGGCTTCGGCCACATCCTTATGACCGACCAGCGCAGATTCGACTTCGGCGGTTCCCATGCGGTGGCCCGATACATTGATCACATCATCCACCCGCCCGGTGATCCAGTAATAGCCATCAGCATCACGGCGGCAGCCATCACCGGTGAAATATTTGCCGGGATAGGTGGCAAAATAGGTATCCATAAAGCGTTGGTGATCGCCATAGACCGTGCGCATCTGGCCTGGCCAGGATGCAGAAATACAAAGATTGCCTTCACAGGCCCCTTCCAGAACTTTACCCTCGGCATCAACGATTTCAGGCTGGACTCCAAAGAAAGGCCTTGTCGCCGAGCCGGGTTTTAAGTCGGTTGCCCCTGGAAGCGGGGAGATGAGAATCCCGCCGGTTTCGGTTTGCCACCAGGTATCGACAATCGGGCAGCGACCATCACCGACAATATTATAGTACCAGAGCCAGGCTTCGGGATTGATCGGTTCGCCAACTGAGCCCAGCAAACGCAGGCTTTTGCGGCTGGTGGCTTTTACAGGTCCTTCCCCTTCGCGCATCAAGGCGCGGATAGCTGTCGGGGCGGTATAGAAAATATTGACCTGATGTTTGTCAACGACTTGCCAGAAGCGACCGGAGTCGGGGAAATTCGGCACCCCTTCAAACATCAAGGTGGTGGCCCCGTTGGCCAGCGGCCCATAAACAATATAGGAATGGCCGGTCACCCAGCCGACATCAGCCGTGCACCAGTAAATATCGCCGTCCTGATAATCAAAAACATATTGATGCGTCATGGAGGCATAAACCAGATAGCCGCCGGTGGTATGCAACACGCCTTTTGGTCGCCCGGTTGAGCCAGAGGTATAAAGGATAAACAGCGGGTCTTCGGCATTCATCGCGGTGGGCGGGCAGTCGGCTGATGCTTCTTTAACTGCTTCTCCATACCAGACATCGCGGCCTTTAACCCAACTGATATCACCGCCTGTGCGTTTGACCACCAGCACAGAGGTTACAGAAGGACAGGACTCCAGCGCGTTATCGACATTGGCTTTCAAAGGAATTTTGCGCCCGCCACGCAACCCTTCATCAGCCGTGATCACCAGCTTGCATTCCGAATCCTGAATCCGGTTAGCCAGCGCATCAGGCGAAAATCCGCCAAAGACTATCGAATGAATGGCGCCTATCCGCGCACACGCCAGCATGGCATAGGCCGCTTCAGGAATCATCGGCATATAAATACAAACCCGGTCGCCTTTTTCAACTCCTTGCGCCTTCATCACATTGGCCAGACGGCAGACCTGATCATGCAAGGCACGATAGGTGATTTTTGTATCCTCGGCAGGATCATCGCCTTCCCAGATAATCGCAACCTGATCACCGCGCGTATCCAGATGCCGGTCTATACAATTATAGGCGACATTGAGCTCCCCGTCCTCAAACCAGCGAATGGAGACATCCGGCATATTATAATTGATATCCCGCACCCTGGTGAAAGGCTTGGACCAAGTCAGGCGTTTGGCTTCCTCTGCCCAGAAACCATCCGGGTCTGTGACAGATTTTTCATATTTCTGCGCATAGGCTTCTTTGGTAATCAGGGCCCTGGCAGCTACATCTTGCGGGACTTTAAAAAGCGATTGATCCATCTCTCTCTCCTTCAATAACGCGCTGTTAGCTTTGTTTTAAAGATTTCATAGCGGACTTTAACCGCATCTGCAATGCCAGGGGGCAGGACCACTTAGCTTGAGATATCCTGCGGGAGATGACGCAGAACATTCTCTGGACTTAAAAGTTCTGGCAGCGCATGCCCGTGCGGCATTGCGGCTGAATAAACCGCATTAAAAGGGATGCCAAACCGATTAAAACTATTGAGATAATCGGCAATAGCAGGGTCCGGCAAGGTCCAGTCCCCTTGCATCAAAACGATATTTTCAGACATCAGGTGGCTGCGCACCGGATCACGCAAAAGAACAGTGCTTTTATTCCACTGGCAGGTCAGACACCATTTTGCGGTGATATCAACAAAGACGGTCTTTCCCTCTTCAACAAGCTGCGGAATCTGGTCGGGCTCAAAGGCTTGGAAAGGCAGGTCATCTTCAAGTGCGCTTGCGGCTATCGCCTGTCTGTCAGCCCAGCCGGTCAGGATAAGGGCCCCGGCAAGCACCACCCAGCCTGCCGGGTTTAAAGCAGGGGCAGATATCAGCCGGTTGCCTGCAAGCAGTAAAAGCCCGGTCGAACAGGCTGCCAGAATTATCAAGGCTTTATCGGTTCCGACCTGGCCTGATAAAATCCAGCAGAGCCAGAGCATGGTCCCGAACAGAGGCAGTGACATCACGGGCTTGATATAGGCAAGCCATGGCCCTGGTTTGAGTAAAAATGATTTAGGCAAGATTCGGACGCCTGTTTTTGCTGATGAACTGGACCGCCAAAACAGCGCGATCAACAGATAGGGAAGCGCCATTCCCACACCAAGACCGGTAAAGATCATTGCGATATCAAGGGCATTTCCGGTCAGGGCAAATCCAATCGCTGTGCCGAGGAAAGGGGCGGTGCAGGGTGTCGCCAGCAGGGTTGCGGTGACACCGGTCAGGAAAGACCCGGCATAATCGGTGCGCAAGGCGCCTGTTTTGGCCAAGAATGCCGGGAGGGGGAAGCTGAATAGCCCCAGCAGATGGGCCATAAAGATGCTGAGCGCCACCATCATTCCCCCGGCGAACAGGGGGGAGTGAAACTGCATTCCCCATCCGACCTGAATAGAGGCCTGCCGCAAAATCCAGGCTACAAGGGCAAACAGCCAGAAGGTAAAGAGGATTCCGGCGGCTGTTGCGATCATATGGCTTTTTTTATGGTGGTTTTTTTCCGGGTTAAATTGCACCAGCCCGATGATTTTCAAGGAGAGGACGGGCAGCACACAAGGCATGAGGTTCAGGATAAAGCCGCCAAGCAGGGCAAGCGAGAGCATATAGACCCAGTGCAAGCCTGTTTCTGGGGGGCGTGGCTGCAAGGGCAGCAAATCGGTTGCTGGCAAGGTAAATTCGGCGGATTTTTTGCCATCATAAAGGGTGAGGCGGATCGTCTGCGCGTTATTTTCGCTATAGCTGGAAAGAGGGCGGGAAACCCGCAGCCGTCCATAGCCGGGGCCAATATCGGGTTCAGGGGTAAAGACCGGGGCTTCAAAAGCAATGCCGGTGCCATCCTCGACAATCAATTCGGGGCTTGTCCATTGCGAGGACCAGACCTGCGCTTCCAGAACAAGCTGGTCGCCCTCTTGCCCGCGTGCGACATGTAAAAGACGAGGTTCAGACGGCTGGTTAAGCTGGCGCATTGGGGGCACCCGCGCCATTGCTTCTGAAATAAGCCCGGCCTCCGCCCCTTTCACGCCATCCCCTGACGGTGCTGGTTCTAACGTAATGGAAAGCGGGTCGCGCATTGGCAGGCAAATTGTTTTGCAGACCAGATAGTCCGCCGTGGCCTCCAGCACGAGGGGCTGGTCTGGATCAATGGCTTGCACCTCAACCGGCAGGACAACCCGCCCGCTTTGATCAGACCCGTAGCCAAAGGTGGAGAGTCCTAAAAGCTCCATGCGTTCCGGCAGTGGCCAGTGCAAAGATATCTCCTGCACGTTCCGGCTTTCCGGGCGCAGGGTCAGGCGGGTAGGCAGCCCGGCATCGCCCGGATCACGCCAATAGGTCTTCCAGCCCTCATTTAAAGGCAGAACAAGGCCAAGCAGGACAGGCCCGTTATAATTGGCCGGAAGAGTTTTCCATTCAGAAATCAGATAGGGCGGTTTGCTCAAAGCTGGATGGATATAGGGCTCATCACTCGCCAAGCCTGTAGAGGGGGAATAATCTTGCCCCCGGGCCTTCTCCGGCAAAACAGAAGCGGCGGCAAGAACTGAAAACAGCAGAAATGCGCTAAGGACAAGCCAAGAAGACTTGACCCGCAATGGCTTTCGCGCCACAAAGCAGGCATTGTATAAAAAGGAAGAAATCCAGGCTACATTCATGCGGACACTAGACCAAAAATTACAATTATATGCAAGATATCTACAGGTAAAATATATCTGGAAGATGTCAATTCTGCACAGCTTGCTGCTTCCAGCCCTGTTCAGCCTGTTTTTAGGGGTTGGAGGCTGCGGGTCAGTTCTCTGGCCCTCCCCGGAAGCAGACGAGAATCCATCAGAACAGCCCCCAAAAGAACAGACCCCAAAAGAACAGACCGAAGAACAAACAGCTGATGAAACAGTTGAAGATTCAGAAGTTGAAAATGATCCGCTTGAGGCGGCTCAAACAGCTGACAGTGCGCCTGATGCTGATCAGCTTCCTGCTGATCAATCTCCGGGCGATAAAATTTCACAACCGATCTTACGCATCGTCTTTCGCACAGCTGCAACAGCCTATCAAAACAGCCTGTTTAGCGTGCTGGAAATGCTGGATGAAAAACATGGGGCAGTGGAAAATAATCTGGTTGATTACGATATCCTGGCTCTGGCGATTGATGATTCAACTGCCGCCCTGGAGCAAAGTGAATCCTACGCCAAAAGAGTGCGACAAAGTCTGCTTGATATGGGCGTGGCACCTGATCATATTCATATTTTTCAGGCCGCGCTTGATATTGAATTTCCGATGGTAATCGTCTATATAAGGTAGCACTTGCTGATTCGTGAAGAATCACCGATAAAAAGCAAGCATTCAACATTGGGCAAGCATCAACATTGATGTGATCACAATTACTGCCGTCAAGAATGATTAACGGCATGATTATTGATATAAAATATGACAACCCATTCGGTTAGCGACCAATTCGGTTATCTGAAGGCCATGTTATGACAGATTCAATCAATATCACTAAATCTATCGACCTTGTTATCCCGCCATCAGGCTTTCTGCTGGATGAACGTGTGTTTGTCTCTTTGGGAATTTTAAAGGTCGCAGCAGTGCTTGAAAAAGCCGGGCATCAGGTTCGTGTCCTCGATCTCTCGGGCATTCAGAATTATCTGGAAGCCATGGAAGATTTCCTCAAGCTCCCGGCCTCGGATATCATCGGGCTGACCGCAACAACCCCGCAATTTCCCTATGTCTGCAAAATTGTAGAACGTATCCGCCAGCTTGCCCCGGATCGCAAGGTGATGCTTGGCGGGCCGCATGCCACCCTGACCTTTGCCGCCGACCGGCTTGAAAAAAAGCAAAACCGCCAGGGGCGCGGTCATCAGGAATTGCAAAATATTCTGAAAACCTTTGATACTGTCTGTGTCGGCGATGGCGAACTGGCCATCATGGAAGCCTTGAAAGACGATAGCCCGAAACTGATTGACGGCGACAGCCGCAAAGGCCAGTTTTTCATGTCCAATGATGCCTATGCCCAAACGCCGATGCCAGCCCGCCATCTGGTCGATATGGATTCTTATAATTATGCCATCGAAGGCCATAAGGCCACCAGCCTGATTGCCCAGCTTGGCTGCCCGTTCCATTGCGGATTTTGCGGTGGACGCAATGCCCATAGTCTGCGGGTTATCCGCACAAGGCCCAATCAGGTCATTGTCGATGAAATAGAAATGCTTCATAAAACATATGGCTATACCGGCTTTATGTTCTACGATGATGAACTCAATGTAAATACCAGCATGGTTGACTTGATGGAACGCCTGATCGCTCTGCAAGAGCGGCTTGGCGTTTCCTTCCGCCTGCGCGGCTTTATCAAGGCCGAACTTTTCACAGAACGCCAGGCCGAAGTCATGTATCAGGCCGGATTCCGCTGGCTTCTATGCGGCTTTGAAGCGGCTGACCCACGCATTCTGGTGAATATTGAAAAGCGCGCAACCCTTGAAGACAATACACGCGTTGTTGAAATTGCCGCCAAATATGGCCTGAACGTCAAAGCGCTGATGTCTATCGGCCATCCCGGCGAAAGCCCCGAAAGCGTCGAAGCCATCGAAAATTGGCTGGTCGAAACCGGGGTTGACGATTTTGACTGCACCGTGATTGCCACCTATCCGGGAACGCCTTACTATGATCTGGCCTTGCCACATCCCGATAAAAAAGGTGTGTGGACCTATACGCAGCCGCGCACCAAAGACCGGCTCCATGCCGTTGAAATCGACTATGCAACCACCGCCGACTATTATAAAGGAATACCGGGTGAAAACTATCAGGCCTTCGTCTTTACCGACTATCTGACCTCCAAAGAACTGGTCGATATGCGCGACGAACTTGAAAACTCTGTGCGCAAACGTCTGTCTATCCCCTTTAATCCCAGCCGGGCCGCCCTGCTCTATGAACACTCCATGGGCCAGCAAATCCCAGAATTTATCTTGCGAAAAACCACCTCCCCCCAACTCGCCGCCAGCTGATTTTTTTGCATGACCTCCATCGGCTGGCTCCTGCGCGATGACGATATGCCAAGGACCGTCTATTGGCAGATGTTCCTTGATGCAACACAGAAAATAGCCTCCGCTCCACGCACAGGTCAGGACGGAAAACCCCGCTATGACCTCTTTATCCCCCAAGAAGACCTCGCCGCAGAACTCAACTGGCCCAAATACGCCACAACCGATGTCACCCGAAAAGCCGATTACAAGGAAACCAACGACCTGCGCTCCCGCACCCTCAGCCACCATCATAAATATATCGATGGAAAAGGTATCGTCATGCGCTATATCAACCAAATCCTCCCCTGGGCCCAACAAAATCCCGATCAACGGCTATGGATCGTCCTCGCCCATTCCTGGTACTCGCTCTCCATCCCCTTGGAAAAATTAAAAAATGTCTATTATTCCCAGATGAACCTCCAACACCACCAACGCGATATCAACCCTAATTGCTTCTGCTGGCCTCTGATGCCCGTAACCAGAGGCGACAGAAACCAAAAAGCCAAAAAGCCCCGCTATCTCGCCTCTTTCCTCGGCGCGCAAACCCACCCGGTCAGAAAGCAACTCGCAACAATCCATAACGATAAAGATATTCTCGTCAAACTCGTCCCGGGAACAAAACATAAAGAAATCAAACTCGACTCGCTAGAAAAAAGAACAGACCCCGAATTTACACACCTCATGCAAAATTCAACCTTTGCACTCGTCCCGCGTGGCGATTCGACAACCTCCTACCGCCTCACCGAAGCCCTGTCTTTTGGGACCATCCCCGTCATTATCGCAGATGGCGGCGTGCTGCCTTTTGACCGCACAGTCCCCTGGCCTGATTTCTCTATTCAGATCGCAGGCGATAACATCACCCATATTCCAGGAATTCTACGCTCGATCAGTGCAGCCCGCATCGAAGAGATGCAGCGCAATCTTGCCTATTGGTTCGATAAAGCCTTTTCAAGCCTGGAGGCCATGATCCAACAAGCTCTTCTGGAAATAGAAGCCATCGACCTGGAAAGAGAAGCAAGAAAATGACATCCATAGGCTATCTTTTGAAAGATGACCGTATGCCCCGGACCATTTACTGGAATATGTTCCTGGAGGCGGTTAAGAAAATTAGCGCAAAGCCTGAAAAAACCGCAGAGGGCTCAACGCATTACGATCTTTTTATTCCCTATGAAGATGCTATCGGGGAACTCAACTGGCCTAAACATTCAACAACCGATATCACCGACAAGGCTGATTTTCGTGAAACCAACTATTTGCGCGGAAATTCGCTTGAGCATTTTACCCGCCAAGCCTGGACGCAGGGGATTTTCAAAAATTATATCGACAGGATTATAAAATGGGCGGTTGAAAACCCGACCCGGCGAGTTTGGATGGCCTCCACCCATTCCTGGTTTACATTGGCCCCTTCGCTGCAGAACCTGCGGAATATTTACTATTCTCCGATGAATCTTGAAGAATTTCAAAGAGACATCAATCCCAACTGTTTTTGCTGGCCGCTGATGCCTATTGTCCGCGGGGATGGCGGAAAAACCCGCAGCCCCAACCCGCGACATCTGGCCTCGTTTGTCGGGGTGATTTCTCACCATACCCGCCAGAAACTCTCTAAAATTCATGACGGCGAAAAGATTGTCGTGCAGATTGCCGAACATGAAAAACATAAAGATATGAAGCTGGATGCCTTGAAGCAAAACGGCGACCCGGAATTTATTGATTTGATGCAAAATTCAATTTTTGCTCTGGTTCCGCGCGGTGACACCCCCACATCCTATCGCCTGACAGAGGCCATGTCTTTTGGCACCATCCCGATTATTATTTCAGATGAAGCGGTGCTGCCATTTGACCGCACGGTTCCCTGGTCCGATTTTTCCCTGCGCGTATCCAGTGACCGCATAAAGGATATTCCCGGCATCTTGAAACTCATCAAGCCTGAGCGCATTGCAACCATGCAAAAAAACCTGAATTACTGGTTTGACCATTCCTTTTCCAGCCTTGAGGCCATGATCCGCCAGGGTCTTTTGGAAATAGAAGCGATTGACAAGGCCCGGGAGCAAAACCCGCAAACATGATGACAGAAGGGTCTGATTCATCATCCCGATGGGCGGCACTGGTGCTGGCTTTACGGCGTGCCGGAGTGACCGACACAAAAGTTCTTTCAGCCATGGAGAAGGTTGACCGCGCCCGCTTTATTCCCAAGGCCCTGCGCCATCATAGCTTTGAGGATTCAGCTTTGGATATTGGCGAAGGCCAGACCATCAGCCAGCCATCGCTGGTTGGACTGATGAGCCAGAGTCTGAACCTGTCATCACGCGATATCACCTTGGAAGTCGGAACCGGGTCTGGTTACCAGACAATGATTTTGTCGCATTTATGCCGATTTGTGTATAGTATCGAACGCATTCCAACGCTTCTAAAACAGGCGGAGCAGCGTTTTCGTCAGCATAACTGTTTAAATATTGTCACCCACGCAGGCGATGGCAGCCTCGGCTGGGCCACCCATGCGCCATTTGATAAAATAATGGTGACGGCTGCCAGCCCGGATATTCCTGCGGAGCTTTTACAACAGCTCAAGCCGGGGGGCATTATGGTTGTGCCGGTTGGACCGCAAAGCGGGGCGCAATCCTTGCTGCGGATTACCCATGGTTCCAACAGCTGGCAGGAAGAAACATTGGCAGAGGTCCGCTTTGTGCCCCTGGTCTCAGGACCAGCTTCTTAAGCGGCGACTTCCTCAAGTTCAATCAGAGTGCCATTAAAATCCTTGGGATGGAGGAAAAGAACCGGATTGCCGTGCGCCCCGATGCGCGGGGTTCCATCACCAAGCACTCTGGCCCCGTCGGTTTTTAATTTTTCTGCCGCCTGATAGATATCAGAAACTTCAAAACAGAGATGATGCATCCCGCCTTCAGGATTACGAGACAAGAACCCGGCAATCGGCGAATTGTCGCCTAACGGCTCCAGCAGTTCAACCTTGGTATTGGGCAACTGAACAAAGACAACCCGCACCCCGTGTTCCGGCAGATCAACCGGGTCGGAGGTCTCTGCCCCAAGCCGGTCCCGGTAATGGGCACGCGCCGCGATCAAATCCGGCACAGCAATCGCAATATGATTAAGCGGTCCAATCATGTCAGTTTTTTTCCGGCTCGGGAGGGGCGGACAGTGAAAGATTGCCTTTGTCCTCCATGACATTGCCATTTTTATTGCCGGATTTTTGGGACTGTTCAGATACAATACCAATAGAAATCAGCAGCTTGAAAGCTTCTTCAACCGGCATATCCAGCGGATGCGCATCAGCGCGTGGCACAAACAGCAAAAAGCCGGATGTCGGATTGGGGGTGGTTGGCACAAAAACCGCGATCAGGTCTTCGCCAGTCAGTTTTGCCAACCGCTGATCCGCCGGGTCGGCACTCACAAAGCCCAGACTCCAAAGGCCTTTGCGCGGATATTCAAGAAGAATAGCCTTGCGAAACGCCTGTGACTGGTCGGTCAAAATAGTTTCAATCAGCTGTTTCACCACCCGATAGATGCCTCGAATAAGCGGCATCCGGTTTAGGCCGCGCTCCCATAACGAGACCACCCAGCGCCCGACAAATCCGGCGGTTGCGGCGCCGATCAAAGTAATCGCCACAAAAAGAACAATCACGCCAAGGCCAGGCAAACCGATATTAAAGCCCAGAGCCTCCCGCAAATAGGTGTCGGGATTAAGGTGGCGCGGAATCAGCGGGACAACGGCTTCATCAATAAATTCAATAAGCTGCCAGGCAAACCAGATGGTAATGGTGATCGGAGCTGTCACCAGTATTCCGGCCAGAAAATAGCCCCGGATGCGGGCCAAGACCGGCGGACGGATTACTTTGCGTGGCTCAGGAGAAGACTGTTCAATCATGATGAATTTTCCAGCGTGACCAGGGTCAGGCTGTGATCCCGGTTGCGCGAGCAATGCCCTGGCGCAAATCCTCGATCAGGTCATCGACATCCTCCAGCCCAATATTGAGCCGGAAAGCCTGCCCGGATTGATCGGCCTCCGTAGCTGTGCGCACAGGGCAAGGATCAAACGGTATGATCAGGCTTTCATAGCCTCCCCAGCTATAGCCCATATGGAAAAGAACCATATTATCAACAAAAGCCGCCAGCTTCTCGCGCGATAAATCATCCTTGAGAATAAATGAAAAAAGACCGCTGGCTCCAGTGAAATCACGCTTCCAGATGGCATGTTGCGGGTGGCTTTCAAGCCCCGGGTGCAGGACCTGCTTGACGGCAGGATGCGCTTCAAGATAATGGGCAACTTCAAACGCCGCCACTTGATGAGCTTCAATCCGGACCGCCATGGTCCGCAAACCACGCTGTCCCATATAGGCAACATCAGGCCCCGGCGGCATTCCGATATCGTGCCAGGTCTGCTCCATACGTTCCATAATGGAGACCCCGCCAACAGACCGGTCTGCATAGCAGCAAAAGCCCAGCATGGTATCGCTATGGCCGGTGACATATTTTGTGCCTGCCTGGATCGAGACATCAACCCCGATGGCAAGCGGATGGAAATAATAGCCACCCGACCAGGTATTATCGATGGCGGTGGGAATATTATGACGCTTTGCCACCTCACAAACCGCAGGAACATCAATCACTTCAAAGGTCAATGAGCCCGGACTTTCCATAAAAATCAGCCGTGTATTCGGGCGAACAAGTTTTTCAATGCCTGCCCCGATAGTCGGGTCATAAAATTCGCACTCAACGCCGCACCTTTTGAGTAAACCGTTCGCCAGCTTGCGAGTCGGCGCATAGACTGAATCGCTGAACAGCATATGGCTGCCAGCCTCGGCAAAAGCCAGCACGGTCAGCGTGATCGCCCCAAGCCCGGAAGGCAGAACACGGCAGCCGTCGGCCTGCTCCAGCGTGCAGAGGGCTTCTTCAAGGGCCAGCAGCGTCGGGGTGCCATAGCGACCATAGCGCATACGGTCGGCGGCTTCACTTCTATCGCTTTCACGCTGCTCCATATGCGCCAGCGACTTAAACAGGATAGTTGAAGCATGATAAACCGCCGGATTAACGATACCGCTTTGGGAGAAAGGGTCTCTGCCCGTGATCACAAGATCAGTCTTTCTTTTCATCTAACGCTCCTGAAAAAGGCAATAGAGGTCCACCCGAAAAACAGTAACAATAGTGATGGCTGACAGGAAATCTTGACGCACCATGCGCCTGTTATTACAGTGCACCATTACATTGAATGAAAGCAAGCGCTACGCGAAAAGTTCAAGCAGGTCAATCATGAAGCAAAAAACAGCTGACAGCTTATCCGATATCCCACCTGATATCCCTCCAGCGCCGGAAGTGATTTATGTTGCAACACACGATGTGGCCTGTGACGGGTCTGCGGCGGGTCCGGGGATGGGGCATCCAAAAGTTTTCCTGAAACTGCGGGAATCGACAGAAAGTTCAGGAAGCAAAACCTGGTCAGTAACCTGCCCTTATTGTGACGCTGAATTTATCTACGATCCCGAAAAGGCCAATGCCCAATGATCAGCGCGTGAAAACGGTTATCCTTACCGGGGCCAGTCGCGGTATTGGTCATGCAACGGTTGTCCGCTTTGCCCGGGAAGGCTGGCGGGTTATTTCCTGCTCACGTGATGCTCTGCCCCCAGCCTGTCCGGTCTCTGCCGAAAATAGCCTCCCGCAAGGCAAAATTCGTCATTTCTGTGTTGATCTGGAAAACCCGCAAGAGGTTGATCATTTTATCGCACAGGCAACCGATTATCTTGGCAATGATCCCGTCCATGCGCTGGTCAATAATGCCGCGCAATCGCCCAAGCTCTCTTATAAAGAACGGTTGGGCTGTCTTAACGGCAGCCTTGAAAGCTGGCGGCAGGTCTTTGAGCTGAATTTCTTCACGCCGCTGCGGCTGGCCCGTGGCTTTGCCCCTTTGCTGGCCCGCTCCAAACAAGATACTGACTCAAAAAGCGAAAACCCTGTAAACGGCGGGTCAATCGTCAATGTCACCTCGATTGCAGGCCATTATATCCATCCGTTTGCCGGTTCGGCCTATTCAACCTCCAAAGCCGCCCTGTCTGCGCTTACCCGCGAAATGGCCGGAGAATTTGCCGAACTCGGCGTGCGGGTCAATGCGGTTGCCCCGGGCGAGATTGAAACCGCCATGATCGGGCCTGAGTATGAACCGCTGACCACCCGTATTCCGCTCCAGCGACTTGGAACCCCCGAAGAAGTGGCTGGCACGATTTTTCGGCTATGTGGACCAGATTTTTCGTATGTCACCGGCACCGAGATTTTCTTAACCGGCGGCCAGCATATGCAATAAAATATATGCAGTAAGATACTGGCTTACGAATCGGCTTTTGCCCGTGCTTCCAGCAGATGCGTCAACCAGTCCGGGTCCATTTCAGGGACCGAGGATAAAAGAAGCTCGGTATAAGGATCATGCGGCGGCGTAAACATTTCGGTCTTCCCGCCTTTTTCAATCACCTTGCCTTCTTTCATCACCACGACCTCATCGGCAATCGCCCGCACAGTTGCCAGATCATGGGTAATAAACATATAGGCCAGATCAAGCTGGCTTTGCAGCTGATCAAGAAGTTTGAGAATACCTTCGGCCACCAGCTGATCCAGGGCCGAGGTCACTTCATCACAGATGATAAATTGCGGCTCGGCCGCCAATGCACGCGCAATGCCGATGCGCTGCTTCTGCCCGCCCGAAAGCTCGGAAGGAAAACGGTCAATAAAATCATCAGGCTCCAGTTCAATCAGGTGCAACAACTCCCGAATCCGTTCGGTCAGTTCTTTCCCGCGCAAACCCAGATAAAAAGCAACCGGACGGCCGATCAATTCCCGAATCCGGTGCTTGGGATTTAAAGCGGTATCAGCCATCTGATAGATCATCTGGACCTGGCGCAGCTGGTCTTTGCTGCGGTTACGATAGTCTGGCGGCAGTGCGGTGCCATTAAATTCAATGCTGCCTGCACTTGGCGGCAAAAGACCCGTGATCACGCGGGCCACGGTTGATTTACCTGATCCCGATTCACCAACAACCGCCACGGTGCGCCGCTTATGAATATCAAAACCAACATTGAAAAGGACGGGAATTTTCCCATAGGCCGCGCTGATTCCCTTAACCGCAATAACCGGGGTTTCTTTCGCCTTCGGGGCAGGCTGTTCGGCGCGTGTGAAACTGCGCACAGCCCAAAGTGTTTTGGTGTAATCTTCTTGCGGGTTGGCAAGCATGGACGCCGTATCAGCCTCTTCAATCTCTTCGCCGCGCAACAAAATCTTGATGCGATCCGCCATCTGCGCAACCACCGCCAGATCATGGGTGATATAAATCGCCGCCGTATTAAATTGCTCAACAATATCACGGATCGCCGACAGCACCTCAATCTGCGTGGTCACATCAAGCGCAGTTGTTGGCTCATCAAAAATAATCAGGTCTGGACGGCAGGCCATCGCCATAGCCGTCATCGCCCGTTGAAGTTGCCCGCCCGACACCTGATGGGGATAGCGAAAACCGATATCATCCGGATTGGGCAGCCGCATACGCCGATAAAGTTCAACCGCATCGCTTTCGGCCTCATCCCGGCTCATCACATTATGGACCACCGGCCCTTCACTATATTGGTCGATCAGCCGGTGCGCCGGATTAAAGCTGGCGGCAGCCGATTGGGCAACATAGGCAATGCGTTTGGAGCGCAAGGCACGGCGTTGATAGCGCGGGGCTTCGCGCAAATCCATGCCATCAAATAAAATCTCGCCGCCAGAGATGCGACAGCCATCACGCGTGAAACCCATAGCCGCCAGGCCAACGGTTGACTTGCCAGCCCCTGATTCGCCGATCAGCCCCAAGACCTCCCCTTTATGGAGGGTCAGGCTCACGCCTTTGACAATCTCACTCCAGACATCGTCGCTGCGCCCTTCAATGCGCAAATCGCGCACGGTCAACAGGACTTCTGCATCCTGCTTGTCGTCTTTTTGGGCAGCCGTTTGCGCCGGACCGGATTGAGTGGAAGCCGCCATGATTATTCCTTCAATCCGCTTGCCTGATGCAGCATCCAGTCAACGACAAAATTCACCGCAACCGTTAAAAGGGCAATCGCGGTTGCGGGAAGTAGTGGCGTGATATCGCCAAAGGTAATCAGCGTTGCATTGTCCCGCACCATTGACCCCCAGTCAGCGGTTGGCGGCTGAATGCCCAGTCCCAGGAAAGACAGAGCAGAAATCATCAAAAAGACAAAACAGAAACGCAGCCCGAATTCAGCAATCAAGGGGGCGGTTGCATTGGGCAGGATTTCGCGCACAATCAGCCGCCACAGCCCTTCCCCGCGCAAACGGGCGGCTTCGATATAATCCATAACCACGATATTCATTGCCACTGCCCGCGCCAGTCGAAAGACGCGGGTGGAATCAATCAAGGCGATGACCATAATCATATTAAAGATCGAAGTGCCAACAATCGTCAGCAGCAGCAGGGCGAAAATCAGGGCCGGAATGGCCATCAGAACATCAACAATCCGGCTGAGGACCTGATCAAGCCAGCCGCCAACAGCTGCCGCCAGCAGACCTGCAACCGAACCAAGAATAAAAGCCAGGGCCGTGGTCAGGAAAGCAATGCCGACTGTATTTCGGGCCCCGTAAAGCAGGCGGGTCAGCATATCACGCCCCAGATTATCGGTGCCCAGCCAATGGGTGGCATCCCACGGCAAATATTCACCGCCGACCACTTCGCGTTCCCCAAACGGGGCAATGAAAGGGGCAAAAACTGCAACAAGAACATAAAGGGCAATGACAACCACACCGAAACAGGCACTCACCGGGGCCGTGCGGGCCACGCGGGCGATCTTGTGCGTGCTATAGGTGGCAACGAGTTGGCGTAATCCCCAGCCAAGCACAGCAATCAGCCCAAGCCCGACGGATAGCCAGAGAACGCCTCCTCCTATGCTTAACGGTTCGTCCATTTATTCTAACAGCCTCTTTTTATGAATTTAACGCTTGTGGACAAGGCGCGGGTTTGAAAGGGTGGAAAGCACATCTGCGGTCAAGTTCAACAGAACATAGGCGCAGGCAAAAATCAGGGCGGCGGCCTGGACAACGGTCACATCACGCTTGGCGACCGAATCAACCATAAGCTGCCCCAGCCCGGGATAGACAAACACCACCTCCACCACCACAACGCCGGTGATCAGATAGGCCAGATTGAGCGCGATCACATTGATAATCGGGGCCAGCGCATTGGGTAAGGCATGGCGTAAAATAATCCGGCCGGGTTTTAAGCCTTTCAAGCGGGCCATTTCAATATAGGGGGAGGCCAGAAGATTGATGATCGCGGCCCGGGTCATGCGCATCATATGGGCAGTGACCACCAGGGTCAGGGTCAAGGCTGGCAAGAATGTCCGGTATAGTTTTTCGCCAAGCGAGGCATCGGGGTTGATCGAGGCAATCGACGGAAACAGCCCGGCCTGCGCAATGACAAAGATCAGGATATAGGCGACAAAAAATTCGGGGAAAGAAATAGACCCCAGCGTCACGATATTGACCATGCGATCATAGAGCGAATTGCGATAGAGGGCGGCCAGAATCCCCAAAAAAAGCGACAGAGGCACAGCAATCGCGGCGGCATAAAGAGCAAGGAACAAAGTATTTCCAAGCCGCCCGCCGATCAGGTCCCCGATAGGCCGCTGATTGGCCAGCGAGACGCCAAGATCACCTTGCACAGCCCCGCCGAGCCATTGCAGGTAGCGTTTCCAGGCCGGTTGATCCAGCCCCAAATTCTTGCGGAAAGCGGCAACGGTTTCCTCCGTTGCCGATTGTCCAAGAATTTCTTCAGCCAGATCACCGGGCAGGAGTTCAATGGCCCCGAAAATAATCAGGGAAATCACAAGAAGGGTGACAAGGCCCAGCCCGAGACGCTGGACCACCATTTTGATAATTCCCTGCATAGCGCGGCTGTTATCCCTGCACAGCGAGGCCGCCTGGCCTGCTGCCTATTAGCTTATATCAGATCAAGCAAACCACCAGCGTTCACAAATGCGGAATCCATCCAGCGTCCAGTTGGCCGCGACCTGATCGGGATGGGCAATCGTGTCTGAATGCGCCATGACATAGCTGGCAAACATCGGGACAAGCACCCCGCCCTGATTGGCGACAAGGTCCTGCATTTCCCAATACATTTCCCGGCGACGGTCATTATTCAATTCAGCACGTGCGTCAACTAGCAGCTTGTTGAAGCGTTCATTTTCCCAGAATGTATCATTCCAGGCCGCCCCGGAAGCATAAGCGGTTGTGAACATCCAGTCTTCGGTGGGCCGTCCGCCCCAGTAAACCGCAGACCAGGGTTTGACCATCCAGACATTTGACCAATAGCCGTCATTCGGTTCACGCTGAACATTGAGCGTAATCCCGGCCGCAGCTGCTTTTTCTGCATAGAGCACGGCTGCATCAACGGCACCGGTGAAGGCGGCATCGGCTGCACTGAGATCAACGGTCAACGAATCCAGTCCGGCCTTTTTCAAATAATGTTTGGCTTGATCGGGGTCATAGGTTTTCTGCGCCAGTTCGGTATTAAAGAACCGGTTGGAACGTCCGATTGGATGATCATTGCCGACTTCTCCGTAGCCATTGAGGATTTTTTCAACCAGTTCCTGGCGATCAATCCCGTATTTCAAGGCCATACGGACATTATTATCATTAAAAGGAGCCGCCCGTGTATCCATGGCAAATGTATAATGCTGGGTGCCGGTTGTTGTCAGCACTTCAACATTTTGACGCCGCTTGAGCAGGTGAATGGTGTTCAAATCGACCCGGTCAATGACATCAAATTCACCGGTCAGCAGCCCGTTCTGGCGGGCAGCCGAATCAAGCACCGAATAAATTTCAACTTCGCCAAAATGCCCGCGTCCGGCTTTCCAGTAATTCGGGTTGCGGGTTAAGGCCGCCCGCACGCCGGGTTCATAGGAATCAACAACATAGGCCCCGCAGCCATCAGAACTGGTGGGATCGATTTTTCCATCAACCGCTGGCATGATCGGCAAATGGTAATCAGAAATAATAAAGGGGAAGTCCGCATTTCCAGCTTCAAGCGTGACAACCACCCGGTTCGGACCATCAGCCTTGATTTCTTTAATCGGGGCCACAATCGGTTTGGCCGCAGACTGGCTGTCTTCGCCGCGGTGGTGGTTGATAGAAGCAATGACATCGTCTGCGGTCAGTGTTTTTCCGCTATGGAATGTCACCCCTTCGCGCAGTTTCAAGGTCCAGACCGTGGCATCAGGGGAACTGTCCCATGATTCCGCCAATTCCCCTTCAAGCTGTCCGTCTGCCGCAACTTCTGTCAAATTCGCATGGCGCGCCGTTGCAAAAACCTGGGTATAGGCATTGTCCCAGATCGCCGGATCATAGCCATCGGTGGTGTTGCCATGTCCCATGGCCAGGCGCAATTTGCCACCGCGCTTGGGGGCTGCTGCAGCCTGGCACGTCCCGAGCGGCATCAGCATGGAAGCTGCCCCGAGTGCTGCCCCGCCTTGAAGCAAGCCACGGCGTGAAATATTTGAATTTAAAGAAAAATATTTGCTACTGGACGTCATTATGGTCTCTCCCTCTTTGACAATATCTGCCTTAAACATACGGACTTTACCCGGCAATGCAAGCCTTTATCCCGAATTTATACGGTTTGGCTTTTCTATCGCCGGTTTTTCTTTTATGGGAAACAGATAAAACATACTTGTATATTGGTTTTAGGGGAAACCACATGACCAGGGTCAGGACCCATAGATCAGGCTGGGGACTGGTTGGCGGCGGCGAAGGCAGCCAGATTGGCTTGGCCCATCGTATTGGAGCCAGCCTTGATGGAAAGTTCAGTTTTGTTGCCGGGGCCCTGGATATTGACCCCGAAAAAGCCCAAAAATACGGGATTTCATTAGGCCTGTCGCCAGATCGAGCCTATACGGACTGGCAGGCCATGCTGGAGGGGGAAAGCAAACGACCGGACCGGATATCGCTGGTTACCGTTGCCACGCCCAACGCCACCCATTTCACCATTGCCAGCGCTTTTCTTGAAGCCGGTTTTCATGTGCTGTGTGAAAAACCGATGACGATGACGGTTGAAGAAGGCCGGGAGTTGGTGGCAACCGCCAAAAAGAATGAGCGGATTTGTGCGGTTAATTATGGCTATACTGGCTATCCGCTTGTCCGGCAAATGCGGGCCATGGTTGAAGCGGGCGAGCTTGGGGCCATCCGGGTGGTTGTTGCCGAATTTGCGGGCGGCTTTATGGCCGATGCGGCTGATGCTGATAATCCACGGGTGCGCTGGCGATTTGATCCGGCCCTTGCCGGGGTATCCGCGATTTCGGTAGATTGCGGGATTCACGCCCTTCATATGGCCTGCTATGTGACCGGGCAAAAAATCACCCGTGTTTCAAGCGATTTTGCGCATGGGATTGCCGGTCGTCAGCTGGAAGACGATGCCTTGAGTGCTTTTCGTATGAGCAATGGCACCATTGGCCGGGCCTGGTCGAGTGGATTGGCGATTGGACGCACGCATGGTCTGGCTTTGCAGGTTTTTGGCGAAAAAGGCGGGCTTAGATGGAGTCAGGAACAGCCAAACCAGCTGTTCTGGACACCTTTGAACCAGCCGACTCGGGTGCTGGAGCGCGGGGCAACCTATTTAGCCCCTGCCGCTGCAAGGGCCAGCCGGGTCACTGTGGGTCATAGCGAGGGAATGCCGCTTGCCTTTGCCAATATCTACCGTGACCTTGGCGAGATTATCCATGCCCGCGCCAAAGGACTGGAGCCGGACCCTCTGGCCCTTTCCTATCCCACAGCAGAAGAAGGGCTCCATTCGATTGAAGTGATCCATGCCATGGCTGAATCAGCAAAAAAGGGAAGCATCTGGATTGATATCTGACCACCATATTTATATAGTAAGTAGGCCTTAAAAGGAGGGAACAATGAAAATTATGGCGCATAAAGATTTTGATCCGGCGGCAGCTGCCCATGAACTTCTGGACGGCAGCGGGGCTGTTCTTCTGCCCGGCCTGTTTGACAAGGATATGATCAATAAAGCCCGCGAAATATTGGTGAAAGAAACCGATACAACCGTCGAAACCGGGTCTCACTTTAATCAAAGCGGCACCGATGCCTCCTTGCAGCGGCGTGTCTGGTTTCCGCGCCTGACAGAACTCAGCCCGATTTTTGTCGAAATGCTTGAAAACCAGCAAATCTTCGACATCATGCAGCATTTTCTGGGCAGCGAATTTGTGCTTGGCAGCTTATGTGCCTCCCGCCTTATGCCCGGCTTTGGCGGACAGGAACCGCATATTGATTATCCCTATTGGGATTTATACCGCAAACAAACTTTCCCGATGAAAATCAATGCCTCTTTTCCTTTAAACGCCCAGGCTATCATCCTGATTGACCCCTTTACCGAAGAAAATGGCGCAACCGCTCTGGTGCCGGGAACCCAGAAAAGCCTGCGCTATCCAACCAAAGAAGATAATTTCTTTGATCAATGTATCCGGCTCACCGGGCAACCCGGCGATGTCATCCTGTTTTTCGGCGCAACCTGGCATTGCGGCATGCCTAACCGCAGCCAGGCCGGACGAATCGGAATGCTGGTCGAATATCTGCCAAAATTCGTCAAACCAATTGAAGATATGCTGCATGGGCTGGACCCGAAATTTCAACAAGGGCTATCTGCGCGCATGCAGCAGCTTCTTGGCTTTGATTATCCCTGGCCCTCCGCCCCGCCTAATCCGCCTATTGCGGCAAATCAGCCTGTTGCAAATTAACGGCTTCGCCTAATTTAAGGGCTTTTCCTTCATCTTTATAGGGATCAGGAATATTCTGCCGGGCAAGAATGGCCCTCTCCATGGATTCCATTTTCAAGGCTTCGGCCTCGGTTTGATGGTCCTCGCCAAGCAAATGCAAAAGCCCGTGCACCAGCAAATGCTGAAAATGATCCTGGACTGATTTATTCTCCTGCCGGGCTTCGGCTCTTATGCGTTGCAGGGATAAACAGATATCGCCAAGCTCGGTCTCCGGGTCGCCAGCAATGGAATGAGGACTGACTGTTTCAGGGTTAGCCGGGAAAGAAAGAACATTGGTCGGCCTATCCTTGCCGCGCCATTGCTGGTTAAGGCTTTGAGTCATCTTATCATCCATCAGGGCAATCGATAAACTCGCCGTTGCAGGCAAATCAGCAACCTGATGTTGCTGGCACCAGCCATAGGCCGCACGCAAACAGGGCTCCACCAGAGACAGCAGTGCCTTTGGCCAGCGACCAGCCACCACATTGGTTTCAATGATCAATCCGGCATCTTCCGCGCTTATTTGCGGCGGATTCTGTTTGGCCGGTTGTGCATGAGTCCTTTGACTATAGGCTTCGGTGATTGCCGCAACCAGCGGATGCCTGACAATATCCGCCGCACTCAATCTGCAAATCGCAATATCAGGAATATCACAAAGCGTATGGATGGCATCACTCAAGCCGCTTTTTTGCCCCGAAGGCAAGTCTATCTGGCTTAAATCGCCGCTGACCACCATCCGGCTATCGCGGCCCAGCCGGGTTAAAAACATTTTCATCTGCAAAGGCGTGGTGTTCTGGGCCTCATCAAGAATGATAAAGGCATCGCGCAAATTACGTCCGCGCATATAAGCCAACGGCGCAATCTCTATCATGCCTTGATCAAGGGCCCGTTGTAACTGCTCGGACGGGAGCATATCGTCCAGAGCATCATAAATCGGGCGCAAATAGGGATCAATTTTCTCCTTCATGGCCCCGGGAAGAAAGCCTAGCCGCTCTCCGGCCTCGACAGCCGGGCGGGTGAGAACAATCCGCTGCACCTGCCCCCCCGTCAGAGCCTTGACCGCCGCCGCAACCGCAATATAGGTCTTGCCACATCCAGCCGGGCCATCCGCAAAAACCAGAGTCTTTTCCTGCAAAGCCCTGAAATAACTCTGCTGGCCAGGTCCTCGACTGGTGATCCGCCGCTTGGGCGTTTCAAACCCCTCCGTCAATCTTCCAAATAAGTCGCAATCTCCACCACTCGCCCAATTCAAAAGATCCTCAAGATCATCATCCGACAGATCATATCCACTCTCCAGACGCTGATATAAGGTCTCCAGAATCTTGCGGGCTTGCGCGCAAGCCGCTTCCGGCCCGTCAAGCGTGACCTGATTGCCCCGATAGTGAATAGACATCTTGAGTTTTTGTTCAAGCCGGATCAGGTTTCGGTCGTCCACACCGTAAAGAACTGGCAGCACCCTGTTATTGGGGAAAACCAGATTCATGCGGCTTTTGTGTCCGTTGAACGGAAAGGAGGGATCATTTCACCCATCAGGGAGTTTGGATTGACGTCTGTTATCCGGCAAGGGACAATTTGTCCAAGCGCGGCTTCATCGGCTTCAACCACAACCGGCTGCAAATAGGGGGAGCGACCAACCAGCTGTCCGGGCTTTCGGCCTTTCTTTTCAAACAGGACCGGCAGTTCACGCCCTGCGCAGCTTTGATTAAACCGTGTCTGCCAGGCGCCAAGCAGCTGTTGCAGGGTTTGTAGACGGCTTGCCTTAACCTCTTCTGGAACAGTTTCGGCATGATCGGTTGCCGGAGTCCCCGGACGCGGCGAGTATTTGAATGAAAAAGCCTGCGCAAATCCAATGTCATTGACCAGCCGCAAGGTATCGGAAAAATCTTCATCCGTTTCCCCCGGGAACCCGACAATCAAATCTGTAGACAGGGCCAGATCGGGCTGTGCAGAACGCAAATCATCTATGATGCGGCGGTAATGGTCGGCACTATGGCGGCGATTCATCCGCTTGAGGACAGAATCAGAGCCTGATTGAACCGGCAAATGAAGATAGGGCATCAGCTTTGGTTCATCGCGATGCGCTGCAATCAATGTTTCGTCCATATCCAGAGGATGACTGGTTGTATAGCGAATCCGGTCCAGCCCCTCAATTTCACCAAGGGCGCGGATGAGATAGCCGAGAGTCCATTTTTGCAAACCCGTTTTCTGTTGCCCTTTAAAGGAAGTCTCCCGGGCAAAAGGAGCTTGCCCGTGCCAGGCATTCACATTCTGCCCAAGCAGGGTAATTTCACGCACACCCTGAGCAACCAGCTCCCGGGCTTCCTGCAAGATATCGCTGGCAGGGCGGGAGGCCTCGGCCCCCCTTGTATAAGGGACAACGCAAAAGCTGCAAAATTTGTCGCATCCTTCTTGTATCGTTAAAAAAGCACTATAGACTCCGGGGGCAACTTTTGTCGGCGGCAGCTGGTCGAACTTTTCGATAAAGGGGAAATCAGTCGCTGTTGGTCGGGCCTTCGGATCAGCGCAAAGCCGCCCCAACATGCCGACAAGATGATGATAGGATTGCGGACCCACAATAATATCAATCGCCGGGGCCCGGCTGCGGACAAGATCGCCTTCAGCCTGCGCGACACATCCGGCCAGCGCAATCACCCCATCGCGCTGTTTTTTCCAGGGCAAAAGGCGACCAACCTCTGAATAGATTTTCTCGGCAGCTTTTTCCCTGATATGGCAGGAGTTCAGAATAATGATATCAGCCTCATCCGGCGAGGAAGCTTTCTGGTAACCTGCCTCGTTCAATAAATCAGCCATTCGGGTTGAATCATAGACATTCATCTGACAGCCGAAGGTCTTGATATGATAGGAACGATGCGAACGGGACATCATCTGCATGCGCAATGAGGGGTGAAATCAAAAGCCATAACGCGGTTGAGCCCTAGCTGGACGCTTTGATCGCTTCCAAAAGATGCACAGCAATCTCGTCTGGTGATTTGGCAAGAGGCAGAATAGAGACGGTATCAAGCCTTGCAAAGCTGCTTTGGCGTATTTCAAGTTCGGCTTCCTGCGGGTTGGAGGTTGCCAGAACATGACCACCAAAGGCCATGCCGGGAGAAGCAAAAACGATCCAGTCCATCACCGGATAGCGCACGCGCAAGGCCCCTTTCAGGATTGAGCCCGGCGCATCCAGCGCAATCACCAGATTGGGATGGAAGTTGCATAAGGAGCGAAAGATTTCACGCGCCCGGACATCGGTGGTCTGTGCGGGGTCAAAGCGTCTAAAGATAGGGCTTAACGTGCGCAGTTCGGTTAAAACGCCGGGTGGCAATGTGGCAGGCCCCAGCCCCTGCATCATTTGTGCGGGGGTCACGCCGATAAAGCCGCGCTGGTCGCGTAAAGGCCGGCCTTCATCGAGTTCATAGATCGCCATTTCGCATTCAGAGCGCAAATGCCGCAAAACTGGCAGCACCTGATCGGCAAGCTCCGGGTTAAAGGAATCGACCAGAAAAGCCACACGCCCGGACTTTTTCTTGTCTTCTACATCAGGCAGGAATCGCCGGAAACGTCTGGCCAGATGATCAAAGGTCAATTTACGCGCAGCCATCAGCTGGCCATTGCCCAGATGAATAGACTGCGTGTGCGCTGCCACATCAGAAAAGAGGGCCGTAAGCTGGCTATCGGGATGTTGTGCAATCAGCCGGTCATAAAGAACGGTTAGCCAGGGTTCGGCAAGACTGACCGGGACATCACTTATCGCGGCGGCGGCGGCCAGCGGATGGGTTTTGGGGTTACACATGATGGCACGCAAGAAGGCTTGGGCTTCAGGGGATTGCGGAGCCCAGGGGCGCATGGCATCACAGGCCATGCGGAACAGACGATAGAGATCAGGGATGGTCTGAACCAGATCGGTTTCAAACATCCGGCTGAGGACCCGGTCCGGCCCCAAAGCCGCCAGCTGTTCGCCAGCCGTGATAAACCAGGCCCCGATTGTATTGGCGGCCTGAGAGTATTTTTCGTTACGGACAGATTCCGCTTGCGCGCGTAAAGAGACAAAACAGATGGCCTGCAAGCGCGGGTCCGTAATTCCGTAACAATCCTGTGCCGGATTGATGGGCATTGCATTCATTTGCTCGGCCAGTCTATCCTGTGCACTTGGAGCTTGTTCTTTTGATTTTTTTGTTTTTGCCTCCAGTTTCTTTGCAGCAGAAGGTGAAGCACGCATCGGGGTAGGCGCAGAAGACTGACTCACAGCGGATTTGTTGGCAGAATCGCCTTGACCCTGCGTCTTTTTGACAGATTTCTTCTTGCGAAGCTGTTGTCTGTTTTCAGAGATGGTCTCAGCCCTGGAGGGCACTTTTGCACGTTTTGCCATGCATGTCCCTATATAAACCCCTCACGATATTATCTTCAATAAATCCGCTGACAGAATAATCCATCCTGCTCCCACAACAGCCTCATACTATATCCAAAGTGCGGGAATAATCAACCGGCTAAATTTTATCGCTCTCCTGCTGATTATACAGTCTGTTTAAATTCTATTCGCCGACGATGGAGGGTCGGCTCCGTATAGCCATTCGGCTGCGCACGCCCGTCAAAGACAAGATCGCAGGCTGCCTGAAAGGCGATACTGTGATCAAAATCTGCTGACATCGGGCGATAGGCCGGATCGCCTGCATTTTGCTGATCAACCACCCGGGCCATCTGTTTTAATGTCTCCATCACCTGTTCCTTGCTGACAATGCCGTGATGGAGCCAATTCGCCAGATGCTGGCTTGAAATTCGCAAGGTCGCCCGGTCCTCCATCAAGCCAATATCATTGATATCCGGCACTTTGGAGCAGCCAATCCCCTGATCAATCCAGCGCACAACATAGCCCAGCAATCCCTGGCAGTTATTTTCAAGCTCGGAACGGATATCCTCCTCCGGCCAGTTGGTATCCTGCGCCAAAGGCGGCATCAGAAGATCAGAAAGCTGCGCCCTCAATCCACTTTCCTTGATCACGCTCTGACGCTCCCGGACAGAGACTTTATGATAATGCGTTGCATGCAAGACTGCTGCCGTCGGGGAAGGCACCCAGGCCGTATTGGCTCCGGCCTCAGGGTGGGCACTTTTGCTCTCCAGCATCGCCTTCATTTGATCCGGTGCCGCCCACATGCCTTTGCCAATTTGTGCCTTGCCCGGAAATCCGCATTCAAGACCAATATCAACATTCCGGGTTTCATAGGCCTGCATCCAACCCTGTGTCCGCATTTCTTCCTTGCGAGTCACCGGACCAGCTTCCATACAGGTGTGAATTTCATCGCCGGTGCGATCAAGGAACCCGGTATTGATGAAAAAGACCCGATGGCGGGCAGCCCGGATACATTCTTTTAAATTAAGGGTGGTGCGCCGCTCTTCATCCATAATGCCGATTTTCATGCTATGGGCGGGAAGACGGATCAGTTCTTCGACCCGCGAAAAGAGATCGCAGGCAAAACCGACTTCTTCCGGCCCGTGCATTTTTGGTTTTACCACATAGACAGATCCAGTCGCACTATTGCGATAGACCCCGTTGCCTTTAAGATCATGCAAGGCAATAAGCGCAGTTATCGCAGCATCAAGGATGGTTTCAGGGCATTCGTCTCCTGTGCGCAGCAAGACAGCCGGTGTTGTGCTTAGCGAGCCGACATTGCGGACCAGCATAAGGCTGCGCCCTTTAAGCTGCTTTTGCGCCCCGTCAGGATCAAGGATAGTAATATCCGGGGCAAGTTTTCGCACCCCGCGATCCAGCTGTGCTTCAAGGGTGCCCTGCATCAGCCCCAGCCAGTTTCGATAAAGAGCCGTCTTGTCAGCCGCATCAACAACCGCCACCGAATCTTCGCAATCCATGATCGTGGTCAGGGCTGCTTCCAGGCGAATATCAGCAATTTCAGCCGGATCATGGCGACCGACACGGTGGTCTGCGTCAATTTTGATCATGATATGTAGGCCATTATTTTTCAGAATAATCGCGCCTGGATGTTTTGCTGATCCTTGATAGCCGATGAATTGATCCGGGTTTTTAAGTGACACCAGCCCTTCTTCTTCAATCAGGGCAACCAGCCGTCCCTGTTCAATATGATAATTGGTGGCATGACGATGGCTGCCCTGCGTCAGCGGAACATTTTCATCCAGAAAATCGCGGGCCCACTCAATAACCGCCTTGCCACGCGCCGGATTATACCCATCTCCAGGGGCCAAATCGCCCTCCAGCGCAATAGCATCGCTGCCATAAAGCGCATCATATAACGACCCCCAGCGTGCATTTGCCGCATTCAGCGCATAGCGGGCATTGGCCAGCGGCACAACCAGTTGCGGGCCATAAAGTGTGGCAATCTCCGGGTCAGTATTTTCTGTTTCAATTTCAAACGCTTTGCCCTCGGCAACGATATAGCCAATCCCGCGCAAAAAATCACCATGCTCCTCAGCTGATAACTGCAAAACCGCCCCTTGCGTGCGCTTCTCGCTCCACATGGAATCAATCAAGGCTTGAAGCTGGTCTCGCCGCTTCAATAAATCTGCATTGCGCGGGGCCATCTCTTCAACAATCGCCGCAAAACCACTCCAGAAGCGGCTGGACGGCAAGCCGGTGCCCGGCAAAACCTCCTCATTCACAAATTCATATAATCGCGAATCAATCTGAAGCCCTTCAAGGGCAATATAATCTGCCATAAATCTCACTCTCTCATTAACAATGGCCTGCAAGCAATAACAGCCTACACCATCTATTTTTTAGGGTTCGCCATAAGTGGGCGTGTCGTTTTGGGTATTTACCCTTTCTTTACCGCAAGCCGCCGTGCGGGACAACCTGACAAAAAGAATCATTCAGGATATAGGGTCAGGACCCATAGAGAATTTGCAGCATATGATGGCTGGTTTTATAGGATAAAATATGGTTAATGAGGCCAGCTTTCCCTATACGCACATAATAGATCACGATAATGACTGAACAATCAGCCACCCAAACGATAGAGACAATCGGCAAGCAGGCCCGTCTGGCCTTTGCTGAACTGGCGCGGGCCAGCACGCAAACCCGCCAGCAGGCTTTAAACAACGCCGCATCCGCCTTGCGGATGGCCCGTGATTCAATCCTTGAGGCCAATCAAAAGGATGTTGCGGCTGCCAGGGAAGCCGATCTTCTGCCGTCAAAGATTGACCGGCTTATGCTTGATGAAAGCCGCCTTGAAGCGATTGCCAGCGGGGTTGAAGCCGTGGCAGAGCTTGCTGATCCGGTTGGACAGGTCACCGATCAATGGGAGCGGCCCAATGGATTGACGATTGAACGGGTGCGCACACCGCTTGGGGTTATAGGAGTTATTTTTGAATCGCGTCCGAATGTTGCGGCCGATGCCGCCGCCCTTTGCATCAAATCGGGCAATGCGGTGATTTTGCGCGGCGGGCGTGATAGCCGTCATTCCAAAGAAGCGATCCTGTTGGCGATTCGTCAAGGCTTGCTGCAAGCCGGATTGCCAGAAAATATCGTGCAGGCGGTGCCGTCTTATGACCGGGCGCTGGTCGGAGCCATGTTGCAGGCCCGCGGGGTGATTGATGTTCTGGTTCCGCGTGGAGGCCGCAGCCTGACCGAACGTGTTTTGAACGAGGCCCGGATTCCGGTCTTCGCCCATTTAGAAGGCGTGGTTCAGCTTTATATCCATAAGGCGGCGGACCCTGACAAGGCCCTTAATATTGCGGTCAATGCCAAGATGCGCCGCACCGGCATTTGTGGGGCAAGTGAGGCCTTGCTGATTGATCAGGACATTGCCCCGGTTCTTTTGCCCAAAATCGCGCAGGATTTACGCGATCAGGGCTGTATATTGCGCGGAGATGAAAAGTCTTGTGCCTTATTTTCGGATATGGAAGTCGCAACAGCTGATGACTGGGGGCGGGAATATCTGGATGCTATCCTGGCGGTTAAAATTGTCTCTGGCCTTGATGAAGCGATTGATTATATCGCGCGCTATGGTTCTCATCATACCGATGCGATTATCACTGAAGATCAGGCCGCAGCCTTCCGCTTTTTGACCGAGGTCGATTCGGCCATTGTGATGCATAATGCCTCTACCCAGTTTGCAGATGGCGGCGAATTTGGCATGGGGGCAGAAATCGGCATTGCCACCGGGCGCATGCATGCCCGCGGTCCTATTGGAGTCGAGCAGCTGACCTGCTTTAAATATCAGGTCCACGGCACCGGTCAAATTCGCCCCTAATTCATACACGTAATTCATATATAAGCAATAGTGGCATACGATAGTGGCTACGGCAGACCTCCCTCCCCTTTCCTTTCATGACACCGGACAGCGGGCCACGGTTCCGTTTATCCCGCGTGATCCAAAGCACATCAGCCTCTATGTCTGCGGGCCAACGGTGTATGACCGGATTCATATCGGAAATGCCCGGCCTTTGGTGGTGTTTGATGTCCTCTATCGTCTGTTGCGGCTTTATTATCCTGCGGTGACCTATGTCCGCAATATTACCGATGTCGATGACAAGATAAATGCCCGCGCCAAAGAACGCGGCCTTGCGATTGGCAGTTTGACCAAAGAAACCACCGCAGCTTTTCATGAAGATGCGGCCGCCCTTGGCTGTTTATCGCCGGATCACGAACCCCGCGCCACCGATCATATCGCAGAGATGATTGATCATATCAGCCAGCTGATTGAAAAGAACCATGCCTATGTTGATCAAGGTCATGTGCTTTTTTCGGTTGGCAGTTTTGCTGAATATGGCGAATTTGCCATGAAGCCGCGCGATGAACTGATTGCCGGGGCAAGGGTTGAAATTGCGCCTTATAAAAAAGACCTGGCCGATTTTGTTTTATGGAAACCGTCCACCGGGGATGAACCGGGCTGGGAGTCGCCTTTCGGGTTTGGGCGACCCGGCTGGCATATCGAATGTTCAGCCATGTCGGCCCGTCACCTTGGGCCTGATTTTGATATCCATGGCGGCGGGATTGACCTGGTATTTCCCCATCATCAGAATGAAATTGCCCAAAGCTTGTGCGTGCATCCGCCAGAAGCCCGCCATGACCGGTTTGCCCGCTACTGGCTGCATAATGGTTTTGTCATGGTGGATGGCGAAAAAATGGCCAAGTCACTTGGTAATTTTCGCACGGTCGGTGATTTGCTGGAAAATTATCCGGGCGAAGTTTTGCGGCTTTGTATGCTGCAAACCCATTACCGGCGGCCTTTAGATTTTTCTTTTGACCGGTTGCAAGCCGCAAAAGCCGAACTGGATGGATTCTATCGCCTGTTTTATGATTGCGGCTTTCGTCAAATGCAAAAAGCGGAAAAAACCGCTATTGATCCAGAAATAGCCGCTGCCCTGGCCGATGATCTGAATACGCCGCGTGCGCTGGCCCGCTTGCACCAGCTGGCCCGTATGGCCAGAAAATCCATGAATGAATCTGACAAGGGTTCGAAAACCCGGGATCAACATCTGCACCAGCTTTCAGCCGCAGCCGCTCTGATGGGCTTGCTTGGGGCAGACCCGGAAAGCTGGCTTAAAGGCGATGATCGGCAAGAAGAAGAGCCTGTTATTGAGGGCAAACCTCTGTCCGAATGGATTGCTGAGCGCAAAACAGCCAAGGCAGAGCGGGATTTCGCACTGGCAGATTCTATTCGCGACCGGCTTGCCAATGAAGATATTATCCTTGAAGATATCCCCGGTGGGGATACAAACTGGCGGTGGGATAAAATGCCTGCCCGTAATCAATGAAACAAGCGATGACGAAGAATATCCTTGAGCCAGACTCTGAAGAAGAATTGATTGACGCCATTGCCGAAGCCTTTGACGCGAAGACTCCGCTTGGTCTTTTAAGCGGCGGCAGTCGTCAGGCTATCGGGCGGCAGGTCGATCATGATACGCTTTTGTCGATGTCAAAATTCACCGGAATCATTGATTATCAGCCAACCGAGCTTGTGCTGATCGCCGGGGCAGCAACCCCGCTTTCCCTGATCACGGCTGCACTGGATGAAAAGGGGCAAATGCTGGCTTTTGAGCCGCCAAATTATGCCCGCCTGTCCGGTGCGGACCCGGAAGCAACAACGCTGGCAGGGGCCATGATGACCGGCTTTTCAGGCCCGCGCCGCCCGCAGGCCGGGGCGGCACGCGATCATATTCTGGCGGTTGAAGGCATCACCGGTCGCGGCGAAAAATTTAAGTCCGGCGCAGCCGTGGTTAAAAATGTCACGGGCTATGATCTGCCAAAATTGATGGTTGGCAGCTATGGGACGCTTGCGGCCATGATGCGCTTGACGGTCAAGGTTCTGCCGCGTGCTGAAACGCAATCGACGCTGGTCTTTGAGGTAAAAGACAGCCATACGCCGGATCACATCAGCCAGGCTTTCCGGCTTTCAACCATGCAAGCCCTGAGTGGCGCGGTCCTGATCAAAGCCGGGATCAATGGTAAATCAGGTGATATCCTGGCCTTTCGTATTGAAGCGGCAAAAGCCGCGCTGAAATCACGACAAGATAAATTATTAAAAGACATGTCTGATCTTGGTTTTGAACAGGCCGAGATTTATAAAGAAAAGGCCTCCCGCTCTTTTTGGGAGAAGGTGCGCGATGGTCACTTGCTGGCAACAAAAGGGTCAGTGCCGCCTGCCATTGTGCGGATTCTTCTGCCTCTAAGCCAGCTGCCCAACCTTTGTGCAAAACTCGCAGACCTTGGGCTTGCAGATTATCTGGTTGACTGGGGCGGGAGCATGATACTTGTCCGGCTTCCTTCTATTCTGCCAGAGGAGTCTGAAAAACCGGAAGCGATGCAGCTTTTGACCACACTACAAACCATGGTCAAAAATCTGGGCGGGGACGCAATGCTGCTGACAGGGCCGGAATATTTGCGCCGCTGCGATTATGTGAACCCGCCACTCTCGCCCCCCCTTCTTGCCTTGACCAAACGCGTTAAACAGGCCCTTGATCCCGCAAATATCCTCAATTCCGGTCGCCTTTACCCGGATATATAAACCCTCATGCTTGGCCTTTCCGAAAAACCAATTCCTGCCTTGCCGATCATCCAGCCAAAGGATCATCGCCAGATTATCGCGCCACAATCCTTGATCACCGAATTACGCGCAGCCCTGGCCAATTATCATGGCGATCCCAATGCCGCAGGTGGTGAAATCCGCGATATCCTGAAAAAAGCCCTTGAGGACGGACGGGCAGAAATCCAGGCCCGTTTTGATCAACAGCATGACGGACTTGCCGCAGCAGCTTCGCATAGCTTCTTGATGGATCAGCTGCTTGGCAGCCTGTTTAACCTTTTTTCAAATGATGTCTATCCGGCCTATAATCCGACCAAAGGCGAAATCCTTTGTATGGTCGCCGCCGGAGGCTATGGGCGCAGCGAGCTGGCCCCTTGTTCGGACATTGATCTGCTTTTCCTCCATCATTACAAACCAAGCCCGCGGATCGAGCAAATCATCGAATCCATGCTCTATATCATGTGGGATTTAAAACTGAAGGTCGGTCAGGCCAGCCGCGCGGTTGGCGAGTCTATCCGGCTGGCCCGCCAGGACCCGACGACGTTGACGGCTATGCTTGAAACCCGGATTTTAGCCGGAGATTCAGGGCTTTATAATGAGTTAATCCGTGATCTGGTCAAATTATTATCCAAAAGCGGGATGCATCAATTTGTTGAAGCAAAACTGGCCGAGCGTGAAGAGCGTCACGCAAAGTTTGGCGATTCGCGCTATTTGCTGGAGCCCAATATCAAAGAAGGCAAAGGCGGCTTGCGTGATCTCCATCTGCTGGGATGGCTGGCACGAGCCGCTTTTCGGGCCCCGTCCTTTCCGGCCCTAGTTAATCACGAGATAGTTGAAAATCAGGTGATTGACAGGATTGATGCCAAAAATTTCAATCAGGCCAATCAATTCCTGCAAACCCTGCGCTTTGAACTCCATACAATGAATGGCCGGGCAGAAGAACGGCTGGGGTTTTCTGCCCAGCCGGTTATTGCGGACCGGCTGGGCTATACACTTCATGCCGGGGCCAGCGGGGTTGAGCGATTGATGAAACGCTATTTCCTGAATGCCCGCATGGTCGGCGATTTAACCCGCACCATTCTGGCCGCCATTGAACATTCAAGCGGAGAGAAAAGCTGGCAAAGTCGCCTTGTGCCGGTTTTGCGCCCGCGCCGTCTCGACGGGTTTCGCCAGCTGCATGGCCGCTTGCTGCCCACCTCCCCCGATCAATTTCAGCAAACCCCGATTGATATGCTGCGCCTGTTTCGCGTAACCGCACAGCACGGGGTGGAGCCGCATCCCGATTGCTTTCGCCTGATCAAGAAAAATTTGCAGCGGATTGATGCGAAAATGCGCAAGGACCCCGAAGCCAATCAGATGTTCCTGGATATTTTATGCGCCTATGAATATCCTGAAATGGCCCTGCGCCTGATGAGCGAATCGGGCCTGCTTGGACGTTTTGTGCCTGACTTTGGCCGGGTCATCGCCCAGATGCAGTTTGATATGTATCATGTCTATACCACAGACGAACATACGATCCGGGCCATCGGTATTCTTAACCAGATTGAAAAGGGCCTGTTGAAAGAGGACCATCCGGTGGCAAGCCGGGTTTTTGACCGGATTTCAATGCGCCGTGCCCTTTATGTTGCGGTTTTCCTGCATGATATTGCCAAAGGGCGCGGCGGCGATCACTCTATACTGGGCGCACGCGTTGCCGAACGGCTGGGCCCGCGCTTTGGCCTCACAGCAGAAGAAACCCGGACAGTGGCCTGGCTGGTTCTGCATCACCTGGACCTGTCACGCACGGCGACCAAGCGCGACCTTGAAGACCCCCAGACGATTGCCGATTTTCAAAGTCTTGTGCAGTCGCCACTTCGCTTGCGGATGCTGCTTTGCCTGACGATTGTCGATATCCGGGCGGTGGGGCCAAAGACCTGGAACAACTGGAAGGCAACCCTGCTGAGAAGCCTTTACTACCGGACCGAGGCCGCAATTTCTGGCGACAGTGCATCGGAAAGTCCTTTGCGTCATCAGGCCCGGGATTTGCGCGATCAGGTGAGCGAACAGTTAACCGCCGCCAACTGGACAGAACAGGATATCAGCTTTCATTTAAACAGTTTACGCGATGCCTATTTGCTTGGCGCGGATATTGAGCGTTTATGCACACAAGCAGAACTGGCGCGCAAAGTGCGTAACATGAGCGGGAAACCGGTGATCATGCTTGGTCAGTCAAAAAGTGATGGCGAGGGAGCCAGCGGTGTTGGAGAGATAACGGTCTGTGCCGCAGACCGCCCCGGGTTATTTGCCCAGATTGCCGGGACGCTTGCCACCCTGTCTATTTCAGTGGTGGAAGCCCGCATTGTCACCCTGGCAGACCGGCTGATTATTGACAGTTTTCTGGTCCATGACGAGGCTCTTTCACGCCATCAATCGCTGGGCAAAAGGCTTGAAACCTGTATCGAGAAACAGATTGACCCGGCAAAAGAACTTCAAAAACAAACCCGGCATATTTTCGCCGGGAAAACCCTTGCCAAACAGATCAAACCGCATATCACGATTGACAATGATGCCTCCCGCAGCCGAACCGTGATCGAAATCAGCTGCGGTGATCATCTGGGCCTGCTTTACCGGCTGACCAATGCCTTGCATGAATCCGGGCTACAAATCCTGACCGCCCGTATTGCCACCTATGGCGAAAAAGCTGTTGATGTTTTTTATGTCCGTGACCGGTTCGGGCATAAAGTCACCTCCGAAACCCAGCTGGATACAATTCACAAAAATGTGATGGCGGCCATTCAGCCGATATAATGTCACGATAACGAGGATTTTATGAGTTCAATCGAAATACGCGGTGCCCGCGAACATAATCTTAAAAATGTTGATCTCGATCTGCCCCGCAACCAGCTGATTGTCATCACTGGCTTGTCAGGGTCCGGCAAATCTTCGCTGGCTTTTGACACCATCTACGCCGAAGGCCAACGCCGCTATGTTGAATCGCTGTCAGCCTATGCCCGCCAGTTCCTTGAAATGATGGCAAAACCCGATGTTGACCAGATTGACGGGCTCTCGCCAGCAATCTCGATTGAACAGAAAACTACCTCCAGAAACCCGCGCTCAACCGTCGGGACCGTCACAGAAATATACGACTACATGCGCCTTTTATGGGCCCGTGCAGGAATCCCCTATTCCCCGGCAACCGGCCTGCCCATCGAAAGCCAGTCCGTCACCCAGATGGTTGATAAAATCATGAGCATGGGTGAAGGCACCCGGCTTTACCTGCTTGCCCCTGTCGTGCGGGGCCGAAAAGGCGAATATCGAAAAGAACTCAATGAATATAAACGCCAGGGCTTTCAACGCTTTAAAATTGACGGCACCTTCTATGAAGCCGATACCCTGCCGGAGCTTAATAAAAAGCTGAAACATACGATCTCGGTGGTGGTGGACCGCTTTATCCCCCGGGCCGGACAGGAAAGCCGTCTGGCCGATTCAGTCGAAACCGCCTTAAATCTCTCTGACGGACTTTTGGAAGCTGAAAATGCTGAAACAGGCGATGTCACCCTGCTCTCTGCCAAATTTGCCTGCCCGGTTTCCGGCTTTACCATCTCGGAAATTGAACCGCGCCTGTTCTCCTTTAACAATCCATTCGGGGCCTGCCCCCAATGCGGCGGACTTGGCACCGATATGCGCTTTTCTCCCGATCTGATTGTGCCAGACCACTCAAAAACACTGATAGATGGCGCGATTGCACCCTGGGCTTCTTCGCTGTCTCCCTATTATCGGCAAACGCTTGAGGCTCTGGCCGATCATTTCAACTTCACGCTGGACACCCGGTTTCGGGATTTATCCGATACGATCAAGCAAGCAATCTTCCATGGAACCCGCACCGCCATTACTTTCCATTTTGATACCGGCAAATATAAGCGGAGCATGAAACGACCCTTTGAAGGGCTAATCCCGAATATGGAGCGACGCTATCGGGAGACCGATTCGCAATGGTCGCGCGATGAACTGGCAAAGTATCAAATGGCAACTCCGTGCGATGCTTGCGGGGGACATCGCTTGAAACCCGAGGCTCTGGCCGTCAAACTGGGGGGCTTGCATATTGGCGAAGCCGCCGCCTTTTCGATTGCCGATGCCTATCAATGGTTTGACGAATTGCCGCAGCACCTTGGTAAAAAACAAAAGGAAATTGCCGAACGCATCTTAAAAGAAATCAACGAACGGTTGGGGTTTCTAAATAATGTCGGGCTGGATTATCTCACCCTGTCGCGTGCCAGTGGCACTCTGTCCGGGGGCGAAAGCCAGCGTATTCGCCTGGCCTCCCAGATCGGGTCGGGCCTGACCGGGGTGCTTTATGTACTGGATGAACCTTCTATCGGGCTACATCAGCGCGATAATGAGCGGTTGCTGAGAACCCTGAAGCGATTGCGCGATCTTGGCAATACGGTGGTGGTGGTTGAACATGATGAAGATGCCATTCGCCAGGCCGATTATCTGGTTGATATGGGACCCGGGGCCGGAATGCACGGCGGACATGTGGTCGCAGCCGGAACACCGGACAAAATTTTTGACTGCAAGGAAAGTTTAACCGGGCAATATCTCACTGGCGAAAAATCCATCCCGATTCCTAAAAAGCGGCGCAAGCCCTCGCGCGGGCAAAAACTGACGATCCATGGCGCACAGGCCAATAATCTGCAAAATGTCACGGTTGATATTCCGCTTGGCGTTTTAACCTGCGTTACCGGGGTTTCAGGTTCTGGCAAGTCCAGCCTGATTATTGAAACGCTTCAACAAAGTCTGTCGCGCCAACTGATGGGGGCCCGCACACAACCCGGTGCGCATGATAAAATCACCGGGATTCATTATCTTGACAAGATTATTGATATTAACCAGTCGCCGATTGGCCGCACCCCGCGCTCCAACCCGGCAACCTATACCGGCACATTCAGCCCGATCCGGGAATGGTTTGCTGCTTTGCCGGAGGCCAAGGCCCGGGGCTATGCGCCCGGTCGTTTCAGCTTTAATGTAAAGGGCGGTCGCTGTGAAATCTGTCAGGGCGATGGCTTGATCAAGATCGAGATGCATTTTCTGCCCGATATCTATGTGCAATGCGACCAATGCAAAGGCAAACGCTATGGCCGGGAAACGCTTGAAGTCACTTATCGAGGCAAGTCGATTGCTGATATTCTGGATATGACGGTTGAAGAAGGCGCGGCATTCTTTAAAGCCGCCCCGCAAATTCGGGATAAATTGAAAACGCTGGAACGAGTCGGGCTGGGCTATATCCATATTGGCCAGTCGGCGACCACTTTGTCGGGCGGGGAGGCCCAGCGCATTAAACTTTCAAAGGAACTGTCGCGTCAGGCAACCGGGCGCACCCTTTATATTCTGGATGAGCCAACCACCGGCCTGCATTTTGAGGATGTCCGCAAATTGCTTGAGGTTTTGCATGAGCTGGTGGAGGCGGGGAATAGCGTTGTGGTGATCGAACATAATCTTGAAGTGATCAAGACGGCAGACTGGGTCGTTGATCTTGGCCCTGGAGGTGGTACCAACGGCGGCTATGTGGTTGCTGAAGGCCCACCCGAGGCTATCGCCAAAAAGCATGAGCAATCAGCAACCGGTGCCTGGTTAAAACCTTTACTGGCTTAAACCCTCGCTGTTGGTAAGCCAGAAACCTGCGCTGATCAGGAGCAGCCGCTGGTTTCTCCGCAGGTCACACATTTCAGGCAGGTGCCATTGCGGACCATCGACATACTGCCGCAAGCTGTGCAATATTCCCCTTCAAATCCCATCAGGCGAGCCATATCCGTAACCTGCATTTCCTGCTGTGCGGATTCTGCTGATGGTGATTCTGTTGATGATTCTGCTGCGGCCTGACCAGTTACCGTCCCGGAAGGAGAAATAACACTGCTGTTCGGATCATCCGAATCAACTGAGGACTTCCCGGCAGGGCTGGCATCAGCACCTTTTGCATTGGCTGGCGGATTCTGGTTTGCAGCCTTTTGACTTATTGGACCCCGATAGGTGGGCGGCGTTGCAGGTGTCTGCTCTCCAACATCTGTCTGGAAACGCACCGCGCTTTTGTCGCTTGCCGTTGTATGCGCAAGCTCGTTACGCCCCAGATAGGAAATCCCCAGATCACGGAAAATATAGTCAATAACGCTCAGCGCATTCTTGATTTTGTCATGGCCTTTGACAAAGCCGGCGGGCTCGAACCGGGTGAAGGTAAAGGCTTCAACAAATTCTTCAAGCGGCACCCCGTATTGAAGACCTATCGAGATGGCAATGGCAAAATTATTCATCACCGATCTGAAAGCAGCCCCTTCTTTGTGCATATCAAGGAAAATTTCACCCAGCCGACCGTCTTCATATTCTCCGGTATGGATATAGACCTTGTTGGAGCCTACCACAGCTTTCTGGGTATAGCCCGTGCGCCGGTCTGGAAGTCTCTCCCGCCGTCCACGGCGGTCATGTGCGGGCGCGGCAACTGTACGGGTAGCAGCTTCAACTGGCCGGGTTTCAGCACGGGTGGTATCGTCCTCTTTTTCAGCACGCAGAGCTTCTATATTGACTCCGGCCAGCACCGAAAGGCCAGAGCCCAGCGGCTGTGACAGTTTTGAACAATCACGATAGAGCGCATTGGACTTCAAACCCAGCTCCCAGGACATTTTATAAGCCGCCAAACAATCCTCAATCGTCGAGGACGCAGGCATATTGATGGTCTTGGAGATAGAACCCGTGATGAAAGGCTGAACCGCTGCCATCATCAAAATATGGCTTTCAGGACTTAAAAAGCGCGTTCCCTTTTCTCCGCACAGATTTGCACAGTCAAACACCGGCAGATGCGCAGGGTCAAGCTCCGGGGCCCCTTCAACCGTTAACGTCCCGCAGCAATATTGATTGGCCGCATCAATCGCAGCCCGGTCGAATCCCAGAAACTCAAGCAGGTTGAAGCCTCGGTTATGGATAAGATGCTCTGGCACATTCAGTGAACGCATAAAATCCTCACCAAGCGACCAGACATTAAAGGCAAAAACAATATGGAAACAATTTGTTAAAACCGGCGCAAGACGTTCCCATTGCTCCGGCCCAAAGCCAAAGACGTCCAGACTGGCCGGGTTGATGGAGGGCGCATTATCCAGATTGCCATGCCCCCGGGTGTAAACAACGATCTTTTCAATCTGCTCCGGCGAATATCCCAGCCGCTTTAACGCAACCGGGACTTGCTGGTTGATAATCTTTAAATCGCCGCCTCCGGCCAGTTTTTTCGTTTTAACCAGCATATAGTCCGGCTCAACCCCGGTTGTATCGCAGTCCATCGCAAAGCCAATGGTACCGGTTGGCGCCACCACCGAAACCTGAGCATTGCGGTAGCCGTTCTTTTGCCCCAGCACATAGGCCTGTTCAAAGGATTTAACAGCTGCTGTCGCAATATCGGGCTGCGGGACAGCTTGATGATCCAGCGGAACCGGCAAAACACCAAGTCCCTTATAGCCATCGGATTGACCTTTTACCGCCGTCAGATGGTTATGCATCACGCGGAGCATATCTGTGCGGTTATTTTCAAATCCGGGAAAAGCCCCGAGTTCACCAGCCATTTCAGCAGATGTCTGATACGAAACGCCTGTCAGCAGCCCACTCAAGGCAGCGGCGAGGGCCCGCCCTTCACGGCTGTCATACGGGAGAGCCAGTGCCATCAGAAGCCCCCCCAGATTGGCGTAGCCAAGGCCAAGAGTCCGGTAGCGATAGGAGAGTTCGGCAATGCGTGGCGAGGGGAATTGTGCCATCGCCACTGAAATTTCCAGAGTCAGCGTCCAGAGTCTGGTCGCATGGGAATAGGCCTTGATATCAAAAACGCCCTTTTCATTGATAAATTTGATCAGGTTAAGGGAGGCCAGATTACAGGCTGTATCATCCAGAAACATATATTCTGAACAGGGGTTGGAGGCATTGATCCGGCCTGATTGCGGGCAGGTATGCCAGTCATTGATGGTTGTATCGAATTGCAGCCCCGGATCAGCAGAGGCCCAGGCAGATTCGCCGATTTTCAGCCAAAGATCATTGGCTTTAACGGTTTTGGCTGTGCTGCCGTCGGTGCGGTTGGTCAAGGTCCAGTCGCCGCCCTTTTCCACCGCCTTTAGAAATTCGTTGGTCACCCGCACAGAATTATTGCTGTTTTGGCCAGAGACCGTGCCATAGCCTTCGCTGTCCCAGTCGGTATTCAGGGCAGGAAGGTCAATTTTGACAGAGCCCTGGCGAGCGAGGTCCAATATCTGGCGAATCAATACATCAGGCACATTGGCAGACAGGGCCGCCAAAATCGCTTGTGCCAGTGCATTATTGCGGTCAGGGCGGAAGCGATCATCGGTGGACAGTTTCTGCGCTTCCGGGCTGCGTGTTGAAGCCATAATCGCATCTGCATGATGCTGCATGGATTTTGACCCGGAAACCAGTGCCGCAACTTTCTGCTCTTCACGGACTTTCCAGCCGATAAATTCTTCAATATCGGGATGGTCAACATCAACCACGACCATTTTTGCGGCCCGGCGTGTGGTGCCGCCGGATTTGATTGCACCGGCTGCGCGGTCGCCTATTTTAAGGAAACTCATCAATCCCGAGGACCGGCCACCGCCAGACAAGGGCTCGCCTGATCCCCGCAGGCTTGAAAAATTGCTGCCGGTGCCGGAGCCATATTTAAACAGCCGGGCTTCGCGGACCCAGAGGTCCATGATTCCCTGATCATTGACCAGATCATCGCTGACTGACTGAATAAAACAGGCATGAGGCTGCGGCCGCTCATAGGCCGAGGTCGAAGCCCGCAAGACCTCTCCATCAGGGTCAATATAGGAATGGCCCTGTCCAGGTCCGTCAATTCCATAGGCCCAATGGAGGCCGGTGTTAAACCATTGCGGGCTGTTTGGAGCGGCCCGCTGACTGATCAGCATAAAGCGCATTTCATCAAAATAGGCTTTGGCATCTGATTCACTGTCAAAATAGCCGCCTTTCCAGCCCCAATAGGTCCAGGTGCCTGCCATGCGATCACATAAAGCGCGAAAACTGTCTTCGGGCTTTTGCCGTTCGTCTTCCGGCAGGTTTTCCAGGGCTTTTGTATCCGGGACATGGCGGTGCAGCCAGGCAGGCACGCCTTTTTCAGCAACCGGCTTCAGCCGGGTCGCAATGCCGCGCTTGCGCAAATATTTCTGCGCAACAATATCAACCGCATTTTGTGACCAGTCTTCAGGGGTTTCAATATTATCCTGGACAAAAATTGCATCGCCTGAGTGATTGCGAATCTCTGCACGCACCCGCTTGAATGAAATCCCGTCATAGGGCGACTTTTTCCCTTTGGTGAAATGGCGTTGAATTTTCATCATAAACCTCTCTTTTGAATGGACAGCTTTTCTTGACTTTCCGGGGACTTAGCTTTCCGGGGTCTCGATCTTGCGGGTACCGTTATCTTTTGATGATCAATGCGCCACACAGATTGGCCTGTTCCTTTATTTTTACGCGTCTTTATTTTTGCGCACTTTCATTTTTACGCACCACCTTATACTTAAACGTTACTTTCGGGAACAGGTTACTTGTGTGACAAATTGCTTTATCTGGCAGAACATATTTTGACGGGCGATATCGCGCAGTGGCAATATCGGTTTGCTGGAGAGACAAGAATGAAATCACATATGATAAAAATCATATATGCTGCCCCCAACCACAATCCCTATATAGGGCATATATTGTGACTGCGCAATAGAAATAACACATTATATTGATTTTTTATGAAAGAATTGAATCTGCCCCGCCTGAACCCTGTGCAGGGTTTACCCGCTCAAAATCAAGCAAACTGGATAAGTTGCTGATTGAAAGGGTTTAATTTGAAGCAGGCGGGCGATAAAACTGGGTGCCCAGCCAGTGCCACCCGCCGCCAGAAGCCGGGACTGTACAGTTAATGCGTGTACGGCCCGAATCAAAAGCCTCCTCAAAGCGAATTTCAACCCGGTCTGCAAAAAGCTGGGTTTGTCTGATCATATTGCCGCCAGAAACATAACAGCGCAATCGCTCCAGATTAAGGTCCTCAGCCCCCGCAGACGGACGAATTGTAAAGCCAAAAGCAGGCGGGTTGTCTCCCTCTGCGATCCCGATAGTCAGGTTTTTTGGCAGCCGGTCTTGTGCAGGAAACGGGCGGGTTGACAGAATCGTCCGCAGACGCTCATCATCGCCAAAATTTTCACTGAGCGGAAACCGGGGAAGGGTGTGGCGTGTCCAGCCATCCTGCAAGTCCAAAAGACCGATGGCACCAGAATGCTGGCCAAAGGCATAAAGATAGCCCGCGTCTTCAACGGTTTGCATCAGGGACAGGCTTATTTCACCGTAGGGATAGGCAAAAATATCCGTTGAAACCCCAAGCTCTTCCTGCAGACGTTTCTGGGATAAGGCGATATCAGAACGCGCCGTTTCCGGCTTCATATTTGCCATATGCCCGTGATTATGCGCATGCCCGCCAAAACTGACCAGGGGTGATTCGCTTAAAACCCGGAGCTGCGCCCAGGTCATATAATCTGCAGCCCCCGAATCACTCAAGCCCGTGGACACAAAAAGTGTGAAAGGAATCTCCCGGGCTTTAAACACCGGCCAGGCATTATTAAAAACCGACTGATAGGCATCGTCTATGGTCACCGCAACCAGTGGTCCGCCCTCACTCGCCAGACGCGCCAGCACGCCAGCGGTATCAGGAGACAGTTTAGCTGCTGCCATCTGACTTTCAGGATCAGGCCCCATGAAAGCGGACAAAATATCAAGACCCTGGCGCAAGGAAACAATGAGTCCGCCAGATTCCCTGATTTGGTCGATATGGGCGACAAGCCGCTCAACAGAGATATTGGTACTTGGATAGCGTCCGTCGCCAACCCGGTGATACATCAGCACAACCAGCGTTGGCGGCTCTTCTGGCAAGCGTGGAGAAGAAAGGTCGGTTTGCGCAAAAGCCGAAGAATACCCCCCGCCTGGAAGAATAAACCAGCCAGCCAGGATGATACTCAACAAAAAGAAAGAAAGAAACTTACAGAAACGAATCGGCCCTATCATCGCATAACCGCGCAGTAAGCTCCTCGGGCCTGCAAGCGGCTACATAGATCACGCGCCTGCGTGTCAGAGGCAACCGGTCCAGCAAAAAGACGTTGGAAAACCCCTTTTTCAGGCAAGTTAACTTCACGAATAACCGGACTCATTCCGCTTAATATATCGGAATAAAGCTGGTTGAGTCGTGACCATCCCCGCTCGGCATTCGCATAGCGGCGATAGGACGCAAGATGGACCATGATCTCGCCACCCGTCAGCGAAAGATTATTATTATTGAATAATTGTCCTTGTGATGGTTCAGGTGCGGCCTCAAAGGGATCGGCTGGCAGCGGCGCAGGCTCCGACGCTTCGGGGTCAAACAGATTAACCCGTGGCGGTGCGGCAAGGCTCAAATTATCGCCAAGCCCGAAATCAAACCCCGGCGGAGTCGTAAATGCACCTTGTGCCGAAGGTTCAGGAGCTTGACCCATTCCGTCCATCGTACCCGCCAATAAACCGGTCGCGCCTTGTTGCAGACCTAATGACTGGTTGCCAGGAGTCTGCGTGTTCGCATTCGGGAAAAGCGGGGTAGCTTCACCCGTTGCCATACGCTGCATGTCACTTCCTGCAGGCATTTCTGACGGGAAAAGACTGGCTGTGCTGGATTCAACCGGGGCAACCGGGGCATTTTGCATCATTGGCTGCCCCGCATTACCGACCATACCGCCTGCCATACCGCCTGTTTGTCCCATACTGGATTGAATTGACGGCATTGGCTGTCCATTCATTCCACTGCCAGTCATTTGGCCAGCCCCTGTCATCTGGCTTGCGGACATCGGGTTTGTAGGTGCTTGATTTGCAATCGTATCGCCCATGCTTGATCCGGCCCGGCTATAGGCAATCAAATTACGAATCGTCCGTCCATAGCCATCGGCGCCGCTGGCTTCCATCCGCACATAGTGACCAACTTCAGGCGAATAGTAAAAAACCAGCTCGTCCTGCCCCTGGCGACCACAGACAATCTCAAACGCATCAATCGTCCCAAGCAAAGGCGTATTTATCTGCCTTTGCGCAGTTGTCGTACATTGCCAGGTGAACTCCCAGGAATAAGGCGGCTTGTCCGTGGTGACCGCTGACCGGAAAGACACACTCTTGCCAATTTCCAGCGGAAACATTTGACCGGAAAGACCGGTTATAACCCGCTTGCCGGTTCCACGTCCCTGACTTTTCCACTCCAGCGTTGGCAAGATCGGATTGCTGTCTGTAACCTGCGTATCGCCATTGTCCGCTCTCCAGAAAATCGTGTTCCCGTTGCGGCCCAGCACTTGCCAGGTAATTTCTGGATTATCGAAAACAAATTTGTCCCCGGCACTCAGCGGAGTCGGCTGATCTGCAAACAAAGTTTGCTGCCCCATCTGGTTTATCGAAGAAGCAGGGCCCATTTGCCCCCCCGCACTCATTTGCCCGCCCATATCCATCTGGCCTCCAGCACTCATCGGCTCCATAGACTGGGATGCATTGGGAGCCGTCAATCCCGTCCATTCGGCCGCACCGCGCAAATCCTCCATAACAGCATCCGATGTCGCACAGGCCGATGCCAGCCCAACGGCCGCAAGAATAGAGAATGTCTTCACGCTCTTCAAAAGCATATTCCGTCTTCCCGGCACTTTAGATATATGCCCAGAATCAATATGCCCAGAATCAATATATTTGCGCAGGAAAGATTGATGCATTTTTCTAATCATACCCGCAACTGGTCAGATTCATGCTTTTGCGTCCAGTCTTTTGCATAGAAAAAATACCAGAGTATCAGAGTGTCATAAACCCAATTCTTGCTAAAAAGCAAGAGTTGTTATACCTCTAGGCAAGAAGTGTGCCGAAACCTTCAGTTATCCTATAAAGAAAGTTATGTCCTGATGCTTATCGACAGCCATTGTCATCTTGATTATCTGGAGCGGGAGGGAAGAGACCTTTCTCAAGTTATTGAACATGCAAACGCGCAAGGAATCAAGGGTGTTGTCACGATCAGCACGAAATTGGCAGAGGCAGACAAGATTCTGGAGATCGCCGGGCGATTTAAGGACGTGTTTGCCACGGTGGGTTGCCATCCTCATCAGGCCACCAGTGATTTTGTCGCCTTTGAGCAATCCGGCAAGGAAGAAGCAAAACAGAACAATATCAACGGTTTATTGAGCCATCCAAAGGTGGTTGGCATTGGCGAAACCGGTCTTGATTATTATTATAATCATTCGGATGCAGGAGATCAGCGGCGCAGTTTCTTGCAGCATATTGACTGGGCCCGGCAATTTGATCTGCCGCTTGTCATTCATTGCCGTGATGCCGATGACGATATGATTCATATGTTAACCGATGCCCAGCAGGAAGCTCCGTTCTCCGGGCTTATCCATTGTTTTACCGGCAGTGCAGAGCTGGCTGCCTGCGCCTTTAAACATGGCATGTATATTTCTTTCTCAGGGGTTTTAACCTTTAAAAAAGCCGATGAATTGCGCGAAATTGCCAAGGCTGCACCGCTTGAACAAATACTGCTTGAAACCGATTCACCCTATCTGGCCCCGGTTCCCATGCGCGGAAAACCGAATGAACCGGCTTATGTCGTTCATACAGCCCGTGCTTTGGCCGAGATCAAAGGCCTGTCTTTTGAAGATATCGCACAGGCAACCACCCAAAACTGCCGAAATTTATTCACCCGTGCGACATTCGCTGAAGCCTGAGTGTGCGCTGGTTTGAGCCCGGCGGCGTTGTGTGAAGCGCCAGTAGCCAGCCAAAAGCTGCCCAGAAGGGGATCATATGCCAGTTGGCAAAAAAGCCGGGTCCGCCAATCAATGGCCAGAGATAGATCAGCACAACACTCAGTAATCCCAACCGTAGCCCGTCGCTTCGCCAAAGGGGAAAGCCGGTAAAGGCGGCTTTGGCAAGGGATCCAGCCAAGGCCAGCATCAGGACAAGGCCAACAAGCCCGCCTTCGCTGGCAAGTTCAAGATAAATATTATGCGGATGCATATTGCAGGACCGCGCCTGAAATTCAGGTTTTTTACATTCAATCCGGTAGTGACGCGGGCCAACCCCGAAAACAGGATTTTCTTTGACCATCTGGAAACCGTCCTGCCAAACCCGAAAATAGTCAAAGCTGCTGGCATTGGTCAGCGCGGATACGGTTGAGAAAAACTGACGTTCCAACACCCGGGGTTGGGTCAGAAAAATCGTTCCCATTAAAACACAGCCGATCAGTCCCAGAATAAACAGCCGCCAGCGAATCGCCGCATGACTGATCAGGAAAATCAGCCCGAGTCCGATAATTGTCAGAACCAGAGGAGTCCGGTCCCCGCTAATCAGGATGATACCAAGCGGCACCGTCGCAAGCATATAAAGCATAAAAGGCCGGGCTATTTTTTGCCGCCATCCTTCCCCCGTTAGCTTTATTTGAGCAATCAAAACCAGGACCAGCGGCAAAGCAAACGGCAATAAGCTATGGCCGAGTCGGGGCATAGAAAAGGGGCCTTTTATCCGCAAACTATCGGCAGCAACAGACTGACCCAATATATCAATATGAAAGGCAAATTGCACAAAACCATCCAGGCTGAGCAAACCAACCGGCAAAGCCAGCCCAAGCAGAAGCGGCGACTCCAGCCTGTTTTGTTCGGCAGATTCCTTCAGCAGCCATCCGGCAAGGGCGGCAGCGAAAACACCATAGCGACCAAAGGGCAAAGCCCGGCCAAGAGCCGCCAGCGGGTCTTCGGCAAAAACGGCGCGCACGATCAAATAGACCCATAGCAGTAAAAAGGCTTTGACCCAAGTTTGCTGGAGCCAGGAAAAATCGCGGGTCTGGAAACTGCGGATCAGAAATAAAACAGCAATTAGACTGATTGCCGCATCACCAAGCCCGCGCCCGATCACCAAAAGGCTCGGGACAGCGATCAGGGCATATACTGCAATTTGGCGAAAGTGCTTATCGATCATATAACTCAATTCATTCTATAACTCAGCTTGAGCCCATTCTTCAAAAATATGATGGGGGAATGTGCCGTTTTCTTTGGACTGGATAAATTTATTATAGCAATCCAGACAATCCTTATAAAAGCCGGTCGGGTTTTCGATCCATTCCCTTAGCTGCTTTTCCAATGTTTCTTCTTCAGGAGGGACAACCGCGCAAAATTGCGGGCTGACTCCAATTGGATTAGCCCCGATATGGATGGTGCCACGCTGGGCCCGCAAAGCGGCATAAATCCGTAGGGGAGATGGCCAGAGCCAGTCTGGACGTTGCGGGATATTCAGCACAATTTTTGCCCGGCTGTGAAATGCATCGCGCTGATGGCGGGACAATGTGCGTCGGTGCGCCCCAACATGAAAATGCTTCTTTAGCTGCGCGGTCACCTCTTCACGATAATCGGTCATAAAGCCGACAAAAGCCAGATCAAAATCATATCCTTCCGCTTGGCCGGTCTGCCTGCGAGAGACCGGATTGATTGCCGGATAGGGCAGAGGATAGAGGACAGGGCCCGGGAAGATTTCTGGATAATTCTTGAGTTCTGGCAATTCGCCAAGCCGAAGATAGCAGGCAGTGACTTCCAGCAGCGACTGAATCCCCTTGATCCGGTCATATTTGGATTTATTTGTCAGATAATTATCTTCTGCATCCAGCGGGCGGCCATGAAACAGGATATTGCCATCCTGCCAGTCAATATGTTCGGTCATAATAATGCCGATCCGCTTTCCTTTTGCTTCAAAATAGTCCCAATAAACCGGGCGTTTATGCGGCGGGAAATATTCGATGACCAGATTAAGTGCATCATCGCGCGGGTGCGGCGAGATTGAAAAGTCACTGTATCCGGCCGCTGTAAAACTGTCGCGCAAAAAAGCATAATGGTCGGCATTGAACATGGCCTCGGAGCGTTGAGCCCATAAACGTATAGGCGGGAAGCGCACAGAAGAAGACGGCATATCAGGCGTTGCGGTGCTGGTGGGGGCGCAGCATGGCGAATCCCTTGATCAATTCGCGGATGCCGTCATCCAGACTATAGGCGGGCAGAAACCCGGTGGCACTGATTTTATCATTTGAGACAATATAATTCCGCTGATCAGGGTCTTTGGCAAGCGGAGCCTCGTGATAAAAGAAATCCGGGACCTGCTTTTGAATGCGCTGGCACAATTCGATCTTTGAAAGATTGGCATCAGAAAGCCCGACATTATAAATATTCCCACGCATGTCATTAAAATTTTTGATCCCGTGCATAAAGGCCGCAGCAACATCACGCACATGCAGGTAATTGCGTTTAAAACTGCCTTCAAACACCACGATAAAGCGGTCATTCAACGCGCGCCAGGTGAAGTCATTGACCAGCAGATCAAGCCGCATACGCGGGGCCATGCCAAAAACCGTGGCCAGGCGGAAGCTTATCGCGTTTTCATGGTCCATAAGCGCATTTTCGACTTCCACTTTTTCACGGGCATAGAGCGAGATCGGTTTAAGCGGCGATGTTTCATCAAACACTTCACCGGGTGCGCCACTGCCATAGGCACTATTGGTGGTTGGCATCAAAACCGCCTGATCCTTATGCAACAGCGAAAAAAGTAAAAGGGCGGCATCACGATTAACGCTGGTTGCGCCGACGGGATCGCGCATACAAAGCGGCGCCCCCACATAGGCGGCAAGCGGGATGATCACATCAGCCGAGCGCAAGGCGGGTTTTAGAACATCGGGCTTGCGGATATCGCCTTCGATCAGTTCAAAGTTCGGGTGCGCGCAAAGATGTCCAAGGCTGGCCTGCCGATACATAAAATTGTCGATCACGGTCACATGATACCCTGCTTGCAGCAGACAGTCGCTTAAAATTCCTCCGATATAGCCAGCCCCGCCTGTCACAAGAATTTTTTGACTCATAGAAATCTCCCTAGCCCCCAATAAAGGTGCCATGATGTAGGAATATTCGGACAACGGGTCAACCGGCCTTCACAGCAACCCTGTTAAGACGATTCGGGTACAGATTATATAGAGCGTGTGGCTTATTGTATAAAGCGCGTGACTTCTAGGGCCTTTAACGCCTGCTGGCGCGACAGGGCAAGATCAACACAAGGCGCGGGATAGGTTTCACCTAAAACAACCCCGGCTTGCTTGAGGATAGACGCAGGGGCTGTCCAGGGATCGAACAAATAGCGCGTAGGCAGTTTTGCCAGTTCCGGGACAAAGCTGCGGGTATAGTCTCCATCCGGGTCAAACCTCTGCCCCTGAGTGACCGGATTGAAGATACGAAAATAAGGGGCAGCATCGCAGCCGGACCCGGCGACCCACTGCCATCCTGCGCTGTTATTGGCCATATCGGCATCCAGCAGGCAGTCCCAGAACCATTTAGCCCCGTGCCACCAATGCAAAAGCAGGTTTTTGACCAGAAAAGAGCCGGTCACCATGCGCACCCGGTTATGCATATAGCCGGTTTGCCAGAGCTCGCGCATTCCGGCATCAACCAGAGGAATCCCGGTTTGCCCGGTTTGCCAGGCTTTCAGAGCCGCTTTTCGGGGATCATTATCCGGCTGCAACCAGGGGAAGCGGTCAAATTTCTTCTGCCAATTCTCATGAGGGAGGCCCGGGTGATGGAAGAGCTGGCTATAGGAAAATTCGCGCCAGCCCAGTTCTGAACAAAAGCAGTCAATATCAGGGTTATCGCCGATTGAGCGCGCGGCATACCAGGCTTGATTCGGCGATATATTGCCAAAATGCAGATAAGGGGATAGCCGGGAAGTAAAAGGTTTTGCTGGAAAATTACGCCCTTCCTTATAATTTCCAAGACCTTGATTGAGGAATATCTCCAGACGCTTGTGCGCAGCTTCTTCCCCCATTGACCAATGCGGGGCCAGTTTCGTGTCCCAGCGGATGTTTGGCAAAAGGCCAAGCTGGTCAATCGTCTGGTTACTTTCAGCATCTGCAAAGAATCCGACAGGTTCTGGCGCAGGCAGGGGCTGGCGCGGCGGCGGTGCGTTCAAGCAGCCTTTGCGGTAAAAAGGGGTAAAGACTTTATAGGCTTCATTGCTGCCGTTTTTGATGGTCCAGGGTTCCCATAATAAAGAGCCGTTATAGCTATGGGCGGGTACTTTCAGCGATTCTTTGATGGTGCGATCACAGGCAATATGCGCCGGTTCATAGCGGCGGTTCCAATAAACGGCTTTAACCGGATAGCGATCAATCAGATGCGACAAAATAGACAGAGGGTCGCCTTTATAGACCGATAATTTCCCGCCCAGCGAATCATCAAGGGTTTTCAGACTGTGATAGAGCCCCCAGCGACTGACGGATCCGATGGACTGGCTGTAATTGGAATCGTCCGGGCCGGATGGTTGGTCCTGTAGAATATAGATTGGAAAGACTTCGGCCTCTATATCTTTTCCATGCGCGGCAGCCTGATAAAGGGCCGGATTGTCGGACAGGCGTAAATCCCGGCGAAACCAGTGGATAACAAGTGGCTTGGTCATGCAAAAGCTATAAGAGGTTTAAAGCCTCTTGTCTCTATTTATCTTTGATTCATTGAGTCCTCTATAGTAGGCTTAATCATTATGAATCGTCGTCATGCCACAAAAATTGTTGCAACCTTGGGGCCAGCCTCGTCAAAGCCGGACACGATCAAGGCTTTATATGAAGCAGGGGCTGATGTGTTCCGGCTTAATTTTTCGCACGGCACCCATCAGGAACAGGCCGAGCGTATTGACCATATTCGCAATTTAGAGCGCGAATCAGGTCGTCCCATCGCCATTATTGCTGATTTGCAAGGCCCGAAGCTGCGGGTTGGACGGTTTGAGGAGGGTTCGGTCATGCTGGAGACTGGAGACAGCTTTTGTTTTGATATGGACCCGGCCCCCGGCACAAAAGAGCGCGTGCAACTGCCGCATGTTGAAATTTTTCGCGCCCTGAAGCCTGGCAATGAACTGCTGCTGGATGACGGACGGTTACGGCTGAAAGCTAAAAAAATCACCCCGCCAGACGAAGAGGATACAGAGCAAGCCAGGATTGAATGTGAAATTCTGGTTGGTGGCCCGTTGTCTAATCAAAAAGGGGTCAATGTCCCGTCAGTTATTCTGCCGCTTTCTGCCATCACAGAGAAAGACCGCAGCGATCTTGCCTTTGCGCTGGCCCAAGGCGTTGAATGGATTGCGCTCAGCTTTGTGCAACGGGTTGAAGATGTCCGTGAAGCCCGCGAATTGATCAACGGACAGGCCTGGGTGATCTCCAAACTGGAAAAACCGTCTGCGCTTGATGCGCTGGAGGATATCGTGCGCGAATCAGACGGGATTATGGTTGCCCGTGGCGATCTTGGCGTTGAAATGCCGCCTGAGTCGGTTCCTGTGCAGCAACGGCGGATTATTTCCTGCTGCCGCGCTCAGGGCCGTCCTGTGGTTGTTGCCACCCAGATGCTGGATTCGATGGTCGAACGGCCTGTGCCGACCCGCGCTGAATCTTCAGATGTGGCAACGGCTGTTTATAATGGCGCAGATGCCGTGACTTTATCAGCTGAATCAGCAGCCGGTTCCTATCCGGTTGAAAGTGTCGCGATGATGCAGCGGATTATCACCACCGTTCAGGAAGACCCCGAATATTGGAAAACCCTGGCAGCCCGGCGCAGCCCGGCCTTGTCAACCACACCCGATGCGATCTCCAGTGCCGCCCGCCAGATGGCAGAAACTTTGCCCGCCAGTGCGATTGTCGCCTATACCTCTTCAGGCTCCACGGCTTTACGGATTGCCCGCGAACGCCCGCATGCGCCGATTATTGCACTGACTCCGGGGGAAGATGTCTCGCGCCGACTTGTGCTTTTATGGGGGGTTCATTCGGTCCGCACCCCGGATGCCCGCGATATGTCGGATATGGCTGAAATCGCCCTGCATCAGGTCAGGATCGACGAATTTGCCAAAGCCGGGGACCGGATTGTCATTACGGCGGGCCTGCCTGTTGGCTCGCCAGGCAAAACCAATTTAATTCGCATTTTGCGCGTTTCCTGACCATAATGATCAAACAGCCGGAAGTGCTGGCTCATATTTTGGTGGTTGATGATGACGACCGGCTGCGCACATTGCTTGGCACCTATTTGCAGCGTCAGGGTTATCGGGTCAGTCTGGCAGAAGATGCCAAGGCCGCCAGAAGATTTTTGCAGCATTTTACCGTTGATCTCATTGTGATGGATATTATGATGCCCGGTGAATCGGGTCTCGAATTGCTGGCTGATCTGCGCCAGTCAATCCCGACCCCGATTTTGCTTTTAACCGCCATGGCCGAAAGTCAGGAACGAATCACCGGTTTTGAAACCGGGGCCGATGATTATTTGACCAAACCTTTTGAACCGCGCGAGCTTGATTTACGTATCCAGTCTATTCTAAGGCGTAGCACCCGCAGCGATATATCAAGCGACAACAGCCTGTCATCCGATCAACCGCTTTGGCTGGGGGCGCGCTATTTTGACCCGACCCATGGTGTTCTGGTCGATAAGGACGAAACGCCGGTTGCTTTGACCAGTGCCGAATTGACCTTGCTGCGGGAATTGGCTCAAAATCCCGGAAAGACGCTTAGCCGTCTGGAGCTTGCCCGCCGCTGCGGCCATAAAGGCGGCAGCCGCTCGATTGATGCGCAAGTCGCAAGATTGCGCCGCAAGCTGGAACCGGACCCGGCAAACCCGCGCTTTTTATGCACTGTGCACGGGCGCGGCTATGTGCTGCGCCCCAGTGTATAAGCGCGGCCCCAAGTGTATAAACGCAGATACGCGCTGCGCCCCAGTATATAAGAAGTATTTAATGCGCCAGCTCTTTGAAACGTTGCAGAAATTTTTTCTCGATATGATCCGGTGGCAGGGGGGTGCAATTATTTGCCCCCAGAATATCCTTAAATTTGGCAGAGAACCCGCGACCACGCGGATGTAAGCGTGCAGGCACCGTCCCCCAGATGGGCCGGGCTTCTTCTTCGCTAAAACCCGCAAGCAGGATCGCTTCTATAAAAGCGGCTGTCTGATCGGCCCGTTTGATCGTGTCCTGACAAGCTTCAGGAAGCTGGGCTGGTAGTCGAAAGCGCATATGAATAGCGGCCTGAAGGTGATGTTCCATCTCTTTATAAACTCCGCCCACAGCCGATTTAAAAGGGGAAATCAAATCACCAATCACATATTCAGGCCCGTCATGGAGCAGGGCCGCAAGTTGCCATGACACGGGGGTCTGCGGGTGAAGTTCAGAGACGATTCGTTCAACAAGCAGCGAATGGGCTGCAACTGAAAAGGGATAATCACCAACCGTCTGACCATTCCAGCGGGCAATGCGTGATAACCCATGCGCAATATCTTCAATTTCAATATCTATGGCTGACGGCTCAAGCAGATTAAGCCTGCGCCCTGAAAGCATCCGCTGCCATGCCCGTGCAGGTTTCATATATGTTCAAATGTTCAAGACTGGCGGGGATTAACGCCGTCTGCCGCCACCTCCACGGCCTCCGCCGCCACCACGGCCTCCACCACCGCTGCTGGCACCGCCGCCACCACGACCGCCACCTCCACTGCTGGCCCCCCCACTGCTGCGACCACCGCCACTGCTGGCCCCACTGCTTCTGCTGGGTCCACTGCTGCGGCTGCCGCCAACAGCGGACCGACCAGATGATAATCCGCCACCTAAATTGGCTGACTGATTGCTGGCTGCCTGAGCACCGCTTGAACGGTTGCCGCCTGAACGGCTTCCAATGCCGCCGCCATTTCCGGCGGAGCCAAAGCGGCTTGAAGCCTCGCTCAAGGCACTTTGAACCCGGCTGGAAAGACCGGCTAACCCGCCACTGGCTGCTGCTGCGCCGCCACCTGTACTCCCACTGGCACCATTATTTGCTTGAGACGCGCCGCCTGCTGGCTGCGCCGCATCACGCAAAACCTGCGATACGGTTTGCAAGGCCTGCCCCGCAGCCTGACGGCGGGCCGCGCCAGATTGGAGACCAGATTGCAAACCGGCCTGTAACCCAGACTGTGTCGGGGCTTGTCCGGTATCGGTTGGCGTTGATTGGCCCGTTGGAGAAGACTGACCCGCCATTGCTAAAAGACCGGGCGTTGGTCCTGATGTGAAACTTTCCGTTAAATCGGAAGCCAAATCAGTGGTCGAGTCCGCTGCCTGGGCCTGAGGTGTATTTAGGGATTGATTGGTGCGCCGATTGGAAAACCGGTTGGCGACACGCGAAGCTGCCACGCCAAGAGCCCCGGCGAATTGCCTGCTAAAATCTTGAGCCGCAAAATCTTGATTGGCAACATCGCCCTCATTGCCGCTTGCCCGTTGGGCGCGGCGTGCGTCAATCGCGGCGGCTCGTACGACCGGGCTGTTAAACTGCGCCAAACCTGCCGGGTTCAAAGCCGGATTCAAAGACAAACCTGCCGCCTGTGCAAGCTGTTGACGCGCCCCGATCAGCTGGGTTTGAATGCGATTATCCTGACGTTGCTGCGATAAATCCTGAATGGCTTCACGGTAGGCCCGCACCCGTTCACGCAAGGCCAGAGCCCGAAGGGCACGCGCCCGCAGACCTGGCGTCTGGCTTGACGGTTGATCCCCAACCCCATCTATACCCTCAACACCGGTTTCAACCGTCGCACCCCCTGTTGCCGCGCGGTCAATATCAACCCCCGAACCCTGATCAGGAGTCCCGGATGTTGGGGATGCTTGGGCCGCCGCTGCACCGTCTCCATCACCAGAAGAGCCTGCTTCGGCAGCCGCGCCGGTTGTTTCTGCCTCAACCGCCGTTTGCTCTTCCTGCGCCGCACTGGCCGGAGTCAAGGCCGCAAGATCCGTTTCTTCAGCAACTGCATCCTCAACCGCCTCTTCTGAAACTTCGCTCTGTTCAGCTTCCGCAAGATCAACTTCTGCAAGATCCGTTTCTGGCTCTGCTTCAAGCGTTGGCTCAGCTTGTAGGCCGCTGTCCGCAGTCTCTTCTGCTATCTCTTGCTCAACTTCGCCAGAAGCCTCTTCCTCCGCCACGTTCTCCAGATCAGCTATCGCCTGCTCAAGCGTGGCCAAATCAGCAAAACCATCCGGAAACTCCTCGGCAAGAATTTGATCAACAAGAAACCCCGGCAAAGAAAGCTCGGCTTCAACCAACTCCTGCTCCAGAGCAACCAGTTCAGCCTCCAGCTCAGCAATGCGCTGCTCAATTACCGCGTTCTCGGCCTCAAGGCTGGCCTCGCTCTGGGCCAGCAAAAGACCAAAATCTTCCGGGTTCTCGCTCAGGCCTTCAGCGGGCAAACCGTCCGCATCCTGCGCGCTGACACTTCGATCCACCAGACACACAATAAGCGCAAGGCAAAGACCAAACCTTACCTGCCGCAACCTGTATTTACGCGCATAGCTTTGAGCCAATTTACGCTCTTGCATGGTGTTGATTGTATCCAGTGTCATCTTCACGGTTCTATGTTGCCTGATGTATGAAACGATGGCGTATCTGTTAATAAATTACCCCATTCCTTAAAGGCAAGCAACGGCTTTGGCCAAAAATTAACCGCTAGCCAATAATATATGTGACCCCTGTCACTTGGCCTCATGAAAAGTGATGAAAAGTGATTTTTATTTTGAATTTGTGAACAAAAGTGATTATGCTGATCTGGTAATAAACGGAATCCCTTGATGAAGCTGCAAACCACAAACAATTTTAGAAAAAGTCGCAGAAATATCCCGCAAAAAGAACTTTCTAAAATTGATGCACGGTTAGAAATATTGGCAGAGAACCCTTATAATCCAGCACTCGACATTAAAAAGCTAAAAACCAGTATGGCCTACCGCATGCGGATTGGAAACTATCGGGTATTCTATCAAATTGAGGCTGACGCAATTATCCTCGTTGAAATTGAACGCCGGACCACCAGCACCTATAATTGAGGAGGCATAATATATGGAAAAACCGCAAATCATCTATGAAAATGACAAACCAGCTTATGCGGTTATCCCTTGGGAAGAATGGCAGACTATTCTTGCCGCCTTGAACGATGACGAAGATTCAATGGATGAGCTGATTGCTGCCCGGCTGATGTCCAAGCCCGTTGATCCTGCGGACTTGCGCCCTCTAGGCCTGGTTCAACGCCTGGAAAAAGGTGAAAACCCGCTTAAAGTCTATCGGGAATGGCGCAATATCTCCCAGCGCGAACTGGCCGAAACCACAGGCATATCGCTTAGCCATATAAGCAAAATTGAATGCGGATTGAAAATGCCAAGCCGCCGCTTAAAAATACAACTGGCCGAGGCTCTGGCGATTGACCCGGACGAACTGGATAATCAAAAAGAAGATAGAACCACCCTATAGCCCAAGTTCTTTGCGCAGCAGGCTATTAACTCTTGTCTGCCAGCCCGCCCCGCTTTCCCTAAGGGCAACCAGCACATCAGCGTCAAGGCGAATAGTTGTCGACTTCTTGGGATTGAGGACGCTTGGATGTCCTCGCCTGACAGGCACAGAGGCAAATTTTTCTTGCCACTCAACAGTACTTAGGTCCGGGGCCTCATCAGGGTCTCCCCAGTCTTGGTGCATAGATTTTTTGCTCTTTTGCATTGGCTTCCCTCAGGCTGATAAGTGGATCAACCCCAACCTTCATACTTTGTTGTTACTACAAAAATGCATTAAGTCAAATGACCTACGATGAAAGTTTGCTCAAAACACAGCCTGAAGCGGTTAGATTGTATTCACATCGCTTATTCTGTTGAATAAAAGCGTGTAGAATTTTGTCGCTATTTTGTCAGGCCCTTGGTTTTTTCATAGCTACGCATTCCAGCAATACCAAGCATCCCGGCGATGATTGAAAAAAGCGCACCGAAATCCAGCACTGGCGGAGGATCGAGGTCAATAGAAAGCCAGCCTTTGCTTTGGGCTAAAGCCCAGCCCCAAATCATCAACGGATAGATGATGAATTGATAGGCTAGGGCCAGAGCACCGATCCAGCCGATTGCTGGCCGCCAGCCAGCCACAAAGAGTGACCGGTGAGTCGCTTCGGTCTTGTTCACTTCGATCTGGGCTAAATCGCGCGCCTGTCCAATCCGCATGGCTTCAAGGCCAAGTTTGCGGACATCAATTTCAGCGCGCAGGCGTTCCTCATCAGAGGTAAAAAGAGCGTCGGCGGCATTCCCGATTGCTGTAAGGCCACCACTCGTCAAAAAGGAAAGTGGGTTCATGCGAGACCTCCTTCTATTTCCTGCTGCTCTTCGAGAACATTTAAAGCCCGATTTACCCATCCGAGCAGAAATTTTGACTGGCTTCGATCACGGTTACAAATCTCTGAATAGCGTTTGATCTTGACCAGCGCATAAGCGGCTGCGAACGTTGCCCCGTCAGCCTCGTTCAAAGCAGTAAGGCTGCGCGGGCCAATCACGCCATCGGGCTCAGACCCCGTGACTGTCTGTGCCAATTTGATCGCTGTAATCACACCAGCATTGATTGCAAAATCAAATAACGTGGACGCAGTTTTTTGATTTTCGATATCATCACCTTTGACTTTGTCCCAGAAATTTGTGCGATAAAAAGTTCGGACCTGCTCGGTTGGCGGGATATCGCCCTGGTCAATATAGCTCCAGCCTTCCCATTGTGGCCAGAATTTCCGGGCAATCCCGGCATAGGTCATTCCCCCACGATCCCCTTCGACTGTATGTAACTGATACCCGCCTTCCCGGCGGATAGCAGCGCGAAAGCAAGATTCAAAATCAGCCATATTTCCTCCTTATTTGTTAATACTCCTTAGCAATGTCATTATCGACTAGGTGGGCCAGCGCAACTTCGATACCATGCGGCCTATGCCAGCTTGACGCGCCGACAACGGCATAACAAATTATATAATTAAAGTTTATATAAAATCTAATAATCTTTTATAAATCGCATAAAAACCTGCTATTGGCAACCCGGTAATCAGGTCTCAGGACTAAAACTTACGCCGCTTTGCGATTGTGTACCATGCGCAGTTGATTGATCAGGGCTCGGCTGTGGCGTATCGCCGCCAATCACTTCTTCATCACGCGGGATAATGATGCTGACTGTGTCGGTGCTATTTTAAGGCTGGTGATTATAAAAAGTGTAAACTGCCCAGAAAAAAGTGTGAAACATTTTTTTGGCAATGAGCGCAAACCTTTGATTTTTATGGTGTCCCCGGCAGGATTCGAACCTGCGGCCTACGGTTTAGGAAACCGGTGCTCTATCCAGCTGAGCTACGAGGACGTATTTATAATCAACAGGTTATGAGTTTTTCAAAATAGCGATTTATACTTTTGCCAATCATTACGTCTCAGGCGGCAATGTCTCCAACCACCAGCCCGGCGTGCTTTCCCAATGCAGTCAGGGCATGTTCCATCGCATCAATTCTGGACATATGGCGCGGATCAAGCAACCGGGCCGCAGCTGTATAATGCACACCCATCAATCGAGCAAGGTCGGCCGCCCGCATATTCCGTTCTGCCAAGGCTTGATGCAGAGCCACCTTCAAAGAAATAAACAGTGAAGGCGTTGCGATATTATCCCCTTTTTCAGGACGTGAGGGAGAGGGGATTCTTTGCTTGAGTTCAAGGTAGGATTCCAGCGTTGCAGAAAGCGCATCGCCAGCCAGTCCCATTGTCTCTTCTGGGGTGGGTGCGCTTGTGATTGCTTCAGGGATATCCCGGAATCGAAGCATCCAGCTTCCACTTTCAAGTTGGCTAAGCACATAAGGATAGGGTTGCATCGTTCAATCTTCCGAATATGACGTATGGCTTGCGCTCTGTTCATAAGTGCAAATTAACACAAAATGTAACTTTTCAAATAAAGAACAATCAAATATTTGTTTTGTGAGTCCTGAGCCTAAATTTACAGTTCTTCCTGAGCGAATAGCAAGATGCCGAGCGTGCGATAGGTTGCTATTCTTTACCTGCCAATCCCATTTGAACGCGCAACATGCTATTGACCCGTGTTTGCCAGCCTTTCCCTTCAGCCCGCAAAGCATCCAGCACGTCAGCATCAAGCCGAAGAGAAACGTGCTTTTTAGGGTTGGGGACCAATGGACGACCGCGCGGACGTGGGGGCTTCATCCCGAGCCTGGCAAAGAAATCATATCCGGCCTCTGCCCGGGAAAAATCGGCTGTTGTCCACTCAGGATTATCGGAGTCCCGTGCAATCCCGGCAGTGACCTGTTCTTCCTCTTTCTTTGAAAGTGGCCGATCAGTTGGCTTCAGCTTTGGCATAACGATTCCTTTCCCGGCTATTGGCTTTGCGTAAACTGATTACGCGAATGTTTACCCCGCGAAGGGTAAAAACCACATTATACAAACGGCTTCCTATATAACCCATTGCCTTCAATCTGCGTTCATCTGGATAAGCCGATGATTCAATCAAAGCACTATCCCACTCAAACTCATAAATGGCAGAAAAATCGATGCCATGCTTGGTATGATTAGCCTGCCGCTTGGCTTCATCCCATTCGTACATTCTTTGATTGTCCTTTATTCAAGGTATGAGCATAAATTATTTTATGTCAATACAAAAAATTCGTTATAAGTTTTAGCGAATGTATAAAGTCAGGTGTCAGCCCCTTAATAAATCCTGTTCACTCAATCGTTGTGAGCGTTCTTTAATAATCTTGATGATGTCTTCAAAAATATCAGAGCTTAATCCTTCTTCCTGAAGTTCTGTTTTAAGTGTTATTGCTGCATCAATAATCTTCCCGGACATCGCTTGTATTTGTCTGTTTATGGCAGATTGCGCGGTCTTTGTATCGGCAACCATTCTGTGGAAGTGGCGTAGATAAATGTCGCGTGGCTTGTATTTGCCGCCGATCTTCATGGCCAGCTTATCAGACAAATCCGGGTACACCGCCGTGCTTAATAAATCATAGGCGGGGGCAAGCTCTGGTTTATCGCCCTTATATAAAAGCGAGAAGTTTTTCCCATGCGCATCTGCATTTCCGATCAGATAATTGAAAATCACACTATTCAACAATTTAATCTGATCCGCAGCAGGTCTTGCCGTATGATTGGCAATCACATCCTGACATGCTGCGATACCCGGTCCACCTTCGCGTTCATATTTAGTTTCAGGAGTAATTCCCAGTGCTTGACAAAAGTCCTCCTGATGAATGCGTTTGACGTTTCCGTCCGCGCCTTTGACACGATCATAACGCTCAACCAGATAATAAGGGGTATCATCAACAAAATGCAGCATGGCATCCGGCGCATCAAACCCCATACGCTTGGCCAGCTTCATACAAAAAAGCTCGTTATGTGCGCTATCCTGCACATGCTTGATCATCGGCTTTAGAATATGCGTGGTCGGCGCACCCCCTTTGACAAGCTGTACTTTGCCATCTTCAAACCCGACTGCAAGTTTGTCCTGCGCGCCAGCTAAAGAGAGTCTGTAACCATCTTCACCTGCGAGCATAGGACGACGCTTGATCAAGTCTAAAATCTCTTTCAGCCTTGCATTATCAAGAGTTTCAATTTCTTTTACCACTTGGGAAGGTTTTTGGCCTTGTGGATAAAGTGCCAGCGCACCAACGCACTCACCACCGATAATTTCAAGCAATGCAAACGCGTTTTTCTCTGAAACACCTAAATATCCAGCCAAGCGCTCCCGCACGCTTTCTTCCGGCAAAAGGCCAGAGAAGAAGGCTTTTACGACTTTACCTTTATGTTGTTTCTGTCCTGAAGGGAGCGATAGTGAAATGCCAAAATCTGTAGAATCAAGATAGCTTTGATCGTAAGCAAACTCCAAATCCCCGCTGTCATCTTGAGTCAAGGTGCCAACGAAATTGTCGCACAGGTAAACATCTAATATACGGCTCATAATTTTATACCATTCGCTTGAATATCTATTCCAAGCATTGCAACAACCTGTAGAGCCTTGCCGATGTGACAAGATTCCTTTCCTTGTTCCAATTCGCGAATAAACCGCACGCCAACACCTGTTGTGGCAGCAAGCTGTTCTTGGGTTAATCCTTGCTCTTTGCGCGTTTGTCTGATTATTTTACCAAGTTTTTCGATTTTATGTGTAGTCATTTTTCAGCCCTTTCGGGACGATTTTAACATAAACAGCCTTGTTATCAAGAAAATAAACCCTTTCGGGACGATTTTAGCACAAACAGCCTTATTGCCAAGAAAATAAACCCGTTCGGGGTGATATTGTTTGTTTTGGATCGAATAACCTGGCGGTCATTTAAAGAAGTCGCCGACAAGTTTTGAGGCCACTGGAGGCTCAGGCATTAAAAAACCGCTCATAACTGGCGTTAGAACGGTTCGTAACTTATAAATTGGTCGGGGCGGCAGGATTTGAACCTGCGACCCTCTGCTCCCAAAGCAGATGCGCTACCAAGCTGCGCCACACCCCGATCAGTGAAGACCACATGAGGTGATCTTTTATCCAGCTTGCTGCGCTTTAAATCTTTTTAAGGGGCGGGGCAAGGCACTCTGCGATATTTATACGGGTCAAAGCTGTTAGACAGCTGCTTCGAGTGCATCAAACATCTTTTGGATGGTATCGACGGCGCGGGCGGTTGCGGCGTATGAATTTTCAAGCACGGAGAGTCTGAGCATTTCTTCGTCGATATCGACTCCGACTTTATCGCGCAGGGCCGAGGCCAGTCCATCGCGCAGTTCAACGCTGTCAGAGGCTGCCGTGGTTGCGTGAAAGGCCCGCGCACTGACATCGGTCAGGATTCCGGAGGCCAAGCTGACATAATCATGGTTTGTAAAGCGCACGCCAGAGCCCACCATGTCACGGGTATCGCTATTGATCGCATCCATGACGGCATTACCGGCAAAATCCTTCAGCGCCAAAGAGCCATTGAACAAATCGGGGTTGATTTCAAAATTGACCCGGCTGACGCCAAGCGGCGTGTTTTCGTCTTCGGCCCGAAAGAAATAGGCGGCTTCGCCGTCTTGTAGTTCTGAATTATTATAGGCATTGGCAAAGGTCGGTGGATCGCGCTTTTCTGTGGTCAGCGTGGTTGCGCTGTCGGTAAGTCCTAATGCGGACAGAACGCCGGTGCTGTTCTGGACTTCATAGACGGTGACCAGTTCCCCGTCCACATAGACATTTCCATCAGAATCCTGCGTGACGTTGGTGATTGTATTGCCATCGGCATCGACCAGAATAGTGCCGTTTTGATCAATAAAAGACCCTTCGTCCTGAGTATTGAAATCGGCATAGTCAATTTGCACAATATTATCGCTGGTGGTGCCAATTTCCAGCGTCCCGTGCGCCGTCAGCTGTGCCCGCAGGACAGGTTCGCCAAAATCGCCGCCTGTATCGCCGTCATAGGTAAAATCATTGACCAGATCGACCAGGTCTTGCGCCGTCATACCTTCTTCAATGGTGACGGTATGCAAGGTGCCAAGCTGTGTGTCGCCGTCTTCATCAATATAGCTGGTCTGAATGGTAAATGATTCGCCATAATCAATACCATTCAAATCAGTGAGCAATCCATCGGATTCCATGCCCAGCGAACCGCGAGTGGCTGCGGTGGCATCATCCACGAAACTATAGGCCAGATCATCCAGCGTGTTGCGCAGTTTTTGGATGGGTGCCATTTCAAAATCGGCATTATCGACCGCCTCGATATCTGTGCGCAACATATTGATGCGGGCAGAAAGTGCGCCATCCGGCATCAGCGAGGTGCCAACCAGATTTCCGCTTTGGCCGGACAGGGTCAGGCTTGTTGTATTGCGATCCCACTCGAGCTGTGCTGCATCCTGATCAACCAGAACCAGCCCGGCCGAAGAATAGACACTCATGGACCCGTTGGAACGGGTGAAGGTCTGAACCTGCATATATTCGGCCAGTTCAACCAGCTTTTGATCGCGCATATTCTGATATTCTGCGATGGCCAGGCCTCGGCTTTTATCGCGCACGATATTATCGTTGATCGAGTCAATCCGGTCTAAAATTTCGTTAATTTCTGCAACATTATCAACGATATCATTTTCCAGTTGCGATTCAATCTGGGCCACGCCGGATGAAAGGCGCTCAAATTCAGTCTGCAACTCATAGGCAGCACGAATAACTTCCTGTTCAGCCGCATAGTTTTCCGGGGAGGCTTCAAAAACCTTCCAGGCATCGGACAAAGCCTGAACCGCATCAGACAAATAGGACTTTGATAAATTGCCGCCGGTTGTCTGTTCAATTTGATCGTAAACGTCTTTCAGGACTTCTTCTTTGCCAGCGTGCGTCACTTCGCCCAGATATTCGCGCATCATGCCTTCATCGGCCAACCGGATGACATCAGAAATCTTGACCCCGCCAAACCGCTGATCTTCATAGGTTTCAATCTGGCGATTATAATTCTCATTATTCGCATTCGCGATATTGTCACTGGTGGTCTGAATGGCCTGATTGATAGAATAAAACGACGAAAACGCCGTCTTCATCGCGCCGAAAAGCTGTGTCATGATGGTCGCCTATAATTCCATATTCATGGAAACCGAGGTCGCACTTGACGATTTAACCGCTTTTCCACTTGCGCCATAGGTATTAAACTCCCCCCGAACCTTGCGCACAGCAGCCGCAATCTGATCAGCAATCGCCCGGCTTACCCGCAAAGAAAGCGACAGTTTTCTCTCATTGATTTTCAATAATTCATCAAAATAGGCGGCGGTTTGCGAAAGCTCGGTCCGTAAATCCTCTGGAAGCAGACTCAAGAAAGAACTGCCCGGGTCAACGCCTTCCAGTTCCTCGTCAAGAAGCTGGAACAAGGCTTCTTTCTCCCGCACAATCGGAGACAAACGCACAACCTGCGGCTGATCAAGGGCCTCGTTCTCCTGCTCCAGAACCCGGATAAGATCACGGGTTAAAGACAAGATATTGCGCGCCCGAAACTGTGGAGACATCATGCGCCGCCGGGCCCCGCGATCTGAAAGCTCTGCCACAGATTGAACGCCAGGCTGACTACCAGACGCTTGCTCACCAGTTCCGTCTTGGACGGGCTGGGCTTGTATGGGCTGGGCATCTGCCTCCATGCCATTCGCTAAATGATTATCAGGCTTGTTTTCTAATGTCATAATCTTCCCTATATTTCCTTAAAATTTATTACCCTAAATTTTATAAGGGATCAGCTTGCCTGTAGTTTAAGAAGCTCTTTCAATACACTGTCTGCAATCCCGACGCCTCCATTGCCAGCCAGCATCTTGCCATACTCGTCAATCAACAGACTGCGAAAGGTCTCCTCCTCCTGCCCGCCGCCAAAGGGAGGCTCCGCCTCAATCCCCTTCCACATCGGACGCAGCATCTCGCTTAAAAAAACCGCTTCAAACTCCTCGGCCAGTTCGCGCAGCTTTTCCGGCTCCGCGCCTTTCAAACCAGCCGCCTGCGAACCCAGATTCTTTAACCGACCAACATTATTGTCCGATAAGACAAGGGCCTCGGCATTCACGCGTGCTAAACTATCCATTGTGACCTTCCTGATCTTTGCCTAAAGTTACATCACCTGAATTTCAGCCTGTAAGGCATCCGCCGCCTTGATCGCCTGTAAAATCGTGATCAGATCTCGCGGCCCAACACCTAGCGCATTCAGCCCGTTAACCAGGTCTTGCAGCGTCACACCGCCTTGCATCACCCCGAATTTTTCAGGTGGGCCATCTCCCGGGGCCGGTTGTGCGGCCTCATCGGGCTGATTGGCAAGTGCGCCTGTATTGGTGAAAGGCTGCGGCAATGCCACCTGAACGTCATCTGTTACCCGAATGCTTAAATTTCCTTGTGCAATCGCGATCCGGTTAATCCGCACATTTTCACCCATGACAATGGTGCCGGTTTGTTCATCAATAATCACCTTGGCGATTTGATCCGGCGTGATCCGCAGCTGTTCGATATCCGTCAATAATTCGACCAGCTGATTGGCATAGGCAGGTGGCACATTTAAACGCACGGTGCCCGGGTCCAGGACATCGCTGGTTGGCACGCCGATAAAAGCATTGATCGCATGGCTGATGCGCCGGGCGGTGGTAAAATCAGGATTGCGCAGGCTGAGATGAATTTGCTTGAGATCAGAAATCGCAAAAGGGATTTCGCGTTCAATGATGGCCCCACTGGCGATTCGTCCAGAGGTCGGAACCCCCCGGGTCAGGGCTTCTGCCTGTCCTTGAATCTGAAAACCGCCAACCGCCACATTGCCTTGGGCCACCGCATAGATTTCTCCATCAGCCCCTAAAAGCGGAGTCACCAGAAGAGTCCCGCCTTGCAAGCTCTCGGCATCGCCCATCGCCGATACGGTGACATCCAGCCGGGAGCCCTGACGCGCAAAAGCTGGCAAGGTCGCCGTAACCATCACCGCCGCAACATTGTCAGACCCCAGAGCTTCATCGCGCGCATTGATTCCCAAACGCTCCAGCATCCCGATCAGGCTTTCACGGGTAAAGACAGATTGCGTAAAACTGTCGCCCGTCCCGTTGACTCCGACAACCAGCCCATAGCCAACCAGCTGGTTGTCACGCACCCCTTCAAAATCAACGATATCCTTGATACGCGACTGCGCCGCCACATCTCCGATCAAGGACAGCCAGAATACCGCACAAAGGGCTATCAGCCCCCAGGCCTGAAATATCCTGATCCATATAGCGGATTTAGCGGATGAGCGCGGTATATAAATTGATTTAACCATCTCGGGATTTGACCATCTTGGCATTCTGCTGTGTGATATACCGCTTGTCCTGCGACCTTTCTGATCACAATGAGGGAATATCAAAACACAGCAATTTTCATGCCAAAATACGCAATGATCCCGGCCGCAACCCTTCACTTCTTGCTTATCTTGATAGGTTCTATGAAATTATCTACGCAAAGTGATGCTATTCCGTTGCAGGCAATTCAAGCAACTCACTTTCCACACTCAGGCTGCGCGCCAGCTTCAGCAGGGTTTTTGGCGAAGGCGAAAGGTGCCCGCATTCAATCTTGTTGATATAGCTGACAGATACACCGCTAGTTTGCGAAAGCGTAGCCTGACTTAATCCTCGCCATTCGCGAAAAACCCGCAATGGAGCCTCTCCTTGATGGACGCGCATTGCAACGGATAAAGGAACAGGCTCTTCCTCCGGGATATCAACTGACGGCTCAATCAAGGCAAGATAATCCTTATAGGGCACAAGGGCATGAGTCGGTACCCCCTTATCGTCATAAATCAGCTGGTGGCTTTTGCTCATCTGTTCTTTCCTTGTTTTAGTAGGTTTTTTCATTGCGGCGAAGAACATCAATAACACGCAAGATGTTATGCTCCTGCCTGTAAATAACCCGCCAGTCTCCAACCCGGAATCGGAACTCTTCTCTCCCGCGCAGCCGCGCAAGATTCTTTGACTGGCTTTCCGGGTTTTGCTCCAAAGCGGCAAGGGCATTCAGCAAACGATCCCGGTCTTGTGGAGGCAACTTCATCACTTTCTTATAAATCTTGGGGTCAATCGTTATTTTCATATCAGCTTTGTTCCTGATTTATATAAAAGACAATAGCAATTTACAGCAAAAATGAAAAGCAAAAAGAAGCAAAAAATAAAATATTTGGAAATGTGCTTCTCATATTCACAGGCCAGAATATTGATTGCCTCAAATAAAACAAAATAATCATGCGTGTTTTGTTGTTTTTTATTTGACTTAATTAAATATTTATGTCTATATTCAATGCTGATTACTTCTATGGAGAACCTGGAGAAGATCATGAGATATCTCTGCCCCCCTGTTCAGTCCAGCCTCGTAAGGCCAGAAAAAGCTGAGAATGCGCCCGATACGGCCATAAAAGCAGCGTCGTTCTGCGGGCTTTCGGGCGTTACCCGAGTCCTTGGTGCATCCCTTCTCACACTCACGGTTGGGGCAGGTGCTATTTTTTCAAGTGAAGCACAAGCAGACGAGCCTTACATTCAAGGTTCCCTTGGTTATGGTTTGGTTGACAGTTTTGAGCAGAGTCAAGGCGGGACGATGACGACGATCGCGAATGATTCTATGCCGCCGGCTATGGGGTTTGAGGCCGGGCTTGACGGGTTAGGTAATATGGGAAAGCTCCGGGCAGGCGTCAGCTACCAGAGTTTTGATGCTGGTTTTAGCGACCCGGACGGAGATGGAGTCGCCAGCGACAGTGAAATTGAGTTGCTTGGTGCAAATATGTATTACCATCTGGGGGAGACAATGGCGGCAGGCGGGATGTTGCAGCCTTATGTCGGCGCCGGGCTTGTCTGGGTAACCCCGGAAAATTTTGATACAGAGATGACCTACGCTCTTCATGCCGGAGCTGATATGCCCTATACGGATACATTAAGTCTGGGGGCAAAATACAGCTATGTGATGGGCACCGACTTTAGCAGCGGAGAGGATCTTTCTGTTTCTTCAGAGAACATGCATTTATTTTCAGCCACCATGACCTATAAGTTTAAAGGCGGGATGCAGCAGCAAGCGATGCAGCCGCGCGCCAATATGCAGTCAAACCAGGGGATGCGTCCGCAATCGACTATGCGGAACATGGGCGGCATGAACAGGAATAATATGAATATGCGCGGCAGCACCTATGGGCGCACCGGCTATCGCGCCAACTAGGGTCAGGACCCTCTTTTTTGAGTGATCATCATGTCAATTCGTCTATTTAGCATGCTTGGAGCCGCTTTTATGGTGGCCGGAGCCTATTCAGCTATCATTTCGACAAGTTCTGCACAGGGAAATGATCTCTATATCCAGGGAGGCTTCGGCTTTGGCCTGCTTGATGATCATGAGCAGGATCAAGGCGGCACGATGACGGTTATTTCGACGGATGATATCCCCCCGGTTGTAGGCGTTGAGGCTGGTCTTGATCGCCTGGGCAGTTCGGACAAAATCCGGGCAGGGGTGAGTTATCAGACTTTTAACATGGGTTTTAGCGACCCGGGTAGTAATGGCACGATCAGGGACGCTCAAATTCATCTTGTGAGTGCCAACACCTATTATCATCTTGGAGACATAATAACTGTCGGCAGCAAGGTTGAGCCCTATATCGGAGCCGGGCTTGTGTGGATGATGCCGGAGGATTTTGAGGGAGAACTCACCTATGCCCTTCATGCCGGGGCCGAGATTCCTTACACCCGCCGGATTAGCCTTGGCACGCAATATAGCTATTTGTTTGGCACTGACTTTAGTGATGAGGACGATCTGACTGTTACGACAGAGAACACGCATTTGCTTTCAGCGACCCTGACCTATAAGTTTACGGGCGGGGTGGAGCAGCAATCTATGCAGCCGCGTTCTGTTGCCCCGCCGAATGCGGGGCTGCGTCCCCAATCAACCATGAATCAATCGAGCATGAATCAGGCAACCATGACTCAATCGAGCATGGTGAGCATGGGGAATACCCAGGCTGGCGGCACCCGTGGCTATGGGCAAGCCCGCTATCAGAGCAATTATTAGGGTCATAATTTTGGGTCGCAATTCAGCCTGTTTCCTGATAAATATCATCGTGCCACAGAGAGAGAGGGGCGATGACCAAGAAAATCCAGAAATCTGATGAAGAATGGCGGCAAGACCTGTCGCCTGATGTTTACAGGATCACCCGCAAGAAGGGGACTGAGCCACCCTGGAGTGGTACGCTTCTTAAGAATGAGGCGAGCGGGATTTACGGCTGTGCCTGTTGTGGAGCCGCACTTTTTTCGTCTGATTCCAAGTTTGATTCGGGAACGGGCTGGCCCAGCTATTTTCAGCCGATCACGGCTGATGCAGTTGAGGAGCGTGAAGACCGTTCGCTTTTCCGCACCCGGACTGAAATTGTCTGCGCCCGCTGCGATTCCCATTTAGGCCATGTATTCCCGGATGGCCCGGCCCCGACGGGTTTGCGCTATTGCATGAATTCGCTGGCTTTAACTTTTGAGCAAGATAAAAATTCATAAAGCAATGATACGATGACAGACGGATTAAAACCCTATCTTCCAAAGGTCGCGGCTGGCGAGGCCTTGAGCGAAAAAGAGGCCGAAGCAGCTTTTGGCATTATGATGGAAGGCACGGCGACACCGGCCCAGATAGGCGGGTTATTGATGGCCCTGCGTGCGCGTGGGGAATCAGTTTCTGAAATATCGGGGGCGGCCCTGGCCATGCGGGCAAAGATGCAGCCGATAGAGGCCCCGGACGGGGCGATAGATGTGGTTGGCACGGGCGGAGATCGTTCCGGCAGCTATAATATTTCAACTGCAACCGCTTTTGTTGTGGCAGGAGCAGGGGTTCCTGTGGCGAAACATGGCAACCGTGCAGCTTCATCACGCTCTGGTGCCGCTGATGTGCTGGAGGCTCTGGGCATTGACCTCACTGTTGATTTTCCGCGGATTGAGCAGGCGATCAGCGAAGCTGGCTTTGGCTTTATGCTGGCCCAGCGCCATCATGGGGCGGTGCGCCATGTCATGCCGACACGGGTTGAACTGGGGCTGCCGACCATCTTTAATTTTCTGGGGCCCTTATGCAATCCGGCCCGGGTCAAACATGCGCTTATCGGCTGTTTTGATGAACGTTATCTTGAATTGATGGCGCAGACTTTTGGGCGTGTGGGTGGAGAAAAAGTCTGGATTGTCCATGGCAAACAATCCGATGGCGGGGTGCTGGATGAAATTGGCATCAGTGCGCCGACAAAGGTTGTCGCCTGGGAGGGCGGAGATATCCGCCATTTTACCATCACCCCTGAAGATTTTGCTATTCAGCCGATAGAAAATCCGGCGATTGCCGGGGGGGATGCTGCGACCAATGCCGAGGCTCTGCTTGGCGTACTGGAGAACAAACCGGGCGATTATCAGCAGGTGGTGCTTTTAAATGCAGCGGCGGCTTTGCATATTGCCGGAAAGGCAAAAACCTTGAAAGAGGGAGCAGAACTGGCCAGAGAATCGATTGAATCGGGCAAGGCTCGTCAGGTGCTTGAAAAATACCGCAGCCTGACATCAAACCCGTCTGATGGATAAAGAATCTGATGTCACAAAAGACAAAAGCCGGAAAAAATATTCTGGATCAGATCACTGCCGAGAAGCGTAAATGGGTGGCCCGACAGCAAGCCGCCCTGCCGCTTGCAACGCTCAAGCAGCGGTTAAGCGATGCCCCGCCTGTTCGTGATTTTAAGGCTGCCCTTGAAAGAATGGCGCAGATGGAAGGCCACCGCGCCCTGATTACCGAAATCAAACGCGCCTCCCCTTCGCATGGTTTGATCCGGGAAGATTTTAACCCGGCGAGTTTGGCAAAAGACTATGCCGATGGCGGCGCAGCCTGTTTGTCGGTTTTAACCGATACCGATTATTTTCAAGGCAAGGACAGTGATTTACAAGCGGCACGTTCGGCTTGCCAGTTGCCGGTGCTGCGCAAGGATTTTATGATCGATTCCTATCAGATTTATGAATCGCGGCTGCTTGGCGCAGATTGTATCCTGCTTATTCTTGCCGCCCTGACGGTTGATCTTACCAGAGAACTTTTGGAAACCGCACAAAGCCTTGGCATGGCGATTTTGATCGAATGCCATGATGAAGCAGAACTTGACATCGCTCTTGGGCTTATGCCACCAGAACAATCATCGGTGATGATCGGAATCAATGCCCGCAACCTTAAAACGCTCGAAGTTGATATCGCGAACGGGGCTGATTTGCTTTCCCGTATTCCGTCCCGTCATTTTGCCATTGCCGAAAGCGGCCTGAAAACCCGTGCTGACCTTGACCGCATGGCAAGTGCGGGCGCGCGCGGCTTTTTGATCGGCGAATCCCTGATGCGCATCCCGGATATTGCCCCGGCAACCCGGGCACTGGTCTATCCCTCGCCGTCTGGTCTCACGCATCTGGATGCAAAGGGCCAGGCCGCCATGGTTGATGTCGGGGCAAAACCTGAAACCGAACGCAAAGCCACGGCAAAAGGGCGTATCCGCATGAAGCCTGAAACGCTGAAACTGATTGAAAGTGGCGGCGCAAAAAAAGGCGATGTTCTGGCGGCCGCCCGGCTGGCCGGGATCATGGCAGCAAAGAAAACCTCTGACCTGATCCCGCTTTGTCATCCGCTGGCCCTGACCTCGATCAAGGTTGATTTTACCTTTTCGCACGACCCGGCGGCGGTTGATATCGCAGCCACCTGCGCACTTAACGGGCGCACCGGGGTTGAGATGGAAGCTCTGACTGCGGTCAGTGTTGCTGCATTGACGCTTTATGATATGGTCAAGGCGGTGGATAAAACAATGGTGATTGAAGCCGTTCACCTTCACCAAAAGAGCGGGGGTCGGTCCGGCACCTATGAGGCGACTGAACAGACACTATTAAAACGGGTCAGTTGACCTATGCTGTCGGTCAATGAGGCTCGCACCCGGCTTTTAGCCGCCTTTTCCCCCTTACCTGCCGAGATGGTGCCGCTTGCCGACCTGCACGGGCGGGTTCTGGCCAGCCCCTTCAAGGCAGATATGGCGCAACCGCCATCGGATCAATCGGCGATGGATGGCTATGCCATAGATTCAGCCGCTTTCAAGCCCGGGAAAATTTTCACCATCAAGGCCGATATTGCCGCCGGACATCCCTGGGACGGTGCGATCAAAGCCGACGAATGCGCCAGAATTTTCACCGGGGCCCCGCTGCCCAAAGGGACCGATTGTGTTATTATTCAGGAAAACGCCTATTATGATAAAAATGGGAATAAAGAAAACAAGGGCTTTATGCCTGAAAAGATTGGCGAAAAGGTCCAGTTTGACGATCAGCCAAAGGCCGGACAATGGGTGCGCAAAGCAGGACTGGATTTTTCAAAAGACCAGATTCTTGCCGCACAGGGTCAGTTGCTTAATGTCCGGCTTGTTGGGCTTTTGGCCTCGGGCGGGGCCAGCTGGCTGCCTGTTTATCGCCGCCCGCGGGTGGCAATTCTGTCAAGCGGCGATGAGCTGGTCTGGCCGGGTCAGGCTCGTGAAACCGGGCAAATTATCAATTCAAATGGCCCGGCTTTGGCGGCTTTTCTCAAGATGGGCGGGGCAATCCCGCAGATGCTCCCCATCGCTCGCGACCAGATTGATGATCTGCAGCTTATTGCTGATCAGGCCAAAGACATGGATTTGATTATTTCCAGTGGCGGGGCCTCGGTTGGACGGCATGATCTGATACAAACCGCCTTAACGTCAGCAGGCTTGTCGGTGGATTTCTGGAAAATTGCCATGCGCCCCGGCAAACCCATGATCTTCGGACATTTAAACGAAACCCCCTTTCTGGGGCTTCCAGGCAATCCGGTTTCAGCCCTGGTCTGTGCGATGCTTTTTATCTGGCCAGCCCTTTTGCGCTTGCAAGGCTTGCCAGACCCGGGGCTTGTTTATCAAAAGGCCATGACCACCACCGAACTGCCCGCAAATGATGCGCGGGAAAGTTTCTGGCGCGCCCGGGTTGTGCCTGAACCTGTTCAGACAAACCCGGCATCTGAAAGCCACCGCCAGATTTCAGTCTGGTCACTGCAGGACAGTTCCATGCAAACAACGCTGGCAGAAGCGGATTGTCTGGTCCGCCGCGCCCCCGATGCGCCAGCTGCTGCTGCCGGGGACCTGGTTGATATTCTGGATATGCCGCACGCTCTATTGACCTATTAAATCGCTTTATTGGCTTTTGCTGGCTGGTGGTCACACCAACCAGTGGCTTTTAAACATTGCAGCGGGCGGAAGTTTGCCTTGTAAGCCATTTTGGGACTCATGGACACCCAATAGCCCAGATAAACATAGGGCAGATTTTGCTCTGCGGCTGCCCTGACCAAATCCATGATCATGAAGCTGCCCAATGACAGGCGGGCCAGGGCCGGGTCAAAGAAACTATAGACCGCCGACAGGCCAAAATCTTCTCCAGAAAGCTGATCCCCAGAAATATGGCCAGAAATATAGTCGGTAATACAGGCTGCCCGCAAGACTCCGTCCGGATCACGCCATTCATACATATGGGTTTCAGCCGGGCTTTGCTGGGCCATATAGGTAAATTCCATGCGGTTGATGGCGTTCATTTCGCTTTCGGGATGGCGGGCCTGCAAATAGGCACAAAAAAGCTGATAGTGATCATCGCGGACGTTTGGAGCCTGCTGACGAACAAGGTTTTTTATCTCCGGGCGGGCAAGAATACGCTGCTGACCGCGACTGGGCTTGAAGCGGTCAACCGGAATCCGCACCGGCACACAAGCGGTGCAGGAAGGGCAGGCCGGACGATAGGTGACCATGCCCGCACGGCGAAAGCCGCCAGCAATCAGCCTTGCATAAAGCGCATATTGATCAGGCGCAATCGTATCGCTGGCCGATGAGGTGAATTGAAAGAATAAACGGCGTTCGGTCTGCCCCGGTCGATAGACACAAGGCATCTGGCGACTGATCGCAAGCTCGACCGGCTTGTTCGCCATAAGGTGGCCTATAGAAGATCGCGAATAAGAGGCAGCATGGACAGGTTTGCTTCCAGAAACTTGTAATCGCGCAGCCGGGCGGTATGCACCCAGCGCAAATCCTGCCCGTCGCGTGGACGGGGAAGCCCTTTCCAGACCCGGCAGACATAAATCATAATAATAACATGATGTTCATCGACTGGATGGCTGGCAAAAGTCACCGGTGCCAGACAGCTTTCACGTGTATCAATGCCCAGTTCTTCTTCAAGCTCGCGGACAAGGGCCATTTCAGGGGTTTCGCCGGGTTCTATCTTGCCGCCTGGAAATTCCCAATATCCGGCATAGCTTTTCCCCTCGGGCCGACAGGCAATCAGCACCCGTCCATCCGGGTCAACCAGCACGGCCGCAACCGCCAGCAGATAAGGCTTTGCCCCCTCCGGGCTGCTATGATCCTGAAAACAGGCCGGATCATCAAGATCGGTAATCGGCATTGATGGCAATATAGTCATGTGTCAGATCACTGCCCCAGATAGTCGCCTGGCCCGGGCCGCCGGTTCCGGCATCAACCTCGATCAAAATATCCCGACCCGATAAATGCGCCGCCAGTAAATCTTCGTGGTAACCGGCAACCGGCCCACCTGCTGCCGCAACCGACACCCCGCCAATCGCAATGGTCAGTTGATCACGCTCAATCGGCTCCCCGGCCTTGCCAAGGGCCATCACCACCCGGCCCCAGTTGGCATCGCCGCCAGCAATCGCGGTTTTCAGCAAAGGTGAATTGACAATCGACAAACCAAGCTGGCGCGCACTTTCATCACTCACCGCCCCGCGCATCTCAACCGTGATCAGTTTTGAAATGCCTTCGCCATCCTTGATAATCTGCATGGAAAGATCATGACAAAGTTCGTTCAGTGCTGTGCGAAATTCACCCAAAACCAGATCATCCGGGTCCGCAACGGCCTGGTGATCGACCGCCCCGGTTGCCATCAAAAGCACCGTGTCATTGGTTGAGGTGTCGCTGTCAACGCTCAGGCAATGAAAGCTTTTATCAACAGACTCCGTCAGCAAAGACTGCAAAACCGGGGCCGGAACCTTGGCATCGGTGAAGATAAAGGCCAGCATAGTCGCCATATTCGGCGCAATCATGCCCGAGCCTTTGGCGATTCCAGCCAGCGTGATCGTCTGTTCACCAATCCGGCAGGTGCGACTTGCGGCCTTGGGATAGGTATCTGTGGTCATAATAGACCCGGCAGCCTGCTGCCAGTCTAACAATGTTTCAGCTTGCACCTTTTTTACAAGTGTGGGCAAGGCCTCCATCAGCGCAGAAAGATTGACCGGCTCTCCAATCACGCCGGTCGAGGCCATAAGAATATCCGAAACGCTGCAATCCGTCTGTTCCGCAAGATAACTGGCGATGGTTGTGATCGTTTCTAGCCCGGCTTTTCCGGTAAAAGCATTGGCATTGCCCGCATTGACCACAAGCGCACACGGGCCTTTAGCCCCCGAATGATGCGCCGCCAAAATATCCCGGCACCAGTCAACCGGGGCCGCCCGGGTGGCCGAGGTCGTAAAAACCCCCGCCGTCTGTGCGCCTTCGGGTAACAGCGCAAGCAAAAGATCAGGCCGGTCCTTATACCGCTCCCCGGACGCTGCAACCGCGAATCGTAAGCCCTTGACCGGTGCCATAGCCGGAAAATCCTTCGGCGCAAACGGGCTTTTCATAGTGTCTCCTGTATCAGCTATATTAAGAGGAACCGCTTCAATGCTTTACAAGCCAGCATAAAGAATGACATAACGATCTCATCTAAAAAATGGCATGCTAAAAAATAGCACGAATAGTTCCATAAAACACACAAAATTTGCCTTAAAATTTACCCTGTGCTAGGGAACAAAAACACGGGCAGAATAGAGTGCCTGTTTTGTTTCCAACGCATATGGCCTATCATTATGACACAACCCTCGACATCCTCTCCCCAAACGCTTTTTGATAAAATCTGGGCCGCGCACCTGATTGAAGAATCGGCTGACGGAACCTCCCTGATTTATATCGACCGCCATCTTGTCCATGAAGTGACCAGCCCGCAGGCTTTTGAAGGATTGCGTATGGCCAAGCGGCCTGTGCGCCGTCCTGATCTGACACTGGCGGTGGCTGATCATAATATCCCGACTGAAAACCGCAGCCAGGGCATTGCCGACCCGGAAAGCCGGTTGCAGGTTGAAACCTTGCAACAAAATTGCGAGACCTTTGGCGTGCCCTATTTTGGGATGAATGACAAACGCCAGGGCATTGTTCATATCATCGGCCCCGAGCAAGGCTTTACCATTCCAGGGGCAACGATTGTGTGCGGGGATTCACATACGGCGACCCATGGGGCTTTCGGGGCTTTGGCCTTTGGCATTGGCACGTCGGAGGTTGAGCATGTGCTGGCCACGCAAACGCTTGTCCAGCGTCGGCCCGGCAATATGCGGGTGATGGTGAAGGGTGCCTTACCGCCCGGCGTGACAGCTAAAGACCTTGTGCTGGAAATTATTCGTACCATCGGGACATCGGGCGGCACCGGCAATGTGATTGAATTTGCTGGCGAGGCGATCCGCGATCTGTCGATGGAAGGACGTATGAGTCTTTGCAATATGGCGATAGAAGGTGGCGCACGGGCCGGGTTGATTGCGCCGGATGAAAAGACTTTTGCCTATTTAAAAGGCCGTCCGCTTGCCCCGCAAGGCGAAGCGTGGGAAGCCGCACTGGACTGGTGGCGCAGTCTGCCGAGCGATCCCGAAGCCAAATTTGATTCGGAAGTTGAAATTGATGTCAATGATCTGATCCCGCAGGTGACCTGGGGCACCAGCCCGGAAGATGTGGCCCCGATCACCGGTCATGTCCCCTCCCCTTCAGATTTTGCTGATCCGGGAAAACAGAATGCCGTGCAACGTTCCCTTGACTATATGGGGCTTGAAGCCGGGACAGCCCTTTCCGATATTCAGATTGACCGGGTGTTTATCGGTTCCTGCACCAATGGTCGGATTGAAGACTTGCGCGCAGCAGCAGAAATTTTAAAAGGCCGCAAGGTTGCGGATCATGTTGATGCCATGGTTGTGCCAGGGTCCGGGCTGGTCAAGATTGTCGCCGAAGAAGAAGGACTTGACGAGATTTTCCGGGAATCCGGCTTTGACTGGCGGGAGCCTGGCTGTTCGATGTGTCTGGCGATGAATGATGACCGTTTAAAGCCGCAAGAACGCTGCGCCTCGACCTCCAATCGCAATTTTGAAGGACGCCAGGGCCGTGGCGGGCGCACCCATCTGGTCAGCCCGGCGATGGCGGCGGCTTCTGCAGTCGCCGGAAAGCTGGCTGATCCCAGAAGTTTTAATATATAAATGGGGACTTGGTCCTTATAATCAGACATGTGATTAAAGGCCTGTTCCAGAGCAAGGGAGGAAGAATTGCCAACAACACGCTATTCGCTTTTTTCTATTCTCAAGGAAGGGCTGAGCGGCAATAAAGGATGGTCAAAGGCCTGGCGCAAGCCAGAGCCTAAATCTTCCTATAAAACCATTATTGTCGGCGGTGGCGGGCATGGGCTGTCAACGGCTTATTATCTGGCGAAACGCTATGGAATGCGTGATATTGCTGTTTTGGAGAAATCCTGGCTGGGTTCTGGCAATATAGGCCGCAATACCACCATTATCCGCTCAAACTATATGCTGGAAGGCAACGAACCTTTTTACGAATTATCCATGAAATTATGGGAAGGTCTGGAGCAGGATTTTAACTATAACGCCATGGTCTCGCAAAGAGGCATTTTGAATCTCTGCCATTCAGACCCGCAGCGCGATGCCTATGTCCGGCGCGGAAATGCCATGATTCTGGCCGGTGCCGGGGCCGAACTTCTGGATCAGGATCAGGTCCGTGCGCTTTGCCCCTTTCTTAATTTTGACAATGCCCGCTTTCCGATCAAAGGCGGGCTTTTGCATAAACGCGGCGGGACCGTTCGCCATGATGCCGTTGCCTGGGGCTATGCACGAGGTGCCGATCAATTCGGCGTTGACCTTATTCAAAATTGCGAAGTCACCGGCTTTATCATCAAAAACGGAGTCTGCACCGGGGTTGAAACCAATAAAGGCCCCATCCGGGCTGAAAAAATCGGGGTTGCTGTCGCCGGATCCTCCAGCCGGGTCATGGAAAAAGCCGGGATGCGGCTGCCGATTGAAAGCCATGTGCTGCAGGCCTTTGTCAGCGAAGGCTTGAAACCTGTTCTGCCGGGAGTCATCACCTATGGCGCAGGCCATTTCTATATTTCCCAGTCTGACAAAGGCGGGCTGGTCTTTGGCGGCAATATCGATGGCTATAATACCTATGCCCAGCGCGGCAACCTGCCTACCGTTGAAGATGTCTGCGAAAGCGGGATATCCGTCATGCCGATGATCGGACGCGCCCGGCTGCTGCGCATGTGGGGCGGGGTCATGGATATGTCGATGGATGGCTCCCCCTTTATTGATAAAACCTCAATAGACGGGCTCTATTTTAATGGCGGCTGGAACTATGGTGGCTTCAAGGCAACGCCAGCCTCGGGACTTTGCTTTGCCCATCTGCTGGCAACCGACGAACCCCACGAAACCGCCCGCGCCTTCCGGCTGGACCGCTTTGCCACCGGAGCCATCCTTGATGAAAAGGGCGTCGGCGCCCAACCTAACTTACAGTGATTTACGCAAAATGATCTATTCAAGAGGCTGCCATGCTTATTGACCACCCGCTACTGGGCCCGCGCGATGCGGCTGAATTTACCTGTCTTGGCGATGCCGCCCTTTTAAAGCGACCCCCGCTTTTGGACCCCGAGGCTCCAATCACCCCTTCCCAAATGCAGGAATTTGTCGATTATCTCCATTTGCGCGATAATCCAGCCGGACAGCATCAGGAACTCTGGTACCACGAACAGGGAGACCGCTCCTGGCTGGTGGTGACACGCGATACCTTGACGCACGAAGTCATCAGCGTTGAACTGGCCCGCGATATCGCCCTGCGTATCCGCGAGGGCCAAAAACAGGGAGCCTCCGCATGACCGGCCCCTATCGACTTCCAGCTCCAAATCAACAAACCCCCGCACAAGCCAGCACACCGCTTTCTTTCTCCTTTAACGGAAAAAATTACCAAGGACAAAAAGGCGATACATTGGCCTCTGCCCTGATGGGAAATGGTGTCCGCCTGGTCGCGCGCTCCTTTAAATATCACCGCCCGCGTGGAATCCTCAGTGCAGGCGCACAAGAGCCAAATGCGCTCCTGACGCTGGGAGACGGGGCCTATACCACCCCCAATACCCGCGCAACAGATGTCGCCCTCTATGACGGACTGGTCGCAAAAAGCCAAAACCATCGCGGTCCCCTCGGCTTTGATCTCCTGGTGATCAACGACTATCTGTCGCCATTCCTCAGCGCAGGCTTCTATTACAAAACCTTTATGTGGCCGCGCAAATTCTGGGAAAGCCTCTATGAACCAGCAATCCGCGCCGCAGCCGGGCTGGGACAACTCTCCGGCCTTGATGATCCCGATATGTCCGATAAAGGCTACCTGCATTGCGACTTGCTGATTATCGGGGCCGGGCCCGCCGGATTGCTGGCAGCCCTTATTGCCGGGCGCAACAAGGCCCGGGTCATCCTTGCCGATGAGGATTTCCGCCCAGGCGGGCATCTTTCAGGCGCACAAACCCTGTTTAACGGCGAAAACGCCACAGACTGGGTTGAAAAAATCCGCGCAGAACTGGAAAGCCTGCCCAATGTCCGCTTGATGCAACGGACAACCGTTTTTGGAACCTATGACCACGGCATCTATGGCGCGTTTGAACGCTGCCGGGAAGCCGCACAAAACGGCACCGGCCCGCGCCAGACACTCTGGCGGATTTACAGCCGACAAAGCCTGCTCTGCACCGGGGCGCTGGAACGCTCCATCGCTTTTCCCAATAATGACCGACCCGGCATTATGCTTTCAGGCGCAGTGCGGACCTATTGCAACCGCTTTGGCGTTGCGGCTGGAAGGCGGGTCACTGTCTTGACCAATAACCATGATGGTTGGCAAACAGCCCATGATCTTGCCAGCAAAGGGGTTGAGGTTGCCGCTATTCTGGAGACTCGCAATCAGGATTCTATCACTGGAATTTCCCCGCCGGACGGGGTCGAGGTCATCTATAATGCCCGCATCCACGATTGTTCTGGCACCAAAGAACTTTCGGCTATTCAGCTGGAGAACGGGCGGCAGATTGAAACCGATTGTCTGGCTGTCTCTGGCGGCTGGAATCCAAACTTGCATCTGTCCTGCCACCACCGGGGGCGTCCGGTCTGGGAGGATACGATTGCTGCCTTTATCCCGGATAACCCGCCCGGCGGAATGCGGGTTGCAGGCGCAGCAGCCGGAATTTTCCCGCTTGGCGACGCCTTGAAAGACGTGGCAAAAAATACGCAGGCCGCGCTGAATGATCTTGGCTTGTCAGCAAAGAAAACACCAGATACCAAAGTCATTCCCGATATAACGGATGTTCTACCGCAGTCCTATCAGATTTCGGCTTTATGGTCGATGAAAGGAAGCGGCAAACGGGCGTTTGTTGATTTTCAAAATGATGTCACCACCAAGGATATTGCACAGGCCGCGCTGGAAGGCTTTGATGCGCCTGAACATCTTAAACGCTATACCACTCTGGGCATGGCGACCGATCAGGGCAAAACCGGAAATGTCACCGGCCTTGGAGTTCTGTCAGAAGTTCTGGACTGTCCGATCTCTGAAACCGGCACAACAATTTTCCGCCCGCCCTATACAGCGGTAGATATTGCGGCTTTTGCCGGACGCTCGGCCGGGAAACATTTTCGCCCAACCCGCCTGACCCCCAGTCATCGCTGGGCAGAGGAACAAGGCGCGGTTTTCGTTGAAGCCGGTGCCTGGCTGCGCGCTCAATGGTATCCGAAAGCGGGCGAAACACACTGGCGGCAATCGGTTGATCGGGAAGTCACAGCAACCCGCAGTTCGGTCGGGATTTGCGATGTCTCTACATTGGGCAAAATTGACATACAGGGGCGCGATGCCGCTGCCTTTCTCAATTTTGTCTATGCCAATGGTTTTGCCAAACTTGCGGTTGGGCGGGTGCGCTATGGATTGATGCTGCGCGAGGATGGAATCGTAATGGATGACGGCACCACAGCCAGATTGTCCGATCATCATTTTGTTATGACAACCACCACCGCCAATGCCGGACCCGTATTCCGGCATATGGAATATTGCCGCCAATGTCTGCGCCCGGAACTGGATGTGCATTTGATTTCAACCACTGATGGCTATGCGCAATATGCTGTGGCAGGTCCGAACTCCAGGAAGCTTTTGGAAAAGCTGGTTGATTCAGACGTTGATATTTCCAATGAAGCCCTGCCCTATATGGGATGCAAGGATATTACCATTTGCAACGGCATAGCCGCGCGGTTGTTCCGCATTTCGTTCTCGGGCGAGCTGGCTTATGAAATTGCGGTGGCTGCCCGCTATGGCGATTCGCTTATCCGCGTTTTAATGGAAGCCGGAGAAGAATTTGACGTCACCCCCTATGGCACCGAAGCTCTTGGCGTGATGCGGATTGAAAAAGGCCATCCGGTTGCCAATGAACTTAATGGTCAGACCTCGGCCCATCATCTGGGGCTGGGCCGTATGACCAACGGCAAAAAAGACTTTATCGGCAAGATTATGAGCCAGCGACCTGGCCTTGCTGATCCAGCTGGTCTGCGCCTGATGGGATTTTCCCCGGTTGAACGATCAAAACCTCTGAACGCCGGGGCGCATTTCCTCGCCAAAGGCGCACAACCTACCATGGCAAATGATGAGGGCTGGATGACCTCTGCCTGCCATTCGCCAACATTGGGCTATGATATCGGGCTAGGTTTCCTCAAAAACGGCCAGGAACGCGAAGGTGAAATTATCCGTGCCTATGACCCTATACGCGGACGCGATACAGAAATCGTTGTCTGCTCGCCCCATTTCTATGATCCGGAAGGGAGCAGGCTTCGTGACTGATTATCATTTGAAAGGGCGCAGCCCGCTTTCAGGCTTCAAGACATCGCAGCCCGGCCTTGCCCTTGCCGAGGTCGAAGGCTTTGCCCTCGTATCCATGGCCTTTGCCCCTGATAAAGCATTTGCGACCAAATTCTCCAAACGCTTTGGCACAAAAATCCCGCAGCCCGGCGACAGTCTTGGCATAGACAAGCCTCCTGCACGCTTTATGGGGCTGGCACGCGACCAGCTTTTTGTCTGGTTTGAGCAAACTCAGGCACAATCAGGCCTGACTTTCCTGCAAACAGCCGAATTACCCGGCGCTGTCTTCACCGATCAGGCCGATAACTGGGTTGCCCTGCGCATCAGTGGAGAACAGGTCTTTGCTCATCTTGAAAAACGCTGCATGATTGATCTTGAACGTCTACCCGTCAATGGCGTCGCCCGCACGGTTATCGAATATCTGGGAGTCATTATTCTGCGCGAAGGACCAGAAGAATTCTTGTTATTAAGTGCGCGCTCCAGTGCGCAGTCCTTCCTTCATATTCTGGAGCCCCTCCCGAATATCTAGCATACCGCTTAATAAGCGACCATTGGTAAAATAACTTTCTATCATCAGTAGAGTGGCAGGGCTTGACCTATCCACATGACATGCTTAGAAAAGGACAAAATTCATGACAACATTAAATTCAAGTGATGCATAACTATGGCAAAGCGTGGCAGAAAGCCCGGTAGCGGCAAAGCAGTTCCGATCCCTCCTCCGCCGGATGGTGTTATTCCGGCCGGTCGTCCGGGAGTTCCCAATCCGATTGATATTCATGTGGGGGCGCGCGTACGTTTGCGCCGGTCGATTCTGGGCATGAGTCAGGAGAAACTGGGCGAGATGCTGGGCCTGACCTTTCAGCAAATCCAGAAATATGAGCGCGGTGCCAATCGTATTGGAGCCAGCCGCCTTTACGATATAAGCCGGGTGCTGGATGTGCCGGTGCAATTTTTCTTTGACGATATGCCAAATATTGTTTCTGAACAATCACCAAGGCTGCGTGCCGGATTGTCTGAGGCCCCGCAAAGCAGCTATGACGCTGATAATGATCCAATGAAAAAGCGCGAAACGCTGGAGCTGGTCCGGGCCTATTACCGGATTACCGATACGGGGATTAGAAAAAACATCCTCGATCTTTGCCGCAGCATGGCCAATACAACGGATGAATAAAAGCGGCTGGTCTTCTTTTAAGACCTGACCCGCATAAGGCCCTATTCCCCCTTAAAACCCGGAGGCAAATGTGCGCCGACTGGCTTTATATGTTTTGTGCGCACTGCTGCTGAGTTTTCCTGCAAGGGCTGGCGAGATTATCATCCAGTCAACCACCTCTACCCAGAATTCAGGGCTTTTTGACTATCTTCTCCCGGTTTTTTCGGCGAAAACAAATATCGCTGTCAAAGTGATTGCGGTTGGAACCGGCCAGGCCATACGCAATGCCATGAATGGCGATGGAGATGTGCTGTTTGTTCATTCCAAGGAAGACGAAGAAAAATTTGTGGCGGATGGATACGGCGTTGCCCGCTATGATGTCATGTATAATGATTTTATTCTGGTCGGCCCCGGCACGGACCCGGCGGGAGTCAAAAACAGTGCCGATATTCTGGCGGCTTTTCATTCTATTGCCTCTGCCGGGGCAAGAGGGGACAGCCTCTTTATTTCACGCGGCGATAACTCTGGCACCCACAAGAAAGAACAGTCACTTTGGAAAGCCGCCGATATTTATCAAGAGAGCGCATGGTACCGGGAGGCCGGGGCCGGTATGGGCGCAACCTTGAATATTGCGGCGGCTTCTGATGGCTATTGCCTGGTTGACCGTGCGACATGGAATGCCTTTGGCAATAAGGAAGGCCTTGAAGTGGTTTTTGAAGGTGATTCGCGACTTTTTAACCAATATGGCATTATTTTGGTCGATTCGGCCCGCCATTCGCATGTAAATGCAAAGGACGGACAAATTTTTATCGACTGGGTTTTGGGGCCGGAGGGACAAGACCTGATCAATCAATTTCGGGCAGACGGAGAGCAGGTTTTTACGGCAAACGCCAAATAAATATCTGATAAATTTATATATTTCACACATATCTAAATCATGTCAATTTTGCACTAATGCATAAAACAGCCCCCTAATCGCGACAAATTTTTAACAATAGAAATCTTGACGGCGGGGCCGGTTAAAATCTAGCACTTGCCATATATGGTATATATACAGTATATTATCGCTAAATAATGTTAAGCTGACACTGTTATAAGGTTAAGTAAGCCTTGATACGGGGTCAGAAAACAAATTCCAGGTCTATTGGTTTGACTGCACATCTTTTGTAAGAGACAGGATGTTAAAATATGCCATTGCGTATTAAATTGCCGTCTCATGATCGCATTATCATCAACGGGGCTGTGTTAGAAAACGCAGGCGATGCGACAACGCTGATCGTCCATAACCGGGTTGATATCCTGCGCCGCAAAGAAGTGATGGCGGAAGGAGAAGCGACAACCCCGGCCCGGCGCATTTATTATTCGTTGCAATGTGCCTATATGTTTGATGAAGAAAGGTCGCGTTATATCACGCATGCGCTTGAGTTTATGAAGCAGTACCGGGATGCGGCGCCAAGCTCGGCCAATATCATTGCTGAAATTGCTGAAGAAATTGAAGAGGGCCGTCTTTACGGGGCCTTGAAAGCCACCAACGGGCTGATTGACCATGAGAACGAGCGGTTATCGGTTGCTGGATTTGTGCCGTCAGCCACACCCGCGCCTGCCGAGGTCATAGAAGCCCCCAAAGAAAAGAAGCCCAAAGCCGAGGCTGCCCCGAAGAAAGCGACAAAAAAGCCCAAAGCAGCCGAGTCCGTGCCTGCATTGTCAGCCTCTGTGATGGCTGAAGCAGAGACCGTGGCCCCGGTTGTGCAGGTCCGCAAGCAGCGCACGGTTAAAGTCGCCCAAGCGGCCAGCAAGTAAAGATATCAAAGCATTCTCCGGTTGCGTTTTATGCAGGCCAGGTTTTATAAAGGCCTGCACGCTTGCCCGCTATAGCTTATTGCTGTAGATAATCCCCCGAATAAAATGAAATAAAGCGAGCGAGCCCACATGGTCTGGATTCTTTTTGCCATTGCAGCCTTGATCGGCGGCTGGGGGATTTATGTCTGGCTGACACGCTCTACGCCAAAGCAGATTTTAAGCGGCCTGCGATGGACCGGATTGCTACTGGCTCTGGCAGGCGGAACCTGGCTGGTGCTTACCGGTCGACTTGGGTTGATCTGGACGGTGCTGCCCTTGCTGTCGCCCTGGCTTAACCCGCGTGCATTGATCGGACGGGCTCTTTTATCGGCTCTGGTCGGGATTTTCCTTAACCGACGCAGAGCTCAGACCGACAGTGAAAACGCCGATCAGCGGACAGGTAAACAGCGCGCCAAAACCCAAGAAAAAATGAGCCGGGCCGAGGCCCTGCTTATTCTTGGCCTCAAGGACGGCGCCAGTCTGGAGGAAATACGCGCTGCCTATCATGAAAAGATGCGCCGCATGCATCCTGATACTGGCGGGACGACCGAAGCCGCTCAACTGATTAACCAGGCCTATGATTTGCTGACTGGAACAGCTTGATTATAATCATTTTTGATAATGGTAAAAAAGACAGCGAAAGATGAACGAAAGAAAGAACTGGCTGCTGCTTTACGACTTAATTTGCGCCGCAGAAAAGCATCAACAAAAGAAAAAGAATCAGTAAAAGATAAAAGTTTAACGAATAAAAACAAAATCACGGTTGATTCAAAAGAGGACAAGAATGACTATTCAGGCTGATCATTGGATACGCGAACAGGCCCTTGAACACGGGATGATTGAACCTTTCGTGGATGCGCAAAAGCGGGAGGGGGTGATTTCCTACGGGGTGAGCTCGTATGGATATGATGCCCGTGTTGCCGATGAGTTTTTAATCTTTACCAATGTGGACAATGCGATTGTTGACCCGAAGGCTTTTCGTGAGGACGCTTTTGTTCAGCGTCAGTGCGATGCCTGTGTGATTCCGCCAAATTCTTTTGTATTGGCCCGCACGGTTGAATATTTTCGTATCCCGCGCGATGTTCTGGTCATCTGCACCGGCAAATCAACCTATGCCCGCTGCGGCATTATCGTCAATGTGACACCGCTGGAGCCGGGGTGGGAGGGGCATGTGACGCTGGAGTTTTCAAACACGACCCCGCTTCCGGCAAAGATTTATGCCAATGAAGGGGCCTGCCAGTTTCTTTTCTTCAAAGGCTCAGCCCCGCCGGATGTGACTTATGACCAGCGCAAGGGTAAATATATGGGCCAGCGCGGGGTCACGCCTCCCAAGCTATAGCGACATTTATTTACGCCCGCATTTTGGCCCCGGTCGGGTCATAAAGCGGAGAAAGACTGGCTGTTGCTTCAACCCTCTTTCCAGCAATTTCGATATGATAGGTCGATGCAAGCTGCGGCGCAGGATCGGCTTTTTCATCAGGCAAACAAGGCACATAGCCCAGACCAGTTGCAGCACCCAGATAATGCCCATAAGAACCGCTGGTCAGATAACCAACAATTTCACCATCACGGACAATCGGCTCATTGTGAAATAAAAGCAGCTCCGGGTCTTTCAGCAAAAACTGCATCAGCCGCGATGACAGGCCGGACTCGCGCTTTTGCAAGACGGCTTGCTTGCCAACAAATGCACCAAAGCGGCTGTCGGGCCGTTTGGCTTTCACTGCAAAGCCAAGCCCGGCTTCCAGCACATGGTCTTCACTTGAAATATCATGCCCGTAATGACGAAAGGCTTTTTCAACCCGTAGAGAATCCAGCGCATGCAGCCCGCACAGCCGGGCTTGCTGCGCATGAGAATGTTCAAGCAAGAGCTTGAAAACAGGCTCCGCCATATCGCTTGGCACATATAATTCATAGCCCAACTCGCCAACATAGGAAATCCGGTGCGCCCGCACACGTGTTTGCGCCAGTTCGATCATCTGCCAATGACCAAAGGGAAAAGCCTCTGCGGCAAGATTATCTGGTGACAGGCTTTGCAGGAACGTCCGGGCATTCGGCCCCATCACGGCAATCACCGCTTCGGTCCCGGTTACATCAACGGCTGCGGCTCTGGCCTGTTCCGGGATATGCGTGTTGATCCAGTGAAGGTCCCGGCGCAAGGTCGCCGCAGGAGTCACCAGCAAATATTGCTCTTCAGAAAGACGGGCGACGGTTATATCGGCCTCAATCCCGCCCTCTTCATTCAGCAAAGGCGTATAGGCAATGCGCCCGACTTCCATCGTCATCCGGTTGCAGGCCAGATAATCCATAACAGGCTCGGCATCGCGGCCCGCCAGCATGATTTTGCCAAAACTGCTTAGATCAAACAGGCCGACATTTGTCCGGGCGGCCTGATGTTCTTCGGCACTATAGGAAAACCAGTTTTGGCGGCCCCATCCGTAATAATAGACAGGCTTTTCACCGGCTTCCAGGTTGGCAGCAGGCAAAAACCAGTTGGCCCGTTCATGCCCGCTGACTTCGCCAAAACAGGCTCCATGCGCTTTAAGTTGGCGATGAAGCGGCGAACGCCGGACATTGCGCGCGGTTTCAAATTGCCGAAAAGGATAATGATCTGCATATAAAAGCCCAAGGCTTTCCTTGACCCGGGTTTGCAAATAGTGGCGATTGGTCTGAAAAGGCACCACCCGCCGGACATCGACATCCCATAAATCCATCATCGGGCGTTTATGAGTCATCCAGTCAGCCAGGGCCATGCCAGCCCCGCCAGCAGATTGAATCCCGATTGAATTAAATCCGGTTGCGACAAACAGGTTGGACAGTTCCGGGGCCTCCCCCAGATAATAGCGGTTATCAGGGGTAAAACTTTCTGGCCCGTTAAAGAAGGTTTGTATCCCGGCGGTTCCTAAAATAGGCAGCCGGTCAATCGCCTGTTCCAAAATTGGCGTGAAATGATCAATATCCGGTGGCAGCGATTCAAAGGAGAAATCGTCAGGAATGCCGTCCATTCCCCAAGGCTTTGCCGTGCGCTCAAAAGCCCCAAGCATGATTTTTCCGGCATCTTCTTTATAATAGGCGCATTCATCCGGCACCCGCAAAACCGGAAGCTCCGGCGGTAAACCCGGAATGCCTTCGGTCAGGATATAAAAATGCTCACAAGCATGAAGCGGAATTGAAACGCCAACGCTTGCCGCAAGATCACGGCTCCACATGCCTGTGCAAAGAGCAACCATCGGGGCCTCAATCGGGCCAGAAGGCGTTTGCACCCCGCGTACCCGGCCTTGCTCCTGCAATATTGCTGTCACCGGGGTATTTTCGAAAATCATCGCCCCATTCTGGCGCGCCCCTTTGGCCAGGGCCATGGTGATATTGACCGGGTCCGCCTGCCCGTCTTTTGGCAAATAGACCCCGCCCTTGACATCATCAATATTCAACCCCGGATAAAGGCTGGCAATCCGCTCCGGCGTGACTTCTTCTATTTCAACGCCAAAGGCCCGGGCCATCGCGGCTGAACGTTGTAACTCCTCCAGCCGGTCAGAGGTCAAGGCCACCGTGATCGACCCGTTGCGCTTGATCCCGGTCGCAATCCCGGTTTCGGACTCCAGATCAAAATAAAGCTCTTGTGAATAACGGGCCAGACGAGTGAGATTGCGTGTCGCCCGAAGCTGCGCTATCAGACCAGCAGCATGCCAGGTTGTCCCGCAGGTCAGCTGCTTCCGCTCCAGCAAGACCACATCTTTCCAGCCCAGTTTGGTCAGATGATAGGCAAGCGAACAGCCAATCACGCCGCCGCCAATAATGACAACCTCTGCTTTGTCAGGCTGTTTTTTTGAAACCGGATTGTCTGCCATCACCCACCTTTATAAATAAGCTCCCTGAAACAAGCCCTATAGCGACTTTTGCTTTTCTTTGGCCGCAAGTAAGGCTTTTTCCTTGTAGACCGCAAGTTTAGCGCACATTTTTTGATGAAGCGCAAGCTCTTCGCTTGATGCCTGTATCACGCGAGGTGTGCGCTTTGAATGCCCGGCAACGTCCAGGCTAATTTTTGCCTCACCCGAAGTCGCAGCCTGCGCCGATTCCAGATCAAGGCTATGCTGACGCCCGCCCTTTAATTCCAGATAAACATCCGCCAGAAGATGGCAATCAATCAAGGCCCCGTGCTTGGCGCGTTTGGAAAGATCAATGGAAAAACGCTGACAGAGCGCATCCAGCGAATTGGCGGCCCCCGGAAATTTGCGCCGGGCCATGCGCAAGGTATCTATGGCCCGCGCGGATGGAAGAGACTTATACCCGCAGCGTTTCAATTCCGCATTGATAAACCCCATGTCAAACGGCGCATTATGGATCACCAGTTTTGATTCGCCGATGAACGCCACAAAGTCCTCCACCACCGAAGAAAAAACTTTCTGCGTGGCTAAAAATTCATCGGACAGATTATGGACTTTGAAGGCTCCCGGGTCACATTCACGCTCGGGATTGATATAGGCCTGAAAATCACGCCCGGTCGGAATATAATTAACCAGCTCGATACAGGCGATTTCAACAATCCTGTGGCCCTGGTCCACCTCTCTGCCGGTTGTTTCGGTATCGACAACGATTTCACGCATCCGAACCCTTCCTCTTATCTTCAACCAAGCAGGGCAATTAAACCCGCCGGACCAGTGAATTTAAGGCGCGCATGACCGGCCCATAGCCTGTGGCTGTTGTCATACGAAAGGTTGCGATTCGCCGTTTATGCGCAAGCGGCATTTGATTGGAAAGGATATGGCGGAAACGCCGCGCCGTCATGCCAGGGCGGGATAACACCCGGCGTTTTTGGACCAAAAGCGGGGCCTCCACCAGAATAGACAGATCGCACTGACGGTGAGTTTTCTTTTCAAACAAAAGCGGGATATCGAGAATAATCGCCCGGCGGTTTTGACGGCGGGCTTGCTGGATCGCAACCTGCCTTTGCCGGTTGATCAATGGATGAAGCACCGCTTCCAGCTTGCGCTTCGCTTTCGGGTCGGAAAACACCAACCCGCCAAGCTTCTGGCGGTCAAGCTGTCCGCCCGCCATCGCTTGTGGAAAAATCCGGGCAATCTGCGCAAGGGCTTTGCCGTCCGGGCCTGTCAAATGATGGGCGATTTTATCGGCATCAAAAAGCGGAGATTTCAAAATTTTGGCCAGCCGACAGGCCGTGGCACTTTTGCCCATGCCGATGGATCCCGTCACCCCGATGACTTTTGTCATCCGTTTATTTGTTCCGAAAGCAAAAGCCGGATTTTATCACGCAGTCCGGCATCGACATCCGGCACTGGCGATTCAGGGTCAAACCAGGCCTTAAAGCCGGTCTGGGCCTGATAAAGCAACATGCCAATCCCGTCCAGCACCGGATTGCCCCGTGCGCGGGCATCAGAAAGCAAGGGGGTTTCAACCGGTTTATAAACGATATCATGGACCAGAGCCTGATGAGGCAAAGCCGCAAGATCAAGCGGCAGCGGGTCATTATCGCCCATCCCGGCGGCACTGGCATTGACCAGCAGATCGGCCCCTTCCAGCGCATCGTGGCGGGCCATCCATTCAACAGGGCGGGCAGTTTTGACCTTGAGTTGATCAACCAGCAGCCCGGCCCGTTCATCCACCCAGTTCAGGACAAGGATTTCTGAAAAATCAAACGCCTCCAGAGCAACCAGAACGGCCCGCGCAGCCCCCCCTGCCCCGAAGAGCACCGCTTTTTTACGGGTTGGTGGCAAAAAAGAGCAATTTTTCAGATTTGCAGAAAAACCGTGAAGGTCACTGTTTGTGCCGTGTAACTGCCCTTGTGAATTGCATACAACGGTATTCACGGCCCGTAACCGGCGGGCAATATCATCAACATGGTCCAGATGATCAATGATGGTTTCTTTAAGCGGCGAGGTCACATTGAATCCGCGCCACCCTTCTTGGCGGATAAAATCCACCGTGTCTTTTAGCTCATCAGCCCGGGTCGGGCGCAAGAGATAGCGTCCGTTGATGGATTTTTGCTGCATCCAGTAGGTATGAACAGCTGGCGATAGACTATGGGCAATCGGCCAGCCTATAAGACCCGCTTTATTTGTCATCGGGCTGCACAAAGGCGGTTATAGATACGCTCCCGTCCAAGGATAAAACATAAATCCCTTAACTCCGGGCCTGTCATTTGGCCGGTCAAGGCCATGCGCAAAGGCCGAAAAAGCTCTTTCCCACGCGCACCGGTTTTTTCCTTGATCGCCTTGATCCAGTTTTCAAAGGTTGCTTGCCGATCCTCAAAATCGGCAGGCAAAAGATCAATCGCTGCCGGAAGAACCGCTTTTTCATCCTCGACAGCTTCTGGCAGGGTAATATCGGAAAAACAGATATCGACCCAGCCAATCACATCAGAAAGCTGGTCAAGGTTGGTGCGCACGACTTCCCAGAATATTGCATCGACCTGACGACAAATAGCGGATGAAAAACGGTCTGCCAAAAGAGCCGACAGGCGGTCCGACACTTCTTCATAGGATAAAGCGTGAACGGCAGCCCGGTTAAAGGATAAAAGCTGGCTTGCATCAAAACGCGGGGCGGCTTTGCCGTAGTGGGTGATTGAAAAAGCCTCGATCAATATATCGGCGGTTTCGTTGCCTTGCCAGCTATGGGCCGAACCCAGCCCGGCCAGATAGGCGCGAAGGGCTGCGGCCTCGGTGCCATCGGCGCGTAAATCGCGCAAGGTGGTGCCGCCTTCGCGCTTGGACAATTTGGCCCCCTCCCGGTCAAGCAAAAGCGGCAGATGGATATAGGACGGAATCGCATAGCCAAGGGCCTCAGCGATATCAATCTGGACCGCTGTATTGGCAACATGGTCAGCCCCGCGCAAAACATGGGTTATGCCCAGTTCTCCGTCATCAACGACCGAGCTTAAACTGTAAAGCACCCGCCCGTCCGCACGGATCAAAACCGGGTCGGACAAGTGGCCGGGCTGGAAAGAAACTGCGCCTTGTCCCTGATCTTCCCAGCTTACGGGTTGATCGCTCAGGCGAAACCGCCAGTGCGGCACCAGGCCTTGCTGTTGCTTTTCGGCAATTTCATCCAGGCCAAGCGCAAGGGCGGCCCGGTCATAGACTGGCGGCAAGCCCCTTGCCAGCTGGACTTTGCGTTTTAGGCCCAATTCCTCGGGCGTTTCAAAACAGGGATAAAGACGCGCCTTGTCTTTTAGAAACTGAATGGCTTTTTCATAGGAATCCATGCGCTCTGACTGGCGGGCGAACAGGTCATGCTCAAGGCCGAACCAGGAAAGGTCTTCAAAGATCGCCTGATCAAAAACCGGGCTTCCGCGTGCGCTGTCGGTATCATCCATACGCAGCAGGAATTCGCCACCCAGCGACCGGGCATAGAGATAGTTCAACAGAGCCACCCGCGCATTGCCGATATGCAAATAGCCTGTCGGGCTTGGCGCAAAGCGGAAACGCGGCTTTGAAGAAGAATTGCTCATTAGGGTCAGCGCAAATATCTTGATGATTTCAATTTTTCGCGTGCTTATCATAGCTTGCCCTGTAAAAACAAGCACGGCCCTTTGCCTGTCCTGATTTATCGAAAGCAAAGTATTTAGTTGAATTATTGCTTAAGCACGCGAAAATTTAATATTCATAAGTAAAAACCTACCATTCCCTATCAATTCAAATAAAAATTAAATTATTTCTCGCGCAAATGCGAAGTATTTGCTATAAAGCTTCATGTAATGACGAAATGAAGTCTTGGAAAAAGGGGCCTCAACCTGTGACGCTAGTCATATGTAGAGTCTTCTTAACAGGCTATAAGATAATCATATATCTTATATAAGAGAGAGCTTGGACATGATTCTTGATCGTAAGATATATCAGTCGCAGGAGGTAAGGATCGGTGATTCAGCCCTGTGACACGCGACCCAAAGAAAATGAATGGTGATGAAAATGGATAGCCGTCTGAACATGGATACATTGAATCAAGACATATTGAATCAAGATTCATCGAGTCTTGCCACCTTGGCTTCGGGAGATGTTGTGCTTTTGCCGTCTGCGGATTTTGTGACGGATGCAGCCTTGGTGCGTCATAATGATGATTTGATTTTGACGTTGCCTGACGGTCGCGAGATGGTGGTTGAGGGTTATTTTGTGGTGGATCCTCGCCCGACCTTGAGTGTTGGGGAGGGTGATATGGCCCTTACGCCGGAGCTGGTGAGTTCTTTCATTCAAGAGATTCGCTTTGAGGGCGAAGGCAGTGCGACGGCGGTTGATGGTCAAGGCGCTGCGATAGGGAATGCGGAGACGGTTATCGGGGATGCCTTTATTGTTCGCGATGGGGAGCGGATTGCTTTGGAGGCTGGGGAGCCGGTTTTCCAGGGCGACATTGTTGAGACTGAGACGGGAGGTTCGGTCAAGCTTCGCTTTGTTGACGAGACTGTTTTTTCGATTTCGGAGGATGCGCGTCTTGCGTTGGACAAGATGGTTTTTGACCCGGCGACGTCGGAGGGTGAGTCATTATTTTCGATGTTGAAGGGAGGTTTTTTGTTTATTTCGGGTCAGATTGCGAAGACGGATCCCTCTGACATGCAGGTTGTTACGCCTGTTGCGACGATAGGCATTCGCGGGACGATTGTTACGGGGAGTGTTAATCCCGGGGAGGCCTTTGAGTTTTCGGTGATTGATGGGGCGATAGCGGTTCAGCCACAAGGGGCTGATGCGCCGATAGTGATGAGTGATGCATTTGCGACGTTGGGGGGGACGGTTTCCGAGACGGGAGCGATTTCGGTTGCGACTCGTCAGTCGAGTGCGCAGGAGGTTGTTGAGCGCAATGCGGGTCAGTTTGCGACTTTGAGCGATGCGGATGTGAGTGTGATTGAGAGCGCGGTTTTGGCCTCGGCCACAGAGAACGGGGCTGCGATTGTTCTTGATCTTCAAGAGATTGTGAGTTCTGTTGTGAGTCAAGCGAATGAGTCCGGGTCGCAAGCGAGTGGTGACTCTGATGAAGAGCCAGCGGTTATTGTGGAGCTTGAGCCGGTTGCGGAGCCTGAGCCGGAACCGGTTGTTCTTGAGGCCCAAACCACGGTTGAGGTCCTTGAAACGGGTCTGACAGATTCTGATAGCGGGGATGATAGCGCGGATGATGATATAGGGACCACGGTTATTGAGGAAGACCCGGGCGATACCGAAGCCCCGGCTGCGCCTGTTATCACCACCAGTGATGAAAACACGCTTGGTCGTGATGCGGCTATTTTATCGGGGACGGCCGAGCCTGGAAGCACGGTTACAGTGGTTGGAGAATTGGATGGCGACACCGGCACCACCGACACCGTGACAACCACCGCCGCCGCTGATGGCAGCTGGAGTGTTGATCTGGGCGAAGATGAGGGATTTGCAGCCGATGGCGAGACCTATAGCTATACGGTCACCGCCACCGATGCGGCTGGCAATGTCAGTGAACCCGCCAGTATTGATCTGGCGCTTAAATTTACGCCTCTGGCAGAGCCAACGCTGGACGACTCCAAGCTGACAAATGGCTATATTGGGGATGATTTTGTATTGTCCGGCACCTCGACGGATACCGATACAGTGACGGTCACCCTGACTGATTCTGCTGGCGGTGAAGTTGTCTATCAAGATGTCGAGGTAACTGGTGGAACCTGGTCGCTTGATCTGGGAACGGTAACCCCTACCAGCGGCGAGTTGGATACTGCAACCGGTGATTATCAAGTCACGGTCACTGCCGCCGATGGCATCGGCAATAGTGCTGAATCCGACCCGGTTGCGATCAAGATTGACCATCTTGACCCGGTGCTTGATATTAATGAACCAAATGCGATGCTGAACATTGAAAACAGCACCATCAGCGGCACAGCAGATACCGATCAAGTCACGGTGACCTTAGAGGATACAATCAACAACAATGAGATTGTTTACAAGGTCGATGTTGACACTGACGGAACATGGGAACTGGACCTGCAGAGCGCAGAGTCAGATTCAGGTTCACATCACTTTTTGGCGGATGGAATCGCGACCTATTCCGTCAGCGTGTCCGCGACAGATGGGGGCGGGAATACATCCTCTAAAAGTGCAACAAACAGTTTTAGCGCTGATTTTGAGGCCCCGAGCGTCACACTGGATACGCTTCCCAGCAATGGACAGAACACCATCATTGAAGGCACCTCCACTGACCCTGATCCCGTGACCGTGACCTTGACGGGTGATAACAACACGTCAGTTATCTATACAGTTACGCCAACAGGTGATGCAACCAATGGCTATACCTGGACGCTTGATCTGGAAACGGCAACGCCGACATCAGGGACGCTGGTTGACGACGGGACAGTCACCTATGATATTTTTGTCAAAACCGAAGATGCGGCAGAAAATGCATCTAACATTGCAATCGCAAACGACGTCACCACCGACTTTACCGCCCCCATGGTCAAGATTGACCAGGCAGGAAATGATACTTTCGGCGGTGAAGAGACCACAATCACTGGCACGGTTGACACCGATATCAATGAAGTCACTGTGACCGTTACCGACCCGAATAATCAAGGCTGGGAGTATAAAGAAACAGTAGAGGTCGTAGATGGCAAATGGGAGTTTTATCTAAGCACCCTGACTGACGGACCCGCCTATGATATTGAGGTCACCGTCAAAGATACGGTCGGGAATGAGGGGACGGCAAAAATCGAAGGCGTGACCACCGATTTCACCGCCCCGGATGTGACGGTTGAGTTGCAAGGGGATGATAATCTCTTGGGGAGTGCAGAGAGCACAATCATGGGCACGGCAACCGAAGTCGATACGGTCACTGTGAAAATTATGGACGGAGACACTGTCGTTTATGAAAATGATGCAGTATCTGTAGATGCCTCATCAAATAACGGCGCGTGGTCGCTTGATCTGACAACCGCCGGATTGGATGACAGCGGTGGAACTACCTATGATATCGAGGTCACGGCAACCGACGATGCAGGCAATTCAACCACTGAGGAAATCACCGACGTCACCATTGATCTTGTGGACCCGGAAGTAGAGACTGCTCAAACGGATGGTACTGCATTCAACGATGACAACCATAAAATCTCTGGCACCTCAACCGATGCGGAGACAATCGAAGTCACAATTACGGAGACCACTCAGGGTTCAAGCTTCTCTCATACAGAAAAAGTGACTGTTAATGATGATGGCACATGGGAGCTTGATTTAAAAACCGTCCCCGATCTGGATGTCGGCGGCACAGCCACCTATGATATCACGGTTACCGCAACCGATGCAGCCGGGAATCAGACAACAGACACCACCACTGGAGTGACCGCACACTTTCTGGACCCGATTGTGACGATTGAGGGGGTAGGCGATTCTATTTTAGCAAGCGGCACCGAAATTGGCGGAACGCTTGAAAATTTCGCGGTGGGTACAGGCGGAGCCGGAACCGGCAATGAAAAAGTCACGGTGATTTTTACTGACACGGTCACTGGGGAGACCGTTATCTATGACGCAACCATCGTTGATGCTAATAATTGGGAACTTGATCTGGAAACAGCACAAAAGACCAATGAATCAACGGGGACGCTGGTTACTGATGGCACCGCCACCTATAATATCACGGTCACCGCAATTGACGATGACAATGATTCATCAAACACAGCAACCGCAAACGGGGTCACCACTGATTTTGATGTGCCGGTGGTGACGCTGGATGCACTCACCAGCAATGACCTTGCATCATCCACCAGCACCCTTAGCGGCACCTCCACTGACCCTGATCCCGTTACCGTGACCTTGACCGATATCAATAACAATAACAATGTGGTTGAATATGAGGTTACGACGCTCACAGGTCCTGATGAAAACGGCCTTTATAGCTGGACACTTGATCTGGAAACGGCAACGCCATCAGGGACGCTGGATACAACCGGAAACACCACCTATAGTATCGCTGCCACCACCGAAGATGCCGCAGGAAATCCGTCAGACCCTAACGCGACAGCTGCCAACACAACCGGCGTCACCACCGATTTTGTGGTGCCGGAAGTGACGCTGGATACGCTTCCCGGCAATGCAGACAACACCATCATTGCGGGGACCTCCACTGACCCTGACACCGTTACCGTGACTCTGGATGATGGCAATGGCGGTGTGGTTGTCTATGAGGTTACGCCAACAGGTGATGCAACCAATGGCTATACCTGGTCGGTTGATCTGGCAACGGACTCCCCTGATTCGGGGACGCTGGTTACAGACGGAACCGCCACCTATGATATCACTGCCACCACCGAAGATGCGGCAGGGAATCCATCAGACTCTACGGCAGCAGCCGCAAACGCAACCGCCGTCACCACCGATTTTGAGGCCCCGACCGTGGATATTGTCTATGCAGATGGCTATGCGATTGCAGCCCATGACCCGCTAGGCGGCGATGTGAGCGGCGCAGATACAGTCACCGTCACCTTAACCGATGGAACGACGACATTTACCTATAATGATGTCCCCATCGATCATAATACTAACACATGGTCGCTTGATCTCAATGATTCAAATGTAAGCCCGGATTCCATAGAGCCAGCAGGTAGTACAGTAACCGATATCGATAAAACGGGTGGAACGCCTTATAATGTCACGGTCACCGCTAAAGATGCGGCCGGGAATGAAGACAGCGTAACACGCACGGGTATCACAACGGACTTTGTGGACCCGACTGTTGGATTCAGCGCACTGGCTGATGGCACAACAGCACTGGCTGATAATGCCGTGCTGAATACGAATGATATGACCCTGAATGGCACATCAGATGGAGCCAACAGCATAACGGTCACACTGAGCTATACGGACGCACAGCAGACCCAACAAGAAATCATCTATACCTCCACCAATGGGGATGTCACCCTGAATCAGGATGGGACATGGAGCGTTGATCTTACCTCAGACACGACTTTGGATCTGACGGGCGAAACCGACTATACAATCACCGCCACCGCAACCGATGCGGCAGGAAATACAGCAGACACCACCATCAGCGGGGTAAACACCGACTTTACACCACCAACTGTTGGATTCAGTGCACTGGCTGATAGCACAACGCTGGCTGATGACGCCGTGCTGAATACCAATGACACGACCCTCAATGGCACATCAGATGGAGCCGCCAGCATAACGGTCACACTGACCTATACGGACGCACAGCAGACCCAACAAGAAATCACCTATACCAATATCACCCCGGAACAGGATGGCACATGGAGCGTTGATCTTACCTCAGACACGACTTTGGATCTGACGGGCGCAACCGACTATACAATCACCGCCACCGCAACCGATGCGGCAGGAAATACAACCGACACCGCCACAATCACAGGGGTAAACACCGACTTCACCGCCCCGACCGTTGGGATTGACCAGCAAGGCAGTATCACCCTTGCAAATTCCGATACCACAACAACTGACGATACCACAATTACTGGCACGGCCGACACCAATGAAGTCACCGTCACCTTAACCAATGGAACGACAACATTCACCTATGATAATGTCTCCGTCAGCAATGGCACATGGTCGCTTGATCTGAACAGTATAAGCCCGACCTCCACAGAGCCAGCAAACGCAACACTCGATACAGCGGGTGGAACGGCTTATAGTGTCACCGCCACCGCAACCGATGCGGCAGGAAATACAACCGACTCCACCGAAACCACTAGCATCACCACCGATTTTGAAGGGCCGGAAGTGACGCTGGATACAACTGCTCTGGACAGTACCAGCGGGACAGCGACAGCCACCGGAGCATTGGGGACCATTTCAGGAACGGCGACCGGTGTTGGCGCCCATCAGACAGTCACGGTCACGCTGAGCGGTAACACGGATGTAACCTACACGGTTGATGTTGACGATCAGGGCGACTGGGAGCTTGACCTTAATACGGTTAATCCGGATGGGGCGTCTGAGCCTCTGAACGTAGATATTGCTGAAGATTATACGATCAGTGTCACCGCAACCGATGATGTTGGAAATAGCGGCGCATCAACTGATCAGGTTATTACCATCAACCAGTCAGCCTCTATCACCTATACCGAGCTTGGCGATGGTGACGGGGACCTTGATAATACCACCCCGACAATTTCGGGCACCGTTGAACCCGGATCAACCGTCAGCATTATCATTTATGATAAGGATGGAAACGAGTCTCAGAAATGGGATAACGTGACGGTTGATGGCAGTGGCAATTTTTCCCAGACTGCCAGTGCACTGACTGTTGGCGAGGATTATCGCATTGAAATCAAGACAACCGACCCTGCTGGCAACACGAACGACGTTAGCGAAACAGTAACCGTCACTCTTCCTAAAACAACGCTGGATGGCTCAACCTCTACTGATTTTTCGACATCAGCGACCGGGGTCTATGTGGTTGATTCAGCGGCAGACGAAAACATCATCCTGACCGGTGCGGATGACGAGGTTCTTTTGACGGGCGGCGGGACAGATACTGTCAATGCCGGGGACGGAGATGATTTGATTCGCATTGGCGAAGCCGGAGTCGAAACACCCTTCGGCAGTAAAGCCACCGTCGATGCCGGGGCTGGAGAAAATACCATCGAAATTGAAAGCTCGATTAATTATTTTTCAACTATCACTATCACCGGCGGCGATGACAAGGATATCGTGACCGGCACATTAAATGATGGCACCACGGCAGATATCTCAACCGGTGCCGGTGATGACGAGGTGACGCTTCACAATATCCGTGGTAAAATTGATGCCGGAGAAGGCGATGATAAGGTTGATGTCACCACCGATAGCGAGGCGTCTGCCGATATTCAAATATTGGCTGGTAACGGGGATGACGAGATTGGATTTTCTGCCGACAACAGCACCTTGAACTCTGTCAGGATTGATGGCGGCGATGGAGAAAATACGATTGCATTTCAAAGCACCGGCGGTTCAATTACGACAGTTGAGATCGATGGCGGTGATAATAAGGATGTAATTATCGTCACTTCTGACGAGACCGGGACCGCGACCAATGTCACAATCGATGCCAAAGACGGAACCAATACCGTCACTCTAAACAATAAAAGCGGGAATTACAGCAAGGTTGATATCACGTCTGGCAGCGGAAGTGATTCGATTACAGCAATCTCGGCAGCAGCAGCAACCGTGAATATTGAGGCCGGAGCCGGAGATGACACTCTTTATCTGACCGATGTGTCCGGTGCCGTTAATGCGGGTGAAGGCGATGACACCATCATTTTTGACGAAGTGTCGGCTGGTCTTGCGAATCTGGCCCTTGATGCTGGCGATGGCGATGACACGGTCGAGATTTCGCATGACGACTTTGTCAATCTGGCCGCAGGTAGCAATAATACGCTTTCAGGCGGCAATGGCACCGATGAACTGGTGATTACCGGAATCGCCTCTGGCGCGGCAGTCGACGCCTCCTTTGCCACTGGATTTGAAAGCATCAAGCTGATGGCTGCAAATTCCACCGGTTCCTCCCTTTCGCTTGGTCTGGATAACACACAATCTCTGGTTACCCCAAGCATGACAGGCAGTGCAGATACACTGGTGCTTGACGGGACCCTGAGCGGCATCAATTCCATCACCGCAAGCGACGGAATCACCGCCACCATCCAGAATTCGGATAATGCAGGGACTGGGTTGACGGTGGATGATATCACAGTCGGCGACAACAGCCATCTGACCCTGGAAGCCGATGCTCAAGTGACAGGTTATGGAAATTATGACTATAGCGTAACCGATCTAAATATTGGAGAAAATGCCAGCCTGACCCTGCAATCAGATAAGTCCGATGCAAATAATGGGTCAGCGACTGACAATGGCACGTCTTATTTACTGGACGTGAATGGCACGTTTAACATGACCGAGAGTTCAACCTTGAATGTTGATCTTTTAAACCTGAGCGGCAATGATCTGATCAATGCCACAACTGTTTTGGATCTGGGCAATACCTCTTCAGCCAGTCTGGCCGGAACGCTTAATATCTATGCCAACGATGGCATAGACGATACAGGGGCCTCCTCTTCCCAGCTGATTGCCAATACCTCCGGGGCAGGCGGAATCTCATCAACTTTTGATGAAATTCTTTTCCTTGATGCCAACGGCAATAATCTGGTCGGGACTGACGTCGAAAACGGCAGCGATCAGGCCCTTATCCCGCTCTATGACCAATATTCAGGTCTGACGCTGAACGCCGTAAGCGCCGAGGAAATTTCTGGCGGCAGCACCTATACAACCAACGGTCAAGCTGACGCGGCCTTTTTCTCCAATGACGGGACAGCGTTGAGAACAGAAGAAGCAAATGTCTCTCTTTTTGGTTCAAATGATCAGGATGACACCTTTGAAGTTGCAGGCTCGGCCACCAGTATCGGCTATTATGATGGTGGAGAGGGCGGCAACGACACCTTAAAACTCTCTGGCGATCAGCATATCGGATTCCATGATGAATATTCAGCGACCGGTATTATGGATTATCAGGTCAACCGGATTGAAACCCTGGATATCAGTGGCAGCTCGGGCTACGATTCAACCTCGAAGTTGAGTTTAAGCAGTGCCATGGTCAAGGCCATGACCGAAGATACCAATGCCGCATTGGCTGACCAATTGATTACAGCAGAAAATGCCTTGATCCTGAAAGTTGGCCAAGGTGGCATTGACAAAATTGATTTGTCACAATGGGGAAATCCTGGCAGTGCTTCAGCAAATGGCACGAATTATACCGTCTATGAAAAAGATGGGGCCAAACTGTATATTGATGAAAGCAACTGAGGCCCATAAAAGCAGATCGAATACTGACGGGAGAATCTGTTTAACATGCAAGGTGGGGACCTGGTGATTGATTTTTTAGGTGAAGATTATAGGGTGAAACGCTTGTTCATCTGTGCTATAACCGTGCAATGAGCAAGACCGACCCGCCTGCAAATCTCTTTGATCCCTCCCAATTTGCGCAACCTCAACCGGCTGCGCAAAACACGCAGAATAATGCGCCAACCGGGATTCGCACCAAAATTGCGCCCCCGCCACTGCCCGGAATGAATGCAGAGGGGATGGCGACCCCCCAACCCGTCACACAAGCACCTGCCCCCCAACCCGCCACACAAGCACCTGTTGCGCCTCAACCAGCTGCACCCGCTGCACAACAAGCCCCCGCTCAACAATCCCCCCAACAGCAATCAACTGCCGTTGGCACGCCGCTTGAAATCCTGCTGGAGCGGCTAACCGCCATGATGCGCGCCCCCGTAACCCGCGATGCCATCCGCGCCGGACTGCCCATCGAAGACGGACTGATCGCCCCGCGCGGACACGAAAGGGCCATCAAACAGGCCGGATTCAAAGCCTCCCTCGTCAAACCGCTTTCACGAAAATCAACCGTCCCCGCCCCCTTCCTCATTCCACTGCCAAATGGACGATTCGCTATCGGACTGCGCTGGAACCTGGACGGCTCGCTCGATGTCATGGGACTGCAAGAAGGCGAAGCCCAAGCCCCAAAGACCTTTCCCGCACAAGCCGTCCCAGCCTTCCTGCCCGAAAAAGTCTATAAAATAAAACGACAACTCACCAAAGCCTCCAGCAAACCAGAAGAACATAAACTCACCGGAATCGCCCGCGCCGAAAGCTGGTTCTGGCCCGTCGTCCGATCCCAGTGGAAAGGATATGTCTATGCCGGAGTCGCAACAGCCCTCCTAAACATCATGCTGGTGCTCGGATCATTCTATACCATGCAGGTCTATGACCGCGTGCTGCCAACCCTGTCCTTCGATACGCTATGGGTGCTGTCCATCGGCGTCACCATCGCCTATGCCTTCGGATTCATTATCGAAAACCTCAAATCATACTTCCTCGATACCGCAGGGCGAAAAATCGATATGAAAGCCTCCTCCGACCTCTTTTCAAGAGTCATGGCCATCAAAGCAAAAGACAGACCCCTGCGCTCAAACTCCTTCGCACATACATTCAGAGAATTCGAAAATGTCCGCGAATTCTTCTCCTCAATGTCAATGTCAGGCCTTATCGATGTCCCCTTCTCCCTGCTGTTTATCTTCGCCATCTACCTCATCGCAGGACCGCTTTGCATCATCCCCATCCTCTTTGGACCCGGAATGGTCGTCATCAATTTCGCGCTTCAACTCTTTATCGAACGGTCAATCCGCGCAAATATGCAATCCGGGGCCGATAAAAATTCCGTCCTCCTCGAAGGACTCTCAGGCATGGAAACCATCAAAAGCCTCACCGCTGAAAGCACCTTTCAGCACAGATGGGAAGATGCCGTCGAAATCGCCGCTGACTCCAGCCGAACCATGCGAATGGTCACCGTCATCGCCAACAGTGTCTCCAAATTCTTCACAAATATGTCAAGAGTCGCCATCCTTATCTATGGCGTCTATCTCGTCGCAGCCAACGAAATCAGCATGGGCGCAATCATCGGCGCAACCATGCTCGTCGCCCGCGCACTCGCCCCCTATACCAAAATGTCCAGCCTGCTTGCTCGCTCCAAGCAAGTCCGAATCTCCCTCGATGTCATCGAAGAATTTACATCAAAAGAAAGCGAATGGGTCCGCGAAGGAGACTTTATCGACAGACCCGTCCAGGACGGCTCCATCACCTTCCATAAAGTCACCTTTACCTATCCCGAAACCTCGGTCTCAATCATCAATAACCTCAATATGAAAATCGCGCCAGGCGAACGAGTCGGCATTATCGGACCCTCCGGCAGCGGAAAATCAACCCTCTCAAAACTCATGCTCGGAATCTATGAACCCGATAACGGAGTCGTCCAGGTCGGCGGTATCGAAAACCGCCAGTATAACCCCCGAACATTGCGCCGCGCCATTGCCTATGCCTCGCAAGACCCCTTTATCTTCTCAGGCACGCTTCTCGATAATGTCCGGTTTGGAAGCGATCAGGCCACCAAAGACGATATTCTGGTCGCCTGCAAGCAAACAGGCGTCGATGTCTTCACCGCCAATCACCCCGACGGCATGATGATGGATGTCGGCGAAATGGGCCGCAACCTCTCCGGCGGGCAACGCCAAGCCCTTTCGCTTGCCCGTACCTTTGTCAAAAATGGACAGGTGCTTATTCTCGATGAACCAACGAATTCGCTTGATGGCTATACCGAAAATATGCTCTTACGCACATTGCAAGAACAGCCAAAAGATCGCACGATTATTCTGGTCACCCACCAGCCCCGGCTTTTGAAAGTTGTGGACCGGGTGATTGCAATGGAAAAAGGAAGTATTGTCATGGACGGCGGACGCGATGACGTGCTGCGCCGCTTGTCCGGTGCCGCCAGCCGTGCTGCCTGAACAGTTTGAATTATATTGAAAAGGGTATAACGCCATGAGTGCGATGGACCAATATCATCTCAGCCCGCGCGAATATTCGGCACTGGTTGAAAAGGAAGAAACCTGGACAGCCCGTTTGCTGCTGCTCGGCATTCTGGGGTTGCTGATTGCCTTTATCATCTGGGCCTCTTTCAGCCGGATGGAGACCATGACGCGCGGGTCTGGCAAGGTCATTCCGTCATCAAAAGTGAAGGTGGTCCAGCATTTTGAAGGCGGCATTGTCTATTCCATTCTGGCAGAGGAAGGGGAGCTGGTTGAAACCGGCCAGCCGATTGTTGTGATTGACAATACCAAGGCCGAATCAGAGCTGGAGAGTGTGCAAACCCGTCTGCTTTATGCGCTTGGCAAGATCGGGCGGCTCGAGGCTCTGGCCAATCTTGACGAGCGCAATGCGCCAGCCCCTGTTTTTGCCAGCGAGGTTCAAGAGCAACTGCCGGACATTATTTTTCAGGAAAAAGTGGCCTATGATTCGGCGCGGGCGGAATATAACGCCAATATCACCGAGTTTGACAAGCGCGAGGAGCGTATGCGCCAGGAAAAGAACTCTATCCGCAAGGAACTGGCCCTGCACCGCGAAAAAATGAATATCCTCAGCGGCACCATCCGGGCCTATGAGAATTTGCGCGGGGCCCGCGATGTATCCCGGCTGGAAATGGATGAAAAGCGCAACCAGCTGATTGACACCCAGCTGACGATTGCAAGTCTTGAAGCCAATTTGCCGATGCTGGAGTCCGAACTGACCGAAGTGCGGGCACAACGGCAGAAATACAGCGAATCTTTCCGCTATGATGTTGTGCAGCAATTAACCGAAACCAAGGCCGAAGCCCAGTCATCGCGTGCGGTGCTAAGAGACCGGCAGGAGGCTTTGACCCGCACCCAGGTCCTCTCTCCGATTGACGGGATCGTCAACCAGCTTTATGTGACCGCGCCCGGTGAAGTGATCAAACCGGGTGGAGACGTTGCCGAAATTGTCCCGGTCGAGGACAAGCTGATTGCTGAAATCCTGATCCCGCCGTCCGAAATCGGCTTTATCAAACTTGGTCAGCCGGTCCGCATCAAGGTCTCGGCTTTTGATGCGGTGCGTTATGGCTCTTTGAACGGGCAGGTCATCGGGATCAGTTCCGATACCATCACCGACGAGGATGCAGGCAAACAAGCCGGGACATCTGAATTTTACCGGGTGCGCGCGGCAAGCGATGAATTATTATTTGACCGCGAAGGCAACGAGTTAAAAATCTCTTCCGGCATGACGGTGACGGTTGATATTGTGACCGGCAACAAGCGGGTGGCAGAATATATCCTGCTGCCGATCATGCGCAGCCTGGACGGGTCTTTACGCCATCAATAACGGTTATTCCGCGCTTCTTTTTTCTATTCCGCGCTGGGTTCATCATGGACAATGGTGACCAGGCGCAGGTCAACAATACCAAGCGGATTCAAGACATAATTCTGAACTTCCCGCCGGATCGCCGTATATTGATACGGATAGGCAATCGGAATCATCGGTAATTCTTCCGCCAAAACCTCTTGTGCGCGAAAATAAATTTCCTGCTGGTCTGCAAGGGCCGCCCCGGTCCGGGCAATTTCCAAAAAGGTTTCAAAAATAACATTGCACCAGTGAGTCGGATGGACCTGGTTTTCTTTTTCGCAGCCAATAAGAGTCTCCATCACCAGCCCCGGGTCCCCGACAATCCCGTTATGTGTAAAAATAATCGCCCCGTTGCGGTCCGGATTGCGCAGAACTTCTTTCATTTCCTCTTGCGACACTTTCACAATATTGATCTCTAGCCCGGCGGTCGTCCAGTCGGCCTTTAAAATCTCGCCCAGCAAATCAGGGTCATCAATCCATTTTGTTGGCGAATCCGGCACCCATAAATTGATCTCCAGCTCGTCCGGGATCGCTTGCAGCAAAAGGCTGCGTGATTCACTGACACTATAGGGGACTTCCTGCAACTGACTATGATGCGCCCAGGAAGACGGCGAGAGCAAGCTGCTTGCCAGGGCTGCCTTGCGCTCGAAAACCGTGTCCAGAATCAGGCTTTTATTCACCGACATCGCCATCCCCTGCCGGACAGCCGCATTGTTTAAATCAGGAATCCGGGTATTGATCGCCACCGTGATCACTTTTCCCGAATCCCCGCGCAATATCTTATAGTCCGGGTCACTGGCGAATTGTTCAGCCTTTTCTGCCGACAGAGGCGGAATAATATCGCATTGGCTGGCCTTTGAGCGGGTATACCATTCGTCCTCTCCTTCAATCGGGGTGATCAGGATATTCGGGGACCCGCGCTCGGTATGCCAGGATTCAGGCACATCGCGCAAATTCATCAAGGTGCCGCGAAAATGGGCCGCCAGCCGATAAGCCCCGGTGCCAATCGGAATCCGGTCAACAACTTCCGGCTTTTCGATACTGATCATGGCTTCTGCATATTCGGCGGATATAATTGATGCAGAATCAAGCGCCAGCAGATAGAGCGCTGAAATATCCGGGACTCGCAAGTCAATCCGCACCGTATAGCGGTCAAGTTTGACAACCTGCTCAATTTTGCGGGCAATCGTCGTGACGTCATCGGCATATTCGGTGCCATAGGTGCCATGCAGCGGATGTTCGTTATCGGTTATGCGGGCAAAGGTGAACAGCACATCATCGGCATTAAAATAGCGCGTCGGCTGGAAGTGCGCCATCGTGTGAAAGCGCACTTTGCGTCTAAGGTTCAAGGTGATGGACTTGGCATCAGAAGAAAAACTATAACTTTCAGCAAGACCGGGGTGCAATTCAAACGTGCCTTCTCTAAATTCAAGCAACCGGTCGAAGATAAGACGGGCATAGGCAAGATTGGCCGGGTCCTCAGGCTTCAGGGCAGGATTAAAGTGCTGTTCTTCGCCTGGCGCACAAAAGGTCAGGGCCTGGCTTTGCTGCTGGCTTGCGCTTGCCAGGCTGATCAGCACGGTCAGGCATATGCCCAGAAAAGGCACATAAAAAAAAGGGTAACGCCGTTTGGTCTTTTGCATAATTACGCGCAGATTCATAAGGGATTACAGGAGTCCGGGGTTAAAGCGCGCTCTTGCCCCGCGCTCGATCCCGGTGCAGACCAGCCGGTCCAGCTCCAGTTTTTGCCGCAGCATTTGCAGGAATGTCAATTCTTCCTGCCCGACATGCAGGTTGGAGGCCATGACCTCTACCGCCAAAGCATAGGCTGTTTCATACATATCGGCGGGCAGATCGGCTTTCAATTCATCCAGCAGGGTATCAAGCGCATCTTCGGATTCATTAAGGCGCGACAGGCAATCATCGACAAGCTGCGGCAAGCTTTTGAGGTCAAAGGCTGCAAAGACTGGCAGATGCAGGGCCAGCGAGCCGATCATCCGGGTTTCTTCCAGTCGCAGTTGGCTATCGGCGGCAGAGGCCAGGGTCATACATCTGACCAGAGCCTGATGAGTTTTACGCATGAGACTTCCTTATCACACCATTATCTGTTTTGATTATTATTATAAATACGCCAAAAAGAATAAGGTTGCAAATCCTGCGCAATATGCTAGGCACACTCCAAAATCAGGACCTGTCTGTTTTTAATCGTTTTATAGGGCCTGGACAATTTGACTATCACCACCAGACTATAGAGGGTTTCCATTGCAAGTTATCGTCCGTGAAAATAATGTTGATCAGGCCTTGCGGGTGCTGAAAAAGAAAATGCAGCGTGAAGGCCTTTTTCGTGAAATGAAATTGCGCCGCCACTTTGAAAAACCGTCAGAAAAACGGGACCGCGAAAAGGCCGAAGCCGCCCGCCGTCACCGCAAGCTGCTGCGCAAACGCTTTGAGCGCGAAGGATATTAGACTCCCCTTCTCTTTACCCCAGCCCTCTTCAGGGTCACAGGCAAGTTTGGCGATTGCTCTGACAATCGTCACCTTTATCCTCTTTGCCCTTCAAGACACCGTCTCAAAATTTCTGGTCGCCGATTACTCGGTTTTTCAGATTTTATGGGTGCGCTATGCGGTGTCTTTCAGCCTGGCCCTGCTTATTCTTTCCCTCAGCGGCGACTGGGCGCAGCTTTCCTCAACCAGACACCCGGTCCAGAATATCCTGCGCGCCGCAATTCTTGCGGTTGAAACACTGCTCGCTATTCTAAGCTTTCGCTATCTGCCGCTGGCAATGGCTGAAACATTGATCCTGACTTTCCCCTTCTTTGTGACCCTGCTTTCTTTCTCCGTGCTCAATGAACCGGTCGGACCACGCCGCCGCCTTGCCGTGCTTGCCGGATTCTTCGGCGTTTTGCTCGTCCTGCGCCCCGGCTTTGACTTCCAGCCCGCCATGCTGCTTGGGCTTTCCTGCGGGCTGATGTTCGGGGCCTATACCTTGATGACCCGCCGCCTCACCCGCACCGAAAACCCCAATGCCATGCTGGTCTGGGTCACCGGAATCGGCTTTATCTTCTCAAGCCTGCTTGCCCCCTATAATTGGAAGACCCCGGAGCCGCTTGATTTTGGCCTGATGGTGCTGATCGGCTGTATTGCAACCCTCGCCCATTTTCTACTGATCAAGGCCCTGTTTATGGCGCAGGCGATTGTCGTCCAGCCCTTTACCTATTCTATTGTATTGGCCGGAATCTTCTTTGGCTATATTTTCTTTGATGAAATCCCGGCCTGGACCACGCTTGGCGGAGCCGCCATCATCGCCGCCGCCGGAATCTATACCTTCTTGCGCGAACGCAAGGTCGTCCCTCCTGCTTGATGCAGCAACAATTTTTTCCGAGCACCTAGTGGTTATTGCGCGGGACTGATTTATGGGCAATGCCCTTGAAATCCGGGGCCCCGTCCAGAACCATCCCCTCGGCAAAAGGTCGCACCCTTTCGCGGAAAATATCCTGCCAGGGGGACTGGCTTGGCGGGCTGGGATAGCCGCCACCTGCTTCAAGTTCTCTACGCCTGCGGGCCAGTTCGCTATCGTCCACCAGCATATCGGCCCGCCCGTTCAATAAATCAATGCGCACCCGGTCCCCTGTTTGTAAAAGAGCCAGCCCGCCGCCGTCTGCGGCCTCCGGCGACGCATTCAAAATGGACGGGGAACCCGAGGTCCCGGATTGGCGACCATCGCCGACACAGGCCAAGCTATTCACACCCTTTTTAATCAGATAGGCTGGCGGGCGCATATTCACGACCTCCGCCCCGCCTGGATAGCCAATTGGTCCTGCCCCGCGCATGAATAAAATACAATGTTCATCAATATTCAAGGCCGGGTCATCAATGCGGATGTGGAAATCCTCTGGCCCGTCAAAGACGATGGCGCGACCTTCAAAGGCTTGCGGGTCATCGGGGTTGGACAGATAGCGCGTGCGAAAATCTTCATCAATGACGCTGGTTTTCATAATTGCCGAGTCAAAAAGATTGCCGCGCAGATTGATGAAACCAGCAGCCGGTTTGAGAGGAGAAGAGATCGGCCGAATAACATCGCTATCCTGAACAGAGGCCCCGGCGTAATTTTCTTTGATGGTCTTGCCACTGACAGTTAAAGCTTCCGGGTGCGGCAAAAGTCCGGCTTCCAGCAGAGTCCCGATCACCGCAGGCACCCCGCCCGCCCGGTGATAATCCTCGCCCAGATAATCGCCAGCGGGCTGGAGATTGACCAGCAACGGGATGTCATAGCCAATTTTTTGCCAGTCATCATTATCCAGCGGCACCCCGACATGCCGGGCCAGCGCATTCAGGTGGATAGGCGCATTGGTGGACCCGCCAATCGCCGAATTGACAACGATGGCATTTTCAAAAGCGGCCCGGGTCAGGATTTTTGAAGGCCGCAGGTCGGCTTCGACCATTTCAACGCTGCGCAGTCCAACCGCATAGGCCATTTGCCCGCGCTCCCGGTAAGGGGCGGGAATAGCGGCTGATCCAGGAAGCTGCATCCCCAAAGCCTCGGCCAATGAATTCATGGTGGTGGCGGTGCCCATGGTGTTGCAATAGCCGACTGATGGCGCGGCAGAGGCCACAAGTTCCATAAAGCCATCATCGTCAATTTCACCGGCTGCCAGCATTTGCCGGGCTTTCCAGACGATGGTGCCAGAGCCGGTGCGTTTGCCTTGAAACCATCCGTTAAGCATCGGGCCAACCGACAGGGCAATGGCCGGGATATCAACGGTCGCAGCAGCCATCAGCAAGGCCGGAGTTGTCTTGTCGCAGCCGATATTCAGGACCACGCCATCAATGGGATAGCCAAACAGGCTTTCCACCAGTGACAGATAGGCCAGATTGCGATCCAGCATGGCGGTTGGTCGCTTGCCGGTTTCCTGAATAGGATGGACTGGAATTTCAAGCGGCACGCCGCCAGCCGCGCGAACACCATCGCGCACCCGTTCACTCAGGGTCAGGTGATGACGGTTGCAGGGCGACAGGTCGGACCCGGTCTGGGCAATGCCGATGATTGGTTTTCCGGCCTGTAATTCATCGCGGGTTAAGCCGTAATTCAGATACCGTTCCAGATAGAGGGCGGTCATTTCCGGATCATCGGGATTGTCAAACCATTGGCGGGAGCGCAATGGCGGTTTTGATTTTGGCGAACGGCTCATCAGATTTTACTCCCCGAAAAATGCCCTATAGATGTGATTTTTAAAATGAGTGACTTTCACACCATAGTCAACGAAAAGCAGACGATGTGACATCCAAAGCAACATCAAGAGCTTGAGCCAGACGTTGCCATTCATCCTTTCCAGCAGGCAAGCCAAGGCGCAACCGCCCGCCGGGTTGGGCGTTTGGCCCGCTTGTTGTGAAGGACCGGCTCCAGATATGATAGCGGGCCAGCTGCTCTTGCACCTGCGTGGCATTGGCGGTTTCATACAGGCCAAACAGGGAAGCCTGTCCAATCGCCTGAAAGCCAGCCGCCCGGGCCAGTTGGTCAAGACGGCGGCGATTTTCTTTAAGGGTGCGGATTGTGCGCTGCCGCCAGGCCGGGTTTTTTAAAGCGGCCAGTCCGGCAACCAGTGCCGGGCTGGACACCGCCCAGGCCCCGGCTTGCGCACGCAAGCCAGCAACCAGTGCCGGGTCCCCCAGTGCAAAGCCAAGACGCAATCCGGCCAATCCATAGAATTTCCCAAACGAGCGCAAGACAAGCAGGCGACCCTGACCAGTATTATCTTGCCAATCATAAGTCATGGGCGGGTTAAGCCAGGGGGCCAGCGATAGCCCGGGATGCGGGTCAGCAAAACTTTCATCAATAATCAACAGCTGCACATGCGCGGCAAGGTCCCATAAATCCTGCGGGGAAATCAACCGTCCATCGGGATTATTGGGATTAACCACAATAGCAACCGTCCCCTTTTCTGGCTGCTTATTTTCTAGTTGAGACGAATTTTGCGCCAGGGCTTCCAGCGCGGGGACAGTTTCAACCGGCCAGCCAGCCTGAGAAAATTGCTGGTGATATTCGCCATAGGTCGGGCCCAGAATCTTTACTTGAAGTGGTTGCTTTAAAGCCCGCAAGAGCAAGGAAGGAAGGCCCTGGATTACGGCTTGCACCCCCGCCATGGCAGTAATCGGGGCTTTGGTCTGATAGGTGGCCTGGGCGGCAGCTTCAACCTCCTGGACAAGCTGGCGGGTTGGCAGGGAACAAAAAGCAGCTTCCTCCTGCCAGGCCGGGATGTCTTTTAACGGATAGGCGGACCGGTTAATCCCGGTTGAAAGATCAATCCAGTCGCGGGCATCGCCGCCATAGTGTTTCACCGCCGCATCAAGATTGCCACCATGAGCATAACTATCTGAAAACCCGGTCCCGGTTTCTCTGGTTGAAAAACATGTCATAGCCCGAAGCCTTTCAATATGCTATAGCGGCAAGTGCTCTAGCAGATGGCGAACAGGGCTTTCATAAATCAAAACAGACATGATAAACAATACTATAGATTCATCCCCAGATTCAGACAGGGCAGACTCTCCATGGATAACCATCGTCGGGATTGGCGAAGACGGCCTCGACGGATTATCGCGTGAAAGCCGTCAGTCCCTTGAAGCTTCCAGCCTGATTATTGGGGCGCCGCGCCATCTGTCGCTGGTTGCCGGACTGTCCACGCCCACCGCCTGCTGGCCCGATTCCTATGGCGACTGGATGCGCTTTCTGGAAACAAAAAGACCCGGACCAGTCAGTGTTCTGGCCTCTGGCGATCCGTTTTTCCACGGCATTGGCACCCGCATTGCCGAACATTTCAAACCAGAAGAATGGCAAGCCTTTTCTGCGCTATCCTGCGTTGCTCTGGCCGGGGCGCATCTGGGCTGGCCGCTTGAAAAAACCCCTGTGCTTGGCCTTCATGCTGCCCCCTTAACCCGTCTGCGCCCTTGCCTTGCGCCGGGCCAGAATATTCTGGTCCTTTTGCGTGATGCCGAAGCGGTCGGAAAGCTGGCGACTTATCTTCAAGAAACAGGATTTGGGCCTAGTATCCTTCATATCCTGCAACGGCTTGGCGGGCCTTGCGCCCATGTTTCATCGCGAAGCGCAAAAGATTTTCACACCAAATCAACGGCCATAAAAAATATTGAAGCCCCGGTTCTGGTCGGCATTGAGGTAAATGGAAACGGGGCGGTTGTCCCGACAACAAGTGGTATTCCCGATTCCTTCTTTGACCATGATGGACAAATCACCAAACAGCCCGTGCGCGCGCTGACCCTTTCGGCTCTGGCGGCAAAACCCGGCGACTATTTATGGGATATCGGGGCAGGCTCTGGCTCAATCGCAATTGAATGGCTGCTGTCTCATCCGGCCAATACAGCCTCTGCCGTTGAACGCGACCCTGACCGTGCGGCTCGACTAACCGCCAATGCCGAACAGCTTGGCGTGGACCGGCTTCAGGTTATCTGCGCAGATGCTTACGAGGCCTTGAAAACCCCCAACAACTTCTCGCGCCTGCCCGACTGCGTCTTTATCGGCGGCGGACTCGATGAACCACTTCTACAAAGGCTTTTGTCTATTCTGCCCGCCGGAACTCGGCTGGTCGCTAATGCCGTAACGCTGGATACACAATCTCTTTTACAACAATCACACCAAAAGAAAGGCGGAACTCTACGGCGAATCGAGCTTTCAGACTCGGCACCGCTTGGCACCAGACAGGTCTGGAAAGCCGCCTATCCATTGACGCAGTGGGCCGTTATCTTATAAAGACCATCAGGATAAACCGAAAAAATGGCCAATGACTAAAAAACTTCTTATCTATGCGCTTTCCGGCGTCGGGGCAGCAATCGTTCTCGCCGGACTGATATGGTTTCTATTCCTTACAGATTCCGAAGAAATTATCAGCTTTGATCCGCTGGAACCGCTGGAGCCTTTCAATATCCCGGTTATTCGCGGCGACAAGGTAACCAAAATGGTCATGGTCCGCCTCGCCCTTATGCATATTGATGCTGATCGTAAACAGGAAACACGCTCCTCCATGCCTAAACTGATGGATGCCTATCTGGTCGAGCTTTATGACTATTTCTCATATGTCCAGCTTGATCAACCCCTCAGCGGACGCGAAATCAAAGCACGGCTGCGCTCGGCAACCCTGCGTATCCTCGGCGAAGACAAAGTCCAGGATATCATCTTTGAAGGCGCTTTTGAACGACGACGACGACAATAGATTATTGTCCCTTATTTTCTTTCCTACTACATAACGGAATCCTCATGCCACGCTTTGCTTATGTCAGTTCCCGCTTTGTCCCTCACGATCAGGCTGTCGTGCATATCGAAGACCGGGGCTATCAATTCGGCGATGGTGTTTATGAAGTCATCCCTTTGCTGGACGGCGCGCCCATTGACTGCCGCGCCCATTTAGACCGGCTGGCCTTTTCTTTGAACGAAATCAGCATAGACTGGCCGATGCCACGCGCTGTCCTTATTCAAAAAGCCCAAGAACTGATGCGCCGGAATCGCCTGACAACCGGCCTTTTATATCTGCAAGTCACACGCGGGGTTGCCCCGCGCAACCATGCTTTCCCCAACCCCTCGGTCGGATCAGTGCTGGTCATGACCAGCCAGGCCGGTGGCCTTAACCGAAGCCCGCACCCGACAACAGGAGTCGATATCATCACGCAGCCCGATCAACGCTGGGCAAGACCTGATATTAAATCCTTGAATCTTCTGCCTAACTGCATGGCGAAAACCAAAGCCACAGAAGCAGGTGCCATCGAAGCCTGGCTACTGGATAAAGATAATTTTGTCAGAGAAGGTGCTTCTTCCTCGGCCTGGATTGTCAGCGACTCCGGCCAGCTGGTGACCTATCCAACAAATGGCCTGATCCTGGCAGGAATCACCCGCGGCACACTTGCAGATATCGCAAAATCAATCGGACTGCCGCTTGATATCCGGCCCTTCTCGCTGGACGAAGCCTTGAACGCAAAAGAAGTCTTTATCACCGGAGCCTCCTTGCTGGTCAAACCCGTGCGCGCAATCGACGGACATATCATCCAGGACGGCAAACCAGGCCCCGTCTCTGCCAAACTGCAACAGGCCTATTTAGAACATGCTGATCGCAAGTGGGCTTGACATTGACTGGCGTTAATTCTAAATACCAGAAAGAGGACTATTCTAGTCCTATTTAAATCGCATTTCGCGCATAGATCAAATTTGCACCATAATCAGGCTCTATTAAAGATAAAAGGAATAATCCGGATATGCTGAAACTCAGCCGAATGACAGATTATGCGATTGTCCTGCTCGCGCGTATCGAGCTTGATCCTGCCGATCAGCTAACCGCACAAGAACTTGCCGAAGCAGTCCTTTTGCCTCAACCCGTTGTCGCCAAAATATTGAAAGCTCTGACCCGGGCCAAGATTCTTGTCTCCCAACGCGGCGCATATGGTGGCTACCGGCTTGTCCGGTCCTCTCACACGCTTTCCATCTTTGACGTGATTACGGCTATTGACGGCCCCGTCATGCTAACCGCCTGTGTCGAAGGCTCTGACGAAGACTGCGCCTGCCAGAAACTCTGCCCCCTCAATGGCCGCTGGCAACCCGTCAATGATGCCGTCGAAAATGCCTTGCGAAACGTCACGCTGGCCTCCATGATCCAGTCTCCACCTTCCTTTTCAACAGAACAGCCTGCTTCTGATCATTCCTTTCTTGAAAGTTCGCCCTTATGACCGGTTTTGCGCCCGAACCCTTTGAAGCACCCGTTATTCAAGATGAGCTGGTTTCAGCCCTTGATAAATATAAATATGGATTTGAAACCTCTATTGATACCGAATTTGCGCCTAAAGGCTTAAACGAGGACATCGTCCGGCTGATCTCAAAGCGCAAACAAGAACCGGAATGGCTGACCGAATGGCGGCTTAAAGCCTATCGTGCCTGGCTTAAAATGAAAGAGCCAACTTGGCAAAAACCAAATGTCCCCTTGATTGACTATCAGGACCTCCATTATTACGCCGCACCGAAAACCAAAGAACAGCCAAAGTCGCTGGACGAAGTTGATCCCAAGCTTCTGGAAGCCTATGAAAAACTTGGTATTCCCTTAAAAGAGCAAGAAGTGCTGGCGGGTGTTGCCGGAGCACCACTGGTGGCGGTTGATGCGGTTTTTGATTCGGTCTCCGTCGCGACAACCTATCGCAAGACATTGGCAGATCAGGGCATTATCTTTTGTTCTTTTTCCGAAGCCGTCAAAGACCATCCTGAGTTGGTGCGGAAATATCTTGGCAGCGTTGTGCCTTATCGTGACAATAAGCATGCTTGTTTAAACAGTGCTGTCTTTTCGGATGGCAGTTTCGTTTATATTCCAAAGGGTGTGCGCTGTCCGATGGAGCTTTCCACCTATTTCAGGATCAATGCGGCAAATACGGGTCAGTTTGAGCGGACCTTGATCATTGCAGATGAAGGGTCTTATGTATCTTATCTGGAAGGCTGCACGGCCCCGATGCGCGATGAGAATCAGCTTCATGCCGCCGTGGTTGAGCTGGTTGCCCTGGATGAGGCCGAGATCAAATATTCAACGGTGCAAAATTGGTATCCCGGCGATGAGGACGGACAAGGCGGTATCTTTAATTTCGTCACCAAGCGCGGAGCCGCACGGGGGCGCAATTCCAAGATTTCATGGACACAGGTTGAGACCGGATCAGCGATTACCTGGAAATATCCTTCCTGTATTTTGCAGGGCGAAGGCTCGGTCGGTGAGTTTTATTCGGTCGCCATCACCAATAACCGTCAGCAGGCAGATACTGGCACCAAGATGATTCATATCGGGCGCAATACGCGCTCCCGGATTATATCCAAAGGTATTTCTGCTGGTCAGTCGGATCAGACCTATCGCGGTTTGGTGCGAATCGGGGCCAAAGCCGATGGCGCACGCAATTTCACCCAATGTGATTCGCTGCTGATTGGCGATTTATGCGGAGCGCATACCTTTCCCACGATTGAAAGCCGTCACCCGCGCGCAATCACCGAACATGAGGCCACCGCCAGCCGAATCAGTGAGGATCAGTTGTTCTATTGCCGTCAGCGCGGCATTCCGCCGGAAGAAGCTGTGGCCTTGATTGTCAATGGATTTTGCCGCGAGGTCATGCAAACGCTGCCGATGGAATTTGCGGTTGAAGCCCAAAAACTTGTTGGTTTGTCACTGGAAGGATCAGTTGGATGAGCGATATTCTGCTTGATGTACAAAATTTAACCGGCGGGACCGATACTGCCACCGGGATTTTAAAGGATTTCAGCTTGCAGATTGAGCGCGGCAGTGTTCACGCGATTATGGGGCCGAATGGGACGGGTAAATCGACTTTATCTTATTTGCTGGCCGGGCGAGACAATTATTCTGTCGAGAAAGGCACCATGACTTTTAAAGGCATGGACCTGCTGGAGATGGAGGCCGAAGAGCGCGCACAGGCTGGCTTATTTTTGGCCTTTCAATATCCGGTCGAGATTCCGGGTGTGTCCAATCATAATTTTTTGCGCCAGGCGATTAACGCGCACCGACAGGCAAATGGCGAGGATGATTATGATGCGATTGAATTTGTGAAATTGTTAAGAAAAGCGGCTAATGATCTGGGCATTGAGGATAAAATGCTAAAAAGGCCGGTCAATACCGGCTTTTCGGGAGGCGAGAAAAAGCGCAATGAAATTTTGCAAATGCAGCTTTTACAGCCTGATCTGGCGATTATGGATGAAACCGATTCGGGTCTGGATATTGATGCCATGAAGCTGGTTGCTGATGGGGTCAACCGGATGCGCGGGCCAGAGCGCAGTTTTTTAATGATCACGCATTATCAGCGTTTGCTGGATTATATTGTGCCGGATTATGTGCATGTGATGGTGGGTGGGCGCATTGTTGCTTCTGGAGACAAGGACCTGGCAAAGCAGCTTGAAAAAGAGGGCTATGCCCCCTTTGAAGCTGCGGCGTAAAGGTGGAGTGAGGCATGACATCTTTTATTCCGCCCCAGCTTCATCGCCGCGAGAACTGGCGTTATACCGATTTAAAATCGCTTGATCGTCCAGACTGGCAGCCGGTTTCCGCTGATGCGGGAATGGCAGGAGCACTGGCCTCTTGTCCTTTTGCCAGCAAGACGGAGCCACAGCGTTTATCCATTATAAATATGTCCGGGGATAGGGAAGGGCAGCAAGCCGCCCTGCCCGTTTCAACGGATGGCCTTCAATTTGAAGCTGCGAAAGAATCCGTCACGGCACATGAATCCTATCCGCTTGCGCCCGCATTCAATCATTTTTTCAATCATCACTGGGCGGTCTCCTGTGCGCCAGGCACATCTGCGACACAACCGCTCTGGCTTGATTTTACCTTTATCAAAGACCAGATTGCTAAAGCCCACGAAAGCACCGCAAATGCCGGGGCCTGCTGCATTGACCTGAACATCGGCGCAGAAAGCCAACTCACTGTTTTTGAAAGCTGGGGCAGTGATCATGGCTTTAATGGCGAAGGGGCCGCTGATTTTTGGGCTCTTCCCTGGTTGCGCATTCATCTTGAAAAAGGCGCCAGTGTGCGCTGGCTACGGCTTGGACGGCTGGATAAAAATATCAGCCTGACCAGCCGGATGATGGTGCAGCTTGAAGAAAACAGCCGCTTTGACTGGTATAATTTCGGATCAGACAACGGCTCTACCCGTCAGGAAATGGAATTTGATTTTAACGGGTCGGGCGCGAATGCGCATCTTTATTCTGCCTATCGCACGGACGGCACGGCGATCTGTGACTATGATATCCTCATGCGCCATCTGGTTGGACAGACCTACAGTCGCCAAACGTTTCACGCCATTGCTTCGGACAAGGGGCAAGCCAGCTTTCAAAGCAAAATATATATCGCTGAAGGGGCTAATGATACGGATGCGGGCCAGTCTCACAAAGCCTTGTTGTTATCTGATGAAGCCATGGTCAATGCCTATCCCTCGCTGGAGATTTATACGGACCGGGTCAAATGCGCGCATGGTGCCACCACGGGAGAGCTTGATCCGATGCAGATTTTTTATTTGCGCACACGCGGCATTTCCGAGGAAGCAGCCCGCGCCTTATTGATGGAGGGTTTTCTGGCCGAGGTTCTGCAAGAGGCCCCGGAATTATTGCCTCTGGCCTGTTCAGCCCCTGATATCGAGCTATGATCCGATGTCTGTTGCTGCGATAAGCCCTGCTGAAGACGTGACATCCTCGTCGGACCTTGAAGAGGTCCGGGCGCAATTTCCGATTTTTTCACAAAAAGTGAATGGTCATCCGCTTGTGTTTCTGGATAGTGCAGCTTCGGCACAAAAGCCTTTATGCGTTTTACAGGCGATAGAATCCAGCATCCGTCAGTCCTATGCCAATGTGCACCGTGGAGCCTATCGCTTTTCAGAAGACTGCACGACAGAATTTGAAGCCACCCGCGAAACTGTCCGCAATTTTCTGGGGGCAAACCGGGCTGAGGAGATTATTTTCACAGCCAGCGCGACCAATGCCATCAATCTGGTGGCCTATTCTTTTAGCGAGGCTTTTATCCGTGAAGGCGATGAAATTCTGATCACCGGCATGGAACATCATGCCAATCTTGTCCCCTGGCAATTAGCCGCCAAACGCACCGGCGCAACGCTGAAAGTCGCCCCGATTGATAGCAATGGCAACTTGCGGCTGGATAAATTCACAGAACTGCTCACTGAACGAACAAAACTTGTGGCCTTTGCCCATGTATCGAACGTGCTGGGCACCATCAACCCTGTCAAAGAGATGACTCGCCTGGCCCATAAAGCCGGGGCAAAAGTGCTGATTGATGGCTCGCAAGCAGCCCCGCATATCCGTCTTGATATGAAAGATATCGGCTGTGATTTCTATGTTTTTACCGGGCATAAAGTCTATGGGCCAACCGGGATCGGGGTTCTTTATGGCAAATATGAATTGCTGTGCGATCTGCCGCCTTTCCTGTCTGGTGGAGAAATGATTGACCGGGTGAGCTATTCCAGCACCAGCTTTGCCCTGCCCCCTGCCCGGTTTGAAGCCGGAACGCCGCCTATTCTGGAAGCCTTTGCCTTAAAAGCCGCCATTGAATTTATTCAGGAGACCGGACTGGAATCTATTGCCAGCCATGAACAAAAGCTCACATATTATGCTCATGAACGGCTGGAGGCTATTGACGGGTTGACGATCCACGGAAAAGCCGCTGAAAAGGGACCGGTGGTCACCTTTACAGTCGATGGTGTCCACCCGCATGATCTTGCAATGATGCTTGATCAGCAGGGAATTGCGGTGCGAACCGGGCTACATTGCGCGGAACCTTTGCATGAATTCCTGGGCATATCGGGGTCAACCCGGGCCTCCTTCGGAGTCTATAACCGATTTGAGGATATTGACCGACTGGTTGAAGGGGTTGAAAAATCAATCAAGCTGTTACGAGATTAAGGCTTTTAGGGATTTAGATGAATGAATAAAGACGATGCCTCGGCCGATGAATTTGATGCACCGCCGCTGCCGGAGTTTCCGCCCGGTTTGATGCCGCATCCCTATCTGGGCATGATGGGAGAGCAAACAGCCAACGAAGGCGACAAGGCCGAAGCTGGCGAACCCCTTGATCCTGAAACGGCTCTGGCCAGCGAAGAGAACCTGATCGAGGCCTTGAAAACAGTCCATGATCCTGAAATCCCTGTGAATATCTATGATCTGGGGCTGATTTATGAATGTTCCATGAACGAGGGCACACATGGAGACTGGTCTATTTTGATGACATTGACCGCCCCCGCCTGTCCTGTCGCAGGGGAAATGCCGATGCAGGTGGCACAGACTGTTGCAGCCGTTGACGGGGTTGGAAAGGTCACGGTGACATTGACCTGGACTCCGCCGTGGGAGCCTTCACGCATGTCGGATGATGCCCGCATGGCACTTGATATCTGGTAGGAGACCCAACGATGCTTGCAACCGAAAAAGCTGCCCTGACCCTGACGCAAAACGCTGTTTTGCGCGTTAAGAGCCTGATGAACCGGGCAGAGGAAGATGTGATTGGACTGCGGGTCGGCGTATCGAACAAAGGCTGTTCTGGTCTGTCTTACGTTGTCGATTATGCCCGCGAACGGAAGCGGTTTGAAGAAGAAATCACGCAAGACGGGGTGACCATTCTGATTGACCCGGCGGCGGTAATGTTCCTGATCGGATCGACCATCGACTATCAGGAAGGGAAACTGCAAAGTGGCTTTGTCTTTGAAAACCCAAACGAAACAGGCCGCTGCGGTTGTGGAGAAAGTTTTACAACCGAATAACCCGCCCTTATCCACACCAAAGAATCCGCGTTTAATATTCTGCCGGGGCTAAACCAATTCCCGAATGGTCTGATCAGGCCCTTGTGCTGGCGGCCCGCCCGCATGGCGAAAGTGATGCCATTATTAACGTGCTGACCCGGGAAAACGGGGTGCGCGGCGGCCTGGTGCGCGGAGGCCTGTCCCGCCGCAATAAAGGCCTGATCCAACCCGGCAATAAAATCCATGTTCATTGGCGCGCCCGACTGGCTGATCAGCTGGGCCGTTTTGAGGTTGAATCTCTGGCGGCCTATAGTGCCGATTATCTTGCCATGCCCAACCGGCTTTCAGGCCTGCGCTCGGCAGTTGATCTGGTGCGCCTGTGCCTGCCCGAATCCGAACCCCACCCGGAGGCCTTTGATGATCTTGAAGCCATGATTGTTGCGCTACGCGTTGACTATTGGCTTGAAATTTATATCCGCTGGGAAGTCGCTTTTCTGCGTGAATGCGGCTATGGATTGAATCTTTCCTGCTGTGCTGCAACCGGGCAAACCGACGATCTTGTCTATGTCTCGCCCAAAAGTGGCCGCGCGGTCAGTCGGTTGGCGGGACTGCCCTATCATGACCGGCTCCTGACCTTGCCAAACTTTCTGACCGGAACCGACCATAACCTGTCTGATAACCAACAAATCAGGCAGGGATTGGCACTCACGGCCTATTTTCTGGAACACGGGCCGCTTGCTCATATCAACCCGCAAGCCGGTACAACCGGCCTGCCTCAGGCGCGGGTCTGGCTGGCTCAATCCGTCATGGCCGCAGATTAAATCCATGAAGAAATCATCCTCTTCTAAAATTACGGTTCCCAAAATCATTCGCGGCATACGGCGCGGGGCTCACTTGCATACCCCCGCCCTTGCAACCCATACCCGCCCGACAACCGGACGCAGCCGCGCCAGCCTGTTTGATATTCTCCTCCATGCGCAGGACCTCCATAGATTAGGCCCCGTCGGCAAGCACCGCTTAAACGGACTTAAAATTGCCGATCTTTGTGCCGGAAGCGGAGCCCTGGGACTCGAAGCGCTCAGCCGTGGGGCACAGTCCGCTCTCTTTGTCGATCAGCACGCACCAGCCTGCACCGTTATTCATCAAAATCTGTCCAAACTTGCCTTTCAGGATTCTGGCGAGGTCAGAAAAACCGACTATCGAAAGCTGATGCCTCCCACCCGCTATGATCTCGTGTTTCTGGACCCGCCCTATGGGCTTTTACCCCCCGACGATCTGATTAAACCCATTCTTGACAAACCCTGGCTTGAACCAAACGGGCTATTGATTCTACAAATCGCCCCGCTCTCTGATCAGACACAGATTTTCGCAAATAACCCCGATCCCGGCTTTCACCTGCTGCGCTGCCACCAGACCAACGATGCTACTTTTTGCTTCATCATCAGACAAGATGAAAATATTGCCTGATCTCTTGAGAGTAGGTAGGATGAAACAACTATTGATATTTGTCACCAAACTGGAGGCCTCCGATGATTGATCTTTCCTTTAAAGCCCATAAAAATTTTGATGCCAAGGGTGCCTATGCGGTGCTGGCTGATTCATCGGGGGGCTTTCACCAGTCAACGTCGCACCTGGATAAAATGCTGTCTGGTGCGCTGGATCGGGCCTGGAATGTATCCCGGGTCGATGGCAGCCTGGGGGATTGCGTCATTCTTCCAGCCCCGACCGGAGCACATGATTCCGACAAACCCTTCCAGCCCGATTATGTTTTTCTGCTTGGCTGCGGCAATTCGCCGTCGCTTTTGAAGTGGCAGGATTTAGGCGGACGTCTGGCCAAGGAAGCCCAGAAAAAAGGGGTTAAAAATCTCACGCTGGTGCTGGATGAACTGACATCAAGTGGCGATCAGACCACCGGCCAGATTGCCGCAGAAATAGGCTTTGGCATGTTGCTTGGCACCTATCATTTTTCTAAATATTTCACAAAAACCCCTGCGAAAGAAAAACCCACGTTGCGTAAAATTGTGATCGAGGTTCCCAAGGATCACCTCAATGCCGCCCGTAAGCAGCAAAAAGATATGACCGCGCTAGCGAACGCCGTTTTCTTCACTCGTGATATTGTCAGCGAGCCCGCCAATGTCATTTATCCGAAAACCCTTGCCGAAAAATGCCAGGAACTTCAAGAATTGGGGGTTGAGGTCGAAATTCTAAACGAATCAAAAATGCGCAAGCTGGGTATGAATGCCCTGCTTGGGGTCGGGCAAGGCTCGGCGAACGAAAGTTTACTGGTCATTATGCGCTGGAATGGCGGGGCCAAAAATGCGGCCCCGGTAGCTCTGGTTGGCAAAGGGGTGACCTTTGATACCGGCGGGATTTCTATCAAGTCTTCGGCAGGGATGGAGGAAATGAAATGGGACATGGGCGGGTCTGGCGCGGTTATCGGAACCATGCACGCAGCCGCCGGGCGCAAGGCAAAAATCAACCTGGTTGGAGTCGTCGGGCTGGTTGAAAATATGCCAGACGGTGCCGCCCAGCGGCCCGGCGATGTTGTAAAGTCCATGTCCGGGCAAACCATCGAAATTATCAATACCGATGCCGAAGGACGGCTGGTTCTGGCCGATGCCCTCCATTATACAGAAACCAGACTGAAACCCCGGGTGATTATCGATCTGGCAACCTTGACCGGGGCCATTGTTACCGCGCTTGGCTATGAATATGCCGGGATTTTCAGCGACAGCAAAACATTATCCGACCAGCTGATGGCAGCCAGCCGCGCCAGTGGGGAGCGAATCTGGCCCATGCCGCTGGACCCGGATTATGACCGCTATATCAAATCTGATATTGCCGATGTCCGCAATACTGCCAGTTCAAGAAGTCCGGGCGCGATCACTGCCGCCCGTTTCCTGCGGCGTTTTGTCAAAGATACAGAATGGGCCCATATTGATATCGCCGGAGCCGCCTGGAACACCTATGACAAGCCAACCGTTCCCAAAGGTGCCGCCGGATTCGGGGTGCGGCTTCTCCATCACTGGCTGACAGATAATTTCGGCTAATGGATACAGAATCGGCTCCCCAATCAGAAGAACATAATACAGGGGAAAAGAATACGGGCGCAGATATAGGGAAAAAGCCAGATGTGCGCTATTACCACCTTATGCGCACCCCGCTTGATCAAGCCGTGCCACAACTTGTCGAGCGCAGCCTTGAAAACGGCTGGCGGGTCGGGATTCTTTCATCCAGCCTCGATATATTAAAGCGTCTGGATGATGCCATCTGGACCCATAATCCAGAATCCTTTATTCCGCATTCGCTTATAAAGCCTGATGCGTTTGATGAGTCTGTAAAGGACTATCCCGCCTTGCTAGGCATGGATGAAACCCATCTGATCAATCAACCGCACGTCTTGTTTGTCCTGTCAGACGCAGCCGTTAATGTCCCGGACAACTATAGTCGTATCTGCCGCTTCTTTGATGGAAACCGCGAAGATTCTTTAAAAGCCGCCCGTGTCCGCTGGAAGGAAGATAAAGAGAATTCTCTATCTCCAAGCTATTTTCAAGAGGACTCCGGCGGCTGGCGGCAAGTGAAATAAAGCCTTTATTTGCTGCCGCGCCGCCAGGCGTGATAGCGCATCAGCGGACCTTCAATCCAGCCGGGACTATGCGCCTTGCGCCAGGCCGCTGCCGCATAACGCGCAGCCTCTGTCACCGTCGGATAGGCATAGATAATCCCCATTAAATGTTTAAGCCCCATCCCGCGACTCATCGCCAGTGTGAACAGGGCAATCATCTCACCTGCCCCATCGCCGACAATCGTGACCCCGATGATCTTGTCTCGTCCCGGCACGGTCAAGACCTCAATCCAGCCGTCAGCCGCATGCGGCTTTTGCGTGCGGGCCACCAGAGACCGGTCAATTTCATCAAAAGGAAAGCGCGTTGATTCATAAGAGATATTCGCGGCATCGGCTTCTTTTTGATTAAGCCCGACCCGCGCGATTTCCGGGTCACTGAACGTCACTCGCGGGATCAGCTTTTGTTCTGGCCGCAAGCGCACAAAGGGCGCAAATAACGCATTGGCTGCGGCAATCCATCCTTGATTCCCGGCAACCGGCGTAAATTGCAGCCTGGAAACCGCATCGCCTGCCGCATAAATATGATCAAGCCGGGTGCGCTGATGGCGATCCACAGACAATTTCCCTTCCTGCAACAGATCAAAATCTTCTATGCCAAGCGACGAAAAATCTGGCCGTCGCCCAACCGCCACCAGCAAAAGCGCGAAAGGCATATCTTTGCTGCTGGTGGACCCGTCTTCAGTCTTTATTGTGACCTGCAAATGGCCTCCATGTGACTTATCGCCTGTGCTATTGTCAGGACGGCAGGATTGCGCAGTTGCATTGGTCAGAACCGTCACACCCGCCCGCGCCAGACCCGCTTCAAGAGCTTGCGAAACGGCAAGGTCCTCAACGCCAAGTAAATGCGGTTGTGCCTCCACCACCGTGACATCGGCTCCAAGCTGCGACATGGCTTGCGCAAGCTCACAGCCTATTGGCCCGCCACCTAGCACAATAAAAGGCGATGGCGGCCCGTTCTTCCAGCTTGCCAGACAATCCCACAAACTGTCCGTGGTGACATATCCCACCTCCTCAAGGCCAGAAATCGGCGGAATAAAGGGCTTGGCACCGGTTGCAATCACAAGGCGCCGCGCACTCAAGGTCTTTTTTTCTGCCTGTGTTGTGATTTCAACCTGCCAGGGATCAATGAACTTAGCCCGGCCTTTCAGCACTTCAACCCCGAGGCTGTTATACCGCTCAACACTGTCATGTGGCGCGATGGCTGTGATAGCCTGCTCAACCCCTGCCATTGCCGCAGAAAAGTCAGTTTTTGGGGACTTGTGGGCAGCCGCAATCAAAGCCTTGCTTGGAACGCATCCCCGATTGAGGCAATCGCCACCCATTTCATCAACTTCAATCAAAGTTGTCTTGGCATGAGAAAGGCTTCCTGCATAAGCCGCTGACAGGCCAGCCGCTCCGGCCCCGATCACCAGCAAATCGCGATCAAATGTTTTGGGTCGTTTGAACCCGCGCAAGCGTCGCGCCTGTGCATATTTGCTGGCCCCCACCCGCCCGACAATCGGCAGCAGCGCAAGCAGACATAGCGAGAAAATAAGCCCCGGCGAGGTGACGTCATCAAGGCTACGAATTTGCCCAAGCTGCGCCCCCGCATTGACAAAGATAATGGTGCCGGGCAACATGCCGATCTGGCTGGCGATATAAAAGACGGGCCAGCGCATTGTTGTCAGGCCCATGGCGAGGTTGATCAGGAAATAGGGAACGATTGGCAAAAGCCGCAGGGAAAGCAGATAGGACAAACCGTCTTTTTGCATTCCGTTGAGGAAGGGTTCCATCTTTTGCCCGTAGCGCGAGACAACATGATCGCGCAGAATATAGCGAGCAACCAGCATGGCCCCGGTTGCACCAAGGGAGGAAGCAAAAGAGACAATCACGGTTCCCCAGACCAAGCCGAACAGAGCCCCGCTGGCCAGGGTAATCCAGACAGCCCCCGGGATTGAGAGTGTGCTCATCACGCAATATACTGCAAAGAAAGCAAGCCCTAGCAAGAGCGGGTTTTGGGTTTTCAGTGATTCGAATTCAGCAACGGCGGCGCGCGCACCGTCGAGTGAAAAATGCTGATCAAGCCCAAGTGCAAAAAAGCCGAGTATAAGCAGGGCAATCAGAGCCAAAAGCCCCCACCGCCCGAAAGATGTTATCCGATGTTTTAATGTCGTCATGGTTTTTCTATATAGATGAGTGTCAGGGCGGGTTGTTTATTTTATGTTCGTTTTCACGGTATAGACGTTACGCCCGCAAATAACCAATCATTTCACGGATTATGACAGATCAAATCAAAGCAGATATCCTGGCCAAAGCGAAAGAGGCCGGTTTTGACCGGGCCGGGATAGCTTCTGCACGGCTTGACCCGTTCTATGGAGAAGGGCTGGCAGCCTTCCTGGAGAAGAATTTTCATGGTGATATGCACTGGTTGAAAGACCGTGCGGATAAACGCGCCTCACCAGATATTTTATGGGAAGAAGCCCAATCTGTTTTGATGGTCGGGCTCAATTATGGCCCTGACACAAATCCTCTGGCGCATTTAAAGGATAAAAACCGGGCCAATATTTCAGTCTATGCGCTTAATCTTGACTATCACGATGTGATCAAAAAGCGGCTGCGCCCGCTTGCCTCCTGGATTGCCGAGCAGTTTTCAGCCAATGTAAAACTCTTTGTCGATACCGCACCCTTGATGGAAAAGCCTCTGGCCGTCAAGGCAGGTATTGGCTGGCAGGGCAAACACACCAACCTTTTAACCCGCACACACGGCAACTGGCTGTTCTTGGGCGCGATTGCCACCGACCTTCATCTTCCGCCCGACAAGCCTTTTGAAAATCATTGCGGGCAGTGCCAAAAATGTCTGGATATCTGTCCAACTGGCGCAATTACCGCCCCCTATCAACTGGATGCCCGGCGCTGCATTTCTTATCTGACGATTGAACATAAAGGCATGATCCCACGGGGTTTCCGCCGTCAAATGGGCAATAGAGTCTATGGATGCGACGATTGTCTGGCCGTCTGCCCCTGGAATAAATTTGCCGTAACCTGTCAGCAAAGTGAATTTCAAGCCAGACAGAAACCTGATCAACTGGCCGATATGCTCAAGCTGGACGAAACCGGCTTTCGCGCCCGCTTTCGTAAATCTCCTGTCAAACGCATAGGTCGGGCCCGCTTTTTACGCAATGTGCTGATTGCTTGTGGCAATAGCCAGGATCAAAGGCTAATACCCGCTATTCATTCTTTAATTGAAGACTCCTCCCCGCTGATACGCGCTGCCACCGTCTGGGCCTTGGGGGAACTTTTATCCACTCAGGACTTTATGAAACTCTATACCGAACACGCCCAACAAGAAAACGACCCCCTCGTTCAGGCAGAATGGACTGCCTCCGTAAGAGGTCTTTAATTATTTCTAATAGTAACTTTACAATAAGCCATCCCAGATAGCAGACGGGATATAGACCTTGCCATCAGCCAGTTTGCGGGCGGTGCGGACCAGCCCGGCTGAATGCAGGGAAAAACCGTTGGCCTCATCTTGTGAAAAATCAATCAGGACCTCCAGCAGGCCCGATGCATGTTCGATACGATAAGAAACCGGACTGGTTTCAGGCCGCGCGCATAAACCATCCGCAACTGTTCCAGGGATCAAGCCGCAAGCCGCAATACATTGTGCGCCCGTAATCGCCATGGCCGGATGCGTCTTCCAGGGCATGAAATAGCGCGCAGCAAGCTCTCCGCCCTGTTGAGGTGGCGCAACCACGGCAAATTTAGGGACAACAGACTGCGCCACATCCCCCAGACCCATCATCGGACCAGCTTTGCGGCGTATGCCCTCCATGCGATCAAAAAATGGGCGATTGTCATCAAGTTCCTGCGCGCTTTCATAGCCGCTCACCCCCAGATCAGAAGCACGAGCAATCACAACCGGCATGGCGACATCAAGGCAGGTGACCTTCACCCCGTCTATCTCATCTTGCAGATTTCCGGTTGGCAATAAAGCCCCGGTTGTTCCGCCAATCACATCCAGAAAGGACAGGCTAACAGCGGCTGCCGTCCCTGGCACACCTGCGATTTCCACATCTCCATCATAAACCACTGCGCCATCCTGCGTTAACACATGGGAAAGCACACGCGCCCCCGTATTGATCGCCCGAATCTTGACCGGAGTCGTTCCTTCCTGTGCAGCCACAAGCCCCAGTTCAATCGCTGCCGGACCCGCCCCAACCAGAATATTACCGCAGGTCGGTGTATAATCGACCAATGTCTTTTCAACCGCCACTTGCGCAAAGAAATAATCAATATCCGCCCATTCATCATCGGATTTTGACAGCATGGCCACTTTGGTGGTGACGGCATCGCCACCGCCCAACCCGTCAATATTCAGCCGATGACCGCCACCGATTGCGGCAATCAGAACCTTCGACAAGGTTTCACGTTCTTCAGGGAGATCACCCCGCCTGAAATAGGGCCCGCGCGAGGTTCCGCCGCGCATAAAAACATAGGGAATAGCGGTTTGGCTCATCAATAACCCGCAAGAGGCCAGGGCAAATCAATAAAGGATTGCAGCAGCCCGGCCGGGAAATTACGATTCAGCAGCCAGGCCATGAAACACATCAAGCCGATGCCGCAAACTGTCAAAATAAATGTTTTCTGCCAACTGCACTGAGCCCGTATCCTGAGAAAAGCGACAAGAAACCCGGCTAGGGCCAGAATAAAGCCGACAAACCAGGTCCCGATGATCAAACTGGCGAACCACCCCAGACTTCCCCATAATCCATAAGGAGTCGATGTCCCGTCTTTGCTGATGTTCTGATCAGCAAAAATAATATGTCCGGCAGGCTGGCGGCGCATTTGAACAAGCAGAAGAGCGCAACAGAGCAGCCCGATGGTGCCAACCGTCAGAGGGACGATCTTATCAGTCAGGTTAAAGTCAGGAATCATCTGGGCATTGATCAGGGCGATAAGGAAATAAGCAGCTATGACCAGCAGGAAGATAAGCGGGCCGCGCTTGCCACCAGCCGTGGTTTCGCCTTCCGAACGGATGCGTTTGGCCTGACGTATGCCGAGAACAACGGATACCACGGTGATGATCAGGAGAATAATCACAATCGGGCTGAAAATATAACTCATTCCGGCTTCAAAACTGTCCCGGAAGCGAAAGCTGGCAATCTGAAAGGCCTGATTGGAGAATTTTTCAACCGGATTGGACAGGACAAAACCGATCAGAAAAGCCGGCCTTGACCAGTCAAAGCGTTTCAGAAAAATCCCGATCAATCCCAGCGCAAACAGGGCCAGCAAGTCTTCAAATGTCTGGCCAGACTGAAAGGCGGCAAAGCAGATCAGCATAAACAGGAAGGGAGCCAGATAAGTAAAACGAATCGCTGTCAGTTTTGCGATACTGCCGGAGGCGGCGATACAGAATAGAGTGCCAAAAACGTTGCCCAGTGCCAGCAACCAGACAATCATATAGGTGATATCGAGGTTATTATTGAGCATTGCCGGGCCGACTTCGATATCGCCGGAGCCGAGCAGGGCAACTGCGCCAATAAAGATGGCCATCGACCCCGAGCCTGGAATCCCGAACAGCAGGGTAGGAACAAGCCCGCCGCCTTCTTTTGCGTTGTTGGAGCTTTCAGGGCCGATGACCCCGCGGATTTCACCTTTGCCAAAGCCGGATTTATCGCGGGTTGTCTGAACGGTATGTCCATAGGCAATCCAGTCAACAACGGAGCCACCAAGCCCTGGAATCACCCCGACAATCACCCCGATTACCGAACAGCGAATAGAAAGCATGATATTGGCGAACCAGTCCTTTATGCCCTTGATCCATCCAGAGCCAAGAATAGCTTGCTGCGAAATCGCCTGGTCCTGGCGCAGCAGGGAAATAATTTCGGGGATTGCAAAAATCCCCAGCCCGACAATCACCAGCTTTAGCCCGTCGGTCAGATAGGGGATATCGTAGCTGGCCATGCGCAAGCTGCCCCCGGCATCGGCTTCTCCAATCGTGCCAATCATCAGGCCGAGTGCCGCTGCCGCCAATCCCTTTAGCGCGACTTGCCCGGCCAGCACGGCCACCATGCTGAGGCCGAGGATGGTCACCATCAGCATTTCAGGCAGGCCGAAAAGCAGAATGATCGGGCGGGCAATCAGGATAAAGAATGTCAGGAACAGAGCCCCCACCAGCCCGCCAAACATGGAGGATGAAAAAGCGGCTGACAGAGCCCGTGCTGCATGGCCTTTTTTAGCCAGCGGGAATCCGTCAAGCACGGTTGCCTGGGAGGCCGAGCTTCCGGGAATCCCCATCAGGACCGAGGCAAAAGTATCTGATGTTGGGACGACCGCCACCATACCAATCATCAAAGCCAGTCCATAGACAGGCTCCATTCCGAACATAAAAGGCAGCAGCAGGGAAAGCCCGGCAATGCCGCCAAGCCCGGGGAAGACGCCGACAGCCAGCCCCATGACGACACCAAGAATCAAATAGCCCAGGACATCGGCCTGAATGATCGCCGCCCAGGAACTCAGGAGAATGGGAAAGGAGTCGATAAAACTATCCATTATACCCCCGCATAAATGGAATACTTGATTTTAATAAACTGCCAAGCCAACAGGAAGAACCAACAGGGGAAGGAAGATCCTTCCCCCATCAGTCTGTTTTCAGTCTGAAAAATGGTCTTTAGTTCATCTCGACGCCGTAGTCCTCTTTCAGCCAGTTCAGGACATATTGCCGGGCTGAATCAGGAACCGATGTCGCGCTTTGCAAGGCCGATTGCGTGTCAGAGCCAATAAAGACCGGATATTTTCCGACCCGCTTGGCGGCTATTTCAGAAAAATCAGCCCGATCAACCACCGCCTGGAATGCCTTGCTATAGGTGTCAATCATATCCTGCGGAGTCCCGGCGGGTAAAAAGGCCAGCTTTTGCACCGGAAAACCTGCAATAAAGAAGGCCTTCCAGGCTTCCCATGCTTCCCCGGAGGTTTCGCAGCCGTTTGTAGCTTCGCAGACTTCCTTGAAAGATGGCATGTCCGGGAAGGTCGGATCACGGATGATATTGCCATTTGCATCCAGCGCACCCCAGCTCATCATCGGCACAGCTTTTCCAGCTTCAACCAATGGGCGAGAGCCTGAAAGATAGGATGACGAGGTCTGGTAATCAATGGTTGCTTCGCCACGTTCAAACATCAGGCGCCCATCACCACGGCCTTTGATCCCGAACACTGGCTCAACATTCAAACCCAGCATTTTCCAGGCCAGCAATGGCACAAGATCAAGCCGGGTGGCTCCCTGGCTGCCATAAATAAAGCTGCGGCCTTGCAGGTTATTGGCTGAGCCGTCAAAATCAGCCCCGTCAGAAGGGTTCAGATAGGCGACACCGCCCGTGCCTGAGGCCATGACCGGAAGCCAGTCATTATATTCATATCTGACCCGCGGATCGCCCAACAAATAGGGAAACTGGGTTGACCCGGATGTCCCGAAAAGCAGGGTCCCGTCTTTATGCTTTTGCTTTTGAAACCAGTTGGCGCCTTTGGTTGATCCGGCTCCGGGCATAAATTTGACAACAACCGTTGGCTCACCCGGCAAGGCTTCAGACAAAAGCGGGGCAAAGAAATTCGCCCATTTGGCTGATCCACCAGTTTCAGAAAACGGAATAATCCATTCAATCGTTTTGCCCGAAAGATCGGTTGCAGCTTGCGCCTGTGTGAAGCTCAAGCCAACGACAAAACTCAGGCCCAACATTGCCTGTCGTATAAATCCTGCCCGACCCATCGCTATTTTACTCAATCGAAACATCACATACCCTCCCTGTTTTTTGATTAACGCCTTATTGATTAACGCTGCTTATGCGCAAATTCACTCATATACAAAGGTATAATGCCTGCAACCGATCAGAAAAAGCCTTATTTTATTACGCATAAGAATTATCCCAGGCACGTTAAAGGATTTGCTTTTAGTCACTTCCCTCTTTTACCAGCCAATTCTACTGTAAATCCTTATAAAAAGTAATGGAGAAAAATATGTCTGAATTGGCCCAGAAAATTGAAAATTTCCTGCTCTATAATGAAAATCAAAGAGGACTTAGCCTCAATAGTATAAAAGCCTATCGTCAGGATTTAATGGCGTTTCTGGCTTTCTCCCGGCCCTTCAATCATCCAAAAGTGACCGAGCCAACCCTCATAACAGATTATCTCTGTCATTTACGCGATCATAAAAAACAAGGCCCAGCCACTATTCGTCGGCGCATGGTCACATTGAGAAAATTCTTCAGCTGGATAGCGAAAAACGATCAAACCTCCTCCCCCTTTTCAAATTTGACACTCAATATCAAAGTTCCAAAGCGACTCCCGCGCCCTGTGGATCGCCAGTCGCTGAAGATAATTTGTGCCCAAACCTCTCCCCTGCTGATAGAGAGCACCTGCACGCGCGCTTACAAAATAAACACGGTCACCGGCCTCGCCATCCGGATGTTGATCGCAACCGGCTTACGGATTGGCGAACTCACACATCTGACATTACAAAATATTTCAGGGATAGGACAACGTATTCGTGTGATGGGAAAAGGAGCACGCGAACGGACCGTCTATCTAACAAATAAAAAGCTGCTGGAGGATTTCCGCACCTATTGGATATGGCGTTCAAGTCAAGATTTTACGCATGATTTTCTTTTGGTCAATGCCCATGGACAGCGATTAACCGAGGCCGCTTTTCGCAAGCGACTCCATGTGATTTCACAAACATTACAACTTGAAAGTAAAATCACACCCCATAAATTTCGCCACTCTGCAGCAACCCTGCTGATCGAGGAAGGCGTTGATATAAGAATTGTCCAGCGCCTGCTTGGCCATGCCAGTATTGCAACAACCGAGCTCTATACTCAAGTCTCTGATAATTCGCTGCTTGCCGCCCTCGAACGCGCCGACACCATCAAGCAAATCAATTCTTAGTTACAATAACTAAGAATTATGGATACTCTTTCTGGTCGACTTCAAGCATCCGCTGAGCAGGTCCGTGGAGCCAATGTTGCAATCGTCTACGCGCATTCTTTCGACTCGAATCTTCTAGCAAAGCATTATCTCAAACAACGCACAGAGACACTTGCCGGTTATGCTGATGTCATTGATCTTCTTGGCGGATACCCAGTTTTTTTTAACATAGAGCAATTTTTAGACTTATCGATAAACCCTGAAAAATATAAAAAAATCGATTTTGCAATCAATGTCCCCGGAGGCTCTCTGGAGTTGTCAAACCTGCTTCTTCCAGCTGTTTTGGCCGCAAAAATGGGTAAAGCAATTTTTCCTTCTTCGGCTCCAACAATCGCCATAGGTCAGAACAAGCCGATTGCGAGCAAGGTAGCTAAAGGATTGGGGTGGGTTGTTCCGAAGGAATTTAATAGTTTCGCAGAAGCGGATGCTAAGGGGAGCTATATTATAAAACCAAGGTGTGCAGGTGATAGCTACGGCGTGAGACGACTAAGTGTAGGGAGTACTTCATTTGAAGAAGTTCAGGAGGGCGAATTTGTTCAGGAGTTCATTCAAGGCTATGATCTGACTTCTTATTTGATAATGAGCCCAATCAATAATCAGTACAAAGTGATACGATCTTCTATTACAATCCCTAGAGAACAAGAAAACAGGGACTGGTTTTGGGATGTTCAGGCAAAATTTGCTTCAAGTGGTCGTGGAATTGAACGGTTTACCGACAGTGAAATGAAGAGAGTTGCCGCTTCAACGGCAGAGTGCTTTAATGGTGCGTGTGCGCGTTTAGCGATGAGTTTGGGTGTCACGACTTTAGCGCGGATTGATGCTAGATTATCGGAAATTCCAAAACCTGACTGTCCAATTAGGCTTAAGGACGTGCATTTCCTGGAAATAAATGTACTCCCATCAATAACCCCAAGTGGTTCCTGGGCAGAGCATTTAGTGACGTATTTAAATCAAAGCGGTGTGCAGCCTAAAGAAATTCATGAACTCTTCGACATGCTCCCCGCCATGCAATCTGCAATGCTGTTTTTCTTATTGTGCTGGATTACTTATTACACTGATGCTCCCACCACCGGGGTAGACCAATTGAAGTGAAAGGCGGGCATCAGTCCCGAGTTTTCAAGAAAGCGTCCATATTCACCCGTGAAAGAACTGTCACGCATAAAAAGAAATCCACGTTTTTTCAAATGCGATATGATTTGGTGGCCCGACTCAGTTTGGGTTATAAATTTTCGCTTTGCAGACTCTTTCTCAATTTCAATCCTCAAATCCCGTGACTTTGTAATCCGCCATAAGTTCCCAAACATCATAGCTGCATGATACTGTGATTTAGGCCCAAGTTCGATTTGACGATATTCGTTGAATAACATCTCCAGTTGGGTTTCAGATGCGCTATTCCCTTGAATTTGATGTGCGATTGCAAGATTCATCTTAATATTCAAATGAGTCAAGTGATCGGCTGAGTAGCTAACAGCTTTAATAAAGTAATCTATAGCTTGACTGGTGCTGCCCTGACAAAGAAAAGACATACCAACGGAATTTGCTAACATTCCAAGTTCGTTAAAATATGGATCTTGTTCTTCAGCTGCTGCAAGGCAATTTACTGCTTCACCCGTATCAATTGATGGTTTTCTATTGAAAAGTCTGGTGATAAACAAATTTTGTGAGGCAGCATAAAATTCCAGCATATGCACCGGGTTAAACGCTTCTGATCGGCTAAGTCTAGCGATTGATTTGATTGATTGTTCTAGCTGATCAATCGCATATGATGAAACACCCGCAATTTGATTTGAGAATCGAAGGCACTTGCTCTCATACTGCCTGTTTTGAATGGCACGGGACAACGTGATTGCTTCATATAATCCATCTTTATCATCGTCTTCGACAAGAATTCTTAGAAGTAGAAATTGTATCTTAGCAGCAATCAAGAAATTGATATTTTCAGTTTCTGCTTGAACGATCAGCTGATCAATATGACTTATGCAGGTTGCAATATCTTGGCTAGCCTGAGCAGAAAATGCACGACTTTGCATCTGCTTGGCCATGGCTGCAAAATAATTCTTGATAATGGCTTGTCGCTGGCACTCAAAATCAGAGCTAAGGGCTGGGTATTCGCAATCAACTTGGGAGGCTTGTTGACATGATCCATGCAGTAGATAGTCGAAGTAGCGAGTTGTCTCAACATTGTTAATATCACTTGAGATTGATTTTAGACCATCAGGGAAAATTCGATATAAGTCAATCGAGTCCTGAATATTAGAAAAAAATCCCTCAGCTTCTTGAATATTCTCAGCCGAGAAAATGACCCTTAGCTTTTGCGCGCCATGAAAGTGCTTAAACATCCCAAAGTATTGCAGAAAAGACTCAACTTTAAGCGCGTCTCTTTCAACGTACTGAATGGGCTTGAGATTAATTTTGTTTGCCGCCCGAAAAGGAAAAATCGGAATAGATATCTTTCCTGGAAAACCATCAGGTGTCAGAATCACGCCCGTAAAAACCTCTGAAAGAGCCCCAATCCAGTTGTCTATCTTTTTCAAGCCGAGCTTGTCCGACACATTGTCGATTTGCCTTTGCAGTCCTTCCTGATCCAAAATACTCTCGAAACCTCCATCCACCAAATTTGCGAAAATTGATGGATTTGCAAGTAAAACAGGAATCTTGTCACCAACTGGGACTGACGTAAATTGTTTTATCCCTCTAGCAAGAGCATTCATAATTCTTAGTTATTGTAACATTTGTTAAGGGATTGCGTGTATATACAAACAAGCTTAGTTGATAGTATTCTATTAATGTCCCTAAAGATGCAATATAAACTTATCCGCGCATACGGGTGTTGTCTGCATCAAAGAGGGGGGCAAGGAGGGGGGTGGCTTTTCGTTTTTCGCCAAGAATTTCAAATTCATACGACAGGTCACTTTGACCGATCAGGCTGGTTGGCATGAAAGAGAGCGCAACCGACTTTTCAGCATAATGAGAATAGCCGCCTGATGTGACAAAGCCACTGACCTCCCCGTCAATCCACAGGGGTTCCCAGCCATGGACATCAGCCCCGTTTGCATCGACCTCGAAAGCCATGATTTTTCGGGAGGGGCCAGTTTCCTTTTCGTGCAAAGCGGCAGATTTACCAATGAAATCAACGTTTTTACGATAGGAAACAAACCGGTCCAGCCCACATTCTGCCGGTTGGTAGTCCGGTTTGAACTCGCGCAGCCAGGAGCCAAAAAACTTGTCGAGGCGCAGGCTCATAATCGCCCGCATCCCGAAGGGTTTGAGGTTAAATTCGGCCCCCAACTCTTTTAGCCGATCAAAGAGAACAAGCTGCGATTCGACATCGGCATAGATTTCATAGCCAAGATCGCCGGTATAGGTTAGCCGCTGCACAAACAGGCGAATCGGCCCCATATCAAAGAAGCGGGCGTGCATAAAGGGCAGAGCTTGATTGCTGACATCGCCTTCGACCAGTTTGGCAAGAAGGTCACGGGCATGAGGCCCGGCGATTTGGAACCCGATCCAGTTATTTGAGATATTTACGATCTCGACCTCATTGCTTTTATAGGCGCTTTGGTGAGCATGGAACCAGCGCAGATGGAAGGCCTGGGAGGCATAGGAGGCAGTAAGTTGGAAAGAATCATCAGCCAGAGCTGTGATGGTGAAGTCGCCAATCACCCGGCCTTTAGGCGACAGCATGGGAGAGAGGGTGACCTGCCCGGGTGCAGGCAGGCGTCCGGCCATGATTTTATCGAGCCATTCACGCGCGCGCGGTCCATAGACATGGTATTTTCCGAAATTTGTGACCTCGGTAAAGCCGACATGGTTGCGGACATTTCTGACTTCATTGCCGACAGCGGTAAAAGCGTTGGAGCGGCGGAAGGAGGGGTTTTCATAAAGAGGCTCCCCTTCCGGGGCGAAATAATTGACCACTTCAAGGCCGTATTGCTGGCCAAAAACTGCCCGTTCAGCTTGCCAGCGCGCATAGGCCGGGCTGAGGCGAAACGGGCGCGCAGCGGGCAGTTCCTCGTTCGGATAAGAGACCGAAAACCGGCGTTGATAAAATTCCTGTGCCTTGGCCCGCGTATAGCCCGGGGTGATAAAATTCCCGAACCGGGCGACATCAAGGGCGAAAATATCGCGGCTGGGCTCGCCTTCAACCATCCATTCAGCTAGCGACAGACCTACCCCGCCCGCTTGACTAAAGCCAGCCATAACGGCACAGGCACTCCAGTAATTCCGTAGGCCCGGCACTGGACCCACCAGCGGATTGCCATCTGGCGCAAAGGTAAAAGGCCCATTGATCACGCGCTTGATTCCTGCTGTTTCAAGGATAGGAAACCGCTTCCAGGCCAGATCAAGCGACCCGCCAATCCGGGCCAGGTCTTCATTCAGCAATTCATGGCCAAAGTCGGCAGGCGTGCCATCAACCGCCCATAAGCGGCAATCCTGTTCATAAAATCCGATGCAAAGCCCCTTGCCTTCCTGACGCAAATAGCTTTCGCTGTTCGGGTCAATGACATGCGGATGTTCCTGATCCATATCTGCAAAATCAGGAATATCATCGGTGACAAGATATTGGTGCGCCATCGGATGCAATGGCAAATAAACCCCGGCAAGTGCCCCGATCTCACGCGCCCAGAGCCCGGCCGCATTAACCAGATGTTCAGCGACAATCGTGCCGTCCTGCGTCACAATTTCCCAGCCACCACTTGCGGTCGGACGGGTTTCAATGACCGGGTTATTCTGAACAATCTCGGCTCCATTGCGCTGGGCTGCTTTGGCATAGGCATGGGTTGTCCCCGATGGGTCAAGATGTCCGTCCAACGGGTCCCACAGCCCCCCGATCACCCCCTCAATATTGGTTATTTCGGACCGCTTCTTAATCTCCTCGGGGCCAATGATTTCAGTATGCAGCCCCATATAACGATGCTTGGCATGTTCTGTTTTCAACAAATCAAAACGGTTCTGATCACACGCAAGGGTAATCCCGCCAACATGATGCAACCCGCAGGACTGATCACTCAACTCTTCCAGTTCCTTGTAAAGACCAATCGTATAGCCTTGCAAAGCCGCCATATTGGTATCCGCATTCAAGGTATGAAACCCCCCGGCTGCATGCCAGGTTGACCCCGATGTCAGCAGACTGCGCTCAATCAGCACCACATCCTTCCAGCCAAATTTCGTCAGGTGATAAAGCACCGAGCAGCCGACAACGCCTCCGCCAATGACAACAGCTTTTGCGTGTTTCTTCATCTTGTTCTCCTTATTTTACGCCCCTCACTTTATTTTACGCCCCGCACTTTACCCATAAATTCCAGTTTCTGATTAGCCGCAAATGCTGGCACGGTGCTTGCATTTTTAACCCTATGGCTGACACACAAATACTAACTGCTCAACAATTCTCCACACCGTTAAATCCGTATTCAGGCGGACAGCCTGTTCGCTCGTCCGGATTTATCGATACAGAAACCCGGACAGAGACAGAAAAATCGACAACCACCAGCAGCTTTGTTGGCGAAGACGGAGTCACCTTTTCGGATTTTCTTGATGTTGTCAATCCACTGCAAAATATTCCGGTGGTCTCGTCCTATTACCGCGAAAGCACCGGCGATGAAGCCAGCATGATGGCAAAGCTGGCAGGTGGTGCGCTTTATGGCGGATTATTCGGTGTTGGCGCCATTGCCGGATTTGCGGCATCGCTGGTGAATACAATTCTGGAAAATCAAACCGGAAAAGATGTTGGCGGACATGTGATTGCAACCTTGCAGGGGAAAACGGATGCACCGGACAGCAGCGATTCGGTGACCGCAACTATGATGACTGCGATGAATGCCTGGCTGCCACAGGACTATCCGCTGAAAAATCAAGATGATCAAAATAGCAATGACCAGTTTTCCGAACAGCATAATATGGAAAGTAAACCCGTTGAAGCCTTTGCTCTGGCCCCGTTGCCTGCTGAAACCCGCCCTGATTCAGCACAGAACAGGACAAGTGAGCAAGCCGCTCTGCTTGCCTTGCTGAATGCAGCCCCGCCGCCAAAAGCCGGGATCGGGCTGGCACCCGTGATGATGGATGCTGATCTTTCCCCCACCACCAGAACAGAAAGCACAGGTGAACCTGCGCAAAACGGACATATGACGAAAGATCAAGTCGCCTTTCTGAGCAATCTTGCACAACTGGCTATGCAGAGTGCCAATCGCCAGCCCGCACAGATGGCCCCAATATCTAAAGATAACACACGCGCTGACCAGAATCCTTTTCAGCTCAACAAGGTCGCATCAGAGCCAGAATATGGCAGCGATAATCCGTTTGCCCGGTCCAATATTCTGACCACGCTGATGGAAGAAATGAAGGATCAGCAACTGGCTGGCTTGCCGTCATCGCTTGAAAACCGGATGGAACAGGCTTTGAAGAAATATAAATCTATGAATGATATGACAAACGAGATGACGAACACCAATACTCCGCGTCACACGGTTGTGTTCGGATAATAGAAACAGTTTTTATCGAACGTTAAGGGCCGCCAATCGCGACAATTTTATCGGCAATACTGCTCATCAAGGTGCCAAGCTGATCGACCATGAACGGCAAAAAGACCACCAGCGAGCCGAATAGCACGATGATTTTCGGGACAAAGGTCAAGGTGGTTTCCTGAATTTGGGTCAGTGCCTGAAAGACGGCGACGGTCAGCCCGACAATCATCGAAACAGCCATCATCGGCAAGGCGACCAGCAGCATGGTATAGACGGCCTCTCGGGCGACATCCAGGGCTTGCAATCCGGTCATAGGCTCGGGTCTTTCGTGTGTAAGAATAAAAGATTCAGGTCGATTAGATCGGCATCCGCAGGATTTCCTGATAGGCTGAAATCATGCGGTCCCGGACCGTGACAAGCGTGCTCAATGTTTCCTGGGCATGGGCAATGGCGGTGACGACTTCGGTCACATCGGCGCGTCCGGCAATCGCCTGCATACTGATATATTCGGCATGGCGGTTGGATTCTATCACCGATTCAACGCCGCCTTTGATCAGGTCGGAAAAAGAGTTGGTTGGTCCATCCCTGTCTTCGCTATAAAAGGCTTTTTGTGGCCCGGGCTGCGGGATTGCACCATTGATCCCGTGGGGCGGAGGCTGCGGGCCGCCTTGTTGTTGTTCCATACCGATGGTGCGCATCTGGGATTGTGCCTGGCGATAGATGCCCTGGCTGTTCATGGAGGTCATGGCAGCACGCCGATAGGCCGCAATCGCTTCAAGAGGAAAAACGTCACTCATCACAAAGTCCTTTTTTAGACATTATGGTCTTCAGACGAAAAGAGTGTCTTTAGACGAAACGGTAATCACCGCGACAGGTCATCCAGATAGCAGGATGCAAATAATATGCTTGGATTTATGATTGCCGTGATTCTCTTAATGGAATCAACATCTAAATTGAAAGTTTTTGATGAGGGGAAAAATTTAGGGTCAGGACCCTATGAAGACCCGCCGCCAATCACAATAGGCGGACGCGGCCAGGCCAGAATAGAAGCTTTTAGAGTCTCAAACACAGCAAGAGCCTGTTCTTTATCGATTTCTTCGGCACTCAACGTCCGGTCTGCGACCTTAATGGCTTTTCTGATATAGTCCGCCTGCAAATTGAACCAGGGCAGAGGCACCTGCGCAAAATCAACCGGAGCCTTGCTGGGGCCAAGTTTTTCCCAGTCGATATATTTTTCCATATAATCTGGCGGTGCCATAGCGGCCTGGCGTCCAGGAGCATGCAATTCATCCAGCGAATCAATCATGAATTGAAGCATGATTTGGCGAAATTCCCGATATTGCGGGAGAATCAGATTGTCCCAGTCCGGGTCTTCGTCTCCGGCTTCCTGCACCCGGCGCACCAGAGTTTTGCTCATCACTTCAAGGCGCAGATATTCGCTTAAATCAACCGAATAAGCCGGAGCCGGTGCGAAGATATGCAGGCAAAAGGCCAGCATACCAACCCCCAGCATCCTGGCTCCCAGAATTTTGGGCCATAGATGACGATAAACAGACTGTATGATCGTCCGTCGTGATTTTGTATCCTGTGACATCTCTTGATCCTTTCACAAATAACGAGTGCGCCCCATAATTAACCCAGCCCATAACTAGCGCGGTAAAGTGCGGGCAACCCGGAAACCGACCAGCGCAGAGCGCGTGCGCGCTTTTTGCCAGGTCCGGTTTGCGGAACGTATGACACGCGGGGCATCATACCATGACCCGCCGCGCATGACACGCGACTGACATTGCCCCGTCAACCAGGCGCGACCATCGCCCGGTGCATTACGATAACCAGAATTGGCACAATCGGCAACCCATTCCCAGACATTGCCCAGCATATCATGCAAGCCAAAGGAATTGGGGTCTTTCTGCCCGACCGCAGCCAAAAAGCGGGAGCCATCCCGGCAATCAAAAGACAGCGACCAATATTGGCGGTCTGCGACATTGGCATAGGCGCAGGCCTGATCATTTTGCAAATCGTCGCCCCAAAACCGGATCGTGGCTGTGTTGGCCCGTGCGGCATATTCCCATTCGGCCTCGCTTGGCAAACGATAGGCATAGGGGCCATCCAGCCCGGTCTTGTTATTCAGCCAGTCAATAAAGGCATTGGCATCAACCCAGCTTACACAGGCCACAGGCAAAGAATCATCGGGATCATGGCCGGGGTTGCGCCAGCTGCGTTGAGGCTCGACAGCCCATCCCTTGTCCCGATAGACCGAACATCCCCCCCCTGAGGCATAGCCGGTATCACGAATAAACAGGCGATACAGTCGATTGGAGACTTCTGTTTTCATCAAGCCAAAATTATAGTCAATGTCGACTGAATGTTGAGGCCGTTCCCAGTCTGCCCATTCGGGCTTTGCCCCGGTGCGGATAAACCATCTGGATTCATCGGCCCGCGCCCCCATTTGAAAACTGCCGCCTTCGATCACCACCATGAGCGGGCAATCTGCACAGTCCTTGAAGCTATCCCCCGGCTTTCCGGGCGCAACCGCTTGTACCGGTTCCGGGCGCGGACATTGCGCCGCGCTGCTGTTGGCCATGGAATCTTTCGCCTGCTGGTTTAAAAGAGCAAGATAATCACCCGGCGGCTCTGCCCGCACCCGGGCGCGCAAACGCATGGTCATTTGCCCGTTGGCATAGACCGGGTCGCTATAGTCTGGCAAACGGACAACGGCTTTTATATTACTTGCAGTCAGATGATCACTTTCGCGGGTTAAAAAAGTGGCAGAAGCCTCATCAATGGCTTTACTCAAAAGGTCTTGCGACAAGGACTGCTGGCAGCTGCTTTGGGAGGCAAAACCGCAGCGGCGGGTGGCTTCAACCTCAACCAGCCGTTCTTGCGCAAGATGCACGGTATAATAATCAAAGCGGGCCTGCGCCCTGTCCTGATAGGCGCGCTGCAAGGCATGGCGGCTTGCCGGACAATCAATTTCAACCAGATTGCGATGGCGGACATAGGTTGTCAGATAATCATCTTTTATGCTTTGGCGGCGGGTTTCAATCCATTGCAGTTCGGTTTTGCGCGATTCAGCCTGTTGCTTCATGCTGGCTTCCAGCCCGGACAGGCGGTTGAGCTGTGCCGCCAGCACCAGCAATTTACGCTTTGCCGTGTCTGAATCAGTAACAATTCGTGTCAGTTTTTCGGTTTCTGCCTCAATCGCCCGTTCCGCATCGGTCAATTTTCGCTCAACATCGCCCAGCGCACCAATCGGCACCTGATTCTGGGCGAGAGCAGGGGATAGAAAAAGAAAACAGAACAGAAAAGCACATAGCCGCAATGCCCACGGTTTAAAGGCATCACCTGTAAATCGGAAAGCCGATATCAAACGTATTTTCTTTTGCATTAAGGGGTCCGGTGACAGATTTTTCGTGCAGTTCGTATATATCCTGTTTTATAAGGATTTTGCCACAAAATAATCGCGTCTCTTGCACGGTTATGGATTATAGAAGAAAGCCCGAATGATCTGATGTTACAAAATTATGGAGCAAAAACAGCGATTGTGCTTGGGTCGGCACAAAGCATTGAAATTACAAAGCCCCCCTTATCTCAAAGTGTGGGATCAGGAAGCCTGATAGATAATCTGGCGATTGACGATATCATTCCCTATGCAGACCTGCCGGGCTTTCCTGCGGTGACGATATCCGGGCATCCGGGCTGTCTTTTACTTTGTCAGCTTGAAGGGGTGCGGTTGTTGATTCTGGCAGGACGTGCGCACCCCTATGAAAGCGGCAATCCGGGCGTGATGGAGCCAGCACTGAGGGCCTTAAAAGAGGCCGGGATTGAACGATTGATTCTGACCAATGCGGCAGGGTCGCTGGATGAAAAACTGCGGCCTGGACAGATGGCCCTGATCAGCGATCATATCAATCTTGCGGGCTGCAACCCGCTTGTCGGGATGAAGGGCGGGGCAGAAAATTTTGTCTCTATGACCGATGCCTATGACCCTGCATTGCGGCTACGCTTCAAAGCCGCCGCGCAGCGCAAAAATATTGATCTTTGTGAAGGAATCTATGCCTGGTTTCTGGGCCCAAGCTTTGAAACCCCGGCTGAAATTCGCATGGCCCGGATGATGGGGGCAACGTTGGTCGGCATGTCAACGGCCCCTGAAGTGATTATCGCAAGACGGCTGGAAATGCGCTGCGCTGCCTTGTCAATCATCACCAATATGGCAGCCGGAATTGAAGGCTCATCGCCGTCTCATCAGGAAATCACAGACATCAGCAAGAAAAGTGCAACAGAATTTGCCACTCTTTTACAGGAATTTATCCGTGATGAATAGAAAAGCCATCCAGCCCCGGTTTTCCCTTCTTGTCATGGTGATCCTGCTGGGAGGCCTACTGATCGGATGTGTCGGTAATCTGTCAGACCGCTTTTCTGCCAATAATAGCCAAATCATCACCGACCCGGTGGACCCGGAACAGGATATCCTGCTTGGCACCGCGCTGTCGGGCTATTTTATCCAGCAATATGGCGGGCTTTATACCGACCCGGCCCTGAATGCCTATGTCTCCGAGGTCGGGACCAACATTGCGGCCTATGCAGAATTTCAGACCTATAGCTATCGCTTTATCCTGCTTGATACGCCGATTATTGACAGTTTTTCACTGCCCGATGGTACAATCGGCCTCACCCGCGGGCTGTTGGTGCTTCTGGAGGACGAGGCCGAGCTTGCCAGCGTCATCGCCCATGAAATCGGCCATATCAATGCCCGCAACAGCTATGAATGGGCGCAAATGTATTTTGCCGCCCTGTCAAACGGCGGGCGCACAAATGTCACCTATAGCGAAGATCAGGCGATTGTCGCAGATTTGCTGGCCATGCGCTATGTCTCAAAGGCAGGCTATGCCCCGGAAGCTGCCGGAACCTTTGTTGATTATCTTGAAAAAAATCACCCGCAGGCTTTCTATTTGCGCACCCCGCCCCGCACGTCCGAACAAGTCGATCTCGCCTTGCAGGAATCCGGGCTGGCTGGCACAAGTGGGGGTTTTTTCAATCGGTCTGTCTTTTTGCGTGCGCTGGACCGCATGACTTACGGCCCGTCAGAGCAAGACCCCCTGCCCAGAAATCTGCGGCCTTCTGTGCAAAGCGATATTATCCCGCTTGATGAAGATATCGACTTTCGCCTGCCGCCCGGCTTTGCGATTGATGAGGTTGGTTCAGCGGTTTCGGCCCTTGATCGCACCGGTGCCAGAATGACGCTTGGCATTGTTGAAGCCCTGCCGCAATCAGCCGCCCAGTTTTTGTTGACGGAATGGCTGGGAGAACAAGAGGTCCTTGCCCCGCAAACCCGCATTTTCAGAGGGGTTGATCTGGCGCAAGGCCAGGTGCGGATCAAGGACCGGGAAGGTTTGGTGGCGGTTTTGCGCTTGCCAGGAAGGCAGCTGGAAGAGGATCGCTTTGTGCAGGTGGCTTTATTTTACCAGCCCGGAAGTGATGAAATCATTGGGCGGGATTATGCACAGGTTTTTAATCAGCTGCTTGCCGGGATTCGTAAAAAAGCCGACCCGGTCCAGCCCGCAGGTCTGGGAGGCTATGCGGCTTCTTTCTTTGGAACCCGTCCAGGCCAGCTGTTTATCCGCCGTGTGCAGTCCGGGGATACGCCGGGCGAACTGGCTGCCCCCTTTAACCGGCGTGACCCCGAAGAGGCCCTGCGCCGCTTTTTGATATTAAATCGTCTTGACCCGGGCGCGCCTTTGCCTGAAGACTATGTGAAGACGCTACGTTAAAGGGTCAGGACCCATAAGATTCATCCATTCTGCGCGTGTCAAATTTTTGATAGATGGGCTTGAAAAGCGCGCAGCAACTAGCATCGCTAATTGCAAGCGGTTTGAAAGTTCAGATACAAAAATTTGCCGCGCCTTTACAAGGTTGGTCAATAAAGGCAAATCTACGGCTTCAAACAAGCTCACCGTAGCTAATACTATGCTTTCGCTTGTTTTCATTGTATCTTTACCTTTCTTGACCAACAGAATAGATGAATTTTATGAGTCCTGACCCTAACCTTTTTATCTGGAGAATTTGATGAGTGAACCCGATATGATCCCGTCTGCTGATATTTCTGAGCCGCAAAACCGGCTGTCCACGCTGGTTGCCCGGATTGAGCGGCTGGAGGAAGAAAAAAGCACCTTGATGGAGGATATTAATGAAATCTATGCCGAGGCTAAATCGGAAGGCTATGATGTCAAGATTTTGCGCAAGGTGATCAGCCTGCGCCGCAAGGACCCGACCAAGCGGCGGATGGAGGAAGAAATCCTTGAGACCTACCTCGCCGCCCTTGGGATGTAAATGACTTCATAAAAAAGTCCGTCTTTTATGCGTTAAAAAACCCTTCGCTTCGCTCAGTGTAATTTTAACGGGGCTTCGCTCAGTATCTTTATGCGCGAAACTATAGATGCAGGCGCAGGATATCCACGGCCTGATCAATCTCTTTTTGCGTGATGATCAGGGGCGGGATCAGGCGAATGACATTATCGCTGGCCCCGACGGTCAATAAACCGTCCTTGCGCAAGTCTCCGACAAGGGCCCGCGCATCAATATCAGGGTGAAACTGAATGCCACGCAAAAGCCCGCGCCCCCGCAAGCCTGAAATTTTCTTCGGGAAAGCATGGAGCAGGCCATGGAGTTTTTTATCAAGATAGTCACTGATTGACTGCACATTATCTAAAAAGCCCGGGGCAAGCACGACATCCAGCACCGCATTGCCAACCGCCATGGCAAGCGGATTGCCGCCAAATGTTGTGCCGTGAACGCCCGGTGAAAAAGCTTCAGCGATATCATCCGGGGCTATAATACAGCCAACCGGGAAGCCGCCGCCAAGCCCCTTTGCCGAGGCCAGAATATCCGGGGCCACCCCGTCATGCTGATGCGCCCAATAGGTGCCGGTGCGCCCGTTACCGCATTGCACTTCATCATAAATGACCAACAGACCAAATTCATCAGCGACATCACGGATGGCCTGTAGATAAGAGGTATCAGCGACCTTGACCCCGCCTTCGCCTTGCACGGGTTCAATCAGAATAGCCGCCGTTTCCTCGGTGATTGCAGTGCGCAACTGGTTGAGATTGCCATGCGCCACCTGATCAAAGCCGGGGACAGCCGGGCCGCAGCCTTCAAGATATTTTTCATTGCCAGCGGCTGCCAGTGCGGCCAGAGTCCGGCCATGAAAGGCCCCGGTGATGGTGATGATCCGCCATTTTTGCGGATTGCCCTTTATGAAATGATAGCGTCTGGCCAGTTTAAAACTGCCTTCCAGAGCCTCGGCTCCGCTATTGCCAAAAAAGACCTTGTCGCCAAAGCCAACCGCGCAAAGCCGGGTGGCCAGCCTTTCCTGATCGCGGATATGGACGACATTGCTGACGTGCCAAGGGCTTTTTGCCGCATTGCATAGGGTTTCAACAAGATGCGGGTGGTTATGACCGAGAAGCGTCACCGCAATGCCGGAGGAAAAATCAAGATAGTCCTTGTCATCCTCATCCCAAAGGATGGCACCTTCGCCCCGCACAAGGGCCATATCAGCCCGCGCATAGGTATTCATTAAATTATCTGTCATATTATTTGTCCTGATGATTGTGTTTATAGAGCTAGGGTCAGGCTGCGCTATAGTCTGCAACGGTCTGGTTGGCTTGCAACCAGCCCTTGGGGTTTCCACAATCATATCGTCGGCCCCGGAAGCGGAAGCCATAGACAGAATTTTGTCCGATAGTGGCGGCAATGGCATCGGTCAGCTGAATTTCCCCCAAAGCCCCGGGCCGGGTCTGCTTCAAGGCAGACAGGACAGCGGGCGAGAGAATATAGCGTCCGATCACAGCCAGATTTGACGGTTTTTCACGAAGCGGCGGTTTTTCAACCAGCCCGCGAATTTCAGGCATTGTTGCATCAGGATTGTTGGTGTCAATGATCCCAAAGCGCGAGACCTGATCATCCGGCACCGACATAATCGCTAATAGACTGGCCCCGTTGTTTTCTTGTTGAGCAACCCGGGTTTTCCAGGCTTCGCACATCTGCTGAAGACAGCCGGGGATTTGCGGGTCCTGTCCTTCTTCTGGCAAGATCAGATCATCGGGCAGGATCACGGCAAAAGGAGCGGTCTGGTCCAGAAAAGCCCCGCCGCATAAAACCGCATGACCCAGGCCGAGGGGCTGATTCTGGCGCACAAAAGCAATATCCAGATCCTTTGCAACCGAATCATCATCACAATAATCCAGCAAGGCATCCTTGCCTTTGGCGGTGACCAGAACCAGACGCTCAATCCCTGCCAGCCGCGCTTCTTCGAGCGCATAATCAAGCAAGGGCCGCGCCGCGATTGGCAAAAGCTCTTTGGGCACAGAACGGGTAAAAGGCAAAAAGCGGGTGCCACGCCCGGCAACCGGAATCACCGCCTGTTTTACAGGTGAGGTTGAAGCAGATAGAATCACTGATCAATCCCCGGCATCAATCATCGGGCTGATCGCTGAAAAACTTGCGGACTCGCGAAAAGAAACCGCCAGCCGTTGGCGAATGCGTATCACCGCCCCCGCCTGCACTTTCAAAATTTTCCAGAATTTCTCGCTGGGCCGCCGTCAGATTGACCGGCGTTTCCACCTGAACTTCAATATACATATCGCCGCGTGTGCCGCCACGCAACGGCGGCATCCCTTTGCCCCGCAAGCGAAATTGCCGCCCGGTCTGGGTGCCCGGCGGAATTTTAATACGTGCGCGCGTGCCTTCAATGGTCGGCACCTCGATCTCGCCACCAAGGGCCGCACTGATCATGGAAACCGGGGCGGCACAGGCCAGATTGCGTTCCTGACGTTCAAAGAATTCATGCGGTTCGATGGATACGAAAATATAGAGATCCCCTGCCGGATTGCCACGCACCCCGGCTTCTCCTTCACCATGCAGCCTTATGCGTGCATTATCATCAATGCCAACCGGGATATCGACGGCCAGATCGCGTTCCTTGCGCACCCGGCCTTGCCCGCTACAGGTCTTGCAGGGATTCTGGATCGTCTGTCCTTCGCCCTGGCAGGTCGGACAGGTGCGCTCTATCGAAAAAAAGCCACGCGAGGCCCGAATCCGGCCCTGACCATTACAGGTCCGGCAAGGGGCCGGGCGTGATCCATCAGCCGCGCCACTTCCCTTGCACGACCCGCAGGTGCCAACCCCCGGCACCCGTAACTCAACGGTCTTGCCATGAAAAGCATCTTCCAGACTGATCGACAGATTATACCGCTGATCGCCTCCACGCCGCGCACCCCCGCGCCGCCCGCCCATCGACTGGCCAAAAAACTCCTCAAAAATATCGTTAATATCGCCAAAGCCGCCGCCGCCTCCACCGCCAGCTTGCCGTCCTCCCTCAAACGCCGCATGACCATAACGATCATAAGCCGCCCGCTTCTGCGAATCAGACAAAATCTCATAGGCCTCAGAAACTTCCTTGAATTTGTCCTCCGCCGCCTTGTCGCCAGGATTCCGGTCCGGGTGATACTGCATCGCCAACTTCCGATAAGCCTTCTTCAAAGCCTCCTCATTCGCAGACCGCTCAACCCCAAGCGTACTGTAATAATCTGTCTTCGCCATCAAATCATTCAGAAAAATAAAGTGGGAGAAAAAAACCTCGTCCTCATCATCAGCCAGAAAAGACGACCAGAACAGCGCGTGGAGCGGGTGAAGGGAATCGAACCCTCGTAACCAGCTTGGAAGGCTGGGGCTTTACCACTAAGCTACACCCGCATAACGATGCCCCATCTTATGCCCGTTTTTCATATATAATTCTTATACATAACCGGGGGCTATATATAAATGGTGGAGGGAGCTGGATTCGAACCAACGTAGGCATAGCCAACGGGTTTACAGCCCGTCCCCTTTAACCACTCGGGCATCCCTCCACCGGATGTGCCTGCATGTCTCCATGACGTGCATGTTTTCATGATAGGCACACCACCGCGATTTAAGGCGCACGCTGATCATTGTCAAGGCTGGACTGCGTTCAAAGTCAGGGCAGTCGCATTCCAAAAATCGTGAAGCACCTTGATTTTTTTATGTGAAGCGTTATGCGCATACTATGAGTGTAATGGTATACGAAGTTTATGACGCATTTATCGCGGCAGGGGCACCCGAGGACAAAGCCCGTGCGGCAGCAAGTGCTGTGCTCGGTGGCAATGAAATCGCCACGAAATCGGATATGCGGTGCACATTCTCAGATATTCAGTGCGAACTGAAAGACTTTGAGCTTCGTATGACCCTCCGCATTGGCGGCATGATTGCATCCGCCGTGGTTATTATTGGTGTGATGATCAAACTCCTGTAAAACGCCCCCCCTAAACGCCCCTCCTAAACGCTAAAGTCCCTCAAATTTTCTATCCGGCCTTTTCCAGCGCAGTCTGACGCTGAAAGTGCATATATCTCCCTCTTCATCTGGCAGATTAAAAATTTTCACAAATTTTCTGATGTGTGATCACCGTCATTGTTGGAAAGTGCCTCGCAATCCTTAAATGGGCTTACGGATTGTTTTTGAAACCTCAAAAACAGGCCCCAGAAACAGGAGGCGGTAAAATGGACAAGCAAACAGACAAACCCAAAAAAGGCAAACAGAACAGTGCTAAACTGAAAAGTTATTGGACTTTAACTGTTGGCCTGTCGCTTGTTATCGCTTTTATAACCACTGTTCAGAACCCGGCTTTGGCGCGGGATTTTCACATCGGATTCAGTTTTGCCAAACCGCCTTATGTTTTTGCCAGTCACAGCCGCGACTATACCGAGTTAAAAGGCATCGAGATTGATCTGGTTGAAGAGATTTTATCGCTTGACGGATATGGCTTCACCCCTCACTTTTTCCCCTATAACCGACTGGTGCCGGATTTGAAGGCCCGGCGCATTGATGCTGCCGCAACTGTCCGCCCGGGCTCTGGCACCTTGTTCTATTCAGACCCGTTCATCCATTTTAATAACTATGCCATCACCCATCCAGACGCGCCGCCGATCCGTAATCTCGAGGATCTCGCCGGACGCTCGGCAGTGGGCTGGCAAGGCGCAACCCATGATCTTGGAAAAGGCTTTGCCGATATCACGCAAAAGATGGCGCATTATTCTGAAATCGCGAGTCAACAGCGGCAGATCGACATTTTCTTGAACAGACGTGTTGATGTGATTATTATTGACAAGTATATCTTTAGACACTGGGCAGCACATGTTGGGCATAACCCGGATAAATTCGCTTACAACGGTATTTTCAATGACAAGACAGAGTTTGTTGTTGGCTTTATAACGGAAAAGGACCGTGATATGTTCAACAAGGGCCTGAAGCTGGTCAAAGAGAACGGAACATACGAGGCGATTTACAAGCAGTATATCCACTGATCCCGTCACCTGATTTGAGAAATGAACCAAAGCGCAGCGCAAAGTCAGCATTCATATGAAGAAAAATCTGGCCATGAGGTGAAATCTGGGTCCGGGTTAAAATCCGGGCAGGAGATAAAAGCTGCGGACTCCGGCTTTGTTTTCAAAAGCCTGGTTGCAAAGTTACTGGCTTTTTTGATTTTTTTGCAAGTGCTGGTCCCGGCTTTTGTCTTTATCGGGATTGAGTTCAGTGCGCATCAGACGCAAAGGGCGCAACTGATCACAGACGGTCATGAGCTGATTGACTTGCAATCGACGGCTCTGGAAAACGCCTTATGGGAATATAATAACGACGCGATTATTGATTTACTGTCGATCATTGCTGCGCGGCCCTATGTCCAGAAGGCTGAATTGAAAGGATTAAACGGCGATCTGATTGCGGCGATTGGCGATTCTGTGACGCCCAAATATCCTGAATATCTGATTTCTCGTGATCTTTCCTATGCTTTCAGCACCGGGGAAGAGCCTGTTGGTATGCTGAGTGTGACGCTGAATGACCAGATTATTATCACAAGACTTTATGAGCGCCTTTCCATCAATGGCCTGATCACCTTGGCAACCCAGGCGTTTTTGATCCTGATCACAATCATCGGGGTCAGGCGCATTGTCTCCAGGCCCTTTGCCGGGCTTTTAGAGTCGCTTGATCAGGGCGATACCCCTCTTTCTGGCGGCCTTCTTTCCAGAAGAATAGCTTATTGGGCGTATCCGGGTGATGCGCTTGGTCAATTTGTGCAGGCCTATAATGTCTTGCGCAAAGAGCAGGATGAAAATACGCACAAGCTTGCCGATTATTCTGAACAGCTGAAAGAGGCCGGTGAGCGGCTTGCTGATACCCGGCAACATAATGAGCAGGTCTTGTTCTCCATGGATGAGAAGATTGCCGAGCTTGAGCGCTTTACCCAGCTTTCTGCCGGGCGGGAGCAACAGAACCGGGTGCTTAAGAAACATGTCAATGAGCTTTTGGGAGAGCTTGAGCGTCCTCCGGCTTATAGCGTTGTGCAGTTTGAGGATCGCCTGGAAGAGGATATTGCGCTTATCGAAACGATGAATCCGGTCCACAAGCTGACCCGTTTTCTGAACGAGGCCACGCCGCAAGTTCTTTTTCAGCTTGAACGGCACAAGCTGCTGGAGACTTTTCTTGTTGATGTCTGGCGGCTGGCTTTTGTGTTTGTGGATCAGGCCGGGCAGAGTCATTTCCTGCACAGGCCAGAGAATTTGTCAGACTATCGCTTTGGCAAAGACCTTGAGGACAAGTCTGTTGCGCAGCGTAAATCCTGTCCGGCAGAAGAGGGTCATCCGGCGTATGAGGTGATTTTCCGTCAGGATTCTTATGCCGATATTTCTCTTGACCTGAGTTCTCTTGCCGGGGACTTTCAGCTACAATCTGCGCCGGGAAGCTGGCCTGTTTTGCATATAGGCGGGCTTTTGCTCTCCAGCCAGCAAGAGGTTCCAGATATTAACTGGGTCCCGGAGAAGCAGGCCTGGCAATTCACCGAGGCCCGATTAAAACAGCTGATTTCGCATGTTTACCGGCTTTTAGGCTTTAGCGTTCAGCGCACCGTGTCGCAGACCTATGCGCTTTATATGCAGGATTTCATGAAGGCGCAATATCTGGCAGCCCTGTCGGTCGCCGAGGAATCCGAGGCAATCTGTCAGGAGATGACGAAAAATAAATCGCATCTGGATAATTTGTTGAGCACCCAAAAACGCGATCTTGATGAGGCCTCGGACTTGCTGCAACAGACCTTGTCGACCATATCGGACGGGGTTTTTATTCTGGACGCAGAGCTTTGCTATACGCTGTATAATCAAAAATATGTCGAGATTTTTGATGTGCCGAGGAATCTGATTGACGTTGGTCGCCCGCTGACAGACGTCATCCGCTTCCTTGGCCTGGAGGATATTCCGGGGATTGAGGAGATGGAAAAATGGGTTGAGGCCCATCTTTCGGCCCTTGCGCAAGAGGAGGAAGCCGAGGGGTCTGAAGTTGCGCAAAGGGATGGGTTATCGCGGAAAGATGATTCCCTGATAGAAGACTCGCCCCCGATAGAAGAGTCGCAAATGGAAAGCGCACAAAACGCTCAAAATTCATCAACCACTCAAGGCGGCGTGATGTCTTTTACCCTTCATATTGACACGAACCGGATTATTGAAGTCACTCAGTCGAGCACCCGGGAGGGGGGCATTATAGGGATCGCGATTGACGTTACCGAGCAAATGCGGGCACAGCGGGCCCTGGAGGAGGCAGAGCAACATTCCAGATTGATTCTCAATTCTGCGGCTGACGGCATTATTGGCCTTGATATTGCCGGGAAAATTACCTTTGTCAATGAATCGGCCTGCAAGTTTCTGGGCTATGAGCAAGACGGGTTGATTGGCGCGCCGATGCATGAATCGATCCAGCATTCCGATGCGACCGGGTCCAAAATACCGGTTGATATGAGCCGTGTTTTTCTGACCCTCTATGATGGACGCGCCCAGAATTCAGACAATGAAGTGCTGTGGCGCAAGGACAACAGTTCTTTCCCGGTCGAATATTCCTGCAAGCCGATTTACAAGGGCGATGTCATCATCGGGGCGGTTTTCACCTTTCAGGATATCACGGAGCGGCTGGAGACCCAGCGCATTGTTCAGGAGAAAATTGAAGAGCTTGAGGACTTTTCCTTGATGGCTGTCGGGCGCGAGCTTGAGATGATTGATTTGAAAAAAGAGATCAACCGGCTGCGCCAGGAAACGGGACAGCAGGAACTTTACGAAATTCCTGAGTAGGCGATCCGGTTACCCTTTATTTATTCTTGCTTTTTGCGGCTTTATGGCTTTTGTAAAGCACCATGACAGAGCAACCTGATCCTTCCCCCTCTTTCCCGGATAAAGCCGCCCCGGACAAAATGATCCCGGCTGAAGCCGCACAGGATAAGTCTGCCTCCAGTCAGGATTCCTCTTTCATAAAAGAAGACCCCACAATTGCCGCGCGTACTCAGGAAATCTATAGCTGTCTGAAACAGCTTTCAGAGCAAAAATGGATAACAGGACTGCCCATCAGTCATCGCCTGTTCAGCTGGATCATTATTGCCGTTATTTTCGTCATTACCAGCTGGGGCTTGCATCAATCCGCGCGAAGAAACCTCGTGCTCTATGATGCCCGCCTGCATACCCGGATCAGTGATGTCACCCAGCATATGCAAGTTCTGGCCCTACAGGCTTCCAGAACCGCACAATCTATCGACCGTTTGGCCTATGATGATTATGTTTCCTATTTACGCGCCTTGCAGCGTTTTGCCACGAACAGCTTTGAAAAATCTCCCGCCTTCTCGGGGATTTTTATCATCAAACTATCTACGGATTTTGCAAAAGGCGATACGCCCGATGGCAGCGCAGGCAGGCGAGCAGAGGAAGCGGATTCTGAAAATCCAAATATCATCAACCCGAATATACTCAATAACGTTATAGCTGCGACCCGTCAGAACAGCCCGCTTGCGCTTTATCTTTTTCACGGAATGTCGCCCGAGGACGTGACGATTGAACCGATAACCAATTTTGATGAAATTGAATCTTATCGACATTTTCTGGCTTCCCCGTTGAAAAACATCCCGCCCTATTTTTTCACGCGCACCATACGTCGCGGGCAGGATATCCTGGAAATAGGCTATCCGATTGTTGAAAATGGCGCGGTTGTCGGAAGTGCGGGGGTGCATATTCCTGCTGAAGATGCTCAGGCGATTATGCAGAATTTCCACTTTACGCCAAATAGCCAGGAACATGCACATGATCATGGTCATATTGATATTTTTATCTTTGATCCTGTGCAACGCACCATTGAACTCAGCACGGATTCAGCTGATACCAGTGATTCAAGGCTTGCTGCGATTCTGGACCAGAAATTTGGCGAAAGGACCGATGACTTCGTTTCCGCACAGTCTGACTGGTCTGCCTTCTACAGGACTTTATGGCGCGCCTTCGCAGCCATCGTTTCTTCAGCCGGGCCCGGCGATGATTTTTATATTGCCACGCAAAGACATGGGCATGGCACCATCGATTCCTATATCAACCGCGCGACAGCAGATGCAGCCCCCCCGATTGCAGGCACGCAATGGATCGTTGGCGGGCGCATCAAGGCCAAAGAGCTTGGTTTGGCAATTTTATCCGACTGGCTGTTCAGCACCTCCGGCTTTGCTGTTTTGATGTTTATTCTGGCTCTTCTCTATAATAGCCATTTTCACCAGCTGCAGAGCAAAATCAATGTGCTAGGCCGGGAGTTTCGTAAATTTCTCTATGGCGAGCCAGTGGATTTTTCAGTGATTGATCTCAAAGATAAAGGGGTTGCCGGAACATTTGGACGTATTTTGCGACTCTGGAATATTCTCAGCGAGACGTTTATTCACCACTCAAAGGCCATGGAGTACGGAGACTATAACCAGCCCGTGCCAGCCCATAATATATCAAATGTTTTTGCCGCCCTCGAAAAGGCCCGCCTCGGCCGGGCAAAGGCTGATAAAGCCATGCAGCAGAAATATGACCTGATCTTCAACCTGTTTAATCTTGGCAACTCGGCCATCGCCCTTAAAGACAACAATTATAAATATGTCCTCGTCAATCAAAACTGGCAAGAACTGACCGGGCTGTCGCGTGATCTGGTGATCGGGCGTAGCGACTTTGACCTTTTCGACGTGAACCATGCACAAACCGTGCGCGGGATTGATCAGGTCGTCAGGCTCTCCGGCACCACAAACCAGACCGAGTGGCCCGGAGAATTCTTCGATGACCATGACCAGCGCACCTATTTCATGACCACCTTTGCCTTTAAGCCAGAAAACGGGCTTGTTTCAGGTGTCTGTAATGTCATCGCAGATATTACCAGCTCCTCGACACTACAGCGCCAGCTTTCCGAACAACTCGCCATACAACGAGACCTCTTCGATACCCTGCCCTATCCCACCTTGTTTATCGGGCCCGACGGCGATGTCCGCGATATAAACCGCGCAGGAACCGACGTCTTTGGACTGCAACCAAAAGACCTGGTTGGAAGACCCGTCAAAAAAATCCCTCTGCTTCCCAAACGCTATGTCAAAGCCATCAAAGCCGAACTCAAACGCGCCAAAAACGACAAAGAGCCTGCAAGTCAGGAAATCTCTTTCAGGCTTCTGGATAAAAAGATGCATCATTTCATCTGCTGGACACGCGCCCTTTCAACCGTTGCAGCCCCGGGCGGACTGATGGTGATCCTGATGGAAATAACCCAGACCCGCAAAACCCAGCAAGAACTGGTCAAGCAGGTTGAAGAACTGGCCAGCGCAAAACGGGCCAGCTTTAACATTATGATGGACCTGGACCGCGAGCGCAAAAAGGCTGACACCCTGCGCGGTCATGCCGAAGCCGCAACCCGTGCCAAAGCTGATTTTCTGGCAACCATGAGCCATGAAATTCGCACCCCGATGAACAGTATCATCGGGCTGCTTGATGTTTTCATGGAATCCGAATTGCCCACCGATCAGCAGGTGATGTTGGAAACTGTCCGCGATTCAGCCTTTTCGCTGCTACAGATTATCAATGATATCCTTGATTTTTCAAAAATTGAAGCAGGCAAGCTCTTGCTGGAATCGCTGCCGATCTCGATTGAGGATTTGACTGAAAGCAGCCTTGAAACCCTGCTTCCCAGTGCGCAGAAGAAAGACCTGTCTATTTCCTGCTGGGTTGATCCTGCTATTCCAGAGCGCGTGCTGGGCGATCAGGTGCGCCTGCGCCAAGTCCTGTTCAACCTGTTGGGCAATGCGATCAAATTCACCCGCACGACGGCTGAAAGAAAGGGGCAGGTATCGCTTTTGGTGCGCATGGCGGCCGAGGGCAATTCAGCCGATAACCCGCGCCTGGAGTTTTCAATCCGCGACAACGGAGTCGGCATCCGCGAAGAGGTGCTGAGCACCCTGTTCTTGCCCTTTATGCAGGCCGAAACCTCGACCACCCGGCGCTTTGGCGGCACCGGTCTTGGCCTGACCATCTCCAAGAACCTGATTGATATGATGGAGGGGGCGATCTCTGCCAGTTCGACAGAAGGCGAAGGCTCGGTCTTTACCTTTTATGTCCCGCTGGTTGCCGACATCAATCATGTTCCCAAGTCGCGCCCGGACCTGAGCGGCTTGCGGATTCTGCTTTTCCTGAAGCATGAAGAGAGCATGAAGACGGCGCAAAGCTATCTTGAAGCGCACAATGCCACCGTAGAGCGGGCGGGGTCAGCGGATGAGATTGTCCCCCGGCTGAAGGAGGCAACGCGTGCTGGCACGCCCTATAATGTTATGCTGACCAACAGCCGCAAGCAAGAAGGGGACTGGCCAAATCTTCTGGCGGTTATTCGCCGGACCAAAACCATCAGCCCGATCAATTTTGTTATTCTGACGAAGGATCGCCGGGTGCGGAAGGGCATTTCGCTGCCGGACAAGGTGATTACGGATGAAATGCCGATTCGCCGGGGGCCGTTGATTCATGCGGTGGCTCTGGCTTCTGGCCGGGTGAGTCCAGATTCTGAGCGCGCGGTGCAGGTGGCCCGTGCCATGCGCAATATTCCGGCACCGGAGGAAGCTGCCAAACAAGGCCGCCTGATTCTGGTGGTTGAGGATAATCTGACCAATCAATATGTGATTCGCCGCCAGCTTTCTGTTCTGGGCTATACCTGCGAGATTGCGGACAATGGCCAGGAAGCGGTTGCCGCCATGCAGGAAAAGGACTTTGGTCTGGTTTTGACGGATTGCCATATGCCGGTGATGGATGGCTATGAACTGACAAAAGTCATCCGCGACCAGGAGGCTGAAAATAAAAACTCCAGACGGCTTCCGATTGTTGCGATCACGGCCAACGCCCTGCAAGGCGAGGGAGAAGCCTGTATCGAGGCCGGAATGGATGATTATTTGCCAAAACCGATTGAACTGACGAAATTGCAAGAGGCATTAAGAACCTGGCTGCCCCCAGAAAAAACAGAAGAAGAGAAAACAGAAGAAGAGAAAACAGAAGAAAAGACAACAGAACAGACCCTTGAAAAGGAGATGGACGACAAAAGCGACCAAAAACAGGACGAGCAAGAAAGCTTGCCGCCAGAACATCAAGCAGATGAAAGCCAGCAAGATATATTGATCGACTGGCCGCGCCTGTTCCGCAATACGACCGAATCAAAAGACGAAACCCTGTATCGGATTGACGATGCCCTGACCATGATCAGCCGCCGTCTGGAGGATCTGATCGCGACCAAACTGCGCAAACAGGCGGTTGACCAGATTAAACAGATACGCCTGAGCACGATTGCCATTTATTCAGGTCGCTTGATGGAAATTTGTGATGAACTGGAAGAAACCACTCTTTCACGCAAGGCTGGCCGCAAGAAGGCACTGGATGCCCTCTATCAAGAACTGCGCGACGCAGTGCAGGAAATCCGTGAGCAGACAAAGCTGCGCCGCAAAGCCCTGATGGCAGAACCTGTAACCGCTGAAAACATCGTTTTTCCTGCTGACCAGCAATGGACGGATGTGCTTGCGCCTGACAAATTGCTGAAAGATTTTGGCGGCGATGTAGAAATCGTTAAGGAACTGATCAGTGAATTTATCAGATCATCGGCCTCGGTTGTTCAAGAAATTGAAGAAGCGGTGGCCAAGCGACGCTGGGATGATGCCCGCCATGGCGGGCATAAGCTGAAATCGGCCGCAAGAGCGATTGGTGCCCATCAGCTGGCTGACCTCTGCAATGAAATCGAATTTACAGAAGATGATCCCTCCAGAGCCGGAACCCGCAAATCGGGGGCAAAATCTATGTCCGAAATTGAACGTCTGGCTGCCCGGCTTCCGGCTGTCTTTCAAGCGGTTGCCGATGCCGCCGCCCGTTTGCGTCTGCCCAGTGCGTGATAAGAGGAAAACATGCGCTTCTTAGCCCGAATGAAGGCCGGACTTGGCAAGTCGCGGGCCCGTCTTCAGCAAGGCATGGCGCAGCTGTTCACGGGCGGGCGACCGCTTGACAAGGAACTGGCCGAGGAACTGGAAGACCTGTTGATCATGGCCGACCTTGGCCCACGCACCGCAGAAAAACTGGTTGCCAGCCTTAAAGAAAAACGATGGGGAACGTCTGTTACCGATGAAGATGTCCGCGCCCATTTGATTGCGGGAATCACCGGGATACTGGAGCCGGTCGCCCGGGATTTACCGCATCCGCCTGCATCACCTGACACCGCGTCCCATACACCGCTGGTGATTATGGTCACCGGAGTCAACGGGTCTGGCAAGACCACCACGATTGCCAAACTGGCCCATTATTACCGGGAACAGGGCTATCGGCTGCTACTGGCGGCTGGCGATACCTACCGGGCGGCGGCGGTGGAGCAGCTCACAATCTGGGGGGAACGCGAAAACTGCCCGGTCCTGACCACCACCCCGGGCGGCGATGCCGCCGCCCTTTCCTACCGCGCCCTGGCCCAAGCCATTAAAGAAAAATACGATCTGGTGATTATTGACACCGCCGGGCGGCTGCACACGCGCAAGGATTTAATGGACGAGCTGGGGAAAATTGCCCGGGTCTGCGACCGGCAAATCAAGGGTGCGCCCCATCATTGCTGGATGGTGATTGATGCGACAACCGGTCAAAATGCCCATACCCAGCTGGAGGCTTTTAAGGAAGCTGTGTCCGTCAATGGCCTGATCGTGACCAAACTGGACGGCACCGCCAAAGGCGGGATTTTGGTCTCTCTGGCTGAAACCTCTGGCTTGCCGGTTCATGCGATTGGCGTTGGCGAAGGAGTGGACGATCTGCGCCCGTTCGACCCGGCGGCTTTTGCCTCCACCCTGCTTGGGCTGGAGTCCGATCCGGCGGATTAACTCCCCTTATGCACACAACAACCGATACACTGCTTGGCGGGCAGATTCATTTTGAACAACCGGCACAGGGCTACCGCAGCGCGATTGACCCGATTTTGCTGGCAGCCGCTGCGCCTCCTGTAAAGCCTGACCCAGTAAAATCAGACCAGACTGTTTTAGACCTCGGGGCCGGGGCCGGGGCCGCCCTTTTATGTTTTCTATTCCATAACCCGACCGCTTTGGGAGTCGGGATCGAACAAGACAGCGCGCTGGTTGATCTGCTAACGAAAAATATCCAGCACAATGACTTGCAAGACCGGGCCACCGCTATAAAGGGCAATATCAAAACAGGAGTCAAAATCGCTGATCTTCCCTTTGCGGCCTATGACCGGGTGCTGATCAATCCCCCCTATTATCAGGGTCAAAGCCATGATCTCTCCCCCAATCCAAACCGCCGTCAGGCGATGAGTGAATCAACCGCCACCCTCCAGGATTTTATTGCATTCGGGCTGCGCCGCTTGCGCCCGCGCGGCTGGATCAGCCTGATCCTGCCCCCTGCCCGCTTGACTGAAGCTCTGGGGGGACTCCATGAGAAAACCGGTGATATTCAGCTATTACCCATTTTCCCTCATGAAGGGAAACCGGCCAACCGGATCCTGATCAACGCCCGAAAAGGCAGCAAGGGCGCAACCGTGCTACATTCCGGCCTGATCCTCCATCAAAAAACAGAATCGCAGGAAAATCAAAACACCTACACCCCGCAAGCCCAAGCCATCCTGCAAGGCCACACCCGCTGGGGTTAATCGGTCGAGGATTCGTCCCAGCCCCGGGCTTCTTCGGCCTGATAGACATGCTGGAAAGCGATCAGGAGTGATTTAAAGCGCGGCAAAAGATAGAGGGTTACGGTCATAACCGTGACAGAGGCCCCGGCAATCGCCCAGCCCATAGCAAAACCCCAGACAAACATCAGCAGAAAACCGGCAAGCACACCCAGGGTTCCTGAAATCAGCATAACAAAAGGCACCGCGCCATCACCGACATTTGACGCAGCCAAAGCCAGCCCGCAGGTCGGGCATTCATCGCGGGGGTGCAGATAGGACTGATAGAGTTTTTCTTTGTCGCAGCCAGGACAAATCTGCTTCCAGCCGACTATCAAGGCATAAAGAGCAAGCGGTTTTTTTGGAGCAGACCCGGATGGGTTTGGACTCATATACCGCCCCACCAATAGACGCAGATAAACAGGAACAGCCAGACCACATCGACAAAATGCCAATACCAGGCAGCGGCTTCAAAGCCAAAATGCTGGGTCGGCGTGAAATGGCCTTTCATCGCCCGCACCAGACAGACAATCAGGAAGATGGTCCCGACAATCACATGGAACCCGTGAAAGCCGGTGGCCATATAGAAGGTTGAGGAATAAATCCCGTCAGCAAACCCGAAACTGGCATGCGAATATTCAAGCCCTTGCAAGGCGGTAAAAAGAATCCCCAAGGCAACGGTCAGGGTCAGACCCTGGATCATGGCCTTGCGGTTGCCTTCCAGAAGCGCATGATGGGCCCAGGTCACGGTCACGCCAGAGGTCAGCAGAATCACCGTATTTAGCAAAGGCAGTTCAAAAGCGGGCAAAGGCTCCACCCCTTCGGGGGGCCAGATGCCGCCGGTTGCTTCCAGCCGGGAGAATTCATGCGTATCGCTCAAGAACAGGCTGGCATCAAAAAAGGCCCAGAAAAAGGCGACAAAAAACATGACTTCCGACATGATAAACAAGACCATGCCATAGCGCAGCCCCAGCTGCACCACCGGGGTGTGGTCGCCCTGATGGGCTTCCTTGATCACATCGCGCCACCAGACGAACATGGTCGCCAGAAGCAGCAGAACCCCCGGAACCAGCGACAAAAGCCCCATATCAACCCCCAGCATATCCGGGTGCATATAAAAAATCGCCCCAAAAGCCAGCACAAAGCCGGACAAGGCCCCAAGGGCGGGCCAGGGGCTGGGATTAACCAGGTGGTAATGATGTTCCGGGGCTTCATGTTGTGCCATGATCGTATCCTTTATCTATCGTGCTTTTACTTTATATACCCGGGCTGTTTTTAGCCCATTTCAAAAAACGTACAGGCTATCCTTAGCCCATTTCAAAAAACGTGTAAGACAATGTGATCGTTTTGACCTCTTCCTGATTCCGGTCTTCATCAAGTTCAGGGTCAACGTAAAAAATCACCGGCATTTCAGCAGATTCACCTGGTTCCAGCTTTTGTGCCTGAAAGCAGAAACATTCAATTTTCACAAAGTAACTGCCGGATTTTTGCGGCGTGACGTTGAACATCGCCTGACCGGTCATTGTCTTGTCACCAAGATTCCGCGCCGTATAGGTGATTTTTCTGGTTTCACCAAGTTGCACAAGCACGGGCTCTGCCGGAGGGTCAAAAGACCAGTTCATCGCCGCGTCAATATTGGCATCAAAGCGAACTTCCACAGTGCGATCCAGCAGCGGAACCGGATCGGGTTCTGTTGTTTCGGTCGTATCGGCAACCTGCACGGTGCGCACCGTCCCGCCATAGCCGGTTACCTGACAGAATAACTGATATAAAGGCACGGCGGCATAGCTAAGCCCGACCATCATCAGGGCAACCGAAAACACCAGCAGCCGGGTGCGGTGGTTCCTAGTTTCTGGGACAAGAAAGCGGGGAAGCTGCATCATGCGTCCTTCTTTTACATAAAGCCAATACGGACCATGGTGACAATATATAAAAGCACCATCAGCCCGACAATAGACAGCCCGATCACCAGGTTGCGGCGGCGGCGGACCTGATTGACGCGGGCGGTATTTTCCGGGTCAAGATAGTCCGGTTTCGAGGTTTCAGACTCAGACATGCGCGATATCCAGCACCGAAAAATAACTTGCATCAACGATCAGCAGGGCAAACAGGGCAAAAAGATAAAGAACCGAATAGCCGAAAAGGAATTTTGCTGACCGGTCATCTTTTCCTTTTTTGACGGCAAAAGCCCCGGCCACCATGCCAAGCGACAGCACAAGCGCACCTGCAAAATAGATCATGCCGGCCAGCCCCAGAAAGGTCGGCACCAGTGCCGCCGGAGTCAGGATCAGACTATAGAGGATAATCTGGCGATAGGTTTCATCGCGCCCGGCGACAACCGGCAGCATTGGCACCCCGGCTTTTTCATAATCCCCGTCGCGATAAAGGGCCAGGGCCCAGAAATGCGGCGGGGTCCACAAGAAGATAATCAAAAACAGGCTCCAGGCCGCAAGATCGGTGGTTCCGGTGACAGCCGCCCAGCCAATTACCGGCGGGAAGGCTCCGGCCGCCCCGCCAATCACGATATTCTGCGGCGTGCGCCGTTTCAGCCAGATGGTATAGATAAAAACATAGAATAACACCGCCCCGGCCAGCAAGGCAGCAGCCATCCAGTTGACCGCAATTCCCATCAGGGCAACGGCAGCAACTGACAGGCCAACCCCAAACTGCAGCGCACTCTCGGGATGAATCCGGCCTTGTGGCAAAGGCCGGTGCTTTGTGCGGGCCATCACGGCATCAATATCGCGATCAAACCACATATTAATGGCGCCCGCAGCGCCAGAGGCCACAGCTATCGCGATCAAAGCCGTCAAGCCAAGAACCGGATGCAGTCCTCCTGGTGCGACCAACATTCCGGCCAGTCCGGTGAAGACCACCAGAGTCATCACCCGTGGCTTGAGCAAAGAGATATAATCCCCGGCTGTCGCCTCTTCGCCAGAAAGAACTGTGCTGATCATAAAATAAACTTGTCAGGCTACAGGTTATGAGATGCGCGGCAAGCGGTTAAAGGTATGGAAAGGCGGTGGGGAGGACACGGTCCATTCCAGCGTTGTCGCCCCCTCTCCCCAATAATTCGCAGAGAGTTTGCGCCCGGCCATCAGGGTCCAGATCAGCACGCCGACAAAAAAGACGGAGGAGGCAAAAGCGATATACGAGCCGATGGACGAGACATAATGCCACATATGGAATCCGTCAGCATAGTCAATATAGCGGCGCGGCATTCCGGCCATCCCCAGGAAATGCTGCGGGAAGAAGGTCAGATTGACACCTATAAAGGTTGTCCAGAAATGGATATGCCCGGCCCAGGTTGGAATTTCCCGGCCTGACATTTTTCCAAGCCAGTAGTAAATTCCCATAAACAGCGCAAAGACGGCGCCGAGCGACAGGACATAGTGGAAGTGTGCGACCACATAATAGGTATCATGCAGTTGCAAATCCATCCCGGCATTGGCTAAAACAACGCCGGTGACGCCACCAACGGTGAAGAGGAAGATAAAGCCGATGGCCCAGATCATTGGCAGGGTAAAACGGATGGAGCCGCCCCACATGGTTGCAATCCAGCTGAAGATTTTGATTCCGGTCGGGACGGCAATGACCATGGTTGCGACGGTGAAATAGGCGCGGGTATCGACATTGAGTCCGACTGTATACATATGGTGGGCCCAGACGATAAAGCCGATAAAGCCGATAGCGACCATGGCATAGGCCATTCCGGCATAGCCAAAAATTGGTTTGTTGGAGAAGGTCGAGATCACATGGCTGAGCATTCCGAAGGCTGGCAGGATCATGATATAGACTTCGGGATGACCGAAGAACCAGAACAGGTGCTGGAATAGAATAGGATCGCCGCCACCGGCTGGATCGAAGAAGGCGGTGCCGAAGTTGCGGTCGGTCAGCAGCATGGTGATGGCTCCGCCAAGCACTGGCAAGGCGAGAACCAGCAGAAACGCGGTGACCAGCATTGACCAGGCGAATAGTGGCATTTTATGGAGTGTCATGCCGGGTGCGCGCATATTCAAAATGGTGGTGATAAAATTCACGGCCCCGAGGATTGAACTGACCCCGGCGAGGTGCAAGGCGAAAATGGCCATATCAACGGCGGCACCGGGATGGCTGGCGATGGTTGAAAGCGGCGGATAGATGGTCCAGCCGGTTCCAGCCCCGCCCCCGATCACGGCAGAGAGCAGCAGCAGCAGGAAGGCCGGGATCAGCAGCCAGAAGCTGATATTATTCATGCGCGGGAAGGCCATATCGGGGGCCCCGATCATCAGCGGCACAAACCAGTTGCCAAAGCCGCCAATCAGGCCGGGCATAACGACAAAAAAGACCATGATCAGCCCGTGGGCGGTGATCATGACGTTCCATTCATGCCCGTCTGCCATATATTGGACACCGGGGTCCTGGAGTTCCATGCGCATATAGACAGAAATCGCGCCACCAATCAGCCCGGCAACAATCGAGAAAATGATATACATTGTCCCGATATCTTTGTGATTGGTTGAATTGAGCCAACGTCCGATTCCCGGCGGGGTATCGTGATGGTCATGATCGTGACTTGAGTCCATTGTCGCGGTCTGTGCAGACATTCATTTTCTCCTTAACATACACATACAGGGCTTGACGTTATCGTCAAAAGAGCAAGGAACAGGTTCTATCGGGTACTTGCTAAACCGGTTGACTGATCGGCAGGCTTTGGTCGATGCGATGCAAATTCCTGTTTTGCTTCTTCAACCCAAGCTTCAAATTCTTCTTTGCTGACGGCATCAATGGCAATCGGCATATAAGCATGATCAACCCCGCATAATTCGGAACAAAAGCCGTAATAGCGTCCAGGCGTGTCAAACAAGGTCCAGGTTTCATTTAACCGCCCCGGCACGGCATCCATGCGCACCCCGACTTCGGAAAGCGACCAGTTATGCAGCACATCGCCAGAAGTGATCTGCAAGCGGATTTTGGTATCGACTGGCAGGACAACAATATTATCGGTATCCAGCAACCGTTTGACGCCATATTCTTCGGCTTCGGCAGCGGTGCGGGCCATCAGATAGGAATCAAAGAAAAACCCGCCATGATCGGGATATTCATATCCCCAATACCATTGATAGCCGGTGATTTTCAGCGTCATTTCTGAATCTTCAACATAATCGGTGGCATAGAGCAGCCGCAAGGACGGAAAGACCATGGCCGCCAGAATCACGACCGGCACGGCGGTCCACAGGACTTCAAGCAGCGCATTATGCGTGGTTTTTGACGGCACCGGGTTGCGCTTTGCTGAAAAGCGATAGCAGGTATAGACCAGCAGCCCCAAAACAAAGAGTGACACGCCGAAAACAATCGGCAGCAGCCAGAGATCATGAAATTCCTTCATCATCCGGGCCATCGGCGACACCGGATCGGGGAAGGAAAACTGCCATTCACCAGACTTTGCAGCGGCTGGCTGAACAAGCAGAAGGGTTGCCCATAAGCTTGTTATAACAAGACCGGCATAGGATCGGGTTGTTGAAAATATCTTTTTCATTAGGACACCTTTTGTCTCGCGCACATTAGTTATCTCGCGCATATCGTTTACATATTCACATATCATTATATATTATGCTCAGGCCTGTTCAAGCGTTTTAGCAGATAAGTTTCATGCCCTTATACGAAAATTGATGTGAAAACTCAAGAGATCAAAAACCTTTTCTGAATACGCAAATCAAGCTGATCACGCACCTGACGATAGGCCGCCAATCGGCTTTCGCGGCTGCCTTCAACCATCGACGGGTCAAATGTATTCCAGAATTCAACATCACAAGCCATCGTCCGCGTAAGCTCAAGCGCATGGTGCTGCGCCTCTGGCGACAAGGCCACAATCAGATCAAAAGACGAATCCTCCAAATCCTCAATCAATTTTGGATGATGGTTTTGAAGATCAACCCCTATCTCCTCCATCACCGCGATCATAAAACCGTCGGCCTGGCCCTCGCGCACGCCAGCCGAATCAATAAAAAGCCGGGTGCCAAAATGTTTCTTCGCCAAACCCTCTGCCATCGCAGAGCGGATCGAATTCAGCGTGCAGCAAAACAGCACAGCATCAATCGAGGGAGCCGTTGAAAAAACCACCCCGCCCCATCACCGGATATGAAGGACACAAATCAGCGTAAAAAGCCGCCGCGAGGTTTGCAGATCAATCTCTATCTTGCCTTCAAGCATGGTTTCCAGAATCTCGGCCCCGTCATTGTGAACCCCGCGCCGCGCCATATCTATGGTCTCAATCTGGGCTGGCCCCAGCTCCTTCACCGCCCCGTAATAGCTTTCGCAAATTTGAAAATAATCACGGATAATCCGCCGCAAGGGACTCAGCGGCAAATGAATACGCCCCAAAGGCGCATCGCTGTCATCATGGATATCAAAATATAAACGGTTCTCCTCAATCCCCAGATGAACCCGGTAAGGGCCAACCCAGTCGCCTTGCTTCCAGTCGCCAACCGGGTGAAAAGAATTGGAATCCAGAAGATCAAACAAGGCGACATTGCGCTCGTGCTCGATTTCCAGCTTGCGCCGGACAATGCTTTTCTCATCCAGGGTTAAAGCACTGATGCGCTCGTTCGTCTTGTCCATTTCTTGCCTAATGTTCTATTTAATATTCTATTTAAAGGAGCTTTCCAGCGCAGCCGAAAATTGATCAACCAGGCCCGCAATCTCGCTTGCCCGCATCTTGGAAGCCACACGATTAACAATCAATTTTGATTCAACCTGCATAAGCGTTTCAACCTCGACCAACCCATTGTCTTTCAACGTTGCCCCGCTGGACACCAGATCAACAATCCGCCGACATAGCCCCATCCCCGGGGCCAGCTCCATTGCTCCCGACAAATGCACACAATCGGCCTGCACCCCGCGCTTTGAAAAATACTGGCGGGTCAAGGCCGGATATTTGGTGGCAATACGTATCCGGCTCCAGCCAGCAGGATCATCTATCGGGCGCAGCCAGGCAGGTTCGGCCACCGACAAGCGGCATTTCCCAATCCCCAGAGCCAGCGGCGCATAGATTTCAGAATAGTCAAATTCAGCCAGCACGTCACTGCCCGCCACCCCAAGCTGTGCCGCTCCATAAGCGACAAAAGTTGCCACATCAAAACTGCGGACCCGGACAATCTCCAGATCAGCACGGTTGGTTGAAAAGCGCAAACGGCGCGAATCCGCATTGTCAAAATCTGCTTCCGGGACAATCCCCACCGCTGTCAGGACCGGGCGCAGTTCTTTTAAAATACGCCCTTTCGGCAGCGCAAGAACCAGAGGCTTTTGATCGGATGCAGCATTTTTCATGCGCAAAAAATCAACTCATTCTGCATATTTTTTGCGCAAGCGACGCATAATCGTATCACGTTTCAGCTTGGAGAGATGATCAACAAACAAAACCCCGTTGAGATGGTCAATCTCATGCTGGACACAAACCGCCAGCAGGCCAGAGGCCTCAAACTGACGCTTGGCCCCGTCCGGGTCAACATAGGCCACCGTGACCGTCTCCGGGCGCGAGATCGTCGCATATTCTCCGGGAAGGGACAGACAGCCTTCTTCATAATCGCGCAAATGATCAGAAGCCATAATAATTTCAGGGTCAATCAAGGCAAGCGGCCAAGCTTCTGGGGCGTCTTCCGGTGCCGGGTCTGATCCACTTGTGTCTGCTGGATCAAGGATATTATCTTCACCCCTGCGCACACGCTCGCGCACATCCATCACCAGAATTCGGCGCGAGACCCCGACCTGCGGTGCAGCCAGCCCAATCCCGTTGGCATGATACATGGTTTCAAACATATCCTGAACCAGCGCACGCTCAACCGGCCCCGGGGCCTCGGCAACCGGCTCGGCAACTTTCTTCAAGACAGGATGCGGCGCAATGACAATATCTAGCATGGCACGGTTTTTAGCGCGACTTTAAACCGCAAACAACAAGAATCACATCACGCAAAATCGCACCCCAAAAAATTTTACAAAAAATTTTCTTGTCCAGCGACGGATTTTTATCGCCTGATCGTATATAGGGTATAGACACACAAAAAAGACTTGGAACAATATGTTTGTGGATCAATCGTTACATCGTGGATCAATGGCTGACATAGGTGAAAATTCGTCCCCGGCGGGCCTTTCAGATGCAGCCTATCGCGCTGGCCTGTCGGATGCAGCCTATCGCAAAATGGTAACCCAGGACTATCGCCACGTGCTGGGTCTGGCCTGGCGGATGCTTGCGGTGCGCGCCGAAGCCGAAGATGTCGCGCAGGAAGCCTTTTTGCGCCTGTGGAATGAACGCAAACATATTGAGCCGGACGGCGCAAAGTTCTGGTTGCGAAAAGTTGCCCGTCATCTTTGCCTGGATCGTTTACGCAAAAGGAAAGACTGGAACATCTCTTTTGATGAAACATTGGAAGATTCAGAGACCGGGCTTGAAGCTCCGATATTAAACCCTGAACAGGAAACCATCGGGCGCGAAATTGGCGCACAGATTAACCAGACGCTGGAAAAGCTGCCATCGCGTCAACGTGCCGCCTTGACACTTGTTTTACATGATCACTTACCGGCCAGGCTTGCTGCCAGCGAGCTTGGTATATCGGTTGAGGCCCTTGAATCCTTGCTGGCACGTGCCCGGCGAACGCTTCGCCAGTCGCTGTCTTCATTGCATAAAGACCCTGTGTAATACCCCCCGAGATTGGAGGTTATGATGGAAGAACTGAATGATTTAGACAAGCTGGCATCTGGACCAGCGCGCACGCAAAAATTGAATGACCGCGTAATGGCTATTTTAAAGGCCTATGGGCCGGATCATTGCCCGCCAGAGGAACAGGAAATCTTCACCCGGATTCTGGCAGAAAGCCCTGAATTGCAAGCTATCGCCCAACAGGAAGCTAGCCTTGATGCGCTTTATTGCGACTATACACCAGAATGGATCGATAATGCTGAACCGCCTGCCTATTTATTATCCAGGCAGTCTCATCAGGTCAAATCCTCCCGGCCCGTCAGCAGGCAAGCCAAAGATAATGCCGCAAGCTGGCTACAAAGCTTTTTCAGCCCTTTTCTCTATAATCCGGGCTTTGCCGCCGCCGGACTGATGATGGCCCTGTTTATAGGAGGGTTGTCAGGCCTGTTCGTTGACCCGCTTCCCTCATTAACCGCTTCATCCCTTACATCCCCTGCGACGTCAGAGGCCGATTTTTCGACCCTGACAGAAGCCGCTTTATCCGACGAATCGCTTGCCGATTTCATTCTGACCCTGGTCGATGAAGCTGCCTAGTTTTTCTTTTCTTTTGTTTTCACCCTCTTTACCCTCTTTTACACGAAAGGATCATTATGTCTGATAATAACCAAACCGATAACCAGCCCTCTCTTCCCCCTTCTGAGGAAGCGCAGTCAAAAAAAGGCAAACTGCGCGGCTTGATGGGAAAACGCGGTTTTCTTTATGGATCGCTGGCGTTGAATCTTTTCCTTGCTGGATGGATCGCGGTTGGAGCCGCCAGTCACCACGGACGTCATTATTTCAGTCATGGCGGCTGGATGCATTCTGAAGAACAGGACGGAGATCGCATGCGCGGCGAAAAGTCGGGCTATCGCTGGTTGTTCAAAGGCATGTTTAGCCGCAATTTGCCGGTTGATGACACCGCCCGTGCCTTGGTTGAAAAGCACGGCCCGGTCCTGCGTGACCAGATGCGCGATATGCGCGGGGAAGCCCGCGGATTTTTCAAAGCGGTGCGCAATGGCGACGAAGATAAAGTCCAACTGCAGGAACGGCTTGAAGATTTACGCATTCAGGCCACTGAAACCCAGGATGCGCTTTATGCCGCGATGAATGAGGCGATTGCTCAAATCCCCCCGGAAGACCTGCAATATTACTTCAACCGCCGGGGTCGCCGTTAGGCCCCGGTTTTTTTTCCAAACAACTTTTAAATAAAACGTTTTGGTGAAAAATCTTCCGCGTCTGGCCGGGGTTTGCCATCCATTAAATCTGCCAGCAGCGCAGCAGACCCCGGCCCCAGTGTTAATCCCAGATGGTGATGACCGAAATTGACCCATAAACCAGAGTGCTGTTTGACGGGTCCAATCATTGGTAAACTGTCTGGCAGCACCGGACGGCACCCCATCCAGGGCTTGGTCTCTATCGGGGAGCCAAGCCCGGTGATGGACCGGGCCAACCGTGTGGCTTCCGTAATTTGCTTATAATTTGGTGGCGCATCCCGGTGATTAAGCTCAACTCCGCTGGTAATCCGAACCCCCTGACGCATCGGAGCCATAACAAAGCCGCCTTCAACATCGAGGATCGCCCGCTTGATAGGGGGCTGTTTTTTTTCAACCGGCAAATGCACATGATAGCCGCGTTCCCAGCGCAGCGGGGCCTTGATATTGATCATCCGCAAAAGAACATCTGACCAGGGTCCGGCGGCAATCACCAGCTGATCAGATTCCACCTCGGCACTTTTGGACGTGCCGGATTCTTTCTGCTCAATCGACACCGACCAGCCATTTTGACCGCGTTCGATAGCGGTGATTTCGGCTTCAATCACTTCGCCACCCAGTTTTTTAAAATGTCTGGCATAGGCGGTGGTTAGCGCCAGCGGGTCTGAAACCGGATAGGCTTCTTCAACAAAAACCGCATGGCGATAGATAGACGGCAGACCGGGTTCATAATTGGCAATCTCTTCTGCTCCAAGCGGGTGGAAGGTGCCGCCGAAACGGGTCATAAAATCCATCTCGTAGCGAAAACGGTCATAGCTTTCACTGCTACGAAAACATTTTAGCCAGCCAGAGCGGCCCTTACGCAGAGCCCCGGCCTTTGCCAGTTTGACCCATTCTTCATGGCGATTGGCTGAATCGACCATCAAAGCCCGCATGGCAATGCCGGTTTTCTGGCTGCTTCTGACTGTTGCATGGGAAAGAAAGCGCAGGCACCAGGGCAGATTGCGCAGCAAATAGCCATAATCAATGCGAAGTGCATTGCCTTTGCCGCGTAAAAGACCGGGCAGGCTGCGCCAGAGAGCCGGGTTATTGAGGACCAGCACCGATCCGGGTGAAATCAGCCCGGCATTGCCAAAGGAGGTGCCATGACCGGGAGCCTGCCGGTCAATAAGCTGCACCTGATAGCCCCGCGCTTGCAGGGTCATGGCACAACTGACCCCGACAATTCCGCCCCCGGCAACTGTGACTTTTGTCATGTTTTTAGACCTTTTCATCGATCACTGCGGCGGAGCGCAAGCGGTGGCGTGACCAGGCCACCAGCAGCAGACCTGCCAGACAGGCGCATTTCCAGCTAACGGCGATTGGCCATAAAAGGGCAATTCCCAGCCCCAGCAGCAGGAGTCGGTAAAGATAATCGGCAGGTTGCGGCGACATTTTTTCCAGCATGCCGACAAGAGCCCATAATCCGGGAAGGGCAAAGAGGAAGATCAGGATCATTTCTTGCCAGTCGCCGGAAAGAAAGGGGGTATAGGCGAAAAGAAACGGGATGATATAAAGCCCTTTAGCGACCCGCCAGGCGGCAAAGCCGGTTTTCATTGCCGGGGCCTTGGCGATAGCGGCGGCGGTAAAAGCGGCAAGGCAAACGGGCGGGGTGACGTTGGAATCCTGCGACAGCCAGAAGACGATCATATGGGCGGAGAGCAGACAGGTGGTCAGGATCGCTGGAGAGAGCGCATAATCAATAACCAGCATGATATTTTCCTGCGGCAGTTGTGCGAGAATTTCATAGGCTTTAGGGGCGTCCATCGGGGCGGTGAGGCTGGCAAGCTGGTCGGCAGGCAGGCTGAGCATAAGCAGGCTATGGGCAGCTTCGGGCAGGGTGCCGGAGATCAGTTGCGCGGCGAGTTGGTCCTGCGCGATCAAAAGATAAAGGGCTGGAGCAGATAACGTCCCCAGCACGATATAGGCGGCGGTGACGGGCAATCCCATCCCCAGCACCAGCGAGGCCAGCCCGACCAGCACAATGGCGACAAACAGGCTTCCGCCTGCCCATTCGCTGATCATCAGTGAGAAGATATTTCCGATTCCTGCGGTGGCGATGATATTGACGATCAGCCCGACGGCGCAGAGCAGGATTGCGGTCATCACCATATTCTGTGCGCCGAGGGCGAGGGCTTCAAAAATAGCGCGCGGTCCCATGCGCTTTTTGGTGAAGAAAGAGGCGACAACGCAGCTGATAATAGCCCAGAGCGCGGCATAGGTCGGACTAAAGCCGTTGATCAGCAACCCCATTAGAACGGTGATGGAAAAGAGGAATGAAATCCCGCCTTCCTGTAAAAGCTGGATAAAGCCGGGTTGCGCGGATTCTGCTGTATTAGCCTCTGTTTTTAAAGGAAGCTGGTTTTGTGCGCGGGCAGCATTGCGCACGAAAAAGGTGATCGAGGCAAAATATAAAATCGCTGGCAAGGCACTGACGGCAATAATTGTGGTATAGGGAATTTGGGTGGTTGCGGCCATGACAAAGGCCCCGGCGCCCATGATGGGTGGCATCAGCTGCCCGCCGGTTGAGGCCGCAGATTCGATGGCCCCGGCATGATGCGGGGCAAAGCCTGCCCGTTTCATCATGGGGATGGTGATCACCCCGGTTGAGGCGGTATTGGCGACGGCTGAGCCTGAAATTGTCCCGGTCAGGCCACTGGCGAAGACGGCGACCAGCCCTGGCCCGCCGACAAACCGTCCGGCGATCAGCCGCGATATATCGATGATGAAATCGCCTGCGCCTGATTTTAGCAGGAAAGCTCCGAACAGGATAAACATAAAGACAAAACTTGACGAGATCAGGGCGATATTGCCGAAGAGCGCATCATCGCCATAGATCGAGCGGAACAGGAGGGTTTCCAGCGATAATCCGGGGAATTTGAACACGCCGGGCACCAGCCCGCCCCAGAGTCCGGCATAGGTTAAAGCGAAAACGATCAGGATCGGGATAATCCATCCGGTTGTTCGGCGGGTAAATTCGATGGCCCCGAGCAGCACGATGGAACCGGCGATCCAGTCAAGCAGGACAAGCCGCACCCCGCGGTCATAGATCGCATCCTCGGCCAGCACCAGATAGAGGACGCACGCGGCAACCAGCACACTGAAGCCAAGGTCAAGCCCGCGCCCAATTTTGCGCCATGTAAAGAATGTCAGTGTTTTTGTTGGATCAGCCGCAATCAAGGGACGGGTAAAGGCGCACAGCAGGATAAATCCGGCAAAATGCACGCCATTTTGAACCAATGTTGACAGGCTGCCGAACAGATTGATCCAGATATGGAGCAAGGACAGCGCGGCGGCAAAGAAACCGACCCACACTGTCCAGAGCCATCCTTCTTGCCGAGACTTTTCCCGCACCCCTTCAAACATGAAACCCCGCTTCACAGAAACGGCGAAGAAAAACCGGCGCGGGGGCGGTTTAGTTCCCCATCAGGCGGGCAGGAATATCAATCCCGACTTCCTTATAATATTTTGCGGCACCCGGATGAAGCGGCAAGGGCAGACCGGAAATGGCTTTTTCAACCGCCATGGCTTTTGTCGCCGCATGGATCGCATTAAGGAAAGAAAGATTTTCATACATGGCTTTGGTGATCATATAGACTGCGTCTTCATCGACATCGGACCGCACCGCCAGGAAGTTTGGCTGAGCAATGGTCACAAGATCGTCTGACTGGCCCGGATAGGTGCCAGCCGGAATGACAAATTCGGTCCATAGATTGCGCCCGCCATCGGCTTGTTTCGCCTGTTCCGGGGTAAAGGACAGAAGCGTGACATCATCGCCTTTGGCTGCCAGCAGCTTGGTGATGGCTCCGGTTGGCACCCCGGCAGGTGCACCCAGCCCGGCGGCTTTTCCATCGGCCACCGCATCAGCCGAAGGCCCGTAGCCGCCATGGAACAGGTCAAAATCGGCTTCCATATCAATGCCAAGGCCGCCCAGAAGGGTTTTGTTGGACCCGATGGTGCCTGAATTTTTACGGCCAAGGGCCATGGTTTCGCCTTTCATCCCGGCAAGATCGGTGACGGTGCCGGTTTTGGCATGGTCAGAATTGATGACGAATTGTTCAACATTCTGCCAGAGCATTGAAACGGCGCGCAGCCCTTCCTGCTTGCCGGAATCAGCCAAAGGCCCGGTGCCGGTTGCGGCATAATGCCCGTAAAGCCCTTGCATAATGGCAAACTGGGCTTCGTTTTCACGCAAGAGCCGGACATTTTCGCCCGACCCGGCCGAGTTAATCGCCGACATGCCGATTTTCTGGCGCGGTTGCAGCTTGACCTTGGTCAGAGTGGCAATGGCAACCCCGACCGGATAATAGGTCCCGCCAGTCGAGGCGGTGGCAAGAATATAATTTCTTTCTTCCGCCTGTGCGGTGGTGTGACCAGCAAGACCAATCCCCGCGATAACAGCCGCACTGATTGACAGGCCCCGGATTATTTTCCGCACATGGCTCTTGATACGTGCAACCGATGATGTTTGATAAGACATGGTTTCCTCCCCATAGAAATAGTGTGAAACAGATGTTCTATATTTTGTCTATCATAAAGCCAGCCCGTATCGCAACCACTCTACCGTTTTTGAAAACACTATCTATAATCGCGGTCAGCTGAAAAATAAGGGGTGTATATGCTTGGCTAAATGCGAATAGTTTACTATAAAAATGAACAGATAAAAACTGTCGACATATAAAACGATGATAGAACAAGGTGGACTATTTGACGGGTTAGAGCCTGTTGAGACGCACACAGAGACAAATTTTTTCTCCAGGATAAACTCCGGGGTCCGTTTTGCTGATTTTTTCTGCGGCATCGGCGGGTTTCATATTGGCGCATCAAACCTTGGCATGGAATGCGTCTTCGCCTCCGATATAGATCAACATGCACAAGATGCTTATCAAGCAAACTTCGGAATCCGGCCTGCTGGCGATATAAGCGACATAAGGCCAGAGGATGTTCCTGATCATGACCTGCTGTTTGCAGGTTTTCCTTGTCAGCCGTTTTCAATAATTGGCAAACAGGAAGGTTTTGCCGACCCGCGCGGGGTGCTTTTCTTTGAATTACTGCGTATCATCAAGGAAAAAAAGCCTGCGGGGATTATTCTTGAAAATGTGAAGCAACTTGCCACATCCGGCAAAGGACGTGTTATCCAAAGGATTTTAAGTGATTTAAGAGCAGTCGGCTACGAATGCGACTTTAAAATATTAAATGCGCTGGACTTTGGTATTCCGCAAAAACGCGAAAGAACAATTATTGTTGGAACTCTTTCCAACTTTGAGAAATTTCGCTGGCCCAGGGGTGGCGTTCCAATGGAGCCTCTTGCCGCAATACTGGAAGAAAATCCGCCTGATCGTGTTTTTGTTTCCGAACGTATCAAGCAAAAGAGGCATGAAGCGCATAGACCAAAGGAAACCCCGTCTATCTGGCATGAGAACAAATCCGGTAATATATCCAGTTACCCGTATTCATGCGCCTTGAGAGCGGGGGCTTCATACAATTATCTGCTTGTCAACGGGGAGCGCCGCCTCACCCCCCGCGAGACATTGCGGTTGCAGGGATTTCCGGACAGTTATAAGATTGTTTGCACGGATTCTCAGGTTAAAAAGCAAACCGGGAATGCTGTTGCTGTGCCTGTTGTGCAAGCTGTTATTGAAAGGGTTGCTGATGTCATCAGAGGAGTTGAGATTACGAGGCAAAGCTAAAAGAAGGCATGAAGAGTTTCCTTTAGGCGATATCCCGGATAATGTAATAACAGGTATTGCGCGGCAATTTGTTCACCGGCTTGCGATTGGACATTTGGACATTACGGGTGATGATTTTGGCACGATATTCGGTGAATCCATAGGTGGCAAACATTTAGCGAGTCCCCTGGGGATAGCCGATGTTGCAAAAGGCAGCGCAGCATGGTCTGTCAAAACGGTTAAAGACAAAAAACCGCATGAAGCTAAACGTGTCAGGCTGATTTCAGGCCGGAATTCCCCTGATTATTCCACGGGGATTTCTGATCCCAGAGCTGATCCATCTGCCACAGGAAAAGCTGTTCTGCGTATCTGGAATGCACGTGTGAACGAGGCACTGGATAGTTATAATGACCTGCGCGTTTTTATTTTGGTGAGAAATTTCACGACCAGGCAATTTATGGTATTTGAAGAAGAAGCCTTGCGCTTTACCCATGCAGATTATAAGTGGAGTTTTAATACTCGCGGGAATCTTGAAGGCTATGACGTTACAACGGGTGAGCATCAATTTACCTGGCAACCGCATGGCAGCCAATTCACAATTATCCGGCATGTTCCGGCTCACGCCAGAATGTTCTCAATTAACCGGGATGTCCCTCTTATTCAAATGGAGCATGTTTTAAAACTGGCGAATTTTGACGAGGACTGGATTTCCATTAAAAGCAAATGATCATTCACATAAGCACCTTAATGCGCATAAAGCCTTAAAAAAGACAAAAAGCTCAATCGAACAAAACCATGCCTGCCTATTTATTTGATCTGCCGCCTACCCCCGCCATTCCGGTCAAGGGACGGTCGGAACATTATCCGGTTCACCGTATCTTTTGTGTCGGGCGCAATTACGCGGCGCATGCCGTTGAAATGGGTGGGCAGCCGGACAAGGAAGACCCGTTTTATTTCACCAAATATCCGGGTGCGATTGTTCTTTCCGGGGCTTCGATACCCTATCCTCTGGAGACCGCAAATTATCACTATGAGATGGAACTGGTGGTGGCTTTGGGCAGTCCGGCCTTTCGGGCATCGCCAGAAACCGCCTTGTCTTCTGTTTTCGGCTATGCCTGCGGGCTGGATATGACGCGCCGCGATTTACAGTCCAAGGCCAAGGAAAAACAGCGGCCCTGGGACCTCGGCAAGAATTTTGAACAATCGGCGATCATTGAACCGATCACCCCGGCCGAGGTCTGCGGTCATCTGACAAAAGGAAAAATTGAACTGTCCGTGAATGGCGAGACCAGACAAGAGGGCGATTTATCCGACCTGATCAATTCAGTGGCAGAAGTGATTGCGCATCTGTCGCGCTTTTATCATCTGCAAGCAGGGGATCTGATTTATACCGGCACGCCTTCTGGTGTTGGTCCGGTGGTGGCTGGCGATCATCTTCAAGGCAAGATTGAAGGCCTTGGCACCATAGACCTGTCCATCACCTGAGATTATCCCAAAAATCTTACAGCATCTGGGCTTCAAGAAGCCTTACAGCATTTGGGCAGTTTTTTCGCGTTTTCTCTGGAGAGAGGAAGGGATATTCATCCCTTCGCGATATTTCGCCACGGTGCGCCTTGCGATATCAATCCCGCTTTCCTGCAAGCGGGCGACAATCTGATCATCAGACAAGACAGCATCGGGTTGTTCCTCTGAAATCAGGGTGCGAATACGATGGCGCACCGATTCTGCTGAAAAAATATCGCCATCGGCCCCGCCAATCGACGCGGTGAAAAAATACTTCAATTCAAAGGTGCCCCGGCTGCATGACAGATATTTATTGCTGGTCACGCGACTGATCGTGCTTTCATGCAAATTCAGCGCGGTTGCAACATCACGCAGAACAAGCGGGCGCAGGTAATTGACTCCGAAAAAGAAAAAGCCGGATTGCTGGCGGACAATTTCTTCGGATACTTTCAAAATAGTTTCCGTGCGCTGGCGGACCGCCTTGATCAGCCAGATTGCGCTTTGCCGCTGGGTGATGATATACTCTTTATCCTCTGACGAGCGCACCCCCTTGATCACCCGCCGATAGAGGTCATCATTCACAATCAGGGGATGAATGGTGTCGGGATTCAACTCCACCACCAGCGAGTCTCCCGGGCCCTCATTAACCAGAACATCAGGAACCGACCCCTCCAGACGCGGCGGGTCAAACTGAAGACCCGGCTTTGGATCAAGCTGGCGTATTTCATTGATCAAGGCCGCCAGCCCTTCCTGCCCAACCTTGCAAATACGCTTCAGCTTTTTCCACTCCCGCTTGGCAACCAGCGGCAGATTGGCTAATAGAGCCTCCATCGCCGGGGGATAGGCCTCTTTATCCTCCAGCTGCAGGCGTAAACACTCCGCCAGATCACGCGCAAAAACCCCCGTTGGCTCCAGCTGTTGCAAGATACTCAAAATTTTCTCAACCTGCGAAAGTTCAACCCCCAGCGTCTGGCTTACTCTGTCAAGCGGCGTCGCCAAATAGCCACTCGGCTCAATCAGATCAATCATATAAAAACCAATCGCCCGCTCAATCTTGCTCAGATTTTCAAGCCGCAACTGTGCCTCCAGATGCTCCTTCAGCGTCATCTGACTGCTGATCAGATTGAACGGGTCATAATCCTCGTCATCAGAAAGTGACTGACGGCCCGGCCCCGAACTATGACCGTCAAAAGCCCCGCCATGGTCAGCCCCCGCCCCCGCAATGTCTCCATCATAGGTGTTGGAAAAATCACCGTCCAATGGCGTATCGGCCTCGGACGATCCGCTCCCGGACAAATAATCAACACTGTCCGATATATCTTCGCCGCCCTCTCCAGAGTTGTCTGGACCGCTATCCTCCGCACTCCCCGACTCTCCACTACTGGCACCTTCCCGCTCCCCCAAAAGCGGATTCTGCTGAATCTCCTCGGCAATGAAATCAGACAACTCGGTCGAGGAATATTGCAACAGCTTGATCGCCTGCTGCAACTGCGGCGTCATCACCAGACTCTGGGTCTGCTTTAGATCAAGATGGGGTCCAAGTGCCATGAATTATCCCAACGTAAATCTCTTCCCAAGATAAACCCGGCGCACTTCCTCATCCTGCACGATATCAGCCGGGGCACCCTGACTGATCACCAGACCATCATGCAGAATATAGGCCCGGTCGACCAAAGCCAGCGTTTCCCGAACATTATGATCCGTGATCAAGACCCCTATTCCACGCTCCTTGAGATGCAAAATCAACTCGCGGATGTCGTTGACCGCAACCGGATCAATCCCCGCAAGCGGCTCATCCAGCAAGATAAAATGCGGATGGCTGGCCAAAGCCCGCGCAATCTCCAGACGCCGCCGCTCCCCCCCAGATAAAGAAACAGCCGAAGAATCCCGCAAATGAGAAATAGAAAACTCCTCCAGCAGACTGTTTAACTCGCTCTTGCGCTGCCGGGGGTCGGACTCCAGCGTTTCAAGAACTGCCAGAATATTCTCTTCAACCGTCAAACCCCTGAAAATAGAAGGCTCCTGCGGTAAATAGCCTATCCCCAGCCGGGCGCGCCGGTACATGGGCAGGGTTGTGATCTCTTCTCCATCCAGAAAAATCTGCCCGGAATCAGCATGAGTCAAACCAGAGACAATGTAAAAGCAGGTGGTCTTTCCAGCCCCGTTGGGACCCAGCAGGCCAATCGCTTCGCCGCGCTGAACATGCAGCGATACATTGCGCAAAACCGGATGTTTCTTATAGCGTTTTCCAATATTTTCAATGCGTAGCCCGCTTGCTGGCGGCGGGTCCACCACCGGAGTCGTGGTTTTTTCAGGCGCAGGTTCAGGTTCAGGAGTTGGGGCTGGCGCAATTTCTGGTTCAGGTTCAAGAACAGTCTCAACCTGCACATCCTGATCAAGCACCAAAGGCTCTTCAAGATTATCTGTCGTATCAGGAGTCAGAACAAACAGATCGGAATCAAGAGACCTTGCAGGAAGCGCAACGCCTGCATCCTTATCGGCAACAAGATCAGGAATAGACTCAAGAACAGGTTGCGGCTTCTTTCGCGCTGTCTGCTTAAGAGCAGCAAGAGCCTTAAGTGCCTTATCCGAGGAAGAAGACTTCGCCTCCCCTCCCGTCCAGCGGACAACCGGCACACCGTCCTCAAGCACCAGAAAGGGCTCCCCCTGTGCTGTTGAAGAATCAAGCGAAGAATCAAGCCTCTGCGGCGAAAAATCAGCTGGCTGCTTTGCCATGTCGCCTCGTTGTGTGTGAATCTCGTTCACATTTCATCCTGTTCAAGTCTTTCAAATCACCTGTGCATAAATCTGCCTGATCCTGTTCTTACTGGATTCGCGCCACTATTGCCAATCCCAAAGCAGGTATTTCGCACGCAGCTTGATCCGGCGATTTGCAGGCTTGCCAGCACGGGCTCATCCGCATAGATTGCGGGCGTTATGTTTAACCCAGAATCTCAGATTTTTGCGCCGATGCCGCGCCATGCAAGGCCTTTGAGCGAGGCTGGACGGGCGTTTAAAGTTGTCTCTGACTACGAACCGGCGGGAGACCAGCCAGCGGCGATTTCTGCTTTATGCGAAGGAGTGCGGGCAGAGAACAGAGATCAGGTGCTTCTTGGGGTGACTGGTTCGGGCAAGACCTTTACGGTTGCGAAGCTGGTAGAGGAGATTCAGAAGCCGACGTTGGTTTTGGCGCATAACAAGACGCTTGCGGCTCAGCTCTATGGCGAGATGAAGGGGTTTTTCCCGGACAATGCGGTTGAGTATTTTGTGTCTTATTACGACTATTACCAGCCAGAGGCCTATGTTCCGCGCACGGACACCTATATTGAGAAGGAAAGTTCGGTCAATGAGCAGATAGACCGGATGCGCCATTCAGCGACCCGGGCATTGCTGGAGCGCGATGATGTTTTGATTGTTGCTTCTGTGTCGTGCATTTACGGGATTGGTGCGCCGGAGGTTTACGGGAAGATGTCGATTTCTCTGGCTTGCGGGATGCGTCAGGATGTGCGCGATCTGACCCGTCGGCTGGTGGAGGTGCAGTATCGCCGCAATGATGAGAATTTCCAGCGTGGGACTTTTCGCCAGCGTGGAGACAGTGTCGAGATTTTTCCCTCTCATCTGGAGGACCGGGCCTGGCGTTTGTCTTTTTTCGGGGACGAGGTTGAGCGGATCAGCGAGTTTGATCCCTTGACGGGCGAGGTTGCGGGCGAGCTTGAGGAAATCAGGGTTTATGCCAATTCGCATTATGTGACGCCGAAGCCGACTTTGATGCAGGCAGTTTCGCAGATCAAGAGTGATTTGAAGGTCCGGCTGGATGAATTGCATGATGCGGGAGATCTTTTATCGGCCCAGCGGCTGGAGCAACGGGTGACTTTTGATGTTGAGATGATTGAGACGACTGGCGTTTGTGCGGGGATTGAAAATTATTCGCGTTATCTGACGGGTCGCCGCCCGGGAGAGCCGCCGCCGACCCTGTTTGAGTATCTGCCTGAAGATGCCTTGCTGATTGTGGATGAAAGTCATGTCACCATCCCGCAGATAGGCGGCATGTTCAAAGGCGATTTTGCGCGCAAGTCAACCTTGTCCAATCATGGATTCCGGCTGCCGTCCTGCATAGACAACCGGCCTTTGCAGTTTGAGGAATGGGAGCGGATGCGCCCGCAGACCATTCATGTATCGGCCACCCCTGGCCCATGGGAGCTTGAACGCACCAACGGCGTGATTGTTGAACAGGTGGTGCGGCCAACGGGCTTGATTGATCCGGTCTGTGATGTGCGCCCGACGGTGACGCAGGTCGATGATCTGATGGCGGAGTGTCGCATAACTTTGGCGCAAGGCTACCGGGTGCTGGTGACCACGCTGACCAAGCGCATGGCCGAGGATTTGACCGAATATCTGTCAGAGGCCGGGATAAAAGTGCGCTATCTTCATTCCGATATTGATACGCTGGAGCGCATTGAAATCATTCGTGATTTGCGGATTGGCGTTTTTGATGTGCTGGTTGGAATCAATCTGCTGCGTGAAGGGCTGGATATCCCGGAGTGCGGGCTGGTGGCTATTCTGGATGCCGACAAGGAAGGATTTTTGCGTTCCAAAACCTCGCTGGTTCAGACGATAGGCCGGGCGGCCCGCAATGTCGATGGGCGGGTACTGTTATATGCAGACCGGCTGACTGATTCTCTCAGCTATGCGATTGAAGAAACCAACCGCCGCCGCCAACGCCAGCAGGCCTATAATGATGAACATGGCATCACCCCGACCTCGGTCAAGAAGTCTATTCAGGATATTCTGGCCTCGGTCTATGAGCGCGACCGGATGACGGTTGGCGCAGAGGATGAATCCTCGCCCTATCTGGTCGGGATGACGTTAAATCAATATATCAAGGCGCTGGAGCAGAAAATGCTGGAGATGGCGGCGTCGCTGGAGTTTGAGGATGCTGCCCGGTTGCGGGATGAGTTGGTCCGGCTCAGCAGCCTTGATCTTGATCAGCCAGCTGCGGCGGCCCCGTTGAATCCGGATATTGCCCAGACACTCAGCGACCTTGCCAATGGGCAGAAGTCTAAAAAACCCACCCCGAGCAATGGCAAGAAGAAAGGTCGGCGCAAGACCGGTCGTCCTCGTGCGTAATAAAGAACTTACAGGTTATGATTCCAGCCGGGAGAAGGTATCGAAACCGGTCGCCCCTGCGAATCAATAAAAGAAACGGCTGCATCATTGTCCTGATTCTGCAAGAGACCAATCGGGGTGAAGGAAAGCGCAATAATCGCTTGCTCCATCTCGGGTGGGGCCGCCACAAGAAGCTGATAATCATCCCCGGCCCCCATCAATTCCGGCAAAAGCGACGGAGTCTGTTCAACCAGCATTTGCACTGGTTCTGATAAAGGCACTTTGGCAATCTCCACCCGGGCCTGGAGTTGGCTTGCCGCGCATAAATGGCCAAGGTCTGCGGCCAGCCCGTCCGAAATATCAATCGCCGCCAGCCGCCGTCCCTTTTCCTGAAAGAGTTGCGCACTCAAACCCGCCATCGCCGCCCCTTTTTCAAGCTGCGGGACCGGGCAAAGATAGCGGTCTTGCAAATAGCTTACATCATCCTGGCTTAACTTTTGAAATAGATTGCTTTTATCCTCTCCGCGACAAAGCGACAGCCCGACCCCGCCATCGCCAATCGGGCCGGAAACATAGAGAACATCACCCGCCTGAGCAGAGGCACGTTGCGGCCAACTGTCCGTATCCGCCAGGCCAACGCATGTGGCACTCAAGGTCAGAACACCGGCTGTTCTGGTACTATCCCCACCAGCCAGATGCAAGCCATAGTGTTTTTGCATCCGCGCCAATCCGCTGGCAAATTGCGCCAGCCAATCATCACCGCAAGTCTTGGGAAGCGACAGGCTGAGGAAATAGGCCAAAGGCCGCGCCCCCTTGGCAGCAAGATCAGAGAGATTAACTGCCAGCAGTTTTTCAGCCAGCTTGTCCGGCGCACTTTCGGGCAGAAAATGCACGTTTTCCACCAGCGTATCCATGCCAACCAGACAGGTCTTTCCCGGTGGCGGCGGTGGCAGAGCCGCGACATCATCGCCAAGGGAAAAAGCCCCGGCAAAGCCGGATGCAAGCGGCTTTAGAAAGGTGGAAATACGTTGAAATTCATCCATGAGATGATGAAGAATGGAGTCCTGACCCTGGGCCTTTATGTTGGCAAACCCAGTCTTGCCCGGCGTTCAGAGGCCCAGCGCATAATCAGGTGATCAGCCAGCAGGCCCATAAAGGCAACCGCCAGCCCCAGCACCAGCCCTTTGCCGACATTGGTCGAGGAAAGGGCACGCTGCATTTCCTGCCCCAGGTCCTGAGTGCCAATAAAGGCGGCGATGATCACCATGAACAGTGAAAAGAGGATGGTCTGATTAAGCCCGACCATAATGGTTGGCAGGGCAAGCGGCAGGCGCACATGAACCAGGGCTTGCCAGGATGTAGCCCCGCACATATCGGCGGCTTCGACCTGCGCAACCGGGACCTGGCGCAAACCTTCAATCGTATAGCGGGTCATCGGCACACTGCCATAGGCAATGACCGCGCCGATAGCGGCAACATCATTAACGCCGAACAGCATGACCACGGGGATGAGGTAAATAAAGCTGGGGAAGGTCTGTGCGGTATCGCAGATCAGCAGCATGATTCGTGACCGCCGTTCAGCCCGTGCCGCCCATATTCCCATCGGCAGGCCGATCAGCACGCAAAGCAGCACAGCGAAACTGACCATATAGACGGTGATCATGGCCCGGTCCCACCAGCCGGAGGCCGCAATCAGCCCAAAATAGGCCAGCGCGATGGTGGCAGATCGCCAGCCCCCGATTCTTTTGCCCAGAGCCGCCAGGCCAAGCAGAACGGCGGTGAAGGGCAGCCAGAGATAAAAATCGCGCAAGGGGATCAAGACACTTGTAATCAGGAAGGCCCGCAGGGCCTGGGTTGCCGGATCAATCGCGATGACCAGCCAGTCAACAACAGAATCCAGTTCTTTGGAAATGGTGAAAGCCTGGCTGCGTTTTATTTCATGGAACCAGGGGAATATGGCAGCCAGAATAAAGGCCAGGCTGATCAAACCGAGATAGACCAGCAGAACGGCGCGGCGTTTCCACCAGGGCAGGCTGGTGTCGATATGTTCGGGCTGGCGCAAGGCAAAAGCTTTGGAGCAGCGATCAAGAATAATCGCCAGCAAGACAATGGTGATGCCGATTTCCACCGACCGCCCGATTTTGAGGGCCTGGAGCAGTTGCAAGAGTTTTTGACCAAGGCCGGGCATCCCGATAAAGCTGGCCAGAACCACCATTGCCAGACATTGCATAATCACCTGATTAACGCCAACCAGGATTTCTGAGCGGGCGGTTGGAATCCGCACCTGACGCAGCATTTGCCAGGGCGTTGCCCCGCACATCAGGCCGCTTTCGATGATTTCGGGCGGCACTTTTTGCAGGCCGAGCAGGGTCATGCGAATCATCGGCGGGGTGGCAAAAATGATGGTGACAATCGCCCCGGCTTTGGGGCCAACCCCGATAAAGACCACCACCGGAATCATATAGGAAAAATGCGGCAGCGATTGTGCGACATTCAGGATCGGGTTCAAGGCCTTTTCAACCCAGGCCCGTCGCCAGGCCCAGATGCCAAGGGCCAGTCCAAGAAAGACAGCAATCGGGGCGGCAACGATAATCACTGACAGGGTTTCCATGGCCCATTTCCATTGGCCCATCAGGGCAATCCAGACGAAACAGCCGCCAGACAACAGTCCCAGCCGCCAGCCATTAAGCGCATAGCCAATCGCCCCGGCAGAAAGCGCAATCACGGTCCAGGGGATTGGCCCCAGATAGGGCCAGCGGTTGCGCCCATAAAAAAGATTAGCCGTGATATCCAGCCCCCATTCAACCGCGCTGGCAAAGGCCCGGGTGACATGGATAAAACCAAGGTCATCTTTAACAAAGGTAAAGGCCCAGTTAATCCAGTCCTGAAAGGGCAGCACCATAAAATCGGGGGGCCGCATCAGCGCATCTGGCACAACGGGCCGGAACATGGCCAAAAGCAGGGCAAAGACAATCAGGGCGATTGCGCCTAAATTGATGACTCCCGCATTTTCAGGCAAAACATCCGGCGAAGAAGCTTTGCGGTTGATCACGCTTTGGCACCTTCTGATGAAGATTCGCCAAATATCACATCAAGTGCAGCTTGCCGGTCCAGCCCGCCGATGATCGCCCCGCTTTCATCAGCAACCGGCAGGATGGGGCGGGTGTCCTCCACCAGCTGGCGGGCCAGATCATGCAATGTCGCGCTGCCAGGCACCGGATTATCTTTTGCCCCTTTTTGGGTTTTCTTGACATCCTGCAACAGATTTTCAGCTTTGACCACCCGTGCCTTTTCGATTTCTTCCGTGAATTTAGAGACATATTCCGTCTGCGGATGCAGAACAATCGATGCCGGATTGCCAATCTGTTCAACGCAGCCATCCTTCATAATCGCAATCCGGTCAGCCAGCCGCAAGGCTTCGTCAAAATCATGGGTGATAAAAACAATCGTCTTGCCAAGCATATTTTGCAGTCGTAAAAATTCATCCTGCATTTCGCGGCGAATAAGCGGATCAAGGGCCGAAAAAGGCTCATCGAGAAACCAGATATCCGGCTCAATCGCCAGCGACCGGGCAATCCCGACCCGTTGCTGCTGCCCGCCCGACAATTCACGGGGAAAATATTCTTCACGCCCGTTCAAACCAACCAGCTTGATCATTTCAAGGGCCCGCTCGCGCCGGGCTGCCCGCGATTGCCCGCGCATTTCAAGCGGAAAGGCGACATTTTCAAGCACCGTGCGGTGCGGCAACAGCGCAAAATTCTGAAAAACCATCCCCATCTTTTCACGCCGCAAAGCCAAAAGCCCGGCATCATCCAGACCGGCAAGGTCCTGGCCTTCAACGCAAATCCGGCCTCTGGTAATATCCACCAGCCGCGACATACAGCGCACCAGCGTTGATTTTCCAGACCCTGACAGGCCCATAATCACCAAAATCTCCCCTTTTTTAACGGACATCGACACATCACGCACTGCGCCTATCAGTCCCGCTTGCGCCATTTCCTCGGCACTCGGTCCCACTTGCGTGGTGGCAAATTTACCCGCCATAAATTTGTCTGCTTCGGGCCCAAAAAGCTTCCAGACCCCCTCCAGCGTGATCAGATCTGCCGAATTGTCAGAATGTTTCATCGCTCCTGCCCTGTTCTGTTATACCTTGTAATGCGCCCGATACCAGCTAACAAAATTGCCAATGCCCTGTTCTATAGATGTCCCGGGTTGATAATTCATATCCCGGACCAGACTGTCAACATCCGCATAGGTGCTTGGCACGTCCCCCGCCTGCAAAGGCAGAAACCTTGGCCTTGCTTTCTTGTCCAGCGCAACTTCAAGGGCCTTGATATAATCCATCAGCTTCACTGGCCGATTATTCCCGATATTATAAAGCCGCCACGGGTCTTTGCTGGAAGACGGGTCAGGATGATCGCTATCCCAAGCCGGATTTGCCACAGCAGGCCGATCCATAACCCGCACAACCCCGTCAACAATATCATCAATATAGGTGAAATCTCTTTGATGATTGCCGTGATTGTAAACCTCGATCTCCTCGCCCGCAAGAATCGCTTTGGCAAATTTAAACAAAGCCATATCAGGCCGACCCCAAGGCCCGTAAACCGTAAAAAACCGCAACCCCGTCGTCGGCAATCCATATAAATGACTATAACTATGCGCCATCGCCTCATTCGCCTTTTTGCTCGCCGCATAGAAACTCAGCGGGTGATTGGCACTTTGCTCAACCGAAAAAGGCATCGCCGTATTGCTGCCATAAACGCTCGACGTGCTCGCATAAACCAGATGCTCAACAGCACTATGACGACAGGCCTCAAGAATATGGGTAAACCCTACCATATTGCTCAAAGTATAAGCCATCGGATTTTCTATCGAATAACGCACCCCCGCCTGTGCCGCCAGATGAATAACCCGATCCGGTCGATGCTCGGCAAAAGCTTTCATCAACGCTTCCCCCTCACTGATATCAAGCCGCAGATGCGTATAATTCTTATGATCACCAAACCGCTTGACCCGGGCTTCCTTCAGCTGCGGGTCATAATAATCATTGTGACTATCCACCCCGATCACCACATCCCCGCGTGCCAGAAGTTTCATGGCCACAAATGACCCGATAAATCCAGCTGTCCCCGTAACCAAAATGCGCAAAATCTCCTGCCCTTCTCTATTCTCTCTTTAAACCTGTTTACTGTTAAGGTGCATTGACCATAGCCGTCAAGTCAAGTGACTTTGCAAAGCCACCAAGACGGCGCGTGATTGTTTCTCCTATATGCAGATTGCCCTGATTTCGCTGGCAAAGCCATAACCGCCCGTCCTTCACCTCAAGATCAGCCTGCTCTAAAAGCGGCGGATAGCCTGCACAAAGCGCAAAGGCAAAGCGCAGCCCATACCCCAGAGCTTGCGCCATTTTGATGACGTCCGGGGGTAGATAAATCCCGGTTTTCCCGGTTCGGGATTGCAGGGCAGTTTCAGATTTCCCGTAACGGGCCGCCAGGGCGATGGCAAGAAACCGCCGCTCATCATGGTCAATTCCGGTGATATTTGCCCGCAAAACCTTCCAATATCCATGCAGAGCGCGATATTCCGGATGTTCATGGCGCGCGATATTGCCAAGGATACAAGCCGCTTGCGCCAATACCTGCAAACGCTCGGCCCCTTTCCAATGACTGGCTTTTTGATAAAGCGGGATTGCCGGGCCGATAGCTGGCGATAACCAGCGATACAGAGCCGGTCCGTCTATTGAATAATTAACCAGCTTTTGACAGGCCAGAAGTAACGAGGTGGAATCGGTCATTTCCGGGGCTTTGGTTGCCAGCAAACCTTCACGCAGCCCGTGCGCTGAAAAGGCAATATCCCACGTTGCATGGCCGGGATTGGGCGAAAATTCTTTCAACTGCTCTAAAATATACGACAACAGAAAAGCAGAAAACGGGAGATTTTCAGCCCGCCTTTTGTTCAGCTTTTCAATCTGCTGCAATTTTGAAACCGGGGTTCTGGCTATTCTGTCCAGAAATTCACGCGCACTTGCACCCGGAATTCGATAATGGTCAATAATATGCAAAGGATAGCCGCTTTCAGCTATATGAAGCTTGGCCAGATTGCGCCAGCCGCCCCCCACACAATAAAAAGTATTCTGCTTGCTTTTTGCAGTGGCAGAAAGCCAGCTCACCCCTTTCAGGGCCTTGTCAATCTTCTTGCTGGCAAGAGTCGGAGTCTTTCGCATGTTCTCTGGCAACCGCAAGGGACCAAGCGGCAGGGTCGACGTCGCCTTGATACGCCCTTTGGACAGATGAGCCAACTCAACGCTGCCGCCGCCAAGGTCCCCCATAATCCCGGTTGCCAAGGGAAAGCTCGATATCACGCCGCGTGCAGAAAGTTCGGCCTCGACCTCTCCAGTTAAAAGGGTCGGGGAGACATTAAAAATCTCGGCAACCTGATCAAGAAAAACCTGGCCTTGCGCCGCATCACGGGCCGCAGCTGTCGCAATCAGGGCAACTGCTGGCGGATTTTCCTGATAACAGCCCGCTTCAACACAAAGGGCCTTAAAACGTGGCAGAATATGTAAAGCGCGAGTCACACCAGCCGGGTTAAGCTGGCCTGTTTTATCCAGATCAAGACCCAGCCCGCACAGGTCCTTTTCGTTATAAATTGGACGCGGGGCGGCATCTATTCGGTCATAAATCACCAGCCGAACTGAATTTGATCCAATATCAACAACCGCAAAGGGGGCAACAGAGCGTAAACGGCTGGTCATAAAATATATTTTTCTATTTTGAGAAGGCCATAAAACCTGTTTAGCAAACAGGGCTGTTTAGCGTATAAAGGCGCAGACTTTCAACAGGATTTAGGGTCAGGACCCATGCGCTGGAAACTCACGCTGGAATATGACGGCGCAGGCTTTGTCGGATGGCAAAGCCAACAAAACGGCCTTGGCGTGCAGGCAGCCCTGACGCAAGCGGCCCTTGACCTTTGCGGAGAAAACATCACCCCGATTGCAGCCGGGCGCACTGATGCCGGGGTTCATGCGCTTGGACAGGTCGCCCATTGCGATATCAACCGTGCCTTTGAGCCGGATAAACTCCCTGCCGCCCTTAATGCTCATTTACGCGCTGTACCGTTGCGGGTAGTTGAAAGCACCCCGGTTGCGCCCGACTTCCATGCCCGGTTTGATGCCATAAAACGGACCTATCTTTATCGCTTATTTGTCCGCCGTACACCCTCCGTTCTGCTGGAAGGCCGGGTCTGGTCGGTGCCGATGAACCTTGATCTTGATCAAATGCGCAAAGCTGCTGCCTGCTTAACAGGACAGCATGATTTCAGCAGCTTCCGTGCGTCCGGCTGTCAGGCATTGTCCCCGATCAAAACACTGGACCGCCTTGATATCATCGAACAGAGAGACCACGAGGTCCATATTATGGTTGAAGCCCGCTCCTTTTTATATCGCCAGGTCAGAAATATGGTTGGCTCGTTGGTCCAGGTCGGACAAAATCGCCTCACGCCTGAAGATATAAAAACCATCCTTACCGCCCGTGACCGCCGCCGCGCTGGCCCCACCGCCCCTGCCCACGGACTTTACTTTGTAAAAGTCCGCTATTAGAGCGGTCTATAGTTTGTAAATCAGGCGTTCGATCACCGACTGGAGAAACCAGATTGCCATCAGCAGCAGGACGGGCGAGATATCAATCCCTCCGAATGTCGGGACAAATCGCTGGATAGGGCGCAGGGCTGGTGCGCAAAGTCCGTCAAGAGCCCGGCCGACTCGGGAGACCAGCGGGTTATGGTAATTGACAACATTAAAGGCAACCAGCCAGGACAAGATGGCTTGTCCAATAATACAAAAACTGAAAATTGACAGGCCAATGCTGACAATTTGCAGCAGGGGAATAAGCAGGATATCCATTACTGGTCCGGGTCCTCGTCTTCCCAGCTGCGCCGTGCGCCGCTGACAATTTTCTGAATTTCCGATTGCACCATCCGCTCGACCAGGCCAGGCAGATTCTGGTCAATCCAGCCGCGTAGCATAGGGCGTAAAAGATTACGCACCACATCTTCCAGTGTCTCTCCAGCCCGGCCCATGCGCACGGCCCGCTCCAGCGTTGCAAAAGCCGCCGTGCCTAAAGATTCTGTGGTGGCAGAAAGCAGCCGCTCTTCCTCTTGACGACTCAGCTTGCCATTGGGCGCAGCAGGAAGGCCCTGTTTGCCCTGCCGCGCACCCGGATTTGCCGAATTAGGACGCTTCGGCATCGGTCTTGCTGCTGCCTTGGCATTTTCAAGCAGATTATTGAGTACCAGCACCTCGCCATCCTCATCTTCCTCGGCTTGACGCTCCATAACAAAGGCCTGGCCTCCTCCGGTAGGCTGAGCAGCTGAAGGCTGCGCTGCCAGTTGCGCTGTACGGGGGGGAGCAGCCGCCTGAACAGAAGCAGGGGACTGCTGAGCAGGCTTGCTCTGGACTTGCGGGGCGGGCTGGCTGGCTACCGCTTCTGCAGGTTGATCGGTGCCTTGCTCTTGCACAGCTGTATCTTGCGCTCCCGCCTCTTGCGTAGAAGGAGGCGCTTCTTTCTCGTTATCCTCAGCAATAATGCGGCGGATAGAAGCAAGGATATCATCCATCGTAGGTTCTTGCGCTTCGGTGCTCATCTATGCGATCCTTTTATTGATCCGTTGAAGACTGATCATCCGGGCCTCTTTAGGGTCAGGACCCTAGCAAAATAGACCCGCTCAACAAGATAAGAATGATTCCTGCCTGTAAGTGATAGGTGCAGAGTCAAACCACTTTATATTTCGATATATGGACCGATTCGCCCGTCCGCAACAATTATTCTTGCAACAACCTTGATTCAATAGATAATTTTTTGCGCCTGACCTTGCCATTCTGAGCGGTTTGAGCTAGGACACGATAGACAAATCGGTCTTGAAAATGCTTTTGCGGGTGTAGTTCAATGGTAGAACATCAGCTTCCCAAGCTGAATACGAGGGTTCGATTCCCTTCACCCGCTCCACTGTAAGGATGAAGGCAGGAGATGAAGGCGGGGTATAGAAGTGGGAGATAAAAAGCAGAACATGAATAAAATTTTCCGTTCTTTTCCAGTTATTTGCGCTTTGAGTAGTCTGTCGGCTTTTGCTGTGCTGGCAGGCTGCGGCGGGAGTGGATCGCTGGGTACGATCATCGGAGTTGACCGCAAAACGCCGGATGAATTTGCAGTGGTCAGGCGAGCACCGTTGACCCTGCCGCCGGATTTTAGTTTGCGTCCGCCTGATCCACGCGGGCAGCGGCAGCAGGATTTGCAGACCCGGGACAGTGCGCAGGATGCGGTTTTTGGGACAGGTCAGGCATCTACCCCCGATCAATCTCTACAAGACCAGACTTCGGTTACCGGGCTGGCAGCAGCAAGCCAGTCCTTATCAAATCAAGCGACATCAGCAGGAGAGCAAAGACTGCTTGAGCTGGCGGGCAGTGAAGGCGACAATTCTTCGGCGATTCGTGCCCTGATTGAGCAGGAAAATGCGGCATTGGCTGTGCTTGATGAAGGCTTGCTTGAAAATTTGATTTTCTGGCGGCAGAATAATCAGGCTTCTGAATCAGCACTGATCGACCCGCAGGAGGAATCCAGACGGGTTCAGGAAAGTCAGGTATTGGGGCGTGAGATATCTGAGGACCCAGCCCCGGTCATTCGCCGAGATGGCGGGGCCTTCTTTGACTGGTTTTGACCTTGGCGAACAAAAGGCTTTTAAAATAAACGCCTGCATATGAAAAAGTCTTTTTCAGCTTTAATTTTTAGTTTGCTGTTCTATGTAGTCAGCAATTCTGCGCAAGCCGGTGTCTTTAATGCTTTCGAAACCGTTTTAGAAAATGGTTTGCGGGTGGTGGTGCTTGAAAATCAGCGCGCGCCTGTCGTCACACAGATATTATTCTATAAAGTCGGCGGGATGGATGATCCTCCCGGCAAATCAGGCCTTGCGCATGTGCTTGAACATATGATGTTTAAAGGCACCCCGACTTTTCCTGAAGGTGATTTCTCATCGGCGGTTGCCCGGGTCGGCGGGCAGCATAATGCTTTTACCTCGCAAGATGTCACGGCCTATTACCAGACGATGCCCGCCGATCAGCTGGAGACCGTGATGGCGATGGAAGCGGACCGGATGCGCAATCTCAATTTTTCGGATGCGACGTTTAAGGACAGTTTTCCGGTTGAAATTCAGGTTGTGATTGAAGAGCGCAGCCAGCGCACTGAGAATAATCCCTCTGCGCGGTTGTCGGAGCAAGCGAACCCGGCCTTTTACCTCAATCATCCCTATAGAAGGCCGATCATCGGCTGGCCCGAAGAGATCGAGGCCCTTACATTAGATGATTTACAAGATTTCTATGACCAGTTTTATCAGCCTGAAAATGCGGTGCTGGTTATTGCCGGAGATGTCACCCGTGAAGAGGCTTTTGCACTGGCAGAGGAGTATTATGGCAAGATTCCGGCTGGCCTGGCCTTGTTGACAGGCCAGCCCATACATACTCGCTATGGAGCCGCCCCGCTTGCGGTTGCAAGCACAGTGACGCTGGCGGATCCGCTGGTGCGGGTACCGCAATGGCGGCTCTATCTGCCAGCCCCCAGTATTATGGGCGGCGTTATGGATGGCGGTATGGATGACATTGGAGATAGAGAAAAAACATATGATACGATTGCCGCGCTTTCAATTTTGAGCGAGGCTCTGGCAGGCGGAGCCTCCAGCCGACTTTACCGGCAGCTAGTGATTGAACAGAAAATAGCGGTTGAAGCAGGCGGCTGGCTGGATGTTATCCGCCGGGGACCAGGTCGGATCGGTTTTTATGCTGTCCCGCGCGCCGATACAGTCGAAGAGCCTCAAATCGACAAGTTGCGCGCAGCTTTTATGGATGTTTTGGAGGATTTTGCCCGCGATGGACCGACTGAGCAGGAAATTGAAGCTGCCAAGCGGCGGACCAGAGATGCGGCTGATCTCAATCTTGATTCCTTGATGGGGCCAGCCCGCCAGCTTGGTCAGAGTCTTATTCTGGATATCCCGCTGGCGGTGGTGGAGGATTGGCCAGCACGGATTGACTCGATCCCGGCTGCCGATTTGCAAGAGTTGGCGCGGAATTTCCTGCGCAGCCCCGGGCGGGTTGAGGCGGTTTTGCTGCCACAAACCAGTGAGATTTCACTGATTGATCAATGGTAGTGAAGGGGGTGACATCCCTGCAAGCAAGCCCGACTAAAACAGACCCTGCCCCGCCCGGTCTGGTTTTGTCCAATCTTTCTATCGCATATCCCAATATAACGCAGCATCTGCTATTGGAGAACCTGAGCACCCATCTCCACCCCGGTGATTTTATGCTGCTTGAAGGCCCGAATGGGAGCGGCAAGACAACTTTCCTGCATGTTCTGGCCGGATTTGAAGCCCCCGCAAGCGGGACGATTGTCCTGGACGGAATCAGCAGCCAGCAGGATCTTTCATTCTATCAGTCACAAGTCGGCTGGCTGGGCCATGATAACGGCTTGCGGAGTGAACTGACAATTCAGGAAAATCTTGCCCTGTTTGCTGCGCTTTACCAGACCGCTTCTTCGGATATAGAAAGCGCGCTGGATTATTTTGCTTTGACCCGGCTGCGCCATGTGCCGGTCGGGCGGTTGAGCGCCGGGCAAGCCCGCCGGGTGGCACTGGCCCGGCTTGAGCTTTTAAAAATGCTGCCGCTCTGGCTGATGGATGAACCGCTAAATGCGCTGGATCACGCGGCCACAGACCTTTGGCGCGATCAGGTCAAACGCTATCGGGCAGAAGGCGGCATGGTCATCATCGCCACCCATGGTGACTGCGGCATTGACCCAACCCACCACCTGCACCTTGGCAATGGTGCCGCAGGAGTGCACCAAAAATCCCGTGAACAGAAACGCGACTAATTTCTGAAATCTTTGAGCAGTCGCTTGATTTCCTGCGGACTGATATTTTCCTGTTGAGCTTTGGCGTAAATGGATAGAAGCCGAACCTGACCTTTGGGCGTTACCACATAATACACGACACGAAAGCCACCGCGTTTTCCCCGGCCTTGGTCACGACTGGCCACACGGGCTTTATAAATTGATGTTTCAAACCCCTGAACCATATTATCCGGCGAAAAATCGCCGACTTTAAGCCGCTCGACAAAGGGCTTTATGTCATCGTCGAGAGATTTATACTTTTTCTTGAGACGTTTGTAACTTGCTACAAATTTTGCACTAGGCAGGATCGTATACATCACTTCAAACTGGGGATCACGTCCTCGATAGAAGGCAGCTTTAAAACACCCTTGTCGTATTGCTCAAATTCATGAAAAGCCTGCGCGATCTCAAGGTTTATGTCGGAAATATCATAATCCCCGTCTTCCGCTTCTGGCAGAAGCCGCTCAAGCACATAATGGCGCATCGTTTTTCCCTCCTGCTTTGCGCGGGCTTTAATGAAACGATGCAACTCCTCAGGGAGGGTCAAGGTCAGGCGGGTGGTTTTGGTGGCAGTGGTCATTTGCAGTCTCCAGTTGTATTGACCCTAGAGCAAAAGTCAAAAAAATTCAAGCAAAGGGCTGCGAACTGCACTCAATCAATCGAGCTGAGCACCCGGAATTTGGCTTTTGGGTGGATTTCATTTTGCGAGAGGACTGGCATGGTTGGCCGGAACCGTTCCAGGATCGAGCGCAAATAAGAGCGGATGGCCGGATTGACCAGCAGGACTGGCGGTTGATCCATGGTCGCGCCCAGCTTGTCCATTTCGCGGTTAAAGCTGCGCATAAACTCCTGCAAACGGGTTGGCGGCAGGTTAAAGCGAGCTTCGCCATCACCACTATTGTCAAGGGCTTCAAGGAAAATCTGCTCCCAGCGCGGGCTGAGGTTGACCAGCTGCAGTTCGCCAGACCCATCGGCGCAATCGTTGCAAATCTGGCGGGAAAGGGCTGCGCGCACATGTTCGGTGACATAGGTGATATTTTTGGAATGAGACAGGGCATCGGCAATCGATTCAATAATCAGCGGCAGGTCCCGGATAGAGACATATTCACGCAAGAGGTTTTGCAGGATTTTTTGCAGACTGGCGACATTGACCGGAGTTGGCACCAGTTCTTTAATCATCGGCTGCAAGCTTTCTGGCACATCGGCCAGCAGGGACTGGGTGGCTGAATAGGACAGAAGTTCTGGCATATGGGTGACCACCAGTTCATTGAGGTGGGTGCTGGCGACCGAGATGGGTTCGATGACCATATAATGCATGGAGGTTGCCTGATCGCGCAGGTTTTCGCTGATCCACAGGGCGGGTTGCTTATAGACCGGGTCCATGATTTTTTCGCCGCGCAGGGTTGGATAGCCGCCATCGCCGCCGCCCAGACAAAGCAGCATGTTCGGGCGCAATTCCCCGCGTCCGGATTCGATTTCCTTGATCAGGATGCGGTATTCCATGCTGCCAAGCTGGAGGTTATCGAGAATACGCACGGTCGGGGTGACAAAGCCGTAGCGTTCAGCGAGTTGACGGCGCAGCCCGCGTACCTGTTCGGTCATGGTGATGCCATTGGCCCCTTCGTTGACCAGATGCAGGAGGCCATAGCCCATTTCAATACGAATGGCATCCATCTGGAGGCTGTCGGTAATCGGTTCGGCTTTGCCGTCTTTTCCGGATTCGGATTTGGCTTTTTCAATGGCTTCTTCCACCTTTTGGCTTTCAACCAGCTTTTCGTCCTGATTGCGGCGATAGAATAAATAGCCCCCGATCCCGGCGGTAAAAAGGAACATGATCAGAAAGGGAAAGGCGGGCAGGCCCGGCACCATCGCCAGCGCAAATAACATGACCGAGGCAATACCAAGTGCCATCGGATTGGTGGAAAGCTGGCTGCCAAGAGCCTTTTCGGTGCCGCCTTCAATGCCGGACTTGGTGACCAGAATACCGGCAGCAACCGATATGATCAAAGCCGGAACCTGGCTGACCAGGCCGTCACCGATGGTCAGCAGGGTATAGTTCTGGGCAGCATTGGCGAGGTCCATGTCCCGTTGCAGGACGCCGACAATAATTCCGGCAACGATATTGATCAGGGTAATCAGCAGTCCGGCAACCGCATCCCCGCGCACGAATTTGGAGGCACCGTCCATTGCCCCGTGGAAAGAGCTTTCCTGTTCCAGCATTTTGCGGCGTTCACGGGCGACTTCTTCACTGATCAGGCCAGAGGACAAATCGGCATCAATCGCCATTTGTTTGCCGGGCATGGCATCGAGGGTGAAGCGGGCAGCGACTTCAGCGATACGGCCTGCCCCCTTGGTGATGACGATAAAATTGATAATGACCAGAATCCCGAACACAATGGCCCCGATGACATAATTGCCGCTGGCGACAAAATTTCCAAAGGCCTGAATAACGTCGCCTGCCGCGTCGGTGCCGGTATGACCGTTTGAGAGAATAAGCCGGGTCGAGGCGACATTCAGCCCAAGGCGCAGCAGGGTTGTCACCAGCAGAATGGTTGGAAAGGCGGTGAGTTCAACGGCAGATTCAACGAAAATAACGGTCATGAGAACAATGACGGCGAGGGTCATGGACAGGGCGAGCATGACATCCAGCGCATAGCTGGGCAGCGGGATAAGCAGCATTGCCAGAATGGCGACAATGCCGAAAGGGAGGTAAAAATCTCCGCCTTTGAGGATATTGAGGAAACCGCCGCCAACCTCTCCGCCAAAGGTTTTAAGCGCATCTACGCGTCCCGGACCCGTATTATTGGGACCTGTATTACTTGGGGGCCCAGCGTCAGAGGATTGATTAGTGGCGGGTTCAGCAGCTTGCATAGCTGCGGCGGGCCGACCTTCGGATGCAGTGTCGTTTTCAGCCATATGCCCTTATTGATTTAGCGTGGTATAATCAGGATGGACTAGGGAGTTGCGCCGGTGCCGGGGGAAATACCATAGGTTTCAAGACGTTCATCAAGCTGGCGCAGGGAGATACCCAGAATGGCGGCGGCATCGCCAAGATTGCCCAGACAATGATCAAGGGTGGCCATGATATGGCGGCGTTCGACCAGTGCCAGGCTTTGGCCGACGGTTCCGGCCCCGGCGGATGGGCGTGCTCGGCCAGAGGAAAGGATAATCGCTTCGGCTTCAATTTCCGGTCCCTGGCTGAGCAGGATGGCGCGGTGCATGGTATTTTCAAGCTCCCGCACATTGCCGGGCCAGCTGTGATTGACCAGCAGCCCCCGGGCATCGGTGGTGATCGGGCGGCTGTCCATGCCATTGAGCTTGGCATATTTCTTTTCAAAGAATTCGGCCAGAATTGGAATATCCAGGGGCCGGTCACGCAAGGCAGGCAGTTGCAGATTGACAACATTAAGCCGGAAATAGAGGTCCTGGCGGAAATCGCCATTATCAACGGCGGCTTCCAGATCGCGGTTAGAGGTCGCCAGAATGCGGACATTGACGGGAACCGGACCGTTGCCCCCCAGACGGTCAATTTCTTTTTCCTGAATGGCGCGCAGCAATTTGGCCTGCAAGCGCAAATCCATTTCGCTGATTTCATCAAGCAGCAGGGTCCCCTGATCGGCTTCTTCAAATTTGCCGATGCGCTGGGCCACCGCCCCGGAAAAAGCCCCGCGTTCATGGCCGAATAATTCTGATTCCAGAAGATTTTCGGGAATGGCGGCACAATTCAATGCCACAAAGGTCCCGGAAGACCGTTTGGAGCGGGCATGAAGATAACGGGCAAAGACTTCCTTGCCGGTGCCGGATTCGCCGGTAATCAGGACCGAGGCTTCACTGGGGGCAATCTGGTCCGCCATCGCCAGCACCTGCATGGTCTTTGGATCGCGGTAAATCACCGAATCATCTTGCTGGACAACGGCTTTCAGGACGGTGGCAATCAGTTCGGGGTCGGGCGGCAGCGGCACATATTCGCTGGCACCGGCCAGAATGGCATCAGAGGCAAGATCGGAATCGGTGCCTTCCAGCCCGCAGGCAACCAGCGGCACGGTAATGCGTTCTTTTTTAAGCTGGGCCGCCAGACGTTCCAGCGGCAAATGCACATCAATCAGGACAAGATCAGCCCCTTTGCCGGAGCGGATATGGCGTAACCCGTCTTCCAGCGTCCGCGCAATAGAGACTTTAACGCCCTGATCCAGCGCAATCTGACTTGCGGCTGTCATATGCCCGTCAAGATTTCCGATAATCAAAAGACGCATAAACTTGTCCCGTTTTCCTTTTTAAAGGGTTTGTCCTTAAAGCCGATTGTCCTGATCAATCTCCCCCATCAATCGCCAAAGAATTTGACCTGATTTTGGGGAGGCAGAATGGTATTCATCAGCATTTCAAGGCGGCGCGGATTTTCATGGCGGGCCATCGAGCCCACGGCAATCACATAAAGCTGGTTGGTAATCAGTTCTTCTGACGCCACCCGTTCCAGCTTGTTGGCAAGCGGCGAGAACACCAATGTTGCCAGAAGCGCACCGTAAAAGGTGGTAATCAGCGCAACGGCCATCGCCGGGCCAATGCTGTCCGGGTCATCAAGCTGGCCCAGCATCTGCACCAGACCAATCAGGGTTCCGATTAGCCCCATGGCCGGGGAAACTTCTGCGGCTTTACGCAAAATATTGGTCGAGCGAGTCTTCAAGGCTTGCGCCAGATGGACCTCCCGCATCATGATATTTTCAACTTCTTCGCCCGCAATGCCATCAATCAGCATGACAACACCCCGATACATCAAGGGCGATTCCTTAAAGGCATGCAGGTAGTTTTGAAGATAGAGAACCCCTTTGGAGCGCGAAACCTGGGCCACTTGAATAAGCTGGCCGCCAATATCCTGATAGGGATGCGAACGGCGTGAAAAGGCATGACCGGCAAGTTTGAAACTTTGCCATAAATCCTTAAAAGAAAAACTGGCCACAATCACGCCGAAGGTGCCGCCCAGAACAATCGCCATGGATGGAAAATTGATGAAAATACCCGCACTGCCGCCTTGTGCAATCGCAAGAAATACCAGCACAATAGCACTGATCAGTCCTGATACGGTTGCCAGGTCAAAAATGCGTTTTGTTGCAGCGAACCCGCCGCCTGAACTTGCTTCTGAACTTGCCATAATCCGATCTGCCGCTTGTTAAAAAGTTGATTTATCTGATTTAATGATTTCAGTCATGGTGACTCCCAGCCGGTCTTCAACCACCACGACTTCTCCACGGGCAACAAGACGGTTATTGACGTAAATGTCAATCGCTTCGCCCACCCGCCGGTCCAGCTCGACCACCGAATCACGTCCCAGCTTTAAAAGACCACTCACCGGAATTTCTGATTTTCCCAAAACCGCCGACACCTGCACCCCGATATCATAGACGGCCTCCAGATCACGCGATCCGGTCGGGCTGGTGAGATCAAGCACACGCGGGTCCAGATGTTCGCCTTCATTATTTAAAATGGCAATCTCTTCCGGGGTCAGGGTTGAATCCGCACCGGGTGCCGCAGGGGGAGGTGTTGCAGGTGGCGGGCTGGCCGCATTTTTTGCCCCGGCGCCCCCGCCTTGCGCGCCACCACCAGCACCACCGCCAGCAGCAGCCCCCCCACCACCAGGCCCCCCACTGGAGCCAACCGCATTTTTACTGGCATTGCTCTGCTGCAACGCGCCTTCTTGCGTCCCGCCTGCTTGTGGAGAGGTGCGTTGGGGGCCTTGGGGTCCGGCTTGTCCGCCAGCTTGTCCTCCCGCTTGTCCGCCTGCTGGGGGGCTGTTTTGCGGAGGCTTGCCAGCTTCTGTTTCATCCGCCATGCGTGCGTTCCTTCATCAAATATCGGCCTGTCATAGATTTAATCATAGATTTAGTCATATATTTAAAATTCATCAGAAAGTATTTTTTTTCTGGCTGGAGGTTCTGGTGCGGGTGTTTCTGGTGTTGGGGTTGCTTCTTGTGTTGGGGGTGCTGGTGTTGCTTCTTGTGCCAGTATCTCTTGTGGCATTTGTTCTTGTGCTGATGTTTCTTGTGCGAATGTCTCTTGTGTTATTGTTTCTTCTGCCAGGACTTCTTGTGCGGGTGTTTCTGGTGTAGATTCTGATTGTTTTTCTATTTGCGGGTTTGGGGCTGCGGATAAATCTGTGTGTTGTGAGTCTGTTTGAGGTAATGGCGGTTCTGGTGATTCTGTTTGGATTGATTCTGTGGAGGAGAGAGTATCTCCAGAAGAGGTGGCCTGATCAGGCCCGGTTACTATGTTTGATTCGGTTGTAAGATTTGGCGGGGCTACTGTATCTGATTCGGGTGTTATAGGCGATTCTTCTGTTTGGCTCGATTCGTTTATCGGGTCTAATGATTGTTCGGGCGTTTGTTCCGGCTTTTGTTCTGCTTGGGTCGGCATTGCAGCCCGGACCGATTTATAGGGCAGATTCGCTTCTATCAGCGCAACCGCCTCATGCAAATGACCAATCATCTGACCCAGACGATGCTCCAGCCCGCCCGTGCCCCAGTCAATCTCGATATCGCCCGGCGCAAGCGACGAATCTCGCTCAATCACAAGCAGCTTCTCAAAATCCCGGCTGCGCGCAATCTCCAGCAACTCCTGCTCAAACGCCTCCGAACAATCCGCATGAACCCGCACCGCAATCCGCGATATATCCTGCACATTGCCAATGCAGGACTGAAAGACCTCCAAAATCTCTTCCGCGCCATGTTTCTTTAAATAAACCGGCAAAAGTTTCTCTATGGCCTCAACCAGAATCTGGCTCATCGAAGCCGCAATAATATCAAGACCTTCCTGATGCTGACGGGTGCGCGCTTGCAGACTGCTGGCCAAACGCTCCAGCATATCGGTCTTCAAAGCCTCTTGCGCCTCTGCGGCTTTGGCAGCACCATCGCGCATCCCTTCTTCATACCCCTCCCCATACGCAAGGTCGCGCACTTCCAGAATATCTTCCGCAGAAAATTGTAACTCTGGCTCAGACGGTTCACTTGAAGCAGACTCACCGGAGGGGGTATCGCCAGCCCCTTCTTGGCCTTCTTGCCCGTCCTCTGCTTGCTTTCCGGGTGGCGGGCTTTGCGATGACGTTTCGTGCTTGCCAGAAGCCGATTCTCGCGTATCAGAACTTTCTCCCGACTGCAGGACAAATTGATCCCCACCTTGATCACTATTTTGGGCCTCTCTCTCCTTCGCCGCCCCCAATGCCCGCTCAAACAAACGCAAGGGCATCCAGGCACTCATCTTCTCAAGCGATTGATCCGTCCCCTCCTGCTCGTTCCAGTCTCCATCCTTCGAAGACGACTGCATAAAATGATACGGCGCAAAACCAGCCCCCTTCCCAGAGGCCTCCTCGCCAGATAAAGGAAATCCTGATTGCTTCTGGGTCATCAAAAAATCTTCTTCTAAATAATTTTCTGGTGTAAAACCCGCTCAGCCGATCAGTAAATCAGCTGATCATCCGCCCCGCCATCCGTGATGACAATGTCACCCTTGGCCGCAAGCTCCTTCGCCGTGCCAACAATCTTCTGTTGCGCCTCGTCAACCTCCCGCAAGCGAACCGGACCCATCGTGTCCATATCCTCCTTCAAAATACGACCCGCACGCTGCGACATATTCGAGAAAAATAACTCCCGCACCTCATCAGAACCCCCGCGCAACGCCAAAGCAATAACCGCAGGATCGCAGTTGCGAATAAGAACCTGCATCGAATTCGGATCCAGCTTGTTCAAATCCTCAAACGTAAACATCAAGGACTTGATCCGGTCCGCACTCTCGCGGTTGCGGTCCTCCAACATCGACATGAAACGAGTCTCCGTCATCCGGTCAAGATTGTTGAAGATTTCAGCCATGCTCTCATGCGGGTCAACCCGCGCCGTGCGCGCCAGATTCGACATAAATTCCGTGCGAAGCGTCTTTTCCACCGTATCCAGGACCTCCTTCTTGACCGACTCCATGCGAAGCATCCGGATAATCACCTCCATCGAAAAGGCCTCCGGCATCTGCTCCAGCACCTTGGCCGCATGGTCCGAGCGAATCCGCGACAAAACCACAGCCACCGTCTGCGGATATTCATTTTTCAGATAATTGGCAAGAATGCCTTCATTGACATTGGACAATTTATCCCACATCGTCCGCCCGGCCGGACCCCGGATATCATCCATAATCATCGAGGCGCGTTCAGGATCCAGCGCCTTGGCCAGCAGACGTTCCGTGGAATCCATCGACCCGAAGACATTGCCAGTCGACATCAGCAATTCAACAAATTCGGCAAAGAGCTGCTCGACAACCGCAGAATCAGCCTTGCCGAGATTCGTCATCTGCGACGAGATATCAAGGATTTCCGTATCTTCCATATGCTGAAAGAGCTTCACCGCATTTTCTTCACCAATCGCCAGAACCAGCAGGGCTGCCTTGTCTGGCCCGGACAGCCCTTGATAGCTGTCAAGAATACGCGCATTGCCCTGTGCCGCATTGCCGCCGCGTGGAGGCACACCCATCAGACCACTCCTTCAATCATTACAGAGAAAGGGCTACTGTAGAGAACTCCCCCAGAAAACTTACAGGGCGTTTTTTGATCTGTCATCGGGTTGGCCTCTCCTCTAATCCGTCTCTAGCTCGTCTCTAGTTTGAATAATACAGCCAATTTCGGAGAATCGCCACCGCTTCTTCAGGATGTTTGTCAATTAACTCGCCAATCTGACGCAAGGCAGAGGCATTAACCTGACCCTCCACATTCGCAATCTCGATCAAATTGCTGATCTCGGACCCGCGCCCCTGCTCGTCTTCGCCCTCTCCGCTCGCACCCGGCACCGGAGAATGGATAATCCGGCCATATTGATCAACCGACAGCCTCGCCTGCTGATCAGCCTTTTCCATCTCCTCCAGCGTGGTCCGAAAATCAAGAACACGCGCAACCAGCGGGCGAACAACCAGCAACATAATCAACAAGAACAGGAAGCCAAGGCCAATCCATTCGGCATATTGCTTGAGCTCGTCAATCGTATAGCCAAAATAGGCCAGTTCAACATCTTCAGCCTCAGGGATATTACTGGCAAATTGCAGATTGACCAGTTCAACCACATCGCCGCGCGCCGCATCAAACCCGACAGCCGAGCGCACAAGCTCGTTAAGTTTGTCCAGCTCCTCTTCCGTGCGCACCTCATAACGCCAGCTGCCATCGCCCTCTTCAATATAGGACCCGTCAACCAGAACCGCCACCGACAACCGCAACACCGTCCCTGGCGGCGTGACCTTATTAACCGTGGTATTGCCTATTTCAAAATTGGTGCGCTCCTCACTGCGGTTGCTGCGCTCCTGAATGCCGCCAGCCCCAGCCGAGAAAATATCAGAATCAGGCAAATTATTCTGCACCGTCACTGTGCCGTCCGTTCCTTCAGAAGTGGACGCGCCTTCGACAATATTCTCCTGACTGCGCGCAACCTGCTGCTCAGGATTATAGCTGGTCGAATTCGTCACCTGCTGGGAAAAATCCATTTCAGCCCGCACTTCGACCCGGGCCTTGCCAAAACCCAGTGTCTGCTCGATCATTTCAGTGACCGCATTCGCCAGACGTCTTTCATAAGAAGTCCGCAACTCCTCGCTATCAGCAGCCCCCAGAAGACCGTCCTCGCTCTTGCCGCCGCCATGAAGCAACACCCCGTTATTATCAACAATCGTGATATAATCCGGCTGTAAATCCGGCACCGCCGTTGCAACCAAATGCTGAATCGCATTCACCATCTCACGGCCAAAACGCTCTGACTGCGCCATTCTGATCGCAACAGAAGCCGTCGGACTCTGCTTGTCTCGGGTGAAAAGCTCTCGCCTCGGCAGAACAATGTGAACCCGCGCCGAACGTACCTGACTAAGGCCGCTGATCGTCCGCGCTAACTCGCCCTCCAGAGCCCGCAGCCGGTTGACCTCCTGAACCAGATTAGACTGACCAAGCGCAGAATCCCGATCAAAAATCTCATAGCCCAAAACCGAACCACCCAGACCATCCCCCGCAAGACTCAGGCGTAACTCGCTCACCTGATCCTCCGGAACCCAGATTTCCGTATTGCCATTGCGCAACTCAAACTGCACACGCTGATCGGCCAGCTTCTCTGCCATCGTCCGCGCCGAATCAGCCTCCAGGTCCCCATAAAGCAAGGTCAGAGTCGGAGTCGTAACCCGAAACATCATAAAAACAAAAAAGCCCATCACCAGCAGACCAGTCCCCGCAATCGCCGCAACTCTTGCCGGACCCAGACGCGTAATTAACTCAATCAAGCCGCCCATTGTGTAAACTCTCTCTACCCTGAATTTTTAGCCGAATCCAAGCTTCTAGTCATGATTCGCCATAAAGCACCACAAAAATTATGCGTGCCTCAAAAAATAATATGGCGCAAAAATAATAAGATGAGATTTTTATAAACGAGCTGTTTTATAAATGGGTAATCAGGGACCCGTAACCTGAACAGGTTTCCTTTCGGCGGCTGATTGCTTGATGGCCTCAATCACCCGCAAGGCTTGCAGCCCGTCTTGTCCCGAACAAAGCGGGGGCTCCTCCTTGCGAATAACCGCCGCGAATTGACGAATTTGCTGAATCATTGATTCGCCAAAACTCTGAGTCAACTGGCAGCTTTCCATAGGCTCCCACCAGCTGCGCTTGCTGCTTTGCCGCCATAAGCGCAGGCCCGGCAATTCAAGTGATCCATGCGTGCCTCCAATCAGATAGGCCGCCTGGCTGGTCGGTGCATAGGCCGGATTTTCACGCGCTGTCAGTTCCCAGCTCCACGGAGCCACTATCGTATCCGATATATTGACCGTTCCAATCGCGCCACTGGTAAACTGCAGGGTCAGGACAACCGTGTCTTCGACCTGATGGCCCCGGATACGGTTTGATTCCAGCGCATAGACCTGATGAATCGGTCCCATCAGAGCCTGCAACAAATCAATATCATGGATAAGATTGATGTAAACCGGCCCGCCGCCCGGGCGACGTCGCCATTCCGGCTCAAAATATTCTTCCGGCTTATAGAGCCAGCCCGTTGCCTGGCAGGAAACAATCGTCCCCAGAGACCCGCTTTCAATCACCTCCCGCGCGCGGCGAATAAGCGGGTTATGGCGGCGATGATGCCCGACAAGGCAAGTCAGCCCCGCCTGCTGAGTGGCTTCCAAAAGCGCCGTTCCGGCTTGTGAGTCGGTGGTAAAGGGCTTTTCCATCAAAAAAGGAATGCCCGCTTCAACACAGGCATAGCCATGGTCCAGATGCAGCTGGCTTGGCGTGGCCAGAATAATGCCATCCGGTCTATGTTCTGGAAACTGCGCGGCATCAGCCAGCATATCCTCCAAGGCTGAATAAAAACGCACATCTTGCGCTGCTGAAAGCCACCCGGCCTGTGTCTGGACATACGAGCGTGCTTCCGGGTCCGGGTCAACAATCGCCTGCAAGCGAACCTGATCCGCGCACTGGCTGATGGCCTTGATATGCTGGCGGCCCACCAGACCAACCCCAACCACAGCAAGCAAAACCGGTTCTTTGGACGACATCATAACAGCCTGCCTTTTAAAACAGAGGCAAGAGGCAAAATAACCCTGCCAATATACAATTCTATACCTATTTGTACTCGGGTCTTCATAGGCAACCGGGCAGGGGAGTCAATAAACATATTTCCCCACACATATTTTTCTTGTCACCCCCTGTTTAGCCAATTATGAAGCGAGTGTCTTTAAAGCCTTCTATAACAGGCTGTATATAATTGACTGTATATATAGAGACTCTGGATGTATCTTTGGTCAGGGGGCCGTAGCTCAGCTGGGAGAGCGCTACAATGGCATTGTAGAGGTCAGGGGTTCGATCCCCCTCGGCTCCACCATAAAAATCTTCATCGAATCAGTATATTTTCATTTGCACAGGTGTCGGTTGGAGTGCTTTATTTTCCGCCTTTAGTTTTCGCAAAGATATAATCACAAGGATATAAAATGGGATTTGGGTGTGGTTTGATTGGCTTGCCGAATGTTGGCAAGTCGACGCTTTTTAATGCGCTGACGGCTTCGCAAGCGGCGCAGGCGGCGAATTTTCCTTTTTGCACGATTGAGCCGAATATTGGCAAAGTCGCGGTGCCGGATGCGCGGCTTGACAAGCTGGCTTCGACGGCCCAGTCGGCGCGTATCATTCCGAATCAGCTTGATTTCATTGATATTGCGGGTCTTGTGCGGGGTGCTTCATCGGGCGAGGGGTTGGGCAATCGTTTTCTTGCGAACATCCGCGAGGTCGAGGCGATTTGCCATGTTGTGCGCTGTTTTGAGCTTGAGGACATCAGCCATGTTGAGGGGGAGATCAATCCGGTTCGTGATTGTGAATTGATTGAGACGGAGTTGATGCTGGCTGACCTTGACAGTCTGGAGCGTCGAATTCCGGCGATTAGCAAGCGGCTTCGTAGTGGAGACAAGGCCTTGAAGGAGGAGCTTGAGATGATGGAGCGGGTGCATGCTCTTTTGGCGACGGGGAAGCCTGCGCGTCTTTTAAGCGTGCTTCCGGCTGAGGTGCCTCGTTTGAAGGCGTTACAGTTACTGACGTTGAAGCCTGTTCTTTATGTTGCGAATGTGTCGGAGGAAGAGGCGGCAACTGGCAATCATCATACGGAATCTCTGGCCAGTTATGCCGAGGCGCATGAGTCATCCATGGTGATTATTTCTGCCAAGATTGAGGCTGAAGTTTCGGCTTTGCAGGATGCGGAGGAGCAATCTTTGTTTCTGGAGAGCTTGGGGTTACGAGAGAACGGGCTTAGTCGTCTGGCTTATGCGGGTCATCGTCTTTTATCGTTGCTGACGTTTTTCACGGTTGGTCCGAAGGAGGCACGGGCCTGGACGGTTCGTCAGGGTGCCAAGGCCCCGGAGGCGGCGGGGGTTATCCACAGTGATTTTGAGCGTGGATTTATAGCGGCGGAGACATTGACGGTTGACGAGTATCTGACGTTTGGCGGCGAGGCCAAGGCCCGCGAGGCGGGAAAGCTGCGCCTGGAGGGGCGGGATTATCTTGTTCAGGACGGAGATGTCATGCATTTTCGTTTTAATGTCTAGCAGATGTTTACTGTATAGAAAATGTTGCCGGATGGTCTGATTTACTATCCGTCTTATCTGTCCCTTTCGGATCAAGAGTCTTTGGTTGGGGACATCCGCGAGATTACCAGACAGGCGCCGCTTTACACCCCGATCACGCCTGGAGGCGGCAAGTTTTCGGTCAGGATGACCAATGCCGGAGTGCTTGGCTGGTATGCTGATCGTGCGGGCTATCGCTATCAGCCGACCCATCCGCAGACAGGGGAGCCCTGGCCGAAAATCCCGGAAAGTCTGTTGAGCATATGGCAAGAGACTGTTGACGATCCACGGTTGCCAGAGGCCTGTCTGATTAACTATTATGGGGAAGAGGCCAAGATGGGTCTGCATCAGGACCGGGATGAAGAGGCCCTGGAGGTTCCGGTTCTCTCCGTATCACTGGGCGATTCGGGACGGTTTCTTTATTCCCCGACACGCCGGTTGCGTGATGGCGGAGATTTATGGCTTAACAGCGGAGATGTGCTGGTTCTGTCCAAAGCGGCCCGGCTTTATTTTCATGGTATTGGCCGAATTAAAGCGGGCAGCGGTCCGCCGGGTTTATTAGAAAAGAGCGGACGGCTTAATTTGACCCTCCGGCGGGTAAACAGATAGGCGCCGGGCAAACAGACAGGGGCCGGGTAAATAGATAGATCATGTTCATTTAGGGCAATAATATGATAGGCGTATTTGATTCGGGTCTGGGCGGGCTGACGATCCTGCAAAAACTGCTGGAGGATTTTCCAGACCAGCGGTTTTTATATTTTGGAGACAGTGCCTTTGCCCCGTATGGCGGGCGCAGCGAGCAGGAAATTTACGCTCTGACCCGGCGCGGGGTCGAGTATTTATTTGAGCGCGGCTGCCGTTTGGTGATTATTGCCTGCAATACGGCCTGTGCAATCGCCCTTCGTCCGCTTCAGCAGGAATGGCTGCCGCGTGTATCCTGGGGGCAGATGGAAAAGGGCCGATCAGGGATATCTTCCATGCGGCCTGCCCATAATGTCATTGGCGTGCTGGTGCCCCTGATTGAAGTGATTTCAGAACAGGAATGGCATATCGCCCCGGTTTTGCCGCATGATCCACCCCGCGAAGTCACGCGGGTTGGCTTTTTTGCAACCCGGGCAACCGTAACCAGCAACCGTTTTGTAACCGAGATGGAACGGATGGCCCCGCATATTCAGGTCTTTCAACAGGCCTGCCCGCGCCTGGCCGAATTTATCGAGGCCCAGGCCGACATTGAGGATATCAAACCGGGCATCCAGCGTTATGTGCGGAATTTAATGACTCAGGCCCGGGCAAGCGGGGTTGAGCTTGCGGTGCTTGGCTGCACCCATTATCAGCTGGTTGCCCCGCTTTTTTCGGAATATCTGCCGCCCCATTGCAAGCTGGTCAACCAGCCACAGGCGGTGAGCAGAAGCCTGAAAAGCTATCTCGCCCGCCGTCCCGATTATGGACGTTTAGGTTATGGCCGTCCGGACCATGGGCACCCGGACTCTGCTACCGCACGAAATCAGCAGCCTGGAGTTGATTTTGTCACCTCGGGTGACCCGGAAACTGTCAGCGAAGCCGCCGCCCCGTTCTGGACCGGCCCCACCCCCGCCCTTTTCCGCTTTAAAGACGACCACCCCCCAACTCCCCAAACCAAATAATATCTAAATTTGGTGCTGTCCTAGATAATATAGTCACAAGATTTTAATTCATTGATCAGTACATCTCTCATGGCTACACTATCTAAAGTTAACCCTTAGTCTTTTTGCCCTTTCTTGAAATGCTTTTTCACCACCTTCAAGAATTTCACAAACCTTTTCACGAACTTCTTTATCTTCAAGTCCACCAGATAAATAAGTTATTTCAGGAAGCTTGTCTTTTTTGTGTGGCCCGCATGACGCAACAATAACTTGTTCTGCGTCTGTGTTTACGACAAGATTTGCGTTGTGAGTTACAACAATGATTTGTCGCTTTAGTTTTGCAGATTTAAATACAGGAACAAGTTCATCAAAAATCGACTTCGGATCTAGGTTTTCTTCTGGTTGGTCAATTATCAATGGTCTGTAGTCTGTTTTATCAATCGCCAGATATAAAAGCAGAAGGACTATGCCCCTTGTTCCTGGCGATAGCTGTTGAATATTTACTCCATCATACTGAACACCATAGTTGATCGAGATATGGTCTGTTGAATATAGCCACTCCGAAATATTTTTTATCCATTGGCGATAGTTACCCTTGTCCGTCTTCTCATACTTGCAATGAACCCTAAGAGACTTTTCATGAGAAGTTAAAAACTGAGCCATAGCATCTGCTATTTCATCTGCAGTCCCACTTTCCCAAACGGATAGCAATTTTTGCTCTACTATTTTTTGCAGAGCATCCTGGCCACGAAAATCACCAGTTTTTCTAAGGTCTAGATATTGCTCACCTGTTAGAGCCCATTTCTTAACATCTACTACTCTTTGAACGTTGAACGTTAATTTTCCCAAAGAACCAGTTTCATTCTTAAGGCTATCCATCAATGGTTTGTATAATTCTGTAAGAATTTCTTCATGTTTAAGTAAAGCTTGGAAAACGCCTTTATAGGCGTCTCGACGCTTCTGCCTTAGATCATTTATTCTTTCACCAGCCTGTTCTGCGTCTTTGATATCGTCTTCAAGTTTTTTATAAGTCTGCTCTTCTCGAGTTATTTTTTGAGACAGTTTAGTAATCTTGAGTACATTTTCTTCATTTAGACCGATAATTTTCTCCAGCCTTCTTAGTTCTGCCCTTAAAGTTTTATATGTTTGCTGCCCAAGGTCATTATTTTCAGGGATAAGAGGTGTTGATAAATTTTCGTCGGTTGGAACTGCTACATCCTCACCAGTTAATTCTTTAACATCGTTTTCAGCTTTAGCGATTTCATCCGTTAATATCTGTTCTACATTGCCCTTAAACCCTAATTCAAAAGCATTCCATTGCTCTTGGTTAAGTTGTGTATCTGCATATTTTGTTTGCATTTTCCTCAGTTGGTCAGAGAATGAAGAGTTGCTCATTAGCTGAACGTTTTCTTTAAGTGCAACAAGTGACGCATTGCGTTTACTTACAGCATCAAGCTTAATTCTAATTGTGTCACATGCTTGAGAGATTAGGGTGTGTCTATTTTTACTTTTTTGATCTTTGCTCTTGCCCAGTAAGGCTTGGCGATTTTTTTTATCATCTTCAATAGTTTTTCTACTGGCCTCTAAGAGCTTCTTCCAGTCTGGTAATTGGACTCTTTTTTCACGTAGATCGTCAAGTTCAGATGCATAATCTTTAATTTTTTGCTCATGTGATTGCCGTAAGGAAATAATACCAGATGACTTTACCTCGACTAAATCAGAAAAGGACGAAGTACCCATTAAATCAGAAGGGTGATGTGAATGGAAAATCACTCTTTCTATTTCTGACATTAATTCATCCGTGATTCCTTCAGCAGAGCATAGTTCTTCAACAAATTGCTGTGATAAATATTGTACCTTAGATTCATCGAACAGACCTAAGGCTTCAAAATCACTTAACTTGTTTTCACTGCTTTCTTCATTTCCCCATTCTAAAATTGCTTTTTCATCATTCAAAAGTTCATTTGCTCTACTTACAAAGGAGGCTTTGTTTACTTTCAGTACATCTGAACCTGCCGCAACAGCAATTATGTCCGCAAGCGCAGTTTTTCCAGAGCCTCTCGCGCCTATAATCGTTACCAAACCAGAATTTAGAGGAATAAAAGGAGTTTTAATCCAAGGTGCATCTTGAATTTCGATGCTAGACATCGTGTAGGAAGGCATGGTTTCGATCGGTGGTTCAGTGCCTATAAAAACACGACTTGTGGGTTCAATAACCGTTTGTTTTAGAGCCTCAAAACTCACGTTACCTTTAATCCAAGTATTTCTCTCTTGATCTGGTTTGCCAACATTATCGTTATCGTGTGCGTCCGAACCATGTAAGCATGGCTTTTTGCCACCTAGGCGTTCTATAAGTTGTTTTTCATCCATAGCGCTATTACCTGACCAAAATTCAATAGTGCCTGGGTTCGATGAAAAAATGATATCTGCTAATTTCTCAATTTCTGCTCTTGTACTTGCAAATGATGAGTCTTCTTGTAGACCAGAAGTCCCATCACGGCTTCCTGCTGCCACCGCGATAAAAGCATTATCCTGAAACCAGCCGCTTTTTTTGCTGTGTTCTTTTAGGTCATTTAAATTAACTTTGAATTGATTAACACCTTCTTCTAACGCTTGTCTGTCGCCTTCACAATCTGGCTTGTGGCATCTTCCTAACTTAATGAGATCGTCATCATTACAGTGAAATACATCGTCATATGCTTCATAGGTTAAATTATTAAGGAATCTCTTTATCTCACCAACGTGATTTGGATCATCTGGAGAGAACAAAAGATGAAAATTGACGGCAGATTTTTTAGCTGTTTCAATTTGAAATCGTAATTCAACGTTCGGAAAGATTAATTCTACGCCAGGCAGTCTACCCAATGCTTTTTTCTTTAAAACTTCTTCATAAAGATTTAGCCTGTAATAATCTGTAATCCCTAGTGCTTTTATACGTGGCTCAGAGTTTTCAATATTGGTTAGAAAGTCCTCCCAAGGATCTTCCCCACGAAACTGGTTATTTAACACCGTCCCAGGACAATGAATGTGGGGATCCCAGCGATGCCACGATGAACCGGCTGAAATTCCATGCTTTTTTGAGTTTTCTATACTTTTAACTGTCGCGCTTCCAAGCTTTGCCATTTTATCTTCCTACACATATTATGGTATAAAAAATAAGGGGCTGTCCTAGATAACTAGCCCATATTCTTTCTAACCCACTGCTTTAGCTATGATAATTGATGCTTTGGGTCAGGGTTGTTAAAACGCCATTCACATTCCTTCAAATATAATCCCAAGTGAGCCTTGGGAACACCGTTAAATTACCGCATATGTTTCTTTGTTCGGCCCCAGAAATCCTTTCAGAATTTCTCAATGTTCGGGTTTGGTATTGTTTATTTTCTTTTTCCTTTGTTTCCGCAATTTTTTACGCGCCTTGTCAAAATCAATTGGAACCTTCTTCATTAAACGATTGTCTGAGATGTTCCATACTGGCATATAGCATTCTCGTATTTTCATTTCGAACAGCTTTGTTTCAATACGCGACCACCACGCAAGAACAAATGATACTTGAAGCAGTATTCCGGCGTTGCAATAACGAGGGGGCAACGCAATAATCTTTATTTGGGTTTGATAGACAGCATCAACAACTTCAGGCGTTTTTAAAAAATCTGTATCCCCGGAAATAATTGCACTCCCGCCTTCTTCTGCAAATTCAGTTATCCAGTACTGATCTTTACTTCCCTGCTGCCCAGCTTCTCTGACATGGTCTAAATTCACGTCCGAGCTCGCAAAATTCCTCACGACTTCCACCAACCTGGGCGAGACGTTCTCGTCAGCCCGGACCTTCATGCAGGCAAGGCTTCTTCAAAAGAAACTGCGGCCCCCACAGCTTCAACCGGGACTTTAAACCAATATCCAACCCTTTCAAACACGGCGTTTCTGTCCAGTTTTTTATTTGCGCTCTCTGCTTGATATTGCTTGTATAAAATTGCTGTTGGAACATATTCCCCGTCCACAACAGGCTTTCCAAATGCATATCGGGGATCAACAATAACATTTGGATGTTTATCGCAGGCTGGACGCCAAGCATGACCATATGATCTCCCGGGTTCAAACTCCACCCCTTTGACCAGAGAATCTTCTACAGCGGCAAAAATCTCATGCTGATTTGTGAGGAAATCATACGCAACGGGATCTCCAGAATTCTCCGCTTCTATCACAATTATTTTTTTCAAATCTGTTTTAAATATCACGTCAAGACGAGCGAATGGATGCTTTTCACCTAAATCCTCCCGTGCCGCTACGGCAGCTTTTCGCAGGGTTTGCAAGGGCACCCCATGTTTCCTGAAAAAGTAAACAAATCGCAATTCCATCAAATCAAGAAAACTCAATAAATTTGATTCAGAAAAATCACTATCGATAAGGGGATCCTTTCGGCTTTTGCGGTTATTTCCTTCCCTCACCCATCGCCGTATAGTGGCTGTATCCCCGATCACAGAGTCATCTCCAACCCTGAGTAACCGGCTGGCATCACGAAATCGATAAAATCCTGAGAGCAACAAATCTTGCGGTTGCTGGTTGTTTTGTGTCATCAAAGAAATCCTCCAACAGCTTTATCAACCTGTTTGCAAGTGTTTGCAAGATTTAAGCCGCACCATGAGTGAAGTAGAGGACCGCCATTTCTATTATCAGAGCTACTGTCAGAGCAATCGCATTTCAAAAATCTTGTAGCAGTTACACGACGAAGTGATTGCCCCATCCTGCTTTATATGATTTTGAGCAGCATCCAGATGGCCATGCCGATCATCATCAGGTTTTCTAGCAATGAGATAAATCCGAGTGGCACATTGGTATTCCCGCCGACACAGGCACAGGTCAGGTCTCGTTTATCAATATAAACGGCTTTAACGACGCTGACGGCTCCAATTGATCCGAACAGCAAAGCGACTGGTGCAGACACCCAGGTCAAAACGCCTGTGAACATCAATAAGCCCGCCCCCGTTTCAAGAAACGGATATATTTTCCCGTATGGAGGCCATGCGCGGGCCAACAAGTCATAATTCAAAAACATATCAGCAAATGATTGAATATCTTTCAGTTTTTGCAGACCAAGCAGGATCATCGAAATAGCTATAAACCAGGGGATGGTCATGTTTGAAAAAACCGATGTGGAGACCAGCCAGGTCACTGACACGGCTGTCAAAGCCGCAATGGAGAACAGTGCAATAACCGGCGCATAGGTTTTATCATGCGCGACAGGGTCCCCAAAATGCTCAAGAGAGGCCTCATATCCGCCAATAACCTGATTATCTATCACCAGCTGCGGGGTTGTTGTTACGCCTAACTCATCTTTCAATGAATCCACCTCATTTCTGCTTTTGAGCGGATGGTCTGTGAAATCAACGCGCTTCTTTTCCAGATAGCTTTTCAACTTTAGGCCAGAGGGACAAAAATGGTCCGGCAGCTCCATTCGGTATAAATGCACTTTGCTGCTCATATTGCGTTCCTCATATTGCGCTCCTCAATATAATGCTTCCTAATACGCTTGCCCCTAATATACTTGCCCCTAATATGCTTGACAGCCCCATAAATAGCGGTTAGCACCTGCGCTAAATGCAAAAACCAGTTTGTATCTATTCCATATATATAAAGCGTGAAAGGTAGCAAGGATCATGAGCAAGCGATGTGATCTTATGGGCACAGGCGTGATGACAGGCAATAATGTGTCTCATGCAGTAAATCGGACAAAACGGCGGTTTATGCCGAATTTGCACACCATGCATTTGCACAGTGAAAGTCTGCGCCGCACCTTGAAGCTGAAAACCACTGCGCGGACTTTGCGCACGATTGATGCGAAGGGCGGCATTGACGGGTTTTTAAAATCCATGCCCAACCGCAAGCTGTCAGAAGAAGGGCGCAAGTTGAAACGCCAGCTTTTAAAGGAGCTGGCGGCTAAAGCGTAACTGGCACGTCATACGCCTATTTGGAAAATATCCCGCGTAAGGGTGTGAAACTGAAAAGCAAACAAGATGGATAAATTTTCAGTATTGACCGGGATTGCCGCCCCGCTTGATATGATCAATGTCGATACCGATATGATCATTCCCAAACAATTCTTAAAAACAATTCGCCGCGATGGGCTGGGCAAAAATCTTTTCCACGAAATGCGCTATGATGAGGCCGGAAACGAAATCCCTGATTTTGTCTTAAATCAGGAAAGCTACCGGCAGGCAGAAATCCTGATTGCCGGAGAAAATTTTGGCTGCGGGTCCTCGCGCGAACATGCGCCCTGGGCTTTGCTTGACTTTGGTATTCGCTGCGTGATTGCGCCCAGCTTTGCTGATATTTTTTACAATAACACCTTTAAAAACGGAATTTTGCCGGTTGTCCTGCCGCAGGACATCATCACCCGCTTGCTGGAGCAGGCCAAAGACTATGGCAAAAATGCCCGCATTACTATTGACCTTGAAGCGCAAAAAATCGTCGCGGCCGATGGCACCAGCTATGAATTTGATATTGACCCGCACCGGCGTCATTGTCTGCTCAATGGCCTTGACGATATTGACCAGACACTTGAAAAAGCCTCTGCCATCCGCTCTTTTGAGGATAAAGCTCCGCCCTGGCTAAGCCCTGCTTCTGCCTAGGCTCAGGGCGTACAAAACCTCTATAGGCCCGGATGTCAGACCTGCTTTCCGCCGACCAGATTGCCGCGCAGCAGAAATCGCTCCCGGACTGGTCTATTGACGGGGCCTTCCTCTGCCGGGATTTTCGCTTTAAAGATTTTACTCAGGCTTTTGCCTTTATGACACATATTGCCCTTATATGTGAAAAGCAAGACCATCACCCCAACTGGGAAAATACCTGGAACATTGTTAAAATCCGCTTGACCAGCCATGATGTCGGTGGACTGAGCCTCCGTGATTTCCGGCTGGCCCAATCGATAGACCAGGCCCTAAAAATGCGCATGCCTTGATGCGGGCGTGAAGGCATAACTCCCTTATGACCGCTGGTAAGAAACCAACATCCTCTAGCCTGCCATTGATCGGCGCACCCATCGCACGGCGGGGACTGATGATGGTCCTGTCATCGCCGTCCGGGGCTGGAAAAACAACGCTCTCCCGCGCATTGCTTGCCGCTGATCCCGATCTTGCGCTCTCTGTTTCAGTCACCACCCGCCCGCCCAGGCCAGGCGAAAAAGACGGGGTCGATTATTCCTTTATCACGCCAGATGTCTTTTCAACCATGGTCGATGAAGGCGAACTCCTGGAACATGCCGAGGTTTTTGATCATCACTATGGCACACCACGCGCGCCGGTTATGGATTCTTTATCCAAAGGAAAAGATGTGCTGTTTGATATAGACTGGCAAGGCGCACAACAACTCACCGAACAAGCGCATGATGATCTGGTCAAGGTGTTTATCCTGCCGCCTTCTGCTGATAGCCTTGCCTCCCGGCTCAAAACCCGTGCGCAGGACAGCGAAGCCGTTGTTGCCCGGCGCATGTCCAAAGCCAGCAATGAAATGTCGCATTATTCAGAATATGACTGGGTGATTGTCAATGATGACCGTGATCAAAGTCTGGAAAATTTGATGGCGATTTTGCGATCAGAGCGTTTGCGCCGCCACCGCCAGCAAGGGCTTGGCGATTTCGTCCAGAATTTACGAACAACCGCAAACCCGCAATAGGCTGATCTTTTGCGCAAGAACAATCCTCATGACTGAACAGAATAAAGGACAACAGCGTCTGGTTGTTGGCGTAAGCGGTGCATCCGGGGCGGTGATTGCCTGGCGGTTGCTTGAAACATTGGCCAAGCTTGGCATTGAAACCCATCTGGTGGTCACCCGAACCGGGGCTTTGACCCTTTCCTATGAAACCGATCACCGGTTAAAGGAAATGCAGGCACTGGCCACACAATCCTATAAAATCGAGGACCAGACCGCTGCCATCGCCAGCGGGTCCTTTCAAACCCGCGGGATGATTGTGGCCCCTTGCTCGGTGCGAACACTTGGCGAAATTGCCAACGGGATTGCGGGCAATCTGCTCACCCGTGCCGCAGACGTTACCCTAAAAGAACGCCGGCCGCTGGTTTTAATGCTGCGCGAGGCGCCGCTTAGCCTTATCCATATCCAAAACATGGAAAAAGTCACGGCTGCCGGAGGTATTATTTTTCCGCCCGTCCCTGCCTTTTATGCTAAACCGACAAGCATTGACGATATGGTTGATCATTTGATTGCCCGCGCCCTTGACCTGTTTAATCTGGAAGCCGGTGGCCCACGTTGGGGAGAAAATTAAATGGAAATCATCCCGTTACCCGCCTTGAGCGATAATTATATCTATCTGCTCCATGATCCGAAAAGTGACTGGTGCGGTGTGGTTGATCCGGCTGTCGCCGATGTCCCCTTGTCCGAAGCCACCCGGCGAGGATGGAAGATCTCCACCATTCTCAATACCCACCATCACGGCGATCATGTCGGCGGCAATATGGAGATTGTTCAAGCGACAGGGGCCGATGTGGTTGGTCCCGGCAAAGATCGCGCACGGATTCCGGGTCTGACCCATCCGGTCTCTGAAGGCGATAAACTGCAATTTGGAAGCTGCCCGTTTGAGGTTCTGGAAACCGATGGTCATACAATCGGGCATATCGTCTATTTTCAGTCAGTTGAAAAAGCTCTGTTTTCCGGCGATACGCTTTTTATATTGGGCTGCGGGCGTTTGTTTGAAGGCTCCCCGGCGCAGATGTGGGAAAGTCTGAAAAAAATCAGATCACTGCCGCCTGAAACGCTTTTTTACTGCGGGCATGAATATAGTGCCTCCAATGCCGCTTTCGCCCGTTCGGTTGACCCGGAAAATCAAGCTCTTGCCAAAAAAGCCGACGAAATTGCTGCCGCACGCGCCCGGTCCCGCCCGACCATCCCGGGCCGCTTATCAGAAGAAATCGCAACCAATCCCTTTTTGCGTGCCGATGACCCTGCATTCGCTGAAAAACTTGGCCTTGCCGGACAAACCCCTGAAAAAATATTCACCGCCCTGCGCCAGCAAAAAGATTCTTTTTAATCGGTTTGGCCTGCTGCGCATATATCACCCTTTAACGGCACCGGCGGTCATGCCGGTGATGATCTGGCGGGAGGCGAAAAGGGTAAAGATAATCGGCGGGATGGCCAGCAGCATGCCGGTTGCCATAATCACGCCCCATTCGACATTAAATTCGGACATATTATTGACGATCAGGATCGGGACGGTTTTTGTGTCGCGGTCGGACAGGGCGGAGGCCAGCAGATATTCGTTCCAGGCAATACGGAAGGTAAAGATGGCAGAGGCTGCCAGTCCGGGCTGAATAAGCGGGAGTACGATTTTGAAAAAGACCTGGAAAGGCCCGGCCCCGTCAACGCGTGCGGCTTCTTCCAGGGAGCGCGGCACCTGGACGATAAAGCTTTGTAGAATCCAGATGACGAAAGGGAGGTTCATCGCGACATAGATCAGGATGATTCCCGAGTGTGTCCCGGACAGGCAGACATCGCCGCGCCCGCCGAATGTATCGCGGATGAAGGACCCGACCATTGAGGTCTTGTCGATACAAAATTCGTTGTTCCATAGTCCAAAGACGGGCACGAGCAGGACGGCTGGCGGCACCATCCGCACCATCAAGGTGGTAAAGGACATGGAGTCGCGTCCCATAAAGCGGAAGCGGACCAGCGCATAGGCGGCCATACAGCCGATGACCAGGGTCAAGGCGGTAGAGATCAGGGCGATGACCAGAGAATTGATAAAGGCCCCGCCAAATTTGAGCGAGCAGAATTCAAGGTGATCGGGTTCATACCAGAGGATATCGCAAAGCGCGGTTTCGTAGTTCTGGATTGTCGGCATAAAGAGGAGTCCTGTGGTCCCCCCGATAATATCGACATCCAGTTTGAATGAATTTGTGAACATCAGCAGGATAGGCCCGACCGCCATAAAGATCAGGGCCACCAGCAGGGCATAGAAGGAGGGATGGGTATTTTGGTTCATCGTCATTCCTCCTCTTGAATTTGGCGGGCAAGTTTGGCCTTTCGGGCTTCCTGCAGTTTGTTAAAGGCAAACATGGAGACGGTGAGGATGAGCAGCAGGATCAGCAGATAATTAGACATGGCGGCGGCTGTGCCAAGTTCGCGGAATTCTGTGGCTGTGCGAGAGATACGCAGGGCGACAATTTCAGTAGATAGACCGGGCCCGCCTTCGGTCATGACAAGGATCACCTCCAGCACCTTGAAGGCATCAATCAGGCGCAAAAGGCCGGTTACGATCAAGACCGGCATCATCAGCGGCAGTTTGATATGAATCACTTGTTGCCAGGCGGTTGCCCCGTCAATCCGTGCGGCTTCCAGAGCGGAGCGCGGCAAGGATTGCAGCGCGGCAAGCGAGAGAATGAAGATAAACGGCGTCCATTGCCAGATATCGGCGATGATCACAGACATCAGCGCATGTTGACCAAGCCAGTCCACCCCTTCAAACCCCAGAGATTTCAAAAAGACGTTAAAGGTGCCAACGGTGGGATGATACATATAGCGCCACATCAGGCCAACGACGACGGGCGCAATCATCATTGGCAGGATAAACAGGGTGCGCAGGATGGACATGCCTTTGAGTTCACGGTCCAGCATCAAGGCCAGCCCGACCCCGATGACCATTTCAAAGGCGACAACAAAGAAGGAAAAGCGCAGCGTGACTGAAAGGCTTTCGCGAAAGGCCGGGTCAAAGAAGAGGGTGATATAGTTTTTGAGTCCGACAAATTCGCTTTCGCCGATTGACTGGCTTGGGTTCCATTCGCGGAAGGAGCCAAACACCATATAGCCCAGCGGATAGAGCAGCGCGATGACCATAATGATCGCGGCGGGTGCCATGAACATATAGGGGGTCAGGCGGCTAAGCTGTTGAGGTGTCATGGTTTTGTGAGGGGTCTTGATCTTTATAATCAAAATAAGAGGAAAAGAAGGCCCGCATTATATAGTCTGGAAAACCGACCATCGTTGCGGGCCTTCTGTTGTATCTGGGCTATATACCCTGGCTATATAGCCGGATTACTGCCAGCTATAATAGCCGCTGTCTTCCATGACAGCTTTGGTGCGTTCGGCGACCCCGTCCAGAGCTTCCTTGATATCCAGGCCCTCGGTCAGGACTTTGGACAGCGTGGTGCCGAGATCAGCATTGATTTTGCCCCAGACCGGAATGATTGGACGCCAGTCGGGATCGGCATGTTTCAAGGCTTCCCCAAAGGTTGACATATAGGGGAATTTTGCATTGACGTCCGCGTCTGCGTGGGTTGAGAAGCGCGAAGGATTCCCGCCTGCCATGGCAACAAGTTTGTCGCCTTTCTTGGAGGTCAACCATTGCATCAGCAAGAAGGCGGCTTCTTTATTTTCGGCATTTTTGGGAATACCGATCCCGAAGCCACCGGTTTGAGAGCCCCGGCGCACACCCATCGGATGCATGGCCCAGTCAACTTTGCCAACCACTTTGGATTTGGCGGGATCATTGATCTGGCCAGCAACCACGGTTGTGTCGAGGAACATGGCGGTATCACCATTCAGGAACGAGCCAAGGGCTTCGCCAAAACCAAAGGAGGCGGCGCCTTCTGGTCCGCAATCCACGATTTGCTTGAGTGCACTTGCGGCGGCAATCCCTGCGTCATTATTGACAATCGGGTTCCATTGGTCGTCAAAAATCCGTCCACCGAGCGGGGCGAGGTGCAGCAAAAAGGCATGACTTGCATGGTGACCAGAAGCGGCACGCGACGACAGTCCGCCCATTCCGGGTTCGAGTTGTGGGATTTTACAGGCAATTTCCAGCATTTCGTCATAGGTTTCAGGCACATCAAGGCCATGTTTTTCAAAGATATCTGTCCGGTAGCCAAGGATAGATGTTTCGGACCCATAGGGGATCCCAAAGAGCGAGCCGGTTTTTCCTTCCAGATAGCCCTTATTGCCACCGGCAAAACCGATATTATAGACATAGCCGTCAATCAGGTCGTCTGCATCATAGGAGGGATCAGCCAATTTCGGGTTCATGAAATAGCGGGCCAGATTTTCAAGCTGGTCAGCATAGACATAATCGGCTTTTGAAAAGACCACATAGGCAATCAGGTCGTATTCGCCTTCATCCTGCGCGAGTTCAAGAGTCTGGCGTTCGCGCATTTTCAAATAGGGCAGCTGATCGACTTCAACTTCAATCCCGGTTTCTTTGGTGAATTCGGGCAGAATTTTCATCACGGCGTTATAATGCGGGTGGGCCGGGAAGTTCACAATCAGCGTTTCCCCTTCATATTCCGCATAGGGATTGGCCATTGTCTTCGTTGCCAGGGCCGTTGCCCCCAGCATCAAGGCCGACAAGGCACCTAATGTATACTTTACGGTTTTGAACATAGAACTCTCCTTTAAAATGGTTATTTCAGCGCAACAGTGCTTTCTCAGTAACACGGTCAAACAGGTGAATCCCCTCCGGCCTGACCGCGAAACGAAGGGTTTGACCCAAGGCAATGGGTGTTTCAGATTTCAGTTCAACCGTGACTCGGGCGTCTCCGCAGCCGCAAAGAAGAACCGATTGCGCCCCGATATATTCCGACACCTGAACATTCAGATCAAACGAAAGATTGTCAGAGGCTTTTTCGTCATAGATCAGGTCGCTGGGTCGAATGCCCAGAATCGTCTGGCGGTTATTTTTGTCCAAACGCTTGGCGTCCTCGGCAGGAATAGCGATTTTAAAAGCCTGGCCTTTGGCAAAAAGCTGCCCGCTTTCTTCAATCAGTTCGGTCTCCAAAAAATTCATCGGCGGCATCCCGATAAAACCGGCAACAAATTTATTGGCCGGGCGTTTAAACAATTCTTCTGGAGGCCCTTGCTGCTGGATATAGCCACCATGCATGACAACAATCCGGTCAGCCAGAGTCATGGCCTCGATCTGGTCATGGGTGACATAAATCATATTCTTTTCAACACGCTGACTCATCAAAGCCAGCTCGGCCCGCATCTGTCCGCGCAGCTTGGCATCCAGATTGGACAGTGGCTCGTCAAACAGGAAAATCTCGCTGTCCTTGGCCAAAGCCCGGGCCATGGCAACCCGCTGGCGTTGCCCCCCCGACAAGGCCCCGGGCTTGCGATGAAGAAATTCCGTCAACCCGACCATATCAGCGACCTCACGCACTTTGGCCTGGATTTCAGCCTGTGGCCGCTTTTGAAGGCGCAGCGCAAAGGAAATATTGCGCGCAACATCCATATGCGGATAAAGCGCATAATCCTGGAACACCATGGCCAGGCCCCGGTCCTTCGGCTCAAGATGGCTGACCGGCCGGTCATCAACATAAATTTCGCCGTCCGACACCGTTTCAAGCCCGGCAATCATCCGCAGCGTTGTCGATTTTCCGCAGCCAGACGGTCCAACCAGAACCGTGAACTCGTTGTCCGCCATCTCCAGGTCAATCCCGTGCAGCACCTCGACATTGCCGTAGCGCTTGACAAGACTGTCCAGTCTGATTTGCGGCATGATATACTCCCCTCTAACCGTTTATTTTATCAATCCATGCGACTCTATTGTTCCTGACAGTAGACTCTATAAAGAGGTGAGTCCAGAGCCCTGATATATCTATTCTTACCGATAGGCCTGCAGCCAGCCAAGCCCGGCTTCGGTTGACCCGCGCGGGCGGTACTCGGCCCCGATATAGCCGCGCCAGCCCATCGCATCTATCGCCTGCAGCAAGGCCGGATAATTGATCTCGCCGTCATCCGGCTCGCCCCGGTCCGGGACAGCCGCAATCTGGATATGGCCAATATAAGGCAAAGCCGCACGAATACATATGGTAAGATCACCCTGCATAATCTGCGCATGGTAACAGTCAAACATCAGTTTCAGATTTTCGGCTCCGACGGCCTGAATGGTCTCGATAGCTCCCTCGATTGAGCGCAGGTGAAATCCCGGCGCATCGCGCGGGTTGATCGGCTCGACAAGCACAGAAATATCATGCGTCCCGGCTTTATCAGCTGCATAGGCAAGATTTTCGCGATAGATGGCCTCGGCACCACTTGCTTGATGGCTTTTTCCGGCAACCGCATGGATAGCCGGGCAGCCAATGGAACGGGCATAGTCAATCGCTTCATCTATATAAGTCCGGGCCTCGGTTTCGCGCCCGGCCAGCGACATCACGCCAAAATCATCGGCCCCGTTGACTCCAAGCCTTGTGTTCAGTCCCAGCATCGGCAGCCCGGTTTCTGAAAGTGCCTGCTTGACGGTTGCCGGATCGACTTCATAGGGAAAGTGGCACTCGACAGCGTCAAACCCGGCTTTCTTTGCCGCCCGAATAGCATCCGGCAGCGTCAATTCTTGCCATAAAAATCCAAGATTGGCTGAAAACCGAAGCATCGTACCACTCGCCTAGCGGTTCAAAAACCGGATATAATTGGGGGCGGGCAACTCAAAGATTTCATCGGTCATATGAAGATCACCGCTTTTGATATTGCGCTCAAACACACGCAAATGGCCTGAATCCTGATTGGCCACAATAACCGCCCCGCCACAAGGCGTCAGCGCAAAATGGCGCGGGAACTTGCCGCCGGTTGGAACCAGCGCGGTTCGCTCAACCTTGCCATCGTCAAGCACCCTGAACACCGCCAAGGAATTATCTCCGCGATTTGATACATAAAGAAATTTTGCATCCGGGGACAATTTGATCTCGGACACATAGCTGACCTTATCACGGTCATCAATGGTCGATGAATATTGAATCGGCTTCAGGCGCGGTTTTTTAACATCCGGCTCGCTCGCGTCCAGTTCAGCCACACAGACCGTGTTAAAAAGCTCGTTTGACACATAACAAATATCAAGCGTCGGGTGCATAACCATATGGCGCGGGCCAGAGCCTGGCTCAAATTCAATATGAAGGTCAGGCACCAGCTGTTTTTCTTTATCATTCCACCGATATTGAAAAATCGCGTTTTCCCCCAGGTCCGGGATAAAAACCCAGTCATGCCAAAAATGCGCACAATGGGCATGCGGGCCGACTTGCCTGTTTTGCCAGTGATCCTCACGATACTGGACCTGCCGCCATTCGCCCTCCGACCGATAAAGCTGTTTAAACGACTGGCGAATAGTGCCAAGTTTTCCCTCCTCATCAACATCGGCGACATCAATAATCGCATCCCAGTAATTGATAACAATGGCAGCATCACGCTTTGGCGAGAGCGCAAGATAGCATGTTGATTTTCCTGATGCCTTGAAATCATCTTGGTAATCCAGAAGACCGTCCTTTGTCATCGTATAGCGCAGGACCGAGCCTTCGCTCTTGATGGTTTCAACAATCGCATAGAGATTTCGCCCATCGCTATGCGGGACCAGGACAGCCGGATTCAGCGCAGGATAGGTCTGATGGTGCTTTAGCTTTCCATCAGCCCCCAGACTCATCGCATAGATTCCCTCTCCCGGAACCGGGGCATACGGCTGATGGGCAAGCACATCCATATCGCTATATGTCCCCGCAAAAAACCTGTAATCCTGATCAAGCATATACCTGCCTCTTTTAGTGAAATGGATGTTTTGGTCTTATTTTATAAATCAGGGCAAGACGATCAAGCAAAACTTAATTGCACTTTCATGGCTTTTGTCCGGTCATTCGCAGTTGTAAAGGCTTCAACCGCCTGATCGACCGGAAAACTATGGGTCAGCAAGGGGGCCAGCGGAATCCGCTTTTCAGCAATCAACTGAACCGCCCAGACAAATTCTTCGTGGAAGCGGAAGCTGCCCTGGATCGAAAATTCTTTGGCAACCATAACATTAAGCGGCAGGCTGATATCTCCACCAAGCCCCAGCAAGACCAAACGGCCATGCGGGCGCAGAATGTTAAGCGCACTGCGCAAAGCCGCCTCATTCCCCGAAGCCTCGATCACAACATCAAAGACCCCTTTTCTGGCTGAATATTTATCAAGCGCATCCGGTTGCGTGAGGACGTTGATTGTCGCGTCTGCGCCTATTTCTTTGGCCCGCTGCAAGGCCTCATCAACAATGTCAGTGGCGACAATATGGGCTGCTCCAAAAGCCTTGGCCGCCGCAATCACCAAAGAACCAATCGGCCCCGACCCGGTCACCAGAACAGATTTTCCCATCAACTCGCCTGCCTTCCTGATCGCTGATAAAGCAACTGATAGCGGCTCGGCACAGGCCGCATGGGCCGGGCTGACTTCTGCAGGAAGTTTGAAACATTGCGACGCCTCTGCAACAATCACCTGACTGAACACACCCTGAACATGCGGAAAACGCATGGCACTTCCATAAAAGCGCATCTCCATACACTGGTTATACATCGCCTGTTGACAATAAAAACAACTGTAACAGGGCCGACTTGGATTCACAGCAACCAGATCTCCAACCGAGACTTCTTCAACATCCCCGGTAATATCTGAGACAGCGACATCTGTGATATGGCCAGATATCTCGTGACCCAGAATCATCGGCTCCTTGATCCGAATGGCGCCAAAGCCTCCATGATTAAAATAATGCAGATCAGACCCGCAAATCCCGCCAGCCGCAACCTCGATACGCACCTGACCCGGCAATAAATCGGGCAGGCTGGTGGCCTCAACCCGCAAGTCCTCTGCCCCATAGCAAACAACCGATTTTATCAATTTCTCCCCCATATCCCGATATTTCATGACCACAGATTGAATTTTATGACCATAGATTGACAAGGCAAAAACCAAACATGTATGTAGCCCTCTCCTATACAAAAACGCAAAACAATTTATTCAAAAGAGGCTACGTCGTGAATAATAACCTGTTTGATCTTTCTGGACGGCGCGCCCTGATTACCGGGTCCAGCCGGGGAATCGGATTTGAACTGGCCAGCGGGCTTGCAGCAGCTGGTGCAGAAATCATCGTCAATGGCTCAAACCCTGACCGTCTGCGCGAAGCGGCGGAACAACTGCGGGCAAAGGGCTTCACTATTCATGAATTATGTTTTGATGTCACCGACCCGGTCGCTGTTAACAAGGCGGTTAACCGCTTTGAAGCCGATACTGGCTCCGTTGATATTCTGGTCAATAACGCCGGGATGCAATATCGGGAACAGCTTGAAGAATTTCCTGTTGAAAAATTTGAAGAATTGATGCGCCTTAATCTTAACGCGGTCTTCTATGTCGGACAATCGGTCGCCAAACATATGATCGAGCGCGGAGAAGGCAAGATCGTCAATATCTGTTCCGTGCAAGCCGCCTTGGCACGGCCCTCCATTGCGCCCTACACTGCCTCCAAAGGGGCGGTTGCCAATCTGACCAAGGGCATGGCAACCGACTGGGCAAAATATGGCTTGCAGGTCAATGGACTGGCCCCCGGCTATTTTGATACCGAACTCACCGCCGCTCTGGTCGCTGATCAGGCTTTTACCGAATGGCTATGCAAACGCACTCCGGCTGGCCGCTGGGGCGATGTCAAAGAACTTGTCGGGGCCTGCATCTTCCTGACCTCCACCGCCTCCAGCTTTGTGAATGGCCAGATCATCTATGTCGATGGCGGCATCACCAGCTCATTGTAAATAACAACTACCCTAAAGCTCGCGTTTATTAACAGGTTATTTCAATCTATTCACATGAGCAGCAAGTTTAGCTTTTTGAGGCAAATTCTCAGTAGGCATTGAAGATGAAGCAGAACTCAATAAGCTCAAAACATGCGATGTAGATAACCCTTGAAATATTTTTTGCCTTTTTTCTTTATGCGCATTATGCATTGCCGATATGATACATGTTAAATTTTCTTTCTTAGCAGCACGTTTAAAACGATAGGGAATAAGGTTAAGGCCTTGAATAAATGGAACCATTAACCACTCATCGCCAACAAATGAATCAGAAGAGGGTAATTCCTTTGGCTCTGTTGGATGTTTTTCATTATACCCTAAATAATTTTGTGCCAAAAAGCGGAAAGTAAAATCATTAACATCCTCATAAGTAACGCTTTTGTCTTCTGAAAGTTTGTTCTCTGCAATATCAATTGCATTTTCTTCATCGGCATTTAACCAAAATAACGGATATGGTCGGCCTTCTCGAACACCTTTCAATGGGAAACGCCCATCATAGTAAAGTTCTAACTTTTCGGAAATGATCTCTCCTATTTTACTTTTAAAAGTAATGTTCATAGTTTCTAAAGTGCGAGTTTTCACTTTTTTCAAATCACTTTCTAGATGTGAATAAATATTTTTACAAAAACTTATAGTATTTCTTTCTATAATATTTTGTTCTTCTAAATTTTCATTACTGTCTTTATCGGCTACCTCAACTGAGTTTTTTGTCATAGAAGATTCTGCGTCATTTGCAGGTGCTTCTTTTTTGGGAATCTCTCCATTTCTATTTGAATTTACCTCTTCGGATGATTTTTTTACCTCTCCGGCCAGTAAGGTTGATAATATGTAAGCAACATCTGCTGATATCATCATTTTTTTGGGCGTTGACTTATCAGCAATTCTAAAGCCAGTGTCCATCTGCGGACCTAAAAAATCTATTTGCTTATATTGTAATCTGCGTGCAATATTCTTATAATTTTTAACATCATTTGCACTTAAGTTTGATAGATTCTTAATGCATCTGTTAAAAAACTTTTGATCCAGCCTGCATAAAATTGGCAAAATATGATGAATTATGTCCGTTTTGTAGTTAGAGGTTGGAAAGCCTTTTTGCTGATCTAAAAATGACCAATCATCAGATGTGACGCCAACAACAAACTCTGAGTTATTTATTGGAAATCCAGCCAGCCAAGCTGCTGCCTTCACGTTCAAGGGTCTGGAGTTTATGACCTGCTTTCTAACCTCTCTGGTTACAATTTTCCAGCAATAGAGGCAAAGGGCTACTTGTAATGGATGAACAAGCCGAACTTGATAGACAACTTCATCACCAATTGGCTTCCAATATTTAGGGCGTAAAAGCAAACTTGGGTTTGGCTGAGTTTCCGGCTCAGAGCTGTTTAATGAACCAACGACTTGTTTCCACGCAAGATCTATTACCCTGTCAATTTGTGAAATAAAATAGGAAAATGGGGTAATCCAGGGCGATGTTGCTGAAAGCATACCATTTATAATAGGTCTATCGCTTTCACTTAAATCTGCACCTGCATATGAAGATTGAGGTGACAATTGTGGTGGTATGGATTGCTTGTAATTCGTTGAATTTGAAAAATCCAAGCTTAAAAAAAGTCGCAACTTAAAATTTAATGATGCGTTTTTCACACCCTTTTTATAAAACACAAAAATATCTTCTTCAAACATTAGGAGTCTATAAAAACGAAAGCTGAATTATTTTAAGTTTAGCGGCAAATTTTATTTATATGCCTTCTTACAATATCATCCCATACTCCAAAAAAGTCAGCTATTCTTGAAATTACTTTATTTTCATCAGTACAGATTTTTGTTAATTCAGCATATTTTTTCTTGACCTCTTCATTAGGAAGAAGAAACGCAACGCTAAAAGCGGCTGCTTCATCATTAAATTTCTCATCAACACCATCTGCCCCACCCATATACCAATCATGTCGGTTTGGGTGGAGAAAATAGTGGCCTAATTCAAACGCAATTGCCCAATTTTCAATTTCAGGATGGTCTCCTTCAGGAGTATAAATTATAAAACTCTCTTTAGCCTGTAACTTATCATCACGGTCATACTTTAAGGCAGAAGGATGCGCATTCATTTTATCATCATCTGAATACAGTTTCTCATGTCCGACAGGAACGCTTTGTACTTTACCGCCAAGTGCCTCTACACCTTTTTTAAGCAAACCGTTTATTTTTCTCGCATTATTCTTGTCTGGGCTTAATTCTTTTAGTAGTTCTTTGGAAAAAAAAGTGTTAAATTCATCGCGCATTTCCAGCCCAGCTTTATATGCGTTGCGCACATCAGGCTTGTTTTTCGATTTATCACTGCCTTCCAGCATTTGGCACTCCATACTTGATTTAGCTTAATCAATTGGAGCCGATTCGACTAAATGAGACAACAATGAACATGATATCAGCAAATTTATCTGTGGAAAGTTGTCAAGCCCCAAGATTTTCAAGTGGGCTCTCTATCATCCTAGGCTGAGTTATACAAGCCCCGTGTGCAAAATGTCAGGGCAATCGCATTTCAAAAATCTTGTAGCAGTGACGCGAGGAAGCGATCACTCCATCCCGCGCGTTTGAATTTGACACGGTTAGAGCCCTTTTCCTTGTTGCACTTGATAATGTTGAGTGCGATGCGCCTGAGAGCAGCAAAATTGACGGGGGCATGGTCTTTCCTGGCGCGGTGTTGATCCTCGTTCATCACCATATCCAGTGTCCAGTGCAGGTTATTTTCAATCTGCCAGTGCCCTCGGATTATCTTTTCTGCTTCTTCGGCCGATAACTGCTTTGATAACAGATATAGCCGTTCAGACTGGCTGATTTTGCCGTCTTTCTCACGATTGGTCGCAACATGAACAAAGGCTTTCAGATGTGGCCATTGATGCATGTCGTGAAGATATTGCGGTATGTCATAGACTTCATACGACCTTGTCTCAATGCGCCCGTGATCTCCATCAACTGTCTTAAATCTATCAACAATATCAGTGCCATGATCAGCAACAAAAGCCATGATATCCTGCTTCATATCCCTTTGGTTGCCTTTAAGCTGAAGGCAATAATCCGCGCCCTCTTCCACCAGAAGTTTACAGGTTTCTCGCTGGCAATGAAGGGCATCAGCGGTGATCATCATGCCTTTGAGTTCCAGCTTGCTGACAAGCTCACGCAAGGAGAAAATCTCACTCCCGCCGCGCTGGCCTTGAGCAATGCCAAGTGAAAGCCTTGCACCATGAGCAAAGGCTGTCACCATGTTTACGCCAGACTGCTCAGAAGCTTTGTCAAAGGCACGGCGGATCTCTTTCCCATCCATCGCGATAGCTTTTATCTCATCGCGTGCTTGCGCAAAGTCCTCGCGGAATTTGTTGAACAGAACTCCAAAAGCGTCCGGCTTGATCATACGAAACAGGCGCGAAAATGTGTCATGGCAGGGCAAACCGCCCGGCAATTCAAGATACTGGCGAAGAAAATCCTCTTTAGCAACGCAAAAATCAGCCATATCAACCGCTGTTTCGCCACCACAAAGAGCACAAAGAAGACTAATCGTCATCAAATCACTGAACTTGTGACGCTTGGCGTTGCCTGTGCGCGGATCATCCAAACCATTGAAATAACTTTGTAAGGTTGGCATAGTAAGGCTCCATGTTGTTATGGAACCCTCAGAATCCATCCGAAGTCATTTGTCAAATTTTTCTAATGCGATTCCCCTGGCAAAATGTACTCGTGCCATCCATAATAGTCCAAAATCAAGTTATCCAGAACAGCCCCAAAACAAACTACCATATGGACTTACCGTCTTGGGAAGCCCATAAGCTGGGAGCCTTGGACAGCCTTTATGATTTCTGGGCAGCTTTTATGAATAGCGACATAATTGGGGCCAGATTTGAAATTATTGAGCGAATAGTCAAAATCCATAAAGAGCACACCCTGCCGTTTTAATGGTCCCAAGATATAACCATAATTTTGCAGCATCTTGTAAAAATCCTTCATCAGGAATTTTGCATCGCCATTTAAATAGCCATATTCAAATTGAATCGCTCTGATTTTGCCTTTTTCAAGAAGATCTGCAAAGCCCTTAAGCACCAGATGCTCTACCCCTTCAACATCTATTTTCAGCAAATCAATATGTTCAAGCCCTGCAGACTTGTAGTATTCAGAACCGGTAGAAAGCTCGGCTTTCTTGGTGATGGGCGGTTTGTCCAAAGCATGGAAATTTACATCGGACAGCAAGGTATTTTTTCTGGAATTGGGGCCTTGGTCTTTATATTCAACGACCTCTGCATTATCGGACAGGCCCATGTTATTTAACACAACCCTTTTCTCATGCCCGAGTTTTGTTTGTAATGTGCTATAGGTTGACTCGGACAATTCAAAACAATGAATGGTGGCGTTATGGAATTTTGTTAAAGCAATCTCGCTCCAGTCTCCGACATTTGCGCCGACATCAAATATCACCGTGATATCTTGATGGCTTAACTTGTCCAGAAAACTTTCCTCTCCATTTTTTTGGAAATTATAATTAAATCCTTCATAGTGTTTGATATATCTATGCGCCATCCCATAAAGCGCATAGGAGGGATAGGCAGCTAATCGTCTAATTCTGTCGACAAAGGATATTTTCATGAGGTTTAGGCATGACTGATTTATGGCTTCAGAATGTGCGGGCGTTTGTACCGCATGCAGGCAAAATTTTGTCTTATTAAATTTACTCCCACTCGATGGTGCCGGGGGGTTTGGAGGTCACGTCATAGACGACCCTGTTGATGCCAGAGATTTCGTTGACAATTCGTGTGGCGGTGCGGTTTAGAAAGTCGGGTTTGAACGGATAGAATTCGGCGGTCATTCCATCGGTGGAGGTGACCGCCCTTAAAGCCGTGACTCGCTCGTAGGAGCGATTATCGCCCATGACCCCGACACTTCGTACGGGGAGCAGCACAGCAAAGGCCTGCCAGATTTTATCATACAGGCCAGCTTTGCGGATTTCATCGATATAGATTTCATCGACCTGTCGCAGCAGCGCGCAGTCTTCAGGGGTGACAGGGCCGGGAATGCGGATAGCCAGGCCGGGCCCTGGAAAGGGGTGACGGCCCAGAATATGCGGCGGAATACCGAGTTCTGCTCCCAACCGGCGCACTTCGTCTTTAAAGAGATCGCGCAAGGGTTCAATCAGGGTGAGTTTCATGCGTTCAGGCAAGCCGCCAACATTATGGTGCGATTTTATCGTCACAGATGGCCCGCCCAGAGAAGAGACACTTTCAATCACATCCGGATATAATGTGCCTTGAGCAAGAAACTTGATATTGCCAAGTTTTTTCGCTTCTTCTTCAAAGAGTTCAATAAAGGTGCGGCCGATAATCTTGCGCTTTTCTTCCGGGTCTTGCACTTGATGGAGGGCTTTCAGGAAGCGGTCTTCTGCCTGGCAGTGAATAAGCTGCAAGGGCTGCTCTTTACGGAAAAGCGTTAGAATTTCAGAGGTCTCGTTGCGGCGCATCAAGCCATGATCCACCAGAATACAGGTCAGGCGATCCCCGATAGCCCGATGGATCAAGGCTGCGGTCACCGCTGAATCAACCCCGCCGGACAAGGCGCAGATCACCCGGTTGTCACCAACCTGGGCTTTGATATCCTCGATTGCCTGATCGACAAAGGCCCCCATCGTCCAGTTTCCCGAGCAACCACAGATTCGCCGGGCAAAATTATCCAGCAAGTGCCGCCCCACCAGCGTATGTTCAACTTCGGGGTGAAACTGTGTGCCATAAAAGCGGCGTTTATCGTCTCCGACCAGCGCAACCGGCGCCCCGGTGCTGGAAGCCAGAACAGAAAAATCGGGGGCCAGCCGAGCCACACGGTCCCCGTGGCTCATCCAGACCTGAGCACGTTTTTGGCGCGGCAACCCTTCGGTCAAGGGAGAGTTCTGGCTGAATGTCACAAAGGCTTTTCCAAATTCCCGTCCTTCTGCATTTTCATGTCCTGACCCCTTAGCCGCAACCGGTGGAGATATCTCCCCGCCCAGATGCTGCATCAAGAGCTGGAACCCATAGCAAATGCCAAGCACGGGCAGGCCCATGGTTAAAATCTTCATATCCAGCTGCGGAGCATCTTTCATAAAGACCGAGGCCGGGCCTCCCGACAAGATAATCCCGCGCGGGTTAAAGGCTTTGACGGTTTCAAAGGTGGTGCGGGTGCAGGGGTGGATTTCGCAATAAATAGACGATTCACGCAGGCGCCGCGCAATCAGCTGTGTATATTGGCTGCCAAAATCGATGATAAGGATTTTTTCGGACCGGATCGCGCTGGTAGGATTATCTGCGGTGTTATCGTGTGCGCTCATAGGCTTCTCATACATTATACGGGTCACAGGTTATTATACATATACAGGCTTGATTATACGGGCGGTTGAATTAGGGTAACTTATCCGATATCAACAGGCCGACCTCGAAAAGCCAGAGTTAAGCATATATCTATATAAAACTGATGACTCTATAAAATAATCGGGATGGAAATGACAGAAGAAACGATAGAATCTGATGATGTTTTGTGGGAGAAGATCAGGCAGAAGATTTCTGAGGCCTTGCCGCGCGCGCAAGGGTTGGACAGTTTGATTGCTTTGGATGCGGGGGCGACTGATCTTATGATCATTGATACGGAAAGCCAGCCGCCGCAGCTTTATCCGCTATCGCGCCCGGAGGCTGAGGACCTCTTGCCGGATTGCACGATTTTTATGAAGCCGCAAGTGATCCTTGACCTGATGGAGGGTAAAATTCATCCGATGTGGGCCTATTCGACCGGGCGGTTGAAAATTCAGGGCAATATGGGAACCGCAATGAAGCTTGCTGATCTTTTTTGATCATAAAATAGAGGGAGAGGAAATATGGTCGCACGCAATGACACGCCGCTTGTCGAGCGTCCTTACCGTGATTTAGTCGGTATGCTGGAAAATACTGTGAAGGAATTTCCAGACAAGATTGCTGTTGATTTTCTGGATCGCACCTTTGACTACCAAACCATCTGGAACGAGGCCCGATGCCTGGCTGCTGCCTTGCAAGCGCAGCGACTGGCGAAAGGGGACCGGGTTGCGCTTTGCCTGCCAAACTCCCCTTATAGTATTGTTGCCTATTATGGCGTGCTGATGGCTGGCGGCGTAGTGGTGAATTGCAATCCGCTTTATTCTGCGCCAGAGCTTGATTCTCAAATTTCAGATGCCGGAGCGAAAATCATCATCACCGTTGATCTGGCCCAGATCACAGAAAAGCTTCTTCCACAGCTTCATAATGAAAAACTGACAACCTTTATCGTCTGTCCGTTTGCCGCCGCCTTGCCGCCAGTGAAGCGGATTTTGTTCTCGCTTTTAAAGTCCCGCGAGATCGCGCGTCTGCCTTCTGATGAAAGAATTTTGAATTATACGGATTTGATTGAACGGCGCGGACAGCCTCTGCCGGTTGAAATTGACCCGGAAGACCTTGCTGTCTTGCAATATACAGGCGGGACAACCGGAAAGCCTAAAGGGGCCATGCTTTCCCACCGTAATCTTGTGACCAACCGCATCCAGTGCGAGATGATTCTTCCTGACGTGCGCCAGGGGGAAGAGATTTTTCTATGCGTGCTGCCGTTCTTTCATGTTTTTGCCATGACGGTTTTGATGAATCTTGGCATATCGCTTGGGGCAAAGCTGGTTTTGCTGCCGCGCTTTGAATTGAAGCAAACATTAAAAGCCATCAAAACCCACCAGCCGACCTGTTTTCCAGCCGTGCCAACGCTTTATACAGCTCTGGTCCGTGCGCCTGAACTGGCAACGCTTGATCTTTCTGCCCTGCGTTATTGTATTTCCGGTGGGGCACCGCTTCCGCCCGCCTTGCGTCAGGAATTTATTGAAAAAACAGGTGTGCGGCTGGTTGAAGGCTATGGCTTGAGTGAGTCGGGTCCGGTTTTGACCGTCAACAGCTTTACAGGCGATTATCGCGATGGATCAATCGGTCGCCCCCTTCCGCAGACAGAAATTGTGATTCGCGATCTTGATGATTCAAAGAAAACCGTTGCGGCTGGCAAACGCGGAGAGATTTGTGCGAAGGGTCCGCAGGTTATGGCGGGCTATTACAAGCGTCCGGAGGAAACAGAGGAAACCCTTCAAGATGACTATCTGCGCACAGGCGATGTTGGCGTGATGGACGAGGAAGGATTTATTTTCATTGTTGACCGGTTGAAGGATATGATTCTTTGTTCGGGGTTCAATGTCTATCCGCGCAATATTGAGGATGCGCTGTATGAGCATCCTGGCGTGATGGAGGTGACGGTGATCGGGGTGAAGGATGATTACCGCGGGGAGGCTCCGAAGGCTTTTATCAAGCGCGCCCCCGGCCATGAGAATCTGGATGCCGAGGCGTTACGGGCTTTTCTGGAAAACCGTTTGTCGAAGATCGAGATGCCGAGGGAATTTGCATTCAGGGATGAATTGCCGAAAACCATGATAGGCAAATTGTCCAAGAAAGAACTGGTGGCGGAGGAAGCGAGTAAAGGCAAGACCTGATCTGGTTACAGATAATCGGCCTGTCTTGAACAAAATGCAGGTATGATATAAGGAGTTTTCATGGATTCAATTGCTGTTAGAAAGATTCATCGTGCGCCGTTTGATCTGGCGGAAGCCCTTGGCGAATGCGGGGCCGCGACGGTGCATGAGGCACAAGGCCGGATAGGCTATATGCGGCCTTATATGCGTCCGATTTATGCGGGCGCACGGATTGGCGGGACGGCGGTGACGGTGCTGGCCGAGCCGGGAGATAACTGGATGATTCATGTGGCTCTGGAGTTTTGCCAGAAGGGGGATATTCTGGTTGTTGCCTGCACCACCGAGAATGATGATGGATTTTTCGGGGACCTTCTGGGGACCTCGGCACAAGCGCAGGGCGTTCAGGGCCTGATTATAGATGCCGGGGTGCGCGATACAGCCACTTTGCGCGAGATGAAATTTCCCGTCTGGTCGAAAGCCGTGTCATCGCGCGGAACGGTGAAAAATACGCCGGGGTCGGTCAATGTGCCTGTTGTGTGTGCCGGGCAGCTGGTTCATCCCGGCGATGTGATTGTGGCTGATGATGACGGGGTGACGGTTGTTGCCCGCAAGCAGGCCGGGCGGATTCTGGAACTATCCCGGCAACGCGAAGCCGATGAAGAAAAAACCCGTGCGCGGCTGGCAAAAGGCGAATTGACGCTTGATATTTTTTCGATGCGCGACCGATTAAAAGCCACTGGTCTGCGCTATATTGACCATATTGACGATCTTGATTGATCATAGTGATGATCTTGACCGCCGCCGAGTGAATGACAAAATTTTTTAATAAGCAGACTATTTTCCGCGTTCTTTGCGGATGTCTATTTTGTTTGTGGGGATTTGGTCTATTGGGGGAGGCTTTAGCCCAGCAATCCTCAAACCGCAGCACCAGTCTGCCTTTGCCGCGCATGGTATCGGTTCAGGCCAAAGAATCCAATGTCCGGGCCGGGCCGGGGACAAGCTATCCGATCTCCTGGGTTTATCGCCAGTCAAATGTTCCGGTGCAGGTGATCGCAGAATACGGAGTCTGGCGTAAAATTCGGGACTGGGAAGGGGCCGAGGGATGGATTCACAATATGGCCTTGTCCTCCCGGCGCGGGCTGCTGATTATGCGCGAAACCGTTATGCGCCGTCTGGCTGCCGATACCGCCCCTGCGGTGGCGCGGCTGACGCCTGGCCTTACCGGGCGGATTGAAACCTGCGAAGCCGTCTGGTGCTATGTGTCGATTTCTGGCTATGATGGCTGGGTCAAGCGCGATGCAACATGGGGCCTTGACCCTGGCGAGACCGTGGAGTGACCATTCAGAGGCGATCCCCAAAAACGGCAAATAACCGTCACCTTGCCCTGAAAGCCCTTGAAAATCTGGAAATGCGCCCGCGCCCTCTGGCGGAGGCATTGGTAGCGCAAAAAGGGTTTTCAGGACTTTCCACACGGGATCAGGCCTTTATCCGCACGCTTGTGTTATATGTTTTGCGCCAGTACGGGCGGCTGGATTGTAAAATAGACCCTTTTGTAAAGCACTGGCCCGGCGGCGAGACTGGTCGCCGACTGCGCTGGCTGTTGCGTCTGGGGCTGGCTGAGCTTTGTTTTCTGTCCACACCCTCTTATGCGGTGGTCAAAGAATATACCGGCCTGACCCGCGCCTGTCGCCTTGGCGGGTTTAGCGGGCTGGTCAATGCGGTTTTGCGCAAACTGGCTAAAGATGATTCATCCTCTTTGCCTGCTTCCTTTCTATCGCATTGGCCCGGCTGGCTGCAAAAAGAATGGGTCGATGCGCTGGGGCAAGAGCGGGCTGAAAATCTGGCAAGCTATCTGGCCCAGCCGCCGCATCTTGATCTCTCCTTTAAATCAGTCTCAACAAGGGAACAGATGGAAGCGGCTCTGGATATCCCCCACGTTTCCTTTGCGCCCCGCCATCTGCGCCTGTCTGCTGACCAGCGTGTTTCAGTTCAGGATTTACCCTTTTATGATCAGGGCGGTTGGTGGGTGCAGGATATTGCTGCCAGCCTGCCCGCCACTCTATTCACCGCTCCATTAACCGGGCAGGAAATTCTTGATCTTTGTGCGGCACCGGGCGGCAAGACACTGCAATTAAGCGCAGCCGGAGCCAGCGTCCAGGCGATTGACAATAACCCGGCCCGCTTGTCGCGCTTGCAAGAAAATCTGGCCCGCTGCCAGCTTTCTGCTGAACCGATTCTTGCCGATGTTCTTACATTTTCACCTGATAGGTTAAATGGCAAACTGGCTGATGGTATTTTGCTTGATGCACCTTGTAGCGCAACCGGCACCTTGCGCCGTCATCCTGAAATCGGATTACGGCTGCGGCGCGATGGTCCGGATCACGCAAAGAAAACTTGCGATCTGCAACGGCACTTATTATCGGCGGCGGCCCGGTTGGTGCGCCCCGGTGGTCAGCTGATTTATAGTGTCTGCTCGCTTGGCCATGCCGAAGGTGAAGGACAGGATCGCTGGGTGCGGCAAAATCTTTCCAACCTTCTTAAACCGGACCCGATCACACCTGAACAGCTGCCACCGCTCTTTCAAAACTCCCTCAGCACGGAGGGAACAATTAAAATCTGGCCCGATTCCACCCCCGTCAATGTGCCAGAAGACCTTGCCGGATGCGATGGCTTTTTTATAGCAAGATACCGGCGGCTCTGATACAAGAGAGCGATTTAATCTCTCCCGTTGAAAATGGTTTATTTGAAAGCGCAGCATGGCGATATATTCCCCCCTGTATCCCTTTGATTCTTTTTGGCCAAAAGTCGATGAACAGGCCTTTATTGCCCCGGGCGTGACCTTGCTTGGCGATATTGAAATTGCGGCTGAAACCAATATCTGGCCCGGCACCGTGATTCGCGGCGATGTGAATCATGTGCGAATCGGCGCGCGGGTTAATATTCAGGATGGAACTGTGGTCCATACCGCTACCAACGGCCCGCCAACACTGATTGAGGATGATGTGACGATTGGTCATATGGCCCTTATTCATGCCTGCCATTTGGGGAAAGGGACTTTTGTCGGGATGAAATCAATGGTGATGGACGGGGCGGTTGTTGAAGAAGGCGCAATGGTTGCGGCCGGGGCGATGATCACGCCGGGGAAAACCGTGCCATCGGGCTGGTTATGGGCGGGCTGGCCCGCGCGCCCGTTGCGCCGTTTGACTGATCGGGATAAAGAATTGATCCGGTGGACCGTGCCGCATTATATAGAACTGGCAAAAATTCATCAGCAGTCGCTGAACGATGCCAATATTTTACCACAAAAAGGACAGAGTGATGACCAGTGAAACGAAAGTGTCTGACAGAAACCTTGCGCTTGATGCCTGTCGGGTGACGGAAGTGGCCGCGCTTGCGGCCTCGCGCTGGATGGGGCGGGGTGATGAGGAATCGGCTGACCAGGCGGCGGTTGATGCCATGCGCACGGCCTTGAACGGCCTGGACATTGACGGTGTGATCGCGATTGGAGAGGGCGAACGCGATGAAGCCCCGATGCTGTATATTGGGGAGCGTGTGGGGACAGGCAATGGCCCGCGAATTGATATAGCCCTTGACCCGCTTGAAGGCACCACGATTACCGCAACTGGCGGGTCAAATGCGCTGGCGGTTTTGGCTTTTGCCGAGCAAGGCGGGTTTTTGAATGCGCCGGATGTCTATATGGACAAGATTGCGGTCGGCCCGAATTTGCCGCCTGATGTGGTGGATCTGGATGCCGATATGGTTGAAAATCTGCAAAACCTTGCCAAGGCCAAGGACAAGCCGGTTAACGATCTGCTGGTCTGTATTTTAAACCGGCCCCGCCATCATGAGAAAATTGCCAAGGCCCGCGAAGCCGGGGCGCGGATTATGCTGATCAATGACGGCGATGTGTCGGGGGTGATTGCGGCCTCAAACCCCAATTCCGGGGTCGATCTTTATGCAGGCATTGGCGGAGCACCGGAAGGGGTGCTGGCTTGTGCCGCCTTGCGTTGTCTGGGGGGGCAGTTTCAGGGTCGTCTTGTTTTTCGCAATGATACCGAACGCGCGCGTGCTGATAAATGTGGCATCACTGATCTGGATCGTAAATATAAGCTGGACGAGCTGGCACATGGCGATGTGATGTTTGCTGCCACCGGGGTTACGGACGGGGCAATGCTGCAAGGGGTGCGGGTTTTTGCTGAAGGGGCCTGGACGCATACGATTATCATGCGCTCACGCACTGGCACGGTCCGCACGATTGAAGCCAAACATAACTTTGGCCGCAAAAGCTGGGTTTCGTGGTAAAGCATCGCTTCACCCTGTAAAGCGTGTAGAATAAAAGGAGAGGGACGATGATTCCGCGCTATGCGCGTTCTGAAATGCAGGAACTCTGGAAACCGGCGCATCGGCTGCGTTTATGGTTTTTGATTGAAGCGCATGCGGGCGATAAAATGGCCGAGCTTGGGATGATTCCGGCTGAATCGGCAAAAGCGATTTGGGAGAAGGGGGATATTCCTTATACGCCGGAGCGCATTGCGCGGATTGCGGCGATTGAGGCTGAAACCAAACATGATGTGATTGCTTTTTTGACCGAGCTTGCTGAGCAGATTGGGCCGGATGCGCGGTTTTTGCATCAAGGTCTGACTTCTTCGGATATTCTGGACAGTGCCTTTGCGTTGCAGCTGACGGAAGCGAGTGATTTGATTTTGAGTGCGCTTGAGCGTTTGCTGATTGCGTTGAGGAAGCGGGCACTTGAGCATAAACGCACGCCTTCTATGGGGCGGTCGCATGGCATCCATGCCGAGCCTTTGAGCTTTGGTTTGAAATTGCTGAGTCATTATGTGGCATTTCAACGAGCTTTCAAGCGGATGCATTCTGCGCGAGCCGAAGTTGCCACCCTTGCCCTGTCGGGTGCGGTTGGCACATTTGCCAATATCCCGCCAGAGGTTGAGGCCTATGTTGCCAAGAAACTTCGCTTGAAGGTGGAGCCGGTCTCCACCCAGATCATTCCGCGTGATCGTCATGCGGCTTTTTTTGCGACGCTTGGTGTGATTGCCAGCCAGATTGAGCATCTAAGCATTGAAATCCGTCACCTCCAGCGCTCCGAACTTGGAGAGGCCGAGGAATTTTTCTCTGCCGGGCAAAAAGGTTCATCTGCCATGCCGCACAAGCGCAATCCGGTGCTTAGCGAAAATCTGACCGGGCTGGCGCGTCTGGTTCGCAGCAGCGTCACCCCGGCACTGGAGAACGTCGCCTTATGGCATGAGCGCGATATTTCTCATTCCTCGGTCGAGCGCGGCATTGGCCCGGATGCGACAACCCATCTTCATTTTGCCCTGCACCGGCTGGCCGGAGTCATTGAAAATCTGATTGTCTATCCCGACGCCATGCAGCGCAACCTGGACCAGCAATCTGGCCTTTATAATTCACAGCGTATTCTGCTGGCCTTGACCCAGGCCGGAGCTTCACGGGAAGCGGCCTATCGGCTGGTGCAAAAAGTGGCGATGGAATGCTGGAAAAACAAACTGGATTTTTCAAAAGCCCTCAAGCAGGATAAAGGCATCACCGAATATCTTTCCGAAAAAGATATCGATCAATGTTGTGATATCGCCTTTCATCTTAGACGTATCGACCATATCTTTGACCGGGTTCTGAAAAGCACGCCCAAATAATAAACAAACAGGCATAAGGACAATGGAGTTTGATCATTTTCCCAGAATTGAGGATTGGACAGACGCCTATAGCAATAAAAAATACTGCGCAAATGCCGACCAGATTATTGCAAGCTGGCCCGAACGTTCGAACGCTTTTCGCAAGACCCGTCGGCCCTCATCCGATCTTGATATATTTTACGCGCAAAAGGCAAAAGAACGCTGGCACAAAAATTGGGGCGATATAACCCCCGACAGACTCTGTTGCGATATTTTCTATCCTCCAACGGATCAAACTTCACCAAAAGGCCTGTTTATATTTGTCCATGGCGGCTACTGGCAGGCTTTTGATCGCTCAGATTTTAGCTTTCTGGCAAAAGGTTTGACTGCTCTTGGCTGGATTGTTGCCCTTCCGTCCTATCCTCTGGCTCCAAAGGTTTCCCTGCCAATCATGGCACAAACACTCGCAACCGCCACTGACTTCCTGGCCCGATGCTATCCCGATTTGCCGATGACGCTCTGTGGTCACTCGGCTGGCGGGCATCTGGTCACCCGGCTGGGCTCTGCGCCGTCCCTGCTTTCTGCAAGCATACGCCGAAAGGTAGCTCATATCATTTCAATAAGCGGGCTGCATGATTTGCGTCCGCTGATCGGGGCCGACCTCAATCATTCTGTCGGCATCACCCCCAAACTGGCCCGGCAGGAAAGCCCCGCCCTTTTAAAACCTTTTGCAGGGGCCGGTAGCTGGCGTTTGACGACCTGGGTCGGTGCCGATGAACGACCCGAATTTATCCGCCAATCGGCCCTGCTTTCCAACATCTGGGCCGGGCTGGGCGTGGAAACAACCTTGATAAAAGCCCCGAATCGCGATCATTTCATCGTAATCGAAGATTTATGTGACAGCGAATCTGACCTCTGTCACTGGATTTCCGGGAAAAGCGATCTCTTGGCTAAAAATACCCCTATCTGAACATTGTCTAAAAAGAAAAGCACCGCTTCTGGCAGCCCCGATTATTTGCAGACCGTTGATCTGCCCGAACCGCAAGGATGGCTGGGCCTGGCTATTCTGGCCGGAAAAGTCTGGATGAAATTTATCGGCTTGCTGGGAGAATGGGGCCGCCGTCCGGCTATTTTGTTGGCGGGCCTGTTTCTGCTGGTTGGCCTTGGGTTTGCCATGCGTTTTTCGACCCCATCGCCAGATGAAAGTCCGGTTATTACTGAATCAGCCCCTGTTCAATCAGACGATCAATCACAGAATCAGGCCCCGGAATCTTTTGCGCTTTCGCCGGTTGAGCAGCTTTCCAGCCTGCCCCCACCCGGGCCTTCGATCACCCGCCAGACATTAAACGTCAAACGCGGCCAAACACTGGATGTGCTGTTACAGCAAGCCAATGTGACGGCGCAGGACCGGGTGGCGGCGATCAAAGCCTTAACCCCGGTTTTCAATCCAAAACGTTTGAAGCCCGGTCAGGAACTGACAGTTGCTTTGTCGGAGGATGCCGCCCTTTACAGTCTGCGCATTGAAGTGGATACAGCCAGCGAAGCCTGGGTTCACCGCACCGATGATGGAATCTTTAGCGCGCAGACGGTTGACCTGCCCCGGGAAATTGTTGAAAAATATGCACAAGGAGAGATCACGACCTCGCTTTATGTGGATGCGGTCAAAGCCGGGGTGCCGCCGTCGATTATTCAGCAATCTATTCGCATTTTTTCGTTTGATGTCGATTTTCAGCGCGATATAAGACGCAACGATCGCTTTGAATTTTTTTATCGCGCCGGGCTTGACCAGGCTGGAAATATGATTGATCGCGGGCCGATTATGATTGCAAGTCTGACTTTATCGGGGAAAACCTTGACCTATTATCGGTTTGATCCTGAAAATCCTTCGGCCTCTGATCAGGCAGGAGGATTCGCCGAATATTTTAATGCCATTGGCAAAACCGCACGAAAGGGGCTGTTGCGAACCCCGGTTGACGGGGCCCGCCTGAGTTCCGGCTATGGACAGCGCAAGCACCCTATTCTGGGCTATACAAAGATGCATAAAGGGGTTGATTTTGCCGCCCCGACCGGCACTCCGATTTATGCCGCAGGCAACGGGATTGTCGATTTTGCTGGACGCAAGGGCAGTTATGGCAAATATATCCGTATTCGTCATGGCAATGGCTATGCAACGGCTTATGCGCATTTGCATCGTATTTCTGTGCGAACCGGGGCGCGGGTTGTTCAATATCAGACCATCGGGCAGGTCGGGTCAACGGGTCGTTCGACCGGCCCGCATCTTCATTATGAAATCCTGTATAATGGAAAACAGGTGAATCCGGTGAAAGTTAAAATGCCAACTGGCCGTATTTTGAAAGATCAAAATCTTGTGAATTTTGAAAACTATCGAGAGAGATTGCAACAAAGAATGGCAGCCGCCGTTGATGAGTCGCAAACTGCGGGGCCTATACAAATGGATGAGATAAAGGTTGATGAAGTCAAAATTGATGAACCGCAAAGTATATCCGATGATAATGCCGTTATGCTTGAAGGTCTGCCGCCCAAGCCTCCGTCACGGGTATCCCGATAAGGGGGGCTAAAAGATGAATGATGCCGGTAACAAGACGCGCAAAAAACGTCCTTTAAACGATATTTCGTCCTGGCTACAGGACGGAGAGATTTTTAGTGGCACCAAGTCAGAAATTGGGCCAGAAGACGACCATGACGAGATCAGACCCGGTGCTAACACACAGGTTCATCGGCGTGCACAGGCGGCGGCTGCCCCCTTTCGTCGCCCCTCCACTGGCAAAAATTTGGGCGTTGAGGGGCCGGGCGAGTCCTTCCCGGCCAGCCGCAACACCGGCAATATTTCCAATAATGCCATTGCCACGCTGCAGTCTGTTGGGCTCAGCTATGTCAGCGGGGTTGAAATCCTCCATGATATCAATCTTTATTTAAAGGCCGGGTCCTTCTATTTCCTGAGTGGCGCAAGCGGGGCGGGCAAGTCATCGCTGCTCAGCCTTCTCTATCTGGCCCGGAAACCTTCGCGGGGCAGCCTGTCGCTTTTCGGCCAGGATGCCGCAACCATGAGCCGCAATGAACGCAGTGCCATTCGCCGCAAGATCGGGGTTGTCTTTCAGGACTCCCGCTTGCTGGATCATCTTACCCTGTTTGACAATGTCGCCCTGCCGTTGCGGATTGCCCGTGAAAACGAACGCAATATCATGGAATTTGTCACAGACCTTCTGGCCTGGGTCGGATTAAGAAATCAGGCCGGGTCCTATCCGCCCTTTTTATCTGGCGGGCAGCAACAGGCCGCCGCCATTGCCCGCGCGCTGGTCGCCCGGCCTAAATTGCTGCTGGCAGATGAACCAACCGGAAATCTGGATGACCGGCTGGCTTCGCGCTTGCTTGAGTTATTTAAAGTCCTGAACAAGGACGGGACAACGATTGTCATTGCTTCCCATAACCCGCAGCTTATCCGCAAACTGGACCCGGTCCATATCCATCTGGAAGGCCGCCAGATTCGGATGGCAGACTTGAACGATTGACTCTGATAAATTATTCATCCCTATGAAAAACCGCTGATGATCTTTTCACTCACTCGCAAGCGCAACACCCCGCTTGATATTCCTTTTCAGTCCAATGCGGCGGCACGTCTGGCCCCCTGGGCCATCGGCACCATGACGTTTCTTGCCGCCCTGGCCCTTGGGGCGGTTTTTGCCCTTAGCGATTTTGAAGAACGCTGGCGTGTGGCCCTGGCAAAAGCCGTGACTGTGCAGCTTCCGCCTGCCGCATTCGGCAGCGAAACCATCAGCGAAGCCACCATTGGACAAGAAAGCCGGATGGCCCGTATTCTGGCGGTCCTGATCAGTGAACCGGGGGTGCTGGATGCACGGGCCTTGAGCCAAAGTGATATGATTGCGCTGATCAAACCCTGGCTTGGCGAAGATATTGGCAATGGCACGCTGCCGCTTCCACGCATTATCACGATTGTCCCGGATTTAGAAAATCCCCCGGATCTTGACCGTTTGCGGCTGCGCCTTATGGAAGAAGCCCCGGAAGCTCGCCTTAATGATCAAGGACTTTGGCGGGTGAAAATCCTGTCCTTTCTTGACGGGCTGACATTGATTGCGGCCGGATGTATCGCTGTGGCCGCGCTGGCAGCCGGTATGATCACGGTTCTGGTGACATTGGCCGGGCTGGCCAATCATCGACAGGCGATTGATCTTTTGCATCTTATCGGGGCGCAGGATCGTTATATTGCCCGGCAAATTCAGTCGCAGGTTGAAAAGATTTCACTTTTCGGCGGGTTCGCTGGCCTGCTGGTTGCCGGGATAATTATTCTGATCGTCGGCCATGGTTTGTCTTTGCCAACCCCGCCGCCGCTTCTGGTCCTGGGCCCGATTCACTGGTTTTTTCTGCTGCTTTTGCCGATTGCGATCACCGGACTGGCCAGCTTGACCACCCGCTTGACCGTTATGCAGATTTTGCGTGAAGTTTTGTAAGCTGCGCGCATTCTGTCTGTTCAAATATGCCAGAATTGCCTGAAGTTGAAACCGTCCGGCGCGGGTTACGGCCCAAACTGGTTGGACAAACCATTGCCACAGTCTGGACAAGCGGCAAAGCTTTGCGCCGGGAAGTGCCATCACTGTCTTCACTATATGGGCAAAAAATTATCGAGGTTGAGCGGCGGGCAAAATATTTATTATTCCAGCTTGAAAATAATCAGACTTTGCTGGCTCATCTGGGGATGAGCGGGGCCTTCCGCTATGAAAGCGATCAACGGGGTGAACAACAAAAACATGATCATCTGGTTTTATCGCTTTGGCCTGATCACAGCAAAAACCGCGCAGAGAACTGGCTGATTTATAATGACCCGCGCCGCTTCGGGGTGATTGATCTTGCCGGGAAGCAGGAAATTCTGGCAAGACCATCGCTGGCAGTCCTTGGCATGGAGCCTTTTGATCCGGCATTAACGCCACCTGTCCTTTATGAGTCGGTTAAAAAGCGCATAGCCCCGATCAAAGCCTTGCTTCTGGACCAGAGCATCATTGCCGGGATTGGCAATATCTATGCGGTTGAGGCTTTATGGGAGTCCGGGATTGCGCCTGACCGGCCAGCAAATAGTCTGTCCATGGCCCAGATTAGCGATCTTTTAGAAGCCGTACGCGCGGTTCTTTCCCGGGCGATTGAGGCCGGAGGGGCAACATTGCGCGATCATCGCCTGGTTGATGGCAGCCTTGGCCGCTTTCAGCATTCCTTTGCTGCGTATGACCGGGAGGGAGAGCCCTGTCCGCGCCCGGATTGCTCTGGCGAGATTATCCGCATGCGCCAGTCTGGTCGCTCCAGCTTTTTTTGCCCTGTTCATCAGGTATGATTGGCAGATTTAAGCTGATAAACTTGATCCGGGCCTTTGTTATGCTTGACGCTGGAAAGGGGCCTTGATAGAAACTGCCATCTTTTGCGAGACAGATATACACGGTCATTTAAGGATTGATCATTTACAAGGAGTAGATAATTGAAACCGGAATGGGGATTAAAGCGTCAATGTCTGAGCTGTGGCGCGAAATTTTATGATATGCAGCGTGATCCGATCATTTGCCCTGCGTGTGAGGCGCCATTTGACCCGGAGCAAGCTATTCGGCTGAAGCGCAATCGGCAGACTTTGGCTCAGGCGGAGGAGGCGACGGTTAAACAGACGGATGATGATCTTGACGTTGAGTTGGAGGCCGATATTGATGGCAATGACGAGGGTGTGCTTGAGGACACCAGGGACATTGATGACGGAGATGATGTGAATGACGTTGTCAAGGTCAAGAAGGGTGAGAGCGAGGACGAATAGAGCCTGCTGAATCACCAGTTGGCATTTTCTCCAGCCTTGCCGCGCGATAAAATTTCTATCTTCTGGAGAATATATGATGACATCTGGGGTACAGTTCAAAGCGGCTGGATTATCAGTCAATGGTCTTTTAAAGGCAATAACGTCTTTTGCTGTTTTGCATGCTCTTATATCGGGAGCTATAGCGCAAGAGGGCAAAACCATCCGCATTGGTGACATCAATTCCTATGCCAAGATCAAGGCCTTCACCGAGCCCTATCGGCAGGGGATGGAGTTGGCTCTTGAAGAAGTCAATGAAGCAGGCGGGGTTCTGGACGGGCAGAAGCTTGAGGTGGTTTTTCGCGATGATAAAGGCGATCCCGGCGAAGCGGTGCGGATTGCTGATGAATTAACCGCCGATGGTGAGGTGGCACTGATCACCGGGTCTTTTTATTCGCATGTCGGACTGGCTCTCACTTCCTGGGCCAAAGCCCGCCAGCAGCTTTATCTGGCTGCCGAACCGCTGGCAGATTCGTTGGTCTGGAAAAACGGCAATCGCTATACTTTCCGGCTGCGGCCTTCGACCTATATGCAAGCCGCCATGCTGGCTGAAATCGCCGCACAATCCGGCAAAACCAAATGGGCGACTCTGGCCCCGAATTATGCCTATGGTCAGGAAGCCGTGGCAAATTTCAAACAGCTTTTACAGGCACAAAACCCGGATGCCAGTTTTGTTGCCGAACAATGGCCAGCCTTGGGGCGGATCAATGCGGCGGCAGAAGTGCTGGCTATTCAGGCCAGCGGCGCCGAAGCCATCTTTAATGTCACCTTTGGCGCAGACCTGATCAAATTTGTCCGTGAAGGCAGTGACCGGGGCTTTTTTGACGATAAATTTACAGTCAGCCTGTTGTCTGGCGAGCCGGAATATATCGACCCGTTAAAGGACGAGGCCCCGGAAGGCTGGAAAGTCACGGGCTATCCCTGGTATGCGATCAATACCCCGGAACATGATGCTTTTTTAACCGCCTATCAAAATGCGTATGGTGATTCCCCACGCGCCGGATCGCTGGTTGGCTATAATACGCTTTTGGCGGTTGCGGCTGCCATCAACCGGGCAGGTTCCAGCGAGACAGAAAGGCTTGTTGACGCCTTCAAGGGGCTGGAATTTGACAGTCCGGTCGGAACGATTTATTTCCGCCCGCAAGACCATCAATCAACCATGGGGGCCTTTGTTGGCACCTTGAAGGTTGAAGACGGACGACCGCGGATGGTGGACTGGACCTATCAAGATGGCGCAGATTATTTGCCCGATGATGAAACCGTTAAAAACCTGCGTCCGGCAGAGTAATGCCCGGTGAATGATGTCTACTGCGGTTTATCCCGAAGCTCCGACCCGCCGCATTTTTTCCGGCGTCCAGCCGACAGGTACGCTGACCCTTGGCAATTATCTGGGGGCCATTCGCAACTGGGTGAAGCTTCAGGATTCTTACGAATGTATCTATTGTATTGTTGATCAACATGCGCTGACTATTGATCCCGATACCGAAACCTTGGCCGATAAAACCCGCGCCGTCGCTGCGGCCCTGATAGCCTGCGGGGTTGATCCGCAACGCCATATTCTGTTCAATCAATCCTTAAACCCGGATCATGCCGAACTTTCCTGGTATTTTACCTGCGTATCACGCTTGGGCTGGCTCAACCGCATGACCCAGTTTAAGGACAAGGTTGGCAAAAACCGCGAAGCGGCCTCCAGCGGTCTGTTTATCTATCCCAATCTGATGGCAGCAGATATTCTGGCTTACCGCGCCACCCATGTCCCGGTCGGGGATGATCAAAAACAGCATCTGGAACTGGCCCGCGATATTGCCCAGAAATTCAATCACGACTGGCAGGCCCCTGACTTTTTCCCCCTGATTGAGCCTCTGGTGCTTGGGGAGGCCACGCGGGTCATGTCCCTGCGCGATGGCACACGCAAAATGTCCAAGTCTGATCCGTCGGATTTAAGCCGTATCAATCTGACCGATCCACCGGAATTGATTGAAATGAAAATCCGTAAGGCCAAAACCGACCCGGACGCTTTGCCTGAAACGCTGGCCGAGCTTGCCGGGCGGCCAGAGGCCCTTAATCTATTGACGATTTATGCCGCTCTTTGCGAACAATCCATGGAACAGACAATCAATGAATTTTCTGGAAAAACATTTTCCTATTTCAAGCCCCGGCTCAGTGACCTGACCATAGCCGTCATTGCGCCGATCAGTGCTGAACTCAAGCGGCTTTTGACAGATAAAGATTCGATTGACCAGAACCTGCGCCAGGGGGCTGAACGGGCGCGGGAACTCAGCCAGCCGGTTTTACAGGCAACCCGCACGCTTCTTGGCTTGTTTCAGTAGGTATGATTGTGATACTTTTGAATAAGGATTTGCTAAGCCATGGTCGATGATTCTGTAAAGATTCCTCTTTCAATGTCCGATTCATCATCGGCTGCGGCACCCTATAGCGGACGGGCGGCTATTTATTATGAAGCCGATGGCTATCGCACCGACCGCGCCAAACTGATGGGCCGTCAAGCCGCAGGCGAAAGTTTCCTGCGTGCGGCTCTCAACGGCCTTGGCGATAATGAACCAATCTATGGCTTTGGACCGGATCGGGCCAATGCGGTCGATGCCTTTCGCGCCCATATTCAGGAATTGCGCCCCAATACGCTGATGGGCTGGATTCCAGCCAGCCAGTGGCACAAGCTGCGCGAGGTTGGGAACCTCCATATGCCGCAGCCCAATTTTTCAGCCCAGGCCAATTTGCGCCTGCGCACCGGGGCAACCGCCTATAGTCTGACCGGTGTGACGCATACAATGTCTTCAGCCGCCGCCATGCGCGGAGTCTGCGAACTGATGCACGCCCCCGTCATGCCGTGGGATGCCTTGATCCTGACCTCCCGCGCCGTTGGAGAAGTGGTCAAACAACTCTTTGAAAGCGAGCGCGATTACCTGCGCTGGCGTTTTGGACCAGAACTCAAGATGACCTTGCCGCAGCTGCCTATCATCCCGCTCGGCATACATACCAGTGACTATCATTTCACCGAGTCTGAACGATTTTCTGCCCGTGCCGCCCTCCAGCTTGAAGAAGAAGATATTGCAATCATGTTTCTGGGTCGGCTCAGCTTTCATGCCAAGGCACATCCCTTCGCGCTCTATAAGGCCTTGCAAGACCTGGCGGCTGAACGGACCAGCGGCAAGATCACCCTGATCATGAGTGGCTGGTTCGCCAATAGCGCAATCGAACAGGCTTTCAAGCGCGGGGCAGAAGCCTATGCCCCCAATGTGCGGGTTCTGTTCCTCGATGCCCGAAAAGCAACCGTGCGCAATCAAAGCTATGCGGCCTCCGATATTTTTGTGTCGCTTTCCGACAATATTCAGGAATCCTTTGGCCTCACCCCGATTGAAGGTATGGCAGCTGGCTTGCCCGTGATTGTCAGTGACTGGAATGGTTACCGCAACAGTGTGCGCCATGGAACCGATGGCTTTCGGGTTGCAACCTACCAGCCAGAAGGTGGCTCTGGCACCGGGCTGGCAGCAGCCTTTGAAAGCGGGCTGGATAATTATGACAATTATTGCGGACTGGCTTGCCAACTGACGGCTATTGATATTGGAGACCTCACCAGCTTTCTGGAAACATTGATCCAGAACCCCGACTTGCGCAAGACCATGGGCGAGGCCGCACGCAAGCGAGCGCAGGAAGAATACGACTGGAAGATCGTCTATCAACGCTATCAGGACCTTTGGGGAGAACTTGACCGCATCCGGGATCAGGCCCAGAAAAGCACAAACTGGCAGCACCGGTTAAGCCGTGCACCGTCTCATGCGCCGGAAAGTCCCGACCCCTTCACCCTCTTTCAGCAGTTTCCGACGGTCAATCTTGGCCCCGCCCATCGGTTCAGCTGGGTTGGCCCTCCCGCCAATATGGTTGAGGCAACCCATCAATCTTTAATCAAAGACCCGCTCTTTTCCTATGCACAGCGGATTTTCCCGCCCTCTGATTCCATTGCTCTGCTGGCTGAAGAATTTACAAGGACCTCCGCAGAAGCCGGTGATTCTGCGGATCATAGCGCAAAGCCTCTGACCCTGGCTGGTGCAGATATCGCACGAATTCTGGGCGAGCCGCAACTCCGCAGCCTGCATGCGATTGCCCATTTATTGAAGATCGGGTGGCTTCAACTTGAAAGTGATGATACTTCTGCTATATAAGTAAGAACTCTTTGGCAAAAATATTCGGAGATTTCCTATGCTAAAACCGTTCAATCTGGCCTTGGTCTCCGCTGTCTTGAAAATATTCTGTCTGGTGGCTGCCCTGAACAGCCCGCTTGCGGTATTGGCAGATGAAACGGGCACCGGACCGCTTGATGATCCGGCTGTTCAGGCTCACCCGGAATTGCTGGCAGCCGTTGAAAAACACGAAGAAGGCCGCCTTGAAAACAGTTCAAAAGCCCTTAAGAAAGCCATCAAGCTGCTGGAAGATTTAACGCAGAAAGAGCCGGAAAATGCGCTGGCCCGGGCCTATCTGGGCAGTGCCACAGCCCTTGTGGGCCGTGTTAGCTGGAACCCGCTGACAAAGGTTAAATATGCCAATCTTGGCACAAAGAATATTGACCGGGCGGTGGCAATGGATGGCGATCTTTTCTCGGTCAGGATTGTCAGCTTTCGGGTGAATGAGGCCTTGCCGGATATGTTCGACCGCAAGGAAGCTGCGATTGCTGACGGGGTCAAGCTGCATGAATTATTTGAAGCGGCAAACCGCCCAGAGGAACAGACGCAGACCATGGCCTATGTTTATAAACGCCTGAGCGAACTGGACCCGGATAACCCGGACTGGCCCGTTCACCAAAAATCTGTGTACTAAAAATCTATCAGGGGTTGATCTGTCGCGTTAATCGGGCTTTAATCTTGATGGGGCATAAAGTTTTTACATGACAAAATAAGATAGATGCCTCTTGTTGAACTCACCAATATTGTCAAAACCTACCCGGCTGGCGAAGGACGGCAGACCGTTTTAAACGGGCTTGATCTTGTTCTCGATGCAGGGGAGTTTACGGTTGTTGCCGGTCCGTCTGGCAGTGGCAAAAGCACGCTATTGAATATTATCGGTGCGATTGATACGCCTGATTCAGGGGGTGCTAAAATTGCCGGGGTTGATGTGGCGGGACTGTCGGATGCAAAAGCCGCCCGTTTGCGCAACGAAACCATTGGTTTTATCTTTCAGGCCTTTCATCTTATTCCGGTTCTGAGTGCCTGGGAAAATGTCGCCTGGCCGCTTTTCCTGCTTGGACGCACCTATGGGCAGCGCAAAGCCCGTGCGCTTGAACTTCTGGAGCTGGTTGAATTATCCGACCATGCGCGGAAAATTCCGGCCAAATTGTCTGGCGGGCAGCGTCAGCGGGTGGCGATTGCCCGCGCACTGGCCTGCAATCCCAAGCTGGTTCTGGCTGATGAACCCACCGCCAATCTGGATCAGAAGACGGCTTTATCAATCATGGATTTATTGGCCCGGATGAATAAGGAAGAAAAAACCGCTTTTATCTTTTCAACCCATGATCCGCGGGTGATGCAGTTTTCCAACCGTCAATTCATGCTGGAGGACGGAAAGCTGATTGAAGAAAAGACCTCTCTTAAACATAAAGAAGCCTATGTTTGATCTTGCCCTGACAGCTTTTCGCAATATCCTGCGCAACCGGCGACGCAGTATTCTGACCTTGATGTCGATTACCATCGGCGGGGCAGGGCTGGCAGCTTTTAGCGGATTTATCCAGTTTTCCTATGATGGCTTGCGTGAATTGACCATCTATAGCCAGCTTGGGCATATGCAGGTTTTCGCCAAAGATTATGAGACCTATAAAGTCAGCGACCCGGACCGGGTTGTGATCAACAACCCGGCGGCTGTTGAAGAGGTCCTTCGCGATATCCCGGGCGTGACGGCAGCTTCTGGACGCCTGACTTTTTCGGGCCTGGCCAGTGCCGGGAAAAACAGTTTGAATGTTCAGGTGATCGGCGTTGACCCCAAGGGAGAGTTGGGATTCAGCGATTTTGAAATTATCAAAAAAGGACGCAGCCTGCTGCCCGGCGATAGCGAACACGGCATGATCGGGCGCGATCTGGCCAATGGATTAGGCGTTGATATCGGGGACTGGGTCACCATTCTGACCAGCACGGTTGATGGCATGCTGAATGCGGTTGATTTTCAGGTTGGCGGTATTTTTATCACCGGGTCGGGGGAATATGACCGCTCGATCATCAAGATTCCGATCAATCTGGCCAGGAAAGTACGCGACACGCAAAGTGCCGAAAATCTGATTATTCTTTTTGAATCAACCGAACAGTTTGACGCGATCCGCCCGCAGGTTGAAGCCGCCGTTGCGGCGCTACCCGAAGAGCTTGAAACCAGAACATGGCATGACATGGCGCAGTTTTATCGGCGCGTGGTGATATTTTATGACGGAATCTTCCGCGTTTTCACAGCGATAGCCGGTGTCGTTGTTCTTTTTTCAGTTGCCAATACCATGACCATGGCGGTTATGGAGCGCACCGCAGAAATCGGGGCCTTGCGGGCTATCGGAGCCAAACGCTCGACAATTATTTCCATGTTTTTGTGGGAAGGAGTCGGCTATGGGCTGATCGGCGGAATCTTGTCTGCGGTGGCGGCCTATGCTATCGCCTTCGTTGTCAATACAAGTGGCGGCTTTGAAATGCCGCCGCCGCCCTCCATGTCCAGCAGCTATCAGGCCTTCTTGACCGTCACCCCTGAAAGCCTGTGGAACGTCTTTCAGTTTGTCGCCCTGGTTGCCCTTCTATCTTCTCTCTATCCAGCCTGGCTGGCATCGCGGGTGAAAATTACCGATGCCCTCCATAGTTCATAAAGCATAGGGTCAGGACCCATAAAATTCACTCATTCTGTTGGTCAAGAAAGGTAAAGATACAATGAAAACAAGCGAAAGCATAGTCATATCTACGGTGAGCTTGTTTGAAGCCGTAGATTTGCCTTTATTGACCAACCTTGTAAAGGCGCGGCAAATTTTTGCATCTGAGCTTTCAAACCGCTTGCAATTAGCGATGGCTAGTCGCTGCGCGCTTTTCAAGCCCATCTATCAAAAATTTGACACGCGCAGAATGAATGAATCTTATGGGTCCTGACCCTAGTTCGGCACAAAGGAATCCCGATGATGAAGCTGTTTAAAAAATATAAGGCTACGCTTATTTTTTCTGCACTGATTCTTCTGTCAGCTATTGCCTCTTCTACGCAGGCGCAAGATATCGATATCCCCGAAAACACCCTGACCCTGGTGGATAATTTTCGTGTGCCCGCAGAGCATTTTACCGCAAAAGTTCGTGTAGAAACCGACCAGGGCGACAAAATGCTCTTTGATGTTCTGACCCGGAATCGGGCCAATTCTATCGTGATTTATCGCGAACCCGCTAAAACCCGTGGACGCTCCATCCTGTTTGTTGGCCGCAATATGTGGGTCTATATCCCCGGAACACGGCGGGTTTTAAGAATTTCACCACAACAACAGGTCATCTCCGGCCTCTCCAGCGCCGACACTGCCCGCGTTGTCTTTTCAGCTGATTATCAGATCACCAGCAGCCGCCTGGACCCCGAAAATCCAGACGAAATCCTGCTAGACCTTGAAGGCGTCGGCAAAGGCGCAGCCTATCAGCGCATTGAACTCTGGATCAGTAAAACCGACTATCGTCCTTTGCGGGGCAACTATTATGCCTCGCCAACCAGATTGATCAAGGCGGGCTATTTTGAAAATTATCAAACCATCCTCGGAAAAGAAATGGCGACACGCTATCGTATTGTCGATTTTCTGAACGATGAAGGCGAAGTTTTTATCGATTATGAAGAAATCAAGATACACGAAACACCTGAAAACTGGTTTCAACCAGGCTATCTAAAGCGGTTGCGATGAAACAACAGCCATCGCTTCTGGCGTTGATGCGTGCGGTTTGGGCTGTTTTTTCAGTTCTTGCCCTTTCTTCTGTCAGCACGCAGGCGGCTGACCTCACATTCTCCGGGCTGCTGGACGGGCGCATAGAAGCGCGCGGATTCTCCCCAACCGACCTGGAGCCTGACCGGACAATCCGGGATCGCCCGCCACACCAAAGCCAGGGAGTCGGCGTGATCGAAGCCTTTGCCCAGGGCGAGGAAACCACTCTCTCCGCCCAGTTTCGGGCCCGTGGAATTGATCGGTCCAATCAGGATAATAGCACCGAAAAATTTACTGACGAGCTTTATCTAACCCATAATTTTTCACCAGAATTATCCGGATTTGCCGGACGCCGGAACCTGGTCTTTGGCCAGACCCTGTCCTTTAATCCGCTTGATGTTTTTTATGATCCGTTTTCTGTTGATCCTTCTTTAGACAGCAACCGCTGGCGCAAAGAAACGCCGGGGCAAGACCTGCTCGGGGTTGATATCCTGGCCGGGTCCTCCCTGACGCTGACCGGCTGGGTTGCCCCGACGACCGATCATTTCAACCGCCATGCACCACACCGGGCGGCACTGGTTGGGGAGTGGTTGCTCAGCGATATAAATGCAGATGCCACCATGATGATTTTTAAAGATGACCGGCCTGGTGCCGGCGGCGGAATCCGCATGGGGCTGGGTGATAACTGGGTCCTTTATGGTGAAGGAACTGTGCGCCAGGGGCGTGACCGACAGACCCTGATCAGCGGAACAGATGGAGATTTCACCGAGGAACCGCTTGATGAAACCGGGCTTTATCCGCATCTGGTTGCCGGGGCGAACTATAGTTTTGGAGACGGCAGCAACCTGTTCTTTGAATATATCCATAATCAAAACGGCTATTCAGATTCGGAATGGCAGGAGATTGTCCGCTCTATCGAGCAAAATAGCGCGCTTTATCGCGATGGCGGGCTTTTTGCCCCGCTTGGAGAAGGACGGCTTTTGCTGATTCACGCCTTGCTGGGGGCCAATGCAGCGCGGCAGAATTATCTCTATCTCAATTATGAGAAAAGAAATCTGCGCAATATCACGGGCCTGGACTTCTCTTTCGAGTCACTTGTCGATATCGAAGACGCGGGCTTTCGACCATCAGCCAGAACCACCTATGATGTCAATGATCAGGTGGAAGCCAGCTTTATGGTCTATGGTGCCTTTGGGCATGATGACAGTGAATATGGTCTGGTGGCAGAAGACCGGGTCGCTTTGCTGTCCCTCACCTTTCGGCCTTGATGCTCACATGCCGTTTTTTGCTATTGCCCAGCGATAGAGCGCAGGAAACAGCAGGAATCCCGCTAAAAATCCGACCAGATGTGCCTCCCAGGCGATCAGCCCGGCTTGCCCGACGGGAACCAGGGCCAAAAGAAGATTGGTGCCACCAAAAACAAAAAGCAGCATCAAGGCACTGCGGCGGGTTTGCAAAGGACCGGGCAGGAAGGGGGCCTTGGCAAAAGGCAGGATTTTCGGGCGCAGCAAAGCTCCTAGTAAGGCGGAAACCCCGCCGCTGATTCCAATCAGGGCAACATCCTCATGTTGATGGAGGATGCAAAAGCCATAGCCGCCTGCAATCACGCCCAGAAACAAAAGGGAAAGAAAAGGAAGCTTTCCCAGACACCGGGCCAATGGACTGCCAAAAGCCAGCAGGAAGCCGCAGTTCACGACCAGATGAAAGATATTGCCGTGCAATAATCCATGGCCCCACGGCGCAATCAGGATTCCGGGCCCATAGGATAATGTGAAGTCAAAGGCCCGCTGCGGGTAGAGAATAAATTGCTCAAGAATGGCAAATAACAGGGGTGAAATCCGGTCAATACCGACAATATCAATCCCGAGCATGAAAATACTTTTTAAAAGATGGCACACCACCAGCATGAGAATAACTTGCACGACAATCGGCGGTGCGTTTAAAACCGGCGCTGGCTCTGGCAGGCCGGACTGTTGAGGGGAAGGCCACTCAGACATAAGTGTTTATTTTTGAAATTAAAAAAACCTTCACGAGACTTGTGGGCCCTGACCCTGGTGCTGCGCAAAGATGGTGCAAAAAATCAATTCTATTCTGCCTTGCGGCATATAAAAATACGATCAGGCCGCAGTGAATATCTCTGGCGGTCCTCTGGCGATAATTGCTCATAATAGGGAACGACTTCAACTTGAAGCCCGGATTTCTCAAGACGGTTTGGGAAATCGCGCCCATAATAGCGGACATGATCATGCTGTCCATAAAGTCGAGTACGCTCGGCAGGATCGGTAATCGTCAGGTCCTCGAGCGTATCATCCGCATCTCTTTGAGGCACCATGATCAAGGCCCAGCCAGATTTCTTAAGAACACGTCCAATCTCCCGCATTGCTTGATGATCATCATCTATATGTTCCAGAACATGGCTGCAATAAATGGCGTCAAATGTATTATCTCCGAAGCCAAGATCGCGTATATCTTCTTGCCACATTGCGCGGCCTTTTTCGAGATCAACACTGAGATAATTGATGGCTTTAAAGCTATTGAAATAGCGCGTTAGCGGCGGTTCTGGGGCGAAATGGAGCAAGCGAAAGGTGCTGGAGGGATTAAACTTGAGGACATCTTTCAAGTATTTTCCAGCCATGCGATGGCGCTCAAGCGATCCGCATTTTGGACATTGCGCATTTTTCCGGGCCCGCAGGCCAAAAGGCCGAAACATATTGGCTTTAATCCCGCATAAGGGGCATTCTATATATGTCTGATTTTCTTGCATGGGTGATAGTTAGGGACGTTGCTGTTATTTGTCAAAAAAATTAGGAAGCAGCGGGGAATGTGTGGGTTAAACAGTCCCTGAACAGGTCGGGGTCGATATTTCCGCCGGACAGGACGGCAACAGCGATTTTGCCTTTGATTGGAATTTTGCCGGACAGAAGGGCTGCCAGAGCCGTTGCGCCGCCGGGTTCGACAACCAGTTTAAAATATTGAAAAGCTGCGGACACGGCCTGTTTCAAGCTGGTTTCGCTGACACGGGCTGCGCCTTTCAAGCGGGTCTTCGCCAGAGCAAAAGTCAGTTCTCCCGGCATTGGGGACAAGAGCGCATCGGCGATAGAAGGCGGAGGATTGGGGGCAATGCGCATCCGCTCTCCGGCTTCAAGGGAGCGGTATAAATCATCATAATATTCAGGCTCCGCCCCATAGACCGCGCATTGCGGATGGTGCTGCTCAAGAGCCAGTGCAATGCCGGAGACCAGCCCGCCCCCACTGACCGAGGCAATACAGATATCAGGCTTAAGGGATTTTTGAGTGCAGGCGGTTGCGATTTCCAGCCCGACCGTTCCCTGGCCAGCAATCACCAGAGAATGATCAAAGGGCGGCAGAATATGGGCCCCGGTTTGCTGGGCAATCTGGGTGGCAATATCCTCGCGGCTTTCATGGGCCGGATCATAGAGCCGGGTTTTTGAACCGTAAGCCCGGGTATTGGCAATTTTTACCGCCGGAGCAGTTTTCGGCATAATAATCAGGGCTGGAACATTTTGACGGGCTGCCGCATAGGCCACGGCTTGTGCGTGATTGCCGCTGGAAAAGGCGACAACCCCCGAAGGTGGCAAATGATCTGCTTCCTGACATAAAAAATTGGTTGCGCCGCGCAGTTTAAACGAGCCAGTGGTCTGCAAACATTCGGCCTTGACGAAAAGCCGCCCGCCGAGTTGTTGATTGAGCAAAGGCGATTCCAGCAGGGGGGTCCGTTCAATGCGGCCCTGCAAAACCGCTGCCGCTTTTTCAATATCGGCAAAGGTTGGAAGGTTGACCTGTTCTTGCATCACCCGTTCAGGCGCGTTTGCTTTTGGTGGCATCAAGTTTTCGGGCTTCTTCGACAAGCATGATCGGGATTCCATCGCGCACCGGATAGGCCAGACCCGCCTCTTTACTGATCAATTCTGATTGTGCCTGATCATAAACCAAAGGTGATCTGGTCACCGGGCAAACCAGAATTTCAAGTAATTTGGGGTCAATTTCAGTCATTATATTCATCACATTCTCTGGCACCACATTTGTTGGGCATCACATTTCTTGTGCGCCGCCTTCGGCAATGCGCCGGGTGACGAATGCATCAAGTTCTTCTGCAATAGCCGGGTCAAGCGGCGGGGCTTCATAGTCTTTCAATAACTGTTTCCATATGGCGTGGGCGCGATGGGTGGCATCGGTGGCCCCGTCTTCCTGCCAGGTCTGAAAATTGCGCCAGTCTGAAACGATTGGATTATAAAAAGCGGTTTCATAGCGTTCCATTGTATGGGCCGCCCCGAAGAAGTGACCGCCGGGCCCGACTTCCTGCATGGCTGACAAGCCAAGAGAGGCCTTGTCCAGCGAAATTGGCTTTAAAAATTCGCTCATTGATTGCAGCATCTCTGCATCAAGGATGATTTTTTCAAAATTGCAGGTTAAGCCGCCTTCCAGCCAGCCGGTGGCATGTTTGATCAAATTGCCCCCGCCCATCACCGCGCCCCAGATCGACATTTGCGATTCATAGATGGCCTGAGCATCTGGCCAGTTGCTGGCATTGGTGTTGGAGGTCCGGAAAGGCAGGTTATACCGCCGCGCCAACTGGCCCGAGATCAGGGCAGCTTTGGTATATTCCGGGGTGCCGAAAGCAGGTGCACCAGAGCGCATATCGACATTAGAGGTGAAAGCCCCGTAAATCATAGGGGCACCTGGCCGGACGATTTGTGCCAGTGCAATCCCGGCCAGAGCTTCGGCATTTTGTTCGGCCAGTGCTGCCCCAAGCGTGACCGGTGCCATCGCCCCTGCCAGTGTAAAAGGTGTGATACAGGTGACCTGGTTGGCCTTTGCCATTTCGATAATTCCGTTGGCCATTGGCCGGTCAAGCCGCAAGGGAGAGTTGGTATTGACAATGCAAAAGGTGCTGGGTTCCTGATCCAGTTGTTCGTGTGAGATACCACGGGCAATCCGGGCCATTTCGACACCATCATGAATCCGCTGCGGGCCCAGCGTATAGACATTAAAGCTTTTGTCCGTATAGCGGACCATAGATGAAATCGCTTTTAAATGGCGGATTGCCGGGGGGATATCCACAGGCTCGACCGGGTAACCGGCCGTCGTGTGAATGATATTCAGCGACTGACAGAGTTTTAAGAGTTTAATGAAGTCTTTTTCATTCCCCCGGCGGCGACCGCCTTCAATATCGCTGACATTGGGGGCCGATCCCATCATGCAAAAGGTGACATGATTGCCGCCGATGGTTAGGTTATTTTCAGGGTTCCGGGCATGAATCGTGAATTGTGCCGGGGCCTTTTTGACAGAGTCCATCACCAGTCCCCGGTCGAGATAGACCATTTTCCCTTCAACTTTAGCTCCGGCCTTTCGATAGATGTCACAGGCCTCATCCAGCAAGACCTCAATCCCCAAGTCCTCCAGAATTTCCAAGGAGGCCTGATGAATAGTCTCGATCCCCTCTTGCGACAAAAACTCAATCGGGGCCAGAGGGTTTTTAACAATTTGCCGCGGAAGCTGGTTCAGTTTTCCATGACGACCACGACCAAGCTGGGCCGTTGCTTTATGCCCGCCTTTACGGCCCTGGGTTTGACGGCGACGTCGGTTTTGAGGCCTCGCCGTTGCGTCTTCTCCCTGTTTCTTTGGCGTTCTCATCAAATTCTCCTTTAATGATAATGGGCCACAACAGCCGATGCCGTGATCACACCAAGGGCCGTGCTTACCAGAATAGCCGCAGCTGCCCGCTGGCGATAGACCCCATAGCGATCCGCCAGAATGAAAATCAAAACGCCGGTTGGAAGGGCCGCAACCGTTACCGCAACGGCTTCTTCCAGGGGCTCCAGCGGCCAAACCCAGACGGCCAGAAACCAGGTGGCAGCCGGATGGACAATCAATTTATACAGGCTAACATAGCCGACCTCAACCAATTCCCCACGGATTGAAACGCTTGAAAGCACCAGCCCGATCCCGAACAGCGCACAAGGTGCAACCGATTGTCCTAATAAATCAAGGAATTGCAAGGCCACCTGTGGCAATTCCAGGCCTGATCCGGCAATACAGAAGCCGATAAATGCACTGACCAGCAGGGGATTGCGCAAGACCTCCAGCAAAGGGCCACCGAGACGTGAAAGCGACAATTTCCCCATCCCGCCAACCCGGTCAATTTCAAGCATCAGCATCATGCAGATAAAAATGACGGTGGCATTGAACAGGACACCGGCGATGGCCAGCAAGATGGCTTGGTCTCCGAAAGCCAGGATAATCAGGGGAACGCCCATATTGCCGGAATTTGCAAAAATGGTTGCGCCTGAATGAAGTGAGAGTTCGCCCAGTCGCTTTGCAAAGAAAAGCCGTCCGATGATGATGGCTGGAATCCAGGCCAGAAAATAGCCACCGCCGACAACCAGCAGATAGTCGGCATTGAACAGGTCTTCTAAGGGAGCGGTGGCCATTCCCTTGATAAAGAGGGCTGGCAGCGCAATAAAATAGACAAAAGCGTTTAAAGCCGGGGCGACATGATCATTGAACAAATGAAAGCGACCCGCCAGCCATCCAGCCCCGATGATCCCGAATAATGGCACAGAAACGGCCAGGAAGGCGTTCATCAATTCCTCATTGAAAGAATTATTGCCCTTATCTTAATTGATGGGGGAGTTCGCTTTCCAAAAGTTTCAAAGGCGGGCGATTGATCATCACAACCCGCCAGATCACCCGGTCTGGATATTCCACACGGTCAAGCCGGGTGATTGATAAATTATCGATGGTAAAGGCCAGGGCCCGGTCCGGGTCCAGCCTGAGTGCCAGGGCCAGGGCGACACGGATGGTGCCGCCATGCCCGACACAAATGATATCACGCGCCCCCCATTGATGGGAAATTTCATCAATGCGCGGTGTGGCGCGGGCTTGCAGATCAAGAAAACTTTCGCCTTCAGGCGGGCGCATATGACCGGGACAAAGCCAGAAATCATGCTGGGCCGATTTATATTCTTTCTGAACAAAGGAAAAACTTTTTCCCTGCCAGGACCCGAAACTCTGTTCATCAAGTGCTGGCTCAATTTGCGGTTCTGGCATCGAAAGCCCGGCCTTTGCAATGGCGCTGGCGGTTTGCTGGGTCCGTTGCAAAGCACTGGTGACCAGAACCGCCCCTTTTGGCAAAAGTTTGGCAAGACTGTCAAAAGAAGCCGTATCGTCAACATCGCATGGCAGGTCATCGCTGCCATAAATCAGGCCGTTATTGACGGTAACCGGTGCATGGCGGACCCACCACCATTTTGTCACAACAGGGTCAGATGAATTGGTCATATTTACCGGAAGAAGTTTACGCAGAAGGAATATTTACGGGAAGGGTTCTACTTCCCCTATTCCTTCTGCGTTAATTTACTGACGATGCTTGCGCGTATCGGCTGTTAAGGCCGATACAGGCGATAATCAGTTGCTAAAGCCAGACACCAGCGTTGTCACACCGCGGCGATTTTGCGCATAGGCTTCTTCGCTCCGCCCAAGGGCGACCGGGCGTTCTTTGCCATAGGAGCGGGTTTCAATCCGGTCTGCACTGATTCCCTGGCTGATCAGATAATCACGCACAGAATTGGCGCGGCGGTTGCCAAGCGCAAGGTTATAGTCACGGGTTCCGCGTTCATCGGCATGCCCGTCGATAACAACGGTGATATTCGGCAGGCTGCGCAGCCAGGCGGCCTGTTTGTCAAGGGTGTCAGCCCCTTGCGCCGTGATATCGGACTGATCAAAGCCAAAGAACACCCGGTCCCCGACATTTGCGAGGAAATACCGCATTGAATCTTCTGGCAAGGGTTGCAAAGCCGCAACCTGAGAGCCTCCCCCTGACTGGTCAACAGACGGGGTAGCTGGTTGAGCCGCCGCCTGAACCTGAGTTCCGTCACTGTTAGCTGCTGTGATTGTGTCTGGATCGGATGCGCAGGCACTGATCAGCCCTGCGGCAGCAATTAAAGCAATTAAATTCACGCGCATTGCGTACCCCTTTTCTGTCAAGGTCGTATATTTTATAAAGTTGCAAAGCCTGGAAGAAGGCCTTCGCAGATGTTTCGCCCCACCTGTTGAGGCCTACTTAGCGTGTCAAATATGACTTGCCAAGCCTTTACTTGAGATTTGAGCAGATGATTTAGCAGAAAATTGTGTTGCAGTTGCATTGATCGGGCTGGTTGAGTGTTTTATAGGCTTTATATTGGCTATCATTGAGAGGAGGACGGGATGTTCGGCGTTATCGAGGGGACGGGCTTTGAGGTTATCGAGTCTGAGTTTCAGTCCTGTTTTGTAGGCCATGCGAGGGTTGAGCGGTTATGGACGGGGGCGCGCTGGTCGGAGGGTCCGGCCTGGTTTCCGGCGGGTCGTTATCTGGTCTGGTCTGACATTCCGAATAATCGTTTGTTGAGGTGGGATGAGACGGATGGGACGGTATCGGTTTTTAGATCGCCGTCTTATAATGCGAATGGCAATACGGTTGACCGGGAGGGTCGGCTGGTATCGTGCGAGCATCTGGCCCGCCGGGTTACGCGTACCGGGCATGATGGCAGTATTACGGTGATTGCGGATCGTTATCGCGGGATGCGGCTTAACTCGCCGAATGATGTGGTTGTAAAGTCCGATGGTTCTATCTGGTTTAGTGATCCCAGCTATGGCATTTTGATTGATTACGAAGGCGAACGGGCTGAAAGTGAAATAGGCCAGTGCCATGTCTATCGCTGGGACCCTGACTCACAGGAGATCGAGGCAGTGGCAACCGATTATATGAAGCCCAACGGGCTGGCTTTTTCGGTTGATGAGTCGCATTTATTTATTTCTGACACCGGGATCAGTCATGACGAGAACGGGCCCGCCCATATTCGCTGCCATAAGGTCAATGCCGATGGGACATTAGGCAAAGGACATGTCTTTTCCGAATGCACCAACGGCGTTTTTGACGGTTTCCGGCTGGATTCCGAGGGCAGAATCTGGAGTTCTGCCGGAGACGGGGTGCATTGTATCAATAGAGACGGCAAGCTGATCGGAAAAATCCATATTCCAGAGATCGTTGCCAATGTCTGTTTTGGCGGGCCCCGGCTCAACCGTTTATTTATTGCGGGGACGACCTCGCTCTATTCCGCGTTTTTAGCCGTAAACGGCGCAAAGACCTTTTAGAAGACCTTTTAATCGACGGTAATTGACTTGCTTGCCGGGCTTTCCTATATGAACGCCAGACTAAATGCGCTAATGCGAAAGGTATCGTGATATGCTCGAAGGACTTGCTGGTCTTGGCTATGTAAATGCTATTCTTCTTTTTTGTGCGCTGATTTTCTTTCATGAGCTGGGACATTATCTGGTGGCGCGATTTAATCGTGTGACGGTTGAAGTTTTTTCAATCGGCTTTGGCCCGGAGCTTGTTGGCTGGCATGACCGCCATGGTACCCGGTGGCGGATTGCGGCTATTCCGCTTGGGGGCTATGTGCGGATGCTGGGGGAGGATAATTCAGCTCTTGAAGACGGCGGGCAAGAAAAAGAACAGGCGAATATTCCGCGTGTTTCCTTTGCCAGCCAGTCAATCGCCGCGCGGGCTGCGATCATTGCAGCGGGGCCGATTGCCAATTTTCTGTTGGCTGCAGTTTTATATGCCGGGCTATTTGTCACGCTGGGGGTTGAAACGCCGGGGCGGCTGGATCAGCAAGGCATTGGCGGGGTTGTTTCGGGCACTCCGGCAGCACGGGCCGGGCTGGAAACCGGGGACCGGATTATTGCGATCAATGGCCGGGCAAGCGAAAGTTTTAATGATTTGGTCGAAGCGGTCAGCCAGAGCAACGGCGCACCGCTGGATTTTCAAGTTCTGCCAGCAGACCCGGGTCAGGCTGCCAAAATTGTTACGGTGACCCCCGAACAATCCGGCAGTGGCTACCGGATCGGGGTGATGGGACCGCCGCCGGTTTACCAGCCTGTTTCTGTGTTGGAAGCCGTCATTGGCGGGTTTGAGCGCATGTTTACCGTGACCGGCCTTATCCTTGAAGCTCTGTGGGAGACCATCAGCGGTCAGCGCGGCACCGAAGACCTGGGCGGACCCATCAGGATTATTCAGCTTTCAAGCGATATGTCCGGCTTCGGGATGGCGGCCCTGATCAGTTTTGCTGCGCTGCTTTCGGTCAATCTTGGCCTGATCAACCTGCTGCCGATCCCTATTCTGGATGGCGGGCATCTGGTCTTTTTGCTGATTGAAGCTTTGCGCGGCGGTCGGCCTTTAACCGGGGTCGGGCGTGAATGGGCGATGCGGGTCGGGCTTTCGCTGATTCTGGGCCTGATGATTTTTACCACCATCAATGATATCATGGGGCTGATGCGCTAATCTTTTGCCGATGCGTCGCCTGATTGATCTTGTTGCTGCCAGTCTGCTGCTGGCGATTCTTGGTGTGCCAATGATCGGGATTGCGCTGGCAGTCCGTTTGACCTCGCCCGGCCCGGCCCTGCATTGGTCAAGACGGGTCGGGCAGGATAACGGCTATTTCCTGATGCCGAAATTTCGCACCATGTATGTGAATACCCCCGATGTCGCAACCCATCTTCTGCAAAATACCGGGACCCATCTCACCCCGATAGGCCCTTTTCTGCGGGCCTATAGTCTGGACGAATTTCCGCAGCTGTTCAGCGTCTTAAAAGGCGATATGAGCTTTATTGGCCCGCGCCCGGCCTTGCATAATCAGGATGATCTGATCGCCTTGCGCACAAAGGCCGGGGTTCACCATCTGAAGCCGGGGATCACGGGCTGGGCGCAGGTAAACGGGCGCGATGATCTCTCTATTCCAGACAAAGTCCGCTATGAGGAAGATTATCTGAACAATCGCACGGTCTGGCGCGATATCACAATCCTCTTTTTGACGCTGCGCAAAGTTATCGGCAGGGCCGGTATATCGCATTAAAACTCAGCCGCGATAGCCAGCCCGCTGGGCAATTTGCAAGCAGAGATAGGTCATCAATAGAGCTGCCGGAGCCTGAGTCTTTTTACAGGCGGCTTCAACATCCAGCGTTGCTTGCAAGAGTTTGTCCAGACGCTTTAAATCCCACAGGTTCAACTGGCGTTTGATCAGGGGGATCTGTTTAAAGAAAATAGGGGGTTTATAGGATTTGATCGCGGCCTCCTCGCCTTGTCCTGACTGCATCAGGATATGAAGCCGTTTCAGGCGCAAAAGAGCCGAAGCAAGCGGGCGCAGAATAGCAATCGGCGATACCCCCTGACGCAGCAATTCTTCAAGATGCGGTTCGGCTTGCCGCCAGTCTCCGCAAAGAATGCGGCCCAATGTTTCATCCACCCGGGCATCGCTGGTGTTTCCAAGCATATGCAGGACTTCATTGAGGCCAAGACTGCCGCCTTCCCCGGCATAAAGAGCAAGTTTTTCAATCTCCTGACGTGAAATGCCATGGTCTGCGCCAAGCTGGGAAAGCACGAAATTTTCAGCCTCCCGGTCGATGGCTACGCGGGTGCGGCCAAAAATCTCGCGCATAAGGCCTTGAATCACCTGCGGAGACCCCAGATAGCACGGCACGGCGGCGGCATATTTATGGGCTTCGCATTGCGCCCTTAAATCATCGCGCGGGGAGAGATCACCCGCCTGTAGCAGAATCAGCGAATGACCGGATACATCTTCAGGTCCTTCTTCTTTAGACAAGTCTTTAGGCAATTCTTTCAAAAAAATCTTGAGGGCTTTTGCTGTGGCCTGTTGGGCGGCACGCACCAGAATCAGCCTGCGGTCAGGCCCGAAGGAAATCTGGGCAGCTTCATCGGACAAGCGGCTTGGCACTTGCTTTAAATCTTCGTCTGACAGGAGTGAGACCTGAAACGGATCATCCAGATTGGGGGCAATCCGGGAAGCCAGATGATTGACACGCTCCCGCACCAGGCCTGAATCGGGCCCATAAACCAGAATAACCCGCAAGGAAGGGTCCGGCTGTTGCAGAAAACCTTCAACCGCGCGGGGCTGAATTTTCATTGGGAGATCGTGTCAGCTGAGGTGTTGGAGCGCGGTTCACCGGGGGCTCTGGCATCAAGGCCGGAGGGCTCCAGACTGCTGGGAAGGATCGACTCGCGGTAATTATCAAGAAAACTGTCGAACTCATCCTCGGAGGCCAGATTATTGACATAATTGCGGATATCCTCCGGCATTTCATCGACAGATCCGGGCGGGGCATTGGTCAGATAGTCAAAGATGGTTGCAAATTCACTGCGCTCCATCGCCGAGCCATAGGTCGAGCTTAGATAGGCAAGGCCTCTGAGATCATTATCCAGGCGCAAGGCGACGGCCCAGTCAACAACATGGCGGGCATTTTGGGCAGGCATGGCTTGCCTTGCGCGGGCCGGAGGCTGTCCGGCAAGCCGCTGCAGATTTTTGGCCACTTCCTGCCAGCGTCGCTGTTTCCAGTAGATATCCTTGCGCAAGAGATCGGCATTGGGCGAAATGTCCCCGGCCAGAAGTTTGATGGATTCTTCGTTTTCGCCACGTGTGAAATGGGCTTTGGCCCGCAGCTGGCGTCTGCTGTCAGCCAGTGACTGCGGCATTCCCGGAACATGCGAGTTATCAAGTGCCGCCAGCGAAAGGTCTGGCCGTTCGGACAGCAATTCAATCGTCGCCAGCTTGACTCCGGCTTCGGCTTTCGGGACTCCGTCCAGCCGGTGAGCAATCTGGTGAGTCAGCAAGTTAGAGGCCCGGTCAAGCAAATCGACGGTGATCAGCCGGTCAATCAGCTTGTCGATCATTTGATCGCCGGTTTCGCCTGCCGGGGTGAGTTCCCGGAATGAATCGTAAATAGCAAGGGCTTTGGCGGGTTCAAGCTCATCGGCTTTTCCGTGCAGGAATAGATCGGTGAATGTGCTGCGCATCCGTTCGCTGATCACCGGAGCCACCGGGTCATTCGAGAAATAGCTCAAGGCCGTGCGATAGACATCAAGCCCTTCATAATATTGACCATTTTCAATATAGAGTTTGCCCAGTTGCTCCATAACTGCCAGTTCGAACTGATCGCCGCGCCACTCATAGCGCAGGGTTTCCAGATATTCCATGGCCTGTTGAGGAGCAATCAGCTCTTGGCGCAAGCTGAGGTTTACCAGAGCCAGCATGGCACGGGCGCGGTTCTTGCGATCACTTCCTTCGATAACCTCTTCCCAGAGACGCAAGGCATTTTCAAAATCAGTGCGGGCTGCATAAAGCCGCCCCATATGATATTTCAAATCGCCATTTGTCCCGCGCGGCAGGTCATCCTTGACATCATCAAGCAGTTCCATCACCCCTGTGGCAAGGCGCACATCCCGGCTTGCCAGCGCGCTTTCAATCATCGATATGCCTATTTGACCTTTTAAAACAGGCGGATAAGAACGTAATTGACTGACAGACATGTTAAATAATTGTGTGGCCTCTTCCAGGTTTCCTTCTTGTGCCAGAACAAACCCGCGCCAGAGAGTTGACTCGGTATAACTGTCAAAACCTTTGGTAAAAAGAATATCCCGCGCCTCTTGCGGGCGATTGGATACCAGATTGGCTGCCGCCGCCAGGCCCTTGAAGCCATCGGTCTCGACCAGTTTGGGATGGTCCTTTTCAATCAGGTTCAGCATGGCCAGGGCTTCCGGGCCATAGCCGTTGGCAACATAGAAACGTGCCAGATCGAGACGACCGCGGGGCTGATCATCCTCTGGAAGTTCGGATATCGTGCGCAGCAGCTTCTGCCGGTTCCAGTTAAATTCTGCCGGGTCTCCTCGCGCCCAGTCCCGGAAATTGAACAGAGCGGCGGTTTTAAAGGTCGCATTGGCCGAATCATCGACATCCGGCGAGACTCCGGACAAATGCAAGCCTTCTGTCGACGCAACCACATGACCACTTTCATCGCGCGAGACAACAAGACGGTCCAGCCAGCGTTCCAGAGCCAGACCCTGCACCGTTGGTAAAATGGTAAATTCTGGATAGCTTCGCTCTCCCCGCACACCGTAGCCGGTCTCCCGATAGGTAATGACTTCAAAGGAATCCCCGACCGCCGGGTCCTCAATCGTCATATGGCGCCCGGGCTCCTGACTGGCCAGATAGACATGCGCCCCACGATCCGAATTCACCAGAATTTCAATCGGCAGCTGATTGGCCGGGCGCACCGACCCCATGCGCAGACTCACAATCCAGGTCGGTCCTTCGCGGGTCAAGGACGGATTGATCCGCTGATCCGGCACCTCCAGCATCAAGACTGTGGCATTTTGATAGGGCAACTGCTCCAGATTGCCAATGACATCTCGCCCGTCCCCTTCAATCGGGGCAAGATCAACCGGCGCACGCTGATCAAAAACAATCCAGATAAAGGCCCCACGCCTGAAAATCGCCGCCCCAACCGGTTCGTTCCATTCAAAACGCATATGCGCCAGCGGCGGACCCGTGATCCCGCTTTCCGAATTAAAGACATCATCTTCTGACAATTCTCCACGCTCGATCAAAAGATCGCGGGCCTCTTTCTCCGACACACTGCGAATGTCCAGATCCCCGGACTGAATAGCCCGCGCAGCCGCCAGATCAGGGTCTACATCCTGATCACCCGCACTAACCTGCGCAATAAGCTCCCCCGGCTCTTGCGAAATATCTGGCGGCGGGCCCTCTGCCTGATCGCGCAAATCAAAAATAGCCCGGTTCTTGAGCTTATAAGTCCGCACAACATAATCGCGCGGAATACGCAGCAAAATATTGGTTTGCTGGCCAAGATTGGTAATCACCGGCGCACTCACACCCTCCGGCAGAACAGAGGCAAGATAATCCCGGTCAATAAAACCGCGCTTGTCAAACTCAATGGCAAGATTGCCGCGCACCGCACTGGTCTGAAACCCGACCGGCTCCGGCCAGGTAAAGGCAAAGCGGGTATAACCCTCGCCGTCTTCCGCATCAATCTGAATGGTGGGAACCGAAATATCCGGCGAAGGAACCGGCGCAGGCGGCGGCTCCGGTTTCTGATTTCGCTCCTCCCGCGTCCGGCGCAAAAGCTCTGATTCCGGCTCCTCGCGCCCGCGCTGGACAATCAGATCGCTTTCGCGATTCCGTATTTGATCCCCTTCATCAGGCGACCGGACATCCAGAGTCTCTCTCTCCTCTGGAAGATTTTGCCGCTGATTGACTGCTCTGTTAGCCGCCTGTCTAACACCGGCCCGTCTCACACCTGCACGGGCTTGCGCAACAAGGTCCTGCGGGTCCCCGTCCGGCGGGCGTATGCGCTGGGTCGCCGAAGGATCACGCGGAACAGACCTTCCACTCTGCTGGGAACTCTGGCCGCCACTCTGGCCGCCACTCTGCCTGGCGCGGCTTCCAGAAGCCATAACCGATGTCTCCCGACCAGGCGCAGGAGTCAGCTCAACAATCACCCGCTCCCCGCGCAGGTAGGCATTGACCTCGACCGGTTGGCGTAAAAGCAGGCTGACGGTTTTTCCATCCTCTGACACATTGCCCCCGGCAATATAGCCCGAAGCCAGCCGCAGGGCTGCAGCAAGATTGGCAATCAGAGGCTTGCTGAAATCAATATGAAGTCGTTGGTTATTGAGTCGTGTGGAGAAATTGACGGGTTCTTTCCAGTCGAAAGACACCTGCGCAGAGCCGACACGTTCCCAGGCCCGGACCAGCACGGCTTGCTGCGCGTTGAGCGCGGAGAGACTGCCGGAGGCCAGATAGACCATAAGCCAGAGCGCAAAATAGACGATGGCGGCTAACACGCTTTGCGGGAGACTTCTGTCCAGCATGTTTATTTTACCCTGTAATTTAGGGGCCCGTTATCTGGGAATTGGGAGTATCCTGTAGATAAACGAATATCGGTCATTTTTCAAGTTATATCGCTGGTTTCAAGTTATATCGCTGGTTTATTGTCCATAAGCTTCGGTATAGATGGCAATATCAGCCCGCCGCCCCAGCTGATCGCGCAAGTCTTCTGGCAGGCTTTCGGAAAGCTTGTCGGCTTCCGATGTGCCGAATCCGACAAGCCGCAGTTCTCCAACATAGCCCGATTCAATCAGATGGATTGCAATTTTATGCGCACGCTTCAAAGACAGGACGACTTGTTCATCGGCCATTTCTTCTGCGCTGGTTGCGCCAAAGCTGGTTTCATCGCTGGCATGTCCATAAACGGCAATTTCATTTTGCAGCTGATTAAGAATAGGCGTCAGCGCATCCAGAATTTTCAAGTCCTGTTCGGCATTGACCAGATAGTCACTGCCTTTTTTAAAGAATAATCCATCAGCGAATGTGATCACCAGATAGTCGTTGAACGGGCTGATATGGGCTTTATTGAGCAAGGGCTGCCGTCTGAAGTCTTCAGCCAGCAGATTGCCAAGATAGCCGGTATTGGCTGCGCCGTATACGCCATGCGTTTCAATATTGAGTGGAGATCCTTTCTGGTTTGATTGATGGACTTGCTCGCGGAAGCTGGTTTGGAGCTTGCTCATGACCGGCGTCCATTTAGGCGGATTCGGGATCGACATTGAAAATAAAATAACAAAGAAGGTCAGCATCAGCGCGGTGAGATCGGCAAAGGTCGTCATCCAGGCCAGTGGATTGGGCTTTTCCTGAACGTCTGTTGGCACAGCCTCTACGTGGCTGGCTTCGGGGGTTTGCTCGGGATTTTCGGGGCCTTCCTGGTCCGAGTCCTCATCCGTTTGTCCATCTGCTTGCGCGGCTGCGTTTGCATCTGGCGTGTTCAGAGTGGTCGCATTTACGATTGGTTGTGGATTACCAGTTTGCTGTGCGTTTTGTTGTACGTTTTGCTGTGCGTTTTGTTGTACAGGGCCTGCAGGATTTTCAGGCGCGGGATCATCAGTTGCCATCAATCCGTCCTTCTGTATTTATTTGGGCTTCTATATTTATGTCTTCATTCAGGTCTTCTATATTTATTTGCGGAATGATCGACGGACGGGGCTGCGTGCTGGCAGGAGAAGCCGAAACCCCGGTAATCAGCTTCTTCTCCAGCCCTTCCAGAGCCAGACCCGGCACGCCGACTCCTTCGATGAAAAAGCGCAGACGCAGGGTTTCTTCCTGATTTTTTCCGGCCTCCCGCAAGGACATGCGCGTGGACGTCGCCGGGATACCGGACTCGATCAGCGCATTATAGAGGCTGAGAAGACGAAGGAAATCAGCATTGCGATCAGACCCTGTTGCTATCGATAACCCGGTGACTTCAGGCTGAATATCAATTAAATCCCCTCGTAAAGCCGCCTGGCTGTCCAGATATTGAGTCCTTCCTTCAATCGGACGGCGCAAATCCTCCCCGCGCACAATAGAAGCCCCTGAATCATCATACAGATTCTTTGTAAAAAGCGTCACACGCATCCGCATCCGGAAATTACGCACATATTCATTGCTCAGGATAGGGGAAAGCGATTGCAAAACACGCTTGCGATCCGCCCGCACAGTCTGTCCGGTGCCAACAAAGATTTCCTTATACGGCAGCTCGACCATCAAGCGTTTTCCCAGATAGCTGTTTTCAGCTTTCACCAGCGGGATCGTATTTGCAAACAGGATTTCAAGGGAATCAAGAACCTGATTTTCCGAAGAGGTGACAGTTATTTCCTCTGCCGAGGCATTGGCCGATTGTTGCTCGACATCCGAAGATTCTTCCGGCTTTGTGAAAGAGGACATCACCTCTGTGATCTTTTTTTTATCCAGATTTGACAAAGCGTTAAGCAGGATAAAAAAGGCAAGCAAAAGAAGAAACAGGCTAAGGAATAAAACCGCTGATGGATCGGCCTTGACGGGCGTATCGTCCTCTGCCTGAGCTTGAAATTTATCAGCTGCTTTCATAATGAACGCCTTTTACCCTGATTGGCTGTCAAAGGGCAATTATGTTTTTGCGTGTTTGGAACTTGTTTCCCTTTATATGGGCCGCTTTATTTATTGTTTGAAACGTATAAATCGCTACAAATAAATCGCTACAAACAGATAAATTGTTACAAACGGCACAATCAAGAAGCATAATGAACTGGGACAGATTACGCATTTTCCATGCCGTTGCAGAAGCAGGCAGCCTGACACATGCAGGCCAGCGTCTGCGCCTTAGCCAGCCTGCGATCAGCCGCCAGGTCACAGCCCTTGAATCTGATTTAAAATCGACCTTGTTTCATCGTCATGCGCGCGGGCTGGTTCTGACGGAAGCAGGTGAAACGCTCTATCAGACGACTTCCCTGGTTTTCCGGCATATTCAGGAGGCCGAAACCCGCTTGACGGAAATGCGCGACCGGCCTGTTGGTGCGCTAAAGATCACTGCCGGAACGGCTTTCGGCGCAACCTGGCTGACCGAGCGTATTCGCGCCTTTCTGGAGCTTTATCCCGATATTGATGCCAAGCTCATCCTGACGGATCAGGAGCTTGACCTTGGCATGCGCGAAGCCGATTGTGCCATCCGCATTATCCCGCCGCATCACCCCGGCCTGGTTCAGCGCAAAATCGCCACATTCAGTTTTCACCTTTATGCGGCAAGCGATTATATTGATCGCATGGGAAAGCCCCGCACGCCTGAAGACCTGGCAAAGCTGGATTTAATTTACTGCGAAGAAGCCCCGGAACTGGCAGTCAGTCACAGAAACTGGCTGCAAACCCTGGTGCCAAAAGGCCACCCGCCGCGCCTGATTGTCAATAATCTTTACGGGGCCTATCGGGCGGTGCGCAGCGGGCTTGGCGTTGCCAGCCTGCCCAATTATATGGTCGGCAATATGAATAATCTGGGCCTATGCCGGCTCTTGCCCGATTTGACCGGGCCAGAAACATCTGTCTATTTTGTCTATCCCGAGGAATTACGCGGCTCCAAACGGATTGACGTGTTTAGAACATTTTTACTCACCCATCTTGAGCAATCCCCGCCCTGATTAAATACATCTATTTGAGCTTTTCAGAAAATCGCCCTATTGGAAATGTAAGCTATTTTCCATCGGTGAATCAGGGTAACGTCTAAAATCATGCTTGCAAAACGAATACGCATTCAACCGCCTTTAAGCCAGCAGGCCTTAAATCAGCAAACAGCGCATTCTGCGCTTGCAGACCTTGATCCTGTGCAGCGGATCTGGGCTATTGGAGCCATCCACGGCGAAGCCGCCCAGCTTAAACGCGTGCATCAGAAAATTGCTGCGCGCCTCCAGCCCGGCGATGCCATCGTCTATATGGGCAATTATTTCGGCTATGGACCCACCGCGCACGCAGTTCTGGAAGAACTCTTGCGCTTTCGGGTCTGGTTTCTATCCGCTCCCCCCTATCAGCATCTTTCAGGCCATGTTTTCCTCCACGGCGCACAAGAAGAAATGTGGCTAAGGCTTTTGCATCTTGATCAGGCAGCCTCGCCCCTTGCTATCCTTGAATGGATGGAACAACGCGGAATTGCCAGCCTGGTTGAAGGATTTGGCCTCAAATGGGGGCTGGCCCGGGCTGCCGCTTGGGTCGGCGGGCAAGCCTTGAGCGAATGGACAAAAGCCGCCCGCGCGGTCTGTGCTGACCTTCCGGGCTATAGCCCTTTTATGTCCAGTCTTAAAAATGCGGCCTATAGCGTCAAGGCGCGCACCCTGCTGGTCAATTCTGGCTGTGATCCGGCCCGCCCATTGACTGAGCAGTCAGATGAATTCTGGTGGGGAGACCAATTTTTTTCCGAAACATCGGCGCCGATTGATGGCTTCCGGCTGGTGGTCAGAGGCTATGATCCACAAAATACCGGCATCTGGAGCCGTTTATACCGCTTGAATGTCGATGGCGGGGCCGGACGTGGCGGAGAGGTCACCGCCGCCCTGATTTCAGGGCGCGGGGTTGCCCTGCAATGGCTGGGCGCAAATAGCTGAGTGCAAGTGGCTAAGACCCTGATCTTGATGCTATGAAAATCAACGGTCAGCCGTTTCGGACGATTTGGCGTGATAAATCTGGAACCGTCAATATTATTGATCAAACCCGGCTACCTTTTGACTTTGTGGTTATCCCGCTAAACTCACTTGAAGATGCAGCCCATGCCATCCGCACCATGCAGGTGCGCGGTGCCCCCTTGATCGGGGCAACAGCGGCTTACGGGATGGCGCTGGCGATGAAAGAAAATCCGGCGGATTCAAAGCTTCATGATGCCTCACAACATTTGCAGGCAACCCGCCCGACAGCTGTCAATCTCGGCTGGGCCTTGCAGCGTCAGCAAGAAACCTTGTTGAAGCTGCCCCCGGAAAAAAGAGCGCAAGCCGCCTTTAACCTGGCCGACCAGATTTGCACAGAAGATATAGAAATCTGCCAGGCGATTGGCGATCACGGACTGCCGCTTGTCCAGGCTATTTTTGACGAAAAAAAGCGGCAAAAAAAGCACCAGCCTGTTCATATCCTGACTCATTGCAATGCAGGCTGGCTGGCAGCCGTTGACTGGGGAACCGCCCTTGCTCCGGTCTATAAAGCCCATGAAAAAGGCCTTGATATCCATGTCTGGGTTGATGAAACCCGGCCCCGCAATCAGGGGGCTTCTCTCACCGCCTATGAGCTGGGACAGCAAGGCATCCCTCACACTGTGATTGTCGATAATGCCGGGGGCCATTTGATGCAGCACGGGCTGGTTGACCTTTGTTTTGTTGGCACAGACCGCACCACCTGCACCGGCGATGTCTGTAATAAAATCGGCACCTATCTGAAAGCTCTTGCGGCGCGGGATAATCAGGTGCCTTTTTATGTCTGTGCGCCCTCGCCTTCGATTGATTTCAGCCTTGAAGACGGCATAAAAGATATCCCGATTGAACAACGGTCACCGCATGAAGTCAGCCATCTGCACGGTCTGGATGCCGATGGCAAGCTGCGGGAATTTTCTATTCTGCCGCCCGGAAGCCCGGCGCGCAATGATGCCTTTGATGTCACACCGGGGGCCTATATCACCGCCCTGGTGACCGAGCGTGGTCTTGTCAAAGCCGACAAAGCCTCTATTGCTGAACTTTTCCCGGACAAACTGTTGTAAAATCTGCTGATATCCTGCCCTGCTGTTTTTGAGCCCGCACTTGACCTTTTGGAGTTAACATGGCAGGGAGGCGTGAGGATGCAAAAAGCCTGAAAGAGACAAGCCAAATATATGCTGAATGAGATAGATACTATTGCCGAAATGGCCAGCTACATTGACCTGCATTTGAGTGAGGCGGTCATTGAGACCGAACAGATGCGCGATGCGGTGACCTTTACGATTTCTGCGGTGCATTTACAAAAGGTGGCGCGTTTTCTTCATGATGATTCGCAATGTATGTTTTTGCAGTTGTCGGATATCACGGCGGTTGACTGGCCGCAAAAAGAGATGCGTTTTCAGCTTGTTTATCATTTATTGAGTGTATCGAACGAGCTGCGGGCCCGGCTGAAAATCAATATTGAGGAGGGTGAAACTGTCCCCAGTGTGAGTGCGATCTGGCCTTCGGCAAACTGGTATGAGCGGGAAGTCTGGGATATGTATGGCATTGCTTTTTCGGGTCATCCTGACTTGCGGCGGATTTTGACGGATTACGGGTTTGAGGGCCATCCGCAGCGCAAGGATTTTCCGCTGACCGGGCATGTTGAGTTGCGTTATGATGTTGAAGCCAAACGCTGTGTTTATGAGCCAGTTTCGCTGACTCAGGATTTCCGCAGTTTTGATTTCCTTAGCCCGTGGGAGGGGATGACTCCGGATGCCCCCAAAGAATTGTCTCCGCAAACCGATCAAGAGGGGTCTGATTCCTCTGATGCCAAGAGCGAGGCTGGATAATGGCTGAAACAGCGACTCCAACCCGGATTACTCTGTCCCCGGACCCAGAGCAGGTGTCCAGCCAGAACATCAGCCAAAATAAGGTGGACAAAAGTGAGGGGCAAAAAACCGATCCAACCGCCCGCACCCTGACCGTCAATTTCGGCCCGCAGCATCCAGCCGCCCACGGCGTTTTGCGGATGATCACTGAAATGGACGGCGAGATCGTTGAACGCCTCGACCCCCATATCGGGCTTTTGCATCGCGGCACCGAAAAGCTGATCGAATATAAGACCTATATGCAGGCCATTCCCTATTTTGATCGGCTGGATTATGTATCGCCTCTGGCGCAGGAACATGCTTTTGTCCTTGCTGCCGAAAAACTGATGGGGGTGGCGCCTCCGCTGCGCGGGCAATATCTGCGCGTGCTCTTTGCAGAACTCTCCCGGATTTTGAACCATCTGTTGAATATCCCGGCCTATGCCCTTGATGTCGGGGCCATGACGCCTATGCTCTGGGCCTTTGAAGAACGCGAAAAACTGATGGAATTTCAAGAAGCTGCCTGCGGGGCGCGACTCCACGCGGCCTGGTACCGGATTGGCGGCGTCCATCAGGATATTCCGGCTGGCCTTGATGAAAAAATCATGAATTGGCTGGAAGCCTTCCCCGACCATATTGACCGCATGGAATCCCTGCTGACAGAAAACCGGATTTTCAAACAACGCTCGGTGGATATTGGTATTTTAAAGCCCGAAGATGCGCTGGCCTGGGGGATGAGCGGACCTGTCCTGCGCGGGTCTGGCGTGGCGTGGGATTTACGCAAAAAATCGCCGTATGATGTCTATGACCGGATGGAGTTTGATATTCCGATTGGCAAGCACGGCGATTGCTATTCACGCTATCTGGTGCGGGTTGCTGAAATGCGGCAGTCCTTGCGGATTATCCGCCAGTGTCTGGAGCAAATGCCGCAAGGCCCGGTGCTGAGTGAAGACCGCCGGGTTGCCCCGCCGCGTCGGGCAGAGATGAAAGATTCCATGGAAGCCATGATCCAGCATTTCAAACATTACACCGAAGGCATCCATGTCCCGGCGGGGGATATCTATCAGGCGGTTGAAGCTCCGAAAGGCGAATTTGCGGTCTATCTGGTGGCCGATGGCACCAACAAGCCCTGGCGATGCCGTATTCGTGCGCCGGGATTTGCCCATTTGCAGGCCATGGACTTTATGTCGAAAGGCCATATGCTGGCAGATACGGTGGCGATTCTTGGATCGCTTGACATCGTGTTTGGAGAAATTGATCGATGAGCACGTCTGATCCGCAGTCAGAAAAAGAGACCTTTAGCTTCACCGGGGAATTTGCCCGCGAGGCCGAGCGCAATATCGCCAAATATCCCAAAGGCCGTGAGTCCTCTGCGGTTTTGGCTTTGCTTTTTCTGGCCCAGCAGCAAAATACGTCCGAACATAAGAACAGCGGTCAATATGTCACCCGTGCTGCCATGGAACATATCGCCGAGCGGCTGAACATGCCTTTCATGCGGGTGATGGAGGTCGCCAGTTTCTTCACCCAGATCAATCTGTCTCCGGTTGGCAAATATCATATCCAGCTTTGTGGCACGACCCCCTGCATGTTGCGCGGGTCAGAAAAGTTGAAAGAAACAATCCTTAAAAAACTTGGCCTGTCGGTGGGGGAAACCACAGCCGATCAGCTGTTCACCTTGAGCGAGGTCGAATGTCTGGGGGCCTGTTGCAATGCGCCAATGGTGCAAATCAACGATGATTATTATGAAGATTTAACCCCGGATGTGCTTGAAGACTTGATTGACAAGCTGGCGGCTGGAAAAAAGGTTACCCCCGGCCCGCAACAAGGGCGCAAAATGTCCGAACCCGCCAGCGGGCGCAAAACGTTATTGTCTTCGTTACCGACAGGAGCCGGAAAATGAGCTTTCAACCGCTTGAAGACAAAGACCGGATTTTTCTTAATCTTTATGGCGATAAGGGCTGGGACCTTGCCGCCGCAAAAAAGCGCGGGATATGGGACAATACAGCCGGTCTGATTGCGCTTGGCCGCGACAAGATTATCCAGACCATGAAAGATTCTGGCCTGCGCGGGCGCGGTGGAGCCGGTTTTCCAACCGGGCTGAAATGGTCCTTTATGCCAAAGGAATCAACCGGCAAGCCGCATTATCTGGTGGTCAATGCTGATGAATCCGAACCCGGCACCTGCAAGGACCGGGAAATCCTGCGCAACGACCCGCATCTTTTGCTGGAAGGCTGCCTGGTTGCCGGTTTTGCGATGGGGGCCACGGCTTGCTATATTTATATCCGGGGCGAATATCGCCACGAATATCACATCCTGGAAGCTGCCGTTGAACAGGCCTATGCCGATGGATTACTGGGCAAAAATGCCTGTGGATCAGGCTATGACTTTGATCTTTTTATTCATCACGGGGCCGGGGCCTATATTTGTGGCGAAGAAACCGCCTTGATCGAAAGCCTGGAAGGCAAAAAAGGGCAACCCCGCCTGAAACCGCCTTTCCCGGCGATGTGTGGGCTTTATGGCTGCCCGACAACTGTGAATAATGTTGAATCGATTGCTGTCGCTCCGACCATTTTGCGGCGCGGGGCCACATGGTTTTCAGGTTTTGGCCGCGAAAATAATCACGGCACCAAGCTATTTTGTGTGTCTGGCCATGTTGAAACGCCCTGTAATGTCGAAGAAGCCATGTCGATTCCCTTGCGTGAATTGCTGGAACGGCACTGCGGCGGAGTACGCGGCGGCTGGGATCAGCTAAAAGCGGTGATTCCCGGCGGGTCCTCTGTGCCGCTGCTGCCAAAATCAATCTGCGAAGATATTTTGATGGATTTTGATGCCTTGCGTGAACAACGCTCCGGGCTTGGGACGGCGGCGGTCATTGTCATGGATCAGTCAACCGATATTATCAAAGCCATCGCCCGGCTGTCCTATTTTTATAAACATGAATCTTGCGGACAATGCACGCCTTGCCGCGAAGGAACCGCCTGGATGTGGCGAGTCATGGAACGGCTGGTCAAGGGCCAGGCCGAAATTGAAGAAATTGATGCCTTGCTTGAAGTCACCACCCAGGTTGAAGGCCATACGATTTGTGCGCTTGGCGATGCCGCAGCCTGGCCTATTCAGGGCCTTATCCGGCATTTTCGCGATGAAATCGAAGACCGCATCAAACAGCGGACCTATGGGCAGGTTAAAACGCTTGCCGCCTGAGTTCCTTTAAAACTCTTCTTTATATATGCCGGATTATCTTGGCCCGATTATTATTCTGGTTCGCCCGCAGCTGAGCTGGAATATCGGGATGGCTGCACGGGCCATGCTGAATTGCGGACTGGAGTCCTTGCGCCTTGTTGCCCCGCGCGATGGCTGGTCGGAAGATCATATCGCCCAGGCCGCCGATGCCGCCTCCGGCGCAACCTCGGTTATTGAAAAAGCCGTCTGTTTTCCAGATTTAGCCTCGGCCCTTGCAGATTGCCAGCATGTCTGGGCTGTCACCGCGCGCCCGCGTGAAATGGCGCTGCCAGTTTATCCCCCTGACCCGGCTTTGCAAAAAGCCCATGCCACCATCCTGGCCGGACAACAGACAGCTTTTCTTTTCGGGGCCGAACGCACCGGCCTGACCAACGATGAAGTCGCCCGCGCCGGGCAAATTCTTGATATTCCGCTCAACCCTAACTTTAAATCTTTAAATCTGGCCCATGCGGTTTTGCTGATTTGTTATGAATTTCATCGTCTGAGTGCCGGAATACAACCAGACATAAACCCGTTAGCGGACCCGGCCCCGCAAGCTGAACTGGATAATCTGATCACCCGCTTGCTTGACGATATATCGGCAGGCGGGTTCTTCAAAAATCCTGACATGAAGCCAACCGTCGCCCGCAACCTGCGTATTTTATTTAACCGCGCCCGGCCAAGCCAGCAGGAAATCAATACATTGCACGGGATTGTCCGTGCGCTGCGCGGCTTGGATAATCGGTCATAAATCAGGCATTACGCAAATAGGGCAGGGTTGGTTTGCCTAATGTCACAAGGCCAGCCACCAGCCCAAAAGGCACCGCGACCAGCAGGGCCAGCGTGATCGGCCAGACCAGCGCCATCATCTGAAACTGGTAATCACCGTCCGCATCAAACAGGAAGGTCAGCACGCCAAAAGCGGCAAGACTGCCAGCAGCCCCGGCCAGCAAGGCAGAAAACACCGCCAGAAACCCATATTCAATAAGCCAGCTTCCCAACTGTTGACGGCGTGTTGCGCCGATTGTTTTCAGGATAATTGACTCGCGCTGGCGGCGAGCCTGTTCGGCGGACAGGGCACCGGCCAGAACAATCAGGCCGGAGACCAGCGACACCAGTGCCGAGGCGCGGACCAGAAGCGCAAGCTGTGTGGCAAGATCGGAGACACGGGCCAGAGCCTCCCGCACAGGGATTAGGGAGACATTGGGAAAAACGCGGGAGAGAGATTGCTCAAGGTCGGTTTCAAGGGCAAGGGCCTCTGATGTGCTGCCAAGGTTTGTGTTCTCAGGGCTGGATTCTTCGGGGAACGAAAGCGTTGCCAGATAGGTCTGCGGGGCCTTTTGAAGCTGCCCGGGAGAGAACACCATGACAAAATTGATTCCCAGCGTCTCCCATTCAATCAGTCGCAGATTGGCGATGGTTGCCTCAATTTCCCGACCCAGAAGATTGATGGTGATCGTATCGCCGACTGCCAGATTAAAGGCTTCTGCAGCTTCGGCATCAAAGCTGACCAGAATCGGATCGTCTTGACCGGACTCATTGCTGCCATAGGTCTCTGGCCACCATTCGCCATCGGTAATGGTGGCGGTTCCAGCCGCAAATCCCTTGCCCGGCGGCTGAACCGACCAGGTAATGCCGCGATCCCCGCGCAAAATCCAGGCAAAATCAGGAGGCGGCGTGATCTCGCTTGCCGGAATATTGTTCAGCCGGGAGATACGCCCGCGCAGCAAAGGGGCCTCTTGCATCATGACAGGCACGCCGGTCCTTGCCTCAAACTCCTGCAATTCACCCTGGAAGGTATCAAGCTGATCCGGCTGCACATCAAGCACGAAGAAGCGTGGGGCATCCTTTCCCAGCCCCAGATTTAGCTGGGTTTGAAGGTTCCCCTCAAGACTGGAGACAGCCGCCAAAACACTCATCCCGAGTCCCAGAGAAATGGCTGCGGCGGTTGCTGATCCGCCGGGGCGGGCCAGGCTGCTCAAGGCCATAATCACGGTTGGCGGGAATAAGGAGGATTTTTCGGCTGTTTGATAGGTGGCTTTTTGGCGAATGACCTGCGCCGTACGGGCTGCCAGCTGTCCCATCGCCCAGAAAAGGGCGAATAAAATCAGGAATCCGGCGATAAACCAAAGTCCCATAAGCTGGGCGGGTCCGACGATCAGGCTTAATCCGGCCAGTATGACGGCAAGGACAAGGGTGACGGCGATGATGGCCGGGTGAGGCGTCCCCAGACGCACGGCCCCGATATCCCGAAAAAGCACGCCGCCGGAGACGGTTGCCGCTTGACCGAGAGGCCAGAGCATAAAAAGCAGGGCCGAGGTCAAGCCCAGTGTCGCTGCCAGAGCCAGGGCCAGCGGATAGGGGCCGGGCGAAAGCGCGATAGGCAGGATTGTATTTAGAAAAGGAACGGCAAGGGCAACCCCGCCTGATCCGACGATCAGGCCAAGCAGAATGCCCAGTCCACTGAGTGCCAGGGTCTGGAACAGATAGATGGTAAAGATCAGTCGAGCAGGTGCGCCCAGACATTTTAGAATCGCGATGGAGGCTGCCCGGCTGCGTAAGAAGGCCCGCACTGCATTTGCGGCCCCGACCCCGCCAATCACCAAAGCCGCCAATCCTGCCAGAGCCATGAAGCCGCCCACGCGATCAATCAGGCGGGTCAGGGAAGGGGCGGCCCGGTCAAGTCCCCGCACCCGCCAGCCTGCCTGAGGAAAAGCGGTGGCCAGATTTTCTTTCCATTCATCAAAGGTCTGGTCAGCAGGCAAAATCAGGCGATAGCGATAGCGGACAAGACTGCCGGGTTTGATCAAATCTGTCGCCGCAAGATCGCTTGAATTGATAATCAGGCCGGGCCCAAGCTCGAACGTGTTTAAATTGGCATCAGGTTCTGCGGCATAGATGGCGGTTACGGTGAATTCTGCTGCACCCAGTTCAAAGATGTCTCCCGGCTCCATCCCCAGCTTTTGAGCGGCTGGCTGGCTGATCAAGGCTGAAAGAGGCTTTTGTAGAAGGGACCGATGGTCCTGATCACTTGCAGGGTCAAAAGTTAAGTGCCCGAAAAGCGGATAAAAGGAATCCACCGCTTTGATTTCAACCAGATGGCGCATCCCGGGTGTATTTTCGGACCGGATATCCGGGTCTTCCGGGATATAGACCATCGCCCGTAGCGTTGCAATCTGGCTGAGGCCTGCGCTATTTTCTGAAATATAGGCCAGTTGATCCGGCTCGGCAGGGCGCTGGGTCAGGCGTAATTCGACATCACCGCCCAGCAGCGTGCGGGCGTTTTGCTGAATAGACTGGTTGATCGCGGCCTCCAGACCAAGAACCAGCGCAATCATCGCAACGCCCAGCCCCAAAGCGCATAGAAAAAGCACAAAGCCGCTTACACCTTGCGACAATTCTCGCCGCGCCATACGCGCTGCCAGTTTTACGGTCTCCAGAAAACCACCTTCAAAATTATCCATTGTTGCCATTACTCTTTAGAGTCTGTTTCTTTATATTCTGCTTCTGGCATATCTGGAACCGTTGATAAAGCCGCACGGGCAATATCCATTGAAAAACCTCGCCGGACAAGCGATTGCAGCTCACGCTGCCCTTGCTTAAAATCTTCTTCTGAACCCGTTTCATCCTCAGACTCTTCAGATATCACATTCTGCCGGTAAATCCCGAATTGACGCCTTTTCGCATAATTCCGCGCCGCCGCCAGTTCATGTTCCTCCCTATGAGCCGCCAGCACGCTATCAACCAGATCATAGCTTAATCCATCAGCCAGAAGCTTTTGCTGCATGAAAATCCTGGATAAACCGCGCTCATGCAAAACATGATAACGGTCCTCGGCAAAACGCTGATCATCAAGATAACCAAGACCTTCCAGCCGATCAAGAATAGAACGAATCATCTCATCCGGGTCTATTGACTCATCACTCGCTTCGCCCGCTCTTTTCTGAGCATTTTTTCTCTGCTGTTTGTGAAATTGCCCCACCAGATAACGGCGCACACGCTGGCGACTCGCCGCATAACGGGCCAGATAAAATACGGCTGCCTGCTCAAGAACCTCTGAACGCACAGCCATCGGCCTATCTCTTTTGTTGCTGCATTAAATTTTGATGTCCCCGCTAGAGAAACGGTTTAACTAACTGAAATAAAACAACATAAAGCATCTACGAAATTTCTTGCAGGGGGACTTGATCAGACCGCATATATCGTGTAAGCACCTGTCCATCGTGCTATGTTGAGAATTATGCGAGTCGGGCTCAAATTGTCAAGTCGGCTAATTGTGAGTTTGTGTGACATGACCTGTACCGCTAGAACCTTGGCAGCATGAATCGAGCCATAAGATATATCATTGGCAGTAAACATTACAGGCGGCCAGAACGAAATTTATTGCAGGACAAAATTTATGGCAAAATCTGAAAAAGTGAATCCTGCACAATTTGTCCGTGAAGTCCGTCAGGAAACACGCAAGGTCATCTGGCCGACACGGCGTGAAACCCTGATCAGTGGTGCACTTGTTCTGGTCATGGCGTCGATAATGGCCATCTTTTTTCTGGTTGTTGACCAGATTATCGCTTGGGGTATCCAGCTTATTTTATAAAATTGGGGGCAGTTGAAGGCCGCGTTTAGAGATTTAACAACAGCTTTAAACGCCTTGTATTGGTGTGAATGGAGAGGTGAGCGGCTAAGAAATCGCTGGTTGTACGGAAGTGAAAATATTTTAAAGGGATTGAGGTGGCTTGTGCGTATCTTATTGAAACAAATTGGCGTGAAACGAATTTGCGGGGCAGGAGCAGCGCATTGAAAAAGTGGTATGTTATACAGGTTCATTCGGGGGTTGAGCAGAAGGTTGCTGAATCGATTCGGGATGCGGCAGCCACTTCGTCGGTTGGGAGTCAGATTGGCGATGTGTTGGTCCCGACGGAGGAGGTTGTTTCTGTTCGGCGCGGGCGTAGAGTTTCGAGTGAGCGCAAATTCTATCCGGGTTATATCCTGATTAATATGGAGATGACGGATGCGAGTTGGCATATTGTCAATAGCACGGCGAAGGTCATAGGTTTTCCGGGGAAGAGCAAGCGTCCTTTGCCGATTACGGAGAAAGAGGCCCAGCGGATTCTGCGCCAGGTGAAGGAAGGGGTTGATCATCCGCGCCCGGCTGTGATTTTTGAGGTTGGCGAGCAGGTTAGGGTCTGTGACGGGCCTTTTACCTCTTTCAACGGGGTTGTTGAAGAGGTCGATCATGACAAGAGTCGTCTGAAAGTGATTGTTTCTATTTTCAGTCGCGCAACACCGGTTGACCTGGATTATGCCCAGGTTGAGAAATTATAAAAGAATCAAACCTAACGGATCAGGATCATGGCAAAAAAACCAGTCGGGATTATCAAGTTACAGATTCAAGCCGGGAAGGCCTCGCCGCAGCCGCCAGTCGGGCCTGCCTTGGGGTCGCGAGGCTTGAATATTATGGAATTTTGCAAGGCGTTTAATGCGGATACGGCTTCTCTGGAGCCCGGCACCCCGGTTCCGGTTCAAATTACGGCCTATGAGGACCGCACCTTTACCTATGTCGCGCGGACTGCGCCGACCAGTTATATGCTGACCAAGGCTGCGGGGCTTGAGAAAGGCTCGTCCGAGCCCAACCGCAACAAGGTTGGCAAAGTCACGCTGGCGCAGGTGCGGGAGATTGCGGATCAGAAACTGGCTGAATCCAATGCGGTGGAGCCGGAATCTGTGATGCGGAGTGTTATGGGGACAGCCCGTTCGATGGGCATCGAGATTGTGGAGTAAGCCGATGGCAAAAAAGGGTAAACATTTACAAGACGCTTATAAGGGCATTGAGCACACAAAGACCTATGCACTGGAAGAGGCCGTTGATTTGATCAAAGGCCAGGCCCGCAAAGGCTTTGATGAAACGATAGAAGTGGCCTTTAATCTGGGGGTTGACACGCGCCATGCGGACCAGCAGGTGCGCGGTGTTGTTGCCCTTCCGAATGGCACAGGAAAGACTGTGCGGGTTGCCGTTTTTGCCAGAGGCGACAAGGCTGAAGAAGCGACGGCTGCCGGGGCGGATGTTGTCGGGGCTGAAGATTTGATGGAACGGATCAATGGCGGTTTTGTTGATTTTGACCGTTGTATTGCATCGCCGGATATGATGGCGGTGGTTGGTCGTCTGGGGAAAATCCTTGGCCCGCGCGGCCTGATGCCGAACCCCAAGCTGGGAACCGTGACCCCGAATGTGGCCGATGCGGTTAAGGCGGCTAAAGGCGGAGACGTGCAGTTTCGTGCTGAAAAGACCGGGATTGTTCATGCCGGAGTTGGCAAAGCAAGTTTTAGTGCCGATGCGATAGCCGGAAACGCCCGTGCGCTTTATACGGCGATTATGGCGGCCAAGCCAAGCGGGGCCAAAGGAACGTATGTGCAGCGGTGTGCTTTATCTTCGACGATGGGGCCGGGTATCCGCATTGACTTACAATCATTTACGCAAGGGTAGGTGCAAGGGAAAGAACACACCAGGGTTTAATGTGATGCGCGCTTGAGTGAGCGCGTCCATTTTTCCAACGATCCGTCTTGAGGACGGAATCGCCTGTCCGAGATTGCCGGTGCTTTTTTAAAGAGCGTAAAGGTTTGCACCGCCGGGATGAGATGGGAGAGAATGTTGCAAACTTTGTTGATATTGCGAAGTCTGACCATGATCGACCAGACCAGAGAGTATATCAAAGGCGGGATCAAACCGGGCTGAGTTTTGGCCTTTATGTGAACAGATCCGGGGTCGGGCTTCTGCAGTAGAGTTGCTTGATGCAGCAGTAAAGTTGCTTGACACAAGGGGGTGGGGCCAGTGTTCAGGTCTTGCCTTTACCGGACCCGGCCCGTTGGTCGGGAATCAAGATCGAAAGGAGATGTTGGTTGGAGAGAGAAAAGAAGCATGCGCTTGTGGCCAAGATGAAAGAGCGGCTTTCTGATGCCGAGCTTGTCATTGTCACCAGCCCGCAGGGGTTGAGCATGTCCGAGACCATGGCTTTGCGCAGTGCGATGCGGGAGGCGGGTGCCGGATTTATGGTGACGAAGAATCGTCTTGTGAAGATTGCTTTGAAGGACAGTGCGTTTTCGTATCTGGACGATCAGTTTTCTGGCCCGACAGCGATTGCTTACTCGAAGGATCCGGTTGCGGCTGCGAAGGCGGCGAGCGCGTTTGCCAAGCAGAATGAGAAGTTCAAGCTGATTGGCGGAGGTTTATCTGGACAAAAGCTGGATGCGGATGGCGTTCAGGCTCTGGCGAAGCTGCCGAGTCTTGATGCGCTTCGTTCCAAGTTGCTTGGTCTGATGAATGCGCCTGCGACCAAGCTTGCTGGCGTCCTTCAGGCTCCGGCAGGGCAGCTTGCGCGAGTCACGGCGGCTTATGGAGCCAAAGAGTGAGCACCAAAAAGAATAAGCAACAAGAAGTTTAAACAACAATAACGGGCGCAAGCCCATTCTTTATAGAGCCCGGTTTTGGGCATTTAACCTGGAGGTTACAGAGTAATGGCTGATTTACAAAAAATTGCGGATGATTTGTCGGCTTTGACCGTGATTGAAGCGGCGGAACTGAGCAAAATTCTTGAAGAAAAATGGGGTGTCTCTGCTGCGGCGGCTGCGCCGGTTGCGGTTGCGGCGGTTGCTGGAGGCGATGGCGGCGGGGCCCCTGCTGCCGAGGAAAAGGACAGTTTTGACGTGATCCTTGCTTCCTTTGGAGACAACAAGATCAATGTGATCAAAGAAGTACGTGCAGCAACCGGTCTTGGCCTGAAAGAAGCCAAGGAGCTGGTTGAAGGCGCACCGAAGCCGGTCAAGGAAGGCGTTGCCAAGGACGAGGCTGAAGCCATGAAGGCCAAGCTTGAAGAAGCCGGTGCAACGGTTGAGTTGAAGTAAATTCATATATCCTGAAAAGGCGCGAAGACCTTACGGGAGAGATGGAATCGGGCTATTATATCCAGATTTCTTTTCTCCCGGTCTTCCGCTTTCAGGCAAAAGTTCAGCGTGAACCGGATTCTGTCGCGCCGGTTTTACATACGCTCCTGTTATCGGGCATTCTTGAAGGGTGATACAAATGGGTGAATTTTCCTTGTCATTTACAGGACGCAAGCGCATCAGACGCAGCTTCGGGCGGTTAAAAGATGTCACACAAATGCCCAATCTTATTGAAGTTCAAAAGAACTCGTATGATGCGTTTCTGCAAATTGACATTCCATCGGTTGCGCGCAAGGATGTCGGGCTGGAAGCTGTGTTTCGTGGCATGTTCCCGATTGTTGAATTTTCAGGCCGCAGTCAGCTTGATTATGTGCGCTATGACCTGGAAGCCCCGAAATATGACGTGGAAGAATGCCGCCAGCGCGGCCTGACCTATGCCGCACCGCTGCGCGTGACCTTGCGGCTGGTGGTCTTTGATATTGACGAGGATACAGAAGCCCGCTCTGTCCATGATATCAAGGAACAGGATGTCTATGTCGGCGATATCCCCCTGATGACCCATCACGGGACCTTTGTTGTCAATGGCACCGAACGGGTGATTGTGTCGCAAATGCACCGCTCGCCCGGTGTGTTCTTTGACCATGATCGCGGGCGCAGCCATTCGTCTGGAAAGTTCCTCTATTCCGCCCGGATTATCCCCTATCATGGCTCCTGGCTGGATTTTGACTTTGATCCTAAAGATATCCTCAATGTGCGGATTGACCGACGGCGCAAACTCCCGGTCACCACCTTGCTGATGGCCCTTGATGATCCCCAGGGCGCAAAATTGCGCCAAGAGGCCAAAGAAAACAAACAGGATTTTGATGTCGAGCAAATTCGCGGCATGGATAAAGAAGAAATTCTTGCCAAATTCTATGACCATATTTCATTCACCCGTGCTGACCATGGATGGGTCACCGAATTTGTCGCCGAACGCTTTCGTGGCGGGCGGGTTGAACATGACCTGATTGATGCCCGCAATGGCGCAGTTGTCGCCGAAGCCGGCACAAAACTGAACGCCCGCCTGTTGCGCCGTCTTGATGAACAGGGCTTTAAAACCATGCTGGTGCCTGCGGAACAGATGGTTGGCCGCTATATTGCCAATGACCTGATTGACCCCGATACCGGGCTGGTTCTGGTCGAAGCCGGTGATCCCGTCACCAAAGAACTGATGGAAACGGTGGACCATTACCGCTTTGACAGCCTCAATCTTCTGAATATCGATAATGTGCTGGTTGGCGGCTATATCCGCGATACATTGGCGGCAGATAAAAATCAAAACCGCGATGATGCCCTGATTGATATCTATCGGGTTATGCGGCCGGGCGAACCGCCGACTCTGGAAACCGCCGATGCGCTTATCCAGGCCATGTTTTTTGATCCAGAACGCTATGATCTGTCAGCCGTCGGGCGGGTGAAAATGAACTCCCGCCTTGGGCTGGAACAAGACGGTGCGCCTGAAGAAGCCCGGGTCCTGCGGATTGAAGATATTTTCTCTATCGTTGGAATGCTTTGCGACTTAAAAGACGGGCGCGGCGATATTGATGATATTGATCACCTTGGCAACCGGCGGGTGCGCTCGGTCGGGGAGCTTCTGGAAAACCAGTTTCGCATCGGTCTTGTCCGGATGGAACGGGCCACCAAAGAACGTATGGCCTCGGTCGAAATCACCCGGGTCATGCCGCATGACCTGATCAATGCCAAACCGGTGGCTGCTGCCATCAAAGAATTTTTTGGCTCTTCCCAATTATCGCAATTCATGGACCAGACCAATCCTCTGTCAGAAATCACCCATAAACGGCGGGTATCTGCACTGGGACCAGGCGGCCTGACCCGCGAACGCGCCGGGTTTGAAGTCCGCGATGTCCATCCCACCCATTATGGTCGTATCTGCCCGATTGAAACCCCAGAAGGCCCGAATATCGGCCTGATCAATTCGCTGGCAACCTTTGCCCGTGTCAATCCCTATGGCTTTATTGAAACCCCCTACCGGCGGGTTGAAAGCGGTGCCGTGACCGATGAAGTGCTTTATCTCTCTGCGATGGATGAAGGACGCTACACTATTGCCCAGGCCAATGCCCCGGTTGATGCCAGCGGCAAATTCCTTGAAGATCTGGTGCAATGCCGCCGGGGCGGGGATTATATCGTGGCCCCGCCGCAGGATATTGATATGATGGATGTGTCGCCGCGCCAGCTTGTTTCGGTTGCTGCGGCCCTCATTCCCTTTCTGGAAAATGATGACGCCAACCGCGCCCTGATGGGGTCAAACATGCAACGACAGGCGGTGCCATTGGTCAAGGCCGAAGCCCCGCTGGTTGGCACCGGCATGGAAAGCCAGGTGGCGCGGGATTCCGGGGTTTCAACTCTGGCGCGCTATGATGGCGTGATTGATCAGGTCGATGCCACCCGTATTGTGGTGCGCCGCATCGGGGAAGCCGCGCTTGAAGGCACCGGGGTGGATATCTACACCCTGCAGAAATTCCAGCGGTCAAACCAGTCCACTTGTATTAACCAGCGGCCTCTGGTCAAAGTCGGTGATTTTGTCCAGGCTGGCGATATCATTGCCGATGGCCCGGCCACCGACCTTGGGGAACTGGCTTTAGGGCGCAATGTGCTGGTCGCCTTTATGCCCTGGCAAGGCTATAATTTTGAAGATTCGATTCTGATTTCAGAACGGATTGTCCGCGAAGATGTTTTCACCTCTATCCATATCGAAGAATATGAAGTGGCGGCGCGGGATTCAAAGCTTGGGCAAGAGGAAATCACCCGCGACATTCCGAATGTAAGCGATGAACAGCTGCATAATCTGGATGAGGCCGGGATTGTCTATATCGGCGCCGAAGTTAAAGCTGGCGAAATTCTGGTTGGCAAGGTCACCCCGAAAGGCGAGGCTCTGATGACGCCGGAAGAACGGTTGTTGCGCTCGATATTTGGCGAAAAGGCAGCCGATGTCCGCGATACCTCGCTGCGGATGCCGCCTGGCACCAAGGGGACCGTGGTGGATGTTCGGGTCTTGTCGCGGCGCGGCATTGACAAGGACGAGCGGGCTTTGGCGATTGAAAAAGCTGAAATTGAGCGTCTTGCCAAAGACCGCGATGACGAACGCGCGATTCTGGAACGCTCCTATCGCACCCAGTTCTTGCAGCTGGTTGACGGGCAGGAAATCACCGCCGGGCCAAAGGGCCTGAAAACCGGCGAAGTTTTGCCGCGTGAGCTTTTGGAAAATATCACCACGGCCCAGATGCGGCAGGTGGCGGTGGCTGATAACGGCATCAATGATCAGCTGGAAACCGTGCGCACGCATTTTGATTCCGCGATTCAGAAAATCACCACCCGTTTCCATGACAAGGTTGAAAAGGTCCAGGCCGGAGACGATCTGGCCCCCGGAGTCATGAAACTGATCAAGGTTTATGTTGCGGTCAAACGCAAGCTGCAACCGGGCGACAAGATGGCCGGGCGCCATGGCAATAAAGGGGTTGTCTCTAAAATCGCCCCGGTTGAAGATATGCCGTATCTGGAAGACGGCACGCCGGTTGATATTGTGCTGAACCCGCTCGGGGTGCCAAGCCGGATGAATGTCGGGCAAATTCTGGAAACCCACCTTGGCTGGGCTTGCGCAACACTTGGCGGCGAAGTACGTCAGGCGCTGGAAGAATATCAGGCTGGCAGCCGCATTGAAAATCTGCGCGGGAAACTGGAAGAAATCTATGATCATGCCAATATTGCCAGCGCGGTTTCGGACTATGGCGATACCGACTTGGTCGAGCTTGCACAAAATCTTTCCTCCGGTATTCCGATTGCCACCCCGGTCTTTGACGGGGCGCAGGAAACCGATATCAACCAGACGCTTGAACGCGCCGGGCTTAATGCCAGCGGACAGGCCTTTTTAACCGATGGAAGGACCGGCGAAACCTTCGAACGCCCGGTAACCGTCGGCTATATTTATATTCTGAAACTGCACCATCTGGTTGATGACAAACTCCATGCCCGCTCCACCGGCCCCTATTCGCTGGTCACACAGCAGCCCCTGGGCGGCAAGGCCCAGTTCGGCGGTCAACGCTTCGGGGAAATGGAAGTCTGGGCCCTTGAAGCCTATGGCGCGGCCTATACCCTGCAGGAAATGCTGACTGTCAAATCAGACGATATCGCCGGGCGTAACCAGGTCTATGAATGTATTGTCCGCGGCGATGATACTTTTGAACCCAGTGTGCCTGAATCCTTTAATGTCCTTTTAAAGGAACTGCGCGCGCTTGGCCTGTCGGTTGATCCTATTGATAATAACGAGTGATAGCAGGATTTTGCATAACATATGCAAAACCCGCTGATAAAATTTTAGCGTCCCGCCCTTAAACGCATCTGGAGTATCCACATGAACGACCTGATCAACAGCATGTTCAACCTGCCACAAGATGAGCAAAGCTTTGATAAAATTCGTATCGGAATCGCGGCCCCCAAGCGGATTCGCGATTGGTCCTATGGGGAAATTCGCAAGCCCGAGACCATCAATTACCGGACCTTCAAGCCAGAGCGTGACGGTCTGTTCTGTGCCAAAATCTTTGGCCCGATTAAAGATTATGAATGTCTGTGCGGCAAATATAAGCGGCAGAAATTCAAAGGTGTGGTCTGTGAAAAATGCGGCGTTGAAGTCACCATGTCGCGGGTGCGGCGTGAACGGATGGGGCATATTCAGCTGGCGGCCCCGGTGGCGCATATCTGGTTTTTGAAGTCTCTGCCAAGCCGGATCAGCACCATTCTCGACAAGACCTTGAAGGATGTTGAAAAAATCCTTTATTTTGAAAGCTATATTGTCACTGAACCTGCCATGACTTCTTTAAATCTTGGTCAGCTTTTGACCGAGGAAGAATATATCGAAGCGCAGGATGAATTTGGCGATGAAAGTTTTGAAGCCCATATCGGGGCGGAAGCGATCAAAATTCTTCTCTCCCAGATTGATCTGGAAGAAGATGCTGCCAAATGCCGCGCTGATTTAGCCGAGACCACCTCTGAAACCAAGCGCAAGAAAATTGTCAAACGGCTGAAACTGGTTGAAGCTTTTTTAAGCTCCAAAACCCGCCCGGAATGGATGATTCTGGATATTATTCCGGTTATTCCCCCCGATTTGCGCCCGCTGGTGCCGCTGGATGGCGGGCGGTTTGCGACCTCTGATCTCAATGATCTTTATCGGCGGGTGATCAACCGCAATAATCGGCTGCGGCGGCTGATTGAACTGCGGGCCCCGGATATTATTGTGCGCAATGAAAAACGCATGTTGCAGGAATCGGTTGATGCGCTGTTTGATAACGGACGGCGTGGCCGGGTGATTACCGGCATCAATAAACGCCCCTTGAAGTCGCTGGCCGATATGCTGAAAGGCAAGCAGGGACGCTTCCGTCAAAATCTTCTGGGCAAGCGGGTCGATTATTCTGGCCGTTCGGTGATTGTGGTCGGGCCTGAATTAAAGCTGCATCAATGCGGCTTGCCGAAGAAAATGGCCCTGGAGTTGTTCAAGCCCTTTATCTTCCACAAGCTGGAGCTTTACGGCTATGCCTCGACCATCAAGGCGGCAAAGCGGCTGGTGGAGCGGGAACGCCCGGAAGTCTGGGATGTGCTTGAAGAAGTCATTCGGGAGCATCCGGTTCTTCTAAACCGCGCCCCGACGTTGCACCGGCTGGGAATTCAGGCTTTTGAACCCAAACTGATTGAAGGCAAGGCTATTCAGCTGCATCCATTGGTCTGCACCGCCTTTAATGCCGATTTTGATGGCGATCAGATGGCGGTGCATGTGCCGCTTAGTCTGGAAGCGCAGATTGAAGCCCGCGTGCTGATGATGTCCACCAATAATATTCTGTCGCCTGCCAACGGGAAGCCGATTATCGTGCCGTCGCAGGATATTATTCTGGGGATTTACTATTTGACTCATGAACGACTGGAAGCTGTCGGGCAGGAAATTTCGATCAGTTCGCAGGAAGCCTTGTCATCGGCCCTTTATGGCAACGAGATTGAATTGCGGGTCGCCGGTGATCTGACCACCGCTTTCCCGAGCGAGGACATCCAGGCTGCCTTTCAGGCCTTGAGCAATGGTGAAGCCAAAGCCTATCGCATCCCCAGCTTCGGGTCGGATGACGAGGTCGAACATGCGCTGGCTTCGCAAGTGATCAGTGTCCATAACCGGATCAAGGCTGTCCATGAATCAGATAACGGCAGCGAAATCACCCGTGAACGCGTGTTGACAACGCCCGGACGTCTGCTGCTTGGCCGGATTCTGCCTAAACATCCGAATATCCCCTTTTCACTGGTCAATCAGCTTTTGACCAAAAAGGATGTGTCCAACCTGATTGATGTGATCTATCGTCATGCCGGGCAGAAAGAAACCGCGATCTTCTGCGATAAACTGATGCAGCTTGGCTTTGGCTGGGCCTGCCGGGCCGGCATTTCCTTCGGCAAGGATGATCTGGTTATTCCAGGGGCCAAAGATCGGCTGATTGCTGAAGCCCAGACTCAGGTCAAACAATTTGAACAACAATATATGGAAGGCCTGATCACCTATCTTGAAAAATATAACAAGGTGGTTGATCTCTGGTCCACGACCTCTGATAAAGTCGCTGGCGAAATGATGGAAGGCATGCGCCAGGGGGCCGGTGTCGGTCAAAACTCCGTCTTTATGATGGCACAGTCCGGGGCCCGTGGCTCGGCTGCCCAGATTAAACAGCTGGCAGGTATGCGTGGCCTGATGGCCAAACCGGACGGGTCGATCATTGAAACCCCGATTATCTCCAACTTCAAGGAAGGCCTGACCGTCCTTGAATATTTCAATTCAACCCACGGTGCGCGGAAAGGTCTGGCTGATACGGCGTTGAAGACCGCCAATTCCGGCTATCTCACCCGCCGTCTGGTTGATGTGTCCCAGGATTGCATCGTTGTTGAAGAAGATTGCGGGACCAGCAAGGGGTTGACCCTGCGCCCGGTTCTTGATGGCGGCGATTTGATTGAAGGCTTGGCAGAACGCGCCCTTGGTCGCTGTGCTGCCACCGATATCGAACATCCTTTGACCAACGAAGTGATCGTTGCCAAAGGCGAGATGATTGACGAAAATATGGCAGATGCGATTGAAGCTGCCGGGATTGATGAAATCCTGATCCGTTCGCCCCTGACCTGCGAAAGCAATATCGGGATTTGTGCCACCTGCTACGGGCGTGATCTGGCCCATGGCGGCAAAGTCGGGGTCAGCGAAGCGGTCGGCGTTATTGCCGCCCAGTCGATTGGCGAGCCCGGCACCCAGTTGACCATGCGCACCTTCCATATTGGCGGGGCCGCCCAGCGCGGGGTTGAAGAAAACTCAATCGAATCCACCATTGACGGCACGGCACAGATTGAAAACCGCAATGTGGTGACCGATTCCGAAGGTCGCCTTGTGGTGATGGGCCGCAATTCCGAAATGATCCTGATGGATGAAAATGGACGGGAACGTGCGCGTCATCGTCTCTATTACGGGGCGAAAGTCCGTGTCGATAGCGGCGACAAGGTGGTCAAGGGCCAGACTCTGGTTGAATGGGACCCTTATACGATTCCGATCATTACAGAAATCGAAGGCGTTGCCCATTATGTTGATCTGGTTGAAGGGGTGACGGTCCGCGATATTGTCGATGAAGGCACCGGGATGACCAGCAAGGTTGTGATTGACTGGAAACAATCTGCGGGCAATGCAGACCTGCGTCCGCGGATTACCTTGCGCGATGAAGCCGGAGAGGTGCTGAGTCTGCCGAACGGAACAGAAGCCCGCTATTTCATGTCGGTCAATGCTTTCTTGAATGTGGCCAATGGCACCAAAGTTCAAGCCGGTGATGTTCTGGCACGGATTCCGCGGGCCAGCTCCAAAACCCGTGATATTACCGGGGGCTTGCCGCGGGTTGCAGAATTGTTTGAAGCCCGTAAACCCAAGGAATTTGCCATTATCGCCAATCAGGACGGCTATATTGAATTTGGCAAGGATTATAAAACCAAACGCCGCATTGTCATTCGGCCTGTGTCTCAGGACCTGGCGACATCTGAATATATGATTCCAAAAGGCAAACATATCACGGTTCAGGAAGGCGATTATGTGCGCAAGGGCGATGTCTTGATGGATGGAAGTCCGGTCCCGCATGACATTCTGGATGTCCTGGGGGTTGAGGCACTGGCCAATTACCTGATCAAGGAAATTCAGGATGTCTATCGCCTGCAAGGGGTGAAGATTAACGATAAACATATCGAAATCATTGTCCGGCAAATGCTGCAAAAGGTGGAAGTCACTGATCCGGGTGATTCGCTCTCCTTTACGGAAGAGCAGCTGGATCGCGATACCTGGGAAACCATGAACGAAGAGTTACGGGCCGAAGGCAAACGCGAAATCATTGCCCGGCCAGTTCTTCAGGGAATCACCAAGGCCGCCTTGCAGACCAAGAGCTTTATTTCTGCTGCCTCCTTCCAGGAAACAACCCGTGTGCTGACTGATGCCTCGGTGCATGGCAAGATTGATACGCTGGACGGCTTGAAAGAAAATGTGATTGTGGGCCGCTTGATTCCTGCTGGAACCGGGGCTGTGATGCGCGACTACAAGGCTGTGGCGATGGAAAGTGATCGCAAGGTTGCGGCTGAAATTGCAGCCCGGCAAGAAGCGGAAGCGGCTTTGCGCGCTGAAGCTGAGTCGGACTCTGCCGAATCTGCCCCTGTTGAAGCGGAGCCTGTTGAACATCCTGTCGAAGAGACTGAACACCCCACCTGATTCCGGGCTGATCTATAGATGGTATAAACTTTGAAGGGGTGACTTGAATTGTGCGCTGTCATCCCCTATCATATAGGGTATGTGTTTATCAGAGCGCGAAACTAAACTTGCGTTAAATTAAACCTGTGCAAAACTAAATTCGTCAGGCGAAACCAATGGGCGGCATACCTCTTGATCTTCTAATATTCGCGGCTGTTGCGGTGTTTCTTGTCTGGAAGCTGGCAGGTGTGCTGGGCAAGCGCATTGGCCATGAAGACCAGAACCCGACCGATCCTGGAGCCTCCAATTCTGTGCGCCGAAGCCGCAAAGAAGACAGCAAGGATTCTGTTGATTCTGTTCTTGGCACCTTGACCCGCAAGAAAAATTCCGAAAGCCCGTCTGGAAAAACGGTTAAGTCCGGCCCAGACAAATCCAACAAAGGCAAGCCCAGCAAAGGAAAATCTGGCAAATCCGATAAAGTGATCGAGGCTGCTTTTGGCCGTTCCGATGAGGTGGAGAGCGAGGATTTACCAGACTATATGCGGGACCCGAAAATTGCGAAGGCTCTGACCCAGATGGGCAAGATGGATTCAGAGTTTGATGCTGATGGCTTTATTGCCGGGTCCCTTTATGCCTTTGAAACCATTTTTCAGGCCTTTTGTGATGGCGACCGGGAAGGCTTGCAGCCTCTATTGACGTCTGATGTGTTTCGGAATTTTGCCAAAGTCATTGATCAGCGCGAAAAGAAGGGACTGCTTTGCAAGGATACGCTTTTGGCTGTCGAACCCCCGCAGATTACGGCGGCGCAGGTCAAGGGGTCTGTTGCCAGTATCACGGTTGCCTTTGAGACCGAGCAAGTGCATCTGATTGTGGACGAAGAAGAAAAAATCATCGAAGGCAGCCCCAGCCAGGTTAATCGCATCACCGATTTATGGACATTTAACCGGGATATGCGTTCTGCTGATCCCAACTGGTTTTTATCAGGGACCGCAACAGCGACCTGATCACCTGTGGCTTGATCGCCCGTGGCTTGATCGCCCGTGGCTTGGTCGCCTATGACCTGATCGCCTATGGATGACAATAAGAGCCAATCCTTCCCTACCCGCCTGGTTTTGGAAAACTGGCAGTTCATGCGGCTGATGGAATGGCTGGATCAATTCGTGGATCGCGCCCCTAATCAGGGGGAAGGCAGTCTGGCCTATCGTTTCCATCAGCGTTTTGAGGATGACTGGGTGAATTTGTCTGCCCGGCTGGTTGATGCCGCTCCGCGCAGTCTTGAACGCTATGCCTGGCTGACCTTTGAGCAAAAAACAATCATGGACCCTTTATCCATCAGCGAAATCAGGCTGCTTATCCGGCTGGTGAAGCGGATTTTAAACGATCTGGATCGAAAACTTGCCACAACAAATAATGCAGGCGATGCGATTGACCTTGGCTATGAACAATATGAATTTACACGGTTGTTACAATTTTTGGAAAGCCTGGTTGAAAAGCACTTGCCGTAAAAAAGTCGCTATAATCCTGCGGTAAAACCTTTGACCAGCGAGCCGACAACCATATACCAGCCATCCACCATCACAAAGAAAATCAGCTTGAAGGGGAGGGCCACCATCATTGGAGGCAGCATCATCATCCCCATCGACATCAAAACCGAGGCGACCACCATATCAATGACCAAAAACGGCACAAATAGAAGAAATCCGATTTCGAATGCGCGCTTTAATTCTGAAATCATAAAAGCCGGAATCAGGGCCCGTAGCGGCGTTTCATCAGGATTTTCAACCAGATCAATCCCGGCAATATCCAGGAAAAGCCGTAAATCGGTTGGGCGCACATTGGCCAGCATAAAAGACCGGAACGGGGCAACTGTGCGCTCAAAGGCTTGTGTTTCTGTGATCTGTTCATCAATCAGAGGCGACACACCCTGATCCCAGGCTTGCTCCAGGGTTGGCTGCATGATGAAAAATGTCAAGAAGAGAGCCAGCGAAATCATCACGGAATTTGGCGGAGCTTGCTGCGTTCCAATCGCTGTGCGCAGGAACGACAAGACCACGACCAGCCGGGTAAAAGCGGTGATCATCACCAAAAGAGATGGCGCCAATGATAAAACGGTTAAAAGCGCGATCATTTGAACCAGCCGCCCGGTGACGGTCCCGCCTTCGCCGATATCAAGAGTCACTGACTGGGCGACAGCCGGATCAATTCCGACAAGATTCAGGCCGATAAAACTCAGGCCGATAACAAGCGGCAGAAAAAGCAACCCTCCCCGGCACCGTGCAAATATAGACCGGATCATGGTAAATCCTCATTTTGCGCTTTAGCCGACTTGCGCTTTTTTGAAGAGCCAGATTTTGGAGAAGATAAGGACTCTGGTTTTTCAGAACTATTCAGGATATCTGAAAATTTCCTATCCAGTTTACCTGCAAAACCACTTGTGATTCCTTCTTGGGCGTCTACATCCTCTTCACCCAGAAAATCCTCTGCTTCTGAAGATGAATAATACCCGCTATCGACAATTTGCAGATCACGGTTCGGGCCCAACAACAGCAGATATTCAGTCGAATCCTTTTCAATCAAAACCACGCGACGGCGCGGATCAAGGCTCAGATTCTCGACAATCCGCAAGCGCCGGAACGGACGGCCCTTGCGCTGGCGGCTAAACCCGCCGCCTATCCCATAGCGACGCAAAAGATAGGCGCAGCCTCCAATTAATCCCAGCACAAACAGCAAGGCCGAAATATAGCGTATCCACTCCACCCTTATTCCTCTCGACGCAGGCTGACCAAGACTTTATGCTTCTAATTTGCTTCTAATTTGCTTCTTTTTTTGTGGGCTTTCGTGGTTTCTCCTCGACCGTCACCGGCAAATCCGGGGTAAGATTCAACTGCTCATTATGACGACTGACCTCGGCCGCTTTATCCATAATAGAGGAAAGCTCCTGGAGTTTGACCTTGACCTCCAGCATTTTCACACGGGCCTCCCGCAGCTCCTCCCCCGAAAGAGACAAGGCTGCCGCACAAAGCGCATTTATCCTCGGCCCCAACTCGTGCAAGGGCTCATCCCCTTCAACCGATTCAGTCCCGTCCAGAAAGTCCTCGACTTCCTGCAATAACTGGTTAAAGCCATTGATAATTTCTGGCCCATGCATGGCTGCCTGAGTGTCCATAGGACGGCTCCTCTCTGAACAGTAAACCTCAAACTATGCCTAGACTGATTCGTAGCCTCGCTGCCAAGAAAATTTATCATCAAAACCGAATAATCTGGGGAATGGTCAAGGTGACCAATTTCTATAAGCACTTGCCAGTCAAGCCAGTTCGACCTATATTAAACCTATGTTGATCAGAAAAAGACCCTCCTGGTTTTTACCAGAAAGTGCCGTGGATTCGCCGCGCTCTGGCACGCCAGAAAAACAAAAAAATTCAATATATCCAAAACCTTCCGACTATAGCCGACGGCGGTTTTTATCCTCTGGTGTGGCAATGGCTGCAGGTTTTTCTGCCGCCGGTCTGGCTGGCTGGCAATTTATGAAATCTGTGCAGGCTGCTGTGCCTCCCGGCCTCTATCCGCCAGCCCGGAATACGGCCTATGAGGTTACAGAACGTCCGCTCAGCGATTCGGACGATGTCTATGCCTATAATAATTTTTATGAATTTGGCAGCCATAAGGAAATTGCAGATACCGCGCAAGCCATGCGTATTGAGCCCTGGACTCTCACAATAGAGGGCATGGTCGAAAACCCTTTGACGCTGGATTTTGACGATTTGCACCGCCGCTTCCCGCTGGAGGAACGGGTTTACCGCATGCGCTGTGTGGAGGCTTGGGCAATGACGGTTCCCTGGGGTGGCTTCCCGCTGGCAGCTTTAATGAAAGCGGCTCAGCCAAAAAGCGAAGCCCGGTATGTTTTGTTTGAATCGGCTGTGCAGGAAGACACGATGCCCGGGCTTAAGTCCTTCTGGTATCCCTGGCCTTACCTTGAGGCGATCACGATTGAAGAAGCTTTTAACGAGCTGACTTTTATGGCAACCGGCCTGTACGGAGAGCCTTTGCGCAAACAAAACGGTGCCCCGGTCCGGCTGGTCTTGCCCTGGAAATATGGATTTAAGTCAGCAAAATCGATTGTGCGGATTCGGGTGGTTGAGCATCGGGAGAAAACCTTCTGGGAGGAATTACAGCCGCGCGAATATGGATTCTGGGCCAATGTCAACCCGGAGATTGACCATCCGCGCTGGAGCCAGGCAACCGAACGCCTGTTGAGTTCAGGCGACAGAGTCCCAACCTTGCCCTATAATGGCTATGCCGAGCAAGTGGCCCCGCTTTATGCGGGTTTGACAGAAAAATTAAAGGATGCCCTTTACCGATAGTCGGGTCGGCTTCTGTTCTGATCGTTACCGATGAGTCCCTCTCCTGCAAGTGAATCGCGTACCAGTGATGACCGGTTTAACCGGTTGTTGAGCATGGCAAAGCGCGCAGGTTTAAGCCTGACTGCGCAGCGTCGAATTGTGCTGCAAATTTTATGTGAAAGCGTTGATCACCCGGATGTCGAGGTTATTCACCAGCGGGCCAGCGCGCAGGACCCCCGTTTGTCGCTGGCTACGGCCTATCGGACGGTGAAGCTGTTCCAGGATGCCGGGTTGATTATGCGCCATGAGTTTGGCGATAACCGCGCCCGCTATGAGGTCATCAAGCGTCACCATCATGATCATTTGATTGATATCGACCATGGCGATGTCATTGAATTCCATGATGATAAAATTGAAGAATTGCAGGAACAGGTTGCCGAGCGGCTTGGCTATGAATTGCTGGATCGCCGACTTGATCTTTACGGGCGCAGGCTTGAAGCGAATCATAAACCAAAGCTATTTTATGACCAGCCCCTGAGCGGCAACGCCGGATCATTTGGTCATGAAAGATATCAAAAAACCGCCGATCTTGTTGATCTGGCCAGAAAGCGCGGGGTGCAGCTGGCTTTTGCGGAATCTTGCACGGGCGGTCTGTTTGCTGCGGCTTTAACCGAGGTCCCCGGGGCTTCGGATGTGTTTATTGGCGGCTTCGTCACCTATAGCAATCAGGCCAAAATCAAGACTCTTGGCGTTGATCCGGCCCTGATTGACAAACATGGGGCCGTGAGTGCGCCCGTCGCCAAAGCCATGGCCGCCGGATGCCGAAAAATCACCGGGGCCGATGTGACCCTTGCAGTCACCGGGGTTGCTGGCCCCTCTGCCAGCGAAAAAAAACCGGTCGGTCTGGTCTTTACCGGGATTGATGTTGCGCCTTCGCTTTCTGACAGTTCGCATGTGGTCAAATGTCAGTTCTCAGGCCCAACTCGTCAGCAGGTCCGTCTGCAGACTCTGGACCACGGGCTGGATGTCTTATGGGATATCCTTTCAGCTTGAGAGTGCTTGACCTGCGGACTCTTGGCCCCGGTTATCTTTGCACAAAACTGATCCTTCTCTGGTTTTGTGCGATTCTTTTTGTATCAGGCCAAAGACCTGCGCTGGCAGAAGAATTGCCCGACTCTCTCCCGGTTTCGGTTTTTCATACCGACAGCAAGACCTTTCTGCCCTTTAGCGAGTTTCTTGTCCGGCTTCAGGATGCTCAGGCTATTTTGCTGGGAGAGCTTCACGATAATGCCATTCATCACCAGCTACAGGCCAAAATAGCAGATGAACTTTCACCCGGCCTTGCTCTTATTTTTGAAATGGTGCCGGTCACAAAATCTGAAATTCTGAAAGATTTATCCAGCACACCCCGAGATCACTTGCCCGCAGACCTGGCTGAGCGGCTGGAGTGGGAAAGCTCTGGCTGGCCTGATTTTTCATTCTATGAACCGTTGTTTGAACTGGCGCCAAAGCGCGGGGTCAAATTATTTGCGGGCAATTTGTCACGTTCAGATATCCGGGCGATTGCCAAGCAGGACATCACGCGCACCCATTCATTATTTAACCGGTTAAACCTGCGTGATCTGCCTCCGGCGCATCATGATGAGGGGCTTTTGGAGGAATTATTTCAAGCCCATTGTGAGGCGGTGCCAAGAGAACATTTATATGGTATGGCGGCGGCGCAGCAAGCAGTTGATGCCCATTTTGCTTTGCAGATTGATCAGGCTTTACAGCAGCCTGCTATCGACCGGGCGATTCTGATTGCCGGGCGCGGGCATATGCGCCGGGATCGCGGAGTGCCCTTCCATCTTCTCCGCCGCCAGCCTGATCTGTCCATTGTTTCAATCGGGTTGATCGAGGAATCAGAAGGGCTGCAAGACTCTGCACTTTACGATTATGTGATCGTCACGCCACAAGCTGAAAGAAAAGGCGATCTCTGTGACCTGTTCCGCCGTTCATAACCAGGAAAACGCGCACGGCATATATTATTCTGGATAGGCCCTATTCTGGATAAGAACCTGGGACATATTGGTCAAAATCAATGACGGCGCCGGTCATGATTCCTGATTCGGGGCCCAGCAGATAGCTGGCAAGGGCGGCAACATGGGCCGGTTTGGCCAACATGCCGAGTGGGGCGGCAGCTTCGGCTTTTTCAAGCCAGTCATCGCCGCCGCTGTGCCATTTTCTTTGTACCTGATCTTCCCCTTCTGTATCCATCCAGCCGCAGTTGATCCCGTTGACCCGGATATGATCGCTGCGCAAGGACATGGCGGCATTTTTGGTTGCCGTGACCATCGCGGCCTTTGAGGCCGAATAGGGGGCCAGAAAGCTCTGCCCGACATGGGAAGCCACCGACAAAATGGTCAGACAGGTTGCGCCATGTTTATTTTCACGGGCCAGCTGTGCCAGACGCTGCAAGGCAAAAAACGGCCCGCGTGCATTCACATTCAACAGCAGGTCCCATAAATCGACCGAGGTATCCAGCACTGTCCCGCGATTGGACAGACCCGCCGCATTGGCAAGAACATTGACCTGTCCAAAGGTGGCAGCGGTCTGATCAATCAATCCTTGCGCGGCTTTGACATCGCCCATATCGGCTACAAGGAAGCGGACATCTGCGCCAGTGCGCTGTGTCATATCTTTGGCTGCTGCCTGCCCCTTTTCCAGATCACGCCCCGAAATCATCAGCCGGGTGCAGCCATCGGCAATCAAACGTTCAGCAATCGCCCGCCCGACACCTTGCGACCCGCCAGTGACAACGGCAATCGTGTCGCTATGTGGATGATCGAGTTTTATCGGCGGGCGGATAGTCATTTATTTCTCCATGAGATAGGCAGGATGCTGACTTTAGCGATCAGAAAGCCTGGATATCTGCGCCCCGCAGGCTGAAAGTTTTCGCACCAGAGCCGCATAGCCGCGATCAAGATGGTAAACCCGGTGGACAACTGTTTCGCCCTCGGCGATCAGGGCGGCAATGATCAGCGAGAGCGAGGCCCGGATATCGGTTGCCATCACCGGAGCCGCCCGGAGTTTTTCAACCCCGCGCACGATGGCAGAGCCGCCATGAAAATTGATATTGGCCCCGAGCCTTTGCAATTCCGGCACATGCATAAAGCGGTTTTCAAAGATTGTTTCGGTAATCATTGAGGCCCCTTTTGCACAAACCATCAGGGCCATAAACTGGGCTTGCAAGTCGGTTGGAAAACCGGGGTAGGGTTCAGTCATCAGGTCAATGCCGTCAAGCTGATCAGCACTGACAAGGACGTTGCGTTCTTCAACCGTTTCAATCTTGACCCCGGCTTGCTTTAAAAGATCAAAAACATTTGTCAGGGACTCTATCGGCGCATCTTTTAAAAGAACCTGTCCACGGGTGGCGGCGGCAGCCATCATATAGCTGCCCGCAACGATACGATCCGGGCGCACCCGGTGGTCTGTTCCCTGGAGGCTGGAAACGCCGGTTATCGTTAATTCCGAGGTGCCGATTCCGTCAATTTTCGCCCCCATTGCCTGAAGAAGTTCGGCCAGTTCAGTGATTTCAGGTTCCCGCGCAACATTCAAAATCCGGCTTTGTCCATTGGCCAGAGCCGCCGCCATCATCAGGTTCTCGCTGGCCCCGACCGAAGGCTGGGGCAAGGTGATATCTGCCCCCTTGAGGCCATCCGCAGGCGCCTTTGCATCGACATAGCCCTGATCGAGGGTAATTTTTGCGCCCATGCGCTGCAAGCCTTCAAGATGCATATCGATAGGCCGCGCCCCGATGACGCAGCCGCCGGGCAGCGACACCCGGGCCTGACCAAAGCGGGCCAGCAGCGGGCCCAGCACCAGGACGCTGGCCCGCATTTTGCGCACCATATCATAGGGGGCGATATGGGTGGCCAGATTTCTGGTTTGTATCTGGACCGATTGCGATAAATCGGGTTCCTCTGCCGGGGTAACCGAGACCTCGGCCCCCAGATGGCGGAGGATAGACAGCATAAAGCGAATATCTGCCAGATCCGGGATATTGGACAGACGTATAGAATCGCCGGTTAAAAGCGTTGCTGCCAATAAAGGCAGGGCGGCATTTTTTGCGCCGTCAATCGTGATTTCCCCGTTAAGGGGCTGTCCACCAGTGATTGCGATTCTGTCCATAATTTATCCTATATATGTCGCTTTATTGTCAATCAACCTTGCGTTTATAACCTATGGGTCCTGACCCTAGCCCCCGCATCATGATAAGGGATTATCCATTGGAAAAGCGACAAGCACAGCAACCTGGGCGGCAATGCCCTGCCCGCGCCCGATGGCATCAAGCCCTTCGTTGGTTTTGGCTTTAATTGATATTCGGGAAGGCGAAATGCCAAGCAGCCCGGCGATTGATTTTTGAATGGCGGCGCGGTGCGGGCCAATTTTCGGAGCTTCGCAAATAATTGTTGAATCAATGTTTAAAATTGATCCGCCACGGGCCTCCAGCCGGGCGCGGGTATCGGCAATAAAAACTGCCGAATCGGCCCCTTTCCATTGATCGTCCTGCGGCGGGAAGTGGGTGCCGATATCCCCGTCAGCCAAGGCCCCCAGCAGCGCATCAACCAGCGCATGCAGCAAACAATCGGCATCCGAATGTCCGACAAGCTGATTTTTGTGCGGAATTTGCACGCCGCCTATTGGAATCGTCCCGGTTGGTTTATCTTTAATTGAGTTTGTTTCAGCAAAACGATGGAGATCATAACCGGTTCCAATGCGCAGGTCTGGAAGCTGTCCATAGCCCAGAAGACGCACCGCATGAAGAAAATCCTGCTGCGTTGTCAGTTTGATATTCGCCGGATCGCCTTCAACAATCAGGGGCGGGTTATCGCTGTGAAACAGCAAGGCGGCATCATCATCCACCGCATCCAGACCCGATTGCCGGGCCTTGCAATGGGCTTCCCAGATCGCAGCGAAGGAAAAAGCCTGCGGGGTCTGCACCGCGACAAGATGATCACGGGCCACACGCTGCCCGGCCCGCATCAATCCATCCGGCTGGTTTGTCTGTTCTTTGATTGCATCCATGGGCCGCAAGCCGGGGACGGCTGATCCTTTGGAAAGAACCGTGGTCAGGATACGTTCCAGAAGTGGATCGGAAAGAAGCGGACGCGCCGCATCATGAATCAATACATAATCAGGTGGCTCTGAATCCTGCAAAGCCTTTAGTCCGGCAAAAACCGATTGCTGACGGGTTGCCCCGCCTTCGACAATTTGAAGCTGCTTTAATCGCTCGGCCCCCAGAATAGCGGAAAGTTCAGGCCGGACATCGCTGGCGACGACCAGCACAACCGTCCCGATTAAAGGGTGATGTAAAAAGCGGTCAAGACTGTGGCAGACAACGCGCTTGGCACCCAATTTTTGATATTGTTTGGGTTGCCGATATTGTTTAGCCTGTTCATGTTGAGCCGGGTCGTCCCTGGACTCTGTTTTGCTGCTGGTGCGGGCGCGTAAACCCTGCCCGCCAGCAACCACAACGGCTGCAATTCCTGTCATGCTGGCCCCTATCCGTTTTCTGCAAGCAGCGTATGAGCGGCATCGCGGGCAGCTTTGGTGATGGTGGAGCCAGCCAGCATCCGGGCAATTTCCTCATGCCGATGGTCATCATCCAGAATAGAAACGCGGGTTGAGGCGGTTTCCAACGGTTGAGCAGAACCGTCGCCATCATCCGGGAAAATGTCACCGCCTGGCGTGATCGTTCTGTTCTCTTTGGCAACCAGCCAGTGAAACTGCCCGCGTGCGGCGACTTGCGGGGAGTGGGTGACCGCCAGGACCTGCGTATGGCGGGCCAGTTGCGCCATCCGCTGCCCAACCGCCGCTGCTGTCGCGCCGCTGATCCCGCTATCGACCTCGTCAAAAATCAGGGTCGGGGCATCGCCTGCCCCGGCCAGAGATACTTTAAGGGCCAGCAGAATACGCGCCAGTTCACCGCCCGAGGCAATCTGTTCAATCGGACCTGCTTCAACGCCCGGATTGGTGCTGACTTCAAAGGTAAAGCGCATTTTCCCGACCGCCCCCCATTGCGCCGGGTCAAGCGGTGTCCGGGCCACTGAAAATCTCGCCTTTTCAAGTTTCAGGGAAGGAAATTCAGAATTGACAGCATCGGCCAGAGTTTGCGCCACCTGACTCCGGGCTTCGGCAAGCTTATCGGCGACCCGGCTATAGGTTTCCTGCGCTTCCTGTCTTTGCTGATCGAGCCTTTCAATATCAGAGGCACCGCTATCAAGTTTTTCCAAATCCTGCTGAATAGAAGCCAGCGTCTTGTCCAACTCGTCCGGGTGACAGCCATATTTGCGTGCAAGCTCGCGCAGCCGGAACAAACGCTCTTCAATCTCTGATAAACGATCCCCGGACCCCGCAATCTCCTGCCCAAATTCCGTCAACATCGCTACCGCATCCGCCATATCCTGACTGGCGCGCTCCAGAGCCTGCACCGGGACCTCAATCCTTTGACCCGCGCTGGCCTCAACCCGCGCCAGACTGCGCATCGCCTTGTGCAAACAGGACTCAGCCCGGCCATCGCCTTCAATCCAGTCCAAAGTTTCACGCAAACTCTCTGTCAAGCGTGCCGCATCGCGCAAAATCTGATGGTCCGCGTTCAGGGTTGATTCCTCGTTTTCCAACGGCTCAAACTCTTCAAGCTCGTCCCGGGCATGACGCAGATACTCACGCTCGCGCTCCAGAATCTTCTGGGCCGCAACCGCCTCTTCCCAGGCTTTCTCGCTCTGTTTCCAGGCCTGAAAAGCCTGCCGAACCTGCGCCGCCAGCCCGCCCAGATTGCCAAAACGGTCAAGATAGCCCGCGTGACTGGACGCATCCAGCAAACCCAGCCGGTCATTCTGGCCCTGAATTTCAACCAGACATTCTCCAACAGAGCGCATCAGCCCGAGACTGGCCGGACGGTCATTGATATAACCGCGCGACCGGCCATCCATGCCAACCTGTCGGCGCATGACAATTTCTTCCCCAGATTCATAGGCCATCCCGGCAGACTCAAAGGCCTGCACAAGCTCTGGAATCAAACGCTCTGGCGGGTCAAAACGCGCACAGACCTCTGCCCGGTCGCAGCCCGCCCGCACAAAGCGACTGTCAGCCCGCTTTCCCAAAGACAGCCCCAGCGCATCCAGCAAAATCGACTTCCCGGCCCCGGTCTCTCCCGTCAAGACGGTCATGCCCTCCCCAAACTCCAGGGAAAGATGGTCAACAAGCACAAGATTCTCAATGGTCAATTCGGCCAGCATTTCTATTGCTATATCGGATTTGGAAGAGACTTCAATGGCGCGTGCCGGACCTGTTGCTCAAAGCCAGTTATCAAGCAAATTGCCCCACCAGCTGTCTTCGGGCATATCCTCGGGCAGCTGGCCTTCGCCTTCAATCAGTTCATAGGCCTTGTCATACCATATATTCCCCGGAAAATTATGCCCAAGGACAGCCGCTGCCCGCTGGGCTTCTTGCTCGATCCCCAGACGGGAATAGGCCTCCACCAGACGATAAAGCGCCTCCGGCGTGTGAGTCGTCGTCTGATAATTAACCAGGACCTGGCGAAAACGGTTGATCGCAGCCAATGTTTCTTCCCGGCGCAAGTAAAAACGCCCGATATACATTTCCTTGCCCGCCAGATGATCCATCGTCAAATCCAGCTTAAGCGAACTGTCCCGCGCATAGGCACTATTGGGGAAACGGCGCAAAATCTCGCGAAAAGACTCCAGAGCCTGACGGGTGATCTCCTGATCGCGGCCAACATCGACAATCCGGTCATAATAGCATATCGCCTTTAGATAATAGGCATAATCAATATGATCATGGCCCGGATGAAGGTCTATAAAGCGATCCAGAGCCAGAATAGCCTCGTCAAACCGGTTGGATAGATAATAGACATAAGCACCCATCAGCTGAGCCCGCGCAGCCCAGGCAGAATAAGGATGCTGGCGGTCAACCTCTTCAAAAAGCTCGTAGGCCTCTTTATAGGACCCAACCGCCAGATTATCCATTGCCTGATTGTAAAGGTCCTCAACCGGGCGTTCGATATAAACAGGCGCATCCTCTCCTGCGCATCCTGCCAGAACCACGCCAGCCAGAACCACACCAGCCACCCTCCCCAACAGACGGGACTTTTCAGGCCTATAGTGCCTGATCTCTAAAGAACTGGAGGTGCGGACCGGATTCGAACCGGTGTACAAGGATTTGCAGTCCTCTGCGTAGCCACTCCGCCACCGCACCCGTCTATATATGCTCAAGATAAGACCCAATCTTTTCTATTTTGCCTATCTAGCCTTTCAAAGGCCAGCCCTGCCTTTGGGGCTTCATTACACGGAATTGCCATTTGTCACAACCACCACAAGTGCTTTCAAGGCATTTTCCCTGCATATGAATAGAGCCTTCAACAAGTTACACTTGGCGAGCAGGGACTGGTAAGCTATAAGACCCTAGATATTGCTATACGTTCGTTAAGAGAGGAGTTTCTGTCATGGGTCTTTTGAAAGCACTTCTTAATTTTTTCTCCGGTCATTCGGACGAGAATCAAGGCTCGGACGCGAGTAAAACGCCCGCGAAAGAGGCTAGCAGCCCGGCTGCAACACCAAAAGAGACACCTGCGCCGAAAAATTCATCTTCTAAATCGACTTCTAAATCGACAACGACTACATCGTCTGGAAAGACATCTTCTTATGACTATGTGGTTGTCGGAGCCGGTCCGGCGGGGGTTGTTGCCGCAGAAACGCTTGCCGAGCAGAACAAGTCGCACGGCAAAGGCTCGATCCTTCTGGTTGGCGGGGAGAACGAGCCGCCTTATTCCCGCATGGCGATTCCCTATTATCTGATTGGCAATATTGAGGAGCCCGGCACCTATCTGCGCAAAACTGACGGGCATTATAAAAAGCAGGGCATTGATTATAAGCAGGATTTTGTTCAGGGCTTGGCCCCTGAAGACAAGCTGCTGACACTGGCTTCCGGAGAGAATGTGTCTTACGGCAAATTATGTCTGGCGACGGGCTCTGTTCCGATCAAGCCGCCGATTTCAGGTCTTGATCTTGAAGGAGTCCATCATTGCTGGACGCTTGAAGATTCGCGCCACATCATCCGGCTGGCCGAAAAAGGCTCACGCGTGGTCTTGATGGGGGCTGGCTTCATCGGCTGCATTATTCTGGAGGCCTTGGCCGCACGCGGCGTGAAACTGACGGTTGTTGAGATGGGCAACCGGATGGTTCCGCGCATGCTGGACGAAACGTCTGGCGGGCTGATAAAGGACTGGTGCGAAAAAGAAGGCGTCAAGGTCCATACCTCAACCCGTATCGAAAATGTCAGCAAAAGCAGCGAGAAAGGCAAAAATTCTTTAACGGTCAGCCTTTCAAATGGCGAAGATATGACCGCAGACCTTCTGGTGGTTGCCGCCGGGGTGAAGTCAAATGTCGGCTTCCTTGATGGTGCCGGCCTCAAGATTGGCCAAGGCATTCAGGTCAATGAACATATGCAGACCTCTGACCCGAATATTTATGCCGCAGGGGATTGCGCTGAATCCAGAGAATTCGGCTCCGGTGACTGGAGTGTCCAGGCTATCCAGCCAGTTGCAGCCGATCATGGACGTATCGCTGCCTTGAATATGACCGGGCAAAATGCCGTCTATCAAGGGGCTCTGGGCATGAATGTCCTGGATACGCTGGGCCTTGTTTCGACCAGCTTCGGGCAGTGGGATGGCGTCAAGGGCGGAGAAACTGCCTCCCGCCTGGATGCAAAAAATTACCGCTATACCCGGCTTGAATTTAAAGATGACGTGCTGGTAGGCGCCCAGACATTGGGAAGAACCGATCATGTCGGCGTTATCCGCGGGTTGATACAAAATCAGACCCCGCTTGGAAAATGGAAAGGTAAACTCTGTCAGGATCCTAATCTGATTATGGATGCCTATGTTGAACTGACAGCGACTCCCTGATCCATCAAGGCACGATTTTATTTTAGAGACCCTGTAAATGGCCAATGAAGACGACGATAACGAAGACGGCGAAGGCGAGAAATCCAAAGGCGGTGGACGCCTTGGGTTGATCATTGCGGTTGCGGTTGCTCTTTTATGTCTGATCGGGTTGGCGGTTGCCTATTTTCTTGGGGCCCTTGATCCCTTGCTGGAAAGCATAGAACCGGCAGAGGAAGAAATCACGGGCATTGAAGGCGAAATCCAGCCCGATGTTGGTCATTTTTTACATATGGATGAATTGACGGTCTCGTTATCTCCATCTGGCGGGCGAGGGCGCTTTTTGAAGCTGAAACTTGTCATGGAGCTGGATCAGCCTACTGACGAGGAAATTGTCCGCAGCCTGATGCCCCGGGTCATGGATGGGTTTCAGGTTTATTTGCGGGAGTTGCGGATTGGCGAACTTTCTGGCAGCCAGGGCATCTACCGTTTGCGCGAAGAACTCTTGCGCCGGATCAATGCGGCAACCAGCCCGCTTAAAGTGCGCGATGTTTTATTTGCGGATATTCAGGTCCAGTAAATAAAATTATGACATCTAAACTCCGCCAGGCCATGGACAGCGGGGCAAAGCTGGGGAACTTTAGCTGGCCCGAGTCCTGTGGCGACTTTGATATGCATATTGCCCGTGACGGCACATGGTATTATCAAGGATCACCAATTGGACGCAAAGAGCTATGCAAACTTTTTGCAACGGTCCTTGAACGCGACGATAACGGAGACTATTGGCTGGTGACTCCGGTTGAACGCGGATTGATCACTGTCGAAGATGCTCCATTCGTTGCAGTTACCCTGGATTTGCTTGATCCCGGACCACAGCAGGTTTTGCGCTTTCGGACAAACCTTGATCATGTGATTGAAGCTGGCCCCGACCATCCCATCCGGGTTGAAACACACCCGCAAACCGGTGAACCTGCGCCCTATGTGCATTTTCGTGACAAGCTGGATGCCTTGATCGGGCGGGCCGCTTTCTATCAACTGGTTGATCTGGCCACCCTAAATCCGGCAGGAACCCATCTGACTATTCGCAGCAAAGGCACCGAATTTACTCTTGGTTCCGTTTGATAATTGCTGAAAAACCGCTATATATTTAGAATCCGATCTTAAATATATCAGGATTTACAAATTTTTGTTGTATTCCTCTTGAATCATTTGTAAAATCACTTATATAAAGAGTAAGTAGCTCAAATATCTAGTAGCTTAAATACCTTAGGCGTCTTATATCATGATCTTGCACTGTTACCAGATGTGCAAGCAAGATTGCATCTTTCTGAACAGCGTAAAATCAACGTCTTTGCTAAAGGCGGAAATACACAGTATCGGCTGTGACTGTGCGAAAAATACCTTTTCCAAACAGATATAGCCATACAAAACCGGTCAGAACAAAAACCCTCTTTTTAAGGGGCAGACTGTTATCAGAGCCAGCATCTAAAAGGGGCGGAATATATCATGGGGTTTAATCCAAGACGTGGCCGAAGGGGAGCTTCTCCCCGGCGCGGAAACGCACAAGGCGGGCGTCACAACCAAAATTATGACTCAAATGGGCCGGGTGTTCGCATAAAGGGAACAGCCCAGCAGGTCTATGATAAATATTGTCAGCTGGCCCGCGATAATCTGGGGGCTGATGATCCGGTTCTGGTTGAAAGCTACTTGCAACATGCCGAACATTATTACCGGTTGGCCTTCCCTGAATCGCGCGAGTCTGAACGCTCTGGCCAGGATGCTTCTGCCTCTGATCATCTTTCCTCTGACCGGCCTTCGGCAGAACGTCACTCAACTGCGCCAGAAGCTGAAGACCCGGAAGCTGAGAACATGAACCGCGCGGCCGAGGAAGAGGCACCACAAACCACGCGCAAATCATCTGATCGGGAAACCACAAAGAACTGGCGTCGTCCGCGGTTTTTGGAAAAACCATCACGCTCGGATGAGCCCCCCGCTATTTATACGGAGGGTGGATCAACGGAAGATGACGTGGACGATTCTGATGCAGATAACGCGCAGGATACAGATGCAGCCCCCTTGCGGCGGACAAGCCGTCGCCACGCGCTCGGCACCAAAACCACAACACGTTCGACAAGAACAACCGGGGTAAAACGCAGCAGAGCAAAAGAGAGTTTATCTGAAAAAGATACAAAACAGAGCGACTCTCAATCATCAGAGGAAGGCGATAAATCGTCAACCACTAATAGCGATGATCAGCAGGAGCCTGGACAGTTAAGCCTCTCCCCACCTGTGTGGTGAGATAAAAACTGATGCAAGCCCTCAAATAAGATAAAATAGGGCATAAAATAAAGCAGGCCATAAAAAGCAGAAAACCTCTCTGGTGGCAGGTGATTAAAAAAGACATCCTGCAAAAATGAATCTCCCTGCCTCCCTTTTTACACCCCTGCTTTTTACACCCCTCCTTTTTAGTCCATGAAAAAACGCGAAATAGCCTGGTCCGGGGCTGTCGATGCATTCGGCGTGCCGTCATTTGGGCTGGGATCATCAATGGTCGGATTTGGTGCAATGGTGCAGGCCAGTGACCTGCCCGGCTGGTTTGCCGTTTTGGGATCAGCCTTGATCTGGGCCTTACCCGGCCAGGTCGCTCTGATTGAAATTATGGCTGCCGATGGCCCGTTTTATCTGGCTCTTGCGGCCGTTTCTTTTGCCAATATGCGACTGCTTCCTTTGGCTGTAACCGGCGTGATCGTTCTTGCTGGCGGGCGAAAACTGTCGCTTTTTGTCCGCTCGTTTCTGGTGCATTTCATGGCGGTCACCGGCTGGGTGGCGATCATGAATTCACGCGAACGATTCGCGAAAGAGGATCGGCTCTATTATTATATGGGCTTTGCCGCCCTTTTATTTACATCCGGGGTCGGCTGTTCCGCCCTGGGCTATTTTGGTGGAGCTTTCCTGCCGCCAGTGATTTTGATTGCAGTCGTTTTTATCACACCGCTTTATCTCTTTCTTCTGGTCCTGAGTGCGCGCCAGAAAATGCATATATATGCCGTGATTCTGGGGGGTATTTTTGGCGTTCTTTTTTATCAGGTCATCGGCGACTGGGCGATTCCAGTTGTCGGAGTCGGAGTCGGCAGTCTGGTCTTTTACTTTCATCATCGCTCCATCGCCTAGCCTGCTGTTCAAGGTTATGCCGCCCAAGGTTGTGATTGCCTGTTTTGTAAGAGTAATTTATAGTTCGTTTTAATATTTTTTTGGTATTAACCATACAACATATGCGACGGAGAAGGACATGCGCTATCTTCATACAATGGTCCGGGTAACTGAAATTGAACCGGCTCTGGACTTTTTTTGCCAGGGACTGGGGCTGGTTGAAGTCAGACGAATGGATAACGAAGCTGGTCGTTTCACTCTTATTTTTCTTGCCGCGCCAGAGGATGTCAGTGCCGCGCATGAAAAGAAGGCCCCGACCATTGAGCTCACCTGGAACTGGGACAAGGAAGAATATAGCGGCGGGCGGAATTTTGGCCATCTGGCCTATGAGGTTGATGACATCTATAAGACCTGCGCGCATTTACAAGACAAAGGGGTGGTGATTAACCGTCCCCCGCGCGATGGTCATATGGCCTTTGTGCGCTCACCGGACGGGATTTCGGTTGAGCTTTTGCAAAAAGGGACCTCTCTGGCCCCAAGCGAGCCATGGGTTTCAATGGAAAATCAGGGCAGCTGGTAAGCATGTCCCGCTATGCGCTGGCTTCCCTGTGTGGTGCAGCCCTCTGTTTGGCGGGGCTTGTGACAGGGTGCGCGGCGACACAATCTGCGAGCGCGCCCTTGTCAGGGTCAGCCAATATTTTTCAAAATCAATCTGCCGAGCTTTCAGGTCTTTTTACCTCTGATCCGGCGCAATCTGTGCAGGCTGCAACCGGTGTCGAGCAATCAGCCGCGCAGCAGATCCACATGAATTTTTATAAAAATGCGCTGGGGGCTTTGATGGCCGCCAAAAGCGATGAATATACGCTGGCGGCAACCTTCTTTGATCGCCTGCTTGCTGATAAATCCGGGGAAATATACGACAGATGGCTTATAGATGCCAGTGCAAGCCAGATACGAACCGGGCGTATAGCGGCTGCGCTTGATACGCTGAATCACCTGCCAGAGGCTGACATCATGCAAATCTCTGGTATGGGGCCGCTGGTTTTGGGGATTGAAGCGATGCTTCAAGGCGATTCTGCCGCTGCCTTGACGTTTTTTGAATCGCTGGAGCAAGCCGGTCAATCTGACTACAGACCATCAGCTGGCAGAGAAATCCCGGTCGGGACCTATCAGATGCTGGGCTATATGCTGGCGATTTATGCCCGCGCAGCCGCCGGGGACTGGCAGCCAGAAGACTTCACTACAAACAAAGACATCAATACTTACTTTGAACTGATGGCCCGGCTTGCGGCGGCGCAAATGGAGCTTGCCATGCAGCAGCCCGACGCTGCTTTGATACGGTTATCAGATTACCTTTCTGAATCCGGTGACCGGGGAAACGACTTCAGTGAAGAAGGCTTTTATGTCGTTATCCCCTATATATCGGCCCTTGCACTCAGCGGAAATCCGGGCAAAGCTCTGGCTGAATCCAATCGCTATTTAGCCGCAAACCCTTCCGCCTGGCGGGTGGACAAGACTCACAGCCAAATCAGCATATTGCTAAACGGGACTGCACCTGAACAGCAGGAAGCCCGCACCCGGCTGATGGGTGAAACAAATCCGGCGCGGCTGGCAGGTGATCTGCTTTTTCAATTTACCCTGATTTTAAACACGCGTCTGGACAATAGTGCAGCCCTGGCCTTTTTCCGCCTGGCCGAGGCCTTAAAGCCTGATGATGCCAACATCAAAGTCGAGATCGCAAAAAAATTACAAAATATGGATCAATATGCCGCCTCAAAGGATTTGCTGCATACGCTTCTTGATGATCCAGATTACGGGGTGCAAGCCGCCTATACGATAGCACAGGGCTTTGTCTATGGGCCTCAGGATTATCCGTTAGCCGAAGCACAACTGCGCGCCCTGATCAATTCTGACAATGAAAAGGTCCGGGAAATCATTGAATCGGATGCGCTTAATCTTCTTGGGCATGTCTATCGCTATCAGGAACGTTTTGATGAATCTGCAATGGTTTTTCAACAGGCTTTTGATTCGCTGGCTGATCCCAAGAAAGAACGCTGGCGGGCGGGTCATTTTTTATTTTATCAGGCCATTGCGCTGGAGCAGGGCAAACGCTGGCAGGAAGCAGAAGAAAGTTTGCTGCTGTCACTGGCGTATCGTCCAAAACATCCACATACATTGAATTATCTTGGCTATTCGTGGATTGATCGTGGAGAAAATATCACGTCCGGGACAAAAATGCTTCAAACAGCTGTACAGGGGGAGCCAACAAGCGGCGCCATCGCTGACAGTTTGGGATGGGGATATTACAAGCTTGGTCATATTGAAGATGCTGTGACATGGCTGGAACGGGCGATACAATTATTGCCGGGTGATCCGATTATCAATGATCATCTGGGCGATGTTTACTGGATTGTCGGGCGTGAGCGCGAAGCCCGCTATCAGTGGGAACGCGCCCTGATTTTTGAGCCAACCCCGGAGCTTGAAAAAGTGATCAGAGCGAAAATTTCCGGGAATTACGAGAATATTCTTGTCCCGCCAGAGCCAGGTGACATTGCAGATGTGACTGATGAAATTGAGCATGGATTTGACTTCGAAAATCGCCTATAGATAGGCTATGGAAATTGACAAGACACAGACCACCCACCGCGCCACCCGTCAGGAACGGGCGAAGGCGGCGCGTAAGGGGGGGCAGAGCGGATCGGTTGGCGGAGTCAGCTTTGCCCAAAGTGTGCTGGGGAGCCGCCCGGCACGCTCCACCAGCCAGAATGTTGACACAGCCCAGGCGGTGGAGGCCAGCGGGTCTATTGTCGCCTTGATGGCGATTGAAAATATTGATGGCATTGATCCGGATGAAGAAAAACGCCACCCGCAGAATCAGCAAGATGGAGGCGAACGCGACCCGGTAGAACATGCCGAGGATTTGATTGCTGAAATGAAAACATTGCAAATTCAGCTGCTTGACGAGGCGATAGACCCCGATCAGTTACAGTCTCTTGCAAAGCGGCTGCAAGAGAAAAAAGCTGAAACCAGTGATGCGGCATTGCAGCGTTTAATCAACGAGGTTGAACTTCGGGCGAAAGTTGAACTTGCCAAATATGCTGCCCTGCGCCGCAATCAAGGAACATGACCGTGTTTTCCCCATTGGCACTGGTGCGGCAGCTTGGCCGAATACAGCAAATCGGGCTGGTTACTGTTGGTGCGCTGGCTATTGGTGGAGGCGTTGTTTTTCTTTCAAATGATGAGCCAGCACCTGTCCAGCCCCCACAACCCGCAGAGGTTGAATCTGCTGAAGTCGCATCTGTTGAAGTCACGCCTGATGAAACCGCCCCTGCTGAAGAAGAGCCCGTTCAACCAGAACCTTCTCAAAGCAGTGAGCCGGTTATAGAGCAGAGTGATACTCAACCCGCAGAGCCTGCCGAACCGCCTGCAAGTCCAGCAGACACGCCTGAGCCAGAAGCGCCAACGGAAGAACCTGTTGAAAAGACAGCAGAAGAACCAGCCGAGAGTCCTGACCCGGTTCAGATTGATATCGCACGGGTATCGCAGGACGGTTCGCTTGTCATTGCTGGCCGTGCGCCTGGTGCGCAGACAATTATTATCAAGGATAACGGGGAAGAGATGGTCTCAATCGAGCCCGATGCGCGTGGACAATTTGCCTGGATTCCCGATATCCCCATTTCGCCCGGCACGCATGAATTATCGCTTGAAGCGATCATGCCGAATGGAGAGCGAATCGCAGGAAAGGAAAACGCCCTGCTGATTGTCCCTGAAACTGGAAAAGATATTGCAGGAAATCCGGGCAATCAGTCGGACGAAACTCTGGTGGTACTGGTTCCGGGTCAGTTGGGTGACGGGGATAAAGCCGGGGCAAAACTTGCCGTTTTACAGAAACCTGCCCCCGAAAACACGCAAGATGGCTCGGGCTCCCAACGCGCATTAGGACTTGATGTGATTGACTATGGGTCGGATGGCAACCTGATCATTGGCGGAACCGGCAAGCCGGGCGCGCGGGTCTTTCTCTATCTGGATGGACAGTTTCTTGCCGAGGCAACCGTTGATGACTCCGCGCGCTGGCAAACGCAGCCAGAGCAGCCCGTGGCTCCCGGCAACTATCAAATTCGTGTCGATCTGGCCGAAAAAGACAATGAGTCCCGCATTCTGGAACGTGTCGAACTTCCATTCACCCGGGCAAAACTGTCCGACCTTGCCCAATATACCAGCGATCAGAATCAAGCGGGTGAGCAGAAGTCTCCCTCCAGCGTTATTGTCCAGCCCGGCAACAGCCTGTGGCGTCTGGCCCGACGTGCATATGGCGAAGGACTGCGCTACACATTGATTTATCAAGAGAATCGCAGCCAAATTCGTGACCCGGACCTTATTTATCCGGGCCAGGTTTTCACGCTACCGCAAGCCGAAGAAACCGCCGAAGGGACAAACTGACCGACTTTTTTAATCCAGAGTTATGATCATGATATCCCTCTCTTTCTGCTCCAGTAAAAATTTGTCGCTGATTCCAGTTGTCTCTTTATGTCTTTTCCTTGCAGGATGTATAGGCAGCCTGGATATCGGCGGGATTGGCGTGACAGCCCCTGATCAGCGGCGCACCCTTGCCAGCACAATCGCCGATTCTGGCGGACTCAGTGACTGGCGCATCGAAACCGATGAATTTACCCTGCAAAGCTACACCCGCTTTTCTTCAGATGCAGATGATCTTGTCGTTTATCTTGAAGGGGACGGCTTTGCCTATATCAACCGGCGGCGAATCTCCAGCAACCCAACACCGCGCAATCCGCTTGCCTTGCGCCTGGCCGCGATTGATCCCGCCCCGGCTGTTGCGTGGATTGCCCGGCCTTGCCAATATTCACTTGCCCCGGTGCCACCCGCTCCGTGTCAGCGGCTCCATTGGACAACCTCGCGCTTTAGCGAAGAAATCGTTGGTGCTGTCGATCAGGCGATTGATCAACTGGTCGAACGCGCAGGAGCAAAGCGCATTCATCTTGTTGGCTATTCTGGAGGCGGGGCCATTGGCGTATTATTGGCAGCCCGCCGGGATGATGTGGTGAGTTTACGAACGGTCGCTGGCAATGTTGACCATGATATGTTGATGCAGGTTAAACGTGTCGCCCCGTTAAGCGGCTCTTTAAACCCGGTTCTGGTGGCAGGAGATATATCAAATCTGCCACAATATCATTTTGCCGGGGAGGAGGATGAAATTGTCCCGCCCTGGGTCGCACAAAGATTTATTGAATTTACCGGAAAAACCTGCGCCTCTGCCCGGCTGGTTGAAGATGCAGACCATCAGGACGGATGGGTCGAATTCTGGCAACAAGCCGCCCCGCTTTTACCAAGCTGCTAGGGTCCTGACCCTAACCCGTTCTATTGATGGCGGAGGCGGTGAGATTCGAACTCACGAAGGGTTTCCCCTTGCCGGTTTTCAAGACCGGTGCAATCGACCACTCTGCCACACCTCCATACGCGGGACATAAAATCCGTCAATCAGGAGCCTAAAGGGGCGTGAATCCGCCCTTTTTGTCAAGTGTAATCTGGCCTGCCTGAACCGCGCGTAACCAGGTCATGGATTTTTCAAGCCCGCCAAGCGGGAACAGATGGCAGTGCGTGATCCCGCAATTCGGGTCTTCAGCCGCATAGCGGGCAAGACCCCGGACCAATTTGTCCGGCGCATTGACTGTCATCAATTTGGTGATATTGGCAGCCTGGCGGGTCAGAAAACGCATGGAAGGACCAATCCCGCAGGCTTGCGCATGACGTAACAAGGTCTTGATGGTGGCGAGGCCCGGCAGGCCGATATGAATTGGCAGCTGATTTCCCACTTCTTCGCGTATCATACGATCCCAGGCAATGATTGGAGCAGACTCAAAGCAGAATTGTGTCACAAGATGGAAGTGCACAGGGGATTCTGCAGCATAAGCATTTTTATCACGCAGAGCCTGCATCACCGCGTCAGGGGAGATATCCGGTGACCCCTCAGGATGACCAGCCAGTCCAACTGTGGTGAAGCCAAAACGTTCAAAATAGCCCAGTTTCAAAATATCCAGCGTTGCGGGAAAAGGGCCAAGCGGACCATCAACACCCCCGGCAATCAGCAGGGCTTGCCGGACATCAAGGTCTGATAATTGACCAAGGAACGATTCAAGTTGTTGATGGCTTTCAAGGGAGCGCGCCGCAATATGTGGCTTCGGACGCATCCCGGCTTCAACCAGCCGTTTTACCGTTTCCAGCGTGTCTTCCAAGTTTGAGCCAGGTAAAAAGGTAACATAAACGGTCTGGTTCTGCTCAAATACCGAAGAAAGATCCTGGATTTTGGCGGCTGCGCCGGGTGTGACCTCAATGCTGCAGTCTTCTAAAAATCCTGCGATATCAAGTTTTTCATCATGCAGGGGATCGGCCAGTTTTGGAGAGAGCAGAGCGTTCATATGAGGTCCCTTTTATCTATGCAGATGCGGGTTGACGATCACGCCGTCGGCGTCTTGTTGATCGCTCCCCGCCGGGTTCAGCGACTTCACGGGGAGGCAGATTGACTTTTTGGGAAAGATTTGGGAAGTCCGCCGTTTTATGCGGAAAGGCCATGGCGGATACAAAATGTTCCTGAAAGGCTGGTTCAACGGCGGTTTCAATTTTCTCAATCATCCGCACCACGCGGGTGATTTCAGCCCGCGCCCGCTTGTTAAGAAGCGCAATACGCGCCCCGGTTCCAGCCGCATTGCCAATCGATGATACCCGATCCAGATCACAATCCGGGATAAGGCCTAAAACCATGGCATATTGTGTGTCAATATGACTGCCAAAGGCCCCAGCCAGAACAATCCGGTCCGGTTTTTTACCAAGCTTGTCAATTAGAAGCTGTGATCCGGCATAAAGCGCGGCTTTGGCCAGCTGGATGGCCCGCACATCTGCCTGTATGAGGGAGATATCCGGCCCGCCTTTTTCGCCCGATTCACGGATGCGATAGCCAAAAGTCCGGTCATGAGTGAAAATACGGTCTGTGTTGGCTTGCTTGCTGCCATCAATCACGCCGTCAACCGTGATCAATCCGGTCAGGAACATTTCGCCAATCAGTTCAATAATGCCGGAGCCACAAACACCGCTAACACCGGTTTCGGCAATGGCCTCTTCAAAGCCCGTTTCATCAGACCAGAGATCACAGCCAATTACTTTATAGCGCGGTTCAAAACTTTCAGGATCAATACGGATGCGCTCAATCGCCCCGTTGGCTGCCCGTTGCCCGCAAGAGATTTGTGCGCCTTCAAGGGCCGGACCGGTTGGGCTGGAACAGGCCAGCAGACGTTCACTATTGCCTAGAATAATTTCAGCATTGGTCCCAATATCAACAATCAGGGAAATATCGTCCCGCCATTGCGGTCCTTCACTCAGCACAACCGCTGCCGCATCAGCCCCGACATGGCCCGCCACGCAAGGCAGAAAATAGGCCCGTGCGCCCGGGTTCACCGCTTCGGCAAGCCCGATTTCCTGCGCCCAGACAGAAACAGGCTGGTTGGTCCCCAAAGCAAAAGGTGCCCAGCCCAGTTCAACTGGATTCAACCCTAGCATTAAATGGTGCATAATTGGATTACCAACCAGGACCAGTTCTAACAGCAGCTGGCGGTCAATCCCCACCTCCTCACAAGCATCAATCAACAGGTCCCGCAAGGTCTCGCGCACCGCTTCTGTTAACAGAGAGGCACCCTCCGGATTCATCATGGCATAGGATACCCGGCTCATTAAATCCTCGCCATAGCGGATTTGCGGGTTCATCGCCCCGGTGGATGTGACAATACGTCCAGTGCGTAAATCCGTGATATGGGCCGACATGGTTGTTGAGCCGATATCAACGGCAATCCCATAGACACGGCTTTGAAAGCCTGGCCAGATGGCAACGATTTCATTGCGGTTATGCAGGGCAACCGTCACATTCCAGTCCCCGTCCCGCAAAGCCTTTTGCAACTGGCCCAGAATAGGCAGGGGGCATTTCACAATCCCCATACGCCACTCCCGGCGTAGTGCAGCTTGCAAACGTTCAAGATCGCCGGAAGGATGATGCATATCCGGCTCCTCCACCTTGACATATTTCAAGGTAATCACCGGATCATTGCGGATCGTGCGGGCTTCGGCCCCTTTGCGAATCACCTGGCGGTGGACTTGTGATTCAGGCGGGACATCAATCACCAGATCGCCGCCAATTTTGCACTGGCAACCCAGCCGCCGCCCACTCTTTAAACCACGCTTTTCGCGGTAACGGTCCTCAACTTTATTTGGGTCGCCAATATGTTCAGGGATTGAGCGAATCTGATGTTTGGCAAAATCACCATAAGACGGCGTGATTTGACAACGTCCACAAATGCCGCGTCCACCACAAAGTGTATCCAGATCAACCCCAAGCTGGCGGGCAGCCTCCAGAACGGTCACGCCCGGCGCAAAACTTCCGCGCTTCCCGGATGGCGTAAAGACAACTTGATGCGCAGTTGTCTTATGTGAGCCTTTTTGATGTGGGCTGGGTGGCGTATCCACGTTTCCTCCCTTAACGATGCGTGTATTGCCGATGTGTGATGTTGCTGGAGGCTCTTCAGGCCGCGCCACGCCGCCTGCGCCCGCGATCCCCGCGTGCGCCACGTCCTTCAGCCCCTTCCGGGGTCGGCTCTCTGAACTTCTTTATCCAGCTGACGCAATCAGGATCATGCCCGGCAACAACATTGGCTCCCCAGACCGCATGCATTTCCGGCTCATGGAGGGGATTCATAATGGCTGAACTCATCCCGTGTCCAATGGCCATGGATAAAAAGGCCGCATTCAGACCATGGCGATTGGGAAGTCCAAAACTGAGGTTTGAGGCCCCGCAGGTTGTATTGACTTTCAATTCGCTGCGCAACCGGCGTATCAGGTTCAATGCGCCGACACCAGCCTTGTTCAAGGCACCAATCGGCATGACCAAGGGATCAATCACGATATCAGCCGCCGGGATGCCATAATCAGCCGCATGATTGACAATCGCGCGCGCAACTTCAAAGCGAACATCCGGGTCTTCTGAAATCCCGGTCTCGTCATTGGAAATCCCGACAACGGCGCAATTATATTTTTTGACAAGCGGCAGAACAGACTCAAGCCGTTCCTCTTCCCCTGTAACCGAATTTAAAAGCGGACGGCCTTCATAGGCTTCAAGTCCAGCCTCCAGCGCAGCAACAATAGACGAATCAATGCTTAAGGGCACATCGGTCAAGGACTGGACCAGCTTGATGGCTTTGGCAAGGATATCCGGCTCATCCGCCAGCGGGATACCTGCGTTAACATCCAGCATTTGCGCCCCGGCCGCGACCTGGGCAAGGGCATCCTGCTCAACCCGTGAGAAATCATAGGCTTTCATCTCGGCAGCCAGTAACTTTCGGCCCGTTGGGTTGATCCGCTCCCCAATCACAGTAAAGGGGGCTTCAAACGAAATAACATGGGTGCGGGTTTTGGATTCAAGAACAGTACGGGTCATGAAGAGAACACTCCTAAAATAAAAAGCCAGATGCAGTCAAAATCACCAAACTAAAAACAGCCACTATCCTGAAAACTAAAAAAGCTTAAGCATAAAGCGCACCAAACGAAAAGACCGAAATATTACCTGTGGTAAAACATAATTCCTTTATTTTCTGCAGAGTCAAAAAAAAGTCCCGGGAGAAATATTCTCCCGGGACTATAAAACATACCACTTAGCCCAAACGGGCCGGTCAATTCTGAACTAAATCAGACTAACCTTAGAAGGCAACAGAAACCTGGAAAGTGGCACCATCATACTCGCCATCTTCGTGGGCATTGCTAGTGGAAGTAGTCAAATCTTCACTGACTTCACCTGTCAGGAAAGTGGTTGAAACGGAAAGACCGTCAACGATTTTATAAGAAACCCCGAGCGACATTTCGGCAATTTCTTCGTCACCAGCTGCAACTGTTGTTCCGTCTACGTCGGCTTCTTCATTGGAATAGACCGCAGCAATGGAAAGCTGATCATTGACAGCAACCTGAGCACCAACGTTCCAGACGCTATGTTCCTCATCTTCTTGAACAGTTGCGTCGCCATCATCTCTTTCTGAAGTCAGATAACCGGCACCAAGGCTGAACATCCCCATGGCGATTGTGCCGCCAAAGTGATAGCCCTCTGTGGTTCCATTGTCAGCATCGATAGCAGCACTGCCCCAATCAGCTTGGGAATAGCCTGCGGCAAGAGCCACAGTGACAGCACCCATTCCCCCAGCATAGCTAACTCCAAAACCTGTGGCGTTTTCGACAGAACCTTCAGTAATCGTTGGGGTGTAGCTGACACGTGCGGTCAAACCGCCCATATCAGGTGTGGAATACATGATTTTGGTTTCATCACCACCTTCGGATGTGATTCCGTAATAATCGGTCTTGCCAGCACCAGCAGCCGTCTTTGCATCACCGATACCTGACACCATATCATTTTGCATACCATCTGTAACGAAAGCATAGCCGCTTTTCTTTGGATCTTCAGCTCCATCATTGTTCCCAAGCTGAATGGTGCCCCAATCCGCAGCGATGGATACGGAATTTTCCTCAACATTAGCTGTCGCACCCTTATCGGTTTCCAGTTCAATATGGATACCAAGTGTGCCAACATCGCTACTTTTGCTTCCTGTCACTGCGATCTCGGAATTCGTGGTCATACTACCATTCGAAGCAATGGCGCCATCCACGTCACCGCCTTTTTCAGCACTTGCAACACTCATACGCGTATCAAGAAATGCGCTGAGTTGCAGTGAGCCTTCATCTTGTGCAACGGCTTGACCAGCGTAGAATGCTGCCATGCCCATGGCTGTGCCAGCCAAAAGAACTTTTTTCATTTTTTACCCTCTCAGTAGAGAAAACGTTAAAGATATATGGTTTACTAAAATTTGAATAGACCGACTGGACAGGGCAAACAAGTAAAAGACCGTTGGTTCACCGACTTTGTTTTATCAGAGAGGGGAACTTGTTGCAAATAAGCAACACATCTGGTGGTAAACACAGTTTTCCGGGCGGATAGTCCTTATTCTTGGGAGAGGATAGATTTTCCCCCGCCCATGATGCGGTTGAAACAGGCCCCTGTCATCGGCAACTGATATTCCATAAAGAATCGCGCGCGGGCGAGTTTGCCCTGATAAAAAGCTGCATCAGCTGGTTGTGTATTTGATTGATGGTGAAAACAAATTTCGGCGCTGCGTGTCCAGACCTCAGCCAGTGCCGTCAAGCCAAACAGATTAAGGTAATCATAGGCAACCACGGCAGCCTCTTCTTTATTTTTCAAACCCCGCTGGGCAATAACTGCGGTGGCCTGCTGAAGGCGACCAAGGGCCTTGCTCAGGGGGCCAATAAATGCGGCTAAATCAGCACTATCATTGCGGCTTTCAATATAATGATAGAGGGGATGAAAGAAACTGGCCAGCAACCGACCGCCACGGGTTGGCAGCTTGCGGCCAATAAGGTCAAGGGCTTGAATTCCGTTGGCCCCTTCATAGATTTGTGCAACCCGGCTATCGCGCACGAATTGTTCAATGCCATTATCACGGATATAGCCATGTCCGCCGTGAACTTGGATGCAGAGATTAGCACTTTCACTGCCCTGATCGGTGAAGAGAGCTTTGGCAATAGGTGTCATCAGTGCCAGATAGTCAGCCGCTTCCTGACGTTTTTGTTGATCGAGTTCAGCGATTGAAAGATCAAGGGCTTTGGACATTTTAAGGGCAAGGGCCCGGCCCCCTTCGGCATGGACCTGCATGGTCAGGAGCATTCGTTTGACATCCGGATGGACATGAATTGGATCGGCGGCGGCTTTCGGGTCAACAGGACCGGAAAGGGCGCGACCCTGGCGGCGGTCCTGAGCATAGGCCTGCGCAGATTGGCTGGCTATTTCAGAAATTGCGACTCCCTGAATAGCAACCCCGAGCCGGGCCAGGTTCATCATCAGAAACATGGCCTGCATCCCCCGATGCGGTTGGCCAATCAGCCAGCCTTTGGCGGCATCAAAATTCATTGTGCAGGTCGCCGAGCCATGAAGCCCCATTTTGCGTTCAATTCTGGCGCAATGGACGCTATTGCGCTGTGCTGCAGACTTGTTTGAATTGGTAAGATGCTTTGGTACCAGAAAAAGCGACAGGCCTTTTATGCCTTCCGGCGCGCCAGGCAGCCGGGCCAGCACCAGATAGATGATATTATGAGCCAGATCATGCTCGCCAGCCGAAATAAAAATCTTGGTTCCCGTGAGTGCATAAATTTCTTTTTGACCGGGCGCATCAACCGTCTCCGCACGGGTTGTGATCAAGCCAAGGTCTGTCCCGCATTGAGGCTCGGTCAGGCACATGACCCCGCTCCAGCTTCCATCTGCCAATTTAGGCAAATAGATATTCTGTAAATCGGACGGGGCAAATTGCTGGATAGCCGCATAGGCGCCCTGGGTTAGACTTGGATAGGTCGTAAAGGCCATATTGGCGGAACAGAAAATTTCTGTCACCGCGCTGTTCAGCGTATGGGGCAGGCCCTGCCCGCCGTGCTTAGGATCACCGACCAGGCCACTCCAGCCATTTTGCACAAATTGATCATAAGCCGCCTTGAAGCCGTCTGGAGTCTTTACGGTTCCATCCGCATAGTGGCAGCCTTGCTGATCACCGATTATATTAAGCGGCAGTAGAATATCCGTGGCAAATTTTCCGGCCTCTTCAATGACCGAGTGCATAAGGTCCGGTGTCGCCTCGTTAAATTCGGGAAGTTCATGAAGCGGAGACTCTGCCAGCAGTTCTTCCAGAACAAAGCGGAAATCACGCAAAGGGGCCTGATAGACTTGCATCAAAACCCCCTACTATGGCCGGTTGCGGCGATTTTCTGCCAGTTCTTCTGGCGACAATTCAAAGCCAAGGTAAATGATAAAGCGGTCACTGCTTTGATCAGGTCGCTTGGGCAGCGAAATACGCACCGGGTCTTGTAAACTGGCAACCGCGTTCCCGCCTTGAAAAGAGAGTTGATACGACAGGCTGGATTGCGACAAACGTTCGTTCTGATCATTCATCACGGCCAGAAAAACCTGCATGTCAGCCTGGCCATTCTGGTTAGCCACGCCGCGCATGGCTTCAACCAGAACCGGGAAATTCATAATGATTTCGTTGGGATTAACCCGGCATTCCCCGCTTAGATAGCCAATCCCGGCTTGAAACGAAATATCGGTGATATCGCGCCCGCCGCCTGGTACAGGATCACGGTAGCGAACAAAGGATTCGGTATATTTAGGGATAAGAACTGGCGGGCATTTGGTGGCTGAAATCTCGACAACCTGATCGCCGCTGCATCCGATAAGCACAGCGAAGATGGAAACAAGCGCAAATTTCAAGCCCCGAGCATAACTGATGTTTTGTCTTTTGGGCATGGTAATCGTGTAAAGATCGGCTAAATTGGCAGGCGCAAGTCGGTCAGAAGGGTGCGGACTTCCTGGCGTGCGGCAACATGCGACATATTGAGCCGTGTTTGCGTCTGGTTATTGCGCAAGTCAAGCAAGGTCAAACCGTCAAGGAACAATTCCCTAAAAATCACCCGTTCAGAAAAGCCGCCTGCCATCCGAAATCCAAGCCGCCGGGATAATCTGTCAAGAACCAGAGACATGGCCCGCTGGTTATTTGTTTCCAGTGTGCTGGTCCGGTTGCGCGTGACCACCCAGTCAAACGTGCGGTTGATGTGATTGCGCTGTGCGCGCTCGATTTTGGTTTTAAACACCATCTCGGAGTAACGGCTGGGCTTGATCATGGTCAAACTGTGCGAATCAATAACCCCAAGCACATCAAGGTCGATAAAACTGTCATTAAGCGGGGTTAAAAGCGTATCTGCGTAAGAATGACCGATTCGCGACAGCGCATTTTCGCTGCCCGGCGTATCAATGACAACATAGTGATGGGTTTTGATCAGCAGCATGATCAGCTTGTGAATCTGCGCCAGAATTTCGGGCGAGGGATCACGACCAACTTCAAGTCCGGGCGGCAAATCAACCAGAGCCGGCATCGGCAAGCGGATGTTATTGCTTTTGATAAAGCGGCGGCGGTTTTCGATATAGTGGCGCAGGCTTTCCTGTCCAAGATCAAGGTCAAGGGCAGCGACTTTGCGGTTGGCTGACAAAAGCCCGGCGATAATATGCATGGCGGTTGTTGACTTGCCTGATCCGCCTTTCTGGTTGCCGATGACCACGACATAGCCGCGCTGATAGCCGCGCGGCGCATCAGGTTCAACAGAAGGCAGGGGGGCGGGTTGGTTTAATGTTTCGCGGGCCGCAATCGAGGTCAGCTTGGGATCGGCGGTCTCTGAGGCAGGCTCTGGTGCTGGAACAGGCGAGATACGGCTATTTTCAGGCTCTCTATTTTCAGGGCCCCTGTTCTCAGGCATAAGTGAATTTGTCATAGGCTAAAGACCATTTCTTATTGCCTCTTGTTTATCCCCGGCACCAAAATCAAATATCACGCCCCGATCACATATCTATGCACATCTCGTGCCGGAAATATTTCCCATACGCAAGGAAAATCCAGAAGCAAGGAGAATAACCTGTGCCTGCTTGCCCCTGTTATTTTGAAGATCCTAGAGACTTTCGGGCAATTTCATAGCAATCGGCCGAAAGTCCGGGATGAGCCGTTAATTGTTCAAGGGCTTCATACATGACGGTTTTTTGCTTGCCTTCCAAACGCCGCCATTGAGCCAGAGTGCCAGCGAGACGGGCTGACATCATCGGGTTGGCTTTATCGACTTCTAAAATCTGGTCCAGCAGAAACAGATAGGCAGACCCGTCTGCGGCATGAAAGGACAAGAGGTTATTCATGGAGAAAGCCCCGAGAACGGCGCGCAAGCGATTGGGGTTGCGCGGGTCATAGGCTGGATGTTTCATCAAGTCATGAACGGTTTCCAGCCCGCGATGGCTGAGGCTTGCCTGCAAGGAAAACCATTTATCCATTGCGGTATGCGAATCGTGAAACTGGCTCACATAGGACTTGAGGGCGGATTGGCAATCGGGATGGTCATGGCGAATCATTTCTGAAAGGGCGCCCAGTCGCTCGGTCATGGTCGGGGCTTTTTTATACTGCTGTGCGACAAGATTTGTTATGTGCGAATCATCGGTTCGCTCTGCCAGAAAGGACAGAATCAGGCCTTTAAGGGCGCGCCGTCCAATGGCAGCGGCACTGACGACAGGATCGTCGTGTGCGGCGTTCAGCGTTTGATAATACTGTAAAAGAGCATCATTGCTGGCATCGGCGAATTTGCGGCGCAGCTGGCGCAAGCTGTCAAAAACCGGTTTGACCTGAATGACTGATTGGCGTTCCACCAGGTCCCGCACGCCTGGAAAAGAAAGAAGGCGGGCTTTTAGCAAGTCTGATAAAGAGCGATCATTCAGAATATCGGTGCATGCAGAAATCAGATCATCAAGCGGCAAATCGGTTGCTGTGCCGGATTCATCGGGGCGATTGGCCCCAAGGATTAGATCGGCAATCGTATTTTCCATGGCTTCATGCCGGACAACCGGGTCGGTGTCGTAGCGATAGAGGAACAACAGCTGTTCTGGCGTATAGGGAGCTTCAACCCGGATCGGGGCCTGGAACCCGCGATTTAGCGATAGAATTGTCCCTTCTGGCACGGGGGAGAAGACGAATGAGCCGGTCGGGCGGGTCAGCGAAATCAAATAGTCATGATCGACCTGTGTGATGATATTTCCGCTTTCTGCATCGGGGGCGAGAATCGCCTTTGGAGAACAGGTTTTCCCGGAAGGATCCAGAAGCCCCACCCGCAAGGGAATCATCAAGGCATCAAAGCCGGTGCCTTGCGGCAGGCCCGGGCAGGATTGTGACAGGGTGAGGGTTAAAGCCTGTTGGTCGGCGTCATAGTTGGTGCTGGCCCGCAGGGTCGGCGTGCCGGTTTCACTATACCACAGGCTGAACTGGCGAAGATCAGCCGCGTTGGCATCTGCCATGGCAGCGATAAAATCATCGCAGGTGGCGGCTTTGCCATCGAATCGTTCAACATAAAGGTCAATGCCTTTCAAAAACCCTTTTTCGCCCAGAAATGTATGCAGCATCCGGACAAGCTCTGCGCCTTTTTCATAGATGGTCAGGGTGTAGAAATTATTGATCTCGATATAGGAATCGGGGCGAACCGGGTGCGCCAGAGGCCCGGCATCTTCTGGAAATTGCAAGGTACGCAGATTGCGGACCTGATCAATACGCACAACATCGGGATCGCGCATATCTGCTGAAAAACTCTGGTCCCGAAAAACCGTCAGCCCTTCTTTCAAGCTCAGCTGAAACCAGTCTCTAAGCGTGATGCGGTTGCCGGTCCAGTTATGAAAATATTCATGGGCAACAACGGCTTCAACCGCTTCATAATCGGCATCGGTTGAAAGACTCGGGTCGGCAAGGATATATTTGGCATTGAAAATATTTAGCCCCTTGTTTTCCATGGCCCCGAAGTTAAAATCCGCCACGGCAACGATATGGAACTGGTCAAGGTCATATTCCAGGCCATAGCGGTCTTCGTCCCATTTCATGGATTTGACCAGGGAGGTCATGGCATGGCGGGCCAGATGGGTTTGCCCGGGCGCACACCAGATTGCCAAGGCCACATCGCGCCCGGAGCGGGTTTTGAACTGTTGCTCCAGAGCCTCCAGCTTTCCGGCGACCAGTGCAAAAAGATAGCAAGGCTTGGGGTGCGGGTCTTCAAAAGTCTTTACATGCCGTCCATTTTTAAGCTTTTTATGGGAGATTTCATTGCCATTGCTGAGCAGGACCGGGGCATCATGGATATCGGCATTTATGGTGACGATATAGCGGCTTAGAATATCTGGCCGGTCCGGGTGCCAGGTGATAGAGCGGAATCCTTCTGCTTCGCATTGTGTGCAATAAAGCCCTTCGGAGCGGTAAAGCCCCATCAGCCGCTGATTAGCCGCAGGATTGATGACAACGTCAGTTTCCAGAATAAAGTCTTCTGGCGGGTTCAAAAGCGTCAAGACTGTATCGGAAATTCTATAGGCATCCGGGGCAAGTTCTTTCCCGTCAATCGCCAGCGATTTTGTATCCAGATCAACCCCGCGCAGCACCAGAGGAGGTGCCGGGTTAACATCGGCATCCCGGGTAAAGTGCAGCCGGGCCTGGACTTTGGTTTCTTCTGGCTCCAGATAAAAAGACAGTTCAACCTTTGGCAGCTGCCAGCCCAGAGGCTGATAGGCTTTACGGTAAACAGGCTGTGGTTGTGCGGAATGTGTTTCTCTTTTCATCAGAATCCTCAAGTCTCTTCGCTGATGCCTTTTTTCTTTCGCTTGCTGCGACGTTCTTCGTAGGCTCTTAGCTCTTCGTTTCGTTCTTCAAGCCCTTTCAGGGTGTCCATTTCAGAATATTCTGTGACCTCGTCGCCCCATTCCTGCTCAAGCTCTTTTTTCAGCCCGTACAGACGCTTCAGGCGCAAATTCAGCGAAATACTGATATAGGATTCAACCAGAGGCGGGACCAGCAAATAAAGGCTGAACCCGATCGAGGCGCAAACAAACATCAAGAACCAATTAAACCAATCGCTTAAAAGATCAACTGCATAATCGAATGTATTGCTGTTGGCCCATAGATCAATCATGACGAGCAAGCAGCCTGCGAAATTCATCCATCCGACTGTTCTTGGCAGCGATTTACGTGGGGTCACGTCAAACATATAGGCGACACCTGTTGGGGCCATGCCTGCAAGCAAGATCATAAAGGTTGGATAGTAGAGATACATGACAACGGGCAGCACGCTGAGCAGTGTCGAGACGAAGAATATTCTCCGCCGACGTCTGGGGTCGCTTTTATCAATCTGGACGGGCTGGGCCAGAGCAGCACTGAAGTTAGGTGTCTTCATGGCAAAGCAGGACGTTTAAAAAAAGAGTTCGATGAGGATTCCAACAGTCACCACAAAAACCGCGATTCCGCTGGAGATAATACCGGCAATTTGCCCTCCCATATTTTCGGCAATTTTAGTCCGATTCGTGATATCCTGATGGACGATATTCAAGTTGGCGACGGTTTCAAAATGCTCGTTTTGTGCCTGGAGGAAACTGTCTTTGTCGAGGCGCAGTTCAAACGAATTGTCAACGATAGCGACAAGGTCTGCAAGCTGTCCGCTACGCTCGGCCTTTTTGAGGCGAGTCTGGATAAGGTCGCGGGTTTCCGAACTATGAAAGCGGGCAAGCGTTGGCTGTAGAATTTTTGCAGCTGTGACTGTTAATTCGGGAAAGAGCTCGTCCTTGTTAAACTGGTTTTGCAGATTGGCGAGAAGGCGGATTTGCAGGACTCGTCCATAGGCACTGTCGAGGCCGCTATCGAGATCGACAAATTCTTTTTCCATTGAGACCCGATAGGCCCGCGCGGCGACGAAGCTGAGGATATCGTTATCGAGCAGAGTATCCATTTTCATATTCATCCGCTTGGCGACGGTATTGAGGGCGGGCACAAGGTGATGAATTTTCAAGACATATTCGCGTTCCAGAATAGGCGACTGGCAGGGGAAATCGGTTGCATATTCATAGACAACCCGTTCCAGCCCATAACAGAGGCTGCTTTTTAGCATATGCTGGCGGTAGCGTTCCAGCTTTCCAATCTCGCGCGGGAATTTCTTGGAGACTTCTTCAAAGCCGACCTGATAGGCCGGGGTAGCGGTTGCCATCAGCCGGTCGAACAGGTCGCGAGCTTCCGGGTCTTTCAGGAAAGTTGCGATAAAATAGGGCAGGCTGTCCACGGATGCCGAGATTTCACGAAAGCGCAGCGGCCCCAGTGTATCGAGGGCGACAATAATCCGCGACAAGGCCCGGTCTGCATCCGCATTTTCCGGGACATAATTTCCATTGATTGATTCGGTAAATCTTTCTGTGACATCAGCGTCGGCAAGATGCTGACGCAGCCAGCGGCTTAAAAGGTTGCTGCGAATCATCGGCAAGGCCTGTTCCCAATATTGATACAGGCCATGGGCCAGTTCGCGGGCTGTGTAATATTCACGGTTTGCAAAGCGGAAGGGGCGATTCGCTTTGATGGGAGTCATGGGCTGGCGCGGAGTCTGGCGTCGGCCTTCTGCCCAGTCAATCAGCAGTTCCAGCGACCAGCGGTCTTCTTCTTCATCGCTGAGCAAGGCGCGCAAAGGCTCCATCATGGACATGGAGATACGCACATTGCTTGCCAGACAATTATAGGACCCGACCTGGAGTTTATTGCGCAGAATTTCTTCTTCTGGCATGTCCTTCATCGGGGTTTCACCAAGCAAAAGCCCAAGAATGGTGACTCCCAGCGCATAGAGATCGCTGCCTGGATCGCGGCTTCGTCCAACCGGCAGAGCCATACAGTTTGGAATGGTCTCATAAGCGGCGGTTTGCGCCAGACCGGGCGGAGACGAAATACATTCTCCAAGCAACATATCCAGATTAGACATATCTTCATAAAAAAGATTATCGATTCGGATAGCCCGATGGCTGTGTCCGGCCAGATGCATTTCTTCAAGGGTGCGGGCTGCGGGCAGAATAAAATGCGTGATAATTTTATCTTCTGGCAGCGGGCGAATGATTGATGAGCGGGTTCTGAAAAGTTTGCTTCCAGCCGGTATTTCCAGGATAATAATCGGGCATTCGCGCCCTTCCTGCGGCCAGAAGATAATATCGGTATCCACGACATTGACCATGCCGCGGTTGCCCATCTTGCGCAGGAAATCAACAAGATCGAGCCGTGGCGGGGCCTTCGGGTCACAGACCAGCGCATAGCCAATGCGCTGATTTTCTTTGGGTCTATACACCCCGAAAGCCAGTGCCGGGGCCTGATCCAGATGGGTAAGAGGATCCTCGTCTTCGATAATATAGCGGTTGCCGACCGCGACTTTGACCATTTTATTTTCTTCTTGTGTTCGCTTTTAAACTCTGAAAGCCCTTATAAAGCCTTTACCCGGAAAACATCAATTTGCCGTGAGTCGCGTAATTTTAAAACCCGTTTATGCAAGATTCAGGTCATTTTGCTCACCCAAGCACAGAAATTTGAACACAGAAATTTTTTGCGTGATTTACTAGGGGCAGGACCCATAAGATTCATCCATTCTGCGCGTGTCAAATTTTTGATAGATGGGCTTGAAAAGCGCGCAGCAACTAGCCATCGCTAATTGCAAGCGGTTTGAAAGTTCAGATGCAAAAATTTGCCGCGCCTTTACAAGGTTGGTCAATAAAGGCAAATCTACGGCTTCAAACAAGCTCACCGTAGCTAAGGCTATGCTTTCGCTCGTTTTCATTGTATCTTTACCTTTCTTGACCAACAGAATGGATGAATTTTATGGGTCCTGACCCTAGCTTGCAGCGTCCGGCTTGATCCACCAGTAAAGAATGGAGGTGCCAGAACTGGGGATCACATCGGGCTGGTCAAAAATATCCCACCAGGCCAGCCGGTCTGAATCGCTGTAATACATGGGGATCGTCAGAAACTGCCACTGCAAAGCCCGGTCCAGAGCCCGGACATGGGTGACCAGAGCGTCGCGGTCCGAGGCTGAGATAACCCCTTCAACCAGAATATCAATAGCAGAGCTCTTGAGACCGGCAAGATTGCGTCCCGACGGCGCATCGGCAGCGGCACTTGACCAGAATTCGCGCTGTTCATTGCCTGGCGACTGGCTCTGGGCAAATACCGCGATGATCATATCAAAATCATGGGCGCGCAACCGTTCGAGATATTGGGCATCATCCACCACCCGCAAAGAGACTTTGCCGCCCAGCCGTTCGACCCCGCGCACAAAAATCTGGGCATGGGGGGCAAAGGTTTCACTGCGCAGCAGCAATTCAAATTCAAGTTTTCGCCCGGTTGCTTCATGGGTGAGCAATCCGTCTTGAAGGCGCCAGCCCGCTTCTTTCAGCATATTGGCGGCGAGCCTTAAATTGCGGCGATTCTGCCCTGATCCATCGGACACCGGAGCTTGCCAGGTCGGGCCGAACACCCGGGGCGGCAACTGATCGCGCAAGGGTTCAAGAATTTTCAATTCTTCGGGGGAGGGTTCGCCGCGTGCGGCCAGTTCGCTATTGCCAAAGAAACTTTCTGTGCGTTTATAGGCATTATAGAGAATGGATTTGCTGGCCCATTCAAAATCAAACGCATAGGTCAGAGCTTCACGCAAAACCGGGTCCTGGAACAGATCACGCCGCATATTATAGGTAAAGCCCTGCATGGGGGCGACATTGCTGTGCGGAAATTCCTTGCGCTTCATGGTTCCGTCACGCAGGGAATCTGTATCAAAGGCGGTGGCCCATTCCTTTGCTGAATTTTCGCGCCAGAAAGAAAGTTTTCTTGCCTTGAAGGCTTCACGCGAAATGGTGCGGTCCCGATAGAAATCATAGCGGATTTGATCAAAATTATACTGACCGCGATTAACCGGCAAATCCTGCCCCCAATAGGCCGGGTCGCGTTCATAAATAACATAGCTGCCTGCCTTGAAATCGGCAATTTTGTAAGGGCCGGAGCCAAGCGGCGGGTCCAGCGTCGGGTCACTGAAATCCTTGTCCTGCCAGTAATGGGCGGGGAAAACAGGAATTTGCCCCAGAATGCCCGGCAGTTCAATATTCAGCCCCGACTTCAAATCAAAGCGGACAATCTGCTGGCTTTCGGCTTCAACCTGCATCACATCGGCATAGTAAAAGCGAAAAAGTGGCGCGCCTTTTTCAACCAATATATTGAATGACCAGACAACGTCTGCCGCCGTCACCGGCTTTCCATCATGAAAGCGGGCCTGATCGCGCAGTTTGAAGCGCACCGCGCTATGGTCAGGGGCAATTTCCATCCATTCAGCCAGAAGCCCATACATTGAAAAAGGCTCGTCTGCGGAACTGGTCATCAGGCTGTCATAGGTCAGACCCAGCCCCTGCGCCGGATTGCCTTTGATGATATAGCCATTGAAACTGTCAAAAGTGCCCGTGCCTTCCAGCACGATGGACCCGCCCTTCGGGGCATCAGGATTAACATAGTCAAAATGTGGAAAGTCCGGGGCATATTTGACCGACCCATGCGGCGTATAGGCATGAACCGGCCCCGCCTTGCCTGATGTCGCGGCGATGGTTTCTTTTTCTATTTTCAGATAGAAAGGCGTTAAACATAAAAGAACACATAAAAACCGGGCGGCACGATAGGGAATATTCATTGTCTTCTCACTTGTTTAGACTTATTTTTTAGAGGCCCTTCACGCTATTTTTTAGAGGCCTTTCCTCTTGATTTTGCCCCCTTTTTAGGGGCAGACTTTCCTTTTGCCGCCCGGGCATTGATCAGTTCAATCGCCTGTTCAAGCGACAGGCTTTCCGGGTCAAGCGACTTTGGAATACTGGCATAAAGCGACCCATGTTTGACGTAAGGTCCATAACGCCCCTGTCCGCGCGTGATATTGCCCCCGTTCGGGTGCAGACCAAGCACATCACCGCCACTCCCGGCTTTTTTGGCCTCCAGCAGGGCCATCGCCCGATTAAGTCCGATTGTCAGGACATCTTCATCAGCGGGCAGGGATGTATAGCGTCCCTGATGCAGCAGATAGGGGCCATAGCGACCAATCCCGGCCTTGATCGGGGCCTGGGTTTCAGGGTGATCACCCAGATGGCGGGGCAAGGATAAAAGCTGCAAGGCCCGACCAAGATCAATCGTTTCGGCTGCCATGCCTTTCGGAATCCCGACCCGGTCCGGCTTCGGGGCCTTGCTTTTGGCTTTTTTCGCCGCTTTCTTTTTGGGCTTTTCATCGCCCGGATCAGATTCTGGCCCCGATTCCGGCACACTTTCTGCGGGTAAATCACGCTGAATATAAAGTCCGTACGGCCCCTTGCGCAGACTTATCTGCTGGCCATTTTCATCAGCCCCCAGATCATAGGGATAGATCATATCGGCTTGTGCCTCGGCAGTTTGCGGGTCCTGATCGAGATTGCGCGAATATTTGCAATCAGGATAATTTGAACAGGCCACATAGGTGCCATAACGCCCAAAATTCAGGCTTAACCGACCATCTGCACAGGCCGGGCATTGGCGGGCAGCCGCCCGGTCGCCGTCCTCGCCAACCGGAAACACCCGGTCACTCATGGCCTGGTCAATCACCGTGCGTACATCAGAAAATGACAGGCTGCTTGCATCCTCGGCATGTTGCTTGAAATCGCGCCAGAACAAGGTCAAGACATCGCGCCAGTTCTTGCGCCCGCCCGAAATATCGTCCAGACTTTCTTCCAGACCCGCCGTAAATCCATAATCCACATATTTTTCAAAAAACCCGTTAAGAAAGGCCGTCACCAGCCGCCCGCGATCCTCCGGAAAAAACCGCTTGGCCTCCAGCCGGACATAATCCCGGTCCTGCAAAACCTTTAAAATCGACGCATAGGTTGACGGACGACCAATCCCCAATTCCTCCATTTTCTTGACCAGCGACGCCTCGCTATAACGCGGCGGCGGGTCCGTAAAATGCTGGCTTTCCTCAACCTTGCGCTGGCCCAGCTTGTCACCTTGATGAAGCGGCGGCAGAATCGCCTGATCATCGCTGTCCTCTTGCGGCGCATCGTCAATGCCTTCACGATAAACTTTCAAAAAACCGTCAAAACGCAGACTTTGCCCGTTGGCCCGCAACTCAACCTGACGGTCCGCACTGGCAATCGACACAATCGTTCGGTCAAAAACCGCACTCTCAATCTGGCTGGCAACCGTCCGCTTCCAGATCAGCCCATAAAGCCTGGCCATATCCGCATCCAGAAATTTCGCAACCCGCTCCGGCGTATGGGCAATCGAAACAGGCCGGATCGCTTCATGCGCTTCCTGCGCATTCTTGGCTTTGGTCTTGTAAAGCCTGGCTGTGCGCGGCAGATAGGTTTCTCCATAAACCGTGCTGATCAACTGACGCACCGCCGCCAGCGCATCATTGCTCAGACTTGGACTATCAGTCCGCATATAGGTGATCAGACCAATCGTTTCACCTTCAACGCTCACCCCCTCATAAAGTTTTTGCGCCAGCGACATGGTGCGCGACGTGCCAAACCCCAGCTTGCGGCTGGCCTCTTGCTGCAGGGTCGAGGTAATAAAGGGCGGCGCCGGATTGCGCCGGGCCTCTTTTTTCTCAAGGGACGTAATATCAAGCGCCGATTCTTTAACCCGCGCGCCAGCCGCTTTAGCGGTTTTTTCATCCGGCAGATCAAATTTATCAAGCTTGCGTCCGTCAAGCCCGACCAGCCTTGCTTGAAAGCTGGCACCCGCCGGATCAGTCAAATCAGCCGTTACCGTCCAATATTCGCGGGACCTGAATTGTTCAATTTCCGATTCACGCTCGCAAATCAGGCGCAAGGCCACCGACTGCACCCGCCCGGCCGACCGTGCGCCCGGCAATTTGCGCCATAAAACCGGTGACAGCGTAAAACCAACCAGATAATCAAGCGCACGCCGCGCCAGATAGGCATCAATCAACTCCTGATCCAATGCCCGTGGCGACGCAAAAGCCGTTAAAACAGCCTTCTTGGAAATCTCATTAAAAACAACCCGCTGGATATCAAGATTCTTGGTCAGCTTGCGTTTGTCCAACTCCTCGCGGATATGCCAGGAAATCGCCTCTCCTTCCCGGTCCGGGTCGGTGGCCAGAAAAAGACGCCTTGCCCCCTTACAAGCCGTCGAGACCTCGTCCAGCCGCTCCCGCCCGCGCCGGTCAACCTCCCACTCCATCGAAAAATCACGGTCCGGCGCAACCGACCCGTTCTTCGCCGGTAAATCACGGACATGACCAAACGAGGCCAGGACTTTATAATCCGATCCCAGATATTTGTTGATCGTCCGCGCCTTGGCTGGCGATTCAACAACAACGACATTCTCAGCCATAGCAGAATTTCAATGTTTTATTGATCATTAACCCTGTGGGCCCTGACCCTAAGTTAATCATCACGATGGCTGCGTTCAAGTCTTTCGTGTCGTTCTTGTGCTTCCAGACTAAGACTGGCTATCGGGCGGGCAATCAAACGCTTTAAGGAAATCGGCTCTCCCGTCTCCTCGCAATAGCCATAGGTCCCCTCATTCAACCGGGTCAAAGCATCATCAATTTTTGTAATCAATTTGCGCTCACGGTCCCGGGTTCGTAACTCAACCGCATGTTCTGACTCAAGAGCCGCACGATCCGCCGCATCCGATTCAGCAAAACAGACCTCCTGCAACTGGTTCAAAGTCTGCTGCGATTCAACCAAAAGACTCTCCCGCCACTCCAGAAGCAGACGGCGGAAATAGGCCTGCTGAAAATGATTCATAAAAGGCTCGTCTATACTCGGCACATAATCAGGCGGCAAAAGCGTTGACTTTTCACCCGTCACCGCCACCACAGGCTGCGAATCATTTTCGGTTTCAGCTTCACTCTTATTCAAATAGGTCATCTTTTCCCCATTATATCATGCAAACCGTGATAAAATGCCCCACGCATAAAATGCCATGTTTAGGCAACGCAATCTTTATGCCTGAACAGATCAGCAATGCGGCGGCCTATAGCAGAATTTCAAAAGAAAGCAAACCGCTGATCACATACAGCAAGCTCAAGCCGGATGAATCTGTCCTTGCTTCAGATAAAACCGGCGGTCGCATTTATCAGCCAAGGCCTCGGCATGGGTGACAACCAGTGCCGCTGCCCCTTGCTCGCGCGTCAGTTCAAGCAAAAGCGCAAAAACAGACTGTGCCGTATCCGGGTCAAGATTGCCGGTCGGCTCATCAGCCAGCAAAAGTTTCGGTTGATTGGCCAGCGCACGGGCAACCGCAATCCGTTGCTGTTCTCCGCCAGAAAGTTCAGCCGGCAGATGGCCCGCACGTTTTTGCAGCCCGACCCGCTCCAGCAGCGAATCAGCGCGCATACGCGCTTCCCTTTTTGGCATCCCTGCCAGGCGCAAGGAGAGAACAATATTTTCCAAAGCCGTAAATTCCGGCAAGAGATAATGAAACTGAAAGACAAAGCCAAGGGCATGGCGGCGCAATTCTGTCCGTAATTGAGAGCCGCCCAATCCATTTGCCGGGTCTTTTTTAAATTGGCCTATTTTTGGACTATCTGAAATAGCCTGGTCCCACCCACAGTCCTTGCCAATAAAAACCCGCCCGGATTTTGGCCGTTCCAGCAGCCCGGCGATATGTAAAAGCGTTGACTTCCCGGCCCCGCTTGGTGCGGTCAAAGCCGCAAGCTCGCCCGCCTGCAAGGCAAGACTGGCCCCGTTCAACACAGAAAAATCACGGTAACCGTGACTCACCTCTTCAAGCGTGAGTGCAGCCACCGGGCCCAGATCAGAATTATCCATAGCGCAAAATCTCTACGGGATCGAGGCGTGCAGCCCGCCAGGCTGGATAGATTGCCGCAAGCAAACTCAAGCCGATAGCCATGGCGACCACACTCAGGACCTCGCCCGAATCAATACGGCTGGGCAGTTTTGACAGGAAATAGATTTCAGGCGAAAAAACATCAACATTGGCAAGCGATTCAACCAGCTTGCGCACGAGTTCAAGATTATTGGTCAGCAACAGGCCAACCGCCAGCCCCAGCATAGCCCCGATCACGCCAACCGCACTGCCGGTCACCATGAAAATCCGCAAGATCAGGCCTTGCGAAGCCCCCATGCTGCGTAGAATTGCAACACCGGAGGCTTTTTCTTTAACCAGCATGATTTGGGAGGACACAATATTAAAGGCTGCAACCAGAATAATCAGGGTGAGGATAAGAAACATCACATTGCGCTCGACCTGCAAGGCGGTGAAGAAGCTGGCATTGACCTGCTGCCAGGAGACCGCATTTGCTTGTCCCGAAAGCTGGCGATTAAGCATAAGGGCCAGCCTGTTTGCTTCTTCCGGGTCTTTGCCAATCACTTCAATGACATCCACCGCATCACCTGCATCAAAGAAATCCTGCGCCGCCGCCATAGGCATCAGAACCAGACTATTGTCATATTCATACATGCCCAGTTCCAGCGTATCGATCACCCGAAAGGTCCTGGCCCGTGGCAAGGAGCCAAACACCGTTGCATCAGCCGTTGGCGCAATCAGCTTTAGCCTGTCCCCGGCAAACAGGCCAAGCCGCCGGGCCAGCCTTTCGCCCAGAATAATGCCTTTATCCTGGGAAAATGCAGCGATGGCCTGATCTCCTGCGCGTAAACTGTCTAGCAAGAGCGGCCGATTCTTCAAATCCTCTGCCCGCATCCCGCGCACCAAAGCCCCGCTGGCAGCCAGCGCAGAACTGGCAAGGGCCTGGCCTTGAATCAAAGGCGCAGCACTGACGATGTCAGGCCGTGATTGAAGAGTGTCTAAAAGAATAGCCGGGTCATCAATCCGCGGAGAAAATACCGAGCTCACCACCACATGGCCATTGATTCCAATCACCCGGGCCAGCAGTTCAGCCCGAAAGCCATTCATCACCGATAAAACAACAATCAGGGTGGCGACACCAAGCAAAATGCCCAAAAGCGAAAACCAGGCAACGATAGAAATAAATCCTTCCCGCCGACGCGCCCGCAAATAGCGCAAGGCAATCCACCATTCCAGCTTTCCCATCAGGCCTTCACCTGATCTCGCAGAAGAAACTTTTGAATTTTTCCAGTCGGCGTTTTCGGCAAGGGACCAAAAATAACCCGCTTTGGGGCCTTGAAGCGGGCCATATTTTCCTTACAGAACTCAATGACCTGCGCTTCAGAAATCTGGTCAACAGAATCAGGACGCGGTGTTACAAAAGCACAGGGAATTTCTCCCCATTGTTCATCCGGTGCCGCAACAACCGCCGCCTCCATGATCATCGGATGTTTATACAAGGTCTCTTCAATTTCCAGACTGGAGATATTTTCGCCTCCCGATATGATAATATCTTTGGCCCGGTCCTTGATCTCGACATAGCTGTCGGGATGAGTCACCGCCAAATCTCCCGTAATCAAATAACCCGACCCCAGCGCTTCCTCTGTCGCTTCCGGGTTCTTGTAATAACCCGCCATGACAATATTACCTTTCACCGCCAGCATCCCCAAAGTCTGCGCATCCGCCGGGACATCCCGCAAACCACTCTTCCGGGCCGTGGCAGAATCCTGATACTCATCAAAAACCCGCACATCCTCCAAGGCTACCATCTGAACCCCCTGACGGGCCATCTTCTCTGCCCGCTTCGAAGGATCAAGCACATCCCACGCTGTTTGCGGCGCACAGAAAGTCGCAGGCCCATAGCACTCGGTCATGCCATAAACATGGGTTAAATTGAAGCTCATATTCTCCATCGCCGAAATAACCGCAGAAGGCGGGGCGGCTCCACCCGTTGCAAACTCAACCTTATGAGCAAGACCGGCAATCGGCTCCTTGTCCGCAGCAGGCGCATGAACCAGCATATTCATCACAATCGGGGCCCCGCACATATGCGTTACATGGTGGGTGCCTATGGCTTTAAAAATAGGTGCAGGCTCCGGCTTGCGCAAACACACATGCGTGGCTCCGGCAGCCACCACCGCCCAGGGATAGCACCAGCCATTGCAATGAAACATCGGCAGCGTCCATAAATAGACACTGTCCCGGTCAAGCCCGAAGGTGATCAGATTGCTGAGTGCATTCAAATAGGCCCCGCGGCTGTGATAGACCACGCCTTTTGGGCGACCGGTGGTGCCTGAGGTATAATTTAATGAAATCGCCTGCCATTCGTTTTCTGGCAGATGATAGACAAAATCAGGGTCCCCGCTTTTGATAAAACTTTCATAATCCAGATCGGCAAGGGGGGCTAAATCAGGCTCGGCCGGGTCATCAATCCGGATCAGTTCAGGCGGATTTTTCACCCCTGAAAGAGCTGCTTTCACAACATCGCCATGCATATTATCGGCGATAAAGATTTTGGCTTCAGCATGCTCCAGAATATAGCCAACCGTATCGCCATCAAGGCGGGTATTGATCGCATTTAATACCGCGCCGATCATCAAGACCCCGTAATGGGCTTCAAGCAAGGCCGGGACATTCGGAGCCATGACCGAGACAACATCACCCTTTTTAATGCCTTTTGCTGACAGGGCCGAGGCCAGTTGCCGACACCGGTCATAAAGGACCTTATAGGTGGTGCGTTCTGCGCCATAGATGACGGCTGTCTTGTCTGGATAAATACGCGCTGCGCGGGCCAGAAACGACACCGGGGATAGCGGGACATAATTGGCAGCCATTGGTGTAGCCAGATCGTCAAAAGACATGATTTTTCCTCCCAAGATATACAAGATATACAGGACATAATAAGGATAGATTTAATCTATCCAACAGCAAATTGTTCACGCAAAATCCGTTCTTCAAGGTTATGTTCGGGGTCATAGAGCATCCGCACAGGATGTGAGGCAGCTTGTCGGATTTCCACCTTTGTTACATTACGGTATTCGTTATTATCGGCAACTGCGCTAACGGGTCGTTTTTCCGGGTTACGCACACGAAATTCAATACAGGCTTCTGCGGATAACAAAGCCCCGCGCCACCGCCGTGGACGAAAAGGGCTGATCGGAGTCACCGCAATCATCGGCATGCCGACAGGAATAATCGGGCCATGGGCGGATAGATTATAGGCTGTACTTCCGGCAGGTGTTGCCGCCAGAATACCGTCGCAGACAAGGTTTGAAAGCCGTTCAACCCCGTCAACCAGAATATCAATTTTGGCAGTCTGGCGGGTCTGGCGAAAGAGCGAGACTTCATTAAAGGCAATATCTATATCCTTTTGCGCTTGTTCATCGGGTCCGGCATGTGTTGCCTGCATTTCCAGCGGATAGAGGTCAAGCGCGGTTGCTGCTTTTAACCGTTGATGCAGGCCCGATGTCAAAAAGCGATTCATCAAAAAACCGACCGTCCCACAATTCATTCCGTACACCGGGCGGCGATCTGCTTCATGGCGGGCATGTTGCTCACGCAGAACTTTCAGCATAAAGCCATCGCCGCCCAGCGCAATCACAATATCGGCTTGTTCGGGGGTATCAACAGAAGCATAGCGGGCTTGCAACCGTTCGCAAGCATGCAGGGCTTCATCTGTTTCAGCCGCAAGAAAACATAATCGTTTTTGACCCGAGGACATATTTTTCGCTCTTTAAGAAAATTCGTTCCTTTATCGTGTAAATCTGGCCTCTTGCGAAAGCAAGAATAGTTTTACGCGATAGACAAACACGAAGATGTCAGTTGGAATGGGCGGCAAGCAAGCTGGCGATATCCTCTTTCAGGTCATCAAGGCCCATGCCACTGCGTGCGCTGGTTAAAAGAGGTTCCGGCAAGACACAGGCAAACTTTTTAATTTGCGTGCTTGTCTCCCGGACAATCGGGTCGGATTGTTTTAGCTTGTCGGATTTTGTGAGCACAAGGCGAGCACTGACTCCGCATTGATGGAGCAGATCAATAAATGTCAGGTCGTTATCTTTCAGCCCGTGGCGAGCGTCAATCAATAAAAGGACCCGGGCAAGCCCGACCCTTCCGCGCAAATAGTCGGCGATCAAGGTTTTCCAGATTTGTGTCTGCTGATAGGATACCCGCGCATAGCCATAGCCGGGCATATCAACCAGATAGCTGTTTTTATATTGAAAATCATAAAAATTAAGGCCACGGGTTCGCCCGGGTTCGCGGCTGGTGCGGGCGAGGTCACGGCGGTTAAACAGAGCATTCAGCAGGCTTGATTTGCCGACATTGGAGCGTCCGGCAAAGGCGATTTCAACCCGTTCTTCGGTTGGTAAGTCCTGAATATTCTGGACTTCGCGCAGAAATTTTGGCGGATGAGCAAACAGCCGCACAGACTGTTTCATTTACGTTTTGCCCTGGAGGAGCCGGCGGGTTTCCGTCCCTTTGCTTTTGGCTTTTTCACCGCGCCATAAGAAGGACCCGGCTTGGGCTCAGCGGTATTTTTTGAAGCATTTTCTTTTGAAGGAGCTTCTTTCGGGGTTTGGGCTGGAGCCTCGGCACTGCCGCCAATCGGCACCCCCATGCGGCGCATGATGATATATTGCTGGATGATGGAAAGCGTATTGTTCCAGGTCCAGTAAATCACCAGCCCGGCGGCAAAGGGGGCCAGCATAAAGGTGAAGATCAGGGGCATGAAGGTGAAAATCTTTTGCTGGATCGGGTCGGCAGGAGTTGGATTGAGGCGCATTTGCAGCCACATCGACAGCCCCATCAGTATGGGCCAGATACCGATATTGATGATCGCCAAAATCTGCGGAACATCCCAGGGGATAAGGCCAAACAGGGTGAGCATGCCAAGCGGGTCGGGGGCAGAAAGGTCATGAATCCAGCCAAAGAAGGGGGCATGGCGCATTTCGATGGTGATATAGAGGACTTTATAGAGCGAAAAGAAGACCGGAATCTGGATAAGGATAGGCAGACAACCGGACAGAGGATTGACCTTTTCGGTTTTATACAGCTCCATCATGGCCTGATTGAGTTTCATCTTGTCATCGCCAAATTTTTCGCGCAGTTCCATCATTTTGGGCTGGAGCAGCTTCATTTTGCTCATTGAATGGTATGATTTATTGGCCAGCGGGAACAGCAGGGCTTTGACAAAGACGGTCAGAGCCAGAATGGCCAGTCCGAAATTGCCGAGGAATCCGTTGAGCCAATGGAGGGCATAAAAAATAGGCTTGGTCAGGAAATAGAACCAGCCGAAATCGACGGCCAGATCGAACTGTCCGATATTGAAGGTCTGTTCGTATTGATCGAGCAGCAGGGTCTGTTTGGCTCCGGCAAAGAGATGAATAGCGGCTTGCCCGTTGCCACCGGAAGAGACGGGAAATGGGGACAGAACATCGGTTTGATAGCCAAAGTCGGGGGTTATATTGACGGGGAGGTCCTGCATAAAGACGGGAGCCTGGTTGCGCGGCCTTGCTTGCATAGAGGCTTGAAAGGGTTGTTGCACCAGAACATCTTCTGCGCCCTGATCAATCCGGCTGGCAGGCGATAGAGCGGTGAGCCAGTATTTATCGGTGATCCCCAGCCAGCCGGTGGTTTCGGCAAAGCGGATCATCCGGCTGTCGGATTCGTTGAGATCATCGTAGTCTATTTCCTCCAGCCCGTCATTCAGCACCCCGATCAGCCCTTCATGGAGAATATACAGGCTTGAAATATCATTTGGGGTGCCATCGCGGAAGATTCGCCCGTAATTATAAAGCCCTCCGGCATTGGCAATCTGCGAGGGCAGGCCAGAGATATTTTGTGTCACGGTAAATAAGAAATTGGCATCCACATCGAAGATGAGGTTGAAGGTGACATTTTCGGGATTAGTCCAGCGCAATGTCACGGGGGAGCCGGGGGCCAGAACATCACGATCAGCCTGCCACAGGGTTTCGGCATCGGGCAGGGTGAGTGATATACCAGAACTGGCGACCCAGCCAAATTCGGCAAAATAGCCCCCGACCATCCGGCTTGGATGGAGCAGGGAGACAAGCGGGCTTTCCGGGTCAAGGTCGGTCTGATAATCTTTCATGGTCAGATCATCAAGCCGCGCCCCGGTCAGGGCGAGCGAGCCACTCAGCCGCGGGGTTTCAATCAGCACACGCGGCGAGAGTTCCAGCGCACGGCCGCGGGCATCCTGCCCAAGCAACATGCCCTGTTCGGTGACTTGTCCGCTGGCTTGTGCCGGGTTCTGGCTGCCTTGAAAGCTCCCGTCTGTCGGAAGAGGTGTTGGCAGCAGATTTTCGTGTGCTTCCCCGTCTGTCTGCGCATCCTGCTGAACCCTTTCAGGACCAATCGGGCGCGAAAAATCCGTGAAATCGCCGTTTAGACGATAATTATCAACCACCTGCCAGCCCATGATAATGACAATCGACAGGACAACGGCGAGGATCATATTTTTGCTGTGATCACTATCCATGGGGGTCATTATCCGTTGGAGGGTCCGGTATCTTGAATATTCTGTTCATGAATGTCTTTGCGCACGCGCCGCAAAATACCGGCAAGGTCGGAACGCAAGTCATTATAAGCGCGGGTTGGCGTGGTTGAGCGGGCAATCAGCACATAATCATATCCGGGCAGGGCGAGGCTTGGCAAAAGTTCCTCCGCCAGAGCGCGCAGCCGCCGTTTGGCCCGGTTGCGGGCAACCGCCCCCCCGACTTTGCGGCTGGCTGTGAAGCCGACCCGGATGGATGGCGCGTTAAAGCGATTGGCAACTGCCTTGACCACCAGCCCCGGACGCCCGCCGCCCACAGGGGAACGGCTGGCCCGCACAAATTCATGGCGTTTTTTCAGGCGTGGAAGCATTGGACAGCCTCCACATGCATCAAGCACTAAGCTGCTTACGGCCTCTGGCGCGCCGCTGGGCCAATACACGCCGCCCGGCACGGGTAGACATCCGGCTGCGAAACCCGTGACGACGCTTGCGCACCAGCCGACTTGGTTGAAATGTTCTTTTCATTGAAAACTCCTGAAATCTTGCTTACTTTACGCTGCGTGAGCCCTGTTTATGTTGCGTGAGACCTGTGCTGGTTAGGGGCAGGACCCATAGGCGTTTACTGCCCTCGCAAGGTGAAGTCAATTCTTTTGCGCAGGGCAATCGCATTTCAAAAATCTTGTAGCAGTGACGCGAGGAAGCGATCACTCCATCCCGCGCGTTTGAATTTGACACGGTTAGAGCCCTTTTCCTTGTTGCACTTGATAATGTTGAGTGCGATGCGCCTGAGAGCAGCAAAATTGACGGGGGCATGGTCTTTCCTGGCGCGGTGTTGATCCTCGTTCATCACCATATCCAGTGTCCAGTGCAGGTTATTTTCAATCTGCCAGTGCCCTCGGATTATCTTTTCTGCTTCTTCGGCCGATAACTGCTTTGATAACAGATATAGCCGTTCAGACTGGCTGATTTTGCCGTCTTTCTCACGATTGGTCGCAACATGAACAAAGGCTTTCAGATGTGGCCATTGATGCATGTCGTGAAGATATTGCGGTATGTCATAGACTTCATACGACCTTGTCTCAATGCGCCCGTGATCTCCATCAACTGTCTTAAATCTATCAACAATATCAGTGCCATGATCAGCAACAAAAGCCATGATATCCTGCTTCATATCCCTTTGGTTGCCTTTAAGCTGAAGGCAATAATCCGCGCCCTCTTCCACCAGAAGTTTACAGGTTTCTCGCTGGCAATGAAGGGCATCAGCGGTGATCATCATGCCTTTGAGTTCCAGCTTGCTGACAAGCTCACGCAAGGAGAAAATCTCACTCCCGCCGCGCTGGCCTTGAGCAATGCCAAGTGAAAGCCTTGCACCATGAGCAAAGGCTGTCACCATGTTTACGCCAGACTGCTCAGAAGCTTTGTCAAAGGCACGGCGGATCTCTTTCCCATCCATCGCGATAGCTTTTATCTCATCGCGTGCTTGCGCAAAGTCCTCGCGGAATTTGTTGAACAGAACTCCAAAAGCGTCCGGCTTGATCATACGAAACAGGCGCGAAAATGTGTCATGGCAGGGCAAACCGCCCGGCAATTCAAGATACTGGCGAAGAAAATCCTCTTTAGCAACGCAAAAATCAGCCATATCAACCGCTGTTTCGCCACCACAAAGAGCACAAAGAAGACTAATCGTCATCAAATCACTGAACTTGTGACGCTTGGCGTTGCCTGTGCGCGGATCATCCAAACCATTGAAATAACTTTGTAAGGTTGGCATAGTAAGGCTCCATGTTGTTATGGAACCCTCAGAATCCATCCGAAGTCATTTGTCAAATTTTTCTAATGCGATTCCCCTGTCTTTTGCGTGTTTCTGCTCCCGCTCAAGGCCGGATTATTCCATTTTCTGTAATAATATAGTCAAGCTTCAAATCATGCGAGTCTTTAGGCAGATTGTCTGTTTCCTGTCCGGCAAAAGCCAGCCCGACAAGCTGCGGGGTGGGCAAGGCTTTATTTTCCAAAAGCACCGCCATTGTGCGGTCATAAAAGCCGCCGCCATAGCCAATGCGCCCGCCCTGGCGATCAAAAGCCAGCAGTGGCACAACGATCACATCCGGGCGCACATCCGGGGCATCAGGGGCGGGCATTTTGGTGCCGAACCCGCCATCAACCAGCACGTCCCCCTCTTGATGGCGGCAAAAGCGCAGCGGCTGATCCGGCCCTTCAATCCGGGGCAAGGCAACCTGAATGCCTGGGCCAGCCAGCAGACCTTCCAGCCCCTGCAGGTCAATTTCACTGCCAATCGCCCGAAAAAGCGCAACCGTGCGATCCGTTAAAGGGCCGTTTAAAGACGCCCGCAAATGTTCAAGAAAAAAGCCACAAATCCGGGCCGTTGCTGCCGCCTGACCCAGCGCATCATTTCCCCATAATTGATCGCGGATTTTGCGGGCCTGTCGGCGGTGCTGATTTTTATCCATTAAAACTCAAACTTTTAAAAGATCAAGGGCCGATTGAAAACCAGCCGCGCGGGTTTGGGTTTCCTCCAGCCGTTGGGTCAGGGTTTCAATCACATCCTCCGGGGCTTTTTCACGAAAGCTCGGATTATCAAGCCGGGATTGCAGCTTGTCAGCTTCTTGCTCGACTTTCTTCAAAGCCGATGAAAGGCGGCTGCGTTCTTGTGCGACATCAATAATCCCGACCAGCGGAATCACCAGATTAACCCCGTCAACCACCAGCGTCGCCACCTGCGATAAATCCCCGATAGCGGTTTTATCGGCAGCAGAATCATTTAACAGAATATCCTCAACCCGCCCCATGCGCTTGATGGCAATATGCTGATTCATCAAACGCGCCGTAAAAGAAGCAGGGGCATCAGGCGGAATAATCAGCTTTGGCCGCACCGAACCTGGAATATTCAAGCTGGCGCGGGCATTGCGCAACGCAACAATCAAACGGCGCAAGGCATCAATTTCCTGCCAGGCCTCTTCTCCAGCTTCTTCTTCTGTTGTTATGGAGTCGAGAGGCCAGGGCGCACGAACCAGACTGGCTTCTTTCCCTTTAAAATATTGATACAGCACTTCGCTGACAAAAGGGCAAAACGGGTGCAGGATATGCAGAATTTGCCCCAGAACCCAGCCAGCCATGTCACGTGTGTTATCCGTTGGCCGCGAATTATCAGACTCCCCGCTGCTTTCGGACTCCTGCAAAAGCGGTTTTATAAACTCCAAATACCAGTCGCAAAAAGTGCCCCAGACAAAATGATAAAGATGATGCGCGGCATCGGCAAAACGGTAATGCGTGATCGCCGTATCAATCGCTTGCACCGTGCGCGAAAGTTCAACATCAATCCATAAAGAAAGCGGGCTTTCAAGCGGCGGTTTTTCATCAATGATCGTGATTCCGTTCATTTCAGCAAAACGCGCCGCATTCCATATTTTGGTGATAAAATTGCGATAGCCTTCAACCCTTTTGTCCGAAATACGCACATTGCGCCCGGCTGCCGCTTGTGAAATCAGGGACATCCGCAAGGCATCTGCCCCGTAATCATCAACCATCGTCAAAGGGTCGATCACATTTCCTTTGGATTTGGACATTTTCTGGCCTTTGGCATCCAGCACCAGCGCATGAATATAGACCGTGTGAAAGGGCTCCTTGCCCGTAAAGTGAATGCCCATCATCATCATGCGGGCAACCCAGAAAAAGATGATATCAAAGCCGGTGATCAGAAAATCGGTCGGGTAATATTTTTCAAAATCGGCAGTTTTATCCGGCCATCCCAGAGTTGAAAAAGGCCAGAGGGCTGATGAAAACCAGGTATCCAGCACATCGGGATCGCGTTTAAGCCCGGTTCCCTTGGCAAGATCAGATAGCAGATCAGGCGAATTTTCGGGTGGGTTTTCCTGATAATGGCTGACCGCCTGCTCATAGGCCTCTTTTTCGGTCATGGCGACAAAGATCGTGTCATCCGGTCCATACCAGGCCGGAATCTGGTGCCCCCACCAGAGCTGGCGCGAAATACACCAGGGCTGAATATCTTCCATCCAGTTAAAATAGGTCTTGGCCCAGTTCGCCGGTTCAAAACGGGTGCGGCCTTCGCGCACGGCTTCAATGGCAGGCCCGGCCAGGGTCTTGGCATCCACATACCATTGCCAGGTCAAATAGGGTTCAATCGGCACCTGGCTGCGTTCGCCATAGGGGACGGTATGGGTGATGGATTCGCTTTGAACAAGCAGACCGGCATTTTCCAGATCAGACAGAATTTGCTTGCGCGCAGCATAACGATCAAGCCCTTGATAGGCATCAGGCACATTTTCATTCAAGGTCGCGGACGCAGTAAAGATATTGATCATCTCTAAATCATGGCGTCTGCCGACGTCAAAATCACCGAAATCATGGGCCGGGGTAATCTTGACTGCCCCTGACCCTTCCTCCGGATTGGCAAAATCATCCGCAATAATCGGAATTTGTCGGCCTGTAAGCGGCAAGCTGCAAAACTGCCCGATCATCGACTGATAGCGCGGATCCTCTGGATGCACCGCCACCGCTGTGTCGCCCAGCAATGTCTCTGGCCTTGTGGTGGCAACAATAATCGCTTCATCGCGCTCCTGGCCGGTTTTGGGGTCAATCAGAGGATAGCGGATATGATAAAGTTTGCCTTGTGTCTCAACCGGCTTGACCTCCAGGTCCGAAATCGCGGTCTGCAAAACCGGGTCCCAGTTCACCAGCTTTAAATCACGATAGATCAATCCCTGCTGATAAAGCGTGACAAAAACCTGCAAGACCGCACGCGAAAGACCGGAATCCATCGTAAAACGCTCCCGGCTCCAGTCCAGCGAGGTGCCAAGCCGCCGCAGCTGACTGGTAATCATGCCCCCCGATTCCTGCTTCCAGTCCCAGACGGTCTGGACAAACTCATCGCGGCCCATCGCTTGACGGCCAGGCTTTCCAGCCTCGGCAAGCTGGCGTTCAACCACCATCTGGGTGGCAATCCCGGCGTGATCCATCCCCGGAAGCCATAAAGCCGCCCGGCCATTCATGCGCTGATAACGAATCAATAAATCCTGCAAGCTGCAATTCAGCGCATGGCCGACATGCAGGCTGCCTGTGACATTCGGCGGCGGCAGCACAATCGTATAGGCTTGTGACTCTATATCATCAGGCGAGAAAACCCCGTCTTTTTCCCACTTCTGGTAAATAGCTGCCTCATGATCGGCAGGGGTATAGGTTTTATCAAGCATGACCGTCTATTGCCCATAGACCTGGTTGATCACATCCTGATCCTGCGAAACGGCATGGCGATCCCGCAAGGCCCGGGTATAAAGCGCACTCAGGCTGTTTTTTACATTTCGTGACAGGGCCGTTTCAACCGTGCTGCGATAGTTTTCATCGCTATCGGGTCCATTTCCATCTGGCGGATAAATCGCGGTGACCTGCCCGACAAGAAATTGTTGCAAAGCTTCTTGCCCTGCTTCTTGGGCTGCTAATGCAGGCTGCGGAATATAGGTGGCTTTCCCCAACTCCAGATCAAAGAATATTTCAGTCAGATCAGCACTCAGCGTGTTATTTTCCGGGGGATCATTGAGCGCATTGGCAAGACTGTCAGACAAGTCACCCCCCAACGCGTTTAAAGATTCAGAGGACTGCGGCTGCCCCTGACGGTCCAGCCTGTTATATAAACGGCTATTGCTGGCCTCTCCAAGAGACTGCAGCGCAGCCCCGGCATTCACCTGATCACTAAGTGCCTTTGCACGCTGCTCCAGTTTCTCCATCACCTTTTGACTGCGCAACGCCGCCGTCAATTCTTCCTTGATCGCCGCCATCTCCGGGATATGGCTTTCGGAAATCGCATCAATCCGTATGGCATAGCCGCCGCCATCATCCGTTTCCGATAAAAAGCTGGTCTCCCCCTGCGTCAGGGCAAAAGCATCTGACAAAAAACTCCCGGACGGCAAGGAAAGGGCCGACCCATCAAGGCTGCGTCCATCGCGTCCAATCTCGACAGAAAGAACCGGCAAGCCAATGATCCGGCCAATCGTCTCCAGCGAATCGCCACGCCCCAGCCCGTCATCAAGATCGCGTAACCGGTCTGGAAGAATGTCCAGTGCCCGTTCTTCGCGCAATTCCTGTTCAAGTTGATCAGACACATCAGAAAACGCCGCAACCGACTGCGGGTTGATCTCCAGAATATCAAATAAAATCCAGCCAAAAGGCCCTTCAATCGGGGCGGTTAATCCTGGTGCAGGCAAGTCAAAAGCAGCTTGCGCCAGTTCAGGGGTCGGAAAATCATTCACCGACAAATCGCCAAGATCACTGATATTGGCAGGATTGATCGCCCCCTCTGCGGTCAGGTCATCCAGGCTTTGCCCAGAATCCAGCGCAGTTTTTGCCGCCTGTGCAGTCGCTTGTCCCTGATCGCCGGTTGAAAAGCGAATTTGGCGAATTCGCCGGGTTTCCGGCGTGGTAAAACGGTCACGCGCGCTATCATAAACGGCCCGAACATCCTGCGCAGTGACATTTTCTGCGCTGGCCAGCTGGTCAGGATCCACCCAGAGAAAGGACAGGCTCCGGGACTCTGGGCGGCGAAAATCTTCAGCATTTTCTTCAAAGAAACGGGTGATCTCGCTCTCGTCAATTGGGCCCGGCTGGTCGGCTGCCGTTTCGCTCAATGTCGTCAGGATGATGTCTCGCCGCTCGGCCAGATAATTCACCGCCACCCGGCTAAGCCCCGGCAAAGGCGGCAAATCAGGCACAAAAGCTGTCGATACAATCTCGCTGCCAATCTGGTCCGCCAGACCAGCGGCAAATGAAGCCTCCCCCGATCCGACCGAACGCAAATATTGCTCAAAACGGCTGCGCGAAAAACCGCCAGCATCCTGAAACCTTTCATCCGCACGAATGGCATCGGCAATCAACCGCTCATCAGGGCGCAGGTTCCAGGTTCTGGCCTCCATCGCCAGCGCAGCCTGATTGATCAGCCGGTCCAGACTGTTGGAAGCCAGCCCAAGATCACGCTGCGCCGTGCTATCCAGCGAAGCCAGACCACTGCTGCGCAAGTCATTCCGATAGACATTGGCAAGACTGATCAGGCTGATCTCGTAATCGCCAACCGTCGCCGCAACCTGATTATGGCCCGGAGCCTGGACATAATCCGCCACACCCCATAAAGCAAAACTGCTGATCAGAAGAACCGATGCAATAATCGCAAAGGCCCCTTTTGTTTTCTTTTTCATGGTTTGGAGCATGACTTCTCCTGCTTTAGATAATTTATTCAGCGGTCAGATGCTCTTAGCGCGACCAGCATGTTTGATCAAATCAAACGTCACGCATTAATGCACTCACATTAATACATTCAATGGACAGGAGAATGTGATCTTTGTGCGGCGATGATCCATAACGCCGCTAATAAAGAAAATGGCGGCATCTCTGCCGCCCCTTAACGAGGAAAGCCGCCTGTACTCGTTCACATCAAACTGGACATCCGGGATTTTGTAAATCCGACACCGGCGTGGGCTGCGCCGATCTTGATTCTATATTCAATCTTGCCTTCGATTCCATCGGTATCATAGATGACGATGACGGGCTTTTTGCCGGTTAGAAAGGCAAAGAACAGGGCTTGCTGGATGGAATCAAGGCTGGAGCGTTTGTCTAGCCCGCCCTCGATCACCTCGGTATCGGTTTCGCAATCGACTATTACATAGCCGTTTTCGCCCGCATCGGTGGTATAGTCATGTCTGACCTCTGTTTGGCCACCGATGGAGTCGCAATAGATTTTATTGTAATCGTCTTCGGTGAGCTTGTCCCGGGCATGCGCAAAGCTGGGCATAAGCAAGGCAGCAAGCGCGCTTGCAAGAACTGGCACAAGAGCTGGTGCAAGGACTGATTTGATGAGGCGCATTTTTCAGGCAAGCTCTTTATGTTTCTTTACAACACCAAGTTCGACTTAATACTCGTTAATAAAACTAAAAAGAGTATTTGTAAATATATAATATTTTAAAATTGCATTTTTTCTATAGTCAATGATTGATGGCCTTTCCAATCATAGACAACGCCCAGTCATAGACAACGCCCAGTCATAGACAACGCCCATCATAGACAGACGCATAGACAGGCATATTTCATCCCTTGCGTGAGGGGTGAATTGACCATTAAGTCAATGGCAAATATTGATAATCAAGGGTGAAAGCGCGTTTTTTAAAGGGGCCGTTTGGCTGGATGGTCATTTTCTCAAGTCCTCTTGCTGTTATTGAAACAAAATCACCAAGAGCCTTGGTGATCGAGGAGTTAAGACAACTGAGACATAGCACAGCCACGACGATTTTAGCGTAAACGCCTATTGTATAGCGTCGTCTCCTCGACCCTGATCGAGAAAACGAGCTTTTTATACGGTGAGCACAAACCGCTATGTCTGGAGTGTCTTACGCTCCATAATCAGCTTTTTCCTGATTACAGGCATAACTTTATTGCCCTTTCAGCAAAAAATCAACAAAATTAGCCAAGGGTGCAGGAACACCCCGCACCTGATTTTAAAAAACTGGACAGAGGGTTAACTTCAAAATAGCCCTCAAAACTAAAGGATTAGTTTATTTATGCGCATATTTTTAAAGAGAAATCTTGATTTTGTTTATTTTAACCCTTATAACTAAATTATGAATTTAGGAAATGAGGCTAAAATAAACAAATTACTAAAAGACTGGCCAACAGGGACAGTTTACCTGTCATCATGGCTTGCGGATAATGGCGTCTCAAATCAACTCCTGAGCCAGTACAAGAAAAGTAAATGGGTGTCTTCTATAGGATCAGGTGCGGTTATCCGTGTTGGTGATGACGTTGATTATCATGGTGGATTATATGCACTTCAAAATCAGGCCGGATTATCAATACATGCTGGTGGGCGCACGGCTTTATCTCTGCAGGGGCGCGCGCACTACATAGATATGGCAGCAGGGCGAGCCGTTTTGCTTGGAAGCAAAAAAGAAAACCTTCCGACCTGGTTTAAGAATAAAACATGGGAAACAAAGATAGATTATTACACGACCTCATTTCTGCCCGCAGACATGGGGCTTGTTGATTTGGAACGGAATAACTTTGCTGTTAAGATATCTTCTCCTGCACGCGCCATGCTGGAGTGTTTATATCTTGCCCCAAAGCATCAAGAGCTCTTTGAATGTTACGAGCTCATGGAAGCTATGAATGATTTAAGGCCTAAATCGGTTCAAGAGTTGCTGGAGAATTGCTCATCAATAAAAGTTAAACGCCTGTTCCTTTACTTGGCAGATAAATTTAAACATCCCTGGCTGGATTTTGTTGATCTATCAAATGTGGATTTAGGATCAGGCACACGAAGCTTTGTTAAAAGCGGCACCTACATAGATAAATACAAAATAACCGTCCCAAAAAAATTTGAAAAAAACGAACAACCAGAAATATAAAAGCCAGGTTCGCTTGTTGCTGAGGGTTCTTCCCTATGTGGCAGAGGAAAAATGCTTTGCCTTACATGGCGGCACAGCGATCAATCTTTTTGTACGTAACATGCCGCGTCTATCGGTTGATATTGATCTGACCTATCTGCCATTTGAAGACAGAGGAACAACATTAAAAAATATTGCCGATGCGCTGGAACGTATTAAAGCGCGTATCGAGCATGTTCTGCCAAACGCTCAAATCTTGTATAAGCCGGGTATCGGCAAACTGGTTATTCGCTCGGACGGAGAAGAAATCAAACTGGAAATTAATCTCGTCAGTCGCGGCACGATTGAAGCCCCTGAAAGAATGATGCTCTGTGATAACGCGCAAGAAATGTACGATACGTCATCTGTGATACAGGTTGTGCCACTTGGTCAGCTTTATGGCGGTAAAATATGTGCAGCACTGGACCGCCAACATCCCAGAGATTTGTTTGATGTGAAGCTCTTGATGGAAAACGAAGGTTTCTCGGACGATATTCACATAGGCTTTTTATTATGCCTTCTTTGCAGTGACCGCCCGATCAATGAAGTGCTTGTGCCAAACTTCCAGGATCAACACCAAGCCATGGGTAACCAATTCACAGGCATGACTGATGTTGCATTTACGTACAATGATTTTGAAAGAACGCGTGCACAGCTTGTCGAGACTGTCAATAAAAGCCTCACGGCTAAAGACAAAGAATTTTTGCTGAGCGTAAAAAATTGTGAGCCGGATTGGAGCATCCACAATTTTGAACGCTTCCCTGCTGTGTAATGGAAATTACAGAATTTACGCAAACTGAAAGAAAGTAACCCTGACAAACACACACAGCTTTATCAGGCCTTGAAAGAGAAGCTTCATGGATAGAACAGAGTTTTGGAAGAATTTTAAGCTTGGCAAGGAATTAGATATGGGGCTGGCATAGATGTATGAAGCATTTATGTTAGTGAAATGAGATTAAAGCATTCAAGATGTTTGGTTGGACAAAACATCCTCAAGGTTTTTTTGACATCTTGAAAGAGGAGTATTACCAGTTTTCTGGCTTGGTTATATTTGTTTCGGGAATTGGAGATGGAAGCTGGCTTTCGGCAAGAACACCTTTACGGACACGTTTTTTGAAATGCGCGTTTTCAGCTAATTGCCGAGATGCATTTTTTCCCGGTGTGATCAAACCAATCTTTTTGCAGGGATGGTGAAGTCTTACCAACCGTAGAGATTCAGCCATATCACTGTCGTTGCTTACAAGAACGGCACAATCATAGGCGTTTAGCCAAGCGTCATTGAGAAGATGCACAGCCAAATTAACATCAGATCCCTTTTCTTCGGTCTTGATAATACGAACTTGCCGCGGGCGGGCATCTGGATTAGCCAAGGGTGCCGTAACAATATGAGAGAGAAAATGACCGAAATAAACTTCAAATTCAGGGCAAACAGCTTTCATTGCCGACAAATATGTAGCCTGACGTTGAGCCTGGGCGGGATCATCAGGTCTGGCGGAAACAGAGGCCGTAAAATATTTAATCTTGCTTATATGATGATGTGGCTGGAGAAGTTTTTGAAACAGTTCTTTAAGATTAACCCACTTATAATCTGTTTTTTTTATAGCACCGTAATAAAAATTGAACCCGTCAACATAGATGTAAGTGCGCATTGACGTTCCTCAAAAAGCAAGGGCCCCTATAAGGGGCCCTGCGCCTAGCGGTCGAAACCCCTAGGGGAGTTATATTTTTGGTAGACACACTGCCGATAAAAGTCAACAAAAAATTACTGTATGTACTCGTTCATATTGGATAAGACTCATTTTCCTTGAGGATGCTTTGAGTATATTGGTGTGGTTGATATGTGTTGTATGTGATTGCGCTAATTTGGTGCTTTTTTCTGTGGGTCAGATAGGGCAGAGGCTGATCGGAGCCAGTCGGCCAGTTCTTTTTCGCTTATGTTGCCAGCGGCCAGCCCGATAATGACGCTATATTTTTCGGCTGGTGTGGCAACAAAATCTATTCCGTTCAACTTCAAAAAAAGCCGCATCGCAATATAGCCGACACGCTTGTTGCCATCTACAAACGGATGGTTTTTGATGATCCCGAACGCATAAGCTGCGGCAAGCGCGAAAACATCCGCCCCTTCACGATAAGTCAGTATATTCTGTGGGCGATCAAGGGCCGAAGTCAAAAGGCCAGCATCGCGCAAGCCGGGCTTGCCGCCATGTTCGGCAATTTGTCGCTGATGAATAGAAAGCACCAGCTGCTCGTCCAGAAAAATCAGCGGAGCTTTGGGAACCGTCATTACTCCGCGAGTTTTTTCAAAAGGTCGCGGTCTTCGCGCATGATCTCTTCGGCTGCCGCCATATGTGCGGCCGCTTCGGGGTCGTGGGGAGTGAGTTCAATGCCGTTTGCCGTTTCCAGCGCATAGAGGGTGTCGCCCTTGTCCACCCGCAGTCGTGCCAGCACATCTTTTGGCAGCACAACCCCCGCCGAACTGCCCACTGTGGTAATTTTTAATCTGTTCATCATTTTGTTATAATTTTTGTTATAATGCAAAGCAACCACCTGTTTTATCAACAACCAACGAATGTCGGCTTTACCTGTAAGACGACTCGTGAATTAGGTAGTCTGGATTTACATAATAGGGCTTTGATTTACACAATGGGGCTTTGTCGATCATGACCAAAGAAGAACAAGAAAACTGGCTGGAAAACTGGATCAGCAAAATCGCTGACAGGCGGGTTATAACCCTGTTCCTGCTGGGATTTTCGGCAGGTATTCCTATTCTGCTGATCTTTTCAACCCTTTCTATCTGGTTAAAACAGGCCGGGATTGAGCGCAGTGCCATTACCTTCTTTTCCTGGGCCGCGCTAGGCTATGGTTTTAAATTTATCTGGGCACCGCTTTTAGACCAGCTGTCATTCCCCGTCCTTTGCGCCCGGCTTGGCCAGCGGCGCGGCTGGCTTCTGGTCACCCAGGCAGCCGTCATGGCAAGCCTTGTCGCAATGAGTGCCTTTGACCCTGCCGCCGGATCAACCCTTCCCCTGGCGATAGCGGCGGTGGCCCTTGGTTTTTCATCAGCCTCCCAGGATATTGTGATTGATGCCTATCGCATTGAAATTGCTGATGCTGACAGCCAGGCCATTCTATCTGCAAGCTATATCGCTGGTTATCGGGTCGCCATGATTGCTGCCGGGGCCGGGCTGATCAAATTGATTGCCAGTTGGCAGCTTGACCCGGATGTCTATCAATATGAAATCTGGCGCATGGGCTATATGCTGATGGGCGCAACAATGCTGGTCGGGGTCGCCACCTGCCTTTTGATGAAAGAACCCGATCAAACCTCATCGCGGCAAAAAGAACAGCAAGAAGAAACCACTGCAGAGCGCGTGCGCTTTCTGCTCAGCTTTGTTCTGGCGGTTGCCGCTTTCATCGTTGTGTTCAAATTCGGGCGCGATTATACGCCGGATTCAGATATCCGGCTGTTTAACGTCCTGCGTCAGGGGGCGATTCTGGGCTTTGCTATCGCTGCGGCTCTGGTTGTTTTCAGATTTCTCGTTGCCATATCTTTTGCGCCAAATCAGCTGGTGCAACGCAGCTTCCTTGACCCGGCAAAAGATATGCTCAGCCGCTTTCGCCCTGCCGAGGCCGCTATCATCCTGCTGGCGATTGCCAGCTATCGCAGCGCAGATATTCTGATGGGAGCCGTCGCCAATATTTTCTATCTTGATGTCGGCTTTGATCTGGATACCATCGCAGACTATAGCAAGACCTATGGACTCATCGTTACCATTATTGGCGGGTTTGTTGGTGGCGCGCTTTGCTTGCGCTACCGGATTGGCCCGATCCTGATCGCCGGTGCTGCGCTGGCCACCCTGACCAATCTGCTTTTCGCCTGGGTCGCCGTTATCGGGGCCGAAAAATTTGCGCTGGCTATCGCTATCACCGCTGATAACCTGTCGGCCGGATTGGCCTCGACCGCTTTTGTGGCCTGGCTGTCCTCGCTCACCAATACCCGCTTTACCGCCAGCCAATATGCGCTTTTTACCTCGCTTATGGTTCTCGGGCCAAAACTGCTGGCCGGATACTCCGGGAGCATGGTCGATGAAATGGGCTATGCTCCCTTCTTTATTATGACAACAATCGTTGGACTGCCCGTGATCTGGATCGTCTGGCGAGCCAGCCGTATCTCTGCCCAACAAAGCTAAAAGCCGATGATGCCTCTGATTTTCATGATTGCCGGCTTGGCCCTGCTGCTGGTCGGGGGCGAGTTTCTGGTGCGCGGTGCCGTCAGCCTGTCCGTGCGCCTCCACCTCTCCAAAGCTCTGGTCGGGGCCGTGGTCATGGGATTTGGCACCTCGGCCCCAGAATTGCTGGTCGGAATCGAAGCCAATCTCGACGGCTATCCCGGACTGGCCGCCGGAAACGTCATTGGCTCCAATATCTGCAACTTTGCCCTGATTTTGGGAGTCGCCAGCCTGATGGGGGCTGCCCGCGCGCAAGGGGCCTCCATGCGGCGCGAAATCCTGCTTTGTGCGCTGGCAACGCTCCTGCTGTTCGTGCTTTTATGGACAGGGCAAATCATGGCCTGGCAAGGATGGGCCATGGCCATCGGCATGTTGGCCTATATTCTGATCGGACTGCGGCTCGACCGGCAAAGGACTCATGCCGATAATAACGAAGACGAAAGCAATGAAGAAACAGACTTGCCTGTAACCTCAAACCTGCTCCAGGCCATCGCATTTAGCCTGCTCGGAATCGCGGGCCTGATTGTCGGGGCCGAACTGCTGGTCTCGGGCGCAAGCGACCTTGCCCGCCTCTTTGGCGTTTCCGAAGCCATTATCGGCCTCACCCTGGTCGCTTTCGGAACCAGCCTGCCAGAACTCGCTGCAACCGTTGCTGCCGGTGTGCGCAAACAAAATGAACTCGCCGCCGCAAATGTTGTGGGCTCCTGCAGCTTCAATATTCTGGTCATTCTGGGGGTAACCGCCGGAATAAAGGCTTTGCCACTCGATCCAGCCTTCTTGCTGCGCGATGGACCCTGGCTTTTTGGCATAACAGCCATTGCACTGGCCGGGCTTTTCGTCTTTAAAAAAGCTCCGCGCCCGGTCGGCTATGGCTTGCTGGGCCTCTATGCTGCCTATGTCGGAATGCTTGCCTATAATTTAGGGATGCTCTAACCCTATGATCGAAGACGATGGCGAAATACCCGCTTTGCACCTGCGCAAACTATGCGTCGGATGTCAAAAGCTGGAAGAACTCTCGGCCTGGCAAACCCACCAGCGCAAACAAGGCCTCACCATCGGCCATACAACCATGAACTGGCCACGCCGCCGCTCAGAAATCTTGCCCGGCGGCTCAATCTACTGGATTATGAAAGGCCGCTATGCTGCCCGCCAGCGCATCCTGCGCTTTGAAGAAGCCAAAGTCGATATTGACTGCAATCCTTTCGCCGAAGAAAACAAACCTAAACGACCCTTTTGCCGGATTGTGCTCGACCCGGTGCTTGTCCCGGTTGTCCCCTATCCTCATCGCGCGTTCCAGGGATGGCGCTACTTGACCGCCGCAGATGCGCCGCCCGATAAAACCGCCTCTACTATGCGTGACTATGAGGCTCTACCCGATGATCTGGCGCAAATCCTCGACCAGATCGGGGTGCGCTAAAAAAACCCCCGCTATCCAATCTCCCGCTTTATCCAATTGCCATTCATAAATGTTGCTGCTAAGCGATAAACACTCCACAACCCTTAACCTGTGAAAGTCTGGGCCATGGCACGGCGGCAAAAAATCTATGAAGGCAAGGCAAAAATCATCTATGAAGGACCCGACCCCGGGACCTTTATTGTCTATTTCAAAGACGATGCAACCGCTTTCAATAATCAGAAAAAAGGCCTGATTACCGGAAAAGGAGTCGTCAATAACCGGGTCAGTGAATATCTGATGTGCCGCCTCCAGGACATGGGGATTCCAACCCATTTTCTGAAAAGCCTGAATATGCGCGAACAGCTGGTCTGCAAAGTCGATATTATCCCGATTGAAGTCATTGTCCGAAATGTCGCGGCTGGCTCAATGGCCGCGCGCCTTGGCTTGTCGGAAGGGACAGAACTCCCGCGCTCGATTGTTGAATATTGCTATAAAAGTGATGAACTAGGCGATCCTCTGGTTGCAGAGGAACATATTGTTGCCTTTAACTGGGCCACCCCGCAAGACCTGGATGATATGATGGCCATGGCCCTGAGAATAAACGATATTCTTTCAGGCCTGTTTGCCGGAATCGGCATAAAACTGGTCGATTTTAAACTTGAGTTCGGCCGGATGCTTGATGACAATAGTGACTTGCGGGTTATTCTGGCCGACGAGATCAGCCCGGATACCATGCGGCTTTGGGATATGCGCACCGGCGAAAAGCTGGATAAAGACCGCTTCCGCCGCGACCTTGAGGACCCTGAAAAAGGCTATCATGAAGTCGCCCGCCGACTTGGCGTCGTCACAGAACCAGTTGCCGAACGCGGCAAGGCCAATGATTCGGCGTAATGATTTATGGTGTAATAGGTCCACACCCAAGATTAGTCTGTAATTGTTTGTTGCTGAAATCTGCAGCCGCGATTATAAGCAAGCCCACGATAATCACACGTTTTATCTCTCCTTAAAACCTGCTTTCATTGATCCAAGATCAAACAAGATTTAAGCAGAGATAGCGCAAGATGTCAGGCCGCAGTAGCTCAGCCGGTAGAGCGGCGCATTCGTAATGCGTAGGTCGGGGGTTCAAGTCCCTCCTGCGGCACCAAAAAAAATCAAGGGTTTAGCGTTTTTCTCAAAGAGGCGGTTTACACTTTTTTGGGGCGCGGGTTACGCTTTTGATTACCCTTTATCCAGATCAACATCTGTCGAGACATTGTTGAGACGTATTTCTGCCCTAATCTTGGAATAGATAAAATCGTGGAGAAAGAAGCTCCCGGATAATTATATGCGCATCTAGCTTTAAATCCTGGGCTTTGAAATTCTATTTGCTTGCGGGGTGACGATATATGCCAATATTCTTGGTATATCATCAGATCATATCAGACCATTTAATTCTAAATCAATCCATTTGGGATTCAATTATACTGTCAAGCGCAGAAGATAACTCAGAATAGATTTCATATAGCCCTGTTATTAAAAACCCATAACCAATCAAAAGCAGAAGAATATGAAGCCAGAAAATGTAGGGCCCTTTTTGTCTAATTGGCTGCTCCATTGTCTCAGTATCCTTAGTTTTATACGCTCGTAGAAGCCGACCATTGATAACAAGGTTAAAAAAATAATGATAAACGAAAATGATTAAAAATCCTATGCAAAAAGAAGTAAATATATAGAAAAATGAAGGCCCCAAGGAACCTACAACGCCAAGAAACTCCGTGCTATATTTCCCTTGAGAATATGTGTTAATTGTATAGGATGTTAGCAGTAAGTATGTTGTTGATATACTAAACGCTGCGCCTAGCAGGAATTTTGCGAGATAATTTGATGTGTTATAAGATCGATCAGAGTAACTAATAATATTCTCCCGTGCTTTTTCGGAGAAAAATTTATCTTCTTCATTCATCATTTATTTTTCTCCCCATAGGGTGTATCGGATTCGCCTTACCTTCTGGATAAATTGCAATTTTCGTCCAATATCTAATTTGCCCAATGTAATATTTAAAAGGAAATGAGATTTTATTATACAAGTTTTCTAGTCGTCTCGTTTTCCTGCCGCACACATGGTTTACAACTCCAGAAAGTGCTTCATGATATTCATCTAGTGCCCTGGCATAATCATGAATTAAGCTCATATTTGACATGAATGCTATGCCTGCTTCAGCTAGTTTTTTTAGGTTTTGTATATGTTGATGAGCGGAGATAAAAGAATTTTAGAACTTTTTTGTATTTTGTAACTGAATCAACTTCGTATTCTAAATCCACAAAAAAGCGACAAGCCGCATCTGAATCGGTTGCCCCTTCAATATTATTATTTAAGCTTATATCGTAAAGCTTTCTACCAAACTTTTCAAATTCCTCAGGAATCATTCCCTGTGTATCAGAGTTTGGCGTATCAGGGTTTTCTATATTAGAATTATGCGTTTTTAATAAGTCATAAATACCTAATAATTTGGCTTGCCTTTCTCGCTTCTCTTCATTTTTAGCACTCCAGGCAGGTGTAACAATATAATGTGTGTTGGTGATCTTTGTATGAAGTAATGGTGCGGGTCTATATCTTCCGTTCGGATCAATATAATCCCAGCAGGGTGTTACACCAAGCTTTCGTTTATCTTCTTCTTTAATGTTTCTCTTAAGCGTTTCAATGGTTTCTTGCAGCGTTTCGACATTTTTCTCAAGGTCATCAATTCCATTTCTTAGCTTCAAATTTTCTTCTTCAGCCCCCTCTTTTTCGGACTTGAGATTAGCCAATTGAATATTTAACTCATCCCTCTGAGTAACCAGTTCTTGGTTTTCATTGCCTAGCGCTTCAATATTTTGAGCATATGTTTCCTGATCACTAACTTGCTGAGTGAGTTCTTTTTCTATTGCTTCAAGGTTAATTAGCTGATTTTCAATTCTTTCTATATTGACAAGTTTGCTCCAAGGATCGGATATGGTATCACTTCCATAAAGGAATTTTTTTACTTTATCTGACACTTCTCCCTCTGTTTTGATCAGAATTGTATTTTTACCCTTTTCGCTCATTTGACTTACAGCTGTTTTTATCTCATTTAAGTCGGCTTGTGATTGCCTGTAGCTGATGATGACAACAAAGGCGAGGAGGATCATAATTTCGGCAACCATCATCGTGTAAAATAAAGCACCCTTTCTATTTTGCAGCATAATTATTCTCCCTTTTTCTTTGTAAGCTTAAGGGCATCAATGAGCCGCTCTGTAAGGCCCCCCAGTTTAGAGATATGTGCATTAATAACTGCTTCCAATGACTTAATCTGCCTATCTAGCTTGTCAAAAAAATGGGGGTGGGCACTATTGCTAATCTCGTCAATTTTTCCAATAATAAGAGCAAGTTTATCTGATAGTGAATTTACTTTTTCACTATTGCTTTCCATAGAGCTTGCCATCTCACTCGACATTTCCCTTGCTTTTGTTATATTTTGCTCCAATCGTGACAACTCGCTACTATTACCCTGCAATTTTGTTATATTATCTTGCAGAATACTATGACTGGAGGTCACAGTGTTTACATATACCTGATAGCTATTCGACATATTATCCAGATTTATAGACATATTTTCAAAGGCTTCTGATACAGCTTTATAGCTGTCATTTGTTTCAGTCATTTTATCAGATGCATCACTTGCTGCGCTCGCCATAGAAGAGGCTGCATATATTGTGGTTTCAAAATCACTTTTTAACTTCTCATGCGCCTCACTTAACTTATTGGCATTAAATATGGCTTGATCAGTGCCTTCAGCTAAATTTACAATTGAGTCGACAAAAGGGGAAATTTTTTGCTGGTTTATGTCACTTAACGTCCCAAAAAGCTCAACAGATTTTGAAAGTGATTCGTTAATCTGATTTAAATTCTCTGAAGATTCTTGCAACTTTTCTTGCCTGAGAATTGATTCATCAATAGTTGTAGTCAAACGTGTTAATCTTCCTTTAAAATCGCTTAATCCTTTTTTGGTGCCACCGAGTTCATTTATTATGCTATTTAACTCATGAGAAATAGCTGAATATTCTTCAGCATAGGCGGAATCCGCTTTTGCTGAAGACGGTTGGATAAGTGTATTTTCAGCGACTCGGTTATTTGCAATCTGATCGATTTTGTTTTCTATATTATTAAGGGCTTGCGTTGCCTGGTTGGCTATTGGGAGAAAATCAATCGATAATGAGGAGGGGGCATCATTCGTGTCCTTGGAATCGCTGGTTATACCGCCCCGGGATACCATAACAGTCCGTAAAAGAATGCCTGTGATTGTTGTGCTAAGCGCAATCCCGAACAGGTTAATTAGTTCCGCTGTTTCGGTTGTGTCTGCGCTCACAAAATCCCGTGTTAAGGGGATAAATAGTGACAGGAGGGTAAACAGGAATCCAAGTGAATATTGATTGTCAGCCTGATTTCCAAAATCAATTATTGTTAATTTTCCACTTTTATAGTTTCTGAAGCTGATCAAAGCGGAAGTCGCCATTAACGCTGGCAGAAGGATGAATAGAATAGCGGATTCAATTTTCTGAATATACATAAATGCCAAAATAAACGCGCCAGCAGTAAATGTTATGAAGAAGTTCATTTTTTAGCTACCTTGTTAAATAATTTTTTCAATATTTGAGATAAATGCATTTGCCCGCTGGAACCAATTGATCCAAAATTGAATGTGCTGATTAACCCAGTCGTCTCTACGCCTTCCATCTAGTAAATAGAATAAAGAAACTTCGGCACCTGAAAATCTGCCAAGCGTAATTGTTGAGATATTATTTCGTTGATAATTTTGAATTGTTGGCGCGGTGTTTGAACGATAATGACTATACCCGTTTTCTAAATTGCTATGCTGCATGAAATTTGAAACAATATAGAATTTTGATATATCAATATTTCCTTCTGAAGTGTATTTTTGGCTAATTCTGGTGAGCGTTTCCAGCAAAGGTGTGCTTTTTGCTGTATCCTTATTTCTCATATCATTTATCAGTGTCTCCAGAGGAGATTCAAAAAAAAGGTTAAATGTTTTTTCGATGGCTCTGGGGTTCTGATAGATTGGATTTGCTTCTTTTGAGCTTCCGGGATTACATTTATCAAAAACCGGTGTAAGCCGCTCTTCAGGCATATGAAGTGTATAAACTGTTAGCCTGTCGTATCGTTCCATTTTATTCTTAATTTGTCGCGTCAATTGCAAAATATATTGGCTTTGGCTGTGCGTCAGGCCGTCACTTAAATCAACAACCAAAACATGTGAAATTGTTTTTTCTTCTGTCAAGCAATATGTATCACTATCATAGGGTTTGGGCTGGAGCATAAGCGTAATTCCACCCAAAACACAAACAAGCATCACGACTCCGCCCATAATTTTGAAGCCCAGAATATCTTTGCTTGAAAATTGCTCTTCAGGCATTCGGCGCTGCTTATGGCTTTTTTTTCTGCTCATGATTATACGCTATGGTTGATGGAATGCGGGAAATATTAGATAAAGAGAGAATTAAGTGGTTATCATGAGTGGTTTTTAAAGCGCATGCTTTAGGCTTGTTCAGCCGTACTTTTATCTTTCTTCATTGAATTATCTTCAGAAACATCTTCATCTTCATCTTCCTGTTCAACTTCATTCTCGATTTCTTTGATGAATTGGTTTATTTCTTGATTGAAATACCTTGATTGGTTTCTTAATTCTTCTCTAGCAATTTGGGCGGTCTCACCAACTTCTTTCAATTCAATGGTATATTTACTTCTGTTGTCATCTCGACTTCTTAAACTTGGCAAATCAATTTCGTACTCTTTCTGCTCAAAATTAAAAACAACTGAAAAATAACCAGGCGGAGGAGAGGAACTATTTCTAACCCCCACATTATGGCTACGATATTTATTTAAAACGGAATTACACTGACCCTCTAACTGTTTGATATAATCTTTATACCCTGTTTCCAGAGATGCGGCTATATCAAGCACTGTCCCGTAGTTTCTGACCAGTCTTTGGAATTCCGAGCGTGCCGAATCAATTTTTGTGATATATGAATTTATGATTTCAATACAATCATCATTGAGATCATCTTTGGCATTCTGATATTCAATTTTAGCCCTATTATAAATGCGATGGACCTTCCCATATCCAGGATAAATATCATCATGACCATAGGCTTTGATTCCGGCAAAAAGTGAACAAGCCACCCCAAGAATGAATAGTACCCAGGCTTCAAAGCTTTGAATATTAAATAGATCATTCACCAGGGCCGGGATTGCTGCCGTAATTGCATTTTCCGGATCAATATCCATCTGGGCTCGATAATGTGCAACGGCCAGATTAAAAAGCACTACAATTGCACCAGCGAATAGCAAGGCGGCATAAGCCAAACGCTTTATATTAAAGATTGAAAAACCAAAGTTATTGCGACTGACGGATTGCTTGTTTTTGTATGGCAATACATATGTGCCGATCAAGACGGCAACGCCAATATTAACGGCCGAAACCAGAGTTGATTTCCATATACCACCAAGGAAACCAAGATTACTTCCTAGAGCAAAAAAATAGCTATTTGCTATCGCTTCACCAATCAGGAGAGCTGCGATGATTGACCAGTGGAGATATCTTGAATCAACATACTCCGGGTTTCTTGTTATATCGTTTGTTACACGAAATGCTCGGTAGGCTCTGTCAGCAGCTTGCTCTACTTTACGTAGGTATTTAACGTCATTTTTATTCTGTATAAGCCGATTCTCAACATCGTGCCCTGCCTGTCTTGGTAATTCTTCACATCTGGAACTATCAATTTCGATTTCAATGGAGTCGAGTTGATTAAGTAATTTATCCGACTCCTCTCGCGTCATTCTCCGCGCTTCGTTTACAAAATCACTGAACACCTGAACCACTCTTTGCTGTGGTGCATCGAAGTCTCTGTCATCACTATCAGGCTTATTATTAAGCCCATTTTGAACAGCCAAGCTTTTCAAATCCAGCTGATCATACAATGCGTCAACATTGATATCTTCATATCTTATCATCATGCAGCCTTGCTAAACTATAAAAACAAAATAAGCACATTTTATAATTTATGATAGTAATCTATTTTACTCTACTCGTTTTGTCAAGCTGCTGATGAAAGGGTATATTTGTTATAATCCGGGTGCCATGTTCTTTTGATGAGGACTTGGCATACGGACACATAAAGTGCCAATCTGTGGCTAATTTCTGGTCCTACTTCCTGCCCGTTATAAAATGTATGTAATTAAATATATTCATATTTTAAGGAACGCCTGAGCCGCTCAATAAACACATTATCTCCCTACCGGCCCTAATAAGCGGCGCAGGGACGCACTTTACTAAAGAGGAGTTATTGTCTGGAGCCGAAAAGGGCGCTGCCGAGGCGGATGATGGTTGCGCCGTGGGCGATGGCGGTTTCAAAATCGTGGCTCATGCCCATGCTGAGTTCTTTTAGGCCATTATCCCGCGCCATCTTTGCCAGCAGAGCAAAATAGGGGGCGGGTTCAGCTCCATTCGGCGGAACACACATCAGCCCGACCATAGGCAGCGAAAGGCTCTGGCAATAAGACAAAAATTTAGAAAAATCCTGTGGAGTGACACCGGATTTTTGTGGTTCATCTGCCAGATTGACTTCAATAAACAGATTGGGACACTGCCCTGCTTCATCAGCAGAACGGGCCAGATAATCTGCCAGCTTGGGCCGATCAAGGCTATGGATTGCTGAAAAATTTTTGACCGCAATTTTGACTTTATTGGTCTGCAAAGGACCAATCAGATGAAGATCAATATCCGGGTGGGTCGCATATAAAGGAGGGAATTTTTGCATCGCTTCCTGAACCCGATTTTCGCCAAAAAACCGATGTCCTTTTTCCAGAAGCGGAAGCAAGCGCGCCTGCTCCACCGTTTTTGAAACCGCCATAAGACGTATTCCCTGCGGATCACGCCCCCAGTCCCGGGCGGCTTGCTCAATACGCTCCTGAAGCAACTGATAACGCTCAATAACAGTGCTCATTTGGCCCCTTCAAGCGGCGGGCTGGAATTGATGGCGACAAAAATCGGCATAAAGCCCCCCTGTTTCCAATAACTGCGCATGGGTTCCGCTTTCCTTGAGCTGTCCGCCGTCAATAATATGAATCACATCAGCTTGCCTGACGGTTGACAGCCGATGGGCAACCACCAGTGCGGTTCGTCCAGCCATCAAGGTTTGCAGGGCCTTCTGGACCGCTTGCTCGGTTTCAGAATCCAGGGCCGATGTGGCTTCGTCCAGCAAAAGAATCGGTGCGTCCTTATAAATCGCCCGGGCAATCGCCAGCCGCTGTTTCTGTCCGCCAGACAGCGCACTGCCCATTTCATCCAGGATGGTGTCAAATCCATGTGGCAAGGCTTCGATAAATTCCAATGCTTCAGCGGCTACTGCCGCCTGCCGTACCCGGTCTTTATCAATCGCGTCCCCCCTGCCATTTTCTGATTGGCCCATATCCGACAGGGCAATATTTGCTGTTACACTATCGGTAAGCAGCCCCGGTTCTTGCGCAACAAGAGAAATCTGCTGGCGCAAATGTGAAAGATCAAATTCACGCACATCCTGCCCGCCAATCTGCACTTGTCCGGATTCGGGATCATAGAGGCGCAAGATAAGATTGATAATTGTAGATTTTCCTGCACCGGACGGCCCCACCAGAGCCGCAGTCTCTCCATGTTTGATTGCTAAGGACAAATCTTGTAGGGTTCCCTTTTCAGTCTGGTGGTCTGATGAATCACTGTCATAGCGAAAAGTGACGTGCTCCAGATTGATTGAATAATCCTGCACCTCTGCTTCCGATGGAGAAGCAATTAAGGGGGGTTTTGATGTCCTCCCGCTTTCGATTTTAGGACTGGTGACTTCCGGGCGGTGATCCACGACCTCAAAGCAGCGTTCGGCGGCAGCCAGTCCTTGTTGAAGGCTGGCATTCAGGCTGGCGAGGCTGCGCATAGGCTGATAGGCCATCAGCATGGCACTGAGGAAGGACATGATCTCGCCCGGCGTATTGGCCCCGGAGGAGACCCGAATGCTGCCAACCAGAATAAGACTGGCGACGGCAACCCCGGCCATTGTTTCAAGCACCGGGGTTAAGGCTGCGCGGGTTCGGATGGCCCTGGCCTGTAGTCTGGCCTGGCGGCTGAAAAGCTGTCGCGCCTGAGTATTGGCCAAGGGTTCTGCGACATAGGCTTTCACAATGCGCAGGGTTTTCAAGAAATTATCAATAAGATGAGTTGTATCGCCGATATTTTCCTGCGCCTGCCGGGCAAGGCGGCGCAATCGCCGTCCAACCCAGATGATCGGCAGGACGGAGAGCGGGAAGATCACGATAATGCTTAGCGTAAGCTCCCAGCTTTGCCAGAGCATTACCCCCATCATCCCGACAATTGTCAAACTGTCTTTGACCAGTCCGACAAGCGATTTATTTGTGGCTTCGCGCACCAATGTGCTGTCGGATAAAAAGCGGGCCACCAGCCGACCGGAGCCCCCCCGATGCACCCAGCCCAGATCAGCGACAATGGCGCTTTTCATCATCCGGGCTTGCAGGTCGGCAACGATTGAGGTGCCAACACTGGCCAGAAGTGCGCTTTGTGTGAAGTCAGCCAGGCCTTTTGCCAGACCCACCCCGACCACGGCGATAGCTACCCAGATCAGGGCGGCTGTATTGCCGTCGATCAAGCCGGTATCGATGGCTGGCGCAATCAGCCAAGCCTGAGCGGCGTTTAAAAGCGCGGTCACCATCAAGGCCGCGCAGGCAACATAAGTTGCACCGCGATAGGGGAACATATATTCCTGCCAAAGCCGCTTGATCAGTCCGTAAGAGGACAGTTGACGCGAAGGCCGGGGACGCGAGGATAAAGGGCGATCCGCCATATCTATCCTTTTAAAAGAGGCTGCGGGTCCAGGCTTTTCTGCCCCTTGCGCAGTTGAAAATGGAGTTGCGGGCTGCTGACATTGCCGGATTCTCCGGCCCGGGCGATGACCTGGCCGCGTTGAACTTGCTGCCCGGCCTTGACCAGAATGGCCTGATTATGCGCATAAGCGGTTACATAGCCGCGATCATGTTTGATTAGAACCAGCTGCCCAAAGCCTTTCAGAGCATTCCCGCTATAGGCAACAATGCCGTTTTGTGCGGCCCGCACGGGGGCTCCGACCGGTGCAGCGATATTCAGCCCGTCATTTTTCAAGCCCTTTTCGATGGGTCCAAAGCGGGTGAGGATTCGTCCTTTCAAGGGCCAGATAAATCCTTTCGGGTCGAGGGCTGGCGGGCTGGCCAGCGCGGTGGAAACCGGCCGCCGGGGGGGGAGTGGCAGGTTATCTGGCAAGTTTTCAGGTACTTCTGCTGCTTGAGGATTTACGGTCTGATTATTTACAGCAGGGCTTGAGGTCACAACCGCTTGGGTTTGTGGTTCCGGGGTAGCGGTTTCGATAGCAGGCTCCCGAACAACGGGGGTTCGCACCGGGGCGGGTTGAGGCAGCACAACCGGTTCTGATGAGGCAGTTGAAGCGGTGACGGCAACTGGTGAAGGCAGCCGAATTTGCATCCCGACACGGATGACATAGGGCGGTTCAAAACCATTTAGCTGAGTCAGCGTGCTTAAATCCACACCATAGTCCTGGGCGATTTTGTAAAGTGAATCGCCGGGGACGACGTTATGGACAGACTGCCCTGGAATGATCAGGCTTTCCCCGGCAACGGGCTGAAAGGGAGGGCGCAAGTCATTGATCACAATGATGTCATAGAGGTTAACCGCATAATCTTTTGCGATTGTGTAATAGGTTTCCCCGGCACGAACGCGATGGACAAGCCCGGATGCAGCGGTTGGGGCAGGTGCTGTCGATTGAGTTGTTGCATTTGTAGGGGTGGGCGCACGGGAGAGCGTGATTGCGCCGGAGCGGGTTTCGGCGATGGATTCAGATACGGGGGTCGAGGGTGTGGTACCTATTGGGTTGATCCCTGCGCCCGGGCTGGGGAATCCGCAGCCAGCGACGCCAAGGCAAAGCACGGCCCCTGCCAGTGCCGATATTTTCCAGAAAGAGATTTGGCCTGTTTTAGAAATCATCCGTATCCTTTGGACTATCAACGGAAAGGACCTGACGCATACCAGTTTTAGCGCATGGAATTATAAAAGCGATAAAGCCTTTTCAACGATGGCTTCAACGCCAAAGCCAAAATGCTGATAGAGTGCCGGGCCGGGGCCAGAAGCTCCAAAGCCGTTCATGCCGATAAAGTCATCATTATGCGGGGTTTTGGTGCGCAGCCATTCGTCCCAGCCCTGCCGCACCCCGGCTTCGATGGCGAGGCGTGGCGCACTGCCCAGAACATGGGCCTTATAGTCAGAAGATTGTTCACGAAAATGCTCAAAACCCGGCAAAGAGACAACCGCCGTTGGATGTCCCTGGTCTGAAAGCCGGTTGGCGGCTTCGACCGCCAGGCTTACTTCTGAACCGGTAGAAATCAGGGTCAGCGCACGTTCGCCGTTGGCTTCTTGCAAAATATAGCCCCCCCGCGCACAAAGATTTTGCGCTTTATCTTTAGTGGAAGCGGGCCCCCGCACCGGCGGCAATCCTTGTCGGCTCAAAGCCAGAACGCTTGGTCTTTTTTTCTCCAAAAGGGCAAGGTGCCAGCATTCGATTGTTTCAACGACATCAGCCGGGCGCAGCACCAGAAGATCAGGAATCGCCCGCAAAGCGGCCAGATGTTCAACCGGTTGGTGGGTTGGACCATCTTCGCCAAGGCCGATTGAATCATGAGTCATCACATAAATAACCTGAATCCCCATCAAGGCTGCCAGACGCATGGCCGGGCGGGCATAATCGCTGAAAACCAGAAAAGTCCCGCCATAAGGGATCAAGCCGCCATGCAGGGCCATGCCGTTCATTGCGGCTGCCATGGCATGTTCCCGCACCCCGTAATGAATATAGCGTCCGCCGTAATTCTGCGCGGTTAAAACAGTCATATCGGTGATTTTTGTATTATTTGAGCCGGTAAGGTCGGCAGACCCGCCAACCAGTTCTTCGCGAGCAGGAATAAAATGATCCAGCGCATGCTGGGAAGCGGCACGGCTGGCCATTTTCAAACCTTCATTGGCGGCTGCATCACAATAAGCCCTTGCGTTCTCTTCCCATCCTTGAGGACCATCGCCTTTAAGCCGGGCCAAAAAGCGGCTTTTGTCGGGATGCGCGGAAAGCTGCTTTTCCCAATTCAGGCGGGTTTCATGGCTTCGTTTGCCAAATTCCAGCCAGGACTGGCGCAAGGAATCAGGAATAACAAAAGGCGGATATTCCCAGCCGAGCTGTTGTCTGACCCCGGCGATTTCATCTGCACCTAACGGGGCACCGTGGGCTTTTGCCGTGCCTTGCAGCTTTGGTGCGCCATAGCCAATCAGCGTTTTGCAGGCAATCAGGGACGGGCGCGGGTCCTTTCGGGCCTGGCGTATGGCCTGATCAATGGCGTCGGCATCATGGCCGTCTATCTGGATCGTTTGCCAACCATAGGCTTGAAAGCGGCTTAAACTGTCCTCGCTAAAAGATAGATCGGTGGACCCGTCAATGCTGATATTGTTATCATCATACAGCACAATCAAGTGGCCCAGCTTTAAATGCCCGGCCAGAGAGGCCGCTTCATGGCTGATCCCTTCCATCAGGCAGCCGTCTCCGGCAATGACATAGGTCAAATGATCGACCAGATCATCGCCAAATGCAGCATTAAGGTGCCGTTCTGCCAGAGCCATACCAACAGCATTGGCAAAGCCCTGACCCAGCGGGCCGGTTGTGGTTTCAACCCCGGCGAGGTGACCATATTCAGGATGCCCGGCGGTCTTTGATCCAAGCTGGCGGAAATTCTTGAGTTCATCCAGCGTCGCATCAGGATAGCCGCATAGATGCAAAAGTGCATAAAGCAGCATTGACCCATGTCCGGCTGACAGCACAAACCGGTCGCGGTCTGGCCAGTCCGGAGCCTTGGGGTCAAATTTCAAATGCCGGGTAAAAAGGACAGTCGCAACATCTGCCATTCCCATTGGCATACCGGGATGGCCGGATTTTGCCTGTTCAACCGCATCCATCGACAAAGCGCGGATGCAATGCGCCAGCGGTTTTAAGTCTTTCATTGATTTATCTGTCTGCATTATATGATCTTGATCGCTATCTGATTCAGTTTATTTTCGCAAATCCTGAAGTGTGCTTTATACTGCACAGGCAATGTCATGCAACGGGAAAGGTTTTATTTTACCTTGCCAAAGCCTCAAAACATTGAACAGGTGAGGTGTTTTGAGGATCAAACCCGTGCTCGAAAGGCCTGATTTACGCCGCGAAGCGCGCGTAATACTCAATTCCTGTTTACAGAAATTGCGTAACTTGCGTATATAAGGCTTCAAAAGCTCTGCCCTATAAAGTTCTACGCGCAAAAAAAATCATGGTTGCCCATATCCGAACCGTTGCCTTTCAAGGCATTGAGACTCTGCCGATTGATGTCCAGGTGCAGCTGACGGCTGGCCTGCCCGCTTTTAATGTGGTGGGTCTGCCTGACAAAGCGGTTGCAGAAAGCCGGGAGCGCGTGCGCGGGGCTTTATCTGCATTAGGCCTGTCGTTGCCGCCAAAGCGGATTACGGTGAATCTGTCGCCAGCCGATGTGCTGAAAGAAGGCTCGCATTTTGATTTACCGATTGCCCTTGGTTTATTGACGGTGATGGAGGCTCTGCCGTCTGATTGTCTGGATGGCTATCTGGTTCTGGGCGAACTGGCCCTTGATGGACGCATTGCCGCCGTGACCGGGGTTTTGCCTGCCGCCATGCGGGCGGTCGGCGAATCCTGCGGGCTTATTTGCCCGGAAGCACAAGGCGCAGAAGCTGCCGTTGCCGGTGACTTTGAAATTCTGGCTGCCCCCGACCTGATTTCGGCGATCAATCATTTGCAAGGCATACAGCTTTTGCAGCCGCCGGTTCCCAAACCGGCTGAAATCTTTGAATCGCCACTTGATCTCGCCGATATCAAGGGACAGGAAAGTGCCAAACGCTGTCTGGAGATTGCCGCCGCAGGAGGGCATAATATGCTGATGCGCGGGCCACCCGGTTCCGGTAAAAGCATGTTGGCGGCGCGCCTGCCCGGCATATTGCCGCCAATGGAGCCCACCGAAGCCCTGGAAGTTTCGCTTATTCAATCAATCTCTGGCTTGCTTCAGGATGCAAGTTTGTCCTTGAGCCGTCCTTTCCGCGATCCGCATCATTCATGCTCGGTGCCCGCCCTTGTAGGCGGCGGCTCACGCGCCAAGCCGGGCGAAATTTCTTTATCTCATAACGGTGTTTTGTTTCTGGATGAACTGCCGGAATTTACGCGCCAGGCCCTGGAAAGCCTGCGTCAACCGCTTGAAACAGGTCGGGCCGTGGTTGCCAGAGTCAATGCTCATGTGTCTTACCCGGCACGCGTGCAGCTTGTTGCGGCGATGAACCCCTGTCGTTGCGGCTATCTGGCTGACCCGGAGCGGGCCTGTACCCGCGCACCACGCTGTGCAGGTGATTATCAGGCCAAAATCTCGGGCCCCTTGCTGGACCGGATTGATTTGCATATTGACGTGCCTGCCGTTGCGGCTGTCGATCTGGCAACGCCGCCGCCGTCCGAATCCAGCCGAACCATCGCCAAACGCGTCGCAGCCGCAAGACGCAAGCAACGCGACCGTTTTGCCCGACAAGGCGTTGATTTATATTGCAACGCCCAGGCAGATGGGACAATATTGGAAAATATGATTACCATGAAACAAGACGCGACAGACCTGCTTCAAAATGCCGCTAACCAGTTGAAATTATCCGCACGCGGTTACCATCGAATCCTGCGGGTTGCCCGGACATTGGCAGATTTGAATGACCGTGACATGATTCTTCGCAAGGATATCGCAGAGGCTTTGAGCTATCGACAACCCATGTATTCAAGGCATGCCTCATGACTGATACGCCCGACACACTGCCTCCTGCAGCGGCTCCTCCGACAGTTGAAGAGGAAGAAGCCCGTCTACAGGAAATACTTGCAGCCGACCCGGATAACGGAGAGGCTCTGGTCGCCCTCGCCAAACTCCAGTATAGAAAAGGCCGCTTTGATAAAGCCAACCCTCTGTTCAAACGCGCCATTGATCTCAATCCAGACAGTTTTTCTGCGCTGGTTGGCTATGCAAATTGCCTGGGCCAGCAAGGGAGTTACAAAGACGTCTTGCCTGTTCTGGACCGCATCGAAGAAATGCGCCCGGATTATGTGGAAATCCTCGCCTATAAGGCGGTTGCCCTTAAAAAAACAAAGCGTCGCAAAGAAGCTCTGCAATGTATCGTTGAGGCCATGAACCGTAACTGCCAAACCCCCATGGTCTATTCCGAATGGGCAGATATCCGCAACGTCGGTATTGCTGAAAAACTGGCAGGCTATTCGGCGGTCATTGAAAAATTCCCCAATTATACCGCGACCTATCCTTACCGGGCAGCCTATTACTATGATATCGGCGAATACGAAAAAGCCGATGCCGATTACCGCTTTTTTCTGAAACGCCACCCGAAGGACACAACGGTGCGCTTTAACCATTCCTATGTCCAGCTGACGCTGGGCAACTATAAAGAAGGCTGGGAGAATCTGGAATCTCGCTTCGCCCGTCCGGCCGATCTTCAAGATGCACAGCTAAAAGTTATTCTGGATCAGATCCCCTATCCAAACTGGGATGGAAAAGCCTCTTTGAAAGGAAAACTGGTCACCGTGCTTGCCGAAATGGGGCAAGGCGACATCATCCAGTTCTTGCGCTATATTAAATTGCTGACCGATCAGGGTGCCCGCATTGATGTGATCTTTCGCCGGGGCCATTCGCCTGTCAAACCTCTTATTGCCGCTTTTCCGGGGGTTGAAGAAGCCCTGTCTGTCCATACGCCTTTTCGTAAAGCGGATTATTATATCGGGCTTTTAAGCCTGGCCCATCGCTTTGGCACAACGGTAGAGACGATTCCTCCTGTGGTGCCGTTCAAAGCTGATCCCGAGAAAATTGCGGCCTGGAAAAAGCAGCTTGGCCCGCGCAAGACCAAACTGCGGATTGGTTTTGTGGTTGCAGGTTCGGGGCGCATTCGGACAAGGACGACGCGAATCGATGACTGGAAACCGGTTCTGGAGCTTGAAGGCATTGAATTTATCCTGCTTCAAAAAGTCATGGATGAGCGCACAACCCGTCTGCATAAAATACGTCAGGGGAAAAAGGGTGGCTTTCACTTTTTTGGCGACCAGCTTCATGATTTTTCAGACACGGCTGCGCTTATTCATTGCTGTGACCGGGTTATTTCGATTGATACATCGGTTGCGCATCTGGCAGGCACGGTCATTCAAGAGCCTGATTTTCTATGGATTCTTATTTCGCGCACGCATGACTGGCGGTGGCTCACCAAGCGGGAGGACAGCCCTTGGTATCCATCGGCAAGACTTATTCGTCAGGAGCGATTGAACGACTGGCGTCCTGTTATGAACGAAGTCGCTAAACGGTTGAGTGATTTACGCGATTCAAGGTAATGACGGGATATTATTGCCAAGTGCCCGCTATAGATTTAGAAAATGCGCCTTTATGGTGCTGAACAGGAGACATCTGACATGACTTATGTGGTGACCGAGGCCTGCATTCGCTGCAAATATATGGACTGCGTTGAGGTTTGTCCTGTTGATTGTTTTTACGAGGGCAAGAACATGCTGGTGATTCATCCTGACGAGTGCATTGACTGCGGGGTTTGCGAGCCGGAGTGTCCGGTTGAGGCGATTTTGCCTGATACGGAGAAAGAGGCGGATAAGTGGCTGGAGCTCAACCGCCAGTATTCGGAGACCTGGCCGAACATCAGCCGTATAGGCACCCCGCCGGAGGATGCGGATGAGTGGAAGGGCAAGCCGGACAAATACAAGACGGAATTTGACCCCGAGCCCGGCACCGGAGATTAGTATAGCCAAGATATGGATTGTAAAATATGCTTTCCGTATGAAGGAGTATATATTTCGTGCGAAGAAATAAAGCTATCCCGATAACGCCCGCAGTGCTTCGTTGGGCAAGGGAACGCGCAGGTTACACCTTGGAGGATATTCAAACCGATTTCCCACAAATCAACAAATGGGAAAAAGGAGAGGCTTTCCCAACCTACAAGCAGCTTGAAAAGGTTGCAAAAAGATTTGACTGCACAATCGCTGTTTTCTTTTTTCCAGAACCACCAGACATAAAACAGATATCGAGTGACTTCAGGACACTTCCAGAAAGCGAAATCAGAAAATTATCGCCTGCGATAATTCGTATCCTTAAGAAAGCAAAAGTATTTCAATATAATATTTCAGAGCTTATGGAGCTCACGCGCACGACAGCAAAGCCTGCTCTTCTACGAAAAATAGATATGAAGGCAGATGATATTAAGACATCTGCCCAAAAAGTGAGGAATCTTCTGGAAGTATCAATCGAAGAACAGCAAAAATGGACCTCCAGTGATCATGCTCTCAAAATATGGAGAGACCGAATTGAAGAACAGGGTATTTTTGTCTTTAAGGACGCATTTCGTGACGATAACTACTCAGGATTTTGCCTCTATGATTCAGAATATCCAATTATATATTTGAACAATAGCAATTCAAAAAATCGGCAAATATTTACATTATTTCATGAACTGGCCCACTTGCTGTTTGAAACAAGCGGGATTGAAACGGCCGATCAAAAATACACGCGCTCCCTTCGTCACGACCATGTCGAAGTCTTATGTAATGAGTTTGCTGCAAATGTTCTTGTTCCAAGCAACGACTTTTCCAAGCACTTAAATAAGCCGGTAGATAGTGCATTAATAGACAATCTGGCTCGCCTTTACTGTGTAAGTCGGGAAGCGATTCTCCGGCGTTATTTGAATAATAAGAAAATAAGTGCCTCTTACTATCAGGAAGAAGTTGAAGGATATCTTAAAGAATATCAACGGGAAAGAAAGGAACCGCAAACTGGAAAGCCGGGTGGAAACTATCATGCAACTCAAGGGGCGTATTTGTGCCGTTCTTACACCCAACTGGCCTTAAACCACTATTATAACGATAGAATTAGCCCAGAACAGCTTGGTGAGTATCTAAACATTAAGGTCCGGTCACTTGAGAAATTCGAAAGCCAGCTTATTAAGGGCTATACTGAATGATTTATGTACTCGATACTGGTGCATTCATCGTCTTGAGCAATTTTTATGTTGAGCGATTTCCAAGCTTGTGGGAAGAAATTGATGAAATGGCTGAGAAAGGGGAAATCCTCTCTACAACAGAGAATTTTAATGAATATACAAGAGATGATTTTATAAAAAAGTGGATGGATGAAAATAAACATATTTTTCACGATCCCTCTCTTGATGAGATTTTGTTTATTAAAGAAATTTTTAAAGTGCCTGTTTTTCAAACAAACATCACGCGAAAAGAGCTTATTAAAGGCAAGGCGCATGCCGACCCATTTTTGATAGCGAAGGCAAAATGTTGTGAGGGGACTGTTGTAACCATGGAGAAGTTTGCTCCAAACTCTGGGAAAATACCAAATATATGCCAGCATTTTTCTATTCCATGCATTGATTTTGAAGGCTTTATGGAGCGTCAGGCGTGGAGGTTTTAATAATCTTTTGTTATGACCGCAGCAGTGCATGTGGCTGAAAATTGGTGATATTAGTGTGAAAAGAACATGGACTGATTGCCGCAGACAGAAGTTAAGATAATAAGTATCGGTCTTTACACAACGGGTAAAAAGAAGAGGCTAAAGCCAATGGAGACCCACATGGAGACACGGCGGACACAGCACCGTATCCTGCTGATTATTGGCGGAGGCATTGCGGCCTATAAGGTGTGCGAGGTCATCCGTGGTTTACGCCAGATGGATCATCAGGTGATCCCGGTTCTGACCTCGTCCGGCAGTCAATTTGTCACCCCTTTAACGCTGGCAAGTCTGTCTGGTCACAAGGTCTATCAGGATTTATTTTCGCTGACCGATGAAAGCGAAATCGGCCATATTCGTTTATCGCGTATAGCTGATCTGGTGCTTGTGGCCCCGGCGACAGCCGATTTAATGGCTAAAATGGCCCTGGGGCTGGCCGATGATCTGGCCTCCACCCTGCTGCTGGCAAGTGATCGACCAATCGCCATTGCCCCGGCGATGAATCCGGTGATGTGGAACCATCCGGCAACCCAGGCAAATCTTGCCACCTTGCAGCAAAGAGGAGTCAGGGTCTGGGGCCCGGAAGCCGGAGATATGGCCTGCGGAGAAAATGGCCTCGGACGCTTGAGCGACCCGGAAGCCATCCTTCAAGAAATCACGTCTTTTTTTGGGGGAGAAACGGCTTGCCCCACAAAATCTTTAAAGGGCCGCCATGCGCTGGTCACGGCTGGCCCGACCCATGAGCCGATTGATCCGGTTCGCTATATTGCAAATCGGTCATCAGGACGGCAAGGCTATGCGATTGCCGATGCCCTGGCCAAAGCAGGGGCTTGTGTCACCTTGATCAGCGGGCCTTGCACATTGTCTGCGCCGCCCGGGGTCAAAATTGAGCATGTCCAGACCGCAACTGAAATGCATAAGGCTGTGATGACCGCGCTTCCGGCAGATATCGCCGTGATGACCGCAGCCGTTGGCGACTGGCGACCCCAAAAACCTGAACCTGCGAAAATCAAGAAAGCAGGGAATAAAGCGGCACCGACCCTTAAGCTCACTGAAAACCCGGATATCCTTGCCGATCTTTGCCAGCACACGAATCGCCCGGCACTGGTAATCGGTTTTGCCGCAGAAAGTGAAAAGGCCTTAACCCATGCAGCGGCGAAATATCAGGCCAAAGGATGTGACTGGCTGCTGGTCAATGATATTGGCGCCCGGCCTGAAATCTTTGGCGGGCCGCAAAATCAGGTGACCCTGATCACGCCTGAGGGTCAGGAGGCCTGGCCCTTGATGTTAAAATCCGATGTCGCCCAGCAATTATCAAATAAAATTTCTGCTTATTTTTACAACACCCCTGATTGAATATTACTATGCTGGCGCGCAAGATCGTTGTTGCAATCAGTGCGGTGCTTGATATCGCTTATCACGGACCAACCGCGCGGGTGTCTGCCAATGACATTGCCAAACGCCAGAACATCCCGCGCCGCTATCTTGAAGGTCCCTTACAAAAGCTGGTGCGGGCGGGCATATTGACCGGGGCGCGGGGGCCTAATGGCGGCTATCAGCTTGCCCGCGAACGGCGCAATATCACCCTGCGTGATATCGCCTGCACGATTGATGAAACGGTTGACCCGCGCCGGTTTGTGCCAAGCGAAGCCCGGCTGGACCAGGCGGCCCTTGATCCGATCTGGCTGCAATGCCGCAAAGATATTTATCAACGTCTTGAGCGCACCACGATTGAGGATTTATGCCGCGATGCCAAAGCGGCTGGCCTTGAATCCGGGGAAATGCATCCCTTCGATTTTTCGATCTAGGGGAGTGTCTTTACACCTGATGCGATTCAAAATTGATACGCGGGTCGATCAGGGCATAGGTCAAATCGCTGACCAGATTAAGCAAAAGCCCGAGCAGGGTAAAAATATACAGGCTGGCGAACATCACGGGATAGTCGCGGTTGAGGGCAGCCTGAAAGCCCAGCAGCCCCAGCCCTTCAAGCGAGAAAACAATTTCGATCAGCAATGATCCGGTGAAGAACATGCTGATAAAAACGGCTGGAAACCCGGCAATAACAATCAGCATGGCGTTTCTGAACACATGCCCGTAGAGGACCTGGCGGGCGGGCAGTCCTTTTGCCCGGGCTGTGGTGACATAGAGTTTTCCGAGTTCTTCAAGGAATGAGTTACGGGTTAGCATGGTCAAGGTTGCAAAGCCGCCAACGGTCATGGCGATGACGGGTAGGGCCATATGCCAGAAATAGTCGGCGATGCGTGCGCCCCAGGTCATTTCGTCCCAGTTTGGGGAGGTCAGACCGCGCAGCGGGAAGAGTGAAAAATATTCCCCACCAGCAAAGAGTACGATGAGCAGGATGGCGAAGAGGAAGGCCGGGATGGCGTAGCCGATGACAATCACGACCGAGGTCAGCGCATCAAACCTGGAGCCCGAGCGCACGGCTTTGGCGATGCCAAGCGGGATGGAGACGGCATAAATAATCAGCGTCGACCAGAGACCAAGCGAGATAGAAACGGGCAAGCGGTCGATAATCAGGTCGATGACTGAATCGCCAAGAAAATAGCTTTCGCCGAAGTCGAAGCGCAGATAATTGAGGCACATTTCAAGGAAGCGTTGCCAGGCGGGTTTGTCGAAGCCGAATTGTTTTTGCAGGTCTGCGATAAAGTCCGGGTCAAGCCCTCGGCCTGCCATTGTCGGGTTGGACAAAGGACTGTCAGCTGGCCCGGAAGCTGGCGTCGAAATTCCGCTATCGCCTGTGCTGCCGCCGGTGACACGGGCGATGGCCCCGCCACCTTGACCATGCAGGGTTGCGAGGATTTGGTCGATTGGCCCGCCGGGCGCGGCCTGGATGACGACAAAATTGATTAAAAGAATCGCGAGCAGGGTCGGGATAATCAGCAGGAGTCGGCGGACAATATAGGCTTGCATGATCAGTTTTTGCTTTGAATCTATGAAGCTGGCGCATCGGGCTGAAGCGAAGGATGCGCTTTGGCAAAGGCCGGAAGCGTTTCGCAATGCGCCGCCACCGAACAGAGGCGTGGGAAATCACGGGTATCGACCTCAAACCGGCGGGCAGAGAAGATTTGCGGGACCAGAAAAATATCAGCCAGTCCCGGTGTCTTTCCAAAGACAAACGAGCCTGTATGGTTTTGGCTGGCTGCAATTTGTTCACAGGCGGCAAGACCAACGCCCAGCCATTTACGCAACCAGTCGGTCACACCGCTTTCATCTTGCGAAAGATCACGGCGCAAGTAATTCAAAACCCGCACATTCTGCAACGGGTGAATATCACAGGCAATCGCCAGGGCAAATGAACGCACCTTGGCCCGCTCAACCGGGTTTGCTGGCAAAAACGGCGGATCGGGATGGATTTCATCCAGATATTCAATAATCGCCAAAGACTGGCCCAAAGAGTCCGCCTGTTGTGAATCTGCGGCATCAAGTGTCAGTGTCGGCACCAGCTTTTGCGGGTTTAGCGCGGCATAGTCTTGATGATTCTGCTCGCCCTCTTTAGCTGCCAAATTGACAGCCTGATAATCATAGGAAATATTTTTAAGATTAAGGGCAATTCGGCACCGATAAGCCGCAGAGCTGCGATAATAGCCATAAAGTTTCATGATGATTCCCCGCTGGAAAGAAGCTGGTTCGCATCCAGATGATGACGGCTGGAAACCTTGACATTCAACCGTAAATGAACAGGGCAATCAAGCAGGTTTTCCAACTGACGACGGGCAGCGATTCCGATCATTTTAATCGTGCGACCGCCTTTGCCGACAATAATCGGGCGATGGCCACTGCGGGTGACATGAATATCCTGATGAATCTGCACAGACCCGTCAGCCTGTTCTTTATAGCTGACCGTCTCGACCCATAAATTATAGGGAATTTCCTGATGCAGGCGCAGTAAAAGCTGTTCGCGGGTGATTTCTTCAGCCAGAAAACGATCATTTTTATCAGATAATTGATCCTCTGGATAAAGCCAGGGACCTGGCTCCATCAGGCTGGCAAGATGCGCTTTTAAATCCGCACAGCCTGCCCCGGTGCGGGCCGAAATCATCGAAATATCCTGCACCCCCCACTCATTGTTAAACCGTGCTGCCAGATCAAGAAGCACCGGTTTTTCAACCAGATCAATCTTGTTCAGGGCCACGCTGATATGCCTTGGCACGATTTTGACCAGTTCTTTTATATGTTCTTCTAATTGAGGGGGAAGGCCAAAGCGCGCGTCCACCACCAGAAGCACCCGTCTGGCCTCACGCGCCCCGGTATAGGCCGATTCAATCAAAGCCCGCCCCCGCCCCTTAGGCTGGAACAGGCCCGGCGTATCCATCAAAATAACCTGCGTGCTGTCTTGTGTATAAATCCCGAGAATACGATCAACCGTGGTCTGGACTTTCGGGGTGACAATCGCCACTTTCGCCCCGACCAGAAAATTGACCAGCGTTGATTTTCCGGCATTGGTTGGACCCACCACCGCCACAAACCCTGCCCGGCTCTGTTGCTGGGAAGAGATATTTTCAGCCACGGCCCTGCCCTGAGATATCACCGCTTTCAAGCTGCTCCAGCATATCAATCGCTGCCTGTTGTTCCGCCGCCTGTTTGCTTGATCCACGGGCCGTCAGCGGCGGATAATCCGCAATAACCAGCATCACCTTGAACTCTGGCGCATGATCAGGGCCGGTATGACCTTGATGCTGATAATCCGGCAGATTTAGCCCACGCGCCATACACCATTCCTGCAAAACCGACTTGGGATTATGCGGCGGCACCGCTGCCGCCGTCAAACGTTCTGTCCAATAGGTTTCAATAAAGCGAAAAGCCGCTTGTCCTCCACGGGCGCGGTCATCCAGATAAAGGGCCCCGATCACCGCTTCGGTCATATCCGCAATCAGAGCAGACCGCTTGCGCCCGCCGTTGCGCTCTTCACTGGGGCTTAGCTTTAAAAAGCGGGGAAGATCGGCCTGAATAGCAATATCCGCCAAGGTCTGGCGATTGACCAGCGCAATAAGCCTTTTGGACAGATCACCTTCCGGCTCCTCCGGGAATGTCCGGTATAAAAGATCAGCTATCGCCAGACCCAGCACCCGGTCCCCCAGAAACTCCAGACGTTCATAGGATTCTTCAGCCGGGTCGCTTTTCTCCCCACTAAAGCAGGAGCGATGCGTTAAAGCCCGCTCCAGCAGAATCTTGTCCTTGAAAATATAGCCAAGCGTAGCTTCCAGCTGTTCAGCCAGCAATGCAGATGGAACCGTCATGTCCTGTGGCATTTAGAATCTAATGAATACCCGTAAAAAGACGGTTGGTCCGCAATCCGCCAAACCAGGTCAGCGGATTCCACCATGTGACAGTCTCGTCCACCGAATAAAAAAGAACTTTGGCCTGCCCGACCAACAAATCACTTTTCACAAAACCGACAGATTGTATCACGCGACTGTCCACAGAATTATCGCGGTTATCCCCCATCATAAAATAATGATCGTCCGGCACGCTATAGGTCCGGGTATTGTCCAGCGGGCCCTCATCGCCTGCCATTTCCAGAATCTGATAGCTGGTTCCACCCGGCAGGGTTTCAATATATTGCGGAACATCGGTAACCATTCCCCCCCGGTGCCTGTAAGGATAATCAGCAATCCGTTCCCGTGGAATCAAACTGCCATTGATCCACAGCCTTCCTTTTTCCACCCGCACCCGGTCTCCAGGCAAGCCAATCACCCGCTTGATATAATCTATATCACGCTTCCAGGGATTGCGGAAAATAACCACATCCCCGCGTCTGGGCGCACTTCCGGCAATCCGCCCGTCAAATAAATCCGGGCTGAAAGGCAGGGAATAGCGGCTTATCCCATAGCTTAACTTTCCGGCAAGCAGATAATCCCCGACCATCAACGTTGGATACATCGACCCGGAGGGAATATTAAAAGGCTGATAGAAAAAACTTCTGAAAACAAGCGCAATGGCAATGCCAATCGCAATAACCCGCAGTTCGAGCAAAAGCGGTTTCAGCCGCGCCAACAGGGCTTTCACAGAACAGGCTCCGCTTTGGCAATCTGGTCCAGTCGCTGCAACAGCCCAAGCAAGGCCGGAAGATCCGCAAGATTAACCATATTCGGGCCATCCGATGGCGCAGTGTCCGGGTCCTCATGGGTTTCCATAAAGAGGGCCGCCACCCCGATTGAAACAGCGGCACGGGCCAGAACCGGCACAAATTCCCGGTCTCCGCCGCTGGAAGCCCCCTGCCCGCCTGGACGCTGAACAGAATGGGTGGCATCAAAAACCACAGGACATTCACATTCACGGGCCAGAATCGGCAGGCTGCGAAAATCGCTGACCAGCGTATTATAGCCAAAACTGGCCCCGCGCTCACAGACCATGGTTTTTGTGCTGCCGCCACTTTCCAGCTTCCTGACCACATTTTTCATATCCCAGGGCGCAAGAAACTGGCCTTTTTTGACATTGATCACACAATCGGTTGCCGCAGCTGAAAGCAACAAATCAGTCTGACGGCAAAGAAAAGCCGGAATTTGTAAAACATCAACATGCGGGGCCAGCAGCGCACATTGCTCTTTTTCATGAACATCAGTCAAGACGGGACAGCCGATATCTTGCCGGATTTCATCAAAGATGCGCAAACAGGCTTCAAGCCCCAGCCCGCGCTCGGAGGAGGCCGCCGTGCGATTGGCCTTGTCAAAGGATGTTTTATAAATAAAGCCGATTCCAAGCTGATCGGTCAGGCTTTTCAAGCGGCTGCTCATCATCAGCGCATGATCACGCGATTCCAGAACACACGGCCCGGCAATCAGCACAAAAGGCAGGTGATTACCAATACGTACCTGGCCTGATGCGGCAGAAATGGTCAGGGAATCAATGCGTGCCATCAGTTTTCCAGAAGATTACACAAACCTGCGGCACTTACACCAGACGGCTTTGCTTTAACGCCGCTTCAATATAGCTGATAAAGATCGGATGCGGGTCAAAGGGACGCGATTTTAATTCGGGATGAAACTGGACGCCAACGAACCAGGGATGATCGGTTATTTCAATAATTTCGGGGAGTGTTCCGTCCGGCGACAGGCCGCTAAAACGCATGCCTGCATTTTCTAACTGGTCACGATAGGCGATATCCACTTCATAGCGATGACGATGGCGTTCAGATATCGCTGAGGCCCCGCCATAAATTTCTGACGCAAGCGACCCGGAAGCCAACAGGCAATCTTGCGCCCCAAGCCGCATGGTCCCGCCTTTTGCGCCTTTTGGACGGCGGGAGACCCGCTTTTCCCCTTCTTCCCATTCAATCATCTCGCCCACCAGAGGAATAGCACATTCTTCGTCAATCTCTGTGGACCCGGCCCCTTCAAGCCCCTGAATTGTCCGCGCCAGTTCCAGCACCGCCATCTGCATCCCGAAGCAGATTCCAAGATACGGAATATGGCGGCGTCTGGCAAATTGCACGGCCAATATCTTGCCATCCGTCCCCCGGTCTCCAAAGCCGCCCGGCACCAGAATGGCGTGATGCGGGGCAAAAAGCTCGCCAACCGTATCAGCAGTCACATCTTCTGCCCGCACTTTTTCAGTCACCACTTTGACATTATGATGAAAACTGGCATGGTCCAGGGCTTCATACAAAGAAATATAGGCATCGCGCCGTTCCGCATATTTCCCGACAACCGCAATCCGCACCTCGCCTTCTGACTGCCCGCGACTGAGGCCATGAATACGGGTGGTGAGATTGGTCCATCGCTCCAGATTGATCGGATGGTCTTTTTCAGAAAGGCCAAATTTATCCAGAATTTGTCTATCCAGCCCGGCAGCATGATATTTTTCCGGTACCGCATAAATCGTGCTGGCGTTCAAGGCAGGAATCACCCGCGATTTAGGGACATTGCAAAAGGTTGAAATTTTAGACAATTCTTCGTCCGGGATATCAATCTCTGACCGGCATAATAAAAGATCGGGCTGAATACCGGCAGACAGCAGTTCTTTTACGGAATGCTGGGTAGGTTTGGTTTTTATTTCATCAGCAACCGATAATTTGGGCAATAAGGTGCAATGAATAAAGCAGGTGCGATTGAAGCCGATTCCATTTGAAAATTGACGGATGGCTTCCAGAAAGGGCAGGCTTTCAATGTCGCCAACTGTCCCGCCAATTTCACACAGGACAAAATCTTCTCCAGTCAGGTCTTCCTGAATAAAGGCGATAATTTCATTGGTCACATGCGGAATGACCTGCACGGTTTTCCCAAGAAAATCACCGTCTCGCTCTTTTTTCAGCACGCGCGAATAAATCCGCCCGGTGGTGACATTATCAGATTTCTTGGCTGTTTTTCCAGTAAACCGCTCGTAATGCCCAAGGTCAAGATCGGTTTCAGCCCGGTCATCGGTGATAAAACACTCCCCATGCTCATAGGGATTGATGGTTCCGGGATCAACATTCAGATAGGGGTCGAGCTTGCGCAGCCGCACGCTAAAGCCGCGTGCTTGCAGTAAAGCCCCAAGAGCCGCCATTGCCAAGCCCTTCCCCAGAGAAGAGACAACTCCGCCGGTCACAAAAATATACCGTGGAGATTTCCCATCGGGCAAAGCAGCGGGCATGTTTTTTCGGGTCCTGAACCTGTCAGCTAATGGTGTAAATAATCGGGTTAATTTCCAAGCGGGGCTTCGGGAAGGGCGGGCAATGTATCCACGATTGACGGATTTTCGGGGGACGGTTCTTCTTGTGCGTTTTCAGAACCTTCGACAGCAGCAGGCTGGTTGCGATCCAGCAGGGAGCGTGGCCCGTCATCTTTGCTGGCCAGCACGGCAAGGATCAGCGATGTCACCATGAAGGCGGTTGCCAGCGCAGCGGTTAATCGGGTGAGGAAATTGGCCTGCCCGCGTGCGCTCATCAAGCCACCGGGCCCGCCGCCAATGCCAAGCGCACCACCTTCGGAGCGTTGTAAAAGCACCACGCCGACCAGGGCCAGAGCAATCAGCGCATGAAGCGTAAGAAGAATTGTTTGCATAAAAAATGACCCGATATGGTGGGTAACAACAGGGTTGGAGGATATATAAAAACAGCAAAATCTGATCTTTTAATTGAGACCAGCTTATTTGTTTATTTAACAGTTTTTGCGTTAAATCTTCTCTAGCCCTGCTTTCAGACCTTGGCAAGGAAAACCTGTGACTGGTTGAGAAAATTTGCCAGTAGCTGCGGGCCGGAGGGGGAGGCAATACTCTCTGGATGAAATTGAACCCCGTGCAGAGGCAAGGTTTTATGGCTGATCCCCATGACAAGACCACTGTCATTCCAAGCGGTTACCTCCAGCATATCGGGCAGGCTTTTGCGCTCAAGCACCAGCGAGTGATAGCGCGTCATCTCCAAAGGCGCATTGATTCCGGTAAAAATCGTCTGCCCGTGATGAGAAATCGAACTGACTTTTCCATGAACCGGGTCAGCCCGCCGGACGGTGCCGCCAAAACTCTGGCCCAATACCTGATGGCCCAGACAGACTCCCAGCAGCGGAATAGTCCCACGCGCCGCAATCTTTTTCGTCACTTCAAGGCAATGCCCGGCCTCATCAGGAGTCCCCGGCCCGGGCGAGATAATCACGGCTTTTGGATTTTCAGCCAAAATATCATCAGGATTGAACCGGTCATTGCGCAGGACCTTGATCATATCTGCACCAAGCCCGTGCGCAACCAGAATCCGCCCGACCTCGTGCACAAGGTTATAGGTAAAACTGTCATAATTATCAATGATCAGCAGCATTGGAATCCCCGGATTTTGTATCAGATTCTGATGACGTTTCTTTTTCGTTTGTCTTGCGTTCTTTTGCCTTGCTGCGCAAGCGATCCCCGATCTTGCGCCCGGCATCTTTGCCTGACCGGGTTAAACGCGCACTGCCCTTGACCACACGATGACCAAAATGGAGCGACGCCCGACGTTCAAAAAAGAATGTCAGCCGCAGCATGGCTTTTAACCCGTTGATATGGCGCATCGCCCGGTGGCGGTTACGCCGGGCCAGTTGCACATAAAGCGGGCTGGTTGCCAGCGAAAGCACGGTCAAGGCGACAATGATACGGTGGACATCGCTGTCAATCGCGCCTTGCGCCAGAGCCGCCGCCCCAAGGACAAAAGAAAATTCCCCTAATTGCCCGATCACGAGCGCAACCGTAAAGGCATCTGGCCAACTCAAGCCCAAAATACGCGCCAGAACTGCGTTTGAAAAGGTTTTAAACACCAGCACCAGCGCCCATAAAACCAGCAGCAGAATAATATTATCCCAGACAAAACCTAAATCCAGCAACAGGCCAACCGACAGGAAGAAAACCATCAGCAGAATAGCCTGCACCGGTTCGGTGCTGTGATGAAAAATCTCGCGCTGCGAACTATTGCCAACAATCAGCCCGGCCATAAAGGCGCCAAAGGCCGGAGACAGGCCAATCAGCCCGGCCACGGTTGCCAAACCAAAGCACCAGGCCAGCGAAATCAACGGCAAAAGATCGGTTCGTCCTTTGACATGGCCAATCCAGGGCAGTGATACTTTTTCCCGGCGACTCAGAAAGATGGTCACACCGGCCAGAATGACCACCGAAAGAATCAGCTGAATGGCAACCGACATCACACCACCCCCGCCATGGTCGCTATCGGCAACCGCGCCGCCTGCGGCAGATAACCCGCCGATCACCAGAAGCATCGGGGCAACCGCCAGGTCCTGGGCCACCAGAATACCGATGGTGCTGCGTCCAACCCGGGTTTTTTGCGCCCCGATCTCGTCAATGATTTTCACGGCAACTGCGGTTGATGAAAGGGCCAGGCAAAAACCACCCAGAACCCACCAGCTAAGAGGCCAGCCATACCATAGCCCGGGCAAGGCCATCGCCAGAATCCCGGCTACGGTCTGGCCCACCACTGCTGTGACCGAGGCCACCCAGATCAGCCGGAACGTGCGCAAGGACAATTCCATGCCAATAAAATAGAGAAGCATAATAACGCCCAACTCGGCAAGCAGCGCAATGGCATCACGATTTTCAACCAGCCCAAATGCGCTTGGCCCCAGGATGACTCCGGTTAAAATATAGCCAACCACCGGCGGTTGCCGCAGTCGCACCATTCCCAGCCCGATCAGGGCGGCAACCACAACGATGAGGGCTATTCCGGTGAGCTCAACGATCTCGTGCATCACCGTTATCCTTTACAGTTTTGCTTTTTAAACCATCTGGAGGCGGCACCGGATCAAGCCCTGACCCGGCAAAAGGATGGCAGCGCGCCAGCCGCCGGAGCGTCAATAGTCCGCCTTTCCACGGTCCATGGAGGCTGATTGCTTCTTGCGCATAGGTCGAACAGGTTGGCAAATAGCGACAGCTTGGCCCGATGATTGGCGACAGGGCTATTTGATAAAAACGGATGATGCCCAGCAGGCTGCCAGCTATGATTTTTGAAACGATGGTTTTTGAAATCTGGATCATGATACTCTCAAGCAATAACACGAGCGCGATTCACCATAGCGGGAATTATCAAAGCCTCAAGAATTAGTTTGTCAAAGGGTGAGCTTGATTCAAAGATAATGTAGGGTTAGGACTCTGAGATATCTATGGCCTATGCCGAATAACGCTTTAAAGGATAGCTATGAGTACTCTTGACCTTGACGAACTGTATCGCCGTTTGCAGGAGCGGGCAGTGGCCAGCCCGGATGAATCCTGGACGGCCCGTTTGCTGACCTCCGAGCCTGAGCGGGTTGCCCGGAAATTTGGCGAAGAAGCGGTTGAGCTTGTCATTGAAGCCATCCGCAAGGACAAAGATAAAATCATCGCAGAATCGGCTGATGTGCTTTATCATCTTAGCGTCCTTTGGCTTCAGGCCGGGGTCGAGCCTGCCGATGTTGCAGAGGTGCTGAAAGCGCGCCAGAGCCAGTCCGGTCTGGCAGAAAAAAAAGGGCGAAACCCCTCTCCTTCTTCTAATGACTAAATCTTGTGCGGTCCTGATTTCTGGACGAGGCAGCAATCTTGAAGCCTTGATCAAGGCCAGCAGCCCCCCCGATTATCCAGCCAAAATCACGCTTGTGATCAGCAATCGCTCAGATGCCGCCGGTCTCAAGCTGGCCCGTGAAGCCTCGATTGAGACTGCGGTGATTGACCATACAACCTTTCCGTCACGCGCAGCATTTGATGAGGCCTTGTCAGAAAAACTGCAAGCACAGCCGGTTGATTATATCCTGTTTGCCGGTTTTATGCGGATTTTAAGCCCTGAATTTATCGGTCAATGGCAAGGCCGGGTGCTGAATATCCACCCGTCGCTTCTGCCAGCCTACCGCGGGCTGAATACGCATAAACGGGTTCTGGAGGCCGGGGAGCCCCTTCATGGATGCAGTGTTCATTTTGTCAGCCCCGGCCTTGATGAAGGACCCCTTATTGCTCAAGCCGAGATCGCGGTTGATCCGACCTGGGACGAAGCCATCTTGTCGCGTTCTGTGCTGGTTCTGGAGCACCGTCTTTATCCGCTGGTTCTTGGCCTGCTTGCAACAGGACGGATCACCGGCGGCGAAAATACCCCTCAGCCGGTTTATATAGACGAAAAACCTGGCCCGCTTATCTTTAAAGCTGGGGAACCCATTAGGTTATAAAAGAAGGCTTATCGCCAGCGTGGTCATAATTCCGGCGATGATGACGTCAAGGATGCGCCAGGCCTGCGGGCGGCTGAACAGAGGCCGCAGCAACCGCGCCCCATAGCCAAGCGAGAAGAAGAATATGAAGGAGGCCGACATGGCTCCGATGCCGAATCGCCAGCTTTGATCGCCATATTGCGCGGCAAGAGAGCCCAGAAGGATGACGGTATCGAGATAGACATGCGGGTTGAGCCAGGTAAAGCCGATGATCAGAGCCAATATCGGACCAAGTTGTGTAGAAGCACTGTTATCGGGCGAGGTATCGGGGGTTTCACTGCCAACCCAGGCCCGGCGCAGGCTGACGGCGGCATAGACCAGCAGAAAGACCGCTCCGCCATAGCGCAAGAAGTCGGTCAGTCCGTCAATCATATCTGTCAGGATGGAAAGCCCGGCGACGCCGACGGCAATCAGGATTGCATCGGAGCAAGCACAAATCAGGACAATAGGCAGGATATGGGTTCCGATCAGTCCTTGCCGCAGCACAAAGCTGTTTTGCGCCCCGATAGGCACGATCAGGGAAAGGGCCAGAAGAAACCCTTCAATTTCAGGCAAGCCCATTTATATATTAACGGGGCGGCAAATGCACTGGCACCATATCGCGGATATGCTGATCCATTGTCTTGTCGATATGGTCGGGAATATGCGAAGACAAGATGCGTTCTTTTTGCTGGCGAGCATTTTCGATCAGGTCGGGCCGTCCGATTTCGACCCATCCTTTGGGGGAGGTTCGATCTCCAAGCATTGGATAGACATAATCGCGCTGCATCCGGTTTAAGGTATCCTGATGGCCGAGATAATGGCCGGGGCCGGACAGCACGACATCGCGGATTGTATCGAGCGAGAGACTGGATTCATCGACCTCTATGCCGCGCACGGTGCGTAGGGCCATGGCAATCATATCATTATCGATGATTGCTCCTTCGTGGCACCATCCCATCAAGGAGGCCTGCATCCCGATGCTTTCATAGACCATATTCAGCCCGGCCAGGCCTGCCATGACGACGCTTAGTCCTTTTTCATAGCCAGCCTGTCCATCGGGGAGTTTGGCGTCGCTCATTCCGGCGGCCGAGCCGGTTGGCAAGCCATAGAATCGTCCCATATGGGCGCAAGCAGCGGTGATCAGAGCCTGTTCTGCCGACCCGCCAGACATGGCCCCGGTCCGCAAGTCTGACACAAAAGGCCAGGGCCCAAAAATAGCCGGATAGCCGGGCGATATCGCATTGACATAGGTCAGGCCAGCCAGACATTCTGCAATGGCCTGAACCACGGTCCCGGCGATGGAGGCTGGCGAGGTCGCGCCGGCCTGTGCGGCAGAGAGCAATAAAACCGGCATGCCTTTGGAGATGGCGCGCTCCATAACCAGACAGGCTTCCGTGGCAAAGCGCAGCGGCGGCACCACAAAGGTGCAAGACAGCGACACAAAAGGCCGCGCGCGCCAGGCTTCTTCGCCGCCCGCGATCAAATGCAGCATCGGCATTGTCCGTTCCAGATATTCGGGATCAAAAAAACTGGTGCCGACATGTTTGGTTGTCCCGCTGACACTGGCATAGACCGTATTGATATCCATTTCAGCATTGTCCGGGATATCACGACACACCATCGGGCGTTGAAAGAAATGCGCATTATCAAGCGTATCAACAATCCGGGCAGCATCGTATAGGTCCTGCAAAGTCGATTCGCGGTACATTTTACCGGTGCAATCGACCAGATGGACGGCGGCTCCGGCGGTTCCAAAATGCACTTTTGATCCTGACAAATGCAGATCATGTTTGGGATTTTGAGCGGGCAGGACAATTTTGCGGGCGGCTTTTTCAAGTGTTTTTTCAATCAGGTCGCGCGGAAAGAGCAAACGGCCTTCGGGGGTTTCAATCGCCCCGGCTTTGACCAGAGCCGCCGTGCCGCTGGCAGGGGCCTGGCTGATTCCGATGTCTGAAAGAACACTCAAGGCGGCTTCGTGGATCATCTGTGTGGCATCATCGCTGAGCGGTTGATATTGCCCGCCAGACAGGCCCGCCCGCACCGGGCGCAATTCTTCGGTCAAAGGCGCCAGCCGCAAGGCCCAGCGCGCTGAGCGTCCGCCTGCCCGTTTTCCGCGCCCAGCAGGGGCAGAAAGGCCAGATTCAGAAAGAGACGGGTCCGACTCAACGGTAAAATCGGTATTATTCTGGCTCATTTTATCAATCCTCCCATAGAAACGACACATAAACGATAAAATATTTACAAAATGGACTGCAAATCCTGTGCCTTGATTTCCGCCTTCATTTATTATCCATTTCCCCGTTATCGACGATGAGACGGCTGACTGACAAGCGCAATGCCGAGTGCAATCGGGATAATTCCCAAAAGGTCGGTGATGCTGACGGCTTCGCCTAAAATCAGCCAGGCAAAAATCAGGGCCAGCCCGGGATTGAGGAAGAGAAAGCTGCTGGCTGCGCTGGCTCCGGCCAGCCGGATCATGGCAAACCACATCAGCAAGGCCAGAATAGAAATCACGAACACCGTATAGAACAGCAGAAGGCCAAGTTCTGGCGTGAATTGTATGCTGCTCCAGTCTTCAAAAAGCGCAAAGGGGACAAGCACCAGACCAGAGGCAAAATTCTGGATCATATTCATGCGGACGGGGTCATTATGTTCACCGGCTCCATAGCGGCGATAAACGACGGTGCCCAGCGACAAGGCCAGCACCCCGATGAAGGCCAGCGTGATCCCGAGCGGAGAATCACTATGCACGGGTAAAATATCGACATTATCAGGATTGATGCGGGCGAAGATAATCCACCAGGCCCCGGACAGGCCAAGGGCCAGCCCGATTATTTTGCGCCAGTTAAGCCGGTCCTGTAACCAGAAATGGGCAATCGCGGCAGTCATCAGCGGTCCCAGCCCGGCAATGATGGCGACCATCCCGGCACTTGTGATGGTAAAGGCATACCAGCAGAGGCCAAGATAGATGGCATTGTTCAAGATGCCAAGAACGGTGCCGGTGGTTAGTTCCTGGCGGGACAGAATCAAGGAAGAGCGATTGATTATCACAACGGCCATGGCCAGGATCAACCCGGCAATCAGAAACCGGGCGGATAGAAAACTGTGCGGCGGGGCAAGTCCGACCACCATTTTTCCGGTGATAAAGGCTGAACTCCAGATCAGGCAAAAACCGATGCCGAGCAGTCCCAGCTTGATGCCCGCCGGTGTGATTTTATGTGTGATTTTATTAAGGGACAAAATATTTGCGCCTTTAGGCATAAAATGCTCTCCGTGAAAAAAGTCCCTCGTTCCGCTTGCTTTCTTTGCTCCGCTTACTCTCTTTTTTCACGGACGCCCACTCATCGCGCTACCATGCTGTTTTGTTTATGGCAAGCCACTTCGATAGATATGCCACAGCAACAGGGCGGCTGCACTGCGCCGGGGCTTCCAGGCTTCTGTCAAAGCTTCGGCCTCCTTTGCGGTCGGGCGGTTGGGAAGCTGCTTTAACCGGCCAAGCGATTCCATCAAAGCCAGATCATCGCCCGGAAAGACATCACGCCGTCCCAGACAAAAAAGCAAAAAGACCTTGCCACTCCACGGTCCAAATCCGCGCAGGGCAGTAATGGCTTTCATCACCTCCTGATCAGAGCTTTGCACCAGTTTTTGAAAATCAAGGTCCCCGCTTTCAATGGCAGCACAAAGACCATATACATAATCGCATTTACGCCCTGAAAGCCCGGCCTTGCGCAGCATGTCGCGGTCCAGTTCCCCGATGGTGCGGGCAGTTACTTCTGGCACCAGCGCAGTGACCCGGTTGAGGATGGAAGCCGCCGCCGCTTTTGAAATCTGCTGGGCAACTATCGTATGGAGGAGGGCGCGAAACCCGTCTGGCTCGTGGCGCACAGGCGGATAGCCACTGGCCTCAAGCGCACGTTTTATATCGGGGTCCTGTTCGGCCAGGTCATCAAGGTCTTGATGGAGTGTATCGGCAAGCAGCATATAAAGAGTATATGCACGAAATCAGGACCAGATCAACGCTCCTGAAAAATCAACGCTCCTGATAAAGGTCGGAAGCAAATTGCATGGTGTCGCCCGGCATTTGTGCTGGCGGTGCCAGATCGTCAATCAGGATATCAATATCAATGCCAAGCTGTTCGGGCAGAATCCCCATGGCCAGCGCATAGCCAAAGCCGGACACCGCGCGTCCATGCTCCAGATCAACCAGCCGGATGCGGTAAAAGGCCCGTTCGCGCAAAGACCCGATCATAAAGGTTGCCGACACCAGTCCGGCCTGGAACAAGCGGACGTTATGCTGGATAATTCTGTCTGATGAGGCAATCATCGCCCGCACGGTTTCAATTTCCGCATTGGCCTGTTTGACTTCAATCAGGCGGCGCATGGCATCGCCCTTGGCCCGTTCAACGATGTAATCCGCAGCAAAGCGGCTTTGGCGCAACTGGTGCAGGGCCTGTTCTTTACCCGCCGCATTGCGTCCGCCATCAAAGAGGGTCCAGCTCATGCTGACAACGCCGTCGGCTCCATAGCCTGTCGCATCAGAATTGGAGGCATTGGCTTCCCGATAGCCGGTGACTTCCAGCCCGACGCTGGGCAAGGCCTGGCTTTCACTGGTGCGTAAATCGGCAATCCGCCGGTCGGTTTCTGCATAGACTTCTTCAATCTGGGCCGAGCGGCTGATCAGCGATTCAGGTGTTGCCAGCTGGCTGATCCGTTCGACCGGAATAAGCGGCATGGCCGCCAACTGCTGCGGCCAAATGCCAATTTCCTGTTCAAAGGCACGGCGGCTTTGAATAATCCGCGATTCTGACTGGGCAATTTGCTGGCGTACTTCAGCCAACTGCAAGCGGACATATTCAAGCTCAGACTGCGGAGCCAGATCATTATCGGTCCGGTCCTTGACCACTGTAAAGAGTTCAAGGGCTTGCGAATAATAGCTGCGCAGGCTTCGATACTGCATGGTGGCGCGGCGCAATTCGCTATACAGGCCGATCACTTCAGTGATTTTTTCTTCAATCAGGGACTGGAAAGCGGCCCGCTTGCTACGATAATCGGCTTTTGCGCCTTCAAGAACATTTTGGCGAAAACCAAAATCATACAGCTGTTGCTGCAAAACCAGCTCCAGCCGATTAGAGGTAAAGGATTCCCAATCACCCGTTTCGATCCCCTCTGCCTCGTCATCCTCAAGAGCCTCCGCAGTGGAGCGCGTGACATTCGCATTCAATGAAACCACCGGCAGAAATTCTGCCTCCGCCCCGCGAATCGCAGCTTGTGCAGCCGCAAGAGACTGCCGGTCTGCCCTGATTTTCGGATTATGGTTAAATAAAGCCTGAATAACGTCATAAAGCGTTAAATATTCAGGTCCGGGGGTGATTGACCCTGGCTCTGGACTAAAGCCAAGAACCCGTCCAACATCCATCAATTCATTATTTGATCCACGCGCCGCACCGGCTCGCTGATTTTGCTGTGCTTGCACGCGCGGGGCAGACGGGGCGCCTGTAAGCTGTTGTGCGGTTGATTGTTGCTGCGCCATGACAGAACCGGTCTGGGTGGCCAGCTGCCAGGCGGTTTCGCCAATGAGGGCACTGGCTGAAATCAGCGCAACTGAAAAAATGCCCACTCCAAAACGCGAAAAAAGCGATGACGGACCTTTATGCACAGCCGTCCATGCGGCAGCATGCCGATTCCCTGGCTGTTTGATAAATGGCTGCTTTTTCATGCAGTTATCCGTCATTCTAACGCATCCTTTGCCCACGTCTTTTTGAAGGCTCTGCCCACATCTTTCTGAAGGGCATAAGAATAGATTCCACCTGTTTTAAAGTATTTAAAGCAAAAAGTAAATAAAAAACTTTGCATTAAAGTATTAAACGACAGGATTTAAAAATTGGAGGCAAAATTAAAGAGTTTTTGTTTGAGAAGTTTATATGAAATCAGGAAAGATTTTGACCAGAGTCAGGACCCCTAAAGCGGCATGGTCCCGTGCTTTTTCCAGGGATTGTCGAGTTTTTTATTGCGCAGAAGCTTCAAGGCCCCGGCGACCCGTTTGCGGCTGTTATGCGGCATGATGACATCGTCAATAAAGCCCTTGGCCCCGGCAACAAACGGATTGGCAAAAAGGGCGCGATAGTCTTCTTCATGCTTTTTAAGCTCATCCGGATTATCGCGGGACTGGCGGAAAATAATTTCGACGGCCCCTTTTGGCCCCATCACAGCGATTTCTGCTGAAGGCCACGCGTAGTTGATATCTCCTCTTAAATGTTTGGACGACATTACGTCATACGCGCCTCCATAGGCTTTACGTGTGACGACCGTCACTTTGGGGACAGTGGCCTCGGCATAGGCATAAAGCAGTTTGGCCCCATGTTTGATGATACCGCCGTATTCCTGGGCGGTGCCGGGCAGGAAGCCGGGGACATCAACCAGGGTGACAATCGGAATATTGAAAGCATCAAGGAATCGCACAAAACGGGCGGCTTTGATCGAACTGGCAATATCAAGACAGCCAGCCAGCACCATGGGTTGATTGGCAACAATTCCGACCGGATAGCCGTCAATACGGGCAAGGCCAATCACAATATTGGCGGCATAATTGGGTTGTAATTCAAAGAAATCACCAGAATCGACAAGTTTATAGATCAATTCTTTCATATCATAGGGCTGATTGGGATTATCCGGCAGCAAACTGTCCAGCGCAGGTTCAACCCGGTCAACCGGATCGCCGACATTCTGGACAGGCAGCGGGCTGCGGTTGGATTCTGGTAGAAAATTCATAAAGCGGCGCAGCTGTTCCAGGGCTTCCAGCTCGTTGACAAAAGAAAGGTCGGCCACGCCTGAACGGGTGGTATGGGTCTTGGCCCCGCCCAGTTCTTCGGCACTGACAATTTCATTGGTCACCGTCTTGACCACATCTGGCCCGGTCACGAACATATAGGCACTGTCTTCGACCATAAAGATAAAATCGGTCATTGCCGGGGAATAGACGGCCCCGCCTGCACAAGGCCCCATGATCATGGAAATCTGCGGCACCACCCCGGAAGCCAGCACATTGCGTTGAAAAACTTCTGCATAGCCAGCAAGCGAGGCCACGCCTTCTTGAATACGCGCGCCGCCGGAATCATTCAGTCCAATCACCGGGGCCCCGACTTTCATGGCCTGATCCATGATTTTACAGATTTTCCCGGCATGGGCTTCAGACAAAGACCCGCCAAGCACGGTAAAATCCTGGCTAAAGGCAAAAACAGGCCGCCCATAAATCAGCCCGTGTCCGGTGACCACACCATCGCCCGGGATTTTGTTTTCTTCCATGCCAAAATCGGTGCAGTTATGTTCAACAAACATATCATATTCTTCAAAACTGTCGGGATCGAAAAGGATATCCAGCCGTTCCCGGGCGGTGAGTTTGCCTTTTGCATGTTGGGCATCAATCCGTTTTTGCCCACCGCCAGCGCGGGCCATTTCCCGCCGCTTTTCCAGTTCTTCAAGAATATGCTGCATTATTTTTACCCTGCTCCCCAACCATCTATGATCCGGCTGCGACTGTCATGCCGTCAATCCGCAAGCTTGGCGCATTGGTGGAGCCATTAAATTCCAGATCATTCGCCGCCACCAGATTCTGGAACATATCCAGAAGATTGCCGGCTATCGTCGCTTCGTTGACCGGATGAACAATCTCTCCTTTTTCAAGCCAGAAACCGGCGGCACCCTGACTGTAATCGCCGGTAACGCCATTGACCCCCATCCCCATCAAATGGGTGACCAGAAACGCCTTTGGCTCGTCTTTATAAAGGTCAAGCGGCGACAGGGACCCGGCATCCAGATAAAGATTGCTGGTTGACGGCGATGGCGGGCTGGCGGCCCCGCGTGACGCACTTGCCGTGCTTTCAAGCCCAAGCTGGCGGGCAGTGGACAGATCAAGCAGCCAGCTTTGCAGCACGCCATCTTTAACCAGATGCAAAGCACGGGTTGGCAGTCCTTCGGCATCAAAAGCACGCACCCCAAGGCCGCGCTTTCTGAGCGGATTATCAATAATCTGGATGTCAGCGGGAAAAATTTGCTCCCCCATTTTATCCAGAAGAAAGCTGGATTTTCGGGCAATCCCGCGCCCGTTGATGGCTCCGGCAAAAGCCCGGATCAGCCCGGCTGACAGCCGTTTATCATAAATAATCGGAAATTTACCAGTTGGCGGCGTGCGCGGAGACAGTCTGGCCACCGCCCGCTCGCCAGCACTCTTGCCAATCGACGCAGGGTCCGGCAAATCCTCGGCAAAAACCTTGACCGCATAATCCCAGTCGGTCTCCATCGAAAGGCCTTCGCCTGCAATCGCCTCGCCACTCAAGGAATGGCGGGTGCTGTTGCGCAGCCCCTTAAAGCCATTGCTGGCCATCAAAGCCGTCTGGCTATGCCCCCACGCCGCAGAAGCCCCATCAGAATTGGTCACACCCGCCACCGCGCGGGCCGCTTCTTCAACCGCTAAAGCCTGGCTTTGCAGGGTTTCTTCCTGCGGAATAGTGGGGTCTGCGGTTTCCATCTTGCCCATATTTTCAGCCAGCTGATCATCGCTTGCCAGCTGATCCGGCGAAGCCAGCCCGCAATAGGGGTCTTCCGGCACCGCCCGCGTCATCGCCAGCCCGCGCTCGACCAGCTGCGCCAGACCATCTGGCGATACATCATTGCCGCTGACCGCCGCCTGCCGCTTGCCAATCAGCAAACGCAATCCAATATGACGGGATTCCGACCGTTCAGCTTCTTCCAGCCGACCAAGGCGTACCTTTTGCTCTGCCGAAATACTTTCTCCGAACAGGGCATCGGCCTGGTCTGCCCCGCCGTCTCTGGCCATTTTAAGCAGGGTTTCAAGTCTTGAAAAAGCCTCTTGGGCAAAGTGCGTTTGATCTGTCATATCTTGTCTTTCCTAAAATCTGTTTAAAGCCCGCCAGCCAATATCCTGCCGATAAAATCCATCCGCCCAGTTAATGTCCTCCACCACCGCATAGGCCTGTTTTTTAGCAGATAAAAGGTCCTCTCCCAGCCCGACACTGGTCAGCACCCGCCCGCCATTCGCCTGCCAGCCCCCGCCCGGTTCCCTCTTCGTGCCTGCATGAAACAACAAAGCCGCCTGATCACTGTTTTCCAGCGTGAGCGGTGGAAATTTATCCAGTCCCGGGATCGGGGCTTGCGGGCGAGCAATGGTGCCGGGGTAGCCCTTTGCGGCCAGAACAACCGCCAGGCTGCTTTCAGGCCGCCAGCGCAGGTCAAAGGCATCAAGCCCGCCGTCACAGGCTGCCAGCAAAGCCGGAACCAGGTCCGATTCCAGACGGGGCAGGATGGTCTGACATTCAGGATCGCCAAAACGGACATTAAATTCAATCAGTTTCGGGCCCTCATCTGTAATCATCAGGCCAATGAACAGAACGCCTTTATAGGGTATGCCTTCTTCAGCCATGCCCGCAATGGTCGGGCGGGCAATTTCATCCATAATTTGGGCTTCAAGCCACTCGGTCGCAACCGGGGCCGGAGAATAGGCCCCCATCCCCCCGGTATTCGGGCCTTCTTCGCCTTCAAAGGCGCGTTTATGGTCCTGCGCCGACGCCAGCGGCAGAATATGGCGGCCATCGCTAAGAGCGAAAAAACTCAACTCCTCCCCAACCATTTTTTCTTCCAGCACCAATGCGCCGCCAAGCCCGGACAACCGATCAATCGCTGTCGCTGCTTCCTCCATGGTTTCGGCAACCACCACGCCCTTTCCGGCAGCCAGCCCGTCAGCCTTGATCACAATCGGTGCGCCCCATTGCTTCAAAATATCCAGCGCCGCTTCGCGGTCAGGGGCCAGAACATATTTTGCAGTTGGAATATTATGGCGGGCCGCAAAATCCTTGGCAAAGCCTTTGGAGGTTTCAAGCTGTGCGGCGGCTTTTTCCGGGCCAAAACAGCGGATGCCTGCCTCGGCAAGCTGATCGGCAAGACCCAGCGAAAGCGGCAATTCCGGCCCGACCACCACCAGATCAATGCCTGTGCGCGTGGCAAAGTCAACAAGCCCCGCACAATCAGAAACATCAATCGCAACACATTCTGCCAGAGCCGAAATCGCATCGGACCCCGGTGCGCAGTAAAGCCGTTCGGTTAAAGGCGATGCCGCAATCGCCCAGCAAAGCGCATGTTCACGTCCGCCTGCACCGACAACAAGAATATGCATTGGAACTGAATACCTGCTTTAAATTCCAGTCCTAAATCCTTGCCCCTTAAATACCGGCCATAGCGAGATATTTCATTTCGACCCATTCATCGATGCCATGTTTCGACCCTTCGCGGCCAAGCCCGGATTCTTTCATCCCGCCAAACGGGGCCTGTTCAGAAGAAATAATCCCAGTATTGACCCCGACAATACCAAATTCCAACCGTTCGCCAACCCGCCAGATGCGTCCGATATCGCGGGCATAGAAATAGGCCGCCAGACCATAGGGGGTATGGTTCGCCATTTCGATCACCGACTCTTCGTCCTTAAAGCGCAAAATGGGCGCAACCGGGCCAAAGATTTCATCATTCACAACCTGCATTTCCAGATTGACGTTTTCAAGAATGGTCGGATTATAAAAGCTGCGTCCCAGCGAATGGGTTGAACCGCCAACGCTGGCGGTTGCCCCGCCTGAAAGCGCACCGCCGACCATGGCTTCAACTTTTTCACGCGCCGCCAGTTCAATCAACGGGCCGATATCAACCCCGGCCTCGGCCCCCGGTCCAACCCGCAAAGCCGCCACCCGGGCGCGGAATTTATCCATAAATTTTTCATAAATGCCATCCTGAACAAAGATACGATTGGCACAAATACAGGTCTGCCCGGCATTGCGGAATTTGGACAACATCGCCCCGTCAATGGCCTGATCAATATCGGCATCATCAAAAATAATAAAAGGCGCATTGCCGCCAAGCTCCATCCCGGCTTTTTTCACCGTGCCAGCCAGCTTGGTCAGCAGCATCTTTCCAACCTCGGTTGAACCGGTAAAACTCAAGGCCCGAACCGTGGGATTTTCGCATAATTCATCGCCGACCGCACTGGCCTTTGAAGCTGGAACCACACTGAACACGCCTTTCGGCAATCCGGCCCGATCCGCAATTTCGCCCAAAGCCAAAGCAGAAAGCGGGGTAAAGCGCGCAGGCTTCATCACCATCGAACACCCCGCCGCCATGGCCGCAGAAGATTTCCGCGTGACCATCGCTGTCGGGAAGTTCCACGGCGTGATCCCGGCGGTGACTCCAACCGGCTGACGCAAGACCAATAAACGGCGATCCGTCTGCGGATAAGGCACGATTTCACCATAAATCCGCTTGGCCTCTTCACCCATATATTCAAAGAAAGTCGCCGAAAAAGCGATCTCGCCAAGGGCTTCGGCAGTCGGCTTCCCCTGCTCAGCCGTCAGAATCGTTGCCAAATCCTCCTGATTCTCAATCATAAGATCATACATCTTGCGCAGGATAACCGCGCGCTCCTTGGCAGGACGCGCCGCCCATTTCACCTGAGCATCCTTGCCCGCATCAATCGCAGCCGAAGCCTCAGCCTTGCCACAATCCGCAACCTCGGCAACCACCTCTCCATTCGCAGGATTGTGAACCGTATAACGATTTGTCGGCGCAACCCACTCTCCACCAATATAGGCATCCGTCCTTAAAAGGGTGGGGTCTTTTAAATTGAGCATGGTCAGTCCTCTTTTAGTCTCTCGAGTTCATTAGGGTCAGGACCCTAGATAGCGGGTTCACATAAAAACTCAGGCGTGCTTCCAGACAGGATCACGCTTTTCAAGAAAAGCCCCGATCCCTTCTTCAGCATCTTCATAGGTCATATTCTGCGTCATCACTTCAGAGCAATATTCATAGGCCATTGCCATATCCATTTCAATCTGGCGGTAAAACGCCTGTTTGCCGGTTGCCAGCACCCGCCTTGATTTGCGGGCAATCTCGTTAGCCAGGTCATTCACGCGTTGATCAAGGGCTTCTGGCGAAACAGCCTCGTTAATCAAGCCAAAAGACACAGCCGTTTGGGCATCAATCAAGTCCCCCGATAACAGCATCCGCATGGCTTGCTTGCGCCCGACAGAACGCGAAAGAGCCACCATCGGCGTTGAACAAAAAAGCCCGATATTAACTCCCGGCGTGCCAAATTTCGTGCTAGCGGTTGCAATGGCAAGATCGCAGCTGGCAACCAGCTGACAGCCAGCCGCTGTCGCCACCCCATGCACTTTGGCAATGATCGGCTGGCGCAACTCAACAATGCTCAGCATCAAACGGCTGCATTGGTCAAATATTCCGCGCTTGCGCGCCAGATTATCATCTGCGGAAAGTTCCTTTAGATCATGTCCCGCACAAAAGCCGCGCCCGTTGCCTGCAAGCACAACACAGCCAATCGACTTGTCCCGGGTAATATCCTGAAGGCTTTTTTCAAGCGTTCGCATCAAGGGCAGGCTCAAGGCATTATAGGCTTCTGGCCGGTTAAGGGTCAAATAAGCCACCCCTTGCCTGTCTTCGCGCAGAAGGATTTGCGCGCTTGACTGATTTGAATTTGCATTGTTCATATCTTGCTCCCGTTTACATCCTTCTTGTCAAAACCCGCCATCACCCGGCCAGAGTTTTCAGCAAAGGCCCGTGCAAAGACGGTGCCGCCGCAACCAGCCCGGCACTGGACAATTTCCATGGTTTTCCACGCGGATCACTGATTTGTGCGCCCGCTTCACTGGCAATCAGAACACCTGCGGCCACATCCCACGGGGCCAGACCCCATTCCCAAAATCCATCATATCGCCCAGCCGCGACATAGGCAAGATCAAGTGCAGCCGCCCCCCAGCGACGGATGCCCGCAGAATGAAGGGCGACGCGCTCCAGATCGGCAAAACTGTCAGCTTCGCTCCGGCCCAGATCAGGCAATGACGCATAGCGGCCTTTTGACGGAATCCCGGTTGAAAAAATAGAATCTTCCAGCCGCCGCCGCCCCGAAACCCGCAATCGCCGCGATCCAAGGAAAGCGCCTTTATTCAGTTCAGCCCAGAAATATTCATCCTTGATCGGGTCAAAAACAACGCCAGCCACCAGCTCCTTGTCAATTTCCAGCGCAATCGAAATCGCAAAATGAGGAAGCCCATGCAAAAAATTTGTTGTGCCATCCAGCGGGTCAACAATAAACCGCCGGTCAGGATCGGCCCCGGCAATCACCCCCGATTCCTCCAGCAAAAACCCGTGATCAGGACGCGCCTTGGCCAGGCTTTCACGGATGATATCCTCCGCCCGCCGGTCAGCCGCCGAAACAAAATCAGTCGGCCCCTTGCGCGTGACCTGCAAATGCTCAACTTCATTAAAATCGCGAATTAAGGCGCGCCCGGCCTGACCCGCCGCCTTCATCATCACATTGATATTTGCAGAACGAACCAGCATCAATCACATCATCCCGCTTTTACCTTTAACCCCGGCTTGCCTGGCCTCAACTTAGACCAACTTTACTCTTTCGCCCGCTCAACATACGACAAGTCCTCGGTATTAACTACAATCCGGGTCCCCGTCTCTATATGCGGGGGAACCATCACCGTCACCCCGTTCTCCAGCCGCGCCGGCTTGTAAGACGATGCAGCCGTCTGACCCTTGACAACCGGATCAGCCTCAACAACCTCCATCACAACCTTCTGCGGAAGCCTCACCGAAAGCGGCTGGCCCTCATGCGTGCGAATAGAAACCGTCATCCCGTCTTGCAAAAACGGCGCTTGCTCACTCAGCGTATCAGCAGGAATCTCAATCTGGTCAAAACTCTCGTTATTCATAAAATAATAAACATCATCGGCCGCATAAAGGAAGTTATAGTCATATTCCAGAATTTCAGCAGCCTCCAGGCCCTCTTGCGTGCGAAAACGCAAATTGGTCTTTAGACCGGTCTGCGCATCACGCGCTTCAATCTGCGAAACAGCCGCCCCTTTCCCAGGCTGATTGATTTCATTTTTTACCACAACCAGCAAACGCCCCTCATGATAAAAGGCATTCCCTGGACGCAGATTGATGGCATTGATTTTCATTGCGCGCATTCCTTTGAAACGGTTCTGCACAGCCCCTACAGGAAGTGCCGGATAAAGGCAAGCTAGGCCGCAAATCATTTGTATTCTGTTTGCGCAGAGCCCCTACATCTGCTAACAGACAGCAACAATAAAACAACCGTCAAAATCTTGCTTGAAAAAAGGGGAAAACCAACATGCGCATGACCACTGAAGAAGCCTTTGTAAAGGTATTGCAGCGAAATGGTATTCGTCATGGATTTGGTATTATCGGATCGGCTTTTATGCCTATTTCAGACCTTTTCCCCAAGGCAGGTATTCAATTCTGGGATTGTGCGCATGAATGCAACGCAGGTTATATCTGTGATGGCTATACCCGTGTCAGTGGCGAAATGGCGATGGTGATTGCTCAAAACGGGCCGGGCATTTCCAATTTTGTCACCGCGATCAAGACAGCTTACTGGAATCATACGCCGATGCTGCTGGTCACGCCGCAAGCCGCCAACAAGACCATCGGTCAAGGCGGCTTTCAGGAAGTCGAGCAGATGGCCCTGTTCCGTGATATGGTCGCTTATCAGGAAGAAGTCCGTGATCCTTCGCGTATTGCCGAGGTCTTGAACCGGGTAATCTTTAATGCTCACCGTCTAACTGGCCCGGCACAGATCAATATTCCGCGCGATTTCTGGACTGCCCAGATTGACTGCACTCTGCCGCAGCCGATGAAGGTTGAACACCAAAGCGGCAGTGCCGAAACCCTGCAAGCCGCAGCCGACCTTTTATCCAAAGCCCGATTTCCTGTGTTGCTGGCCGGGGCCGGATCGGTGCTTGCAGACGCAACAGACGTGCTGGCTCAGCTGGCAGAACGGCTGGATGCCCCGGTTTGTTGCGGCTATCAGCATAATGATGCTTTTCCGGGATCGCATCCATTGTCTACCGGGCCGCTTGGCTATAACGGCTCAAAAGCAGCGATGGAACTGATTTCAAAAGCCGATGTTGTGCTGGCACTTGGCACACGTCTGAATCCTTTTTCGACATTGCCGGGTTATGGCATAGATTATTGGCCCAAAGAAGCCGCGATTATCCAGGTCGATTCAAAGCCCGAACGCCTTGGGCTGACCAAACCGGTCACCGTTGGCATCACGGCTGATGCCAAACTGGCAGCCGAAGGTATTCTGGCCCGTTTGTCCGCAACCGCTGGCGATACGGACCGCGACAGCCGCAAGGACACCATTCATGCCCGCAAGTCGGCCTGGCGGCAGCAGCTTTCAAGCCTTGACCATGAAGAGGATGATCCCGGCACAGACTGGAACGAGCGGGCAAGAACCCGGGACCCTGAACGGCTGTCTCCACGTATGGCCTGGCGGGCGATTGAAGACGCCTTGCCCGAGGATGTTGTGATCTCCACCGACATTGGCAATAACTGTGCGATTGGCAATGCCTATCCAACCTTTGAAAGCACCCGACGCTATCTTGCACCGGGCATGTTTGGCCCGTGCGGCTATGGATTTCCGGCTATTATCGGAGCCAAGATTGCCCGCCCGGACCTGCCGGTGCTTGGCTTTGCCGGAGACGGGGCTTTTGGCATCTCGATGAACGAGCTGACCTCTATCGGGCGCGAAGAATGGCCAGCCATGACCATGATCGTCTTTCGCAACTATCAATGGGGAGCCGAAAAGCGCAATACAACTCTCTGGTATGATGATAATTTTGTCGGGACCGAACTTGATCCGCATCTTTCCTATGCCAAAATCGCCACAGCTTGCGGGATTGAAGGTGTAACCGCACGCACCATGGAAGAACTGACGGCCGCCATTAAAAAAGCCATCAAAGATCAGTCTGCGGGGACTAAAACCTTGATTGAGGTGATTCTTAATCAGGAGCTTGGAGAGCCCTTCCGCCGGGATGCAATGAAAAAGCCTGAGGTTGTCGCCGGAATCAGTGCTTCCAGCTTTTAAAGCCACTCAGGAACCGGCAGGCCTTTGGATTCAAGGAACGCCGGATTGAACAGCTTGGACTGATAGCGTTGCCCGCCATCACATAGAATAGTGACAATGGTCTTGCCCGGGCCGAGGTCTCGGGCCAGACGGATGGCACCGGCAAGGTTGACTCCAGAAGACCCGCCAAGGCATAGCCCTTCTTCTTGAAGCAGCCCAAAAACAAGAGATACCGATTCAGCATCCGGGATTTGATAGGCATAATCAACCGCCAGTGTTTCAAGATTCTGCGTAATCCGTCCCTGCCCGATCCCTTCGCTGATGCTGCTGCCCTCAGACTGTAAAACGCCGGTTGTATAATAGCTGAATAAAGCGGCTCCGGGTGGGTCAGCCAAGCCAATGCTGACTGCCGGATTGCGCTCTTTCAAGGCTTGGGCAATCCCCGAAAGCGTGCCTCCAGACCCGACCGCACAAATAAATCCATCAACCTTGCCATCAGTCTGAGTCCAGATTTCCGGCCCGGTGGTGCGATAATGCCCATCGCGATTGGCTGTATTGTCAAACTGATTGGCAAAAATGGCCCCGCCAGGATGTGACTTGGCTTTTTCCTCAGCCAGACGGCGGGCGACATGAACATAGTTGTTCGGATTCTTGTAAGGAGCAGCATCGACCTCAACCAGTTCTGCACCAGCCAGACGTAGCATGGATTTTTTCTCCTCCGACTGGGTGCGCGGGATAACAATCAGGGTTCTATAGCCCCGGCTTGCCCCGACCAGCGCAAGCCCGATCCCCGTATTGCCTGCCGTTCCTTCAACAATAAGCCCCCCCTTTTGCAAAGAACCATCCTTCTCCGCCGCCTCAATAATCGCAAGAGCCGCACGGTCCTTGATCGACCGCCCGGATTCATAAATTCACACTTGCCAAGAATGGTGCAGCCGGTTTCCTCAGATGCACGATTTAGCCGGATAAGCGGTGTATTGCCGATGGATTCTGCCAGATTATATCGCCACATGATTTTGCCTCGTAGTTCGCAGCCTGTTTTTGATCAAATAATAAATACTGTTCATTTCATTAAAACCAACAGTTTCTAAAGTAAAAACATAAATCAAAAAATACTGGCACAATAATTGCGTCTTTTTTGCCAAAATAGAGGCATTTCATTTAAATATTTATATACAGGGCTTTCATGGCTGACACGAACGGCACTTCGAACAGTGATTCACTGACCGGCACCGATGAGGATGATAGCATTTTTGGTCTGGCAGGCAATGACTATCTGTATGGAGACGATGGCGATGACACGATTGATGGAGGCAGTGGCAATGATATCTTGGACGGGCAAGGGGGAAGCGACCAGATTTCGGGAGGTTCGGGGCGCGACCGTATAATCTATGACAGCGAGGACAGTGCCACTGGCGCGGTTAATGGAGGCACGGGTTCTGACACATTGGATGCCAGCGACGAGGATTCCGATCTTGACATTGATCTTAATGATTCGAGTGATCCCTTTGTAAGCATTGAGAATATCGTCGGAGGCAATGGCGATGATACGTTAAGCGGCGGGTCTGAGGCGAACACGCTGGAGGGTGGAGACGGCAATGATGTCCTGCACGGGCGCGGAGGTTCGGACGTCCTTAAAGGCGGAGACGGCGACGACATCCTGATTTATGATTCGAGTGACAAGGTCATAGACGGGGGCGGTGATAGTGATCTTCTGGATGCCAGTTCCGAGACAAATGGGGTGACGATTGCGCTTACGGATAGTTCTATTTCTGATGTTGAGCAATTAAAGGGCGGGTCGGGGTCTGACGTTCTGACTGGCGATGAGGAGGCAAATATCATCGAAGGCAATTCGGGGTCTGACACAATAGACGGTGGCGAGGGGTCTGATATCTTAACCGGGGGGGAGGGAGATGACATCATTGCCTATGACGAGGACGATGCCGACGTCGATGGCGGGAGTGGCATTGATCTTTTAAGTGCGGCAAGAAGTGACGAGAGTGTTTATATTGATTTGTCGGATTCGTCTGATGTTTTCACGAACTTTGAGGATGTTGAGGGGGGGGATGGCGACGACACCCTGATCGGGGATTCGTATGATAATGAGCTTTCAGGCAATAGCGGCAATGACACCCTTGATGGTCAGTCTGGCAGTGATTCGTTGCATGGCGGGGCTGGAGACGACGTCCTGATTTATGATGAAGAGGACGATGGCAAGGATGCGGTTGACGGGGGGACGGGGACAGATACGCTTGATGCCTCTGCGGCGACGACGGCTCTTGACGTTGATCTTGCTGATTCAAAAGACACCTTCACCAGGATTGAGAATGTTCTTGGTGGCAGCAATGATGATGAGATTTCGGGGTCAAGTGCCAGCAATGTGATTGAGGGCGGGGAGGGTTCTGACACCATTGATGGCAAGGGCGGGATTGACACGCTGGATGGCGGACAAGGCGACGATACGATTGTCTATGATGCCAAGGATGAAAGCGTTACGGGCGGGTCTGGCACGGACACGCTGGATGCCAGCGAAAAGACGGTTGGTCTCGACCTCGACCTTGCGAATGATAATGTATTTACCGATTTTGAGAATGTGACGGGGGGCAGCGGCCATGACACCTTGAGCGGGAATGATGGCGAAAATATTATTATTGGCGGTGGAGGCAAGGACCAGATTGACGGCAGAGGTGCTGCTGACCAGATTGATGCTGGCGGCGGCAAGGACACGATCATTTATGACAGCGGCGACACCGAGGTTGATTCGGTTAACGGCGGGTCTGATGAAGATACGCTGGATGCAACGAATGAACAGAATGATCTGGTGATTGATCTTTCGGCAAGCGATGATGCTTTTCTGAATATTGAGAATATTGCGTCCGGCAGCGGCCATGACACCCTGACCGGCAGCGATGTATCTAACCGGATTGCGGGGGGTGAAGGCAATGACCTGATTGATGGTCAAGCGGGCTCTGACCGGCTGCAAGGTGGCGAGGGTGATGACACGATCATCTATGACTCGGCAGACAGAGGCGCCAACCGCATTGATGGCGGTGCCGGGATTGACACGCTCAGTGCGGAGAATGAAACCTCGGATGTGACTATCAATCTGTCTAAAGGCGGCGACAGTTTCGTTAATTTTGAGAATCTGGTTGGCGGCAGTGGCAATGACACCTTGCGCGGCGACAATAATGCGAACGAGATTCAAGGCGGCAGTGGCAATGATTATATTGATGGCAAGGGCGGCACGGATCTGATTGATGCCGGTGATGGCGATGACACGGTTATTTATGACGGGGCCGATAGTGCGCCGGGTGGAGTCAATGGCGGAGACGGGACAGATACGATTGATGCGCGGGCTCAAAAAACGGCCCTTGAGATTGATTTAAGTGATACGAGCAGCATTTTTACAGGCTTTGAGAATATTGTTGGTGGCAAGAAGGATGACACGCTTACCGGAGATTCTCAGGTCAACGAGATTTCGGGTCGCGGCGGGGCGGACACAATAGACGGTGGGGCTGGCAGTGACATTTTGTCTGGCGGAGGCGGCAATGATGTCTTTATTTATGACAGCGCGGACACCGGGGTTGACAGTGTAAACGGCAATAGAGGCTCTGATCTTCTGGATGCCAGCCAGGAGACCGCCAGTCTTTCGATTGATCTTTCCAGCACGAGCGATGCCTATGTCAGCATTGAAAAGGTGACGGGTGGTTCGGGCAATGACAGCCTGATTGGCAGCACGGGCAAGAACACGCTGATTGGCGGAGACGGCAACGATTATCTTGATGGCGGGGCAGGCATCGACACGCTTTCAGGCGGGGCTGGCGATGATGTGATCGTGTATGACAGCAAGGACCAGGGCCGGGACAAGATAGATGGCGGCACGGGGAATGACACGCTGGATGGTAGTGCGGCGACGACGGTTGTGCGGGTTGATCTTTCGCAAACGACGGACAAGTTTGCCAATTTTGAGAATGTGACGGGCGGGAGTCGGGCTGACAATCTGACGGGAGACAATAACGACAATATCCTGAGTGGCAATGATGGCAATGATTTTCTGGAAGGCGGGCTTGGCAATGATATTTTGCTTGGGGGGGCAGGCAATGACCGTATTATTTATGATCAGGAGGATACTGGCACCGTTGACGGCGGCGACGGAGTCGATACGCTGGATGCGCGGGATTATCATGACGGGTTGGTGATTGATCTGGACTCGCACAGCGTATTCACCAATTTTGAGGTTGTCCGGGCTGGAGACGGGGAGGATGTCCTGACCGGCAATAAAGATGAAAACAAGCTGGAGGGGCATGACGGGAATGATACGCTGGATGGCGGCGATGGGGCCGATGTCTTGAGGGGGGGCAAAGGCGATGACGTCCTGATCTATGACAGCAGCGATACGGCGACAGACAGTGTTGCGGGCGGAAAAGGGACCGACACCCTGGATGCCAGTGCTGAAACCGGTGCCGTCACCATTGATCTTGACAGCACCACCGATGCTTTCAAGGGGATTGAGAATATTACCGCAGGCGATGGCGATGATCATCTGACTGGCACGACAACCGATAATGTTATTACCGCAGGCATGGGCGATGACACTATTTTCGCGAAGGCGGGCAATGATATTGTTGATGGCGGGGACGGCGACAATGTGATTGCAGGCGGTGGCGGGCGTGACCAGATCACCACGGGCAGCGGCATGGACGATATCACCGGCGGGCAAGGTGATGATACGATAGATGCCGGAGACGGCAACGATACGATAGACGGCGGGGCCGGAGATGACAAGATCAGTGCCGGGGCGGGCGATGATGTCATTATCTATAACGGGGCTGATGTCACACAAGGCCAGGTTGATGGCGGCAGCGGCACTGATACGCTGGATGCCAGTGCCGAAACCATTGCCCGCACCATTGATCTTACATCCAGCGAGGATGCTTTTATCAATATTGAAAATATTGAAGGCGGCACCCGGGCGGATATTCTGACAGGCGATGCCGGGGATAATGTGATCAACGGCAATGCCGGGAAAGACACACTGGATGGCGGCGATGGCAGCGATGCGCTTGATGGCGGGGACGGAGACGACATCATCATTTTTGATGCCAGCGACAGCAGCATCATGGGCGGCGATGGCAATGACACGCTGGATGGAACCAATTCAGTCCAGGCGATGGATTTTGATATGTCCGATCTCAGTAGCACGGTGACCGGTTTTGAAACCGTGATCGGGACCTCGCTGGATGATACGGTGGTTGGCACCAGTGACACCGAAAATATTTCAGGCAATGCCGGGGATGATGTCATAACCGGCAGCGATGGCAACGATGTGATTGACGGCGGCATTGGGGCGGACACGCTGACGGGCGGCGATGGCGATGATACGCTGACCGGCGGCACCGGCGGGGACAGCATTGCAGCTGGCAGCGGCAACGACACCATTATATTTGACAGTGAATTTGTTGCGCTGGATGGCGGCAGTGACCACGACCATCTGGATGCCAGCGCGCAGACGGTTGATACAACCATTGATCTTGCGACAAGCGGATTCACCAATATTGAACAAATTACCGGCGGCACCGGCAACGATACCATTCATGGCGATTCAACCGCCCAGACCATTACCGGCGGCGATGGCGACGATGTGATCGGCTATGACATGGACGATCTGTCCGTAACCGGCGGCGCGGGGACGGACACTTTGAGTGCCGCCCTGCTTTCAACCGCCGTGACCCTTGATCTTTCTGATTCCGAAAATGTTTTTTCGGGTTTCGAGAATATAGAAGGCGGCAGCAACAACGATACACTGACCGGTGATAACAACGATAATATGTTATCGGGGGGCAGTGGCAACGACAGTTTGACCGGCGGGGACGGCAATGATTCGCTGGATGGCGGCGATGGCGATGATATCCTGACTGGTGGTGATGACAGTGACATGCTGACGGGCGGCAACGGCAATGATTCGCTGGATGCGGGCGGCGGCGGCGATAGCATAGATGGCGGCGATGGCGACGATACCATCATCTATTATAATGACTTGTCATCGGTAAGCGGCGGCGACGGGTCGGATGTGATTGATGGCAGTGCTGAAACAGAGGATTTCAGCATCGACCTTTCCACTGACACCTATATGGGCATTGAACAGGTGACGGGCGGCAGCGGCAATGACACGCTGATGGGCGATACCGAGACCAATATACTTGATGGCGGTGCCGGGAATGATGCCTTAAACAGTGGCGGTGGTGCTGATACCTTAAATGGCGGAGACGGCAACGATCTTGTCACCTATTCCATTGATCTGGCCAGCGCAGACGGCGGGGACGGCACCGATACCCTGACCGCAAGTGGCACCACAGAGGATGTGAGCCTTGATCTTTCGGCAACCGGGACGATGTTCAGCAATTTTGAAAATCTGACTGGCGGCGATGGCAATGATACGCTGACCGGCGATGGTGAGGTTAATGTGCTGCGGGGGGCTGCGGGCAATGACACTGTGGACGGCGGCGGCGGAGCCGATGAATTATACGGCGGAGCCGGGGATGACAGGCTGGTTTACGATGCGGCGGATACGGTCATTGACGGCGGGGCTGGCAATGACATCCTTGATCTGGGTTCCAGCAGCCTGGCCTTTAGCGTCGATCTGGAGACATCAGACGTTGTATCCAATATTGAAGGGATCAGCGGCGGCAGTGGCAATGATGTCCTGACCGGCGGGGAGTCTGACAATATCTTTGAAGGCGGGGCCGGGAATGACACGCTCAGCGGCGGCGGCGGCAATGACAGTTTAACCGGCGATGACGGCGATGATGTGCTTTCAGGCGGGGCGGGCAATGACGAGATCACAGGCGGGACGGGTAATGACCAGATCACCGGCGGGGCGGGTAATGACCAGATTGAAGGCGGCACCGGCAATGATTCGATAGATGGTGGCGAGGGCATAGATGCGATAGATGGCGGGGATGGCGATGATATTATCACCTACCATGATATTGACAGCAGCCTTGATGGGGGGACGGGGAGTGATACGCTGGATGCCAGCAGCCTTACCGATGCTGTCACGCTGGATTTAACCGATACGACAGCGGTTTATCAGGGGTTTGAAGCTCTGATTGGCGGCAGCGGCGATGATAGCTTGACCGGTGATCAGAATGAAAACAATCTTTCTGGCGGGGCCGGGAATGACACGATTGATGGCGATGCGGGGATAGATATTCTTTCCGGAGATTCCGGAGACGACACCCTGAATGGCGGCGATGGCGCAGATTCGCTGGATGGCGGAGATGGCAACGATACGCTTTCAGGCGGCAATGAGGCCGACACAATTATGGGCGGCATTGGGGAGGATATATTATCCGGGGATGACGGGGCAGACACGCTGGAAGGCGGCGATGGAAACGACACGCTAAACGGTGGTGAGGGCGATGATCTTCTGCAAGGGGGGGCTGGCAATGACACGCTGGAAGGTGGCAACGGCGCCGACAGTCTGGATGGCGGGGCGGGCGATGATGTCCTGATTTATGACAATAGCGATGTCTTTTTAACCGGTGGCGAAGGCAATGACACGATTGATGCCAGTCAGTTTTCAACGGCGGTGATGATTGATATTTCTGATCCCGGCGGGACTTTTTCGGATTTTGAATCGATTATTGGCGGTGAAGGCGATGACACGCTAACCGGCGACAGTGCCGCCAATAATCTTGAAGGCGGCAAGGGGAATGATGTCCTTTATGGCTATGGCGGCGGCGACACCCTGAAAGGCGGGGAAGGCAACGATACCTTATATATTGATGCGGATACCGTGAGTGCAGATGGCGGAGACGGCGATGATATTCTGGATGGCGCCTATGCGACCAGCGCGCTGACGGTTGACCTCAGTGGCAGTGACTTTTTATCTGCCGAAACTGTTGTCGGGTCTGACTATAACGATGTGATTACCGGCGATGGGACCGCCAACAAGCTGAGTGGTGGGGCAGGCGATGACATCATTGCAGGCAATGCAGGCGGCGATTCGATTGATGGCGGGGCGGGCAATGATTCGATCCAGTGGGCCAGCGATATGGTTGTGGCGGATGGCGGGATTGGCGAGGATACGCTGGATGCCAGTGCGTCTAACGAGGATTTTACCCTTGATCTCACGCAAGCCAATACGGTGTATCTCAATTTTGAAAATGTCTCGACCGGCAGCGGCAATGACATACTGACGGGTGGGCTTGAAAGCAATGTGCTGCGCGGCGGGGCTGGCAATGATGTGTTTGACGGCGGCGGCGGCGATGACGAGATTTATGGCGACGAAGGCGATGACACGGTGATCTATAATCGCCAGGCTGCCTCGCTTGATGGCGGCGGCGGGGAGGATTTTCTGGATGCCAGCGGTGAAACCATTGATCTGACGGTTTCGCTGGATGATGCCAGCCAGGGGATCAGCAATTTTGAGAATATTGTTGGCGGCACCGGCAACGACAGTCTGACCGGCACGGACGGGGCCAATTCGATCAATGGCGGAGACGGCAATGATGTGATTATTGGTGGAGAGGGTGGCGATTTCCTCTATGGCGGCAATGGCGATGATATCATTGAACTGGACAACGATGATCTGGAAATAGACGGTGGCGCTGGCACCGACACGATAGATGCCAGCACGGCCAGCGAGGCGATTTTCTATGATGCTGCCAATTCGATGTATCTGAATATCGAAGCTTTCCGGGCCAGCCAGTATGACGATACCATATACGGGGACACCGCAGACAATATCCTGCTTGGCGGGGACGGCGATGATTATATCAGCGGCGGCGGCGGGGCTGATTCGCTTTATGGAGAGGGAGGCAATGATATTATTGCCTATGATTCAGGCTTGGCTCTTGTTGATGGCGGCGATGGCACGGATACGCTTGATGCCCATAATTTTGGGTCTTCGGTGACGATAGACCTTCGCGATCTTCTCTGGACGGATATTGAGCAGATTGACGGCAGTACCGACCATGACACCCTGACCGGAGACAGTGCCGCCAATAATATCAATGGCAATGACGGCGATGATCTGATTGATGGCGGCGGCGGTGGTGACACGATCACGGGCGGAGACGGCGATGATACGATTATCTACCAGGAAGATTATGCGTCGGTTGATGGCGGCACCGGCCATGACATAATCAGCGCGACCAATGAAAATCTTTCTGTGACCATCAATCTTGATGAGGACCTGTGGAGTGACATTGAACAGATTGATGGCACCATTTATGACGATACCCTGAGTGGAGACACGGCAGCCAATACCATCAATGGCAATGACGGTGATGATGTGATTGATGCGGGCGGTGGCGGTGATACGGTCAATGCCGGAGACGGCGACGATACCGTGACCTATTACAGTGATCTTGCTGCTGTTGATGGCGATCTGGGTCACGATATCCTTGATGCCAGTGCCGCCCTGCGGGACGTTATGATCAATCTTGGCGATGCCACCTTCCAGGATATTGAACAGCTGGATGGCAGTTCCTATGATGATACATTGACCGGAGATGGGGCCGCCAATACGATCAATGGCAATGACGGCGATGATGTGATTGATGCGGCTGGCGGTGGCGATGATGTTTATGGGGGCGATGGAGACGATACCATCATCTATCACACCGATCTTGTCACTGTTGAGGGCGGGGCCGGGTATGATATCCTGGATGCCAGCAGCTTTGGGTCAAGCCTGACCATTGATCTGGGCGGTTCCGGCTGGACCGGGATTGAGTTGATTGAAGGCGGCAGCAATGCTGATATTCTCACCGGAGACAGCACCGCCAACACGATCAATGGCAATGACGGGGCTGATGTGATTGACGGCGGCGGCGGCGGCGATAGCGTTTATGGCGGGGGTGGAAGTGATACCATTATCTATCAAGCCGATTATGCGCTGGCAGACGGCGGGGGTGACCATGATATCCTGGATGCCAGTGGCACCGGATCAGCCGTCACCATCAATCTTGGAGATGGTATCTGGAGCAATATTGAACAGCTTGACGGCGGCGGCAGCGCGGATACGCTCACCGGCGACAATGCCGCCAATACCATCAATGGCAATAACGGCGATGATGTGATTGATGCGGGCGGCGGCGGCGATACGGTCAATGCCGGAGGCGGCGATGACACGATCCTCTATTACAGTGATTTTACCCTGGCTGACGGGGGCCTGGACCATGATATCCTGGATGCCAGTGGTTCTGGATCAAGCGTCACCATCAATCTTGGGGATGCCAACTGGAGCAATATTGAACAGCTTGATGGCGGGACGTACAGTGATACATTGACTGGCGACAATGCCGCCAATACCATCAATGGCAATGACGGCGATGATGTGATTGATGCGGGCGGCGGCGGCGATAGCATTTCTGGTGGCGATGGCGATGATACCATCACCTATTATGATGATCTTGTTGCGGCGGACGGCGGGGCGGACCATGATATATTGACTGCCGCCAGTGCCAGCAGTGCGGCAACCATCAATCTTGCGGATGCCGGTTTAAGCAATATCGAACAGGTCGAAGGCAGCAGCACCGGCGACACCCTGACCGGCGACAGCACCGCCAATACCATCAATGGCAATGACGGCGCTGATGTGATTGACGGCGGCGGCGGCGGTGATATTGTTGATGGCGGGGCCGGGACCGATACGATTGTCTATCAAGCCGATTATGCCTCAGCCGATGGCGGTTCTGATCATGATATCCTGGATGCCAGTGGCACAGGATCAGCCGTCACTGTCAGTCTGACCGATGCGGTCTGGATGAATATTGAACAGCTTGATGGGGGCGGAGATGCCGACACATTAAGCGGCGACAGTGCCGCCAATACCATCAATGGCAATGGCGGCGATGATGTGATTGATGCCGGTGGTGGCGGCGATAATGTTAATGGCGGCACTGGAAACGATACCATCACCTATTACGATGATCTTGCTGATGTTGATGGCGGGGCCAACCATGATATCGTGACGGCAGCCAGTGCCAGCAGTGCAGTCAACATTGATCTTGATACATTGGGCTGGACCAATATTGAACAGGTGGATGGCAGTGTCGATGATGATACCCTGACCGGAAATAGTGATGCCAATACCATCAATGGCAATGACGGCGCGGATATCATTGATGGCGGGGGTGGCGGCGATAGCGTTAATGGCGGGGCCGGAAGCGATACGATTATCTATCAGGCTGATTATAGTTCAGTGGATGGCGGGGCTGATCATGATATATTGACCGCCGCCAGTGCCAGCAGCGCAGCAACCATTGACCTTTCTGATGCCAGTTTCAGCAATATCGAACAGGTCGAAGGCAGCAGCAATGCTGACACCCTGACCGGCGACAGCACCGCCAATACCATCAATGGCAATGACGGTGCCGATATCATTGATGGCGGCGGTGGCGGTGATATTATTGATGGCGGGGCCGGAGAGGATACCATTGTCTATCAGGCCGATTATGCCTCAGCCGATGGCGGGACTGATCATGATATCCTGGATGCCAGTGGCACGGGATCAGCCGTCACCGTCAGTCTGGCCGATGCGGTCTGGATGAATATTGAACAGCTTGATGGCGGCAGTGACGCCGATACCCTGACCGGCGACAGTGCCGCCAATACCATCAATGGCAATGGCGGCGATGATGTGATTGATGCCGGGGGCGGCGGTGATAATGTTAATGGCGGCACTGGCAACGATACCATCACCTATTATAGTGATCTTGCCGATGTTGATGGCGGGACCGACCATGACATATTGTCAGCCGCCAATGAAAACAGCGGCGTTACCATTGATCTTGCGACCTCGGGCTGGACCAATATTGAACAGGTGGATGGCAGCAGTGATACCGATACATTGACTGGCGACAGTGCCGCCAATACCATCAATGGCAATGCGGGCGATGATGTGATTGATGCGAGCGGCGGAGGTGACAATATTTCTGGTGGCGATGGCGATGATACCATCACCTATTATGATGACCTTGTTGCGGCGGATGGCGGGGCGGACCATGATATATTGACCGCCGCCAATGCCAGCAGCGCGGCAACCATCAATCTTGCGGATGCCAGTTTAACCAATATCGAACAGGTCGAAGGCAGCAGCAATGCCGACACCCTGACCGGCGACAGCACCGCCAATACCATCAATGGCAATGACGGCGCCGATGTGATTGATGGCGGCGGCGGCGGTGATATTATTGATGGTGGAGCCGGAGAGGATACCATTGTCTATCAGGCCGATTATGCCTCAGCCGATGGCGGAACTGATCATGATATCCTGGATGCCAGTGGTGCGGGATCAGCCGTCACCATCAGTCTGGGCGACAGTATCTGGATGAATATTGAACAGCTGGATGGCGGCAGCGATGCCGACACATTAAGCGGCGACAATGCCGCCAATACCATCAATGGCAATGGCGGCGATGATGTGATTGATGCCGGTGGCGGGGGTGATGATGTTTCGGGCGGCACTGGAAACGATACCATCACCTATTATAGTGATCTTGCTGCCCTTGATGGCGGGACCGACCATGACATATTGACGGCTGCCAGTGAAAGCAGCGGGGTTACCATTGATCTTGCGACCTCGGGCTGGACCAATATTGAACAGGTGGACGGCAGCAGTGACGCCGATACCCTGACTGGCGACAGTGCCGCCAATACCATCAATGGCAATAACGGCGATGATGTGATTGATGGCGGGGGTGGTGGCGATAGCGTCTATGGCGGGGCTGGAAGCGATACCATCACCTATTACGATGATCTTGCTGCGGTTGATGGCGGGGCCAATCATGATATCCTTGATGCCAGTGGCGCAGCATCAGCCGTCACCATCAGTCTGGGCGACAGTATCTGGATGAATATTGAACAGCTGACGGGCAGCACCCAGGCCGACACCCTGACCGGAGACAGCACCGCCAATACCATCAATGGCAATAGCGGCGATGATGTGATTGATGCGGGCGGTGGCGGTGACATAATTTATGGCGAAGCCGGAAATGACACCATCGTCTATTATGGTGATTTTACTCTGGTGGATGGTGGCACCGACCATGATATCCTGGATGCCAGTGGCACGGGATCAGCCGTCACCATCAGTCTTGCAGATGCCGTCTGGATGAATATTGAACAGCTGGATGGCGGCAGTGATGCCGACACATTGACCGGCGACAGTGGCGCCAATACCATCAATGGCAATGGGGGAAATGACATTATTGACGCAGGCGGTGGTGGCGATAGTGTTTCTGGTGGCGATGGCGATGATACGATTATCTATAACAGTGGTCTGGTTTCGGTCGATGGCGGGGCAGATTATGATACGCTCACGGCTGCCAGTGCCAGCAGCGGCGCCACGATCAATCTTGCGACCTCGGGCTGGAGCAATATTGAATATCTTGTCGGCAGTGCCAGCGCGGATAGCCTGACCGGCGATTCCTCGGCCAATACACTTGATGGGGCCGCCGGGTCTGATGTGTTGTCTGGTGGCGACGGCGATGATGTGATCATCTATGACAGCAGCGACAGCAGTGTCGATGGCGGCAGTGGTATTGATACGCTGGATGCCTCCAACCAGACTGCGGCCTTTATCTATACGGTCGGGGCTGGCGGCAGCTGGTCAGGCTTTGAAAATATCACAGGCGGCAGCCAGGGCGATACGTTAACGGGTGACAGCACGGCCAATGTTCTGGAAGGCGGAGACGGCGATGACACGCTTTCCGGGCAAGGCGGCGGCGATACGCTGCTTGGCGGTGATGGAGACGATACGATTATCTATGACAGTGCGCTGGCTTCGGTTGAGGGCGGGCAGGGCACAGACACGCTTTCAGCCGCCAGCGAAACCACCAGCGTGACCATTGACCTTGACGCCAATGGCTGGACAGGCATTGAAATTATCGAAGGCGGCGCGGCTGACGACGTCCTGACCGGCACCAGCGCCGCCGAAACAATCTATGGCAATGGCGGTGTGGATACCATTGATGGCGGTGGCGGTTCTGATGTTCTGGCGGGCAGCACGGCGAATGATGTTTTCATTTATCGCGCAGGTTTTGCCTCGATTGATGGCGGCGGCGGCGGCTATGATACGATTGATGCGAGCAATGAGACCAGCGATGTCACCATTGATGCGGGTGCTTCAAATATCACAGAGGTTGAGGTTCTTATAGGCGGGTCAGGCAATGATACGCTGACCTTGAATGCAAATGGCAGTGGCTGGATCAACGCAGGAGACGGCAATGATACGCTATATGGTGTTAGCGGGATTTATGACACAATCTTTGGGGAGGGTGGGGATGATGTGATTGACGGCAAAGGCGGCGGCGACTTCATCCGCGGTGGAGACGGCGATGATACTATTTATTATTATGATGATGGAGAAAGCCTGAATTCTGGAGGCGGATTTGACACACTGACGGCTGCGCATATGACCAGAGGGGTGACGATGGCAGAAGGCGGGTGGTTCTCGGTCTTTATCGGCAGCGAGTATGACGATTCAATCACCGGATACGCGGCTGCTGAAACATTTGACGCCAGTGCCGGGGCTGATGCGATTGAAACTGGTGCGGGGAATGATATTGTCTTTTACGATGAAATTAGCGATTCAACGGCTTCATCGCGCGATACGATCACCGACTTTGATGTCGCGACTGATACCTTGCGTTTTGAAGGGTTTTTCTCTGGCACCTTCAGCTATCAGGGTGATTTGTCGGTCAATAGCTTCACGGCTTCTGGCAATGCCCAGGCTGGATTTGCCGATAGCACCAGCAATATCCTGCAAATCGACACAGACGGCAACGGGTCTGTTGATATGGAGATTGAAATGACCGGGATTACCAGCAGCCAGCTTACGGCCGCCGACTTTGACGTGACATAGTCTTTCGCCTGTTATAATTTTTAGGAGCTATATTTTTCTTGATGATAGACCTCAATAGTATTATATAGTCATATATAGAAGCGAAAAGCCAATGCAGGTTATCTTTCATAAGCAGTTTGGAAAAGCGATTGCGAAAATTCCGGCTGCTGATGCAAAACGCATTGTTCAATCTGCAAAACGCCTTGAAAAACCTTGGGAAGCTAACCTTGACATTGCCAAGCTAAAGGGCCGGGAGGGTTACAGACTGCGCGTTGGCAACTACCGTATTTTCTTTTCTGTCGAGGGTGATAAAGTGAAGATAACAAATCTGGTCCGCAAAAGCACAACGACCTATAATTAAGGAACAAGAAAATGGAAAAACCACAAATTCTTTATCATGGCGAAAACCCTGCTTTTGTGGTTCTTCCCTTTGAAATATGGCAAAAGTTCTCGGAAACTTTTGACAAAGCCGATCTTGATGATGAAACGCTGGCAATGCTGCTGGCAGTGGAGCCTGACAAGGCAGAGGATTATCGTCCGTTTGTGCTTGTTGAGCGGATGAGCGCAGGCGAAATCCCGCTTAAAGTCTATCGGGAATGGCGCAATATATCGCAGCGCAGCCTGGCTGAAACGGTTGGGGTCTCACTGAGCCATATAAGCAAAATTGAATGTGGATTAAAAGTTCCAAGCAATCGGTTGAAAATGCGCCTGGCCGAGGCTTTGTCGATTGACCCGGAAGAGCTTGATAACTGGCAAGAGGATGAAGAATCCCAAGAAGAGTAATTGAACGTCACCCGCGCAATGATGCAATAGCCTGTTTATAGTCTTGTGTTCCAAAAACGGACGATCCGGCGACCAGGGCATCAGCCCCGGCAGCAATCAGGTCCGGCGCATTTTCAGGGGTGACGCCGCCATCGACCTCGATCAAAAAACCGTTATCAGAGCGCATATCAGATAAGGCCTTCACCTTGTCTGTGATATAGGGCAGAAAACGCTGCCCGCCAAAGCCGGGATTGACACTCATCAAAAGCACCAGATCAACCTGATCCAGAATATGCACCAGACTATGGAGCGGCGTTGCCGGGTTAAGCGCCACCCCTGCCTTGACTCCCTGATCCTTGATGGCTTGAATGGTGCGATCCAGATGAACCCCGGCTTCCTGATGGACGATGATACGCTCGGCCCCTGCCGCCACAAAAGCCGGAATATAGCAATCTGCTGGTTCAATCATCAAATGGGTGTCAAAAAGAAGACCGCAATGCGGGCGCAAGGCCTGAATAACCGCCGGGCCAAAAGACAGATTGGGGACAAAATGCCCATCCATCACATCCAGATGCAGCCAGTCAGCCCCGGCTTTTTCAATCGCACGGACTTCTTCTGAAAGACGGGAAAAATCGGCTGCAAGCAGGGACGGGGCAATCTTGACCATTCAATCTGTTCCTTTAAGTTCAATCTGTTCCTTTAAGCCTGAGAATGTCCAGAGGGAGATTGGCGCAAGACTTCAATGCCCGGCAGGGGTCGTCCTTCCAGCCATTCCAGAAAAGCCCCGCCTGCGGTCGAAACATAACTCATTCCTATCATGGGATCATTAGTTTTTAGCGCATGATTAAGGGCCGCCAGCGTGTCGCCGCCCCCGGCAATCGACAGCAGATCGCCCTTTTTTGTCTGTTCAGCCGCCAGCATCGCCAGCCGGTTGGTGCCTTCATCAAACGGCGGCGTTTCAAAAACACCCAGCGGCCCGTTCCATAAAAGCGTGCGACAGGCCCGCAACTTCTCGCCAAGATGGGCAATCGTCTCATCGCCAATATCCAGAATCATATCGTCTTTTTTAATCGCTTGGTCTTCTCCCAGCCGGACCTGACGGCGTGGTTGACCTGCGGTCAGGTTTTTGCCAAGCACAACATCGCTCGGCAATAAAATTTCGCAGCCTGCTTTTTTGGCAGAATCAAGCACGTTTCTGGCAACATCCAGCTGATCCCATTCACATAAAGAGGCCCCGACTTCAACCCCCTGTGCCGCCAGAAAACTATTGGCCATGCCGCCGCCTATCGCCAGATAATCCAGCCGGGTGATCAGATGAGTCAAAATCGACAGTTTGGTTGAAACTTTGGCCCCGCCAACAATCGCCATCACCGGGCGTTCCGGCTTTTCAAGGGCTGATTCAAGCGCGGCGACCTCGGCCTCCAGGTTAAACCCGGCATAAGCGGGCAGCAGACGGGCCAGCGCATGGACCGACGCATGCGCCCGATGCGCGCAGGAAAAGGCATCATTGACATAAAGATCAAAACCTTTTGCCAGTGCCGCCGCAAAATCGGGACTATCTTCTTCCTCGCCCGGTGCAAAACGCAGATTTTCAACCAGAACCATCCGATAATCATTGTCAAGTTCCGCAGAGGCCTTGTCCCATTGCGTCACAACGTCCGGGCTGATATTTGTCACGCCCTGTTCAGCCAAAGCCGGAATCAGCGGGGCCAGCGACAATTCCGGGACCATTTTCCCTTTCGGGCGGCCAAGATGCGATAAAATGGCCACCCGCGCCCCGGCATCCGATAAAAATTTCAAGGTAGGCAGGCTGCGCTCAATCCGTGTGGCATCGCCGACTTTTCCATTCGTTAGCGGCACATTCAAATCCAGCCGCAGCAGGGTTTTTTTATCTTTAAGCCCCGCTCCATATTGGCTTAAGCTGGGAAGATTCATGATAAAATGCTGGCTGATATTCACCCGTTACAAGCAAGACTAGCCAAGCTGTCCAAGCGCAACCGCCGTGTCTGACATCCGGTTGGAAAAGCCCCATTCATTGTCATACCAGGACAGAATACGGATAAACTTGCCATCAATCACCTGGGTCTGGGTCAAGTCAAAGACCGAACTGGCCGGATTATGGTTGAAATCAACCGACACCAGCGGCCGTTCATTGGTGGTCAAAATCCCTTTCAGCGGGGCCTTTGCAGCCGCTTCGGCGATAAACCCGTTCACGTCTTCAGCCGTGGTCGGTTGTTTTGATGTAAAGGTAAAATCAATCAACGAGACATTCGGGGTCGGCACCCGGATTGCGGTTCCATCCAGCCGGCCTGAAAGCTCCGGCAAGACCAGTCCCACCGCCCGCGCTGCCCCGGTCGAGGTCGGGATAATCGCTTGTGAAGCCGTGCGGGCGCGCCGTAAATCACTGTGCAAGGTATCAACCGTGCGCTGATCACCGGTAAAGGAATGGACCGTGGTCATATAGCCCTGCTCAATCCCGAGGGCTTTATTCAGCACATAGGCCACCGGGGCCAGGCAATTTGTCGTGCAAGAGGCATTGGAAACCACCTTATGCTCTTTGGAAAGCTGCTGATGATTGACTCCATAAACAACCGTCAAATCAGCCCCCGAAGCTGGCGCAGACACCAGAACCCGGCTGGCTCCAGCCTCCAGGTGCGCCGCCGCTTTATCTCTGGCCGTAAAAATACCCGTGCACTCCAGCGCAACATCAATGCCCAGTTCCTTCCACGGAAGATTGCCCGGATCGCGCTCTGCCGTGACTTTAATCCGGCCCGCACCCGCATCAAGCCAATCCTCCCCGGAACGCACCCCGCCCGGCAAAATACCATGCACCGTGTCATACTCCAACAGATGCGCATTCGCAGCCGTCGACCCCAAATCATTAATCGCGACAAACTCAATGTCCTTGCGACCACTCTCAATCGCTGCCCGCAAAACCAGCCGCCCAATGCGTCCAAACCCGTTAATCGCAACCCGTATGGCCATCATACTTCCTTTCAAATGTCGCTCAATGTGCGAAAATATCCTCCGGGTGACCAAGCCCGTCAATCTCAACCCGATGACTCAGAAAATCAAAACAGGCCTGCGCCAACTCCTCACGCCCCTCACGCTTTAACATCCGGTCCAGATGCTCCTTGACCCGGTGAAGATAATAAACATCACTCGCCGCATAAAGCTTCTGCGACTCACTCAAATGAGGACGCGCCCAGTCCGAACTCTGCTGCTCCTTCTTTAAGGAAATGCCCAGGAACTCGTGAACCACCGTCGATAATCCATGCGCCTGACTATAAGTCCGCACAAGCTTCGACGCTATCTTCGTGCAGTAAATCGGCGATACCTCGATATCCAGCCAATATTGCAAAGCCGCAACGTCAAAACGCGCATAATGAAAAATCTTCTGCTTCGACGTGTCACTCAACAACTTCTTTAAATTCGTGCAGGTCGCATAGTCCTTTGCCTCCAGCTTGACCAGATGACAGACCCCGTCCTCCGCACAAAGTTGAACCAGGCACAGCCGATGCGCCTGCGTATTCAACCCCTGCGTCTCAGTATCTACCGCAAGTTGCTGCGTTGTATATAATCCGGAAACAGTCGAATCACTCGCCGGAGGCAAATCGCCAGAATGTGTGAAGATTTCCATTATTGTAAAGCCGCGTGCTTTCTCGTTCACTCTTGCATATATTTCATCAGCCCACACCCTCTGCCCGCCTATTTACGAGGCCAAAGCCAGAGTGTCAAGATAAGCCGGGATTGCATCTCCAGCAGGTCTTGGACAAAAGATAAACAGATTTTTCTTGTTTTTCGGGCCGAAACCCGCCACCTGAAAAATAATCTCATTCACCCCTTAGTAATTTTCGGACGCAAATGCGCGAGCTTGATCGATTGATTCGTCTTTTTTCCCGCTTGCCCGGGCTGGGACCTCGCTCTGCCCGGCGACTGGCCCTGAGCTTGATCAAACGCCCGGATACGCTGCTGCTTCCCTTGCAGCAAGCCCTGGCCGATGTTGCCGCCGCTATTCGCACCTGCCAGCATTGCGGGAATATTGATACCAGCGATCCTTGTGCCATCTGTCAGGACAACAGCCGCGATCATTCGGTTTTATGTATTGTGGAGGAAGTCGGCGATCTCTGGGCCATCGAACGGGCAGGCGGATTTCGTGGCAGCTATCATGTGCTGGGCGGGCGGTTATCAGCCCTGGACGGCATCAGCCCCGAAGATTTATCCATCGCGATTCTTCTGGAACGGTTAAACCGGCCAGCATCGCCAGAAAAAAGCGCGATCACAGAAGTTATTCTGGCAACCAACTTGACGGTTGAAGGCCAGGCGACAGCGCATTATCTGGCCGGATTGATGAAAGAACGCCAGATTACAGTCACAAGGCTGGCGCACGGAGTCCCGGTTGGCGGGGAGCTTGACTATCTGGATGATGGCACCTTGCGTGCGGCCTTGAACGCCCGCCACACCGCTACTGATTAAATATTTAGGGTCCTGACCCTAGTCGTGCGCTCTGTCGAGATCGCCAAAGCGAATAAGCGCACTGTCAAAGTAAAGCTCCACTTTACCTGTCGGGCCGTGCCGCTGTTTTTCAATCAGAAATTCAGCGATATTGCGTGTCTTCATGCGCCGCCGCTCAAACTGGTCGAGACGCTTTTGATAGGTGTCATTTTTTTCCGCAGGTCCCTGCTGCGGCTCCCCCCGGTTTTTCAGATAATATTCTTCGCGATAAATAAAGGCGACCACATCGGCGTCTTGTTCAATCGACCCTGAATCGCGCAAGTCGGACAAAATAGGCCGATTGTCAGACCTTTGTTCAACCCCGCGGCTAAGCTGTGAAAGCGCAAGCACCGGGACTTTCAACTCCCGGGCCAGTGCCTTGAGGCCACGGGTGATTTCGGAGACTTCCTGCACCCGGTTTTCAGGGCGCATTCCAGGCGGCGGGGCCACCAGCTGCAAATAATCAACAACGATCATTCCCAATCCCTGGCGGCGTTGCTGGCGGCGCGCCCGCTGGCGCATCGCCGATATTGAAAGCGCCGGGGTATCATCAATCACCAGTGGCAAGTCTGCCAACCGGGCGGCTTCCAGACCAATCCGGTCAAGGTCCGCCCTTTCAATCGCGCCGCGCCGCAACCGGTCAGAGGCAATGCCGGTGCGTTCTGATAAAATACGATTAGCCAGTTGTTCAGCCGACATTTCCAGACTGAAGAAAAGTACTTGCGCCCCGTCATTGATTTCAGCCGCTTTTTCAAGGGCCTCCTGATAGGCCCGCGCCGCACTATAGGCCATATTGGTCGCCAGACCCGTCTTGCCCATCCCCGGCCGTCCGGCCAGGATAATCAGGTCAGACGGATGTAAGCCGCCAAGCTGCCGGTCAATATCCTTTAAGCCAGTCGTCACCCCGACAAGTTTGCCGGACCGTTCCTTGGCATCAGCAATCTGGGCCAGGGCTCTGGTTGCGGCCTCCCCGATCTCGCTAAGGGCGCGCTCTGCATCGCCCGTGGTTGCCAGATTAAAAAGACGCGATTCAACCTTTTCAATCTGGCGAACAGCCGTTGCATCCAGATCGCTGAGATCATGGGCCTCATTGACCGCATCCTCGCCAATCGCAATCAACTGCCGTTTTAAATAGAGGTCCTTTAATTCCTGGACATATTGACCAATATTGACGACATTGGCCAGATTGGCTGCCAGATCAAAAAGATATTGCCCGCCGCCCGCTTCACCAAGCAAAGGGTCCGCATCGGCAACATGCGACAAGGTGGCCGGAGAGGCAATTTGCCCCCGGCTGGTCACGATGCGGATTTGGTCCATCAGACGCTGGTGTTCTGCGGCATAAAAATATTCTGGCAGCAACTCGCTCTCGATGGCTTCCAGAGCCTGATTATTACGCAGGACCGCGCCAAGCACCACCATTTCAACATCCAGATTATAAGGAAGCTGGCGATAGCCGCGCTGTTGGTCCGAAGGATTCTCAGACGGATTTGCCTGCGGATCGCGATCTTGCGGCGGCTGGATAGGCCTTAAATGTGTGATTGTTGCGCTCATATTCTTACCTTAGCCGATTCCGACGTAGAGGCAAAGATAAGGACAAATCTGCCCCCTGTGGAACACGGGGGAAGAGCTGTGGAAAGTTTTTAACCTGCCACTTTTTGATCCAGCATAAAATTGATAGCAGCTTCCAGTGAAAGTTCCTGACGCTCCTCTCCGCCGGTGCGGGCTTTGACCTCCACCATGCCGCGGGCGGCCCCACGCGGGCCAATCGTAACCAGAAAAGGCAGGCCAATCAGTTCAAGGTCCGCATATTTGACGCCGACCCGTTCATCACGATCATCAATCATCACATCCAGACCCGCCGCCACCAGACGCTGCGCCAGCGTCATGGCCATCTCTGACAGTTGCGGATCATCGGGTTTGATCAGAATGATTCCGGCATGGAAGGGGGCTATCGACTTTGGCCAGATAATGCCGCTTTCGTCATGGCTGGCTTCAATCACCGCGCCAAGCAGACGCGATACCCCGATGCCATAGGACCCCGACAAAAGCGGAACCAGACTGCCATCTTTTGCCGAGACATTGGCCCCGAGCGGCACCGAATATTTATCGCCAAAAAAGAAAATATGACCGACTTCAACCCCGCGTGCGCTTGTGCGGCGTTCTTCCGGGACCCGTTCGATAAAGGCTTTTTCGTCATGCTGATCATCGGTCGCAGCATAATATTGAGTCAGCTGGTCAATATAGGCCTGCGTTGCCTGCGCATCCTCAAGGTCCAGCGAATCCTGCAAGAGATTTTGCTCCAGAAGCATTTTATCGCACCAAATTGCGCTTTCGCCGGTTTCTGCCAGAATAATAAACTCATGGCTGAGTTTACCGCCAATCGGCCCGGTCTCGGCCGCCATCGGGACGGCTTTTAAGCCCAGCCGCGCATAGGTTCTCAAATAGGTGATAAATTGCCGGTTATACGAATGTTGCCCGGCTTCTGGTGAAAAATCAAAAGAATAGGCATCTTTCATCAAAAATTCGCGCCCGCGCATCACCCCAAAGCGCGGCCGAATCTCGTCCCGGAACTTCCACTGGATATGATAGAGCATCATCGGCAGGTCTTTATAACTTTTGACATGCGAAGCCATCATCCGGGTGATCATTTCTTCATTGGTTGGCCCATAAAGCAGATCACGGTCATGGCGGTCCTTGATGCGCAGCATTTCCTTGCCATAATCATCATAACGCCCGGACTGTCGCCAGATATCAGCCGGTTGCAGGGTTGGCATCAGGGCTTCATGACCGATACGGTCCTGCTCTTCGCGGACAATCTGTTCAATTTTCTTCAAAACCCGGAAGCCCAGCGGCAGCCAGGAATAAATCCCGGCGGTTTCCTGCTGAATCATCCCGGCCCGCAGCATCAGGCGGTGCGAGACGATTTCTGCTTCTGCCGGGGTATCGCGCATGGTCGGCAGCAAATAATCGCGAAGGGTTACAATCGGACGAAGTAGGGTCATAGGCAAGCTCCCGCCAAATCAAATAACTTTCAAACCTGCATCCAGGGCGGATGAAGGGCGGTGATTTTTTGTGCAATCGGGCAGTCTGGCCGATGGGTTCCTGAAAGATAGCCGATTGACATCAAAAATTCGCCAGTGATTTCGCCGCCGGTAAAGCGAAAGGTCTTTTTAAACAGCCGGACCCATTCCTCTTTGGTGCGCGGATGATGGGACGCCAGGAATCCGGCAAAGCCACCTTGAAAATTTTCCCGCATATCGGCGATCACCCGGGCATTATGCAAGATGGCGTCAATCTTTAGCCGGTTACGGATAATGCCCGGATCAGCCAGCAGCCGGGCGCGGTCTGTCTCGTCAAAAGCCAGCAGTTTATCAACCTCAAAGCCGCTAAAGGCCTGATTAAGACTATCCCGCTTTTTTAAAATCAATCCCCAGTTCAGGCCCGCCTGCATGATTTCAAGCGACAGCCGCTCGCACAAACGGGTTTCGTCGGTTTCTGGAAAGCCATATTCCTGATCGTGATAGGCTTTATGCAACGGATTCTGTTCGGCAAAATCGCAATAGCTGCTCATTATTTTTCTTTAACTGTTAATGGATTAAGCTGTCTATAGGTTAAATTGGGGGATTAAACGGGATAAATAATGCCGCCTTCAATGACTTCAGCATAAACGCCACAATCAATATGCCCATAGCCGCGCCGTAAAGCCAGCGGCACATTGATATCTTCTTCGCCGGTGTCCGGGTTGATGGTGGTGGCGCGGCATCGCTCAATCCGCTCGGTCAGCCGGATTTTCGCCGATCCAAGCGAAAACACATCGCCAATTCGTGAAAATTCTCCAAAAGGCGGAAGGCCTTCAATCAGCAGATTGGCGCGAAAACGGCGCGGGTCAACCGGGGTTTGCAGCACCCGGCTTGATAAATCTTCAACCGAGGCCAGATTGATCACGCTTATTTTCGCCGCTTTATTATCATAAAAGCCGGTTTTTTGCGCTTTAACCACCTTGATCTGGCTACGCGGGCCGGTTTTAAGGTAGCTGGCAAAGAAATTTTCAATCAGCAAGCGGCCGGTGGGTTTGTTTAAATGCCCGGCAGCCAGTTTGCGCCCACGCCGGGCAAGCGTCAGCAGGGTGGTTTTGCTGTCATAATGGCTGTCAAGCTGGGCCAGCTGGTCGTCTCTAAAAAGATTGAGGAAGTTCTTCTTGGGCAGCCAGTTATCTTTTGGCGATGAAGCAGTCGGTGCAGCAGGGGCAAAAGAAGCGGGCCGGGTCGGGCTTGCCAGTTGCAGACCATAGGCACGGTCATCCATAATCCCGTCGCCTGGAGTCAAGCGGGCTTCTTCCAGCAATTCACCGCTTAGTCCTTTCACCGGATAGCGATAGATCGCTTTTAGCTGCAATTCCGAGGTTGTTTCAGACATCGCCTCTTTACTTCTTTTATACCATCATCTCAAAGTAATGCGCAGGCCTGCTCAAGCCAGTGCAGACAGGATTTTTCCAGATAATTCTGATGCGCTTTCATAATGCGCTGATGATATTGATTGATCCAGTCTATCTCTTCACGATTTAAAAGCCGCTTGTCAATAAGTCTGCGCTCAAAAGGCACAAGAGTCAGCGTCTTGAAGGATAAAAAGGGGTTTTGATCATCTGCTCCTGCAAATTTTTCCCCTTGCACCAGCACCAGATTCTCGATGCGGATGCCATAGTGACCCGTCCGATACAGGCCGGGCTCGTTCGATAAAACCATGCCGGGCTGCAAGGCGATATCCCTCGCCCCATGAGAAATAGACTGCGGGCCTTCGTGGACATTCAGATAGGCGCCAACGCCATGACCTGTGCCATGTGCGTAATCAAGCCCTGCTTTCCAGAGAGCGGAGCGGGCCAGGCAATCCAGCTGAGCCCCGCTGGTTCCTTCCGGGAAGACCTGGCTGGCCAGAGCAATATGGCCTTTGAGGACCCGGGTATAGTCCTGCCGCATGGCAGAGGTCGGGCGACCAATCGCGATGGTGCGGGTAATATCGGTGGTGCCATCATGATATTGCCCGCCGGAATCAACCAAGAGCAGTTCGCCCGCCTTTAAAGACCGATGGTTTTCAGCGGTTGCGCGATAATGAACGATGGCCCCGTTGGGACCGCTTCCGGCAATCGTGTCAAAACTTGGACCGCGAAAGAGTTTTTCTTTTCCGCGTTCCTTGATCAGCCGGGAGTCAATATCAAGCTCGGTCGGATAGCGGCGGGCAGCAACTTCTTGATCAAGCCAGTGCAAAAAGCGGATCATTGCCCCTCCATCCCGCAGATGTGCGTTGACCATACCCTTTTGTTCGGCTGTATTCTTGAGGGCGCGGGCCAGTTCGCACGGATCAGAGGCCTCCAGAATCCGGGCCTTATTGTCGCAAAGGGTTTTAAAGACTGAATCCGGGGTCTGGCGTGGGTCTAGCCAGATGAAAGGGGTCTTTGCCGATGATTTTTTGCTGCTTTCGGCGGCGATTTTCTTTAAGGTTTTGAAAAAACGTTCCAGAGGACGCACCGTTACATTGTCCGGCAAATCACTTGGTTTCAAAAGAGCCAGTTTTTCTTTGGCGACAAACCAGCTGACCTGCCCGTCTGATGACAGGATAGCCCGCGCATGGACAAGCGGGCAGTTGGGGACATCATTGCCGCGTATATTCAATAGCCAGCAAATCAGGTCCGGCGCAGATATAACCAGATATCTGGCCTGTTTTTCGCGTAAGAGCGCAGCCATGCGGCTACATTTCTCCCGGGTTGATTCCCCGGCATAGCGCAAAGGTTGCGGGCGCACCAGACCTGTTGGCGCAGGCGGGCGGGGCGGATTGGGCGGGTGCGATAGGCCGGATTGGTTGGTTTGTTTATTTCCTGTCCAGAATCCATCAACCAGATTAGGGGAGACCGGGACAAGCTGGCCCTGCCATGCGGCTTTGCCGTTTTTGGTTTCTTCTTTATTTAGGGCTTTTTCATTCAGGGCGGCAGCAAGTCTGCGGCGAGAAGCGACGCTGAACTGGCCGGGATCATAACCCAGCCGGGCTTTTTTCGGCAAATGCGCCCGTGCTGTTTCGGCGATCTCTGCCATGGCCAAATTCTGGCAGGACACAATAGAAGAATCCGTCTGATCGGGAGCCTGCAAGCGATAGCGTCCATCGACAAACAGGAAGGCTTTTTTTCGGGTGACAAGCAACAGGCCGGCTGATCCTGAAAAACCGGTGATATACCAGAGCCGTTCATCGGCGCGTGCGACATATTCCCCCAGATATTCATCGCTTCGGTTTAAAAGATATCCATCCAGCCCCTTCTCTTTTAAACAGGCCTGGAGGATACGAACCCGCGATGAATCCCCGACAGGAAGTTCTGTTTTCCCGGAGGCATCATCGGCTTTGATCTCTTGCAGGGTTTCATCAACCCATGTTTTTATCTGTTGCTGGGCTTTTTTCCCGATGGATTGCGCATCTGGATAGCGGGCTTTAATCAGCACCATCCAGGGGTCGGGACATTGAAAGTCTGGCGGGGCAGCTTTTGCCCCCAGCACCAGAGAGCGGACGGTTTCTCTATCCGGGGAATTATGCTGTGTCATTGCAAGGCCAGAGGCATTTTGCTGGCAGTTATTGCCCAAATATCAGGACATTTTATTTTTCGTATAGTAATCTTCAATCGAGTTTTCAAAGCGATCCTTGATGCGCTGCTTGAGTGAAGACGGCATAAAGGAGTAAAATCGGCCTCGATAAAGTTGAGGTTGCCCGACAAGCTGGCCAAAGTGACTGAACATGCTGAGCCCGGTCATCGTGGCCTCAATCGCTTTTTCGCAAAAGTTTGAGCGCAGCTGAAACAGGCGCGATTCTCTTGGAGGCAGGAAGCGGTGCTTTAAAATGACCGGCCCGCTATTGGTTGTCTCCAGAACCTGATGCAGCGAGGCTGCCAGATTATAGTAATCATCGTGATAACAAGCCCAGTAAATCGTATCAAGGCCCCGATACTGCTCAGGATTGGTTCCCTGCACATTGACAACAGCGTCCGGGGCTAACTGGACAAGGCCGGGCTCAATCCGCCCGACTCCAAAAGCCAGGACAACATCAGTCCCGGCAGACTTGATCCTTTTCAACGATTCCCCAGAATTAACCGATTCTGTCGTAAAAACATCCGCATAGTCCTTAAGCGCAGGAGTCTTGCCTTTAAACCAGCGCTCGCACTCATAGGCGTCGGTCTCCTTGTCCAGCTCGCAGACCGTCGAAAAATCCGCAGTCCGCTTCCGCTGCTCGTTCACAATAAGAGATATCGGAAACTTCTCCCCGATCTCCCTCACAAAATGACAGTGATGTGGCGTCTCTGTTGTCAAAACAACAAGATTGAAATGCTCTTTGATGATATTCAACGTATCCTCATAGGTAAGACTGCGCCAGAAATTCTCTTCCAAAAAATGCCCCTAACTCACATACCATTATTCTATACAGGTCTTAATTCGGAAAAATCAAGCAACTTGTTAGAATCAGGACGCATAAAACGAATGAAAACGGCTGGCATTTTTACGAAAATGAGGCTATGAAGCCTTTAGCTGAAATAAGGGGAAGGTTTTCCGCCAACCACCGCAAGGCACGATCATCAATCCGTCCCCTCTAATAAACAAGATATAAAAGGCAAAATGTAAAGGACAGGACCTAATGTTCGCAGTGAATAATCGTGTTTTCCTTTTTCGTTCTCTTCTCGCTATTCTGCTGCTTGCTCTATTTGCAGAGCCAGTTAGCCTGCAGGCGCAGGAAAAAGTTCTGGGGACTTTTCGAGACTGGGCGGGCTATCGCTACGAAACCGATGCCGGACCCGTTTGCACCATGTGGTCTGAGCCCAAAAAATCGCGCGGAAACTATACGCAACGCGGAGATATCGTCGCCTATGTCACCTTCCGGCCAGAAAATAACTATAGCGGCGTTGTCAGCTTTCGCATGGGATATCCCCTGGATACAAAAACAGCCGCAACCGCCGTTATTGATAAGGACCAGCGCTTTAACCTGTCAATCAACGGCAATACGCTTTTTTCAAAGCCCCGCGATGATGAAGACTTTATCGCGGCCATGAAAAAAGGCCGGACCATGGTGGTCAAGGCACGCTCCCGGCGCGGAACCGATACAACAGATACTTTTTCACTAAGCGGCGTGTCAGCTGCCCACAAGATGGTTGCCTCAGCCTGTAAATAATAATTTCAATATGGACTCCCTTTTAGGACAAGATAGGAGCAAACTGGCGGAATCGCTGCAAAGATTCAATCAGCCAGCCTTCCGGGCGCGCCAGCTTTATGGCTGGATTTATGGACGTGGCCGATCAGACTTTCAGGACATGGCAAATCTGCCCGCTACCTTACGGGCAGAACTAGCCAGCAATTTTACCCTGGCGCGACCAAAGATCGTCAATCATTTCCATGCAAGCGATGACACACAAAAATGGCTGGTTGGCTTTGAAGACGGCAGCCAGGCCGAAACGGTCTTTATCCCTGAAGAACGCCGGGGGACTTTATGTATTTCCAGCCAGGTCGGATGCACCCTGACCTGTAAATTCTGTCACACCGGCACTCAAAAATGGGTGCGCAACCTGACAGCTGGCGAAATTGTCGGGCAGTTGATGCTGGCCCGTGACAAGCTGGATGACTGGCATAAAACCGAGGATCGCCGCCAAATCACCAATGTTGTTATGATGGGAATGGGAGAGCCGCTTTTCAATACCGATTCAGTCATTGAAGCGTTGAAACTGATGACGGATGGTGAAGGGCTGTCGCTAAGTCGGCGGCGGGTGACCCTTTCAACCGCCGGGGTTGCTCCTGAAATCCCCCGCGTTGGTCAAGAAACCGGTGTTGCCCTTGCCATTTCCCTGCATGCTGTTGATGATGAGTTGCGCAATCACCTTGTGCCAATTAACCGCAAATATCCATTGGCAACACTCATGGAGTCGATTCGGAACTATCCAGGATTGAGCAATGCTCGCCGGGTGACCTTTGAATATATCATGCTGGACGGAGTCAATGATCAGGATGAAACCGCCCGCCGACTGGTGCGTCTGATAAAAGGAATCCCGTCAAAGATTAACCTTATTCCGTTTAACCCCTGGCCAGGGTCCGATTTTGCCCCATCGGATGACAGGCGGATTGAATCCTTTGCCTCTATTCTGCGTAAAGCGGGCTATACGGCAACCGTGCGCCGACCACGCGGGCAAAATATTCTGGCAGCCTGTGGTCAGTTAAAGTCTGAAAGTTTGCGCCAAAACAAGAAAGATAGGCGTGAACAGGGGACAGGCGCAGAAAGAATATATGCGCCAGCTTCCTGACAATAGAATCAGTTGTTCAGGCGGAGCGCACCGGTTTTAAAAAGCGCATCAGCTTCCCGCTTTCCGGCATAAGATCGCCCCAGCTTGTAGTGGAAAATTCTATCCAGGTGAGGCTGCCGGTTGGATAGCCACTATGCAGGGAATGATAATCAGCCAGCCTGTCTTTATCTTCGCTTTTATCGGGTGGATGGCAAAGCCCCTGCGCCAGACTTGAAATCCATGGTTCATGGCCAATGACCAGACGATTGGCGCCAGGATGCGGATCATTGCGCAACATGGAGAAAATCTCTGGCGCGCTATGGGTATAAAGTTCTGGCGGATAGGTGATTGCACAGGCAGACGTGTCAAAAGTCTTTGAGAGTGCAGCCAATGTCTGGCGGGTCCGTATGACCGGCGAACAGAGGATATAATCCAGCTGCACGCCCGCTTGCGTCAAAAATTCCCCTTGCCCGGCGGCGGCTTCTTCGCCGCGTGGTAAAAGATAGCGGGCGGCATCACCGGATAAAACACCGCCCATATCCTCACTATTGGCGACCTCACTGGCCCGCACGGTTTTTCCGTGGCGCAAGAGGAAAAGATTTAACGCCACCTTATCCTGCTTCTGCGTAAAAACCGCGTAAACCGGCGGATTGATGATTTAGCGGTGGCTCAAAAACCGCCAGATCAGGGGGAAGGCTGCGGTTGCCAGAATAATTTTCAGAACATCCCCACCCAGGAAGGGGAAAAGTCCAACTGCCAGCAGATTGACATTATAGCCGATGATGCCACCAAGCCAGGCCAGGCCAAGCGCATAGATAACAATATTTCCAGCAATCATGGAAAGCCCTGTGGTCAGAAAATTCCGGTCATAGCCCAGACGCGCCAGATAGCCACACAGGATTGCCGCCGGGATAAAACCGACCAGATAGCCCCCGGTTGGCCCGATCAAATAGGCAAGCCCGCCGCCTGCTGCAAAAACCGGCAAGCCAAAAGCCCCTTGCGTCAGATACAGAAGAATCGCGGCACAGGCTTGCCACGGGCCAAGGGCAACCCCAAGAGCCAGCACCACCAGCGTTTGAAATGTCATGGGGACCGGCCACATCGGCACCTGCAATTTGGCAGAAACCGTCAACAGCAGACTGCCCACCACCGCCAAAACAACAGGCCGAAGCCATGCTGATTTTTCGGAATTCCATAAGACGCCGCTCAGACTGGGGGCCGGATTATGCAATGTATAAGCTGCAAGTGCCATTATCTGTTCTCCTTAACCATAAAGCTACTCTGTTTTACGCGTTTGATTCAAATAATCAAGTGCGCCTTGTAAAATATAGGTTGCTGAAAGCTGATCAATCTTTTTCGCACGATTGGCCCGGCTGACGTCTCCTTCGCTGATAAGCATACGCTCAACCGCCCGGGTTGAAAACCGTTCATCCCAATAGCCGATGGGCAAGCGGCACCCCGCCAGCCGCACAAGATTAAAGCCAAAAGTCCTGGCCCTCTGCGCACTTGGCCCGACCCGGCCATCCTGATCAAGCGGCAGGCCAATCACCAGTCCAGCCACCCCTTGCTTTTTTGCAATATTTAGAAGTTCCTGCGCATCAAGGCTGAATTTTCGCCCGGCGATATGGCCAAACGGCGCAGCCACCCGCCCGCTGATATCGCTAAGGGCCAGCCCGATACGCCGCTTTCCATAATCAATGCCCAGAAGCCGCTGATGCGCAACCGCCTCCTGAAAGGCCGGGCTTAACATTTCAACTTGGTGATCAGCTGTCATTACAGGCTATCGGCCCAATATTAGCGGGTCAATATTATCGACCCAAGCTGGCATAGATAACCTCGGTCGGGGCAAAGATAGCCGGATCATACAGATTTCTGAAATCCAGCAGCAACCGCATCGACAGCTTTTCAAGCAGGTCCGGGGCCAGATGGCTAAATTCAGGCCATTCGGTCAGGATAACCGCCAAATCTGCCTGTTGCAAAGCGGCCTCAACCGACTTCATATAATGAATCCGTTTTTGAGCCTCTTTATCCAGAATAGTCTCAAAGAGTTTTTTACTATTTTCCATGCCTTCGGGATCATAGGCTTGAATAATGGCGCCTCTCTCCAGCAAATCAGGTACCAGCGACAGGGCCGCACTGTCTCGCATGTCATCGGTGCCAGCCTTAAAGGTCAATCCAAGCACGGCAATCGTCCATCCTGATAATTTTTCAGCACTCAATTTATCAACATGATGGGTCTCGATTGCCGTGACAACCCGCGCGGCAAGGCTGTTTTTTCTGTCATTATTGCTGTCAATCGCCGCTTCAATCAGGCGACTGGGTCGTTCCAGCATCCGGGCCAGCCCGGCCATCTCGGACGTGTCTTTGGGAAAACAACTGCCACCAAATCCCGGCCCGACTGAAAGAAAATGCGGGCTAATCCGCCGATCCAGGCCAATGCCATGCGCGACATCAGCAATATCTGCCTGCCCCTTTTCACAGATATCAGCCACTTCATTCACAAAAGCCACTTTTATCGCCAGATAGGCATTGGCGGCATATTTTACCATTTCTGCAGAACGGCGACCCATCACCAAAATCGGCACCCCGCGATCCGTCAAAGGCCGATAGATATCTCGCAGCACCTGTTCAGCATGTCCACTATTGACGCCGATAACCAGGCGATCAGGATTCATAAAATCGTCAATCGCTTGCCCTTCGCGCAGAAATTCGGGATTGCTGGCGACTTCAATTTGACAGGCGGGGTGCCTGTCAGGCGTGCCTGATTCAAAAAGCCCCTCCACCTGGTCGCCAGTCCCAACCGGCACGGTTGATTTATGAACCAGCACCAGATCATTACTTGCAAATTTGGCCACATCCTCGGCCGCCTTGATCACATAAACCAGATCAGCCCGTCCGGTTTCCGGGTCACTCGGGGTGCCAACCGCAATAAAAGCCGCCTTTGCCCCGGACAAGGCCTGATCAAGTTTTGTATCAAAAGACAGCCGCCCCGATTCCTTGCCTGCTTTAACCAGATCATCAAGGCCCGGTTCATAGATCGGCAGGCGACCCTTTAAAATGCCTTCAACTTTCTGGACATCGGTATCAACGCAGACAACCGTGCGCCCCAGACTGGCCAAACAGGCCCCTGTGACCAAGCCAACATAGCCACAGCCGATCACAACAATTTTAAGCGGTGGACTATCGGTCATTTATTTTCTTTCGTTTCAGCGTCTTTATTAGAGGCAAAAAAGCTGCGCCATAAAATAAGAACCATGGCAATGGAAATCCCGCTGTCTGCGACATTAAAGGCTGGCCAGTGAAAGCCTGCAAGGTGGAAGTCCAGAAAATCAACCACGGCGCCAAGACGCAAGCGGTCAATCAGATTGCCAATCGCCCCGCCAATCGCCAGCCCAAGGGCGATAGAGCCGGAGCGTCCAAGCCCTTTATCACGCAAAAGCCAGATCAGCAGTCCCACTGTAATCAGGGCGGTCAGAGCGATTAAAATCCAGGGGCCTCCCAGATTTTGAAACAAGCCAAAGCTGATTCCCGGGTTGAAAACCAGCACCAGATTAAAGAAAGGTGTCACCGCAAAGGCCTGTCCACCCTGTTCAAAATAGGACAAGACCATCAATTTGGAGATCAGGTCTCCTCCCAGAACAAGGGCGGCAATCGCTGCCCCCCGCAGACTATAGCTGTTTTTTATCAAGATTTTTCCATTACATTGCTTTATGGGAAAGCCGTTACTCTATAGCGGCACTGTCCTGTACATGCCAGCGATTATGCACGAAAAACCATTGTTCAGGAAATTCACGGATTAAATCCTCAAGCTGGCGGTTGGCGGCTATCGCCAAAGCAAGCGGGGCCGATACATCGCCTTCTTTAACCGGATGCACCTCTTTAATACGAACTGTAAAAGACGATCCCTTCCCCCGAACCGCAAAAACCCCGAAAACCCGATAGCCATATTTTAACGCCAGCGTAAAAGGCTCGACCACTGACATCGCCGGATGACCAAGGAAAGGAATCTCCTGCCCCGTGTTCAGCTTTTGATCAATCATCACCCCCATCATTTTCTTTTGCTGAAAGCCTTTGATAAGCGCGCGCCCGCCGCGTGTTCCTTTGGCAAACATCTTTGCGCCCAGATAATGCCGCCGCTTTTCAACCCAGCGGCGCACCAGCGGGTTATTCGGCTCCCGGTAAATATAGCTGCAATCCATTCCAAATTGCGCAGGCATCATAGAGGCTATTTCCCAATTCCCGAAATGACCCGACACAAAAAGCACCGGGTCTCCCTGGTCTCTGGCCTGTTCAACCGCCTCCACGCCTTCAAAGCGCATATGGTTTTGCGGGTTTGCAGCAATACGGTCAATCAAACACATCTCGGCAAAGACATGGCCCAGATTATCCCACATCTTGTCGGTGATCTCAGTCCGTTCTCCAGGGCTTTTATCAGGAAATACCCGGGCGAGGTTTGACCGGGCAACCCGGTTGGCCCGGGTCAACGGCCCGATTTTACGGGCCAGCCATCCCATAAAAGCCCCGGCAACAGACAGGGATAAAAGCAACAAAAGTGCGCTGATAGTATAAAGGGCCCCGCCTTCCAGCCCCCATTTCAGCCAGACTTTCAAAACCCGCATGCTGTTTTAAACCGTAACCAAATCCACATTATGGCGTTCGCACAGTGGCGCAACAAAGCCGGGAAGTGGTGTGCTGGTTACCAGAGTATTGATAGATTTTAAATGACCGAAACAGACCGAGGCCTGGCGTTGAAATTTTCCGGTATCCGCCACAAGAATAATATGACGCGCCCGGTTCATAATCGTTTTAACCAGTTGAATTTCCTGCAGATCATAATCAAGCAGCCCGCCGTCCTCATCAATGGCAGCCGCCCCGATAACAGCATAATCGGCACGAAACTGGTTTAAAAACTCAACAGCTGCCGTGCCAGTCACCGTGCCATCGGCCCGGCGCACCCGCCCGCCTGCCACCAGCACATCAATCGCATTATAATGACGGAGGACCTCGGCAATCCCGATATTGTCCGTGATGATTTGCAAACCAACTTTGCCCTCAAGGGCTTTTGCCACCTGTTCGGTTGTGGTGCCGCCATTGATAAAGAGCGTGCAAGAAGCCGGAATCATCGAGGCAACCTTGCGCCCAATCTGCATTTTTTGATCGGCAGCCACCCGGCGGCGCGCGTTATAATCCCCATATTCAACCCCGGCCAGCAAAGCCGCCCCGCCGTGAAAACGCACGATCTGATGATGATTGGCCAGAGCCTGCAAATCCTTGCGGATTGTCTGCGGCGTTGTCGAGAAGGTTCCAGCCAGTTCATCCACCAATGCCCGGCCATCTCGCCTGATCATCGAGAGAATTTTATTCTGTCGTTCAGTTAAATCCATAAGCAGATCATAAGAATATATTACGGATAAAGTTTTTGTGTCACCCACATCTTGTTTTCGGGTGAAAGCTGATAGTCGGTGCGGTCGTGCAGGCGAAACTTGCCATCGCGCCAAAATTCAAATCGCTCCGGGGTTACCCGGAAGCCAGACCAATGCGGCGGGCGCGGGATTTTTGAAACGCCAAAACGGGCGGTGCAGGCAGCAGCTTCAGCTTCAAGTTTGGCCAGACTTGAAAGCGGACGCGATTGCTGGCTGGCCCAGGCCCCGATCTGGCTCATCCGCGGACGGCTGGCAAAATATTCATCCGCTTCCTCCTCACTGACCGCGCAGACCATCCCTTCAATGCGAATCTGACGGCGCAAGGACTTCCAGTGAAACAGCAGGGCCACATGCGGATTCTGTAAAAGCTCTTGTCCTTTTCGGCTTTCAAGATTGGTGTAAAAAACAAAACCGTCCGGCCCATGGCCTTTCAAAAGAACCATCCGTAAAGACGGTGCGCCACGCTCATCTACCGTCGCCAGAGCCATGGCATTCGGGTCATTGGGCTCGGTCTTTTCGGCCTCCTGCAACCACTCTCCAAAAAGATCAAAAGGGTCCTGCATCCGGTTATTCCTATTTGTCTATTCCTCGCCACGCAAAGTGGCACCTTTGCGGCGTTGCCACTCGCGCTGCTTGATAGTCTCGCGCTTGTCATGCTGCTTCTTGCCGCGCGCCAGGCCAATCAACAGTTTGGCCCGCCCGCGCTGGTCAAAATATAATTTCAACGGCGCAATCGTCAAGCGGTCACGCGTGACTGCCCCGATCAACCGTTCCTGCTCCCGCTTTTTCACCAAAAGCGCACGCGGACGCTTTGGCGCATGCTGCCAGGAAGGCGGCGCATTCGGATATTCGCCAATCGTCATATTCAATATAAAAAGCCTTCCATCTTTTGGCCCGGCATAGGCTTCTCCCAGATTTGCCAGCCCAAGGCGCAGGCTTTTGACTTCACTTCCCGTCAGCATCAGCCCGGCTTCTATCGTCTCCAGAATATCATAGTCATAGCGCACCCGCCGGTTAAGAGCGATGTCGCCGTGCGAGATCAAATGTCCCGATGATGTCTTGCGCTGGTTCTTTTTCATGGTGATGTCTTATTAAACAGGGCAAGCCAGATTTAACAGCCAGAAGAAAAACCTGCCAGCATAATTTTTGACATGTTTTATATGGACTAGACGATGTTCAGGCGGGTTTGCCATTGTCGAAGGAATCCGATAAGAAAAAATCCTCTATCACTATCTGATTTTCTTTTTCACGTTACACGCCATGGATATGGCTTGCTTCTGGACTGTGCTGGCTATGGAATTTCTGTCTGTTTTGCCCTTAAATCTCCAGGACCCCGGACTGGCAGTTCTTCTTGCTGCATCGGGTCTTCTTGTCATTGCGGCCGTGCTGATCACTGCCCTGATTATCAAGATGGCAAGCCAGGTCAATCGCTTGGACCGGCGTTTGCAGCGGCATGAGACCTGGTTGACGTCTGCTTCAACAGCACCGGACAGTCTGGTCAATGACTTGCGCGTCCAGCTGCGCGAGCAGACTCATCTTTTAACGGAAGCGGCTGCGTTGGTCAGCGATGATCTGGGCAAGGCCAGTGAGAAGATAGAGGCGGCGAACGAGAAGATTCTGATCGGCGGGCGGACGGCATTGAATGATGCGCGCACGCTGGAGCAGGTTCTGGGCACCCGGCTTGAGAGCATTACGGCGGTTTCCAAAGCCCTTGACGAGGTAAGAGAGGCGTTTTCGCAGGAGCTGGACGGTCATGTGGATAAGTTTAAGGACGGCAGCGAGGTGCTGGTCCAGTCGGCGCAGACCTTGAGCGAGAGCACGGTCTTGCTTGAGGAGGGGTCGACAAAGTTTCAGGAGTCGGTTGCAGATTCGCTTGATCGTTACAGTCAGTCGCGCAGTGAGTTACTTGCGGCGAACAAGCGTTTTTCTGATGAGTTGGCGGAGGAGATTTTGACCACGCGCCAGCAGGCTGATATGGCGCGCGATGTTCTTTCGACGGCCGGGGAGAGTCTGAGTCAGTCGCGCCAGCAGCTGGTTGAGGAGGCCCGGACGATGACGACGGGTTTACAGGAGCAACAGGCCAGTCTGGAGGCTGCGGCTGCGCAAGCCAGCGAGGCCGGGCTTCGTGCGGGCGAGCATCTTGACGAGAAGATGCAGGAGATCACGGTCACGCAGGAGCAAATGAGTGCGCAAGGTCTTGAGGTCCTTCAAAAGCTTGAGGATATTTTGGTTCCTTTGAAGGCGACGATTGAGCAGTTACTGAATCAGGGAGACGAGCTTGAGACTCGTCTTTTTTCGCATAGTGAGGAGGCTTCTGCGAAGCTGGCGGAAGCTTCGGAGAAGTTTTCGGCGGGGGTTGGCACGATCTTGACCGAGGCGGATGGTTTAAGCGGCAAGCTTGGGGAGCGGGCGGAAGCGATGGATGCGCTGGACACGCGCATCCAGGACCGGATGGCTCATTTGCAGGATTTGCACACGCGTGAGGAGGCGTTGGGGACGACGCTGGAAGCCCAGACGGGCCGGATGAGTGAATTGATCACGGGCTTTGAGAAAGAGCGCACCACGCTGGTTGATCTGGTGAGTGAAAACGGCGCGCGCTTACAAACATTTTCTGATCAGGCGGTGAGCATTGTCCAGCGTCTTTCGGATGAGTTGGCCCGGCGCAGCGAGGAGATAGAGCAGCGTTTGACGGAGTCCCATAATATGCTGGCCGAGGGCGGGGGTGATTTTTCATCGCGGGCCGGGCAGCTGACGGCAGCGGCGCGTGAGTCGAGCGAATCTTTAGAGAAATTCAATGAATTGCTGGATCAATATAGTGAGCGATTGACGACAAGTTCGATCACGGCGGGGCAGCAGTTGAGCGATCATCAGGATCATCTTGGTCGGCAGTCGGAAGGATTGGCAGAGATTGCCCGCACGATTTCCAACGATCTGGCAGAGCTGGAAACCCGTTTCCAGAAGGCCCGGGATAATCTTTCGGCGGCCCAGGCCAGCGTCAGTCAGGACTGGAATGATCTGGGCGGGCAGTTACAGTTACAGTTGAGCGATGTGCAGGAGATTGATGCACATTTGCAGGCACAGCTTGCAAAAGCCTCTGAAGGGCTGGGCAGTCAGCGCGCGCTGTTGGAAGAATCGATTCAGCTGGCGGACAGTCGCCTGACCAGCGTTGTTCAGGATATGCGCAAGGAAGTGCTCAGCCTGTCACATCTGTCAGATTCGCTGGTTGAAAAGGCGCGGGCTAATGGCAATGTCCTGCTGGATGAATCGGCACGGCTGCAAACTGTGTCCGAGCGCAGCCTGCGCAATGCCATGCAGATCAAGGATCATTATGAAAAAGAATCACGCGATCTGTTCAACCGCACCAGCCGTCATATCATTGAAGATTTGAACTCGATCTCGATTGATCTGACCCGGGCGCTGGATGGCGAAGTGCCGGAAGCCGACTGGCGGCGCTATATCAAGGGGGACCGCACCATCTTCAGCCGCAACCTGCTGCGCAACCGCCAGGATGCGCTGGTCCGCCAGATTGGCGAGCGTATCCGGCTTGATGCCGCCATGCGCGGCTATGTCACGCGCTATGTCGAGTTATTTGACCAGCTTTTACAAGGTGCGGCAAAGTCGGACAGTGAAAATCTGCTTCATGCCACCTTCCTGACCTCGGATGTTGGTAAACTCTATATTATCCTGTCTAAATCGCTGGGCCGCGAGGATTAGGGTCAGGACTCATAAGGGCCCGATAAATAAATATGGAACCACAGGATTCCTCACCATCAGCCCATACCGATATCCAGCCCCGGACATCGCTGATCTTGCGTCTGCTGCCTGCCAGATTGCAGCCCTATGCTATTCTGGCCCGCTGGGACCGGCCTATCGGCACCTGGCTGTTGCTTCTGCCCGGCTGGTGGGGGCTTGGTCTGGGCGTGCATCTGTCAGACAATGCCCTTTCTTTTGCCAATCTTGGATGGTTGATCGCACTCATGGCTATTGGAGCCATCGCAATGCGCGGGGCAGGCTGCACCTGGAACGATTATATCGACCGCGATATTGATGCCAGTGTTCTGCGCACAGCCGTGCGCCCGCTCCCCAGCCGTCAGGTTTCAAAACGTCAGGCCCTGCTCTTTATTCTGCTTCAAGCCCTCGCCGGATTGCTGGTTCTATTACAATTTCCGCCCGATGCATGGTTTGTAGCCATTGCCTCTTTGCCGCTGGTGCTGATCTATCCCTATATGAAACGTCTGACCTTTCTGCCGCAGGCCTGGCTTGGGTTGACCTTCAACTGGGGAATATGGGTCGGCGGGGCCGCAATCCTCGGCATTGACGGGCTAATCACCCATTTTCCTGCCTTTCTTGCCCTCTATGGCGCAGGAATATTCTGGACCCTTGGCTATGACACAATCTATGCTCATCAGGATAAAGAAGATGACCTGCGAATCGGCGTCAAATCAACGGCTTTGCTGTTTCAGGAAAAATCCCGGCACTGGATTGGCGGATTTTATGGGCTTATGGCCGGGTTGCTTGCCGGAATCGCCCTGTTGCTTGATTTTCATCAGGTCAGCTGGCTATTGCTTGGAGTCGCCGGTCTGTCGCTGGCCTTTCAGGTCTGGCGGTGTGACTTTGATGACCCGGTCAACTGCCTGTTTATCTTTCACTTTAACCGGATTACCGGGCTTCTGGTCGCGCTTGCCCTGATTATCCCTTAATCAAAACCATCCGGCACGAACCGTCCGCCAGCGTTTCTTCGCTTTCAATCACATGCTGGCCAAATTCGGCAAAGGCCTTGAAATCTTGGGGCGCGCCGGGATCGGTTGTCAGGACTTCCAGCCGGTCGCCGGGTTGCAAGCCGCTGATCGCCCGCCGGGCCTTTAGAACCGGCAGCGGGCATTTCAGACCTCTTGCGTCAAGTTGTGATTGAATGTCAGCCATTTGCGCACAGAATATCCTATACGCAAAGCACCCTGTAGAATGGGGGCTAAATCAGCGTTTGGAGAACTGGAAGCTGCGGCGGGCCTTGCGGTGACCGTATTTCTTGCGCTCCACAATACGCGAATCGCGGGTCAGGAAGCCGTTGGCTTTCAAGACCGGACGCAGTTCTGGCTCATAGGCGATCAGGGCGCGTGAAATCCCGTGTTTGACTGCACCGGCTTGACCGGAAAGGCCACCGCCCTTGACCGTGCAGACCACATCAAAGGCATTGTCACGATTGGCAATATCAAACGGCTGGCGAATAATCATGCGCAGCACAGCACGACCAAAATAATCATCAATCGTGCGGTTATTCACCGTGATCACGCCTTTGCCCGGCTTGATCCAGACCCGGGCAACCGCGTCTTTACGCCGCCCGGTGGCATAGGAACGGCCCAGCGCATCGCGCTTTGGTTCCGGCATGATGGCATCGTGCGCTTTGCCCTCACTTTGCGCCGCAAGGTCGCTTTCTTGAATCGGCTTCACACCTGCAGCCGCCATATTCAGCGGATTATGCGCCAAAGCCGCAAGGTCTTGGGGCTTTTCTGTTGTCTTCGACTTTCCGCTTCCTGTGGCCATTCTTCTACCTGTTCTTTTATATTGGTCTTTAAATTTTTAGCGGCTGGCTAAGCTGCTTTTTCTATACTGTTCTTACGATTTCGGGCCTTCAAATCAAGCGGAACCGGCATTTGTGCCTCATGCGTGTGATCCGGGCCTTTGAAAATGCGCAGATTGCGCATCTGTTGACGCCCAAGCGGGCTGCGCGGGATCATACGTTGCACCGCTTTTTCAATCAGTCGCTCCGGATGCGCTCCGTCCAGAATCTGCCCGGCTCGACGCTCTTTAATGCCGCCAGGATAGCCCGTATGCCAGAAAAAGGACTTGTCCGCCAGCTTGCGGCCCGTCAAACGCACCTTTTCGGCATTGATAATAACCACATAATCTCCGTCATCAATATGCGGCGTATAGGTGGCCTTATGCTTGCCACGCAGGATTTTTGCCACTTCCGCAGCCAGACGCCCAAGCACCATGCCGTCCGCATCCACAAGATGCCAAGCTTTGGTGACCGTTTCGGCAGATTGAGAAAAAGTCTTCATAAGAGTATACCAATAAGTTGAATTTAACGCTTTATTATTTTCAGGGCAATGGAGGTGCTTTGTGCATGTGCGGGATAGGCCATAAACTGGCGCATCGTCAAGCAAAAAATAAGTTGATTCTGTTCGATGATGCACTTAAGGTCAGGTGTATTGAATATGGACTATAGAATCCTGTGGAATCATGATGAATCTTATGATTGATACGCTTGGTTATGCCGAGGCTCTGGAGCAATCCGGTTTTACCTCTGAGCAGGCAAAAGGTGCGGCTAAAGCACTAAACAATACCGTTGGCGAAGAACTGGCAACCAAAGCAGACCTGGCCCAGTTAGGCACTGAGTTGCGTTCTGAAATGGCTGAAACACGCACTGAATTAAGCGCTGAATTACATACTGAAATAAATAAAGTACGGACTGAAATAGCTGAAACACGCGCTGAATTAAGTGCTGAATTACATACTGAAATAAATAAAGTATATACTGAAATAAATAAAGTGCGTACTGAAATAGCTGAATCACGCGCTGAATTACATACTGAAATAAATAAAGTACGGACTGAAATAGCTGGACTACGCGCTGAGGCCAAAGGGGATATTAAACTTGTTCACTGGACGCTTGGCATCGTGGTTGTTGCGGTTGTTATTCCTCTTGTGCGTGATTTTCTTCTTTAGCTCCTCTCGCTTTAGCCCCTCTCTTTCATCATCTGCTTCGTGGCTTTTCATATTCTTGAAATGCGCTTGTGCTGAATATGGTGCTTGACGATATGGGGAGGCTTAACTAGAAGCGATACAGCAGGGGGTGTAGCTCAGTTGGTTAGAGCGTCGGCCTGTCACGCCGAAGGTCGCGGGTTCGAGCCCCGTCACTCCCGCCAGCTTCATGAGCTGTTCATGTTCATGAGAATATAGGCATTTTCATGAAAATAGGCCCGGGTAGCTCAGTCGGTAGAGCAAGCGACTGAAAATCGCTGTGTCGGTGGTTCGATTCCGCCCCCGGGCACCACAAGAGTGGTGCCGCATACAAAGAGTCACCATATTAAAATGGTGCCGTATTAAAGAGCCACTATTTCCTTCTTTTTATTCCTGAAAGACATCAATTATAGGGTGCGCGCTAAATAGCAGCGTGGAGGTCAAAAAAGATGACGGCGGATCCTATTATAGAGAAGATGGGGGGAAGGGTCCCGGCCCACATAGTGGGCCAAAAAAGATGACGGCGGACCCTGGGGGAAGGGTCCGCCGTGCTCTTTCGCTCGCACAAAGGCGGCTCCGTTTCTAGGTGATGAAGTCTCCGCTTGAAAGACTGGTCACCCCGACAAGTTCGATTTCCATATCAGCGGTCCCGTTGCCGCTTGTATCAATCGAAAGGATACCGGTTGAGGTATCCAGCACGGCCGAGGGGCCAGTGCCAGAAAGCGTCCCATCGTTGCCCTCATAGCTGAATGATCCGAGCATAAGCGCGCTAAGATCAAAATCGTCTGATCCAGAGGAAAAGCCGGTGACAACGTCGCGTGAGGCAGCGGTTGAATCAGTGGCCGCATTATAGATCAGATCATCGGACCCGCTGCCAAGCGTGATAGTGTCGGCCCCGGCCCCGCCGATGATATCGTCATCGCCGGATCCATCGATAATGGTGTCGTCGCCGTCTCCGGCATCAATATAGTCAGCACCGCCACCGCCATCAATGACGTCATTTCCGCCTTCGGTGGTGATGGTGTTGGAAGAACTTGACCCGGTGACATTATCGACTTGGCCGCTGCCAACGTAGATTTCAAAATTATCAAAGACATTGCCATCAAGATCGACCGTCACCGCCCCGGTTGCAGCACTGGCATCCAGGGTATCGGTGCCACCGCCGCCGTCAACTTCGGTATCAGCCGAATCATAGGTAATGGTGTCATTCCCGGACCCGGCTTCGATGATATCGGCTCCGGCTTCGCCATCAATGATGTCATTTCCGGCTCCGCCTTCGATGGTATCAATCCCGTCACCGCTCGCAATGACGTCGTTTCCAGAGCCGCCTTCAATTGAATCGTCACCGGCCATGGTGGTAATGGTATCGTTTCCATTTTCGGCTTCAATGGTGACCGCATCGGCACCGGATGTAATGTTATCATCCAGGTCGGTTCCAATGACCTTTTCAACATTTGAAATGCTGCCAAAGGTAAGTGTCAGGCCGCTGTTGGTATCGGAGGCATCAAGCGTATCCATGCCGTCCCCACCATCAATCGTATCTGTCGCACCGGCGTTATAAATGATGGTGTCATTTCCGGTACCACCGTTAATTTCATTGGTGCCGTCGCCGCCGTCCAGGGTGTCATTGCCTGCGCCGCCATTGAGCGTATCATCGCCAGCACCGCCATAGAGCTTGTCATTGCCACCATTCCCGGAAAGTTCCATCCCGGTTGATGTTGCGGTCAAAGTGTCGCGACCAGACCCGCCTTCGGCAACTTCAAAATTCGTGAAGTCGGAACGGGTGCTTGAAAAATCGACGGTGATCGAGGATGTCGCATTGGCAAAGCTGAGGGTATCTGTCCCCGCGCCGCCATCAGCAGTCGCAGAGGTTGTCTTGACGCTGATTATATCATCGCCGTCCCCGCCGCTGATGTCATCAGACCCGCCATTTCCATCAATAACATCAGCCCCGGTCCCGCCTGTGATTGTATTGGCGGAAGACGTGCCGGTGATCGTATCACCGCTGTTACTGGCTGTATAGTTTTCAAAGTTTGTGAACACCGTACTGGTTGACAAATCAAGCGTGACAGCACCTGTGGCTGCGCTGGCATCGAGGGTGTCGGTGCCAGAACCGCCGTTGACGGAGGTGTCGGTCGCATCATAGGCGATGGTATCATTGCCTGATCCGCCGTCAATGATGTCAGAACCCGTATCGCCGTCAATGATATCATTGCCGCCATCGCCGTTCAGCACATCCGCACTCGTGCTGCCTGTGATTGTATCATCGCCGCTTTCCCCGGAAATGGAGACAGCGTCGGTTCCGCCTGTGATCGTGTCATCCCCGTCCGAGCCAACGACATTTTCAATACTCGTGAAAACCCCGCCGCCCAGATCAATGGTCACCGCAGAATTGGAGTCAGAGGCATCCAGCGTATCGTTATCTGCCCCGCCGTCGACTGAGGCATCATCGGCATTATAGATAATGGTATCGTCACCGGCTCCACCGACAATTTCATCGGCACCGGTACCGCCATTTATCTCGTCATTGCCGTCACCGCCATCAATGGTGTCTGCGCCCGCGTCGCCTTCAATCGCATCATTTCCGGCCCCGCCAAACAGGCTTTCACCCACATCAGAGCCGTAGATTCTGTCGTTACCGTCTCCACCATCAATCGAGACCCCAAGGTTTGCTGTTGATGTTTCAGTTGCCGTCAGCGTGTCGTTGTTGGCTGTGCCGATCAGAATTTCAAAATTGGTGTAATTCACCCCACTGGAATCAAGATTAACGGTGACAGAAGAGGTTGCGTTTTCAAAACTCAGGGTATCGGTACCATCTCCGCCATTGGCTTCACCAGAGGCCGAGGAAAACAGGATCGTATCATCGCCGAGGCCACCATTGATCTCATCATTGCCGCTGAGGCCATTGATCGTATCATTCCCGCCATTGCCGTTGATGGTATTGGCGGACGTGGTCCCGGTGATAACGTCATCACCATTACCGCCTTCAAAATTTTCAAAATTCTGATAATCTGAACTTGATCCAAGATCAAGGGTCACGCCTGTACCCTCAGTCGATGCGTCAATCGTATCGCTGCCACTGTCGCCGTCAGCTGTTCCCATGGCGGCGTAATAGGTCACCGTATCATCGCCGCTGCCACCATTAATGATGTCGCCAGCACCATCATTGCCATCAATGATGTCATCGCCGTTGCCACCTTCCAGCACGTCATCTGCGGAACTGCCGGTCAGGGTATCATCCCCGGCCCCGCCATCAAGGGATGAGGCACCTGCAGCCAGCGCGGTCAGGGTATCATCATTGCCTGAACCAATGATCCCTTCGATATCATTGCCGGTATAGACTCCACTGGTCACAGACAGATCAATGGTCACGTCAGCGTTCGCGCCAGACGCATCAATGGTATCGGTGCCATTCCCGCCAATAACTTCGATATCACTGGCGTTATAGATCAGGACATCATCGCCCTCTCCACCATCAAGCTCATCAGCTCCTGATCCGCCATCAAGCTCATCATTGCCAGTCCCGCCATCAAGCGAATCGGCCCCGCTGCCACCCGACAAGGTGTCATCGTGGTCACCGCCGTCCAGCCAGTCAGCGCCAGTGCCACCGTTTAGCGTGTCGTTTCCTTCGCCGCCATTGATGGTGGTGTCGGTTGAATCATCTGCCGTCAGGGCGTCATTCCCGGACCCGGATGTCAATGTTTCAAAATTTGAAAAATTGCTGCTGGTGTCGAGATTGACCGAGATATTTGACGTTAAATCTTCAAAGGTCAGCGTGTCGCTGCCATCGCCGCCGTCGGCACTGGCTGCGGTTGATTGAACCTTGATGATATCATCTCCGGCATCGCCAGAAATATCGTCGTTTCCGCCATTCCCGTCAATCGTATCAGCCCCGTTGCCGCCGGTAATGACATTGGCTGAATCGGTCCCGGTGACAACATCATTACCGGTTCCGGCAAAGTAATTTTCAAAATTAACGAAATTCTGATCGGTGCCAATATTAAAGGTTTCATCAGTTGTGTGACCACTGGCATCCAGCGTATCGGTTCCGGTGCCGCCATCGGCCCCGGCATCGGTTCCATCAAAAGTGATGGTGTCATTGCCAGCCCCGCCGTCAATGCTGTCCGCTCCGGCTCCGCCGTCAATGATATCGTTGCCGTTGCCGCCCAGGATGGAATCATCCCCGGCTGCACCGGTCACCTGGTCATTGCCAGCCCCGGCATCAACCGTGGCCGCATTGGCCTTCAATGTGATTTCATCATCACGATCACTGCCAAGGATGATTTCAATGTCATCCGCGCTATAGGCACTCGCATTCATATCGATGGTCACACCGGAGGAGGCTGTCGAGGCATCAAGCGTATCGGCAGTTCCAGCGCCACCGCTGACCGAACTGTCATCCTGGTCAAAGATGATGATATCGTCACCGTCTCCCGCATCAATGGTATCAGACCCGGCCCCGCCATCAATCGTATCGGCGCCATCTCCGCCAAGCAGGATATCACTTCCGCCGCCGCCGGAAATTTCATCATCCCCGGCTGCACCATCAATGCTGTTGGCACTGGAGCTACCTGTCAGCACATCGGCCTGATCCGCCCCTGTCATATTTTCAATATTGGTGAAGGCATCGCTGCTGCTGGACAGATTGACGGTCATTTCATTGCCATTCACACCAATCAGGATATCGGTCCCTGATCCGCCGTCAACCGCATTACGCCCGCTATCATCAGCATCATAGGTGATAATATCATCGCCAGCGCCGCCTGAAATTTCGTCAGAGCCAGCCCCGCCATCAAGCGTGTCATTGCCACTGCCGCCGGTCAGTTCGTTATTCGCATCGTCACCGGTCAAGGTGTCATTGCCGGACCCGGCCTCAATATTCTCTATATTGACAAATTGATCGCTGGTATCTGTGAAATCAACCACCATGTCACTGGATTCAGAGGAAGCATCAAGCGTATCATACCCTTCGCCGCCATCAATGACATCTGTGCCTGTATCGTCGGCGTCATAGAGAATCGTATCATCTCCGGCCCCGCCGATCAGAACATCCGCACCAGCCCCGCCGTCAATCTGATCATTTCCGGCCCCGCCATCAATGGTATTATCCGCATCGTTGCCGCTGAGCGTATCGCGCCCGGACCCCGACAGGATAATTTCAAAGTTTTCATAGGCATCAGAGGAAGAATTGAGGTCTATCGTCCGGCGCGCGGTTTCAGCTGTCGCGTCAATAACGTCCGCATCCCCTTCGCCGCCATCCACCGATCCGGCAGTCGAATCAGCCTTGTCATAGATAACCGTATCATCGCCAGCCCCGCCGCTGATCGTGTCACGGCCTTTGCCGCCGTCAATGATATCGTTGCCGTCACCGCCTGTGATTGTGTTGGATTTTGTGGTCCCGGTCAGGGTATCGTTACCCGACCCGCCAATCACATTTTCAAAATTATCATAGGCATTGGCTGAAGAAGACAGATCAATTTCAACGTCACTGCCTTCATTCTCTGCCGTCAGCGTGTCACGGCCCCGGCCGCCGTCAATTTTTCCAGCGTCCGTATAATCGGCACTATAATAGACCGTATCATTGCCACGCCCGGCATCAATCGCATCCGCACCGCCCTGGCCATCAATGGTATCATCGCCGCGCCCGCCTTCCAGCGTGTCAGCAGCCGAACTGCCAGTCAGTTCATCGGAATAGTTGCTGCCAATAAGCGTTTCAAAATTCGTATAGGCGTCCGATCCATCAGACAGATCAATCGTGACCGCCGAACTTGAGCGTATAGCCGTCAGCGTATCGCCATTTTCATCATTATCGCCGCCATCAACGCTGTCTACATTCACATAATCGGCATGGTAATCAATGATGTCGTCTCCGCCTTCGCCGAAGAGTTGATCCTCGGAATCGCCGTTGCCACGGATTTCATCGTTGCCTTCGCCGCCAGAGAGAATATTGGCTTTATCGTCTCCATAAAGCTTGTCGCTGGCGGTGGTGCCTTTGATATGCTCGATATTGGTGAAAGCGTCCGAGGATTTGGCCAGATTGATATTGATCGCAGAGGCCGAACTCGTGGCATCAAGGGTGTCTTCCCCATCGCCGCCATCAATCGAGTTGCGGCGTTTATCCGCCGAATCATAGATAATGGTATCGTTGTCAGCCCCGCCATCAAGGAAGTCACGACCGCTGCCGCCATCAAGGGTATCTTCTCCCAGGCCCCCGGTCAGGCGATTAACATTGCCATCGCCGGTCAAGTTATCATCAAGGTCACTGCCGATGACATTTTCCATATTCGCAATGTTATCGGTCTCTGAACTGAGGTCAATATCCACGCCGCTGCTTGACTGGCTGGCATCCAGGGTATCTGATTTGCCCTCTCCGCCATCAATCAGGGTGTCGCCTGCGTCATAAATAATGGTATCGTTGCCCTGGTCTCCGTAAAGGGTGTCCGCGCCTTCGCCGCCATCAATGACGTCCTTGCCGCGCCCGCCGGTGATGACATTTGATTCATCATTCCCGGTCAAAGTGTCGGAACGCCGACTACCTGTAATATTTTCAAAGTTTTCAAAGACATCGGTGTCACTGGACAGATCAATGGTAACCGCCCGCGCCTTGGTCGAGGCATCAAGCGTATCAATATCATCGCCGCCATCAACAAAGACATCCGCCGAATCATACACAATCGTGTCGTCGCCAGTGCCCCCGTCAATACTGTCCGAACCGCCAAGACCGTTGATCGTATCATTGCCGTCTTCACCCTTGATCACGTTGGCACTGCCGCTGCCCGTAAGGGTGTCATTCCCGGCAGCACCGGTCACATTCTCAAAGCCCTGATACGCATCTTGCGCACTGCGCAGGTTAATCGTCACATCTTCGGTGGACGTGCTTTCAACTTGAATCGTGTCCTCTCCTGAACCGCCACGAACCGCATTGCGAGTCGTATCAGCCGAATCGTAAATCACCGTGTCATCGCCATCTTCACCGTAAAGACGGTCACTGCCGTCGCTGCCGTCAAGAATGTCGTTGCCCGCACCCCCCTTGATAAAGTTGGACGCATCATCGCCGGTAATCGTATCAGCCCCGTCGCCACTCGTGATGTTTTCAACATTCGTGATCTCCGTCGCCTGACCAAGATCAAACGTCCAGTCGCCAAGATCATCAGACGTCCCGTCAAGCGTATCAGTCCCCTCGCCACCGTCTACAATGTCATCCTCATCAAAGATGATCGTGTCCTTCCCGGCACCCGCATTGATCGTATCCTGACCCTCGCCACCGTCTATCGTGTCTTTACCCGACCCGGCATCTATCGTGTTGTCCTGATCATCACCCGTCAAAGTGTCTTTCTTGTTCGTCCCGACAATATTCTCAAAGCCCGTATAGGCATCATCCGTGTCAGAAAGGTCTATCGTCCGACCCTTCCCACTCTTCGACGCATCAAGCGTATCCGTGCCGCCGCCGCCAACAACCGTGTTCGTCCCTTTGTCACTCACACTGTGATAAACAACGTCATCCCCTTCGCCAGCGTCAATAATGTCATTGCCGCCGCCCCCATCAATCGTGTCATTCCCATCCCCGCCAATCAGCGTGTCAACCCCGCGACCGCCAGAAATCGTGTCATTGCCTTCGCCACCATCAATGCTATTCGCCCCGGTGGTCCCGCTCAAAACATCATCGCCCGTGCCTGCAACAATATTCTCAATCCCCACAAACGGGTCGCCGGATTCATTCAGGTCAATATTAAGATTAGCCGTCTCCACAGACGCATCAAGCGTATCCGTCCCTCGACCCCCGATAACAGAACCGGTCGCCGAATCATCCTCGTCATAAATGATGGTGTCATCGCCTGCACCCCCGTTGATGGTGTCAGAAGACCCACCACCGGTCAGAAGGTCGTTGCCCTTCCCCCCAAGCAGGATGTTCGAATCGGCATCACCGGTCAGCGTATCATCGCCATCACTCCCGGTCAGATTCTCAATATTTTCAATCGCATCCCCGTCATCGGAAAGGTCCATCTCGACCCCGCCAGCATCGGCGACTGCAACAAGCGTGTCATTGCCGTCTCCGCCGTCAATGATCGTGTCATTCTCGTCATAGGTGATGGTATCATCGCCGGCTTCCCCATAAAGAGTATCCGCTCCATCGCCCCCGTCCAGGGTGTCATTGCCGTTGCCCGCATTGATGATATTTTCGTTGCCATCGCCAATCAGCTTGTCGTTGCCCGACCCGCTGTCGATATTTTCAAAGTTGGTGTAGGTGTCCGTAGAACTTTCAAGGTTGATGGTCACCGACCCGGTTTCACCCGACGCATCAATCAAGTCAGTGTCAGCCCCGCCATCGACTCCATCACGGGTTTTATCTGCGCTGTCATAAATAACGGTGTCATCACCATCTTCACCATAGAGCCGGTCACTGCCCGCTCCACCATCAATCACATCATCCCCGCCGCCGCCATAAATGACATTCGAATTGGACGAGCCGGTCAAGGTGTCATCGCCGCTGCCCGATACAATGCGCTCAAAATTGCTGTAAGCATCCGCGCCGCTGGACAGGTCTATTTCAAGAGCATCTCCTGACTCACTGGCGTCAATCGTATCTGCGCCAGAACCCCCGTTGACAGACGTATCATCCTGATCATAGACCACACGGTCATTGCCAGACCCTGCATCGATCTCGTCAGAGCCCTGACCCCCGTCGATGTAGTCATTACCAGCGTTGCCTTCGATCTCGTCATCGCCTTCTTCCCCATAGAGGAAGTCCGCTCCACCATTGCCATAGATGAAGTCGTCATCGGATGTGCCATTAATATTATCGGCACCGGCGGTTCCCTGGAATGTTTCAGCCATTGTGAGTACTCCTTATATCTTTCTAGCAGGCATTGCGTCCGGAATTCTTCCGAGCTAACCTCACGTGCTTATACAGGCTCACGTCCTATACCAAGCAATATTTGCATATATGCACACTGACGAGCTGATGTCAATATGTTTATTTGGTTTTATTTGAGGAATTTTGTTATTTTTTTAGTAATCGCTGGTTTTTCTCTGATTGCCAACTGATTTTACTCTTTATAGGGCGGAGCGGAGAAATTCTGTGAGGTCGGTCACATCGCGTATTTCGTGATAGCTCATTGCTTCGTTTTTTCCTGAGGAGGTGGCTTGTCGGCCCTCTTGACGACGGGGCGGCCCGATAGCTTGCGAGAAGCCGAGTTTTTGAGCTTCTTTCAAGCGTCCATCGATACGGGCGACCGGGCGGACCTGGCCGCTGAGAGCGATTTCGCCAAAAAAGATAGAATCTTCCGGTATCGGTTGATTGAGCGCGGAGGACACAAGCGCGGCAGCGACGGCGAGGTCTGCGGCGGGTTCGCTGATCCGCAAGCCGCCAGCGATATTCAAATAGACATCGCGTCCGGCCAGTGACAGGCCAGCGCGGGTTTCCAGCACCGCCAACAACATGGAGAGCCGGTTATTGTCCCAGCCGACAACGGCACGTCGGGGGGTTGCCAGCGGGCTTTGTGCGATCAGCCCCTGCACTTCGACCAGCAAGGGGCGGGAGCCTTCCATCCCGGCAAAGACGGCGGCCCCGGCGATTCCGTCCTGACGGTCGGATAAAAAGAGCGCGGAAGGATTCGGCACTTCCTTGAGGCCAGCGCCGGTCATGTCAAAGACGCCGATTTCATCCGTCGGGCCATAGCGGTTTTTGACGGCCCGCAAAATACGATAGGGATGCGCGCGCTCCCCTTCAAAATAAAGCACTGTATCCACCATATGTTCAAGCACCCGGGGCCCGGCAATCGCCCCGTCTTTGGTGACATGACCGACCAGAAGCACGGCGGCCCCGGTGTCTTTGGCGGTGCGGATCAGTTCCTGGGCCGACAGCCGGACCTGTGTCACGGTTCCCGGCGCCGCATCCACCCCGCTGACATACATGGTTTGAATGGAATCAATCACCACAACCGGCCCGTCACCGGCTCGTGTCCCGCTTCCGGCAAGCCGTGACTGGATAATAGAAGCCTGAATATCCTGAACATTGGCGGCACTCGCCAGTTCAACCTGGGCATTTTCAACGCCAAGCCGGTGGGCGCGCAAGCGAATCTGGCTGATCGCTTCTTCACCGCTGATATAAAGACAACGCGCCTGTCTGGAGAGCAACGCCGCCGCCTCCAGCAGCAAGGTTGACTTGCCAATCCCCGGATCGCCGCCAATCAGAACTGCCTGACCCGCCGCCAGCCCGCCGCCAAGCACCCGGTCAAGTTCGGTGATGCCTGAAACCAGCCGGGGCTTTTCAGGGTCTGAATCATGATCACCCGCCCCGTTTAAATCATGAAAGACCAACGATGACCCGCCGCGCTTTCTGGCCCCGGCAGCAATGCCTTTGCCAAGCGGCGGGGCTTGCGGGGCCGGTTCGTCCTGAATGGTATTCCAGGCCTTGCAGGAATCGCATTGCCCCTGCCAGCGCGGATAGACCGCGCCACAATTTTGGCAGATATATTGAATGGATGGTTTTGCCATGCCCCCATAAACCATGTTCAACCGGCTTTGACGAGTCTGTAATATAGTGAAGCGGTTAATATAGGGGGCGAGATGTTGAGAAGGATTGCAAACTGGCACAATGCTTGATAGGGACAACCAGATTGATAACAGGGTTATATAAGGAATACCGCGATGTCGCTTGATGCAGAGACGGTAAAGAAGCTGGCGCGGCTGGCCCGCTTGCGGGTTGAGCCAGTTGAGGTTGAGCCGCTGGGACAGGAGTTATCTTCGATTCTGTCGTGGGTCGAGCAACTGGGCACGATTTCCACCGAGGGGGTAGAACCTATGTCCGGGGCGCGGATGGAGCCCCCAACCACGCCGCGCCGCGATGATCAGGTCAATGTTGCGGCCAGGGCTGCGGCCAGGACTGCGGCCAGGGCTGCGGATGGACCGGAGACGGTTTTGAGCAATGCCCCGGCCCGCACGCTTGATTTCTTCACGGTTCCCAAGGTTGTTGAATAGGCTGTTACGCCTATATTATTATGCCAGAATTATATGAACTCTCCCTGAGTGCGGCCCTGTCGGGTCTGGACAAGAAGGATTTTTCGGCTGAGGACCTCACGCAGGCCTATCTTGGCAATATGGCGCGGGATGACCAGACCAACGCCTATATTTTGCAGACCCCGGATCATGCGCTGGCGCAAGCCCGCGAATCGGACAAACGCCGCGCTGACGGAGATGCAAGGCCGCTTGAAGGCATCCCGCTTGCCATCAAGGACCTGTTTTGCACCCGGGATATTGAGACAACGGCTGGCAGCAAGATTTTAAAGGGCTTTGTCCCGCCCTATGAATCAACCATCACCCGCAAGCTGTTTGAGGCCGGAGCCGTGATGCTGGGCAAGGCCAATATGGATGAATTTGCCATGGGGTCTGCCAATACCACCAGTGCCTATGGCCCGGCGATTAACCCCTGGTCATATGTTGGGGGAGCTTCCCAAAAGCTCACACCGGGTGGGTCATCTGGTGGCTCAGCAGCCGCCGTCGCCGCCGGACTGGCCTCGGCCGCCATCGGCACCGATACCGGCGGGTCCATCCGCCAGCCTGCCGCCATGTGCGGGGTGGTTGGCATGAAACCGACCTATGGACGATGCAGCCGCTTTGGCATTGTCGCTTTTGCCAGCTCGCTGGATCAGGCCGGGCCGCTGACCCGCACCGTTGAAGACAATGCCCGGCTTTTACAGGTCATGGCCGGACATGATCCGCATGATTCCACCAGTGCCGATGCCACCCTTCCTGATTTTGTGCAGGCCTGTCAATCAGCAGCAACCGGCGGACTTAAAGGGTTGAACATTGGTATTCCGAAAGATTTTCGTCCAGACGGCGCGAATACACTCACATTAAACCCGCGCATTGAGCAGCTTTGGCAACAGGCCGCCGACTGGCTGCGCACTGCCGGGGCAGAAATTGTTGATATCCGCTTGCCAACCGTTGGCATGGGGCTGGCGGCCTATTATATCATCGCCCCGGCTGAAGCCTCCGCCAATCTCGCCCGCTATGACGGGGTGCGCTATGGTTTTCGCGCCGAAGGGGCGGTTAATCTGGAAGACCTTTATGAACGCACCCGCGCCGAAGGTTTTGGCGCAGAAGTCAAACGGCGGATTTTGATTGGCACCTATGTCTTGTCGGCAGGCTATTATGATGCCTATTACCGCAAGGCCCAGCAGGTGCGCCGCCTGATCACACAGGATTTTATGACCGCTTTTGAAAGCTGCGATGCCATCCTGACTCCGGCGGCGCCGACCCCGGCTTTCCCGATTGACCAGCAGGATCAGGACCCGGTTTCCCAGAATCCTGTATCCATGTATCTGAATGATATCTTCACGGTCCCGGTCAATCTGGCCGGACTGCCTGCCATCAGCCAGCCTGTTGGATTAAGTGAGAGTGGCCCAAATGAAACTGGATTACCGCTTGGCGTGCAGATGATTGGCCGCCCGTTTGAAGAAGCAACCCTGTTCCGCCTGGCCAGCAGCCTTGAAGCCTCGGCTGGCTTTGACCTGACCCCTGCCCTGCACGCGCTCCATCAGGGATAATTCCAATGAATGAAGCCACGCAACATTCAAAAAATCTTTTGCTGGACGGCAAAAGCGGGCCGTGGGAAATGGTGATCGGCATTGAGGTCCATGCCCAGATCAGCAGCCGCTCCAAACTTTTTTCATCGGCGGCCACCGATTTTGGCGGGGCCCCCAATAGCCAGGTATCAAATATTGATGCGGCCTTTCCGGGCATGTTGCCGGTGATCAATAAAGAATGTGTGCGCCAGGCCATCCGCACCGGGCTGGCTTTGGAGGCCGTGATCAACCCGGTGTCGGTCTTTGCCCGCAAGAATTATTTTTATCCCGATTTGCCGCAAGGCTATCAGATATCGCAGTTTGACCAGCCAATCGTCGGCAATGGTCATGTGATGATTGATCTGGAAGCAAGAGGGGAGGCCATAAGCGAAGACACGCAAAAGCGTAAAATCCGCATTGAACGCCTCCATCTTGAACAAGATGCCGGAAAATCCCTGCATGACCAGCATCCTGACTTGAGCTTCATTGATCTGAACCGGGCCGGGGTGGCCTTGATGGAAATTGTGTCTTTCCCGGATATCCGCTCTGCTGATGAAGCGGCGGCTTATGTCGGCAAGCTGCGCACGATTTTGCGTCATATCGGTGCCTCGGACGGGAATATGGCTGAAGGCTCGATGCGAGCAGATATCAATCTGTCCTTGCGCCGACCCGGTGGAGAACTCGGCACACGGACCGAAGTCAAAAACGTCAATAGTCTGCGCTTTATCCGTCAGGCCGTCGAGACTGAAGCCAAACGACAGATGCAAATTCTTGATGAAGGCGGCACCATCCATCAGGAAACCAGGCTTTATGATCCGGCGAAAGGGGAAACCCGCTCCATGCGCTCCAAGGAAGATGCGCATGACTATCGCTATTTTCCTGACCCCGACCTGCTGCCGCTGATTTTAAGTAAAGAGGAAATCGAAGACGCCCGAAAAAGCCTGCCCGAACTGCCCGACCAGATGAAAGACCGGCTGGTGGCTGACCACGGGCTACAAGCCTATGATGCCAGCGTCATTGTCTCGGAACGCGAAACCGCCGATTATTTCACCGCCGCCCTTGCTACCGGGGCCAATCCCCGGACCCTCGCCAGCTGGCTCACCGTTGAACTCTTTGGTCGCCTGACCAAATCAGGCACAAACCTTGCAGAATGCAAAGTCTCTCCCAAACAGCTGGGCCAGCTGGTCAGCTTGATCGAATCTGGTGACATTTCTGGAAAAATGGCTAAAGATATATTCGATGATATGGTTGAAACAGGCAATGACCCCGCGCAAATCATCGACCAGCGCGGCTTGCGGCAAATGAATGATGAAACAGAACTTTCAACAATTATTGACAAGATTATGACCGATAACGCCGAACAAGTGAAAAAATATCGGTCCGGGAAAACCGGCCTTAAAGGCTGGTTTGTGGGGCAGGTGATGAAAGAAACCCGTGGTCAGGCCAACCCGGCTGCGGTGAACCGTCTGCTTGAAGAAAGGTTAAACGAATCATGAAAAATATCCTGATCAACGGCACAATGAACTCTATCCGCCTTTTAACCGCCCTTGTGGTCGTGCTTTTGGGAACCGGACTTTCGGCCTCCCCGGTGCTGGCAGCCGCAGAAGGCTTTGGCATCGACGGCTCACAACTCAGCATTATCTGGGGAATCCCCTTCGCCGGAATCCTGCTTTCTATCGCCATCATGCCCCTCGCCTTCCCGCATTTCTGGCACAGCCACTTCGGAAAAGTCTCTGCCTTCTGGGCGCTGGCCTTCCTGATCCCCTTTGCCTTGCGCGACGGACCCGCCAATACATTATACGAAATCCTGCATGTCATGCTGCTGGAATATATCCCGTTTATCCTGCTGCTGCTGGCTTTATTCACCATCACCGGCGGCATCCGTTTAACCGGAAAATTTGTCGGCAGCCCCGTGGTCAATACCGCTATTCTGGCTATCGGCACCATCATTGCCAGCTGGATGGGCACAACCGGAGCCGCCATGCTGCTGATTCACCCGCTCCTAAACGCCAACCAAAACCGCCAATATCAGGTGCATAGCGTTGTTTTCTTTATTTTCCTTGTCGCCAATATCGGGGGCTCCCTGACTCCGCTTGGCGACCCGCCGCTGTTTCTGGGCTTCTTGCAAGGAGTCTCCTTCTTCTGGCCAACCACCCATATGTTGATGCCGATGATATTCGTCTCGGTCACGCTGCTGGTGATCTATTTTGTTGTCGATACCATCCTCTATCGCCGCGAAGGCGCACCAGCCAAACAACCCGAAAATACCGAAGAACCCCAGGAAAAAATCGGCCTGACCGGAAAATTCAACTTTATCCTGCTCGCCGGAGTCATCGGGGCCGTCCTGCTTTCAGGCTCCTGGAATCCCGGTATCTCCATCACCATCTATCATATTGATGTGCCCTTGCAGTCAATTGTCCGCGATCTCCTGCTCTTGAGCCTGGCTGTTGTCTCCTGGAAAATCACCGACCAGGAAGAACGCCGCCTCAATGGCTTTAGCTGGTTCCCGATTGTCGAAGTCGCCAAACTATTTGTCGGGATCTTCCTCGCCATGGCTCCCGTCATCGCCATCTTACGCGCAGGCGAATCCGGCGCGCTGGCCTCCGTCATCAATCTGGTCAGCCAGGACGGCGCGCCAAACAATATGATGTATTTCTGGATCACCGGGATTCTCTCCAGCTTCCTGGATAATGCCCCGACCTATCTGGTGTTCTTCAATACAGCCGGGGGCGATGCCGAAGCCTTGATGGGGCCGCTTGCCGCAACCCTGCTGGCGATCTCGTCAGGGGCCGTCTTTATGGGAGCCAACTCCTATATCGGAAATGCACCAAACTTTATGGTGCGGGCCATCGCCGAATCTCGCGGGGTGCCTATGCCAAGCTTCTTTGGCTATATGCTCTGGTCGTTCGGTATTCTGACCCCGATCTTTGCCATCTATTCGTTTTTCTGGTTCTAGAGAGGAAAAGGATAAAAACCATGAATCGTCGGCAATTTATTGCTTTGGGAACTGGGGGCATCGCTGTGGGCCTGGGATTTGATCACGGTCTTATCCGGCCCGCATCTGCCCAGACCCTGCTGGAGGACCGCTTTGAAGGAGCCGAAGACGCACCAGTCACCATGATCGAATATGCGTCATTGACTTGCCCGCATTGTGCAACCTTCCATAAGGATGTTCTACCCGCTATTCGCAAAGCCTATATCGAAACCGGGAAAGTGCGTTTGATCATGCGTGATTTCCCGCTTGATCAGCGGGCGGCGGCAGCGGCACTGCTGACCCGCTGTGCGCCTGCGGATATCTATCATTCCTTTATTGATGTCCTGTTTGACCAGCAAGTGATCTGGGCGACGGCGGATGATTTCATCGAAATGATGAATCGCTATGGCCGGTTTGCTGGCATGAGTGACGAGAATATAGAGGCCTGTTTTACCAACCAGCCTTTGTATGAAGCGATCATCAATGGCCGGTCGGCAGCGTCCGAGACCTATGGAATTCGCTCGACACCAAGTTTTGTGATTAACGGCGAAGTGATTGTCGGTGCCCAATCTTTTGAGGCTTTTGCCGAAGTGATTGATGAAGCCCTTAGTGGTTAAATACAATAATTGACAAAGGTTGTTGATTGACAAATCAGGGAAAATTTTGCATGAACGCAAAGCAACGGATAGATGCAAAGTAACAGCCAGGCGCAAAGTAACAGCTAGGCGGAAAGTAACAAGATGAGCAAATCAGACGACGACTCGCAAAAAGGGCCGATTAATGGCGAACGCCGCGATTTTTTGAATTATCTTGCCGTCGGCACCGGGGCGGTTGGGGCTGCGGCAGCGATCTGGCCGGTGGTTGACAGTATGAATCCGGCAGCAGATGTGCTGGCTCTGGCCTCTATTGAAGTTGACCTCTCCCTGATTGAAGAAGGCCAGTCGATCACGCTCAAATGGCGGGGCAAGCCGATTTTTATCCGTCACCGTACCGCTGATGAAATTGAAGCCTCGCAAGCGGTTGATCTCAAGGACCTTGGCGATCCGCAGTCTGACGCTGACCGCGCACCCAAGCCCGAATGGCTGGTTCTGATCGGCGTATGCACCCATCTTGGCTGCGTCCCGCTGGGCAATAAGCCGGGCGAAACAGTTGGCGAATATGGTGGCTGGTTCTGCCCCTGCCACGGCTCACACTATGATCAGTCCGGGCGCATCCGCAAAGGCCCGGCCCCGACCAATCTGGCGATCCCGCCCTATAGCTTCTTGTCTGATACCCAAATTCGTATCGGGTAAATTCGTCTTGCATAAATTCGTAGCGGATAAAAAAGAAACACGCCGAAAGAAAACATATGTCTAGCCCAGCTCAACAGAAACTTGTTTTGAAAAATCCGGTGCTCAAGTGGATTGAGGCACGCCTGCCAATCCTTTCCTATTTCTATAAGGAATACGGCATTTTCCCGATGCCGCGGAACCTCAATTACTTCTGGAGTTTCGGCGGTATGGCCCTCATCGTCCTGGTGATCATGATCCTCACCGGGATCGCACTCGCCATGTCCTATACCGCCCATGTCGATTATGCCTTCTATTCAGTCGAACGAATCATGCGCGATGTCAATTATGGCTGGCTCATCCGCTATGTCCATATGAACGGGGCCTCGTTCTTCTTTATCGCAGTCTATCTCCATATGCTGCGATCCTTCTACTACGGGTCCTATAAAGAACCCCGCGAACTCATCTGGATTTTCGGAGTCGTTATCCTCGTCCTGATGATGGCAACCGCCTTTATCGGCTATGTCCTGCCCTGGGGACAAATGAGCTTCTGGGGCGCAACCGTCATCACAAACCTGTTCTCAGCGATCCCCATCGTCGGCGAACCAATCGTCCAATGGCTCTGGGGCGGATTCTCAGTTGATAACCCAACCTTGAACCGATTCTTTGCCCTCCATTACCTGCTGCCCTTCCTTATCCTCGGCATGATTGTCCTGCATGTCGCCGCCATGCATGTCGCCAAATCCAATAACCCGGCAGGCGTGCCTATGCGGGTCATGCAAGAAAGCGGCAGACGACGCAGCGATGATATCACCTATAATCCAGCCGATCAGGTGCCGTTCCACCCCTATTTTACCGTTAAAGACGGGCTGGCGATTGTCGTCTTTCTGCTGATCTTCGCCTTCTTTATCTTTTTTGCCCCCAACTATATGGGCCATCCCGATAATTATGTCGAAGCAAACCCGCTCTCCACCCCCGCCCATATCGTGCCTGAATGGTACTTCCTGCCCTTCTATGCCATTCTTCGCTCCTTCACCGATGATTTCTGGTTCTTTAGCTGGTTTATGAGCTGGTTTATGTCCGCCAAACTGGCTGGTGTGGTCGCTATGTTTGCCTCGCTGGTGGTGATCGCCCTCCTGCCCTGGTTCGATACATCGCCCGTGCGAAGCTGCCGCTACCGACCCGTCTATCGATTCTTTGTCATCCTGTTTGTCATCGATACCCTCATCCTCGGCTATTGCGGCGGCAAACCCGCCGAAGGCTGGTATGTCGCCCTCTCACAATGGGCAACACTCTATTATTTCGCCCATTTCCTCGTCATCACGCCGCTGGTCGGATGGCTGGAAACACCTCTACAGGTCCCGGCGTCTATCGAAGAATCGCTCAAGAAAAAACAAGCCTGAGTTTGCACACATCTTTTAGCCCGATCATCGTAACTGGATAGATTATATGTCAAATCGCCCCGCTTCTCTGTTCGTTCTGGCACTCGCCGCCCTGCTGCTGATCAGCGGGAATGCTATATCCCCTGCTCTTTCAGCCTCTGCGCCCCTGCCGCCAAAGAAAGACTGGAGCTTTACCGGATTCCTCGGCACCTTTGATCGCGCCCAGATGCAGCGCGGACTACAAGTCTATACAGAAGTCTGTGCGGCCTGCCATGGCCTTGATCTCTTCCGCTATCGGGAACTGGCACACCTTGGCTATTCCCCGGAACAGATAAAAAGCTTTGCCGCCGGATTTGAAGTCACCGATGGCCCTAATGATGATGGTGAAATGTTTCTCCGCCCGGCTCTGCCGCAAGATGCCTTCGTCAATCCCTATCCCAACGATAATGCCGCACGGGCTGCCAATGGCGGCGCCTATCCGGTCGATCTGTCGCTGATCGTCAAAGCCCGCGCACAAGGCGATGCCGGGCCGGTTGGCTTTGCCCCCAATTTTATTCAGGCCATGCGCGGGCGTGGCTATGCGGCTGGTGCCGACTATCTTGTCGCCCTTCTAACCGGCTATGATGATCCGCCTGCCGATTTCGACCTGCTGGACGGGCTTTATTACAATAATTATTACGCCGGAAACCAGATTGCCATGCCGCAGCCGCTTTATGAAGATAGTGTTGAATATGCAGATGGCACCCCGGCCACCATTGAACAAATGTCCGAAGACGTTGCTGCCTTCCTGACCTTTGTGTCCGAACCCGCCTATGAACAACGGCGCGCGCTTGGTTTACGGGTCGTGGCCTTCCTGGCCTTCTTTGCTGTTGTCATGCTTCTGGTGAAACGTCGAATCTGGGCGAAAGCTGGCCATTGATTTCTTATGGGGCCTCGATTGAACAGCAGGCCACCTCCTTTGGCCTGAATGCTGCGGCGTCACCTGCTGACGTTCTGCTTCACTGGGTTGCCGTTGACGATTATCCGCGCTGGCTTGAAGCGCAAGACCCCGCTGTCCGTGACTGGCTTCATGTTACAGATTTTAAGCCCGCCCCCGGGGCCGCCAAAATTTTCCCGCATGCTTCCATAAGTGATCAGTCAAAATTATGGCACGGGATTCTGGTGCTGGATGAGGATAACCCTGTGCGCTCTTTCGCCCAGGCCCGCGATAATCTGCCCGCCCGCGCCTTCAAGTTACAGGCCGGACTCTCCGGACAGACACTGGCCCACCCTGATTTATGCGCACTTGGCTGGGGACTTGCTGGCTATCAGTTCACTTATTTTCGGAATCAGGCAGAGGATAAGCCTGAAAGCAAGGCAAAAGCCAGCCTGATTTGCCCGGATAAAGCGGATAAAACAGAAGTCGAAAATATTCTCTCTGGTATCTACTGGATTCGCGATCTGATTAATTTTCCAGCCTCGACATTAGGACCTGTGGCTCTGGAATCGGCTGCCCGCACCTTGCACCATCACTATGGTGCGCGCATGACGGTCACCAAAGGACCGGAGCTTGAACAAGAATTCCCGATGATCGCCGCCGTCGGGCAAGCAGCTGGCGAAGAACCCCGGCTGATTGATATGCGCTGGCACCCGGAAAATTCACCGGCGCAAGCAAAACTGCCGCAGGTAGTGCTGGTCGGCAAAGGGGTTTGTTTTGATACCGGGGGGCTGAATATCAAACCGGGCAGCAATATGCGCCTGATGAAAAAGGATATGGGCGGGGCGGCTCATGTGCTTGGCATTGCAAAAATGATCATGGAGTCCAACCTGGCGATTGATCTGCGGGTGCTGATTCCGGCGGTTGAAAATTCTATTTCAGCGCGTGCCTATCGTCCATCGGATATTTTAACCAGCCGCCAGGGGTTAAGCGTTGAAGTGACCGACACCGATGCCGAAGGACGGCTTGTTCTGGCTGATGCTTTAACATTGGCCTGTGAAGAAACACCTGATATCTTGATCGACTTTGCCACATTGACCGGGGCGGCACGGGTGGCTCTGGGCCCAAGCCTGCCCGCCCTGTTCAGCACCAGCGACCAGCTGGCCTCTGACCTGATGGAGGTCGGCAATAATATTTCTGACCCCTGCTGGCAACTTCCGCTCCATAAACCCTATCAACGCGACCTCAAAAGCAAAGCCGCCGATCTGGTCAATGCTCCGGCCAGTGGCTATGGCGGGGCCATCGCAGCCGCTCTGTTTCTCCAGCATTTCGTCAAACCCGCCATCGACTGGATGCATATTGACCTCATGGCCTGGAACCTGTCCGCACGCCCCGGCCACCCCGAAGGCGGCGAAGCACAACTTGCCCATAGCCTGTATGTTTTCTTGAAAGACCGTTACTCAAAAACCAAAGCGTAAACGTCTAACCTAACGCATAGGAATCTGATGAGGAAACCGTGATCGAAGGGCTTCCTTTTACATTATATGATCTTGTGGCACTGGGCGTTATTCTGGTGACAGGACTCTTTTCAGCTCTGTGGGGCGTAACCGGGCTGGTCGCAGGGGTCGGCGCCTGGATCGGGGCCAGTATGCTGACCGCCACGCTCTATCCCTATAGCCGGGAATGGGTGCGCCCGCACCTGTCGCCCGAACTGCTGGCAGATATCGTTGCCGGAGCCGCCAGCTTTGGAATCTCGCTTGCCGTGCTGATCTTCCTCGGCGGGGCCATTGCAAGGCGTATCCGCGCCAGCGCGCTGGGGCCGATTGACCGGGCTCTTGGCTTTGCGCTGGGGCTTGGCTTTGGCTATGGGCTGGCCGCGCTGGTGACCGTGTGCGCTATTCTGATTGCCGGGATTGACGGCTTGCCGCGCTCCTGGAAAGACAGCCGCAGCTTTGACCTTTTAAGCGATTCCGGAGTCGCTTTATTAAGTCTTGTCCCGCAGGACTTAAAAACCCAGGGAATCCGCAATCTTGAAACCGCTGCCGAGCGCGCCAGAGAAGCCGAAGCCGCCATCAACCTCTATCAAAAATGGGTGGCCCCGCAACCTACCCCCTTGCCAGACCCGTTGCCACCTGCGTATAGCACAGAAGACAAAAGCGGGTTGAACGATTTAATCCAGCGCAGCGAATGAAGCCTTCCAGAAAACGATGACATTATCCGACAAATCTCACGAGGCCGATAAATTACATGAAGAATGCGCTGTCTTTGGCATTCATGGCTCTGCGCGGGCTGCGCCTGATATCGGCTACGGGCTGCACGCCTTGCAGCATCGCGGGCAAGAGGCCACCGGAATTTTAACCTCTCACGGCGGCGAGTTTTATGCACACCGGGCGCAAGGGCTGGTCGGGGATGCGCTGGACCCGGACTCCGGGGTCTATGATCGTTTGATCGGTTCTGTCGGGATCGGGCATAACCGCTATTCAACCGCCGGGCCTTCCAGCCAGGATAATATCCAGCCGCTGGAGGCCACACTGGATATTGGCAAGGTTGGGCTGGCGCATAATGGAAATATCACGAATGCCAAGAAGTTACGCAGTGAAAGCATTCATGATGGAGGGGTTTTTCAATCTTCCAGCGATACAGAAGTGATTTTGCACCTTATTTCCAAAGCCAGAGGAACCTTTACCGAGCGGCTGAAGGAGGCGATGAAGCAGATTATGGGGGCTTATTCGCTGGTGCTTGTGACGGGGGGGAAATTGATCGGTGTCCGCGATCCCAATGGATTCAGGCCGCTGGTTTTGGGGAAGCTGGATGGAAGCTGGATTCTTTCTTCGGAGACCTGCGCGCTTGACCTGCTTGGAGCGGAATTTGTCCGGGATATTGAGCCGGGTGAAATATTGATCATTGATGAAAACGGTCTGCATTCGGAAAAGCCTTTTCCCAAAAGCCCGGCGCATTTTTGCTTGTTTGAATATATCTATTTTGCCCGCCCGGACAGTGTGATTGATGGACGATCTGTCTATGAAACCCGTAAAAAGATTGGCCGGATATTAGCCAGAGAGCATCCGGTTGATGCTGATGTTGTGGTGCCGATTCCTGATTCCGGAGTGCCGGGGGCCATCGGGTATGCAGAAGAATCCGGCCTGCCGTTTCAATACGGGATTATCCGCAATCATTATGTAGGGCGGACCTTTATCAAGCCAAGTGCAGAAGGGCGACGGCAGGATGTTTCTTTGAAACATAATGCCAATACGGTTGTTCTAAAGGACAAGCGGGTGGTTTTAATTGATGATTCGGTGGTTCGCGGCACGACGTCGCGCCGGATTATCGAGATGGTGCGCCGGGCAGGAGCCAGGGAGGTTCATCTGTGCATCACCAGCCCGCCGATCACACATGGGTGTTATTACGGGGTGGATACGCCGCACCGCAAGGATTTGATGGCGGCGAAACATGATGACAAGCCTGTTGCGGAGATGGTGAAATTGATGGCGGAGGAGCTTGGGGTTGACAGTCTGGGCTTTATATCTCTGGAGGGTTTATACCAGAGCCTGAGCAAGGAGAGTTCTCCATCGGTGGTGGCCCAGCCTGCAAACGTCAAACCGGCCTGTGCATCGGCGATTAAAAAGGGCGGGTTTTGTGATGCCTGTTTTACGGGGAATTATCCGGTCCGGCTGGTGGATGAAAACCCGACAGAGCCAGAGCAGATTCAGTCTTCGCTCTTTTCCCAGCTGGAAGAGCAAAGTCCGTAAGCATCTGTTCTATCTACATATAATCTCCCCTTATGATCAATTTTCAAGATATGATTTTGGCTCTCCACCGCTATTGGTCGGATCAGGGCTGTGCTGTTCTCCAGCCCTATGATATGGAGGTCGGGGCCGGGACTTTTCACTGGGCCACCACCTTGCGCACGCTGGGACCAGAGCCGTGGAATGTTGCTTATGTCCAGCCTTCGCGCAGGCCGGGCGATGGTCGCTATGGGGAGAATCCTAACCGGCTGCAACATTACTATCAGTATCAGGTTATTTTAAAGCCCTCTCCGGCCAATAGTCAGGACCTTTATCTTGGCTCCCTGGAGGCGATTGGCATTGACCTTAAAAACCATGATATCCGCTTTGTTGAGGATGACTGGGAAAGTCCGACCCTTGGGGCCTGGGGGCTTGGCTGGGAGGTCTGGTGCGACGGGATGGAGGTTTCGCAATTCACCTATTTTCAGCAAGTTGGCGGGATTGATTGTCGGCCGGTTTCGACGGAGCTGACCTATGGGCTGGAGCGGCTGGCCATGTATGTGCAAGGGGTCGAGAATGTCTATGACTTGCTGTTTAATGACACGATGTCTTATGGCGCGGTTTACCACCGGGCCGAGGTTGAATATTCAGCCTATAATTTTGAGTTGGCCAATATAGAGGCCCTGGCCCGCCATTTTATAGATGCCGAGCAGGAATGTGCGGCCTTATGTGCGGCGGGGCTGGCCCTTCCGGCGTATGATCAATGTTTAAAGGCGAGCCATTTATTTAATCTGCTGAATGCCAGAGGCGTTTTGAGTGTGACCGAGCGGCAAGCCTATATTGCGCGGGTGCGAGCCCTGGCGCGGTCATCGGCGGAAACCTGGCTGGCGAAGGATGAGGCCAAGGATGAGGCTAGGGGCAATGGCTGATCTTTTTATTGAAATTGCCTGCGAGGAAATTCCGGCCCGGATGCAGCAGAGTGGCATTGAGTCGCTACAAAACCGCTTGAAGGAGCTTTTGGAGGAAGCAAGGCTGACGCATTCTTCCACCACTCTGGCAGGGGTGGTGACTCCGCGCCGACTTGGGCTTTGCATGACGGATGTGCGCAAAATTCAGGAAGCTGCCACGATCAGTCAAAATGGCCCGCCGGTGACGGCTCCCGAGAAGGCGGTTTTCGGTTTTTTCAGGAAGATGGGGCTTGAATCGCTGGTCACCCCGGCTTTTATCGAGGCCTTTGACGGCACCCCCTATCAATTTGAGGATGTGCAAGGCAGCGGGGTGATTTCGCATCAGTCCAATGGCGGAAAAACGGTCTGGCATGTTGAGAAAACTGTCCCGGCCAATGAGGCGGTTGCCCTGCTTCCAGAGATCATCAACCGGCTGGTTAAAGAGCATGTCTGGCCGAAGTCGATGCGTTTTGCGGCGCAGGATACGCGCTGGGTCCGTCCGATCACCGGAATCTGTGCGATTTTTGATCGGACTTTGCTTTCCGGGACCTTGGTTTTGGGCGAGGATGATTCCCTGAAATTCAGCGATCAGGTGCAGGGCCACCGTTTTTTGAACCCGGGATTTTTCACGGTTACTGATTTTGAGCAATATAAGGAAGAATTGAAGAACCGCTTTGTGCTGGTTGATCAAAGCGCTCGTAAAGAAACAATCCATCAGGCTTTGACGCAAGCGGCGGCGGAAAAGGGATATGGTTTGCGCGAGGACCCGGTTCTGCTGGAGGAAGTCACCGGGCTGGTTGAATTTCCCAACGTGCTGATTGGCACGATTGACCCTGGCTATATGCAGCTGCCGCCCGAAGTCATCCGCCTGACCATGCGCAGCCACCAGAAATATTTTGCCCTTATAGATAAAAAGAAAGCTGATAAAGACAATAATCTGGCCCCGGCTTTTGCCTTTATTGCCAATAATGACCCGGCAGATGGCGGGGCGGCCGTGATTGCTGGAAATGAGCGGGTGCTACGCGCCCGTTTGGCTGATGCCGCATTTTTCTTTGCGCAAGACAGCGCAAACGGGCTGGATCACTTCGCCCCGAAACTGGCCCCGATGATTTTTCATAAAAAGCTGGGGAGCATGGCAGACCGGGCCACCCGCCTGACCCGCCTGGTGGAGTATTGCGCACAAGCCCTGAACCTGTCACCCGCCGACACAAAAGCCGCGATCCGGGCGGCAAGCCTGTGCAAGAATGATCTGGCCTCTGGCATGGTCGGGGAATTTCCTGAACTGCAAGGCTATATGGGCGGGCATTATGCCACTCTGTCCGGGGAAACGGATACGGTTGCTGCTGCCATTTCAACCCATTATGCCCCGCGTGGACCTGGCGAATCCTGCCCGCAGGCCCCGGTTTCTATCGCCTTGTGTCTGTCCGACAAGCTGGATATTCTGGCCGGGTTCTGGCTGATTGATGAAACCCCGACCGGGTCAAAAGACCCGTTTGCCCTGCGCCGCGCCGCGCTGGGGGTTATTCGGCTGCTCAGCGAAAATGCGCTGAATATAGCGTTAACTGATGATAATCAAACCGGACTTTTGCATCAGGCCGCGCACGGCTATGGTTTAAACGACCCGGAAATGGACAAGAAAATAGCGGCCCTTGACGTATTTTTTGATGATCGTTTCCGCCAATATCTGCGCGATAAAAACTATCCGCATGACCAGATTAACGCGGTGCTTGCCGCCCCGTCCGGGCGGTTTGCGGTTGATACGGCGCGGCTGGATATTTTCCTGTCACAGACGGAAGCTGTCGCAAGGCTGCAAGCGGCTTACCGCCGTGTTCATAATATCCTGCAAGCCGAAGCTGGTGATGAAGGCTTGAGTGATCTGGCACCTGATCTTCTGCAACTGCCAGAAGAAAAGCACCTGTTCGCCACAGCCAGTAAATTGTCGGGGGCGCCGCTTCCTTTCAAAGATCAAAAAGACCTTGGCAAAGAACTTTACGAAAAAGAACTTCTGGCCTGCCAGACCCTGACTCCGGTGCTGGATGAGTTTTTTGACAAGGTCACGGTCAACGACCCGGATAACCCGGATTTACGCCGTAACCGTCTGGCTTTGCTGGATTTTACAGCCAGACGATTCCGCCGACTTGCTGATTTTTCGCAGCTCGCCGGCATATGATCAGTAAAAATTTTTACAATTTTCAAAACAACCTGATAAAATTTTTACAAAAAAACACATATTCATCAAACGCCTGTTGACAGCTTTACTCTAAATTGACAGATTATCTCATCGGCAGTGGAGTCGATGACCGCGAAGTTGATGACCGCGAAAATGAACAACCCTATACACACTATAATCGGAGGAATATTTATATGTCCAAGATAATCCAAAATCCGCCCTTGACCCGCCGTGGCCTTTTGAAAGGGGCCAGCGCACTCGGGGTTGGACTGGCCATGCCAACCGTCTTTTCAAGCCAGGCCTGGTCCGCAGCCTATACCAACGAACCCACCGGATCGACCGTGACCTTCGGCTTTAATGTCCCGCAAACCGGGGCCTATGCCGATGAAGGGCAAGACGAACTACGCGCCTATCAGCTGGCTGTTGAACATATCAACGGCGAAGGCGATGGCGGGATGCTCAACACCTTTTCATCCAAAGAACTCAAAGGCAACGGGATCAATGGCAAGAAAGTCGTCTTTGTCACCGGCGACACCCAGACCAAAGCCGATGCCGCGCGCGCCAGTGCCAAGCGCATGATTGAAAAAGACGGGGCCATCATGATCACCGGGGGGTCTTCCTCCAGCACCGCCATCGCCGTCCAGGGCCTTTGCCAGGATGCAGGCGTGATCTTTATGGCCGGTCTTACCCATTCCAACGACACAACCGGCAAAGACCGCCGCGCCAATGGCTTCCGCCATTTCTTCAATACCGAAATGTCCGGGGCTGCCCTGGGTCCGGTGCTGAAAAATGCCTTTGGATCAGACCGGATCGCCTATCACCTGACAGCCGACTATACCTGGGGCTGGAGCCAGGAAGGGTCGATCAAGAAATATACCGAAGACCTGGGCTGGCAGACATCGGCTGCTGTCCGCACGCCGCTTGGAGCCGGAGACTTCTCGCAATATATCACGCCGGTGCTCAATTCCGGGGCTGATGTGCTGGTCCTGAACCACTATGGCCGCGATATGGTCAATTCGCTGACCCAGGCCGTCCAGTTTGGCCTGCGCGACAAGCAAGTCAATAATAAAGACTTCGCCATTGTCGTGCCGCTCTATTCACGTCTGATGGCCCAGGGTGCTGGCGAAAACGTCAAAGGCATCTTCGGCTCAACCAACTGGCACTGGTCCTTGCAGGATGAAGGCTCCAAGGCCTTTGTCAAAAGCTTCGGCCAGAAATATGGATTCCCGCCCTCGCAGGCCGCCCATACCACCTATTGCCAGGCCCTGCTTTATGCCGATGCTTGCCAGCGCGCCGGGACCTTCCGTCCTTCCGCCGTTGGGGCCGCGCTTGAAGGCTTCACCTTTGACGGGCTGGGCAACGGACCGACCGAATATCGGGCCGCAGACCATCAGTGCTTTAAAGATGTGCTGGTCGTGAAAGGGAAAGAAAATCCCGACTCCAAGTTTGACGTGCTGGAAGTCGTGGAAGTCACCCCGCGTGCACAGGTTGAATATCCGGCTGACATGCTGGGTGGAGAACTTGGCCCTTATAACGACGGGGCGTAATTCATAAAACCCCTGACCAGTATCAGTTAAACAGTATCAATAGACCCTTTCTCGTGTGTGCATAGATTGCATGCACGGGGAAGGGGATACTTTATCAATAATACGGATAAGGCGGTAAAATGGATGCCATTTTTTTGCAAATCCTGAACGGACTGGATAAAGGCGGGGCCTATGCCCTGATTGCCCTTGGCCTGACCATCATCTTTGGCACGCTTGGCGTTGTCAATTTTGCCCACGGGGCTCTTTTTATGCTGGGGGCCTTTTGTGCCGTCAGTGTCCGCGCCCTGTTCAGCCTTGAAAAAGTGGTGCTTGATCCCGATAACCTCACCGCCTGGGGAACGCCGGTTGAAATCCGCACCCCTTATATCGAAGCCTGGTTTGGCGATTTTGGCCTGACCCTGCTCAATTATTCCGTGCCGGTGTCTATCCTGATCGCCATTCCAGTCATGCTGCTGATTGGTGTCGCGATGGAACGCGGCCTGATCCAGTTCTTTTATAAACGCCCCCACGCCGAACAAATTCTGGTCACCTTCGGGCTGGCTATTATTCTCCAGGAGATTGTCAAAAGCCAGTTCGGCGCCAATCCTATTCCCGTGCCAGCCCCCGATGCCGCAAAAGGCATGGTCGATTTTGGCACCTATGTCGGGTTTGAGGCCGGATCGGTGGTCTATCCGGCCTGGCGACTGATTTATTTCCTCTTTTCGCTTGGCATTATCGCCAGTGTCTTTGGCTTCCTGCACCTGACCACCTTTGGCATGGTCGTCCGCGCCGGAATGGCTGATCGCGAAACCGTTGGAATGCTCGGAATCAATATTGATCGCCGCTTTACCATCGTCTTTGGCATTGCCGCCATTGTCGCCGGACTGGCCGGGGCTATGTATACGCCTATTCTCAGCCCGGACTATCATATGGGCATGGACTTCCTTGTCCTCAGCTTTGTCGTGGTCGTCGTCGGCGGTATGGGATCGCTCGGCGGGGCAGTTCTCGCCGGATTCCTGCTGGGAATTTTGCAAAGTTTCGCCTCCATGAACGAAGTCAAAGCCATCCTGCCCGGAATCGACCAGATCATTATCTATCTGATTGCCGTGATCGTGCTTCTGGTCCGCCCGCGCGGCTTGCTGGGGCGCAAAGGCGTGATGGAGAATTAAACGATGAACCGACTTCTTGCCTCCCTGCTGCCCTCTGGCAGTGACCTCACAAAACTTGGTATCTTTGCCCTGATCGTCCTGCTCTCCCCACTGCTGCTGTCGCCTATCGGCGCCGGATACCCCGACCTCTTGCAAAAATTCGCCATCTTCGGAATCTTCGCCATCGGCTTCAATATCCTGTTCGGACTGACCGGCTATCTGTCCTTTGGACATGCCGCCTTCCTGGGAGTCGGCTCCTATACCGCCGTCTGGTCCTTTAAACTGCTCAGCATGAACCCCCTGCCAGCCATCGTCTTTGCCGTCCTGGTCGGGGGACTCTTTTCAGCCCTGATCGGCTATGTCTCTTTGCGGCGAACCGGGATTTATTTCTCCATCCTCACCCTCGCCTTCGCCCAGATGTGCTATAACCTCGCCTACTCCGTGCTAACCCCGATCACCAACGGCGAAACCGGCCTGCAACTCAATCAGGCCGACCCGCGTGCCATTGATACGCTCTTTGGTCGCGACTATGGGGCTGTCCTGCCCTCCTCCGACCTGTTCGGGATTCCCATGACCGGCTATTCCGGCTTCTACTTTTGTGCCATCATGCTGATTATCTGCTTTTATATCTCGATGCGGATTTTCGCCTCCCCCTTCGGACTCATGCTGCGCGGGGTCAAAGCCAACCAGAACCGCATGAATTATACAGGCCTACATACCAAACCCTATGCGCTCGCCGCCTTTGTTATCTCCGGCATGTATGCCGGACTCGCGGGCGGGCTGCTGGCCGTCACCGACCCGCTGGCCGGGGCCGAACGCATGCAATGGACGGCGTCTGGCGAAGTGGTGCTGATGACCATTCTTGGGGGCTCCGGCACTCTGCTTGGCCCGCTGATCGGGGCGGTTGTCATCAAATATTTTGAAAATATCTTCTCCGCCTTTAACGAAACCGTCCTGCTGAGCGTCTATGATTTTCTGCCGGAAACGCTGCAACATCTGATGGTTGGACTCTCGGCCCTTTTTGTCGGCGAGGGCTGGCATCTGACGCTGGGGGCACTCTTCATGCTGATCGTGATCTTCCTGCCCGGTGGCCTGATGGAAGGGCTGCGGCGTATTCAACGCCGACTCGCCAATCTGCGCTCTAAAACAGGAGACCCGTCATGAGTATTCTGTCTGTGCGCAACGTCAATAAACGCTTTGGCGGCTTGAAGGCTCTGGATGATGTCAATCTGGAAATAGAGGCCGGGACGGTCCATGCCATCATCGGCCCCAATGGCGCCGGGAAATCAACGCTGCTGAATTGCTTTATCGGACGGCTGGAGCCCGATACCGGAACCGTGACCTTTGACGGGCAGTCGCTTCTGGGTATCCAGCCGCATGAAATCAATCAAATGGGGGTGAGCCGGGTTTTTCAAACCCCTGAAATCTTTGCCGAACTGACCCTGCTTGAAAATGTGATGATCCCCGGCTTTGCCAAGCGTGACGGAGCTTTTCGACTGAATGGCTGGCGGTCTATCCAGAATGAAAAGGACCTGGCTGAAAAATCCATGGAAATGTTGAAAAGCGTAGGTCTGGGCGATCAGTCCAAGGTCACAGCCGGACAATTATCGCGTGGTGACAAGCGTCGGCTTGAGCTGGCGATGTGTCTAAGCCAGGACCCGAAACTTTTACTGCTGGATGAACCCACGGCCGGGATGTCTCGCGCTGATACCAACAGCACGATTGACCTGATGAAAGAGATTGCCACGCAGGGCGTGACGATGGTGGTGATTGAGCATGACATGCATGTGGTCTTTTCGCTGGCGAGCCGTATTTCTGTTCTGGCGCAAGGCACGGTGATTGCGGAGGACAGCCCGGACAAGATCAAGGGCAATCCGAAAGTCCAGCAGGCCTATCTTGGCGGCGCCCATCTGTAGGGACATTCGCTGGTTGGAGCAAAAAGGGAACTGGAATCATGAGCACAACGCTGATTGACGAGTCGCAGCTGGAGGGGCGCAAGGCCCCGCAAACCCCGCCGGTTACGGCGAAGGGCAGTCAGCCTGCTTTTTTCTCGTGTTGGGATATCCATGCCTATTATGGTGAGAGTTATATCGTCCAGGGCGTGAGTTTTGATGTCCGGGAAGGCGAGATTGTGGCTCTTTTGGGGCGCAATGGAGCGGGCAAGACTTCGACCTTGCGGACCATTGCCCGGGTTGATGATCCGATGTTGAAGTCCGGGGAAATCTGGCTTGATCATAAGCCTTTACATGAGATGAAATCCTATGAGGCCGCCCGCAACGGCATCGGGATGGTGCCAGAGGACCGGCGGATTATTCAGGGTCTGACGGTTGAAGAAAATCTGCGTCTGGCCCAAATTGCCCCGCCGCATGGCTGGACGATAGAGCGGATTTACGATCTTTTCCCGCGTCTGGGCGAGCGGCGCACCCAGGAAGGCACCACGCTTTCTGGCGGAGAGCAACAGATGCTTTCTATCGGACGGGCATTGACTCGCGATGTCAAGCTGCTGCTTCTGGATGAGCCCTATGAAGGGCTGGCCCCGGTGATTGTGCAGGAGATTGAAAAAACCCTTGAGCAGATCAAGACTCTGGGAATTACGACGATTATCGTTGAACAAAATGCGATTGCCGCCCTGCATCTGGCGGATCGGGCGATTATTCTCGACATGGGACAGGTGGTTTTTGACGGAACCGCGCAAACTGTTCTGGATGATGCGGATTTACGCCAGCAGTATCTGGCCATTTAATTTTCATGAAAAAGTGGGCGGGACATGCAACAGCCGCAGATACCACGCACAAAGCCCGTCCCTTCAACCCGCACCCTCAATACCGAGTTTGAAAGCGGCTTTATCTCGCCGCTGACGGCGATCAAAGGCATCCTGCAAATCATGCAGGACTATCCCGACCTTGAAGCCGACAAACGTCAGCAATTTATCGAAAACGCCCTGCAAGCCTGTGCCAGAATGGAAAGTGCTGTCCAGAAGCTGGGCGGACGGGTTTACGCCGAAGAATTACCTGCCAATTCTCCTGCTAACTCCACACGCATTAGCTTTCCGGGCCTTGCCGACCTGCCCGATGCAATCGGACTCAACGGGCCGGTGGCCTTGCTTGATTTCAGTGATTTTACCTTTGATGCCCCCGCCACAGTCGATGCCTTCTTCGATGCGATTGAACAAACAGTGGAACAGCAAGGGGCCTGTTTTTACTTCCTGATCAATTTTCAAAACTGCCTGATCTGGCCAGAAGCCTGGATCGCCTATGCCCACCGCAGCAAACAGCTTATGCACACATACGGGCTTGCCAGCGCACGCTACTCTGACGCTCAAAGCGGCAGCGATGACCCGGAGGTTTTCCCCTCGCTCGCCGCCGCCTTATCGCATCTGGCCGCCTAAAGCACCGATAATAGATATCAGCTGTTATTCTCTTCTGCAGGGGTTTCGTCAGAAGGGGCTTCGTCAGCCGCTGGCACCTCGGCTTCGCTGGTGGCTTCAGGGGCTTCCGTAACCTCCGGGGCTTCAGCAGTTTCAGCCGCTGCTGATTCTTCTTTAGCAGCTTCAGCTTCTTCAGCCGCTTTTTCAGCCCGTTCACGCTCCCGCTCCTGCGCCTTGGCCTTGGGCTGATTCTTCTTGGTCTGTGCCGGAATCTTTGGTGCATCCATCACACCCAGACTGGCCAGAAACCGCGCAACCCGGTCGCTTGGCTGGGCCCCAACGCTTAGCCAATGGCGCGCCCGTTCCTCATTCAACCGCAGCCTTTCTGCCGAGTCAGGCGGGGCCATCGGGTTGTGGGTGCCAATCCGCTCAATAAAGCGACCATCACGCGGGCTGCGCGAATCAGCAACAACAATCCGGTAAAAGGGACGCTTTTTTGACCCCCCGCGGGCTAAACGAATGCGTAAACTCATAGTGTTCTCCTTGGTTTGTGAAATATATAAACTAAATAACTATTTATCGCCGTTTGCGGGCCTTGCGGCTGGCTTTGGCCGCCGCCCTCGATGCCGCCTTTTTGCGATTGGCCTGTTGGGTGCGGGCATCACCACCTCCCCCCATCATAGGGGGCATTCCGGGTGGTAGGCCCGATGGTAGGCCGGGTGGCATTCCGGCAGGCATACCGCCACCGCCCATCCCCGCACCACCCATCATAGAGGTCAAGGCCCCCATCAAGCCGCCGCCGGATTTCTTCATCTGGCGCATCATTTTTTCCATCATTTGATGTTGCTTCAGCAGCTTGTTGACTTCTGGCACCGCCGTGCCGGACCCTGCAGCTATCCGCTTTTTGCGCGACGCATGAATCAAGCCCGGATTGCGCCGCTCTTCACGAGTCATCGAACTGATGATCGCTTCTTGATGAATGAATTTTTTCTGGTCCGGGTCAAGGGCGGCTTTGGCCTTATTGCCCATCCCGGGCAGCAGCCCCATAATCTTGTCCACCCCGCCGATTTTACGCATCTGCTTCAACTGGGCGGCCATATCATCCAGATCAAAGCGGCCAGCTTGCATCTTTTTGGCAATTTTTTCGGCCTCATCCTGCTCAATCGTGCTGCTGGCCTGTTCAACCAGTGCCACAATATCGCCCATGCCAAGAATACGCCCGGCCACCCGCCGGGCATCAAAATGATCCAGCTTGTCCAGCCCCTCACCAACTCCCAAAAAGCGAATAGGAGCCCCGGTGACCGTGCGCATACTCAACGCCGCCCCACCGCGTGAATCGCCGTCAATCCGCGTCAGGATAATCCCGGTCAAATTTAAAGCATCATGAAATCCCTTGGCGGTATTGGCGGCATCCTGCCCGGTCATGGAATCAGCAACCAGCAAAATTTCCTGCGGATTGGTCTGTTTGCGGATTGCTTCCACTTCCGCCATTAAATCATCATCAACATGAAGCCGCCCGGCACTGTCCAGGATCAGCGCATCAAACCCGCCAAGTCTGGCCTTTTCAAGCGCACGCTCGGCAATCTGCACCGGCTGCTGGCCTTCTATAATCGGCAGGGTTTCAATAGCGGCCTGTTCACCAAGCAAACGCAGCTGTTCTTGCGCCGCCGGGCGGTTGACATCCAGCGAAGCCATCATCACCTGCGCCTTTTCGCGCTGCTTTAGCCAAAGGGCAAGTTTTGCACTGCTGGTGGTTTTGCCCGACCCTTGCAATCCGACCATCAGGATCACCGCCGGTCGCTTTACGCCCGCCAGTAAAGCCGGGGTGTCTGTCGCTTCCCCGCCCAGCATCTCAACAAGCTGGTCATGGACAATTTTAACAACCTGCTGGCCCGGCGTAACCGACTGAATGACATCCGCCCCGGCTGCAGCCACCCGCACCTTTTCAATAAAATCCTTGGCCGCATCCAGCGCAACATCAGCCTCCAGAAGCGCAACCCGGATATCGCGCAGGGCCGCTTCGACCTCTTCATTGCTCAGCGATCCGCGCCGTTTCAGACGTTCAAAAATACCGTCTAACCGTCCGCTCAACCCGTCAAACATTTATGTCATTCCTGCTTATGTCTTTAGTAAATTGCGTCTTCAGTAAATTTTGGGCAGCAAAATGGCCAGTGCGCGAACCTCGCGGACTGGCTTGAAAGAAATCCGATCCAGCCAATAGAGCCTGCGCATTCTTATCGCACCCGCCTGCTGGCTTTGAATCAATCACGACTATTCATGATCCCTGCTGCTATAGCGACCCGCCGGGCACTCTGCAATAAAATTATCCGCTGCAAGCCGGGAAAAACGTAAATAGCCTCACCAAAACTGATAAGGATTGATATCAACCCGCAAGGTCACCTGTCGGGGCGGCGGGGCTTTCCCCATCCAGTCGCGCAGAATAGACTGTAAAGGCTGTTTATTCTCTGCCTTGACCAGCACAAGGCGGCGGTGATGATCGCGCAGCAAGGGAATGCCCGGAACCGCCGGACCCAGGATATCCAACCCGGGCCAAGTCGGGCCAGATTTAACCAGAAAAGCTGCATAGTCATCAACCGCCTGTTCATCGCGGCTGCTGATCAGCAACAGGGCGAGCTTGGCAAAAGGCGGCCAGCCTTGTTCATAGCGGGCGCGTTCTTCTTCGTGCATAAATTGGTCACGGTCAGATTTTTCAAGGGCCTGCATCAGGTTTGCTTCTGCCAAAGCTGTCTGGATTAAAACCCGTCCCGGCCTGTCCTCACGGCCCGCCCGCCCGGCAACCTGATGCAAAAGCTGAAAACAGCGTTCACCGGCACGCAAATCCCCGCCTTGCAGGCCAAGATCGGCATCAATGATGCCAACCAGCGTCAAATGCGGGAAATGATAGCCTTTGGCGATAATCTGTGTGCCGATGACGATATCAATTTCGCGGTTTTCCATGGCTTCAACAAATTGTGCGGCTGCCAGCGGCCCTTTAAGTGTTTCGGAAGAGGCCTCTGCCACCCGCGCCTCCGGGAAAAGGCGGGAGACTTCTTCGTGCAGCCGTTCAACGCCGGGCCCGCAAGGGGCCAGGTCTTCTTCAGAGCCACAATCCGGGCAAGCGACAAGCGGGCGAATACGATAGCCGCAATGGTGGCATTCCAGCCGGTGCGGGCGGCGATGTTCGACCATCCAGGCAGAACAATGGCGGCAGGTGACCCGGAAGCCACATTTCCGGCATAGAGTCAGCGGAGCATAGCCCCGGCGGTTCAGGAAAAGCAGGGATTGCGCTTTTGCTTCAAGATTTGCAGCCAATTCCTGGCATAATGTATCTGAAATAAAGGACTGGCGCGGCGGGCGTTCGCGGGTGAGGTCAATCAGCTGCACATCGGGCAAGCGGGCGGGTCCGTGGCGATTGGGCAGTTTTATATGGCGATAGCGGCCTGACCGGGCATTGACCAGCGTTTCGAGTGACGGGGTTGCGCTGGCCAGAATAATCGGACATTGGGCTTGCCAGGCCCGCGCCACCGCCATATCGCGGGCCTGATAGGATACGCCGTCCGATTGTTTGTAGGAGGGGTCATGTTCTTCATCGACCACGATCAGGCGCAGGTTTCGGTAGGGCAAATGCAGGGCAGAGCGGGCGCCGAGAATGATGGAAGCCTCCCCGCGATGGATGGACAGAAAGTTATCGCGCCGCCGGGCTGGCGTGAGTTCGGAGTGCCATAGCAAGGGTTCGAAGCCGAAGCGAGTCTTGAAGCGGCCCAGTAATTGCCCGGAGAGGGCAATTTCCGGCAGCAAGACCAGCACTTGTCCTGTCCTGTCATCGCCATTTTCAGACGCATCAGTGAGTATCTTGTCAATCGCTGCAAAATAGACTTCTGTCTTGCCCGAGCCTGTGACTCCGTCAAGCAGGCTGGCCTTGAAGCCTCCGGCTTCAACGTCAGAACATAAAAGCTGGGCAGCTTTGGCCTGTTCCGGGTTAAGGTCAGGGGCTTTTGCGCTATATGATGCAAGTCCAGGTTCAGCAGAAGGCGTAATACGCTCTAAAATTCCATCCTGCATCATCCGCTGAATCACAGAGGCAGAAACGGCGGCAGCTTTACCAAGGGCCTGTTGAGAAAGCGGCCCTGCTTCGCCCAGCTTTTCAAGAACCCTTAAACGCGGGACAGAAAGACGCCGATCAGAAAGTGTATGATCAGCCGTGAATGTATCTGATATGGCAACAAGCTGCACGGGCGGGCGCGGGGTAAAGGCGGCTGGCACCGGCAAGGCCATTTTGAGAATAAGGCCCGGCGGAGCCATGACATAATCGGCCATCCATTCGATAAAGGAACGATGGGCCTGATCAAGGCCCGGCAAGGGCAAGACCTGTTTGATCGGACGCAAGGTGATAGAGGAATCGGGCGGGTGGTTTAATGGCGATTGCGAGTCCCAGACCACACCATAGAGGGTGCGCCGGGCAAACGGGACTTCGACAAATGTTCCCGGGGGCAGCGCAGCCGATTGATCGATATTTTCGGGCAACGCATAATGATAGACTGGTGCCGCCACCGGCAAGGGCAGTAGGACTGGAACCGCCATAGAGACCGCCTTACCGGGCACCTTGAGGATAAGGAATAAGATAGAGCATAACTTATAGAATATTGAATTTCTTATGAAGCAAACGGTCCTGTGTTTTATCGAGATAAACCGGATGATGGGTCGCCAAAATCTCTTTGGCCCGTTTATGGGCCCGCTGCCAGGCATCGACAGCCCCTTCTGCGGCCCAGACTCGTGGTTCAGCCCGATCTGCGAGGGAGGGATAAAAATAGTCCCGTTCCATCACCTGATAGGTATGTTCAGAGCCAAGAAAATGCCCGTCGCCGAGAATAGCCTCACAGATAGAATCAAAGCCCAGGTTTTCCGGGGTGACCTCAATGCCGCGCAAGGCCCGATAGCTATAGGCGTGCATTTCATCATCCAGCACAAAGGCTTCAAAGCTGGCCCCAAGCAAAGAGGCCGTCATCCCGGAGCTTTCATAGATCAGATTGCCGCCTGCCAGCGCAGCTGCCAGTGATGTCATGCCTTTTTCGATACCATATTGCGCATCAAGGGCTTTGGCATCAGTCATGGAGCTGGCCACACCGGACGGCAAACCCAGCCAGTTTGAAAGCTGTGCCGAGGCTGCATTGAGCACGGCGGTTTCGCCGCTGCCTCCGGCAAAAGCCCCGGTGCGTAAATCGATCACCAGCGGCCAGTTGGCAAAAATCATCGGAAATCCCGGCTGGATTACATCGACAGCCACCAGACTGGCCAGGGTTTCAGCCAGCGATTGAGCCAGAAAACCAGCCAATGTTGCCGGAGCTGTCGCCCCGGCCTGCGCCGCCGTAATGCAGGACATTGGAATGCCCTGTTCAATACAGGCATAGATAACCTCAACCGCGTCCTCGCCAAAGCGCATGGGCGAAATCACCGGGCTGATATGGGCTTTCAGGAAAGGCCGTTTGGCAAATTCACCGGCCCCGCCTGCCGCAATATCCAGCATCTCAACCAGAGGCTCAACATGGGAAGCCAATGTAAAAGAGGTGGCAATCGGCTTGGTTGTCTGTTTCAACAAGGCATAAAGCGTATTGACATCAAGATCAAAATTATCCGGCACATCGGTCGCAACACAGCACCTTGTATACCAGCTGACATTGGTCAATATATCCTGCAAGCGGGTGAAATCATGAAGATCACGCAAGGTCGATGGCCGGTAAAGACCGCTTTCCATATCCAGCGTCTGAACCGCCGCCCCGCCTGTGCCAAAATAGACTCGCTTGCCACCAACCTCTATTGACCGACTTGCATCGCGCCCGTGAAAAATAAAGCTCTTGGCTGCACGGCTGATCGCACGCTCTACCATTGCCGGGGGAAAGGTGATGCGCTCTTCTTGTCCTTGCTTCGCCCCTGAATTTAAAAAATCCGCCTTTAAACGCGCAGGCACCTCCCCCATGCCCAGACGCTCCAGCAAAGCCAAAGAAGTCTCATAAATCTGCCGAAGGTCAGAAAGCGACAAAGGCGCATAAGCACCGCCAACCTGACCCGGCGGACAAGGGCTTGAAGCCTCTCTGGACGCACGCTGCGCCAGCCGTTCCTCGCGTCCTGCTCTTTTGGTTGCTCTTTTGCCCGATTGCCTGACCATATCTCCCTCGCCGCTCTTGACCATGAACCGTTAAACATGATTTATCAATAAAAACCAGACCAGGATCAGGAAATGAAAACACGCACCAAAGTCGCAATTATCGGCGGCGGAATTGCCGGATGCTCCACGCTCTATCATCTAACGCAAGAAGGCTGGAACGATGTCGTCCTGCTTGAACGCGATGAACTCACCAGTGGTACAACCTGGCACTCCGCCGCGCAGGTCACTAACTTCGGCATGAACCAGACAATGGTCGGGCTGAAAAGCCACTCCATTCGTCTTTATAAAGAACTGGCAGAGGACCCCGACTACCCCATCAACTACCACCATGGAGACGGCGGTATCCGGCTGGCAAATACCCCCCAACAAATACAGGGCTATCACCATTTCGCCTCGATGGCTCGGGGGATGGATGTGCATTTTGAGGTCATTGACGCCCAAGAATGTGCCAAACGCCACCCGCTTATTTCAACCGAAAATCTTCTGGGCGGGCTTTGGGACCCGCTGGATGGCGATATTGACCCGGCACAGCTTTGTCAGGCTCTGGCCCGGCGCGCCCGCAAAGCCGGGGCCGAAATCTATCGCCAGACCGCCGTCACTGGCCTTATCCAGCGCGCAGATGATACCTGGTGTGTCGAAACCACAAAGGGGACGATTGATTGCGATATCATTGTCAATGCCGCAGGATACCGGGTGAATGAAGTCGGTGCCATGATGGGGGTTCATCATCCCGTCATGTCGATGGAGCATCAATATTTCCTGACCGAGGATATTCCGGCCATCAAGGCCGCTGGCCACCGCATGCCACTTTTGCGCTGTCCGATCAGTGACTATTATTGCCGCCAGGAAAAAAACGGCCTCTTGCTTGGCTTTTATGAACAGGACTGCCGCCCCTGGGGCATGGACGGCATTGACCCGGACTTTACCAACGCGCTTTGCCCGGATGATATGGAACGGATCACCGATGTGCTGGAAGGGGCCTTTATGCGGATGCCTGCCTTGATGGATACCGGAATCCGCACCGTGGTCAACGGGCCCATCACCTATACAATGGATGGTGCGCCTCTGGTCGGGCATATTCCAGGGCGGCGCAATGCCTTTTGCATTATCGGCTTGCGGGCCGGGCTGGGCGAAGGCGGCGGGCATGGCTGGCTGCTGGCACAAAAAATTGTCCATGGCGAAGCCTGCTACGATACCTGGTGTCTGGACCCGCGCCGCTTTACCAGTCATGCCAATGTTGAACTGACCGCCTTGAAAGCCGTCGAGGACTATCAAAACGAATTTCGCTTTCATTTTCCGCACGAACACCGCCCGGCTGGTCGCCCGGCAAAAACAACGCCCCTGACTCCTCTGCTTGAAGCCGAAGGCGCAGAATTTACCATCGTCAACGGCTGGGAACGCCTGGATTATATCAAACCGCACCCGGACTTTCACCCAAGCCTGCATTTTGACTTTGATGAAGCCTTTGATCTGGTCGGGGAGGAAATAAGGTCTCTGCAAGAGAATGTCGGGCTTTCCGAAATCAGCGGCTTTAACCGCTTTGAAATCACCGGGGCTGATCGCTACGCATTTCTGGACCGCCTGTTCTGCGGCACAATCCCCAAACGCAGCGGACGGGTCGGGCTTGGCTATCTTTTAAATCCACAAGGCATGGTCAAAAGCGAAGCCACGCTTGCTAATCTGCCAGCAAATGCATGGGAAAAACAACACGGAGGCGAGCGCATCTGGTATGGATCAGCCGCCGCCAGCGAATACCATGATATGGACTGGCTGCTTTCTCACCGCCGGTCCGATGAAGATGTCTCGATCAAAAGCCTGACCAACGCACAGACTATTCTGGTGCTGGCCGGTCCAAAAGCCCGCGCTGTTCTGTCAGCCTGCGCGCGCGGGGACTGGTCAGCTACCGCCTTTCCCTGGCTTTGCGTACGCCAATGCTTTATCGGCCATGCGCCGGCAACCGTTATGAGCGTCAGTTTCTCTGGCGAACTGGCCTATGAAATCCATATCCCGAACGAATCGCTTGCCACCGCCTTTCACTCTTTACGCAAAGCCGGACAGGCCTACGGAATGAAACTCTTTGGCGCACGGGCTATCGAATCCATGCGCATAGAAAAAGGGTTTCTCCACTGGAAAGCCGATATCTTGACCGAATTTGACCCGTTTGAAACCGGACTTGAACGATTTGTCCAGCTGGAGAAAGACGATTTTATCGGCAAGGCTGCTTTATTGGAGCGGAAAAATAAAGGCCGCAGCCGGGCCTTGGTGACACTGAAACTTGAGACCTCCAGAGCACCAGCGCATGGCGGGGCCTCCTTGATGAATAACAACCAGGTGGTCGGCACCGTTACCTCCGGCGCATGGGGATATCGCACAGGGCTAAACCTGGCCTATGCCTTTGTTCTTCCGGAATTTGCAGCACCTGAAACACAGCTTGAACTCGATCTATGCGGGGAATTGGTCAACGCCACCGTTATCCCTCCCTGCCCCTATGACCCCGAATTCTCACTTGTCCGTGGATAAAGGATTGGAGTAGACTCACCAATCTAAGGAGAGCCAATGAAAAAGAAACAGAACGCTATCACAGAACCCCCCGAGGACTTTGATATCGATACCCCGCTTACCGACGAAGAATTTGAACGTGGACGCTTCGCCTATCTGGTAAGGCAGGTCCGCATTGAAACAGGATTGTCTCAGGAAGTCTTTGCAAAACGCTATAATATTCCTGTTGCGTCTATTCGTGACTGGGAACAGGGGCGGCGAATGCCTGATACCGCAGCCCGCAATTATTTACGAGTTATTTCCAAACTGCCGAACGAAATCGCCGCAGTGATGACTGAATATTGATACCCTGCTTGAAGCAGGGCTTACCTGATTTGCAGAATTTCTCCTTTTTCTTGACAAATAAACAAAATTGTTTATTTCAAAAATATGAATGGGAAGGAATTCATTCGCCGCGTAAGCAAGCTGGCGCGAAAAAACCATATTCCAGTCCACTTGAATACAGAGCGCGGGAAAGGCGGTCATCAGATGATTTATTATGGAGACCGCCGAACGGTTGTAAAAACGGGCGAGATTGCCAAGGGTCTTTTACATGTAATGTGCAAAGACCTTGGGATCGACCCTAATCAGCTTTAGGCTGAGTAACTTTAAGTCCTGGCTAAGAGGATGACCTTATGATTGATTTACAATATCCCGTTGATCTGGAAGAGGACGAAGATGGATTCACCACCGTCCATTTTCCGGATTTCCCTGAAGCGCATACCTGCGGCAAAGGGCTTGACGATATACTAACGCAGGCGACAGATTGCCTTGAAGAGGCTCTGTTTTGCCGCTTAATGGAACAAGAGCCAATTCCCCTACCAAGTCCGCCCCGTAACAGGCATGTGGTTGGTCCTTGTACCATTTTGGCAGCCAAAGCTGCTTTGCTTATTTCTATGAAAGAGGCTGGAATGACCAAGGCGGCTCTGGCTCAGAAACTTGACCTTCACGAGCAAGAGATGACACGCTTGCTCAACCCCAAACACCCCACCAAGATTGGGCGGCTGGAAGAGGCTCTGGCTATTTTTGGCAAGCGGCTGGCTGTTAGCGTTGTTGCGCAGGTTTAATCTGGCATTAAGCTATTGATTTCATGGCAGGGGCAGTAGGATTCGAACCCACGGCCTGCGGTTTTGGAGACCGCCGCTCTACCAGCTGAGCTATACCCCTTTATTGATACCAGGGTCAGGACCCATAAGATTCATTCATTCTGCGCGTGTCAAATTTTTGATAGATGGGCTTGAAAAGCGCGCAGCGACTAGCCATCGCTAATTGCAAGCGGTTTGAAAGCTCAGATGCAAAAATTTGCCGCGCCTTTACAAGGTTGGTCAATAAAGGCAAATCTACAGCTTCAAACAAGCTCACCGTAGCCAATACTATGCTTTCGCTTGTTTTCATTGTATCTTTACCTTTCTTGACCAACAGAATGGATGAATTTTATGGGTCCTGACCCTAGAGCCGTTCAACGGCTGGCTGCTTTCTATACGCAATCAGTCTGGTGGGTCAAGAATTCTGTTTGGTCCTGTTAGGCCTGATAGAAGATGCTCTTGCTCTTGGCGGGTTCGAGGCTTATGCAGTAAGTCAGAGGCAGGCAGTGGCTCATTTTATTAGAGGTTAGCATATTATCATGGCCTATCCCTATTCTGATTTGCGTGATTTTCTTGCGGAGCTTGAAGGCACGGGCGATCTGGTGCGCATTGAGGCGCCGATTTCGACTCATCTGGAGATGACCGAGATTCACCGTCGGTTGATTGCAAGGGGTGGGCCTGCGGCGGTGATTGAGCATCCGGTTGATCAGGAGGGCAAGGCGTTTTCTTATCCGGCGGTTTTGAATTTATTTGGCACGCAAGAGCGGATCAGCCGGGCGTTGGGGAGGCAACCTGAGGAGTTACGGGCACTTGGCACCGAGCTTGCGGCCTTGCGCCAGCCAACGCCACCTGGGTCTTTGCGTCAAGCCATGGAGATGACTCCGCTGTTGAAGTCAGCCCTGTCGATGCGCCATAAGCTGGTCAAGAAGCCCCCCTGTCAGGAGGTTATTTTAAAAGGCGATCAGGTAGATTTATCACAGCTTCCGATTCAGTTTTGCTGGCCTGGAGAGCCCGCTCCCCTGATCACCTGGCCGCTTATTGTTACCCAGGGACCGCAGCCGGGAGAAGACCGTACGGATCACTATAATCTGGGGATTTACCGGCTGCAGGTTGTAGGCAAAAACCGCACCTATATGCGCTGGCTGAAACATCGGGGCGGGGCGCAGCATTATCAACGCTGGGGCGCAAAAAAACGCGAACCTTTGCCAGCAGCGGCGGTGATCGGGGCTGATCCGGCAACCATTCTGGCAGCCGTGACCCCGTGCCCGGATAATCTGTCAGAATATCGCTTTGCCGGATTGCTGCGGAAAAAACCGATTGAACTGGCGGAATGCAAAACGGTGCCGCTTCTGGTGCCAGCGCGGGCTGAAATCGTGCTGGAAGGTCATGTCCATCTTGATCAATTTGGTGAAGAAGGCCCCTATGGCGATCACACGGGCTATTATAATTCGCAGGAGCTTTTTCCGGTCTTTGAAATTTCCGCGATCACCATGCGCAAGGACCCGCTTTATCTGACGACCTATACCGGGAAGCCGCCCGATGAACCCTCGGTCCTTGGGGAGGCGATGAATGAGTTATTTATCCCGCTATTACAGCAGCAGTTTCCTGAAATTATTGATTTTTATCTGCCGCCTGAAGGATGCAGCTATCGGGTTGCGCTGGTTTCCATCAAGAAAGCCTATGCCGGGCAGGCCCGCCGGGTGATGATGGGGGTCTGGTCCTTTCTGCGGCAATTTCTCTATACAAAATGGATTATTGTGGTTGATCAGGATATTGATATTCGCGACTGGAAGGAAGTTATCTGGGCCGTATCCACGCGCTGTGATCCGGTGCGTGATTGTATGCTGGTCGATAATACACCGATTGACTATCTTGATTTTGCCTCCCCGGTCAGCGGGCTTGGGTCAAAAATCGGGATTGATGCCACCAACAAGATGGACGGCGAAACCACCCGCGAGTGGGGACAGACCATCGCCATGACGCCCGAGGTCGTTGCCAAGATTGATGCAATATGGGATGATCTTTTTTAGTAATCCTTAAAAACCAACAACAGAGGCCAAGCCATGAATAAAGATGTTGTGATCACCTGTGCAGTGACGGGCGATGATGGAAAAGTCAAAAAGAACCCGCATTGTCCGGTAACACCGGAAGAAATTGCCGATAGTGCGATTGAAGCGGCCCGGGCCGGAGCCGCTATTATCCATATTCATGTGCGTGATCCCGACACTGGTGATTACAGTGGCGAAACCCGCTATTATCGCGATGTTGTCAAACGTATTCGTGAAAGTGATGTTGATCCGGTGATCAATCTGACAGCAGGTATGGGCGGCTATATTTGTGTCCATGAAGACGGGATTGAGCGGGGGCTGGCCGAAGGCACCGATTTTGTATCGCAGGAAACCCGGCTTAAACATGTGATCGAACTTTGTGAGGAAGGGAAATACAAGCCTGACGTGACCACGCTTGATTGCGGATCGGTTAATTTCGGAGATGTCAATCGCGCCTATGTCTCGCCAACGCCCTATCTGCGCAAAGGGGCTGAAATTGTCCGTGATCTTGGCGTCAAGCCGGAGCTTGAAATCTTTGACACCGGCAATCTGGCTTTTTCCCTGCAAATGATCAAGGAAGGGCTGGTCGAGGACCCGCCGATGCTTCAGCTTTGCACCAATATCCCCTGGGGCATGCCGATGGATATGGGCATGATTTCTGCCCTGGTCGGGATGATTCCGGATCATTCTTTCTGGTCCTGCTTTGCCATCAGCCGGATGCAAATGCCGATGGTGGCCGGGGCGGTTCTGCTGGGTGGGCATGTGCGGGTTGGCCTTGAAGACAATCTTTATCTTTCACGCGGCGTCTATGCCAGCAATGCGCAGCTTGTTGAAAAAGCCCGTGGAATTATCGAAGCCATGGGGGCCACCGTCCGCGATGCCGGGTATGCCCGCGAGCAGCTGGGCCTGAAATGAAGCCTGTTTTCTTGCACGATTCGGCTGTTTCGCCGGACTGGATTGATTATAACGGTCATATGCGCGATGCCTATTACGGCGTTGTGTTCAGTGCGGCGATTGATGATCTGATGGACGAGATCGGGCTTGATGCGGCCTATCGGGCGCGCGAGAAAGGCACCCTTTATGCGGTCGAGGATCACCGCTTTTACCTGAATGAGATCAAGGTCGGAGCCACATTGCAGGTTGAGACTTTTGTGCTGGATTACAATACAAAAGCCCTGCATTTTTATCAGGTCTTGAAAAGCGGGGAGGTCACGGTGTCTGTGTGCGAATCGCTTTGCCTGCATATCAGCCAGGCCGAAGAAACCCCGCGTGCCGCCCCCTTCCCGGACGCTGTCCAGGCCCGCATAGAAAATAGCCAGCTTGCCGAAGACCATATCGCCACCTTGAATCCGCGGGCCGGATTTATTGGCATTCGCCGCAAAGCACCCGATATCGGAAAGGGAGGATAAAATGCGCGCCATCAAAACATTGGGGCTGCTGGGAACTGGCGTGATCGGGGCTGGATGGGCGGCACGCGCACTTCATTGCGGGTTTGATGTCATCGCCGCCGATAAAGACCCGGAAATGGAAAGCTGGCTGCGTGAAACGGTGCATATAGCCGCACAGAGTTTACAGGCCTTGACGGAAGGACTTCCGATGCCGCCGTCCGGAAGCCTGAATTTTACCACGGATATACGTCACATGGCCGAATCCTGCGACTTCATTCAGGAAAATGTTCCAGAATCCATGGATATCAAGTGCGCCGCCTTAAAGACTGTGGCGGGAGTCGCCCCTGAAGATGTGATTATAGCCTCCTCCACATCCGGGTTTATGCCCTCCGACTTGCAAGCCGGTCTTGATCATCCGGCACGCCTGTTGGTGGGCCATCCGTTCAACCCGGTTTATCTATGCCCGCTGGTTGAAGTCGTGGCAGGAAAAAAGACTGATCCGCAAGCCGTCACCCATGCGGTCGCCTTTTATCAGTCGCTGGCAATGCATCCTTTGATTGTCCGCCGGGAAGTGCCGGGCCATTTAAGTGACCGTTTACAAGAAGCCATGTGGCGAGAAATCCTTCACATGCTGAATGATGATCTGGCCACAACTGCCGAACTGGATGAAAGCATTGTCTATGGGCCGGGGTTGCGCTGGTCAATCATGGGCATGAACCAGCTTTATATGATGGCTGGCGGCAAAGGCGGCGCCCGCCATTTTATGGAACAATTTGGCCCGGCCCTGAAATTGCCCTGGACACACCTCAAGGCCCCGGAGCTCAGCCAGGATATCATCGACCGGTTTGTTGACGGAACAGCGCAACAAGCTGACGGAAAGTCTGTGCGGGAGCTGGAGGCCATCCGCGATGAATGTCTGGTCGCCGTTCAACGGGTTCTTGCCAAACATGATATGGGCGCAGGCCGTGCGCTTAATCAATTTGCTGATCGCTTGAAATCGCGATAAGCTGCCCTGTGCTATGGCTTCAAAGCTGTTTATAGGTCCTGACCCTAAAAATTATCAGATGAATCGCCGCCTTTTCCTGGCCGGAGGCGGGGCGTTCGCGTTAGCAAGCGGGCTGCCGCCACCGCTATCGTCTGACGCGCGCGCGCAAGATATCAGACCGTCAAAATATTTAATCCTGATCCTTTTGCAAGGCGGGCTTGACGGGCTTTCGATGCTTATTCCGTGGGGAGACCCCGCCTATCGCAACGCCCGGCGCGACCTGGCCATGGTTGACTCAAGTGGACATCCTGCAGGGGTGCCATTGGATAATTTATTTGCGCTGCACCCGGCTGTCGAGAAGGTTTTTTGGCCCTTATGGGAACAAGGGGACCTGGCCTTTATCCCCAGCATCGCCAGCCCCTATCGTGGAAGCGACCATGAAGAAGCCCGCCGTATGATGAACAGTGGTCAGGCCTCGGCCCAACAGATGGCGATCAACCCCTCCGGCTGGCTTGGCCGCTGCCTGAGTGCTGCTGGCGGCTTTACCCCGCTTCAGCCTGATCTGCGCCAGCTGGAGCAGGTTCGGCAAACCGACAGTGGACAGGCTGCGCAACGTTTTATTTCGCTTGATCATATCGCGGGCAACAGTTTTGCAACTGACCAGGCTCTTGCCGCTGCTCTGGAGGAATTGAGAATCATCGAAAATGATGAATTTTATCGGCTGACCCCTCAGCACGATACCGATTCAAGATTTGATCTGGATGCACAGGCCTTGCCGGTCATGATGGAAGAGGTCACCCGTCAATTCGCCTTGCAGCGGTCTTTACGCGTCGCGGTTCTGGCGACACGCGGCTTTGACACCCATTTCAGGCAAGGGGCTGAAAGCGGGATTCTGGCCAGGCGCATGGCTGCCGTGGCTCATGCTTTTGCCATTGTCCGCAAAAATCTTTCCTCAATCTGGGACGATACGCTTATCGTCGCAACAAGTGAATTTGGCCGCTCTATCCCGATCAATCAAACCGGCGGCACCGACCATGGGCTGGGGGGACTGGCCTTTCTTGCTGGTGGACAGGTCCAGGGCAGGCAAACCATCGGACAATGGCCAGGACTTGAAGGCCGGGCCGTGCTGCCGCCTTCTGTTGACAGCCGCAGCCTTTATAAAACAATCGCCCAATATATATGGAAATTTTCGCCCTCTGATCTGGCAACGCTTTTCCCTGAGTCCGGGGATGCGCCTCTGATCCCCAATCTTGTGCGCCCGATATGATTTGCGCCTATAATTTTACAAGATAATTCCACAAGAAAAAAAGAAAGCGCTTGAAAGAGGACTAAAATAGTCCTATATAAAAATGATCCTGACAGGTCTAAAAACCATTCCGAGAAAATAAAAAACTATACCGCAAAAAAAGGACAATATTTGATGTCTGCTCGTTCAACGCCTCCGGTGCCAGCCTTACAAGATGATGCAGGGCTAAGCCGCTATCTTGCGGATATTCGCAAGTTCCCGATGCTCACCGCCGAGGAAGAATATATGCTGGCAAAACGCTGGCAAGAACATAACGACACCAATGCAGCCCATGCGCTTGTCACCTCTCACCTGCGGCTGGTGGCCAAAATTGCCATGGGCTACCGGGGCTATGGGTTGCCGGTTTCCGAACTGATTGCAGAAGGCAATATCGGCATGATGCAGGCCGTCAAGAAATTTGAACCCGAACGGGGCTTTCGTCTTGCAACCTATGCGATGTGGTGGATCCGCGCCTCGATTCAGGAGTTTATCCTGCGCAGTTGGTCGCTGGTCAAGATTGGAACCACCTCGGCCCAAAAGAAATTATTTTTCAACTTGCGGCGTGCCAAAGCCCGTCTTGCGGCCTATGAGGACGGAGAGCTGTCGCCGGAAAACCTGAAGCGCATTGCTTCTGACTTGCAGGTTGATGAGAAAGATGTGGCCTCGATGAACGGACGGTTGTCTGGTGGGGATGTATCGTTGAACGCGCCAATCAGCGGGCAGGATGGCGGCGATGTCAGCGAATGGATCGACAATCTTGAAGATGATCAGGCCACACCTGAGCAGCAAGCGGCTGAGAAGCAAGAGATTGAGATGCATCATACTTTATTGGCTGGTGCCCTTGATCGGCTGAATGACCGGGAGCGCTATGTTGTGGAGCAGCGTCGTCTTGTTGAGCCGGGCCGCACCCTTGAGAACCTGAGTGAGGAGCTACGGGTCAGCCGGGAGCGCGTTCGCCAGATTGAGGCCCGCGCCCTTGAAAAGCTGCATGGTTTCATTTTGGAGGCTATTCCGGCCAATCAGACTTCCCCGATTCTTGGTTGACCAGCGCCTGTAGTTAAGAACATTCTGCAGTTAAGAACATTCTATATTTAAGGAGATTGATATGACCCCCGAGACCAAAGCCCAGATTGATGAAATTATTAAAGAAAACCCGGTGACGCTTTTTATGAAAGGCACGCCAGTCTTTCCTCAATGTGGTTTTTCTTCGACTGTTGTGCAGATTCTCAATCATCTTGACCAGCCTTTCAAAGGGGTAGACGTGCTGGCAGACGAGGATATTCGCCAGGGCATCAAGGAATATTCCGACTGGCCGACGATTCCGCAGCTTTATATTGACGGAAAATTTGTTGGCGGCTGTGATATTATCCGCGAGATGTTTGAATCCGGCGAATTGCAGGAGGCTCTTGGCCCCTCCAAAGCGGCTTAACTCCGCTTAAAGTCTGCGCCCATTTTCTGCGCTTTTTTGCGCCTTCCTGATTCCTTTTATCTATTGATCCTTGACCATACGTCATAGCCTGTGCGCAATCTGGTTGAAATCAGAGGGCTGGCATGGTTAATGACCTATGAAGATTTATGCCTCTATGGCTAAATAAAACATTCACTTGATATAAAAGGCTACCATGGCGCAAAAAGCACAAAAGTTTAAAAAGGGCGAGCTGGTTATCTATCCAACGCAGGGACTTGGCAAGGTCACCGGCTTTGAAGAGCAGGAAATTGGCGGTCATACGCTGCAGCTGATTGTTATTTCATTTGAACAGGACCGGATGATTTTACGGGTTCCGGCGATGAAAGCAGCTGAGTCCGGCTTGCGTAAATTGTCTGACCAGGATGAGATGAAGACTGTTTTCAAGACATTAAAAGGCAAAAGCCGGGTGCGCCGGGCCATGTGGTCACGCCGGGCGCAGGAATATGAAACCAAGATCAATTCCGGGAACCCTGTGGCTGTGGCCGAGGTTGTCCGCGATCTTTTCAGAGGCCCTGACCAGCCCGAGCAATCTTATTCCGAACGCCAGCTTTATCAAGCCGCACTTGGGCGTTTGGCCAGCGAATATGCCGCGATCCAGTCGGTTGACGAGGAAGCGGCGACCAGGGAAATCGAGACGGTTTTATTGAAAGGGCCAGCCTGACATGAAATATAATCTGGGGTGTGGTTCGCAAAATCTTAAAGGTTTTGTCAATGTTGACAATAATCCGGCGTGCAACCCGGATTTACTGGTGGATCTGGAGCAAACCCCCTGGCCATTTGAGGATAACACCGCAGACGAGATTGTTCTATCGCATGTGCTGGAGCATCTGGGCCAGACCACCGACAGTTTTCGCATGATTATCCAGGAACTTTACCGGATGGCCAAGCCGAATGCCAAAGTTCTGATTGCGGTTCCAGACCCGGCCCATGATAATTTTTGGGGCGACCCGACGCATGTACGCGCGATCACCCCGCAGCTTTTGGCGGTCCTCTCCCGCGATCATCTGGCCCCGAATATACGCGGTGGCTATGCAGATACACCGATTGCCTTTATGTGGAATGTTGATTTCAAAACCGTTGATGTCAATGCGCGGGTCAGCGATAAATTTAAAAAATTCGCTGATGCGCAAAATATTGATCTTTCGTATGACAACCTGCGCTTTTACCGCAATTCTATTTCAGATTATGCCATCACCCTGCAGGTCATCAAGCCTTTACGAAAACTTGAAGAGGTTTAAGCCCCTGACCTAAGCCCCGGTTACGTTGACCGGCTGGGTGGGGGACGTGGCCTGTTTTTCCAGCGTATCGAGTTTTTCCATAATTGTCTTTAGCTGTTTTTTTGAATATTGGCCGCCAAGTGCGCTTTCGCGTAGTGATTTTATCGTCTCTATAGCTTCTTCTTTTGAGCCCTGTTCTTTGGGATAGGGTTTGTTCATGGAAACCTCCGTCATTTGTGTATGGTTGCGGGCAGGGAGAAATCTTGCCGGAACCTGGAGGAGGAGCGGCAGCAAACATAGGACAGCCGCATAGATCAGGCCGAGTCCCCATCCGGCGATAAAGGCGAAGGACAGGGCCAATACGCCGACTCCGGCAATTTTCAAGGTGCGGGCTTTGACCAGTTTGATAAAGGCCAGGATGGTGAAGAGGTAGAGCACGAAGAAGTTCTGCCCGGCCAGGCTGAGCAATGTATCGATCTGGACCCATCCGGTTCCATAGGCCATGAGCACGAGGCTAAAGACCCCGGCGATCAACAGGATGGCCGGGCGCGGGGTAGGCGGCGTTCCGCTGAGCCGGTCCAGCCCGAGGCGCAGAGGAATAAGGCCCCGGCTGGTGAGGTCATGGGCAAAGGACCAGGTCAGGCGTGAGGCGGCCCAGATTGCGGCGTTGAGATTGACGATAATAATCATGATGACGAGGATGGCGGTGAGGATTCCGACTCCTGGAAAGGCGAGTGTTCGTTCGATCACATTGAGCAGCGATGTTTCGGGCGAGGCGATCAGTTCGTTGGCTGGCACCTGCGCCACAGCCAGGGCGATGCCTCCATAAAGGGCGAGGACGAGAAAAAAGCTGATCAGGATGGAGAGTGGAAAGTCGCGACGTGGATTTTTGAACTCTCCAGAGGTAAAGGCCATCATTTCCCAGCCTGTATAGGCAAAGAAGGCGAGTGTCATGCCGGGCCACAGGCTGGTCATAAAGATGTTTTTCCACTCACCGGGTTCGATTGCCAGCAGGCTTTGTCCAGCAGCCGGGGTCACTTTTATTTCACTTGAACCAAAAAGAGACCAAAATCCAAGTCCGGCAACCAGACAGAGGAAAACGAGCAAGATACTGATGATCCAGCGTTGCAGTGAATCGGCCTTGCGTGCGCCGGACCAGGCCCCCAGCAGCGGGGTCATCATCAAGACAGCGGCGATCAGGGCGATCATCAGTGGCGATATGGATTCGCTTTCGATATCAACGCCTTGCACGAGATAGGCCGCCCCGGTCAAGGCAATACCGGGAAATCCCAGGGCGAAGGTTCCGATCACCAGCAGGCTGCAACTGTCTTTAAGGAACGGATAGGCTGCGGCAACGAATCCGGCAATACCGCTTGAACCCGGGTAATTGCGGCCAAGCCAGGCAAATACTGCCAGCAGCGGAATGACCAATATGCCATTAAGCACCCAGACCCAGACGGCGAAATCGCCTGAGACGATCTGGATCAGGCCGGGCAGAGCCAGCATCCCGGCGCCTAAAACGGTGCCAAGTGCAAGCGCAACTGCCCCGCCAAGGCCTAATGTTTTTTCGAGCTGCTTTTGATCAAAATTTTTCATAATGCTCCTGCCTGAGATTCTCCTGACGGGAAGAAGTGTCTTTCACCGGCTCTTGCTGATCATTCATATTGAGCGTGCGGCAAGACCCTCCAACCGTGACGGTCGGCAGAGCCATGCGCCTCAACACAGCAGGCCTGAGCCGTAACTGATGCCATGGGCAAACCAGAGCCTGAGTCTTGTCATCAAATCGCGCAAGGTGCAAGGGCCCACCACGATGCGGACAGCGGCTTGGCAGCACCAGCGTTTCCCCCTCAAGGGTAAGGCAAAAATAGCGATGCGAATCTGCCCCGCGCACGCACCGCTTGTCACGCGAAAATTCAAGAATGCTTGCGCTTGGGGGAGTCATGTGATCAGCTTTCAACAATCCGGGGGCCGGTTATATAATCTTATTGCGCCCGCTTATTGCGCAACCGCTGAATCAGCAAAAGGATAGGCCCGATAGCGACAGGGCTGATCACCGATCAGGGTGCCGTGATGGCGAAACTGCGGGATATAAACAGCATCCCCGGCGGCAAGTGTATGGATATGAAAGGGGCTGGCATAAAATTGCAGCACCCCTTCTTCGACTTCAAACCATTCAGGCAGGTCGTGAACATGCGGGACCGAGACTTCGGCAGGTTTTTCCGAAAACGCGCTGGCTGCAAGGTCTGTTTTCGCAAGTTCTTTCAGGGGCCGATCCTTGTTTGAAGCAACCTTTAACCCATCGGCCCAGACAATCTGTGCCATCAGGTCGCGATCCGCCATATTTTGCAACAGGGCAAATTCTTCAAAACCGCGCACGATTTCCGGGATCACCTGAACCCCGCAGCGTTCGATCACCGGGTCAATAACCCGGTCCAGAGCCATCTGGGCATGATGTTTATCAATATGGACATGTTCATCAAAATACTGACGATCAATTTTATCCCCAAAGACCTGACGCAGCATAGCGGATTGCTGGCGATTGGATTCATATAGAGTACCTTCCGTATAAAGCATCGCGCCAAGATAGCGGAAGAAATACTGGTGATTGGCTGATATATAATGGAAATAATTGACCAGAGCCAGACTTGACCCCAGGAAATGGCCCCAATAGGCGTGAACATTGGGCGAAAGATCAACACTGGCAAGGGTCTTTTCAAACAGGGAGGAATGTTTTGAAGGGTGGACACCATAGCCATATTCATCAATCAGAATGGTAAAAAGCTCGGACAGGCTGGGGCCGTAATTCCCCAGAACATTACGCGCCATTGCCGAGGCTTCAGTGACAAAGTCAGAGGCCAGCTGGACCAGAAATAGTTTGCCCGCCGCTTCCGGGTTTTGGGCCTGCGTGATTGTCTTGCAGAGTTCGCTTTCGCCGGACCGGTCTTGCGCCAGCCGCAGCATCAGATAGGCCCGCATCTGCTCCTTATCCCAATTCCCGGACAAGCCGATTTCTGTATCCAGCCATGAAAACAGGAAGGATTCCAAACCGGGGCGAATCATCTGACCCAGTGCCCGCAAATTCGGGTCATAAAAAGCTTGAAAATCACGGTCCTCTTTTTTCTGTTGCTCTGGTATAAAAACCAGGTCCTGTTCGTAAATCACATTTAAAATCCGCTGCCCAAGCAAAGCACCCGAACATCTGAATTCCGAGGCTTTTATTTGACCCCGCTCTTTGATAAAATCGATATCCTGTGGACGAAGGCTGCGGCGAAAAGCGCTTCCGGCACCTATATCATGGTGCATGTGATCGGATAGGCCCGTTGCGACCTGTGGCGTTGAAAATAAATCATGGCTTGCGAACTGGCTCACCGCCTCAACAAACTGCGCGTGCGATGAAAAAGGCCCCGGCCAGTTTGAACTGGCCTGATCTTTGCGAACATTAGATGCACGGGCCTTCAAAGTGTCGCCTCCGAAGGCCGGTTGTCCCGCGCTGGCAGGCTTTTCATAGATATGATTCATAAAACGTCCTTATAGTTAATCTTTCTTTTATATAACCACCTATAATTTAAAGACCTCTTGCACAATCCAGCAAAATGTCGGTTGACCTTCAAATTGTCGGAAATTGACATCTTTTTTTCTTATTGCTTGAAAATGTTTAAGAAAATTTTGCTTTTTCCGACTCTTCAACCGACATTTTGTCGGTTTTAAGGATCAAAACGCCTGTTTAAAGAGCCAGTTGAGATTTGAGGCAGGACCCGCTATGGTTTTTTAAAAGAAATATGACCCTCTATTGGAAAATCAGATAATGCCCCGCGCCCTTACGGTCGGATCAGCCGTGATTGATACGATCACGATATTGAACCCCGACAAGATCGAACGAATTTCATTCAATAATGCCCACAGCCAGTTTCTTCTGGTCGAGCCAGGGCATAAAATTGATGCGCAAGCGATTACCCTTCATGTCGGTGGCGGCGCATTGAATACCGCCGTTGCTCTTTCGCGGCTTGGGTATCAGGTATCCCCGCTTGTCCGCACCGGCGATGATGTCGAGCGTGAACGGATTCTGTCTTACTGCATAGTACAGGGTTTACATACCGGGCTGGTTCGCAAAGATGACCTGCTGCCGACCGGGGCCTCGGTCATGATTGCGTCTCATGACCGCAATGCGGCTATTTTTACCCGCCGGGGCGCCAATACCGCGCTGGATCAAACCGATGTCCAGGCCGCAAAAGGTCTAACAATGGACAAAAAATCGGCAATGGAAAGCGGAAAGCCTTGTGATCTTGTCCATATTGCCCCCTTGAGTGGCGATTCAACCGAGATTCTGCCCGACTTGCTTGAGATGGGGATGCGCTGGAAAGCCTTTATTTCTGTCAATCCCGGGCGTATTCAGCTTGCCAGACGGGCCCGCGACTTTCTTGATCAGGCCAGCAAGATCGACCTTCTATCTATCAACCGGATTGAAGCCGGGGTGCTGGCCCCGATTCTTGCGGCCTATACGCAAACAGTACCGCCCAAAGAAGACAATAACCCGGGTGATCCGGCGACTCCGTCCGTCATACAAACCACCGGCGGGGCTTTCCCGGTCCAGTGGATTCTTGAAAGACTGGTCTCGACGGGAATCAAATCTGTTTGCCTGACCGATGGCGGGCAAGGCAGCTATTATTACAGCCCATCAACCCCGAAACTATTGCATCAACCCATTGTCAAAGTTCAGGTCAAAGGCACTGCCGGGGCCGGGGACGGTTTTGTCGCAACTCTGGCCGCCCGGCTTGCTGAGGGCAGCCCGCCTGAACAGGCTTTGAAATGGGCCGCCCATAACGCCGCTGCGGTTGTGCAACAGGCCGATACCACCAGCGGTCTTATGCATTTTGATCAACTCGTGGAAATCAGCAGATAATATGGTGGAACCCGGTAAAATAGAGATCACCGCCCCTGCCAAGATCAATCTCTCCCTGGAAATTCTGGGACGCCGTCCCGATAACTATCATAAGCTGGACAGTCTGGTTGGCTTTATTGGATTGAGTGATCAACTCTCGATTGCTCCGGCCCCGTCTTTTCGACTGACCATTGACGGGCCTTTTGCCGCGCACGCAAAAGCAGACCAGACCAATCTTGTCACCAAAGCCTTTATATATTTAAGCGAATTTCTGGGCTATCGTGATTCAGTCTCCTGCCATTTAACCAAAAATATCCCCGCACAGGCCGGACTTGGCGGGGGCTCTGCCGATGCCGCCGCAATGCTGGTTGGCCTGTTGCGCTGCTGGAAAATTCGCCCGCCACTCGACCAGCTGCTGGCACTGGCCGCAAAAATCGGCTCTGATGTGCCGGTGTTTGTCTCAGCCTTGCTTAATGAACCACAGCAAAAACGCTTTGCGCTCTATCACCTGCAAGATCGCGGCGAAACCGTGACCCGCCTGTTCGTGCCGCCCAAATGCGCACTCCTGATCGTCTGGCCCGGGCAAGGGCTTTCAACACAAACTGTTTTTGACAGCTACGCCAAATCACAACAAATATTAACCCCTGATCCTTTAATATCCAGCCCCGCTTTATCCATGCCGACACAAATAGGAAAAAAAGCCTTCCTTGATCTCGTCCAGGCGCGGCAGAACCAGCTTTTCCCGGCAGCGCAGGTGCTTATGCCTGCGCTCACAACCCTGCAACAGCAAATCATAAACCAAAAAGGCTGCCTGTGCGCCCGGATGAGCGGAAGCGGGTCGGCTCTATGGGGCCTGTTCAAAAAGTCGGAGCAAGCCGCCGCTGCCGCCAGCTATTTTACCGACCAGGGATTTTTTGCCTGGTCTGGAGGCTGGTTTGAGGCTAAAAATACAAAACCATGAGACAGCCGAAATCATCGCATAAAGTCCCCTATGACCGCCGGGTTTTGCCGCAAGGGGCGCTGATTGAATTTATCGGCCAGGGCAATTTTGTCAAAGTCTGTGCGGTTGATCCCTTAAGCTATCGCGAAGTGGCGATTGTTGGCGATGCAAAGGTGGGCCGCTATGAATTATCCTGTCAGGCGGTGCGCAAACTTGAAAATGTCCTGCGCCAGGAACGGGCCGCGCTGGTAAAACAATCAAAACAGAAATCTGCCAAACGCGGGTGGCTGGCCTGATAAAATTGCTGCTTTTGAACAAGAACAGTCAAAATATATCTGGTTCTCCCGTTGTTTTGCCAAAGCTGGTTTCAAGAAAGTCAAAATCGCAGCCCTTGTTGGCTTGCATGACGTGCCTTGAAAAAAGATAGCCCCAGCCGCGCTCAAAACGCGGGGCGGGCGGGCGCCAGTTTTCTTTCCGTCTTCTCAGTTCGTCCGCATCAACCAGCATATCAAGCGTGCGGTTGGGAATATCCAGCCGGATGCGATCCCCGGTTTCAAGCAAGGCCAGGGGCCCGCCAATAAAACTTTCCGGCGCAACATGAAGCACACAGGCCCCATAGGAAGTGCCCGACATCCGGGCATCCGAAATCCGCAACATATCGCGATGACCCTGTTTGATCAGGGCTTTGGGGATTGGCAGCATTCCCCATTCAGGAAATCCGGGCCCGCCTTGCGGTCCGGCGTTACGCAGGACCAGAATATGATCGGGGGTGACTTCCAGATTTTCATCCTCAACCGCTTTTTTCATATCAGGATAGCTGTCAAAGACCAGGGCCGGGCCCTCGTGGGTATGATAGCGCGGATCACAGGCCGCCGGTTTGATCACCGCCCCGTCCGGGCAGAGATTGCCGCGCAGCAAGGCCAGCGATCCTTCGTGATAGACTGGATTGGACAAGGGCCGGATTACATCGTCATTAAAGACCTCAGCCCCTTCCAGATTTTCGCCAAGCGTTTTACCGGTGACGGTCAGGGCGGTTACATCCAGGCGGGTTTCAATCTGTTTCATCAAGGCCCGCAGCCCGCCAGCATAGTAAAAATCCTCCATCAAATAGTCTTTTCCGGTGGGCCGGATATTGGCCAGGAGCGGGGTTGTCCGGCCAAGCGCATCAAGATCATCCAGCGAGAAATCAACGCCTGCCCGCCTGGCGATGGCAATCAAATGAACCACCGCATTGGTTGAACAGCCGGTGGCCATGGCGACAATGGCGGCATTGGTGACGGCGGCAGGGGTAACAATGCGATCTGGCGTCAGGTCTTCCCAGACCATATCGACAATGCGCTTGCCGCAGTTTGAAGCCATGCGGCTGTGATTGGCATCCACCGCCGGAATGGAAGAAGCTCCCGGCAAGGTCAGGCCCAGCGCATCGGCAATCGCTGTCATGGTTGAGGCCGTCCCCATGGTCATACAGACCCCGTGCGAACGGGCAATGCCGCCTTGAATCCCCTGCCATTGTTCATCCGTGATATTTCCGGCCCGGCGTTCGTCCCAATATTTCCAGGTGTCAGAACCCGAGCCCAGATATTTTCCGGCATAATTGCCGCGCAGCATCGGTCCGGCTGGCAAATAGATAAAGGGCACCCCCATTGACAAGGCCCCCATCACCAGACCGGGGGTTGTCTTGTCGCAGCCACCCATCAGCACCACGCCGTCAAGAGGATGGGAGCGGATGACCTCTTCGGTTTCCATCGCCAGCATATTGCGATAGAGCATGGAGGTCGGCTTTAGAAACTGTTCATCAAGCGACTGCACCGGAATTTCGATGGGGAAGCCGCCAGCCTGCAAGACCCCGCGCTTGACCTCTTTGGCGCGTTCCGGGAAATGCCCGTGGCAGGAGTTGATTTCCGACCAGGTGTTCAAGACCCCGATAATCGGCTTGCCGCAAAAATCCTCTTCGGCATAGCCAAGCTGCATCATCCGCGAGCGATGGCCAAACGAGCGCAGATCATCTGGCGCAAACCAGCGGGCACTGCGTAAATCCTGAACCGATTTTCTTTTCAATTTTTCAGTCATACTGTTTAAACCTATACTGATGAGGAACAGCCTGTCAAAATCAATCGCAAAACCGCGTAACGGAATGACCTCCGGCCCGAATAATCTTTAAAGATAGTTTTTAGAAACAACCGGCGGGGCGGGAGGCATCATGGCACATCAACCCAACTATAAAGCCAAATATAATGAATGGTGGGGGCGTGTTTTCACGGCTGTGACAGGCTTTGTGCTTTTCACCGGGCTGGCAATATCTTCGGCTTCAGCCCAACATTTCAAAGCGGCCTGGCCGGATACCGACTTTTCACAGACGCTGGTTGATCTTTCGGAAATTCAATCAGGCGGCCCGCCCAAAGACGGTATTCCGTCGATTGATCGCCCACAATTTACCCCGATTGCCGATTCTGATCCCGGCCTGAGTGACCGGGAGCCGGTTATTGCGGTCAAAATTGACGGCAAGGCCCGGGCTTATCCCATCCGCTATCTGATGTATCATGAAATCGTCAATGACCAGTTTGACGAGGTTCCTGTTGCCATCACTTTTTGCCCGCTGTGTAATTCGGCCCTGGTTTTTGACCGCCGCATTGACGGCAAGGAACTGATGTTCGGCACAACCGGGCTTTTGCGCAATTCCGACCTGGTCATGTATGACCGCACCAGTGAAAGTTGGTGGCAGCAATATAGCGGGGAGGCCATTGTCGGGCATTATGCCGGAACCCGGCTGACGATGCTGCCAAGCACCACCCTGCCCTTTGAACTGTTCAAAGCCCGCTATCCTGAGGGAGAAATCTTGTCGGAGCCGATGAATTTCTTGCGGCCTTACGGGCGCAATCCCTATGGCGGCTATGACACCAGTGCCCGCCCGTTTTTATTTGCCGGGCATTTTGATGAAGGAGCCGAAGGAATTTCGCCCATGGCACGGGTGGTGGCGATTGAGGGCGAAGCCTGGTCTTTCCCGCTGCTTGAAACCGTCGGAGAGATTGAGACAGATGAATTTATCATCCGCACGGCAGGACAGATGAATTCAGCTCTCGACCAGAGTGATATTGCGCAAGGCCGCTTGATTGCGGCGATTGAGGTGGTGCGCAAGGACAATCCCGATCAGCCAGTCGTCCACGATACGCCTTTTGCCTTTGCCTTTCGTGCCTTCAATCCCGACGGAATACTCCACACGGACAGTTCAAGTCTCTAGCGGAAAATTCCCGCGTTATATAACAGGCTCAGGACCCCTAAGCTGCGGGGGGGATGATTTGATAATTGTCGGGGTCTTCGAACAGGGTGCGTAAAAGCTGATTATTCAGCCCATGTCCGGCGCGCCATCCTTCAAATGCGCCAATAATCGGCATCTCGGTAAGTGCCAAGTCGCCGACGGCATCCAGTAATTTATGGCGGACGAATTCGTCTTTATGGCGCAGCCCTTCCGGGTTAAGGACGGTGGGCCCATCGACAACGACAGCATTTTTCAAACTGCCGCCTTTGATCAAACCGTGTGCGCGCATGGTTTCAACATCCTTGCGCAGGCAAAAGGTTCGCGAATCAGCCAGCAGCCCGGCAAAAGTCTGCGGGCCAAGCACGGTTGAGAAGGTCTGTTGTCCAATCGCTTCGGCTGGATATTCGATATCCATTGAAAGCTGCAGGGCAGGATTATCTTGATTATCGGCTGGCAGCAAGCGGGCATAGCTTCCATCTTCCAGGCGGGCTTCAACCGGTCGCCGGACATAGAGTCGGGCGCGCAAGGCCGCTTGCTGTTGCAGTCCGGCGCGGAAGACAGCCTCCACGAACGGGGCAGAGGAGCCATCAAGGATCGGAATTTCAGGCCCCGAGACATCAATGATCAGATTGCTGAGGCCGAATGCATAGAGGGCAGCCATCAAATGTTCGATGGTATCGACAGATACGCCTGCGTCATTTTCGATTTTTGTTGAAAGATGGGTTGAGGTCACGCGGTCATAGCGGGCTGGAATCAGGTTATCTGTTTCGAGATCGCTGCGCCGGAAGACAATGCCGGTTCCGGGTTTTGCCGGATTGAGGATGACTTCTGTCTGCACGTTGGTGTGCAGTCCGTTGCCGTGCAATGTAGCTGGTTGGGCGATGGTGGCCTGATGGTCGCTGTGAAAAATTGCCGAGAGGATATCATCAATATTTTGGGAAGAAGGGGACAGACGCTCAAGGCTGGCTTCAATATTGAGCAGCTTTCGCGGATTAGGGGAAATTGGTAAAGTCCCAAGATCACCAGAAACAAGATCACCGGCTATAAAATCGCTGGTATTGTTGAGCTCTGCATGCAACCGGTCAAACATCAAATACTCCATTATTTTAATTTATTATTACCGTCTTTTTGTTACGAGACCTGCATCATGTAGCCAGAAGGCTAGGCCTTTCAAGGGTAGATAGGAAAAAAAGAACTGTCGATCAAATCAAGACATATGACAAAATGTAACATAGTTAAATATCGGCAAATATAGAATATTTGCGCGGGAAGAATCGGGGTTATTTTTTAAGTTTGATTTTTCCTTCGGTTCCGGTTCGCAGGCGGTGGATATTTTCGCGGTGTCGCAGCCAGGACATGAGGGCGAGCAGGGCGGCGAGGTAGCCCATTCGCCGGTCCCCTTCAAACAGGTAGATCACGCCGGGCGACAGGCTGAGGCTGACGAGGGCGGCGAGCGATGAATAGCGCAGGACGAGGGCGGTTACGAGCCAGACCAGGGCGCAGACCAGGCCGGTTGGCCAGCTGAGCGCGGTGATGACTCCAAGGGTTGTTGCGACTCCTTTCCCGCCTTTAAAGCGCAGCCAGAGCGGGAAGTTATGGCCGAGCACGGCACCGAGGCCAGCGGCCAGTGCGGGCAGGCTGCCGCTATAGATATAGAGTTCAAAGACGAAGTTTTCGCGTCCGATAAAATATCCGGCGGCCCATACGGCGGCGGCGCCTTTGAGTCCGTCAAGCAGCAGGACGGCGAGGGCGATAGATTTATGACCGGTGCGCAAGACGTTGGTGGCGCCGATATTTCCGGAGCCGATTTTGCGGATATCGCCGAGTCCACCCAGCCGGGTGAGGACCAGCCCCCAGGGGATAGAGCCGATCAGATAGCCGCCAAGAAAACTGAGGATAAGGGATATATTCATGGTTTTTGCTGTTTCGTTATTTTTAGTCAGGCTGAAACTGGTGAGGTGCGGCCAAATTGCTGGCGATAGCGACGATCATCCTGCCTGGACCAGGTGACTTCAAAGACCTGTTGTCCCTTTTCGGGATCATCTTTGATGACTCGCAGCTGGTGGCCGTGCTGATGCAAGAAAGCGTAGGCCTTTCCGAAGTGGCGATCCTGAAAGACATTGAGTTGATATTGATGGGTGACAAAGCCCTGTGCCGGAGAATCGCGCAAGGCCGCTTCAATCATGGCGAGAAGCTGGTCCATGCCTTGTCCGGTCAAGGCGGACACCCGGCATTGTCTGTTGCCAGAAGAATCTGTTTTATCAAAAGAATCTTTTTTATCAAAAGAATCGGGCTCGCCAACAGGCGGTAGCAGGTCGGTTTTATTGAAGACTGTCACAACCGGGGCTTCCTTTTTAAGGTCAAGGGTTGCCAGCACTTGCCGGACATCCTCCATTTCCAGGCGATGATCCGGCGCGGCGGCATCCACCACATGCAAGATAATATCGGCATCTTCAACATCTTCCAGTGTGGCATGGAAAGCGGCGACCAACTCGTGCGGCAGATCGGAAATAAAACCGACGGTATCGGACAGAATGACCGGTTGGCCATTGGGCAAATCAACCCGGCGCATGGTGGGGTCAAGGGTTGAGAAGAGCATATTTTTCGCCAGAACCCGTGATTCGGTCATCTGGTTAAAAAGTGTTGATTTTCCGGCGTTGGTATAGCCGACCAGCGCAATCACCGGATAGGGAACCCGCGCCCGGGCTTTGCGGTGCAAGGCGCGGGTGCGCTTGACCCGCTCCAGTTCGCGGTTGAGGCGACCAATGCGCTGGTCAATCAGGCGGCGGTCAATTTCAATCTGGCGTTCGCCCGGCCCGCCGGTAAAGCCAAAGCCGCCGCGCTGGCGTTCAAGGTGAGTCCAGCTGCGCACCAGACGCGAGCGTTGAAAGGTTAAAGAGGCCAGTTCAACCTGCAAACGTCCTTCGTGGCTGCGCGCCCGCGCCCCAAAAATTTCAAGAATCAGCCCGGTGCGGTCAATCACCTTGCACTCAAGGGCGCGTTCAAGGTTGCGCTGCTGGGTTGGAGTCAAGCTGCAATCAAAGACAACAAGCCCGATGTCTTTATCTTCAACCAGATCATGGAGATCGCTTAACGACCCGGAGCCAAGATAGCTGGCCGGGCGGATTCGCTCAAGGCGCGGGGTGCTGGTTTCAATCACCTCCAGTGCGATGCTTTCGCAGAGTCTTATTGCCTCGGCCCGCCTGTCTCTAATGTGCCTGACATTTATATACGGGGCGTTAACAGAAGCTTTAATATCCGGCACCACAACCAGAGTCAGAGGCTGCGTATTTAAAGAAAGGTCTGATTGAGACGCGTTTGCTTTAGGGGCGTTTGCAGGCATAACCCGATCATAAGACTTTTCAGGCAGCTTGCAAGATAAGTTGACGCAAAAGCTCACATCACCTAAGGTCCAGCCAAATTAAGGAGAGATTATTGAAATCAGCGGTCGCCCATAGCTCCAGCTTTATTTCCAGCTTTAACCGGGCGGTCGGGCAAAGTATCGCCTGGCTGGCCCTGTTCATGATTCTGGTCCAGTTCACCGTTGTCGTCATGCGCTATGTGTTCGGAGTCGGCTCTATCTTCATGCAGGAATCAATTATCTATATGCATTCCCTGCTGTTTATGATCGGTGCAGCCTATACCTTGTTGCGCGACGGGCATGTCCGGGTCGATGTCTTCTACCGCGAAGCCAAACCCCGCACTAAAGCCCGCGTTGACCTTATCGGCTCCATTATTTTCCTGCTGCCCGTCTCTGCCGTGATCTTTGAAAGCAGCATTGCCTATGTCGCCAATGCCTGGCAGGTCTTTGAAGGATCAAAGGAAACCAGCGGCATCCAGGCCGTATTTCTGCTGAAAAGCCTGATCATGGTCTTTGGCCTGTTGATGTTCCTGCAAGGACTCGCGATGGCTGCAAATGCCATCCTGGTGCTGCGCGAACCAGAGGAGACCTCATGATTCTATCCGAAATCCTCGTGGTGCTGATGTTCGCCTCGGTCTGCGGCTTGCTGCTGATGGGCTTCCCCGTCGCTTTTACCCTGTCAGGAACCGCCCTGATCTTTGCCCTGATCGGTGAAGCTGCCGGAATCTTCGACTGGCAATTCGTCAATGCCCTCACCAACCGAATCTTCGGAACCGCCATGTGGAACGAAGTCCTGATCGCTGTCCCCCTGTTCGTCTTCATGGGGGTGATGATGGAACGCTCCAAAGTCTCCGAAGAACTGCTGGAAACCATGGGCCGATTGTTCGGACGGTTGCCCGGCGGACTCGGCATTTCAGTCGCCGTTGTCGGTATGCTGCTCGCCGCAACAACCGGCATCGTCGGGGCAACCGTCGTCACCATGGGACTTTTAAGCCTGCCAACCATGCTTAAACGCGGCTATGACCCTTCCCTGAGCTGCGGGATGATCTGTGCCGCCGGAACCTTGGGCCAGATTATCCCGCCCTCCATCGTGCTGGTCATCCTCGGCGATCAGCTCGCCAATGCCTATATCAATGCCCAGCGAAAAATCGGAAACTGGTCGCCTGAACCTCTGTCCGTCGGCGATCTGTTCGCCGGGGCCTTGCTGCCCGGGCTTATTCTGGTCGGGCTTTATATCGCCTATCAAATGATCGTGGCCCTGATCAAACCCGACTCAAGCCCGCCGATTGAAATCGATGAAAGCGAAAGCAGCAATCTTGGCAGTCAGGTCATGCATGCGCTGCTGCCCGCCCTGCTGCTGATTATTGCCGTGCTGGGCTCCATTCTTGCCGGAGTCGCCACCCCCACCGAAGCCGCAGCCGTTGGCGGCATTGGCTCTATTCTTCTGGCCGGGATTCGGGTGAAGGAACTTAATTTTCCCTATAAAGAAATTGACCCCTCAAACGCAACCGACCGGCTTTCACGCCTGATGGGGGCCTCCATGGGCGGGCTGCTCCTGGGGGCTATTCTGGGCGCAACGCTGTTTGAACAGGCGATTGCAGGCTTGCTGTTCGGGGCTGCCATCGGACTGGTCGCCGCACGCACCGGACTTTTAAAAATAAGCCTTTTATCACTCGAAGCCCGCTCGGGCGCGAAAACACCAATCTATATGGCCGCCTTGTCGCTTGCCGTGATGCTGCTGCTCAACGAAATACTCGATTTACGCGTCACCCGCGATTCCATCCCCCCCATCGATATGATCGGTATTCTGCTGGCTATCGGCGCAACCCTGGTTCTGGTCTATGGTATTCTGGTCGCCCTCACCCGGGTCTGGGCCACAGGTATTCTGCCAGAAGTCAACCGCCAGACCATGGAAATCTCCTCCATGGTCTTTGTCATCCTGATCGGCGCCGCCCTCTTTAGCCTGGTCTTTCGCGGACTAGGCGGCGAAGAAATGGTCCATGCCGCCCTAACCGGCCTGCCAGGCGGGATCTGGGGCGCCCTCGCCGTCGTCATGCTCGTCATGTTCCTGCTCGGATTCTTCCTCGATTTTATCGAAATCACCTTCGTCGTCGTGCCAATGGTCGCCCCCGTCCTGCTCTCCAACGACTTCATCAGCCCGCTCTGGCTCGGTATCCTTATCGCCCTTAACCTGCAAACCTCCTTCCTGACCCCGCCTTTCGGATTTTCACTCTTCTATCTGCGCGGAGTCGCCCCCCCCTCCATCACAACCATGCAAATCTATAAAGGAGTCCTCCCCTTTATCGGACTGCAACTCATCACAATCCTTATCGTCGCCTTCTTCCCGGCCCTCTCCGAATGGCTGCCAAATATTCTGTTCGGGACCAGTTTTTCAAATTGAGCGCACCCGTTCCTCCAGACGAAAAAATTAAAGGCCAGAGTGATGCCTCTATGGGTGATGGCTCTATAAAAGAGGATTCAACGCCCATCCAAAATCTGTTGCAAATCGCCGGAATGCAGCCCGATCAAATCAAGACTATCCTTGATCTGGCCGATGACTATGCCCGGATGATCGATCATAACATACCCTTGCCTCTTCCCTTGCAGGGCATGACGGTGATCAACCTCTTTTTTGAAAATTCAACCCGCACCCGCGTCAGTTTTGAAACCGCCGGAATGCGGCTTGGCGGATCGGTTATCAATATCACCACCGATGGCTCCTCCATCAAAAAAGGGGAAACCCTGATTGATACCGCCATGACCTTGAATGCCATGCAGCCAGATGCGCTGGTCGTGCGCCATTCAGATGCCGGGGCCGTCCAGCTGCTGGCTGAAAAAGTCACCGCCCCGGTCATCAATGCTGGCGATGGCAGCCATGAACATCCGACCCAGGCCTTGCTGGATGCCTTGTCTATTCGCAGACGACTTGGACGGCTGCATGATCTGACCGTCGCGATTGCTGGCGATATTGCCCATAGCCGGGTCGCACGCTCCAACATTCATTTGCTGCGCACCATGGGGGCAGATGTCCGCCTGATTGCCCCGCCAACCCTGATGCCTTCGGGGATCGAGGCCCTGGGCGTCACCTGCACCCATGATATGATCGAAGGTTTGCGCGGCTGTGATATCGTGATGATGCTGCGCTTGCAGGTTGAACGGATGCAAGGCAATTATGTCCCCTCCATTCGTGAATATTTCCGCTATTACGGGCTTGACCGGGCAAAACTTCAACATGCCAAACCGGATGCACTTGTCATGCACCCCGGCCCGATCAACCGCGGGATCGAGATTGATTCAGAACTTGCCGATGATATTGACCGCTCCCTAATTCTGGAACAGGTGCTGATGGGGGTGGCGGTGCGCATGGCGCTGCTGGATTTATTGACTCGCCCGCAACGTCAAAAATCATCTAAAAAGGCGTTAAAGAAGAACTGATCTATGCAAAGACAGGATCGTATTGCCTATTTAAATGCGCGGCTGGTTGACCCGGCCAGCGGCCTGGACGAGATGGGTGCCCTTTTAACCGAAGGCGACCAGATTGTTGATCTGGGACCCAATCTGTTCAAGAAAGGCGCACCATCGGTTGACCAGCGCGTTGATTGTCAGGGCCATGTCCTGGCCCCCGGCCTGATTGATGCGCGGGTTCATTGCCCGAACCTTGAACAGGACAATACGGCAGGACAAAAGGACGGCGTGACCAGCATTGGCCATGCGGCCCTGAGTGGCGGGATTACCTCTATCATCCAGCTGCCCGACACCGATCCGGTGACCGATTCCCCGACCATTGTTGACTCGCTCTGGCGGCATCGCCAGTCGGTCAAGGGCCCCGCCCTTTATGTGATCGCCGCCGCAACCCGTGGGCTGCAAGGCGAAGAAATCACAGAAATTGGCTTGTTAGGCGAAGCCGGGGCGGTGGCTTTTGGCGATTCAAAGCGGGCCATTTCCTCCCCCAAACTGATGCGCCGCCTTTTATCCTATGGTAGCGCGCATGAGGCCTTGATCGTGCAGCCAGCCCTTGAGCCTGAACTTGGCTGGGGCGGGGTGATGAATAGTGGCGAACTGGCCACCCGACTTGGTCTTTCAGGAAGCCCCGGCGTTGCTGAAACCTTGGCGATTGAGCGTGATTGCCGACTTTTGGACTCAATGGGGCCTGCCATCGCCGCGAACGGGCGCGGGCTGCATTTCAGCCTTGTTTCAACCAGCGGGGCGATTGAAGCCCTGGCAACCGCCAAAGCCAGCGGGCTGAAGGTGACCGCCGACACCGCCCCCCATTATTTCCTGCTTAATGAACTGTCGGTTCTTGATTACCGGACCTTTGCCAAGGTCATGCCGCCTCTGCGTCACGAAAATGACCGGCTGGCCGTGGTTGAGGCCTTGAAAAACGGGGTGATTGATATGGTTGTCAGCGATCATAGCCCGCAAGACCAGGATTCAAAGCGGCTGCCTTTTGCCCAGGCCGAATTTGGCGTGACCGGGCTTGAAACCCTGCTCGCCGGGGTGTTGAACCTCTATCAGTCCGAAGCACTTTCACTGTTGGAAGCTCTGGCTCTGGTGACCTGCAACCCGGCCCGACGCTTTCGTCTGCCAGCCGGACAGCTTGCCCCCGGCGCACCCGCCGACCTTGTCCTGATTGACCTTGATCATGCCTTTGTCGTCAAGGAAGACGAACTGACCGGAAAGTCAAAAAACACCGCTTTTGGCGGATTGATGCTGCAAGGGCGGGCTTTGCGGACCGTGCGTGCCGGAGAATGCCTCTATAAACGCGTAAAATAACATGACCGATCCGACCGAAAGTATATTTGATCGCGAAATAGGCCCACACGCAACAGGAGACGGTGAAAAGGACTGGCAAATCTTTTCAGCCGATCTGGTATTTGCCAGATTATCCGCCCTGTTCTCACGCTTGAACGCGCCCGAACCTGCGAAAGGCAAAAAGAACCAGCCGCTTGATGCCGTTGTCTTTTTATCAAAACCGCTGATTGCCTATTATGCGGGCTATCCGGGAGCTTGTGGCTCTCCACGCATGGCGCTGGTGGCAACCGCAACCAGCAGCCTGCTCCTGGTTCCTGAAAGCGAGGGAAATCAGCCCTGGCGGCGCAGTGCCGGAAATATCCTGTCGTTCAAAACCAGCGAGCCACAGGCGTTCAAAACCAACGAGCCACAGGCGTTCAAAACCAGCGAACCGCACGCCCTGATCCAGACCATTTATCAGGCTATTTCTCATCTTTGCGCCAGCATGGACAAACCCGCAGAGTCTCCTGTCCACCTTGGCCTGATAGAGGAAGAATGGAATCTTGCTGACTTTGCCCGTTTGCAAGCCCTGTTTACACCCCCTGCCCCGCAAATGTTATGGACAAATATCACCGCACCAGTCACGGCACTCACCCTGATCAAAAGCCCCGAGGAACAAGCCCACCTGCGCAAACTTGCCCTGATCGGGCGCACCGTGGCCCGCACAATCATGCAGGCCACTCATCCCGGCTGCACCGGTCAGCAGCTTTGCGTGACCGGAGAAGCCAAACTTTCTGAGGAACTTTACGCCCATTTCCCCTTTGCTGAACACGGCGAATCACAAGTGCGCGTGCTTTCAGGGATTGATTGTGACACAGCCTCCGGCCCTGCCACCAATCAGGATATTCAGGCCGGAGATTTAATCTCGCTAAGTGTGATCGTGCGCCAGGGCGGCTATGAAGTCCCGCTCAACCGCACCCTTTTTTGCACCTGGCAGCAGCCCGAAAACCTGCCTTACTGGCGCACAACCTGCGATGTGCTGGCCTATGGATTGACGCTGCTGAAGCCCGGACTCCCGATCAAGACTCTGGTCAAAAAACTTGATGATTTTCTGGATAAACACGGAATGCAGCATCTTGCCTTGCCCGATTATGGTGGCGGCTTCGGGCTTGGGGGTGCCGGAGGCGGGATTGACCCGCCCTATTATTTTGATCAAAATGCCCCCGACAAGCGTTTTCGTCTGACAGCAACCAATCCAGGCCAGCTTGAAGAAGGGATGGTGATCTTCTTTTCACCGACTCTTCTTGTCCCTGCCGACCAGCCAGGGGCCGGACTTTACCGGGAAGGGGACCTTGTCATTATTACGCCGGACGGGGCGGAGGACCTGACGCTATTTCCCTATGGCGATGAACAGATGATTGTTGGCACCTAAACGCAGATCAAAAAATTATAAAAAGGGAATCCGTTGTTCAAAGTGATCCTCAAACAGCTTAATTTGAAGGCGTAAACCATGCATAATTACCCCTATGAGCTTGAACAATTTGAAGAGGACGGAAGCTGGATGATCAGGTTTCCGGATGTGCCAGAAGCGATCACTGGCGATCCTGATCGTTTTAAAACGGTTGCCGGGGCCCGAGATGCGCTTTCAGCCGCTCTTGAAAGCTATTTGGAAAGCGGAATGCCTCTGCCAGTGCCAAGCCGTCCAAAGCCCGGGCAAGCCACTGTTTCTCCTTATGTTTACATATCGCTTAAAGCGGCTATTCAACAGGCTTTACGGATTAAGGTGTGAAGGTTCCCAGCAAGTGCGTATAAACGCACAAAATCAATCAATTCAGGAAGTTGGTCAGTGACAGCTGATTGCGTTTGGCAATCGCATTATAGGAGGCTTCCATCTGGCCATTCAGGGCCGAAAGCAGAATAGCCGATTCATTTTGATCGGCATTGCGCAAGTCGTCCTGCGCGACCTGGCTTAAGGAAATAAAGCGGTCATGGAAATCCACGGATTCAGAAAAGAAATTTATGGTGGTGGCGTTGCGGACTTCCAGCTGTCTGATCTGGTCTCTGGCGGCATCTGCCAGATTATAGGCTTCGCGTAGCAAGTTGCGCTGCCGGTCCCAGTTATTATTTTCATTATTGGGGTCCAGGTCTTCCTGCGTGGCCGAGCGCAAGCGTAAAGCCGCTTCAATCAGATTTTGAAAGCCTTCTTCGACTGCCGTAATCCCGTAAAAATAGGCACTGCCCTCGCTTGCGGTCAGGCTCATTTGATCCCAGGCCCGGCTGTCTTCGGTCTGATCGCCCGCAAATTTCTCATGGTAAGACTGGACAGTTTCCTGAAGCACGATATTTCCACTGGCGTCATAGACCGGATCACCCGTATTTGAATCAATCAATGGCCGTTTATAGGTGCTTTGCGGAACAATATCTGCGCTTTCCAGGGCATCCGGCGTGCCAAGCTCAATCGGGTCTCCAACAATGATATCGCCAAAGGAATCATATTGCAGATTGCCGTTTTCATCCAGCTCCGGCACCGTGTAAAATCCCGTAGGTGCCAGACCAGAATCAATCAAACCCTGCGCATCGTCTATATCATAGACCGAATAATCAGCCAGCGTGCGCAAGTCCTTGACCGGAGCCTCCGTGAAATTGGAGCCTGCAAAAATATAACGCCCGCCAATCTCGACATTCAAATTGGACTCAATCTCAACCATCCAGGATTCCGCTAAACCAGCGGTCTCTCCGGGAAAATCCTCGCGCTCAACCGTCATCGGATCAGCCGCACGCATCAAATTCGTCGCAACATCCGCCAAACGACTTAACACCTCATCATAAGATGACGTAATCGGCTCAACCAGCTGAATCGAACGAATATAGCCCGTGTGCTCGTTGATCATATTCTGATAATCAACAATCCTCTTGGCATCCGTCCCATAGTCCTGGTAACGCTGCCACTGGCGGCCAGTCGTCAAACGATTAGTGACCGTATCCATCAAAGACTTCGCTTCCTGCATCGAAAGCAAATTCGTCAAATTGACGCCGGCCGTGCTAACGCGGTCAACCATTTCTTCCTCAATTCGTCTGGTTACGCCAGCATAAATCCATTCTCAGGATTCACCCCGGCATATGTCGTTTCAGCGTCATATACAGGCTTAAATGCTTATGCATAACATTTAAAACCATATATAAGTGCTTTACGTCATAGCTGTCTGTAAAAAGCTGATTGGGTCATATAACGATACTTATGACCCGCTCAGCCACCTGCCTGATAGTCCATTCCGTTCCCCGGTTTGCTTCTTGCGTTGTCCTGATCTCTGAATTCTTCCAGAGACATAAGATTTATGGAATATTAAAAGCAATTTCCGTGCCAAAGAATAATAAAGGCGTTTTTTCTACTTTTCTACAGGGGATGAATCTTCAGAGGAAAGACGGAAGAAAGGGCCCGTCGCAGCCTGTTGGCTTTCTATCACCAGGCGGGCATTAGCAAGATCATTCTCTCTGGCCCGCGTACGCGCAGCAGCAAGCGAGAGGCCCTGCGCCAGCCAGCGGTCTATGCATCGCTTCTCAATCGTCTCCAAAGACACATCAAGCCAGATTGAAAGCGTCCAGTAAGCGATCAGCCTGTCCCACGGCGCAAGGGCAGAAAAGAGATAATTCCCTTCAAAAATAATCAAAGAGTGATGGTCAATCTCTATGGCACCTGCCCGAGACAGATCAGCTGCCCGGTCAAAGCGCGGCGCATAGACTGATTCTCCAGCGGCAATCCGCTCAACCAGATGGACAAACCCTTTCCCGTCAAAGGTTTCAGGTGATCCTTTTCGGGCCAACATTCCTCTGGCGGTTAAAATATCATTATCCAGATGAAATCCGTCCATCGGCACGAAAGCCGCTTTTTCTCCATAGGAAAGAGCCAGTTCTTCTGCCAGCGTCGATTTGCCAGCTGCTGGCGGGCCAGAGATAGCCAGCAAAACCCGCGGAGTCTTTTCAATAGCCGACTCAATAGCTAATTTTATATTTTGCAGGTGCAGGTTTTGCCGCTGATTATTCTGCAATCGAGATGAAGACATATAAATCCTGCCCGGACCTTATTCTGAAGGTGGCTCTTTCGCCCTTTCACTTTTTACCCCGGTCATAAGGGCCACCATAAGCCGCTATCAAAGGCAGTGCTTTCCTGTCAACAATCAAATGGGCAACAATCAAATGGGCAACAATCAAATGGGCAACAATCAAATGGGGTCAGCGTTAAATGCGTTATCCGGCGAAGGACTTGCCGTCTAAAGCCGAATCGCCCTAGCTCTCTTTTATGTCTGATAGATTTGATGCAATAGACAATGCCGATGAAAATAATATTCGGGAACAGGACCTGGCAAAGGCTCTGGGCGAACGCTATCTGGCCTATGCCTTGTCAACCATCACTTCGCGCTCGTTGCCGGATGCCCGCGATGGATTAAAGCCCGTCCATCGCCGATTGTTGGTGGCGATGCGGGAGTTGAAGCTGGACCCGAAAAGCGGCTTTAAGAAATGCGCCCGCATCGTTGGCGATGTTATGGGAAAGCTGCACCCGCACGGTGATCAGGCCATTTATGATGCGCTGGTGCGGCTGGCGCAGGATTTTTCATCGCGCTATCCCTTGATTGACGGGCAAGGGAATTTCGGCACGATTGATGGCGATAATGCTGCCGCCATGCGCTATACCGAAGCCCGGATGACATTTAGTGCCGATTATCTTTTGCAGGGTCTGGATGATGATTCAGTTGATTTTCGCCCGACCTATGACAATGAAAGCGATGAGCCAACGGTGCTTCCAGCTGCCTTTCCGCAGCTGTTAGCCAACGGTGCCAGCGGTATTGCGGTCGGGCTGGCAACCAATATTCCGCCGCATAATATTCTGGAACTCTGTGATGCCTTATTGCTTTTGATCAAGAAGCCGGGCTGCACAACCCTGGAGCTTATGGACCATATTCAAGGCCCCGACTTCCCGACAGGTGGCATTCTGGCAGAGGATCAGGAAACGATTGCGGCGGCCTATGAAAGCGGGCGCGGCAGCTTCCGCCTGCGGGCCAATTATCAGATTGACCGGCAAAAAGGCGGCGGGTTTGAAATTATTATTGACCAGATTCCCTATCAGGTCACCAAAAGCCGTCTGGTTGAACGGCTGGCTGATCTGGCTCTGGGCAAAAGCAATCCTTTGCTTGGCGATGTCCGCGATGAATCGGCTGAGGATTTGCGCCTGGTGCTGGTTCCCCGGGCCCGCACGGTTGATCCTGATATGCTGATGGCCAGCCTGTTCCGGCAGACCGAGCTGGAAACCCGCTATAGTTTGAATATGAATATGCTGACCGATGACGGCCGTATCCCGCGCTTGCTGGGGCTGAAAGCGGCCTTGCAGCAATGGCTGGATCACCGCCATCAGGTTCTGATCCGCAGGCTCAATCACCGCAAAGCCGCCATTGAGCAGCGGTTGCATCTGCTGGACGGCTATTTGATTGCTTTTCTTGATCTTGATCAGGTGATCCGGATTATCCGCGATGAGGACTCGCCAAAAGCCGCGCTGATGCAGCGTTTTTCATTAAGTGATATTCAGGCCGAGGCGATTTTGAATTTACGGCTGCGGGCCTTGCGGCGGCTGGAGGAAATGGCCCTTAAACAGGAAAAAGAGACCCTGACCAAGGAACGCCAAGAGATTGATGGGTTGCTGACCAATGAAGCTTCACGCTGGAAAGCTCTGGCCGGGGAGGTCAAAAGCCTGAAAGCGGATTATGAAAAACATCCGGCTTTATCGGAACGGCGCACGCAGGTTGTTGCGCCTGACAATATGGTTGAATTTGTGCCTGACACGATGATCGAGCGCGAACCGGTGACAATTTTTCTGTCAAAGAAAGACTGGATTCGCTCTGTGCGCGGTCATCTGGATGCCGAGCAATGCGCCCAGATTAAATATAAAGATGGCGATGAAGCCCGCTTTTGCCTTCATGCCCATACCACTGACAAACTATTGATCGTTGCCAGCAATGGCCGGGTCTATACGCTGGGGGCTGATAAGCTGCCGGGCGGGCGCGGGATGGGCGAACCTGTCCGGCTGATGATCACACTGGACAGCCAGGACAGCATTGTTGCGCTGAATGTTTTTGATGAAAAGAAGCAGTTATTGCTGGCCTCTGATGACGGGCGCGGGTTTTTAAGCGATCAGGCCGATTTGGTTGCCCAAACCAAGAACGGCAAGCAGATTATGTCGCTTCCGGCAACCAGCCGTCTATGTGCGACTGCCACGATAGAGCCGGAAGACGACAGCATCGCGGTTATTGGCAGCAATCGCAAGCTTTTATGTTTTGCCAGAAGTGAGGTCCCGGTGCTGGGGCGAGGGCGCGGGGTGCTTTTGCAAAAATATAAAGGCGACCGGGTCAGCGATATCAGGGGCTTTCAAAAAGCGCAGGGATTAAGCTGGCGCAGTGGAGAGCGCACCCGCACGGAAACTGCGCTTGAGGCTTGGTATGGCAAGCGCGGTCAAACCGGCCGCCTGCCACCTTCCGGCTTTGCCCGGACAAACCGCTTTTCTTAATCTTTTGAGCTGGTTTCAAGCTCTGTAGGAATAAAGGTTCCGGCTTGTTTTTGTTCGACAATACCCCGGCGGACAATCCGTGTATCGGTAAACCATTTATGCAAATGATCACCATCGCCGGTGCGGATGGCCCGGCGCAGTTGCAGCAAGTCTTCTTCAAAGCGGTCAATCATTTCCAGAATAGGGGCTTTATTGGCCAGAAAGATATCGCGCCACATCACCGGGTTGGAGCCCGCAATCCGGGTGAAGTCGCGAAAGCCGCCTGCTGAATAGCGCATGACCTCGCCAGAGTGGATGATTTCGGGATCGAGGCGATTTTCAGCCATCAGCTGGGCTTCAAGATCAGCTGCCGTGCGGACAATGGCATAGGCCAGAACATGTGGCAGATGAGAGGTGATTGCCAGCACCCGGTCATGCCGATGTGGCTCCATGACATCGACTGTGGTGCCGATTCCTTGCCAGAAGCGTGAGAGCCGGGCAATCGCATCCGGGCTGGTGCCGGGAGGTGGGGTTAAAATGCAATAGCGATTTTCAAAAAGCCCTTCAATGCCAGCTTCCGGGCCTGAATGTTCGGTTCCGGCAATCGGGTGGCCCGGGATAAAATGGCAGTGATCGGGCAGAAAAGGGGTTAAAGCTTCGACCACGATTTCTTTGCAAGACCCGACATCGCTGACGATAGCATCCTTTTTAATAAAGGGAGCAATCTGTTCGCCAATCGTTTTATAGGCCCCGACCGGGGCGGCAATGACGACAAGATCGGCGGTTTTGACAGCATCGCCTGGCGATTCGTGCAAGTGATCGACAAGCCCGAGTTTTTCAACACTGGCGCGGGAGGATGCACTTGGCACATAGCCGCTGATTTGTTTGGCGACCCCGTGTTTGCGTACAGCCATGGCCAGCGAGGCCCCGATATGGCCGATACCAATCAGCGCGATATGGTCAAAAACAGGTTTGGGAGAATCCGGGGACGCCATGATATTATATCCTATTGCAACAAGAAGTCAGACAGCGCAGAGATCACGCGGTCATTTTCGCGCTTACGCCCGATGGTGATTCGCAAGGATTCGGGCAATCCGTAGGCTCCCATCTGGCGGACGATAATCCGGGCTTTTTCAAGAGCCTGGTTGGCTGCGGTGGCTTCTTGTGGAGACGAGAACCGGCACAGGATAAAATTCCCGGCCGAGGGGGGGATTGACCAGCCGCGGTTATGCCCGATGCGTGTAAGCTGGCGAGAGAGGCGTTGGCACTCTTGCTGATTATGCAAGCGGCTTTTGGTTATGAAATCTTTGTCTTGCAAGGCGGCAACAGCGGCAGTTTCGGCCGGGGCAGAAAGGTTAAAGGGTCCGCGTATCCGGTTTAAAGTGTCACTGATCAAAGGCCCACCAAAGGCCCATCCGACCCGCAAGGCAGCCAGCCCATGCAATTTGGAAAAGGTGCGCAGCATCACGGTATTTTCGCTATTGCGGGCCAGATTGAGGCCATTATCATAGTCAACAAGCGGTTCTGCATATTCGCTATAGGCGGCATCGACTGCCAAGATTATTGATTCGGGCAGGTTTTGCCGCAGATAGGACAGTTCTTGTCCCGAAAGATAGCTTCCCGTCGGGTTATTGGGATTGGCCAGGAACAGAATACGGGTTTTGGGGGTGACCGCCGCAAGCAAGGCATCGGGATCAGCCCGCACATCGCGTTCAGGCACCTTGATACAATGTGCCCCAACCAGCATGGCTGAAATTTCATACATCAGGAATCCATGTCTGGACATCAGCACGTCATCGCCTTGCCCGACAAATCCGCGCACCAGCATGGAGATCAGTTCATCCGACCCGGCTCCGCAGACGATATGATCGGGATTGAGTGAAAATTCCTGCGCCAGAGTGGCACGCAAACCATAGGTGCTTCCGTCTGGATAGCGGTGCAGCTGTGCGCCGGTTTTGCGCAAGGCTGCACGGGCTTTTGGCCCGGACCCCAGCGGGTTTTCATTGGCTGAAAGGATAGCCGGTTCAAGTCCTTCATTCCCTTCAACCGCATGACGACCGGGGATATAAACCGGGGCCCGGCTGACCCAGGGCAAAGGCTGCGGCTTATCAGATAAAGGGGCAGATAAAGGCGTCATTTTCTGTTCAGAGCTTGTCATGCGCCAGATAAATCCTCTTCAAGCGACAAGCCAGTCTGATAGGACCCAACAAAATGAAGATTGCGGCAGAAAGGCGCCAGATTTTTCTCCATCACCGTCAGATGGGTTGAGGTCACAAAACCGGTGACTTCAACCAGCACTTCATTGTCTGGCCCGATAGCAAGAACCTGTGCCGAGGGTTTAAGCCCATTAACCGCTTCAACCAATCCGCTGCGGCTTATATCCGGGTCACTTTCAACAATAAGCAAACTGCGGTCATAACCGCTGCGGGCAGCCTTTGACCTTGCCACCACCAGGGCGCGCGGGCTTTCAGCATCATCCACCCCCATACGAATACTGCCGCTTTCAAAAAACGGCAGATGCATCACCACCTGCATGTCGGGGTTGGTTGTCAGATGTGTCCACCATGGGTCGTCTTCATGACTCCAGACCGGGAAAGGCAGAACCGCCAGCATATTCGGAGCTTCACTCACCAGATTCAAACACTCGCGGGCCGTTGCACAGCGAGTCAGCGGAGTCGTATGACCAAAACGGTCCCGGGCCAGGTCCCATAAAGCATGGCGGTTCTCGTTGACCACAACCGCCACCTCAAAGGGCGATTGAAGCTGGGTATAACAGGCAATCATCTCTTGCCACATGCGAAATAGAGCAGAAAGCTCAAACGGGCCTTTATGCCGCGCAGCCAGGCGGCGATACATGCTGGCTTCGCGCTCCGGACGAATCGGCAAAAGGGTGGTTGTTTCAGCTTGTGACTTTTGTTGCGACTTCTGGCGGTTGATGTCCGATACAATCGTCCAGCGTTGCATAATCAAATCATGGATTTGATCATCCAGCTGATCAATATGCTCCCGCAACGCCTCCAGCCTGGTCGGTTTAGCCATGATTGTTAACCCACGTCAGGGCCATTTCAATTCGTGCCAAACATTCGCTTTTTCCAAGCACGCTCATGACCTCAAAAAGACCGGGGGACTGATCACGCCCTGTCACAGCCGCCCGCAAAGGCTGGGCCAGCTTCCCAAGCCCGATATCTTGCGCCTTGGCTGTCTCGCGCAGAAAATCTTCTATCCTGTCTGTATTCCACGGGTCAAGGGCTTCCAGTTCAGCGCAAAGCGATTTTATATTCTCATCCCCGGCAAGCTGGTGCAGAAGTTTTAAAGTTTTGTCCGATACCTTGCCATAGTCCGGGCGGACGATATAGATCAGTGCATTATCAGCCAACTCTGTCACCGTTGCCGCACGCGGCTTTAAGCCTTCCATGCCACGGGTCAGGCGATCCATAACCACCGGATCATCAAGCGCATCCTTGATATCGGGCGTATCGTGCAAGTGCTGGCGCACAAGATCAACCAGCCGCCCTTCATCAGAAAGGCGCAGATAATGGCCATTGAGATTTTCCAGCTTGTCAAAGTCAAAACGGGCCGGGGCGCGGCCAACCCGCTCAAGCGAAAACCAGGCGATGGCATCTTTCTCGGAAATAATTTCCTCATCACCATAGGACCAGCCCAGACGCAAAAGATAATTCTTTAAGGCTTCGGGCAGATAACCCATCTCCCGATAGCTTTCAACGCCAAGCGCACCGTGCCGTTTTGACAATTTGGCCCCGTCCGGCCCATGTATCAGGGGAATATGGGCAAATTGCGGAGGTTCCCAGCCCGCCGCACGGGTTAAATGAAACTGGCGGTGCGCATTGGTTAAATGATCGTCTCCCCTTATAATATGGGTGATCCCCATATCATGGTCATCAACAACAACCGACAGCATATAGGTCGGGGTGCCATCTGCCCGTAGAAGAACAAAATCATCCAGCTGGTCATGGGCAATGGTAACCGGTCCTTGCACCAGATCCTCCAGCGTGCTTTCGCCGGCAAGCGGCATTTTAATGCGAATGGTAAAGGGCTGGTTATCCGGTTGGTCTGCCGAATCACGGTCTCGCCACCGCCGGTCATAGCCAGGGCGTCTTCCCTCGGCCAAAGCGGTGCTGCGCATGTCCTCCAGCTCTTCAGGGGTGCAATAACAGCGGTAGGCTTGCCCGTTCTTTAACAGCTGATGCGCAATTTCCTGATGACGGCTCAGACCATGCGACTGATAAACCGGGGCCTCATCGCCTTCAAGCCCCAGCCAGGCCAACCCGTCAAGAATAGCCCTCACCGCCTCTGGCGTTGAACGCGCCCGGTCCGTGTCCTCAATCCGCAAGACATAACGCCCCCCATGATGACGGGCAAAAAGAAAGTTAAACAAAGCCGTGCGCGCCCCGCCTATATGCAGAAATCCAGTCGGAGAAGGCGCAAAGCGAACCGTTACAGTCATCAAAAAACCTCTTCGGCAAAATAAAACAGGCTCTGCTTTATGATACTTGAGGCAAAATGTCTATCATTAGGGTCCTGACCCTCGGAATTATCCTTTTATCGGCGTTAAAACTCCGCTATAGACAAGCATATGAAAATACCAGCCACTTTTGCAGACCTTATCGCGCCAATCGACCCCGCAACATTCTTTGCAGACTATTATGGCAAAAAGCCGCTTTATATCCCGGCAAAAGACTCTGCTAAAAAAATCGATAAAATAGCCGAACTCCCCGACTGGCAGGGACTAAGCGATATGCTGAACCAGAATGTCATCTGGTCCGGCAGCAGCTTGCAACTGGTCCTTGACCGCCAACTCCTGCCGCCCGCAGAATATTGCCAGCCAACCCCTGATCGCAACAAACAGACCCAGATGCAGCCCGTTGCACAGCGGGTTATGGGCTGGCTGGAGCGCGGAGCCTCCCTGATTGCCAATGATATTGATTGTTTAACCCCCGGCCTGCGCCGGGTTTCAGGAATCCTTGAAGATGCTCTTGATGGCAAGGCACAGGCTAACCTCTATTGTTCCTGGCGGCAACGGCAAGCCTTCAACAGCCATTATGATACCCATGATGTCTTTGCCCTGCATGTTCTGGGGCAAAAACGCTGGAAAGTCTATCATCAGCGCGATGACTGGCCCATCCGCCACCGCCGCTATACCCCCAATATTCATAGCGATAAAGCCCACGAACAACGGCGCGGCGATATCGCACTTGATGTCACCTTGCAGCCCGGCGATTTGCTTTATATCCCGCGCGGGCAATATCATGATGCGCTCGCTTCCTCCGACGGGACTGTCCATATCGCTTTCGGGGTGACCTCGGTGATTGGCCTTGATATACTGGAGCTTGCCGCTGATCGACTGGTTGATCAAAGCCTCTTCCGCCAAAACCTGCCGCGCACGCAAGACGGGGTGAAAGCCTTGCAAAACCACCTGCGCACCCTTGGACAGACTTTTCTTTCGCTGGCAGAAAGCCCCGAATTTGCACAGGATATTACGGCCTGGCAGCAAAACTGGCGCTATCCACGCGGCGGGATTTCGCTTCCCGTGCAAATTGCTGACAGAAAATTTGCTCTGACCGGTGGTTTTACAATTTCCGAGGATAAAGGCCAGGTCCGGCTGACAGGACCCGGCGGCACCATCGCCATTCCCCCCAACCGGGTGGATACAACCCGCTGGGTGGTTCAGAAAAAGAATTTCTCCCGTGCCGATTTTATGGATCAGTTTGCCCATTTGCCGGGCAGTGACTGTGACCATATTCTGGATGAATTGCTGGCCATGAAAGTTATTTGTGATCAGGATTCCAGCAATACAAAAACCGCTGCTTAAGCCTGGATTTGCGGATGAACGACAGCAGCATTCAACAGGGCGGGTTTTACGATTTAGGGTTAAGTGAGCCGCTTTTACAGGCCCTTCAAGAATCCGGCTATCAAGAGCCAACCCCGATTCAGACCAAGGCGATTCCGGCGATTTTGATGCAGCGCGATATTCTGGGCTGTGCGCAAACCGGGACTGGAAAGACTGCCTCTTTCACGCTGCCAATGCTGGATATCCTGGCCGGGGGACGGGCAAAGGCACGGATGCCACGTTCGGTCATTATCACGCCAACCCGGGAGCTGGCCGCACAGATTGCGGATAATTTTGAACGCTATGGCAAATATCAAAACCTGACCATGGCGCTTTTGATCGGCGGGGTTGCTTTTGGCGAACAGGATGCAAAACTCAATCGCGGGGTCGATGTCCTGATTGCTACGCCGGGACGGTTGCTTGACCATATTTCACGCGGAAAAGTCCTGCTCGGCGATGTTCAGATTTTCATTATTGATGAAGCCGACCGGATGCTGGACATGGGCTTTATCCCGGATGTCGAGCGTATTTTAGGCATGGTGCCGCCGCAACGCCAAACCTTGATGTTTTCTGCCACCATGCCGCCTGAAATTCGCAAGCTGGCGGAAAAATTCCTGAACAGCCCGCGGGAAATCACGGTGGCTCCGCCAGCGACTCCGGTTGACCGGATCACGCAATCGCTTGTTCATTTGCAGGATAGCCGCAAGAAGCGCGGGGCCCTGGATGCGATCCTGGATGATTCAGATATTGATAATGCCCTGATTTTTTGTAACCGCAAGCGCGAGACTGCCAATCTGGCCACCGCCTTGAGCAAACAGGGGGTGGCTGCCGGGGCTTTGCATGGCGATATGGATCAATACCGCCGTCTGGCTTGTCTTGAGGATTTTAAGGCCGGGCGGGTGCGTATTCTGGTCTGTTCCGATGTTGCGGCGCGGGGTCTTGATATCCCGTCCGTCAGCCATGTCATCAATTATGATGTGCCGACTCATCCTGAAGATTATGTCCATCGCATTGGCCGCACCGGACGGGCCGGGCGCACCGGCACCGCCATTACATTTGCCACCCCGCTTGATGATAAATTTATCGGGGCGATAGAAGAATTGACAGGCCGGTCTATTCCTGTTTCAAAAGCGGGGCCTGTTTCAAAAGCGGGAACAGTCCATCCTGAACGAAAAAAACCTCAAGAAAAACAGCCTAAATCTGAAAACCCAGCGAGAAGAGCGACCAAAGAAACCACAGACCTGATCCCCGCCGAGAATATTCCCTTTGGCAGTACCAATCAGGTACCAAATTTTTTACGCAAGTAATAGAATAAGTAAACGAGGATAAAATGGCGAACGCAATAACGCGGCTCATCACATTTTTAAGCGGGCAACTGGTTGGCGTAGATTCGCACGGCAATCGTTATTACCAGCACAAACGGGCTCCGGCCACAGGACGGCGGCGGCGGTGGATTGTCTATGCCGGAAAGGATGCCGAGCCCAGCCTGATCCCGACAAGCCATTATAACTGGCTGCATTATACGGCTGAGGATTTTCCGGCAAATGAGGATTTTTCGCATAGATGGCAAAAAAAGCGGGAGCCTAATTATACCGGCGATGCCCGCGCCTGGCGGCCTTCTGGCCATCTTTATCAAGAGTCACAGCGTCCCAAGGCGACTGGCGATTATCAAGCCTGGAAGCCAACAAATCCCGCAAAAGCCAAATGAGCGGCCTTCCATTTAAAGGCTAAAGCCTGATGCGTCTGGAAGAAAAACGGCACCTTCTGATCGGACTGTGCCTGACCCTTGGGCTGATCGGGCTGGTCTTTTTCAGCGGGCAGTTCTCCGCCAATAAAGGCGGCAATCAAAACAGCTATCAGCTGCTTGCCCAGTTTCTGCGCCTTGACGGGATTGCGGCTGGCAGCCCGGTCATGCTGGCCGGTATTGACGTCGGCACCGTGCAATCTGTTCGCCTTTCCCCCGAAACTGAACGACCGGAAGCTGTCCTTCAAATAGACAAGGCAATCGATATCCCCTATGACAGCTCGATTAAAATTATCTCGGCCGGGCTTTTTGGCGGCAAATATCTTTCAATCATTCCCGGCGGCGACTTTGAAGTTCTTGAAGACGGCGATCACTTTGAATTTACCCAGCCTGCCATCGTGCTGGATAATCTGCTGACTCTGGTGCTGGAGCGGGCCGAAGCCGCCCGCCAGTCTCCAAACTCTCAATAAGAGTAAAAGGATCAAACGCGATGAAACGCAATGCCATTGAAGCCGTCATGGGCATGGTCGTGCTGGTGGTTGCCGGGTTTTTTCTGGCAGGGGCCTTGCTGGCTGGCAAACAATCCACTGACACGGGCGTCCAGTATCAGGCCCGCTTTAATGCTGCCGATGGCTTGCGGCGCGGGGCGGACGTGCGGATTGGCGGAGTCCCGGTTGGCACCGTCACCGCGATTGCGCTGGACCCGGAACTGTATCAGGCGGTTGTAACCCTGACGATTGATGAAAAGATTTCTATTCCTGATGACTCCCGGCTTGCAATTCTCAATGATGGAATCCTGGGCGGGCAATATCTTGATCTGGTGCGGGGTCAAATAAATGCTCCGGCAGAAAACCTGCTTGCCCCCGGCGATATGATTGTCCAGACGCAAGACGCCATTTCGCTGGAAGACCTGTTTGGCCGCGCCATCTTTTTGATTGCCGAGGATGCAAACTAACATTTTTCAAAGGACCAACCAGAGAGGACAAAATGCAGACTGACCAGATGCAGGCCACCATCGAAACAGCTTTTGCCGAGCGCGATAAACTCACCGAAGATAATCAGGACATACGCCGGGCGGTTGAGGCCGCGCTGGATGCGCTTGATTCTGGTAAATTGCGGGTGGCTGAAAAAACCGCTTCCGGCTGGCAGGTCAATCAATGGCTGAAAATGGCAGTGCTTCTGTCGTTCAGGCTTAATCCCATGCGCCGGATTGACGGCGGGCCGGGCGGGGCCTTCTGGTGGGACAAGGTCGAGAATAAATTTGCCGGATGGGATACAGACCGTTTTGCCGAAGCCGGGCTGCGGGCGGTGCCAAACTGTATTGTCCGCCATTCGGCCTATATTGCGCCGGGTGTTATTTTGATGCCAAGTTTTGTCAATCTGGGGGCCTATGTGGACAGCGGCACCATGGTTGATACCTGGGCAACGGTTGGCTCTTGCGCACAAATTGGTAAAAATGTTCATATTTCTGGCGGGGCTGGCATTGGCGGCGTGCTGGAGCCTTTGCAGGCCGGGCCGGTGGTGATTGAGGATAATTGCTTTATTGGCGCGCGGGCCGAAGTTGCCGAAGGCGTGGTGGTTGAAGAAGGCGCGGTTCTCTCCATGGGGGTTTATATCGGGGCTTCGACCAAGATTGTCGACCGGGAAAGCGGGGATATTCTGCAAGGACGGGTCCCGGCCTATTCGGTTGTTGTGCCGGGGACCCTGCCCGGCAAGCCTTTGGCGAATGGACAGCCCGGCCCCAATCTTTACTGCGCGGTGATCGTCAAACGCGTCGATGCGAAAACCCGGGCCAAGACCTCCATAAATGACCTCCTGCGTGACTGATCTTGCCGATCCGGTCGCGCTGGCTCAGGCTTTAATCGGGATTGAAACCGTCACCCCCGATCAGGGGAAGGGCATTGAATCTATTGAAAACTGGCTAAACACGCTGGGGTTTTCCTGCCAGCGGCTGGATTTTGGCAGCGGCGAGGACCGGGTTGCCAATCTTTATGCATCGCGCGGGGTTAGAAAAGGCAAAAGCGCGCCTAATCTGTGTTTTGCAGGCCATAGCGATGTTGTCCCGCCCGGAGACGAGAACGCCTGGTCGTTGCCGCCTTTTGCCGGGGAAATCCGGGATGGCTATCTCTATGGCCGGGGGTCTGCCGATATGAAAGGCGGGATCGCCTGTTATATCGCGGCTATCGCCCAGCTGGATCAGGAAGGCTGGACGGCTCCCGGCTGCCTCAGCTTGTTGATTACCGGCGATGAAGAAGGTCCGGCCCATAACGGGACAAAGCCGGTTCTGGAGGCCCTGGCAGCACAAGGGGAAAAGCTGGATGCCTGTATCACCGGGGAGCCTACCAACCCGCACCATCTTGGCGATGCCATGAAAATTGGACGGCGCGGCAGTTTGAATGGCGAGATCACTGTTCGTGGAACCCAGGGCCATACCGGCTATCCGCATCTGGCTGACAATGCGGCTCATCGCCTTGTCCGCGCCTGCCAGGCCCTGCTTGATTTACATCTTGATGATGGCAGCGCATTTTTTGACCCCTCAACCCTGGCAATAAGCTCCATCGATATTGGCAACCCGGTCACCAATATCATCCCGGCCATGGCCAAAGCCTGTTTCAATATCCGCTTCAATGATCTGCACAGCGGAAAAACACTGGAAGACTTGCTGCGCAAAACCCTTAAATCCATAGACGAATCCGCAGACCCGCAGGCCATGCAGGATGGACGCATAAGCCTGTCTATTCGTGTCTCTGGCGAAAGTTTCTTGACCGAACCCGGCCTGCTCTCCCAAGCCATTGGCGATGCCTGCCACACTATCATCGGCAAAACCCCGGAGCTTAGCACATCAGGCGGGACCTCTGATTCACGCTTTATCAAGGCCTATTGTCCGGTCATTGACTTTGGCCTGGTCGGGCGCACCATGCACCAGATTGACGAAGCTGTCGCCGTTGAAAATTACCATAAACTGGCGGAAATCTATGCTCTGTCCATTAAAAATTTCTTTGCAGCCAGCCAGCAGGTGACTTAACGGCTTGCAAGCTACCCAATCATCCTATATGGCGTAGCCAAACAAAAATAAAATAGCGTAGCCAGACAAAATAAAACGCTGCTGAATAAACTCTGTGCGCATAAAACTCTATGATGGAATAGACTGATGAAAGCTGATATCCACCCCGACTATCATGAAATTACGGTCCTTCTGACAGACGGATCAAGCTATAAAACCCGCTCGACCTGGGGGAAAGCTGGCGATGTCCTGCGCCTGGATATTGACCCATCCGGCCACCCGGCCTGGGTTGGCGGTCATGGTCGCGTGCTTGAAGGCGGACGGCTTGCCCGCTTTAACAAGCGTTTTGCCAATTTCGGGCTTCAGAAATAACCTCTGCATGTGCTGATGCCGATTGATACAACGCGCGTCTTCAAACCGTTAAATATTGCCGTCCTGACGGTTTCAGACAGCCGCTCTCTGGCTGAGGATACTTCCGGGCAGGTTTTGCAGGACAATCTTGAAGCCGCAGGCCATCATCTTGCCAAAAGAGCCGTGATCAAAGATGACAGGGACCAGATTGCTGATCTGTTTGCAAGCTGGAGCGCACAAGAAGATATTGATGTCATTGTAAGCACCGGGGGCACGGGTCTTACGGGTCGTGATGTCACACCAGAGGCCCTGCAACAGGTTGCCGAAAAGGAAATCCCCGGGTTTGGGGAATATTTTCGGGTGATCAGCGCACAAAAGATTGGCAGTTCCACGGTCCAGAGCCGGGCAACAGCTGGGGTCTGCACAGGCACCTATATTTTTTGCCTGCCGGGATCACCCAGTGCTTGCCGCGATGGGTGGGAACATATTTTAAAAGACCAGCTGGACAGCCGCCATCGGCCCTGCAATTTTGCCGAGCTTCTGCCCCGCCTTAAAGAGAATTGATCATGTTTGGCACTTCTATTTCTAAAGAGACAGCCTCACAACAGGATATCCCTGATTATGCGATTGAAGTTGAAGGCCTGACCAAAACCTATAAGCCGCGTGGCAAAGCGGCGGATGAAAAGAAGCCGGTAAAAGCCCTTGATTCCATTGACCTTAAAATCCCGCGCGGCAGTCTTTTCGGTCTGCTGGGACCAAATGGAGCCGGGAAATCAACCTTTATCAATATTCTGGCCGGGCTGGTTGTCAAATCATCGGGGCAGGCCAGAATCTGGGGCTATGATATTATTGACAACCCGCGTCAGGCCCGTGCTGCCATCGGGGTTGTGCCGCAGGAATTGAATATTGATCCTTTTTTCACGCCCTATGAATTGCTTGAAGTGCAGGCCGGGCTTTACGGAGTCCCGAAGTCTGAACGCCGCAGTGATGAAATTTTAAAGCTGGTCGGGCTTCATGACAAGCGCAAGGCCTATGCCCGCGCCCTTTCAGGCGGAATGCGGCGGCGTTTGCTGATTGCCAAGGCACTTGTCCATAACCCGCCGGTGCTGGTGCTGGATGAGCCAACGGCGGGAGTGGATATTGAATTGCGCCGCCAGCTTTGGGACAATGTGCGCATGTTGAATGCACAAGGCACAACGGTTCTGCTGACCACTCATTATCTGGAAGAGGCCGAGCAGCTTTGCGACCGGATTGCCATTATCAACCATGGAAATCTGGTTGCAAATGAATCAAAACGGACCTTGCTGGCGCAGCTTGATGCAAAATGTATGATGGTTGAACTGTCAACTCGCCTTGAAGAGGTGCCGGAGGCTCTGCGCAAATTTAACACCCAGCTGGAGCAGGATGACGAAACCGGGAACTCTCGTCTGGTGATCACCTATAAACCAAGCACAACCCGGGCCGGAGAAATTGTCGGCGCGCTGGGAGCCAGCGACCTGCCTATTCGCGACTTGAGCACAGTCGAAACCGACCTTGAGGATATTTTCCTGCAAATCACCCGGGACTCCTGACCAGACCATGACACATCCGACTCCGCCTGTTATTATGCCGCGCCAGCTTGGGGCTGTAAACTGGATCGGCTTCGCCAGCCTGCTGCGCAAGGAAGTCCAGCGTTTCCTGTCCATCTATGTTCAGACCGTCGGCGCGCCTATGGTCACCTCCTTGCTATTCCTCGCTATTTTCTCGCTGGCCCTCGGGCGGGCCGTCGAAACCATCAAAGGCGTCCCTTTTGTCAGCTTCGTTGCCCCCGGACTAATCATCATGTCCATGGCGCAAAATGCCTTCGCCAATACCTCAAGCTCGCTGGTGATCTCCAAAGTCCAGGGAAATATCGTCGATGTGCTCATGCCCCCAATCAGTGCCGCCGAATTTGTCGCCGCCTATGCCCTTGGCGGCGTTATTCGCGGAATTCTGGTCGGCGCAGCCAGCCTGGTCGGAATCATGGTCTTTATCGACCTGCCCATCGTAAATATCCCCATGATCCTGGCTTTTGGCTTTCTCGGCTCGTTAATGCTTGCGCTTTTTGGCCTCCTCGGCGGAATATGGTCCGACAAATTCGACCAAATGGCCGCAATCACCAATTTTGTCATTACGCCTTTTGCCTTCCTGTCCGGCACGTTTTATTCCATCGACCGCCTGCCTGAACCCTTCCTGTCCATGGCCTTTTTCAACCCGTTCTTCTATATGATCGACGGATTTCGTGGTGGCTTTCTGGGCTACACAGATGCCAACCCGCTAACCGGGATGAGCGTGCTTGTCGCAGTTAATGTGGTTTTGCTTCTCCTCTGCTATCGGCTTATTGCCTCTGGTTACAAGTTAAAGGCCTGATTTTCCTCCAAAGCTATCATAAAATTTCAGAGAAATCTTTCAACTGAGATTTTTCACTATAATTCAGGCCATAAAAAGTGTAGAGAGTGAAAAGTATAGTTGGTTCAGTACATGTTTCTCTTTCCGGATTGAATCTAATCCATCATCCATTTTGCACACACCCAAAGAGAGGTTGCGATGACAATTTCAACAGGCGAGAAAATTCCTGCCGGACATATGCTTAAGAAAATGGGAGTCAATGGCCCTGAAGATGTCAATCTGGACGATTATTTCAAGGGAAGAAAGGTTGTGCTTTTTGCGGTCCCCGGGGCCTTTACGCCAACCTGTTCGGTCAAGCATCTGCCGGGTTTTATAGGACTGGCCGGGAAAATCCGTGAAAAAGGGGTTGATGCCATCGCCTGTCTGGCGGTGAACGATGTTTTTGTGATGGATGCATGGGGAAAGGATCAGAGTGCTGGAGATTCTGTCGATATGCTGGCTGATGGCAGCGGGGCTTTCACGCATGCGCTTGGTCTGGAGCTTGACTTGCGGGCAGCCGGGCTTGGAATGCGCAGCCAGCGCTTTGGCATGATTGTTGAAGATGGAACCGTGAGCCACTTGGCTATTGAAGAAGGCGGCGGGTTTAAAGTCTCTTCAGCCGAGGCTATTCTGGCGCAACTATAAAGGCGTAAAGAATCGACTCAACCCCATTGATACAAAGACTCCATTGATAGAAAGATGTCAACCGTCCTGACCTCTCCAGCCCCGCAAGGGCGCGCCAGAAGCCGACGCCAGCTATCCAATGGCGCAGGGGCTGCCCTGTTGCTTGGCGTGGGCCTCACCTTGATTCTGGCTGCGCGATTCAGTCCCGGCTGGCATGATCGGGCGATTGCGCCTTTGGCCTATTATCTCACGCCGGTGTGGGAAACCTTGCGCAGCCCCCTCGTGGCAGGAGAAAACCTCTGGTCTAATGCCCAGAGCCTGGTCGATCTTCGGGCCGAAAATGCAAAACTGCGCAACCAGCTGGCGACATTGTCCGGCCTTGATCACGTTAATAAGGAACTAAGCGCAGAAAATAAACAACTGCGGGAGTTACTTGCCTTCCCGCGCTTTCAGGAAAAACATTTTGTCACCGCCCGTGTTATTGGCTCTGGCGGGGTGTTTGTGCGCTCGTTCTTGCTGGATAAAGGCACGTCCGAGGGCGTTATCCCCGGGATGATTGCTGTCGATGGCAACGCGATGATCGGGCGGATAATCCAGGTAGAGCCCAATCACTCAAAATTGCTCTCCATCACCGATTTAAACAGCCGTATTCCTGCCCGCACGCAGGGATTGAACAGCCCCTATTCGCGGGTCCGCTTTATTGTGGCAGGCGATAATCGGCCCCACCCGAAAATCAGCTATTTTAACCCCGATGATCCCTTGGAGAATGGCGAACTGGTGGTCACATCAGGCGACGGAGGACAACTCCCGCCCGGTATTCCGATTGGTCACCTTCATCAGGACCCCGCTTCTTCTGAATGGCGCGTTCTGCCTCTCGCCCACCTGAGCGGACCCGATATTATCCAGCTCCGCGCCTATTAGACAGAACTTTAGCGGCCAGTAATTGTTCAAAAGCCCGGCTGCGATGGCTGATTTTCTCTTTTTCATCCGGGTCCATTTCGCCAAAGGTGAGTGAATAGCTGTCCGGCTTGAATATAGGATCATAGCCAAAGCCTTTGTTTCCACGCGGGGGCCATACCAAGGTGCCATCAATGCGTCCTTCAAAATCATGATAGCGAAGGGCCGAGCTGCCCTGTTCCCCCGGCACACTTAAACAAAGCACACAGATCATATATGCCGCGCGGTCCGCATGACGTTCCATCAGGGCTTCATTGACTTTCGTCATGGCCAGATTGAAGTCCCGATCCGGGCCCGCCCATCTGGCTGAATAAATGCCCGGCTGTCCATCCAGCCCCGGCACCACCAGCCCGGAATCATCGGACAAGGCCGCAAGCCCGGTAAGTTCAGTGGCGGATTGTGCTTTTATCCGGGCATTTTCAATAAAGGTTGCGCCGTTCTCTTCCGGTTCCGGTAAATTGAGGTCTCCGGCGCCGATCACAGCAATACCTAAAGGCTCCAGCAGCGCGGCGATTTCAAGCCGCTTGCCCGCATTATGGGTGGCAATAACAATTTTGGACATCACGCCGCTTTTATGCCGAAAGAGCGATCAGGCAGATTTCCGGGCAAGCGAATCGGTGGAATGATCGCCGACCATCACTTCGCGTTTTCCGGCGTGATTGGCAGCCGAGACCACGCCTTCTTTCTCCATACGATCAACTAGGTCAGCCGCCCGGTTATAGCCTATTTTCATCTGCCGTTGCAGGAAAGAGGTCGAGCATTTGCCCTCACGCGCGACAATGGCAACCGCCTGATCATAGAGAGAGGCTTCACCATTCCCGTCCCCGCCCCCTCCTTCAAGAAAGGCAAGGTTGCCCGCGCCAGAAACATCGGTGTCAAACCCGCCGGACATTTCTTCGGCATCGGTTACCGCACTGACATAGGTCGGGGTGCCTTGGCTGCGCAGGAAATCACAGACGGCTTCGACTTCTGCATCATCGACAAAAGGCCCGTGGATGCGGGAAATCCGCCCGCCCCCTGCCATATAAAGCATATCGCCTTTGCCAAGCAGTTGCTCGGCCCCCTGTTCGCCAAGCACGGTTCGGCTGTCGAATTTGGAGGTAACAGAGAAACTGATCCGGGTCGGGAAATTCGCCTTGATGGTTCCGGTAATGACATCGACCGAGGGCCTTTGCGTGGCCATGATGATATGAATCCCGGCGGCCCGCGCCATCTGGGCCAGCCGTTGAATAGAGGCTTCGATATCCTTGCCAGCAACCAGCATCAAGTCGGCCATTTCATCGACGACAACAACGATATAGGGCATAGGCTCCAGCGGCAGTTCCTGTTCTTCAGTGATTGGCTGGCCGGTTTCGGCATCAATTCCGATGGCAATCTTGCGGGTGAGTGTTTCGCCATTTTGCAGTGCATCGGCGAGGCGTTTGTTATAGCCGTCGATATTGCGCACCCCGCCAAGGCGTGAAATAGCGCGGTAGCGGTCTTCCATTTCGCGGACCACCCATTTGAGAGCAACAACCGCCTTTTTAGGATCGGTCACCACCGGAGAGAGAAGATGCGGAATATCGTTATAGACGGAGAGTTCCAGCATTTTCGGATCGACCATGATAAAGCGGCATTGGTCGGGGGTGAGCCGATAGAGCAAGGAAAGAATCATGGCATTGAGTCCAACTGATTTACCAGAGCCCGTGGTCCCTGCAATCAAGAGGTGGGGCATAATTGCCAGATCGACGATTTCGGGTTCGCCTGCGATATCTTTTCCCAGAATAAGCGGCAGCCTGGCGCGTGATTTTGTATAGGCCCCTGATCCCATCAAGGCGCGCAGCACCACGGTTTCGCGGGTTGCGTTTGGAAGTTCGATCCCGATGGCATTCACGCCGGGAATAGTCGCAATCCGCACGGAAAGGGCCGCCATGGACCGGGCAATATCATCTGCCAGCCCGATGACCCGGCTGGATTTAATCCCGGGTGCGGGTTCCAGTGCATAAAGGGTAACCACCGGGCCGGGCTTGATTTCAACGATTTCACCGCGCACCCCGAAGTCGGACAAGACAGCTTCCAGCTGTCGGGCATTTTGTTCCAGCATCACAGCATGATCAGCTGGCGGCACGTCCTGAGCTGGTGCCGGGGTCAGAAGATCAAGGCCCGGCGAATTATAGCCACTGTCCAACGGCAAGGAAGCCTGATCGGCTTGCACTTTTGTGACTGGCGGGGGTTTTTTCACTTTTCGTTTGGACGGTTTTAGAGCGGGCCTTGAGAAAATAGAGTCTTCTGATGTATCTGGTGATGTATCTGGCGCATCTGGTTGCTCAAGGTCACTGGATTCCGGGAACAAGGGATCGTCTGTCTCTTCCAGAGAAAAATCATCATGCCCCGGTGTCACTATGTTTGGGGCGCGAAAATCAGGGCCAGGCAGCCGCCGCAATTTATGCCGCCATAAAAGAAGAGCACTGAACCCATGGCGCGATTTTGACAGGATAAATCGCCATTCTGAAAAACTGAGGCCGACGGCCGTCAAAAAACAGAGCCCCGCCAGCAGCATCAGCAGTGACATGAAACCCATTTGCCAGTAATTGTCGAGCAACAGGGGCGGACCCGGAAAAAGGGCCAGGAGCGTTGCAAGGTTGGTGACCCCGGCCCGCCCGACACCACCGCCAGCACTGACATAAAAGTGGGTTGAATCGACCAGAAATGCCGATATCAGGCTTAATACTGCACAAAGAACCGCCAGAGCAAACAGCAAGCATAAAAGCCGGGTGCGCGGGTACGAGACCGAAAGCCCGAAAGCGATTTTCCCGCCCCAGAGAAACAGGATCAGTGCCGGAGCAAAGCTGCCAAAGCCAAAAAGCTGAAAGAAGATATCTGCGGTATAGCTTCCGGGTAATCCAAGCCAGTTACCCACCGCCGCATCAACCTGGCCCACTGTGTTAAAGGAGGGATCGGCGGGATGGTAGCTCCAGAGGGATAAAAGAACAAGAAACCCGAGCAGACTGACTGCTCCAGCCGTCAGTCGAATGGCAAAGCGGCGCAAAAAAGCAAGGCTTCCGGCCGGAAGCAAAGCGCCTTCTCCGTTTTGCGGACCACGCCCGGGTAATTCGTGTGTATTCAGGTCGCGCGTATTTAGGCCAATTTTTGGCGACGGTTCTATGGCTGAAGAATAGTCTGTTGGCATTGTTTTTGGCAATAAAGCCCGATAAAGGGCCGCTAATGATCTATAAACAGATTATCTGCCGCGATTCGCTATCGGCGTAAAGCAAATCCACCCAAAAAACAGGCGACTTACATTTCAAAAGGTTTTTGCAGCGAAGAAAGAAAACCATTGCTCTATCCAGCACGTTTTGTAAGTTAAAAGCTAGGGTCAGGACCCATAAAATTCATTCTGCGCGTGTCAAATTTGTGATAGATGGGCTTGAAAAGCGCGCAGCGACTAGTACTGCATTTCAATAATTTGCCGAATCTGTCCGCAAGTTACGATAAGCAAATTATTGAAATTAAGCAGTACTAGCAAGTTAGTTTGCTAGTGCACCTTATGTTTCACTGATTTTCAAACGGACTAGCCGCAAGAGACGGAAAATCAGTGAAACGGTGCACTAGCCATAGCTAATCGCAAGTGGTTTGAAAGCTCAGATACAAAAATTTGCCGCGCCTTTACAAGGTTGGTCAATAAAGGCAAATCTACAGCTTCAAACAAGCTCACCGTAGCTAAGGCTATGCTTTCGCTTGTTTTCATTGTATCTTTACCTTTCTTGACCAACAGAATGGATGAATCTTATGAGTCCTGACCCTAGAATACAAGCAAGCCAACAGCAAATCGGTTAAGGCAAAAGAAGAAATGAACAATCAGGATAAAAAGGTTATCGAAGACTTTGGGGACGAATGGACAAAGTTTGACTACTCAAATATTGACAATACAAAATTAAAAGAAAGCTTTGATCAATATTTTAGTATTTTCCCCTGGAAAATGCTGCCAGATGAGGCGATTGGTTTTGATATGGGGTGTGGAACTGGTAGATGGGCGCAGTATGTCGCTCCAAAAGTGCAGACCTTAAATTGCATTGAACCAAGTGATGCAATAAACGTTGCAAAGAAAAATTTACTCAGATACGGAAATGTAAATTTTTTAAAAGAGACCACTGAAAATTGCAGCCTAAGCCCTAATTCTCAAGATTTTGGGTATTGTCTCGGTGTTTTGCACCACATTCCCGACACACAAAAGGCATTAAACGACTGCACACGGCTGCTTAAAAGCGGTGCTCCAATACTACTTTATTTGTACTATAATTTTGAAAACAAGCCAGCTTGGTTTAGAGCCATTTGGAAGCTAAGTGATTATGTCCGCAGGTTTGTTTCTATATCGCCCAGGCCAATCAAACATCTGCTTTCAATTTTAATTGCTTATGTGGTTTATTTTCCATTAGCAAAAACAGCATATATGCTAGAAAAATTAGGGTTTAATGTGGAAAGCATACCTCTTTCTGATTACCGAAGGAAACCATTTTATCAATGCAAGAATGATGCATTAGATAGATTTGGAACAAGGCTGGAACAGAGATTTAGTAAAGCAGATATATCAAAAATGCTTTTAAATGCTGGTTGTGAGAATATCGAATTTTCTCCCCAAACGCCCTTTTGGTGTTGTATTGCTTTTAAGAAGTAAGTTGCATAACAGACCGAACCTAAAAGACTTTTGAAATGCAATTATTCTGTTTTTCTAACAGGATTCTCTTGGCAAGAAAGATGACCTGATAATAATATATGTCCCCAAATTATATCTTAAGGGAATATATGAAAGTTTATCATTCAACCCAGGCCCATAAGACCTGCTTGATGTCAAAGGTGCCAGCTGTCAGCATCAGCAATCGGTCAAACCCCAGCGCAACCCCGGCGGCGGGGGGCATATCGGAAAGGGCTGCCAGAAAATCCGGGTCAATCGGATAGCAACGTCCATAGCGGGTTTTCATCGCCTGACGATCCGCTATAAAGCGGCGTTTTTGCTCAACCGGATCGGTCAGTTCACCAAATCCGTTGGCCAGCTCAACCCCGGCAACATAGAGTTCAAACCGCTCGGCCCAGCGTGGTTCTCTATTGCGCGCGCTTTTTGGATATGTGGTTTTTGCTCTGATAGTTTTTTTTCTGGCCAGGGCCGCCATAGAAATCGGATAATCGCGCAAAAGCAAAGGTTTTGGATGGCCAAGATGTGGTTCTATTTTTTCCAGAAAAATCCGGAAGAACAGATCATCAAACTGATCATCCGGCGCGCAATGAATGGAAAGCCGACGGGCTTCATCGCGCAAAAGCCTGGGATCCGGGGCCAAGGGCTGATCGCCCATCGCTGCGTCAAGATCAATTTCGCAGAAGCTCTGAAAGGCCTCGGCAACCGTTAAAACCTCCAGCCCTTTTGATGGGTCACATAGTATATCGCTGCGCCCGTCATCTGGAGGAAAGCAGCGGCGCAAGACACCTCCCGCCATATCAGCAAACCGGCAGGTAATATTTTCAATATCCTGAATCACATCGCGCACCGGCTGATCGGCATCATAAACGCCCGCTATAGGCTGCGCAGCGCGATACCATTCCAGCAAAGTAAATTCAGGATGATGAAAGCGAGTCTGATCGCCATTGCGATAAACCGGGGCCAGCTGCCAGATCCTTTTCATCCCGCCAGCCAGAAGCTTTTTCATCGAAAACTCCGGGCTGGTATGCAAATAGCGAACCGGGCCAGAACGTTCAAATCCCCGCCCGGCAGGTGCCAAACGGGTTTGAAAAGCCGCAATATGGGGGTCTAACCCGGGAGAATACTGGATCGCTGGCGTTTCAACCGGCACAAATCCTTGCTGATCAAAATAAGACCCAAGGCTGCGCCGTCCTTTTGCCCGCCATTCAAGGAAGGGGCGGTCAAGGGCTAACCGCTCTTGATTCCACCAGCGACCACTATTGCTATCAGGCGGACTATCAAGCACGGCCTACTCCCGTGCGGAAAAACCTCTCCCTCCCCTCAGAGGTCACTTTTTCAGGGATTAGCCCAACACCTGCGTCAAGCCGCTGTCTTCTTCTTCACTATTATTGTCAGTTGACAGCATTTCCAGAAGCGAGGTCAGCGTGTCAGAACCCAGCTGGCCTCCATAGCCTCCACCTTGCGGAGGACCTCCCAACGCAACACCGCTAAACGCGCCGCCAATCGATTCCTGGACGCTTTGCAGAAGCTGACCAAGGGCTTCGGTGTCAATGCTGCCATCTTCGTTGAAGATTGAATCCAGTCCTTGCTCCTCAAGAAGGGCAGCAATCTGATCTTGAAATTGCTCTGGATCAAAATTGGGAGGCGGGAAAGGCGGGCGGCCACCTTCAATGCCAGCCGCAGCAGCCTGGTCCTGAAAGGCCTGTCCATTTCCTTCAAGGGCTTCAATCAGCGCACTTGAGCTAAAATTTCCTTGTTCATCAAACAGGCTCGCAGGATCAACGCTGAAGTCGCTGAGCATCTTGTTGATGAATTCCGGTGGGCCATCGCCAAAGGGGCGGCCAACAGAACCGGCACCACCAAATGAACCATAAAACTGGTTTTGAATTGCTGAGATTTCCATGTCCATATCTCCTAATGTTTCAGATATTTGCTCTAGGACAAGTAATTATAAGCAAACATCATGCCATTCTGGCTAAAGTCGGTTGATTATTTCATACAAGCAAGAAATAAATCTTCACATCTATTTCACAGCTAACATTTGTGGATAATTCACGCGTGTTTCTGCGCAGGTAGATCGTGCAATCACTTTTATCTTGCAGTATTTACCTCCTGGATTCTTCCAGTTACTTTACAATATAGACCATCCACACAAAAAATTCAAGTCAAAAATGAATGAAATGGAAAAATAGAAAACGGGGGCCTAAAAAAGCTGAGTCAATAACTTTTAAAATCAAAAGATAAAGATAGTTGCCCTAAAGCAGAAAGTCGCGGATTAAAGGCAGGGCAACCGCCGCAATGACAATACCAAGCATCCAGCGGTTTAATTTGATTTCAGCCCTGAGTTCGGCTCTAAGTTCGGCAAGTTTAACATCGATATTTCGTTCAAGGTTGGCTAAGTCAGCCTTTGTTGCCAGTTCATCACTGGCTGCTTCGGCAAAGGCTTCCGCAACGCCTTCAGCCTGCTCTTTGGTGAAGCCTTTTGATTCGAGCTTGCGCGTGAATTTAAGGGTATCGAAAGTAATCGCGTTCATATTCAAAATCTATATGATTTACATGAAACTGTCAATTCCCGGCATATTTATACGGTTATTGCAAAGCGGGGTTGGTTTTTACTATAAGGACAGGTGGCGTTCCTTTGATTAAGAGAGACAGCAATGGAATTTGGTGATTTATTGAAGCAGGCGCAGAGTCTTCAGGACAAGATGGGGGACATGCAGGAGAGCCTGACGGCTTTGCAGGTTCAAGGCGAGTCGGGGGCTGGGGCTGTGAAGGTTACGCTCAACGGTCAGGGCGAGGTGATATCGGTAAAGATTGACCCGGAGTTGTTAAATCCGGCTGAGGGGGATGTGCTGGAGGATTTGATCGTTGCGGCTTTTCAGGATGCACGGGCGCGGGTTTTGCGGGCAACGCAGGAGCAGATGGGTAATTTGATGGGCGGGTTAGGGTTACCGCCTGGTTTTAAGCTGCCTTTCTGATGGGGGGGTCTTTTGGTTCTTCGCAAGCTCTGTTGCCGCAGGGATTAATTGATTATTTGCCTGATGAGGCCGAGCGGCGTCATCAAGCTGCCCGTATTCTGGAGGATTGTTTTGCCAAGGCCGGTTATCGCCGTGTAGACCCGCCGCTGGTTGAGTATGAGTCCAGTTTGTTTGCCGAGGATGCGCGGGAGTTGTCCTTGCAGAGTTTTCGTCTGATGGATCCGATCAGTCAGAAGATGATGGCGATTCGGGCGGATATGACGGGGCAGGTAGCGCGTTTGGCGGACAGTCGGATGGCGGATCATCCAGTTCCGTTGCGTCTGACCTATACTGGTCAGGTGCTGCGGGTGCGGGGGAGTCAGTTACAGCCGGACCGGCAGATGACTCAGCTGGGGTGCGAGTTGATAGCCCCCCCGACTATCGAGACCGATTGCGAGTTGGTTTTGCTGGCCTTGCGCTCTTTGAGTGCGCTTGGATTGAAAGGTCTGACGCTTGATCTTTTGCTGCCGCCGCTGGTGCCATCCTTGCTTGAGCATTATGGTCTGTCCGGGGATCAAGCGGCTAAAGCCCTTGGTGTGATTGCGCAAAAGGATCAGGCGGCTGTCCGGGAGGTTCTACCAGAGCCCGCAGCTGGTCTTGTTCTTTCCTTGCTGGATGCAGGGGGCGATATCAAGCGGGTCAAAGAGCGACTTCAAAAAATCAAATTGCCGGTTATGCGCGACAGTTTTCAAGCCTTTATGAATCTGGCTGATCATTTACAGAAAGAAACCAGCCGGGCGGGGTTTACGCTCAGCCTTGATCTATGTGAGCGGCGTGGCTTTGACTATCATATCGGGCCGGCTTTTGCGTTGTTTGCTGATGGATTGCGTGGCGAGGCCGGGCGCGGTGGACGCTATGCGACCCCGATTTTAAAACAGCCAGCCATGGGGTTCAGCCTTTATCTGGAATCCTTGATTATCCCGCCGATTTTTGGCACCCCGGCGACCAGCGCGTCCTGACCCTGATCTCCCAACCATTATAAGGAACGAAAAATGGCCAATGTTGCGGTAATCGGGGCCCAGTGGGGGGACGAGGGCAAAGGCAAAATTGTCGATTGGCTGTCCGAGCGCGCAGACATCATTGTCCGTTTTCAAGGCGGGCATAATGCCGGACATACGCTGGTTATTGACGGGACAACCTATAAATTGAGTCTGCTGCCTTCCGGGGTGGTTCGGCGTGGCAAACAATCGATTATTGGCAGCGGGGTGGTGATTGACCCGGTTGCGCTGTTGGACGAGATTGACCGGCTTTGCGATCAAGGGGTTGTGGTGACACCGGATAATCTGCTGGTGGCAGAAACTGCCTGTCTGATTTTGCCGATTCATACGGCGGTGGACCGGGCGCGGGAGAAAGCCAGAGGCAAGGGCAAGATCGGGACCACCGGGCGCGGGATTGGCCCGGCTTACGAGGACAAGGTGGCCAGGCGGGCGATTCGTTTGTGTGATCTGGAGAATAAGGCGCATTTGAAGTCATTATTGGATAATCTGACGGCGCATCATAACAGCTGGCTTGCCAGCATGGGGGAGGATATTCTGACTCCTGAGAACTTGCTGGAAGGACTTTTGCAGGTTCGCGAGCGGCTTTTGCCCTATAAGGGGCCAGCCTGGTTGCACCTCAATCAAGCGGCCCGCCGGGGCAAGCGCATTTTATTTGAAGGCGCACAGGGTGTGCTTCTGGATGTCGATTATGGCACCTATCCTTATGTTACGTCCTCCAACACCATATCAAGTCAGGCGGCAACCGGCAGCGGCGTTGGCCCGCACCGGATTGGCTATGTGCTGGGAATTGCCAAGGCCTATACCACCCGGGTGGGTTCCGGGCCTTTTCCAACCGAATGTGCGAATGAGATTGGCGAACGGCTGGGAACCCGCGGGCGGGAGTTTGGCACTGTCACCGGACGCAAACGACGCTGCGGCTGGTTTGATGCCTGTTTAACCCGCCAGTCCTTGATGATTGCCGGGGTGGATGGAATTGCGCTGACCAAGCTGGATGTGTTGGACGGGTTTGACCAGTTGAAAATCTGCACCGGCTATAAGCTGGATGGCAAGCAACTGTCGCATTTACCCGCAGCCTCTGACCAGCAGGAACGAGTGGAACCGATCTATGAAACCTTGCCGGGCTGGGATGAATCAACCGCCGGGGCGCGGTCCTTTGCCGATCTCCCCGCCAATGCGGTCAAATATATCCGCCGGATTGAGGAATTGATTGAAACCCCGGTGGCCTTGCTGTCAACCAGCCCTGAACGAGATGACACGATTTTACTGCGCGATCCCTTTGCTGACTAGGGCCAGAAATTATCTCCACCCTATTCTGCTGGTTGGGGTTCTTCTGGCCTTAACGCTTGCATCTTCTGCGTCAGCAAATGATCAAGCCATCTTCCCCGGCATTAAAGGGGAAGCGATTGCCTTTGACCTTGAAATAGCTGACACGCAGGCAAAGCGCAAAAAAGGCCTGATGTATCGCACCGAACTGGCTGAAAATGCCGGGATGCTTTTTGTCTATAGCCACCCGCAGGTCATCACCATGTGGATGGAGAATACCTATATTGCGCTTGATATGCTGTTCCTCGACCGGGGGCAGATTGTATCTATCAGCGAAAATGCCCGGCCTTTAAGCCGAAAAGTTATTTCTTCTCAGGAACCTGCAAAATATGTGCTGGAGGTGCGAGCAGGCACCGCCCGCCGTCTGGGGCTTAAAGTGGGGGATCCGGTTCTTTTGCCGCCCCCTTACAGGCAGTAACATGTCAAGGCCAGCCCATAGCTTGTATAGCGTAGCATCTATAATATAGATGCTGGCCTTTCAAAAAATGCGTTTTCTTTAACCGGCGGCACCTGTCAAAGAGGCCTCACCGAAAGGGTTTAATTTTATGGCTGTCTTTGAAGGAGATCAAAATGAAGCCTGTGATCAACAGAATGATTAAAGATCAGGTAAAGGTTAAAATGTCCCATGATGAAAAAGCACCCCGGCTTGCGACTCTGTTTGGGGGTGGCATCATCGGGGTATCTGCCCTTTTGGGGGCCTTCATCGCGTTGCAGCCAGACCCGGCTCTGGCCCGCGATCAAATTCAGGTTGTTGGCTCGTCAACGGTTTTTCCCTTTTCAACCACGGTTGCCGAAACCTTTGCCAAAACCACCGATTTCAAGGCCCCGGTGGTTGAATCGACCGGATCGGGCGGCGGCTTTAAGCTTTTTTGTCAAGGACTTGGCGAGGGCACGCCGGATATCACCAATGCCTCCCGCGCCATCAAACAGAGTGAAATTGACACCTGCGCCGAAAATGGAGTCACGGATATTATTGAAATTAAAATTGGCTATGACGGGATTGTGATTGCCAACGCCAAATCTGCGCCGACGGTTGAGCTGACCAAGCAGCAGCTGTTTCAGGCCTTGGCCAAGACCGTTGAAGGAAAAGATGGCAAGCTGATTGATAATCCCTATCAGAACTGGTCGGATATTGACGGGTCTTTGCCGAATGTGCGGATCGAGGTGCTGGGTCCACCGCCGACCTCTGGCACCCGCGATGCTTTTCTGGAGCTGGTGATGGAGGAAGGGGCCGAGGAATTTTCAACCATCAAGGCCCTTGGCAAAGCTGAATTTAAAGCGGTTTCGCATGGGCTGCGCGAAGACGGCGGCTATATCGAGGCTGGGGAGAATGACAATCTGATCATCCAGAAGCTGGAGGCCAATCCTGATGCTTTCGGGATTTTCGGCTATTCTTTTCTGGAGGAGAATATAGACAAGGTCAAAGGTGCGCCGGTTGCGGGGGTTGAGCCGACTTTTGAGAGCATTTCGGCTGGAGACTACGGGGTATCGCGTCCGTTGTTCTTTTATGTGAAGAAGGCGCATATCGGGGTTATTCCGGGGCTGGAGGAATTTCTGGCGGAGTTTACCAGCGAAAAGGCCTGGGGGGAGGAAGGTTATTTGACCGATAAAGCCCTTATTCCGATGGCAGATGAGGAACGGGCGATGTTTGCCAAACGGGCCAGCAATCAAGAGGTCTTGCAATAAGTGTTCAGAATAGATAGGGTTCTGACCTTGGGGGAGCGTGGAGTTAAGAGCTTTGTGAAGCAACAGCAAAAGGTTCTGTCTTGATGCTTCTTTTGGCTATTTTTGTTCTTGCGGTGATCGGCTATTGGCTGGGCAAGCGTCGGCTGCATCATCTGATCCAGAAAGCAGGAGAGGATCAACAGCTATCCTCTCCTGCTTCTGAATTTGGGGCGAAATTCACCTCGCAATCGATTCCGTCCTATTATGGCTATTTTGCCGCGCTCTGGTGCGGCATTCCGGCACTGGCCCTGCTTTTCTTCTGGGTGATCTTTCAAGGCCCGGTCATTGACAGCATGATCGAAGCCAGCTTTCCGCCTGCTGTCCAGAACCTGTCTGCCGATGAACGCACCCTTTTGATCAGCCAGATCAAGAATAATACAGGCACAGAAGATTCGCCCTATTATACTATCATCGTAACCGCGCAGACCTATTTTGAAGGGCTGCAAAACCGCGCCGATATCTATCGCATCGGTTTGACGCTTGCGGTTGCCGCCCTTGGCCTTCTTTATGGTCTGCGCCGAATCGTCCCGGCTTTCCGCGCCAGACAGGCCGTCGAACGGCTGGTGCGCGGCTTTTTGATGCTGGCCTCAACGCTGGCTATTCTCACAACCATCGGTATTATCCTCTCCCTGACATTTGAAGCTTGGCGGTTTTTCTCTCTGGTCTCGCCAATCGAGTTCTTCTTTGGTATCAACTGGAGTCCGCAAATCTCTTTACGCGCCGATCAGGTCGCCTCCAGCGGGTCCTTCGGGGCTATTCCGATTTTTGCCGGAACCCTGCTGATTACCCTGATCGCCATGCTGATCGCCGGGCCTATCGGGTTATTTTCAGCCATCTATCTCGCCGAATATGCAAGCCCGCGCTTTCGCGCCCGTGTCAAACCCGGGCTTGAAATCCTGGCCGGGGTGCCAACCGTGGTCTATGGCGTGTTTGCCGCCTTGTCTATTTCACCCCTCCTGCGCGGGCTTGGCGAGAAAATCGGCCTTGATGTTGCCTCCGAAAGCGCATTGGCTGCCGGGATGGTCATGGGGGTGATGATTATCCCCTTTATTTCCTCCCTGTCCGATGATGTGATCGCTGCTGTCCCCGGCTCCTTGCGCGAAGGCGCGCTGGGCCTTGGGGCGACACGATCAGAAATGATCCGTCTGGTCGTCTTGCCTGCCGCCTTGCCCGGCATTGTCGGGGCCTTCCTTCTCGCCATAAGTCGGGCCATCGGCGAAACCATGATCGTCGTTATGGCCGCCGGGCTGGCCGCCAATCTGACCGCCAACCCGTTTGAAGCCGTCACAACCGTCACCGTCCAGATCGTTACGCTGTTAATCGGCGATCAGGAATTTGACAGTGCCAAGACCCTGGCGGCCTTTGCCCTTGGCCTGACCCTGTTTCTGGTGACTCTGGGGATGAATGTCGCCGCCTTGGTCATTCAACGCCGCTTTAAGGAACAATATGACTGATAGCGAAAGCCTGAATAAGCTGGTGGCAGAACGCAAGGCGAATCTGGCCCGCCAGCTGGTCAAGCGTCATAAAATCGAGCGACGCTTTCGCTTTACCGGCGTGATGGCGATTGTCCTGTCGCTGGGCTTTCTGGTTGTTCTGGCTCTGGCGGTGCTGAGCAAGGGCTATTCGGCTTTTGTCACCCATGACCTGCAACTTGCGATCAGTTTTGATGAAGAGTTTCTGGACCCGCAAGGCACCCGTGACACAGACACGCTTAAACAAGCCGATTATGCCGGGTTGATCAAAAAAACGCTGCGCGATACTTTCCCGGATGTTAAAAACCGACGGGCAAAAAAGCGGCTCTATGAATTGGTGAGTGCCGATTCGGCCTATCAGTTGCGCGACAGGGTGCTGGAGAATCCGGACCTGATCGGGACAACCCGCAATATCTGGCTGCCGACATCGGGCTTGATTGATATTTTCCTGAAAGGAAGACTATCTGACGAAGGGCCAGAAGAAGACCGCCCGATCAAGGATGACCAGATTGCCTGGCTTGAAACGCTTGATCAGGATAATGCGGTGCGGATGCGCTTTAATTCAGAACTTTTCACCAATGCTGACAGCCGCGAACCCGAAGCCGCCGGGATTCTGGGGGCATTGACCGGGTCCTTCCTGATGCTGCTGGTGACTCTGGCCCTGTCCTTTCCGCTGGGCGTCGCCGCCGCAATTTATCTCCAGGAATTTGCCCCCAAAAATCGCTGGACCGACCTTATCGAAGTCAATATCAATAATCTGGCTGCCGTACCGTCGATTGTCTTTGGCCTGCTGGGACTGGCCGTCTTTTTAAATGTCTTTGGCCTGCCGCGCTCCGCCCCGCTGGTCGGCGGGATGGTTCTGTCGCTTTTGACTCTGCCGACGATCATCATTGCCTCACGCGCTGCGCTGGCCTCTATCCCGCCCTCCATCCGCGAAGCCGCCCTTGGCATCGGGGCCAGCCGGATGCAAACCGTCTTTCATCATGTTGTCCCCCTCGCCCTGCCGGGCATGTTAACCGGGGCGATCATCGGTATGGCCGGGGCTCTGGGCGAAACCGCCCCGCTCTTGATGATCGGCATGGTTGCCTTTATTGTCGATGTGCCGGGTCATATCACCGACGCCGCAACCGCCTTGCCGGTTCAGATTTATTTATGGGCAGACAGCCCCGAACGGGCTTTTGAAGAACGCACGGCGGCGGCAATATTGGTTTTACTGGTTTTTCTGGTTTTGATGAATCTGACAGCCGTTCTTTTGCGACAAAAATTTTCAAAACGCTGGCAATAGATCATGTGCAATCGACCATGTATAATAGAGCATACAAAAGAGACAATATATGACAGATACATACATTAAGTTTAAAGCTGAAAATGTCGATGTTTTCTATGGCGAAAAACAAGCCTTGTTCAAGGTCGGGATTGATATTTTTGATCGCCAGGTGACGGCCCTGATCGGGCCTTCTGGCTGTGGCAAGTCAACCTTTCTGCGCTGTTTAAACCGGATGAATGATGTGGTGCCGATTTGCCGGGTTAAAGGACAGATCACACTGGACGGCGAAGATATCTATGCCCCCGGCGTTGATCCGGTCCATTTGCGCGCCCGGGTCGGGATGGTTTTTCAAAAGCCCAATCCTTTTCCAAAATCTATTTATGACAATGTGGCCTATGGGGCGCGTATTCACGGGCTTGTTGATACCCGTGCGCAGCTTGATTTGCTGGTTCAGCAATCGCTGACTCGTGCCAGCTTGTGGGAGGAAGTGAAGGACCGGCTGCAGGAACCTGGCACCAGCCTTTCCGGCGGGCAGCAGCAGCGACTTTGTATTGCCCGGGCGATTGCTGTGCGCCCGGAGGTGATTTTGATGGATGAGCCCTGTTCAGCCCTTGATCCGATTGCGACCGCCCGGATTGAGGATTTAATCGGCGAACTCAAGGAAAATTATTCGATAGTGATTGTGACTCACTCTATGCAGCAAGCGGCGCGGGTTTCGCAGCAAACGGCGTTTTTCCATATTGGCGAGTTGGTTGAGCGCGGCGAGACTGATCAGATTTTCACCAATCCGCAGGACCAGCGCACACAGGATTATTTGACGGGGCGTTTTGGCTAAAAAGACAGGAACAGACATGACAAGCGATAATCACATTGTAACGGCCTATGGTCAGGAGCTGGAGGACCTCAACCACCTGTTCCGGGAGATGGCAGACCATGCCTTTCTTGCGCTGGAGCAAGCCATGCAGGCGGTTGAGTCCAGAGACAGCGAGCTTGCGGAGTGGGTGCGGGCCAACGACCAGAAGCTTGATGCGATGGAGCATGACATGGAGGCCAAGGTCATGCGGATTCTGGCGTTGCGTCAGCCGATGGCGATTGACTTGCGCTTTATCATTGCGATTTTAAAGGGTGCGGCCTTGCTGGAGCGGGTCGGCGATTTTGCCAAGAATATTTCTAAAAGGCTTCCGGCCTTGCGCCCGGTTGACGACGGGAAGATTGAAAAGACTCTTTATCAGATGTCGCGCAAGACCCAGACTATGCTGAGCGACGTGGTGGACGGGTTTTTTGATCAGGATGAGGAAAAAATCCTTGCTGTCTGGCAATCCGACCCGGATGTGGATGCGCTTTACACAGCGGTCACGCGCACGCTTTTAACCTATATGATGGAAGACCCGCGCAATATCTCGCCCTGCACGCATTTTCTTTTTATCGCCAAAAATCTGGAGCGCACCGGCGATCATGCAACCAATCTGGCTGAAATCGCCTATTACTATATCACGGGAGAGGTTCTGACCGAAAACCGCCCAAAAGGCGGAAATTTTGACGAAGTCCTGGCCGTAAAACCCGCAAAATCAGCTAAACCCGCCAAAGAACAAAAGACAAAAAGCGATTAAAGCCTTTCTACCGCTTCAATATTGATTCTTGATGGTAATTCGCCTATATTTCGGATAATAGATACTTTTATCACTCGGTTTTTTATCATTCTCTAAGGGAGACTCCTCAAAATGGCACTCAATCCTCAACAATTCGGCTCAGCCAGCTTCAGAGGCACCGCAGACCAGGCCGCCATCGATGCCGGACTGCGCGCCTATATGCTCAAAGTCTATAACCTCATGGCCATGGGCGTCGGACTCACCGGACTGGTCACGCTGGTCATGGCTAACTCGCCAGAACTCACCATCGCGCTGGCCGTCGGACCCATGAAATGGGTGCTCTTCTTCGCCCTCATCGGAATGGGATTCTTCTCCAGCAAAATCATAACCATGCGCTCCTCAACCATGGCGCACGGATTCTACTGGGCCTATTGCGTGCTATGGGGCATCATGATCGCACCCATGATCCTCGCCTTCCTCCAGTCGCCCGGCGGAGTCTATGATATCGCCCGCGCCTTCTTCATCACCGCAGGAACCTTCGCTGGCGTCAGCATCTATGGCTATGTCACCAAACGAAACCTCGGCCCCATCGCCGCCTTCGCATCCATGGCAATCATCGGCCTGCTCATCGCTGGACTGGTCAATATCATCTTCTTTGAACCCTCCAGCCAGTTCGGGATGCTGTTCTCAATCGGGGCCGTGCTGCTGTTCGCCGCAATGACCGCCTATGAAACGCAGATGATCAAATCAATGTATCTGCAAAATTCAGGAAATGGCCAGATGATCGAACGCTTCGCCGTCTTCGGGGCCTTGCAGCTTTACGGCAGCTTCGTCGTGCTGTTCATCCATATCCTGAACCTGATCGGGATCATGCGCAGCGAATAACCCTCTGCGCACCATCAAGACCTTGAGCGGGGTATGTTCACGGGGATTGTGACCGAGATCGGACAGATCCTTGATTGTCAGGATCAGGCGTCCGTCCGCAGTCTCACCCTTGAACGCCCCGCCGGTTCTTCGGTTCCGGCCCTTGGGGCCTCTATCGCCTGCTCCGGCATTTGCCTGACCGTTTGCGAAGCCGGTGTTGACAGCAAAACACAAAAACCCTGGTTCAGGGTTGAAGCCAGCGAGGAAACCCGCAAGCGGACAACCTTGGAACGCTGGAAAACCGGGGATCGCTTAAATCTTGAACCGGCCTTGAAGGTTGGTGATGAGTTGGGCGGGCATCTTGTTTTTGGCCATGTTGATGCGGTTGGCTCGGTCCACAACGTCGTCAGCAACCCGGATAACGAAGGTGCCGTGATCTCTTTCCTTGCGCCAGATACACTTTCCGGGCTTCTGGCGGTTAAAGGCTCCATCACCATTGACGGAGTCTCCCTGACCGTGAACACGGTCGAAAATCAAGCACCCGTGAACACGGTCGAAAATCAAGCACCCGTCAATGAGGTCGAAAAACCAGCCTCTGCCGGAAGCCTCTTTTCAGTGACCCTTATTCCCTATACGCTGCAACATACCACATTAGGACAGCTGGCTGCCGGAGACCCGGTCAATCTGGAAGCCGATATGATTGCCCGCTATGTTGCCGCAAGATTAAACCAAGATTAAACCCTATGTTCCGCTATGTCCGATAATCAAAATACAACAACCGTGCGGCTGCGCTATTTCGCCTGGCTGCGCCAGATGATCGGAATGTCAGAAGAAAATATTCAGCTTCCCGGCGGTCTTGAAACCACGGCTGACCTGATTAGCTGGCTGCAAACTCGCGATGACAATTTTGCAAAAGCCTTTGCCAATCCCGACACCGTGCGCGTGGCCCTTGATCAGGTCTATGCAAGCCATGACGAACCCTTGCAAGGCATCAAGGAAATTGCCTTTTTTCCACCGGTTACCGGGGGGTGAGCATGACAAGTCAGCAGGACTCGGCGGTTGATCCTTTTATCACGGTCAGTGAGCATGACTTTGATCCGGGGGCCGAGCTTGCACGCTTCAACCTCCCTGAAGGTGCATCGCCGGATTCAGAAATCGGTGCTATCGCCAGCTTTATCGGGATTATGCGACCAACAGGCCAGTTTCAGGCACAAAAACAGGCCGCATCTCCCTTAAAGGCCCTGCGGCTGGAACATTACCCCGGCATGACCGAGCGCATATTAAGCGACATGCGTATCCAGGCCGTTGAGCGATTTCAGCTTCAAGCCGCCCGGATTATCCACCGCGTGGGAATGATCTATCCGGGGGAACATATTGTCTTTGTCGCCACCGCCAGCCGTCACCGGCAAATGGCCTTTTCCGGCTGCCAATTTCTGATTGACTGGCTGAAAACCGATGCCCCCTTCTGGAAAGAAGAAATTTCCAGCGACGGCACCAGCTGGTGGGTTGAAGCCCGGGCCAGCGATGAAAAAGAAAAGCAAAAATGGTCTCTTCCCTCTTGATCTTTTTGCTTGGTGAAAACAATCCGGTCAAAAAAGCGAAACCATGGATATTCTCCCACAAGGCGTCACCATCCATCGGGCGACCTCGCTTGATGCCGATTTGACCACATTGCTGGTTTATCGCCTGCTTAAAGAGCTGCATCCAAAAGCCCCGATAGACGAAGCCCGCCTGCATCGGGTCAGCCAGGATATGCTGGATGAAGACAGTGGCTATTTTGCTTTCATCGCTCTGGACGAGACAAAACTTCCCGTCAGTGTTATGACCATGACAGAAGTTCTGTCGCTCTCCGCCCATGGGCTGGTTGGCGTGATCCTTGAGCATTATGTTATTCCCGAAGCCCGGTCTCTTGGTATTGGAGAACAGCTTCTGGAAGCCGCCTATACGCTTGGCGAAGAACGCGGCTGGACTTTTTTACGCGTGACCGCACCCGGCAAAAAGATGGGACAGCGCACGCAAGCCTTTTACCGCAGGACAGGCTTTCTTCCAGCCGGCCCGGTTCTGCAAAAACGCTTAAGAACAGGAAAGAAACCGGAATATGACTGAAAAATCGCCTCTTGTTGATGCTGACTGGTTGCAGAAAAACCTTACGCGGGATGACCTCGTTGTGCTTGATGCAAGTTTTCACTTGCCCGGCTCTGGCCGCAATGCCCGCGAAGAATTTGAAACGTCCCATATTCCAGGCGCACAGTTTTTTGATATCGATGAAATCGCCGATCCCGATCAAAATACGCTGCCGCATATGGCCCCAACTCCCGCCCAATTTGAATCCATGGCAGCTTCTTTCGGGATTTCAAATGACTCAACGATTATTGTCTATGACACGCATGGGTTATTTTCTGCCGGGCGGGCTTTCTGGCTTTTCAAACTCTACGGGCATGATCAGGTTCATCTTTTAAATGGCGGCTTTCCCGGCTGGAAACAGGCCGGGCATCCGGTTGAAGCGGGGCCTTCTCCCCAACCGGTCAAAGGAACCTTCAAAGCAAAGCACCGTTCGCATTTATTGGTCCATAAATCGGATGTGCTGGCTGCGCTTCAATCCTCTTCCCACCCGCTTGTCGATATGCGCCCCGAAGGCCGTTTTCTGGGTGATGTGCCTGAACCCCGGCCAGGCTTGCGGGCCGGACATATCCCCGGGGCCATCAACTTCCCTTTCCCGCAATTTACGGACGCGCAGGGATTTATGCGCCCGGTCACCGAGCTTAAACAAGATTTGGAAGCCGCAGGCATTCCAACTGACCAGCCGTTGATCGCCAGCTGCGGCAGTGGAGTCGCCGCAGGGGGGTTGGTGGTCGCCATGAGCCTTCTGGGCAATGACCAGATTGCTGTCTATGATGGCTCCTGGAGTGAATGGGGCGCAGACCCGGCCTGTCCGGTTGAAACCGGTCCTTCAAAAGCGAAGTGATTTTTTCTTCTGGAAAATTCACAGCGCGTGATCCTGCCGACACCCGGCCTACAGGATCACAGCTTGAAACCGGGCGGATTTATCTGCGCCGCCCGCGCGCAGGAGACCGCAAGGCCTGGATGGACCTGCGCTTGCAAAACCGGGCCTTCTTGCAACCCTTTGAGCCTTTATGGCCAGCCCATAACCAGCTAGAGGCCTCTTTTGCCCGCTATTTACGGGTTTACGGCAGTGACCAGGCCGATAAAATGCCCGCAAATCTCGGCTTTCTGATCTTTAAAAAGCCCGATTCTGTGGTCGATCAATCTGCGTTCAAATGGCACATAAAGCCTGAACTCATCGGCGGGATCAGCCTTGCCAATATTCGCTGGGGTGCGCTTGAGCAGGCCTCTCTCAATTACTGGCTGGGACAAACATATTGCCAGCAAGGCTATATGAGCGAGGCCTTGCGCCTGATGATCACCTACGGCTTTCACCAGATTGGTCTGCACCGGCTTGAAGCCTATTGCCTGCGCGAAAATACCGCCAGTATCGCTCTTCTGCGAAAAAGCAGCTTTCATGAAGAAGGAGTCGCCTTGTCCTATTTGCGGATCAACGGCATGTGGCAGGATCATTTGCGCTTTGCCCTTATCCATCCAGAAGTGATTTAATCGCACACGAAAGCCGCTTTTTTTTGACGCAGCCCTGCTTTTCCCCTAGAAATTTCTTAAATCATCATTATATAGCAGCCATATCAAAAGATAATTATTTTAGGAAAAACTGATGGGATATGATCAAAACGAAGGGCCATGGGGCACACGTCGGCGCAAGTCTCAGGATTCTGGGGGTGGCGGCAATGGATCGGATGAAAGCCCCTGGGGCCGCTTTTCGGGTGGAGGCGGGGGCGAGCCGCCTGATTTTGATGATTTTATGCGCAAGGGGCAGGAGCGGCTGAACCGTTTATTCCCGGGTGGTCTGACGGGGAAAGTTATTTTGATCGGCGTGTTGATTATCGCCGGGATCTGGCTTGCGACCGGCTTTTACCGGGTTGAGGCCGGGCAGCGCGGGGTTGAGCTGATTTTTGGCCGTTATTATGAGACCACAGAATCGGGGCTTCAATATAATTTCCCGGCCCCGGTTGGAGAAGTTTATCTGCCGTATGTTGACCAGCAACGGCGTTTAAATATCGGGTTTCGCGGCGATGACCTGGGCCGAGGCAACACGCAGGGCGATATTGCCGAAGAAAGCATTATGCTGACTCGTGACGAGAATATTGTTGATCTTGATTTCACGGTTTTCTGGAAGATAAAGAATCCTGAATCCTATCTTTTTGCCATTCGTGATCCTGAGGCCACGGTCAAGGTTGTGGCTGAAAGTGCCATGCGCGAAGTGATTGGCCAGACTTCTTTTGATCTGGCAGTGACCCGGGGGCGTGAAGAAATCGAACGCCAGTCGCTTGAAGTTATGCAGGCGGTTCTGGATGGCTATAACAGCGGCATTGATATCGAACAAATTCAGCTCCAGGCCTCTGACCCGCCGGGGGATGTGATTGATGCCTTCAATGATGTGCAAAGAGCCCGTCAGGACCGTGACCGTCTGCGTAACGAAGCCGAAGCCTATGCCAACTCCATTGTGCCGCAAGCCCGCGGTCAGGCCGAGCGTGTCCTGCGGGAAGCTGAAGCCTATAAAGAACGGCTGGTTGAAGAAGCAAAAGGGGAAGCCCAGCGTTTCATCTCGGTCTATGAAACCTATGCCGCATCGCCTGAAGTCACGCGCCAGCGCATGTATCTTGAAGCCATTGGCGAAGTCTACGGCAAGGCCAACAAAATTATCGTTGATCCTGCAATCTCGGGCGCGGGCGGACAGGGAATCGTCCCCTATTTACCGCTTAATGAACTTAACAACGCTCGCCGTTAAGGAGTAAAATGATGAATCGTAAAATTGCCATTGGCGCCATCGTCCTTGCAGCTTTGATTTTCGTTGGATCAGCATCTCTTTACACGGTCCATCAAACCAATCAGGCCATCGTTCTGCAATTCCGCAATCCAGTCCATGTCGAACAGGAACCGGGTATTCACTTCAAAGTGCCGTTCATTCAGGAAGTGATCTATTATGATAACCGGACGCTGGACCTTGATCCCCCCGTGATCAATGGGCTTTTATCCGATAAAAAGCGGATCAATGTTGATGCCTATGCCCGCTATCGAATTGTCGATCCCTTGGAGTTTTTCAAGCGCGTGCGCACCGAATCGGCTTTGCGTGACCGGCTGGGAAAAACGGTCAGCGGGGCCTTGCGGCGTGTTATTGCCAATGTATCTTTGTCTGAACTCTTGTCCGGCAAGCGGGCCGAGATCATGAACCAGATTCAAAGCGAAATCGTGACACAGGCTGCTTCCCTTGGGGTGCAAATCATTGATGTGCGGATTGGCCGGACCGAGCTTCCGTCAGAAACCAGTGCGGCTGTCTTCCAGCGGATGCGCACCGAACGGGAGCGCGAAGCACGTGAATTGCGGGCGGAAGGCGAAGAGATTTCTAATAAAATCAGGGCACAAGCTGACAAGGACCGCACAGTTTTACTGGCAAATGCCGAACGGGACGCCAATGCTCTGCGCGGTCAAGGCGAAGCTGAACGCAACACCACATTGGCCTCTGCTTTTAACCGCGATCCTGAATTTTTCCGCTTTTACAAGACAATGGAACAATATCGCGCCGCCCTGGCAACCTCTGATTCAACCATTGTCCTGGCCCCTGACAACGAATTCTTGAGCTATCTTGGCAGTTCACTCAACCAATAACATATCGCTGACTTATTCGGGCTGATCAGGATAAAAAGCCCGTTGCCAGGGGTGGTTTTGTAAGGATTGCTGCCAGTTTTGGACCTTGAATCCCTGATCGACCTGAAAGATCAGGTGATAGCCATTGCGGTAAAAGTCGGGTGGGGACAGGACAGGACGTCCCTTGCATAACTGGTTGCGCTGGTATTCTGGCAAAAAGATTGGCGCAAAGGTCAAATCAACCTTTGGGCAATCTTCAAACATAGCTTGCGGTGTGCGGGCAATCGAAAGCTGTTTGCTTTCTGGTGTGGTCAAAAGGCAGGCTTTCGGGTCACAGGCAAGCGGGCTGTTTTCTTGCTGGCTGAGGTCTTTAAAATCTCCCCCGGAGTCTAGCCCTGTGCGCCGCAGCCAGTTTTCCTGAATAAAGCGGGCGCGCCGTGTTTGATTAAACCAGAGTTTATCCTTGGCAATAATCCCGATGAGATCGCCTTTCGGGGCGACCAGCACAAGCGGCAAGTCGGGGCGAAAGCTCAACCCGGTTACCAGCCCCAGCATGGCTATTCCAAGACAGATATAGCGCACCCGGCTTTGCAGCAAGGCCGCCCCGATCCCGCCAGCAATAAAGAGCAGCAGCCCGCCAAACCAGAGCGGGCGCAGAGGAACCCCGGCCAGCGGGAAGCTGGCGAAATAGTCTGCAATCGCGATAAATAGCCCGATGCCTTCCCCGGCCAGATAGAGGAAGAACCCGTCCAGTCCCAGCGGCATGAGCAACAACCCGGCCATCAGTGCGGGCATGATCCAGAAGGCAAATAAGGGGATTGCCAGGAAATTAGCCAGCACGCCGACATGGGTGGCATGGCCGAAATGCCATAAGACAAAAGGCGCGGTTGCAAAGGATGCGGCGAGGCTGGTGCGTAGAATAAGTCCGAAATAGCGTAAAATACGGTGGATACCGGGCAGCTTGCGGGAAATCCAGAAAGGGCGGCTTTGTGCAGAACTGGAGCCCCCCTGATCTAGCAAATCGCGCCCGTCAAGCCCGTCTACAGGGACAAGCTGGTTTCTGCGCCAGACTTCAGCCACTGCGACCAGAGCGGTCATGGCTGCGAAAGACAGCTGGAAACTGGCACTGATCAAGGCCTGTGGATGAATGACCAAAAGACATAAAGCCGCAATCGCCAGCGGGCGCATTGAAAAGGCCCGACGATCCAGAGTCACGGCGATCAGGATCAGGCTGACCATCAAAAAGGATCGCTGGGCGGGCGGTGCGGCCCCGGCGAGAAATAAATAGATCAGCATCGGCAGGATAGCACAAAGCGCGGCAACTTTCTTTGTATGGCCATAAAGGGCGGGCCATTCGGCCAGAACCAGCAAAAGCCGGACAAAGCCGAAAGCCAGCCCGGCAACCAGCCCGATATGCATCCCTGAAATAGCCAGCAGATGAGCCAGCCCTGATGCCTGCATGGACTGATAGATATCCTGGGAAAGGCTGCTACGCGCCCCGACAACCAGCGCAGCGGCAACCGCCCCTTCCTGATCAGGAATTTTTGCCTGCAAACGGTTGGCAATGGCTGCACGCAGGGACTGGATATAATCATCAAACCAGCGCGAGAAACCTGTGTCAGAATCACTGATTTTTTCGTCATCTTCCAGCTGTTCCAAAGGCCGCGTTGCATAGCCGGTTGCTGATAAACCGTCAAACCAGGAGCGACGTCTGAAATCAAAGCTGCCCGGATAAACCGGCTGCGGAAGCTGGCGCAGTTGCGCTGACAGAGCCACTTTCTGGCCCGGGCGAAAATCGGTCATATCGTAACGGACCGAAAGCCGCACCTGAACCCCGGGATAGGCAATCAGCCGGTTATCGCCTGACGAGAGATAAAAATCTTCCTCAACAGGCGGGTCTGTTCCGGTCAGTTGAAGCGGGCGATTGCCTGCAAGATCACGCAGCCAGACCCGGCTGCCTGCGCCCGGCAAAGGCTCAATGCGGGTGATTATTGCCTGCACGTCCTTTAAATACTGGTCTTTAAGCAGAAAGCGGGTTGTTTGCCCTTCACTGCGCCAGGCTGCATAGCCCATGCCCAGCAAAATCAGGGCAAGGGCGGTCAGGCTGTAAAATTTAACCAGATGGCGAGGACTATCGTCTTTATAATCTTGCAAAGAACCGCGTTGATAACTGAAAAAAGCCAATAAGGCGCAAACAGCCGCACTTGCAAGGGAAAGAAAATAGCCCAGTTCGGGATGCGGCGGCGGGGTGACAAAATAAAGGGCAATGCCGCAGCCAAAAAAGACCGGGGTAAAAAGCGGCCAGCGCGCTCTTTCAGCGATTAAAAACTGGCGAAGAGTGGGGATACTCAAGAGGCAAAAGGCACCGTTCCGCCCTGACCCATCATGCCTGATTCAGCTGATCAGCTATCGCTTGCCCGGCCAAGGGCGCGTAAAAGCGATTGACGGGTGATCACGCCAGATGTCTTTTGCTTGTCTTTTACCTGAATGGTTTCGGCCCCGTCTGCGAAATATCTGATTATATCGGTAGCAGAGGCCGTGGGTAGCACAATCGGTCCGTTCTCTGAAGAAGCGGATTCGTCCATCAAATCAGAAGCTACCAGGACACTTGCCGGATTGATATGCGACACAAAATCACGCACATAATCTGTTGCCGGGGCAAAGAAAATTTCTTTCGGGGTGCCGGTTTGAATAATCCGGCCGCCTTCCATGATGGCAATACGCTGGCCCAGCTTGAAGGCTTCCTCCAGATCATGGCTGACAAAAAGAATGGTCCGGCGCAACCGATGCTGAACGTCTAAAAGCTCGTCCTGCAATTTTGTACGAATTAAAGGATCAAGGGCTGAAAAAGGCTCGTCCATCAACAGAATAGGTGCCTCGGTCGCAAAGGCTCGCGCCAGCCCGACCCGCTGCTGCATCCCGCCAGATAATTCCGACACTTTGAAGGATTCCCATTCGCTCAAGCCAACCAGTTCCAGCTGCGCATCAATTCGTTTCTGGCGTTCCGGCTGGGCAATCCCGGCAAGCTCCAGCCCGAAGCCAACATTCTCCCGCACGGTGCGCCAGGGCAAAAGCGCAAATTGCTGAAAAACCATCGCCACCTGATGACGGCGCAAGGCCATCAAGGCCGGTTTATCGTGTAAATTGACTGCCGCCAGCTTTTGTCCGTCCCAGACCCGGACAGTTCCACGGGCCACCGGATTAAGCCCGTTAACTGCCCGCAGCAAGGTTGATTTTCCCGACCCCGACAAGCCCATCAGGACCAGGATTTCGCCGTCATTGACATCGAGGCTGCAATCATGAACCCCCATAATCTGCCCGGTTTGCTGGCGAATATCATCGCGCGACAGGCCTTGATCCATCAAGGGAAAAGCCAACTCCGGCTTGTCACCAAAAACAATGGAGGTCTGGTCAAACTGGATGGAGAGAGTCATTTTTTCTTGTCACCGGTGCGCAACATGCGGTCCAGAATCACGGCCAGAACCACAATCACAAAGCCGCTTTCAAAGCCAAGCGCGGTATTGACCTGATTGAGCGAGCGGACAACCGGCACCCCCAACCCGTCTGCCCCGACCAGTGCGGCAATAACCACCATGGAGAGCGACAGCATAATCGTCTGATTAAGCCCGGTCATAATCTGCGGCCAGGCATAGGGCAGTTCAATCTTGAACAGGGTCTGGCGCGGGCTGGCCCCGAAAGCGGTTGCGGCTTCGATCAGATGACGCGGGGTGGCGGCCACGCCAAGGGCCGTCAGGCGAATGGGGGCAGGCAGGACGAAAATGACGGTTGCGACCAGACCGGGGACCATGCCGATTCCGAAAAAGACGATTGCCGGGATCAGATAGACAAAGGTTGGCAGGGTTTGCATCAAGTCAAGAACGGGCCGGAGTGCTGCAAAAAAGCGCGGGTTATGCGCCGCGACAATGCCGACAGGCACGCCGAGGGCCATACAGACCAGACAGGCCGATACCACCAGAGTCAGGCTTTCCAGCGTTTCATCCCAATAGCCCTGATTGAGGATAAACAATAACCCGACCAGAACCAGCAGCGCGGTCTTGAAGGATCGCTGCAAAATATAGGTCAGGGCAACAAACACCCCGATCAGGACGACTGGCGGCGTGGCTTCCAGAAGGGTGAGGAATGAATCGATCAATCCTTCCAGAAGCGCAGCCAGCGCATCGAAGAACCAGCCTGCGTTATCCTGGAGCCAGGAAAAACCTGCTGCTGCCCATTTGCCGACCGGTATTTTTTCTATCATGATGTCTCATGCGTCTGGCTTCTTTAGGCGGCTTTCTGGCGCGGTGTGCGCAAGAGAGCCCGGACATGCCAGAAAGCAGGATCAGCTTAAGGCTTTTTTGACCGCATCCAGCCCGTTGCCGCCATCGCGGGTGGTGACTCCGTCAAGCCAGCCGTCAAGCACTGACATATTGGCTTTAAGCCAGCTTGTGGCGGCATCATCGGGATTTTCGCCATCGTCCAGGATTGCGGCCATGATTTCATTTTCCATCGCCAGCGAGAATTTGAGGTTGGACAAGAGCTTCCCGACATTCGGGCAGTCGGCTGAAAAGCCCGCACGGGTGTTGGTATAGACAGTGGCCCCGCCAAGATCAGGACCAAACCAGTCATCGCCGCCTGTCAGATAATGCATTGAGAAATTGGCATTCATCGGATGGGGTTCCCAGCCCAGAAAGACAACCGGCATATCGCGTTTATTGGCGCGGGCGACTTGCGCCAGCATGCCTTGTTCCGAGCTTTCAACCAGTTCAAAGTCTTTTAGCCCGAAAGCATTATCCTTGATCATATCAAGGATCAGACGATTGCCGTCATTTCCGGCCTCGATGCCATAGATTTTGCCATCAAGCGCATCCTGCTGGCTGGCAATATCAGCAAAATCGGCAATGCCGAGATCGGCAGCAGCCTGATTGACCGCCAGCGTATATTTTGCGCCTTCAAGATTTTCACGCACCGTGTCCACCGTGCCAGCTTCACGATAAGGCGCAATATCGCCTTCCATGGTCGGCATCCAGTTGCCAAGGAAAACATCAATATCGCCATTGGCCATGGACGTATAGGTCACCGGAACCGACAGCACCTTGATATCGGTTTCATAGCCCAGCGCATCCAGAATAACCGTTGTTGTGGCGGTGGTGGCGGTAATATCGGTCCAGCCAACATCCGAAAAGCTGATTTCTGTGCAATGACTGCCAGCCTGCGCCGAATATGTCCCGGCTGTGCTGAAAAAAACGGCTCCTGCAAAAGCACTGGCAGCAAGAATATGGCTTATCGTGAATTTATTTCTGATCATTATATCCTCCTCAATAATAGATCGTGGATGAAATTATTTTCATTCCCATATCTTCATCACAGGCTGTGAAATGTCAAGAAAAGACGGCATAAAGATCATCATAAAACCTGGCGCATGGTTTTCACAGCCTCTTGCGCGCCAGCCAGAATAAAACGAACGTCCGAGCCAACCGTCACAAGATTAAATCCCTCTTCAACCCGCACCAGAGCCCCTTGCGTGCTACCCGTGTGAATGCCAATAAATTTCCCGCTCTCCTGCGTTTTAACGCGAATATGTTCAACCGCTTCGGCGGCCTCCTTGTCCAGACCATCAAGTTTGGCCTGGCACCCCAAAGACAGCGATAAATCCGATGGCCCGACATAAATCGCATCAATGCCCGGAACCTTTAATATCTCCTCCAGATTATCCAGGCCTTCACGGGTTTCAATCATGGCAAAAACAACAATGACATCATTGGCCTTGCTGGCATAGTCCGCCCCCGCATAATGCACCGCACGGGTGGGCCCAAACGACCGCCGCCCTTTAGGGGGATAATGCGCTGCACTCGCCAGAGCCTCGGCCTCCTCAACCGTATTCACCATTGGCGCAATGATCCCATAGGCCCCGGAATCAAGGACCTTCATAATAATACTCGGCTCATTCCACGGAACCCGAACCATCGGTGCAACATCCGTGGTGGAAATCGAAATCAGCATCGGCAGCACCGACTGATAATCAACCATCCCGTGCTGCATATCAATCGTGATCGTGTCCCAGCCCTGCCGCGCCATCAATTCAGCCGAAAACCCATTGGGAATCGCCAGCCAGCTGTTCAAAATCACCTTGCCCTGACCCCATAGGTCACGAATTGGATTTGGACGCATCAGCTTAACTCCTCCCTGATCAGATTGCCATCATATCAACAGATGTTAGGGTCAGGACCCATAAGATTCATTCATTCTGCGCGTGTCAAATTTTTGATAGATGGGCTTGAAAAGCGCGCAGCGACTAGCCATCGCTAATTGCAAGCGGTTTGAAAGTTCAGATACAAAAATTTGCCGCGCCTTTACAAGGTTGGTCAATAAAGGCAAATCTACGGCTTCAAACAAGCTCACCGTAGCTAAGACTATGCTTTCGCTTGTTTTCATTGTATCTTTACCTTTCTTGACCAACAGAATGGATGAATTTTATGGGTCCTGACCCTAGGCCGCCCGCAGCTTTTCACCAAGATCAAGCTGCTCCCACGAAAAATGGCCCTCTGGCGTAGGCTCACGTCCAAAATGGCCATAAGCCGCCGTGCGGGCATAAATCGGACGATTAAGGTTCAACATCTCGCGAATGCCCCGCGGGCTGAGATCCGTTGTGGCCTCAATCGCCTTGATCAGCTGCTCATCAGACTTTTTGCCAGTCCCATAGGTATTCACATAAATCGCCAGCGGCTTTGACACGCCAATCGCATAGGCCAGCTGGATCGTACAGCGATCCGCCAGTCCGGCATGGACAATATTTTTAGCCAGATAACGCGCCGCATAGGCTGCAGACCGATCCACCTTGGTCGGGTCTTTTCCTGAAAAAGCGCCGCCTCCGTGCGGGGCTGCGCCGCCATAGGTGTCGACAATAATCTTGCGCCCCGTTAATCCACAATCGCCATCCGGCCCACCTTTGACAAAGCGGCCCGTTGGATTGGTATAGAAATGTTCGTCCTCGCACATCCAGCCTTTGGGCAAGGCATCAACAACAATCGGCTCAACCAAGGCGCGCACCTGCTTTTGACCAAGCCCCGGATCATGCTGCGTGGAAACCACAATCGATGTCGCCTTGACCGGCTTTCCATCCTCATACAATAACGTGACCTGGCTCTTGGCATCCGGCCCAAGCCCGCTGGTCTTGTCACTGCGGCGAAACTCCGACAACCGCCGCAAAATCAAATGCGCATAATAAATCGGGGCTGGCATCAGCGCATCGGTCTCCTTGCAGGCATAGCCAAACATCAACCCCTGATCGCCAGCCCCTTCATCTTTATTATGGGAAGCATCAACCCCCATCGCAATTTCCTCTGACTGGCCGTGGATATAACAATCTGCCGTCAATTCTTTCCAGTGGAAACCATCCTGCTCATAGCCTATATCCTTTACCGCATCGCGTGCGCGCTCCAGAATAAGGTCGGTCGATACCTCCTCGGCACAGCGGATTTCTCCAGCCAAAATCAGCCGGTTGGTCGTTGACAAGGTCTCAACCGCAACTCTGGCAAAAGGATCGCGATCCAGCAAAAGATCAACAATTTCATCACTTACCCGGTCGCATAATTTGTCCGGATGCCCTTCCGAAACCGATTCACTGGTAAATAAATAGCGATTGCTCATGCGTTTTTCTCCTGCTTCTGACGTAAAAGAGATCAGAGGGCGTTGCGTGAAAATTTATCGGATATGTGACAAGGTTTGGCAGGTTGGTCAAGCCAGCTTTTCGTGCTTGAGTGCAGGAAGAATACGCCCGCTTGCCTGACCAAAGCCAATTCGATGGCTTTCTCCCTGGCACCAGCCATGCAGCGTCACCTGATCGCCGTCTTCAATAAAGCAGCGAGTCTCCTCCCCTGCCAATGTCAAAGGGTCCCGGCCATTCCAGGTCAACTCCAGAAGGCTGCCATATGATTCTTTTGTGGGGCCGCTTATCGTGCCAGAGCCCAGAAGATCACCAGTGCACATCTTGCAGCCACTGCTGGCATGATGGGCCAGTTGCTGTGCGCTTGACCAATACATTGTTTTGAAATTTGTCCGGCTGACACAGGTTTCGGTGGGATTGTCTTGTGTCTGCATGGTCACCGCAAGATGAATATCATAATTGTAGCCTGTTCCCTGCTGCAAATAGCTAAGGGGCGATGGGTCCTGTTTCGGTCCTTGCAGGCGAAAAGGCGCCAGCGCGGCTTGCGTTACAACCCAGGGCGATATCGTGGTGGCAAAGGCTTTTGCCTGAAAAGGACCCAGAGGCTGATATTCCCAGACCTGAATATCGCGCGCACTCCAGTCATTCAATAAAACAAAGCCGAAAATCATCTTGTCAGCTTCGGCGACTGAAATTTGCGCTCCAAGATCGCTAGAGGTGCCAACAACCGCCCCCATTTCCAGCTCAAAGTCAAGTTTTCGGCTGGGGGCAAAGACAGGAGCTTCCGAATCCGGTGGCTTGATCTGGCCCCATGGGCGGTGAATGTCGGTGCCGCTTGCGACAACTGTGCTGGCCCGCCCATTATAGCCAACTGGCAGATGAAGCCAGTTTGGCATCAGGGCATTGTCCGGCCCCCGGAACATGCTGCCAACATTGGTTGCATGTTCGCGGGAGGCATAGAAATCCGTATAGCCTTCCACCTTGAACGGCAGATGCAGTATGGCCTCTTGTTGCGGAATCAAGGAGTGGGCGCGTAACTCCCCCTGATCACGCAGACTTTGATTGTCTTTTTCAAGCAGGCTGGACAGGGTTTTTCTTGTGCGCGCCCAGTGTTCTGGCCCCAATGCCATAAATTGATTAAGCCCGGGCTGATCAAATATATCGCCCGAAACCTCTAACAGCCCGGCCCTGGCAATGGTGGAAAGGCAAAGGATAAAATCCCCTATCGCAACGCCCACCCGTGGTTTTAGCTGTTGTGCTGTTGAAAAAACCCCATAGGGCAGGTTTTGGATGGGAAAATCCTGTTCTGGCCCATTGGCTGAATCAATCCAGCTTTTGCGATCCGGGTCATGGGTTTCATCAACCTGCATCATATGAGCCGTTTAAAGCTTCCATCAAGGTGTGCTGCGAATATTCTCCGGCAGCCAGGTGGCCAGGTCGGGGAAGGCGATCAGAATAAAGACCATGACCACCATAATTGCAAACATAGGCAAGGCGGCGCGTGCGATAAATCCCATTTCGTGATGGGTCATTCCTTGCAGGACGAAAAGGTTAAAGCCAATGGGCGGGGTGATTTGCGCCATTTCGACGACGACGACGATAAAGATTCCGAACCAGATGAGGTCGATTCCGGCCTGGCGGAGCATAGGCTCGACGACGGCCATGGTGAGGACAACTGACGAGATTCCATCGAGATACATTCCGAGGACAATATAGAACACCAGCAGGGCCATGAGCAGTTCGAACTGGCTGAGTTCCCAGGCTGCGATTCCGTTGGCGAGGGCGCGGGGCAGGCCTGTAAATCCCATGGACAGCGACAGGAAGGCGGCTCCGACCAGGATGAATGCGATCATTGCGGAGGTCCGGGTTGCGCCCATGAGGCTTTCGCGGAAGCTTTGCCAGTTGAGGGAGCCTTGCAGGGCGGCCAGTCCGAGGGCACCAATCACGCCGAAGGCTGCGGCTTCGGTTGCGGTTGCGTATCCGAGATACATTGACCCGATGACGAGCAGGATGAGTCCGATCACGGGCAGGAGGAATCGTGAGTTACGGATTTTTGTGATGAGGTCGAGGGGTTCTTCGGGCATCGGGTTCCAGTTTCGCGACAGTTTGGAGGCGACAGCGACATATCCCATAAACAGCAGGGCGAGCAGCAGGCCGGGCAGCACCCCTGCGAAGAATAGTTTTGTGATGGATTCGTTGATGGTGACTCCATAGACGATCAGGGTGAGGGAGGGCGGGATCATCAGTCCGAGGGTTGCGGCACCGGCCAGAGTTCCGATGGTCATGGGTTCGGGGTATTTTCTGCGGCGGAGTTCGGGGATTGACATTTTCCCGATGGTTGTGAGCGTTGCGGCGGAGGAGCCGGAGACGGCGGCGAAGATGGTGCATCCGACGATATTTGTGTGCATGAGTCCGCCGGGCAGTCGGGCCATCCAGGGGGCCAGTCCTTTGAACATATCCTCGGACAGGCGGGTTCGGTAGAGGATTTCGCCCATCCAGACGAAGAGCGGCAAGGCGGTCAGGGTCCAGGAGGAAGCGGTTGACCACATGGTTGTGATCATGACGTCTCCGACGGGTCGTTCTGTGAAGAGCTGGATTCCGACCCATGCCACCCCGGTGAGGGCGAGGCCGATCCACACCCCGGAGCCCAGCATCAGGAAGAGGACAAACAGGAACAGGCCGATAATTTCAAAGTTTTCCATTTAATCGTCAGTTAGATTGGGATACCGTCAGGATTTTTCTGAATCATTTTCGGGTGCGGGGTCATTGGGTTTGGCTGGCGAGGTCATGCGGTAGCGTCCGGTCAGGATCATGCTGATCAGATTATCGAGCAGAGCGACCGAGAGTACAAAGCTGCCGATGACCATGACGCTTTGGGGAATCCAGAGCGGGGTTGCGTCCTGGCCCTGGCTGACATCGTGGAATTTCCACGACCAATAGGCGGCACGAAAGGCAAACCAGGTGACATAGATACTGACAATTGAGCCAATGGCGAAGCACCAGAGGTCAAGGACATAGCGCGTTCGTTCGGACACCATATTGAGCAGGATGGAGACCCGGATATGCGCACCGTGATTGAGTGCATAGGCAAAGGCAAAGAAGCTGGCGGCGGCCATGGCATAGCCAGCATAGTCGGGCGCGCCAAGGAACAGCTGGCCGAACCAGCGGGCCATCATTTGCAAGACGATTAAAATCAGGATGGCGATCAATCCGATGGCCCCCAGCACGCCAGAGGCCAGATAAAGCAGATCAAGTCCTTTTCTTAAGGAATGCGCGAATGAAGCAAGCAAGGGATGGGGATATTGACGGTCCATCATCAGACAGTTCACCATCTGACCCTAATAAGACAGACCGCCAACAGCCCCGTTTTGCGCATTTTACGCTTTGTTCCCTTTATTGCGCCGCCTTGAAGGCATCAACAATCGCCTGGCCTTCGGCCCCGGCACTTTCCAGCCATTCTGCGGTCATGGTTTCGCCAATCGCGCGCAGGTCGCTGGTCAGTTTATCGCCGGCTCTTTGAACCGTCATGCCGCCAGCCCGTAGCCCATTCAGCGTAAAGCCGGTATATTCCTTGGCCCGCCATGTTCCGGCATATTCGGCAAATTCGGCACAGCCCCGGATCACCGCCTGATGGGCCGGATCGGTATCGCCCCAGGCCTCTTTATTGACCATCACATAATTGCGCGGCAGCCAGGCATCGACTTCATAAAAATGCGTGAGACTTTCCCAGACTTTCCGGTCATAGCCAGTTGAGCCAGAAGAAATCATGGATTCAGCAACCCCGGTGGCAAAAGCCTGGCTGATTTCAGCCGCTTCAATCGTCACGGGCAACATGCCGGTCAATTCGGCCAGCCGGGCGGTGGCATTATTATAGGACCGGAACTTGATCCCTTCCATATCGGCAACCGAATTGACTTCTTTCTTGAAATAAAGCCCCTGCGGTGGCCAGGGCACAGAATAAAGCAGCACAAGATTTTGCTCATCCAGTACCTCTTCCAGGGCCGGGCGCGAGACTTCCCATAATTTCGCCGCATCATCAAAGGACGTGGCCAGGAAAGGAATGGAATCAATCCCGAAGATCGGGCTTTCATTCTGGTGACCGGACAAGAGCCGCTCGCCAATCGGCACCTGATTGGTCTGAATGGCCCGCTTGATATCGGCGCCCTTGAACAGGGACCCCGAAGGATGAGTCACAATTTCAATGCCGCCATTGGTGCCGGTTGTGACACAGCGGGCAAATTCAGCCCCGGTTGCAGAATGGAAATTGCTTGCCGAATAGGCCATCGGCATATCCCATTTTTCAGCCAACGCAGCCCCGCTTGCGGCCAACCCCAAAAGCCCGGACACCGCGACAGTGCCAAGCGTTGTGCGCATCCAGCCGCGATCAAATAATTTTGGGCCAAATAATTTTGTCATGATGAATCTCCCTTAATTTTTAAATGAATGATCATATGATGTGATCATGCTCACCGTTGCACTGTAACTCGTAAAATCCCCTTTCGTCAAAAGATGATTTTCAGATCACGGCTTTTTCAACAAGCGGCTGGTTGTGGATAATCCGCTCGTAGCCGAAAGGCGACATATCCAGCGTGCGGTATTCGCCATAGGTCAGAAATTCAGAAGTTGCCCGCCCCATTGCTGGCGATTGCTGCAACCCATGCCCGGAAAATCCGTTCAGAAAGATAAAATTATCCAGACCCGGCGGCGGCCCCATAACCGCATTATGATCCAATGTATTATAGGCATAATGGCCAGTCCATTCGGCCTGGACTTTTATGGCGTCAAATTGCGGAATCCGGTGGGCAAGCACAGGCCAGACCTTGTTTTCCCAGAGCGAAAAATCCATGGTGAAATCATCATAATCCGCCGCCGGGTCGTGATCGCCATGCCCGCCGCATTGATAGGTGCCACCACCATTTTCACGGACATGAATGCCGGACGGATCAATGGTCAGCGGCAGATCACGATCAAGCGGCTTGCTGGCAGAAAAAACCCAGGAATAGCGTTTTCGTGGTTCAATCGGCACCTCCACCCCGGCCATACGGGCGGTGCGGGCTGCCCGCGGGCCAGAGGCATTGACAAGCTGCCCGCAAGAGACTGTTTCACCCGATTGCAGCGTCACGCTTTCAACTCTGTTTCCGGCCCCTCTTTTCCCAGTTTTGGCACGATTGATGGCCACGATCTCATTTTCAATATAGGTCACGCCGCGTTCAATCGCTGACCGCCGCAAATGGTCAAAAACCGCCGTTCCATCCCAAAAGCCTTCATCCACCAGATTGATGGAGCCCAGTAAAATATCGTCTATATTATAAAAAGGATAGGCCGCTTTGATCTCGTCCGGGGTCATCAGCTGGGTGGCGGCCCCGGCTGCGCGCTGAATTTTCTGGTTATCCCGCAAAACGTCTGCAAAAGCCGGGTTATCCGCCAGATACATATAGCCAAAGCTGCGAATCGACAAGTCAGGGACCCGCTCATCGCCGCCCATATAGTCACGCAGGTTTTTCACAAAATTAGCCGCAAACTGGCTGATCCGTATATTGAGTTCCGTCGAAAACTGCTGGCGCATACAGGAATTTGTATGCATGGTTGAACAGAATTCATAGCTCATATCCCGCTCAACAACCAGAACCGAGCCATTAAAATCTTTATTTTCGCTCAGGAACCATGCGGTTGAGGAGCCCATAATCGCCCCGCCGATAATCACCACATCATAGCTTGTCTTGTCAGGTATGCGCTGAATTGATGTCGCCATTTATCCCCCCAAACCCCTATCGTTCAGGAATAAGCCCACGCGGTGAAAAGCGCAGCACCAGCAAAAGGATAATCCCCATTGTCATCAGCCGCATATGGGAGGCCGAGGCCAGCAGATGCTGTTTCAGTGCGTTTTCCTCAGCCATTCCGGCGGTGATCAAATCCATCAGCCACAGGCCTAGCGGTTCAGCCTCGACCCAGAAGAACCAGATCACAAATCCGCCCAGCACCGCGCCCCAGTTATTGCCGGACCCGCCGACAATCACCATGACCCAGATCAAAAAGGTAAAGCGCAACGGCTGGTAGGAGCCTGGCGTGAACTGCCCGTCCAGCGTGGTCAGCATGGCCCCGGCAACCCCGATCACGGCTGCCCCAAGCACAAAGACTTGAAGATGGCGGCCTTTGACGTCTTTTCCCATGGCTTCTGCGGCTGTTTCGTTGTCGCGGATCGCCCGCATCATCCGACCCCACGGGGAGTTCAAGGCTTTTTCGGCCAGATAGAGCAGGATGAATAGGACAACCGCAAATAGCCCGGCATAGCAAAGTTTAACAATCACCGAGGAGAGTTCGACAATCGAGATATTCCAGCTGGTGGCGATATCCTGCCAATAGAGCGATTCCTTGATATCGACTTCATAGGGGACCGGGCGCGGCAGGCCAGAGACATTTTTGACTCCGCGAGTCATCCATTCTTCAAATTTGATGATGGCGACAATGATTTCGGAAATGCCGAGCGTGGCAATCGCCAGATAGTCGGAGCGCAACCCAAGCGCGGTCTTGCCAACCAGCCAGGCAGCGGCGGCGGCAAAAATCCCGCCCAGCATCCATGAGAAGATGATCGGTTGTCCCAGCCCGCCGAGAAAGCCGAAAGAGGCGGGGTTGACGGCCTCGATTGCGCTTGCTGCCGGGGTATAGAAGGCCCGCGCACAGAAATAGCCGATGGCTCCAATCAAGGAAATAACAACAATCCGCCGGGTTCCGCGCAAGCGGGGATAGACCGCCAGAATCACGCCAACGGCAATCAGGATTGGAATGGCAGAGGCAAAAATCTGCACCCCTCCGGCAGCCCAGGCTTCCTGAACCGGCGGGGCTGACACCAGCACGGCAGCCAGCCCGCCAAGCGCGGTAAATCCCATGACGCCGACATTCAAAAGCCCGGCATAGCCCCATTGAATATTGACTCCCAGTGCCATGATCGCCGAGATCAGGCAGAGGTTTAAAATGGTCAGCGACAGAGTCCAGCTTTGAATCGTCCCGACCAGCACAAACAGCCCCCCCATAAGCGCAAAGAGTGTGATATTGCGTTTATTGATCATCATAAAGTTTGACCTTTAAAAATGCCAGTCGGTCGGACCAGCAAGACGATCACCAGAATGGCAAAGGAGATGGCGAATTTATAATCGGTAGACAGGAATTGCACCAGCCCTTCCGGGGCCATGGAGTCGGGCAGAAGATAGGCCAAAAACCGTTTATAGGCAAAGGTCAGGAACACTTCGGAAAAGGCGATGATAAAGCCTCCGGCAATCGCCCCGATTGGGCTGCCAAGCCCGCCGACAATGGCGGCAGCAAAGATCGGCAGCAGGATTTGCAAAAAGATAAAGGGTTTATAGCTTTTATCCAGCCCATAGAGGGTCCCGGCAACAGTGGCCAGGGTTGCGGTGAGAATCCAGGCGATCATCACCACGCGGTCGGGGTTGATTCCGGACAAGAGCGCCAAATCTTCATTATCCGAATAGGCGCGCATGGATTTTCCGGTGCGGGTGCGGGTCAGGAACCAGAACAGGGCGGCGACACAGATCACGGTCACGACAACCGTGAGTCCTTGGGTCATTTTCAAGGCCATGCCCTGTTCAAGGCCGGTTGCGGCTTTAAATTCGCGGGCGGTGAAAATAAAGCGTGATCCGTCAAGAAAGACCTGATCATTGGGCCCGATAATAAAGCGGATAAGCCCGTTATAGACAAACATCACCCCCAGCGAGGCAATCAGGAAGATCACCGGGCTAGATCGCTGGCGGCGGTAGAATTTATAAACCAGCCGGTCGGTTCCAAGCAAAAGGGCGATGGCGGCGATAATTCCGATAGGCAGAGCCAGCAGGGCGGTCGGGAAAGGCCCCAGCGACACGCCTTGCGCCTGAAGCATCCAGGTAAACAGAATAACACTCATGGTGCCAAAGGACATGGTTTCGCCGTGGGCAAAATTTGAAAAGCGCAGGACTCCGTAAATCAAGGTTGCGCCCAAAGCCCCCAGAGCCAGTTGGCAGCCATAGGTCAGCCCTGGCGTGATAACAAAATTGGTCAAAAGCGTTATTGCATTGAAGAAGTCCTGCATATCTAGCCCCCCAGAAAGGCCTTGCGGACATCGGGGTTGGCCAGCAAGGCTTCTCCCGTATCGGTATAGCGGTTGGACCCCTGCGCCAGCACATAGCCTTTATCGGCAATATTCAGGGCCTGTTTGGCATTTTGCTCGACCATCAAAATAGCAATGCCGGTGCGGGCGATTTCAATAATCCGGTCAAATAATTCATCCATCACAATCGGCGAGACTCCGGCTGTTGGCTCATCCAGCATCAGCACCATCGGCTTGGTCATCAAGGCCCGCCCGACCGCGACTTGCTGGCGTTGCCCGCCCGAAAGCTCACCCGCAGGCTGGCGGCGTTTCTGCTTGAGGATCGGGAACAGATCAAAGACCTGCTCCATAGTCCCGGTGCTGTCATCCTCGCGGATAAAGGCCCCCATCTCCAGATTTTCTTCAACCGTCAGGCTGGTGAAAACATTATTGGTCTGCGGGACAAAGCCCATTCCCTTTTTGACCCGCGCTTGCGGAGTCAGGGCTGATATATCCTCCCCGGCCATCGACACCTTTCCCTGGCGCAAGCCCAACATGCCAAAAACCGCTTTCATCGCCGTTGATTTGCCCGCCCCATTGGGCCCGACAACCACCGCGATTTCGCCTTTTTCAACCCCGATGGTGCAGTCATGCAGGATATCCGCCCCGCCATAGCCCCCGGTCATATTTTCGCCAAGCAGAAAAGCCATCAGGCTTTTTCCAGTTCAGGCACTTGTTGTGTGGATGATTGCGCGGCTTTATTTTTCAGCCCTGCCCCCAGATAGGCCTCTATCACATCCTCGTTATTTTTGACCTCGGCAATAGTGCCCTGGGTCAGGACTTTTCCTTCGGCCATGCAAATAACCGGATCGCAGAGCCGGGCGATAAAATCCATATCATGTTCGATCAGGCAGAAAGTATAGCCACGCTCTTTATTCAAACGCAAAATCGCATCGCCAATCGTATTGAGCAAGGTGCGGTTTACCCCGGCCCCGACTTCATCCAGAAAGACGATTTTGGCATCCACCATCATTGTCCGCCCCAATTCCAGCAGTTTCTTCTGCCCGCCCGATAAATTCCCCGCCAACTCATCCGCAACTTGCGAGATTTCAAGAAATTCAATGACCTCATCAGCTTTTTTGCGGATGTCTTCTTCCTGCGCCTGCACCTTTTTGCGGTTAAGCCAGGTTTGCAGCAGGCTTTCCCCCGACTGGCTGCCCGGCACCATCATCAGGTTTTCGCGCACCGTGAGCGTGGAAAATTCATGCGCGATTTGAAACGTCCGCAACAGGCCTTTTTCAAAAAGTTCATGCGGGGCCAGCCCGGTGATATCCTTGCCATCCAGCAGCACCCGGCCAGAGGTCGGTTTATGCAGCCCGGCAATCACATTGAAAAGCGTTGTCTTGCCCGCCCCGTTGGGACCAATCAGCCCGGTGATCGAGCCGGTTTCAATGGTCAGCGAAGCGCCGTCAACCGCATGAAGGCCGCCAAAATGCTTATGGACATCCTCAACAACAATCATGCTGTCCTCTTAAAGAATAGATACAAAAACGGCCTGGTTTTAGCCCAGGCCGTTTTCTTTATCCAGTTTGCGAAAGTCGCTGATCAGATTAGCGATAGCGAACCGTGACGATTTCACCGCCCTTGACTTCGATTTCGCGATAATTCCCTGCGCTTTCGCCCGGGCCGATCAGTTCCACCGCAGAGGCCCCAACGTAGTCGATTTCCCCACCATCGGCGAGAATTTTCAGCCCTTTTGCCAGTTCACCCGGGAAAATTTGTTCGCCCGGCGCATTGGCGACATCCATGACCTTGTCTTTAAAGACCTTGCTGTCGGAGGAGCCAGCGGCCTGCATGGCCAGCATGATCAGGGCTGCCGCATCATAGGATTCAGCCGTGAACGGGGTGGAGGCATCAAACCCTTTCGCCATTGAAGCAAAGGTGGCAGCCCCCGGGCTGTCAGTCCCCGGTGCGGCCCCATAGGTGCCATCAAGGTCCGGACCAATCGCTTTTGGCAGGGCATCACCGACCATGCCATCAGGAATATAGAAGGTATCAAAAGCCCCGGTGTCAAGCGCGCCTTGAATAACGCCTTTGCCGCCCTGGTCAAGATAACCAGCAACCACCAGAATATCACCCCCGGCCTGGGCAAGGGCTGCGACTTCTGCGGAATAATCGGCTTTGCCATCTTCGTGCGAGGCCGAAATGGTGACGGTGCCGCCAGCTTCTTCAAAATTGCGTTGAATGGAATCGGCCAAGCCTTTGCCATAATCGTTGTTGGTATAGGTCATGGCAATGGTTTTGACGCCTTTGTCGTTCAAAATATCGCGGACAATTTCGCCCTGACGCGCATCGGACGGCGCGGTGCGGAAGAACAGCCCGTCATCTTCAGCCGTGCTGAGGGCTGGCGATGTTGCCGAGGGAGAAATCATGACAACGCCGTTTGGCCGGGCGACATTTTGCAGCGCAGCCCCGGTGACCCCGGAACAATCACCGCCGACAATGGCGTGGACTTTATCGGTGGTGACCAGCCGTTCGGCTGCGGCGGTTGCTGCGGCTGAATCGATACAGGTTGTATCGCCGCGCACACCCATCACTTTGGAGCCACCAAGCAGGGCCCCGCTATCGGACACTTCTTTGATGGCCATTTCAGCTGCCGGGCCCATTTCAGCAACGATGGATTCAAGCGGTCCGGTAAATCCCAGAAACACGCCAAGTTTAATATCTTCAGCAAAAGCGGCAGAAGACAGCATTGTTGTTGCTGCCAGTGCAACCGCTGTTGTTGTTGTCGTCAGTTTATTCATGAAGTCTCTCCTTTTTCTGACAAATAATATTTACTTACTCTTTATATGATCCCGAATATAAATATATTTCTATACATATATCCTGGCCCCTTTGTTCTGGATATTTGCTAGCATTGCAAACAGGCACAGGCAAGGGGTTTTTAAAGGCTACAGCAACAAACAATATATGTTTAAAAGCGGATAAGCCGGGATTGGATGAATTGAGCGTTGCATCATCCAGAATCTGTGTTTATCAAGCAGCCATGCAGGCGAAAATTCTTGTCCGGTTGAAAGAGGGGGTGCTTGACCCGCAAGGGGAAGCTGCGGCGCAGGCCTTGGGGAGGCTGGGCTTTTCTGGCGTGGGGTCGGTGCGTATAGGCCGGGAGATCACGGTTGAGCTTGATGAAACCGATCCGGCCCGGGCCCGTGAGATGCTGGAGCGCATGTGCGAAGCCCTTTTGGTCAATTCAGTTGTGGAAACATACGAAATCAACCTGTCCTGATTGAGCATGAAGGCGGCACTTATCTGTTTCCCCGGCACGAACCGGGAGCGCGATCTGGCAGCAGCCTTTATGCGTGCAACAGGGAAAAAGCCGGATATCATCTGGCATAAAGACACGGTTTTTTCACAAAAATACGATTTGATTTTATTGCCTGGCGGCTTTTCTTATGGGGATTATCTGCGCCCGGGCGCGATTGCCGCGCAATCCCCGATCATGGAGGCGGTTAAAAAAGCCGCCGATCAGGGCGTTTATATTCTGGGGATTTGCAACGGTTTTCAAATCCTGACCGAAGTCGGTTTATTGCCCGGAGCCTTGCTGCGTAACCGGGCCTTGAAATTTGTCTCACGGCCGGTGGATATGATTGTTGAACAAAATATCCGCCCCTTTCTGCATCATTATCAGGCGGGCCAGCAGGTTACTTTTCCGGTGGCCCATCATGATGGAAATTACACCGCTGACCCCGACACGCTTCACGCGTTGGAAGCAGATGGACGCATTGCCTTGCGCTATATTGATATATCGTCAAAAGAATCAACAAGAGGCAACCCCAATGGCTCTGCCGCCAATATCGCCGGGATTTTGAACAAAACCGGAAATGTGATGGGGCTGATGCCGCATCCTGAAAATGCTGTCGATCCGTCTGCAAGCGGGACAACAGGTGATGGTTTTCCGCTTTTTGCGGCTTTTGCCTGAGCGAGATCAATTTTATGGACACAATCAGCAAAGAAACTATAGCCGAACATGGCCTGTCCGAGGAAGAATATAAACATATCTGCGCCCTGATCGGACGTTCTCCCAATCTGCTTGAACTTGGCCTGTTCTCGGTCATGTGGTCTGAACATTGTTCGTATAAATCCTCGCGCCGCTGGCTGAAAACCCTGCCAACAGAAGGCCCGCAGGTTGTCCAGGGGCCCGGCGAAAACGCCGGAGCCGTCGCAATAGGCAACGGACTTGCCGCCGTTTTCAAGATTGAAAGCCATAATCACCCCAGCTTTATTGAACCCTATCAAGGCGCTGCAACCGGGGTTGGCGGGATTTTGCGCGATGTCTTTACCATGGGGGCGCGCCCGATTGCTAACCTCAATGCTCTGCGCTTTGGTGCGCCCGAGCATCCACGCACCCGCCATTTGCTGGACGGGGTTGTTGCCGGGATTGGCGGCTATGGCAATTCCATCGGTATTCCAACCGTTGGCGGCGAAGTCAATTTTGATGCGGGCTATAACGGCAATATTCTGGTCAATGCCATGACGGTCGGGATTGCCCCGGCTGACCGGCTCTTTACCGCCAAAGCCCAAGGAATCGGCAATCCCGTGATTTATGTCGGGGCCAGAACCGGGCGCGATGGTATTCACGGCGCAACCATGGCATCGGACGAATTTAATGCCGAAGCCGAATCCCGCCGCCCGACCGTGCAAGTCGGCGATCCTTTCACTGAAAAGCTTTTGATGGAGGCCTGTCTGGAACTGATGGCCGGGGAGTCCGTCATTGCCATTCAGGATATGGGGGCCGCAGGTTTGACCTCTTCATCGGTTGAAATGGCCTCCAAGGGCGGGGTCGGAATCCGGCTCGACCTTGATCAGGTGCCAACCCGTGAAACCGCCATGACTCCTTATGAATTGATGCTGTCAGAAAGTCAGGAACGCATGTTGATGGTGCTTGACCCGGACAAGGTTGAAGAAGCCGCCGCTATTTTTGAAAAATGGGACCTGGCTTTTGCCAGAGTCGGCGTGCTTTGCCCCAAAGACCCGGCAAACGGGGCCTCGATCACCTGCTATTGGCATGGCGAGAAAATAGCCGATCTGCCAGTTTCTGCGCTGGTTGATGAAGCCCCGGAATATGATCGCCCCTATCAGTTTTCCACTCCCGACTCCTTGGCCAATATTTCCTTAAAAGCCGAATTTACGCCACTTCATGATATGATCAGCTTGCTGGACGGGCCAGATGTAGGCTCACGCCGGTGGATTTATGAACAATATGACAGCACCATTGGCGGCGGCACCACGGTTGGCCCCGGGCTTGGGGCCGCCGTGATCCAGGTGCCAGACCAGCCTCTATCTTTGGCTCTATCGGTCGATTGCACGCCGCGCTATTGCCTGGCTGACCCGGAAACCGGCGGCAAACAGGCGGTCGCCGAATGCTGGCGCAATCTGGTTGCCATGGGGGCAAAACCGCTTGGCCTGACCAATAACCTCAATTTTGGCAACCCGGAACGCCCCTTGATCATGGGCCAGATGGTCGGAGCCATCAACGGCATGCGCGAAGCTGCAACAGAACTTTCCTTCCCGGTCGTCTCCGGCAATGTCTCGCTTTACAACGAAACCGATGGTCAGGCGATCCCGCCAACCCCGGTGATTGGCGGGGTCGGAGTGATTGGCCCGGATTCAAAAGTAATCCCTGATCATCCGGGGCCGGATCAAACCCTGATTCTGGTCGGGACAAAGGGATCGCATCTGTCGCAAAGCCTTTATGCGCATCGTATTTTAAATCAGAAGGACGGGCCACCACCGCCTGTTGATCTTGAGATCGAAAAAAAGACCGGGGATTTTATCCTTTGGGCTGCCAGAGAAAATCTTCTCTCTGCCTGTCAGGATATCAGCGATGGCGGGTTGCTGCTTGCCGTGATGGAAATGGTGCTTTCTGGAAACTGCGGCGCACAGCTTGAAAATATCACCGATATTGCCTTCTGGTTTGGCGAAGATCAAAGTCGCTATCTGGTGACAAGCACACAATATGATGCTCTGTTGGCCGGGACCTCCAAACAGGGAATTCCTGTTCAAGCGATTGGCACCATGGGTGGCAGCACTATCACGCTTGGCAATGAAAAAATTACACTCGATAAGCTCCGTCAGGCCTTTGAAGGCTGGCTTCCAACCTATATGTCGGCATAGCTGAATATCTTTTGATTTTTAAGTCTGCAAACAGTATGAAATCAGTCTGTTCACCAAATAGACTGAAAAACAGACCGCCATGTTCCAAACACTTCTGATTGCCAATCGCGGTGAAATTGCCTGCCGGGTGGCAAGAACCGCCCTTAAAATGGGTATTCGGCCAATCGCCGTTTATTCTGATGCTGACCGGGAAGCCAAACATGTCCGTTTTATTGCGGAATCGGGGGGGGAAACTGTCCGTATAGGCCCGGCACCATCGGCCGAAAGCTATCTGTCGATTGATGCGATCCTTGCGGCTTGTCGTCAAACCGGGGCCGAGGCCGTGCATCCTGGCTATGGATTTTTGTCTGAGAACCGGGCCTTTGCCAAGGCTTTGGCGGATGAAAAGATCACCTTTCTTGGCCCGCCTGAAAGCGCGATTGAGGCGATGGGGGACAAGATTCGCTCCAAGATTCTTGCTGCAGAGGCCGGGGTGAGCATTGTGCCGGGCCATGATCAGGCGGTTGCGGACCCGGCGGAGGCGGTGAAGATAGCGCGGGAGATTGGCTATCCGGTGATGCTCAAGGCCTCGGCCGGGGGTGGAGGCAAGGGGATGCGGCTGGCCTATAGTGACGAGGAATGCCGCGAGGGTCTTGTTGCGGCGATGAACGAGGGCAAGGCCAGTTTTGGCGATGAGCGGGTTTTTATTGAGAAATTTATTGAGCAGCCGCGCCATATTGAAATTCAAATTTTGGCGGATAGTCATGGCAATGTTGTTTCTTTGGGGGAGCGGGAGTGTTCGCTGCAGCGTCGTCATCAAAAAGTGATAGAGGAGGCCCCGTCTCCTTTTATCAGCGCGGAGACCCGTAAAGCGATGGGGTACCAAGCGGTGGAGTTGGCGAGGCGTGTTAATTATCAATCGGCTGGCACGGTTGAGTTTATTGTTGATTCTGGGCAAAATTTTTATTTTCTGGAGATGAACACGCGCTTGCAGGTTGAGCATCCGGTGACGGAGTATGTGACGGGGCTGGATTTGGTTGAGTGGATGATTCGCATCGGGGCTGGCGAGGCCATGTCGTTCACGGAAGCTGATATTCAAGCGAATAGTAAAGGATGGGCGGTTGAGGCCCGTTTTTATGCCGAGGACCCGACGCGTGGTTTTTTGCCCGCAATAGGCCGGATTACCCGCTATCAGGAGCCAGAAGGCGAAGGCATTCGGGTTGATTCGGGCTGTCTGGAAGGCGGCGAGATCAGCATGTATTATGATCCGATGGTTGCCAAGCTGATTGCCTGTGGCGATACCCGGGCGCAAGCGATTGAGCGGCTGGCTCATGCGCTGGATGAATATTGTCTGGAAGGCCCGGCGCATAACCGGTTGTTCCTGTCGCATCTTATCAATCAGCCGGCTTTTCGCACGGGCGATATGTCCACCGCGACGATTGGCGATATTTATCCCGATGGATTGACTCCTGCGCATTTGAAGCCGGAAGACCCGGCCCTTTTCGCGCTGGTGGCGGTGCTGTGTCATCATCAGGTGGAGACCCGGGCTTATGGCGGCGGAACTCTGCCCGATCAGGAATTTTGTGCTTTTTTTGAAGAAAACCTGCAAGCCACCGTATCCTGTGACGGGGTCATTGCCCATGTCACACTTGAAGGAGAAGTGAAAGACTATGATCATCTCTCCTTGCACTGGCAGCCCGGCGATCCGCTTTGCCGCTTGACGGTCGGGGCCGAAAAGACTCTTTATGTTTTTCAGGTGACCTTGCGCGAAGGGTGCTTCTGCCTGTCTCATCACGGTGCCCAGGCCTCTATCAAGGTCATGGCCAATCGCCTGGCCTCCTATTATGATAAAATGCCGGAAAAAGCGGTGCCGGACCTGTCGCGCTATCTTCTTTCCCCCATGCCCGGGCTTTTGCGCACCCTGCTGGTCAGCGAAGGCGATAGCGTCAGCCCCGATCAGCCGCTTGCCGTGATTGAGGCCATGAAGATGGAAAATACCCTGCGGGCAACCCAGGCCGGACAGATTGAAAGCCTCAACGCCAGCCCCGGCGATACCTTGGCAGCCGACCAGCCTATTTTGACTTTTGTGGCCTCCTGAACCGGCCAGATCGCGCCGTTTGCTGGCAAATGATAAAGATTGGTCAGATCAAAAGAGCCTATGGCATCAAAGGGCTGGTCAAGGTCGCCAGCTTCGCCGATCCGATGGATAATCTTTTCAACTATCAGCCGCTTTATGACCAAAATGGCGACCCGCACCAGCTTGAAGCCATCCGTTTTCATAAAGGCCAGTTCGTCTGCCGGATAGATGGCATCACCCGGCGCAACGATGCTGAAAAACTGTGCGGCCTTATGCTTTTCATTGCCCGCGATCAACTGCCGCCGCCAGAAGATGAGGATACCTTCTATCACACCGATCTTGTCGGGCTTTCGGTTGAGACCCTGGACGGGCAGCCGCTGGGAACCCTGGTCTCGATTGCTGATTTTGGAGCAGGCTCCCTGCTGGAGATCAAACTTCTTTCCGGGCAAAAAACCTATTGCCCGTTTACCCGCGCTGCCGTGCCAGAGATTGAACATGCAGAACAGAAAATCCGCATCGATCCCCAAGCTGCCGGATTAGAAATTTCATAGAGATTAGAACTTTTATAATACCAAAAGCGCAGATATGACCTTTCAGGCCACCGTTCTCACCCTTTTCCCCGATCTCTTCCCCGGCCCACTTGCGGCCTCTCTGATCGGGCGCGGGCTTGAAAAAGGCCTGTGGCAGCTCGATACCATCAATATCCGCGCCTATGCCACCGACAAACATCGCACCGTCGATGATACCCCCTTTGGCGGCGGACCCGGCATGGTCATGCGCCCGGATATCCTCGATGCAGCCCTGCAAGCCTCTGAGCAATCGCCCGCTTCTGCCTGTCCGCTCTATGTGCTCAGCCCGCGTGGAGAGGCTTTTACCCACTCCCTTGCCACAAAACTCGCCAGCGGACCCGGAATCCGCTTAATTTGTGGACGATTCGAAGGAATCGATCAACGCGTCCTTGACAAGTGGCAGGTAAAAGAATTAAGCCTCGGCGACTTCGTCCTTACAGGCGGAGAACTGGCAGCGATGACCATACTCGATTCGATTGTGCGCTTGCTGCCAGGGATTATTGGTGATCATCACTCGCTGCTGGATGAGAGCTTTGCCAATGGTTTGTTAGAGTATCCTCATTATACCCGCCCGGCTTTGTGGGAAGGCCGTGCTGTTCCTGCGGTCTTGCAAAGTGGTCATCATGCCGATATTGCAAGGTGGAGGCTTGAGCAGGCTGAAAAGCTGACCAAGGACCGCCGCCCTGATCTCTGGCAGGACTATAAGAGGGATTAAGAAGATAAATTGATGTTTGTTTAAAGAACATAATCAACTGATCAATGGAGTTTGGTGATGAGCATTTTGTTAAAAGCCCGTGAAGAGAAAGAAATAGCTGCCCGGATGCCTGAAGGCGGGATTCCTGATTTTTCTCCCGGAGACACGGTTCGGGTTCGGGTGCGTGTGGTTGAAGGCACGACTGAGCGGATACAGGCCTATGAAGGGGTTTGCATCGGGCGCAAGAACGCGGGGATCAATTCTTCTTTTACGGTGCGCAAGATTTCGTATGGGGAGGGGGTAGAGCGGGTTTTCCCTTTGTATTCCCCGCGCATTGAAGGCATTGATCTGGTTCGTCACGGGAAAGTGCGCCGGGCCAAGCTTTACTATTTGCGCAATCTGTCGGGTAAGTCGGCGCGTATTCCGGAACGCACAACCGGGCGCGGCATGAAGGGTTCTCGCAGAACGCGTTAAATAGGGCGCGTTAATGTAAAGACACAGGAAAAAGAGAGTGCAACGCTATTCAATCTTTTCCCTGCTGCGTCAGGCTTTAAATAACCACGAAGGCTGGAAACCGGCCTGGCGAGAGCCAACCCCCAAATCTTCTTATGACTGCGTTATTATTGGAGGCGGCGGGCATGGGCTGGCCACGGCCTATTATCTGGCCAAAGAACACGGGATGCGCAATATTGCGGTCATTGAAAAAGGCTGGATTGGCGGCGGCAATACCGGGCGCAATACCACCATCATCCGCTCAAACTATCTGTGGGACCAATCGGCAGCTTTATACGATCATGCGATGAAACTCTGGGAAGGGCTGTCGCAAGAATTAAATTATAACATCATGTTTTCGCAGCGCGGTTTGATTCATCTGGCCCATACCGTCCATGACGAACAGGAAATTGCTCGCCGGGGTCGCGCCATCCATCTAAATAACATTGATAACCGTTTTATGACTCCGCAAGAAGTCAAACAGCGAGTCCCGATTATCAATTTAAACTGCCGCTATCCGGTGCTTGGCGCGATGATTCAAGAACGCGGCGGCACCGCCCGCCATGATGCCGTCGCCTGGGGCTATGCCCGGGCAGCCGATGCGCTGGGCGTTGATATTCTTCAAAAAACCGAAGTCACCGGTTTCAAGATTGTCAATGGCAAACTTGCCGGAGTCGAGACCAATCGCGGGTCGATTGCCACATCCCGCGCCGGGGTGGTGGCGGCGGGTCATTCGTCAGTGCTGGCCAATATGGCCGGGCTGCGCTTGCCGCTGGAAAGTTTTCCGCTTCAGGCTTTTGTGTCGGAACCGGTTAAACCGCTGATTGACTGCGTTGTCATGTCAAATACCATCCATGCCTATATCAGCCAGTCCGATAAAGGGGAACTGGTCATCGGCGGGTCAGGTGATCCTTACGTGTCCTATTCTCAACGTGGCGGCTTTGACCAGATCGAACATGTTGTCGCCCCGATCATTGAACTCTATCCGATTGTCTCGCGCTTGCGTATGCTGCGCCAATGGGGCGGGATTACCGATGTAACCGTTGATCGCTCCCCCATCCTGTCAAAAACAGATGTTGAAGGGCTTTACTTTAATTGTGGCTGGGGGACCGGCGGCTTCAAGGCCACACCGGGGTCGGGCCATGCCTTTGCCTGGTCGCTTGCCAAAGGCGAAATGCATCCTTATGCGGCCCCTTTTTCCATTGACCGTTTCCATTCCGGCGCACTGGTTGACGAAGGGGCGGCTGCAGCGGTCGCCCATTAGGAAAGAAAAGAGGCCTTAATGATCCAGATTCCTTGCCCATGGTGCGGAAAGCGCGATTTGACTGAATTTCATTATGGCGGCGAAGCTCATATCACGCGCCCGGAAAAACCCGCCGACCTCAGTGATGAAGAATGGGGCAATTATATCTTTTTCCGCAGCAATACCAAAGGGCGGCACCATGAACGCTGGATGCATGCGCTTGGCTGCCGACGCTGGTTTAATGCGGTGCGCGATACGGTCAGCGATCAGTTTGAAACCAGCTACAAGGTTGGCGAATCGCCGCCGCCCCCTCCAAAAACCTAACGACAAAGAAAAGCTAACTGGCAGGGCCAGCTTCCTTCTTTGATAGCCGCAAGTCCGGGCGGTTTTCTCCATCTCCGCAGAGGGCTTGCCAAAGGGCAAGGGCGGCAGTGACGGCGGTTTCGGCACGCAAGATGCGCGGACCCAGACCAACCACCAGCGTTTCAGGGCGGGTTTTCAAGCCTTCAATTTCAGCCTCGCTAAAGCCGCCTTCTGGCCCGACCAGAAAGGCTGCGCCCGCAAGAGGAGTCCGCCCATTAAGCGCAGAAGCAAGCGGAATGGCGGCGCCGCTTTCAGCACAAAAATAAAGCGGTAAGTCGTCTGGCAGGGCAGAAACCGCCTTTTGCAAAGGGATTTCAGGCAACAATTCTGGCAGATGCAGCCCTTCGGATTGTTCAACGGCTTCCCGGATAATTGCTCTGGCCCGGTCTGGCTTGATCAACCGCCCGTCTGTATAGCGGGTTTTCACCGGTTGCAGGATAGTTGCCCCCATCTCGACCGCTTTTTCTATCAGAATTTCCTGGCGGGTGCGTTTGATTGGCGCAAAGAACAGGGTCAGGGGAGCCGGAGGCGGGGGCTGTTCGCGCAACTGGCTTTGAAGATGACCCGCCACCTCGCTGGCTTTCGTGTCTATATGGGCCAGCCACTCGCCGTCCCGCCCGTTAAAAAGCCGGACTGAATCGCCATGACGGCGGCGCAGAACACGCTGGAGATAATGGGCCTGGGTGCAAGAAAAAGGGATGGTCTGGCCCGCCGCCAGATCCTGTTCAACCAGCAGGCGGGGGGTTGCCGGTAAACTCATGTAAAATAAGCGGGATCAGGCCGCTTCGGCTGCTTCACCCTCGTCATCGGCATCATAGCGCGGGCCGGAATCCTTGCCCTTGGCTGTCACATCGCGGTCAACCAGCTCGATCACCGCAAGCGGGGCATTGTCGCCATAGCGAAAGCCTGAGCGGACAACCCGGCAATAACCGCCCTGACGGGTCTGATAACGTTCTGCCAAAACATCAAACAATTTCGCCGCCATCACCGGATCACGCAAATAGCCAATCGCCATGCGGCGGCGATGCAAACCGCCTTTCTTGCCAAGCGTGATCAGCCGATCAATAACGCGCCGCAGGTCCTTGGCTTTCGGCAGGGTGGTTTGAATTTGCTCGTGCTTGATCAGGGCCGCCGCCATATTGGCAAACATGGCCCGGCGGTGCGATGCCGTCCGGTTAAAGCGACGTCCAGTATTACGGTGACGCATAAGATTTCCTCACATCAAATCCGGGTTCAATAGGGCTCGTCAAGTTTGCGGGCCAGTTCTTCAATATTTTCGGGCGGCCATTCGGGAATATCCATCCCCAGCGACAGCCCCATGGTTGCCAGCACTTCCTTGATTTCATTCAAGGACTTGCGGCCAAAATTCGGGGTGCGCAGCATATCGGACTCACTGCGCTGCACAAGATCACCGATATAGACAATACTGTCATTTTTCAGGCAATTCGCTGAACGGACTGAAAGCTCCAGCTCATCAACTTTGCGCAGCAGATTCTTGTTGAACGGCAGATCAACATCGGTTTCTTCCTGCGCCGGGCGAATTTCAGGCTCTTCAAAATTGACAAAGACCTGTGCCTGATCCTGAAGAATCCGTGCTGCCAAAGCCAGCGCATCTTCAGGCCCAATCGCGCCATTGGTGACAATTTCCATGGTCAGCTTGTCATAATCGGTATTTTGCCCAACCCGGGTATTATCAACATGATAGGCAACCTTGCGCACCGGGGTGAAAATCGCATCAATCGGAATCAGGCCAATCGGGGCTTCTTCCGGGCGATTGTCAGCAGCCGAGACATAGCCCTTGCCGCTGGAAACGGTAAATTCAATCTTGATGGAGGCCCCCTTGTCCAGGGTGCAAAGGGCCAGATCAGGATTCATGACTTCGATATCATGACCGGTTTCAATCATCCCGGCAGTGACTTCGCACGGGCCTTGCGCTGATAGACGAATTCTTTTCTGTCCCTGGCTGTGCATCCGCAAAGCCATGGATTTGATATTCATAACAATTTCTGTCACATCTTCACGCACACCCGGCACCGATGAAAATTCATGCAGGACACCATCAATCTGAATGGCCGTGACAGCCGCGCCGTGCAGCGATCCCATCAGAATCCGCCGCAGACTGTTGCCAAGGGTGACGCCAAAACCACGCTCCAGCGGTTCAACGGAAATCTGCGCCTGACGGGCCGGGTCCAATCCCAGCGCAACGGCTGGCTTGCGCGGTTTGATCAGATTATGCCAATTTTGTTCAAGATTCGGAAGCTGTTGAGCCGTCATAGTCACATCCATTTCGTTTCAAACGGGTATTTGATACCCACGGTCAGTATAAAATCAATTCGTCCAGCTAAACGCGGCGACCACCTAAACGCGGCGACGCTTGCGCGGGCGGCAGCCATTATGCGGCACCGGTGTCACATCCCGGATAGAGGTCACAACCAGACCCGCCGTCTGAAAAGTCCGCAAAGCCGATTCGCGCCCCGATCCAGGCCCGCTGACATTGACATCAAGACTTTTAAGCCCATGCTCCATGGCTTTGCGCGCCACGTCCTCTGCCGCAACCTGCGCCGCAAAAGGCGTCGACTTGCGGCTGCCCTTAAAGCCCTGAGCCCCGGCAGAAGACCAGGCAACAGCATTGCCCTGCACATCCGTGATCGTGATCATCGTATTGTTAAAACTGGCATTAACATGCGCAATGCCAGTGGCAATATTCTTGCGTTCCTTGCGTTTGCGTGTCGGGGCGCGTGCCATCTTCCTGTTGTTCCTTTCCAAATGCGCGCTCAAAATCCGGGACGGGCCTGCTCACGCGCTTTGATATGTATGATCGTTACTCTATAATTTACTTGCCCGATAGCTTACTTACCCAATAGCTTACTTACGCGGAGCCTGTTTCTTCCCGGCAATCGCAACCGCCTTGCCTTTACGGGTGCGGGCATTGGTATGCGTGCGCTGCCCGCGAACCGGCAAATTGCGGCGATGGCGCAAGCCCCGAAAACACCCAAGGTCCATCAAACGCTTGATATTCATTGCAACATCACGCCGCAAATCGCCTTCAACCATAAAGCCGCGATCAATCGATTCACGAATACGGGCCAACTCGTCTTCGCTCAGGGCATTGACGCGGGTGGTCGGATCAACCCCGGTTTCCGCCAGAATCTTGGACGATGACGTCCGACCAATGCCGTTAATATAGGTCAAAGCGGTCAAAACCCGCTTGTTGGTTGGAATATTCACCCCAGCAATACGTGCCAATGTCTTGCTCCTTTAAAATTCAGTAGGCGTTCAATCAATGAAAATAATCGGCTTGTCAAGACCTAGAGTCAGGACTCAGATCATCATTTCAAATTGAATCTAAAATCTGGTCAATCGCAGCAGAGACCTGATCAATCGCTGCCATGCCATCGACGCTTTTCAAGGTGCCGCGTGCCTCGTAATAGGGGAGGATCGGCGCGGTCTGATTATGATAGACCGCCAGCCGGGAGCGGACGGTTTCTGCATTGTCATCTTTACGGCGAATAAAGTCGGTGCTGCCGCATTTATCGCAGATTCCGTCCTTGGCCGGTTTTTGGAAATCGTCGTGGTAGCCCTGTCCGCAAGAGGCGCAAGAGAAACGGCCTGAAATCCGGCGGGTCAAGGCTTCTTCATCGACATCCATTTTGATCACGGCATGGAGGGCCAGGTTCTTTTTGTCCAGAAGATCGTCCAGAGCCTCGGCCTGAGCAATCGTGCGCGGAAAGCCATCAAGAATAAAGCCTTTTGCGCAATCCGGTTCATCAAGACGGCTGTCGATAATACCGATCACCAGGTCATCAGGCACCAGTTCCCCGGCTTCCATAAGGGCTTTGGCCTTTTGTCCAAGCGCACTGCCGGATTTGACGGCATCACGCAACATATCGCCTGTAGACAGTTGCACGATGCCGCGTTTATCAACAATCATTTTTGCCTGCGTGCCTTTTCCGGCCCCCGGCGGTCCCAGTAGAATAATATTCATCGTCGCCCCCCCCGCATAAGTTTTGATTTCTTGATCAACCCTTCATATTGATGCGCAAATAGATGACTTTGAATCTGGGTGACAGTATCCATGGTGACCGACACCACGATCAGCAGGCTGGTGCCGCCCAGATAGAAGGGGACGGCAAGCTGTGCGATCAGGAGTTCCGGGATCACGCAGACGATAGACAGATAGATTGCGCCGACAACGGTCAGGCGGGTCAGCACATAATCAAGGAAATCTGCGGTCTGGGCCCCGGGGCGGATTCCGGGAATAAAGCCGCCGTTTCGTTTGAGGTTATCGGCGGTATCTTTGGGATTAAAGACCACCGAGGTATAGAAAAAGGCGAAAAAGCTGATCAGTATCACATAAAAGACCAGATAGAGTGGTTGGCCGTGGCCGAGATAGCTGCTCAGGGTTGCAGCCAGCCCGCCAGCCCCCTGTGCGCCGGAAAAATTGGCAATGGTCAGCGGCAGCAGCAAAAGTGAACTGGCAAAAATCGGCGGGATAACCCCGGCCGTATTCAGTTTTAAGGGCAGGTGGCTGGATTGTCCGTCATACATGCGGTTGCCGACTTGCCGTTTGGGATATTGGACCTGGATACGCCGCTGGGCGCGTTCAAAAAAGACGATGGCGAGAATAACCACAATCGCGACAACAAACAGGGCCAGAATCAGCAGGGTTGAAAGACGGCCCTGGCGCCCAAGCTCCAGCGTGCTGGCAAGCGCCGTTGGCAAGCCTGCGACAATGCCTGAGAAAATAATCAGCGAGACTCCATTCCCGACGCCGCGCTGGGTTATTTGTTCGCCCAGCCAGAGCAGGAACATGGTCCCGCCGACCAGCGTCACCATGGTTGAAACGCGGAAAAAGGCCCCGGGGTCGATGACGGCACCCGCCCCTTGCGAGGTCACCAGCCCTTCGAGCCCGGCAGCGATTCCGTATCCCTGCACGGCGGCCAGGAAGACGGTGCCATAGCGGGTATATTGGTTGATTTTCTTGCGTCCTGATTCGCCGTCTTTTTTCAGCTGTTCCAGGGAGGGGACAATCGCGGTCATCAGCTGCATGATGATGGAGGCCGAAATATAGGGCATGATATTGAGGGCAAAAATCGTCATCCGCGACAGGGCCCCGCCCGCGAATGTGTCAAAAATATCAAGGATGCCGCCGCGCTGCTGATTGAATAAATCTTCAAGCACGACCGGATCAATGCCGGGCAGGGGAATATAGGTCCCCAGGCGGTAAACAATAAGCGCCCCCAGCGTAAACCAGATACGCTTCTTTAATTCTTCGGCTTTGGCCAGGGCCCCAAAGTTGAAGTTAGAGGCAAATTGTTCGGCGACCGATGCCATCAGCGCATCCTGTTTCCTGTTATGATTTACTGGTTTTTGTTATGTACTGGGTTTTGTGACTTACTGGTTTTTTTATGACTATTGGGCTTTTGCAGCCTCGCGGCGGGCAGCGGCATCAAGTCGCCGTTGCTGACGTTTGCCAATTTTATCGGCATTTTTCTGTGTGACCCGTTTTTGCGGCACGATCAGTTCAACGCTGCCGCCTGCGGCTTCAATCGCCTGGCGGGCCGTTGCCGATATGCCAGCAACCTGAAGCGAGAGCTTTGCTTTGAGTTCGCCCTGGCCCAGAATCCGCACCCCGTCCAGCGCATTTGACACCAGTCCGGCGGCTTTCAACTGATCGGTTCCGATCACGCTTGAAGCATCAAGTTTTTTTTCATCAATCGCTTTTTGAAGTCGGCCCGTATTGACCACAACAAATTGCTTTGCCCCGACATTTTTAAAGCCGAATTTCGGCAAACGGCGATAAAGCGGCATTTGCCCGCCTTCAAAGCCTTTGATGGCGACACCGCTGCGTGATTTCTGGCCTTTGACCCCACGCCCGGCGGTCTTGCCTTTTCCAGACCCGATGCCGCGTCCAACCCGCACCCGCGTTTTGGTCGCCCCGGCATTATCGCGAAGTTCATTCAGTTTCATGATCCACCTTCTTCCCGCCAGCGGACAAGATGTCCGACTGTTCGAATCATTCCGCGCACGGCGGGCGTATCGACAAGCCGCCGGGAGCGTCCAACCCGGTTAAGGCCCAAACCCACCAGGGTTTGCTTCTGATTTTTCTGACGACCAATCGGGCTGCCAATTTGCTCGACAAATAGAAAGGGCCCGGTTGGGGCTGGCTTCGCCGGTTTAGCCGGTTTGGATTTTGGCTTGGCGGCTTTTGTATCTGCTTTTTTAGGCTTATCTTCTGCCTTAGGGGCGGCTGCTTTCGCTTCTGATGCTTTAGGGGCTGCTGCTTTCGCTTCTGATGCTTTAGGGGCCGCCGCTTTTTTGGCCACCGGTTTCGCCGCTGTATCCGTTACGTTTTTAGTATCCGCAACATTTTTGGTGGCTTTCGGGGCCGCTTTTTTAGCGGCGGGTTTTTTGGCTGCTGGCTTTTTAGCCTTTTTGGGTGCGTCTTCGTCACTCATGCCTGCGCTCCTTCAACAAGAGTATCGCCAACAGAGGTGTCGCCAACAGGGGTATCGCCAACAGAGGTGTCAGGGGAGGCACTTTCATCGCGCCTCCCCCGTTCCTCATTACCCCTCCGACTGGCAATATCAGACAATTTCAAGCCGCGCCGCGCCGCAACATGACGCGGAGACTGACTGCGTTGCAACCCGTTAAAGGCCGCCTTGATCATATTATAGGGATTGGACGACCCCACAGATTTCGCCACAACATCCTGCACGCCAAGGGCTTCAAAAACCGCACGAGTCGGACCCCCGGCAATCACGCCGGTTCCGCCCGGAGCCTGACGAATATAGACCCGTCCGGCTCCATAGCGACCAATAATATCATGATGCAGAGTGCGCCCGCTGCGCAAGGGGACGCGAATCATCCCGCGCTTTGCGGCCTCGGTCGCTTTGCGAATGGCTTCCGGCACCTCCCGGGCTTTCCCGGTGCCAAAACCAACCCGGCCCTTGCCATCGCCAACCACAACCAGCGCGGCAAAGCCAAAGCGACGCCCGCCTTTGACCACCTTGGCAACACGGTTAATCGCAACAAGTTTTTCAATAAGTTCGGGCTCTTCACTGCGATCACGAGCTTCGCGACCACCATCATCCCTGCCTGCACGCGCCATGCGTTATCCCCTATTTCTGATTATATCTTCTGTTTCGTTTGGGTTATCTTGACTAAAAAGCTCAATTAAAAGTCTAATCCGCCAGCGCGTAGCGCATCGGCCAGTTCCTTGATCCGGCCATGGTATTTATAGCCTCCACGATCAAAGGCCACCTGCGCCAGTCCAGCTTTTACGGCCCGTTCAGCCAAAAGTTTGCCGACCGCTCCGGCTGCTTCCTTATTGCCGCCTTGCGCCAGAGTTTTGCGCAAGTCCTTGTCAAGACTGGACGCCTGGGCCAGGGTGCGGCCTTGTGCATCATCAATGATCTGCGCATAAATATGGCGGGCCGAGCGAAAGACTGAAACCCGGGGGCGTCCAGAAGACTTCTGGCGAATTTGATAGCGTGTGCGCTGTTGGCGGCGTATAAAAAGCGATTTCTTGTCCATGACCTATACCTATTTTTTCTTCTTCTTGCCTTCTTTGCGCAGGATAAATTCGCCTTCATAGCGAATACCCTTGCCGCCATAAGGTTCAGGACGGCGATAGCTTTTGATGTCACTGGCCACCTGCCCAACCCGCTGTTTGGAGGCACCGGTCAACACGATCACCGGGCTACGGTCACCTTCGATGGTCGCCTTGATATCAGAGGGAATCGGATGGACAACTTCATGGCTAAGCCCAAGCGACAGTTTGAGGTTGGACCCGGCACTTGTCACACGATAGCCCACCCCGGAAAGGCCAAGCCGCCGGGTAAAGCCACGATCTGCGCCGATCACAGCATTATTGATCAGGGCCCGCATGGTGCCCCAGTTCTGCCGCGCCCGCTTGGTCAAAACGCGCGGGGTCACCGTGACATTGCGGCCATCGGCTCCTTCGCCAAGCGTGACATCCACATAATCCAGCATCTTGACCGACTGGGTGCCAAACTTGCCTTTGGCCTCAAAGACGCCATCTGTGATTTTAGCCTCAACCCCGTCAGGGAGCGCGACTGGATATTTTCCAACCCGTGACATAATATTTTACCCGCTCTATCTGGTTTCTTCTATTAAAGTTAAGGGGTCCTGACCCTAGAAAACCTTGCACAAAATCTCGCCGCCAACATTGGCTTGCCTGGCCTCATGATCACTCATCACGCCCTTGGAGGTCGAGACTATCGAAACACCTAAGCCATTGTAAACGCGCGGAAGATCCTTAATCGCAGAGTAAACCCGCTGCCCGGGCCTGGAAACCCGCGAGAGCTCCCGAATAACCGGTTGCCCCTCGTCATATTTCAACTCCACCGTGAACTCGCGGATGCCCGTGCGCACAATCGTCTCGCTATAGCCACGGATAAAACCCTCCCGGATCAAGACATCCAGAACCTTGGCTTTAATCTGCGAAGCCGGAACCGCAACCGTGGACTTGCCAGCCATCTGACCATTGCGAATACGGCTTAGCATATCCGATAAAGGATCGCTCATCGACATTTAGATTATCCCCTGCCTGACCTTGGTTGAGTGTATATTCATTGTGTCCCGCTTTCTATATTATAGGCCGGTTCTACCAGCTGGCCTTGACCACCCCGGGGAGCAGCCCACGCGCAGCCATGTCACGGAGCATAATCCGCGAAATCCGGAATTTGCGATAGAAGCCTTTCGAGCGGCCTGTGATCTCGCAGCGGTTATGAAGCCGAACCGGAGACGCATTCTTTGGCAATTTATCCAGGCTGAGCTGCGCAGCAAAACGCGCTTCCGGCGATAAGGAGCGGTCATGAATCTGCTTCTTTAAAGCCAAACGACGCGCAGCACATTGTGCCTGCATCCGGGCGCGTTTCTTGTCGCGGTTGATTAAACTTTGCTTTGCCATTCACGTCTCCTGATCATCAAAGCCTTTAACTTCAGCTGTAAAAAGGCATGTTAAAATGCTTGAGCATCGCTTTTGCCTCGGTATCATTCGCAGCACTCGTGCAAATCACAACATCCATCCCGATCACGTCTTCCACCTTGTCATAGTCAATTTCAGGAAAGACAATCTGCTCCTTCAACCCCATCGCAAAATTGCCGTGACCGTCAAAACTCTTGCCGCTGATCCCCCGAAAATCCCGAATACGCGGCATCGCAACCGTAATCAGCCGATCCAGAAACTCATACATCCGTTGACCTCGCAACGTCACCTTGCAGCCAATGCTCATGCCCTCGCGCAGCTTAAAAGACGCAACCGACTTCTTCGCCCGCGTCGGAACAGGCTGCTGACCCGCTATCACCCGCAAACTATCCATCGCATTCGTCAGCTTCTTGCGGTCCGCCGTCGCACTCCCAACCCCCATATTCACCACAATCTTCTCCAGACGCGGAATCTGCATCGGGTTCCGATAGGAAAACTCCTCGTTCAAGGCCTTGCGCACCTTGTCTTCATACATCGCTTGTAAACGTGGCTTATAAGACATAACGGTCACGATCCCTCATTTACGAATCAATAAATTGGCCAGAACGCTTGGCATAACGCCGCTTGCGTCCGTCCTCGTCCGTCTTGAACCCGACACGAACCGGCTTGTCATCCGCCGGGTCTATCAAAGCAAGATTGGACAGATTTAACGGCATCTCCTTGGAAATAATCCCGCCTTGTGACGTCTGACTCTGGCGCGTGTGACGCAACGCAAGATTAACCCCCTGAACAATCGCCTTGCCCGTATCCGGGAGTATCCGCAAAATGTCTCCACGCTGCCCGCGATTGCGACCAGCAAGGACTTCAACCCGGTCCCCTTTTTTAATTTTTTGTGCCATCGCGAATCGTCCTTTTATAAAACTTCAGGCGCCAAAGAAATAATCTTCATAAAACGCTTCGCCCGTAACTCCCGAACAATCGGGCCAAAAATACGGGTGCCTATCGGCTCGTTCTGCTTGGTGATCAAAACCGCCGCATTCGAATCAAAGCGAATCGTCGAACCATCCGGACGCTGAATATCCTTCGCCGTGCGAACAACAACCGCACGCTGGACACTGCCCTTCTTAACCTTGCCACGCGGAATGGCTTCCTTGACAGAAACCACAATCACATCCCCGACAGACGCATATTTGCGCTTGGAACCGCCCAGCACCTTGATGCACATGACCTTTCGTGCGCCGGAATTATCCGCAACATCTAGTGTCGATTGCATTTGTATCATACTGGACTCCAATCACAAATAAACACACAAAATGTCTTCTGCGACGCATAAGATGCGCTGTTCACAACGACAGACCCGTTTATAAAATCTGTCTTTAATCCCGCCTGTTTATAATCTCGCCCGATTATAATAAGGGGGAGGGTATCTTTATATTTCACCGTTGCCAGCGCGTTTAGGCCCTTTCAAGCCAAGTTTTGCAGGGTTTTTGATCAAACACGCAAAACCCGACAGCCTACAGCCGCCGCCAATCGACTGGCCCCTGTTATAGACGTGGCCCCAGCCCGTCAAGCCTTAAATACAGGATAATCAAGAAAGATAGCGGGTGACCAGGGTTTTCAGGTCCGTTTGGGCGCGTCCTCCGAAATGGCTGATCACCTCGCTGGCAACTGCCGAGCCCAGACGGGCTGCCGCAGCCAATGGGGCTTTGCGGGTATAGCCAAAAAGAAACCCGGCAGCAAAGGCATCCCCGGCACCGTTGCTGTCCAGCAGCTGCACGGGCGGGATGGCTTCGACCTCGATCACCTGCGACTCTGTTATAATGACCGACCCTTTTTCGGCCCGTGTGATCAGGCTGATGCTGCAAAGGGACCGCAGAGAATCAGTGATTTCCTGCAAATCAGAGGTCGCAAAGAGCGCGCTGGCTTCATCCTCGTTGGCAAAGAGAATATCGACCGGGCCTTTGATAAGAGCGTGGAAATCCTGTTGATGGCGATCCACACAAAAACGGTCAGAAAGCGTCAGGGCGACAAGGTTTCCAGCAGCTTTGGACAGGTCAGCCGCCGCACGGAACGCCTGTTTGGCCGGGGGCTGGTCAAAAAGATAGCCTTCAAGATAGGCAATTTTTGACGCCTTGATCATCTCGATATCAAGATCGGCCGGGGAAAATTCGGTTGCGGCCCCCAGACAAGTTGCCATGGTACGCTGGGCATCGGGCGTGGTCATGACCAGACAGCTTCCGGTGCCAAGGCTTTCGTGGCGCGGGGCTTGTCCGCAGGCAAGGCCGAGCTTGTTCAGATCATCCAGAAAGGCATCGCCATATTTATCCGCCCCGAGCTTGCCAAGATAGCCGCCATGCCCCCCCATTGCGGCAAAGCCAGCCATTGTATTGCCTGCCGAACCGCCACTGGTTAAGGCCGCTTTTTCAGATAATTGCTTGCGCAACGCATCGGACTGATCACCATCAATCAGGGTCATGGCCCCTTTTGCCAGCCCGGCCTGTGCAAGGAAGCTATCTTCAACCTCGGCCAGAATATCAACCAGGGCATTGCCAATGCCAATAACTTCTAATGGTTCGGATTTACTCATTCTTTTAAAATCTCCTGATCACGCAAGAAAGACAGCAAGGGCAAAAGCGGCAAGCCCAAAACCGTGAAAAAATCACCTGAAATCCTGTCAAACAACTGTGCGCCCATGCCTTCCAGCCGATAGCCGCCAACCGCCCGAAAGGCCCCGTCCTTGTCCTCTTGCTCAAGATAGGACTCCAGAAAATCATCGCTGAACGAACGGACTTGAAGATGGGCCTTTTCACAACAGGACCAGACTTGCGCCCCTTCGCGCTCTATCGATAGAGCACTGATCAGAACATGCGCCCGCCCGCGCAAGGAAAGAAGCTGCTGACGCAGGGTTTCAATATCCGGCGGCTTGTCAAACCGTTGCCCGTCACAAACCAGAATCTGGTCGGCCCCCAGCACAAACTTCCCCGGATGGCGGCGGGCGACATGCTGGGCTTTGCGCCGGGCCAGCAAAATGGCCAGGTCCTCTGGGGCAAGGTCAGCCCCTTCCCTTTTGATCACATCCTCATCGAGATTGGAAATATCAATCTGAAATTCCACCCCGGCAGCATTTAGCAGTTTGGCCCGGGTGGCACTGCCCGATGCCAGTATTAAAAAAGGGGACTCATTTTCACGCATCGCTTTGTCTTTACGCTGTTTGATCCGAAACATCAGGAGCTGGAACATCACCTGAAAGATTAGGCCGGTTTCGTTCAACCATTTTCAAGATCGTGGCTGCGGTTTCTTCAATCGACCGCCTGGTCACATCAATAACCGGCCAGCGGTGACGCGCACAAAGTCGGCGGAAATCCTGCATTTCTTCCTCAACCCGCTCCAGATCAACATAATCGCCCCCGTCGTCTGCGGACAGCATTTTCAACCGTTGCAAGCGCACCTGCACCAGCCGGTCCGGGTCTTTGATCAGCCCGACAGTCAACAAAGGCTGCGGCCCGGATGAACGCTCAACACAGGTTTCAACAACAGTTGCAGGCAGCCCGATACCAGCAACAAAAGGCACATTGGCGACTTTAATGCCCCGGTTGGCCAGATACATACAGGTCGGCGTTTTGGAGGTCCGCGATACCCCGATCACCACAACATCAGCCTGAAAAAGCGTCTGTTCGCCTTGTCCGTCATCGTGGGCCAGCGCATAATGCATGGCATCTATCCGGCCAAAATAATCACCGTCCATCAGATGCTGCAACCCTGGCTGACGGCGCGGAGGCCTTCCCAAAGTCCGCGACAAGAGATCAATCAATGGATCAAGAACCGACATCGCCGGAATCTGGCGCTCACGGCAAAATGTCACCACTTTCTGGCGGAACTCCGGATTGACCAGGGTGTAAAGGACCACGCCCGGATCCTCGGCAATTTTGTCCAGAACCGTGCCAAGCTCGTTGCTGGTGCGGATCATCGGCCAGACATGATCATTGATTTCAACATCATCAAACTGGGCAGCCGCCGCATGGGCAAGGCTTTGAACGGTCTCTCCAGTCGAATCGGAGACAAGATGCATGGAAAGACGGTCAAGTTCAGGCATCGTTAAACTCTGCTACGACTTATAAATCATCCGTAAAGCGCAGGGTGACTCGCCGGTTATTGCGACCCTTCTTTTCAATCTTTGTGCAAGTTACCGCGCCGATTTCCTCAATATTCCGCACATGAGTCCCGCCGCAAGGCTGCAGGTCAATGCCCTCAATATTAACCAGCCGGATTTTGCCTTCCTTGACCGGCGGCATTAAATCCGGCCGCACCAGCCCGGGCTTTGAAAGCACCTCCTCCGCCGGATAGATATCTGCCGTAACCGCAGCCTTCCTTGCAATCAAACCGGCAAGCCGTTCGGTGATGTCCTCTTTAGCCAGCACTTGCTCCGGGATGTCAAAGTCTATGCGCCCCTTCTCTGCCGTGATCGCACAGCCCGTGACCGGGGCCTCCACCACCCTGCATAAAAGATGAAGCGCCGTATGCATCCGCATATGTCGATAACGCCGCGCCCAGTCTATTTCCGCCGAAACCATACTCCCCTTCAAAAGCAAAGCCGGGTCTTGACTAAACTGATGCCAGATAAAACGACGAGTCTCCCGATCCTGCCGGGTGTCCGTGATCGTCAATGTCTGCCCGTCCTCAAGCCGAAGCTGCCCCTGATCTCCAGGCTGCCCGCCGCCTTCAGGATAAAATAAAGTCCGATCCAGAAGAACCATATCCTCAACCACATCAAGAACCGAAGCCCTAAAACTCCGCGCATAAGCATCCTGGTTGAAATCCGCAGAAGTCGCCGGATAAGTCATTCTTTTCTCCCGAAATTAAAAGCTCTTGATGATTATATCTTGATCTCTTCGCTCCGCATCGGCATGGTTTAAACACAGTTCTCGCCCTTGTCAAAAAACAGTTACGATGAAAACAGTGCCTCAACTCCTCTTTATCACATCAAACCGAATCGGCGATGCACTCCTGTCAACCGCGCTGCTCGCAGATATTCTGCAAAAGACCCCGGATATCCAGATAACCGTCGCTACAGGACCCGCACCTGCCCCCCTGTTTCAACATATGCCCGGGCTGTCTCGTCTGATTATTGTGCAAAAACAACCCTGGCACCTCCATTGGTTCCAACTCTGGAAGAAAACCGTCGGAACAAAATGGGACCAGGTCATTGACTTGCGCGGTAGCCTTTTGGCCTCTTTCCTGTCCGCACAGACCCGCTTGAAGCCTCCGCGCCATAGACCCGGCGACCATCAGCTGACCACGCTGGCCCGTATGATCGGACAAACCGACTTGCCGCCACCTTGCCTGTTTCTGGATGCGTCACGTCAGACAAAAACGCAAGAACCGGCAAGACCGCCGATCCTGGCCCTGGGTATCGGGGCCAACTGGCGCGGCAAAATCTGGCCACTGGAACGATTCATTAAACTGACCAAAGACCTTTGCAGATTGCCCGAGCTTGCTGATGCGCAGATTGCTTTGCTTGGCGATGCGAATGACCAGCATTTGACCAATGAATTTAAGAAAAATATTAAAGATCAGACCATTATTGACCTGTCCAATCATGATTTGCTTTCCGCCGGGGCCTTTTTAAGACAGGCCCGGCTTTGCATCAGCAACGACAGCGGGGCCATGCATCTTGCAACCGCCGCTGGCTGCCCGACCCTTGGGCTTTTCGGACCTTCTGACGAAACGCGCTATGGGCCTTTGGGCCCTTGCGGAGCCAGCGTGCGCGGCCCACGCAGCTTTAAAGATATCATAAAGGATAAAGACTTTTACCATCAAAGCGGCCAAAGCTATATGCTGGATTTATCGGTCGAGCATGTTCATAATGAAGCCTGCAGGCTATTAAAAAGGACCCCAAAATGGCCCAAAAAATGACTCAAAAACTGACCTTGACCGCGCCAGATGACTTTCACTGCCACTTGCGCGACGGGGCCCTTTTAAAAGCCGTGGCTCCAATCACAGCCCGCAACTTTCGCCGGGCGATCATCATGCCCAACCTCTCCCCCCCCGTTTGCACATATGCCGACCTGCTGGCCTATCGCGCCCGCATCATGGCGGCCTTTCCTCCACAAACCGACTTTACTCCCTTGATGACCCTCTATCTGACCGATGACAGCAACCCGGAAGATATCACCAGAGCCTATCAAGGCGGTGATGCGGCTGCGGTTAAACTCTATCCGGCCAATGCTACAACTCATTCTGCACACGGTGTCACCCATTGGCACAAAGTCAAAAATACCCTGGCGGCCATGGAAAAAATCGGGATGCCGCTTTTAATCCATGGCGAAATCACCTCCCCGGAAAGCGATATCTTTGATCGGGAAGCCCGCTTTATCGATGATGTGCTGGTGCCTTTGCGTGCGGCCTTTCCAACCTTGCGAATTGTGCTTGAACATATCACAACCGCAGAAGCTGCCGCCTATGTTCAGGAGAATATATCCTCCGGCTCTGAAAAACAGCTTCTTGGGGCCACCATCACCCCGCATCATTTATTGCTCAACCGCAATGCGCTTTTTGCCGGAGGCTTGCGCCCGCATCATTACTGCCTGCCGATTTTAAAGCGCGAACGCCACCGAGAGGCCGTGCTAAAGGCGGCAACCAGCGGTGCTTCCTGCTTTTTTCTTGGCACCGATTCTGCCCCGCATACGGTTGGCGCCAAGGAAAGTGCTTGCGGTTGTGCGGGTATTTTCAACAGTCTGGAAGGCTTGGGCCTGTATGCTGAAATTTTTGAAAGTATGGGCGCGCTTCATCATCTGGAGAGTTTTGCCAGTCTCAACGGCGCGCGGTTTTATGGATTACCGGTGAATAGGGATCAGGTGACTCTGGTTAAAACCTCTTTTTCTGTACCTGAAAAAATTGAGGTCGAGAACGGGGAGACCATCATTCCTTTTCGTGCTGGAGAGGAGATTTCATGGCAGCTGGAGCGGAGTGCTTAGAGCCTGAATAATTATTATGCTTTCAGCCTGTTCATGATCTTGCTTTCGGCTTGCAAGGTCGGTAAAAGGGCTTTGGCTATATGGGCAAGAAGAAAGGTATTTTATGCAGATTGCCATTTTAAAGGAGCGTCGCCCGCATGAGACCCGTGTTGCGGCTGCCCCTGATACGATTGAAAAGCTGGTGGCTCAGGGCCATGACGTGGTTATTGAAGCAGGAGCCGGGGCGGGAGCGGCTTTTTCCGATGAGGAATTTCGTCAGGCCGGTGCTAAAATAGCAGCAACAGCAGCCCAGGCCGTCAAGGGGGCTGCGGTTATTTTTAAGGTCCAGCGTCCGTTGGCAAGTGAAGTTTCTTTGTTCAAGCCCGGGCAAAGTCTGGTTTGTCATGCTGCGGCCTTGAGCGATAAAGCCGTTGTGAACGGGTTGGCCAAGGCGGGTGTGCGGCTTTTTGCCCTTGAGTTATTGCCCCGGATTACCCGTGCCCAGTCGATGGATATTTTATCTTCGCAAGCCAATATGGCGGGTTATAAGGCGGTGCTGGATGCGCTTGAACATTTTGCCCGGGCCGTGCCGATGATGTCAACGGCTGCCGGGCGGGTAACCCCGGCAAATGTCTTTGTGATGGGGGTTGGCGTTGCCGGGTTGCAGGCGATTGCGACGGCAAAACGTCTGGGGGCCGTTGTCTATGCCACCGATGTCCGCCCGGCCACCAAAGAACAGGTGCAGAGTCTGGGTGGAAAATTTGTTGCGGTTGAAAATGATGAATTTGCTGCGGCCCAAACCGCTGGCGGCTATGCCAAGGAAATGTCTGAATCCTATAAACGGGCACAAGCCGCGCTGGTGGCTGAAACCATCCAGGAGATGGATATTGTGATCACCACCGCCCTTATTCCCGGACGGCCTGCGCCGGTTCTGGTCAGTGCCGATCATGTCAAATCCATGCGCCCGGGGTCGGTGATTGTTGATCTGGCGGTTGAAGCCGGGGGGAATTGTCCTTTATCAGAATATGGAAAAGTGGTCACAAAACATGGCGTGACATTGGTTGGCCATGCCAATTTCCCGGCCCGGGTGGCCCAGACCACCAGCCAGCTTTTTGCCCGCAATCTTTTGAATTTCCTTGCCCCGATGACCGACAAGGAAAGCAAACAGCTTGCGCCTGACATGGAAGACGAGATTGTGCGCGGCACAATGGTCACCGATGGCGGCAAGATTATTCATGAAACGGTTCTCAACCAATATCAGATGCCGGGTTCTGGAAGCGGCAGTGACCCGGCTGCCCCGCGCAAGCGCGGGCGACCCAAAAAGAACCCGGTTGAAGCTGTTGCAAGCGAAGCTGTCAAGTCCGAGGCCCCGCGCAAACGCGGTCGGCCCAAAAAGAACCCGGTTGAAGCTGTTGCAAGTGATACGCCGCGCAAACGTGGCAGACCCCGTAAGAATCCGGTCGAGGCTGCTGCAAGTGATGCTGTAAAATCTGATGGGCCCCCGCGCAAGCGTGGTCGGCCCAGAAAGAATCCAGTAGAACAAAATCCTGTTGAAACGAGCGTAACGGAAGTGACACAAACGGCCCCATCAAACGACCCTGTGACCACTACACCTCAAGCAGTAGCAACGGCACCTGATACGCCCGAAACGCAAAACGCTCAACCGCAAGAGAATAAAAATGGCTGATTCCTTACTCCGGCAAGCCGAAGCTCTGGCCGCCGATGCCGCTATGCTCGCGGCAGACCTGCAAGCCTCTCTGGGCACCTCTGTCGCAGGGGGCGAAACAACACCTTTCCTCTATCTGTTTACCGCCTTTGTCCTCGCCTGTGTTGTCGGCTATTACGTCGTCTGGGCCGTCACACCCGCCCTGCACTCCCCGCTGATGGGAGTCACCAACGCCATCTCCTCCGTCATTATCGTCGGTGCCCTCATCGCCGCCGGACCAACCGACCTTAACCTGTCCAAAATCTTCGGATTCATCGCCGTAACGCTCGCAAGCGTCAATATCTTCGGCGGATTCATCGTCACGCAGCGCATGCTATCAATGTTCAAGCGAAAGCAGCGATAACCAACTGCCGATTTAGTTAAGGAGCAAACCTATGAATGCAGCTGTAGATTGGGCTGGATATGCCTATTTAATCTCTGCATGCCTCTTTATCCTTGCATTGCGCGGACTTAGCCATCCAGAAACCGCCCGCAAAGGAAACCTCTTCGGAATCATCGGCATGGCTATCGCAATCGGTACCACGCTGCTCGGGCCAAACGTGCTGTCCTATGAACTGATCCTGCTCGGGCTGGTCATCGGCGGCGCCATCGGAACAATCATCGCACGCAAAATCGTCATGACCGCGCTGCCGCAGCTGGTCGCAGCCTTCCACTCTCTGGTCGGACTCGCCGCCGTGTTCGTCGCTGCCGCCGCCTTCTATTCCCCAGAATCCTACGGAATCGGAACAACAGGCGCAATCTCCGTCCCATCCCTCATCGAAATGGGACTGGGAACAGCCATCGGTGCCATCACCTTTACCGGCTCCATCATCGCATTCGGAAAACTGCAAGCCATCCTGCCCTCCAAACCGCTGGTCTTCCCCATGCAGCATATGCTCAATGCCGCCCTCGGGATCGGACTGGTCGGACTGCTGGCTCTTTTATGCTTCGAACAAACGCCAACCGTCTTCTGGGCAATCGTCGCCGTCAGCTTTTTACTCGGCGTCTTGCTCATCGTCCCGATTGGCGGGGCCGATATGCCAGTTGTTGTCTCCATGCTCAATTCCTACTCCGGCTGGGCCGCTTGCGGAATTGGCTTCACACTCGCAAATACCGCCCTGATCATCACCGGGGCGCTGGTTGGCTCCTCCGGGGCCATTCTCTCCTATATTATGTGCAAAGGCATGAACCGCTCAATCTTCAACGTCATCCTCGGTGGCTTTGGTGGTGAAACCAGTGCCGCAGGTGCAGGCGGCGATGGTGAAGACCGTCCAGTTCGCTCCGGTGCCGCAGAAGATGCCGCCTTCCTGATGGGCAATAGCGAAAAAATCATCATCGTCCCCGGCTATGGCATGGCCGTCGCCCAGGCTCAACATGCCTTGCGCGAAATGGCTGATCTTTTGAAAAGCCAGGGGATCGAGGTCTCTTACGCCATTCACCCGGTTGCCGGGCGCATGCCGGGCCATATGAATGTCCTGCTGGCCGAAGCCAATGTCCCCTATGATGAAGTTTTTGAAATGGAAGATATCAACCGCTCGTTCTCGGACGCAGATGTCGCCTTTGTGATCGGCGCAAATGACGTCACCAACCCGGCCGCAAAATCCGACAAAACCTCTGCTATTTACGGAATGCCGATCCTTGATGTCGAAAATGCCCGCCAGGTACTGTTTATCAAACGGTCGATGGCGTCCGGCTATGCGGGAGTTGAGAATGAACTTTTCTTCCGTGACAATACGATGATGCTGTTTGGTGATGCCAAAGCCATGTGCGAACAGATTGTAAAGGCACTCGGTTAATAGCCTTCGTAAACAGCTCATTTTGACAAAGTCATTTTGGGGCAAATGACAGAGAAATTGCTTTTTACGCCCGCGCCCGGCATGTCTGCGTCTTTATCTGCAGCCCTGTGGAGATGCCCCCTTTTTATGGGGAAAAGCTGTTGGAAAGCTGTGAAAAATGTGGAAAAAGGAGATAGAGAATGACTCATTACACCCCGCCTGTTTCTGATCTCAACCTGCTTTTTCAAGATGGAGGCTTGGGCGAGACCCTGTGCAGTCTTCCGGGGATGGAGGATCATCAGCCTGATGATTTGATCACCATTCTTGAGGAAGCCGGGAAGCTGGCTGCCGAGGTGATTGCGCCGACCAGCCGTTCTGGTGATCTGGAGAAAGCCCGGCTTGAGAATGGCAAGGTCCGGCTGCCTGAGAATTTCTATCCGGCCTATCAGGCCTATCAGGAAGGTGGCTGGGCCGGGTTGGCGGTTGAGCCGGATTACGGCGGGCATGGTCTGCCCTGGACTTTGGCGGCGGCGGTGCAGGAGATGATCCAGTCGGCGGGCATGGCCTGGGCGCTTAATCCGCTGTTGACTCAAGGCGTGATTGAAGCCCTGATCGAACATGGCAATGAAGAGCAAAAGACTCGCTATTTGCCAAAGCTGGTTTCATCGGAATGGTCGGGCACCATGAATTTGACCGAACCGCAGGCGGGCAGTGATCTATCGAAAGTTGCCACCCGTGCGGTGCCGGATGGCGATCATTACCGGCTGCATGGTCAAAAAATCTATATTACCTTTGGCGATCATGATGCGCATAAAAATATTATCCATCTGGTGCTGGCCCGGATTGAGGGCGCACCGGCTGGCACTGCCGGAATTTCACTGTTTCTGGTGCCTAAATATATGGTTGGAGCCGATGGCAGTTTGCAGGAACATAATGATCTGCGCTGTCTTGCGCTGGAGGATAAATTGGGCATTCATGGTTCCCCGACCTGCGTGATGGAATATGGCGGCAATCAAGGGGCCATCGGCTTTCTGGTTGGCAAGGAAAATCACGGCCTGGCCCATATGTTTACCATGATGAATATGGCGCGGTTATTTGTGGGTATTCAGGGCTTGTCGATTGCCGAGCGGGCATTTCAACAGGCGCGGACCTATGCCTGGGAGCGTCATCAGGGCCGTCATGGAGATGAAAAGAATGTCCCGATAGCCAAACATGGTGATGTGCGGCGGATGCTTTTGACCATGCGCGCGAAGATTGAAGCGATGCGGGCCTTGCTTCTGGATGTGATGCTGGCTTTTGATACGTTGAAGCGCGATAAAAATCCTGAATTATCGGCCTATGCTGGTCGGCGGGTTGATTTGATGGTGCCGGTGGTCAAAGCCTGGTTTACGGATGAGGGGGTCGAGATTGCTTCCAGCGCGGTGCAGGTGCATGGCGGGGCCGGATTTGTTGAAGGCACGGGCATTGCCCAGCTTTACCGGGATGCGCGTATTCTGCCGATTTATGAAGGCACCAATGGCATTCAGGCGATGGATCTGGTCGGGCGCAAAATTTTGAAAGACAACGGTGCGGCAGCGCGAGAGTATCTTGCAGAGATCAAAGTGCTTGTTGCAAAGCTTGACGGGATTGAAGGCGAAGACATCGCTGTTTTGAAGCACCATCTGGCCACAGCCAGCAAGATATTGGGCGATGGCATTGATCATTTGCTGAAAGACGGAGCCGATGGTCTGGTTGCCAACGGGCTGACGGCGGTTTATTTTTTAAAGCTGTTGTCGCTGGTTTCTGGCGGAGTTTCGCTTGCCAATGTCTCTGTCCGGCTGCTTGAGAAAACCGGCTTCAAGGTTGAGAAATTGAGCGAAGCGGCACAGGACAAGCTGCGCATTGCCCGGATTTATGCTGAGACCGAGCTGGTGCAGGTTGCGGCTTTAAAAGCGATGATCGGAGCGGATGGATTGAGCCAGTTTCAGGTTGAGCGGATCTAGCTTCCTTCATGCGCATTCTTTATCTGGGGGATATTGTCGGGAAAACAGGTCGCACAGCTGTTCTGGAGCAGGTGCCGCAGTTGCGGTCGCACTATCAATTTGATCTGGTGATTGTGAATGGCGAGAATGCTTCCCACGGTTATGGGATCAGTCCGTCCATAGCTGATTCGCTTTTTGAGGTCGGGGTTGATGTGATCACCGGGGGCAATCATTCCTGGGATCGCGGAGAAATTATCGGCTATATGGAGAAATGCCCGCGTCTTTTGCGCCCGGCCAATCTGGACGGGACTCCGCCTGGCAAGGGCAGCTATGTCTTTCAGGATGCCGAGGGACGGCGGGTTTTGATCATCAATATCCTGACCCGGCTGTTTATGGAGTTCTGCGGCAGCCCCTATAGTGCTTTAAAGCGTCTTTTGCCTGAAGGTGTTCCCGGAGATTACGGGCTGGATGCGGTTATTGTTGATGTCCATGGCGAGGCGAGTTCCGAGAAATATTGCATTGGTCATTTTTGCGACGGGCAGGCGACTTTGGTGGTGGGCAGTCATACCCATGTCCCGACGGCTGACACCCAGATTCTGGAAGGCGGCACCGGCTATCAGACTGATGCCGGGATGTGCGGCGATTATGATTCATCTATCGGGATGCAAAAGCAGCCTGCGCTTGCCCGGGCTTTGGGGCAAATCCCCCGCCCGCGCCTGGAGCCTGCGACGGGTCCGGCAACGGTCTGCGGGGTGATGGTGGAGAGCGATCCAATGACTGGCCTGGCTAAAAGGATTGCGCCGCTTAGAATAGGCGGGCGGTTGAGCCAGACCCTGCCGACCTGGGATCTCCCGCCCAATTAACCCCCTCAATTAAATTTTTGGCCGGATTGGTTAGCAGCCGGGATTTCGCGCCCGCCGATGACTTTGTCCATGATAAAGGCACTGCCATCGGTATAGAGGGTGACCCGTCCTTCATCATAGCCCATACCGCTATCGCGCAGGATCAGTTCCAGCCAGCCGAACAGCCGATGCCGGGCGGCGTGAGAGCGATAGCTATAGCGGCGAATGGCACTATTGCCGCCGACCAGCAGTTCATGGTCACGATAGCAGGGCAGGGCTTCATTGGGGCTGAGATCGGAAAGGTCATTGGTGAGGATTCGCATGACCGAATCGATTTCAAGCGGCGAGAAACGTTTGAATTCCATGGTATAGGTGATCGGCAAATTTTCGCAGCGTGAATCAAGCGCGGCATCATTGAAAGCCAGATCAGAGCCATAGCCGTCTGCGGGGGTAAGATAGGCCAGCTTGCGGGCCATCACATCGCCAAGTCCGGCAGCAATTTCGCGGGCTTTGTCGCCAACGGTTTCGTTGAGGCAGACTGTGCTGCAATCTGCCGGGGCCGAGGCCACCACGCGTGGCAATTCAAATGTGCCAAGGAAGCTGTTGGATTCGATATCATAGAGTTCGCCACTGATACGGACCCGGATGCGGGTGGCATAGGATAAATCCTCTTTGGTGGCATGAATCCGGAACAGGAAGAGCGCGCGCGAGTATAGGTTGCCGCGTCCTTCGCCGTTGGCCAGATTGACCTGTTCGATGAGTTCGACTTTGCTGAGTCGTTCGCGCACCCGCCAGCCAAGGTCAGCCGCCAGCATATCTTCATCGACAAGCTGGAAGCCGGAACGAAACATGCTTTCTTGCAGTTCGGCGATGACTCTTGTGTAGATATCGCTGCGCCTTGAGACCGAATTAGGGTCCTCATCTTCGCCCATGACGATGACGCGGATATTGTCCTGGCTCTGGGCCAGGGCTGGCGGTGCAGTGCCTGCACAGGCCACCAGAAGACTCAAAGCCAGAACGGCGCAGCTTCCTTTTATAAAATCAGGATAAAGCGAATGGGAAACACGATGAATAAGTGTGGCATAGAATGGGCTCATTATATTCTCCTAAAGCTGGAGTGGGAAACCTCCTGCCCCGGTCAGCAACGGGACAGGAGGTTTTTTACCCCTTTAACCATTCTATACAAGAAGGGGCAAGTTTACTGCACAGTTTCTCCATGCAGATTGACGTCCAGGCCTTCGACCTCGACATCGCGCTCAACCCGCAGACCGCCGACCAGTGCACCAGTGATCTTCAAAAGGACCCAGCTGCCAACGGCACTCCAGACAATGGTGGAAACCAGGCCGATGATCTGGGTCCAGACCAGCCCGACATTGCCTTCGATTGCCCCGGGGGTGCCGCCAATCGCTTCGCGGGCAAAGACACCGGTCAGGATAGCCCCGACAATGCCGCCAATGCCGTGGACGCCAAAGACATCCAGGCTGTCATCATAGCGCAGCATGGCTTTCAGCTTTGTTGAGCCATAGAAACAGAGCATACCGGCCAGCAAGCCAATTACCAGTGCCCCTTGTGGATCGACAAAACCGGCAGCCGGGGTGATGGCGACCAGCCCGCCGATTGCGCCGGAGATAATGCCAAGCAGGCTGGCTTTTTTATAGGTCATCCATTCAAAGACCATCCAGGCCATGGCAGCAGCGGCGGCGGCGATCTGGGTTGACAGCATCGCCATGGAGGCCAGCCCGTCTGCGGCGACGGCGGACCCGGCATTAAAGCCAAACCAGCCCACCCAGAGGAAGGAGGCCCCGATCATGCTGAGGACGAGGTTATGCGGAGCCATATTTTCTTTACGATAGTTATGGCGGGGGCCAAGGACCAGCGCAGCGACCAGCCCGGCGATCCCGGCGTTGATATGGACGACGGTGCCGCCTGCGAAATCAAGCACGCCTTCATCGCCAAGGAATCCGCCGCCCCAGACCCAGTGGCAAACCGGGGCATAGACGATCAGCATCCAGCTGCCGAGAAAGATCAGGGAGGCTGAAAATTTCATGCGATCTGCAAAAGCCCCGGTGATCAGGGCGGGGGTGATGATGGCGAAAGTCATCTGGAACATGACGAAAAGGCTGTCGGGGATTGTTCCGCCAGCATCTTCGAGTCCGATCCCGTTCAAGAAGACATAGTCAAAGCCGCCAACCAGCCAGTTGAGGGAGCCGCCGTCGCCGAAGGCCAGCGAGTAGCCAAGCACCATCCACAGCAAGGCCGACATACAGGCCGAGGCAAAAATCTGTGTTGTGATTGCCAAGACATTTTTCTTTCGCACCATGCCGCCGTAAAACAGCGCAAGGCCTGGCAGAGTCATCATCAAGACGAGTGCGCTGGCGACAATCATCCAGGCGGTATCTGCTTTATCAATCGCTGTATCTTGAGCAAAGGCGGTTTCTGCGCCCAGTCCCCAAAAAACCAGGCCAAACAATAGAACGGGGGAAAAGCCTGCCAAGCGCAAAATATTTAAGCGCAAAATGTTTTTTTGTATGGCTTGCACCATTTTTAATCTCCTTTATGTCAATTCCTCTAGGGTCCTGACCCTAACATAATTCCGCTATTCACAGAGTGCGCCTGTTACTATTCACAGGTTGTGCCATATTCTGCTGCTGGTGCGAGTCCAATATTTTTATATAAATCAGGGAATTAAAAATAATTGATTCAAAATAGCCCACCAATATGATTAAAATTTAATCAATAGTGATTGAAAATAAAGCAAGAGTCTGATTCTTCATCACTCTGGGGATCAACAGGCTCTCGAAAGAATCGCTGGCTGCATTCTCTTTATAATTCATAGTACGGAAACCTTGACGAAACAGGAGGATCACGGCAAGTGTATTTACATACATATCTTATAGTGGTCCTGCTTGTAGGGCTCTGTTATAAGCGGATAACTCACTTGTTGCAGAAAAGGATGATAGAATGAGCGCAAATCGTGATGATATTGCATCGAAGATCAAGAAAATTGTTGTCGAGCATTTGGGTGTTGAAGATGACAAGGTGGTTGAAGGTGCACATTTTATTGATGATCTTGGGGCGGATAGCCTTGATACTGTTGAGCTGGTCATGGCTTTTGAAGAGGAATTTGACTGCGAGATTCCTGACGATGCGGCCGAGAAGATCGTGACGATCAAGGATGCGATTGATTTTATTGCGGATAATAGCAAGTAATTCGCTGTAGCGACGGTATATTTTCTATATTGCTTGTTGATCATGCAGCTTCGTCATGTTGTCGTCACGGGGATGGGTCTTGTGTCTCCTTTGGGAGTCGGGGTTGAGTATTCCTGGAAGCGGTTGATTGCCGGGGAGTCGGGGATTGGCCCGATTACGCGTTTTGATTCGTCTCATCTTCCGGCACGGATTGCCGGGGAGTTGCCAGCCGGGCAGCGTGCTTCTGGTGGCTATAGCATTGACGAGTGGGTTGATGTCAAAGAGCAGCGCAAGATGGAGCCTTTCATCGCCTATGCGCTGGCGGCGGCTGATATGGCGATTGAGGATTGTGGCTGGCGGCCGCAATCGGATGAGGATTCCAACAGAACCGGCGTTCTTATCGGCTCTGGCATTGGCGGGCTGGATGGCATTACGCAAGGCGGCTATACCCTGAGAGATCGCGGCCCAAGGCGGTTATCGCCGTTTTTTATCCCGGCCAATCTGATCAATCTGGCATCGGGCTTTGTGTCGATCCGCTATGATTGTCGCGGCCCCAATCATTCTGTTGTCACCGCCTGTGCAACCGGCACCCATGCGATTGGTGATGCCGCGCGCCTGATTATGCTGGGCGATGCTGATGTCATGCTGGCTGGCGGGACCGAAGCTGCGGTCTGCGACATCGGGATTGCCGGATTTTGTGCTGCCCGCGCCCTTTCAACCGGCTTTAATGACCGCCCGCAAGAAGCCTCCCGCCCCTGGGATCAGGGCCGCGATGGTTTTGTCATGGGCGAAGGCGCCGGGGTGCTGGTTCTGGAAGAAGAAACCCGCGCCAAAGCCCGGGGAGCCAAGATTTATGGCCGGGTTGCGGGCTATGGTCTCTCCGGCGACGCCCATCATATCACCGCCCCGGCAAGCTCTGGCGACGGGGCTTACCGGGCCATGCAGGGGGCCTTGCGCAGTGCCGGGCTTGAAGCCGAAGCGATTGATTATATCAATGCCCATGGCACCTCGACCCCGCTTGGCGATGAAATCGAACATGGGGCCGTCAAACGGCTGCTGGGCGATCATGCCGGGAAAGCCGTCATGTCCTCAACCAAATCCTCTATCGGCCATCTGTTGGGGGCCGCCGGTGCCGTTGAAGCCATCTTTGCCCTCAAAAGTCTGCAAACCGGGGTGGCCCCGCCAACCTTGAATCTGGCAGACCCCAGCCCCGGATGCGATATGAATCTGGTGCCGCTAACAGCACAGGATCATTCTATACAAACTGTTCTGTCAAACTCGTTCGGGTTCGGCGGAACAAACGCCAGTTTAATCTTTACAACCGTTTAGGGTCCCGAACATGGAAGCCGGCGCGGTTCAGGACTGGGCGGCAGCAATCAAGCAAAATGACCGCCGTTTGCTTGCCAAAGCCATTACGCTGGCCGAATCAACCAGGCCAGAGGACCGGCGCACAGCCGAAGCCCTGATTTCTGCCCTCCGCACACCGTCTTCCGAGAAACAGACGACAAACAGCTTGCGGCTGGCGATTACCGGACCGCCGGGCGCAGGCAAATCAACCTTTATTGAAGCCCTGGGGAAACAGATGCTTGGCAAGGGGGAAAAACTGGCGGTGCTGGCGATTGATCCCTCTTCCCCGGTCAGCGGCGGGTCTATTCTTGGCGATAAAACCCGGATGCCCGACCTGGCGGCCCAAAAAAACTGTTTCATTCGCCCGGCGGCGTCTGGCGGGGCCGAACAGGGATTGAGTCCCCAGACAGCCACCGTTCTATCCCTGCTGGATGCTGCTGGCTTTTCACGGATTATCCTTGAAACGGTTGGAGTCGGACAGGCCGAAACCCGGGCGCGTTATTTGTCCGATCTCTATATTCTGCTGCTGGCTCCGGCAGGCGGTGATGAGTTGCAAGGCTTAAAGCGCGGCACCATGGAACTGGCTGATTTTATCTTTGTCACCAAAGCCGATGGCATTCTGGAAAGCGTGGCACAAACCGCCGCCAGCCAATATGAATCGGCACTTCATATGTTCAGGGGGACCTCAGTTGACAGCCGATCTGCTGCCCCGCATGTCCAGACGGTTTCATCACAAACCGGTGCCGGTCTGCCTGAAGCCTATGGCGCGATTGAAGAAAGCGGCCACCAGCTTTTCGCCAATGGGCATTTATCGGCACGGCGGGCTGCGCAGATGCGCCACTGGCTCAGCCATGAATTGAAAACAGAGGTCTTGCAGGAAATGGCAAAAGCAACGGACACCGATGATTTTAGCGATAAACGCCAGACAATCGAAAAGCGGATAAATGCAGGGGACCTTTCCCCGCCGCAAGCCGCCAGAGAACTGGCCCCTTTTCTTTTAAAGCGGATGGCCCAATGATGGTCCAGTTAAGGATTCTTGTCTGGCATTTGCTTCTGGTTCTGATCATCGGCTTTTATCCGGCCATCAGCCAGGCGCAGGAAGAATCAATTTACACCACCATCAAGGATGTGCGCAGTGGCACCAGCAACGGGGTCACCCGTTTTGTGATCGAAGCCCAACGCCCGCTGCCCTATCATATTTTTACCCTGGCCGACCCCAACCGGGTTGTGGTTGATATTCCCGAAGTGGACTGGCAAGGGGTGCGCGCCCGGCCTGATCACCGGCTTGGCGTGATGCAGGGCTACCGGATTGGCCTGTTTAAACCAGGGGTCATGCGGCTGGTGATTGACCTGTCGAAAGCCGCAAAAGTGTCGCAGCATTTTCGTATTGAACGCACCAGTGAGGTCGGCCCCCGGCTGGTGATTGATCTTGTTGAAGACCAGGGGGCGCAAAAAATCGTCACCCTGGCCTCGAACGACTGGTCCGAATATCAGGCAGATAATGATCGGCAGCAAGCCCGGATCGCCCCGGTCACCCTGCAACAACGAAAGGACCGGCCAATGATCGTGATTGATCCGGGCCATGGCGGCGTTGATCCCGGCGCGATTGGTCAGGACGGCACCTATGAAAAAGATATTGTGCTGCCTGTGTCGCGGGCCCTGGCCAAGGCCTTGCAAAATACCGGACGCTATGATGCCCATCTGACCCGCAGCCGTGATCTGTTTATCCCCTTGCGCAAACGCTATGAAGCCGCGCATAAAGTCAATGGCGATCTGTTCCTCTCCCTCCATGCAGACAGTCATGCCAAGGCCAGCCTGCGCGGGCTGTCTATCTATACCCTGTCGGACCGCGCCAGTGATGCCGAAGCCGCCGCCCTTGCCCGCAAGGAAAATAAATCAGATATTATCGCCGGAACAAATCTCGATGAATTTACCCCGGAAGTCTCGTCTATTCTGATCGACCTTGCCCAGCAAAGCGTCAATCAAAGCTCCTGGCATCTGGCAGAAATGCTGGTTGATCGCTTGTCTCCAAAAGTGCGGATGCTGTCCTCTCCGCACCGTTTTGCCGGATTTGCTGTGCTGAAATCTCCGAAAGTCCCTTCTGTTCTTATTGAACTTGGCTATTTATCGAACAGGGAGGATACAAAGAATCTGAAATCCGATGCCTACCGAAAGAAGGTGATGGAGGGGGTTATTCAGGCCCTTGACCTCTATTTTGAACGTCAGGAGCGGCTGGAGGGTATTGGAAGTTAATGACTCCTGTAATTTTTTATTGACATTGAAAAAGAACAAATATAGATCATAACATAATATTAGCCTAAAGCTATCCTGCTTCTATTTCTATGCGAGACAAAAATGCTGACCCGCAAACAATATGACCTGTTGATTCTGGTCCATACTCATCTGGCAAAATACGGGGTTTCGCCGTCTTTTGATGAAATGCGCGATGGATTGCGTTTAAAATCGAAATCAGGCGTTCATCGGCTGCTGGAAGGGCTGGTGGAGCGTGGATTTTTGCGTCGCTTGCCTAATCGCGCCCGCGCGCTGGAGGTTTTGCGCCTGCCTGAAAATATAGACCGGGAAGCCTTGCCGATTCGCACTCGCCGGGCTGACAAGGCACGCCGGGAGACTTTTGGCAGCCGTCCAGCGATGCTCCGTCCGACCTCCGGGCCGATTATACAGATTCCGCTTTATGGACGGATTGCGGCGGGCACCCCGATTGAAGCCTTGCGCGATGAAAGCATGATGGTTGAAGTGCCGGGGACCATGCTGGGGAAGGGTGATCATTATGCCCTTGAAATTGAAGGGGATTCGATGGTTGAGGCCGGTATCTTTGACGGCGACACGGTTGTGATTGAACGGCGCGAACGGGCCGAGATTGGGGATATTGTTGTCGCCCTGATTGAGGAATCCGAAGCCACGTTGAAGCGGTTTAACGTTCAAAATAATCAAATCGCGCTTGAGCCTGCAAACCGGCATTATGCAACGCATTTTTATCCGCCGGGCGATGTGCGGATACAAGGGCGTCTGGTGGGGTTATTGCGCAAATATTAGCACCCGTTTTATATGATTATCGGGGCTGATTGGCGCGATGGTATTATAATTGCGAGGAAAGGAATCATGGGTGCAGGGCAAGGCCCTGATTGACGAATTTTCTAAAGCGACCTCTTATGGATGATTTACAAGAATTAGAACGCAGCCTGACATCGGTTCAAAACAAAAGACCGGGTGCCCCAACTCGACATGATATGGCCCAACGTAATCTCCCGCATGATCTGGATGATGGCGGACAGTCTGATGATTTGCTGAGGCCTGGCAAGCGTATAGGTTCCAGCCAGGATGCCAGTTATCAAGACGATTACCAAGACAATTATCAGGCCAGTTCTCAAGAGAGAAACGACCGGGCGTCCGATGCCTCTCAACCGGCAAGACCCCAAAAACAAAGAGCCCAAACGTCAAAATCCCAAACAACCGAAAAAGGCCAGTCTTCAGTTTTGAAAAGCTCTTTGCAGGCCCCGCTGCTTGCCGCATCGGCTGGCGGGATCAATTATTTCCTGTTGCTAATTATGCTGCTTGGCACATTGTTGATCGGGGCCGGAGTCTGGTATGCCTATAATCAGGGGGTGCTGAAAGGGTCAGAAGCTGCCGCCCCCACCTTGCAGGCCACCGGGCCGATTAAAAGTGCGCCGGACGCCCCGGGCGGGTTGCCGATCCCTGATCCGGTGCCACAAATTTACAGCCAGCTGGATGGCCAGCTTGACGGGCAAGAAGACCCGGACCAGATTGAAGCCTTGCTGCCAGCCCCGGAAGACCCGATGCGTCCGCTTCTTGGCACGCTGGAGCGGCAAGGCGAGCGGGCGCCTTCAGGAGATACCGGAGAATTATCCAGCCCGGACTTGCCCAGTATTGTCAATCCGCCGCCCTTGTCCCCCGAGGACATCGCTGTCGAGGCCGAACGTATTGATCAAACAAGGCTGCCTGCGGCCTTTGGTTCTCAGCTGGAGCCAGAAGCGATTACAGACCCGCAACCTGCGGCGCCAGATAACGCCGCCGTTTCTCAAAATGGGGCGGTGCCGCAACCCGATGACAGTTTGCCCGCCCCGCGTGTTGCCCCTCAAGCTGAATCGCAACAGCAGGTAGCGCAACAACAAGCCGCTCAACAACAAGCCAGTTTATCGCCAGTTTCCCAAAATCCAGTTCCACAAAATACAACTCTCCAAAACCCGGCCCTCCAAAACCCGGCAGGCGGGCCAAACCCCTGGCGAATCCAGCTGGCGGCCCTGAAATCTCAGCAAGAAGCCGAATCCTTCTGGCGGGCGCAACAGGCCTTGCACCCGGACCTGCTTCAACGCCTCACCCTGGGCATCGAGCCCGTGCAGGTCAACGGCAAGCCCTATTTTCGGGTGCGGGTTGGTCCGCTTCCCGATGAAGGGGCGGCGATCAATCTCTGTGCAAATATCCGTGCCCGTGGCCAGGACTGTTTTCTGATTCGCCCGTAAAGAGATACGGGCTTTACAATCTATAAATGAGATGCTTTTTGTCCTCCCAATCAAGGAGAGACAACCATGCAATATAAATGGATCAGAAGCTTCCACTGGACAGCCCATTACGGCAGCGTCTTTGCGGCCTCCCAGTATCTCAATATCGTCCCCAGCACAATATCTACACAAATCAAGGAACTGGAGGCCTATTACAATATCCAGTTATTCAGCCGCAAAGCCAATGCGATTGAACTCACCCCTATCGGCCGCTCCTTAAAAAAGAAAACTGACCCGCTCTTTTCAGCCGAGAAAAATATCACCAAACTGCTGAAAAAAGCAAAAAATAGACGCACCAAAACCTTTAACCTCGGCGTTGAAGGCATCTCGCAGGTGCTGCCCGTCATCGATTCGCTCAATAAAGTGTCAGATAAATATCTCGTGCGCTTCTTCGACAGCAATCATGCGCATCTCGTTGAAATGCTGGCGGCCGGTAAAATTGATATCCTCATCGCCCATCGCTCTGATGATGATGCCTATCTGAATGATAACAACCAGCTTAGCCGAATCTGGCTTGGAAAAAGCAAACTCTTCCTCCTGAAGTCGCCGGATAAGAAAACACCCCGGAACAGACTTGATCTAAACGGGCTAAAGGAAATGCTCGCCCAATATCCAGTTGTATCGCGCACCAAAGGCTCGTTGACCCGTATTCTACAAGATCAAATCCATCATCGTCTTGGCCTCGACACCAATATTCTGGCAGAAGTGTCCAGCCGCGAAGCCTTTATCCGCATGATCGCCGCCAATCAGGGAATCGGCTTCTTGCTCGCCACAGATTCTCCAGAAATTGACGGGCTGGAGAGAATTGACTGCACCGCCTATGACGATCTGGCGGACCTGGCAACAGTCGATAATTTCCTCTATTGCACCCCTGATCTAAGTGATCATGTGATTATCAAAATCCTCTGCCGCATCCTTACCGGGTCATCTACTACCCCCCTGAATGCTAACCGCGACCAACAAACGGCATCCGGTTTGCCATCACATTGAAATAAAGAACATTTGTCGTCAAAGGCATTGCCGCCATCGCACAAACCGCATCTGCCACATCCTTGACATTGATGCAGGGTTCCGGGCGCAATTCTCCATCGGCTTGCAAGACCCCGTCATTCATCCGCTGCGTCATATCGGTGGCCGCATTGCCAATATCAATTTGCCCGCAACAGATATCAAATTCTCTGCCATCCAGCGAAAGGGCCTTGGTCAAACCCGTGACCGCATGTTTGCTGGCCGTATAGGGTGCAGAAAACGGGCGCGGGGTCTGGGCTGAAATCGATCCATTATTGATAATCCTTCCCCCACGCGGGTTCTGCTTTTTCATCAAGCCAAAGGCCTGGCGCGCACAATTAAAAAGGGCCGTGACATTGATATCCATCACCTTGCGCCAACTGTCCATGGAGAGTTCATCCGGGGAAATCGCCGGGGCGCTGGTTCCGGCATTATTAAACACCAGATCGAGCCGTCCGGATTCATCGGCAATTCGGGCAAACAAACGGTCAACATCGGAATCAATGGTTAAATCACACGGATGGATAATCAGATCATCCGCAGAGCCATCTGGCGCAAGATCGCAGGTTTTCTGCAAGGTCTCTTTTTGCCGCCCCACCAGATAAAGCCGGAATCCGGCCTGATGCAGGCCAAGGGCGCAGGCCCGGCCAATTCCGCTTCCAGCCCCGGTTACCAGCCCGATTTTTTTATGGGTTTCACTCATTGATCGGCTCCTCCTGTAGAGTTCTTATCGCCCTGCACCCCGTTGATACGGGCAATAAAATCAGAAACTTGCGGGATGAAATCTCCGCCATGACCGGCAGCGACCGCCAGCGCAAAACTATTGCGCACCGAAGCTTGCACCGGGTTATTCAGCCCCAGATCATTGGCAAGGGCTGTCACATAACTCATATCCTTTAGCGCATTCTCAAGGGTGAATTTATGGGCATTCTTGTCGCCATCATGGACATATTGCATGAAAGTATCATAAAAGCCACTGCGCATCCGGCCTGACCCGATCACGCTGTGAAACTGTTCAATGCTCAGCCCGGCTTTTCGGGCCAGAGCCAGGGCTTCTGAATATAAAATGGCATAGCTCATCCCGACAAAATTATTGACCAGCTTCATCTTGTGGCCATTGCCAACCGCCCCCATCGGAATGATATTGGTGGACCAGGTTTCAATCACCGGATAGATTTTTTCCAGAATTTCAGGCTCAGCCCCGATCATACAATCCAGCGTGCCAGCTTCGGCCTCTTTGGGGGTGCGGCTTAGCGGTGCATCAACAAAATGCGTCTCCACCTTGGCGCAATGCGCAGCCAAACGCAGCGTTGACACCGGATCAGAGGTCGAGGTGTCAATAATAATCAGCCCCTTGCGCCCGGCAGACAAAAGGCCGTTTTCGCCCATCACGGTCTCCTCCACCGCCGGGGAGCTATTGAGGCACAGATGAACAATATCGCAGGCTTCAGCCAGTGCGCGCGGGCTTTTGACTTCTTTTGCGCCAAGCCCCAGCAGCCGTTCAGCGACTTCCCGCTTTTTATTGGCCATAAAATACAAAGAATAGCCTTTGGTGACGATATTTTTAGCCATCCCGCCACCCATATAACCAATGCCAATAAATCCAATCACAGGTTTGCTCATGCCCGATGTTCCTTTTCCGGTTTTATTTGATGTAGGCTAGGGTCAGGACCCTAATAAGGAAAAGAAAGCAGACACCGTTAAATGTCAAGATATTCTGCTTTCATGCTAATACCGCAAATCTGGCAGCGTTTTGATGATGCGGCGCATGATGTCATCGGCAAGCGAATAAATCGCTTCTTCATCGCTGCGCAAATTGGCTGCCTGGACAACGCCAACCAGCAGGCCAAGCGGGCTGGTCGGGATACTGCCATCTGAACGCCCGGTGGTATGGCGGGCCTGCCATAGAATCTCGCCAGTTTCGACCTCTTGAAGAGATAAAGCCACGCCCAGTTTCTTTTGATACCAGATGCCGAGTTCGACATCCTGATCCAGCCAGGGTTCAACCTGCATGACTGCCGGGCAGGATTCATATCTGGCAAAGGTTTTAAGCTGGTCGGGTTCATCCATTGTCAAGGCATAGTCCTGAAGCTGCTGTTGCACTTCATCGCGGGCAATGACGCGTGAAAACCGGCTGCGTAAATAGCGATCAAGCGCATCAACCAGGGCGGGGTGAGCCTGCACATCATCGGCACTTGCAACGGTTTTTACAAATACACAGGTCGGGGCCAGAAAATAATAGCGGTCCATTGTTTCATAATAGACGGTGCGTGAGTCTGCCGGTTTTTCGGGCGATGCTTCTAGTATATCCAGCGATTGATAGGAAACGGGGCGGGTTGTCTGGCAGGCCCCGATCATAGGGACCATCACACATAGAGCAAAAACCACCCATAGAGGTTTTATCCTGTCCGGCAATATTTTCATCTTTAATGCAGGGTTTAGGTGCAACGGCGGATGGCGGTGAGATCAACGGAGCCTTCGACCTGCACCCCGTCAAGGCGCAAATCGGTCACCAGCAAGCGGTTTTGCGACAGTGAATAGGTGCCAGAAATGTGATGACCCTCCATAGCCTCTTGCCCAAGCAAATGATGCAAGCCGCCAAGTAGCATCGCATCAACCCGGCGCGGGAAAAGGCGGACAGGCGCACCGGAGACCGGAATTTTCCGCAAAAACTCTGACTCACGCGGCGGAATCTGGCCCTGAACTTCCCGCATAAAGCTGCTGTAGCGATCCTGATTTGGCTCAAATAAACCGGCCCTATTATATAAGCGTCCTTGATGGATGACCAGCGATTCCATGCCGTAGCACCGGTTAAGCTCATCATATAAGCGAGTCATGGCGCTTGAATTGGCAGGCCAGGCGATATTCACGGCCGATCCTTGCCCATATTCCATCAGCCGCAATAGAGGACGACCTTTCGCCTGAATCTCTTTTACCGGTATTTCTTTTATCGGGATTTCTTTTGCCTTTATTTTTTGGGCAGGTTCAGCTTCTTCATATATCTCTTGAGGCGGCGCAGGTTGAGGCGAAGGGGGGGCGGCGGGTTTGATTTCAACCGGCTCTGCTATTTCTTCTTGCGGCTGTTCTTTTTGCACTTGAGGCTTTGGAGCAGTTAAAGGTTTAATTTCATGCACAGGCTGGCTGACTTGTGTAGCCTGAACTGGTTCTGCCGGGCTTGGCTCTATTGAGGCTGGCTCTGGAGAAGGAAGCGGCGTTAAAGGGGTGATTGAAACAGGCTTTGGCGAAGAGGTGGGCTTTGCTGCTTGCTGTGTCGGTTCCTTTGGTTGAGGGGGTGCTTTTGGTTGAGGGGGTGCTTTTGGTTGAGGCGGCTCTTGCACTTTAGAGGTTTCTTCTGGAGCTTCTTTTGGAGCGTCTTTTGGCACCTCTTTTGATAAACTGGGCGGGATATCCTGATCGACAGGGCTCACCGGTGGCGGAGGCAAAATAATGCGGACCGCTTCCTGAAAATCCCCGGAATCGGCTGGTGGTTGCTCAATAACCGGCTCTTTCTCTATTTCAGCTACCTCTTCTATGTGCGGGAGCAAGGCTTCTTGCCGCAAGTCCTTTGCTGCTTGCGGCCACTCGCGATATAAAATAACCGCCGCCAGCACCACCGCCATCAAAAGAATAACGAGTCCCTGTAAACGTTCTATGGGTACATGTTTTATGGTTGCTGAACGCATCACATTCTGCCTTAGTGGCTCAGCTCAAGATAGAGCATTTCCATATCATCCGCCAGATTCTGCAATGCCTGATAGCGTTCAGACGCGCTCATCAGCGTGCTGTTCTCGGCAAGGACAACAGCCGGGGCATCCGGCACGCTATGAGTCTCGACACTATGCGTTTCGACAGTATGAGTCTTGACGGGGGCAACGTCAATAATATCGGTTTCCGGTATATCTGCTGGCGAGGCATCTGCTGCCACGGGTTCCGAGATAACCGGCTCCAAGATAACTGGTTCAGGTTGAACGGGCTCAGGCTTTTCCACGGTGACCTGTGCAACAGAAGGTTCTGTTTGCGCTGGCGTTGGTTCGACTGGCGTTGGCGTTGGCAAAGCAGCAACCTGTTGAGGTTCCTCCTGCTTTGGGGGTGCCTTTGGGGGGGGCTGCACGATAGCGGGTTCAGCAGCCACCTCCTCTTTTTTTATCTCCTCTTTTTCTATCTTCTCTGCTGGAACGGGCTTCTCTGCTTCTATCTTCTCTGCTGGGGGTTGCTCTATTTCAGGCTGAACAGCAGGCATGGTTGCTACGGGATCAACTGTTCCCGGTCCAACCTGATCATAAATCAAATAGGACAAGGCGGCAGCAACTGTAAGGGTAAAGGCAAGGTCACGGACCGGCATATATTTGCTCATTTTAGCCTCCTGTATTTTTTGTTTTAATTTACTTGTTGTTTTGGCGGGCAGCAGCGATCATCAGCAAGGCCCGCAAGACGGTTGAAAGGGGCAAGCCGATGACGGTGGTCATAAAGGCCAGCGAGAACTGAGCAGTCAGGGCTTTGATGATATCCTGGACAGTGTCGGGAGTAAGCACCTGATCGGATAGCGACCCGATGCCGAGGCTTATCCCAAGCAGCGTATAGGTCAGGGCCACGGTGGTGATCCCGCCTGCGGCTTGCAGTCCGGCTTCGAGCCAGCTTTTAGCCGCTGCAGTGCCACAAGTCTGTTCCATGCGCACCCAGCTATAGATGGACAGCAGGGTCAAGGCAGCCATCAGCCCGATGAAGGCGCCGCCAAGCACCCGTTCTCCCCATAGAGCGATATCGCCGATTGAGCGAGAGGTGACGATGACGGTGATGGTCAGGACCAGAATCAGCCCGCCCATCAGATAGCTGGTTGCTCTGGAGAGAACCAGAAAATGCTGGACCCATGAAGTCGTAATAGAGGTCGTCATAGGTGACCCTGCCAAGGACGGGGAAGTCTCAAAGCCTTCAAATGTTTGAGACATTTTACTTCCACCCGCTGTCTGCATTCATGATCGCATGGGTGGTGATGCCCAGTTGCTCCAGCCAGTGATCGCTCAGCAGCCGGTTTTTCTCTAACGAGGCATGGCCCAGAAAAGCCAGATCATAGTTTGAAAAAGCCCAGCGGATTGTCGGGGTGTTTTTGCCTTTCAGCTCATCATCGCGCAGGGCAAGGCGTTCATAGTCAACAATCCGCCGCTTGGCGCCTTGCATTTTCTCTGACCGTTCATGCGCGGTCAAGGACGGGTTGAGCATGTCCGACAGCATCAAAGCCCGGGCGCGCATCAGGTTATCAAGCGAGTCAGCTTTGGCAGTGCTGCTATCAGCCAGAATAACGCCTAAGCCGAGGCCTAAACCAAGCAGAACCCCCATCATCGGGGTGCGGGTTGCTTTCGGGGAAAGAGGGCTGAATTTCATTGGTGTCTCCTTTTGTATTTTTGATAAAATCCTTATGGGATCAACAGAAACGGACCAGGGTATTTTTTGAAAAACCGCTTTTGAGACGATGTTTTTTGCATTTGGCAGCTTTTGTTCTTTATAAACGGGCATAAAGGGCCTACAGTAAAATTCAGGACATATTTATGACAGACCCTTCGCCCCCACCTGCGCAAAAAGGCCTGACCTATAAACAGGCCGGGGTTGATATTGCGGCCGGAAATCGGCTGGTGGATTATATCCGCCCGCTTGCTGCTCGCACCAGACGTCCCGGAGCCGGGGCAGCCATTGGCGGATTTGGCGCGTTATTCGACCCCAAAGCTGCCGGATTTACCGACCCGCTTATTTTGACCTCCACCGACGGGGTGGGTACAAAATTGCGGTTGGCCCTGAAACTGCGCCAGCACCAGACGATAGGGATTGATCTGGTCGCCATGTGTGCCAATGATTTGATCGTGCAAGGGGCGACGCCGCTTTTATTCCTTGATTATTACGCCTGCGGGAAATTGCAGCCGGATATTGCCCAGAATGTTTTAAAAGGCATTGTTGAAGGCTGTATGCTGGCAGGTTGCGCGCTGGGGGGCGGGGAAACCGCAGAAATGCCGGGCCATTACCAGGCCGATGATTATGATCTGGCCGGATTTATCCTGGGGGCCGTAGAGCGCGATCAAATACTGACCCCGGAGCGCGTGCAGCCGGGCGATGTGATCATCGGGCTGGAATCCAGCGGGCCGCATGCCAACGGATTTTCGCTGATCCATAAAATCATTGAACAAACAGGGGTTGATGTCACCGCCCCGGCCCCGGCAAGCTGGAACAGCACCTATTCTTTGGGGGAGGTTTTGCTGACCCCGACCCGTATCTATGTCAAACCGGTGCTGGAGCTACTCTCTGCCTTTCCAGCCGCCATTCATGGTATTTGCCATATAACGGGCGGCGGGATTGAAGAAAATTTGCCCCGAATCCTGCCAGAAGGCCTGATGGCGCAAATACAAATGCCGCCTCTGCCGCCGGTTTTTTCCTGGTTGCAGCAAAAAGGGCAAGTCCCGCTTTCTGACTTCCGGCGCACCTTTAACTGCGGATTTGGCCTGCTTTTGATGGTTGCGCCCGATCAACAAGCGGATGTTCTAAGCCGCCTTTCTGCCTTGGGGGAAGACCCGGAAGTACTCGGCACCATTCAACCGGCGGCACAAAAAACAGATCGTCCTGCCGTCTCTTTTTCCTGAAAACTTGCGACAATGATTTTGGGAACAGGTATTGATCATTGCGATATAAAGCGGATTGCGCAGACACTGGAACGCTATCAAACCCGCTTTACCCACCGCCTGTTTACGGAATCCGAACAATACCGGGCTGAACGGCGACCCTTCAAACGGGCCGCCCGCTATGCCCAGTTTTTTGCCGCCAAGGAAGCCTGCGCCAAGGCCCTTGGAACCGGCTTTCGGCAAGGGGTTTTCTGGCGCGATATCGAATGCTGGTCGCTGCCATCCGGCAAACCGATGCTGCGCCTTGCGGGCGGAGCCGCAAAAAAACTGAACAGCCTTACACCAGATGAACTCTGCCCGACGATTGATATTTCGCTGACCGATGAAAACGGAATCGCCGCTGCTATGGTGATTATCACGGCTCTTCCAGAAGATTTGGCGAAAAAGAAGCCCGATTGGCATCAATAGTGCAACAATAGTGCAAGTCGTCGCATAGAAATCGTCAGGAATCATCGGCAATCAAGCCGGGAATCCTTTACAGGGGCAGGTGATTGTTGTAGCAAAAGCAACAAACTGCGCGTGTTTGGTTTGTGTCCATCTAATTTGTGCCCGGCCAATTTGGGCCCATCTAATTTATGATAACAAGCTAATTCAAATATGGATTTTGAATGATCGGTCTAAAAAATAATCTTGGCAAGTCGATATCCTCTGGCAGTTTATCGGCACGCACAGGCATATTTTCCTTTTTGGCCCTTTCTTTGATCGGTCTTTCTCAGGCCGCTTTTGTTGAATCTGCTTTTATTGAATCGGCCAAGGCCCAATCTGCAAATTCGCAAGCGGGTCAGAATCCGGCTATTGTTGTTCCGGCCCCGGCTGGCGGCACTCTTGATCCAGACGAGCAGACAACCAGTCCCGGGCTGGATATTGGTCCAATAGACGGCGTTATCTTGCGCGATATTGTGGTTGAAGGGGAACAGCGGATTGAAGATTTTTCTGTCATTGCCCATCTGGGCCTGACGATTGGAGAGCGGGTCAATCAGGAAGTATTGAATGGCGCGCTCAAGCGTATTTTTGCCACCGGATTATTTGCGGATGTCGATATTGAACAGCGCGGCGATATTCTGGTTGTGCGGGTGGTCGAGAATCCGATCATCAACCGCATTGTGTTTGAAGGCAATGACAAGATTGATGACGAGGTGCTTGAAGCTGAAGTCCAGCTTCGCCCACGCGTTGTTTATACCCGCACCCGCGTTCAGTCGGATGTGCAGCGGCTTCTGGACCTGTATCGGCGCAGTGGTCGCTTTGCGGCCACGGTTGCGCCTAAAATTATCGAGCTTGAGCAAAACCGGATTGACCTGGTTTTTGAAGTCAAGGAAGGCGAGAAAACCGGCATTCGCGGCGTGAGTTTTGTCGGAAACCGTTATTTCAGCGACGGGGCCTTGGCCGATGTTATCAATACCAAGGAAAGCCGCTGGTATCGCTTCTTTGGCTCTGGCGACACCTACGATCCGGACAAGCTGAATTTCGACAAGGAATTATTGCGCCGCTATTATCTGGCCAACGGTTTTGCCGATTTTCGTGTGACCTCGGCGGTTGCCGAACTCACCGAAGACCAGAAAGATTTCTTCATTACCTTTACGCTGGAAGAAGGCCCGCGCTATCGCTTTGGCACGTTTGATCTGGTCTCCCGGATTCCGGATCTACCGGCAGAGCCCTTGAAACCGCTCATCGAACTTGAAACAGGCGACTGGTATGATGCGGACAGTGTCAGCGATACCGTCAGCCTTGTATCAACCGCCGCCGGGAATGAAGGCTATGCCTTTGTCAATGTCCGCACGGTTCCCCAGCGCAATCCCGTTGAACAAACGATTGATATCACCTTTGAAATTCTGGAAGCTCCCCGGGTTTTTGTCGAACGGGTGGATATTCAGGGCAATGTCCGCACCCTTGATGAAGTGATCCGCCGGGAAATTGAACTGGTCGAAGGCGATGTCTTTAACAGCGACCAATTTTCCAGATCACGGCGCAATATCCAGAACCTCGGCTATTTCAGCAAGGTCAACGTCAGCAATGTCCCCGGCAGCGGAGATGACAAAACAGTCGTCAATGTCGAGGTTGAAGAACAATCAACCGGTGAATTGTCAGTCGGGGCGGGCTATTCCTCCTCGGACGGAGCACTGGCCCAATTACAGTTGCGCGAAAGAAACCTCATGGGCCGGGGGCAGGACTTGCGCCTGGCCCTCGGACTGGCTCAACGTCGCCAGTCAATCGACCTCAGCTTTACCGAACCCTACTTTCTGGAAAAAGAACTCTCCGCCGGATTCGATGTCTTCCATACGCTGACCGATTATCAGGATTCAGCCTCCTTCGATAATCGCCGTAGCGGGGCTGGCGTGCGCCTCGGCTATGACCTCGACAAGAACTGGCGCCAGCTTTTGCGCTACCGCTTTGCAAGGGAAGAGGTCTATAATATCTCCGACAGCGCAAGCGAATATATCCAGGACGATTCCGGCAAACATGATCTCTCAACCATCGGGCAACGACTGACCTTTGACAAGCGCAACAGCCGTATCGATCCAACCGAAGGCGGCGTTATCTCTCTATCCACCGACTTCACCGGCCTCGGCGGAACCATGGAATATATGAAAACAACCCTCAATACAGCCTATTACCTGCCGGTTGTCGAAGACTGGACCCTCAAATTCGCC